>CAWBQV010000001.1:0-983412 GCA_963790975.1 uncultured Alphaproteobacteria bacterium
TGGTGCCTTCGGCTTCATACGTGATCGCGATGGCCAAAAAGCCCGCGATGCCGATGCTGGCCTCGGCAACGCCCGAGCAGCTCAACATCAGTGACGGCATCGATAACGGCGCGGAAAAGTCTACCTGGCCGCAAACCACCGCAAATATTACCGGCGATAACGCAGTGCTGCCGGTGCTCGACTCCTCGGCGTTCGAGCCGGATTTCGGCGTGGCGGACGACGGTGGCGATGTGCAGTGGCCCGAGCGGCCTGAAACTGACCGTCGCTCCGGTCGAGCCGAGTGCGCCAAAATTCCGCGGCAGAAGGATCGCCACTCCAGTGCAGCAGCGCAGGGTCGAGAGCAGCGGAGCCGCCGATCACGGACACCGTCACGTCGAGCAGCCTCGCATCCATGCCCAAGCCGGTGCCGGCAACCGCCGCGCCAATCAGGTCGGTAGGACAAAGCCTTCGCCGCTACATTCTCGCCCGCGGATGCCGCGCATTAATGCTCGGTTAGCTTGCCGGGCCGAAGCTCGTAAGCGAAGGCTGGTGCGGCCAGAGGTGGGTCACAGGCAACGATTCAGAATGTTAGATCAAGGTGAGGGCGAAACGGTACCTTTGATTTGCATTGGTCATTTTCGACAGCGCCCTCACCGCCCCTGATACGCTCCAGGCCGGTCGGCTAATTCGCCACCGTGACGTCACGCATCGATGATGCGGCACGCGGACAATCGACGTCCGCCCTTGGACCCATTCGACATCGTTGGTTCCACTTTCGGTACTGGCCCCTGACGGACGCACCGGTCGGCGACAGCCGCGGCAGCTTTTGGGGGTAAAGCGGACACGGTCGCTGTGGGCCGTCGTGTCTGCTTATGACCCAAAGCGGACACCGGATCGGTACAGCCCCCATCTGGTCAGTACCAGCGGCCACGCCCGTGCCAAGCGACGCCCGCGACAATTATGATCGCAACCATCATTATAGTAATCGCGGTCATGATGCTTCGATATGCGAAACACCACATGCTCGACATTCAAAGATATAAAGATCGGGTAGTTCTCCGAATCGTGATGTTCTTCGGACGAGTTTCATCTTCTGAGCGCAGCTCGGACAATGCGGCGGCGTGGGCGGGAACTCGGCACTTTCTGACCACACATGAGTGTCACCGTGCGGTTCAATTCGCACCATTTGAGGGAAGAGCCGGATCAAGCTCGCGCGCTTTCGCCATGTAGTTCCGAGCGACTGCTTCGAGCGCGGCCTTCAGGCCGGGTTCACTAACTGCTTCAGCCTTTTTGCGATAGTTTTCGGCCTTGCCGAGGTAGTACGCCAAGTCTTTTTGCTCGTCGGACACGACTGCTCCCGCTGCGGATTATGCGTCGAGTTTTGCGCGGTGTTGCTGATGGTTAAGTAGCCTACCGGGTGGGCCAAAAATCCCACTAGGAGGCGAGTTGCAAAAACTTATCTTGACCAGGAAATTACCGGCGGGAATTTAGCGAGAGCCCGATGCTGAATGCTTTTTGCCGAGTTGCTCCTTCAGACCTTTTTATACGTCGTGCAATCGTTGAAGCAGGCACTTTATTTCGAGCGAGCGTTTTTAGTTCGCGAACTTGTACGGATGTCCAAGCGCGTCTTTTTGATCCATTTTTCATAAGCATCTCCAATGAGAAGCTGGCGCGCGTAATTGAAAGCTTATTCAAAGGCAAGCCTTGTGCACCGGTTTGCTTGTGCTTTGGCACGGAAAGTCAAATTTTTGTCTGAAAATGACAAATGTTTAAAGGCTGCAAAGCCTCCGCTATCGCAGCCAGACTAAAACAACCAATCTGATTTGGGAGAGACCGCCGCGAGACGGTCTTTCAATTTGCGCCTTGTCGATAATGTTACGGTGCATGAGTTCGCTTTTGGCCCTTAGCTGCCGCGCTCGAAGGCGACTGTCTCGGCAGTTTTCGTGGGTAAAGCGGACACGGCCGTCGTCAGACGGCGCGGCAGCTTTTGACCCAAAGCGGACATTGCCGCTCGATTTCCAGAGCGATTGGACCAGTGCCACCGTCGAGAGCATAATTGACTTGGCAAAGGTGAGTACGGGGCTGGACCTATATGTCGATTTCGACACGCCTAACGGACCTTCTCAAGGTCCAACACCCGATCCTGCTCGCACCTATGGATATCGTTTCCAATGGGCAGCTCGCTGCAACGGTAAGCCGAGCCGGTGGTTTTGGCATTATCGGCGGTGGTTACGGCGATGAGTTCTTGGCTGGCGCGCGAAATGGATGCTGCAGGTGACGCGCGGGTCGGCGTAGGCTTTATCACGTGGAGCATGGCCAAGCGCCCCCGCTTGCTCGACCTCGTCCTTGAACGTCGGCCTCCTGCGATTATGCTTTCATTTGGTGAAGTTCGGCCGCACGCTGGAAAAATCAAGAAGGCAGGAGCGTTGCTTATTTGCCAAGTTCAAACGCTGGAGCAAGCGAAGGACGCCGTCGCGAATGACGCGGATATTTTAGTCGCGCAGGGTGCAGAAGGGGGTGGCCACGGTATCTCGCGCAGTACATTCCCCTTCGTGCCCGCCGTTGCCGATGCAGTGCCTCACATTCCGATCGCCGCTGCAGGAGGCGTGGCGGATGGTCGGGGCCTCGCCGCTGCCCTCATGTTAGGGGCAGATGGGGTGCTGATTGGGACCCGCTTCTACGCCTCACAAGAGGCCGCAGGATTTGCCGCCGCCAAGGAATGCATCGTGTCGGCGACTGGTGACAATACGATCCGAAGCATCCTATTCGACATTGCACGTCGAAACGTGTGGCCAGCGCCATATACTGGGCGAGTATTGCGCAATAGCTTTTCCGAAAAGTGGCGTGGGCGAGAGGCCGAATTGCTCCAGCACCAAGACGAAGAGGCGGATCGGTACGCGAAGTCGCGCGCAGTCGGCGATTTCGACACCGCTGCGGTGATTGCCGGCGAGGCCGTAGACCTCATCACCGATATTCCACCAGCGGCCGAAATCGTGCGGCGAATGGTGACTGAGGCTGCAGGACTACTATCCGGTGCATCCAACCGATATCGGGTGGCCCAACAATGAAAGCTCCTAGACCAATTTAATCGCTTGAGCTGCCATCGAATTGGCAATGGAGATGTCAGCTTTCGGGGGTAAAGCAGCCGCGCCTCAGATTAGGTTGAGCGGCAGCCAACGACCCAAAGCGGACATTGACGGTGTTCGGCCCATCCGCGACCTACAGCGCTGTCCGATCAAAAATGCTGGGAATGCAATTGGGTATGCTGAAAGCGCAATTGTGTGTTGCAGGTCACATGCGACTGGGCGCGGCGGTCTTATATTTAGAGCGGTAGGGCGAGCAAGTTTCGGAGGCAGCCATGACCACGATGAATCAGCTCGGCGCATGGAAAGCAATCAGGCGACGCTTCGTCATTGGTGTGCATACGGTCTCAAATTCCGAATTGAGAGGGCTCAGCGACCGAACTTTGCAGGACATTGGCGCCTCGCGGGTCAACGAACGCCCAGCACGTACCGACATGTTCTGGATCCCCAGTATATTTTGATTGCGCCCGGCCGGTCGCTCCACCTTCACATTGAGCGGGGATAATACTGGCGTCCCGGCTAGTTCCCGAAATAGCACTGGCATTCACTTGTCGGGGCTATTTTGCACTGGGATCGGCAACGCTGAGTGACGTCCCCCTCCTGCCCTATATCGTTCGATATATTGTGCAATGCACAAAAGTGGTGATGATGTACCGATTAAAGGGAGGCGCTAATGTCCCTGCCAATCGTCCTTGCCACCTGTGTTCTGGCACTTACTGGCGTCTGGACCGCCTTCCTCGGCTTTGAACTATTTCGAGCGGCCACTTTTCTATTCTAGGCCTCTTAGTTGGCGGCCTCTTTCGTTTTGTATCAAAGCCGCGATGTCTGCTTCTGATGCTGTGGACGGCTCCTCCACCGGCACGTGAGTGCCATGGATGTGGGTGCTGATAAGGCCCCACGATTCGGAGGAGCCAAGTCATGCAAACGATTACGACGATCGGTCTCGACATCGCGAAGTCAGTCTTTCAGGTTCACGGCATTGATGCCGAGGGCGAAGTTGTGCTCCGTCGCCAGCTCAAGCGGCGCTACGTGGTGGCCTTCTTCCAGAGGCTGCCACCATGCCTGGTTGGTATCGAAGCCTGTGCCTCGTCGCATCATTGGTCGCGCGAACTGCAGGCGCTTGGTCACACTGTGCGCCTGATGCCGCCGGCCTACGTGAAGCCCTATGTGAAGCGGCACAAGAACGATGCCACTGACGCCGAGGCAATCTGCGAAGCGGTCACCCGGCCGAACATGCGGTTCGTGGCGACCAAGACGCCCGAGCAACAGAGCTGCCTGACACTCCACCGTACCCGTCATCTGTTCATCCGCCAGCAGACCTCGGTGATCAACGTCATTCGTGCTCATCTTGCGGAGTTTGGGATCGTTGCGCCGGTCGGACGCAATGGTGTTGAACAACTGCTCGAGGTCGCTGCCAATGCAAGCGATAAGCGGTTGCCCGACGTTGCCCGCGCCTGTGTTGCTGCTCTCGGCGCCCAACTGCGGATGCTGAGGGCTCAGATCCTACAGTTCGATCGTATGATAATGGCTTGGCACCGATCCAGTGAAGCAAGCCGGCGGCTCGACAATATACCGGGCATCGGTCCGGTATTGGCGACTGCTCTGGTTGCCAGCGTCGCTGATCCGAAGATGTTCCGATCAGGGCGGGACTTCTCGGCCTGGATTGGGCTCGTGCCCAAACAGACCTCGAGTGGCGGCAAGGACAGGCTCGGCCACATCAGCAAACGAGGCGATCGCTATCTGCGCAGCCTGTTCACGACCGGTGCGCTCGCCGTCATCCGCTATGCCAAGATCCACGGCACCAGGCACCGGCCTTGGCTCACCGCATTGCTGGCGCGGCGGCCGACGAAGGTCGCGGCCATCGCGCTTGCCAACAAGATCGCCAGAATGGCGTGGGCGATCATGGCCAGGGGTGAACGCTACAGGGAACCGGTCGCGCTCGCGGCCTAAACGAGATCACTCCGGACATCCGGCGTGATGTGAAGGTTGGCAGGGCGAACAGCGCGTAATGCAGAGCCGGTCGATCCGGCGATCAGGACAACCCACTAGGGCCAGAGCATCATCGAATGCGCGCTTCTGATCGGGACCTGATCCGCGGAGGGCATTATGGCCAGCGGTCATGTGAACCGCATCAACAGGCCGAACACATGGCTGCACCGACCAATGCTGCATTCGTCAAGAAAGTCCTTGCCAACTCGGAGCCGTCCACACATGGCCCTTAGCGGACACGCCGGTTTCGTTGGGAGATTAGATAATTGCCGGGCGGGACCATCAGGTGTCTAATTCATGTCTCATTGAGAAGATCAACATGACGACCAGCAGACATAGCTATCACGGATACGAGCTTGTACTTCACCAGGACAGCGACGACCGTTATCAGGTCACGATTTTCGATCCCAAGAATCATCGCGTCGCGCCGACCGGCACGCACTTGGAGCGACAGGGTGCTCTCGCTGAGGCGTCGCGATACGTCGATCACCTTCTGGCGCAACGACTGGCCATATGAGGCCTGCGCGTACAACTGCGGCGCTCGAAAATGGCAGAAGAACTCAATTATAAGGGATATCGCCTGCTCATCAGTCCAGTCGGAAAAGGCTGGAGAGCAATCATTTTTTCTCCCGGCCCGTCATTTGCGCTGCCTGAAAGTCCCGCGATGCTTGAGAAAAGTTCCAAAGAACTGATTGTTGCCGAGGCAAAGAAGATTGTCGATGCGCGTCACATTGAGCCTGCGCTTGCCACTTCGTGCGAGGTCTCGTGAAGGTTATGATCACGCAAACGATGGCCAAAAAAGCCAGTGACCTCAAGGAGTTCTAGGGCGATCGATCAATCCATTATCACCTGCCCTCTATGCGGCACGGCGAAGACCGAGCGTATGCGGACTGACGCATGCCGCATTGTCTACGAATGCACGGGCTGCGGTATGAAGTTGCGGCCGAAGCCGGGCGATTGTTGTGTGTTTTGCTCTTACGGCTCGATGCCATGCCCGCCGGTTCAGGCGGGGAACTGCTGCTCTTAGCGCGCGCCGGATGGGTGTTGGTTCGGCTGCCATTACACGCTGTGCGGCTTTGTTGGCGTTTGCTGAATTTCGTGCATGTCTCCGTGGTGTACTCTGGCCACCTGCCCATTGTTCCAGGCGATCGTGACCGCATCCCAACTCGTTTCGGTGATAATGCCGCTGTCAGCGGCATCGCTCCGCCAATAAACGCGGGTGCCCTTCTTGAGGGCCTTGGATTCGTCGACTGTCATTGTTGTTCCTGTCGGTATATGAGCGTCGCTGGGCGCAACAGTGAAGCGAGGTCTCTCTTTCATTATGTCGAACCGCAGGCGCGATGTCTGCTATTGGCCCTTAGCTGCCTCGACATGCGTTAGCCTCCGTGTCCGCTTTTGGGAGTAAAGCGGACGCGGTCGCTGTGGGCCGTCGTGTCCGCTTATGACCCGAAGCGGACATTCCTCGCGCCGAGTGATCCGGATCGACAACACCGTCATATGATGCATTCATCTTCATTCTTTGTGTGACCTACAGCTGGCCGAGAAGGGCTCTCGGCCATCACAGGAGGCTGATCGTGATGCGCATCTCGAGATTCCGTTTAGTGAGCGGCTTCTTAGCCGCGCTTGCGTTCGTGGTATTGGTCGCCGTCTGGGGCACCATGGTCCTTGCGGCGCAGGACAAGTACACGTTGCAAGTGCCGAATGGGCTCCCGTTCTCTGACTTCAGGGGATACGAAGACTGGCAGGTTGTCTCCGTCAGTCAGACCGATGAACTGCTCAAGGCGATGGTGGCAAATCCGGTGATGATCGACGCCTACAAGGCTGGCGTTCCTGGCAACGGCAAGCCATTCCCCGACGGCTCCAAGATTGCGAAGATCGAGTGGAAACTGAAAAAGAGCACGGAGGCACCCTTTTCCGTCAACGTGCCAGACACCTTGCAAGACATTTTCTTAATCGAGAAGGATACCCAGAGATTCCCGGACACGAAGGGGTGGGCCTACGCCGTGTTTGACTACAATCCCGCCTCCGACACGTACACGCCCGATGCTACCGGAACCGTCAATTGCGGGTTCGCGTGCCATACGATAGTGGCGTCGAAAGATTATATTTTCCACTCGTACCAGAAGCGGTAAGTCGCCAAAGGATTGTTATCACTGCCGTCCACTCAGACTGACCGGCCCCCTGCGAGTGGTCCGTTTGGAATGTTAGTTTAGAGCTGGGATTTGCGCCATGGGCTTTGCCGGCCAGACGAGTGCCTCTGGCGCCGGCGGTCGATATCCCAACGAGGAATGCGGCCGCACTTTGTTGTAATGCTGCCGCCAGATTTCGATCATGACCTGCGCCTCTTTCAATGTGTAGAAGATCTCACCGTTTAGAAGCTCGTCGCGCAGCTTACTTCCGTCACCCCTATCGCTCGAACCGCATCAGTAACCAGCCCGCCTTGTGCCATCAGAACATCAACCTGCCGAAGCTTCGCGACAACCTCTTCGGCCGTATGCCGCTTCCTCACCATCGATCTCATCCTCCATGGTCAAAACATACCTCAGGGAGGACCACTTCAAAGGGGGCAGATCACGAAGCCGCAGGTTGAGACGCAGGTGTGACGAACCGGCAGCATCCACGTCAATGTCCGCTTTGGGTCAAAAGCGGACATCGCGTGTCCTCTGAGCCGCGTCCCCGGGCTTTGCCCCCCGAAAGATGGGGTAATCGGCCGGCGAGCTTGTGGATAGCTGAAGATTTTGGGTGCTGCGCTTCAGGCTGATGGTGAAACGAGGTCCGTGTGTACGGCCTCAAGCATCAGAAGGAGAAGCGCAGCATGGACCATTTTGCTGGATTGGACGTTTCGGTCAAGGCGACCAGCGTCTGCATTGTGGATGACACGGGCAAGATCGTTCGAGAAGTGAAGGTTACAAGCGAGCCGGAAGCTCTGCTGCTGGTGTTGAAGAACCCCGCCTACCACTTCAAGCGGATTGGATTGGAAGCTGGACCGCTGTCGCAGTGGCTGTTCAGCGGTCTTGCCGAAGCCGAGTTACCGGTGGTTTGTGTGGAGACGCGGCACATGCAGGCGGTACTGAAGGCGCAGATCAACAAGACGGACCGCAACGACGCGCGCGGTATCGCGCAGATGATGCGGGCGGGGCTTTACCGTCCCGTGCATGTGAAGACGCTACGCAGTCAGAAGCTGCGGATGCTGTTGACCCATCGCCAGCTGCTGCAGTCGAAGGCGATCGCCATCGAGAACGACCTGCGCGGCACTTTACGCAACTTCGGCCTTAAGGTCGGAATGGTCGGCAAGGTGAAGTTCGAGGCGCGCATCAAGGAGCTGGTCGAGAATTTGCCGGACTTGGCTGAGCTGGTCGAACCGCTGCTCGTTGTCCGGCGGGTCCTTCGCGAGCAGTTCGTCATCCTGCATCGCCGTTTGCTGGCCATCGTGCGGGACGATGAGGTGTGCCGGCGCCTGATAACGACACCCGGTGTCGGCCCGGTGGTGGCGCTGACCTATCGCGCCACCGTCGACGTGCCCGCTCGGTTCCGCAAATCCAAGGCAGTCGGGGCGGTGTTTGGACTGACGTGCTCCAAGTACCAATCCGGCGAGATCGATCGCAGCGGCAGAATATCACGCTGCGGAGACGAGATGATGCGGGTCATGCTCTACGAAGCAGCTCAGAGCATGCTGCGTTCAAAGAAATGGTCTTGGCTCAAGGCCTGGGCGATGCAGATCGCCAGGCGCCGCGGGATGAAGAAGGCGATCGTGGCGCTGGCACGTCGATTGGCCGTGATCATGCACCGCATCTGGGTTGACGGCACCGAGTTCCGCTGGACCCGGGACGTGGCAGCGGCATGACAGCCGTGCAGGATCAAATGCGATAGGAGAACACTCGAGCTCCACCTAGCGGTGGAATGATGTCCCTCGCGGGACGATGGATGAGGTGAGTTCGCATGTCCGCTTGGACCTGCCGTTCGTCTGACGGCAAGACCGACCGAAAGATTGTTCCGCCTCGTCTTCGAACCCCATGATGGAAGGGCCTTGGTGCCGATTCCGAAGAGAAGCGCGAGCCCGCGACCGACATCAACACCGTACCAGTGGATAGTCTGAAAGCGCTTGACCCCAAACGGCCGATTAGAGAAGCGGACATTGGCTTCGCGTCTAATTTCCCTGTTATCGGGTCACAGCTTCCCTGTTCTGCCAAAATTATTCCCTGTTATTTTTCACCGGGAATTTCCCGAAAAACCCCCATGGTTGCTGCATTAGGTGAGGGTCGCGTTGCTGCGTTCGGCCCTAAATTTGCAATTTTCCCATGTCGCCTTCGGGTCAGAAGCGGACTCGGCACCGTCAAGCTGGATCGTAGCAGATGGTACGGTTCGTTGCATGTCCGCTTTGGGTCATTAACTGCCGCGACCGCTGACGGCGACCATGTCCGCTTTACCCCCGAAAGCGGACATTCGTCAGACATCAAGGCCACGCTGCAATACCGCGCCTTAACCTGTCGAATACCGGTTTGGCAGTAAGATTCAGCCTTGGGCTTCCATGTGTATGCGTCGGGGATAAAACAATGTTTGAGTTCAATCACTATCGCGCTCGCGCCGCAGAGTGCCAGCAAAAGGCAAAAACCGCCGGGAACGAAGACGACAAGCACAGCTGGCTCGCGATGGCCGATAGTTGGCTACAGACGGCCGAACTGCATAGGGTTATGGATCATCACGCGCGCGTCGCTCGCGCCGCAGCGGCTTAGCCAGACCCGCACAAAAAAGCCCCGACATTGCTGCCGGGGCCAAGACAGATGGTGACTGCTAGCCGTCATGATTGACGCATGGGACCTTGGGGGAAGCGTCAAAACGAGACCGAGCAATTCAAGGATATGCGAGTCGTGACCGCAGTTGCGCGAAGTTTTTGTGACCGGCGGTCGTTAGAAAAGCCCCGAACCGAGAACAGTCCGCCAGGCACGTACGGTTCATCACGCGTAAGGCCGACATCCCGCAACATCCTCTCATTGGTGTTGCCTTCGGCTATCAGCAGTAAAGGCCGGGCTAAGCGCCAGCGCGACTAAGAGGATTCCGGAGTTTCGGGGTCCAATGTCCGCTTTGGGCCAATAGCGGACATCACGATATCGAGTTGCAATGTCCGTTTATTGAGCGGCAGGCCAACATTTCAAACGGCCGTTTTAATTCAGCCCCAATCTCATCATAATCATTCGCTTCTAAGTAAGTACGGGGCGGGGATTCGCACAATTTCATCTATCCCTAAACATCTCACATCACTAACCCTTTGCGCGATCATGCTTTCAGGATGCGCAACGATCCGTAATGCGCCCATTAATATCCCGCTGGCGGCCCCAGCGGACGCGGCCCCTTTGGAGGCCACCAGCGCCAATCAGACGAAAGGCGATGATCTGCTCATAGGCGTTGCCTTCTCTGGCGGCGGCACTCGTGCGGCCGCTTTTTCATACGGCGTACTCTCAGAGCTCGACCGCACGGAGGCTGGTCCGCCTCGAAAAGGCACCCTGCTTGATCGGATTGATTATGTTTCTGGAGTATCAGGTGGTGCAATCACAGCTGCATATTTTGCGCTTAGGGGAAGAACGGCCCTGTCGGATTTCCGTGACCGCTTTCTGCTGCGCGATGCAGAGGAGACACTAAGAACTCCATTTACGCCGGAAAATGTCTTGCGCGCATACCGGGGTGGTCTCAACGACACACAACAATTTCCGCAATGGCTCGACAACAACCTGTTTCACGGTGCCACGTTCAAAGATCTCCATTCTGCAAATAGACCTCATGTCTTTATCAATGCTTCGGACGTCTACAATCGAACCCCTTTCATTTTTAATAGTACAACGTTCAAAGCCATCTGCAGCGATCTCGATTCCTATCCCGTCGCCAGCGCCGTCGCGGCATCCGCTGCAATGCCCGTCGTCTTCTCACCGATTGTCATTGCCTCTTATGCTAAGCGCTGTCAGCCAGAGATTCCCGCCTGGATTGTTGCTGCGCAAACTAACCAAACGGCGCCTCCGTTACTCAAGGAGTACGCTGATGGGATCTCCCGCTATCGCGACGGCTCAGTGCCATTCATCAAGCTGCTGGACGGTGGGCTCGTCGATAACTATGGCCTCTCAGGACTTACAATCGAGAGATTAGCCGCAGCCACGCCATATGGGCCACTTACTGCACAACGCGCAGTCAAAGTTCGTCGTCTTCTGTTTTTAGTAGTTGATGCCGGGAGGGGCCCATCGGGAGATTGGGCGCAGAGCGCAGATGGTCCAACAGCGCCCGAAATCGTTCAAGCTGCTGCCGATACGGCTATCGACTCGGGTGCGCGCTCAAGCTTCACAGCATTCGATCAGATAATGACCGAATGGCGTGAGGCCTTGATACATTGGCGTTGCGGTCTGTCACCAAGCGAAAGACAAGGTTATGGTATCGCTGCTAAATGGGGTTGCCGCAATCTTAAATTCTTCGTAGGGCGCATTAATTTTGAGCAACTTGGCCCTCAGCGAGCTTTCGCACTCCAGTCGATACCAACACGGTTCAATTTGGCGCCGGAAGAAGTTGACACTCTCATAACAGCTGGCCAGGAGGCATTACGAAAGAATCCAACCTTTCGACAATTTGTGGATAGCACCGAGGGTAGAGTAGCTACCGCCGCTCCGTCGTTTCCGCAATGAGGTGCATAAGCGACATGCGCCAAGTGTTGATTGATGTCCGCTTTGGGTCATAAGCGGACATCGCGAGCCGTTTGGTCCATGTCCGCCCCCCAGGTTCCCCTACCCCGCAACCGAAACCAAACCTGTCTGCCAGTGACCGCGACGAGTGGGCGATAGACGGCGGCCACCCCTTCCCAGACGAATTCCCGGCTTCGGACGGCAATTTATATCCGCGGGACTCCAAGCTGCGGCCGGTGTCGGCAAGGTCACTTGATCTAAGGCGCTTAAGGTTTTGTGGGCTTTGAATGCAGGGTATCGAGGAGCCCAAACGGCCTTGATCGAGCCGTTCTTTCCACTCGGTTGCGGTCTTGGCGGCTTCACCTTTCCGCGCCGCATTCGAGAACATCAGCAGACTTTGCCCCACGAAATACACGCCTGACAAAGCCAATTGACCCTACCGGCCGTGCGACCGGTTTGATCTAGCGCAAAAACTCTAAATGCATTCCGTGCCTTCTTAGTCTCAAATGCAGGAGGGCACGATGATAGAGATCATCGAGGTTCTACAGGAGGAACATCGCAATATAGAAAAGCTTCTTCTCGTCTTGGAAGAGGAGTTGAGTATTTTCGACCATGGAGGCCATCCGGATTACCAGATTATTCTCTCTGTCATCGACTACTTCAAGGACTACCCCAATTCCTGCCATCACCCAAAAGAGGACATTATCGTCGAAAAGTTCAAGGCGCGCGATCCTGTTGCAGCGAAGACCATTGGCAACCTCGCAGCCGAACATCGGGAGGGAGCCAGACGTTTGCGCCGGGTCGCCGAAGCGGTCGAGAGCGTCCTGAACGACCAGGATCTCTTGCGCCAGACTGTGGACGAAATCATTCGCGATTTTATCGACCACGAGCGACGACACATAGCCAAGGAGGAGCGAGTCGTGTTTCCAGCCGTGGTTAATGCGCTACGGCCGGAAGATTGGGCCGAAATAGCTCTAAAACTGGCCGACCGCTACGGCTCGCCGTCTGAGCCAGATTTTGAAGAAAAATTCAACACGCTTCGACGAAATATCCTGGAGGAGGAAGAAGTAGCGAAAGCAGAGCGACCTCACTGAAAAACGGCAATGGCCGTGCCAAATCGGACAGTTCAATGTGTGAGTGACAATATGGCGGGTACAAGGAGGCGATGTCATGATCAAAGACATCATCGTGAATCTCAGCGTTCAAGAGGATGGCAAGCCCGTCGAAGACTATGCAGTTGCGCTAGCCAGCGCGACCGAGGCTCACATTACCGGTATCGCATTTGCCCACGATCCAACTATTTCCTTATCAGACTTGGGATACGTCGGTGCCCCGGCAATCGAACAACGGAGCGACAACGAAACTGCAGCCAAGGTGGTTATGGATCGCTTTAGTGCCGCAAGCGCGCGCGCGGGGATCTCGATCGACCTGAGGATGCTCAGTGCAAGCAGGGACAGCGCTGGCGGCCAGTTTGCTCGTATCGCGCGACACTTTGATCTTGCAATTGTGGGCCAAACCAAATCTGAGTGGGGTATGGCTGACGCAATGATTTCTGAGAGCACGCTGTTCGATTCCGGCAGGCCAGTAATCGTCGTGCCCTACATCCAGAAAGCGCCGCTAAAATTCGACCGCGTGATGGTTTGCTGGGATAGTAGCCGGCCGGCTGCGCGTGCCGTCGCCGACGCTATGCCACTCCTTGAGCGGGCAAAACGGGTAGAGGTTGCGATTGTAACAAGCGGTAGTGGCAAATATGACGAAATCGAGGGCGTTGACATGGGCCAGCATCTGGCGCGTCACGGACTCAATGTAGAAGTCAATCGCATTGCACGGGGCAACGTCGATGTCGCTGATGCACTCCTTTCGCACGCCGCTGATTCGAGCGCCGATTTCATCGTGATGGGCGGTTACGGGCATTCGCGTTTGCGCGAATTCGTACTTGGCGGCGTGACGCGCTCGATCTTTCGTTCAATGACGGTCCCAGCGCTAATGTCGCATTGAGTATCCGAGCCAGGGAGCCGTCGAATTGTTGGCGATATATCTGCTTAAGAGGCCATCAACCACGCGCCGCGGGGCGAATTTAAGATACTAATCAACAATCAAATGCCCGTTCGGAATCGCGTCATGACGATAATGGTAGCAACCTGCATCAATCCCTGTAGGGCGACGGCGTAGAAGTATCGCTGCATCCAAGAGCTAATCTTATTCATGTCCGGATTGATTTTCTGCAATTCGAGACAAATGAACACGTTCACTGGCGTCAAGAACCCGAGGCCTTGGATAGTCATTAATGTGACCAGCATGAGCGCGCCCGCCACCCAACCATAAGCCGGCCATTCGACTGTGGTGTAACCGAGTTCGACTGCGAGGAACCAACCCGTCGTACCGGAAATGATCGAGATCGTCGGCATCAGAAACAGCGTCCGCGGTGTGAGCCGGCGCACAATTTCCCGGCGAACCGAAATATCGACCCGGCGCAGGATCGGACCAAGCACAAATCCCATGAAGAGATCGATGCCGGTCTACAATAGACTAGAAAGCACATGGACAAAGTCCAGGAACCAGAGATCGTCTGCCACAATTACCGCGATCATGACGGCAAGCGCTATCAATGCACACCAGATATAGTGCCAGCGGATAAAGCTTTCGGGTTCATCGATCGCGGCGACGCTCATCCGAAAATTGTCCTTCCTGCGAATTATTCACCGTAGAAGAACCTGATCTAGAGCCCAGTGCTCACCTTCTCAACCCCGAGTCATTACTCGTCGTTTGCTTTCTATATTGTGACGACAGCGACGCGGCGATAAGCGATCCAGACAGTAAGATTCCAAATCACTGGAATAACTATTAGAGCAGCGAGCGATAAGACCAGCCCGAATGGAGTTATCGAAAGAGAGAGTGCGGCTAAACCAAAACTGATACCGAATAGACTCCACAAACTGTTTGAGGCAACTGCTGCGGCTGCGCGCGCACCGACCCGCGGCTGCAGGATAAGAATTAGACTGGTCGTGGAAACCGGATACACAGCGAGAATACCGGTTAGAGCTGGCCCCGCCCAGCTGCTGGCTTCAACGATCGTGGCCATCAAGGTGCAGACGAGTATCGTGCGCATTGGTAAGTCGTACCACGCGCGCCTTAACTGTGGCATTTCAGTATTACGTACAGCGCTACTAAGCCACAGGCAGGTGGGATAGACGGCAAGATTCAGCAGACCGGCGGTCACTAGCGACCATTCAATTGAATGCGCAAGCACCGCGAGCGAAATCCAGCATCCAGCGGATATGACGATGCAAACGAATAACTCACGCTTTTGCGCCAGCATGGCATAGATCAATAAAAACAATCCAGTGACTGCATTGATAGCAAGTCCACTCAAAGCTGCTTGTGCGATATAGCTCGCATCGTGATCGAGTGAGAGAAATACGTATGCCGGCCATATCGTGACCGGCAGGGTGGCGACTAAGGCTCCGGTCAGGGCTCCCGCTCGCTCAGCGATGACAGACGCGACGACAACAATTCCAGCAGTTAGCGATAATTTCACCACTAACGGAAGCCAAGACAGTTCAACAAACATTGACCAAACCCCTCATCGCGACGCGGCCAGAGCGATCGAAGAGATTGAACGACAAGCCAGCTTTTCCCACCTTGATCTAACGCATGTTCGTACTGGGCCTGACTTCCGTCAGGCTGCCGGCAGGTTGAATAGGACCTTTAGACCGAACCCGGCTGCAAAGGCCACGGCAGCGGCGCTCACGCCGATCAGAAACGTCTCGAACCCGGACCTCCACCAGGGTAGTGGCGACCATCGACTTTTGATCGCGCCGACGGCAAAGAAGGTCGCACTAGTCGCAGCGATGCACGACGCAAGCCCGCCGGCGGAAAGGTAAGTGACGAGAGGCACTAGGCCACAAGTGATGAACGCCCCAAATGTGCTGAGGGCAGCGTAAGCTGGCGATCTCGGAGTTGGAGAAAGGCCGTATTCCTTTACCGCCATGGTTTTTGCCCAAAGAGCACGATCGGATGTAATTACCGCGACAATCCGCTCGAGATCGCTGCCGGAAAAGCCTTTTGCGGCGAATATCTGCCTGACCTCCTCTTGCTCGCCCTCTGGCACAAGCGCGATGTGCTTCTGCTCAATGTCCAGTATGCGCACGTAGTTATCACGTTCGGCCTTGGTGCCGCTGTAGTTGCCGGCGCCCATAGCAAAACCGTCGGCAAGAAGATTGGCAAATCCAAGCAGCAGCACCACGGCCGCCGAAAGATCGGCACCGACCACACCCGCGACAATGGCGAATGTCGTGACGGCGCCGTCTATCCCACCATAGATCCAGTCTCTGAGGTAACTACTGCGTGGACCTCGGGCGAGCCGATCGTGAATCGCTTGCTGGGTATGGCTATGTTCCAGCGCATCTTGCATTCTTGTCTCCGACGTCAAAGGATTACTCCGACACATCTCCTTGGGAAGCGGAAGCAAGGCAGTGTGATTTCATAAGCTGCGCGGCGGCCACACCGCTCGGGTCACATTATTACTCTTTTCAGCCCGCTCAATTTCTGCTGCCTCTTTGCATTCTTGAGCGCTTTTTCTGAAGTTTTTGGCATTTACTTCATTCCAGCACGCATGCGCGATTTGCTTGCTAAGGCGTGCTTGCGCCATCAGGTTTTCTGACATCCGTCGATGCTCAAAGCGAGATTTTTGGCTCATGCCGACAGCATGGCATAAGCAAAAGCCGCTGAAAATTCAGGAAACACCCCTAAGGGGCACTACTGTGATTGACGCGGCGGGGCCCGGGTTCTTGCGCTGCAGCTCGAATAAGATGTCGGTATTCGCACAGAACGGTGGCGCAAAATTTATCCCCGTCGTCGACAATTGAGCCAGTCCTGACGAGCATCCTTCGATGGGCACACTTCACGCCGCCGAAATGCCGTTGCATAACGCAAACTCGACGCCGGCAGTACTCCAGCACCTAGCTCAATCTCTAGACGCGCCATCATTTCGTAGATAAGCAACGAACGCTGTAAGGCTTGCGGTGCCATTACTGGACTCCGTCCACCGGCAAAATGATGCTGCAGTCGCGACATTTCCGCACTTTTAATATGGATCAAAGAGAGCGGTTTTTGTCGCGCGAACCCATCAGCCCTTCTTGGCCCACAGCTTACACCACCCGGTGGGGCTGATCGTGCCGTCGACGACTTGACAGACATTTGGCGCCTGGAACTGGATACAGCCGTCACATTGGTGAGAATCCTTAGGGGAATCCTGATAGGCGACCACGGGCGATGTTTGCGGGAATTTGGCAGCATGGGCGTTCCTCGCCGGACCAAACAACACTACGGCCCCTGCCGCACCGGCAAAGCCGCGCAGAACAATGGTTCGTCGGGATAGTTGGACACGCGATGTATCAGACATGGGTACCTCTTTGGCTCTATGAATTCACTCACTGATCAGTAAAGGCCCCCCGTTCTACAGTCGGTACCAACGGATCGGCGAAGCACTACCATTCGCGCCGCGACGACCACGGCAGCGCGTCCAGCGCCATTAGCGTTGCCGTGTTCGGACAATACTCTTTCCACACTTGGCGGGCGGGATCGCGCGCAAGATCTCGCATACAACGCCTCTTACTCTCACACATCGTGCAAACACGCCGCAGATCGCGGAAAGTTTGAGGTCCAACTTCGGAAACCTCCATCGGGTCGAGATCAAGGGTGGCCATTCGGCGCAACAGCAGGTCGACTGCTTCGGGACCATGCCCTACGACCGCACGAAGTTCGGAAGCAGACAGGCGGATGTCTTTTGCTATGCGCTCAACTTCCTTTTCCCCGCAGCGTGATAGTTGGGACATAGGATCCGCTCTGACCAAATCTCGGCACCACTGCATAATGACTTGGAGTGCTGATCGATTTTCGTTTGCACTGGGCAGGGTTGACATTTGACCCTCCTCTCATCGGCTCAGTAATCGCAAACCTACAAAATGATCAAGTTAAGCGTATTGATTTAGATCAATCAAATCACGCCGATACCACAATTTTGAAGCGGTTTTAACATCAGCCGGTGCGCTGCGGCTCTTACTTGATAAAACTGAGGTATGATGCGAGTGCCTTAATTTGGTCCGGCGACAATTTGCTGGAAATATCGGGCATCGGCGGCCCTGCGGCCACATGATAGCCTTCGCTCCACTGCTCAAGTCTTCGTTTCAAATAAGAGTATGCCAAGCCTCCCAAGCGAGGTATTTGCCCAACGCCTTCGGCGTTCGGGCCATGACAAACAACGCAGGCCACAATGTTGTAGTCCGGCATTCCCTCTTGGTAGATCGTCCTTCCCGTAGCTGCGAACTCCGAGAATCCGTCATTGGCTGCTTGTGGAGGCAGCGTTGAAAAGTACGTCGCTAAATCACGCACGGACTGTTCGCTGAGATTTGCGGCGGCACCCCACATGTATTGTTTTGAAAAAGGATTGTCTCGCGCGTGCGAGTGAAAATCCGTCAGCTGTCTTTCGAGATATTGGTACCTTTGGCCGGCGAGACGCGGCGCGGGCGTATAGCCTTGCGCCGAACCACCATGACACCAAGTGCAGTTTCGAACGGCGAGATTCTCCGCGCGGCTTGTTAGCGAGGACGCGGCAAAAATCAAAGTCGCTAATATCACCATTCTGAGCGAACAGTACTTCATGATCCGAATTCCACTGAGTACGCAATCCTTGGTTGAATTCCGCAAAGCATAGGGCATTACCTCAGATCGCTGACGAAGGCCGCAACGGCTTCGATTTGCGACTTGTTCAAACTGTGCGCGACTGGACTCATTATCGCCGACGTGTCGGGCCTCGTCGGATTTTGCCCGCGCTCCTTGCCCCAATTCGTCAATTCCTTGATGACATAGGGATAAAGCTGGCCTGCGAGCCGCGGAATTTCCCCATTACCGGTCGCGTCGGGTCCGTGACATGCCGCGCAAGCGGCAATATTTTCGTCCGGCACGCCGTCCTCGAAGATATTCTTCCCGGTGGCCGCGAGTTGCCGTGGCGCGCCACCGATAGGTTTCGGATTGAGCTCGCTAAAACTAGCGGCAAGAGCCGCAATCACGCTGGGGCTGAGCGTATGCGCAACGTTGAACATGATGTTGTTCGTTCGCCGGTGCTCAATAAAGGCACGCAATTGATTTTCCAGGTATTCGGGCTGCTGTCCGGCGAGTTGCGGTATCGGAAGAAATCCACGATAGCCTTGCGCCGACGGCCCGTGACAGTCCTTGCAGTAGCTTATCTTCGCTTGAACGCTATCTCGTGAACTGCCGTCCACATCCTCCGCCCGACCCACGCTGGCACAAATCCCACATAGTATCGCTATCGACAAGACTGATCGCAAGCCGATGGGCACGAGCCAGCAGCCGCGTCGCGCGTTCGAAACGGTCATCGCGTTCCGCGCCTGCCAGAGGCTTGTGTCCATCGTTTCTTCGGCGGCTGGAAGGGTGCGCAAGGAGTTACTCCAGATAACTGAGATAGGCCGCGACCGCTTTGATCTGCGGTTGGGTCAAGTTGTGCGCAATTGGCTCCATGATCGCTGAGGTGTCAGGTTGTGAAGGAATTTGACCCCGCTCTTTGTCCCAGTTCGTCAATTTGTTGGTAAGGTAGTCGTAGAGCTGTCCTGCTAGGCGAGGAAACGGACCATTGCCTTTGGCCTCGGGACCGTGACACGAAGCACAGGCGGGAACTTTTGCATCCGGGACGCCGTCTTCGAAGATCTTCTTTCCGGCGGCGGCGAGTTCCTTGGGAGCGCCTCCCAAGGGCTTGGGATCAAGCGCGCTAAAATCCGTGGTCAAAGCCGTTATCATCGCCGGACTCAAGACATGTCCCACATTGAACATGATATTGTTCGTCCGGCGATGCTCGACAAACGCCCGCAACTGATTCTTCAGATATTCGGTTTGTTGTCCTGCAAGTCGCGGGATTGGGTAATAGCCGTGAAAGCCTTGTGCCGATACGCCATGGCACACTTCGCAATAGGTAAGCTTAGCCTGGACGTCTTTCTGTGAAACAGCACCCGTGTTCGTGTCCTCAGCGCGAACCGCGGCTGCGAAGACGACTGTGAGCACGGCTATCGCCGATGCCAACTCTCTGAAGAGTGTCACTAGCCGACTACGCCGGCTGCTCGCAGTCTGAGTGCGTCGGCAACTCAGTTCCATCGTCGCCTCATTGCCAAGCATTGACGTGCAAATTCACGCCGAGCATGATCGTTTGAATGTTCTGCTTGATTTGCTCCGGACCTGAGGTGAGGCTGATTTGGTCGATGAACGTCACATTTTGTGTACCGAAGCCGTAATAGTCATACTCAAGCTTGACAGACCAATCAGTCGAAAAGGCCCATTCAACGCCAACACCAGCAGTCCAGCCTAATCGATTTTCTAGCCCTTCGAGATCGTACGCAGTCCCCATAAATGTACCGGGTGCGCTGTATCTATTGTCGGCGAAGGCAATTCCGCCGTTGGCATACAGCAACCAGTGATCCCACGCATATCCAGCGCGAGCAGTTACACTGGTCAGCAGATCAGTCGTTTCCTTGAAGGTCGCATTGTCGCCGGGTATTGCTCCCGGCAGTGTGACGGCACTCTGACCGCCAATATTTCCGCCCCATGCTGCACCCTCGATGCCGATGACCCAATTGGACGCAAACTGATAGTCGCATCCGATTTGGCCGCCTAACATGTAACCGCCCGTATCAAGGTTGACAGAGGTAAATCCGCTTAGCGGAGAAAGAACACCGGCAGTGTCGGTCAGATTACTTTGTCCGAAGCCGCCGCCGGCGCTCAGGCCGGCGTAGCAGCTCGTCCATGTGAAGGGTGGCGGTGCCACGGGCGGCGCTGGCGGCACTCCGAAATCGGCGCCGAATGCGGATACGGTCAGCAGAGATAACGCCGCGCCTCCGAGTAGTATTGCTTTCATCGCGAACCTCGAAGTTTCCATTTGCTACATCGCCAACCAAAGATAGAGGAACAGGGTATTGTTGCTCGCTGCACCAACGTTCGTTCCATTAAATTTGTCGTACCAGATGTATTGCAGCCCAACCCGGGCATTGAGCCACGGCCATCCCGGCGCAACGCTGCTGATGAACGGGATGTAGGCGATCTCGGCGATCCAGCCGTCGGTATTCGGACTAAAGTTGGTATTCGCTGCGTAAAGCAGCGAATCAGCGCTCCCCCACGAGCTGAAATATTGGCCCGTGAGCACCACCCGGTTGTCATTGCCATAGGCGAGCGAGGCATACCCTCGCGCTTCATTGAGAACGTCGGTCGGGTTGGACCCTCCAATGGCAGAAGTCGCGTCTAGCTTTTGGTTTTCATGGATATAACTGCCGCGCAGGGTGACCCAATAATTGGGTCCCTGATACTGATATTGGCTATCGAAGCCGATATCGGTGTATTTGTCGGTCTGCGAAAGGGTCGAGGTGTCCGGTGTAAAGGCATTCAACCAAGGATGAACATTGGCCGCCATACCGAAGGTTCCGATCTCCAGCCAATTGTTGCCCACATGCGGTTCAAAGGCCACGCGCCAATAGGGCGCGGCGTCGAACATTCCGGGCGCGTTAAACGGATCGGTGCCGAGATCGTTCTGCACACCGGCACTGAGCGTGCGATATACCGATCCCTCGACGTAGAGTAAGTTGTTGATGTCGGCATAAGCGCCCACGCTGCCGACATGCGCCGCAAAGGTCCCGTCGATAATCGTTGTGGGCCCAAATTCGTTGAATAAAGTCGACTGCGCGTACGGGAAGCTCCAAGCCGGCGTTGTATTCCATGGGTCCTGCACAGTAGGGCCGTTGTTCGCCGTGATGCCATACGTGATGTTAGAATTGCCCAGACTCGTCGAGTCCGCATAGCGAACATCGGTGTTGTCCCAGGTCCATGTATGTGCGGCAAATGGATCCGTGCCAAATCCTCCGGCAGGCGGGGCGTTGTAGGTTACCTGCGCAAAAGCACCGATATGATCGGTGATGGCTCCTCCCCAAAAGAAACTCAGTGGGGACACCACAACATTGTCATTGGCGCTGTACGGTGCGCTCGGCGACGGCAGGATCGGTGCCTGCGTGTGGGTAAATCCGACGATCGTCATCATCGAGATCGGCGGCACCCACTTCTTTTTGTCACTTCCGCTCGAATCATCGGAATCTGGAAACAGTGTCGTCTGGTACTTACCGCCGCCGTTCGTGTAGCCCTCGATCTTGAAAAGACGTCCGTATGGGGTTAGCCCGGCAAAATCAGTATGGCAGGAGCCGCATGGCTGGCCGGTCTGCCGCGCAAAGCTTGGAAGGGCCTCCGCAGACGGCGCGAACCCAATTGTGAGGCAACTCGACAGAATGAACAGCGCCGTCGCGGCGGGGATAAACCCGAGATGCCGTATGGCATTAATAAATCGACTGCGTCTGTCCCGCATCGCGCGTCGCGATCTCCTGTGCCGGCGCACAGAGGCTTGCTGGCCAAGAAGCCAGAACTCACGGGGGTGACAGCACGGTAAGAAATAAATTTGGATTCGGCCATCGCAAAAACTGACGACTAACGATTTCGATCGCAATGATGCTTTTTTGCAACACGGCTTGTCGGCGCTCAATTCGTTGATCTCGATCAACGCCAAGACCTGACAAAATCGGCAATATTGCACGTGCTTGCGGTGATCCTTGAATAAGGTCACCGCAGGCCGGGCGGCGCGGTTACCACGGGGGTACTGCGCCGCCTACGGCGTGGTCCGTTCGGTGGATCGAGTCCATCCGATTGATCAAAGAGCAATAAACAGAAAACGACGAGGCGGTGTAGCTGCCCTCCGTGCAGGGGCATGTCCGTTTTGGGTCATTAGCTGCCGCGCGACCTAATAAGAGGCACGGCTGCTTTACCCCCGAAAGCTGCCGCGGCGCTCGCTCACCGGCGTTCCGCTAAGGGCCAAAAGGCGACATATGCGGTGCAGCAAGAATCTACTCGATGACCTCTTCGGCGCGGGCGAGCCCATCGGTGGAATGCTCGATCCCAGTACCTTTGTGACTCGGAGGGTCAATCTCCGCCGATGGAGCTTTTGGGAATGAAGGTCCTCTTGGGCAGTCAGACGTGGTCACCCTTCAGTGCGCACCCCCGGTCCGCTCGTCAGACGGCGAGGCAGGATAGACCACCTTGTCGAGCCAGCCGCCCAGGGGATCTCGTTCGTCCGCGCGGGGCACTTTCTGGCATTGACCTTTGCCTTGCGCTTTGACGTTCGACACGTCGACCGGGTAGCACCATCCCCCCCGAGACAGGTCTTGGCGTTTTCCGGCGTGGCACAGAACGAGCCATAATCGCAATTGAAGAAATAGGCCCGTGTCCCGTTTTCGCAGCGCGGCGCAAGCGTGAAGGTCTGGCGCCCGCCGGTAACAGGAAGGGTCGAATAATTAATATTCGACGTTTCCGCAGTATCGGCGCCGACGGAGCAATAGGGCAAATGGGCGCCGCTCTGTGCGTTCAATTTTTCGTCGGGGAGCACAGGAACAAGGTGCGTGTCGCCAGAGGCTTCGTATTCGATGGTGCCCTCGCCCTTGTTGACCCATGGGCCGGCAAAATTCAGTTGGAAAGTGCTGACCGGTGTCAGGTCCATTTTCTCGAGATGACGGGCTCCCTTCTTGACGTCCGGGCAGAAACGCTTGTCATTGTAGGGATGCTTCGCATTGCCCAAACAGAGCGTTCGATCGAGAGCGAGCCCTTCGAGCTCAATGGTTTTACCGTTCCAATAGTCGGACTTGGGATAAAGCACGATGGTCTTGGCCCCACCGGGAAGAGTCGCTTCAAAGGTTATTCCTGTTACACTGTAATCATGCGGCGCAGTATTGAGTAGAATTTCGAGTTTTGTTCCTGCTGGAAGCGTCGGAGTTGGTGTATCGGCGAGCGTAACAAGGTGATACCCGCCTCTGTTCATTAGATCGGAGCCATTACTTTCATCCTGTTTCGAGCTGGGCCATGGCTCCAGAAATCCAGAAACATCCGTGGTATTTTTTTCCTTACCAGCCCTGACGTTGATGATGTACTGCTGCCATCCCATGGAGCTCGGGGTGCCGTCTGCATTAGCTCCATGTGGGTTTTGCTCTGTGGCCAATGAATTTGCATTGAACTGGAAATCAAAGCCGCCTGCGCCCGCATTCATCTCGGTGGTCAGAGTAATGATGGCCTTTGGATTTTCCAAAGGCTTACAGCTGTTGTACAGCAGGTAATTTGAAGCACCTGAAAGGCTGTGGTGCCCAGTTGGTATGGGAGCTTGCTCGGCGGCATGAGAAAACGGTGAAATGCACAAACCTGCTAGAATTGAAGTCAGATGCTTCATCAAAATTCGCATGACCAGCCCTCCCTGACAGGGCGCAGGGTACCACATCGTCAATTTGGAGGTTTGTGCGTCACACCAAAATTTGCGGGCCGATGTCCGCTTTGGGTCATTTTCTGCCGCGCCGCCTGACGAAGGCCGTGTCCGCTTTACCCCCGAAAGCAGCCGCGACAGTTGACGATCAGCGCGGCAGCTAAGGGCCAAAAGCGGACATCGCTGTCTAGGTAGACAATTCTCGACAGCCGACCATAAACTGACTGCAGTGGCGCATTTAGTCGGCAGCCGCATGGTCAGACCGCGGATAGTTCGGCAATTGACGGGCGTTGTTGCGACGATTGCGACTGGCTCAGTAATGCTGATGCCAGGAATTGCGAAGGCCGGACCGCCGTTCCTGACCGACGATCCCGAGCCGGTCGATTACCAGCACTATGAGTTCTACACGTTCTCCGAAGGAACCCATGTAGGCGGGGACACCTCAGGCGTCGGACCCGCTTGGGAGTTCAATTACGGTCTTATTCCCAATGGTCAATTTCATATCATTGCGCCACTCGCATTCAACGGCGCCGCGGGCAGCCCCAATCAGTTCGGCTACGGCGATACCGAACTAGGCTTCAAATATCGTTTCATCCAGGAGGACGATAAAGGTTTGCGTCCAATGGTCGGCGTGTTTCCGCTCGTCGAAATTCCGACGGGCGACCAGGGCGACGGCCTCGGCGCCGGCCATGTGCGCGTGTACCTTCCCGTATGGATACAAAAAAGCTTCGGTGATTGGACCACATATGGCGGCGGCGGTTATTGGATCAATCAGGGTGGCGGCACGATGGACCAGAATTATTGGTTCTTCGGCTGGTTGTTGCAAAAACAGGTGACGAAGAATCTCGCGATAGGCGGTGAACTTTTCCACCAGACCGCGAATACGATCGGAGGCGAAGACACCACCGGCTTCAACATCGGCGCTGTCTATGACTTCGACGACCACAACCATTTGCTGATGTCTGCCGGTCGGGCGTTTCAGAACGCCTCCGTAACAAATCTCTATTCGTGGTATCTCGGCTATCAGATCACCGGACCATAGACGTGCCTGACTCATCGGAGGAAAGGAGTTTTCCGCCATGTTAACGCGACGCCAATTTGCTGACGGCTCCGCGGCACTTGTATCGAGCGGCCTCATTGGCAGCCGATCCGTAATGGGCGACATAGCGCCGTTCAGCACGCCCTTGCCAATCCCCGAACTGATCGACGCGGCGAAACAGGGCAACGCCGTCAAACTAAAAGCCATGTCCGGACTGCACGCATTCGTTCCGAGAAAGCCGACGCGGACCTATGGCTACTCGGCACCGATCCTTGGGCCCGTCATCCGCCTGCGCCGCGGCGATCAAGTGGAGATGGCGGTCGAGAACACGCTCGATTTCGTGACAACCGTGCATTGGCACGGGCTCTTGGTGCCCGGATATGACGACGGGGGACCGCAACAACTCATTCATCCGGGCGATACCTGGCGTCCCGTTCTAGCCGTCGATCAGGCGGCCGCGACGCTTTGGTTTCATCCTCACCCGCATCACGACACCGCTCGCCAGATTTATATGGGGCTGACGGGGATGATCATCGTCGATGACGGCTTCGATGCCCGGCTTGGTCTGCCGCGGACGTTAGGGTTCGACGATTTGCCGATCATCCTGCAGGATCGCGACTTCGATTCCGATGGATCAATTGAATACGACAACAAGGAGATAGACGCGCTGGAAGTCATATACGGGGCCAGAGGCGGAACCATTATCGCGAATGGAGCAATTGCCCCGTTCGCTAAAGTGCCACCCGGTCTAGTGCGGCTGCGGCTTCTCAATGCTGCCAATGCCCAGAATTTTCCACTGCGCTTCGCCGACAGACGCAGGTTTTACGTCATAGCGTCGGACGGAGGATTTCTTTCAGCACCGGTCCCACTCACGCAGCTCACGATTTCGCCCGCAGAACGCTTTGAAATTCTCGCCGATTTCGCCGATCGGAAAGCGGTCGTGCTTGAAATCGGGCCGGATGACGAAATGGGCGCGTTCGGCCGCGTGGCGCCGGATGGCAGTGCGGACTATTTCGCTGTAATGCGCTTCGAACCGACGGCGGAAACGCCGATGGTCAGGGAATTGCCGGCGCGCCTCATCGAGCCTGCCGCTGCCGATCCGGCTTCCGCCGTACAACGTCGGCAGTTCGTTCTGAACAGCGGCTTATGCGCAAACCGCCCAGACGGCACGCATCCCGAAGCGTTTGCTCTCATAGGGATCAACGGAAAGCCCTATGACATCGATCGCATTGACGTCGAGACAAAACTTGGCACGACCGAGGTCTGGGAAGTCGTCTCGGTCGGAATGGCCCATCCGTTTCACGTCCACGGCGCATTATTTCGCGTTCTGTCAATCGAAGGACGGCCCCCACCGCCTCATCTGGCGGGCTGGAAGGATACGGTGCTCGCCAAAGACAAGGCTGAGCTTCTTGTTACCTTCAATCGGCCGGCAACGCGGGCGCACCCCTTCATGTATCACTGCCACATCCTCGAACACGAGGAGGCTGGGCTGATGGGACAATATACATGCACCTAGTGCAACAAGCCGGGGCGGGTCGGGGTGGAAATAAAAGCTGATCAAAAAATCGAACGATCCTGCTCGCCGTGGGAGGTGCTGCTCGCGTTCGCTAAGCTCGGCGTCAGCAGCTTCGGCGGCCCGATTGCGCACATCGGATATTACCGACAGGAGTTCGTGGTTCGGCGCCGCTGGATCGACGAACCCGCCTTCGCTGATCTGGTTGCGCTCTGCCAGTTTCTGCCGGGTCCGGCCAGCAGCCAGGTTGGATATTCGATTGGCTTGATGCGGGGCGGCTATCTCGGCGGCCTCGCCGCATGGGCCGCGTTCACGCTTCCATCCGCCATATTGATGGTGCTCTTTGCCTATACCGCGAACGCCCTTCAGGGACCGATAGGCGCCGGTCTGTTGCACGGCCTCAAGCTCGTCGCCGTGGCGATCGTCGCGCAGGCCGTTTGGGGAATGGCGCGCACACTCTGTCCCGACCGCGAGCGCGCATCGATCGCCGTCATCGTCGCCGTGATCATTCTATTCAACACCTCGTCGCTCGCCCAGATCGGGGCCATCGCGTTAGGCGGCGTTGCGGGTTTGTGGCTTTGTCGTACCGCCCCGATTGCACCAAAGGACGCAGGGCACATGCCGATGCCCATCTCGCGCCCAATCGGCCTGCTGGCTCTCGCCGCGTATTTTCTGCTGCTCGGTGCGCTACCGCTGCTGAACACCATCGACACCGACCGCCAGAAATTCATGGCCGAGCGGATTATGCAGTCGGACAACGTGACGATGGAAGAGGCGCGGGCACGCATCGCCAGCACGTTGCCGGCAAAGCGGTTCGGCCGCACTGAGGAATTCGGCGACGCATGCGCCTTCTTGTGCAGCGTCAATGCCGGCTTCATCACCGGCCAGAATCTGCAACTCGACGGCGGCGGGTATCAGGGGCTGATCTAGTAAGCCGCCCACACGCGCCAGGCCCGAATTCGCTGTCCAATCAATCCGGAATTCGCGTGGTTTGAAACGACACGAATTTCCACTTGCCGCCGATCTTGCGGGCGACTTGTGTCGCGTAGAGCCTCACCTTCGTCGGCGCGGCGCCGCCGGCACCCGCAGTCACATTGACCATCTCGCCGGTAAGAACCGCGACATCGCCATAGACGCGAATTTTCGGCGAGCGGGGGTCGACGGTGCGGGGAGATTTCCGCACATGATTGAGAATTCCGGCCTTGTCGTAAATCACCGCCGTGCCGTGCACGTGAACATAATCGTCGGAGATTAATTCACCGAACGCCTCGATATCTCCGGCGGCGAGCGCCGCCCGCCGATGTTCCTCCAGTAATGCCAGTTCCGCTTCAGCCGTCATGTCGTCCTCCTACTACGGTCGTTTCGCCGGCTATTTGATCGAAATGGAGCCCGCTCACCAGGCGGCATCGAGAACCTCCAGCACGTCGGCGACCCCTGTCACCTTGCGCCGGTTACTGTCAATCAACGCGTTCTTCATGGTGCGCTCGGCGATCGCGGGAAAGTCGCTCCTGTCGACGCCGATGTCGCGGATCCGGCTGCGCAGTCCAAGATCCGAAATCAATTCCGCCACCACGTCGGCGAGCGGCATTCCCGGCCGGCCCATGCGTTCGGCCAGTTCCTTTTGCTGCGCTTCGCTCGATGGCAAATTCCAACGTAAACACGTGGGCTGCAGCGCCGCCGAACTCACTCCCGGCGGGATGCGGTAGCGTTCGCCAAACACCAAGCCGATCGCATGGCCGAGCCCTTGAAACACGCCGCTGAGGTCCGGGTCGCGCGCCCACCAGGCGCACAGCAGCCCATAAAGCCGCGGCTCGAGATCGTCGGGGTCCTTCTTGATGGCGCGCAGCGCACCGGGCAGATGCCTGACCCCCTCGCCGATCATCATCCGCGAGACAAGATTGGCCTTGGGCGACATGAAATCGGCAATGAAATGGTCGACCAGATAAATGCCGGAGGCGAGCAGTTGATCGAGCGACGTGAACAGCGTCACCCGCGGGTCGAGCACCACGGTGCGCGGAATCATCAAAGGATGGGCATGCGCCTCCTTGGCGCGGGTTGTGCGATTGAGCACGCTGCCGCCGAAATTGAATTCTGCCGCCGAATAGGTCGCCGGCACGGCGATCATACGGATGGCGTCGTCCATGCTCGGCGGATGGCGCGACGGATCCAAACCCGGCACTTGATGGACGCCGAACATGCGGTTGGGAACGAGTTGCTCGACCGTGGTGAAGTTGTGCCACAGGCAGCGCTGCATGATCTTGACCGTATCGGTCACGGAACCGCCGCCGACTGAAACCAGCAGATCGGCCTTCACTTCACGCGCCTGATTGGCGGCCTCGACGACGATCTCCTTGGGCGTATGCAATTCGGCCTTGCCATAGGTGCCGGCGTGACGCGCGCCCAGAGCCTTGGCGATATTGGCAACGGGACCGTTGTCCCCAGAGAGATGACGACTGGACACCAGGAAGACGCGGCGTGCTTCCAGCCTTTCCGCTTCCTCGGCGATGACTTCGGCGGCAGGCCTCCCGTAGATGATGCGTTCCTGCTGAAAATGCAGCTTGGTACCCGAAATCATGAAGCTCTCCGTTCTTGCCGCGACGTTGAAGCATTTTCGATCGCGTCACGCCAGCCGGACCGCGATTGACAGCGGCAATGCCCCGACGAAGGATCGCCGCCACGAGGCGAGCCGGAGCTTGCCGCGCAGGAGGAAATGAAATGAATGCGGCGAATGCCAACAATCCGCGCCGGATCGATGTCCATCACCACCACACATCGCCGGGCTTTTGCGCGCTGATCCATGCTCTCAACACCGGCCAGAAACATCACGAGGATTGGAAACCCGCCAATTCAATTGCAACCATGGATGAAGGCGGCGTTGCTACGTCCGTGACTTCGACCACCGAGCCCGGCGTTTGGAACGGCGATGACAAGGCGGCGCGCGATCTCGCGCGCGAATCGAACGATTACCAGGCCGATCTCGTCGTCAATTATCCCGGCCGGTTCGGCATGTTCACCACGCTGCCGATGCCCGATATCGACGGCACGCTGCGCGAGATCGAATATGGCTTCGACGTGCTCAAGGCGGACGGCGTCTGTTTCATGACCAGCTATCTCGGCAAATATCTCGGCGATCCGACGTTCACGCCGGTGATGGAGGAATTGAACCGGCGCCATGCGGTTGCCTATGTGCATCCGACCCGCACCAAAATCACAGAATCTGGTGCCGGAGTTGATCGACGCAATCCTGGAATACGGCACCGAAACCTCGCGCACCATTGCGAGCCTGATGTTCAGCGGCACGGCCACGCGCTTCCCCAACATACACTTCATCTTTTCGCATGGCGGGGGGACGCTGCCGTTCCTGATGGGCCGAATCCTGTTTTGGGCGGATCGCCGCCAGGATTTGAAATCGCGCCTGCCCGATGGGCCGATTGTGCAATTGCACAAGTTCTTTTTCGACACGGCGCAGGCTTACAACCCTTATGCCCTCGCCTCCATGACCAAGCTGATGCCGGCGAGCCAAATCCTGTTCGGCACCGACTTCCCGGTGATCACCCCGGCGGTCACCGCCCAGGGCCTGATCGATTTCGGTTTTTCCGAAGCCGAGCTGCGCCTGATCGATCGCGACAACGCAGTGCAGCTGATGCCGCGTTTGAATTGGTGACGGCCAGATTACGTGCGGTCGTTTGCTGGTTGTCCGCATCCTCGATGATGCCTAGAGTTCGGATAATAAAAAACCGGAAGGCCTGATCCTTCCGAATTTCGGGAAACGTCAAACAACTCCGTCCGGTGGCGTAAGCGAGACGATCGCTCACGTCAGCGGCGTGAGCAGAGGGCACCGAGAATGGCACAATCGATCGAAGGCTTCATCAACGAGGCGATGGACAACGCCGCGATGAGCGGCGTCCACTGGAAGGCGCTTGCGCTCATCACCGCCGGTCTGTTCTTTGACTTGGTCGATCTCGCCGTTTTCGGTGGGCTGGTTCCCGATATGGTGAGGGACCAGTTCCTGGTCCTTAGCAATGTACCCTTCGTGGTGACCGGCGTGCTGTTGGGCTTGTTCGCCGGATCGGTCGGACAGGGCGAACTCACCGATCGCTTTGGCCGCAAGACGGTCTATCAATGGAGCCTTCTGCTCTACGGCTGCGCCACCATCGCGTGCGCGTTCTCGCCTAATTACTATTGGTTGGTTGGCTTCCGCTTTGTCGCCGGGTTGGGACTTGGTACCGAGATTGCGCTTGCTTTTGCCTACGCGGCCGAGTTCTCGCCGAAGAATGTACGCGGCCGCAACATGGCGCTGGTCCATGTCGGCGGCGGCGCCCTGCCCTGGCCGGTGGCGATACTTTTTGCGCTGATCTTCAGGGACACGCTCGGCTGGCGCGGCATCTTCGTGCTCATCGGCGTAGGTGCGCTGGTCATCTGGGTGCTGCGTTTCAACTTGCCGGAATCGCCGCGCTGGCTCGCCACGCATGGCAAAGGCAAAGAGGCGCTCGAAATCCTGCCTAGTTTCGGAATTGCCGGACCGCCGCCCGATGTCCAGCTTTCAACGACTGCAGCGAGCGATTCGAAAAGCGATCCACTCGCGGTGGTATTCTCAACCTATCGCCACCGCATTCTCTGGGCGATGCTTGCGTTCTTTTGCTTCTACGGCGTCGCCAACATATTGGGGACATTCATGCCCTCCATCATGGCGGGCCGGGGTTTCGCCATCACCAAGGCGCTGCAATTCACTCTCGGCATGACTCTGTCTTACCCCTTGAGCAGCCTGTTCATGATGTGGGCGCTCGATCACATCGGCCGCATTAAGACCGCGGTCGCCGCCTTCATATTGGCCGGCGTGTTTTCGGTTCTTTTTTCGCAGTCCAATTCCAATATGATGATCTTGGTCACCGGGTTCTGCATGTTCTTCTTCCAGCAGTTGGGAGGAAATTCGATGACCATGTTGACCTCCGAGAGCTTCCCGACCAATGCCCGCGCGACAGGGGCCGGCCTTGCGATCGGCACCGGCCGCCTTGGCGCGATCGCGTCCAGTTTCGGTATCGGAGCCTTGCTGCCCTACGGCCTGCTGGCGGTGTTTAGCGCCACCGCCGCTCTTTTGGCCGTTGCCGCCGCCAGCACGCTGTTGATGGGCCGTGAAACCAAAGGCCTATCGCTTGACGCGATTGCGCCGCCGACCGGCTAACTTGTCTCTCGGAGTAAAATTCCAGAGCTAGTCCTGTTCTTGGGGTGGTAGAAGAACTGCCAGAGCTTGAAATGTGATGTCGTGGAGAAATGAAATGAGCCTACCGGAATTCCGTCGCCTCGTTCCCGCGCCCGGCAAAACGGGCATCGTGGGACCCGACGCAAAATCTCATACCGAAATCAAGCTCAGGAATGCCCGCGCGCAGGAATTGATCGGCACGTGGCGGGCACTTTACGAACAACCGTTTTCCGGTATCGCCAATGACGGCAAGGTCGTCTCCGGCTTGTTCGCGCTGGCGCCGAACGGTGCGCCTATCAAGCCGATGGTGGCGGCAGCGGACAATCTGCTGTCACGCCTGACGCCCGCTCAGCGCGCCGCCATGTGCTTCCCGCTGGATGCCCGTGAATGGCGGCGCTGGCAGAACACCGAGCTGCAACTCGAGACCGACGGGATACGCCTCGATCAGGCCGATGCTTCGATCCGTGACGCGATCATGGCCGTGGTGCAGGCGAGTTTAAGTCCGGAAGGGTTCGAGAAGACCCGCGATGTGATGAAGCTCAACCGCTTCCTCGGCGACCTGGTGGACGGGCCCGCTGTGCTGGGCGAATGGAGTTTCACCTTCAGTCTGTTCAACCAGCCATCCATGACCGAGCCGTGGGGTTGGCAATTATTCGGCCATCACCTCGCGTTAAATTGCCTGGTGATCGGCGAGCAGATGGTGATGTCGCCGACATTTCTGGGGGCGGAGCCGTTCTACGCCGACGCCGGTCCGTTCAAAGGCATCCGTTTATTCAAGGCGGAGGAGGAATTAGCACTGGCGCTCATGCGATCGCTGTCGCCGGCACAGCAAGCGCAAGCGACAATCTTTCATTCCATGAAAGGCGGCGATATACCGCCCGAACGCGTGCATTTTGCCGACGAACGCCATTTCGGCGGAGCGTTCCGGGACAATCGCACCGTCCCCTATGAAGGAATCAAGGTTTCGGAGTTTTCGCCAGACCAGAAGAAACGCCTGCTCGACTTGATCGAAATCTATCTCGCCGTGTTACCGCACGGCGCCAAGAAGGCCAGGATGGAAGAGATCGAACGCCACCTTGATGAGAACTCGCTTTTGCTGGATCGGCGGCCATGATGAGACCAGCACCTTCTATTACCGGGTGCAGAGCCCGGTCGTGATGCTTGAGTTCGACCATCATTGCGGTGTCTTCCTCACCAATGAAAGTCCGGAGAAATTCCACGTCCACACCATCGTGCGGACGCCGAACGGCAACGATTATGGCAAGGAACTGCTCAAGCTTCGCGAGGCTCGCAAAAACCCGGCGCGTATAGCCCGCGCTCCGGCTAGAACGTGACTTGCCAGGACTGCCCGGCGCCGACGTGCCGGCCGCCATCGATATAGATGCTTGAACCGGTAACGAATGCCAATTCATCGCTGGCAAAATACACCGCCGCACCGGCACATTCCGAAGATTGCCCGACCCGCGCCATCGGCACCCGCGTGGCATGGCGCTTCTCGTGTTCGCCGCCAAGCACATTGCGGGTGAGATCGGAGATGATCATCCCCGGCGAGATGAGATTGCAGGTGATCTGCTGCGGAGCCATCTCGATCGCGATCGACGCCGCCAACTGCATGACGCCGCCTTTCGAGGCGCAATACGGCGCCATAAACGGATCGACCTGCTTCTGATTGGCGGAGGAAACAAAAATAATGCGCCCGCCGGTGCCACGCTTCACCAAATGGCGGCACGCCTCCTGAGCACAGAGAAAATACCCGCGAAGGTTGATCGCATGGATATAGTCCCATTCGGCGTCGGTGAATTCGAGGAAGGGCTTGCGCAGCGTCACCCCGGCGTTCGCGACCAGGATGTCGAGATCGCCCAGCAGCGCGATGGCGTCGCGGACCATTTGGCGGCCGGCGACCGGGTCGGCGATATCGGCCTCGACAATGTGTGCCGCTCGCCCCATCGCGCGGATCTCGGTGGCAATGTCAGCGGCGATATCCGGATGGTTGAAATGATGGAGCACGACATCGGCGCCCTCGCGCGCGAATGCAAGCGCGATCTCCTTGCCGATCCCGTGGCTTCCTGCCCCCGTGACCAGCGCCTTCTTCGACTTCAGGCGCATTGACCGATCTCCGATTGCGAATTGAGGCCCGCCTATTTACGAGGGAGGCCCGATAGCGATACACTGTAGGCGATAAAATAAAATCGAACGAGTGGGCAGTTGCCAGCTGCAACGCTGCGTTTCAAATCGGGGAGAAGAAGAAGAACATGGCTGCCACTCAATCGATACAATCTTTCGTTGCGGAGGGAATGGATAACGCGAAATTTAGTCCGCTCCACACCCGGGTTATTGCGCTCATCACCGCGGGCTTTTTCTTGGATCTGATGGATGTTGCTGTCTTCGGATCGCTCGTGCCTGACATGGTACGCACGAATTTCGCCACCGCGCCGCAACTTGGTGCCGTGATCAGTGCGACGCTGTTTGGGACCGTGATCGGCTCTATTGGGCAAGGCGAACTGACCGACCGGTTTGGTCGGAAGACGATTTATCAGTTCAATCTCCTGCTGTTCGGATTTGGGACCATCGCCTGCGCGTTCGCCCCGGACTACATCTGGCTTGCCGCGTTACGCTTCATCGCCGGCATCGGCCTCGGTGCGGAGACGCCGTTGTCATTCACCTATGCCGCGGAATATTCACCGAAAAACATTCGCGGTCGGGTGATGGCGTTCGTGCATCTGATCGGCGGAGCGTTCCCGTGGCCATTCGCCATTCTCTTCGCCCTCGCATTCCGGGACATGATCGGTTGGCGGGGCATCTTCGTAGTGATCGGCATCGCAACCCTTATAGTCTGGCTTCTGAGATTTTCTCTGCCCGAATCTCCGCGCTGGTTGTCGCTCCACGGCAAAGGGCAAGAGGCCATGGCCACCTTGAAGCGGCTCGGCATCGCCGGACCGCCGGCTGGCACGACGCTGACCACCGATACCGTCAGCGACACGCGCTCCGATCCGTTCGGCGTCGTGTTTGGACGATATAAGAAGACCATGATCCTTGCGATCATCGCGTTCTTCTTCGTCTATTGTGTGGTCTACGTGGTCGCATCATGGATGCCGACTTTGATGGGCTCACGCGGGTTTACCGTTACCAAAGCCCTTACCTTCACCTTCGGAATGACACTGGCCTATCCATGCAGCAGTGCTTTTATGATGTACTCGCTCGACCATTTCGGCCGCCTGAAGACCTGCATCACCGCACTGGTCGCCGCTGCGATCGTATCCGTGATTTTCGTCAATTCCTCGAACGAGGCCATGCTCCTGGTCGTCGGGTTCGTTATGTTCTTCTGCATCCAGACCGGCACGAATTCGATGGTGATCTACACCACCGAAGTCTTCCCGACTAACGCGCGAGGAACCGGACTTGGGACAGCATTCGCCTCCGGTCGATTGGGCGGAACTTTGGCCGGCTCCGCGATCGTGTTTATCCAGGCCTTCGGTGTCGTAGCCGTGTTCGCAGCGCTGTCGGTGGCGTTGGCAATCGGGGCGATTGCAGTCTCCCTGATTGGTATTGAGACCAGAGGAAAGGCGCTCGATACGATTGCGCCGCCGACGGCCTGACGCGCCATTTGTGGCTCGTTGTCGTACTTGAGATGAATCCGCCAAACGCTTGGCGGAGAGCCTAATTCGTCAAGGAGAGACGGGGCCCGAGTTCAAATCTCGGCGCTCCGATCATTCCTGTGCGCCATTGCGGGGCGGTAAAGCCGGCTTAATCCTGCGTCAGCGCTGAGTCGATAATGCGGCGGCAGGCGACCAATTCGTCGAGCGCCATTTGCAACCTGCGGCGATTTTCGAGTGCCACCAGACGTTGCCCCGGAGCCTCAGCCGGCGCCGTCAGCGTTGGCTCGCGCCGTTCCGGCGGAGCTTCGCCTGAACTGCGCTCCGCGGCACGCGGCGTCGCTAGGCCGAACAGGTTCGGCTCCAATCGCTGTTCGCTCGCCGGCGCGCCGATATCTTCGGCTGCGTCCTCGCCCAATTCGGGTGGCGGCGGTTCGGCGCCCGCGCGCCAGACATTCTGAACGAAGGGCGAGCCCTGTTCGCGCAAAATGCGCTGGACGCCGCGAATTGTGTAGCCCTCGCCGTAGAGCAGGTGGCGCACCCCGCGCAGCAAATCGACGTCGTCGGGGCGATAATAGCGCCGGCCGCCGCCGCGCTTCATCGGCCGGATTTGCGGAAACCGGCTTTCCCAGAATCGCAGCACATGCTGGGGAATATCGATCTCGTCAGCGACCTCGCTGATGGTGCGGAACGCGTCCGGCGCCTTTTCCAATGGCTGATCCCCGCGTCGTTCAGTCGTACGCTGCTATGACTTCGCGCTGTTATGACTCGCGCCGTTATACCTCGCGCTGTTACGGCTTGCTGCCGTCCGCGTCGGTATTGATGCGTTGCTTGAGAATGGCGGACGGTTTGAACACCATGACCCGGCGTGGCGAGATCGGAACTTCCTTGCCGGTCTTGGGGTTGCGGCCGATACGCTGGCCCTTCTTACGCACCACGAACGAGCCGAACGACGACAGCTTCACCGTTTCGCCGCGTTCGAGGCAGTCGGTGATTTCCTTGAGCACAAGCTCTACGAGTGTCGCGGATTCAGTGCGCGACAGCCCAACTTTTTGATAGACCGCTTCACACAAATCCGCACGTGTGACCGTCTTTCCCGTCATCGCCAGCCCCGCGCACCGAGATCGATCCAGCGTCGATCAACATATCGTGCTGAATTATCAACGATATTAGCTTCTTGAGGGATGAGTCAACCGGGCTTTGCGCCGGTTTCCCCAGGGGTCACCAGCGAACGAGCGCCGCACCCCAGGTGAAGCCGCCGCCCATGGCTTCGAACAGCAGGAGGTCGCCGCGCTTGATGCGCCGGTCGGCGACCGCGTCGGCCAGCGCGAGCGGGATTGAGGCCGCCGAGGTATTGCCGTGGCGGTCGACCGTGGTGACGATTTTCGCCGGCGTGATGCCCAGCTTGTGCGCCGAACCGTCGATGATGCGCTTATTGGCCTGGTGCGGGATGAACCAGTCGACGTCGTCGGCCGTGTAACCGGTGGTCTTGAAGGCGTCCTCGACGACATCGGTGATCATCGCCACGGCATGGCGGAAAACTTCGCGGCCTTCCATGCGCAAATGGCCGACGGTGCCGGTCGACGACGGCCCGCCGTCGACATAGAGCTTTGACTTGTAGCGGCCGTCGGAGCGCAGCCGGACCGTAAGCAGGCCGCGATCCTCGCGGGTGCCCGGCTGCTCCTGGGCATCGAGCACGACGGCGCCGGCGCCATCGCCGAATAGCACGCAGGTGCCGCGATCGGTCCAGTCGAGGATGCGCGAAAAAGTCTCCGCGCCGATCAACAGCGCGCGCTTGAACGCACCCGATCTGAGCAGTCCGTCGGCCACGGCCAGGCCATAGACGAAGCCGGAGCATACGGCTTGCAGATCGAAAGCGGCGCCGTGGGTAATCCCGAGATCGGCCTGCACCGAGACGGCAGTCGCGGGAAAAGTATTGTCCGGCGTTGAGGTCGCAAGCACGATGAGATCGATGGATTGCGCATCGACGCGGGCATGCGCAAGCGCTGCCTGCGCGGCGCGTAGCGCCAGGTGCGAGGTCAGCTCGCCGGTCGCGGCGATGCGGCGCTCATGGATGCCGGTGCGTTGAACGATCCAATCGTCCGAAGTGTCGAGCTTGCGCGCAAGATCGTCGTTGGTGAGGACCTGGCTCGGCAGATAGCTGCCGCAGCCGAGAATGACCGAACGCAGCATTGTCACGAGGCCGCTCCGCCAAGGACTTTGCCGCCAAGAGGTTCCTCGGCAAGAGCTTGGTGCCTCGGCTTGCCGGGACGTCCGAGCGCGGCGCGGATCTTGGCCAGGAGCTGGTCTTGCACGACGCCGTAACCAAGGTCGATTGCGGCGGCAAAACCTTCGGCGTCGGCGCCGCCGTGGCTTTTGATGACAATGCCGTTTAGCCCGAGAAAGACGCCGCCATTGGCGCGGCTCGGATTCATCCATTCGCGCAGTTGGCGGAACGCCGAACGCGCGAACAGGTAACCGATCCGCGCGCCGAGCGAGCGGCTCATCGCGGCCTTCAAATATTCGCCGATCTGGCGCGCCGTGCCCTCGGCGGTCTTGAGCGCGATGTTGCCGGCAAAACCTTCGGTGACGACGACGTCGACCTTGCCGCGGCCGATATCGTCGCCTTCGACGAAGCCCTGATAGTCGAGATCGGGCAAATTCTCCTCGCGCAGGATCCGCCCGGCTTCGCGCACCTGTTCGAGGCCTTTGGCTTCCTCGACCCCGATATTAAGGAGGCCCACGGTCGGCCGGTCGAGGCCGAACAGGATGCGCGCGGTCGCAGCACCCATCACCGCCAGATCGACCAGGTGGCCGGCATCCGCGCCGATCGAGGCGCCGACGTCGAGCACGATGGATTCGCCGCGTAGCGTCGGCCACAGCGCCGCAATGGCCGGCCGCTCGATGCCGGGCAAGGTTTTGAGATTGAACTTCGACATCGCCATGAGCGCGCCGGTATTGCCGCCGGACACCACCATGTCGGCGTTGCCCTTTTTGACCGCATCGACCGCGAGCCACATCGACGACTTCCAGCGGCCGTAGCGCAAAGCCTGGCTCGGCTTGTCCTCCATCTTTATCGCGATATCGGTATGCACGAGCCGCGATACGGATTTGAGATCCGCTCTGGCGTCAATGAGCGGGCCGATGAGCGCGGAATTGCCGAAGAACAGGAACTCGCTCGCCGGATGGCGCGCCAAAGCCAGCGCCGCGCCGGCAACGACCACGGCGGGGCCGTGGTCTCCCCCCATCGCATCGAGAGCAATGCGGACCTTGTCTTCTGACATTGAATGATGCGGTCCCAGGTCCGGGTGGGAGTGCCGAGTCCTCAGGCGAGGATAGCGGTTCGACGCCCGGACACACAACTGCGTTCGTTTTCGACCTGTGCGCCGCCAAATTCTCAAGTTTTTTGGCTAAGTTACGGGAGTTTCAGTGCACCGCCCTAGCCTTTGGTCAGCTTGGCAAGGGCGGCAAACGGGCCCGGATCGGGTTTGCCCTCCTGCGGCGGCTCGAACACGGCGCCGGGTTTGCGAGGATAGGGATCGAGCCCAAGAATCAAAAATTCGGTCGCGAGCGCGCCCAAGTCGACGGCACCGCCGATCAGGGGTTCGGGATCGCCCCATTTCATGGCGTGCGGCTCGCCTCCGGTTTCGCCAAGCTCCGGCGCCCGGGCCTGTCGCGGAACGAAGTCAAGATCGATCGCCGCTTCGATTTCATTGGCGAGCGGCTCGAGCGTGACGATGCAGTTTTGCCCGACGGTCGCCGAAACCAGGCCGACGACGTGCAACCCGCCGGCGCCGCGCCGCGTCACGTCGAAATTCGCCTGCAAGCGCGGCAGCTCGCGCAAAGCCGCGACCTTCGCCACCGCCGCGCGCGTCGCGTCATCGGCAACCAGATCGAAATGCCGGCCGGTGTCGGCGTCAATATCTTCAACCGCAACCGGAACGCGCCATGGCGCGGGCGCCGCAGCGGCGGAGCCTTGTTTGCCGGCTCTTTGCTCACCCGATCTTTGTTCACTCATATGCAATCGCCTCAGGCTTCGGAAAGACGACCTTGCCGTGCAGCACGGCGCGCTCGTCCTGGGTTTCGAACTGGCGCAGCGCGGCACGTGCATAGCGCGCAAGCCGGACCGCTCCGGGCTCGATATCGGTTCCCTGAAAGATATTCCGGGTCAGCGCCTTCTCAAGCTCCCGCTCGTCGGGCGCGGCGAGAGCTGTGCGATACGCCGCCTGCCGGCCGTAAAAGGCTTCCGCGAAACGCCGCATTTCTTTCGGAACAGCCAGGTCGCCGACACCCATCTCCCGCAGATTATGGTCAAGATCGCGGCAGAACACGTCGAAAAGCTTCTGTCCGAAACCACGCGCCGCGCCGTCGTCCCGGCCAAGCCGCTCAAGCACAAGCACGAGATGAAGCACAATCAGGTCAAACCGGCCTTGCACCGTGTCCGGCACCCCATAGCCGGCGTAGAACGCCGCAGTGCGCGCCTGCGCCACGATGGCGCCATAGAGGTCGCGGATGCTGCCCTCGCCGGAGCTGGACTGAAAAAGCCTCAGGATCATAGGGTTAACCCACGTCGCCGCGGCCGCTTTGAGCGCGGCGGATTGCCAAACCGATTGCTAATCTTGGGCTTTGGGGGTACGGCACGCGGCGGCTGGACGCAAGTTAGGGATGAGGATGCGGGGCACTTTTGCGCGTAGCGAGCGCCGGCTTGCGGCGGTGGCTGGCGCCGTTGTTGTTGCGCTCGCGCTGGGGCTCGCCGGTTGCACCGGCGAAACTTTTCAGCGCGGCTATGTGCTGCCCGACGGCGCACTCGAGCAAATTCCACTCGGCGCTTCCCAGGAGCAAGTGCTGCTCGTGCTGGGAACGCCTTCGACGGTGGCCACCGTCAGCGGCGAAGCGTTCTACTACATTTCGCAGAAGGTCGACCGTCCGATCGCGTTCATGCAAACCAGGGTCGCCGATCAGCGCGTGATCGCGGTTTATTTCGACAGAGACCGCAAAGTTCAGCGCCTCGCGGAATATGGCATGAAGGACGGCCACGTCTTCGATTTTGTCAGCCAGACGACGCCGACGACCGGCAACGATCTCAATGTCATCACCAACATCGTCCACAACATGGAGGGCAAAGGCTCCTAGGCCTTCGCCGTTCCGTAACCGTCGGCCCCGCGTGCTCAGTGGGCCAGCACCGCCAGCAGCAAGAGCGCCACGATATTGGTGATCTTGATCATCGGATTGACGGCCGGTCCCGCCGTATCCTTGTACGGATCGCCGACGGTATCGCCGGTCACGGCCGCCTTGTGCGCGTCGGAGCCTTTGCCGCCGTAATGGCCGTCCTCGATGTACTTCTTGGCATTGTCCCAGGCGCCGCCGCCCGACGTCATCGAGATGGCGACGAACAATCCGGTCACGATCACGCCGAGCAACATGCCGCCGAGCGCCGAGAACGCCGCCGATTTGCCCGCGGCCCCGCCGCCGGCGACGAAATAGATGATGAAATAGCCGACGATCGGCGACAGCACCGGCAGCAATGACGGCACGATCATTTCCTTGATCGCGGCTTTGGTCAGTATATCCACCGCCCGGCCGTAATCGGGCTTGTCGCGGCCCTGCATGATGCCCGGCCGCTCGCGGAACTGGCGGCGCACCTCCTCGACGATGGCAGAAGCGGCGCGGCCGACCGCGGTCATGCCCATGGCGGCGAACAGATAAGGCAACATTCCGCCGAATAGGAGACCGGCCACAACGTAGGGATTAACGAGTGAGAAGTCGGGCACGACACCTTGGAAATACGGATGCTGGTTCGCGTTGGCGATGAAGAATTTGAGATCTTCGTTGTAAGCGGCGAACAGCACCAAGGCGCCTAGCCCGGCCGAGCCGATCGCGTAGCCTTTGGTCACCGCCTTGGTCGTGTTGCCGACAGCGTCGAGCGCGTCGGTCGACTTGCGCACCTCTTTCGGCAGGCCTGCCATTTCGGCAATGCCGCCGGCATTGTCGGTCACCGGCCCGAAGGCATCGAGCGCAACGACGATACCGGCGAGCGCCAGCATCGTCGTCACCGCAATAGCGATGCCGAATAGCCCGGCGAGATTGTAGCTGATGAGGATGCCGGCGATGATGACCAGCGCCGGAAGGGCCGGTGCTTCGAGCGACACCGCGAGGCCCTGAATGACATTGGTGCCGTGGCCGGTGACCGAAGCGAGCGCGATGGAGTGCACCGGACGATAATTGGTGCCGGTATAGTACTCGGTGATCCAGATGATCAGGCCGGTCACGCCAAGACCGACGATGCCGCAGACAAAAAGCGTCTGCCCTGAATAAGCGACGCCGGGAAGCGGGCCGAATCCGATCAGCGAATACGTCACCCCGGCAATGCCGATCAGCGAAAACACGGCAGTGGCGAACATGCCCTTGTAGAGCGCGCCCATGATCGACTGGCTGGCGCCGAGCTTGACGAAGAACGTACCGATGATCGAGGCGATGATGCAGACGCCGCCGATCGCCAGCGGGAACGTCATCATCTTGAGCAGCATATCGCCTGTGCCGCTGAAGAAGATCGCGGCGAGCACCATGGTCGCGACCGTGGTCACCGCATAAGTCTCGAACAGGTCGGCCGCCATGCCGGCGCAGTCGCCGACATTATCTCCCACGTTATCGGCAATGGTCGCCGGATTGCGTGGATCGTCTTCCGGGATGCCGGCCTCGACCTTGCCGACGAGATCGCCGCCGACGTCGGCGCCCTTGGTGAAAATGCCGCCGCCAAGGCGTGCAAAAATCGAGATCAGCGAGGCGCCGAAGCCGAGCGCCACCATGGCGTCGATGACCTCGCGGTTGTTCGGCGCCATTCCCAGCGTGCCGACGAGAAAGCCGAAATAAAGCGTGACGCCGAGAAGGGCTAAGCCCGCAACCAGAAGGCCGGTGATGGCGCCGGCGCGAAAGGCGATTTCGAGCCCCGCGGCAAGCGAGCTGATCGCGGCCTGCGCGGTGCGCACATTGGCGCGCACCGAGACGTTCATGCCGATGAAGCCCGCCGAACCCGACAGGATCGCGCCGACGGCAAAGCCGATGGCGACGAGCCAGCCAAGGAAATAGCCGACGATGAGAAAGATCACGATGCCGACCACGGCGATGGTCGAGTATTGCCGCTTGAGATAGGCCTGCGCGCCTTCACGGATCGCGGCCGCGATCTCCTGCATCTTCGCGCTGCCGGCATCGGCCGAGAGCACCGAGCGCGTGGCCCAGATGGCGTAGGCGATCGCCAATACGCCGCAAAAAACGATGAGCCACAAAGTTTCCATCGAAAAACCCCGGTCTTTTGAAGGGCAGGCAAAGCCCGCCCGCAAGGAAGGCGCCTCGCATACAATGCCGCAGCGGCGGGCGCAAATCGGGGCGGAGATTGCCAAAATTGCCCCTGCGGTGCAACGCGCGATCGTTCTTTCCTCCCCCGTGAAAACGGGGGCGGGGGACCGCGCGTTTGCGCGGTGGAAGGGGCGCGGGCCTCACCGAATTCTCCTCCAACGGAAGTGGACCGTTGAGTCAGAAGCCCCCTCCACCACCCTCCGGGCGGTCCCCCCTCCCCCGCTATCGGGGAATTATAACCTTGACTGAACACGCCAGTTATGGGATTATCTCGCCTAGGAGATAGCGACATGACTGCCACCGTTGATTTGACGAACCCGATTTTCACCAACGTAGAAGCGGCTAGGAAGCACTTTGAAGGCATCCGCTGGCCAAAGGGCGTTTATTGCCCCTTCTGCGGCTCGTTCGACCGCGTAGCGCTGCTTGGCGGCAAGTCGATGGGGCCGGGCTGGTATCACTGCAACGAGTGCCGGAAGAAGTTTACAGCCGCCGTAGGCACCATCTACGAGCGGTCGCACATCCCGATGACAAAGTGGCTTCTGGCGACGCATCTGATGTGCGCCAGCAAGAAAGGCATGAGCGCGCATCAACTGCATCGTATGATCGGCCTGCCGTACAAGACGGCGTGGTTTATGGCGCATCGCATCCGTGAGGGTATGCGCGAACTGAATCCAAAAACCCCGCTTGGCGGCGCTGGCAAGACCGTTGAGTTTGATGAGACGTACATCGGTGGCAAGGTTGGCAATAAGCACATCGGTAAGCGCAACCCAAAGAACACCGGGGCCATTGGCAAGGAAACTGTATTTTCTCTTGTCGAGCGCGGCGGCAAGGTTCGATCGCATCATATCCCGAACGTGACGGCCAAGACGCTTCGCCCGATCATTGATGAACAAATCGCTGAAGCTACTCGCACGATGAGTGATGACGGCGGCGCGCGTGTTCGTCACGGTTCGCCGAACCATCATTCGGTCAACCACAGCATCAATGAATACGTTCGCGGTGATGTTCACACGAACACCATTGAAAGCTATTTCGCGACCATGAAGCGCGGTATTACCGGCGTTTATCATCATGTCAGCCCGCAGCACCTGAAGCGTTATCTCGCGGAGTTCGATTTCCGTTACAACGAACGCACAGCACTCAAAGTGTCTGACGCGGAACGCACAACTAAAGCGGTTGCTGGCGTCGTTGGTAAGCGAATGACCTATCAACAACCTGATGGCAGAACGAACGACCTTCCGTTCTAACGTTCATGGCCCGCGCGGCTCTTACCAGCCGCGCGACCCGCGCCAGCTTTCCTTTTCTTTTTTGGACGATGTGAAGTCTTAGACTTCGGTTGCGGCGGGGTGTTCGCCATACGGCGAATAACCTCGTCGCGGCGGCGCGCCGCCTCGTCTGGCGAAAACTGGTCATCCTTCGTGTTGTGCCTGTTCATTCCGAATCCTCAGCCGGGATAGTGCTGTCCGTATTTTTGGAAAATCGCTTTGGTGATCGGCTCATTGCGTATTGTGTCGCGACCCCAATTTGTCGCCAGCGAGTTAATCACCTGAATCGCGTGATTGAAGATGTTCTCACATGCACCCTCATCTTGAAGATATTCAGCCATATGAAGGCTGCGTTTCGTCATGTCATTAGCATTCATTTTGGGTAGCGAGCTCGGATCAATCAGCATTCTCACTACCAGCAAAAGCTGGAAACGTGCGGCTTTGTACTTGCTATCGATCTTCTTGCTTTTGAATAACTGTTCCAACCGATACAGAGCCAGCGCGGCGACATAATATGGTTCGGGCTTGTTGATCTGCCCCCTTTGAAGTGGTCCTCCCTGAGGTATGTTTTGACCATGGAGGATGAGATCGATGGCGAGGAAGCGGCATACGGCCGAAGAGATTGTCGCGAAGCTTCGGCAGGTTGATGTGCTGATGGCACAAGGCGGGCTGGTTACTGATGCGGTTCGAGCGATAGGGGTGACGGAAGTAGCTGCGCGACGAGCTTCTAAACGGTGAGATCTTCTACACATTGAAAGAGGCGCAGGTCATGATCGAAATCTGGCGGCAGCATTACAACAAAGTGCGGCCGCATTCCTCGTTGGGATATCGACCGCCGGCGCCAGAGGCACTCGTCTGGCCGGCAAAGCCCATGGCGCAAATCCCAGCTCTAAACTAACATTCCAAACGGACCACTCGCAGGGGGCCGGTCACTGGTTCCGAGAGATGAACGATGTGCGCCCTTCTGTTCTTGGTTCGCTCTGCTGGAATTGTCCAAGTCCGTGCGCTCTCGTCTATTTCCTGCGGCTTGAGTTGCGCAACTTCTTCGCGTCTCTGACCTGTCAGCGCAAGAAACTCGACAATACCTCCATACGGCCACGGCATTTTTCGCGCGGCTTGGATGACCGCGGCTAACTCTTGATCGGTCAGAACGCGATCCCGACTAACTTCCCGCCAACCCGATGGAATCCCTTCGGCGGGAGAAAAATCGATGACCGCACGCCCAACACACCATCGAAAGAAGGTTTTCAATGTCTTGAGCAGACGGTAGCCGGCGTGCGCATTGCGCTGGGTGACCGCGCTGACCAGATCTATGACGTCGCGTTTCTTGATGTCATGGATGCTCTTTGTGCCCCAAGTAGGAATGACGTCGCGCCGCAGCAGATTAGTAATTCTCCGCGACGTTCCGATTTGCGACACATGCTCTCTAATGAAGGTCTCGACCAGATCATCTATTCGATCGACCACCAGACGCCGTCGGGATTGCTTTTTCTCCTCAGCTGGGTCTCTACCATCAAGTCGTGCGGCGAAGATTTTTTGAGCTTGTGCCCTCGCCATCGGCAACGTGACGCGACCGTAAGGACCGATTGTATATTTGCGCAGTCGAGAGCCGGCGCCGGCGATCCGATAGAGCACCAGGAAGACCCTGCGGCCTTTTGGCGTCACCTTGACGCCGAAGCCCGGCAAGCCGGCATCCCAATAAAGTGTGTCTTTGGCCAGGACTGGGAGGTCGTCGATAACGGATTTGGTGAGCCGAAGCCGAGGAATTGTGCCCTCCGAGTTGCTACCTTGACCTCATGTAGGTAGCACTCAACGGGCCACAACGGAACAAACCGGGCATCTCAATCCACAAAATCCTTCGATTTTCAGCATTAAAATCAATAATCCGCAATCAGCGGAAACGTCGGGGAATGCTATACCCGGGTCCGCCCGGGAGTGGGGTTACGAGCCCCGCCCGCAGGAACCGCACTCGCTCCGTCAGTCGGCCGTCACAGGTGACGTCCCTTCAGAGAGCGAGATTCGTCAGCTAGTAACTGAAAGAGTGACAGATGTCAAGTTCCGTCGCATTGTTAGTGACTGACGGCAGGCCCGCCTATGGCGCCGACGAATACCCTCACGGCACTGGCGAATGTCTGCTTTTGGCGGCAAAGCGGACACGAAGCGGACGTGGCGCGATGTCCGCTAATGACCCAACGCAGACATGAGCGCCGAGATGTGACAACAAAAAGCGGGCGGCGTGATCTTGGCCGCCGCATTCAAAAGGAATAAAAGCAGCCGTCCATGCTAAAACAGCACGGTACTTCCGAGGCAGAGTTTCGGGTCGCGGGCCATGCCCAAGTCAAGAACGTGCGGGACCTGTTCCCTCTGTTGCAAACTGCCGTATATCGCTGAGCTGAGTAAACCGATCGACACCTGGTGCAAGAATGCAGGCCGTGGCGCGGGCGGCTGTCTGATCTATGCAGATCGACCGCACGTCTGCAGAGGATTTGTATGCGGTTGGCTCGCGGGCGAGCTCGCCATCAACGACGACTGGTTCCCCGCGCGCTGCAAAATGTTCATCACCCCGCGCTCCCCAAAACACACTTTGGCGGAAAAGGGGATGTTGGTGACCGTCGAGCCCGCTTACCCGAACACTTGGCGCCGTGAGCCGTATTACTCGCAGCTTCTAGCTTGGGCGCAGAAGATCACCGTCGAAATACGGATCGGCCGACGCTGCATCCGGCTTCACGCCGATACCTCAGAGGAAGAAGTCTCCCGCAGCAAGGCCTGGTTCGAAGGACGGGATGATGACGGTGCGGCGCCAATCACGAACCGGGCATGATGAGGGACGGGCAAAAAGGCCCGCAACCTGTCTTTTCGTCTGCCGTACCATCCCGCCGCGAATGAATTGAAACGTAACGTCCGATATCGGCACTTAGCGGACATCGAGGCGGCGCCGATCCATGTCCGTTTCTTTCGGGGGTAAAGCGGACATGGGCTTGGAGTTTGGTGATGTCCACTAATGACCCAAAGCGGACATAGCGACCAGGAGAGCGCCACTAGTGGATGCAATCTGACGATTGAATCCGAAAAGGGATTCCCGCGGCTCGCAGCGCATGCGAGTCTGGGAGATCGGCACTGGAATATGCTCCGCCTAGAGATCGCAAGCATATTCGGAGGTCAGAATGACGCAAGTCTCTGACGGCGCTCGGCAGGCCAGGGGCGCGTCTTTCCAGGTCGGCCTCGCCTTGTCGCGCACGTTCGGGGTGTACAAGCGCGGCTTCGTCAAGTTCACCCTCCTCGCCTGGACCTATCTCGCCCCGCTCCTGCTGGTCCAGATCGCGGCCGACTTCCTTTTGGCGCCGCACCAGCTGAAATCTTGTCTACCAACTCGCGCCCTGGGTGCTCCTTCCGGCATGGATCATTGGCCATGGCGCCTGCGTCATCGGCGCGGTCAAGCTGCTGGATGGCGAAAGCTTCGAGGCGGAGCGGTCCTTTTGGGTCGTCGCCCGACGTTTCCGGCCGTTGCTCGGACTGGGCTTCTGCGTCGTCGCGGCGGGCGCGCTCTACCTGCCGGATTTCACCCCGGGTGTCATCGTATTTCTCATGTTCTCTGTCGGCGGCGCCGCCCGCACCGTAGAGAAAACCAGTCTCATGGACAGTTTCAGGCGCACCCTCGAGCTCACGAAGGATAATCGCTGGGCAGTCTTCGGCGTCTATCTGGTATTCCTGCTCATGACGATCATCGTCGTAGTCCCCTTCGGGATCGTCATGATTCTCGTGGCTGTCAAAATCGGAGAAATCGTGGGGCCGGACGGCCTGCCCGACGCGATCATAGCGATCGGCGACTTTGCGTATTTCTCCATCTTCTACGCCATCGGCGCCGTCCTGATCGGCGTGGTCTATCGCGACCTGCGCATCGCCAGGGAGGGCATCGGCGACGAGGTTATCGAGTAGACGCAGTCTATGTCCGCTTTTGGCACAAAGCGGACATCGCCGATTTCACGTGGCCGTCACATCGACAGACTCAGTTCGGACTCGATTCAAAATTATGCTTCGATCCGACCTGAGCTTTTCTTCGAGCGTTGTCGGGTCAGCAAGGCGCGACCACGGATGAACTGGCGCGCCTTCGCATTTTTAGCGCGCTGCCAAATTTCGTTTCCGTGATCTCGTACTCGCAGCGAGGACACTGATATGTGCGCTGATTGAAACGGAGTCCCCGCGCCAAGAGACGCACGAGCCACAAATAGGTGCCGCATTTGGGACAAGCCGAACGCGCAAAAAGCGGTAGCGCAGTTACTTTAAGCTTGGCCATCTTTTGCCTCGCTATCAAGCCCCGTGCGCGACTATGAACGATTCGATTGCCGAACGATGACGGCCACAGAAAACGCGATGCAGCAGTGCCGCAACATCCGCTTTTGGCGGGCGGCCATGACATGTAACCGTCACGTCGACAGACTCAGTTTCGACTCGATTCGGCATTAACGCTGCCGTGCGGAAAAACCGACGTTTAAGAATTACCCTTGCAGAGGCGAATAAGCATGACGCCGAAATCGACATCGAGCGAAGATTTGCTGTCGAACCCCGAACTGTGGAGTGAGCTTATTCGGCGGCTCAGCGGCACCGATCCTGAATACGACGACGAGATAATCCGCTCATTCTGTGCTTACTTCAAAATCCCGGCACGCCGCGTACTGGCTAAGATTAGAGCGCATGGCGTTTCCGCTCCTCGGACTCTCAATTGATTTGAGCGCGCAGGGCGGATTAGCCCGTCAGGCCGCCTTCTTGCCCCAGAAGATCTCGATCCCCTTCCAGTAGAAGGACTGCGCATTTTCCACGACGCCGGAAAAAGCCTCGTGCAGTTGCTCCAGGCTGTAATAGGGAATTTTTTCGATCGCCCAGCCCATGCGTGAGAAGATCTTGTCGACCCAGGCTTCGATGTGCACGTCGGCACTGGCCGCGGCGAGGATGTTCGGGCCGAGCATGATTTCCGCGAGCACGATGCTGCCACCCGGTTTGAGAACGCGCGTGAGCTCGCGTGCAGATTCGTGCCAATCATCCGTATGCTGGATGGATTGCAGGATGGCGACTGCGTCGTAATGATTGTCCGGCGTGTCCTTCGTATAAGTCCATTGCCAGGTGGCAAGCTGACCGCCGCGGCCGATGACGCCGTCGATGTAAGCGCGACGCGCAAAGTTGGTGATGTCGACGATGTCGATGTGGCCCTGCCCGTTCATGCGGGCCTGCATGTCGCTGTCGAAGCCGCAAACCGCAACGCACTCGCCAATAATCAGGACCTTGTCGCCGGGTTTGAGCGCGAGCTTGTCGTAGATCATCTCCCGGATGACGGAAGCTTTCTCGCGCCACATATAGGGCAGCGTGCCGAACAGGATGGCGCGCCCCCAACGGGCCTGCTCCTTCGGATCGAGAACGACATCACCGACAATCGCGGTTTCCGCGGGGCCCATGTAGTCCCAGGGCGATTTCTTTTGTTCCATTGGTCTAATTCCTGCGCAGCGCTTCGCCCGCCGGCCTTGCAATAACGACAATCACGCCGCGCCGATGTAGCGGATCGGGCGTCCCGGCGCGATTGCCTCGGCGGCGGCGATGATGGCGTTGGCGTCGATGCCGTAGTGGCGGTAGAGCTCGGCAATCGAGCCGGTCTGGCCGAAATGCTCGACGCCGAGCGGGCGCACGCGATGGCCGTCGACCGCACCGAGCCAGGCCAGCGTCGCCGGATGGCCATCGATCACGCTGACAATGCCGCAATGCCGCGGCAGGCCGGCGAACAGCCGCTCGATATGCGAACGGGCATGGACGAGGCCGCGCTCGCGCGCCCGGCACGCCGCGGTCCAGCCGGCATTGAGACGGTCGGCGGACGTAATCGCGAGAAGGCCGACGTCGCGGCGGTCTTCCGCCATCAAGCCAACCGCCTGGATCGCCTCGGGCGCGACCGCGCCGCTATAGGCCACCACGACCTGACAGTTCGGTCCGGGCGGGCGCAGCCAATAGGCGCCGTCGACGATCGACTGGCGCAATGCCGGTGTCATATCGCGCTTGATCTGCTCGATCGGCCGCGTGGAGAGTCGCAGATAGATCGAGCCACCCGTCTCGTCGCGCAACCAGTTGCGCTCGGACGCTTCACCCGCGCGGGCGTCGCGCTGAATGTAATCGAGCGCGAAGGCGAGGATCACGGCGAGTTCGTCGACGAAGGCCGGCTCGAACGCGGCAAGACCGTCTTGCGCCATGCCGATCAGCGGTTCGGCGATGGATTGATGCGCGCCGCCTTCCGGGGCGAGCGTAATTCCCGACGGCGTCGCCACCAGGATGAAGCGCGCATCCTGATAACAGGCGTAATTGAGCGCATCGAGCCCGCGCGCGATGAACGGATCGTAGAGCGTGCCGATCGGCAACAGCCGCTCACCGTTGATGGCATGCGACAGACCGAGCGCGGAGAGCGCGATGAACAGATTCATCTCGGCAATGCCGAGTTCGATATGCTGGCCCTTGGGCGAGAACTCCCAATTGAAGGTCGAGGGGATGCGCTCGCTCTTAAATGTGTCGGCGAGCGCTTCGCGCGCGAACAGGCCGCGGCGGTTGACCCACGGGCCGAGATTGGTCGACACCGTCACGTCGGGCGAAGCCGTGACGATGCGGGCACCAAGCGGCGTCGTGCCGCGCGCGATTTCGTTGAGCAGCGCGCCGAAGCCGGTTTGCGTCGACATTTCCGGCTGGATCGTGACCGCAAGATTGTCCGGCACTTCGATGCGCGGCGCTGTCAGCTTGCGCTCGCGCGCTTGCGCGAACGGCACGCGGTCGAGGAACGCCTGGATGTCCGGCGCGGGCAGCCGCAGACCTTCGAAACGGTCCCATTCCTCGTCGGGGCGAATGTTCATGGCAGCGCGGAATGTCTCCATCTGCGCCGGCGTCATCAGCCCGGCATGATTGTCCTTGTGGCCGGCGAACGGCAGGCCAAAGCCCTTGATCGTGTAGGCGATGAAGCAAACCGGCCGGTCGTGATCGATGCTCTCGAACGCCTCGATGATCGAAGCAAGGTCATGGCCGCCGAGATTGTTCATCAGGCGCGCCAGTTCGTCGTCGCTGCGCGCCTCGATCAGCTTTGTCACCGGCCCCTGATCGCCGATCTCGTCGAGGAGCCGCTTGCGCCAGGCCGCGCCGCCCTGGAACACCAGCGCCGAATAAAGCTGGTTCGGGCAGTTATCGATCCATCGCCGCAGCACCTCGCCGCCCGGCTCGGCGAAGGCTGATTGCTGCAGGGAGCCGTATTTGAGAACGACCACGTCCCAGCCGAAATTGCGGAACAGATTTTCGTAACGCTGCCACAGGCCCTCGCGCACCACGGCGTCAAGACTTTGCCGGTTGTAATCGACCACCCACCAGCAATTGCGCAGGCCCTGCTTCCAGCCTTCGAGGATGGCCTCGAAGATATTGCCTTCGTCGAGCTCGGCATCGCCGAGAAGCGCGATCATGCGGCCTTCCGGGCGCGGTTCTCCGTTTATTTCTTGGCCCCAGCCATGAGCGCGCACGTAATCCTGAGCGAGCGATGAGAACAGCGTTTGCGCGACGCCCAAGCCCACCGAGCCGGTCGAGAAATCGACGTCGTCGGTATCCTTGGTGCGCGACGGATAGGATTGCGCGCCTTTGTAGCCGCGGAAATTTTCCAGCTTCTCGCGCTTCTGGCGGCCGAGCAGATATTGGATGGCGTGAAAATTCGGCGCGGCGTGCGGCTTGACCGCGACGCGGTCGGCCGGACGCAGCGTGTGAAAATAAAGCGCCGTCATGATGGTGGCGAGCGAGGCCGAGGACGCCTGATGGCCGCCGACTTTCACGCCGTCGTCATTCTCGCGCAGGTGGTTGGCGTGATGGATGGTCCAGGTCGCCAGCCACAGCACCTTGCGCTCGAGTTCGGCGAGGATGGACAGATCAACCGGGCCGGGAAACGTTGTCATGGGTTGTATTTAGACCCGTTCATCGGCCGCGTCATGGCCCCATTCATGGCCAATGTCACGCCATCTCCGGACGGCGCATCTTCGAATCCCAGGCCAGCAGCAATGCCGCGGCCACAACGACCGGAAATACGACACTGTTGACGACAAACCAGCCGTAATGGGCGAGCAGCGCGCCGGACGAGAACGAGCCGATCGCCACCGTGCCGAACATCAGGAAATCGTTGAAAGCCTGAACCTTGTTGCGCTCGTGCGGGTCGTGACATTCGGTCACCAACGTCGTCGCGCCGATGAAAGAGAAGTTCCAGCCGACGCCGAGCAGCGCGAGCCCGATCCAGAAATCCCACAGCGTAATGCCAAGAAGCCCGGCCGTTGCCGCCGCGAGCATGAGCGCAAAGCCGGCCGCCATCATCGTGCGGGTGCCGAAGCGCGCGATCAGCGCGCCGGTGAAGAAGCTCGGAGCATACATGCCGAGCACGTGCCACTGAATGCCAAGCGCCGCTTCGCTGACCGAATGATTGCACATCACCATCGCCAGAGGCGCGGATGTCATGACCATGTTCATCATGACGTAGCTCGCCACGCCGCAAAGCACCGCAACGATGAATTTCGGCTGGGACAGAATCGTCGTCATGGGCCGGCCGTCCCATAACGAGCGCGAGACCGGCGGGCGCGGAATGTTCAAAAATGTCAGTACGCCGGCGGCGAGCACTGCGCAGGCGGACTGCGCGATGTAGGTCGCTGCGAACAAATAAGCCGGCCAGATGCCCTTGGTGAAGATAACGAGCTGCGGCCCGATCACGGCCGCGAACACGCCGCCGGCCAGCACCCAGGACACGGCCTTGGCGCGAAAACGCACACTTGCGGTATCGCTGGCGGCAAAGCGGTAGGACTGATGCGCCGACGCATAAAGGCCGCCGCATAACGCTCCGAGGATCAAGAACGCGAAGGAGCCACGCAGTACCGCTGTGCACGAGACAAGGCCGGAGAGTATTCCGAACAGCGATCCGGTCTGCAGTGCAAACCGCCGGCCATAAGCCTTTGAAAGCCAGCCGACCGGGAGCGTGCCAAGCCAGGTGCCGAGGATCATCACGCTGATCGGCAGCGTCGCCAATGCCGGATCGGGAGCGAGCGTCGATGCAACAATAGTCGAGGTGGCGACGGTGACGGTGTTGTTGCCGCCGGCGAGCGCCTGCGCAAGCGCGAGCACCAGCGCGTTGCGCGCCGCAAGCCCGTCGTCGATAAGATCCGCGTTAGTGTCGGCGATGGCCGTCACGAAGCACCCGTCGAAAACGTTTCTTCTATCGGCCGCCTGCCCGCGGCGCCACTGCAGCGGACGCAGGTCAGCCCGTCATTGGGCCGCCGCTGCGGCCTATTACAGTTCGACGGTCTCGAAATCCGCCGGCAGGATGATTTCGAGGAGTTCGCAATCGTCGGAATAATCGAGCACGGTGTGCTTGATCTTCGGCGGCTGCAGCCAGCACGAGCCTTCGCGCATGGTGACGGCGCCCTCGCCTTCGAACTCGCTTTTGATCCAGCCCTTGAGCACATAGACCATCTGAAAGTCGACGTCGTGATAGTGCCGCTTCGACACTTCGGCCGGGTCGCAGGGCGGAACCATCTTGATGACATGGGCGCGGGCGAGACCGCCGGTTGCCGCGGCAATGCCGAGATCGCGATATTGGGCATAGCGGCGCAGCCCTTGCTCGAAAGCACCGGGGCTGTGGTGGCTGGCGACAAAGGTCTGCTTTAGCGGAGTTCTCTTCGGTTTGGCCCTCGCCGCCGCGCGATGGCGCGCCGACATCTTGCGGCGCACGCGACGCGCGCTTTTTGCCGCCTGCTGCGCCGATAACGGCTTTCTCGCTTTTCGGACGTGTCTTGACTTGGCCATTGGCTGTCCTTTCGCAACGCTATCGGTTTTTAGTGGAGCATGATCTTTTCGGAAAACCGGCTTCCACTTTTCCGGATCATGCTCAGAGCTTAAGCGCACCATTATGACGGATGACGACCGAGCGTGCCTCGTCCGGAGTGTGCGCGCCCAATTGGCCGAATGCCGCGCGCGTCTCCTCGGTGAGAATATCGATGACGTGGCTTGGGCCCTCTTCGCCGAGCGCGCCGAGACCCCACAGAAAAGCCTTGCCGGCGAATGCGGCGGCGGCGCCGAGCGCATAAGCGCGCACCACGTCGGTGCCGCTACGCACGCCGGAATCGTACATCACCGTGGCGCGGTTACCCACCTGCCGCACGATGGCCGGCAGCGCGTCGATCGGTCCCGGCAAGGCATCAATCTGCCGGCCGCCGTGATTGGAAACGAACAGGCCGTCGACGCCAAGCGACACCGCTTTCTCGGCATCGTCCGGATGCAGGATGCCTTTGACGATCAGGGTGCCCTTCCAGCGGTCGCGATATTGCGCGACTTCCTCCCAGGTGAAAGCGCCGCCCATTTCGCGCCGGGCAAAGGCGATCACATCGTTGATCGAGGCATTCTCGCCGACATAGGAGCGTAAGTTCTCAAAGCGCGGGATACCGTTTTTCCACAGCGCATAGGTCCATGCCGGCGACATCACCATCTGCGTCAGCATCGCAACATCCGGATGAAATCCGCTGCCGCCCAGACCGACCACGACTTCGCGGGCGCGGGTGGTGCGCACCGGCACATCGAGCGTCAGCATCAGCGCGTTGCAACCCGCCGCCGCGGCGCGCCGCACGAGATCAAAGCCGATGGCGTGGTTGTTCTTGGCGCAGCGATAGAGCTGGAGCCAGAACACGTCGGGCGCAATCGCGGCGATTTCCTCGATGGTCGCGCCACCGGCCAGACCGAGCGTGTAGGGAATACCCGCGCGTTGCGCGGCACGGGCCAGATGCCGGTCGGCGCCCGGCCACACGATGGCCGGTCCGCCCATTGGCGCGATGCCGATCGGCGCCGAATAACGGCGGCCGAACAGCTCGACCTCGCACGGCGGCAGCGACGGCATCACGCCATAGCGCGGCACCATTTCCACGGCATCGAGCGCCGCCCAATTGCGCCGGATGCCGGCGTCGTCCTTGCCCGAGCCGCCATCGGAATATTCGAATGCAAAATGCGGCAGCCGCCGGCGTGCGGCGCGGCGCAGATAGTCGATGGTCGGATAATGCCGGTAAAGCTCGGCATAGCGCGGATTGGCGGTTTTTCCGACGTAATGCGATGTCTGCGGCGCCGGCGCCGCCGATTCTGCCGGCTTGATGGCCGTCGTGTCGTGCATGAGCGTGTCTCCCTGCGGCCATTATAGCGAATAGTGCGTGAGGTGAACGGAGCAATTCTATCCCTTATCGCCTTTCACCACGCGCGTTGGGCGGCGGGCGATCAAATCATCAATTCTGGAGAGAAACGTTTTCAGAATGGGGGAAGTATTTGCCCTATGATACCCGACCACAAGATCGATGGTCGGCGCTTCGCCCTTGAGCGGCCGGCTGACGACGGACCAGGGCAAGAAATTCTCCGCCGAGGCCGGCAGCAGGGCAACGCCGCGCGTCGAGGCAACCAGCGAAATCGCCATCGCGTAATTATCGATCTCAAGATGCAGCGCGATCTCGATTCCGGATCGCTTCAGATAATCGTCGACAACAGCGCGCAGCACGCGCGGGATTTGCGATATCCCGATAAATGTTCGCCGGCGAGATCGCGCGGATCGATGGCCTTGCGCGTCGCGAGCGGATGATCGCTCGGCAGGATCACGACGAGCGGCTCCTTTGCGACCGGTTTGTATTCGAGATCGGGTTTCTCTTCCCGGCGCATGAACGCGATATCGAGCTTGCCGCGCTGGAGGTCGTCGGCAAGCGTCGCCGAATGATCGCTCGAGACCTTGATTCCGATATTGAGCAATTCATCGCGCAGAACGCTTGTGGCGCGCGGCAGCCAATCGACTTCCTGGCCGATCAGGATGCCCATGGCGAAAACCGGTTTGACGGGTTGCGCGGCGCGCCGCTTCCGCGGCCGCCTCGGCCTGGCTAAGCGCGAGCCGCGCATGGTCGAGAAAGGCCCGCCCGGCGGCGGTCAGTTCGATGCCGTGCACGCTGCGGCTCATCAATTTGACGCCGACCTCGTATTCGAGATCGCAGATTTGGCGGCTCAGCGAAGGCTGCGCGGTGTGCAGCCGTTTCTCGGCGGCCAGTGTCAGGCTGCCCTCCTCGGCGACCGCCACGAAATAGCGAATATGCCGTAACTCCATGGCGCGCTCCATGCCTCCAGGGCATGGCAGTGAACTTACAAAGTCTTGGGCGATGGCGCTAGCCGATCCTAGCTATGTTCCAAAGGCAGCGTTCCGCAATTGCTGAGAGGGCACTTCGCCATGCCGACCTATACCCGCCAGACCGCGCCAACACAGTTCGCCGAGGCAAACGGCATCCGCTTCGCCTATCGCCGCTTCGGCAAAACCGGCGGCACACCGCTTGTCTTCAACCAGCACTACACCGGCACGATGGATCATTGGGATCCGGCAGTGACCGATGGCTTCGCCAGGGACCGCGAAGTCATTCTGTTCGACAATGCCGGCGTTTCAAGCAGTTCCGGAGAGGTCCCCGGGACATTCGCGGAGATGGGCGCCAACGCCATCGCCTTCATCAAGGCGCTCGGACTGACGAAAGCCGACGTTCTTGGTTTTTCGATCGGCGGCTTTGTCGTACAAGAAATCACACTACAGGCACCCGATCTGGTCCGCCGCCTGATCCTGCTGGGGACCGGCCCGCGCAACGGCGAAGGCATGGCGGCCGGCACGCCGGAGGGAAAGCGGATTTTCGGCGCAAGCTATGACGAGCCCGACAAGCTTTGGCTGAGCGTCTTCTTCACGCCGTCGCCGGCGAGTCAGGCCGCGGGCCAGGAGTTTATCAACCGCTTCCGGCTACGAACCGAAGATCGCGATCCCGAAGTGGACGACAAAGTGGCGGTGGCGCAGCGCGCGGCCATCGCCAAATGGGGCGCTCCGCGGGAAAAGCCACACGACTATCTGAAGGCCATCAAACAACCGACGCTGGTGGTGAACGGCAACACCGACCTCATCATTTACACGGTGAACTCGTTCATCCTGCAGCAGAACCTGCCGAATGCGCAGCTCATCATCTATCCGGACTCCGCGCACGGAGGTCATCACCAATATCCTGAACTCTTCGTTCGTCACGCCTCGATGTTCCTATCGGCCACCGATGTCTGGCCCGCTGGAAATATCTAAGCTCAACATCAAACCGCGAAGGCAACCATGACCAACCTCAATGGAAAAACCGCTCTCGTCACCGGCGCTTCGCGCGGCATGGGCCGCGCCGCAGCGCTCGCGCTGGCCGCCGCCGGCGCCCAGGTTCTCGTGCATTACGGCCGCGGCGCCAGCGAAGCCGACGGCGTCGTCGCCGAGATCCGCAAGGCCGGAGGCCGAGCTGACGCCGTAGCCGCCGATCTCGCGGCGCCCGACGGACCTCACAAGCTTGCAAAACTGACCCGCGACATCGTCGGCGATCGCCTCGACATCCTCGTCGCCAATGCCGGCATCTCGAAACCCGCAACGATCGAGGACACCACCATCGAGGATTTCGACAGGCTGTTCGCCGTCAACGTCCGTGCGCCGTTCTTTCTGGTGCAGCAACTCATGCCGATCCTGTCGAAAGGCAGCAGTGTAATTTTGGTCTCGTCGCTCGGCGCGCGCGCCGTCGTCGGCACCATTCCAGCCTATGCCGCAACCAAGGGCGCCATCGACACGATGGTGAAGCATTTCGCTTCGCTCCTTGGCGCGCGCGGTATCCGCGTCAACGCCGTCGCGCCCGGCGTCGTCGAAACCGATATGTCGAGCTTCACCAAGACCGACGCGGGCCGGGACTACGCGCTGAGCCTGCAGGCTTTCAAGCGCCTGGCACAACCCGACGATATCGGCGGCGTTTTCGCTTTCCTCGCATCCGAAGATGCCCGCTGGATCACCGGCGATACCATCCACGTCGATGGCGGTTCGAAGCTCTGAGTTGTGATGAATTTACGCCACCGGATTTTGCAACTTCGCAAGCTGGCCGACTCGGACGATTGGTGGGATCGCGAGATTGCCGGCTTCGCGTTACGCGATCTGATGGAGGATCATTTTGTCGAGGGCATGAAGCTTACGAGCCACTGGCCGAAGGACCGCTCTGCAAGAATTCGCAGGGCGGCCTGCCAATCCTTGATGCAGCGCAGGGCGAAAACGACGGACGACCGGTTGCGGCCGATCCTCAAGCGGCTCGAAGTCTTGATGAAGGACGACGACATCTATGTTCGTAAATGTTGCGGCCCTTATGTCGTCGCCTATCTCGCTTACACCTATCCCCGGATTGTCATGCCCTGGCTGAAGCACCAGGCCCGCTCGGCCGATCTCAATGTCCGCACCAACGTGGCCAAAGCATTCAGCCAATCGCTGGGTACCCGGCGTCCGCAAGACGGGGTAGCGATCCTGAAAATGCTGGCCACGGATCGGAGCCGGCGCGTCCGGCAGGCTGTACTGGCTTCCGCCCGGAATATCTCCAAGAAAAGCGAAATTGGCCATTCCCTCGTCGCGCAAAAGCTTTCGCGTCTGCTGGCCGATCGAAAATCTGTTGTACGTTAGAAATCGCTGTAGGACGCCCGCGCGAATGCCATCGGCTTGCCGTCGCGCGTGAAACGGGCGCCCTGCCCCGCCGGGCATTATAGCGAATAGTGCGCGATTGGCACTTTTCGTGTGCCGATCGGGCGCCGCACGACCGGTGCTCGACCTCGTACCCGACCCCTTCCGGCGTACCGGTTTGATCCGCTACGATGCCGTGCCCTGAGCTTTTGGGCGAAATAACGCGACGCAGGAATTTCTGCTGCTGCGGCATTGCCGCTCGCGGTGCGCGCGTTGGGGGGGCGTCACATGAGAAAGCTTCTTGCAATCGTATTCGCTGTTCTCGCTGCAAGCATCGTCACTGCAGGAGCCGAGACCTATCCGTCACGACCGATCACCATCGTCGTGCCTTTTCCGGCGGGCGGTCCGACGGATGCGCTCGGGCGCATTCTCGCCGACGGCATGACGAAAGCGCTCGGCCAATCTGTCATCATTGAAAACCTGACCGGGGCCGCAGGCACCGTCGGCACCGGCCATGTCGCGCGCGCGACGCCCGATGGCTACACGCTCATTCTTGGCCATTGGCAGACCCACGTCATCAACGGTGCTACCTTTGCGCTTCCCTTCGACGTGGTGAACGATTTCGCGCCGATATCGCTGATCGCGGACTGTCCCATGTGGGTGGTTGGAAGGGCTGATTTGCCGCCGAAGAATCTGCAGGAGCTCATCGCCTGGATGAAGGAAAACCCCGGCAAGGCGACCGTAGGCATCGGCGGCGCCGGCGGCGGAGCGGATGTCGTCGGGACTTACTTCCAAAAGCAGACGGATACGCGATTCCAGTTCGTGCCCTATCGCGGCGCAGCGCCGATCATCCAGGATTTGTTGGCCGGGCACATCGACCTCACATTCACCCAAGTGGCAAGCGCACTGGCGCAAGTCCGCGCCGGTCAGCTCAAGGCCTACGTCGTGATGGCCAAGACCCGCTGGGAGGCGGCGCCCGATACGCCCACAATCGACGAAGAAGGCATCCCGGGGCTTTACGCCTCGTTCTGGCATGGCTTGTGGGCCCCTAAGGGGACGCCGAAAGATGTCATCGCCAAGCTAAATGCCGCGGTCGTGGCGACCCTGGCAGATCCGGCAGTGAACCAGCGGCTCGTGCTGATCGGTCAGCAAAGCTGGCCGCGCGACAAACAGACGCCAGAGGCGCTCGCCGCACTGCAGAAAGCTGAGATCGACAAATGGTGGCCGATCATCAACGCGGCTAACATCAGGGCAGAGTGAAGCGTTTGCAAACCGGGCCTAGAAATGACTGTACGACGGCCGCGCAAATGTCAGCGCCTTGCCGTCGCACATGAAGCGCGCACCCTGCCCGACCGCCACGCGCCCGATCTCGATCACGGCAATGCCGGCCGTCTGCGCCGCCGTTTGCAAGGTCGCCAGTTTTTCCGGCGCAATCGTCAGCACAATCTCATAATCGTCACCGCCGGTGAGCACTGTCTTCAGCAATGCCGGCTCGGCCGCGACTGCCTGGCGCGCAGCGTCCGACAGCGGCACGCGCGCCGCGTCGATGTCGGCGGCGACGCCGGAAGCCCGGCACAGTTTGGCCAGATCGCCGGCGAGACCGTCGGAGACATCCATCGCGGCCGAAGCATGGTGCAGGACCGCCTCGGCGAGCGCGTTGCGCGGCTCCGGCAAGAGGTAACGCTGCAAGAGACGCGCGCTCATCTCCTCGGGCAAGCGCCACGTCTTGGCAAGACTCGCGTCGCGCCGGATGAGCACGCCGAGAGCGGCATCGCCGATTGTGCCGGTGACCACCACGCTGTCACCGGCTTTAGCGGTAGAGCGCCGCACCATCTTGCCGTGCGGCACCGCGCCGAAAGCCGTAATTGAAACCGATAGCGGTCCAGGCGTGTGGTCGGTGTCACCGCCCAAGAGCGGACAGCCATAGTGCTTGATGTCTTCGCCGAGTCCCGTTGCAAAGGCGGCGATCCAGGCCTCCTCGATTGCCGCCGGCAGCGCGACCGACAGCAAAAAACCGACCGGCCGGGCGCCCTTGGCGGCGAGGTCGGACAGATTTATGCGCAAAACCTTGCGGGCGATCTTTTCCGGCGGATCGTCGGGGAAGAAATGCACGCCGGCAATGACGCCGTCGGTGGTGAGCACGAGATCGCAGCCGGGCGGTGGAGTGACGACGGCCGCATCATCTTCGAGGCCGAAAGCGCCGGGTGAAGTGGCGAGCGGACGGAAGTAGCGCGCGATCAGGCGTTCCTCAGCCGACATTTCATTGCTCGGGGCCATGGTTTAGCCTCCGGCCTAACCGCCGGCGAACTCGGCGGCGCGCAATTGGTGCGCGAGCTGATCGAGCACGGCATTGACCATGCCAGTTTCCTCTTTGTCGACGAAGGCGCTGGCGACATCGACATATTCGGATGTCACCACGCGCGCCGGCACGTCGGACCGGCAGGCGAGCTCGTAGGCGCCAGCGCGCAGCACCGCGCGCAACACGGTCTCGATGCGTTTGAGCGGCCAGCCGCGCGCCAGCACGGCGTCGATCTGCGGGTCAAGGCGGCTTTGCTCGCGCACCACCCCGGCGATAATGTCGCGGAAATAGGCGGCTTCCGCCGGCCGGTATTGCACGCCCTCGACTTCGCTGCCGAGCCAATGGCCTTCGAACTCGGCCATGATTTCGTTCAAACCCGTGCCGGCGAGATCCATCTGATAGAGCGCCTGCACCGCGGCAAGCCGGGCGGCGCCGCGCTTGTTGGCCTTGCGAGCTTCGCTGGCGCCGCTACTCATCTCACCGCTTCCCAAGCCGCTGTTTGATGCCGATCAGCGCCAGTGCGGCGCGTGCGGCATCGCCGCCCTTGTCGTCTTCTTCCATGCGGGCGCGCGCCCAGGCCTGCGCTTCGGTATCGACGGTGATGATACCGTTGCCTATCGGAATTCTGCGCGCGACGGATAGTTCCATCAGGCCGCTAGCGGAGAGCTGCGAGACGATCTCGAAATGAATGGTCTCGCCGCGGATGACACAGCCGAGCGCGACCACCCCGTCATAGGGACGGCGGCGGCGTTGTGCGGCGTCAAGCGCCATCGCGATGGCGGGCGGAATTTCCAGCGAACCCGGCACGCTGATGCAATCAAATTGCGCATCCTCCGCCCGCAGCTCGGCGCTGGCGCCGGCAAGGAGCGCGTCGGCAATGCCGTCGTAAAAGCGCGCCTCGACGATGAGAACGCGCGCGCCTTTGTTGGCTCCTTGGTTGCGCTTGCCTCGCCGCGGCCCGGCCATCACTGCGCTCCGTTGCTTCGGGCATGGTCTAGCAGCCGCGCGGCATAGCGCGCCATCTGGTCGACTTCGAGGTTCAGTTTGGCACCCGGCTTGAGCGATCCGAGCGTCGTGACCTTCAATGTGTGCGGGATGATCAGCACCGAGAACGTGTCGCCCTTGACCTCGTTGACGGTCAGCGAAATTCCGTCGAGCGCGACCGAGCCTTTGGGCGCGATGAACCGGGCAAGCTCCGCAGGCACGCGCAACGACAGCGCCGCGCTGTCGAGAAATTCGTCGCGGCTGACGAGTTCGGCTATGCCATCGACGTGGCCGCTGACCATGTGGCCGCCCAGTTCGTCGCCAAGCCGGAGCGAGCGTTCGAGGTTGAGCCTGTGGCCGTGCCGCCAGTGTCCGGCGGTGGTCGCCCGCAGCGTCTCGGCCGCGGCGTCAACCCCGAACGAGGTGCGATTTCCCGCCAGGCGGCGCTCGACGACTGTGAGGCAAATCCCCGAACACGCGATGGAAGCGCCAATCTCGATGGAATCTGGGTTATAGGAGCAACCGACGACTATTCGGCGCAGCTCCTCAGCTTTTTCATGAACTTCAATGACTTCGCCTAAGTCACTGATAATGCCCGTGAACATCAAACTACCTACGCTCGTAAAATTCTTGCCGATCTGGCCCTATCGGTTCATGCGCCACCGGCTTTAGCCGCCGCATAAGAGCGCCTTTGGCCGCGCCATCAAGGGCATCGATCCCGTCAGCGCCAATAATCGTGGCGGAGGTAAACAGAAAGGCCTCGTCGACCAGATCGGCGGCGATAAAGGCTGCGGCAAGCGCAGGCCCGCCCTCGACCAAAAGCCGCGTGATGCCGCGCCCGGCGAGAAGCTTTAGCACGGCCGCGAGATCGAGCCGGCCGCCGTTTTCGTCGGTCCGCAGTACGTCCAGCCCGGCAGTCCAGAACGCCTCCTCGGCAGCCGGTGTCGGCTTGCGTCCGGCTATGACCCAGACCGGCGTCTGCCGCGCGGTTTGCGCCAGACGCGAACCGAGCGGCAGGCGCAATGCGCTGTCGAGCACAATGCGCACGGGTAAATCCTGCGCCATGCCGGGCAAGCGGCAGGTCAGCACGGGATCGTCGGCGAGCGCGGTGCCGATGCCGATCATGATGGCGTCGCTCTCGGCGCGCAGCAAATGCACGCGGTCGCGCACCGCCTCGCCGGTGATGGCAACGGGCCGCCGCTCGGCTGCGGCCGCCTTGCCGTCAGCCGAGACGGCGAGCTTGAGCATGACGTAGGGGCGGCCGTCGCGCATACGCCGGATGTGCCCGGCGTGAGCGCGGCGGGCAGCTTCGGCGCCCTCCCCGATATCGACCGCGATGCCGGCCGCACGTAGCCGCGCATGGCCGGCGCCGGCCACTTCCGGATTGGGATCTTCAAGCGCCGAGACGACGCGCGCGACGCCCGCGGCGATGATGGCGTCGGCGCAAGGCGGCGACTTGCCGTGATGCGAGCACGGTTCGAGCGTGACATACATTGTCGCGCCGCGGGCGGCCGCTCCGGCGCGGCTCAAGGCTTCGATTTCGGCATGCGGCCGGCCGGCACGCTGGGTCCAGCCGCGGCCTACAATGACGCCATCTTTGACGATCACCGCGCCGACCGCCGGATTGGGCCAGGTGCGGCCAAGCCCGCGCCGGCCGAGCGCCAGTGCCAAGGCCATGAAGCGCTGGTCTTCGCTCATCGCCGTGTCCGCCGCCGCGCTCACTTGCGTGCTCGCTTTCGCGCCCGCGCTCACTCCGCGGCCTCGTCTCCCGACAATTCGGCGAGCGCGGTCTCGAAATCCTTGGCTTCGCGGAAATTGCGATAGACCGAGGCAAAACGGACATAGGCGACATCGTCGAGTTCGCGCAGATGCGTCATCAGCGTTTCGCCAATGGTCTCGGACGAAACCTCGCTTTCGCCGATACTTTCCAGCTCGCGTACGATTTTCGAGACCATCTGGTCGATGCGCTCCGGCTCGACCGGCCGCTTGCGGCAGGCGATCTGGACCGAGCGCAGGAGCTTGTCGCGGTCGAACGGCACGCGCCGCCCGTTGCGCTTGATCACCACCAGTTCGCGCAATTGCACGCGCTCGAAGGTGGTGAAGCGGAAATTACAGGTCAGACAGACGCGGCGGCGGCGGATGACGGAGGAAATCTTCCGTCGGCCGCGAATCCTTCACCTGGGTATCGAGGCTCGCACAACTCGGACAGCGCATCCGTTACCCCTAGCCCTCGTAGATCGGGAACCGGCTGACCAGACGCTTGACCTTCTCGCCCACGCTCGCTTCCGCCGCCGCATCGGCTTCGGCGCGGTTCTGCGCCAGCGCGTCCAGCACTTCGGCGATCAGGTCGCCGATCTGGCGGAACTCGGCGATGCCGAAGCCGCGCGTGGTGCCGGCCGGCGTGCCGAGCCGCACCCCCGACGTGACGGTGGGTTTTTCCGGATCGAACGGAATGCCGTTTTTGTTGCAGGTAATGTGGGCGCGCTCGAGCGCGGCTTCGGCCACCTTGCCGGTCAGGCGCTTTTTGCGCAGATCGACCAGCATGAGATGCGTATCGGTACCGCCGGAAACGATGTCGAGCCCGCGCGCTTTGAGCGTTTCAGCAAGCGCCTTGGCATTCTCGACGACGCTTTTGGCGTAGAGCCGGAACGACGGCCGCAACGCCTCGCCGAAGGCCACAGCCTTGGCCGCGATCACATGCATCAGCGGGCCGCCCTGCATGCCGGGGAACACCGCGGAGTTGAGCTTTTTCGCCAGCTCCTCGTCGTTGGTCAGGATCGCGCCGCCGCGCGGGCCGCGCAGCGTCTTGTGCGTCGTCGTCGTCACCACATGCGCGTGCGGGAACGGGCTCGGATGCACGCCGCCGGCGACGAGACCGGCGAAATGCGCCATGTCGACCATCAGATAGGCGCCAACCGCGTCGGCGATCTCGCGGAAGCGGCGAAAATCGATGATGCGCGGATAAGCCGAGCCGCCGGCAACAATCAGTTTGGGGCGATGCTCCTTCGCAAGCTTCTCGACTTCCTCCATGTCGATGAGGTTGTCGTCGCGGCGCACGCCGTAAGGCACGACCTTGAACCATTTGCCCGACATGTTGACCGGCGAACCATGGGTGAGATGCCCGCCGGCGGCGAGATTGAGCCCCATAAAAGTATCGCCCGGCTGCATCAGCGCCATGAACACTTCGGCATTGGCGGAGGCGCCGGAATGCGGTTGCACATTGGCAAAGCCGCAGCCGAAAAGCCGCGTCGCGCGCTCGATCGCGAGCCGCTCGGCGATATCGACGAACTGGCAGCCGCCGTAATAGCGTTTGCCAGGCAGCCCTTCGGCATATTTGTTGGTGAGCACCGAGCCCTGCGCCTCAAGAACGGCGCGGCTGACGATGTTTTCCGACGCGATCAGTTCGATCTCGTCACGCTGGCGGCCGAGCTCAAGCCCGATCGCTTCGGCGATTTCGGGATCGGCCTCCGCGAGCGTGGCGGAGAAGAAATCCTCGTCTGTGGCGTTGGCCTTGTGGGTGACCGACATGTCTTGTTCCTTGCCGGTGGGCGCTGTCTGCCGGTTGATACACCGCTCAGATGCATCATACCAGCCGACCGCCGCAAGGGCTTGGGATATTCGCGCGGATAACGCCGCTACATTTAGCTAGGCGTAGAGGCGTAGCCCGGATTGAGCGCCAGCAAAATCCGGGAGGGCAACGAGGATTTTTCGATCCCCCCAGGCTACGAAACTAAGGCACGTGCTCACAAATCGAAATGGGTTAGCAAACGTCGGCCCATGTCCGCTTTACCCCTGAAAGCAGACATCATTCGGACATTGCTCCATGTCCGCTTTGTGTCATAAGCGGAAGTGAGGCATTCATATTGGGATGTCCGCTTTACCCCCGAGAGCAGACATCAGACGGGCATCGTGCCATGTCCGCTTTGTGCCAGGAGCCGACGTGAGCGGATGCAGCAAACGAACGCGCGCCTATGCGGCTAGTCCGGGTCGCGCGCGGACTCCTGAAACCAATTTTTGCTGGCAGGACAGAGATTTGATTTAATCTGCCGCCGATTAATGTCATGGGGGCAAAGCGGGCAACAGAAAATGCTCCCTCAATATCTGCAAATGCGTTTGACGACCTTCCAGTCTACCGGTTTTACCGGTTACGATGTCCCGTCGAAGAATCGCACGAGGCGAGGGTGTCGCTGAATTCCTCCGGTTTGACGCCGACGGCGGCGAGCACGGCCGTCTCAGCCGCATCTGGCGTCTGGTTGCGGCGCGTGTTGTTGGCGGTTGCCGCGTTCGAGACTTTGCTCGGCTTGTTGGACGTTGAAATCCTCCGCACTCCCGGCTCGGGCGCCCCGCTTTCGTTCGGACAATTTGTTATCAATGCCCGACTTTTCATCCACCCGTTCTTTGCGATCGCGGCGCTTGTGCTCGCCGCGCGTCGGTATCTTCGTGCCGCGATCGTCGTGCTTGCAGCCTATATTCTCGCGGCGTTGGCTATCGGATGGTCACCGCTCGGACTGTCGCTCTTGGATTCACCGCTCGGACCGTCGCTCTTGGCTCAGCAGGTAATTTTTGGGCCGCTCGCGGTGACAGCGATCGTGCTGGCCATCTTGGACAAGCTTTTGTGGTTGGGCGCGGTTTTCGTCGCGCTGCCGTCGGCAAACCTGCTCTTGGGCATGATTCCCATGATTTTGTTCACAATCGGGGTCATGATTTACGGGGCGGCCCCCTAACCGGTCCTTATCTTGGTGCAGTCAGATCGACCGCTTAACGCGGTATGGGCTGACGCACAGGGCGTCCGGCGATGTCCGCTTTGGGTCAGAAGCGGACATCGAGAGGCTTCAAGATCATGTCCGCTTTACCCCCAAAAGCGGACATCGGGCGACGCATCCGGGTTGGCAGGCGGCTGCGCGTTTATGAATACACGCCCTAGAGCTTCGTCGTCGCCGGAATGGCCGGCGCGCCGAGGCCGTCGCGGCCGTAAATGTCCTCGCGGAATTGCACAACGCCGTCGGACGCCGACCAGGCGGTGACATAGACCCAGTGCAGCGGCACGGGCTTGGCAAGCTCGGCGTTTTTCTGCTCGCCGGACGCGATCACCTTGTCGATCTGATCCGGCGACCAGCCTTTGGTGTCGTCAAGCAGCCACGCCACGAGCTGGCGCACGTTCTGCACTCGCATGCAACCCGACGAATGAAAGCGAAAATCGTCGCCGAACAAATTCTTCAGCGGCGTGTCGTGCATATAGACGCCGTAGTCGCTCGGGAAATTGATCCGGATCGAGCCGAGCGAATTGAAACTGCCGGGATCCTGCTTGAACGTGTAACTGGTCGCGTCGTTCGAGTACCAGTTGATCTGCGACGGCTGCAGCTCGCGATGCGTGCCGTCGAAAATGCGGATGTGATTGTCGGTGAGATAATCCGGCTGATCCTGCATTTTCGGAATGAGGTCCTTGCGCACGATCGAGGCCGGCACGGTCCAATACGGATTGAAGTTGATCTGAATGATCTTGCTGTTGATGTCCGGCGACGGCCGGTCGGGCTTGCCGGCCACCGCGGAATGCTTGGAAACGGCGACGTCGTTTTCGATGGCCTCGACCAGCGCCGCGGGAATATTGGCGACCACATAGCGCGGGCCGAGATTGGTGGTCAGCGTCTTGAGCCGCTCGATATTGACTTTGAGCTGTTCGCGCCGCGTCGCCGCCGGAACGTTCAAGGCATCGAGCGTCGCCCCGCGCACGATGCCGTCGGTGGTCAGGCCGTGGCGCGCCTGGAATCGCCGCACCGCCTCGTCGACATAGGAATCGTAGATGTCGTTGCCGACCGCGCTCGGATCGAGATCGCCGGACACCGAGAGCCGCGCGCGCAGATCGACCACGCTCGGATGCCGGGTGCCGAGCCGCAATTCGTCGACCTTGGGCACTTCCGGCCAGCCGCCATGCGCGACGATGGCGTCATAAGTCTTGATGGCGCGTTCGGTGGCTTCCGCCGTCGCCCGCGACAGCGTCGGCGCCGACGCCTTCGGCATATGGATGGTGCGCGACGCCTGGTCGAAAGTCTGGCCGAATTCGCTGCGGTCGGTGTCGCCCATCAGCGTATCGAGCGAGCGATCGTCGGCGGCCGCGGCCCGCGCTGCCGCCAGCCCCGTGGCGGCAAGCGTCGCCGCGCCGGCAAAGCGCAGGAAACCGCGGCGATCGGGACGCGGCTCATTTCGGTCGTGCGATTCACTCATGGACGTGTATCTGAGCGAGCATTAAGGCTGAATTCGGCCAAAAAACTTGCGAGCCTGGCGGCCGCCCCGGCCCGAAATAACATGAAGCGGCATGAAGCCAAAAGTGGCCTCAACGCATTCTCTTGGAGATGTAGCCACGGCTTTGTGACCGCCAGCCGAACTCAGGGCACTTTAGCGCCTACGGTACATCGCGCGGTGGCCCCGGGCGCGCCGCGGAGGAAGGACCCAATGGGTGCGATCCGGCTGCTTGCGGCTCCGATCCGAAGCATCGTGCGATTTCCGCTGTTTCAGCTAGGCGTCGTCTTCGCCGTCATTCTTTATTTCCAGGCCGCCGACGACAATACGATCCAGGGCAAGCTCTTCGACGGGCTCGACAAGCTCACTGACGACAGTGTGCAACTGATTTCGCAGCTCTTCACGGTGAAGTCCTTCACCCGGTCGGTTCTCTCGGCCGGATTCATGATCGGCTACGTCTACCTCGTCTGCCTGTTTATCCTGGCGGCGCTGCGCCTTGTGATCCGCGGCATCGTCGATTTTGCCGGTTGGAGCAACGCGTTCTGGCTGCGCAACTCGATCGCGCACGAGCGCGGCATCGAGGCCTACCGCGCCTGGCTGCCGCTTGAGCGGATCAGGCCGGCAAGCGTTTCTCAAGAGCTATGGGAAACAACCTACGCCTGGCCGCCCGACAACGAGCCGCCGTATCCGCCGCTGTGGCAGCGGATCCTGCATGGTTTTCTGAGTTATATTGTCGTCATTCTCGGCACGGCCGTTTCATTACAATACTTCACGCCGTTTCCGGTTCTCACCTGGATCGGCAAGCTTGTCGAAGCGATCTGAGCCGCGCGCCGCCGCGCCAAAAAAAGACCCCGGCATTTACGCCGGGGTTAGGCTCGCCAGTACGACGAAAACTGACGCAAAGACGCCGGCAGCTTACAGCCGGTAGAGAATTTGATCGGTCCAGAAGCGCTCGAGCCGGTGCAGCGCCTTGTTGAGCACGCTGAACTCGTCGGCATTGATGCCGCCGACCTGCTCCACCGTGCGCACGTGCTTCTGATAGAGCGCGTCGACGGTGTCGCGGACCTCGCGGCCCTTGTCGGTGAGCTTGATGCGCACCGAGCGGCGGTCGACCCGCGAGCGCTGGTGATCGAGGAAGCCCATCTCGACGAGCTTCTTGAGATTGTAGGAGACGTTGGAGCCGAGATAGTAGCCGCGCGTGCGCAGCTCGCCCGCGGTCAGCTCCTTGTCGCCGATATTGTACAACAAGAGCGCCTGCACCGAATTGATATCGGCGCGGCCCTTGCGGTCGAACTCGTCCTTGATGACGTCGAGCAGACGCCGGTGCAGGCGCTCGACCAAGGTCAGCGCCTCGAGATAGTGCGGCCGGATATGGTCGAAGCGCGCCTCACGATCGGCGGGCTCGACCGTCTTTGCGACGGCTTTCATGTTGACGCCTTTCCCAAGTCAATTTTGTTTGTCGTCGACGGGCCCTGTCTCCCGCCGTATCGCGCCAACCTAGCGATGAGGGTCTAAGATCAGTTTAAATAACACGCTAAAAAGAAGGTTTATTCGCCGCTCTGTGCGCCGTATTGCGCGTAAAATTGCAGCGCATTTTTAGATGATTTCTTTACTCTAAAACCTGCCGCATCGTAGCGCAAAAAAGCTTCGGAGAATCTAAGCCCTCCTTCGCTACGCTACGGCGTGGCAGTCTTCGCGCGATGGCTTGCCAAGTCGAAGCGCGCGATAGCGCGCGAAGACTGGTGGGAGAGGTAGGACTCGAACCTACGAAGGCGTAAGCCAGCGGATTTACAGTCCGCCCCCTTTGCCACTCGGGACACTCTCCCGCAACCATGTCGCGGATGCTGGACCGGCGGGCCGGCCGACGGCGCTATATGGTTGGGTCGCAACGGCTAGTCAATCAAAATGGCAAAATGGCCTGAATTGCCAAGGCCGTGCCTGCGTGACAGAAACCCACGATGCGCGAAAGACAATGGCAATCGAAGCCGCGCGGATCGCGCCCTCATGGCGGACGCGGGCGCGATGCGCGGCCTGATCGCCGGCGCGGCGAGCCGGGCGATCCGGTCATTCTTTACGGCTGGCATACGGTCACGGCGGCGCTCGCCAATCCGGCGCGCCGATTTCGTAAGCTTTTAGTCACCGAAAACGCATTACGGCGTCTCACCGACGACAACATCGCATTACCGCTGGCCCCTGACGTGGTGCGGCCGGGTGCGCTTGTGGCGCGCCTTGCGCCGGACGCGGTCCACAACGGCCTGCTCGCCGAAGCCGATCCGCTGCCCTCGCCCGATATCGAGGACCTCGAGGCTGAGGGCATCGTGCTCGTCCTCGACCAGATCACCGATCCGCACAATGTTGGCGCGATTTTGCGCACCGCGGCGGCGTTCGCCGTCACCGCCATCGTTACTACCGCGCGCCACAGTCCGGAAGCGACCGGCGTGCTGGCCAAATCCGCTTCCGGCGCGCTCGAATTGGTGCCGATTGCGATCGTGCAAAATTTGGCGCGTGGGCTTGCCGCGCTCAAGGAGCGCGGCTTTCTTGTCGTCGGGCTGGACGCAAATGCGGACGACGATCTTGCCGCGATAAAGCTTGAGGCCCCGCTTGCTCTGGTGCTCGGCGCCGAAGGCAAGGGCTTGCGGCAATTGACCGGCGCGACCTGCGATCGCCTGGCGCGGCTTGATCTTCCGGGCGCGATCAAAAGCCTCAATGTCTCGAACGCAGCCGCGCTCGCGCTCTACATTGCGTCACGCGCCGGCGCTTGAAACAAGAAGGCCCGCACTCATGCGGGCCTTCGCAATTCGTTGCTTACCGAACCGATCGGATCATGGATAGACGCGCCGGCCGTAATAGCCGGGGCGCGGTCCGTAATAGCGCGGGCGCATATACATCGATGACCGATAGCCATAGCCGCCACGATAGCCATAGCCGCCACGATAGTAAGGACGGCCGTAGCGCGGATAGGGCATGGCATAGCCTGGAGCGCCGTAGCTTGGCGCGCCATAGCCCGGAGCGCCGTAGCCCGACACATAGGGATAGTTGGTCGCGGGCGTGTAGGCCGCATCCGGCGAATAGGTCGTGTAGGGCGTCGTCAGGCCGGGGCCGGTGTAATAGGGACCCTGATTGACGACATAGGGCACGGCATAAACGACCGTGCGGCCGCAGCAGCCGCCGCCATAGCCTCCGCCCCAGCCGCCGCCGCAACAGCCGGCGCCAAAGCCACCGCCCCAGCCGCCCCAGCCACCGCCACCGCAACTATTGCCGCATCCGCCGCCCCAGCCGCCGCAATCGCCGCAGCCATTCCAGCTGCAGCACGGACCACCGAACGGCGTAACGTTGGCACCGATCGCAATCGGCGCCGGCGCGACCGGCTGCGCAAAGACGGCAGCCGCCGTGACTCCACCGCAGCAGCCGCCACCGTAGCCGCCACCATAACCAGCGTGGCCGCCGCCATAGCCACCACCGTAGCCACCACCATAGCCGCCGAGCGGCGACACCGGATAGCTCGCCGCAGGTGCATAGACGACCGAGGCGGAATAGCCCCAGCCACAGCAGCCCGCTGACGCAAGCTGCGTCATGGCGATGCTGAACAATGTGGCGAGAGCCACAAGAGTAACGCGGTACAACGACATGAAACTCCCCTCTTGACTGCCTTACTCACTTGCCTCCGCGAGGAGGCCGATGGGACAGGCCGTTGCCGGCCTGCTCGACGCGTTCACGGACCTTTCGGTGGCGGACCCGGCGGGCCGGGCGGGCCAGGCGATTTCGGCGAATGATGGTGGTGGCCGCCGCCGTAGTTGTTGTTCTCAATGCCGACAGCGGCCGGCCCGTTGTACGGCGTGTAATCGGTGACCGGCCCGGACGCCGAGCCGCTCGACCAGCTGCGGTAATAGGTTGGCGCCGGCGGCGGCAGCACACGATTGGCCGGCGGGATGATCTCAAGCCGGCCATAGCCAGGCCGCTGGCCGGTCGTCGGATGGTAGCCGGGAACGTTCGTCGGATAGGACACAACGAGCGGCCGCCAGACCACGGTCGGTGTCACCATGCCGGGCCGATCGAGACCGAAATCGCCTTCGACCACGCCCCACGATGCGTCAATGCCGTTGATGTAGACCGGCACGCCAGGCTTACCGGGAATGACGATCTCCGGCCCGCGTTGGGCGAACGCCGGCGTCGCAATCGCGGCAAACAGCAAGGCGCAACACAGCAAACGCATACACAACCTTTACGGGTATAAGCTCGGCCTTACGGTACAGAAATCGCAACGGGAATTCGTTTAAAACGGGCTCCGCGCGTTGCGGAATTATTCAGTAATCTTAACGGCTCCTGATGCTTCGGCCGGCCGAGCACGCTGACGGGCGCAAGCTCCACTCGCCTCCCCCAAACGCCACCCTCGACTTTCGGCTTAAGACCTCTGGCGGACAGACAGGCCAGTGGCCGCGGATTAGCGTTGCGGGCGGGGTTGCTGCGTCACGCCGATATTGGCGGCGGCGGGGCAGTCCCTAACGATCACACACAGGGGGGACTACGCCCATGACCACGATGGCAGTGAACGCGCCACGCTCGGGAGGCATGACGAGCGAACAGCGTCTCGTCATCTTTGCCTCTTCGCTGGGTACCGTTTTCGAATGGTACGACTTCTATATCTACGGAACGCTCGCGGTGTTCCTGGCGAAATACTTCTTCTCCAACGTGCCGGCGAATGTCGCCTTCATCTTCACCCTGCTTGCGTTTGCCGCCGGCTTCGCGGTGCGCCCGTTCGGCGCGCTGATCTTCGGCCGGCTCGGCGACATGATCGGCCGCAAATACACCTTTCTCATCACCATGAGCCTGATGGGCATCGGCACGTTCTTCATCGGCGTGCTGCCCGGCTTTGCGACCTGGGGCATTCTGGCGCCGATCGTGCTGATCGCGCTGCGGCTCGTGCAAGGGCTCGCGCTCGGCGGCGAATATGGCGGCGCGGCGATTTACGTCGCCGAACATGCGCCGGCCAACAAGCGCGGCTATTACACGTCGTGGATTCAGACCACCGCGACGCTCGGCCTGTTCATGGCGCTGCTCTTGATCCTCGGCATCCGCACCTCCATGGGCGAAGCCGCCTTCGCCGACTGGGGCTGGCGCATTCCGTTCCTGCTCTCCGCCATCCTGCTCGGTGTCTCGATGTGGATCCGGCTCAAGCTCAATGAGTCGCCGCTGTTCACCCGCATGGTCGAAGAGGGCAAGCAGTCCAAGCGGCCGCTTTCGGAAGCGTTCGGCCAGTGGTCGAACCTGAAGATCGCGATCCTGGCGTTGTTTGGCGCCACGGCCGGCGAAGCCGTCGTCTGGTATGGCGGACAGTTCTACGCGCTGTTCTTCCTGACCCAGACCCTGAAAGTGCCGGGCGTTACCGCGCAAATCATGATCGCGATTGCGCTGCTCATCGGCACGCCGGGCTTCATCCTGTTCGGCGCATTGTCGGACAAGATCGGGCGCAAGCCGATCATGCTCGCGGGCTTTGCGCTGGCGGCGGTGACCTACTTCTACATCTTCGCCGGCATCACGCACTTCGCCAACCCGAAACTGGAAGCAGCGCTCGCCGCGTCGCCGGTGACAGTCACCGCCGATCCGGCCGAATGTTCGTTCCAGTTCAAGGCGACCGGCGTCGAGAAATACACCACCGGCTGCGACCAGATCAAAGCCGCGCTGGTCGGTCTCTCGGTGAACTATAACAACATCACCGCGCCCGCCGGCACCAAGGCGAGCGTGCAGATCGGCGATCAGACCATCGCCGCCGATGCACCGGGTCTTGCCGCCGCGATCAAAACCGCGGTGACTGCCCACGGCTATCCGGCAGGTGCGGACGTCAACGACATCAACTATCCGATGACGGTGCTCTTGCTGGTGATCCTGGTCATCTATGTGACCATGGTCTATGGCCCGATCGCCGCGTGGCTCGTTGAGTTGTTCCCGACCCGCATCCGTTACAGCGGGCTGTCGCTGCCCTACCACATCGGCAACGGCTGGTTCGGCGGCTTCCTGCCAGCGACCGTGTTCGCCATCGTGGCGGCGACCGGGAATATCTATTCCGGCCTGTGGTACCCGATCATCATCGCTTCGATGAGCTTCATCGTGGCGTTGATCTTCCTGCCGGAGACCAAGGACGTCGACATCACCAAGATGTAAGACGGTCAAATTCAAAAATAACGGCGGGGCGGCTCGATGGCCGCCCCGTTTTTATTTCACTCAATTCCGGACGAGATCAGACGGCGCACGATGAAATTGCGCAATGCCGCGGCGACCCCGCACAACAATGCGAAGGCGAGCGCGGCGCCGACAAACTCCCTGGCGGCGGCCGGCATCGTGAGCGGCCCGCTCCACGGTGCGAACAATTTAAATGCAGCCGCGACGACGCCGATCGCGGCGCCATAGGCGGTGGCGCGTCCGGTGTTCCAGAACTCCATGCGCAGACATTAACTCGGCGGCGTTGAACGCCGCGAGGGAAAAGTCAGTGTCCCGCGCCCGCGCCGGCCGGCTTCTGCGGCCGCTTCATGAGGAGCCCGAACGCCGCGATGGCGAGGAAAATCACCGTCAGCAGCAGGAACACGTCGGCATAGCTCATCACCGCGGCCTGCAGGCGGACCATCGCCATCATTTCCGCGAGCGCCTGCGATTGCGCGTCCGAGCCGGGGAAGCGCGCGGCGAGGTTGGAGAGCATTTCGGTCGCCGGTATGCTCGATGAACTCACCGCTTCATGCAGCCGCTGCAGGTGCAAATCCATACGGTCGTTGAACCAGGTATTGATTGCGGCAAGGCCGATGGCGCCGCCGAGATTGCGCATCAGGTTGAACAGGCCGGAGGCATTTTTGACGCGTTCCGGCGGCAGCGTGCCGAGCGCGGTGTTGGTCACCGGGATGATGGCGAACATCAGGCCGACGCCGCGGAACACTTGCGGCCAAAGCAGCTCCCAAAAATCCCAGTCCGACGTCACCGACGTCATCTGCCAGGTGCCGATGGCGAAGAACACGAAGCCGGCGACAAGCACGAAGCGCGGGTCGAAGCGCTCAACGAGCTGGCCGGCGACCGGCGCGGTCAGGAACATGACGAGACCGGAGACGAACATCGTCCGCCCGATCATCCACGCGTCATAACCGCGGACCTGCGCCAGATAGACGGGAAACAGATAGGTCAGCCCGTAAAGCCCGATGCCGAGCACGAAGGAAAAAACGCTGCCGACCGCGAAATTGCGGTTGGCGAAAGCACGCAGATCAACGATCGGCACCCGCGCGGTCAGCACGCGGGCGAAGAAAACCACCGCCGAAATGCCGGATACGATGGCGACGGCGAAGATGGTGTCGTCGTCGAACCATTCGTAGCGCGGCCCCTCCTCCAGCACATATTCGAGCGCGCCAAGGAATCCCGCCATGCTGATCAGCCCGTACCAATCGAAATTTTTCAGCAGCGTGAAATCGGGCTTGTCAAAGTCGATGAGCAAAAACGTCGTCACCGTGACGATGATGCCGGGCACGACATTGACGAAGAACAGCCAATGCCACGAATAGGCGTCGGTCAGGTAACCGCCGACTGTCGGCCCGATGGTCGGGGCGAGCGTGGCGATCAGGCCGACGACCGGCGCGATGAATTTTTGCCGCGGGCCCTGGAAGATCAAATAGGCCGAGGCGAACACCGTCGGCACCATGCCGCCGCCGATAAAACCCTGGATCGCCCGCCACACGATCATGCTGCCGATCGAGGAGCTCGTGCCGCACATGATACTCGCCAGCGTGAAGCCGGCAGCCGAGATTGCGAACAGGATGCGCGTGCCAAGCGCGCGCGACAAAAAGCCCGACAGCGGGATCGCGACCACTTCGGCGATAAGATAGGCGGTCTGCACCCAGGGAATTTCATCGGCCGATGCCGACAATCCGGCCTGAATGTCGGCCAGCGAGGACGACACGATCTGGATGTCCAAGAACGCCATGAACATGCCAAAGCACATGGCGAGAAAGGCCACGAGCCGGCGCGGCGGGATTGGCGCGAGCGCGCCCGCGGCACGCGCGGCCGGCGCGGTAGCGCTCATTGCTGGCAAGGCCGATGCGGCGGCGGGGCTCGACACGACCCTACTCCTACTTGTTCAAGTCTTGCCGCAGGTCGGGCACGGGCTCGGCCGCCTGAGCAACCGATGTCAGGCCGGCCTGGCTTACGGCGCCGGGCTTGGTGTCGACGCTGACGACGACCGACATGCCGGGCCGCAGCGTGCGTTGCGCGGTCACCCCCGCCGGCACCTCGATACGCACCGGCAGCCGCTGCACGATCTTGGTGAAATTGCCGGTCGCATTATCGGGCGGCAGCAGCGAGAAAATCGCGCCGGAAGCGGGCGACAGGCTCGCGACTATGCCTTTGATGGTGTGCTCGGGGAGCGCATCGACGCTGATCGACACCGATTGGCCGGGGCGAATCCGCGCCAACTGCGTCTCCTTGAAATTGGCTTCGATATAGACGTCGCTGAGCGGGACGAGGCTGGCAACGCGTTGCCCGGTTTGCACGTAATCGCCGGTCTGCACGGCGCGATTGCTGAACACGCCGTCGACCGGCGCGCGGATGACGGTGAATGACAGGTCGCGCTCGGCTTTGGCGAGCGCGGTTTGCAGTTCATCACGCGTGCGCGCCGCCTCCTGTTGCTGCGCCTTGAGCACGTCGAGATTGGCCGCGGCGGCGTCGATGACGGCCTGCGCGCTCTGCACGGCTGCGGCGGCCTGGTCGCGATTGGCTTCCGCCTGTTCGAGCGCCTGCTCGCTGGCGTACTTTTGCGCCGCCAGCGCCTGCTGCCGCTCGAACTCCAGTTGCGTCTTTTTGGCATCGGCCTGCGCGGACAGCATCTGCGCCTTGGCCTGATCGACATTAGCCACTTGTGCGATAACCTGGCGCCCGATGCGGTCGACGGTTGCCTGCTCGGTGGCGACCTTCTCGCGCGCCGCATCGGCGGCGAGTTGATAATCGCCGTCATCGATGGTGGCGATCACGTCGCCGGCACGGACCTGCTTGTTGTCCTCGATCGGGATGCTGGCGACGTAGCCGGAGATTTTTGACGCCAGCGTCGTGTTATGGGCGCGCACATAGGCGTCATCGGTTGAAACCATGTAGCGGCCGCTTACCCACCAGTCGACGCCGGCGAACACACCGACAGTAACCGCGGCCGCGACCGCCGCACCGATCGCGGTGCGCCGATTGAGCGGCGGCAGGCGCAGCGGAAATTTGCGCAATAAGGTTTTCACGCTCTCGAGCGCGCCCGCGTTGCGCGGCGCCCCGTTGTTCCGATCGGGCTCGCCGCGCAAGCGCTCGGCCATCTGCGCCGGCCCATTGAATTGGGTTTGCTGGTCGTGCTCGCGATAGTCGTTGTCTTTGTTGGTTTCGCGATACATGGCAGCGCTCCACTGTCCCGCCGCCGGTCATCGGAAAGTCATTGACCGAACGGTTCGGTCAGTCTATATAGGCCTCGAAAAGCCTAGTCAAGATGACCGAACCGTTCGGTCAATAACAATTGTAGAAGCGATCTAACGCATTGTAGGAGCTTGATAATCGGTTCCGGGATGCGAGGGAGAAGACGAAATGAATGCCCGAGCCCAGCTCAAACCGGCCCCGCAGGCGGCCGAGGACAGCGCCAAACGGCGGCAGATCGTCGAGGGCGCACGGCAGATCTTTTTGGCGCAAGGTTTTGACGCCGCCAGCATGAGCGACATCGCCCGCGCCGCCGGCGTGTCGAAGGGCACGCTCTATGTCTATTTCGACAACAAGGAGCAGCTGTTCCAGGCCATCGTCCATCAGGAATGCCAGGTTCACGCCGAAACGACCTTCGATCTCGATCTGGCCGACCACGATGTTGCAGGCACCCTCACCCGGCTTGGCAACGCTTTTGTCGAATTCGTGTGCCGGCCGGAGAAAGCGTCGGCGCTGCGCACCGTGGCCGCTATCGCCGATCGCATGCCCGAGATCGGCAAGATTTTTTATGAAACCGGCCCCGCCGTCGGCGTCGCCAAGCTCGCGGATTATTTGCGCGCCCAAACCGAAGCAGGCATCCTCACGGTCGACGACGACGAGGTCGCCGCGGCGCAGTTCCTTGAGTCCTGCAAAGCGACCCTGTTCCTTCCTGTGATGTACAATTTCAGCCCGGCTCCGGAGCGTGAGCGGATCAGCCATGTAGTCGGTATTGCGGTGCGCACCTTCATGCGCGCCTATGGCGTGGATGCGCGGCACTAGCCGAAGCAAGCGGGCCGGATTTGCTGCGGAAATCCGGCTTCGTTCCGGATAAGGTATCGCAGGCCGCCAAGAATCGGATTGGCGGCGAAAAAGCGGACCGAAATCCTGGACCGGCACGTCGACACACAGCAACTCAATCTCGGCCATCAGCTTGCGAAAGAAGCGGCCGGGATCGCCGAAGCTTGGCGCGAGCGCGGCAATATCCAAAGGCTGTGGCAGGGCGACAAGTCGCTGTGGACCAACGCCGATGAGGATCGCTGGCTCGGCTGGCTGGACATGGCCGGCGACGAAGAGATCGCAAGCTACGCGTCCGTCGCGCAGGAGATCAAGCGCGAAGGATTCGATGACGCGATCCTGCTCGGCATGGGCGGCTCCAGTCTGGGTCCCGAAGTGTTGGCGGCAACATTCGGCCGCAGGAACGGTTGGCCGCGTCTGCACATTCTCGATTCGACCGTGCCGGCGCAGATCGAAGCGCTCGAAGCCAAACTCGATCTGGCAAAAACCCTGTTCATCGTGTCGAGCAAGTCGGGCAGCACGACCGAGCCCAACATTCTGACCGACTATTTCTTCAAGCGCGTCGCCGACAAAGTCGGCGCAGGGAACGCCGGACGGCATTTCATCGCCGTCACCGATCCAGGTTCGTTGCTGGAACGGCGCGCACGGCAGCAAGAATTCCGGCACATCTTCAATGGCGTTCCCTCCATCGGCGGTCGTTATTCGGTGCTCTCGCCATTCGGCCTGGTGCCGGCGGCAATAGCCGGCATTGACGTCGCGCAGCTGGTGCGCTCGACACGGGCGATGATGCGCTCATGCGGGCCCGACTTGCCGCCGCCGAAAAATCCGGGCGTCGCGCTCGGTATCGCGCTCGGCGCCGCGGCAAGGCGCGGCCGCGACAAGGTCACGATCGTAACCTCACCGGGACTTGCCAGTTTCGGCGCCTGGGCCGAGCAACTCCTTGCGGAGTCGACCGGCAAGCACGGCAAGGGCCTTATCCCGGTCGACGGCGAACCGCTCGGCGGACCGGAGGTCTACGGCGACGATCGTTTTTTTATTGCGCTGACGCTCGACGGTGAAACCGATACGGCAAACGAGGCGAAACTCGCGGCTTTGGAAAAAGCCGGACATCCCGTCGCGCGTATCGCGCAGAATTCGATCGAAACAATCGGTCAGGAGTTTTTCCGCTTCGAGATCGCCACCGCCATTGCAGGAGCGGTGATCGGGATCAATCCTTTCGATCAGCCCGACGTCGAGGCGAGCAAAGCCAAAACCCGTGAATTGACCGCCGCGTTCGAGACATCGGGCGCGTTGCCGCAGGAGACGCCGGTCTTCTCCGACAAATCGATCAAGCTCTACACCGACGCAAGCAATGCCGACGCGCTGCGCAAGGCGGGCGCCGATGGCGATGTCGCAAGCTGGCTCAAGGCACATTTTTCGCGCCTTGGCGCCGGCGACTATTTTGCGATGCTGGCCTATCTCGCCCGCGACGGAGCCAACGCCGGACGTCTGCAGGCACTGCGCCTTCTCTTGCGCGATCGCCGCCACGTCGCCACCTGTCTCGAATTCGGGCCGCGCTTTCTGCACTCGACCGGCCAAGCCTACAAGGGCGGTCCCGACAACGGCCTGTTTCTTCAGATCACCTCAGACGATTCCCGGGATTTGGCCATTCCCGGTCACCGCGCTAGCTTTGGCGTGGTGAAAGCCGCGCAGGCCCGCGGCGATTTTGACGTGCTGGCCTATCGCGGCCGGCGCGTGCTGCGGGTGCATCTCAATGGCGACGTGGATTCGGGCCTCACCGCGCTCGCGGCAGCAATCGAACGCGCGATGGCATAAATGGAGCGTGACAAGGCAGAAGGCCGATGAACGATCAAGCGCTTGCGTCGCCAACCGCCGCGATACCGCCGCACGACAGGACGGTCAGCCACCTCCTGATCTTTTTCGCACTGGTCTATGTCGTCGAGGGACTGGGGCAGATCGTCGGGCTGATCTCGCAGCCGCTCTACTATTATCTCAAAGAGGTGCAAGGCTGGACGCCGGTCCAGGTCACCGCCTTTGTCACCGTTTTCAACCTGCCGTGGATCATCAAGCCGGTCTACGGCCTGGTTTCGGATTTCGTGCCGCTGTTCGGCTACCGCCGCAAAAGCTATCTGATCATCGCCAACGTCGCCGCGATCATCGGATATTTTTGGGTCACGCGACTGACGGCGCCGAGCGACCTCGCGCTGGCGCTCATGCTCACGGCCTATGCCATGGCGATATCGAGCACGCTGTGCGGCGCCGTGCTGGTGGAGAACGGGCAAAAACATCAGACGTGCGGCAAGTTCGTCAATCAGCAATGGCTCTGGTACAATGTCGCCGCCATGGCCGCCGCCATTCTCGGCGGCCAGCTCGTGCAGCATCTCGATCCCACCTCCGCCCTGCATAGCGCCGCCGCCATCGTCGCGGTCGCGCCGTTCGCGGTCATCGTCGGCACCGTGTTTTTGATTTCCGAGAACAAGGCCCCCGTCAACGTCGAGGGCATGAAATCGACGCTCGCGGGGCTGGCATCGGCGTTCCGGCAGAGACACCTGTGGATCGTTGCCGTCTTTATCTTTCTCTATTATTTCAGCCCCGGCTTGAGCACGCCGCTTTACTATCACATGACCGACGACCTGAATTTCTCCCAAGCCTATATCGGCATTCTGGGATCGATCGGCGCCGCCGGCTGGGTCATCGCCGCGCTGCTCTACCGCCGGCTGTTCGACGGCTTGACGCTGAAGCAACTTCTCAATCTCAGCATCGCGCTCGGCACGCTTACCGCGGCGGCGTTTCTTATGTTCTGGAACGAAACGGCTGCGGCAATCATCAGCTTCTGCGCAGGATTCTCCGCCATGGTCGCGACCGTGGCGACGGTGACGCTCGCCGCCGATTATTGTCCGCGGCGCGCGGAGGGTTTCTCCTTTGCCGTCTTGATGTCGATCATCAACCTTGCGACTACGCTCGCCGATAACGTGGGCTCGTTTCTATACACGCACGTTTTCAACAGGACGCTGCCGCCACTAGTCCTGATATCGGCGGCATTCACAGCCTTCGCCTTCGTGCTTGTGCCGCTGTTGCGTCTCGGCGATAAGCGACAAGGAATGCCGGTGGAAATGCGGGAACGGCTGGAACCGCCAGGGCCCGGTGGGCGTTGATGTCGGCTTTGACCCATCAACGGTGCCAGATCATGCGCAAGGCCGGCGCTTTTATCGCGATTGCGGCACTTGCCGCCGTTACGTTTTCAGCTTCTCCGGCTGCGGCCTTCGGTCTGCGCATCGGACCATTCCATATCCACGTACCTCTTTACCTGCCGTATTTCGGCGGTCATCGGCTCTACACGCATGCCAATCCGAATGACCTTGCCCGCCGTGAGGGGGAAGGCAGTGCCGGGTCGGCGCAAGGGTCGGGACAGGGCGTAAACGCGGCGCTGCTTTATCCCAACCTCGCTCTGCCGACGATTTTCCAAACCGTATTCTGGCCGGACTCCGCGCTATGGCCGTTCGGCTACCGGGATATTTTCTCGACCGCGTTTGCAACCGGTCCCGCCAATGACGATCAGCACCAGTGTCAGCCGTTCGTCGACGCCGATCAAATCGTTGGGCGCATCAGCGAGGAGATCTCTCCGACCACAGATCAGATGCCGCTTTTACAGAAGCTCGGTGGCGCGCTTGGCGCCGGCTCGGGCTACCTTGCCAAATCGTGCCCGAATGAAATTCCGACGCAGCCGATCGCACGGCTAAAACTCATGGAATCGCAGCTTGAGGAATTGGCCATGGCGATCGACATCGCCCGCCAGCCGCTGCAGGATTTCGAGCAATCCTTGAGCGCCGATCAACGATCGCGATTCGAGACGGCTGTTCCTCCCGCCGCCGCCGCGCGCCGATTCCAGACCAGCATCCCGACCTGCGGCGGCCTGCCGACGGCGATCGATTGGTCGATCGACCAGATCGTCAGGTCGGTGCAGCCGACCGACGCGCAGGGCCCTGATCTAACCGCTCTCCAGCAGTCTTTCGCCAAGGCGGCGACCGATCTCGAAACACATTGCCCGACCTCGACGCCGCCGACCGCGCTCGGCCGATTGGAAACGATCCAGGCGCGGCTCGACGCGACCTGGCGCGCGGTATTGTCCATTCAGGTGGCGCTGGCGGATTTTGAGACCAAACTCAGCGACGAACAAAAAGCCCGCCTCGACAACATGAATTTCGCCGCGCGATAGAATAATTACGCGACTAAGCGACGACGCCTGGGGCGTGTACTTCATAATTCGAATTTGGTGAGCAGAGCTTGGAATGTCCGCCTTACCCCCGAAAGCGGACATAACTCGGACGTCGCGACATGTCCGCTAAGTGCCATTAGCTGCCAGAGCACTTGATAAGCCGTAGCCTGTCATGGCCGGGTTGAGACTTTATTAATAATTCGAAATTTTCGGGTCCCATATCTCGATACGGATTTGCTTCGCGCGAATCTCCCCCCTGTCCATCTGGGGAGTGGGGTAATTTTTTATCACGCTGAAAATTGGAACGATGGCGCGACGCGGCGAATGTGTCGGGTAGACGGCTCCCCGTTCATGAGTCCACGCTAGACGGCGCGGTTATGCGCGTTCCAATTGCGCTCCAGATTGGCGATCAGCGCCGGGCTGAAATGGCAATAGGCCTGCTCGCGCGCGTAGACCGCCATGTAGCGGCGAAACATGTCGAGCGGCTCCTGGCCGACGCGAATGGCGCGGCGGTTGCCGGCGCTGCTGACGACGCCGGAACTGGTGAAGCCTTCGACGATCCGGTGTAGCGCGGCTTCGAATCCAGAAGGTGGGGCTACTTCATCACAGATGAGCCGTCCTTCCGGCGTGTCGCAGTCCAGACGCCGCCCGTAAAGGATCGCCTGCCGCGCGATGCGATCGCCGGTGAAGCGCCACAGCCGCAGATTGGCGGCGCCGGGAATGATGCCTTCCTTGCGCGCCGGCAGCGTCATGTAGGCGTCGTTCGCCGCCAGCACATAATCGACGGCGAGCAAAAGCTGACAACCGCCGCCGATCGCAAAACCATCAACGGCTGCGATCCACGGTTTCTCGATCGTGCCGCCGGCAAGCTCATCGGGACTGGTTTCCGGCCGCCCGACGCCGCGGAACAGCTTGTTGACCAGTCCCATATCGCGCTTGAGGTACCAGACATATGAAATCTTGCCGTGGTAGAGGTGGGTCAGATTGATGCCCGCCGAAAACAGGCGCCGGCCGCGGTATTTTGCGTGCTCGACCGCGCCGCCGCACAAAATCGCGATGTCGGAATTGGGATCGAGTGTCGCGACATCGATCGCGATTTCGAGACCGTCGAGCGTGGTCTCGTCCTCGGCATTGAGAAACCGCGGATTGCGCATGGTGACAAGCACGGCCTTGCCACGGCGTTCGAGTGTGGCGCCTTCCAGCTCAAGTTTGCCGAGCTCGGCGAAGCGGCGGCTTTCTTCCCGCGCTTCCGGCCGCGGCAGCAACATGGCGTGGCACAGATGCGCGCCGCAGGCCGGATGCGCAAGCACATGCGACAGCAACAGGCCTTGATCGATCTCAAAACCGTCTTTGTCCCGTTGCTGTAGAGCGTTCTCGCGCGCCAGCTGCGCCGCGTCCGGCACCAGCCCCGGGACAGCCATTGCGGCATCGTGGACCAGATGCTCGACACGCCGGAATTTTGTGAACTCGCCGGTCAGACGGCGATAGACCGCCTCGACATGGGCGGCGAGAAACGTCTCACGAGCCGCACGGTCGCGCTCCATGATCGCCGCGGCGGCAGCAGCTTCCGCCGCGGAGCGTGAAGGTTTTGCCGGCAGCTGTGCGAGGAGTTCGGCGCTGATCCGCCATTGCCGGGAAAACTTTTCACTGTCGCGGGCATAATCGCCATCGCACGCGCCGCCGTTCGCGAGCCATGCCGCAGCCGCATCGCGCGGCAGGCCAGCGCGGGTCAGCGCATCGGTTGGCGAAGAATCTTCGACGATTGCCATGATTCAAATCCGCGGCCGTTTGTCGATGACACGCTTGGCCTTGCCTTGCGAGCGCTCGATGGTGCCCGGCGCCACCGCGCGCACCGTCGTGGTGACGCCGACATGCGCCTTGATCAGATGCACGGCCCGGTCGGCCAGCGCCATCGCCGCGTCCGGCGGCAGCTTGGCGCGGGTCTCGACAATCACTTCAAGCTCATCGAGCCGGTCGGGCCGCGTCACTTCGAGAATATAATGCGGCGCGAACAACTGCTCCGCGGCGAGCGCCGCCTCGATCTGGCTCGGAAAGATATTCACGCCGCGGATGATCAGCATGTCGTCGCTGCGGCCTTTGATGCGTTCGATCCGGCGCATGGCGCGGCCACTGCCGGGGAGGAGCCGGGTGAGATCGCGCGTACGATAGCGGATGACCGGCATCGCTTCCTTGGTCAGCGAGGTAAGCACCAGCTCGCCCTCCTCGCCGTCGGGCAGCACCTTGCCGGTATCCGGATCGATGATTTCCGGGAAAAAATGATCCTCCCAGATCGTCAAGCCGTCCTTGGTCGCGGCATATTCCTGGGCGACGCCGGGACCGATCACCTCGGATAAGCCGTAGACGTTGACGGCGTCGAGCCCCATGCGGCGCTCGATCTCCGCACGCATCCCCTCGGTCCATGGCTCCGCACCGAGAAACGCGATGCGCAAAGAGGATTTGCGCGCGTCGATACCCTGGCGGTCGAATTCGTCGGCGATAGCGAGCAGGTATGACGGCGTCACCGCGATGATATCCGGCTCGAAGTCGACGATGAGCTGAACCTGCCGTTCGGTAAAGCCGCCGCTGACCGGGATGACGGCGCAGCCGAGATATTCGGCACCGTAATGAAAGCCGAGCCCGCCGGTGAACAGGCCGTAGCCGTAGGCAATGTGCATTTTGTCGCCCGGCTTGCCGCCGGCGGCGCGGATCCCGCGTGCGATCAGCATGGCCCAGGTCTCGATGTCACCGCGCGTGTAACCGACTACGGTCGGCTTGCCGGTGGTCCCGCTCGATGCATGGATACGCACGATTTCGTTCATCGGCACCGCGAACATGCCGAACGGATAATCTTGCCGCAGATCTTCCTTGGTGGTGAATGAAAATTTTCCGAGATCGTCGAGGCTTCTCACATCGCCGGCCTGGATCCCCGCTGCCGCGAATTTCCTCTGGTAATGCGGCACTTGCGCCGCGCGAGCGACGCATTGCCTAAACCGCTTGAGCTGAAGCGCGCGTAGTTCGTCGAGACTGACCCGCTCGATCGGATCGAAGCGATCGAGCAGCGACGGCTTTTGCTCTGACACAGCGCTTCCTCCAGCCGATGACTCGACCGTTGCCCTACTCTATGGCGTGCACAACCGACCCGCAATCGAGTGGCGGCATCGCTCAATTTTATTCGGTTTCAGTTCTGAAAAAAGCGGTTGGTCGGGCGCGGCAGGCCGAGATTTTCGCGCAGCGTCGCGCCTTCGTATTCACGACGGAACAGGCCGCGCGCCTGCAATTCCGGAACCACGCGGTCGGCAAAATCGTCGAGTCCGCCCGGCAAATAGGGAAACATCACGGTGAAGCCGTCGGAGCCCTCAGTCTCGAGCCACTCCTGCATCTCGTCGGCGATCGTTTGCGGCGTGCCGACCATGGCGAGGCCGGAATAGCCGCCGAGCCGTTGCGCAAGCTGCCGTACCGTAAGATTGTCGCGCTTGCCGAGCGCGATCGCGCGCTCCCGCCCGCTCTTTGAGGCGTTGCTCTCGGGAATATTGTCCGGCAACGGCTTGTCCGGATCGAATTTCGACGCATCGTGACCAAGCGCGATCGACAGCGACGCGATGGCATTGGCGTAATCGACCAGGCTGTCGAGTTTGGCGCGTTTTGCCTGCGCCTCCTCCACCGTATCGCCCACCACGACGAAACAGGCCGGCAGAATTTTCATGTGGTCGCGCGCACGCCCGAGCTTCTCCATGCGGCCTTTGACCTCGGCATAGAATTTTCGGCCGGCGGCGAGATTGCTCTGCGCGGTGAACACGGCTTCCGCGGTTTCGGCGGCAAGCTGCTGGCCGGAATCGGACGCGCCGGCCTGCACGATCACCGGCCAGCCCTGAACCGGCCGCGCGATATTGACGGGCCCCCGCACTGAGAAATATTTGCCCTTGTGATCGAGCACATGCATTTTCGACGGCTCGAAGAAAATGCCGTCCTCGACATCGCGTATCCAGGCATCGTCGGCCCAACTGTCCCAGAGGCCGGTGACGACGTCGTAGAACTCACGCGCCCGGCGATAGCGCTCGCCGTGCTCCATGTGCTCCTCAAGCCCGAAATTCAGCGCGGCATCGGGATTCGATGTAGTGACGATGTTCCAGCCGGCGCGGCCGTTGCTGAGCCAGTCGAGCGAGGCGAAACGCCGCGCGATGTGATAGGGCGCGTCGAACGTCGTCGAGCCGGTGGCGACGAGCCCGATGCGCTCGGTGACTTGCGACAAAGCCGACAATAGCGTGAACGGTTCGAACGACGTCGATGTGTGGCTGCGCTTGAGCGCATCCATCGGCATGTTAAGCACGGCCATGTGGTCGGCCATGAAAAAAGCGTCGAACTTGGCGCGCTCCAGCTGCTGGATGGCCCATTTGATATGCGCGAAATTGAAATTCATGTCCGGCCAGGCGCCGGGATAGCGCCAGGCTCCGGTGTGAATGCTCGCCGGGCGCATAAAAGCGCCGAGATGGAGTTGACGTTGCGGGCTCATGGTACGGTCCTTCCTTCCGGCAAGCTTAATATAGTGACGTCGAATTGTGAGCGCCCGCTCGCGGCGGAGCATGAAAAGGCCGCCCGGTGTCCCGAGCGGCCAGTAACATTCTCCTTAGCAGTTCTTTGGCGGAACCGTCATCCCCAACGGATGGCGATGGCGCCGGCAATCGACATCGGCCGGGCGCGAACGGCGTGGCCGTCGTTGCCGGACTGGATCACCCACATGCCGTTTTCCTGGCCGACGATTTTGCCGACATGGTGTGACCAGACCACAACCGCGCCGACACCGGCGGGTCCCGGCCGTCCCCAACCGGCCCAATTGCGCGCCAGATTGAATGCGGGGCCGGGATCGCTGCCCACGAGCTGTCTCATCTCCCAACCGCACCACGCGGCCGGGCGGCCGCCATATTGACCGGCGCGGGCGCCGCGTTCCGAATAAGCATAATGCGGTTCCGTATCGGTAGATCCCTGCTGCATCAGATGCCGATGATAGATCTGGGCCTGTGCAGAATGCGCAAAGACAAAAAAGACAAACATGACCGCCCCGGCGGCCAGCAATGTCGTCAACTTCATTACAACGAGCTCCATCATTGTTGCGATTGCCTGCCGCCTGCAAACGAAAGCCCCGCCAAAACCGTTAAGGTCATTGGCGGGGCCATGCAGACGAAAGGAACGCGCGTATTACCAATCAACGCGGCAATTCACACCGCCTCGATGCGCATAACTAGGGTTCAGTTCGCGGGACGCCGGCGCCTAATTCTGGCCCTATTGTCCACCGCAAAAAATGCGGCGTGAATCGCCACATTGATTAGTTTGTTTGAATCGTCGAGCTGCAGCAATTATCGCGCCGGGAGCCGCACCGCTAATTGTTGCAAAGTGTCCACAGCGGATTTCCCTTTTGATCCGAAAGCTGGATCGAACACCGCATGCGCCGCAGCCCGGCTTTGGCATCGTCGTTGCCGAGCGCTACGGCTCTTTCGTAATCCGCCTTGGCGGCAGCTTCGTCCTTCGGGCCGCCTCGCCCGCTTTCGGCAAATGAGCCGGCCCATGCCAGGGCGCCGGGATGGTTTTGCGCGGCCGCTTTTTCGAACATGGCCCGCGCGGCGACGTCGTCCTGCGGGCCGCCGACGCCATTGGCATACATCAGCCCGAGCTGAAACTGCGCTTCCGCCGAATTGGTCTCGGCGGCTTTCGCAAGCATCGCGCGCTCGCCGACCGGATCCATTGGCGGACCGCCGCTGTCGGAGATGGCTGCGAGATTGGCGACGGCGCGGGGGTTGCCGCCTTTGGCGGCGCGCTCGAACAGATCGCGCGCCTGCGCCTGATCCTTTGCAACGCCGGATCCGGTCGCCAGCAACGCGCCGAGTTCGACCATCGCGGACGTGCTGCCCTTGTCGGCGGCTTTGCGATAGGTGCCGATGGCTTCCGGCATTTGCCGATTGGCGGCATAGGCACGGCCGAGCTCGTAAAGCGCCCGGCGCGATGTGGGCGCGGCGAGCTTGCAGAATTTGATCGCGGTGGCGACGTCGGATGGAGCGATCGTGGCGACGCCAGCGACGCCCGCCGGCTTGTCCGGATCGGCGGGATCGGCGGCGATCCGGTCGCAAAGCACAAGATCGGCCGATTGGGCGCGGGCCGGGGAATGAAAAGCCACGATCGTCAGCGCCAACAGGCCGACGCGGAGGGTCCAGGCGATTGAAACTGCAGCCTTTGGTTGTTCAGTCATCTTGCCCACGCCGAAGGAGTGGCGCGACGTAAAATCCAACCACGATTGCCAGAATGGCAGCTTGTGTTAGGTGCTCAAAGTCAAACGCCATTATGATCCCCGTTTGGGTCGCAATAATTGTCCGAGTATATCAACAAATTTCCGGCGCTTTTTTATCCGCCGATCCATCATCGCCTGAGTAATAATGTCGCCAGGTCGCATGTAGCGGCAATAGGTCTCAGAGTTATCTCGCAGTGACCTGAAAAGGAGTTCATGCACGTCTCTCTTGCCCGGCTCACGCATAATGCACCCCCCCATCAGAATTGTGCATTGGGCCGCAGCGATTTGAAGTCCTAATTTTGCCGAGGCAGAACGCGGAGAAATTAGAAAACAGACACAACCCGCCTCACGCAAAAGTTGAAATCTCGAAACAAATTATGGCCGGAGCGGGTACTTACCGAGAAAATGACACTACGCTAGATCGCGCATTGACAATGAGATATACCATTAGTTGAATCGAGCTTCCGAACTATCAATGTTCGCGATCTTCACGCCTAACCCCGCGGATGGCCAATGACCGATAAATCAACCTCAGAATCCAATGATTCCGGATACGACGTCGAGGAAGGGTTGCGTCTGGTTAAGGCGTTCCGCCAGATCGATAATCCGCTACATCGTCAAACGCTACTTGAGTTCGCCGAGCAACTCGCAGGCAGAAGCGAAGATCGCTCGTATTGACGGCCTTCGCAGCGGCTTACTTCGTCCACCACAGCGAATAGGCGGCAAAAATCATCATCGCGCAGATCAGCCCGACAACGAACACGATGAGAGCCGAGTTGACCTTGGAGCGTGTGCCGCGGGCCTCATGATTCGCTTCTTCCCGAGAATCGTCGGGATCGTTAGGCATCTGCGCCTCGATAGGCTGCCGCAATGACGTGTTGCGCGCACCCGCAAAAATACGGCGGCGACGAAATTCGCCGAGGTCTTTGCCATAAACGGCGCCGCTCGGGTGGCCGGCCGGATTGAGGCCGTCATCGTCGTCCTTACAATTTGCGCGTTGGCGTGAACCTGTACATGGCCCTCTCCATGAGGCCGTCGTAAAACCGCCGCGCCAGTCGACGGAAGAAGCCCAGTCGCGTTGCCGGAACGGTCGAGGCTTGAGATTTCGTGGTGAAGGTCGCCATAGTTGCTCGCCTTTGCAGAAATGTCCCGCGAGCTCGTGTATGGCTGCGCCTCCCCGCTCCGGCTGTGCCGCGCGTCACAGCAAAACAGTCCGTTCAGACCGGCTTGGGGTTGTGTGCCGCTGTGTGCGCGACAAAACCAGACATCGTGAGCCCTTTGGCCGATGTCCGCTTTGCCCCCAAAAGCGGACTCAAGTCGGACGTCGTGGAATGTCCGCTATGTGCCAGAAGCAGACATGACTAATTAAATTCGTCACTGAGTTGCGACGCGAAGGAGAAGACATTTCCGTACCAGCCGTCTTCCGCGCCAAACTCGATGCCCTGGAGTTCGGCGCCATTTTCTGGCGATCGCACGTGGCGGAATCCGCATTCGCTCAAAAACGCGACCATTTCGACCATCGCAGAATGTCCGCGGCCCTCGACGAAAGCGCCGCCACACTCCCACACGATCAGTGCAACGCGGCCGCTTTTCAGTAGCGACCGGGCGCCCGCAATGATGTTTGGCTCGAAACCCTCGGCATCGATTTTGAGAATGAGCCGCCGTTCGGTCTGTGGGCGGACATTTGCCAGTGCGCCATCCAGCGTAACGACTGAAACCCATTTCGACGGTTGTCTTGCATCGTGGCGAAAATCCGCCCCGTGTATGCTGTGACCCATCGTGGAATTCATCACCAGCGGAGCCAGTCTGTATCCATCGCCGCAAGCGGCACAAACGACGGTGACCATGTCCACTTTATTTCTAGTGACGTTTTCGGACAGGATCATTGCATTCGTGACCTCCGGCTCGAATGCAATGACTTCAATCTCTCCGGCAGGGTGGGTGGCGGCCTGAAGAGTGAAGAAGCCCCAGTGTGCGCCGACATCCACGAACATGTCGCCTGGCCGCAACGTGCGCTCGATGAGATCTCGGGTCGAAGGCTCGTACCCAGTGCTTGTCTCGTGAGCCACCAGGTGTACGGCGCCTTGGTCGGTAATCAGCGGAATAGGAAAATTTAAATTGAAACGCGGCGTGCCGTCGGCACGCTTGAGCGAAGACGGCAGGACTGCCCAGCCATTTGCGGTTTCTAGTCTGATCTGGACAGGGGGGCTCATCGTTTGGGATCGAGGTGAATGCCCGGTCGATGCGAATCAATGAACCGGCAAACTATACGTGATTTCGCTGCTGCCCGACGGCACATGTCCGCTTTGGGTCATAAGCAGACATCACGAGCCGCTTGGCCCACGTCCGCTTTACCCCCCAAAGCGGATCGACCACGACGTAAAGTGCGTCGACTTTGACCTTGAGCGCTTCGCTTGCCAACAAGTTCGGCCGCCTGGACCGACAGTCCAGTGACGTTGCCGCCGGGATGCGCCAGACTTGCGACCAGGCCATTGCCGACCGGGTCGATCGCCACCGCAAAGACAATGGGGATAACCGCTGTCGCCTGCTCTACTATGGGTACGGCAGTTCCGACGGTGACAATGACGTCGACCTAAAGGCGGACAAACTCCGCTGCAATCTCGGCGTAGCGTTCGGGACGGCGCTCTGACCAGCGATACTCGATCGCGACGGTCCGGCCCTCGATCCAGCCGAGTTCGCTCAGACGCTGACAAACGCAGCCGTCCATGGACTAAAGGCCGAAGCATCCGCGCCTAGAAACCCGATAGTCGGCGGCTTTCCCGCCTGCTGCGCGCGGGCGGCAAGTGGCCAACCGACTGCAGCACCACCGATTAGCGCTATGAACTCGCGCCTTTTCATATATGCCACAAGCTCAAGCCCGGAGAGCGCGTCACGAAGCTTTCTTCAACATGACCCAAGCGAAGAAACCTATCACCACAATTGCTACGGCAAAAACGATCAGAAAAGTATTGGTGTCCAAAGTCATGGGGCGCCCCTTTTCAGCGCCCGTAGGATGCGCCTGTTCAGACGGTTCGCCCAGGGGGCATTGCCTAGGCTTCGTGCCGGCTCAGTCCTACGCCAGTCATGTCGCACCCAAAGCTGTTTTGGCACCCCGAACTGTCCCAATCCATAGGGTGGTCGTTAATACCTTTGGTGAAGCTTCACTAAGCTGAACTTCGGTCTCGCCAATGTCCGCTTTGGGTCATTAGCAGACATCGAGGATGACTAAGCGCATGAGCGCTGCCTGAGGTTGTCCGTTCGGTGGCAATCGGGTGGCAATTCCTTTATTGTTCTTCTCTAAGGCCTTTGATGAGCCGGGTTAGCTCAGCGGTAGAGCAGCGGTTTTGTAAACCGTTGGTCGGGAGTTCAATTCTCTCACCCGGCACCAGCTTCGGGGAACAGCACTGAACCTCCTGCGCCTAGCTGAAATCGCTTTCGTAATAATATCTGTATTTTCATTGCCTTAGCGGGCGTCACCCCACGGCGTTCGCTCAGGCGCGAAATTTTCAGTTTGGCGCAAGACGGTAACTGACGGTACAAATGACGGTAACAAGTCGCCGACCGCCGGAAAGTTACCGCCATGGCCCGCAACCTGCTCAACGATGCCGACGTGAAAGGAGCCACCGTCCCCGAGGGGAAGCGCGTCGCGAAGCTGTTTGACGGCGAAGGGCTGGAGCTATGGGCGACACCGGTAAGGACTAGGCGCGGTCGTCTCGGAAAGGCGATGATCCCGGACTTGACGGATTGATCTAGGCATGCCATATTCTCTCCTGTCGATAGGGAGAGCCGTAATGGCCCGCGCAAAACAGCCCAAGCAAATCACTCAATTGAGCGTGGGCCAGTTTGAGCAGATGTTCCCGAATGAAGAGGCTTGCGACGCCTATCTGGTTGCGCGCCGCTGGCCCGATGGCGTGCATTGCCCGCGCTGCGGCTCTAACCGGCCCTACGAACTCAAAACGATGAAATTCAAATGGGAGTGCACGGATTGCAGCGACAGCGGCTATCGGTTCTCGAACATTGCCGGAACGATCTTCGAGAATACTAATGTTGATTTGCGGCGCTGGTTTCAGGTCATACATCTGCTGCTGACCAGCAAGAAGGGCATGAGCGCGCGGCAAATCCACCGCCATTTAGGTTTTGGCTACTACAAGAAGGCTTGGTAATATGCCACCGTATGCGCGCGGCGCTTGTGGAGAAGGATTTTGACAAGCTGGAGGGCATAGTAGAGGTTGATGAGACGTTTATAGGCGGGAAGGCAAAGAACAAGCATATCGGGAAGAGGACGCGGCGGCCCCGGACGCGGCGGCTTGGCTCGGGCAAGGTGCCGGTTGTTGGCGCGGTCAGCCGCAAGGGCAACGTCGTGGCACGCGTGATAGATACGGTCAGCGGCGATGTTCTCACCAAGTTCGTCATGGAAGCGGTGTACAGCAAGGTAAGCCTTCTCGTGACGGACGAATGGATTGGCTATCACCATGTGAAGAAGCTATATCCGCACCAAGTCATCAAGCACACGCAGGGCGAATACGTTGTCGGCGCGGTGCACACCAACACGATTGAAGGCTTCTGGAGCATCTTTAAGCGCGGTGTGTCGGCACTATCACAAGGTCAGCAAGAAATATCTGCCGCTGTACGTCGCGGAGTTAGAGTTACGCTACAACAACCGCGAGAACGTGGATATTTTTGGAGCTGCGATAGCAGGCTGCTGAGACGAAAACACTGGCATCGTCTCAGCTAGAGACGAAAGAGGCCAGCAAACAGGAAGCGGAGCAACTGGAGTTGCGTTTTGATAACGGTCATTTGGAACTCCATTTTTTCTAATTCTTGGCCTGACGACAGCGGTTCGGCAATATTGCGCTAATCTCTGACGCATCCAAATCTCTTTTGATCGCTCCAACGTAAACGTCATTTCTGTTTCAAAATCTTGGGGAGGCGAGCGCAGGCCTGCGCAAATCTCTCACTTGAAAGAATGAGCGATCAAAAATGGTGATAGGAACGGCGGTTACGCGCTAATAGCGACTTCTTCAAAACATCGGCAATATCAGCGTAATTGTAATAATTGTTGAAGTTTGCTAGTTTAGCTCTGAACTCGCAACGGAATTTGTTAGCTTGCAACAATTTCAATTTCACAGACGGGTAGACTCGAAAATAGCGCTCTCACGTTGAGAGCATGTTGTAGCGTAACGAGGATATTGGTAGATCATCTAGTTGCAGTAATACTTTTACAAACGATAATCTCTGTCGCTATGTCTGCGCACTTAAATTCGGGGGCGGCTGAGGTAAGAGAGTTGGCCTGTTGGAACGCTGTCGGCGGCAACGCGGCTGGTGGAATTACGCGACTTGCTGCGTGGTGCTGAGTGAAAAAATAACCCATTTTCTTGGTAAGACAGATATGAAGAGAGAACGAGCAGGCAATGATTATGAGAAATAAAATACTAATACACACGTTGCTGGGGGATCGGACATCTTTGTATCTCGCCTGTCAAGCTGCGTGCGTGCTTCGCGTAGAAATTTTCGCTTTTTTTATCGAGAGCGCATTGTTGTGGGCACAAATTCTCGAATTGAAAGGCATCCACGATTAGGCTGTCGTAATTCGCAAGCGTAGTGTTTCAAGTGAGACGCAGCATCGTAGCTCTATCATTCGTCTGAATCAATTTCCACGCGCTGTAGGAACGACGTGCATTTTCCACAATGCTATCGGGTTTTCCTAAAGAGAAGAGCTGATGACGCTAATCGGTCGCGAGATAGTCTCAAATTTGAGTTGGGCTGACGCTCACGTACTTAGAGTTTTCGTCTAATATCTTTTCCATGACGCAACGGCTGCCACTTGATACAAATGCATCAAGTCCACGGGTATGCGCCGCTCACAAGGAGCTGCGCGGCATACCATCGCCCCCAAGCTGATTGACGCGCTATGCTTATGATTGCCGGGCGAGGCTGAATCGCTGACTCAAATAACTCAATGAAAGATGTAATTCTGCGCGAATGCGTAACGGAACAAGTCGATCCCAATAAACAACCAATGCAATACTTGCGAAAAATAGGACAGTGCAGACAGTCGCCACTAGGTAGTTGCCAGCGATAACCCCCTCAATAACGGCTGCCATAAAGAATATGAACGGTGCCGCACCCCAGATCGCTCCGCGCAACGCCGGTCCCCACCGGTCGGGTATTTGGGTTTCCATCGCCAATAGCCATCCCACCGGCCCCGGAATGAGGCCAGCAGTTGGCAAACTGGCACGTCCGGGGTTATCCGTCAAGTCCGGGATCATCGCCCTCGGAAAGACGCCCCGAAGTTCATCCGGCGCTGGCGGTTCTCTTATCGGTTTGCCAGCAAGCGCAATTCCGTCTCGCTCGGTGCCTACCCGACCGTCACGCTCGCCGAGGCGCGAAAGAAGGCGGAGGAGCTTCGTCGGCTGCTCACCGCTGGCAAAGACCCGAGCGCGCAGCGGAAGGCGCAAAAGCAGGCGCAGGCGGTCGCCCATGCCACGACGTTCGCGGCGGTGGCAGACGAGTGGTTGGAAAAGCAAAAGGCTCTCAGCGGTGACGCCCAGCGGTCGGAAAGCACACTCGGCAAACTGACTTGGCTCCTCCTGCTAGTCCGGCCACACCTTGGGCACTTGCAGGTTGGCGAAATCACGCCGATGCAGTGTCTCGCTGCGCTGAAGAAGATCGAGGCTCGCGGCAGGAATGGTCGAGCCCGTAACGAGACCGCCCGCCGCTGCCGTGAGACCACGAGCCGCGTGTTCCGAATGGCGGTGGCGACCGGTCGGGCTCAATTCGACCCCACCGCCTCGCTGGTCGGCGACGATGTGCTGACACCGCCGGCAAGGAATAGCTATGCCGCCATCACCGAGCCGACCGCCTTCGGGCGGCTCCTCCGCGATATAGACGCCTACCATGGCGCCCCGGAAACTCGGCTTGCTCTTCAGCTCATCACATTAACTGCGCTACGGCCGGGTGAGCTTCGTCAACTGCGATGGTCGTGGATTGACCTCGATAGCACCGAGCCCGTCGTTACGCTCCCGGCCGAAATTATGAAGACGAGGCGCGAACACCGCATCTCGCTGTCGAGGCAGACGGTCGCCATTCTGGTCGAGCTTCGCGAATTGACCGGTTGGGGCGAATTTCTATTTCCCTGTGCCCAACCTCGCCGCACGGTCGGCAGAGACGGTCAACCGTCGAGACGGCCATCCCTTAGGCCTATGTCGGAAGGTGCGCTGAATTCGGCACTGAGGCGACTAGGATACAAGAGCGACGTTCATGTGCCGCATGGCTTCCGCTCATCCTTCTCGACTATGGCAAACGAGAGCGGCTTGTTTGACCCCGACGCGATCGAAGCCGCGCTCGCTCACCAGGACAAGAATCAAATCCGCGCTGTCTACAATCGCGCGTCATATTGGGAAGCGCGCCGCAAGCTGGCTCAGTGGTGGGCCGACCGTTGCGATGAGATGCGCGAGGAGCGGTCGCCCAAGGTCGTGACTTTGCGGCCGGTGGCATCGTGATGGCCGACGACGACGAGCTTATCGAGCTGGTTGAGCTAACGGCTGCTACCGCGCTCCATCTTAGTATCACCATGACCGTCAGCATTTGCGTCCGCCAATTTGGATGGAGCCGTGAGGTCGCTTCGAAGGTTATAGAATTGGCCGGCGGTGCTCACGAGCTCGGGCGCGAAAGGCGCTTACGCTTGCGCAACAAACGTGGCCCGAAACCAGCCTTTGCGTCGGAGACCGTCGGAGGCGCGGTCGGAGAGGAACTGATTCGTTCTCATTACAGAATTGGTCTGAACGGTCCGAAGCAGAACGGCCATCCCTGGCTAACGGTCGACGGGGCAATCGACATCCTTCAAAAGCGCAAACAGCACCGACGAAAAGAAAATCATCGCGCCGACCGCGGGGACAACAGCGCCCGCGGAAGGGCACGAGCGTATTTGGTGGATTGGCTGAAGTCGCATTACTGGTTGCAGCCGTATGTTGACAGGTATGGTTTCGGCTGTCAGTTGCCGGTGCCCATCGATCTAGGATGATAGTGAAGAAATTGTTGGCTCTGTTAAATTGCAAAGGGACTGGTCCGCGGGATCAATATAACCAAGGGCGCGCTTCTTCGAATTCTGGCCATCAAACGTGGGGGCTTGTATGCTCGAAATTGCAGGCGGGATCATCCTAGCCGTGCTGTTCTTCGCGGCGCTTCCCAGCATCGTTTATTGGTTCTACGACAAATGGGAAGCGATCAAGACGACGGCTGCGGTTATCATCGTCGCGATCGGCTCTTTCGTCATATACGACCTTTACAGCCTGAAGGCCGAAAACAGGGCCGCAGTCGACGCCGCTATACGTACTTGCCTGGCGCAGCGCTGGAATTACGATGCACAGATGGAGTGCGAACGGGCTGCGCGGAACCGCAATCCCGGTGTCGCCTCGACCGAAATCGGCCGCATGGTTGAGGATGCGGCGGCTGAGAATCAAGAGGCCGCCTTGGCGGATAACAAGCGAGATCGAGACTTTCCTGCTTTAACTAATGCCGATGTCAAGGCCGCGATCCACCGTGCAGTCAACGAACGTCAGAAAGCCGTGCGCGAATGCATGGAGCAGCACAAGTCGGAACGCGACGCACAGACGGAGTGCAACAATTGAACCGTAGATTGAATAAAGCATGCGGGCGGATCGCTCTTCATGGGGGACCGCACGAGCGCAGACAACACAATGCAGGCGATATTCAACGATCTGCAGAGCAAGGGATTGATTGGGAGTATTTCATAACTTTGGGACGGACCTGCCGTCGGAGCTAGAGCCGAGCCGTTTGGGTCCCGCGCGCGGAGGGCTGAACCGATGTTTGGATTGAGATTTTTGGTAACTGGCTTCCTGGTCGCCGCGATTACTGGCGCGAACGCCGAGACCAAACTTCTCTATTGCGCGATTGACGATGCTTTTCTCGTCAAACGAGAGAAGACGCGGCTTGATCTTTGCTATGGCGACAAATGCACGCGCATCGACAATATCGGGACGCGCATGACGCAGAAGCCCGGCAGAGAGAACACTTACACCGCCGCATGGAGCTTAGGCGACCTCGCGGGCAATAAAGCTGAACTCCACGCATTTGTGTTTGGGTATGAAAATGGTGTCCCTCTCCTGTCAGGCACTACGTTCACGGCACTCGGACGCGAGGCGACCTGCGACGGAGATTTGCTGCCTGCGCTTCCCGACGACCAAAGCCGGCCACGGCCGCAGTTGATTTGCAGCGATGGTAAGCGGAGCGGCTTTCTTGGCAACATAGAGCCGATCCTTGATGCGTACGTTTATCAAGACCAGCTGGGAAAGCCTTTTCAAGTGGGCCTCCCGGCCACGCGGAATGTCGATGACACAGGTGGTGCCGTTGTCGATCTTGGTGAAGGCATTACGATCCTGCGCGAAGGCGACATGGCGCGAATAGTGTCGAAGTATGGTACGGCAACATGCAAGGTCGAGTATCCTCCAGCCAACTTTGGCGGGCGGTTGATCACGCGTCCAGGCATTGAGGTGCAAGATGCGAGAACGCGAGCGATGGAATTTAAAGAAGCTGAAGAGCGCCAAATTTATGAAAGTATGGAACGCGAGAAAGCCGAAAAGCAAGTTGAGGAGAAACGGCTGGCGGCTGTCGTATCGTGCAGGTTTAGTGACGGCACTTGGTTCAAGGATGGTATCATGCACACTCCGGGAGAGCCTGACTTGCGCGTCAGCGTAATGGGAGACAGTCGTAACAAAAACAAGATAAGCTTCATATCGCCACGGATGCTCGGCGATGCCGATTTAGGTACGGGCGGCGCGAAGATGACGACAATCGGCACAAAGCCTGAGCGCGAATATCTGGGACACTGCGAGAAGATCACCAACTGATTATCAGGGACATGCAATGACGGATCGCGCCATGGCCCCAACCGACAGCCATGCCGTCGGCAAAACGTTCCGGGACGAGCGCAACCGGCTGGGGCTCGCGAAGGTGCTGACGACGGACGCGGGGCGCGCGTGGCTTAAGCTATTTGACGAGCGCAAGGACCGAGTACTGTCCCCCGTATCGCCTCAGGCCGCCGTAGCCGGTCGTTGGCCAGCAGAGTAGATCATCCCCGACGCAACGTCCAACGATGTTGCCCGCGCCGCCGTCCACGGCGACGCTGGGCTCGGTCAATCGCTCCTCGGGCTTGTTAGCGCGGCCAAGCTTGAGAACTCCGGTGTTCGGCGCTGGGGCGGCCAGCCTAAGGGCTGCCGGTTGCCCGGATGCGCTTGCCGTGGCGGCTGCCGAGTGGGGCTTGGCCCTTACGCATGCCGGGACTTCGGTCTGCCGAGCGGAGCGCAAGCCACGCGGCCAGAAAAACGAGGTTGATGCAATGGTCGCCGCTCGGGGCCGCGCACATGCCGACTTGCTGTTAAGCCGACCGTGCTTTCCCGCCATCGCAGCCGCGGCGTGGTGTAGCCCGGTAGAGCTTAGCGGCTTTGGTACTTCACGACCGATGCGCTCGGTATCGCACGTTGGCGGTTGGACGAGTTGACCCGTGAGGCGGTCGCCTGGCTGCACCTAACGTTCACTAGGCCAGAGACGACCGCTCGCGTGTGGGTCATACCCAGGGCCTTCGACGGTGCGCTAGTCACCGGATGAGAGCCCGACCGCTGGGTGGGTCAAATGCAGCTAGCGCAGCTACTTTCCATAAGCTCTCAGAAAAACGCGCGCATTTCAGAGCACCGAAGGCCAGTGGTATATGTATTACAACTAATAAAAATGGGTTTTACCGGAATACGACGGGTTTTAGTTTTCTGAGAGCCTATGGAAGATAGCTGCATTAGCTGCATTCGGCTTCCCCAACGGTCAAATGCATTCAAATGCGGTGGCGCTGGCTAACCTTTGAGGCGGTCAAACGCAGCTAATGCAGTTTGGCCGGCAGACCCTCGGGACGGCACAGGGGCCCCGGCGGTCAGGTGGCCGCGGTCCGCAATTCCTCCGGCAGCAACGCGACGTTGCCGGGCACGTCGGGGTGAACTGAGATGCTGAAGGTCGGACGGCCCCCGCGGCGACCTGCGACGCGCGCCTGCTTCAGCGAAAGCCAGCCAAGGTTTTCCAGTTCCTCGAACAGGTCTTGGGCGTTCTTGTGCGTGATGCCGGCCCAGCCGAAATGGGCAACCTGACCGACCGTCGTCCGCTCTTCACGTCGCCATGGATGACGCGCTCGGCGAGCTTGCGGAGCGCGCGGGCGCCGGGCTGCGATGCGCTCAGTAGCGCTTCGGCATGGCTGTTGTAGTAGGCGATCATCTCGATAGCAGCCTTGACGCTCTCGACCCCGACGCCCCGGAAGCGAGGGAGGTTGTCGCCCCAAGGCATGACCGGGGAGGCGGCCAGTTGTTTGAAGGACACGCCCGCCGCCGCCGACTCACCAACCCATTCGGTCATCGCGTGGACGAGCGCGAGTGCCGCGCAACGCTTGTCGTGCTTACCCATCAACTCCGCGAGGTCGTCGTCGTCGGTCTCACGCTTGGCCTTTTCGTTCTCCGCGTACCACCTGTCGAAGAAGGGCTGAGCTTCGGTGGTGAAGGTGACGAAGGGCAGCCCATGCTCGCCGTCCTCATTCATGTGGATTGACGCCCCCGCCGACTGCGGCACGAGCGACGCTAGCATGTCGAAGATGCGTTGCACGAGAGCAGCCGCCCCTCGGTCCATGGGAGCGCTCGGCTCGGCGAAAGGTACCGGCGCGGACACGTCGAAGAGGACGCGCGCCAGCATGCCGTCATTGCCTTTGGCTTCCAGCTCTTCGCGGTAGCTCGCGAGGCTCTTGATTTGCGTGGTGCCGACGAGCGACGCGACAGCGCGCGGGATATTGATGGTACCTTGCGCAATCGACATGTAGCGGTGCGACGACGTACCCGCGAACAGCTTAAGCAGCAACGCGCGCTCGTTTGGCTTCAACACCGGGTCCGCAGCGCGAAGAGCGTGCACCAATTCGTCAACGTGGATGACGACCCCGCCGGGGTTGTCTTGCAGCGCATTCTTGGCGAGGCTTTCAGGCGAGAAACCGCCGACGACGTAGAACGGTTGTTTCGGCGGGGCCGGCGCCTTTTCGCGCTCGTCGGCGATGCGCTTTTCCAGCGCCGCGGTGTCCTCACCGTTCGCCTTCGCACGCGCAAGCGTGTCTACCATTTTCTTGATGACTTTGTCGTGGTCGGCCGCCGCGTTGTCATAGCCACCTTTGGCGTCCTGCCACGCCGTATCTGCGGCGTCCTGAATGCGGTTTAGGTGCTTGCCGGTCGCCTCGACTACAGGGCTCTTTTTGTCCGAGGGGCGACCGACAAGGCACGTCCAGATGTTCGGCACCACAAGCCAAGACGTATTTTGCGGTCGCGGCCGGATTGCACAGCGCCCACCGATAGCGCCGCCGAGCCACCCGTAAAGCGAGGTACCCACAAAGCCGATCGGCACGTTGAGGTGCATGGCCAAGTCACTCGCTCGTTTGCGAAGCGGCCCCGGCAGCCAATTTTCCTTGAACAGCGGCACCGGCTTTGCACCGGGCAGCGGTCTCGGCGGCATGTACCATTTGTTGCTCTGCTCTTTGCCATTGAATGCGCTCGGCAGCGCTTTGGCAGTGGCGGTCGCCAGTCCCTGCCCTTGGGTCGAGCCCGGGATTAGCGCAAATCCCGGTGCTTGAACCGCGGCTTGCATCAACTTAGCAACTTCTTTGAGGCGGCTGATAACAATGTTGTTCTCAGTGATAGCAGTCGAGCAAAGCGCGTTCCTGGCGGAATTACGCGCGTGTGCTTCCTTTCCGCCGTTCGCCATCGATGCGGCTACCGCGCGGTCGATACAGGCGCTCACGTCAATCAGTCCGGCACGTGCGAGCGGCCCTCCGGGCAGTAAGACCCAATGCGCGAAGTCGCCCCTGCTCTTGCCGGGGTTCTCCTTAAGCCATTTCGCGCAGCCGTCCGCCGTACACCAGCGGTTGGCATGTTGATGAAAGAAATCGACCGCTTCCCGCCGGTGGTCGGGGTGTGCGCTCAACACGACCTCCACCGCCTCGGCATCCTCGATTGCATCCGCAGGGTCCGGTGCGCATTCGACCATCATCTTGGCGAGAGTTTCCGGTGATGGCGCGGTGACGACCGGCGCGGCTCCCGGCCAAGTGTGGGCGACAACACGGTTTGAGACACCGTTGGCGTCGATGAATGGGTCGCTGAGCGCAAACTGAACGGGCATGGCTTAGACTTTTCTAACAGCGTCAATGGCGGTCGGCTGCACGAGGGGGCGCGCCGTGAAGTGGACGCTGCCGGGAGTGTAGATTGATGGATCAAGCATCTGCGTGCCGCTCTGACGGTTCCAGCTTTCAACCCAAGCCTTGGCCTCAACAGAAGACAGCGGGCGGTCGAGCATGAACCAGAGATGCAGCCGGTAAGCGCCGTTGAGTGTCGGGTGACCGCTACTGCCCGAGTGTCGCAGCACCGCCGCACACGGTCGCAGTTCCGGCATGAGCGATTGTTGCAGCTCATCCGGTGTACGGACGCCGCGGTCGAGGTCGACCATCAACCAGTCGCGTGGCACATCAGTAAGTGGTGCGTCGGGTCCTTTGTAACGGCGGGGGTACCATCCATTGGGGTCGAGGCCGGTTTTCAACTGGCCGCGAATGATGCAGGCGGAAATGTCGGCTTCGATTTCACGATGGATGGCCAAGATTCCGCCAGCCCGTCAAACTCGACACGCTCGAAGCGGTACCGAAAGGGGAATGGCGCGGCCTTCGGCTTCTCGGTGGTCGAGTGCCAGATTTTCGTTAGCAGGCGGCCCTCGGCGATGCTGTCGGGGTGCGCGCGGGCGATCGTCAGAGCGCTCATGGTGCGGCGTTCAGATTGGTCATTGTTTGATTGGTTCTTGTCGACGAATTCGCGAATTGCGTCCTTAGCCGCTCTCGGGGCTGAAGCCGCTCGGCGGTCCCCGGTCGATCGGTGGAAATTGCGGATTGCGGTGGAAGCCGAGGTCGCCGAACGCTTTCTTTATGCGGTGCACGTCAAGCGTCCAGTCGCCGTCATCGCCTCGCACGACGGGAATGGCGCGGGGCGGACGACCATTGCCGATTTCGATGCGCCCGTGTGCATACGAACCGCCCGCCGCATCGATGTAGTCGGCGGGCCAATGCTCGATCTTGGGGTCGCCGAGCAGCGCCGGACCGGGACGCCGCGACGTTGCAAATAAAGTGCACTTGCGGCGTTCGGCAAACTCGCTGAGATTGCCGCCGCGACCGAGATTGATTGCGGTCGACGGAAAATCGAACACAATCAGCTCGGTCCCTTTGGGGGTACGTGTGTCGAGCTCGTCAAGGCTGTCGCTTTCGAGTTCGCCATTGACTAACAAGACGCGGCTCGCGTGGGTGCGGAAGCCAAGGAACGATAGACCGTTCGCGACAGAGTACGCTAGGTGTCGCGCGATGTTCGACTTTCCGAAGCCGACCGGAGCGCTCAATACGTACGCCCTTCGCGTTTCAAGCAGCCCGTGCACGAGTTCCTTTCTCGGGAAGTTGATCTCGAAGATCATTGCGCCACCTCACCGTTTATGAACGCGAGCACAACGGTAGGTCGGAAGCGTAATGCGCGGCCAAGCCCAGAAACGTTCGGTAGCGCGCCGCGGGCATTCAGCTCGTAGACGTGGCGCTCGCTACAATCGAGCAGGCGCGCGACAGCAGCCACGCGGAGAAGCTGCGGGTGCTCAGCTAAGTTGTTGATGCCGGGCTTTGGGGTGCCGTCGGGCTCTCTGCCGGCGGTCGTGGCGGTCAGATAATCTTGCATTTGGTCGTCCCTCGTGTCTGAGTTGGAACAACCCGCTTTTTATGCGCCTCGCCGTGTGCTTGGTGTCTCGAAAACCCCCGAATTAGCGTGGCGGTACCATCAGCGGTAACCCGACCAAATCGCTCAAAAACTCTCCAATTAATTCAATATCTTACCGACATAGTGCGGTGCCCTCACCCGCACCAATAAAAGCTGGAATTTTTGGTCCAACGCCCGACCACCGCACTCGCCAAAATTCGATCAGGGTAACGCCCGGGGTAACAAACCAAACCCTGTCCCATTCGCCGCGCCGCCGGGAGGTGCCCTGCCTTAAGCCATGCCCCAGCGCCCCGCCACATGTCCGCTTTCGGGGGCAAAGCGGACGCCGCAAGTTTCAGTCGCCGCGGCAGCTAATGACCCAAAGCGGACATTGAGCGTGCCCAACGGAACTGCGGTCGAGGCTGGTTTCAGCCCCTATCAAAACGCACCTTTGAGCCGCTACGATGCCGTGTCCTGAGCCTCGGGGGAGGCAATGAGACGGCGCTCCAGCGCAGGCGGCGGACACCGGCCCCAAAACGCGGCGCGGCCAGGTGGTAACATGGCCGAGAATGACGATACTCGGCGCGTCTTCATTCAAGGGGCTAAACAGTGGACCGACGTGGCGCTCCGCGTCGATGGCGTGCAACCGCTGACTAACAACAAGCCGGCCGTCGACCAGATAAAGTGAGCGTCATTTAGCGCAGGGCTGGCGTTCCTTGCCCCGCGTCAAAATTAGCACAGCCATTACGCTGGCGTGCGCCCCTCAATTCAAAGGAGGCCATCTAAGCTCAGCGGGATCGAAGCACCCCTGCTGCTGATGCGTCTCTTGAACGTAGCTATCAATCAACTGACAAGCTCTTTCGACGGCCACCTGGTCGGCTGCAAGCTTGATGATTGTGGAAACTTTCTGGAGTTCACTGTCGGCATTAGTTGAATTAACAACGTGGGACTTGGGCATGGCACACACCCTCTACTAAACGCCACAACTGACGACTTATACCATCGCCAATTTTAGACGAAATCATGGCTGGCACCGCTTGCTCCTCGCCATCCTTTGAATGTCCACTTTCGGGAGCAAAGCGGACATCAGTCTCGCGCCGACTAATTCGATTTATGGGTACCCACTCAAGTCTCATAACCAGGTGGCCTATTTTGCCGGCTAGCTGGGCAACGTCACGGGCTCCATCATCGGATTGTGGTAATGATGACTTCCCGCGAATTTTTGACTAATCGCAAACGATGCCTTCGCGCACATTCCGTATCGGCCAGTCGGGCACCGGGCTCGGCCTCTTCGCAATAAAGCCAATTAAGCGAGCGGCCTACATCGCGACTTATCGCGGGCGACGCCTCTCACCCGAGGAAACCGCTCGACGAGAGGCTCGAGGTGCAAGCTATTTGTTCGAGGTGAACAGCCGGTGGACCATCGATGGCTCGGCGCGATCGAATGTGGCCCGTTATATCAATCACTCATGCCGGCCAAATGCGAAACCGGTTGGGCGCAATGGCGGCATCGTAATCATCGCATTGCATCGTATCGAGCCAGGGGAGGAAATTACCTTCGAGTATGGATCAGAGTATTTTGACTACTTGATTGCGAATGGTGGTTGCCGTTGCTCGTCATGCCGTGCGAAGGCCGCCTATCGCCGACGGCAAAGGGCGGCAGCGCGGAAACCACGCTAATCAAAAAATTCGCTCATGTCCGCTTTTGGCATTAGTACGGTCGGCGTCATGACGTCTCGATGTGCGACACGCCACATGACTGGCATTCAAAGATGAAAAGTTCCGGCAATCCGCCAAATCTTTTTGTTCGTCTGACGAGCTGCATAAGCTGAGCGCAGCTTGTGCAATGAGGTAGTTGGGGCGCGGAATTGTTGGGGCTCTCCTCGCACATGAACGTCGCTCGTTTCTGGGACGGCCATCGCCGTAAGACCCGAAGACATTTAGGAGCGATACATTGCTGGCGAGTGGCTGACGGATTAATGTTTGGCAATCGAAGCCGCTCCGGTAGATCTAAACAAAATTATCAACACCTAAAGGCAAATTTTTGGCCGCCAAGGACAAGTCAGGACGCGTCTCGCAGCACGCGACCTTCGCTCGACCACTTCGTTGGCGTAGATGAGAGCACTTAGCGGACATCGAGCGATGTCCGACTTATGTGCGCTTTCGGGGGCAAAGCGGACGTTCCGCTAGCGGAGCGCCCTAACGGGTTAAGCATCCTCGGGCCGGTGAACGAGTTTGTAGATCCGAACCGCGCTTGAATCCCACTCGTCCATGGTTTGCCCGCAAACCATACATTTCACGATGTTGCTCTCGTTAGTCTTGGAAAGCCCCGAAAGCGTCACGGAATAAAGTGCTCCGCAATGGGGACAAAAGAAGCTCCTGCCCTCCGGAATTGGTCCTGTTAGAGGCATGTCGGCGCCTCCGCCATCCAACCAATATGCGTCCCTAAGGAAATAGATTCTAGGGTCGTCAGGCAATGCCTTAGCATCAAGGACCGTGAGCCGCTAGGAACCCGGTCTAGGGTTCTTCTTGATCGCCATGTCCGCTGTTGGCCCTTAGCGGACGCGCCGGTGACTGACAGTCGCGGCAGCTTTCGGGGGTAAAGCGGACATGGCTTTAGCGGGGGCAGATCGGATAAATCACTTCATCGAGGCGTTGAATCCCGTCTGACTTGCATCGTATCTTTCGACCCACGACGATTTGTCCCGAGTGAGGGCAAGGTCAATGACACCAATCGGCACTGCCAAATGCTTGATGCCTGTCGCCTTCTTTGCACTCGCGTCCGCAGCCGCGAACGCCGCACCTAAGGACCTCTATGGCAAATCGATCGTGCTCTCGTGGGGCGAAGAACGCATGCAGCGCCATGCCAGCTCAGACACGTTCCGGTCGGCGCCGCGAACCGGCACGCTCAGTGTTTACGTGAGCTCTGTGGGGAATGTCTTCAATCGTACGGGCATGGCAAACTATCAGGCGCGCAGGGGCCGCGGCAGGGAGGGCTCCAAAGACCAGGTCGGAGGCGACGGCAATAGCGAGATCAGCTTCGAGGGTCATTCGATGCTCGCGCCCCAGCCGTCCGAGGGTGGCGCACGATTAATCATGGTCACCTTTGATCAGGCGTTTACGAGCTGCACTGCCGAGGTGATCAACGGCAAAGCAGAAGGCAGGAGCTCGATGACAAGGAGTAGCTTGATCAATCCCGGCAGCACGGTAGAAATCCAGTCGGTCCACACCAATGGTGTGACGTGCTCGATGCGCGACGGCAACGTTTTCGCGCAGTGACGACGAATTTCTTCGAGGCAAAAAACTGGACACTTTCCAGTACAGCCAGCCGACCATGTCCGCTTCTCTAATCGGCCGTTTGGGGTCAAGCGCTTTCAGACTATCCACTGGTACGGTGTTGATGTCGGTCGCGGGCTCGCGCTTCTCTTCGGAATCGGCACCAAGGCCCTTCCATCATGGGGTTCGAAGACGAGGCGGAACAATCTTTCGGTCGGTCTTGCCGTCAGACGAACGGCAGGTCCAAGCGGACATGCGAACTCACCTCATCCATCGTCCCGCGAGGGACATCATTCCACCGCTAGGTGGAGCTCGAGTGTTCTCCTATCGCATTTGATCCTGCACGGCTGTCATGCCGCTGCCACGTCCCGGGTCCAGCGGAACTCGGTGCCGTCAACCCAGATGCGGTGCATGATCACGGCCAATCGACGTGCCAGCGCCACGATCGCCTTCTTCATCCCGCGGCGCCTGGCGATCTGCATCGCCCAGGCCTTGAGCCAAGACCATTTCTTTGAACGCAGCATGCTCTGAGCTGCTTCGTAGAGCATGACCCGCATCATCTCGTCTCCGCAGCGTGATATTCTGCCGCTGCGATCGATCTCGCCGGATTGGTACTTGGAGCACGTCAGTCCAAACACCGCCCCGACTGCCTTGGATTTGCGGAACCGAGCGGGCACGTCGACGGTGGCGCGATAGGTCAGCGCCACCACCGGGCCGACACCGGGTGTCGTTATCAGGCGCCGGCACACCTCATCGTCCCGCACGATGGCCAGCAAACGGCGATGCAGGATGACGAACTGCTCGCGAAGGACCCGCCGGACAACGAGCAGCGGTTCGACCAGCTCAGCCAAGTCCGGCAGATTCTCGACCAGCTCCTTGATGCGCGCCTCGAACTTCACCTTGCCGACCATTCCGACCTTAAGGCCGAAGTTGCGTAAAGTGCCGCGCAGGTCGTTCTCGATGGCGATCGCCTTCGACTGCAGCAGCTGGCGATGGGTCAACAGCATCCGCAGCTTCTGACTGCGTAGCGTCTTCACATGCACGGGACGGTAAAGCCCCGCCCGCATCATCTGCGCGATACCGCGCGCGTCGTTGCGGTCCGTCTTGTTGATCTGCGCCTTCAGTACCGCCTGCATGTGCCGCGTCTCCACACAAACCACCGGTAACTCGGCTTCGGCAAGACCGCTGAACAGCCACTGCGACAGCGGTCCAGCTTCCAATCCAATCCGCTTGAAGTGGTAGGCGGGGTTCTTCAACACCAGCAGCAGAGCTTCCGGCTCGCTTGTAACCTTCACTTCTCGAACGATCTTGCCCGTGTCATCCACAATGCAGACGCTGGTCGCCTTGACCGAAACGTCCAATCCAGCAAAATGGTCCATGCTGCGCTTCTCCTTCTGATGCTTGAGGCCGTACACACGGACCTCGTTTCACCATCAGCCTGAAGCGCAGCACCCAAAATCTTCAGCTATCCACAAGCTCGCCGGCCGATTACCCCATCTTTCGGGGGTAAAGCGGACACCGCAAATTTCAGCCGTCGCGGCAGCTAATGACCCAAAGCGGACATGAGTCTTTAGTCTTTCGTACATGTTGCTGCGCGTCCTTGGCCCAGAACCCCATTTCGTCGGTGGCGAATCACTGCTCTAATCGCGCCATTGCAAGCCAGCCTGCGTGCAGTTCAAATGACCTGACGGCTTTTTTGTACCAGCGGATGAGAGATTACTGCATCGGTATGATCTCATCTAGATGGCGAGCCAAGGGCGCGAATGTCTGCGGCGCCGGCGGCCTATAGTTGAGCGCTGAGTGCGGTCTGATTGTGTTGTAGTGCTTTCGCCATTGCTCGATGACGATCTGGGCTTCCTTCAGGCTGTAGAAGATTTCGCCGTTGAGCAGCTCATCGCGTAGTTCTGCTGAGAGATGCCAGCATCCCGGCAAGCCACCGGCGTAGGTTTGCCCTGCGCCATCAACACTTCAATCTGGCGAAGCAACGTCACAATCTGCTCCGCGCTGAACCTCTTCTTCGGCATGGCCAAGCTCCTTTCCAAGCTCATTCTCTCACAACGCTTGGTCTAAAAAAGCCAGGTCAGGTCAGGGCCATCGTACTAACCTTTCACACATACGTTGAAAAACTCAGAGACGTGATCAGCACATCAGAACTTGCATCTCAATTCTCGGCGGTCCTGCGTAACATGTCCCACGACACGCAGGATTATAGACATATGGCGCCGGTCGCACCTTCACTGCTTGCATGGTTGGACCAGGTCGGCGAAGAGAAATCGCGATGTGCTGTATGATAGGCCAAGCTTCTCCTCCAGTGAGGTGATATGGGATTCGTTCAAAACCTGGATGGAACCAGATATGTTTTTCCCGATCTTAAATCGTTGCTTGCTAAGGCGTCTCCCCGGCGCGCGGGGGACGAGCTAGCTGGTGTCTGCGCGGAGAGCAGCACAGAACGCGTCGCTGCTCAACTGGCTTTGGCAGATGTTCCGTTGCGACGGTTTTTATCTGATGCGGTAGTGCCCTACGAATTGGACGAGGTCACTCAACTCATTATTGATAACCACAGTTCGGCTGCATTTACACACATAGGCAGCATGACTGTCGGGGATTTCCGAGATTGGCTTCTGAGAGAAAAGGCCGACACGGATACTCTTCGCTCATTAGGGCCAGGCCTTACGCCAGAAATAGCAGCTGCAGTAAGCAAGATAATGCGCATACAAGATCTGATTGCAGTTGCCGCCAAGTGTCAAATTACTACTCGTTTTCGTAATACGATCGGTCTTTCAGGTAGGCTGTCAACGCGCCTTCAGCCCAATCATCCAACAGACGATCCTATTGGCATTGCGGCCGGCATCGTTGATGGCCTGATGCTTGGCGCGGGTGACGCCGTCATTGGCATAAATCCTGCTTCAGATTCTTTAGAGACAGTTACCAGTCTGCTTTCGATGCTGGACGAAATGCGGACGCGATTGGATGCTCCAATCCAATCCTGTGTTCTTGCTCACATAACTACTACGATTGCCGCCATCGAACGATCGGCACCGGTCGATCTTATTTTCCAGTCGATCGCAGGTACCGAAGTCGCAAATCGCGGATTCGGGATTTCCTTAAGCGTGCTTGATGAAGCATTTGACGCCGCACAAACGCTTAAGCGTGGAACGATCGGCAATAACTTCATGTATTTTGAGACGGGCCAAGGCAGCGAACTTTCTTCCGGTGGACACGAAGGTATAGACCAACAGACACTTGAAGCTCGCTGTTATGCGTTAGCCCGACATTATAAACCTCTACTGGTCAATTCCGTGGTTGGATTCATAGGACCGGAGTATCTATTTAACGGCAAGGAAATCACACGAGCAGGGCTTGAAGACCACTTTTGCGGTAAACTTCTGGGTCTGCCTATGGGCTGTGATGTCTGTTACACGAACCACGCTGAAGCGGACCAAGACGACATGGATGTGCTTCTTACACTGCTGGCTGTCGCCGGATGCACGTTTATTATGGGCGTCCCTGGCGCGGATGATATTATGCTGAACTATCAGAGCACATGATTTCATGACGCGCTCTACATACGCCATCTGCTAGGCCTTAGACCGGCGCCAGAATTTGAAGCTTGGCTATCTGCCGTTGGTATCACCGACAAAGCAGGTCGATTCCACGAAATGGTACCCTCGCAAATAATCCAATCCCTACAATTTTCGACTGGCACTCCATCATGAACAATACTCCTTCTCAAAGTACAAATTCTGAAAAATTGGTCGAGCTCCGCCGCCACACATTCGCGCGTATCGCACTTGGACGCGCAGGATTTGGGCTCCCCGCGAAGGCACATTTAGAGTTTCAAGCGGCGCACGCCCGAGCGCGCGATGCAGTCAAGGCCGAACTGCACGTCGACGTCGTCGTGGATGCTATAAAGTCATGTGGCTGGCCGGCTTGTAAGGTGCAAAGCGCTGCGCCAAATAGGGAGGTCTTTTTGCGACGGCCAGACCTTGGGCGATTACTTTCCGCCGAAAGCCAAGTTGAACTATCAAAACCAATGATTGCACCAGATGTGGTGTTCGTACTGGGAGACGGTTTGAGTAGCCAAGCAGTAGAGCACAACGCAATTCCAGTGCTTAAGATCCTCTGGCCGCAATTGGTGAATCTCGGGTATCAAATGGCGCCAATTGTCGTAGCAACTCAAGCACGCGTTGCTCTGGCAGATCAAATTGGCGAGCTGCTCCAGGCCAAGTTGTCCGTTATGATGATCGGCGAGCGCCCAGGGCTGAGCGCTGCGGAATCGCTCGGTTTATATCTAACATATGAGCCGCGGGTTGGGCGGGCTGACAGCGAACGCAATTGCATCTCGAATATTCGAGCGGAAGGAATGAGCGCGGTAGAGGCAGCAAAACAAGCCATCCAACTTATAAAATCCATCTTTTCCTTTCGCGCTTCTGGCGTGTTACTCTCTCAGAATAGGATTCAAAAGATTTTACCCTGAAGCACTCGATGAAAATTGATTGACCTGTTGGCCTTACCGACAGGGCCACGCGCAAAGACATTTCCGCATTCGTTCCCCATAGCGGACGCGCCGACTTTCCGCCTTCGTGTCCGCTTTCGGGGGCAAAGCGGACACCGCAAATTTCAGCCGTCGCGGCAGCTAATGACCCAAAGCGGACATTCACCATTCCGCTCACCAGACAAAATCGGAGGTCTCTCGGATGCTCGAGCCGCTACCTGCCGGCACATAGCGCCTTCTTTCGCCGCGAGGTCCTCCCTTACACGCCCGACGCCTGGATCGTCGAGGCCGACACCAGGATCGGCTACGAGGTCAGCTTCACCCGCCATTTCTACCAGCCGCCGCAACTCCGCACCCTCGCCGAGATCAGCGCCGACATCCTCAAGCTGGAACAGGAAACCGAGGGCCTGCTCACCGAGATCACGAAGGGGGCGGCGACATGAATCCAGAGCGCCTTGCCTACTGGTATTTCCGTCTGAATGGGTTCTTCACCACCGAGAACTTCATCGTTCATCCGGACCGGGGCCGCGACCAACGAACGGACGCAGATTGTCTGGCCGTTCGCTTTGCGCATCGAGCGGAGAACTTGCAGAGGCCGATGGAGGACGATCTTCGCGTCGTATCCTGCAACACCTTCGCCAATGTGATTATCGCGGAGGTGAAGACCAGCGAGTGTCGTCTCAATGGACCTTGGACTGATCCTGAGCGGAGGAATATGCAGCGGGTCGCCAAGAGCATGGGCTGCGTGCCAGACGCTGCCATCACCGAGGCCTGCCGGTCGCTATATGAGACCGGAACGTGGTCGGATGCGAACGCTACCATCCGCTTATTCGCCATCGGTGAGAGCAAGAACCCCTCACTGATCGGCGGAGTAGAACAGCAGATCACATGGAGCGAGATCATTGAGTTCTGCCGGAAACGGTTCAAAGACTACAACCGGGAGAAGTCGTCCGTGGGCCAATGGTCAGAAGATGGAAGAGTCCTGCGAAGCGCTTGTTTGGAAAAAAACCCGGAGCCTGAGGTTCGCAAACATTTCGGCCTCGCAAGCCGCGCCGCCCAACCGGAAGCCGCGCCATGATCGAGGGACTCCAGCCGTATGCGGAATACAAGGACTCGGGTTCACGGTGGCTCGGCCGCGTCCCCACGAAATGGGAAGTGCGGAACCTTCCGAGGAAGCTCCAAGACGTTTTGCAGGTGCGATGAACTAAGGCGGCGCGCAAAAAAAGCCCCGACATTGCTGCCGGGGCCATGACCATGGTGACGCTAATCAATATATCTGAGTCGCGGGTAGTCCTTAGAAAAAGCCGCGAACCGAGAACGGTCCTTCGGGAACGTATGGTTCGTCCGTAGCAACGCCGATATCACGCAACATCCTCGCGCTGGTATTGCCTTCGGGTAGGCGCTCAATCACGAAACTGGTTTTGATTTCCTTCCACTCACGACGCTGCTCGGCCTTCGTCGTATTCATGGCACCCTCCAGGGGTTGGAAACCGGCTGATGTACTAAATACGGGTAACAGGCGCCAATGCATGTGACGCGCGTCACTAAATTGCGCTTTTCATGGGGCCAAAAAGTCCTGAAAAGGGCCCTCTGGCGGCTGTTTAATCCTCCCGCTTGCGCAACAGATCGCGCTTTTCCTCGAAGGAGACTTTACGGCGGAGAATTTCAAGCTCGCGGTCAAAGGGGAGAACAATATCGGGGTCCTCGCAGCTCGCGGGATGGGCAGACTGGCGGTGACCGTGGCACTCGTTGGAGCGTGGATTGCTTTCTGGTTCACGCGATTGGATATTCGTACTCTGCAGCTTATCAGGGCAGGAGAAGACGTACTCGAAGCCTTTCAGGCGCGCCTGGCCAAAAGTACAAATATTCCCGCGCTTGAAATCCTAAAAGCGGTCGAGAATCCTTCTTTTGGTGCCTCTCTTTACAAGACCGTCATCGGAGTTATTGAGTGGACGATCGTAGTGGTCTTTATTGTTGCAGCAGCCTACGCGGGCTTTGTCGGCAGACTCGCCGAGCCCACAATTGTGCTTCGCTTCATGTCGGCTTTACCCCAAAAGCGGACATCGCTAGGACATCGCGGAAAGTTGGTATATTTTTACCTCGGTTAATGCACACCTCCGCACAGAACGTCTCCCGACCGGCTGATGTCCGCTTTGCGTCAAAAGCAGACATCGATGCACATTAAAGCTGCGCCTGGTGCTAATGCTGGAGGGCGTCGAATGCCGCGCGAAGTGATGTCTCGCCGCTTCCCGGCGCCCTTGGGCCTCGAGGATTATGGCGCGTGCTTCATTGTGAAGGATCGCGACGGGCAGGCGCTTGCCTACGCCGAGTCGACGATCGCAGCTCAGCGACCGCGAAATGCAGCGCTGACGGCACGCGCCCGTGCAACCGGCGAGTTCTTGGAGCCCGCGCCTTGTTGAGCACGCTCACAATCGACGTTGCCTTTGTCGCTTATACGCCCAGTGCGATTGTCGAACAGGAACTGGTGACAAATTCTGCCCTCAATGGGCGTAAACAGGATCGAGCCGGTATAGATTTCGTCGTCGCTCGGCGCCGCCGCTTTGGCCGCCGCCTCCGCCGGTTTGCGCAGGGCCGTGACGAATTCGTCGGTCGCCACTACACCAAGCGCCAGCGCTATCCCCATCGCGACGACGCCCACCGTCTGGCGCGCTCCCTCGCGAGGGCGCCTGCGGATTTTCGAGCGGCGTGCGTAGCGGCTCATGGAACAGCTGCCCCCAATAACCCTTGCGCGTACACGTTCGCGCAAATCCGTTAAAGGCTCGCTTACGGCTTTCCAAGGACGAGGCGCGGCGGATCGCGGCGAACATCGCCAAGCTGCCGGAGCTGGCGCGCCGTTGAAGCCCCGCCCGTTAGCTGCGCTCCGTATATCTCGGCGGGAGGCCGGCTTCGCATCGCATAGCGGCCTCAAGCCAGATGTTCATCATTTTGAGAGACAACTCGCGCGCAGGGTCGCTGCTGACGACTTGCGCCAGGGCTTTCCACTCGTTAGCGAACTCTCGATATTGCTGCGATGAGATAGCCGAAAGTTCACGGCTAGCAGCCGCCGAGCTCGGATTCTCAAATTCGACTTCACTAATTGGCGGCTCTCGCTCGCCCATATCACGCGCTCTCATTTGAGGCCGGCAGTCACGACCGACGCGAACGCTAGGCCGGCTGTAATGTTTCGACAATGGCGCCAAACGATAGGCAGCGGGGCAAGCGGTGCCGGCGCCGCTGGTCAAGAAAATGACCCGGCGAGCATTCAAGTCTCAACCTTCGAACGTGAACCCACGTTGTCCTCCACGGCCATCGAAAACCCGTGGACATTTTAATGATCTTTTTCTGTTGAAGATGGCGGTGGTCGCGATGCCGGGGCAGATACTGTGACGGCCTAAGCCGCGGGTGATGAATGATGCCCGAGCGCCGCTTCCTGAGCGGCGACAGCTCACGCGCGATCTGGCGAGCCTTGTTGAGCAGCCGTTGTGCCTGCGGCGCCAGGCCGCCGAGATCGCGGCCTCGGCTGCTATCTCAGCTTCGCGTGCAGCATTTTCCCAGGCGGGTAAGAAGCTAATTGATCAGGCTGCCGGAGCAGAAAGGAAATGCCCCGCCGACGGTGATCGACGGGGCAAATCTCTGGTTAGAAGTAGTTATGCTGCGAGCTTCAATTCCTTGCTCGCTCGGAATGCGACTTTCTTGCCTGCTTTGATCTTGATGACCTCGCCGGTCGCAGGATTTCGCCCCATGCGAGCAGCGCGATTCCTGACCTGCAGGATGCCAAGACCCGCAATCCGGATTCGTTCGCCCTTCTTCAGATGCTTGGTGATCAGTCCGACGAAATCGCCGAGCAGGGCTTCACCCGCTCGTTTCGTTAGGTGATGCTCATCGGCCAAACTGGCCGCGAGATGCTTGAGCGTTACGGAGTGACTGGTCCTCAGATTCGTAGCTGTGGCTGCCATGATGAATTGTCCTCCAGGAGACGCGCAATGCGCTCTTGCGGAAGAGATATGATTCGGAACTAAAAGGAAATTGGTTTGTCAACTGGCCCTGTTCGCATTGGGTCATTGGCCGACATCGCGGGCATCCGCTTCATGTCCGCGTTGGCCCCGAAAGCGGACATCAGTCGGACATCGCTCCATGTCCGCTATGTGCCAGAAACGGAAGTGAACGGGCTACCAGGATTACGCTAGGCCTTGCACCAGTGCACGAGCGTTTTGAGCCACTTACGCGGCTGTGAATTGTTTGCAATCTCGGGCAGTGGGTATGCATCGCGCTCTTTTAGGTGGATCAACCATCTCAGGTTCAGTGTTGCGAACATTGACTACCTTTCGATCAACGCGCGTTGGAAGCTGTACGCTGCGCGCGCGCCGGTTAATGATCGCTAAGAAGGCCGTCGAGTTCGCGTTGGTTCTCTCTGCAGAGTGTCATTGAAGGATTAATTTCTTCGAATCCGTTTTAAGCGACGTCCGCTTTGCCCCCGAAAGCGGACATCAATCGTTGAACTTCATGTCGCGGAAAGTGTCACGCAAGGAATGCCCCCTAGGCGGCCCTGAGAGCGCCAAGACGCAGAATAAATTCAAGCCGATCAGTCGGGGGGTCTGAAGGAAACGGGCACCCGGCACCAGTCCAATCGGCAACCTAGTCCATCGCCGCTTTGACACGGCCGGCATGCCGGCTTGGTGCCGCGCCGGTCATGCCCTTGTCACGAAACAACGCAAATGTATTGCCAAAGTGCGATCGAGCGCATTTTGGAGACGTAAAATGGAAACCGACATAGACGTAGGAGAACTCGATCAAATGCAAGAAGCCTACAAGGCCGCCGTCGAGGAATGGATCGGCGCAATCAAGCAGGAAGAAGCGCTGGCCTCGGTCAATCATACCGTCGCCGAGGTCGACCAATGGGAAGGGGCGCATTTCAAGGAAGACGACATTCGCAACAAGGTCAAAGCGGCCAAGAAGCAATATGAGGACGCGTTACGCCTCAAGTTCTTCCACTTCTAATCGGCCAAGCAGCTTGAGCTTCCCCTGCGCGGGGATAAATGGCTACAGACACTCCGCGCGCCTTCCGCGGCTTCGTCGCCAATACTGATTACAACGTCCGTTGCTTGTCGCCGCATTCCTTGCAGGTGTACTCGACCCGAGTTTGCCCTGGAGCCGCGGTCACGCGGTTCGGCGCGCCGCACTTTCCGCACTTGGTTTCGATGCGGGTATTGCCCTGCTTGATGGTGACGGTTTTTCGCTCCAGCGCCTCTCTTACGAGGCGCTCGGTTTCGTTGCGCATGTCCTGTTTTGACATTCGGCGGTTCCGCTTGCTGGCGGGGTGGTCCTACATGCGATTGCGGGCCGAGGCAACGTACAATTGGGAATATTGACGCCCGATTTCGGTTAGTATTGCCGCGCCAAAACCAACGGGAGCGTGCGATGGCCGAGCGAAAGGTGCCCTATCAGGTCGACGGCAGGCAGTTCGAGGGCATGATCGTCTACGACGACGGCGTGGCCGCCAAACGCCCGGCGATCTTCATGCAGCCCGACTGGAAAGGCGTCTGCGCCGACACGATCGGCCAGGCGCGCGCCGTCGCCGGCAAGGATTACATCGTGCTGATGGCCGACATGTTCGGCGCCGGCTACGGCGCCAGGCCGAAGACGCAGGACGAATTGCGCGCCGGAATGCTCGCCGTGCACACCAACCTGCCCTTCACGCTCGCTTGCGGCGGCGCGGCCCACGACGCGCTTTTTGCCGAGGCCACCAAGCTCGGCCTCCTCGATGCCGGCAAGAAGGCCGCGATCGGCTATTGCGCCGGCGGCGGCTACGCGCTCGAACAGGCCCGCGCCGGTGCGGATTTCAAGGCGCTGGTCGTGTTCCACGTCACCAATCCCAATCCGGTCAAGCCCGGCACGCCTTGCAACATCCAGGGCCGGGTTCTGGCGATCCACGGCGCGGCCGATCCAGTGACGCCGAAAGCGAAGATGGACGCCTTCGAGGACGAGTTGACCAATGCGAAAGTCGACTGGCAGATCATGATGTTCGGTGACGCCGTGCATTCGTTCTGCGATCCGACCGCGAAAGGCGGGCCGCAGCGCTTCGACGAAAAGCTTTGCCGCAAATCCTACATGTTGATGCGCGACTTTTTTGCCGAGACATTTTGAGGCCGCGCGGCGCGCTGTATCCCCGGGGGGCGACGGAACGGAAGTGTCATGTCGAACCTGACCCGCCGCCACCTTCTCGCCGGCACTGCCGCGGCGGCAATCGCCGCAAACAGCGATCAGGGCGCGGCGGAAGAGCCACCTGCCGGCGCCGCGACGCCTGGGATCTATCGCTACAAGATCGGCAGTTACGAGCTGACCGCGCTCTATGACGGCATTTGGTATCGCCCGATCGGCAATACCTTCATTCGCAACGTGCCCTTCGCCGAAGTCGAGCACGCGCTCGATCAGGCCTTCATGCCGCACGACAAGCTGACAACGCCGTTCACCACCCTGATCGTCAATACCGGCAGCAAGCTTGTCCTGATCGACACCGGCACCGGCGGCCAGATCGCGCCGTCGGCCGGCGTGCTGCGCGATAATCTCGTCGCCGCGGGCATCGATCCGAAGGCGGTCGACATGATCGTCATCTCGCATTTTCATCCCGACCACATCAACGGCATCAAGGACAAGGACAACAATCTGATCTTCCCCAATGCCGAGATCATGGTCCCGGCACCGGAATGGGCCTATTGGATGGACGACGCCAATCTCAATGCCGCGCCCGCGGATCTCAAGGAAACGTTCCGCAATCAGCGGCGTATTTTCTCCGACATCGAAAAGCAGGTGACGCAATTTGTGCCCGGCAAGGAAGTCGCGCCCGGCGTCGTCACTTTGCCGGCGCCGGGACACACGCCGGGCCACACCGTCTTCGCCATTCATTCCGGCGATCAGTCGCTGCTGGTGCTCAGCGACACCGCGCAGCATCCCGCCGTGTTCGCGCGCCACCCCGATTGGCAGGCCGCGTTCGATATCGACGGCGCCGAAGCGGTGGCGACCCGCAAAAAAATCTTCGATCGCGCTGCCGCCGACCGCATGCTGGTCACCGGCTATCACTTCCCGTTCCCGGCCTGCGGCCATTTGATCAAGACCGCGAGCGGCTACGAGCACGTTCCGGTCGAATGGCAGCCGACGCTGTAGCGCATGATCCGGAAAAAGCCTGCCCTCGGACTTGATCCGAGGGTGGATACCGGTTTTCCGGTCAGATCATGCGCCGCTAAAATTCCGGAGGCCGGCTGTGAGGCCGGCCTCCCTGATCCCGTGCCATCTTGTTGTTGTTCGGCGCGGAACGACTTTGCGGTTTAAGTCCGACTTGCGGATGTGACGGGGGTCTGACCGCCAATCACCCGCAAGCCGGTGCGTACGACCTGGGCCTCGGTTCGCACCGCCGTTGGTGCTGTTCCAGATCGCAGGCAATCTCGCGTTTTCAAACACCCGTTTAAATCCCGGGCGCTGAACACGGCCTGAAGTGCGGCGGCGGAAATCGTTCATCTACGTGACATTCCTGTAATCCGGCGGGTATTTCGCCAATACCGCGGGATCGGGAATGTGAGGGGCGAGGAACGGGATGAACTGCTAGGATGGCGGTGTTTACTGCTCGCGACCATGCGGGGTGTCCGCGAACGGAGGTAGGTCATGCGCAAAATATCGTTGCTTGCAGCCGTCGTTCTTTTGAGCGCCGCCGCCGGCGCGCCGGACATCGCCGGGGCCATGGAAAGTTCCAGCCCGGCCGCCCCGACGCAACCGTCAACGCAGACACAACAGGGTAGTCCGACCGCCGCCACCACCAAGAAACCCAAAAAACCAAAACCCGATAAGTCGAGCGCGGTGGAGGAGTTTTACAAGGGCTGGCACAAGGCCTACGCGCTGATCTACGACCACGGCGACTATGTCGGCGGCATCGCGGTGCTGCGCGGGATGGGATATGACGACAACGCGGATGTGGCGACGCTGATCGGCTATGCGAGCCGCAAGCTCGGCCGCTACGACGATGCCAAACTTTGGTACGACCGCGCGCTCGCGGCCGATCCCAATCACGCGCTGACCTGGTCCTATTACGGCATGTGGCATGCCGAACAGGGCAACGTGCTCAAGGCCAAGGACGATCTCGAAAAGGTGGAATCGATCTGCGGCAATACCACGTGCCGCGAATATACGGCGCTCAAGGCAGCGATCGACGGGACGGCGACGTATTAAAACCGCGCCATTGAGTGGCAATTGGCGGGACGCTAATGCCTACCCTGCCCGTTCGGTCTCCGCGACCAGCCAGGCGTGATAGTCCGGATCGACGTTTTCGATCGGAATGACGAGGATGGCGGGGGTCGTGTAGGAGTGCATTTGCCGCACCGCGGCGCGCACCGCCTCGGCCAGCGTGGCGCGGGTCTTGATAATCATCACCACCTCGTCGCCACGCTCGATCGCACCCTGCCACCAGTACAACGACACCATGGCTGGCAGGATGTTGACGCAGGCGCAGAGCCTTCGTTCGAGCAGGCTGCGCCCGACGCCCTCCGCCTCGACAATCGACGGATAGGTCGTATAGACGAACACCGCGCGTTGCTTGTTGTCCATGCTGCTAGCCCTGCCGATCTCCCGCGGTACCGACCGCCCCGATTGTGCTACCTAACCCATTATGCTCAAACGCCGCCCCGCCACCCGTTACAAACACGTTGCGTTCGTGGCCAGCGACGGCCCCGAGGCGCAGCGCGCGCGGCGCCGCCTGATCAAGCGCTATGGCGACGTCCGGCCGGAAACCGCCGACGTCATCGTCGCGCTCGGCGGCGACGGCCTCATGCTCGCGACCCTGCAACGGTTCATGAATTCCGGCAAGCCGATCTACGGCATGCACCGCGGCACCGTCGGTTTCCTGATGAACGAGTATTCCGAGAACGCGCTCAGCGAACGGCTCGCCGCCGCCCATGTCACGGTCATCCATCCGCTATTGATGCGGGCGCGCGACGCCGCCGGCCGCGTGCACCGGCACCGCGCCATCAACGAAGTGTCGGTGTTCCGTCAGACCTATCAGGCGGCGCGGCTGCGCGTGCTGGTCGACGGCAAGGAGCGGCTCCACGAACTGGTCGCCGACGGCATCATGCTGGCGACGCCTGCGGGATCGACCGCCTACAATCTCTCGGTGCAAGGACCGATCATTCCGATCGGCGCGCCGCTTTTGGCGCTGACCCCGATCAGCCCCTTCCGGCCGCGGCGCTGGCACGGCGCGCTGCTGCCCGATCGCGCGCAGGTCACCGTCGAGGTGCTCGAAGCCGGAAAGCGCCCGGTCGCCGCGGTGGCCGACCATGATGAGGTGCGTTCGGTCCGTTCGGTCGATATCAGCATGGACCATTCGATCGACATGCACATGCTGTTCGACCCCGGCCACAGCCTCGATGAGCGCATCCTGGGCGAGCAATTCGGCTACTGAGGGTGGCAAATGGGCTTAACCCGAGCCGTTCCTCCCCCTGCTCGGCAGTAGGGTCTTTTCCCAAGACTTAACCGAGCGTTAACGACGATTCTTTACGATTGAGCTTGTACGGAGGACGTTTCGGCGTCCGCCGCGCGGGAGACTGTATGGTCCGCATCGACTTCAACCGCCTGCGCTTTCTGGTCATCGACGACAATGCGCATATGCGGCGTATTTTGCGCACGCTGCTGCATGGCTTCGGCACGCGTGAAGTCTACGAAGCTGAAGACGGCGCCGCCGGTCTCGAAGCCTTCACCCACTACATGCCAGACATCGTGCTCGCCGACTGGGTGATGCCGATCTTCGATGGCCTGGAATTGACGCAGATGATCCGGCAGCCCGGCGCCAACGCCAATCCCTATGTGCCGATCATCATGCTCACCGGTCATTCCGAGAAGAAGCGCGTCGTGGACGCGCGCGATGCCGGTATAACCGAATTCCTCGCCAAACCGATCTCCGCCAAGGCGCTCTATGAGCGCATTCTCAATGTCGTCGCCAATCCGCGTCCGTTCATCAAGAGCAAGAATTATTTCGGGCCCGATCGGCGGCGCAACATCAACCCGAACTATGTCGGCCCCGAACGGCGCAAGGGCGGCAAGGCGGAAGTAACGCGCCAACAACCCCTATTGGACAAAGCCAAGGTCATGATCTGACCGGAACAGCACAAGCCATGCCACCCCGTAAAGACGATACCCCTTCGGTTGCGACTTACGCCGATCACGAAGTGATCACACCGCCGCACGAGTTGCGCAAGGTGGTCAGGCCAGCGACCGAGCACGATGTAGATCCGGTCGCGCGGGCCGAAGCAGCGCTGGTCGGGCTATCGTCGGAGTTCTCTGGCTGGATGAAGGCCGAATGCGATCGCCTCGAGGCGGCACGTAACGACGCCAAGCAGCTGGGCTTTACCCAGACGGCCTACGATACGCTGTTTCGCGCCATTCACGATATCAAAGGCGAGGCCGCCACTTTCGGCTATCCCGAAGTTGCCGGCGCCGCCGAAAGCCTGTGCCGGCTCCTTGAGCACACCCCGGACATGAAGACTATCCCGCTCAAGCTGGTCGACCAGCACGTCGATGCGATACGCGCAATTATTCGCGAATATGCCCGGCCCGACGTCACCGACGTCGCCGCCGCGCTGACCCGGCGGCTGCGCGACGTCACCGACGACTTTCTAAAGCGGGAAAACCGTCACCGTCCGGAATATCTCGAAAACATATTCTCGCCGTCGCTCGTTCCCGGCGCCGCGGGGACGTAAATCACCGCTCGTCCCCGCGAACGCGGGGATCCAGTCCGTTGAAAATCTCCTGAAGTGGATTCCCGCTTGCGCGGGAATGAGCGGAATACAATTACGCCGCAGCCGAGTGGTCTTCGCCGGCATCCTCGGCGATCAGCTCATCGCAGAATAGCCGGGCCTCTTCGCGCGCGGCTTCGGTGGCGAACCGGCGCAGGAGCGTGAGCAATGGCGCGAGCTCGTCAAGATCGGCGTCTTCGCACCGCGTGAGCACGCGCTCGATCATGCGGCGCTTGAGCCGGGTGGCGCCGCCCGGCTCCAGCAGAAAGCCCTCGCGCATCGCCTCGATTGCCTCTTTGAAGGCCGGATAGGTCGAAGCCGGCAGCTTGGCCTTATCGAACAGCGCCCGCAGACCGACGGTGCCGCGGTCGTGCACCAGGCCGGAAACGCGCGCTACAGGCATACCGGTCAATTCGGCGAGCGCCTCTTCGAACAGCGCAATATTGCCGGACAACAGCGCCCGCAAAATGAGGCCGGCCGTAAGCTGCCCGCTTGCGCGCAGATGCCGGATCAGCGGGCCAAGCTCGGTTCCCGGGGTTTCCGCGGCGATCGTGACGGTGGCCTTTTCGCAAGCCTCACGCGCGATGCGCTGGGCCTGATCGGCCCCAAGCCACGAGCGGCCGGCGACGAAGCCGGCGAGCGTCTCGGATAGTTTGATGACCAGCGTCTGGCGGGTGGCGGCAGGAATATCCTCGCGCGCCAACAGCGCCTCGCGGATCGCGGCGAGATGGCCGAAACGTTCGACAATGCGGTCGAGCGAGAACGGCGTGATTTGGGCGTTGCGATTTTCAACAAGCACCAGGCAGGCTTCCGCCGTGCCGACTTCGGCGATGGCAGCCGCGACCGATTGCGGCAGGCCGGCGCGGCTTGCGATCGCCACCTGGATGGTTCCTCCCCCGGTCGCCGCCGCATCCACCAGATCGGCATCGACGAACAGCGGCGACAAAGCGTAGACGGGCGCCGCAATCTGCGGCTGGTCGGCGGCAAGCGCGATCACGATGGCCGGCGGCGCGCTCGGACTTGCCGCCAGCGCGTCAGCGAGCGCGCGGCGCACCAGCGGCGACGGATCGTCGAGCAGCATCAACATCGCGCCTTCGGCCGCGGCGAGGTCATCGGGTGACAGGTCGGAATAGAGATAGGCCCGTGCCAACGCGCTGGTGGCCTCGGCTCGCTCGCTAGCCGGGGCGGTGCGCACCCATTGCAGGAAATCGCGGACGATCATTGCTCGCTCACGCCGCACGGAATTGGCGCCGATTGCGATGCTAGTAGTACGGCGCTTAACAAATCGTTCACCATAGTTGCGTGCGGATTTCGCGGGGAAGCGCGCCGTGCATCGGTGCCGCTACCCGCTCTGATCGTCGTCCTTGAACAGGTCGAGCAGCGGGCTTGCGGGCACGGGCGAATTGGACACGCCCCAGAGCTGGCCTACGACCTCCGCGGCCGCGCCGTTGTGACCGGGATCTGAAAACAGGCCGTGGAAAATCTCGTTGTCCTGCGCCACCCGCTTTGGCGCCGCAGCGGCAAACGCGCTGGTCATGCCGGCGGTGTCGGGAGCCATCGCGACGGTGGCGGGAGCCGGCGCAGCACCGGGCGTAACGACGGGCATGACGCCAGATGTGGCGGCGATACCCGCTGCGGTAATCGCGGGAGTGGCGGATTTCGGGATGGTGATGACCATGCGCGGCGTGCTGACGGCTTGCGCCACGCTCGTGGCCACGCTTGGTCCGCGTGCAGCGACATCGTATCGCGCCGTGAGTACATCGCGCACCTGCGCGAGACTTCGCGCCGCGCCGGTGGTCCGGTCGTAGAAAATCGAGGAATTGGCCTGCGCCGCATTGGAAAAATATTTCGCGGCGACGGCATCGGGACTGCCCGCGGCGGCCGAGATCAGGTGCGCCGCGCCGCCGGCGCCGAGAAAATGCGCGATGTAGAGTTCGCCCTCGCTCGGCGAGCGGCCGAGCCGCTCCGACAAGAGCGCCGCGTTGGCCTGGGTGAAGGCGCCGGCCATCACCGCATTCGCGGTCGGATCGTTGCGCAGCTTGAGAATGGCGTTCCGCATCGCCGGATCGTTCACCTGATAGTGGCCGGACGGGGTTTGGGTGATGGCGGCGGCGTATTGGCCGTAGCCAAGCGCTGAACCTGCCTGTTTCATGGTGCCGAGCCAGGTCTGTTCGACAAACTGGAACAGACCGCGCGCCGACGAGGTCGGGGCGCCGGCCTGCGGATTGAGCCCGGATTCGACCTGGGCCGTCGCCAAAAGGTATTGGAAACTCGTCCCGGTGGCTTGCGCCGCCTGGCGAATGGCGCCGGTCACCGTCGAAGCGGCGGTGAAATTGCTGGAATCGACCAGCATGTCTTATGTGCTCCCCTGCCGGCTCCCACCGGCTTCCATGAGCGTTAGCGATCATTAACGATTATGGTAAACGTCGGCTTAACGCAGAAACGGCGCGGAGGCGAAAATGGGCAGTGAAACGGCCACACGGCACAAGCGCGGCGGGCTTTATTTCGAGGATTTCGTCCCCGGCGAAGTCGTCGAGCACCGCTACACGCGAACCGTCACCCAGATGGACAACATGTTGTTCTCCAACATGACGCTCAATCCGCAGCCGCTGCATATCGACCGGCACTTCTGCGAACAGGAGACCGAATGGGGCCAGCCGCTGATGAATTCGCTGTTCACGCTCGGGCTGATGATCGGCATCCAGGTCTCCGACATGACGGTCGGCACCACGATCGCCAATCTCGGCATGACGGACGTGAAATTCCCCCACCCGCTGTTCGAGAACGATACCGTGCACTGCACCACCGAAGTCATCGGCAAGCGCGAGTTGAAATCGCGCCCCGGCGCCGGCATCGTCGAGTTTCATCACCGCGCCTATAACCAGGACAACAAGCTCGTCGCCGAATGCCACCGCCAGGCTTTCATCCGCATGCGGCCGAAGTGATCTCCTCCCTCTCCCCGCTTGCGGGGAGAGGGTTGGGGTGAGGGGGCCTCTCTGCTGGGTTCGAAATCCCGGGCGGCGACTGAGATGTAGGTGACATCCTACTAGGCTCAGAATCGCGGAGACGCCCCCTCACCCTCGTTCGCTTCGCTCTCTCGACCTCTCCCCGCACGCGGGGAGAGGTGAAGAAGGATTGCCCGATGCGCTCGCTCCTGTTCGTTCCCGCCGACAGCGCCAAAAAGCTCGACAAGGCGATGACGAGCGGTGCCGATGCGCTGATCGTCGATCTCGAAGACTTCGATCGCGCTCGACGGCAAAACGCGCGCGAGAGAGAGCGCGGCGGCGTTCCTCAAGGACGCGCTTGCCGGCGCCAGGCGGCCGTACATCATGGTGCGCGTCAACGGCTTGCAAACCGGACTGACCGACGCCGACCTCGACGCAGTGGCGCCGGCGAAACCGGACGCCATCATGCTGCCGAAGGCCGAAGGCGGCGCGTCCGTCATTCATGCCGACGCCAAGCTTGCGGTGCGCGAGGCAAAAAGCGGTTTACCCGACGGGCATATCAAAATTCTGCCGATCGCCACCGAAACCGCGGCCTCATTGTTTGTCGCCGGCACCTTTGCCGGCGCGAGCGCGCGGCTCATCGGTCTCACCTGGGGCGCCGAAGACCTGTCCGCCGATCTCGGCGCGCAGGCCAACCGCGATGCGCAAGGCCGCTGGCTCGATCCCTATCGGCTGGCGCGGGTGCTTTGCCTCGCCGGCGCCGCCGCGGCAGGCGTGCCGGCCATCGACACGGTCTACGTCGATTTCCGCGACAGCGACGGTTTCCGCCGCGAATGTAGCGAAGCAAGCCGCGACGGCTTTTTGGGAAAAATGGCAATCCATCCGGCGCAGGTGCCGATCATCAATGAGGTGTTCACGCCGTCGCCGGACGCGCTCGCGAGCGCGCAGGCGATCGTCGATGCTTTTGCCGCCGATCCGGCCGCAGGCGTCGTCGGCATCGGCGGCGTCATGTACGACCGCCCGCATCTTTTACGCGCGAAGCAATTGCTGGCTCGCGCACCGACAGCGAAAAGCTGAAGCGTGCACATCTGGGTGAAGCGGGTCGCGATCGCATTGAGTGCGCTTGTGACATTGATGATATTGGCGGCTGGCTCTGTCATCGCGCTGATGATTTATTTCGAGTATCCGGGCGGCATGCCGTCGAGTTATCGGGCCACCGATCACGACGCGAGACTAACCGCGATTGCGCGCGAAGCCGTACCGATCATCAACGCGATCAATCGCTTCTATGGAGCGCATGGACAATGTCCGCGGGTGAATGAGAAAGATTTGGCGGAATTGCGCGATGGCCTTCCAGCGGGCCTTACCACCAACTTTGAGGCCGGCGAAATCGAATTTCGGGCGGCCAATGCGACACCGGGCTGGTCGTACTATTCACCCGATAAAGACCCCACCGCGTGCACATTATCGCGCAAGCTCGGCTGGGATCCTGACCTGGTCTGGTCGCGTCATGCGAAGTCTATCTCCTCGCCCGAGATGCACACCTAAAGGGACTCAAAGACGCGCAAGAACGGCGAACGCGCGGCGAAAACGTAGAAGCCAAGCCAATTCTGCTAGCCAATCAAGAACACCTTGTTCAGACGTGCGATCTGCTCATGCGTAGCATGGCCAAAGAGCACATTGTTTCGCTGGTCGACCGAGCTACCGGCTACACGGAAATAGAAATCAGGGACGAGCTAACGAAGATTCTGGCGCAGTATATAGCGCCGCATTTGATGCCATGGTTGCCGCGCTTCCCCGATGAGTTTTTCAGGCAGGTCTGCCGGATTTATGGCTGGCCATATGTCGCTGGTAATCGAAAGATACTGGGATACGTCGGCAAATTCATCAATAAATACGTATACGGCTATCTTCCTCCCGGTGTTCTGGAGAAATTCAATGAGGTAAACCCGGTTCTAGAATTTGGCCATCGCGCAACTCAAAATCATCGCTGGCTTACGGATCACGGTCTTACCCACCTCGATCGGCAAATCACGTCGACCATTACGATCATGACGCTATCGTTCGACGCGGCTCAGTTCGACCAGAATTTCCACAAAGTTCATATGCCGCGCATTCAAGTAAAGAAGCCGTTGCAGCTCACCGCTTCGAAGGCTCCGCCTTCTTTGCCGCTATTCCCGGAGATCGATGCGCAGCCAATCAAGCGCCGCCACGTTCTTTAGGCTTCGCTAATCTGCCGCGTGGGTTATTTCCGATACGCCGCCTTCGGATCGAAAACTTTCTCGTCGCGGAATTCAAGTTTCGCCGCGCCGGCCTTGCCAAGCGGCACCGCCCGATAAAAGCACGAGCGGCGTCCCGAATGGCAGGCGGCGACGACTTGCTCGACCTTGATCCACACCGCATCCTGATCGCAGTCGATGCGCATTTCGACGACGCGCTGGGTGTGGCCGGAGGTTTCGCCCTTCTTCCACAGCGTGCCGCGCGAGCGGCTGAAATACCACGCTTCACCGGTGGCAACGGTCTTTGCCAGTGCCTCGGCATTCATATGCGCGACCATCAGCACGTCGCCGGAGGCGGCGTCGGTGGCGACGCAGGCGACCAGCCCGTCGGCGTCGAATTTCGGCGTCAGCGCAAAACCTTCTTCGAGATCGGCGTTCGATCCCGGCGACTTAAATGGTGATTTGTCCGCCAAGATCGTCCCCGCCATCCCGATCAACGCTTATCCGCTGCGCCGCGCGTGAGCGTGACAAAGCGCATCTGGTCCTCGGTGTTGTCACGGAAGGTTCCGAGAAATCGCGTCGTGACCGTGGAGGCGCCCGGTTTGCCGACGCCGCGGATCGACATGCAGGTGTGCTCGGCTTCGATCAGCACGGCGACGCCGTGCGGTTTGAGAACCTCGTCCAGCGCGGTTGCGATCTGCGAGGTCAGATGCTCCTGCGTCTGCAGGCGCCGGGCATAGACATCGACCAGCCGGGCAAGCTTCGACAGGCCGACCACGCGATCGACCGGCCGGTACGCCACATGCGCCTTGCCGTAGAACGGCATCATGTGGTGCTCGCAATGCGAGGTGAAGCCGATGTCGCGGATGAGCACAAAATCGTCGTAGGGCTCGGTCTCGCCGAAAGTCCGCGCCAGCATATCGGCCGGAATTTCGCCGTAGCCGCGATAAAGCTCGTCCAAAGCCGCGATAACGCGCTTGGGGGTGCCGACAAGACCTTCGCGGGATGGATTGTCGCCGACATACGCGATCAGCGCGCGCACCGCGGCTTCGGCTTCCTCGCGCGACGGCTTTTGCTCGACCGGCGCCGGCGCGGTGCGGACGTGGTCCGGCGCCGGCTCGCGGGGCCATGATTTAACAGTCGGCTTGATGACACCGTCCATCGTCTCTCCAGTCCCCCGCGCAAAATGCCGGGTATGCTTTGACGGGTGGCCAGGTCCCGTGCCGGAACTTCAAATCCACCTTACCTGCGCCTATATAGTGGATTGCCGGACAGACTCAATAAACCCCGGATTGCTCGGTTAAATCTGCGATTTTGCCATGCTCAATGAGGTCTATAACCGCCGCATTATCGAGCTTGCGGGCAACATCCCGCGGATCGGCCGGCTGTCCGATGCCGACGCCAGCGCGACCGCCGTATCGCGGCTGTGCGGCTCGACCGTGACCATCGACCTGAAAATGGATGGCGATACCGTGACCGATTTCGCCCATGAAGTGAAAGCCTGCGCGCTCGGCCAGGCATCGTCTTCGATCATGGCCAGCAACATCATCGGCTCCAGGGCAACCGAGCTGCGCGAATTGCGCGACGGCGTGCGCAAAATGCTCAAGGAGAACGCCGCGCCGCCGGCAAACGGCAAGTGGGCCGACATCGCGGTGCTCGAACCGGTGCGCGACTACAAGGCGCGTCACGCTTCGACGCTGCTGACGTTCGATGCCGTCGTCGATGCTATCGGTCAGATCGAGGCCAAGCGCGGCGCCAAAGCCGCGGCCAAAGATCCGGCCAAGACCGCCGCAGAGTAACTTGTCCTCGCTCGCCGCAGCCTGCCGCAATGCTCCGCGCCTCATCGGGCGCGGCCTGATCAAAATTTATCGGCTCACGCTGTCGCCGCTGATCGGCTTTGACTGCCGGCATCTGCCGACCTGCTCCGATTATGCCGACCAGGCGCTCGATCGCTTCGGTCTGTGGGCCGGCGGCTGGATGACGCTGGCGCGGCTCCTGCGCTGCCAGCCTTGGGGCACATCGGGGCTCGATTTCGTGCCGCAGGCGTTGCCGGAAAAATCGCGCTGGTATATGCCGTGGCGCTACGGACGCTGGCACGGCACCAATTGCGGCCCGCCCGTCCCGCAAGCGCTTGCCGAACCGGAGACGGCGGGCGGTCACGCAAGACACTGAAATTCCCCGGCCACGCTTACGCTGCGCCCAGTAGGCAGCGAGTGAGCAACAGGAGTGAATGATGGTCGCGCTGACCTTTCCCGACGGCGCACGCCGGGACTATCCCAACGGCACAACCGGCCTCGCCATCGCCAAGGGCATTTCGCCCTCGCTCGCCAAACGCACGGTGGCGATGGCGCTCGACGGCAAGCTCGCCGACCTCGCCGATCCGATTGAGCACGACGCCAAGCTCGAATTCCTGACCCGCGACGATCCGCGCGCGCTCGAACTCATCCGCCATGACACAGCCCACGTACTCGCCGAAGCCGTGCAAACACTGTGGCCCGGCACCCAGGTCACCATCGGGCCGGTGATCGAGAACGGCTTTTATTACGATTTCTTCCGCAACGCGCCGTTCACGCCCGAGGATTTTCCCGCGATCGAAACCAAGATGCGCGAGATCATCGCGCGCGACAAACCGTTCAGCAAGGAAATCTGGTCGCGCGACGACACCAAGCGCGTCTTTGCCGACATGGGCGAGAGCTTTAAGGTCGAGCTGGTCGACGCGATTCCGCAGGACCAGCAGATCAAGATCTACAAACAGGGCGACTGGTTCGATTTGTGCCGCGGCCCGCACATGACATCGACCGGCAAGATCGGCAACGCCTTCAAGCTGATGAAGGTCGCCGGCGCCTATTGGCGCGGCGATTCAAGCCGCGAGATGCTGTCTCGCATTTACGGCACCGCGTTTGCCAAACAGGAAGAGCTCGACGCTTATCTCAAGCAGATCGAGGAAGCGGAAAAGCGCGATCACCGCAGGCTCGGCCGCGAGATGGATTTGTTTCATTTCCAGGAAGAAGCGCCCGGCTCGGTGTTTTGGCATCCCAAAGGCTGGACACTGTTCCAGACGCTGGAAAACTATATACGCCGCCGCCAGGCCGACGCCGGCTACGCAGAAGTGAATGCACCGCAGCTCATCGACTTTTCGTTGTGGGTCGCTTCCGGCCACATGGCGACGTTTCGCGAGGGCATGTTTCTCATCGAGCCGCGCGAAGAGGACGAGCGCGTCTACGTCGTCAAGCCGATGAACTGCCCCGGCCATATCCAGATTTTCAAGAACGGGCTGAAAAGCTATCGCGATCTGCCGTTTAAGATCGCCGAGTTCGGCAAGGTGCACCGCTTCGAACCGTCGGGCGCGCTGCACGGGCTGATGCGGGTACGCGCCTTCACCCAGGACGACGCGCATATTTTCATCACCGAAGAGCAGATCGCCGAGGAAGTCCTCAAGGTCAACGATCTGATCCTATCGATCTACCGCGATTTCGGTTTCAACGACGTGCGCATCAAATTCTCAGACCGGCCGGACAAGCGGATCGGCGAAGACGCGGTGTGGGACAAGGCCGAAGCCGCGTTGAAGAAGGCGCTGGAAGCGTCCGGCCGGCCGTGGTCGCTCAACAAGGGCGAAGGCGCCTTCTATGGCCCGAAGCTTGAATATGTGCTGCGCGACGCCATCGGCCGCGACTGGCAGTGCGGCACCATTCAGGTCGATCTCAACATGCCGGGCCGGCTCGGCGCGTTTTACATCGACGAGCATTCCAACAAAGTGACGCCGGTGATGCTGCATCGCGCGATGTTCGGTTCGCTCGAGCGCTTTACCGGAATCATGATCGAGCATTACGCAGGCCATCTGCCGCTATGGCTGTCGCCGCTGCAGGCGGTGATCGCCACCATCACGTCCGATGCCGATGATTATGCGCGGCAAGCGATCGCGGCAGCGCAACGCGCGGGCTTGCGCGTCGAAGGCGATCTGCGCAACGAAAAGATCAATCTCAAGGTGCGCGAGCACTCGCTGGCAAAAGTCCCGGTGCTGCTCGTCGTCGGCAAGAAGGAAGCCGCCGAACGGACCGTGTCGATCCGCCGCCTTGGCAGCGAGAAGCAACAGATCATGCCGCTCGATGCGGCGCTCGCGGCGCTGGCAGGGGAAGCGGTGCCGCCGGATATGGCGCGGATGAAGCAGGCGGCGTGATCGATTTGGCGCGCTTTACTGCGCCAGCACTTCGACTTCGCCGTCGACGCCGGTGATGACCTTGAAGTCGCGCTGAGAGGTCCTGCCCTCATTGCGTGCGATGACGTGGTAGTCGCCTTCGGCCAGCACGATGCGCGGGAACGCGCCGATCGATTCCTTGATGACGTCGCCGCCAGGCGTCAGTACCGTCCATTGCGTATTGGCAAGTGCGTTGCCGCCGGGACTACTGACGAGCTTGAGCGTGATCACCGCTGCGCGATGGGTCACCACGATATCGGTGAGCTTGGCGGGCTCGATCTGAACGTCCGAGCGCACCACCGAATTGCCGTCGCCGTAATTCGACACGATGTTGTAGGTGCCTTCCGGCAGCAGCACGATGTCCCCCGTCAGCACGCTCTGCGCGATCGGCCGCCGCTGCGTCGTATCGAACTGGCTGCCGGTATAGATATCGAAGGAGATTTGCCCGGTCGGGATGCGCACGTCGCCGACGCGGCCCTCGAGCCGCATGCCGCCGGCGGGAATGTCGAAAACTTCGCGGACCGTATCCGAACGCAACACCACCGCCTTGGCCGCGCTCGCCAGTCCGAGACTGGCATGCACGACATAGCTGCCCGGCGGCAACACGAAAGTCGGCGCCGCGCTGCGATCTTCCTTGATCAGGCGAAACACCCCGGTGGCGTCGGGCTTGGCGGCATAGACGCGCCAGATGAGGCCAGCGCTGATCGGCGGCGCGTCGTGGCCATAGCGCGCGGTAACCGCGAGCGCCACGCGTCCGGCCGGAACGGCTGGTGTGGCTTGCGCAACCGCCGGCGCGGTTGGCGGCGCCAAAGGTGCCGGAACGACGAGTGAGGCGCCGGGCGATCCGGGAGCATTTGTCAGGGGTATGGAGGGAGCCCATTGCGATTCCGGCGAAACCAGATTGCGCGTTTGCGCAAATGCGGGCGCCGCTGCGAAGAGAAAAACCATCACCGCCGCCGCAGCGGCCGCGGTGCGTCGAAGACTATTCAAGCCCCACCCTGACATCGCAATTTTTCTCGATCCTAATCGCGGCAATTTCAAGCCGCGCCCCGGCAGATCAAGCCGTGCGGGCATGCTCGCCGTGCCGCCTTATCTAGCTAACTCGGCGTTACTTTCACCATATCCTGAGGTGCAGCTTGTTGGCTAATTCGCGGCGGCCGATGATGGTTTGCCGGCACGAACATTATCATTCTGGATGCCGTTCATGACGCTGAGGATCCGGTGAGTACCGCGGACGTTCCAGATAAGACCGTCGACGCCGGCCAAGCCGTCGTCAAGGCAGGCGCCAAGCGCGGCGGACCATCCATCGGACTGGTTCTCGGCAGCGGAGCGGCGCGTGGTTTTGCCCATATCGGCGTTATGCGCGCGCTGCAGGCGCATGGCATCACGCCCGACATCATTGTCGGCACCTCGATGGGTGCGCTGGTCGGCGCCTGCTACGCCACCAATCAGCTCGATACGCTTGAGGACTGGGCGCGCTCGCTGACGCGACGGCGCGTCATCGGCTATCTCGACGTTAGAATCGGCGGCGCGGGTCTCATCAGCGGTGGCCGCTTGGCGAAACGGCTTGAGGAATCGGTCGGCAACGCCATGATCGAGGATTTGCCGCTGCGTTTCGCCGCCATCGCCACCGAGATCGGCACCGGTCACGAAGTCTGGCTGACGCGCGGCTCACTGGCGCTGGCGGTGCGCGCTTCTTACGCATTGCCGGGAATCTTTCCCCCGTCTGTCTCGGCGGCCGCTGGCTGGTCGACGGCGCGCTGGTTAATCCGGTGCCGGTCTCGGCGGCGCGCGCGCTTGGCGCCCGCGTTGTCATTGCGGTCAATATGGACGCCGACCGGTTCGGCCGCGGCGCCACCATCGCAAGCCACGGCGCGGACCCCGCCGACGACCATCCAAGTGCGCCACCGCCCGAGCCGCGCAATGGTTTTGCCCGCTTGCGCGGCTTGTTCGGCGCCGAGCGCGCGCTCAAGCGCCAAATCATCGACGGCGACACGCGGCCAAGCTTCTCCGGCGTCATGATCGAGTCGTTCAACATCATGCAGGATCGCCTTACGCGGATGCGGCTCGCCGGCGATCCGCCGGACGTTCACATCACTCCGCATATCGGGCATGTCGGCTGGCTCGAATTTCACCGCGCCGCGGAATCCATCGAGGTCGGCCGGACCGCCACCGAAAAAGCGATGGACTCGATCACGGAATTGATCGCCGAATTGAGCTAATTCACTCGATTATTGCGACGGCGAGGTTTGCGCGCAGGTCGTCTGGCAGGAGATCTGCTGGGTCGAGCAATTGACCTGGCAGGCCGTGTTCAGATTGGCGTTGCCGTTTGCGGTGGCGGCGCCGGTCGGCGGCGTGCCCGGCATGAGGCACGTGGTGGCGCAGGCCGCCGCCTGCGAATTGCACGTCATCATGCAAGTCGTGACCGCAGAAGTCTGCGCCAGCCGGATTTTGCCGGGGTCCGACGCGGCGGCGGCGGAAACATCAACGGCGCTGCCGAGCAACAAAACGGTCAACAGGCTTGGCCCAAGCCGCATGACTGCCTCCGTGTCGTCATCCCCCAAGCATCATCATAACGCCGCGGCCGGGGCCGGGGAATGCGGATCGAAGGCGTTGAACAGGAACAAGCCGGCGAAAAATCCCCCGACGTGGGCCTGCCAGGCGATTTCCTGCCCGGCCTCCGCGCCAAAAGTGATGGTGCCGGAACCGGCCAGCGCGTTGAGCCCGAGCCAGACCGCAAGAAACAGCAAAAAACGCGGGTCGCGCAGCGTCGCGGCAAGGGAGGCTGCGGGAACGCGATAGCCCTCAACGGGACCTTCGCGGAATACGGCAAGCGGGCCGCCCGCCTGGAACACAAATCGCAGCGCCGCCGCCATGGCGCCCGAAATCGCAGCCGAGGCGCCGATCATCGGCTCTATGGCGCCGAGATGCGTGACCAGATGCGCCAGCGCGCCGAACGCCGCCATCACCAGCATGAAGAGGCTATAGCGCCAGGCGCCAAAGCGCCGCGCCAGCGCGGTCGCGAACGGCAGGAGCCAAGCGAGATTGAGACCGAGATGCATGAGATCGGCATGGAGGAAGCCGTAAGTGAAGAAGGTCCACAGATCGGTGGCAAAACCACCGGGCAGCGCGCCGGTGACGCCGGCATCGGTGCCATAACGCGCCGGGATGAACGCGAATGTAAGGACAAATTCGGCGTCCTGGTCGTCGGTCAGCAAGAACAAGCGGCCGAGGTGCACGAGCACGAGCACAGCCACCGTCATGACGACGGCAAGCGGCACATTGAAGAAAGGCTCTCGGGATTTTTCGGGCTCGGAGTTTTGCGTCACCGGACGGCACCTTTAAGTCATGCCGGAATAGGCTGACGCGGCGGGCAGGACAAGCGGCGTGCGACCACGCGGCCGCGAAGAAATGACGCAAGGCAAATGCCAAAAACAAAAGGCAAAAACAAAAGGGAGGACGGCTAAGTCCTCCCTTTCGCACGCTTGCGCGGGGTTACCGCGGTCGACGCCGCACGACCGCGAGGTATTAAGCCCTCGGATCGCCCGGCGTCGGTCACATCCCCTCGCCTCCCGTATGTCTTGAGGCGAGCCTATGCGGCTAACCCGGCATGGCCAACGTCAACGTTTCATTAAGTTTAATTCCGCGTTAGCGGCCTGCGCCGCGCGCAAGCCGCAAGCGCGGCACGCCCCCTGCTCCACTCCACCTCACGCAGCCTTTCGCCGCGATGCCTGTCCCGATCAGGGACAGGTCGGCGGCTCCGGCGCGATTGTAGGGAGCGTTTCGTCCATGAAACACGCAGCGAGCCGGGAACTCTATGCCTATTGGCAGGAGCGGCGCGGCAAGCGTCAGGCGCCGGAACGTTCCGAGATCGAGCCCGGCGCCATTCGCCAAGTGCTCAGCGATGCCTTCATCCTGGCGCTCGACCGCGGCACCGGACATCCGTTTCGGCTGGCCGGCACCCGGATCTGCGCCTTGTTCGGCCGCGAGCTCAAAGGCGAATCCTTCATCGGCCTTTGGGCCGCGGCAAGCCAGCCGATCCTGTCCGATCTTCTCGCCGTGCTCGAGGACGAACGCGTCGGCACCGTCGCCGGCGTCACGGCGCAAAGCAGCAACGGCGAACCGGTCGAGCTTGAGCTTCTGCTGTTGCCGCTGAGCGCAACCCGCCCAAGTCTCGCCCGCACGATCGGCGTTCTGGCGCCGCTCAAAATTCCGCAATGGCTCGGTTCAAGCCCGATCGGCGCGCTGACGCTGGGCGGCCGCCGTCACGTTGGGGCGTCAGTTGAGTCGCGCCTGCTGCCGCGTTTCATGGCGCCGCGCCAGCGGCTCGTCGTTTACGAAGGCGGCCGCTCCTAGCGGCCGCTACCCTCCGTCAAAGTTCCAAACGCAAATTAAGCGCGGCTAACGGGCCGTTAACATCGCACGCCTAGGTTTCTGTAAGGTCCATCTTTTTGCCTGGCAGGCGAACGAGCAGCATGGCTTTGGCTGAGCGAAGAAAGAGTTTGCGGGCCCTCAACGAGGATCGCCGCCGCCATCAGCGCGTGAAGGTCAATTTGCTCGGCCGTTACATGCTGGCGGATCGCCGCGAGTTTCCCTGCCAGGTCATCGACATGTCGCCGGGTGGTATGGCGTTGATCGTGCCGGTCGGCGGCGCCGCCGGCGAACGCGTCATCGCCTATGTCGATCATCTCGGCCGGCTCGAAGGCCGCATCGCGCGGCTGTTTGCCAACGGCTTTGCGATGACGATTTCGGCCACCGCGCGCAAACGCGACAAGCTCGCGGCGCAGCTCACCTGGCTCGCCAACCGCCATATCCTCGGCCTGCCGGAAGACCGCCGGCACGGCCGTATCGTGCCGCGCAACCCGGTCGGCCGCCTGATCATGCCGAACGGCCTCAATATTACTTGCCGCGTTATCGACGTGTCGGAATCCGGCGCCGGTATCGCCACCAGCGAGCGGCCGCCGCTCGGGACGCTGGTCACATTGGGCAAAGTCCAGGGCCGCGTAGTGCGTCACCTCGAAGACGGCTTTGCCATCGAGTTTACCCGGCTGTTGCACCCCGACTTTCTCGAAGAGAACGTCACCAGCGGGTAAACGCCAAGCCGACAATTTGCGGCTTGGCGAAGGCCATGCAGCCGCGCTGTTTGCTCCCCTAAAATACCCATCCACTACCCTGCGCGACGCCGCGCCGGGACCGCGCGCGGCGGCAAAAACCCGCGTCCGCCGCGGCGATCCGCGTCATCGGTACAATTTGAATCAATACAGAATAGTTCAAATTTTATACAATATTCACCGAGAAGATCGCGCCACTTTTGCTGTCTATTGAAGCGTTTTTACTTCAAATTGAACTACTCAACTTAGCCGCGCCGCAAAAGCTTTGTGCGAAACGTGACCCTGACGAGACGGGAAGGGGTCACAATGAAACCGGTTGCAAAAGCAATCCTCATGCGCGGCACGGCCGCCGGCATCGTCGTGCTGGCACTGTTTGCCGCGCCGGCCGCGAGCACGGCGGACGAGCGTCCGCTGTTCGTTGCCGTTGGCGACGCAGCGCGCCCGCCGATCGGCTGGGTCGAGTTCTGCGTCGAATACGATCCGGAATGCAAGACCAAGCCGTCGACGCCGCGCGACGTGGTGCTCTCGGCGGAAGCCTGGAAGGATCTTCAGCACGTCAATCTGTGGGTCAACAGCCACGTCAAGCCGATGACCGACATGGATCATTGGGGCGTCGTCGAACGCTGGAATTATCCGGACGACGGCTACGGCGACTGCGAGGACTACGCGCTGCAGAAGCGCAAGATGCTGATGCAGGCCGGCTGGCCGCGCGAAGCGCTGCTGATGACCGTGGTGCGCGACCAGCATGGCGACGGCCACGCCATCCTCACCGTCAAAACCGACAAGGGTGAGTACATCCTCGACAACCAGACCGACGACATCCTGCTGTGGGCGGACACCGGCTACCGCTTCGTGAAGCGCCAATCGCAATCGGACCCGAATGTTTGGGTTTCGCTCGGCGATCCGCGCGGCACGCCGCTCACCGCGTCCGCACGCTAGTCCGAGCAAAACCTAAGGAGCTACGCGACCCCGGTCACGTCCCCACCCCTCCCCGTCCCCAGACCGGGTTCGCGCGCGGCCGGCTCTCCCCCAGGAGCCGGCCGCACCTTTTATTGCTAGGCTCTCGCCTGTTACTGATCGCCGTTGCGGACTTAAAGCGGTCGCAGAGAGCCACGCATGGATGCCTCGGGACCCGTCGAGCACCCCCAGCCGATCGAATATTGGTCGCAATTATCGGAAGAAGCGGAAAGGTCCGGCGATTATCTCGGCGCCTGTGACACCGCGCTGCTTGGGCTGGAACAGCATCCGCAAGCGCGCGAGTTGCAATATCGGGCGATCCTCAACTTGTCGCGCACCGGTGCAAATAAACGCGCCAAGCAATTATGGCTTCGCTATCGCTTGCAAGCCGATCTCGACGGAGCGGCGCGGGGCGGGAATCTTGAGGAAAACATCGCCGCGCTCGGCGCGCGTCTCGACCGCGAAGAGGCCTACGCCGGCGACGCCGCACAGCGCCCGGCCAGACTGAAAAAGGCGGCGGAGCAGTACGAGTCCGTCTATCGCCGCACCGCGAGCCCCTTTCTCGGGATCAACGCGGCCGTCCTCAATGAGTTGAGCGGCGACACCGCTCGCGCCAAGGAAATCGCCGCGCAAATTGTTGACGCCTGCGCCAAGGCCAAACCACAATCGCAGCAAGATGCCTATCAACTGGCGGCCGACCGCGCCGCGGCAAGCCTCCTGCTCGACGATTTGAACGATGCGCAAAAAACCATCGAACAGGCCGCCAAACTTTCGACCAACGCGGCGTCGATCGCCTCAACGCGCAAGCAGCTCATCCTGATATGCGATCATAAGGGGTTCGACCGCGCCATCATCGCGCCGCTGCGCAATCGAACCGTCATGCATTATTCCGGTCATATGATCGCGCCGGCGGGCCGGCCGGGACGCTTTCCGGCCGAAGCCGAAGCGCGTGTCGCCGCGCAAATTCAAAGTGAACTCGCCCGCCATAACGTCGGCTATGGTTACGGCTCATTGGCCTGCGGTGCGGACATCTTGTTTGTCGAAGCCTTGCTGGCGCGCAACGGCGAGGCCCGCGTCGTGCTGCCGTTCGCCAAGGACAGTTTCCTCAAGGAGTCGGTCGGCAACGGCGGCCCGAATTGGCTGGACCGATTCGAGAAATGCGTCGAGCATGTCAGCGTCACTTATGCCACGGACAGCGAATATTTCGGCGACGCGGAGGTGTTCGCTTACACATCGCAGCTCGCCATGGGACTGGCGATGCTGCGGGCGCAGCAGTTCGCCTCGGAACCGATCCAGCTCGCGGTGTGGGACGGCGAGGAGACCGGTGAAAAGGCCGGGACCTTTACCGACATACGGACATGGCGCAGTCACGGACTGCAAACGCTCATCGTCAACAGCGAGAGCAATCGCGCCGCGAGCCCGCCAAGCGCCGCCCAGGGCCGGCAATCGCAACCTGGCACGCCGCCGCGCCAAATTCGCGCGATTATGTTCGGCGATTTCCACGGCTTTAGCCGGCTCAGTGACCGTCAAATGCTGAAATTCTATGAGCATGTGATGCCCGCGCTGGCGAAGGTGCTCGACAGCCATGACGGTGCTATCGCCACGCGCAACACCTGGGGTGACGGACTTTTCGTCGTGTTTCGCGCGCTTGACGCTGCGGCGCGCTGTGCGCTCGAAATTCAAGCGGCTTTGGCGAAACTCGATTTGCAATCGATCGGTCTGCCGGCGACGCTTGCGCTACGGCTCGGCCTCGATGCCGGCGCGGTGTTCGAGGTGCGCGATCCGATTTTGAAATCGCTGTCTTTCACCGGTAGCCATATCAGCCGCACCGCGCGGCTCGAGCCAAGCACGCCGCCTGGCGAAGTTTATGTCACCGAGCCGTTCGCCGCGCTGTTCACGTTGTTGCAGGACAGGGATTTAGTTTGCGACTATGTCGGCTACATGCAGGCCGCGAAGAATTACGGCCGGCTGCGAACCTATCTGTTGCGGCATCGTTGGTTTACGGATGTCGTTGAGCAGGATGGGGCGTGAGAGCGGACCCGGCCTCACCCGATCGGCTTTAACCCCTTGGCATATTGCTTGAAGCGCCGGACATAAATATCGGCGCCACCGGCGATGCCCTTGATCGCCGCTTCATCGAGCGTGCGAATGGCGCGCGCCGGAGCGCCGACGATCAGCGAGCCGTCCGGAAAAGTCTTGCCCTCGGTGATAAGCGCGCCGGCGCCGACCAGTGAGTTCTCGCCGATGCGCGCGCCGTTAAGCAAAATCGCGCCCATGCCGATCAGGCTATTTGCCCCGATGATGCAGCCGTGCAGGATGACGTTGTGGCCGATCACGCAATTAGGCCCGATCACCATGGGGAAACCGGGATCGGTATGCAGCATCGCATTGTCCTGGATCTGCGAGCGCTCGCCGAGCTCGATCCATTCATTGTCGCCGCGCAGCACCGCGCCGAACCAGACGCTGGCGTCGAGCTTGAGCCGCACCTTGCCGATCAGCGTCGCGTTCGGTGCGATCCAATAGCGGCCCGCCTCCGGCAGTTCCGGCCGGTGGCCGTCGAGTTCATAAATCATAGGAGCAGGAATATCAGACGTTGAGCAGCGCTTGAAGCGCGAGCACCACGACGGTTCCCGACATCAGGCTCCACAACCCGGCGATCACGGTCGCCACCATGACGATCTCGGTGCGGCGGCCCTCGATGCGGCGGCCGCGGATGGTGTTGCGCATGATGATGAAGGGCGCCGAGAACATCAAAAGCGGGATCGCGGCGAAGCGCGCCGTCACCGGCCCCACTTCGAGGAGCCGAAAACTCGGGAAATGCCTGCTGAACAGCCGGTAGCCGCTGGCGCACAAGCCGGCGACGGCAAAGCCCAGCGCGAGCGCAAAAAAGGACTCGATTGTTTCCGGCGAGATTGCCGGCACGGCCGCAAGCATCGGGCGTCTCCCTGTGGGAGAAGCCATTGCAGAGGATGCCGCGGGCCGCTACGAAATGCTTAAAGAAAGGTTAATGACGGCGGATTAACGGTTTACCGCCCGGAGGTTAGGAAGTGATTGCGGTGCGCGCATTCGCACTTGCGGCGGCGCTGGTTTTCGCGCTGCCGGCGGCGGCGCTCAACATCGTCGCCATCGGCGCCAGCAATACGACCGGTTTCGGCGTCGGCGAACAGAATTCCTATCCCGCGGTACTGCAGGCGCTGCTGCGTAAAAAAGGCATCAACGCCAATGTCACCAATGCCGGCGTTAACGGCGATGTCACCGCCGGAATGCTGCGGCGGGTCGATGACGCCGTGCCCAAAGGCACCGACATTGTCATTTTGCAGCCGGGCGCCAACGATCTGCGGTTTTTCGGCACCAAAGCGGCCCGCACCGCTAATATCGCGGCGATGGCGGCGCGGCTTCGTGCCCGCGGCATCCGCGTCATCGTCTATGACCCACCCACGATCCCGGCGGATTTCTATCAATGGGATGGCATTCACTTTAACGCCGCCGCCCATGCCAAGATCGCAGCGATCCTCGCGGCGCAGATCGCCGCGCCGGGGAAACCGCAGCCGGCAACTGCGCCGATCGCTTCGCCGCCGGGTAAGCCGTAGGGTCGGCAAAATCGCCTGCTCTTTCGCAGCAGCGTGGGCATCACGCGTGCGCGATGTTGCCCACGCGGGACGCTCGTCCTAGCGCGCGATGCCCACCCCACGAGCGCCGCCATGCGATACTGGCCGCTGATTCGTGACAGCGGCACAAAGCATGACGGCGCATACGGTATCCCCGCACAGATCGCGCGATCGCGCGCGCGCCGTGTTCACCTGGCCGTTTGCCGTCATGGTGCTGATTGTGGCGGGCATCGTCGTCTTTGTCTCTTATGCACTGTGGCCGACCTGGCCGAGCGAACCGGTTTCGCTCGATGCTCCGGCAATTCCCGTCACCGTCGCGGGCGTGCTGTTCGACGTACCGCCGGCGGCCATCCGCGAAGCGGTGCAGCGTGTGCCCGGCGAACAGGAGCGCCTCGATCTTGCATTCGTCTGGCCGTCACTGACCCCGCCGCAACCCGACGATAAGCCTGTCGACAAAGCGCCGCTCAATGCCGAGAACGCCGCCGCTGCGGCCGCCGAAACCGCGAAGGAGCGCCTGTTCGTCACCATTGCCGGGCTGGGCGCCGAATTGCCGCCGCTCGAACGGCTGCGCACGATCTATCCGCGCTATATCGAGGCCAAGGCGAGCGCGGGCCCGGCCGGGCTTGCCATTCTGCCGTTCCGCGCCGGCACGCCCTACGAGAACGAGGACCTGCTTTATGTCGGCGCCAATCCGGAGCAGTTTTTCGCGCGTTGCACGCGCCCGGCCGGCGCGGTGCCCGGCACATGCATCCACGAACGCGCACTCGATGCGGCGCAGATCACGTTCCGCTTTCCGCGCGATTGGCTATTGGTCGATTGGCGCAATGTCGCCACGGGCTTCGATCGGCTGATCGGGCAACTGCATCCGGGCGCGAGCTAGGGTTCCAGATCGGTGGCCAGGATCGCCATCTGGAAATTATAGGAACGCTCGTCGTCTTCGTCGTCGACGAACAGGACGCCGATGAATTCTTCGCCGATATAGACCTCGGCTGAATCATCCTTCTTCGGCCGCGGCACCACGCGGATGCGGGCATTGCCGAACAGCTTTTTCAGATAGGCGTCGAGTTTTCTAACGTCCTGAACGTCCACCGCGTGTCTCCTACAACATGATGCCAAAAGCGCCTAGCACGCGGCGAAGGCGACAACAATCAGTCCAGTATCCGGAAAGCTCAAATCTCGTCCTGGAACATCTGGTCCATGGTGCGCGCCGGTTCGGGGCAACCGGCGACGCCGATCACCTTAGCCGGCACTCCGGCGACGGTGACGTTATTCGGCACCGCCTTGACCACGACCGAACCGGCGGCGATGCGCGCGCAATGCCCGACCTCGATATTGCCGAGGATCTTGGCGCCGGCGCCGATCATCACGCCGTAGCGGATCTTGGGATGGCGGTCGCCGCCCTGCTTGCCGGTGCCGCCGAGCGTCACATCGTGCAGCATGGAGACGTCATCCTCGATCACCGCGGTTTCGCCGACCACGAGGCCGGTGGCGTGATCGAGGAAAATACCGCGGCCGATTTTGGCGGCGGGATGGATGTCGCACTGGAACACCGCCGACGAGCGGCTCTGCAGATAGAGCGCGAAATCGCGGCGACCCTTGTCCCACAGCCAATGCGCCAGCCGGTAAGTTTGGATGGCGTGAAAACCCTTGTAGTAGAGCACCGGTTCGATCAGGCGATAGGTTGCCGGATCGCGATCCGCGGTCGCCATCAGGTCAGCGCGGAACGCTTCGCCGATCGCGGGAACGTCTTCGAGCGCGTCGGCAAAGGCCTGCCGGATCAATTCGCTCGACAGCGCAGCATGGTCGAGCCGCTCCGCCAGCCGATGGATGACGCCAGCTTCGAGCGTGTCGTGGTGCAGGACGGTCGAGTAGATGAAGGTCGCAAGCTCCGGCTCGCGCCGCACAATGTCTTCCGCCTCGCGGCGGATGCGCGCCCAGACCGGATCGACCTTATCGACTGCCTGCTTAGCCTGATACTGCGCCATCGGCTTGTCTCCCGGGAAACGGCAGTCCTTTTATCATATTGGGCGGCGGCGTGCCCAAAACCATGGGGGCAAGATCGTGGGCAAGGTTTATCGGCCAGCGGCTTAGCGATATAGGTCAGAGGCCGAGCTTCAGGGCCGTTTTGCCAAGAATTCCAATACCGTAGACTTAAAGACCTTGTCGCCGACCGCCAACATGTGGTCGCGGCCGGGAATGGCAAGAGCCTCCGCGCCGGGGATCAGGGCCGCCAATCCCTGCGGCGAGCCCGCGATCGGGTCGGCGCTGCCGACCGCGACCAGGACCGGTACCGCGATCGCTCCGGCCTCGGCACGGCTCAACGTCTCGCGCGAGCCGCGCAGGCAGGCGGCAAGCGCCCGCAGATCCGACTTGGTCTGCTCGGCAAAGGCGCGAAACATATAGGCCGTCGGATCGGACACCGAAGCGAGCGACGGCGCTTCGAGCGCTTGCGCGATCGTGTCGGGCAGCCCTACCCCTTCCACGAGCTTGATGCCGAGACCACCGAGCACCGCCGAGCGCACACGATCCGGATGCGCCAGCGCCAGGAATGCCGTGATCCGCGCGCCCATGGAATAACCCATGACATCGGCGCGCGGCAGGCCGAGATGGTCGATGAGCGCGCGCACGTCCTCGGCCATCACCGCGCTGTGATAGTCGGCCGGATCGTAGAGCTTTGCCGAAGCGCCGTGGCCGCGGTTATCGAGCGCAATGGCGCGGCGGCCGGCCCGCGTCAGCGTCGTCACCCAGCCCGGCGCGACCCAATTCACCTCTTTGTTCGAGGCAAAGCCGTGCACCAGCACGATCGGCTCGCCCTCGCCCTCGTCGAGAAAGGCGATCTCCACGCCATCGTGGGAAAAATGCGGCATGGCCCGACCATACGATCCAATCGGTCGGGCGGCAAAGTCATGGTGAAGTGGCCGCCGGATCGGACTAGGCTCGGGCATAAAACTCAAAATCGCGGGAGGATCACCATGCGGCGAATTTGGTCCCTGTGCCTCGCCATCGCGTTTGTCTGTGCCGGCGGTATCGTTCGGGCGCAGCAGATTTCCGACAATGTGGTCAAGATCGGCGTGCTCACCGACCTATCGGGCCCGGCGGCGACAGCGACCGGGCCGGGCTCGGTTGCCGCCGCGCAAATGGCGGTCGACGATTTCGGCGGCACGGTTTTGGGCAAGCCGATCGAACTGATTTCCGCCGACCATCAAATCAAACCCGACGTCGCCGCGGGGATCGCGCGGCAATGGTACGATGTCGACAAGGTCGACTTGATCGTCGATGTGCCGGTCTCGGCGGTGGGGCTTGCCGTGCAGCAAGTGGCCAACGACCGCAAAAAACTCTTCATCACCCACTCGACCGGCACGGCCGATTTCCACGGCAAGTTCTGCTCGCCCTACTCCATGCAATGGGTGTTCGACACCCATGCGCTCGCCGTCGGCACCGCGCAGGAAGTCGTCAAACGCGGCGGCGATACCTGGTTCTTCCTGACCGCCGATTACGCTTTCGGCCATGCGCTCGAGCGCGACGCCACGGCGGTGATCGTGCAGAACGGCGGCAAGGTGATCGGCTCGGTGGCGCATCCGTTCGCCACGCCGGATTTGTCCTCGTTCATTCTCCAGGCGCAAACGTCCAAGGCCAAGATCATCGGCATCGCCAGCGGTCCGCCCGACAACGTCAATGCGATAAAGCTCGGCGGCGAGTTCGGCATTTTCCAGGGCGGGCAGCAGATGGCGGGGCTGTTGGTGCTGATCACCGACGTCAATGCGCTCGGCCTAAAAGCGGCGCAGGGGCTGTTGCTGACCACTTCGTTCTATTGGGACATGGACGACCAGACCCGCGCCTGGTCCAAGCGCTTCTTCGCCAAGATCAACCGCATGCCGACGATGTGGCAGGCCGGCGTCTATTCCTCGATCATGCATTATCTCAAGGCGGTGCAGGCCGCCGGCACTGACGATCCGCTCAAAGTGGCGGCGCAGATGCGCGCGATGCCGGTCGAGGATTTCTTTTCCCGCAACGGCCATCTGCGTGAGGATGGCTTGATGGTTCACGACCTCATTCTAGTGCAGGTGAAGAAGCCTGAGGATTCGAAATATCCGTGGGACTATTATCAGATCCTCACGCATACCCCCGGCGATCAGGCTTTCGGTCCGCCCAATCCGGCTTGCCCGCTGGTCAAAGGCTGATTGCTTCGCCGTAGGGTGGGCAGCACGCGCGTTCTCGGCTTAAGCGCGTGGGCAAAATCGCGCGCGCGTGGTGCCCACGCGGTGGCGCAAGAGCAAACGATTTTGCCCACCCTACGTTGCTTAGGCCGCCGCCAACCGTGCGCGGCGCAGCTTCTGCCGATCGAGATAGCGCCGCGTCATGCGCTCGACGCCGCTCTTGCCCGCGGAGCAGAAACCCAAAACCGCGAACGCCGCCCAGAACAGCCAGAGCGCGAGATCGAATGCGGTCGCCGTAAGCACGATCGCGGCGCGGCCGAGAAGTTTTACGATCGCGCGGGTCTTGCCGCCCTCCACGGCTGAAAGCCGGGAGAGTCGCGACATGTCCGCCGGCTCCTCGGCGACGGCAAGACTGTCGAGCGCCGCCTGCGTGCCGGCCTTGGTCTCGACGCGCCCGGTATTCTCGACAAGCTCGACGAGGCCGCCGGCCTCCTCGACCTTGACCGCTTCGCGCGCCGCGCGCACCGCCAGCACCGGATTGAGCCGCCCGGAGCGGCGCGCCGCTTTGACCAGCGACACACCGACCCGCTCCGGCGCGCTCAATCCCGCCGTGGCGTAGGTCACCGCGGTGATGCCGATGCCGACGCCGGCGAGGCCAAAAATCCACGGATCGTAATGCTGGCCGGTCAGATAACGCGTGCCCTCGCGCGCGGCGTCACGGATGTCGCCGAACACGAAGAGATCGCCGAATGCGGTGCCGGCGAGACTGGCGAGATCGGTTGGCTCGCCGGTCCACAGACCGCGCACAAATCGTCCGGCGGTATTGGCTGCCGACGCCTGGGTCGCGGCCGCCTTCGTCACCTGATCCGCCAGCGCCGGATCGATGGCGACGCCGCGCCCGGTCGCGAGTGCGACAAAGCTTTGCGCAAGGTCGATATCGCCGGAAGCGAGTGCTGAGCGGATTTCGCGCTCCGCAACCTCGCGGTTGAAGCTGCGGTCGAGCGCCTGATCGCTGATTTTGACCGGGTCGTCCGCAGCGGCCAATTGATCACCCACGGCGATACCGCCGCGGAGGAGCACAAAAGCGGCGCATGCGAACAGCGCGGCGCCAAAAAGCGCGAAAGCCGGGTGGCCGACCGCGGCGAGGAATCGGTTTTTGCCCATTGCCGTCATATTAGTACGCTCTGCCCGCAATTTGCGGCTTTTTCACAACGCCAGCGCGCTGCTTTGCTGGAAATCGGCGCTTCGGCCCGGTATGGTGGCGGCCGATATTGGAGCCGGACAAACGGACATGACGGATAATATCGTTCCACATTTCCATAACGATATCGGCGTTGCGGTCGTCGAGATCGGCGCCAGGGAATTCATGTGCGAGGGCGCCATACCGCCGTTCGATCACCCGCACGTGTACTGCGATATGGGCGATGACACCGAATATGTCTGCCCGTATTGCTCGACGCTTTATCGTCACGATCCAACGCTCGCGCCGAGCCAGGCGCGGCCGGCGGAATGCGCCTTGAAAAGCGACTCCATCTAGCCGAATGCCGATGCCGGTGACGCCCTCGCGGATCGTTATTGTCGCGGGCGCCGGGATTGGCGGGCTCACGGTTTCGCTCGCGCTCGCCCGCAACGGTTTTCGCGTCCTCGTCCTGGAGCAGGCCGAGCGGCTTGAGGAAACCGGCGCCGGCATCCAGCTTTCGCCCAATGCCACGCGCATGTTGATCGAGCTCGGGCTTGGCGACCGGCTGCGGCCCTATGTCGTCGCGCCGTCGGCGCTGCGCGTGCTGGCAGCGCGGAGCGGCCGCGAAATCGCGCGCATCCCGCTCGGCGAGGCGGCGGCCCGCTACGGCGCACCGTACTGGATGATCCACCGCGGCGATCTGCAGGCAACGCTCGCCGCTGCCGTCGCGCAGGAACTCAATGTCTCGCTCAAGCTCGGCACGCGCATGGAGGATTTTGCCACCCACCCGCACGGCGTCACTGTATCGGCGCGCGGATCCTCGGGCCTGTGGACCGAGCGCGGCCACGCGCTGATCGCCGCCGACGGGCTTTGGTCGGAGGCGCGCGCGCGGATGGGTTTTAGGGAGCCGCCGCGTTTCGCCGGCCGCACCGCATGGCGCGCGCTCATTCCGGCGAAGGACGTCGCGCCGGAATTTCGCGATCCGCTGATCCATCTCTGGCTCGGGCGCGACGCGCATCTCGTGCACTATCCGCTCAAGAACGGCAAAGTCATCAACATCGTCGTCATCACGGACGATACCTGGAACGGGCCGGGCTGGAGCGAGCCGGCGAGCCGCGTCGACCTGTTGCGGCAGTTCTCCGCCGCGCACTGGGCGCCGCAAGCGCATGCGCTCATTCGCGCGCCCGAGGCATGGTTGAAATGGGCGCTCTACGACCGCCGGCCGCTGTTGAGCTTCTCACAAGGCGCCGCGGCGCTCCTTGGCGACGCCGCCCATCCGATGCTGCCTTATCTGGCGCAGGGCGCGGCGATGGCGATCGAGGATGCCGCCGTGGCGGCGCGCTGTTTGGCGCGCATGCCGGACGACGCCACCGCGGCGCTGCGCAGCTATTCGGCGATACGGCGCGCGCGCACCCGCAAAGTGCAACGGCTGGCGGCCCGCAACGGCGAGCGCTATCACCGCGGCGGCGCGGCGGCTATGCTGCGCAATACGGCGATGCGCATCATGGGCGGCGAGCGGCTCCTGCAGCATTACGATTGGCTCTATGATTGGCGGTTGCCCGCCGCGCTGTCGATGCCGTGATCGGAACGGATCCAATGCCCGACACTTTGTTTCCAACGACCATCGCCGGCAGCCTGCCGAAACCGTCCTGGCTAGCGGTGCCGAACAAGCTGTGGGCGCCGTGGCAGCTCAAAGGCGAAGAACTCGCCACCGCCAAGGACGATGCCACGCTGCTTGCGATCAAGTTGCAGGAGGATGCCGGCATCGACATCGTCGGCGACGGCGAGCAATCGCGCCAGCACTTCGTCCACGGCTTCCTCGAAGCGGTCGACGGCATCGATTTCAACAAGCGCGTCGAGATGGGCATCCGCAACGACCGCTATAAGGCGATGTGCCCGACCGTCACCGGTCCATTGCGGCTGCGCACCCGCGTGCATCAACGCGAGGCGCGGCTCGCGCGCGCGCATACGCGGCACAAACTCAAATTCACCTTGCCCGGCCCGATGACCATCGTCGACACCATCGCCGACGCGCATTACGGCGACCGGGTCAAGATGGCGATGGCGTTTGCCGCGTTGCTCAACGAGGAGGCGCGCGGGCTCGCCGCCGACGGCGTCGACGTCATCCAGTTCGACGAGCCGGCATTCAACGTCTACATGGACGACGCCGCCGGCTGGGGCATCGAGGCGCTGCACCGCGCCATCGAAGGCGTCGCCGCGGTGAGCGCCGTGCACATCTGCTATGGCTACGGCGTCCCGGCCAATATCGAGTGGAAGGCGGCGCTTGGCGGCGAATGGCGGCAATACGAGAAATTTTTTCCGGCGCTGGCGAAAAGCCGGATCGATCAAGTTTCGCTGGAATGCATCCATTCGCGCGTGCCGATGAGCGTTTTGAAACTGCTGCACGGCAAGGATGTGCTGATCGGGGTCATCGACGTCGCCACCGACACGATTGAAACTGCGGAAGAAATCGCCGACGTGATCGGCAAAGCGGCGGAATATGTTCCTGCGCAAAAAATCATCGCTTGCACCAATTGCGGAATGGCACCGATGCGCCGCGAAATCGCCGCAATGAAGCTTGATGCACTCGCCCGGGGCGCGGCGCTGGCACGAAAGAAGTTCGAGTAAATCCCACCGTAAGCGCCGTCTCAATCAACACATCGTCACTGCGAAGGCCGCCGCGGCCGTCGGTAGCATTTTGTTAAAGTTTAACCGATTGGATGAGACCAACGTTGAAAAAAGGAAGTGCAATGCAAGTGCCGTTTGTGACCACCGTTTCGTTCGCCGACCGCGATGGAATGACCGTCCGCATGCAATATGGTGTCGCCGCCGACAGCGAGCGCGAAGCGCGCAGCGAACTCGAGCGGCGCCTGATCAATCAGGAAGTCTTTAATTACTCGATTTCGGAGATCCGGCGGGCGACTTCGAGTGAAGCCGAATCGCTGAATTTGACAGCCGGCGCGATCAAGCTTTTGAACTGACCCGCTTCGCCCGCACCGGCTTTCCCAGAATTTCGCGCAACACCGTGGCGTGGCTCAGGTCGACCTCGCGCGTTGCCGTGAGCAGAGTGACAGTGCGGCCTCTGAGCTTGGCGCGAAGCGCGGCGAGCTCGTCGCGGTGCGGCGCAAGCTCTTTGCGATAGCGGTGGCGAAATTCCGCGAACCGCTTCGGATCGTGGCCGTACCATTTTCGCAATTCGTTCGAGGGCGCGAGCTCCTTCGGCCACGCTGCGTATTTCAACGAGGCCTTCGACATGCCGCGCGGCCAAAGCCTGTCGACAAGAATCCGCACGCCGTCTTTGGCCGACGCAGGCTCATAGACGCGCTTGATAACGATACGGTTCGTCATCGGTCGCTGCGCGAAATAACGTCAATCAGCTCGGCGACCTTGCGGCGCTGCTCGGTTTTGTTGCCGGACGCAATGGCGTGCGCGACGCAATGCTCGGCATGATCGGCGAGGATTTCCTCCTCGGCGCGGCGTAATGCGGCACGCACCGCGGTGAGCTGCGTCACCACATCGATGCAATAGCGGTCGTCGTCGACCATGCGCGCAAGGCCGCGCACCTGGCCTTCGATCCGTTTCAGCCGTTTGAGCACCGCAGTCTTGGCAAGGGGTCGCATGACGGCTATATACCCCTACCGGGTATGCGTTTCAAGGGCAGTTTCGTGGACCACTCGAATCATTCGTGTCACAGCGCTGCTGCGCATGCGTGCCACAGCAGCGCCACGCACAAGCCGGCGCCCGCCGCCGCTGTCGAAGGTGCGATCTACACCTGCCCGATGCATCCGCAGATCAGGCGCACGGCGCCGGGGAGTTGTCCGATCTGCGGCATGGCGCTCGAGCCCATGACTGTCTCTGCGGAAAACGGCCTGAATCCCGAGCTCCTCGACATGACTCGCCGCTTCTGGATCGGCGCCGCATTCGCCGTCCCGACGATGATCCTGGAAATGGGCGGGCACTTTCCCGGTTTGAACCTGCACCACTATGTCTCGCCGCAAGCCTCGGTGTGGCTCCAGTTCCTGCTCGCCACGCCGGTCGTCCTGTGGGCCGGATGGCCCTTCTTCGTGCGCGGCTTCGAGTCGGTTCGCAACCGCTCGCTCAACATGTTTAGCCTGATCGCGCTGGGTATCGGCGCTTCCTATCTCTGCAGCCTCACCGCCACCTTTGCGGCCGGGCTCTTCCCGCAAGCACTGCGGCAGGATGGCGTCGTCCCGGTCTATTACGAGGCGGCCGCTGTCATCACCGTGCTCGTGCTGCTCGGGCAGGTTCTCGAATTGCGGGCGCGCGAGAAGACTGGCGGCGCGATCCGCGCGCTCTTGAACCTTGCGCCGAAGACCGCGTGGCGCATCGGCGGCGATGGCAACGACGAACAGGTGCCGCTTGAAGAGGTCCATATCGGCGACCGCCTGCGCGTTCGTCCGGGCGACAGCGTGCCGGTGGACGGCGTCGTTGCGGAAGGCAGAAGCGCCGTCGATGAATCGATGGTGACGGGAGAATCGATGCCGGTCGACAAAGAACCCGGCGCGAAATTGATCGGCGGCACCATCAACGGCACCGGAGCGCTCATTATGCGCGCGGAGAAAGTCGGCTCGGACACGGTGCTGGCGCGCATTGTCCAAATGGTCGCGGATGCGCAGCGCAGCCGGGCGCCAATCCAGCGGCTCGCCGATATCGTCGCCGCATGGTTCGTTCCCGTTGTCATCCTCGTCGCAGTGGCGGCGTTCATTGCCTGGATGATTTTTGGACCGCCACCCGCTTTCGCTTACGCACTGGTGGCAGCCGTGTCGGTCCTCATTATCGCCTGTCCTTGCGCGCTCGGGCTTGCGACCCCGATGTCGATCATGGTGGGGATCGGCAAGGGCGCGAGCGCGGGCGTGCTGATCAAGAATGCCGAAGCGCTGGAGCGCTTCGAGAAGGTTGATACGCTGGTCGTCGACAAGACCGGGACGCTGACCGAAGGCAAACCACGTGTCGTCGCGGTAGCGCCTGCCGAAGGTTTTGACGAAGCCGCGGTGCTGTCGCTCGGCGCCGGTCTCGAACGCTCGAGCGAGCACCCGCTCGCCGCCGCGATCGTTGCCGCGGCGAAGCAGCGCGGTTTGGCGATGCAGGATGTCGCTGACTTCAGCTCGGTTACCGGCAAGGGCGTCACCGGAAAGATCGGGACGCGTCAGGTGGCCGTGGGTAACGCCGGGCTCCTCAAGGATCTTGGCATCGCCAGCGCTGACCTGGAATCGCGCGCCGACGCGCTGCGCAACGACGGCGCCACGGTGATGTTTGTCGCGATCGATGGCCGGCCCGCCGGCGTCATCGCGGTTGCCGATCCGATCAAGGCGACGACACCGGCGGCGCTTACGAGCTTACGGGCGGATAAAATTCGCATCGTCATGTTGACCGGAGACAACCGCAGCACGGCGCAGGCAGTCGCCGCGAAGCTCGGTATTACCGACATCGAAGCCGAAGTCCTCCCCGAGCAGAAGAATGCGATTGTGCGGCGCTTGAGGAGCGAAGGCCATGTGGTCGCCATGGCCGGCGACGGCGTCAACGACGCCCCCGCGCTCGCCGAGGCAGACGTCGGCGTGGCGATGGGCACAGGGACCGATGTCGCCATGCAGAGTGCCGGCGTTACTCTCGTCAAGGGCGATCTCGCCGGCATCGCGCGGGCGCGGGCCTTGAGTCGCGCCACGATGCGGAACATCCGGCAGAATTTGGTGCTGGCGTTCGTCTACAACGTACTCGGCGTTCCGCTGGCGGCGGGCGTTCTCTATGCCGCCTTCGGCATATTGCTCAGCCCCATCGTGGCCGCGGCGGCGATGAGCCTGAGTTCGGTTTCGGTGATCAGTAACGCGCTGCGCTTGCGGCTGACGCGCTTGTGAGGCGGTGGCCGCTAAAGTCTTAGCCCCAAGTCTTAGCCCCAAGTTTTGCGCAGGCGCTGGCGGATATCGACCGGCACGCGGGCGGATTTTGCCGCAACGCCGGTTGCCGCGGCCGGCGGCCAACTGCAAGATTCGAAATGTTCGAGCAGAGCCGCCGGGATAAAGCGCGTTCGCGACGCGTACATGTGCCGGTCGCCGTTCGAGCGTTGTCCATGCACAAAGAAACGCTGCGGCACGATGACGTGGAGATGATCCTTCGCCCGCGTCATGGCGACATAGAGAAGCCGCCGCTCCTCCTCGATCTCCGCGCTCGATCCGGCCGCGAGATCGGACGGCAGACAGCCATCGACGGCATTGAGCACAAACACCGATTTCCATTCCTGGCCTTTGGCCGAATGGATAGTGGAAAGGATGAGATAGTCCTCGTCGATGAGCGGCTCGCCGGCGCGGTCGCTGGTAACTTCCGGCGGATCGAGCGTGAGCTCGGTGAGAAATCGCTCGCGGCTCGGATAGGTCGAGGCGATCTGAACGAGTTGCAAGAGATCGGCCTGACGCACCATGGCGTCCTCATGGATCCGCTCCAGGTGCGGCTCGTACCAGCGGCGAACGAGATCGAGTTCGGCGGGCCAGCCTGCCGCGCCCGAGCGGACGAGGCGAACCGTCTCGACGAATGCCGGCCAGTGCTCGGCGGCGGCTACCGGCGGCTTGAATTCGCCGAGCGTGCGGACCGGATCGGCAAGTTCGGCGATGGCGCCCAGCGCTTTGGCGGCGGTCGCAGGCCCGATGCCGGGCAAAAGCTGAATGACGCGGAACCCGGTGACGCGGTCGCGCGGATTTTCCGCAAAGCGCAGCACCGCCAGCACGTCCTTGATGTGCGCAGCTTCGAGAAATTTCAACCCGCCGAATTTCACGAAGGGAATGTTGCGCCGCGTCAGCTCCACTTCGAGCGGGCCGCTGTGGTGCGAGGCGCGAAACAGCACGGCTTGCGCCTTGAGCGCGATGCCAGCCTCGCGGTTCTCCAAAACTTTCTCGGCGACGTAGAGCGCCTGATCCGCCTCGTCACGCACGCCGACGAGCTGCGGGCGTTCGGCGGAGGCGCGTTCCGACCACAGGTTCTTGGTGAAGCGTTCCTCGGCCAATCCGATCACCGCATTTGCCGCGGCGAGGATCGGCTGCGTCGAACGATAATTCTGTTCCAGCGTGACGACGTCGGCCGGCGGCGAGAAATGCCCCGGAAAGTCGAGGATGTTGCGCACGGTGGCGGCGCGGAACGAATAGATCGACTGCGCGTCATCGCCGACGACGGTCAAGCCTTTGCCGGTGGGCCGCAGCGCCAACAGGATCGAGGCCTGCAGGCGGTTGGTGTCCTGATATTCGTCAACCAGCACATGATCGAACCGTCCCGAGACGTCTTCCGCGATCGACGGTTCCTGCATCATGTGCGCCCAGTAAAGCAGGAGATCGTCGTAATCGAGCACGTTCTGCGCCTGTTTCACCTCGACATAATGCGCGAATATCGCCCGCAGCTCGTCGTGCCACATCGCGCACCACGGAAAGTAACTGCCGAGCACCTCGTCGAGCTTGAGTTCGCTGTTCACCGCGCGCGAATAGATCGCAAGGCAGGTGCTCTTGGCCGGAAAGCGTTCCCTGGTTTTGGAAAATCCGAGTTCGTGGCGGACGAGATTGATCAGATCGGCCGAATCCTCGCGGTCGTGGATGGTAAAGGCGCGTTGCAGCCCGATATCCTCGGCGTAATCGCGAAGCAGCCGCGCGCCGACGGAATGGAAGGTGCCGGCCCAGGCCATCGCGTCCGCCATGGCGGCACTGCGCCCGCGCCCGAAGTCGGAAAGAATAACGCCGACGCGGCGCGTCATTTCCGCCGCCGCCCGCCGCGAGAAGGTCAACAGCATGATGCGGCGCGGATCGGCGCCATTGTCGATGAGATGAACGACGCGATGCGCCAGCGCGCTGGTCTTGCCCGAGCCGGCGCCGGCGATAATCAGGAGCGGACCTGCATCGGCAAGCGGCAAGCCGCCGTGCTCAACAGCGCGGCGCTGTTGCGGATTGAGCTTTTGCAGGCGCGCCGCGAGCATTGGTTACGAATCAAATTGTGTCCGGGGCTCGACTAAATCATGGCCCTGCTTTGTTCGCAACCTTGAGCGATGAATCCGGTCCCGAATTGAGGCCGTGCAAAGCCACGCCAAGGCGTCGTAGTATCCGTATAACGTTCTGAACCGGGAACGGAACGACGGGAGGAGCCAGTGGCACGATTGGCGACGACGCTGACTGCGATCGCTGTGTTAGCCGCCATGCCGCTTTGGACAATGACCGCGGCGCAGGCACAAACCGCCGCAGCGCCGGCCGCGCCGCAGGCGGCGCCGGCGCAGCAACTCCTTGGACCGGATCAGCTCGATCAACTCGTCGCGCCCATCGCGCTTTATCCCGACGCATTGCTGTCCGAAGTCCTCATGGCCTCGACCTACCCGCTCGAAGTTGTCATGGCCGACCGCTGGGCGAGCGCGAACACCACTCTCAAAGGTGACCAGCTCAAGACCGCGGCCGGGCAGCAAGGCTGGGACGACAGCGTGGCGGCATTGGTCGCCACGCCGGATATTCTATCGATGATGAGCAATCAGCTCTCATGGACGGAAAGTCTCGGCGACGCCGTCCTGGCGCAACAGCCCGACGTCATGGATGCCGTCCAGCGTCTGCGCGCGAAGGCGCAAGCGCAGAACACGCTGCAGAGCACAGACCAGCAAACCGTGTCGGTGCAGCCGGATCAGGGCAAGCAGATCATCGTCATCCAGCCGGCGCAGCCCGACACGATCTACGTGCCGTACTACAATCCGTCGGTTGTTTACGGGCCGTGGCCTTATCCGGCTTATCCGCCGTATTATTTTCCGCCCCCCGGATATATCGCGGGTGCAGTTCTCGCGACGGGCATTGCGTTTGGCGTCGGCTATGCCGTGGGCCGCTGGGCTTCGGGCGGTAATTACTGGGGCGGCGGCTTCAATTGGGGCGGCAACACCATCAACATCAACCGCTCGATCAACATCGGCAACGGCGGCGGCAATTGGCAGCACAACCCGCAACACCGCCGCGGCGTGGCCTATACCAATGGCAATGTGCAGCAGCGTTTCGGCAATAATAACCTGCGCTCCGGCAGTCAGAACCGCATGGATTTCCGCGGCCGCAGCGGCAATCAGGTTTTGCAGCCTGGCGCGGGTGCCAATCGGCCGGGCGCAGGTAACGGGAATCTCGGCAATAAGCGTCCGAGCACGGGTGGCGGCGGAAATGCCCGGCTGGGCAATACCAATCTCGGTGGCGGCAATCGGGCAGGAGGCGGCGGCGGACTAGCGCGATCGGCGCGCGATAGCGGACTGAGCAATATCGGGTCCCGCGGCAGCGCAAACATTCAGTCGCAGCGCGGCCGGGCAAGCCTCGGTGGTGGCGGCGGTGGCGGCGGTCGCGCCGTCGGCGGTGGTGGCGGTGGTCGCGGCGGTGGTGGCGGCGGTCGCGGCGGTGGCGGTGGCGGCGGCGGCGGCGGACGCCGGCGGTGAGAGACATGACCGAGCGAATGGACATGCGAAGCACAATCGAGGTCACGATGGGCAGCAATCCAGCAGTTTCACGCCAGACGCGCGGCTTGGTGCATAGGATCGTGCCGGTCCTGATTGGCATCATCGCGCTCGCGGTCGCGGCGCCGGTGAGAGCACAGGAGCCATTCAAAACGCCGGAAGCCGCAGCTTCCGCGCTGCTCGCTGCCGCCAAGTCCGGCGTCAAGAAAGATGCGTTGAGAGTGTTCGGTCCCGATGGCGAGCAAATCATTTCGTCGGGCGACCCGGTCAACGATCAAAATCAGCGCAATAAGTTCGTCACGGCGTATGGTGCCAAGCATCAGATCGAAGACGAAGGCGGCGGCAAAGCTGTGCTGATCATCGGTGAGAAGGACTGGCCATTTCCGGTTCCGATCGTCAAAGCGCACGGCCGCTGGCGTTTCGACACCGACGCCGGGCTCGAGGAAATTCTGTTCCGCCGCATCGGCCACAACGAACTGGACACGATCCAGACCTGCCTCGCTTATGTCGATGCGCAAAACGACTATGCGCAGTTGACGCGCTCAAGCGGCGGCCTCGCCGCCTACGCGCAGCGCTTCATCAGCCAGCCGGGACTGAAGGACGGTCTGTATTGGCCGACGCAAGCGGGCGAAAACCCGAGCCCGCTCGGCGATTTGGCAGCGAACGCGGCGGCCGAAGGCTACAATGTCGGCGGCGGCCGCGCGCCGTACCACGGCTACTACTACAAAATTCTCACCAGCCAGGGACCGGCGGCATCCGGCGGCGCCTACGACTACGTCGTGCGCGGCACCATGATCGGCGGCTTCGCGCTGGTGGCTTATCCCGCCGCCTATCGCAATTCGGGCGTGATGACTTTCCTGGTCAATCAGGACGGCACGGTGTTTCAAAAGGATCTCGGCCCGGATACGGGAAAGCTCGCCGAAGCGACGGCCCAGTTCAATCCCGACGATACCTGGAAGAAGGTTCCGGCCGAGTCGGCGGCGCAATGAAGGCCCGGCAATAATGGCGCGCCGGGCAAATTCGATCCTATGATGACAGCACCGTCGCCGGCGAGCGTTGCGCTGCTTCTCGGGTTGAGTTTCTTCCTCGGGCTGTCGTTCGAGCAGTTCTTCGCGCACACCGACGAGCGGCGGCCGGGCGGCATCCGAACTTTTCCGATGCTCGCGCTGGCCGGCGGCGCGCTTTATCTGTTCGATCCCGCCCGTTTCATTCCCTTCACCGGCGGTCTTGTCGTGCTCGGCGCGTGGCTTCTCGTCTACTACCGCGCGCATGTCAGCGAGCACGAGGATGGCGATGAGCCCAATGTCAGCTTCGTCGTATCGCTGCTCAACCTTCTGGCTTATCTGCTCGGCGCCGCAGCCCTCGCACTGCCGCCTTGGGTGGCGGTGACGATTACTGTAGCGGCGGTGCTCCTGCTCACTGGCCGCGAGCAACTCCACGCCCTGGCGCGCCGGATCGAAATCAAGGAGATCGTCACCGCTGGCGAGTTTTTGATCCTGACCGGGATCGTCCTGCCGCTATTGCCGAACCATCCGGTGACGACGCTGACCGACGTCACGCCGCGTCATGTCTGGCTCGCGCTTATTGTCGTCTGCACATTTTCCTATGTCAGCTATTTGGCGCAGCGTTATTGGGCGCCCGCGGCCCACGGTCTGTGGATGGCGGCGCTCGGCGGACTTTATTCTTCGACCGTGACGACGGTCGTTCTGGCGCGGCAAGCCAAAGCCGATCCCGCGCTCAAGCGGCAGGCGCAAGCCGGCATCACGCTCGCCACCGCCATCATGTATTTGCGCATTCTGGCCGTGGTCGCGATCTTCAATATGGCGCTGGCGCGCATCTTGGCGCTGCCGCTCGCCGCCCTCGCGCTTGCCGGTTTTGCGATCTGCCTGCTGCAATATCGGCTGATCAAACCGGCGCCGGGTGAGACGGCGCAAAGCGCGATCCAGCCTGCCGCCCGCGGCAATCCGCTCGAGCTCGGCGCCGCGGCGGTCTTTGCCGCGCTGTTCGTTGCGGTGTCGGTCGTCTCCGCCGCGGCCAAGGCCCAATTTGGAATTTCCGGGATCTATGGGCTCGCCGCCATCGTCGGAGTGACGGATATCGACCCCTTCGTCCTCAACCTGGCGCAGGGCGGCGTGGCGGGCGTGCAGAGCACCGATCTGGCGGCCGCGATCCTGATCGCCGCCTCGTCGAACAACGTCCTCAAAGCGCTCTATGCCACCTTTTTCGCGGGCAGTAAGGCCACGGTTGGCAGCGCGGCCGCCCTTGTCGCTCTCGCCGTGGCCGGCGTCGCGGCCGCTTTCGCAATGGCCATGCCGCCACTGTAGCGCGCGCGCCACACAACCAAAAACTTTTAAAATACAATGGCTAAGCGTTGTTCCGGCGCACCCAAATCATTTGTCGAAACACCGGCCGCGTGCAATCTATTGGTTGGGTGATTCGGTGGATAATATGTGCGCGCCTCATGGGTCCACGAGATGGCGTCGACCGACCGCACCATCACGCCGTCATTCCAGGTTGCGCCCACCGTGCCGTTTGTCATCCAGGGCGCCGCTGAAGCACGTAATGCCGCGCGCATCGACGCCGGCATGACCGTCAAGCTCAGCGCGCGCGCCGACCTGATCGGCAACTTCACCGGCGAGTTCTCCAACGTCGCGCAAAGCTATTCCGGCACCGGCGGATTGCGGGTCAACTGGTAATGGCAACGAATACGGCTTAAGCGAGTTCAGCGGATCGTCTGGTCGCTCTGAAAGCTGGGATTGAAGCCGCAATTCTTCTCCGCCGCCGTGGATTGCAGCAGCCTCTCTTCGCTGCGCACGGATTCGTAGTCGGTGCGGTAGGCGAGCGAGCCAATCACCGCGCCGCCGCTGCTCTCGTTGGCTTTGTCGATGAGGCCGGTCAATTCTTTCTCGCGTGCGACCAGGACTTTCCACCGCGCGGCAAGATCGTTGCAATGGTAGGCGTCGTAGCGGCCGGGATCGATCAGCAGCGCACCCGGGTCGTTAGTGCCGCAACCGCCGAGCGCGAAAACGGCAAGGGCCAGGAACAGGGCCTGCGGCCGGGCAATCTCCCAAGTCTCGCCGATAATACCGCGAAATCGCATCAAATAAGCCCGCCCGCGCGCAAGCTTGCGCGAATTCCCCGCGCTTTGTTTGCAGCTTCCTGCGCCGCAAATATGGCAAGACCGCTCGCCTGAGGCCTGGCGGACCGGCGCGGTCGCTACCTAGCGGCTCTCGGGAAATTGGACGCCGACGTTGGGGCCATCCCGCCAGATCACGCGGCAATGCCGCCGGGCGTCGCCTTTCGCAGTCAACAGCAGCAGGAAAGTGTCCGGCAGCTTTTCGTCGTGTTGCAAAGCGAGGCGGGCGCCGCTTTGCGAAATGTCGGAGATCGAACAGGCGACCGGTGGTGAGTCTTTGTCAGTGAAGATTCTTGCGGTGTAACGGAATTGCCGCCGCGGCTTCTTTCGTAATTCAGCGCGATTATTGCTCATGACAACTATTCGGATTTCCTTCCGCTTCCCCGTTCAAGCGGCGAAGCGGCGCGGTTGGTAACCCTAGGTAATTCGCATTAAAGACACGTAAATTAGGCTTGGCGCGGCAGAAAAGGTGTTATGCCGGAATGACTTGAGTGACGCGGCACGGCAATCTTGCTCTAGCCATCTGTGTCAGCAGTGTTACACTCCCGTGAGGGTTTGGTGACGACTGTTGAGTGAATTGATGAGCCTGAATTTGCTGGATTGGTCGAACCCGGTCGCGCTGTGGTGGAGTTTTCTGGTCGCCGTCAGCGCGCTGAACATCGGGCTTTTGCTATGCCTGCGGGCCGGCTACCGCAGGAATCCGCTCGCCGCCGGCAACGCCGCATTCGCGCTCGAGCCGCTGTTGCTGCTTGGCGTCACCTACGCATTCGCCTGCGCCTTCCGCTCGCTCTTACCGCGCGCCGACGTGCAAAGAATTTGCCTGTTCGACACCTGGCTCTCGAGCGTACTGGTCGGCCGCTCGGTCGCCACCGTCGCGGAGCTGTGCTTTGCCATCCAATGGGCCATCGTGCTGCGCGAACTGGCGCGCGTGACGCACTCGGATACGGCAAAGAATATCTCCAAAGTGATCGTGCCGCTGATCGCGATAGCGGAGTGCTTTTCCTGGTACGCGGTGATCTCGACCAATTTCCTCGGCAATGTTCTGGAAAATTCACTGTGGACCGTGACGTTTCTGCTCATCGCCGTCGCGCTGTTACGCCTGGTCTTGAGTTTCCGAGGCATTGTGCAAGCCACCATCGCCGCGGCGGCTGGCGGCGTCGCGCTTTATGTGATCTTCATGGCAGGCGTCGACGTGCCGATGTATTTTGCGCGCTGGCAGGCGGAGCTCGCCGACGGACAGCAATTCTTCGGACTGTTCTCCGGCTTGCGCGACGTTGCGGCCCGCTGGGTCGTCACCGACGACATCGCGCAGTGGCGTGACGAAATTCCGTGGATGTCGCTCTATTTCAGCGTCGCGGTGTGGACGAGCCTGCTGCTCGGCGGCTTTCCTCTGGTGCGGCATCTGTTACCGCGCTACCGCGTGCGCCGGCCGCTTTTCGGGCCGGCGCGGCGGCCGGTCGCGATCCAGATCCGCTCGTCCTGATGGATTTTGGCGCGCCTTAAAGATAGGCAGTCCGTCCCGAATCCGCTACCATTTTCAAGCTGATTCGCTCCGCGTGGGTTTGTTTGCAAGGGCTTGTTTGCAGGACCGTGGAGGTGCGGGCATGATCATCACGGTAGCCACCATGAAAGGCGGCAGCGGCAAAAGCACGCTGGCAAGCTGCCTTGCGGTGCATTGGCATTTGAGCGGCCGGCATCCGACCCTGATCGACGCCGATCCGCAGCGCTCCATCATGCGGCTTGCCGCGCGCGAACGCGCGCTCGGCGGCGTCAGCGTGGTCGAGGACGCGACCGAGGAAGCGTCGAAGACGGCGCGGCGTCTTAGCGGCGGCACGGTCATCATCGATACGCCGGGTTTCCGCTCCAAGACGGCTTTGGATTGTCTTGCGGTGGCGGATTTTTTGCTGGTGCCGGTAAAACCGTCGCCGTTCGACGTCGACCGCATGCTGGATACGCTCAGCATCTTGACCGACCGCGCCGACGGCCGGCGGCCGCTGTTCCGTTGCCTGCTGACGCAGACGACGCGTGACTCCATCATCGCCAAGCACATCCGTACTGAACTCGCCGACGCCGGCTTGCCGGTTCTGCAAACCGAAATGAACAACCGTGTCGCCTATCCCGAGGCCGCGCTGTGGGGCGCGACGCCGAGCCTGATCAGCTGGAAAGGGCCGGCCGCACGGGAAATCGCCGCCATCGCCGACGAAGTCGACATGGTGCTTGGCGCCCAACAGGCCGCCGCATGACCCGCAAACCGCTGCCCAAGGCCATCACGCGGCCGATTGCGAATTTGCGCAACATCGCCGCCGACTTCGTAACCGACGAACAGGGCCGCGTGCCGCGCTCCTCCGCCGCGTCATTCGATGCGGTCGAGCCGGAACCGGCGCCCGCGGCGATGTCAAAGTCCGACTTACGCGCCGCGGCGCCGAAGCCTGCCGATCCGCTCGCGGCCAAGCGCCGCGCGCTGGCGAAAAAAATCGTCGATCGGCACCGGAACTACGCCGCATTGGGCGGGCTCGTGCCGCTGCCGGTCGCCAATATCGCCAGCGTGACCGCGATCAACCTGCGCATGGTCCAGCAGCTCAGCAAACTTTATCAGGTGCCGTTTCAGCGCGACCGGACCCGCGCACTGATCGTCGGCCTTGTCGGCGGCACAGTTCCCACCGGCGTCGGCGTCGCAACCTCGACGACACTGATGTGGATCGTTCCGGGCGGCCTGCTTTTGGGCCTCGGCGCCTCAGCCATTACCGCCGGCGCGCTGACCCGCGGCATCGGCCTGGTCTTTATCGAGAGTTTTGAGAACGGCGCGGCTTAGCTCGGCAATCCGCCTTCGCTAAGGTTTCGGCGCCACAGCCTTCGTTTCCTCGTGGCTTGCCGAGCCGAAGCTGCAGCGCAGCGAAGGCTGGTGCGGACGGCCGGACTTGAACCGGCATGGGAAGTTACTCCCGAGGGATTTTAAGTCCCTTGCGTCTACCATTTCGCCACGTCCGCGGAGCGGACCCCATAACCAAGGCCCGCGAAGCGGACCCCATAGCCAAGGTCCGCGGAGCGGACATTCATAGCACGTCCGCGCGGCGGCCCTTGTAGCACCCACCGCGCGTGCACCGGAAGTGAAAGTAGCTCACTGTTGCGTCGGTTGTGGCTTTTGCGCTTTTTTCAGCGCCGGAGCGGGCGACGTAGGGCGGACATCGGCCCACGGATCGCTGACCGTCTTATCGGGAATCTTGGCGGTCGCCGCCTTATAAGCTCTGTCGAGCTCGTCCTTCTTTTCTTGCTCTTCCGGGGTCAACTTGGGCTTGTCTGCGCCGAGAGAGAATTTCGGCATAGGGGTCTGCGCGAAAGCGGCTCCCATCGGCACGGCGATGACCGCTCCGGCTAAAACAAGTTTAGCCAACATTTTGATTGTCATCTGCACCATCCCACGATGCAGCTCGCTCGGCGCGCGTCGCAAGCGAGCAGGTTATTCCTTGAACACATGCCCCCAGACTTCATCCCAATTGCCGCCGGAAACGTCGGTCACCCGGCCGTCCTTCTCGTAGAACTTATTGGGCACCTGAAACATGGCGAGCATGAGTCCGCCTTCCGGCGTCCAGGCGACGTGGCGGCTGCCGGCCTCGCGCCAAACGAATTCGCCGGGGCCGACAGACAAGTCCTTGGCCGGACCTTCCTTGTCGACCAGCCTGCCCTCGAGGACGTAGGTCTGTTCGATCCTGACGTGCTCGTGGTCGGGCAGCGTCGCGCCGGGCGCAAACCGCATCAGCGCGGTGACGACGCCGCTGTCTTTGTCGAACAAGAGGCCTTTCACCTCGCAGCCGGCGAACCGCGTCTTCTTCCATTCCATCTGGGCCGGGCGCACCACGTGCGAATGGGTATCGACGGTATCGTGCTTGGCTTTGGGCGTGACGGCGTCCATGGCGCGTTTCTCCTCGGTTGGGCGTTGGCGGGCATCATAGCCGAACGCAGCAGCCTGCTCTACAGCCCGCCCTCGCGGATCGGCGGCTGGAAGGCGAGCCCGGTATCCCAGGGAAAGTAGATCCAGGTGTCCTGCGACACTTCGGTGATGAAGGTGTCGACCATGGGCCGCCCCATCGGCTTGGCATAGACGGCGGCGAAATGGGCGCGCGGCAACAGCGCCCGCACCACTTTCGCGGTCTGGCCGGTGTCGACGAGATCGTCGACGATCAGCACGCCCGCGCCCTGCCCGCCGCCGCGGTCGACGATCGACGCCGCAACGTTCTTGAGCACTTTCAAATCGCTTTGGCGGGTGTGGTCGTAGCTCGTCACGCACACCGTCTCGATCAGCCTGACGCCGAGTTCGCGCGCCACGATGGCCGCCGGCACGAGGCCGCCGCGGGTGATGCAGACGATGGCCTCGAACGGGCCGGCACCGCTTAGCCGCCAGGCGAGCGCGCGGCAATCGCGATGGAACTGATCCCAGGACACCGGGAAGATTTTTTCCAGATCTGGCGGTTTGTCCGATTCGGTCTGCGGCATCGCGCGGCGAGTATATCAGGGAATTTCGTAGACCGTGGTCTCGTCGGCCATGCCGCGCAGCGCCGCGCGCTGCATTGACGGGTGCAGGCCGCAGGTTTCGAGAAGTTTCGCGGCCTTCGGATCTTCCACCACCGGCTTGGTCGCGAAAATAGCGCGCGAGGAGGCAAGGCCTTGCACGCGCGCGGCAATGTTCACCGTCTGCCCGAAATAATCCTGGCTGTTGTTGAGCGTCACCGCGAGGCAGGGGCCTTCGTGAATGCCGATCTTGAGCAACAAATCCTCGTTCTTGCGCTCGGCGTTGATGCGGGCCATGGCTTCGCGCATACGCAACGCCGCCGCCAGCGCCCGGTCGGGCGTCGAGAATGTCGCCATCACCGCGTCGCCGATGGTTTTCACCACCGCGCCGGTCTCCCCCGCCACGATGTCGTGCAACACGCCGAAATGCTGGCGCACGATGTCATAGGCGACGAGATCGCCGACCCGCTCGTAGAGCGCGGTCGAGCCCTTCAGATCGGTGAACAGGAAGGTAAGGCTCGTGATCTTCAGCCGCTGATCGGCATCGAGCGTGTCGGTCTGATAGATATCGCGAAACGTCTGATTGGTGAGAAGCCGCTTCGCCGTGACAAACGGCTTACGCCTGCCAAGAAGGTTATGCAGTCCGTCGCCGGCGATCCACAGCGTCGGCAGCACGCGGCGGTCGGTTTGGTTCTCCAGTGAGAGCCGCAACGGCCCCGGCCGCAGCTCGACGGCAGCCCCACCCGGCGCCCTGACCTTGTTGAACACCATCGACAGCGTCTGCCGCTCGCGCGTTGACTCGCCCTTGACCTCGATGAGCTGCCTGCCGTGCGTCACCGGATCGAACGCAATGACAAAACCCTCCGGCAACTGCACCGACAGCACCGCCCTTTCGCCCGATGGCACTTCGATGGAATCGATCGTAAACTCCGCGAACGCCGCTCCCAGATCGTCGGGCAGGTCGGCGCCCGAACTCCAGAAAATCTGCCGATAATATTCGACCTCCGGCAGCGTTTCCGGATCGTGGCCGGCGATTCGGCGCACGCGCGGGCTCACGGTAAAGGTCACTTCGACCATCTCGTCGAGCGTCGGGTTGTAGTCGGCGGCGCACAGCGAACAGGCGTATTCGTCGTGGTTGACGTTTTTGAGGGTCGCGCCCGCGTCAAGCACACCGCCGCAGGCGGGGCAAAGCACATTCCACGATAATTCGAACAGACCGAGCCGCGAGGCGTGCAGGAACGCAGCGATGGTGCGTTCTTCGTCGAGGCCATGCTTGGCGGCAAAATCGAGCACGTTGATGCGGCACAGTTCGCGATCAGGCGCCTCGCGCACGGCGCGCTCGATTGCCACGACGCAATCGGCGTCGGCCGATTGACGGAGCACACTGTAGAGGGCTTCGGTTTCGCTCACAGCCTGGGATTCCCGCGCGATGTGAACGTAAGCATCGGCGGTCGCTGCGACAAGGCGCATCGCCGTGAACGCCGGCCAGTGCGCTCCTCACAGTGAATTGATCCAATCGACCACTTGCTTGCGGGCCGCCAGCGGCGTCGTCAGATGGCCGGCAAAGACCTCGATATATTTGCTCTTCGGATTCTTGGCGGCGGCGGCGAAAGCGTATTCGGGGCCGCGGCGATCGATCGGATCGAGCTTGCCGACGACCCACAGGAGCGGCACCGGGTTAGCCGCCGCGCCCATCGCCGCGGCATTTTTCGGAATGACCGCCGGGCCGTCGGGATCGAACATGCTCAGATAGACGACCGGAGTGGCGGTTGCCGTAAGCGGTATGCCCTGCGCCATATCGGGGAAGCTTTGCGGCACGTTGCCCTGCCCCGCGGCGATCAACTGTTTGGCGCGCGCTACGCCGTCGGCGACAAAACTGCGCATGTTTTCGGCTTCCGGCAGGTGCCCGGGCGCGAGCGCGACGACGCCGGCGAGATCGGAATGCCGCGCGGCATAGCCTATGGCCGCATTGGCGCCGAGCGAATGACCGATAATGACGATGCGGTTCGCGCCCTTGGCTTTGAGATCGGCAACGGCCGTATCGATTTCGGCCATCGCCTGATCGTAGGTGGCGGCATAACGGCGATGGAACGACCACGGCATTTCCGGCGTCGCCACCAGCGCGCCTTCATCTTCCAGCGAACTCAAGATTCCGCCGTTGAGCGCGCCCGGCCAGGCGGCCTTGCCGTGCAGATAGACGATGCCGAAACCGTGCAGGCTGGCGTCGGGCGCCGCGCCGGCGAAGGCCGACGTTACAATCAACAAAAAAAGCGCAGCGAACGCCGCAAGCGTGCGTGCAAATAAAAGGGCAATAACCCGGCAACGATTCATGTTTCGATTGTCACGCGTCACGATGGAGCAATGATTGACGAACTGCTGCGAGCGATCAGGCTTTTGCAAGTTCCGCCTTGACGCGCGCCAGCATGGCTTCGACCGCCTGTTTCGCCGCGGCGAGTTTTTGCGGGTCGCGCGCGCGTATGACGACGTGGGTATTGGCGGTGCTGTTCTCGTCGATGAACGGATAGGAGCCGATCGCCGCATCGGGATGCATTTTCGCGATCTCGCCAAGCTCGGTCCCGATGTCGCCTTCGCGGCAGTCGGCGCGCACGGTTTCCGAGATCATGCGCGCGCCCGTCTTCAGTTGCGGCGTCACGTATTCGAGCATCGCCTGCATGACGCTGGGGATGCCGGCCATGACGATGACATTGCCGATCCAGAATCCCGGCGCTCCCGAGATTTTGTTCAGCACCAGTTCGCCACCGGCGGGCACGCGCGTCATGCGCATGCGCGCCTCGTTCATCACGGCGCCGGTCTGGGCAACGCGTGCGCGCATGATCTCGACCGCGCGCGGGTGATAATCGATCGGCAGGCCGAATGCCTTGGCCACGCTGTCGGCGGTAATGTCGTCGTGGGTCGGACCGATGCCGCCGGTCGTGAACACGTAAGTGTAGCGTGCGCGTAATGCATTGAGCGCAACGACGATCTCGGCCTCTACGTCAGGCACAACGCGCACTTCCCTCAGATCGATGCCGAGGCCGGTGAGATATTCGGCGATGTAGCCGATATTCTTGTCCTTGGTGCGGCCCGACAGGATCTCATCGCCGATGACGAGCACAGCGGCGGTGACAATTCCTGGAGCAGACTGGCTTCCGGCGGTTGTGTCCGCCCCGTTGGTCATACCGAGCCTCCGTGTTGCTGCTTCCTCTAGCGCGGGGGCGATGGCGGCTCAACCTGCACCGCCGGGCCGCTCATGGCCGAACGCCTTCCCGCCCTACACTCGGGTTTCGCCGCCGCGATGGTCAAACCGCCCAAAACATGAGCAATAATACGCGAATGGCTGGCAAGCAGCCCATGCCGCCGCGCGTTTGAATTGGCGCGAAGATTGCTACAAGTACCGATGCCGCAAGCGTTTAATGGGGCGGAGCGGGCCGGGTCGATATGTTCGATGAAATGAAAGGCACAGGCGACGCCGTGCGACCGGCCTACGCCGAGCTGTCGCGATGGCTCGCCGAGGTCAAACCGGACGTGCTCGACTTCCGCCGGCGCGAGGCCGAGCTCTTGTTCCGGCGCATCGGCATTACCTTTGCGGTTTACGGCGACCCCGAGGCGCAGGAGCGCCTCATCCCCTTCGACGTCATTCCGCGCATCCTCGCGGCGAAGGAATGGGAGCTGCTCAAGCGCGGGCTGGAGCAACGCGTCAAAGCTATCAATGCCTACATCAAGGACGTCTACGGCCGCCGCGAAATATTGAAGGCGGGCATCGTGCCCGAGGAGCTGGTCTTTCAGAACCCGGTGTTTCGTCCGGAGATGAACGGCCAAAAAGTTCCCCACGACATCTACGTCCATATCGCCGGCATCGACATCATACGGCTCGATGCCGACACCTTTTACGTGCTCGAAGACAATGCACGCACGCCGTCGGGCGTGTCCTATATGCTGGAAAACCGCGAGATCATGTTGCGGCTGTTTCCCGAACTGTTCTCGCGCTACCACGTCGCGCCGGTCGAGAATTATCCCGACGAACTCCTCGATACGCTGAAATCGGTGGCGCCGCCGAGCGCGACGGCCGAACCGAATGTCGTGCTCTTGACGCCCGGCGTCCACAATTCCGCTTATTACGAGCACTCGTTTCTCGCCGACAAGCTCGGCATCGAGCTGGTCGAAGGCCGCGACCTCGTCGTCAAAGGCGAGGTCGTCTACATGCGCACGACCGAAGGATTAAAACGCGTCGACGTCGTCTATCGCCGCATCGATGACGATTTCCTCGACCCGCTGGTGTTCCGGCCGGACTCTGCGCTGGGCGTGCCGGGACTTATTTCGGCCTACCACGCCGGCAATGTCACGCTCGCCAATGCGGTGGGAACCGGGGTCGCCGACGACAAGGCGGTCTACAGCTACATGCCCGAGATCGTAAAATTCTTTCTCGGCGAGGAACCGCTGTTGAAGAACGTGCCGACCTGGCGCTGCCGCGAACCCGAGCATCTGTCCTATGTCCTCGACAAAATCGAGGAGCTGGTGGTCAAGGAAGTCCATGGCTCGGGCGGCTACGGCATGCTGATCGGGCCCAAGGCGGACAAAGCCACGATCGCGGCGTTCCGCGCCAAGCTCAAATCCGATCCGACAAATTTCATCGCCCAGCCGACGCTCGCTCTATCGACCTGCCCGACCTGTGTCGACGAGGGCATCGCGCCGCGTCACGTCGATCTGCGGCCGTTCGTACTGTCGGGGCGCAACCGCATTCGCATCGTGCCCGGCGGGCTCACGCGTGTCGCGCTCAAGAAGGGTTCGCTTGTGGTCAATTCGAGCCAGGGCGGCGGCACCAAGGACACTTGGGTGTTGGCCGGATGAAGACATAGGACATGCTGTCGCGCACGGCCGATAATCTTTATTGGCTCGCCCGTTATGTCGAGCGCGCGGAATATATTGCCCGCGTCCTCGATACGACGATGCGACTCACCGCGCTGCCGCTTGCCTATGTCGGCAACACCAACGAATGGGAATCCGCGGTGGCCACGGCCGGTTGCGCCAACGCCTTTTTCGAGACCCACAAGGAGGCGAACGAGGAGACGGTGCTCGACTTCCTTGCCTTCTCGAGCGCCAATCCATCCTCGATCCGCAACTGTTTCGAAAGCGCGCGGCTCAATGCGCGCGCCGTGCGTACCGCGCTGACCATCGAAATGTGGGACGCCATCAACAGCGCGTGGCTCGAGCTTAAGAGATGGGGCAACGGTCCGAGTTCGCGCGAAGAGTTCGCGCGCTTCCTGCGTTGGGTGCTGGCCGCCTCGCTGAGCTTCGACGGTTCGGCCTACCGGACCATGCTGCGCAACGACGCCTATTGGTTCTCCCGGCTCGGCGTCTATATCGAACGCGCCGACAACACCGCGCGCATTCTCGATGTGAAATATCACCTGTTGCTGCCGGCCTTGGAGAAAGTCGGCGGTCCGCTCGATTATTTCCAATGGTCCTCGATCCTGCGCACGGTCTCCGCGCTGACCGCTTATCACTGGGTCTATCGCGAGAACGTCAAACCCTGGCTCGTCGCCGATCTACTCATCCTCAAAGACGAGATGCCGCGGTCGCTGGCGAACTGCTACGAGAACCTGGTGCAAAATCTCGATCGCATCGCCAACGCCTACGGCCGCCAGGGGCCGGCGCAGCGTCACGCCCGCACCGTGCGCGCGCGGCTGGAAAACTCGAAAATCGATCAGGTTTTCCAGAATGGACTGCACGAATTCATCAGCGAATTCGTCGAGGACAACAATCGACTCGGAACGGCGGTATCGCAGCAGTATTTACTGTAGACAGGGATCGGGGATCAGGAATCAGAAGCGAGCGTACAAACAGCATTATGTCGTCTATGCTGCGTCTGCTGATACCTGATTACTGATCCCTGACTCCTGTCATGCGCATCCGCATCGCCCATCACAGCGTCTATAACTACGACCCGCCCGCCGCGGGCGTGATCCAGATGCTGCGGCTGACGCCGCGCAATCACGAGGGCCAGTACGTCGTGCGCTGGCGCATCGACGTTTCCGCCGACGCGCGGCTCGCCGCGCACGAGGACGCGTTCGGCAATATCACGCACTTCTTCTCCGCCGACGGACCGGTCAGCGAGCTTTCCGTCGAGGTCGACGGCGAGGTCGAGACGCAGAACACCAACGGCATCGTGCGCGGCACCGTCGAGCGCTTCGGGCCGAGCCTGTTTCTGCGCGACACGGCATTGACGCAGGCCGATCCGGCGATCCGGGAATTTGCGCAAAGCATTCGCGCCACGAAGGGCGGTGAGATTCTTGCGGAACTGCACGGACTGTTGGACCGGCTCTGCGAAGACATGGCTCACGATTTCGACGATGCGCCGGGCGCGGCGAATGCGGCCGAGGCTTTTGCGCTCAAGCACGGCCCATCCCGCGACTTAAGCCACATTTTCATCGGCGCAGCGCACTGCCTCGGCATTCCGGCGCGTTATGTCGGCGGCTATTTCCATGGCGACGACGGCACCGCCGTGCAGGCCGGTCATGCCTGGGTGGAAGCTTTTGCCCCCGGTCTCGGCTGGATTGCGTTTGATCCCGCGATCGGCTTTTGCCCGACCGATTCGCATGTGCGCGTCGTCATTGGGCTCGATTCACTCGGCGCCGCGCCGGTGCGCGGCACGCGCTATGGTCCGGGCACTGAATCGCTCGCGGTCGCGATCAAAGTCGGTCAATAGGCACGGGACAAGACGAAGACGCCATTGCCGCGGGCGGATGGCTGTCGCTATAACGGCGGCACGGGGGGAGCACCTGAGTCGATGACCTATTGCGGCGGAATTCTCGTGCGCGAGGGGCTGGTGATGTTCGCGGATACGCGAACCAATGCCGGCGTCGACAACATCTCGACCTTCCGCAAGCTGCATACATTCCAGGACCCGAAGAAGCGCGTCATGGCGATCGCCACGGCGGGCAATCTGTCGATCAGCCAGTCGGTGATCAGCGTATTGACCGAGGGCTACGAAAATCCGGAAACCGGCGCGCGCGAAACGCTGATGAACTCCCCGACCATGTTCCAGGCCGCCCAGCGCGTCGGCCACGTCATCCGCCTCATCAACGACACTGAAGGCAAGGCGATGCAGGCGTCGGACGTGAATTTCGAAGTGTCGTTTCTGTTCGGCGGCCAGATCATGGGCGAGCGCATGCGGCTCTTCATGGTCTATTCCGCCGGCAATTTCATCGAATGCACCACCGATACGCCGTATCTGCAGATCGGCGAGCTCAAATACGGCAAGCCGGTGCTCGACCGCGCCATCAATTTCGAAATGGACCTCTATGACGCGCTCAAGGTCGGTCTGGTGTCCATCAATTCGACCATGCGCTCGAATCTGAGCGTCGGCATGCCGATCGATCTCCTGGTGCTGCGGCGCGATACCTGCGATCCGGAACTGGTCTACCGCATCGAGCCGGGGGAGCCCTATTTCACCGACTTGCGCGAGCGCTGGTCGTCGGCGTTACGCGCCGCCCATATCGGTATTCCCCGGCCGCCCTACGCCAACAGGCGATAAGCGAAGCCGAAAAGCCGATCCAGCGGGCAAAACGGCCGATCCGCCGCAGCGCAAACGACGGAAATTTACGCGGCATTAACATAGGCAACCGGAACCGCCGCGGCCGCACGCCGCAGCTGTTTACTCGGGCAAATTGCAAGCAAACGGAAAGCTTTGCTCCCTATGGTCGCGGCAGCCAGTCTGTCCAAAAAAGGTGAGCGCGTGTTGCCTTCGGCGCAGTCTCAAATCGCCGGGGAAAGCAAGGGGTCGCGGTGGGAGCGCGCCCGCGTCAGCCTGGTCTTGCCAATCGGCGTGATCGTCGCCGTGGCCATTGTCTGCGTCGTCGTCGCGGTGCTGACGTCCGCGCAACGCGCTGACGAAGTTTCCTTCAACACCGAACAGCAACTGGTCAAGCAAGCGCTGATCGATCACAGCGAGCGGGCGCTGCGCCTTGTCACCGGTGTCGCCGCGACGCCGGACGCCACGCTCAAACTACGCAACAGCTACGATCAGGATTGGGCCGACCGGCGCGTCGGACATTGGCTGACGGAGTTCAACAACAATGTCGTGGTCATCGTCGGCGCCGACGATAAGATCAAATATACCCGCTTTCACGAGAGCGGCGCTGCCGACACTGCCGACACTAGCGGCGGAGCGACCGACCTGGCGTCGGAACTCGCACCGAGCCTCGATCTGTTGCGCGGGCGGCTTAGCGCCATGCCGGCTAACGCGATTGCCGCAGCCGCCACGCAGGATCCGGCAAAGCCGGGGCGAAACACCGCCCTGATCCAGCGCTTCCTCGACAAACCCGCGCTGGTCGCCGCCGTCGCCGTCGGCTCGGACGCCGATCTGGCATCCGGCAATGCCGGCGCGCCGATCGTGATCGTCGTCAAGTACATCAATGCGCATCTCCTCGGCAAAATCGGCGACCACTTGCAGCTCGGCGAGCTGCGCCAAACCGACGACCCGGTGCAAGCCGGCGACGATCGCGTCACCGACCTCGCCGACGCGCACGGCGGCCTCATCGTGCGTTTGGCCTGGAAGCCGACGCGGCCCGGCGCCGCGATCGTGGCGAGCGTGTTGCCTTTCATCGCGGTGGCGCTGGCCGGCTTCGCGCTCTTGGTCGGCCTGGTGCTGCGCCACATGCGGCGCACCGCGGCCGCGATTTCGGCCGGCGAGCGGCAACTGCGTCACCTCGCCTGGCACGACCCTGTTTCGGGCCTGCCCAACCGCATTTATTTCGCCGAGCGACTCGAACAGGCAATCAAGGACGTGCGCGGCGGCAACCTCACCGCCGCGGTGTTCTACATCGATCTCGATCATTTCAAGGACGTCAACGATACGCTCGGCCACCACATCGGCGACGAGCTCATTCTCAACGTCACGCAGCGGCTGAGCCGCATCATGCGCGGCGACGATCTGGTGGCTCGGCTCGGCGGCGACGAATTCGCCATCATCACCACCTGCTCGTCGGATTCCTATTCGTTGCAGGCCATCGCCGGGCGCATCATCGCCGCGGTCTGCGCGCCCTACCTGATCAGCGGCCATAACATCATCATCGGCGCCTCGATCGGCATCGCCGTGATCGACCGCCGCGTCAGCGACGCCGCCGATATTCTGCGTTATGCCGACATGGCGCTCTATCGCGCCAAGAACGAGGGCCGCAACCGCGCCTGCATCTACGATACGGCGATGGACGCCGACCTTTCCAACCGCAAGCTCTTGGAAGGCGATCTCCACCAGGCGATCAAGAACGACGAGTTGCGCGCCGCCTATCAGCCGATCGTCAATGCCGCGGGCGATACCGTTGTCGGCGTCGAGGCGCTGGCGCGCTGGACCCATCCGACGCACGGCGAGATTCCGCCGGTGCGCTTCATCCCGATCGCGGAACATTCCGGATTGATCATCGAGCTCGGCGAATGGATGCTGCGGCGCGCCTGCCTCGACGGCCGCGACTGGCCGAACCTCACGGTGGCCGTCAACGTCTCGCCGCTGCAATTCCGCCGCTCGGACTTCGTCGAAGTGGTCGAGCGCATTCTTACCGAAACCGATTTCGACGCCAACCGGCTCGAACTCGAGCTCACCGAGAGCACGCTGCTTGGCAATTTCGAGACGGCGGAATTGTCGATGCTCCGCCTTAAAGCCATCGGCGTGCGCTTTGCGCTCGACGATTTCGGCACCGGCTATTCGAGCCTGCTCTATCTGCGGCGCTTCCCGTTCGACAAGCTCAAGATCGACAGTAGTTTCGTGCGCTCGATCGAGAAGGCGCCCGACGCCGCCGCTATCGTCCACGCCGTGGTCAGCCTCGGCCGCGGTCTCGGCATGAAGGTCACGGCCGAGGGCGTCGAGACCGCCGAGCAGCACCTGTTCCTGCGCGCCGCCGGCGTGCACTCGATGCAGGGCTACCGCTTCGGCAAACCCGGCCCGTCCGATGAGATGAGCCTGCGGCTCGCCTCCCCCGACGATTACCGCGTCGGCAGTCCCGACCTCGAAATCGCGATGGCGAGCTGAGCGGCTTCCTCCTCCCTCTCCCCGCACGCGGGGAGAGGTGGTATTGCCTCATTATGAGCATCAGGGAGGCATTCATGGCGGCGCGAAAAGTTGCATTGGTGACCGGAGCCGGCACCGGCGTTGGGCGGGCGGTGACGCTGGCGCTGATGAAAGAAGGCTATGCGGTGGTGATGGCCGGCCGGCGCAAGGACATGCTCGAGGCGGTGGCCAAGGAAGGCGCGCAGACGCCTGGCGAGGCGCTCCCGGTGCAGGCCGACGTCGGCGACCCGGCCTCGATCAAGTCGCTGTTCGCCAAGGCCAAGGAGACCTACGGCCGGCTCGACCTCCTGTTCAACAATGCCGGCATCGGCGCGCCGGCAATGCCGATCGAGGAACTGCCGCTCGACAAGTGGCAAGCCGTGGTCAACACCAATCTCACCGGCGTATTCCTGTGCACGCAGGAAGCGATCAAAATCATGAAAGCGCAAAATCCGCGGGGCGGCCGCATCATCAATAACGGCTCGATCTCGGCGCACACACCGCGGCCAGGCTCTGCGGCCTATACCGCGACCAAGCACGCCGTCACCGGCCTGACCAAGACCACCGCGCTCGATTGCCGCGGTCACGACATCTGCTGCGGCCAGATCGACATCGGCAATGCCGCAACCCCACTCACCGACCGCATGGTGCAGGGCGAAGGCGTGCTGCAACCCGACGGCAGCAAGAAAATCGAAGCCCGCATGGCCGCCGACGATGTCGGCCGCGCGGTCGTTTACATGGCCGGCCTGCCGCTCGACACCAATGTGCTGTTCATGACCGTGATGGCGAATTTGATGCCGTTTGTCGGCCGTGGGTGATCCCCTACATGCTCGCCGAATGGCATGAATTTTACGCTCTCCTCGGCGGCGCTGCCGCAGCGCTGCTTTCGCTGTTGTTTGTCGTGGCTTCGATCGGAGCGAGCGGGATGACGCCGGAAAGCGCCGGCGCCACGCGCACCTTCATGAGCCCGGTCGCTTTCCACTACGCCAACGTGTTGTTTCTCGGTCTCGTCGCGCTGATTCCGGTGCAGACCTGGGAATCGTTCGGACTCACGCTCGGCGTCGCCGCTGTGGCCAGCTTCATCTATTCGATCGTTATTCTGGTGCGCGTGTTGCGCGATTCGCGTGCCGACATGATCGACAACATGGCCTATGGCGCCGTTCCCGTCGTCTGCTACGCCACCGGCATCGTCTCGTCGTTCCTTATCCTCAAAGAGTCCGCGGCGGGTCTCAATGTGCTGGCTGGCGCGGCGCTGTTGTTGCTCATCGTCAATATCCGCAACGCCTGGGATCTGATGCTGTCGATGGCGCGGCGGGCCGCATCGCTGCACAGAAAACCCGAGTTCGGACAGGATCGCGCTATTCGGCCGCCGTCACTTTGATCTTCGTCCCGCCGCGCACTTTCGCGAGCGTCTTCACGTCGCCGAGCGCTTTTGCCCAAACATTGCAGGGGCTGGCAAGCCGCGTCTCGTCGCCTTTGGAAATCGGCGTGCGGCCAAAGCCGATGGCGATGGCATGGCCGTCCGGCCAATAAGCGATTTCGCCGGGCGTGACTACCGCGCGGGCGTCTTTCTCGCGCGCCACTTTCACCGGGATATCGAAATAGACTTCTTCACCCCAGGTCAGCGCCAACCCCGTAATCGGCAGCGCCGCCGCGATCGCCTTTGCCGTCGGGGTGTCGAGCGTCTCGGCATCGAGGGTGAGCGGACCGAAATCGAAGCGGATGCGCATGAATGACTCCTTTGACCTCGACCTCGTTACCGCCATTATGAGGCTTCGCGGGCGTCAATTGTGCGCTCGACGAATTCGACAAGAAAGCCCGCCTCATCGCCGGAAAAATAGTCGCCAAGCGTAAGCAGGATAACTCCGAAACCCAGCATGAACAGCGGCACGACAATCCCGAGCCACAAGTTTGGCGCTGACGGATCAATCAAGAACAATCTGATGGTTTTGACTAAGACGAAGCCGCCCGCCAGCAGAACAGCGCCGATCCAGTATTCAAGGAACCGGCGGACAAAAGGGTGCAATCCGACGCTGCACTGCAGCCGTGTCTGCCCGTCTTCTTCGACAAACGTGCCGGACAACCAGCACTGCGAAGAATGCCGATAATAATTGCGTTTGCGCAACCGTATGGATGTGTCGCCCACCGCTCCAAGGACGGGCTTGGTGCCGGACATCGCCCATCCGCCATCGGTCGCCGCACGCAGCCGGCGCACGCATTCCTTCTGTGGCAGAGGCGATATCAGATCGAACGTCATCAAACTCACCCGGCGCAAGCTTAGCAATTATCATTACCCGCGGATGACGGCATGAGACGTCGCTGTCGCGGCGCGAATCGCGCCCGGGGTCAGACGGTGCTAGAGTGTTCGGCCGAAATCGCAAGGACATCCCCATGCCGCTCTCCGACACCATCAAGACGCTGATCAGCAAAGCCTGGGAGGATGGTTGCCCTTGCCTCGTCGCTACGTCCGGGCCGGCCGGGCCCAATATCTCGGTCAAGGGCAGCATGATCGTGTTCGACAACGACCACCTCGCCTATTGGGAGCGCTCCAAGCGCACGGCGCTGGAGAACCTGGGGCACGACAAGCGCATCTGCGTGATGTATTCGAATTTCAAGGCGCAGCGCGATGGCGTGCTCGAAAGCGGCTTCCTGCGCTTTTACGGCAGCGTCGTCCTGCACGAGAGCGGGCCCATCCACGACGCGATTTTTGCCAAACTGTTGCAGCGTGAGCAGACCCATGTCGGCGCCGACACCGGCATCGGCGCGCTGATGAAGATCGAGCGGGCCATAGACATCCGCGGCAAGCCTATTTTTCTGACGCGCTAAAGCTTCTTCATCCCGGCCTGGTCGATGATGTCGCGGAAGCTAACGATCTCCCTCGTGATGCGCGCCCAGGCGGCAGCGCCGCCCTGCACGCGGACCGCAAAGCCCGCTTTGAACAGCCTCGCCTTCATGTCCGGCGTATCGAGGATTTTCAGCGTCGCGGCCTCAAGCCATTTGACGTTCTCCGGCGGCGTTTTGGCCGGCGCCAAAAAAGCGGTGTCCACCGCAATGACAAAATCCTTGTAGCCGGCTTCCTCCATCGTCGGCACGTCGGGAAGATCGGGCCAGCGTGTTTGGCTTAAGACCGCAAGGCAATTGAGCGTGCCGGCCTTGATATGCGGCATCGCCGGCGGAATCGAGCCGGCATTGAGCTGCGTGGTGCCGGCGAGCACGGCCTCGAGCGCATCACCGCCGCCATTGAACACGATGCTTTCCAGCTTGGGTAAATTGGTGCGGATTCTCAGCAGTGCCGCCTGGAGATTTCCCGACGTCCCGATCGGCGGTGTTGAAACGTTGAACTTGTCCGGGTTGGCACGAGCGAGCGCGACAAATTCCTGCATCGTCTTTGCCGGCAAATCCGACCTGACGACGAAAATTCCGGGTGAGGTCGCCAATTCGCAGACGCCGACGAAATCCTTGACCGGGTCATAGGACAGCGAACTGTAAAGACCGGCATTGATCGAGATGGCGTTGGTGGTGAGCAGGATCGTGTAGCCATCCGGTTCGGCGTGCGCGACGTAGCCGGTGCCGATATTGCTGCCGCCGCCGGGGATGTTGTCGATGATGAAGGCCTTGCCGGTCAATTCCCCCAACGCGGCCGCGACCACGCGGCCGATCAGATCGGACGGGCCGCCCGGCGTATTGGCGACCACGATCTTGACTGGACGGTCGGGATAGGCGGCGTGCGCCGAGCGCACGTTCAACAACGCCGGCGCGGCGACGCCAGTTGCCAGTGCGCCCGCGCCCTTGATGATGCGGCGCCGCGACGGCAAACCGCCTTTGAATTCCGTCATCGTCCCTCCCCTATTTCGCAGCGATGCTTTTTCCGTCCGACCCGCCCGGTTTTTTTCTCACGGCGGACGAGGAGCATACTGCATCGGCATGACATCAGCCATACGGCGGCACTGCCTTGCGGCAAGTCCGTAAAGCCACCACTATTCGCGCCCGTTCGGGCGCAAAACGCGCGAACAGCGGGCGAGGAATGACCAAGGAAGAACCATGAAACGCAGCACGGATCGGATTCTCACCACCCACACCGGCAGCCTGCCGCGCACCGCCAGGGTGGTCGAGTTCCTGCTCGCCGAACAGAAAAATCCCGGCGCGCGCAAGGCCGAGTTCGCCGCCGCGGTGCGTGAGGCGATTGCGCATGTCGTGCAAAAGCAGATCGAATGCGGCATCGACATCATCAATGACGGCGAACAGGGCCGCACCGACTACACCGTGCATGTGCTCGACCGGCTCACCGGCTTCGCCGGCGAGAGCACGCCGCCGCTCGGCACCGGCGACCCGGAATTTCCGGAACTGGCGCAGCTCTTGGCGCATTTCGCTTCGCCGTTCCAGCACCGGCCGTCATGCAGCGGCGAGGTGACCTGGAAGGATTTTGCCGCGGCACAAGCCGACATCGATATGGCGAAAGATGTGATGAAGGCCGCCAAAGCCGACACCAGGGCGGCCGAACTGTTCATGACCTCGCCGTCGCCCGGCCAGATCGCGCGCTATCTGAAGAACAAGCACTACAAAACCGAGGAGGCTTACGTCTATGCGCTCGCCGACGTGATGAAGCGCGAATATCAGGCGATCGTCGATGCCGGCTTCATCCTGCAGCTCGATTGCCCCGACCTCGCCATGCTCCGCCACACCGTCTATCTCGACAAGAGCCTCGCCGATTTCCGCAAAATCATCGAGATCAATGTCGCGGCGCTCAATCACGCGGTCGCCGGCATTCCGGCTGAGCGCATGCGCATGCATGTGTGCTGGGGCTCGACCGTGTCGCCGCATCACACCGACGTGCCACTCAAAGACATCGTCGACATCGTGCTGACCGGCAAGCCGATGGCGGTGTCGTTCCCCGCCGCCAACGCGCGCCATGAGCATGAATGGAAAATCTGGCGCGAGGTAAAACTGCCGGACGGCAAAATCATCGTGCCGGGCGTCATCGATTCGACGGTAAACACCGTCGAGCACCCCGAAGTCGTCGCCGACCGCATCCTCAATTTCGCCAATGTGGTGGGCCGCGAAAACGTCATCGCCGGCGTCGACTGCGGCTTCGGCACCTTCGCCGGCCGCGTCCAGGTCGACACCAAGATCGTCTGGATGAAGCTGGCCTCGCTCGCCGAAGGGGCGCGCCGCGCGTCGGCGCAGTTGTGGGCGAAGGCGGCGTGACGGGTGGTTTGATGCAGTGGGCTAGACTGGGCAGCACCGGCATCGGCGCGCTGATCAAGATCGAGCGGGCGGTCGATATTCGGGGGAAGTCGATTTTGTGAAAGTAAAAGTGGGCGCAAGTGGCAGGTACCCTGAACTAAAATCGTGGCTACGCGGCAAGAGTCTCAGTCGATTATCTAGAGAGCAGACAGAAGAATTCCATCGCCTTATCGATGGGTAGTGTGGCCGGCGGCGCGACGGTCGTCCCTCCTCTCGTCACCACCGGGCTTGACCCGGCGGTCCATGCTGAAGCGCAGAAAACGCAACCGCGGGAAACGTGAGAGCACCTCGCGGCCGCATGGATTGCCGGGTCAAGCCCGGCAATGACGAAGGAATAAAACCCTTCATCGCTCATTCCCGCGCATGCGGGAAGCCAGCTCGTTCCCAAGTACTGGCTCCCCGCTTTCGCGGGGACGAGCGGATAAGGCTATAAACGCTCTACCGGGGAATCGGGGCACTCACCCATAATGCAAAACCTGCAATCGGCGCTGGGCGTCTTCGCCATCCTCGCCTTCGCCTGGGCGATCAGCGAGAACCGGCGCGCGGTGCCGTGGCGGCCTGTCGTCACCGGGGTCGCCATCACCTTCGCGCTGGCGCTCCTGATGCTCAAAGTGCCGCAGACCGAGGTCGCGTTCGACTGGATCAACCGCGCCGTCGATGCGATCGCGGATGCGACCAAAGCCGGCACGTCGTTCGTGTTCGGCTATGTCGGTGGCGGCGCGCCGCCGTTCGATGTGAAGACACCCACGGCGGCATTCATTCTCGGCTTTCAGGCGCTGCCGGTGGTCCTGGTGATGAGCGTGTTGTCGTCGCTCCTGTTCTACTGGCGCATCATGCCGCCGATCGTGCGCGGCTTTTCCTGGGCGCTGGAGAAAACGCTCGACGTCGGCGGCGCCGCCGGCCTGTCGACGGCGGCCAACATCTTCGTCGGCCAGGTTGAGGCGCCGTTGTTCATCCGGCCCTATCTCGCCAATCTGTCGCGCAGCGAAATGTTCATTGTCATGACCGGCGGCATGGCCGGCATCGCCGGCACAGTGTTCGTGCTCTATGCGACCATTCTCGCCAACGCCATCCCGGACGCGGCGGGCCATATCGTGGTCTGCTCGGTGCTCGGCGCGCCCGGCGCGATCCTGGTCAGCCTGATCATGGTGCCCGACCCCGACAACAAGCACACCGGCGGCCAGATGGACGACGTCGAGCAAGTCGCCACCTCGACTATGGACGCCATCGTCAAGGGCACCGGCGCCGGCCTCGAGCTCCTCCTCAACATCGTCGCCATGCTGATCGTTTTCATTGCGCTGGTTTATCTCGCCAACGCCATTCTCGGCCTCCTCCCCGACATGCTCGGCGCGCCGCTGACGCTGCAGCGCGCGCTCGGCTGGATCATGGCGCCGGTGTGCTGGCTGATGGGCATTCCGTGGTCGCAGGCAGTGACCGCCGGCGGGCTGATGGGGATCAAGACGATCTTGAACGAGCTCGTCGCTTATTTGCAGCTCGCGGCGCTGCCCGACGGCGCGCTCGATCCCCGCTCAAGGCTGATCATGCTCTACGCGATGTGCGGCTTTGCCAATTTCGGCTCGCTCGGCATCATGATCGCGGGGATCGCCACCATGTGCCCGGCAAAGCGCGACGAGGTGGTGTCGCTCGGCTTGAAGTCCATCGTGTCGGGCACGCTGACGACGTGCCTTCTTGGCGCGATCGTTGGGGTGCTCACGTAATCCATGATCGTAGGGGCGGGTTTAAAACCCGCCCCTACGGGCGCGGATGAATATTCAATGTAACCGGAACTCGCCGTCGATGGCGCGGATCTCGGCCGGCTTGATCAGGCGGGCATGCGCAACCGTGACCGAGTGCAGCGGGCCTTCGAGTTTCTCCAGCCAGAAATTGAGGAATTTGTTGAGCTGCGGAAAGAACGGGCAGAGATCGTAGTCCTGCCAGACATAGGTCTGCAGCAACCAGGGGTGATCGGGTCGGCGGTAGAGGATATTAGCCGTCGTTAGTCCATAACCTTCAAGCTGTTGGCGAAACTCTTGAGACACCATAGTGGCCCTCCAATCCCGGCATGGGAATGTTTCGAGACTCGCTCCTTCATTTCAAGCCTTAAAAATGAAGAAGTTGTTTACTTTCAAGGCACTAGCAGCATCCCCGCGCGCCTGCTAACAGGCCGGACCTGGCGCGGTTAACCGTCCAGAGAAGCCCCCAGAGAACTTGTTGGCAATCCGCTTTGGCGAGTGCTAATAAATCTCCCGCCGCACCTTGCGGGTGGAAAACAACGCCCCATTTCGGCATCAAGCGGTCATCCGAGGGTGGCAATCGGACGATCTTTGGACGACCGTTTCCATACGAACACGCCAGCCTTTTCAATAACTTAGGAGGACACCATGAAGTTTCGTCCGCTGCACGACCGCGTCGTCGTCAAGCGCATCGATGCCGAGGAGAAGACCACCGGCGGCATCATCATCCCCGACACCGCCAAAGAGAAACCCTCGCAGGGTGAAGTCACCGCCGTCGGCCCGGGCGGCCGCGACGAGGCCGGCAAACTGATCCCGATCGACATCAAGGTCGGCGACCGCGTGCTGTTCGGCAAATGGTCCGGCACCGAGGTCAAGATCGACGGCCAGGAGCTCCTGATCATGAAGGAGTCCGACATCATGGGCGTGCTCGACGAGCAGGTTGCCCGCAAGAAGGCCGCTTAACGCTCACCCCTTCGGGTGCAGCGAGCCAATCAAACGGAGTGAATTCAAATGGCTTCCAAAGAAGTAAAATTCGGCGTTGATGCGCGCGACAGGATGTTGCGCGGCGTCGATATTCTCGCCAATGCGGTGAAGGTGACATTAGGCCCTAAGGGCAGGAATGTCGTGCTGGACAAGTCGTTCGGCGCTCCCCGCATCACCAAGGACGGCGTCACCGTCGCCAAGGAAATCGAGCTTGAGGACAAGTTCGAGAACATGGGCGCGCAGATGGTCCGCGAGGTCGCCTCAAAGACCTCCGACATCGCCGGTGACGGCACTACGACCGCGACCGTGCTTGCGGCTGCGATCGTGCGCGAAGGGTCCAAGGCGGTTGCCGCCGGCATGAACCCGATGGATCTCAAGCGCGGCATCGACCTCGCGGTCGAGACCGTGGTCGAGGAGCTCAAGAAGAACTCCAAGAAGGTCACCTCGAACGCCGAAATCGCCCAGGTCGGAACGATCTCCGCCAACGGCGACAAGGAAATCGGCGACTATCTTGCCAAGGCGATGGAAAAGGTCGGCAACGAGGGCGTCATCACGGTGGAAGAGGCCAAGAGCCTCGAGACCGAGCTCGACGTCGTCGAGGGCATGCAGTTCGACCGCGGCTATATCTCGCCCTATTTCATCACCAACGCCGACAAGATGCGCGTTGAGATGGAAGACCCCTACATCCTCATCAACGAGAAGAAGCTGTCCGCGCTGAACGAACTGCTTCCGCTTCTGGAAGCCGTCGTGCAGACCGGCAAGCCGCTCCTGATCGTTGCGGAAGACGTCGAGGGCGAGGCGCTTGCCACGCTCGTGGTCAACAAGCTGCGCGGTGGACTGAAGGTCGCAGCCGTCAAGGCTCCGGGCTTCGGCGATCGCCGCAAGGCCATGCTGCAGGATATCGCAGTGCTGACCGGCGGCCAGGCGATCAGCGAGGATCTCGGCATCAAGCTCGAGAACGTAACCCTCGCCATGCTCGGCAAAGCCAAGAAGGTGATGATCGACAAGGAAAACACCACGATCGTCAACGGCGGCGGCAAGAAGAAGGACATCGAAGACCGCATCACCCAGATCAAGGCGCAGATCGAGGAGACCACCTCCGACTACGACCGCGAGAAGCTGCAAGAACGTCTTGCCAAGCTCGCGGGCGGCGTCGCGGTGATCCGCGTCGGCGGCGCCACCGAGGTCGAGGTGAAGGAGCGCAAGGATCGCGTCGACGACGCGATGCATGCGACCCGCGCGGCTGTCGAAGAGGGCGTGTTGCCCGGCGGCGGCGTGGCGCTGTTGCGCGCCACCGAGGCGCTCAAGAAGGTCCGCACCGCTAACGAGGACCAGAAGCACGGCGTCGATATCGTGCGCAAAGCGCTCCAAGCCCCAGCCCGCCAGATCGCGACCAATGCCGGTGAAGACGGCTCCGTGATCGTCGGCAAGATCCTCGAGAACTCGAACTATGGCTTCGGCTTCGACGCCCAGGGCGGCGAATACGTCGACATGGTCAAGAAGGGCATCATCGATCCGACCAAGGTTGTGCGCCAGGCTCTGCAAGGCGCGTCCTCGGTCGCCGGTCTGCTCATCACCACCGAGGCGATGGTGGCCGAGCTGCCGAAGAAGAAAGACGCCATGCCGCAAATGCCGGGTGGCGGCGGCGGAATGGACTTCTAAGTTCAACGCTTGAGCTCACGTCAGGCGACGTGAGACATGCGAAGGCCCGGGACAAAATCCCGGGCCTTTTGCTTTATGCCCTTGCGCGCTCGTAGCCTTGGTCGATCAACCGCATGGTGTGCGCCCAGTCATGGACGCCGATCGGCGGCGCCGCGCCCTCCTGCCAGCGGTCGAGCGCATCGCGCACCGTGGTGAAATACGGTGCGGTCAGGTCGGTACCCGGCAGGACCTTGTCGCCCTCGGCAGTGGCGAGCTTTAGGACGCCGTCTTTCATGGTGAGGATCGCGTCGCGGCCAGTGAGTTTCCACTCGCCGTCGGTACCGTCGCGCGGAAACGTATTGCCGACCTCGACGGTGCCGAGAATGCCGCTTTTCGAGCGGAGCATGACCGAGGCATAGTCCTCGATGGCGCAGTCATGGGCGCGATTGCTCAGTTGCGCCGCCGTCACCTGCGCGTCCTCGCCGGTCAGGTGCAGGAACATGTCCAAGCCGTGTGCGCCAAGGTTGCGCAGGCAGCCGCCGCCCGCCTCGGCGGGATCGAGCATCCAGGCGCAATCCCAGGCCGGATAACGCGGCGGCGCCGGACGGTTGATGCGGACGTAAATATGCGACAGCGGGCCGAAGGCTTTTGCGGCGAGCAATTCGCGGGCGCGCGTGGCGAAGGGACTGTAACGCTGCGCCAAAGGAACGGCGACATAGGCGTTCAGCTTGGCCGCTTTAGCGGCGATGCTGTCCACTTCCGCAGCGCTGATGCCCATCGGTTTCTCCATCAGGAATGGATAGCCGGCGTCGAGCAGGTCGTGGGCGATCGCGGCCATTTGCCGGTGCCGGCCAAGGGCGAGCACGAAGTCGGGCCGCGTCGCCGTTAGCATTTTGCGGTAGTCGGTGTAGGTCGGCGGCCTGCCGACCTCGGCCGCTCGTTTGACGACCAGAGCGGCATCGGAATCCTGGACCGCGACCAATTCCACGTCCGGCATCGCGACAAGATGCCGGAGATAGGCGGCATCGTTGAGCGCATGCCAGTGGCTTACCTCTATGGCGGCGACGCGTATGGTCATGGCTATCCTCTGGGCCCGCGAAAAGTCCGCCGGTTATAGCTGCCTGGGGAGCCGAAGTCGCGTTGATAGGCGCCGGCCAAAATGGAGGATCGGAGAGACCATGAAGCCGACAAGTCGTCCAAATGGCGAAGCCGCTTCGGCGAACATCACCAAGCGGATTGCCGAGCTAGGGGATTGGCGAGGAAAGACCCTCGCTCACGTCCGTGCGCTCATCCACGATGCCGACCCCGGCATCCAGGAGGAATGGAAATGGCGGGGAACTCCCGTCTGGTCCCATGACGGCATCGTCTGCACGGGGGAATCGTACAAGCAGGTCGTAAAACTCACCTTCGCTCGCGGAGCCTCCATCAAAGATCCGAAGAAGCTCTTCAATTCCAGCCTGGAAGGCAACACGCGGCGTGCGATCGACCTCCGCGAAGGCGAGAAGATCGACGAAATTGCCTTCAGGCAACTCATCCGCGCCGCGGTGGCGGCAAACTCCGCAGCGCGCGCTCAACGGGCAGCCAAGAAGAAGTAAGCCCGATTTTCTGGGGTATGACGTACCAACGGCCTTTCGCAGGGGTTCAAAAGGCAGATTAGGAAACGACCAAAATCCGAGGCTTTATAGCGGCCCAAAAAAGCGCCAAAAATGGAAACGACCACGAGCGAGGGCGCGCGTTCATCCGGCGTCGCCTGATCTCACCGTGGTCGTCATTGCGATGGAAGTTTACAATTACTTACTACGCATCCATCGCTACTCACGCGGTTCTTGTAACATCGCTCAGTGACAGCTTCATGACTCAGAAATCGGGAAAAATCCGCGTCGGCATCGGCGGCTGGACCTTCGAGCCGTGGCGCGGCGTGTTTTATCCAAAAGGTCTGCAGCACACCAAGGAACTCGCCTATGCCAGCGAACATCTGACCTCGATCGAGATCAACGGCACCTTCTACCGCTCGCAGACGCCGGCCACATTCCGCAAATGGGCGAGTGCAGTTCCGGAAAACTTCGTATTCGCACTGAAGGGTCCGCGCTTTGCCGTCAACAGGCGCGTGCTCAAAGAGGCAGGCAACTCGATCAAGCGCTTTCTCAATTCCGGCATAACGGAACTCGGCGATCACCTCGGTCCGCTATTGTGGCAATTCGCCCCGACCAAGAAATTCGACGCCGCCGATTTTGGCGGCTTTCTCGAATTATTGCCGGACACCTTCGACGGTCGCGCCTTGCGTCATGTCATCGAGGTCCGTCATGACAGTTTTTGCAGGCCGCAATTCATCGCGCTGTTGCGCAAATTCAAAATGCCGGTCGTGTTCACCGACCATGCCAAATATCCCAATATCGCCGATCTCACCGGCGACTTCGTTTACGCGCGGCTGCAACGCGGCAAGGACAGCGTTCCGACGGCCTACCCGCCGAAGGACATAGCGGCTTGGGCGAAGCGGCTGCGGTCATGGGCAAAGGGCGGCGCGCCGGCCGATCTGCCGCGCGTCGAGGCCGCGCGCAAAACAACAAGCGTGCCGCGCGATCTGCTCGCCCGCGATGTATTTGCCCGGGACGTATTTGCCTATGTCATCCATGAAGGCAAAATCCGCGCGCCGGCAGGCGCCATGGCGTTGATCGCGCGATTAGACGACACGCGATAGGGCCAGCGCGCGTATCGCAACCGTCATAAACGACGCCGATTATTGCGGTCCGGTGACGGTGGCGCATTACAGTCGCATGACGCTCCGTTATAAGCGTCATCAAACGCGAGCGCTGAAAATGCTAACGGCCAAAAGCTAACGGCCACAAATTGCGACTGGCGCGCGTACATCCGGCGTCGCCTATCGTAACTGTGGCCGTCCTGCGACGGAACCCTTAAGCTCAACGTCGCACACGCTACATAGGCGCTCCAGGGCGGTTATGCAAGGCCGGCTTTTATGTAACACTGATGCGTGCAACCCTTTGCCACCCATGAACAGCCGGGGACGCCGCATATATTAACCAGCGGCGGCCCGTTTTTAAGGGAGTGAACCATGGCGATAAATCAACCCGTCGGCGGCGACATCCAGCGCGCCGTCACCAATGCAATCCGCGCCCATTGGGGCCTGTTTCTCTTCGAAGGCATCATGCTGATCATTCTCGGCGCCGCGGCGATCATCCTGCCGGAGGTCGCGACGCTGGCGTTTACGCTGGTCATCGGCTGGATTTTCCTGATCTCGGGTGGCGTCGGTCTGGTCACGACGTTCTGGATGCGCAACGCGCCGGGCTTCTGGTGGGCGCTGCTCTCCGCGGTGATCGCTATCGCCGCGGGAATTTTGCTGATCCGCTGGCCGATCAGCGGGACGCTGTCGCTCACTCTCGTGCTGATCGCCTTCTTCGCGGTCGAGGGTATCGCCACGATAATGTACGCGATCGAGCACCGCGCCCAGCTCTCCAGCCGATGGGGCTGGATGCTGGCAAGCGGCATCGTCGACCTCATCCTCGCCGGCATCATCTTTGCCGGATTGCCGGGAACCGCGGCCTGGGCGCTCGGCCTCCTCGTCGGGATCAACATGCTGTTCGGCGGTACCGCGATGATCGGCATGGCCCTGGCGGCGCGGCATCCGAGATAGGCATTTCCGTCATCCTGAGGTCGGGCGAGAAAACGCCACCAGGAGCGAAATAAAGAGCGGTATGAAGAAGCCGTAGGGACTGAGGAAACGCGTGCCGAATTCAGAGGCTTTCGACTTCATCATCGTTGGCGCCGGCAGTGCCGGGTGCGTTCTGGCCGACCGGCTTACCGCGTCGGGCCGCCATCGCGTGCTTCTGTTGGAGGCGGGCCCGGGCAACCTGCGGCACCCGTGGCTTCATATTCCGCTCGGCTTCGGTAGGCTGTTCAGCGATCACCGCTACAACTGGTGCTACGCGACCGAGCCGCAACCCGGATGCCACGACCGCGAGGTCATCGCGCCGCGCGGAAAAGTTGTCGGCGGCTCAAGTTCGATCAATGGACTGATCTATATCCGCGGACAAGCGGAGGACTTCAACCAATGGCGGCAAATGGGCAATGCCGGCTGGAGCTTCGACGACGTATTGCCGTATTTCCGCAAGGCAGAAAACAACGAGCGCGGCGCGGATGAATTCCATGGCGCCGGCGGACCGCTCGGAGTTTCGGACTTGCGCGATCGTCATCCGCTTGCCGAGGCCTATGTCGAGGCGGCGGTGCAATGCGGCTATCCGCGCAATGACGATTTCAACGGCGCGTCGCAGGAAGGCGCCGGGTATTACCAGACCACCATGAGTAACGGCGTGCGGTCCTCGACCGCGGCCGGGTATCTGAAGGAGGCGAGGCGGCGCGCCAATCTCAAGGTGGTTTCGGAGGCGCTCGCCACGCGCATAATTTTCAACGGCCGGCGCGCGGCCGGCGTCGAATATCTCGCCGGCGACACCAAGCACAGCGCCCGCGCCAATGCCGAAGTGATCGTCGCTTCGGGAGCTTTCAATTCGCCTCAGCTTTTACAGCTTTCGGGGCTCGGACCGGCGCCGCTGCTGCAGTCCTTCGGCATTGCGGTGATCGCCGATGCACCGGGCGTCGGCGACGATCTCAACGACCATTTTTCAGGCCGAACCAGGCTGCGTTGCAAGGAGCCGATCACGCTCAACGATGCGGTGCGCAATTGGAGTGGAAAGCTCACGCATGGCCTGCACTACGTCCTTACGCGCCGCGGCTATCTCGCTATTCCCGCGGTCTCTTCCGCATGTTTCGTCCGCGCGCATCCCGCTTCCGAAACGCCCGACTCGCAATGCTCGATTTCCTTGTTCTCGGCCGGCAACATTGGTGGAGAGCTCGATCCGTTCCCGGGCGTGACCGGCAATTGCGTGTTGCTCCGCCCGGAGAGCCGCGGCTACGTGCGCATCAAATCCGCCGATCCGCACGCGGCGCCGGCGATCAACCCGAATTATCTGGCGACGAGCAAGGATTGCGAGACCATCGTGGCCGGCGTCAGCGCGATGCGCCGCATTTTTCAGGCGCCGGCGATGGCGAAATATATCGTCGAGGAGATCGAGCCCGGACGGCAATGCGATAACGACGACGAATTGCTCGATTTCATCCGCCGCCGCGGCTCCACCACCTATCATCCGGTGGGCACCTGCCGCATGGGCCAGGATAGCAAAGCCGTCGTCGATGAGCGGCTGCGCGTGCGCGGGTTCACAGGGCTACGCGTGGTCGATGCCTCGATCATGCCGGCGGTCGTTTCCGGCAATACCAACGCCGCCACGATCATGATCGGCGAAAAGGGCGCGGACATGATCCTTGAGGACGCAAAGTCCGCAACATTGGCCGCTTGAAATTCATAATGCCGGCTCAGGCCGGACATCGCGCAAAGGCCGTCGGTGCCGAAGGGGCCATAAATCAAACATGATCCATGGCCGCATAAATGAAGATAACGACTATATATAGGACAACCAACAAACCTGTCGCCGCCAGCAGTGCCGAAAACGCAGCGCAAAATTTGGCGCCAAATGCGAGAAGCGAATGCCGCCGTACATCTCGCGGATAGTTCGATGCGCTGCGCCATATGGCGACTGAGACAAATGGTATGGCTATGCTCGTGAGCGTGAACAACGCGAACAAAATTCCTCCAATAGTCGCATCCTGAATGCCGCAGCCGACGGCAGTGCACACCCCGCTCGCATCCCAAAGGAGAACAAGCGGAATTCCTATCAGCCAGAAGGTGCACCAAAGGGCGATCTGGCCGGTTGCCAATCTTGCAAGGAATTTCATGTGCTCAGCTTAGTCATCGCGATCCTTGTCGCCGCGGTCGCTTGGCAAAACTTTACCAGGGAAACGCGAGCCACAATTTCACCCACTATTGCTGACATGGCTGGTATGGTATTGAGCGAAGTTAAGCAATTCATGGCTTTCAGCAATTCATGGCCTTCTCGGAGCGCGACGAGTTAGGGTATTCGTCTCTGCAACACATCGTCGTGAAAGTTTGTTGGGTTCCAGCCAGCGCGATTGGCGATCCGTCGGCTATTTGGAGCTCCATCGGCCGAACCTTAAGGCGCATGGTCCAAGCCAAGCACATCGCAGCCATCCTGGCAGCCGTTTTAATCGTAGCGTGTCTCGCCACTAGCGGCGAAGCCCAGCAATCGACGTCGTCCGAGCATGTGCGCGGACGCGCCTATCTGTTCTATGGTCTGATCTCCGCGATCGATTGGGGCATGGATGAACTGGCGCAGCGCATCGACCGCAGCGGCGTTGCGGCAAGCACCAACTCCCAGATGAGCTGGCGCAGTGTAGCCGACCAAGCCATTAGCGATTACCGCCGCGACCCTAAGCCGATTGCCGCTATCGGTCATTCCATCGGCGGCGATTCCGCCGTGCACTTCGCCGAAGCGCTTGGGGCCGCGCATGTGCCGGTGAGCCTGCTCATCACCTACGATCCCACGCGCGCTGGCGATAGCGTGCCGGCGAATGTCCATCGCTATATTAACCTGTTCCAGTCGTCCAATTTCCTGGGCGGCGGCGATCTCGTGCCGGGCCCGGGCTTTCACGGGCATTACGCCAGCTACAATCTCAAAGACCGTAGTGAGATCATCCACGTCAATCTGGACAAGTTCACTCGCATCCAGGAGCTATTGGCCGCCAAAATCGCGGCAATGGGTGCAGGGAGCGAGGGTGAAGCGGTGCCGCTGCGCATCGTCTTTGCGTCCACTGGCCCAATTGAACTATGGGACTCAGGCACGCCGGTCTCTGCCCATGCTGGCGATACGCTGCAAACCCTTGCGGCGGGCTACCATGTGCCGGCCTGGGCGCTGGCCCAGATCAATCAGAAGTCCGAGAGTGCAGCCTTGACTGAAGGCGAGCGCATCGTGGTTCCGCGCTATCTCGGCCAGAGCGTGGCGCCGAAACCAGTCTCGAGCGACCCGCCGGCCGGACACTGATTTGCCGCGCTGGATTGCTGCGAACCAATATTCGCTTTTTTGACGTTGCCGACGCTCACTCCGCCGGCTGCGGCAGACGGGCTCTCTCCACGCCATTGGCGAGGATCGCGATCAGGATGGCGGAAATGAGGAAGCCGAGCGCCACGATCGCAGTGGCGCCGAGCACGAGGCCGAAACCGCCGCGGCCGTAAAGCAGCGCGATCATCGACACCGCCACGCCGGAGATCATGAAGGTGAGGAAATAACGCACCGCGTAGATGCGGCCGCGCCAGGCGTCGGCGGTGTAGCGGGCGATGATGAGATCGTTGACCGTGATCTGGCCGTAGATCGCCGCCATGGTGAAGGCGAGCGCAAACAACAGCGTTACGCCGCTGGCATAGACGCTCCACACCACGCCGCTGAACTGCATGATCGCCAGCGTCGCGAACAGGATATGCGGCTGAATGCGCTCGACCAGCCGTCCGACCGAAATCTGCGCCACCGCCCCGCACAGGAACACCGCCGTGGTCAAACCGCCGACCTCGAGCAGCGAGATGCCGCTGACGCGTTCGTCGACGATTTTTGGCAGCGCGACCGAGATGGTGTTGAAGACCAACCCGGCGCTGAGCGCCACGATGACGAAAAGCCCGAAAATCGTTGCGGCTAGAGCGGGCGACAAGGCAACGTCGGCCGCGGTCGAGCGCTTTGCCGCATGGCCTTCCTTCTCCTCGGGAACGAGCCACAGATAAACCGCGCCGGTTAGGATGCAGACCACGCCCGGCACCAGGAAGGCGCCGCGCCAGGAGAACGCCGCCGTCAGCGCCGCGGTGATGCCGGCGGCGAGCGACACGCCGAGATTGCCGCACACCCCGTTGAACGCCAGCGTGCGGCCGCGCACGGTGGCCTTTTCGATGATCATCGCGGTGCCGACGGGATGATAGATCGCGGCGAATACGCCGAGCGAAAACAACGCAACGGCGAGCACCGGCAGCGACGGCGCGCAAGCCGCGCCGATCAGCGACACCCCGCAGCCGACATAGAACGCGGCCATCAAGTTGCGGCGGCTCCAGTGGTCGCCGAGCCAGCCCGCCGGCAGCGAGAACAGCCCGAACGCAACGAAAGATGCAGTCGCGACCGCGATCAGCGTCGAGTAGGAGCGGCCGTACACCACCTCAAGCTCGATGACGACGGTGGGATAAATCAGAATGACGAAATGATCGAGCGCATGCGCCCAATTCATAAAGCCGATCGCGAGCCGCCGCCGTGACAGCGCGGCGGAGTGTTCGGTCATCGCGTCGGCGGTCGTCGAAACTGTCATCGATTCATTCCCGGCATACCGAACTGAGCTATAGCGCGCAGCGGCACACCGACCTACCCCAATCTTGCAAGGCAGGTCGGCGCCTGTCCGACGATGCGCAAGAGGCTTGCTTTTCTACATTTTTCACGTGTTATTAGAGTCGCGTCATGGTTGCGGCCGGCGTTTGCCGGATTGGGGGCGCACAGGGGCTTGGGGGCCTCGGTGTTTACGTTGCGGATTGTGGGCGCGATGGTGGTGGCCGTCGCGAGTATGCTTTTGTCGAGTGCGCCGGGCCGAACGCAAGACACCGCTCCGCCCAACGCTCCTTCTTTTCTCATATTTGGCGGCACCGATCTCTGGCGCTACGGCGCCTTCCTTTACGGCGGCGGCCTGTGGTCGCCCGCAGGCCTCGACAACGACGGTTTCACGCTAAAAGTGCTGCTCAATGGCGGCCGCTACAGCTACATGTCCGGCGATCTGCAACGCGGCGTCGACGGCACCATGGTGTCGGGCGCGGCCATGCCAGGCTGGCGGTTCACCCGCGATAGTCTCTCGGTCAGCGTCTTCGCCGGGCCCGTCGTGCAGGATTACCGGCTCTCGCCTTATGACCCCGGCAGCCGGCTGCGCGGCGTTTATGTCGGGGCGCAATTCGCCACCGAGGTTTGGTATCAGCCGACGGCGAACACCATGGCCGCGGTCAGCGGCACGATCGCTTCGATCGGCCCGAACGGATCGGTGCGCGCGGCGCTCGGCGTTCGCGTTTTCGATGCGATGTTTGTCGGACCGGAAAGCCAGATGCTGTGGTGCGGCGACTTTCAGCAATTGGAGGTCGGCGTCCACATCACGGCGTTCCACTTCCAGGCTTTGGAATGGTCGGCGGCGAGCGGTTGGTCAATGGATTCCGATAAACGCACCGGACCCTATTTGCGGCTTGGCGTCAGTGCAAAATATTGAACGGACCGCTCAGCCCTTCTCATCGCAGGCCCAGGCGCGCACCACGCAATCGTGGCCGCCGAACTCGACGCAGCGGCGCATCGAGGCGTTCTCTGCCTTGCCGAGATGCGAATTGATCGCCCAGCCGAACGAGCCGCACGGATTCTTGGCATCGACCGCCATCGCCGCGCAGCCTTTGTGCACGATGCGGACCACCTTGCACTGGCCTCCCGTGCATTTGCTCATCGCCGCCGCGCTGGCATCCTTCACGTTGCTGTAGTCAAAGCCGTAGCCATAAGCGCCGCAAACGCCGACCGCGAGCGCGCCGGCGGCCTGGGCGGTGCTAATCGCGATGATCAGGAGCACAAAGCCCAGGATCGCGAGCGCAAAGTTACGCACAAATTTGAAGACTTTGGACATGGCAGCCCCTCCCCAGGGGAAACCGGCACAGGCTAGCGGGGAAGGGTTGCTAGTTGGTGAATTGACGGCTCTTCCTGCCCCGCGAAAGCGGGGAAGGACGAATTCAGGTCTTTTCCAGCTCGGCCTTCACGGCTTGCAGCGCTTCAGGGGTGTCGACGTCGGTCAAAGCCGCCGTTCCGGTGAGCGGCACCTCGGTCACGGCCTCCGGATAGCGGCCGATCAGATAGCGGGCCCCGACGTCGCCTTCCACCGCCATCAGGTCGGCGAAGAAGCGGCGCGACCACACCACCGGATTGCCGCGCTTGCCGTCGATGGTCGGCACCACGATAAGCGCGCCCTTGTCGGGATCGAGCGCGCCGGTCAGGCGATCGATCATGGCGGCGTCGACCTGCGGCATGTCGCCAAGGCAGACGATGGCGCCGTCGACCTCCGCCGGTAGCGCAGCGATGCCGGCCTTGAGCGAAGTGCCAAGCCCGTCGGCGAAATTCGGATTGTGCACGAATTTGACCGGCAGACCGGAAAGCGCCGCCTCGACCCGCTCGCGCTGATGCCCGGTGACCACGAGCACCGGCCGCGCGCGCGACGCGAGCGCTTCCTCGACGACGATGCGAACGAGCGGCCGGCCGGCAATATCGGCCAATAGCTTGTTGGGCCCACCCATGCGGCTCGAACGGCCGGCGGCGAGCACCACCGCCGCGATCGAGCGCACGGTATGCACCGGCTCTTTGCGCGGCTGCGGGCGGGTGACGATTTCCATGAGCAGCCCGCCGACGCCGAGCCCGGTAATATCCTGAGGCGGCACCGGCAGACCGGCGAGAAGGCGCATCAGCACCCAGTCGAAGCCGTTTTCCTTCGGGCTTCTCGCACAGCCGGGCGCGCCGAGCACCGGATGGCCGTTGGCCGTGCCGATCATCAGCAGATTGCCGGGATCGACCGGCATGCCGAAATGCTCGATGCGGCCGCCGATCGTTTCCAGCGCCGCCGGAATCACATCGCGCCGGTCGGCGATCGCGGACGCGCCGAACACGATTGCCAATTCCGCGCCGGCCTTGAGCACGTCGTCGAGCGCGCGGGCGAGCGCAGCACGTTCGTGCGGCACACGCCGCTCGGCGATGATGCTGGCGCCGGCCGGCGCCAATCGCTCGGTGGTGATCTTCATCGTCTTCTCGATGACCTTGGTCGCCAGTCCCGGCAGCACGGTGGAGACCACGCCGACCTTGCGGACGCGGTAGGGCGCGACCTGCAACAGCGGCTCTTTCACCCCGGCCAGCGCCGCATCGCGCGCCGATTTGGCGACCGCGAACGGAATGATTTTTACCGTCGCGATCATCTCGCCGGCGACCACCGGCTTGTAAGCCGGCAGCGTCGCGAGCGTAATCGCTTCGTCGACACGGTTGAGCCGGTCGATGGCGTCCTTGTTGACGACGAGGATGCCCGAGCTTTGCGCAAACAGGTTGGCGCGGCCGGTAAAGGCGCGATCGACATGCACGCCCTGCCCCGAAACCGCTTTGGCGATATCGGCCGCGGCGGCGTCTTCGGACACATCGTCGGCCTCGAGCCGCGCCACGACAACTTCCTTGATGCCGGCGGCTTCGAGGGCGGCGACTTCGGCGGCGCCGATCAGCGTGCCCTTCTTGAGCACCAGCGTGCCCTGGCGGATGGTATGCACGGCGGTCGCGCCGAGCGCATCTTTTGGCGAAACCGCACCGAACTTCATGATGCGGCCTTTACGGGCGCAGGCTGCGCATCCGCCTCTTCGCGTAGCCGTTCGGTAATCTGCGCGATGATCGAGACCGCGATTTCCGCCGGCGACACGGCGCCGATGTCGAGCCCGATCGGCGCATGGATGCGGGCGAGGCTCCCGTCGCTGATGCCTTGCGCGCGCAGCCGCTCGATGCGGCGGCCGTGCGTTTTGCGCGAGCCGAGCGCGCCGATATAGAAACAGTCGCGCGACAGCGCGTGCAGCAGCGCCGGATCGTCGATCTTAGGGTCGTGGGTGAGTGCGACCACGGCGGTGTAACGGTCGACGTTCAATGGCGGCAGCGCCGTGTCCGGCCACTCGGCGATGACCTTTACGTCGGGGAAGCGCTCGGGCGAGGCAAACGCGGTACGCGGATCGACGATGGTCACGTCATAGTCGAGGAGTTTTCCGATCGGCGCCAGCGCCTGGCTGATATGCACGGCGCCGATGATCACGAGCTGCGGCGCCGGCACATAGACGGTGAGGAAAACGCGGCCTTCCGCCGTCTCTTCCATTCCGCTTTTGCTGGTGCGCAGGTGGTCGGCAAGGATCGCGCGCAGCGGATCCCTGGCAGCGTCGGCGGCCTTGACCAGCCGTTGCGTGCCGCTCTCGACATTGGTGACGACGATCGCGGCGCGCCGCGCCGTGCGCTCGGCATTAAGGGCGTGGAGGATATCGAGCTTCATGTCAGTTCAATTCTACTCCACCTTCTCGACCAATACCCGAATGGTGCCGCCGCAGGACAGGCCCACTTTCCAGGCGGTCTCGTCGGCGACGCCGAATTCCAGCATTTTCGGCTGGCCGCTATCGATCACATCGAGCGCCTCGGTGACGACGGCGCCTTCGACGCAGCCGCCCGACACCGAGCCGAGGAAATTGCCGTCCTGGTCGATGACGAGGTTCGAGCCGACCGGGCGCGGCGCCGAGCCCCAGGTTTCGACCACGGTCGCCAGCGCCACCTGGCGGCCGTCTTTGCGCCAGGCCTCGGCGGCTTTGAGAATGTCGTTGTCGGTTGAGAGCATAATCTGCCTCCGTTCCTAATTCCCTTAAATATGGCGTGTCACGCCACCTTTTGCATCCACGCTTTGGGGTCGCCGGCCCGGTCGCCGCCCCGGCGCAGCGCTGCGACAAGTCCGGCCATCGATTCGAGATTATGGATCGGCCGGAATTCGTCGACATGCGGCAGCATGGCTTTGACGCCCCGGGCGCGGGCCTCAAAGCCCTCGAAGCGCAGCAGCGGATTGAGCCAGATCAGGCGGCGGCAGGAGCGATGCAGCCGGTCGATCTCGAAGGCGAGCGTGTCGTCGGCGTCGCGCTCAAGCCCGTCGGTGATCAGGAGTACGATCGCGCCCTGGGTGAGCACGCGGCGCGCCCACAGCTTGTTGAAGGCGCGCAGCGACGATGCGATCCGCGTGCCGCCCGACCAGTCGGGCACCGCCGCCGAAACGGCGGCAAGCGCGTCGTCGGGATCGCGCTCGCGCAGCGCGCGGGTGACATTGGTGAGCCGGGTGCCGAACAGAAACGTGCTGACGCGCTTTCGCGCGTCGGTGAGATCATGCAAGAAGTGCAGGAAGATGCGGCTGTACTGGCTCATGGAGCCGGAAATATCTAGAAGCGCCACGATCGGCGGCGGCCTCGTCTTCGGCCCAATGAAACGCAGGTCGATGAAATCGCCGCCGCCCTTCATGCTGGCGCGCAAGGTGCGGCGGATGTCGATGAGATGACCGCGCGGATGCGGCGCGAGGCGGCGCGTCCGCACTTCGGCAAGCGGCATGACGAGCCGCTTCATCGCGTCCTTCGCAGCCGCGATCTCGGCGCTTGTCATCTGCGCAAAATCCTTCTTCTGCAGGACTTCGCGGTCGGACACCGTCATGCGGGCGTCGAGCTCGATCTCGCGTTCTTTTTTGAGCTTGTCGTCGAGGCCGGAGAACAGGGCCTCATGCACGCGCGTGGCACCGGCCTGCGGCGCCTGCGGCGGCGCCGGGGCCTGCGGCAGCATCATCGCCAGCACCTGATCGACATAACCGCGGCGGCGGAAAAAAATCCGGAACGCCTGATCGAACAGGATCGAATGTTCGTGGCGTTTGACGAACACCGCGTGCAGCGTCCAGTAAAAATCCTCCCGCGTGCCGACGCCGGCCGCCTTCACCGCTTCCAGCGCATCCAGCACGGCGCCCGGCCCGACCGGAATGCCGGCGGCACGCAGCGCGCGGGCGAAGTAGAGGATGTTTTCGGCGAGGCGGCCGGATTGCTCTGCCATGGCATCACTCCGCCGCCCGCATCTCCGACTTCATCTCGTCGAGCAGCTCCTTGACCTTTGAGCCTTCAAGCCGCGCGATGTCGTCCTGGTATTTGAGCAGCACGCCGAGCGTGTCGGAGACGGTTGCGGGATCGAGCGCGACCACGTCGAGCTCTGACAAAGCCCCGGCCCAGTCGAGCGTTTCGGCGACGCCGGGCGATTTGAACAGATCCTGCTTGCGCAGCGCCTGCACGAAGGCCACCACCTGGTCGGACAGCTTCTTGCTGACGCCCGGCACCTTGGCGCGCACGATGGCCAGTTCGCGCTCGGCGGTCGGATAGCCGACCCAGTGATAAAGACAGCGCCGCTTGAGCGCGTCGTGCACTTCGCGGGTGCGGTTCGAGGTGATGACCACGACCGGCGGCTGCGCGGCTTTCACCGTGCCCATTTCCGGAACCGTGATCTGGAAATCGCCCAAAACCTCAAGCAGAAACGCCTCGAATGCCTCGTCGGTGCGGTCGATCTCGTCGATCAGCAGCACCGGCGCGCCCGCGGTGTCGGGCTCGAGCGCCTGCAACAGCGGACGCTTGATCAGGAACCGCTCGGAGAACACGTCGTGTTCGAGCCGCTCGCGATCGTGCTCGCCTTCGGCCTCGGCGACCCGGATCGCGATCATCTGCGCGGCATAATTCCATTCGTAGACGGCGGCGGCGATATCGAGGCCTTCGTAGCATTGCAGCCGGATGAGACGGCGGCCGAGCGTCGAGGACAGCACCTTGGCGATCTCGGTCTTGCCAACGCCAGCCTCGCCTTCGAGGAAAATCGGCCGGCCCATCTTCAGCGCCAGATAGAGCACGGTGCCGAGCGAACGGTCGGCCAGATAATCGGCCTCGGCCAAAAGCGCGACGGTGGCGTCGATGGCGGCCGGAAGCGGGCGCGGCGAGGACTTGTTCATGCGTACAATGTACTCATCGGCGGCAGTTTTGTCGCGCCGCCCTGCAATCGGCCCGCGACCCCCACCTCCTTCCTCCCCCTTTCAGGGGGAGGAAGGAGCAAGCGGCCCGTTCCCGCCTGGATGAAAAAACTCCGTATCCGCGGCTTGCACTTCTCTCCCCCTAGAAGGGGGAGAGATAGAGTGGGGGTCCGCTGACTCACGGAATGGCAAAGCGCAGACTAGCAGTCACGCCGCCGGTTTGCCGATGGCCTCAGCGACCGCGCGCCTTGCTAGTACGCTCACGAGGTGGGCGCGGTATTCGGCGCTGCCGTGGATGTCGGCGTTCATGCCGTCGGCGGGGATGGTCAGGCCTTCGAGCGATTTCGGCGAAAACCGCTTCTTGAGCGCCTCCTCGAACGATTTGACGCGGAACACGCCGTTCGAGCCGGCGCCGGTGACGGCGACGCGGATCTCGCTGCCGCGTTTGGCGACGAACACGCCGACCAGCGCGAAACGCGACGCCTGATTGCGGAATTTCTGATAGGCCGCCTTTTTCGGCAGCGGGAAAATCACCTTGGTAATGATTTCCGACGGCTCGAGAGCGGTGGAGAACATGCCAGTGAAGAAATCGTCGGCTTTGATGCGGCGCTTGTTGGTGACGATGGTGGCGCCTAGACCGAGACAGGCCGCCGGATAGTCGGCGTTGGGATCGTTGTTGGCGACCGAGCCGCCGATCGTGCCGCGATGACGGACCGCGGGATCGCCGATCATGCCGGCGACTTTTGCAATCACGGGCGCCGCCTGCTGCACCACCGGCGAGGTATGGACTTCGTTGTGCGTCGTCATCGCGCCGATGGACAGAGAACGGCCGCTCTGCTCGATGCCGGTGAGACCCTCGACCAGCGTCATGTCGACGATTTGCGGCGGACTGGCGAGACGAAGCTTCATCGTCGGCAGCAAGGTTTGGCCGCCGGCCAGCAATTTGGCGTCGGCGTTCTTGGTGATCAGGCCCGCTGCCTGGCGCACGGTCTGCGGACGATGGAAAGTGAAGGCGTACATCGAAAAATCCTCCGTTATGCCGCCTGCGGCATTTTGCTCGACTTTTGCAGCGCGGCCCAAACCGTCGCCGGTGTCGCCGGCATGGCAAGAAATTCGGTTCCGATCGCGTCGGTGATGGCGTTGATGACCGCGGCGGGAGCGGCGATGGCGCCGGCTTCGCCACAGCCCTTGATGCCCAGCGGATTGGACGGACATTTGGTCAGGGTGGTGTCGACCTTGAGCGCCGGCAGGTTATCGGCGCGCGGCATGCAATAGTCCATGAACGAGCCGGTGACGAGCTGGCCGTCTTTGTCGTAGACCGCGCCCTCGCACAAAGCCTGCCCTACTCCCTGCGCAATGCCGCCGTGGACCTGGCCCTCGACGATCATCGGATTAATGATGACGCCGAAATCGTCGACCGCAGTCCAGGCCACGATCTCGGTATTGCCGGTCTCGGTATCGACCTCGACTTCGCAGATATGGCACCCGGCGGGGAACGTAAAATTGGTCGGATCGTAGAACGAGGTTTCCTTCAATCCGGGTTCGAGCTCCTGGCCGGAGAATTTGTGCGCGATATAGGCGTTGAGCGTCACGTCGCCCCAGGCGGCGGATTTGTCGGTGCCGGCGACGCTGAACTTGCCATCCTTGAACTCGATGTCGCCCTCGGCGGCTTCGAGCATGTAAGCGGCGACCTTCTTGGCCTTGGCTTCGACCTTGTCGAGCGCCTTGACGATCGCCGACATGCCGACCGCGCCGGAGCGCGAGCCATAGGTGCCCATGCCGAACTGCACCTTGTCGGTATCGCCGTGCACAATCGAGACATTGTCGATCGGAATGCCGAGCCGCTCGGAAACGAGCTGTGCGAAGGTGGTTTCGTGGCCCTGGCCGTGGGCGTGGCTGCCGGTGAGGACTTCGACGGAGCCCGTCGGATTGACACGCACCTCGGCGGATTCCCATAAGCCGACGCCGGCACCGAGCGAACCCACGGCTTGCGACGGTGCGATGCCGCAGGCTTCGATATAGGTCGAAAGCCCGATGCCGCGCAGCTTGCCGTTACGCGCCAACTCACGCTTGCGCTTGCCAAAACCTCTGTAGTCGGCAAGCTCCATCGCCTTTTTCAGCGAGGCGTTATAGTCGCCGGTGTCGTACATCATGATCACCGGCGTCTGGTGTGGGAATTTCTGGATGAAATTCTTACGACGCAGCTCCGCCGGGTCCACGCCCATTTCGCGGGCGCCGACCTCGACCAGCCGCTCGACCACGAAGGTCGCTTCCGGGCGCCCCGCGCCACGATAGGCGTCCACAGGAACCGTGTTGGTATAGACGGCGTCGACCTCGCAATAGATCTGCGGGATGCCGTATTGGCCCGACAACAAAGTGGCATAGAGATAAGTCGGCACCGACGATGAGAAGGTCGACATATAGGCGCCGAGATTGGCGATGGTCTTGGCGCGGAGCGCGAGAATCTTGCCGTCGGCGTCGAACGCCATCTCGGCATGGGTAACGTGATCGCGGCCGTGGGCGTCGGTGAGGAACGCTTCCGAGCGATCGCAGACCCATTTCACCGGCCGCCTGACACGCTTTGACGCCCACAGCGCGACGACTTCTTCGGGATAGATGAAAATCTTCGAGCCGAACCCGCCGCCGACATCGGGCGCGATCACGCGCAGCTTGTGCTCGGGCGCCATGCCGACAAAGGCGGCAATGACGAGCCGCGCCACGTGCGGATTCTGCGTCGTGTTCCACAGCGTGAACGCGCCGGTCCCGGAATCGTAGTCGCCGATGGCCGCGCGCGGCTCCATCGCATTCGGCACCAGGCGATTATTGACGATGTCGAGTTTGGTGACGTGCTTGGCCGACCTGAACGCGGCGTCGGCCGCTTTGGCGTCGCCGAGATGCCATTGGTAGATCGTGTTGTTCGACGCAATGTCGTGGATCAGCGGCGCGCCGGGTTTCTGCGCGGCCGCGGGATCGGCGACGGCGGGAAGGACGGCATAGTCGATTTTGACTTTCTCGGCGGCATCGCGCGCCTGCGCCAGGCTTTCCGCGATCACGACCCCGATCGCGTCGCCGACATGGCACGCCTTGCCGATGGCGAGCGCCGGATGCGCCGCCATTTTCATCGGCGTGCCGTCCTTGGAATGGATCATCCAGCCGCAGGTCAGATTGCCGATCTTGTCATTGGCAAGCTCGGTACCGGTGAGCACCGCGAGCACGCCCGGCATAGCGGCAGCCGCCTTGGCGTCGATCGATTTGATCATGGCGTGCGCATGCGGCGAGCGCACGAAGTAGGCGTAGACCTGGCCGGGCCGGCTGATGTCGTCGGTGTAGTGGCCCATGCCGGTAATGAAGCGGTGATCTTCCTTACGGCGCACCGAAGCGCCGATCCCGGTTCCGCTCATGTCATTGCCCTCCGGCAATCGCTCCTCGGATCCGGCATTGCCCGACGGCAATGCCTTCCCCGGTTGGCGTCTTCCCTATTCGGCGGCCTTGCTTGCAGAACCGCCACCGCGCATGGCGAGCGCGCCGGCAGCAATCGCTTTGACGATATTGTGGTAGCCGGTGCAGCGGCAGATGTTGCCCTCGAGCTCCTCGCGGATGGTGCGGTCGTCCAGCTCGTTGCCTTTGCGGCGCACCAAATCGACCGCCGTCATGATCATGCCAGGCGTGCAGTAGCCGCATTGCAGGCCGTGGTTCTCGCGAAACGCCTCTTGCATCGGGTGCAGCGGTCCGTCCGCCGCCGCGAGACCCTCGATGGTGAGCACATCGGCGCCTTCGAGCTGCAGCGCCAGAACCGTGCAGGACTTTATCGCCTTGCCGTTGACGTGCACGACGCAGGCGCCGCATTGCGAGGTGTCGCAGCCGACATGGGTGCCGGTGAGCCGCAGGTTCTCGCGCAGCAATTGCACCAACAGCGTGCGCGGATCGACCTCGGCGGTGACGGGTTTGCCGTTCACCGTCATAGAAACGGCTGCCGTAGCGGATGCGGCCATGGGACTCCTCCCTAAAAATTCGGCCAAAACGTGCGGTTTCCGGCGGGTTTCGAATCGCCGGCCCAGTCAGGTGTGCGAATTCGTGGCGATTTTGCCGGTTTTCGTACCCTGGAACGAGAATTACTGTGAACCGCGGCCTAGGCGGCGGTCAAGGGAGTTCCGGCCGCTCGTCTCCCTCTCCCCGCGCGGCGAGGCGAGGTGAAAGTTACGAAGTTTTCGGGTTCACCGCGGCGGCAAAATTCTCGAAAAAATCGTCGGCGACTTTCTTCGCGGCGCCGTTGACCAGGCGCTGGCCGAGCTGGGCGAGCTTGCCGCCGATCTGCGCATCGACATCGTAGACCAGCAGCGTGCCACCATCCTTGGGCGAGAGCTTGACGGTGGCGCCGCCCTTGGCAAAACCCGCCACCCCGCCGTCGCCTTGTCCGGAAATTTTATAGCCGTTCGGCGGATCGATATCCGACAGCGTAACCTTGCCTTTGAACCTGGCCTTGACCGGGCCGATCTTGACTGTGGCGACGGCCTGGAATTCGGTATCAGTCGTCTTGTCGAGTTCCTCGCAGCCGGGAATGCAGGCCTTCAGCGTCGCCGGATCGTTGAGTTTCTCCCACACCGTTTGCTGCGGGGCCGCGAGCTGAACCTCGCCGTTCATCGTCATCGCCATCCGCGTTACTCCCTGCTCACCGGCAATGGGCTTAGCGCCTCGCGCGGCGGCTGGAAAGGCCGTTAGGCGAGGGGTTGGCGTGAGCGGCGGAGGCGGCTAAAGGGTTCCACCGTCATTGCGAGCGGAGCGAAGCAATCCAGTTCTGCAGCGCAGTTCTGGATTGCTTCGTCGCTTCGCTTCTCGCAATGACGAAAAGGGAGGTCATCAATGCCCGATATCAAGACCGACGACGGCTGCATCATCCATACCGAGATCGAGGGCCCGGAGCGCGCCCCGGTGCTGATGCTGTCGAATTCGCTCGGCACCAATCTGCATATGTGGGACGAGCAGGTCGCGCCGCTGGCCGGGCACTTCCGCCTCCTGCGCTACGACCGCCGCGGTCACGGCAAATCGAGCGTGCCGAAGGGCCCCTACTCTATGGAGCGGCTCGGCCGTGACGTTATCGCGGTGCTCGACGGGCTCGGTATCGAGAAAATCAACTGGTGCGGCCTCTCGATGGGCGGCATGGTCGGACAATGGCTCGGCGCCAATGCGGCAAACCGCATCGACAAGCTCATCCTGTCCAACACGTCCTGCTACTTTCCCGACAAAACGGTGTGGGACGGCCGCATCAAGCTGGTGCGCGAAAAAGGCCTGGCCAACATCGTCGAGGCCAATATGGAGCGCTGGTTCACCAAGGATTTCCGCGACCGCGCGCCGCAGACAATGGCAAAAATGCGCGACATGTTCGTGGCGACGAATGTCGAGGGCTATGTCGGCTGCGGCGAAGCGATCCGCGATATGGATCATCGCGCGCTATTGCCGAAAATCAGCGCGCCCACTTTGGTCATTGCCGGCAAGCACGATCCGGCAACCCCGCTCGAAGGCAACGAGCTCATCCGCGCGCATATTCCCGGCGCCAAGATCGCCGTGCTCGAAGCCGCCCACATCGCCAATATGGAACAGCCGAGAGTCTACGCCGATACGGTGCTTGGGTTTTTGCTGAACTAGACGGTGTCGTCGCAGCCAGATTGGCAGAGACGGCATGTCCCGGTAAGCTGATGCGATCCTCTCTCTTATCGGGCGAGGAGGTTTAATCAATCAGAAATCTTAAGGGAGGAATCGATGTCTCGATTGTCAGTCTTGGCTGGCGCGATATGCGCTGTCATGGTTTTCGGTTCAGTCGCCTATGCGCAACAGCCGGCTGCTCAACCTATGCCGCCAGCGCCACCCCCACTTGGCCCAGCTGTCACGAATGCCCAGGCGAAAAAGGCAGTTGCCGCGGCCGTCGCCGACGCCGCGACAAGGCCGTACCTGTTGGTCTTCGCGGTTGTCGATCCGAGCGGCAGCTTGGTGTACTTCGAAAAAATGGACGGCGCGCCTTATAGCTCGACCGACGTTGCGATCGGGAAGGCGCGCACTTCCGCGACCTTCGAGCGCCCGACCGAGGTTTTTTTCAATCAAATGGAAAGCGGACACCCGTTTGTTGCGACTTTGGCACCCTATGTGACGGCTTCCAGGGGCGGTATTCCGCTCATAGTCGGTGGCAAACTCATCGGCGCCATAGGTGTGAGCGGCTCGCCTAATCCTTTTTTTGACATAGCTGCGGCACAAGCCGGCGCCGACGCTCTGAAGTAGGCTTGGCTGAACAAGGCTCCGCCGGATTTTCATTCCGGCGGAGGCCAAAGAAAACGAACGCGCTATGTTTTTGCTGAACTAGGCAGGCCCCAGAGTGCCGGCCAAGAGTTCAAGCGCCGCGGCGGCGAACACACGCATATTGGCGACGCGGTCGGCGCTGCCGGTTTCCAGCGTGACCGCCCGCTCGGCCGTTCCCACGATCGCGAGGCAGGTGTGGCCTGCCGCGTCACCATAGCGATTGCCGCTCGGTCCGGTGGCACCGGTTTCGGCAAGCCCCCATGTGGTGGCGAATTGCGCCCGCACATGGCGCGCGAGCAACAGCGCGTGCGGCTCGGTCGCCGAACGAAATTGATCGAGCGCCGCGTCGTCGATGGCGAGCAACTTCTTCTTCGCCAGGCGCGTATAGGCGACGGCGCCGCCGACAAAGTAGGCCGAGGCGCCCGGCACGGCAAGCAGCGCCGCCGAGATCAAACCGCCGGTCGAGGATTCGGCAACCGCGATGGTCTCGCGCCGCGCCTTCAGGCGGGCGGCGATCGCTTCGGCAAGTGGCAAGAGATCGTTCAACGGCTCAACTCCTGCAAACTCATATGGGATTGCAACGATCACCCGCCCCGCTGGTCGCGGAATTCGTGCGGCGCGGTTCCGGTCTGCTTGCGGAAAAACCGCGCGAAGTGCGACGGATCGGCGAAAGTAAGTTCTTCGGAAATATCGTAAATCGGCTGCGCGGTGAAGACAAGCTGGCGCTTGGCTTCGGTGAGGACGCGCTGGCGGATCAGGTGACCGGCGGTGACGCCGGTTGCGCGTTTGACGTGGTCGTTGAGCCGGTCGACTGTCATGCCGAGCTTTTCGGCATAGAAGCCGAGCAGACGCTCGTGGCGGAAGAACGCGTCGACCAGCGCCCGCAATTGCACGACCGTCGCATCGGTGGGTTGCAGCGTGACGGCGCCGGTGCGCGCGCGGCTCGCGGCAAGCCGCGCCACGCCGACGGCGATGAGCACAAGGAGCCCGCGCATCGCCAGCCGAGAACCTTCGCGCGCCAGGCTTTGCTCCTCGGACAATTCCGCGCACAGCGCCGACAACCGCGCCCGCTCCGCCTCATCGTCAATCGGCACGATGGGTTGTTCGGCAAGCGTGTGCAGCCGCCGCAGTGCTTCGCCGGCGCGATCGGTCAGCGCGCCCGCGGCATCCTCGGTGAAACTCACCACCCAGCCGTCGGTGACGCCGGGCTCGAAACGAAAGCCGTGGGCGATTGCGGCCGGAACCAGGATTGCGGCGGGTGCGGCGAAAGTCAGTTTCGCCGTATCGAATGTCATCTCACCGCCACCGCGCTCGATGAGCAAGATCTGAAACAGATTGCGGTGCCGATGCGCGCGGATGGTCCAATCGTGGAGCGCGGACCGCGAGGCGATAGTTTCGACATGGATGAAGTCGAAGGCCTGATCGTCCGGCGGATCGCCATAGAGATGAAACAGCGGCAGCGTCGAGGACATGACCGGCAAGCATAGGCCGATCGCACGCCAGAGATAGCGGCCGGGCGGACACGATCCGCGCTTTGCACAGCTAAGAACAAAAAAGACGGCAGCCCGCTACGAACGGGCTGCCGTCTTGTCGAACGTCAAGCGTTAGCGGTTGAAGCCGCCTTGTCCGCTTTGTTGGCCGCTCTGCTGGCCACTTTGGCCGGGCTTGTTCTGGCCGCCCTGCTGCGGCTGGCCGGGCTTGTTGTGCCCGCCCTGCTGCTGCTGGCCGGGCTTGTTCTGACCGCCCTGCTGCGGGTTGCTTTGGTTCTGCTGCGGATTGTTCTGTTCATTAGCCATCGGGACGTTCTCCGTAGGGGTTGCATTGACGATGTGAGCCCCGCCCACAGAGGTAACGCTCGAATCCGGCGCCGGTTCGGCCTCCCAGTGCTCTTATTGTGCACCACGATTATAGGCAACAGATTGGAATCTCAGGGGAAATATCTACAAGTACCGATGAAATAAGGCGGGTTCCACGCCGGCCTAACCACATTTTGCGGAACTTCAGACCGGCTTATAGGCGCGTTCGTGATAGACCAACGCCGGTCCAGTTGGCCCGACCCGGACCGCTTCGACCACGCCAAAGACGACATTGTGCGAGGCCATCGCCTTGATCTCGATGGTGCGGCAATCGAACGCCACCACGGCGGAGGCGAGCACCGGCGCGCCGGTCTTGAGCGTCAGCCATTCGCCTTGCGCAAAGCGCTCGTGCAGATGGACGCCACTTTTGCCGGCGAACAGATCGGCGAGTTTTTCCTCGCCGGCGCCGAGCGTGTTGATGCAAAACACGCCGTTCTGGGCCAGCACCGGCGCCGAATTGCTGCGGCGGTTGAGACAAACCAGAAGCATCGCCGGGGTATCGGACACCGAGCACACGGCCGTGGCGGTAAAGCCGGTTTTGCCGGCGGGGCCTGCGCTGGTCACGACATGCACCGCGGCGCCGAGCCGGCTCATGGCGTCGCGAAATATTTTGGGTTCGACGCTCGCGACCGAGCCGGGCCCGACCGCCGTGAAGGCGCCGTCCATCGCGTCGTCGGGGCGTTGATCGATCCAGCTCACGATTTCACTCCGCCGCCCGCCGTTCTTCCGGCAGACCGGGATAAGCCACATCGTCCGGATTAAGCCAGGCCGGATCGGTCCAGCCGTTCTCGTCATATTCGGACATGCATTGCTCGGCGAGCGCCGTCATCTGCGCGAAGGCGCCCGAGCCTTGCGCGTTCCACAGCGCCTGGATGCGGATGTCCTCGTGGTTGCCGGCGTAGTTGCGCTCATAAAGCTCGTGGCGGCCACCGAATTCGGTGCCGATCGCGTCCCACAGAAGCTTCATCACCTTGATGCGCTCCTTGTAGTCGATGCCGTAGGAGCCGCGCACATAGCGCGCCAGATAGCGGTCGATCTCCGGATTTTTGAAATCCTTGGTCGAGGACGGCAGATAGATCAGCGACGAGGCGACGATCTTGTCGACGATCTCCTTGACCCGGCCATAGGCATCGCCGGCGAACACGCGGTAGCTCGAGCCGGCTTGCAGGTTCGGCAGCACCGCGCCGCCGACCCACGGCGTCGGATTTAGCGCCATGGCATCGGTCAGCGCCCAGAACAGATGCCGCCAGGCGATCACCTCGCCGAGCATGGCCTGATTGCCGCGAAATTCGTCGGAACCGGCCACCCGCAACGCCTTGGCGAGGATGCCGGCAAGAAAGTCGAGCTTCACCGCAAGCCGGGTGCAGCCCTGGAACTGATAGCCGGCCAAGAAACCCGATTGCGGAAAAAAGATCTTCAGCTTCTCCAGATCGCGGTGCAGCAGCACGTCTTCCCAGGGGATGAAAACGTTGTCGAACACGAAGATCGCGTCGTTCTCGTCGAAGCGCGACGACAGCGGATAATCGAACGGTGTTCCCATCACGCTCGCGGTCATCTCATAGGAGGTGCGGCAGAACAGCTTTACGCCCGGTGCATTCATCGGCGCGATGAACATCACCGCAAGGTCGGTGTCGTGCAGCGGCACCGCGGCATTCTGGCCGAGGAAATTGTAATGCGTAAGCGCCGACGCCGTCGCCACCACCTTGGCGCCGGATATATAGATGCCGGCGTCGGTGTCTTTCTGGATGGTGATGAACACGTCCTTGACCTGATCGACCGGCTTCGAGCGGTCGACCGGCGGATTGACGATGGCGTGATTCATAAACAGCACGTTTTCCTGCGCGCGCCGATACCAGGCCTTCGCGTTGTCCGCGAATTTTCCATAAAAATCGTAATTGGCGCCGAGCGTATTCATCAGCGACGCCTTGTAATCCGGCGACCGGCCCATCCAGCCGTAGGACATGCGCGCCCACAGCGCGATGGCGTCGCGCTGCGCCAGCAGATCCTCGCGCGAATGCGCGGCGCGGAAGAATTTGTGCGTGAAGCCGCCAGAACCGGTATCGGTCACGGTGGTCAGGAGATCCTTGGTTCGGGGGTCGTGCAGCGCGTCGTAGAGCCGCGCGATCGAGCGGGCGGCGTTGCGGAATGCCGGATGCGTGGTGACGTCCTTGACCCGCTCGCCGTAGATATAGACCTCGCGGCCATCGCGCAGGCTTTCGAGATATTCCGCCCCGGTGAAGGGCCGTCCTTTGGTCTTGATCGCGTCTTCGGATTTCATGCCGCCGGTCCTCCGATTGACGCGCGAAGTGCGCCCTGCGCGATGCATCCGTATTCGTGGGCAGCAAAGGCACTCAGCGCGAGCCTGTCAACGTGGGCGAGAAGATGCTGCCGCCGGGTTGATCGACCCAATATCCTTTGCGCGGTGTTCGGTGATTTGGAAGATATTTCTGTTTTGGAGAATATGACGGCGCCTTAGTAGAAAAATGTTCTTGAAATAGGCATCTTGCGGCGATGGATGCCCAGGCCGAAGAGCCCCAGCCGTCACGGGCAGGCGCCGCGACAGTGCGGCGCCTGCCCGATGCGGCGGCATTGGCCAAGCGGCTTGAGCGAGCAAGCCCGCCCGAGATCATCGCGGCGGCGGCGCGTGCGCTACCCGGCCGGCTGGCGGTGGTCTCCTCGTTCGGCACCGAATCCGCCGTCCTCCTGAAATTTGTCGCCGATGTCGATCCGTCGCTGCCGGTGCTGTTTCTCGACACCTTGTGGCTGTTCAAGGAGACGCTCGCCTATCGCGACGCGCTCGTGGCCCGTCTCGGCCTGACCGACGTGCGCACCATCACGCCGTCGCCGAGCGCGCTCGCTATGCGCGATCCCAAACGTGACTTGTGCTTCCACGATCGCGACGCCTGCTGCGGCATCCGCAAGGTGGCGCCGCTTGCCGATGAGCTCGAGGCGTTCGACGGCTGGATCAGCGGCCGCAAGCGCTATCACGGCGGCGAGCGCTCGGCGCTGGCCGTGGTCGAGGCCGACGGGGCGCGGCTGAAATTCAATCCGCTCGCGCGCCTGGCCCGTGCCGACCTCAATCTTGCCTTCGCGGCAGCCAGACTGCCGCGCCATCCGCTGGAGGCGTTGGGATTTAGCTCGGTCGGCTGCGTGCCCTGCACCCACCGCCCGGCCGCCGGTACCGCCGTGCGCGATGGCCGCTGGAGCGGTCTTGCCAAAACCGAATGCGGTATCCACACCGGACCGCTGCCTCCACCGCCGGACAAGAAGTAACCCAACGCCATTGGCCGGGACTTCCAGCGCCGCAGCGTTGCCGCGCTTGCACGCCCCTGTTAAGCCTTAGCTCGAACGGTTGTCGGCCGGGGCAGCCATGCGGAGGTCAAAGGGCGCATGGAATACTTCCTCCAGCAGCTTATCAACGGCATTACACTCGGTTCGATCTACGGGCTCATCGCCATCGGCTACACCATGGTGTTTGGCATCATCGGCATGGTGAATTTCGCCCATGGCGACGTGTTCATGGTGTCGGCTTTCATCGCGCTGATCGCGTTTTTGATACTGACCACCTGGCTCGGCATCTCTTCGATCGCGCTGGCGCTGTTCATCGTCTTGATCGTAGCGATGGCCTTCACCTCGCTGATCAACTGGGCGATCGAGCGCGTGGCCTACCGGCCGTTACGCGGCTCGTTCCGGCTGGCGCCGCTGATCTCGGCCATCGGCATGTCGATCTTTTTGTCGAATTTCGTGCAGGTCACCCAGGGCCCGCGCAACAAGTCGATCCCGCCGATGGTCAACGGCGAGTTCGTGTTGTTCAACCAGAACACCTTTCCGGTCACGCTGTCGTACAAACAGCTCATCATCTGGGGCGTGACCGCCGTCCTCTTGCTGGCATTCTGGTATTTGGTGAGCAAGACGCGGCTGGGCCGGGCGCAACGCGCCTGCGAGCAGGATCAAAAGATGGCGGCGCTCGTTGGCGTCGACGTCGACCGCACCATTTCCATGACATTCGTGATTGCGGCGGCGCTGGCCGCCGTCGCCGGCACTCTGTACCTAATGTATTACGGCGTTGTCAGCTTTTCCGACGGCTTTACGCCGGGCGTAAAGGCTTTCACGGCTGCCGTGCTGGGCGGCATCGGCTCGTTGCCGGGCGCGGTGGTCGGCGGGTTGTTGATCGGGCTCATTGAGACCATGTGGTCGGCCTATTTTTCCATCGACTATAAGGACGTCGCTGCGTTTTCCGTGCTGGCGATCACGCTGATCTTCCTGCCGCAAGGCCTGTTCGGCCGGCCGGATGTCGAGAAGGTATGAGATGGCGGCCGACGCGCAAACCGAGCGCGTCCAGAGCGAGCGCGTCGATGTCACCGGCGCGCTGCGCGACGCCGCTTGCACCGGGGCAATCGCGTTTGGCTTGTTGCTGCCGCTGATCGGATTTAAGACCGGCGTCAACGGCAGCAATGAGCTCACACTGACGACACGTTGGCCGCTGCTGTTTGCCTTTGTCGCCGTCATCGTCATAGGCCGTTTTCTTTATGCCATCACGGTAGCGCCGTGGCTGTCGCGTGCGCGGCGGCCGGCAGATACTGCGCCGTCGGCGTGGCGTGAATTTATTCGCAATTGGTTCGTTCCTTTTGCCGTCGCTCTGGTCGTCGCCTATCCCCTGATTATCTTTTTCACGCTGGGATCGAGCGGCGGACAGAAGTGGATCGACAATTTCGGCGTGCAGATCTTGATCTATGTGATGCTGGGCTGGGGCCTCAATATTGTGGTCGGGCTCGCAGGCCTCCTCGACCTCGGCTATGTCGCATTCTACGCAGTCGGCGCTTATTCCTATGCGCTGCTCGCCAAAACATTCGGGCTGTCGTTCTGGCTGCTGCTGCCGCTCGCCGGCACGCTCTCCTCGTTCTGGGGAATCCTGCTCGGCTTTCCGGTGTTGCGGCTGCGCGGCGATTATCTCGCCATCGTTACGCTCGCCTTCGGCGAGATCGTCAGGCTTATCCTGATCAATTGGGTCGATCTGACCAACGGATATGCCGGCATCACCGGTATTCCGCGACCGACCTTTTTCGGCATCCCGTTCAACGCCGACGACAATGGGTTTGCCGCCACCTTTGGTCTGGAATTCACGCCGCTCTATCGTATCATCTTTCTATACTACCTCATCTTGGCACTGGCGCTCCTCACCGCTTTCGTCACCATGCGCCTGCGGCGGCTGCCGGTCGGCCGCGCCTGGGAGGCGCTGCGCGAGGACGAAATCGCCTGCCGCTCGCTCGGCATCAACACCACGAATACGAAACTGACGGCCTTCGCCATGGGCGCGATGTTCGCCGGCTTTGCCGGGTCGTTCTTTGCCGCGCGCCAAGCTTTTGTCTCGCCGGAGTCCTTCACCTTCATCGAATCCGCGACCATCCTCGGCATCGTGGTGCTCGGCGGCATGGGCAGCCAGATCGGCGTTGCCATCGCCGCCATTCTGATGATCGGCGGTACCGAAATCCTGCGTCAGCTCAACTTTCTCAAGGATATTTTCGGACCGACCTTCGATCCGACGCAGTACCGCATGCTGCTGTTCGGGACTGCCATGGTGCTGATCATGATCTGGCGGCCGCGCGGCTTGATTTCAACGCGCGAGCCTTCGATCGTGTTGAAGGAGCGAAAGATCATCGCCGCCGATCTGGTCAAGGAAGGCCATGGTTAGGAAAGGATCTGGCTGATGCCGGGCGATGGCGGCACTGTGCTCCGCGTCGAGCATCTGACCATGCGCTTTGGCGGCTTGCTCGCCATCGACGACCTCAGCTTCGACGTCGGCCGCGGCACCATTACCGCTTTGATCGGCCCGAACGGCGCCGGCAAGACCACGGTGTTCAACTGCATCACCGGTTTCTACAAGCCAAGCAAAGGCCGCGTTGCGCTCCGCCACGGCGACGCCGCGGCATGGGACGGCCTCGAAGCGCTCACCGACAGCGGCGCGCACAGCGCCGCAAGTAAAGCAGGTTCGCTCTATCTGCTCGAACGCATGCCGGATTTTCTGGTCGCCCAGCAGGCGCGCGTCGCCCGCACGTTCCAGAACATCCGGCTGTTTCCCGGCATGACGGCGCTGGAGAACCTTTTGGTCGCGCAGCACAACCGGCTGATGCTCGCGTCCGGCTATACCTTGCTCGGCGTGCTCGGATTTCCGTCCTACGCGAGAGCCGAGCGCGCGGCGATAGACAAGGCGCGCGGCTGGCTCGATCGCATCGGGCTTTTGCCCCGCGCAGACGATCCGGCCGGCGTCCTGCCCTATGGCGCGCAGCGGCGGCTCGAAATCGCGCGCGCCATGTGCACTGATCCGGTGCTGCTGTGCCTCGACGAACCGGCAGCCGGCCTTAATCCGCACGAAAGCGCCGAGCTCAACGCTTTGCTGCTCGCCATCCGGGACGAGTTTTCCATTTCGGTGCTGCTGATCGAGCACGACATGACGGTGGTGATGGAAATCTCCGACGAGATCGTCGTCCTCGACTATGGCGTGAAGATCGCCGCCGGCACGCCGGAAACCGTGCGCAACGATCCGAAAGTGATCGGCGCCTATCTCGGCGTCGCCGAAGAAGAGCTCGATGACGTCAAAGCGGAGGTCGGCTTATGACCGAGCCGCTCCTTTGCGTGCGCGGCGTCAAGACATTCTATGGCCGCGTCATGGCGCTCAAGGGCGTCGACCTCGACGTCAACGACGGCGAGATCGTCACGCTTATCGGCGCCAATGGTGCGGGCAAATCCACGTTGATGATGACGATCTGCGGCAATCCCCGCGCCCAGGAGGGCACCATCTCGTTTGCCGGCCGCGACATCACGCGCATGCCGACCCACGAAATCGCCGCGCTGAAACTCGCCCAGGCACCCGAGGGCCGCCGCATTTTCGCGCGCATGACGGTTTTGGAAAATCTGCAGATGGGAGCGACCACCGTCGCGCAATCGGCCTTCGCCGCCGATCTCGAGCGCGTGCTGGCGATGTTCCCGCGTTTGCAGGGCCGCCTTGCCCAGCGCGGCGGTACCTTGTCGGGCGGCGAGCAGCAGATGCTGGCGATCGCGCGCGCGCTGATGAGCCGGCCGCGGCTTCTTCTCCTCGACGAGCCGTCGCTCGGGCTTGCGCCGCTGATCGTGCGGCAGATTTTTGACACCATTAAAACCCTCAACAGCAAGGAAGGCCTGACCGTATTTCTGGTCGAGCAGAACGCCTATCACGCGCTAAAGCTCGCGCATCGCGGCTACGTCATGGTCAACGGACTGATCACGCTGTCCGGCAGCGGACGCGAGCTTTTGGAACGGCCGGAAATCAAGTCGGCTTATCTCGAAGGCGGACGCTAGAGCATGATCCCGAAAAGTGGATACCGGTTTTCGGAAAAGATCATGCTCAAACAAGATTCTATGCGGAGCGGTCATGGATAGTGCGGTGGACAGCACCACGTGGTCGATTGCCGGCCTGTTTTACGAGGAAAACTCGTTTGGCGTGTTCGTCCTGGTCACGCTGATCCTCGGCGGCGGGGCGGCGGCGCTTGCCGGCCGGGCGGTCGCGGCGACTTGGCGGCCGTGGTGGCAGGTGGTGCTCTATTCGCTGATCCTGGGCCTCGCCGTGCGTTTCATTCATTTCAGCCTGTTCGACGGCACGCTGTTGTCGCTGCACTATTATGCCGTCGACGCCGCCTGCTGCCTGGTCTTTGCCTGCCTCGGTTTTCGCTCCGCGCGCGCGGCGCAAATGGTCGCACAATATTATTGGATCAACGAGCCGCTTGCCCCGTTGCGCTGGCGCCGCAGGCCGCACTGACTTAGTATCGTGCAACGATGCGGGATGCCGGCTCCGCGCAAGGGAGAGTACGCGATGAAAAAGATCACGACGCTCGGTTTTCTGGGCTTTGTCATAGCAGTGTTGCCGATCGCGCTGGCCGGCAACGCCGCGGCGCAGGTCAAGTTCGGCGTCGGCGGCCCGATCACCGGCCCGAACGCCGCCACCGGCGCGCAAATGAAAAACGGAACCGACCAGGCGGTCGCCGACATCAACAAATCAGGCGGCATTCTCGGCCAGCAGATCACGGCCGAATACGGCGACGATGTTTCCGACCCCAAGCAGGGCGTCTCGGTCGCCAATAATTTCGCCGGCGACGGCGTCAAGTTCGTGATCGGACACTACAATTCCGGCGTCACCATCCCGGCTTCCGAAGTCTATCAGGAGAACGGTATCCTCGAGATTACGCCCGCTTCCACCAATCCGACCGTCACCGAGCGGGGCATGTGGAACATTTTTCGCACCTGCGGCCGTGACGACCAGCAGGGCCGCGTCGCCGGCGGCTATATCCTGGCGCACTTCAAGGGCAAGAAGATCGCCTTCGTCAACGACAAGACCACTTACGGCAAGGGCCTCGCCGACGAGACTTTGAAGACGATCACAGCAGGCGGCATGAGAGCGGTGCTCAATGAAGGCATCAACACCGGCGAGAAGGATTACTCGGCACTGGTTTCCAAGATCAAACTTTCCGGCGCCGACCTCGTCTATTTCGGCGGCCTCTATACCGAAGGCGGCCTGATCGTGCGGCAAATGCGCGACCAGGGCGTCAAGGCGCCGCTGATGGGCGGTGACGGCATCACTTCCGACGAGTTCGCCTCGGTCGGCGGCCCGGGCGTCGTCGGCACGCTGATGACCTACGGGCCCGATCCGCGCGACAAGCCGACGGCGCAGTCGGTGGTGGCGGAATTCCGCGCCAAGAGTTTCGAGCCGGAGGCCTATACGCTTTACAGCTATGCCGGCGTGCAGATCATCGCGCAGGCGGCAATGGCGGCGAAGTCCGTCGACCCCAAGAAAGTCGCCGCCATGATGCATTCCGGCATGCCGTTCAAGACGGTGCTCGGCGACATTTCCTATGACAAGAAAGGCGACATCACCAAGCTCGATTACGTGATGTACATCTGGAAGACGGACCCGAGCGGCAAGATCACTTACGTCGAATGCCCGGCGTCGGGCTGCACGATGTAGGCCGCGCACTCATAGATCGAGATCGGTAAGCAGCGATTGGCCAACCGCTTTGCGCAGCAAATCGCATCCTCATTCGATCTCGTCGTCGGCGGTCGCGAGCAGCGTCTGCGGAATAGTGAGACCAAGCGCCTTGGCGGTCGTGAGATTGAAGACGAGATCGAATTTGGTTGGCTGCTCGACCGGGATATCGCCGGGCTTGGTCCCGTGCAGAATCTTGTCGACCATCTCGGCCGCGCGCCGGAACAGGTCCGGGCGATTTGCTCCGTAGGACATGAGCCCCCCGGCTTGGACATATTCGCGGGCATAAAAAATCGTCGGCAACCGCGCGCTGAGCGCGAGCGTGATGATCTGAGTGCGGTTGGCGACAACGAGTGGACCGGCCACGACGTAAAGGGCGTCCGCTTGGGCCTTGAGCGCCTCGAAGGCGGGAGCAATATCCTCCGCCCGCCGGATTACGAGCGGCGCGACTTCGATGCCGAGCGTGCGAGCCGCGGCCTGAACCTCGTCCAACTCCAGCACGGCCTGGGGATAGTTAAAATCAACCACGATTGCCAACCGGCGGAGACGGGGGACAACCTCACGCAACAGTTCGAGTTGCTTGCTGGCAATATCGGTGCCCTGGAACGACAGTCCAGTGACATTGCCGCCCGGTCGCGCCAAACTCGCGACCAGGCCGCCACCGACCGGGTCGATTGCTATTCCGAAGACGATGGGGATAACCGATGTCGCCTGCTTTACTGTGGGGACGGCGGCTCCATACGTGACAACAACGTCGACCTTGAGGCGGACGAACTCGGCCGCGATCTCGCCTTCGCGCTCCGGGCGTCCCTCCGACCAGCGGTACTCGATCGCGACGGTGCGACCCTCGATCCAGCCAAGTTCACGCAGTCGATGCTCGAAAGCCGCAGTATATGAACTCCAGCCCGAAGCATCCACACCCAAGTAGCCGATGGTCGGCACCTTGCTCGCCTGCTGCGCGCGCGCGGCGAGCGGCCATATCACCGCAGCGCCGCAAATTAGCGTGATGAATTCCCGCCGCCTCATGGGCTTCCCCCGCGCCGAGAAAAACACCGTAGTACACCATTGGGAGAGAATAGTGCAGTGCGTCACAGCAAAGGCGTCCATGTCCGAGATGGGTCACTCGCGGACATCCCGCGAAGTCTGTTTTAGTTACCCAATCTTCCCGAGTACGGGAAAAGTATCCAGCAGCCAATAACTCACCTCGCCGACCGTGCCGGTGAGAAACGCTATGCCGGTGAGTACGAGCAGCCCGCCCATCGCCTTTTCGACCAGGCCGAGATGGGCACGGAAACGCGCGACGAAAGCGGCGAACGGCTCGACCGCCAGCGCCGCGATCAGAAACGGCACGCCGAGACCGAGCGAGTAGACCGCGAGCAAGCCGGCGCCCTTGGCCACCGTAGATTCTGACGCAGCGACAGCGAGGATGGCGGCGAGGATCGGACCGATGCACGGCGTCCAGCCGAGCGCGAAAGCAAGTCCCATCAAGTAAGCGCCCCACAGGCCGAGCGGCTTTGCGACCTCAAAACGCTTCTCGCGCATCAGCCACGCGATCGGCGTCAGGCCGAGGAAGTGCAGGCCCATAATGATGATGCCAATGCCGGCGATGATGGCGAGCTGACCGGAAAAAGCGCGCAGCACCGCGCCGATTTCGCTGGCGCTGGCGCCAAGCGCGATGAACACGGTGGAAAAGCCGAGTACGAACAGCAGCGCCGCGACAAGAGTCTCACGCCGTACCCGCGGCGTCATCTCGGCAGCCGCGAAGCGTTCGAGCGACGTCCCGGTGAGATAAACCAGATAAGGCGGCACCAGCGGCAGCACGCACGGCGACAGAAAACTGAGCATGCCCGCAAGGAGCGCCGCGACGATGGTGACATTCATGGCGCATGGAATGCACCGACCGCCATGGCGATTGCAAGGCATTCTCCCTCTCGCCGTGCGGGCAGACAGGCTAGACTGGTCACTATGGCGTTACGCAATCTCATCACCGACGTTCCCGGAGTAAAAGTCGGCCACGCCGGAGACCTGCGGCTCGGCTCCGGGTCGACCGCGGTCGTCTTCGACCAGCCTGCCATCGCCTCAATCGACGTGCGCGGCGGCGGGCCGGGTACCCGAGAATCGGCGCTGCTCGATCCGGCGCTGACGGTCGAGGGCATCGATGCCATCACGTTGTCCGGCGGCTCGGCCTTTGGGCTTGATGCCGCGTCCGGCGTGCAGGCGTGGCTGCGCGAACAAGGCCGCGGCTTTGCCGTCCGCACCGCGCGCGTTCCGATCGTGCCGGCGGCGGTGCTGTTTGATCTGCTCAATGGCGGCGACAAGAATTGGGGCCGGTTTCCGCCCTACCGCGACTTCGGCTATGCCGCCGCCGCGGCAGCGGCGGCCGATTTCGCGCTCGGCAGCGTCGGTGCCGGCATCGGCGCCACAACGGTTAATCTGAAGGGCGGCATCGGCTCGGCGTCGGTGCAGGGCGCGGACGGTTCCCTCGTCGGAGCGCTTGCGGCGGTCAATGCAGTCGGCAGCGTCACCATCGATGCCGGCCCGTGGTTCTGGGCGGCGCCGTTTGAGGAGAACGGCGAGTTCGGCGCACGCGGCCTGCCGGCGCCGATTCCGCCGCGCCCGCTCGCGCCACGAATAAAGGGCGGCGCCGGTGAGAACACCACGCTCGTGATCGTGGCGACCGACGTCAGTCTCACCAAGGCGCAGGCGAACCGGCTCGCGGTGATGGCGCAATCCGGTATGTCGCGCGCGATCTATCCGGTGCACAGCCCGCTCGACGGCGATGTCGTGTTCGCAGCCTCGACCGGGCGCCGGCCGCTTGCCGATGCGACAGCCGGGTTGACCACTCTCGGCGCGCTCGCGGGGAACGTCGTCGCCCGCGCCATCGCGCGTGGCGTTTTTGCGGCTACCGCGCTACCGCTGCCCGGCGCCATGCCGAGCTGGCAGGATCAATTCGGCCGTTAACCCAAAGGGATCGCGGTATTTGCGGTTCCCGGCCGACCGCCCGGCGCGGCGGAAACCAAGACTGCATCCTTTCGCTACCCGAGGCTTGGTTTTCGTTGACTCGCTCGCTGATTGCGCCTTCACTTAATGCAATAATGCCAGTTCAGCAAGAATTGTGGCGGAGGGTGCGATGCGTGTCGTCGTCATTGTCATTGCGGCATTGCTGACTTTGGGTCTCGCGGCGTTCGGAATTGCTGCGACGCAGAGTTCGACCGGGCCGTCGGCGCTGGCCGCTCTCGCAGCGCATATCATTTCACCTTCGCAATCCGCCAGCGCGCCACAGCCGGTACTGACGAGCCAAGCCGTGATACCGCATATTGCTGCGGCGCCGGTCATTCAGGTTTCGCAAACGACAGTGACGCAACCGGGCGTCTCCGCTTCAGCCCCGACTATGCTTGCCCAGAATGCGCCGGTAGCGGCGAATTCAACCGTGCCGGCCGCTGCGAACGCGAACAGCTCTTTCACGACGACCATTCCGGCGTGCAGCAATCCCAATGCGATCGGACTGTCGCGTATCGTACAAATCGATACGACCGGCGGCCCCGCCTTCGGCACCGAGCATTTCAAGCAATATGACTTCCTGCGCGACAAGGAAGTCGTGCTGACCTTCGATGACGGCCCGTGGCCGGGTAACACGCCTATGGTGCTCAAGGCGCTGCAGGACAATTGCATCAAGGCGACCTTCTTCGAGATCGGCGAACACGCCACTTGGGCGCCGGAACTGTCAAAAGCTTTGGCCGCAGCCGGCATGACGATCGGCAGCCATACCTGGTCGCATAAGGATCTGGCGAAGAACCCCTATGCCAGCGACATCGAGCAGGCCAAGCAAGAGATCGAGATGGGCGTGAGCGCCGTGCATATGGCGGTCGACGGTCCGATCGCGCCGTTCTTCCGCTTTCCCGATCTGCAGCAGCCGGCCGACCTGATGACCTATCTCGGCACCCGCAACATCTCGACGTTCTCGACCGATATCGACACCTTCGATTTCAAGATTCGCAAACCCGACGAAGTGATCAAATCGGCGATGACCAAGCTCGCCAAGAACGGCAAGGGCATCCTGTTGATGCATGACTTCCAGCACGCGACGGCGGAAGCGCTGCCGGAATTGCTGCGCCAGCTCAAGGCGGCCGGTTACAAGGTCGTGCACATGGTGCCGAAGGATCCGGTGACCACGCTGGCGAAATACGACGACATGGTGCGGGTGCAGGACAAGTTCTCCAACGCCAACAACACGCGGCCCGAGTTCGAGCGTCGTCAAGACGATCAGCGAATAACGTCATTGCGAGCGAAGCGAAGCAATCCAGACGGCGGCACAGTCTGGATTGCTTCGTCGCTTCGCTCCTCGCAATGACGGGTTATTTCATGAACCGTTCGGCGGCGTAAGGTTTCGGATCGCAAAACGGCGTCGCGCCGGTCATCATTTCGGCGAGCAGCCGGCCGGTCGCCGCGCCAAGCGTCAATCCCCAATGGCCGTGGCCGTAAGCAAGCCATAATCCGCCGACGCGCGGCGCGCGCCCGATCACCGGGCGTGAATCGGCAAAGCACGGCCGCGCCCCCATCCAAGTCTTTCCCCCAAGTGGCTGCGCCTCGACCGGCTCGCCAAGCGCGAAGAGTTCGCGCGCGGCGGGCAATAGCCGGTCGAATTGCACCGGCGTTGGCGGCGCATCGCGGGCGACGAATTCGGCGCCGGTGGTGATGCGGATGCCCTGCTCCATCGGCGCAAAGCAGTAGCCGTTCTCGGCGTCGAGCACCGGCCGGCTGAGCGCGGCGTTGCCCTTGGCGCGGAAGTGGCGGTGATAGCCGCGCTTGACCGCGAGCGGCAATGTGATGCCGAGGGGGCTGAGCAGATCCGGGGCCCACGGGCCGAGCGCGATCACGACGTTTTCGGCATCGAGCGGTCCGGCGGCGGTATCGACGCGCCAGCGCGTCCCTGCGCGATGCAGCGTGCGCGCGTCGCCGGTGAACGACAGCCCGCCGAGCCCTGCAAAGCGCGCGGCGTAAGCACGGGTCAGCGCCAGCGGATTGGTCACGCTCACCGCGCCGGTCCAGTGCACGGCGTGGCGAAACACCGGCGCCAGCGACGGCTCGAGCGCGCGCGCGGCATCGCGATCGAGCGGCACATTGGCGATGCCGAAGCTTTTTGCCAGTTCAAGTTCGCGTGCCTGCGCCGCGAAGGCACGATCGGACCGGTAAAGCTTGAGCCAGCCGGTATAGCGCAAATAGCGCTCGGCGCCGGCCTCGGCGCAGAGCGTCTCATGCTCGCTGACCGCGCGCGCCATCAGCGGCCGGATCAGGCGCGCGGTCTCGATCAATCGTGCCGGCTGGGATGCGGCATGAAAGGCGGCGAGCCAGGGCAAAACCCGCGGCAAGAACAAGACGTGATAATTGGCGATCGGCGAGCGCTTGAGCGCGATGCGCAACACTTCCGACCAATCCGACGGAAACGCCGCCGGAAAAATGCTATTGCCCTCGATGATGCCGGCATTGCCGTAGGACGTGCCCTCGCCCGCCCCGCCACGGTCGACCAGCGCCACTGCAAGTCCCCGCTTGGCAAGATGCAGCGCCACCGAGGTGCCGACGATGCCTGCTCCGAGCACGATGGTATCGGTACGCGCCACAAAACCTCCCTCGCGCCAAGCGCCCAGCCAATCTGGTGAGGCTTAGACCGCCCGGCAAGCGCGTCCGGCAGGTTTACCGGCATGTTTACCTGGACTCACCCGGCGCGTTGCCCACTCCGGAACCACGTGTTAGCAGAACGCGTAAGCCTCGGAGAATCCGGTGCCCCGCCCCCTTATCGTCGCCCCGTCGATCCTCGCCGCCGATTTCGCGAAATTGGGCGAAGAGGTGCGCGCGGTCGATGCCGCCGGCGCCGACTGGATCCATGTTGACGTCATGGACGGGCATTTCGTGCCCAATATTTCGATCGGGCCGGATATCGTGAAGGCGATACGGCCGCACACCAAAAAGCCGCTCGACGTGCATTTGATGATCGCGCCATGCGATCCCTATCTCGAAGCCTTCGCCAAGGCGGGCTCCGACATCATCACCGTGCATGTCGAAGCCGGCCCCCATATCCACCGCTCGTTGCAGGCGATCCGCGCGCTCGGCAAGAAAGCCGGCGTGACCATGAATCCCGGCACGCCGGAAGCTTCCGTCGAGCACGTCATCGATCTCGTCGATCTGATCCTGGTGATGTCGGTCAATCCTGGCTTCGGCGGGCAAAAATTCATTGTCGACGCGGTGGAGAAGGTGCGTAACCTGCGCGCCATGGCGGGCGGCCGCCCGATCGACATCGAGATCGACGGCGGCATCACACCCGAAGTGGCGCCGCAAGTCGCGCGCGCCGGCGCCAACGCCTTGGTTGCCGGCTCCGCGGTGTTCAAGGACCGCACGCCGGAGAGCTATCGCGCCAATATCGCCGCGATCCGCAATGCCGCGGCGCTGGCGCGAGGGGAAGCAGCGTGACCATTCCGCGCTACACGCGTGCGCAGATGGCGGCGATCTGGACGCCGGAGACGCGGTTTCGCATCTGGTTCGAGATCGAGGCCCATGCCGCAAGCGCCATGGCCGAGCTCGGCATGATCCCGAAGGCTGCGGCGCGAAAAATCTGGGACAAGGGCAAAGCGGCGACATTCGATACCGCGCGCATCGACGAGATTGAACGCGAGGTCAAGCACGATGTCGTCGCCTTTCTCACCCATCTTGCCGAAATCGTCGGACCCGAGGCGCGTTTCGTGCACCAGGGCATGACCTCGTCCGACGTGCTCGACACCTGCCTCAACATCCAGCTGGTACGCGCGGCCGATCTGTTGCTGGCCGACGTCGACGCGCTCAAGGCCGCGCTGGAGCGGCGCGCGCGCGAATATAAATTCACCCCGACCGTCGGCCGCTCGCACGGCATCCACGCCGAGCCGACGACATTCGGGCTCAAGCTCGCCGTGGCTTTCGCCGAATTTTCCCGCGCCCGGCAACGCCTGGAACTGGCGCGCAAGGAGATTGCGACCTGCGCGATTTCCGGCGCCGTCGGCACCTTTGCGCAGGTCGATCCGGGCGTGGAAGCTTACGTGGCGCAAAAGATGGGGCTTACCGTCGAGCCGATCTCGACGCAGATCATTCCGCGCGACCGCCATGCCATGTATTTCGCCACGCTCGGCGTGGTGGCGGCCTCGTGCGAACGGCTGGCGACCGAAATCCGCAACTTGCAGCGCACCGAAATTCTGGAAGCCGAGGAATTTTTCTCCGAGGGCCAGAAAGGCTCCTCCGCCATGCCGCACAAGCGCAACCCGGTGCTGTCGGAGAACGTGGTCGGACTGTCGCGGATGGTCCGTGCCTATGTCGTCCCCGCGCTGGAAAATGTCGTGCTGTGGCACGAGCGTGACATTTCGCATTCTTCGGCCGAGCGCATGATTGCGCCCGACGCGACGGTGACGCTCGACTTCGTGCTCACCCGGCTGACCGGCATCGTCGACAAGCTCATCGTCTATCCCGACAATATGCGAAAGAATCTCGACCGCCTCGGCGGGCTCGTTCATTCGCAGCGCGTGCTGCTTGCGCTGACGCAAAAAGGCGTCGCGCGCGAAGACGCCTATCGGCTGGTCCAGCGCAGCGCAATGAAAGTGTGGGCCGGCGAAGACGATTTTCTTACCCTGCTCAAGGCCGACCCGGAGCTGCGCAAGCATCTGAGCGAAGCGGAACTTACGGCCAATTTCGATCTCGATTTCCACTTCGCCCATGTCGACACGATCTTTGCCCGGGTCTTCGGCCGAGCCTGAGCGGCGTTAACCATATTCACGCATTGTATCGGAATTACAGGGGCTTCCTTGGCTTGCCCAACTCGGCCGCCTGACGTAGGTTGACGCAACCGGCGGAGGAGAGGGTCATGGGCCGTTTGGTGCGAAAGCCGCAATTGCCAAAAGAGGCCGAGGCGCAAGGTTCCGACTTCGGCGGCATGTTCCAGTCCCGCGCGCGGCCGGTGGAAACCGGTATTGCCGGCGACGACTATCTCACCCGCATCGTGAAATACATTCCTGCCGAGATCATCGGCTGTTCGATGCTGGTGAACGCCATCCTCGCTCAGGCGATGGTGGCCGGTGGCGACAGCGCCACCATGGCCGGCTTTTCCGTCACCACGATCGCGGTCGGCGCCTTGCTGGTCGGCCTGATTTTGACGCCGCTATTCTGCTGGTATGTGCGCGAGGACGGCGACGCCTGGGCCGTCAACGCCATCGTGTCGACGGTCGCCTTCCCGTTCTGGGCCTATCTGATGGGCGCAGTTGCCTTTGCCAAATTCCATGACGGCAATCTGGCGGCGATCCTGATCCTGACCTTTGCCGGCGCGAGCGGCCTTGTCGCCCCGGTGGCCGATCGGCCCAAGCAGCAAGAGCAAATAAGCGCCAATCCAAAGGACGGGCCGCGCTTGGTCGAAAGCCTGACGGCCTAAGCCAAATATCGCGCTGTTGAGGTAAACTAGCGCGATGGCGTCACGTCAGACGATCCTCGTCTTCAATTCCGGCCTTGGCGGGCTCACGGTTTATCGCGAGGTCGCGGCGGCGCGTCCGGATGCGAATTTCCTCTATGTCGCCGACGACGCGGGTTTTCCTTACGGAGGTCTTCCGGAACCCGTGCTGGTTACGCGCGTCGTCGATCTGTTCGGCGAGATAATCGCCGCAGAGCGGCCCGATCTCATCGTGATCGCCTGCAACACCGCTTCGACCATCGTGCTGCCGGACCTGCGCAAAAATTTCTCGCTGCCGTTCGTCGGGACCGTGCCGGCGATCAAACCGGCCTGCGCCGCCTCGGTGACGCGGCGCGTCTCCGTGCTCGGCACCGAAGCGACGATCGCGCGCGAATATACCCGTGCGCTCATTCGCGATTACGCGCAGGATTGCGAGGTGACGCTCATTGGCTCAAAAGCGCTCGCGGCCTACGCGGAGGCGGAACTTGCCGGCGCGCCGGCGAGCGACGAGGCGCTGCGCGCCGAAATCGCCGCCTGCTTTCGCGACGATGGCAGGCGCACCGACACCGTGGTGCTGGCCTGCACGCATTATCCGTTGCTGCTCGAACGGCTGGCGCAGCTTGCGCCGTGGCCGGTGAATTTCCTCGATCCGGCGCCCGCGATCGCCCGCCGCGTGGTCGAACTCCTCGGTCCGGCGCGATCCGGCGACGGCAACGGCTCGACACGCGCCATTTTCACCTCGGGCCGGGCGCCGCAAGCGGCGCTGGCGCGGTTTGGCATCCATGTGGGCGAGCCGGCCTCGACCGGCGCCGGCTGAGCCAACCGCCGGTTTGACACTTAGAGGGTTTCCCCCTAGAAACCGCGCACTTCGCGGGCCCAAAGCGGCCCGCTCGGTGTTTCGCGACCCGCGGTTTTAGCCGGCGCTTCGGCTCAAAACCTGTCGGTTCCGGGCAAGTACCGGGACAGGAGGAGGGCGCGATCCTCAGCACACGGCATGATCCCGAAAAGTGGGTTTCCGGTTTTCGGGAGAGATCATGCCCGAACAAAGACGAGGACGCGAATGACCAAGCGCCATCAGGCGAAGTACAAGATCGACCGCCGGCTCGGCCAGAACATCTGGGGCCGGCCAAAAAGTCCGATCAACAAGCGCGAATACGGCCCTGGCCAGCACGGCCAGCGCCGCAAGGGCAAGCTCTCCGATTACGGCGTGCAATTGCGCGCCAAGCAGAAGCTCAAGGGCTACTACGCCAACATGTCGGAGCGGCATTTCCACGGCCTCTACGACGAGGCGCGGCGGCTCAAAGGCGACACCGGCGCCAACATGATCGCGCTCTTGGAGCGTCGGCTCGATACCGTGATCTATCGCGCCAAATTCGTGCCCACCGTGTTTGCGGCGCGCCAGTTCGTCAGCCACGGCCATATCACGGTGAACGGCAAGCGCGTCACTATTGCGAGCTATCGGGTCAAGATCGGCGATCTGGTCGAGGTCAAGGAAAAGTCAAAGCAGCTTGCGCTGGTGCTCGAAGCCAATGCGCTCGCCGAGCGCGACGTGCCCGACTATATCGAGGTCGACCACTCCAAGATGACGGCGAAACTCGCCCGCGTGCCGGCTCCCGCCGACGTGCCCTTCCCGGTGGTGATGGAGCCGCATCTCGTCGTCGAATATTACTCGCGCTGAGTCGGCACCCAAACTTATCCCCAACCTGCTAACCCGCGCGATCTGCCGATAAAAACGGCGGATCGCGTGGTTTTTGGCGCACTTTTCAGCACACCACTTGAAACTCTGCCCATTTCCTATACGCTGGTGCGGTAAATTGTAGCAGCTTTCATACATATAGCGTTCGTACGTACCGGGGCTTCCTCAGACAATCTGAAAGGGAGAACGCACATGGATGCGTTGCAAAGGGTCAAGGCTTGGATCGGTTCACTGACGGAAATCGGGCTGATGCTATTGGCGCTGGCGATCGTGGCGGCGCTTTTGGTCGGCGCTAACCTGCCGTTCTTCGGCAGCGTCACCACCAACATCATGGCGCTGGTCAAGTCGCTCGGCGATGCCGGACTCGTGGGATTGATCACGCTCGGCATCATCCTGTGGCTGTTTTCAGGGCGGAAGATGGCCTGAGCCGCCACAGGGCTCACGTTAGACCAAACGTCTGATCGAGACCGTTGGGTGGCGAGCACTGCCACCCAACGCCTTCGCGCATGATCCCGGAGGCGGGCGATGTTGAGCTATTTGCAGACGGCCAAAGCCTATCTTTGGGCCTTCGTCGAATTGGGCTTCCTCGCGGTTTTGTCGATCATCCTGATTTATTTGATTCTTGGGCCGAATTCGTCCGGCGTTTTCGTGTCCGGCGTTGCCGACAATGTTTTGAAATTCGCCGCCGCGATACCCGCGCAAAGCCTGGTCGGACTGGCGATCGTGCTGGCGCTGGTCATGCTGATCGCCAACCGCATGCGCTAGCTCGAACGCAGGTTTATTTGTAAACGCCCGGATCCGGCGGACCGACCGGCGTCGTCGGCTGGGGCGCGCTTTGCGTCGTTGTCGTTGGCGCCGGCTTTGAGTGCTTGGGCTTCTTGGTCGTGGCGTGAGCGGCGTCGAATGCCGCAACGGTGATGGTGGCCGCGAGCATGGCGACCATGCCGCGCGCAATATTCCGCCTGATTGGCATCAAAACCTCCCGCAAAGCGACGGCACGCCGTCAGCCTTCGGGACACACACCGGGGAGACCGAATTATTCCGAAGGCCGCAAGCTTAGGCGGCGGGGGCGCCTTCTTTCACCGCGATGCCCTTACCCTTGAGCAGGGACTGCAACTCGCCGGCCTGGAACATTTCGCGGATGATATCGCAACCGCCGACGAATTCGCCTTTGACGTAAAGCTGCGGGATGGTCGGCCAGTTGGAATAAGACTTTATGCCGCCGCGCAGGTCGTCGTTTTCCAGCACGTTGAGGCCCTTATAGGGCACGCCCAGGTAATCGAGGATCTGCACCACCTGGCCGGAGAACCCGCACATCGGAAATTGCGGCGTTCCTTTCATGAACAGCACGACGTCGTTCCGCTTTACCTCATTGTCGATGAATTGCACGACTGGTTCGTTCTGATCAGACATCGCGGTCATCCTTGGCTATGGCCGCGGGCCCTGCCCGCGCCAACTCTCGCCCTCTGGCTTGCAATATATGTACCGCAAAACCTGTGCAAAGCCCATGCCGGCCTGACATGGCGGCGTGAAGGAAATTTCATCGGAAAAGATGCGCTGTCAACGGCGCGGGCGGGAGCATGACGTTCCCTCCGCCGGGCCGGCGGGAGAATGCACGCCGCTTAAGGTTCCGGCGTACCGGTTTGCAGGGCGAGAGCGTGCAGTTTGCCGCCCATTTCGGCCTTGAGCGCCTCGTAGACGATCTGGTGCTGCTGGACGCGGGATTTGCCGCGAAACGATTCGGCGATGACGGTTGCGGCGTAATGGTCGCCGTCGCCGGCGAGATCGCGGATCGTCACCTCGGCGTCCGGGACGCGCGCCCTGATCAATCGTTCGATGTCGTTTGCAGCCATAGCCATGCGCTCACAATGCGGCGCTGGCCCGCAAGCGTCAATGCGTCGCCTGCGCTTACGCGGCGCCGGCCATATAGGCTGGGAACCAGCCTTCGAAGTGCTTTTTGAGCTCGGCAACGGGCAACGGCCGCTCGCCGTCGACGGCGAGGACGGCCCCGCCGGTCGCACCGAGCCGCGCTGCCGGCACGCCTGCAGCCTTCGCCCGTTGCATGACGGTTTCCGCGTTCTTGGCGGTGACGACATAGCGCGCCTGGTCTTCGCCAAACCAGAAGACGTGAGCGGGAAGATTTTTCGCCGGCGCCTCCAGCACCGCGCCGATCCCCGACGCGATCGCCATTTCGGCAAGCGCGACCAAAAGCCCGCCATCGGAAAGATCGTGCACCGCGGTGACGACACCGTCGGCGATGAGCGCGCGCACGAATTCGCCGTGGCGGCGCTCGGCGGCAAGATCGACCGGCGGCGGCGCGCCGTCTTCGCGGCCGCAGATATCGCGCAGGTAAAGCGACTGTCCGAGTGCGCCCCGGGTCTCGCCGATCAAAATCACCGCCTCGCCCTCGGCCTTGAATGCCAGCGTCATCGACTTGGTGAAGTCAGCGAGCAGCCCGACGCCGCCGATGGTCGGCGTCGGCAGGATCGCTTTGCCATTTGTCTCGTTGTAGAGCGAGACATTGCCGGACACGACCGGGAAATCGAGCGCGCGGCAGGCTTCGCCGATGCCGCGCACGCAGCCGACGAACTGGCCCATGATCGCGGCGCGTTCCGGGCTGCCGAAATTGAGATTATCGGTGAGCGCCAGCGGCTGCGCACCGACGGCGCTCAGATTACGGTAGGCCTCGGCGACCGCCTGCTTGCCGCCCTCGAACGGATCGGCCTCGCAATAGCGCGGCGTCACGTCCGACGTCAGCGCCAGCGCCTTGGGGCCTTCGTTGATGCGCACCACGGCGGCATCGCCGCCCGGGCGCTGCACGGTGTTGCCGAGAATAACGTGGTCGTATTGCTCAAAAACCCAGCGCCTGCAGCAGAGATCGGGCGAGCCGATCAGCTTTTCCAGCGCCTCCGCAACGCGCATGGGCGGCTTGACCGAAGCCGGATCGATCGCCGGCAACTTCGCGCTCTCGACAAATTGCCGATCGTAAAGCGGCGCTTCGTCGCCAAGCTCCTTGATCGGCAGGTCGGCCATGACCGCGCCGCCGTGGCGGACGATGAAGCGCTTGGTTGGCGTGGTCACGCCGACGATTGCGAAATCGAGCCCCCATTTGCGGAAGATCGCTTCCGCTTCCTTCTCCTTCTCCGGCTTGAGCACCATGAGCATGCGCTCCTGGCTCTCCGACAGCATCATCTCGTAGGCGCTCATGCCGGTCTCGCGGCAGGGCACTTTGTCGAGATCGAGCGTGACGCCGAGATCGCCCTTGGCGCCCATCTCGACGGCGGAACACGTCAATCCCGCAGCCCCCATGTCCTGGATGGCGATGACGCAACCCTTGGCCATGATTTCGAGACAGGCTTCGAGCAGAAGCTTTTCCGAGAACGGATCGCCGACCTGCACGGTCGGGCGCTTTTCCTCGGCGTCGGCGCCGAATTCGGCCGACGCCATGGAAGCGCCGTGGATGCCGTCGCGGCCGGTTTTCGAGCCGAGATAGACGATCGGCATGCCGACGCCGGAAGCCGCCGAATAGAAAATCTTGTCGGTGCCGGCCAAACCGACCGCCATGGCGTTGACCAGAATATTGCCGTCATAGCGGCGGTCGAAGCGCACTTCGCCGCCGACGGTGGGCACGCCGAATGAATTGCCATAGCCGCCGACGCCGGCAACTACGCCGGCGACCAGCGCGCGTGTCCTCGGGTTTTTCGGATCGCCGAACGACAGCGCGTTGAGGCAGGCGATCGGCCGCGCGCCCATGGTGAAGACGTCGCGCAAAATGCCGCCGACGCCGGTGGCGGCGCCCTGATAGGGCTCGATATAGCTCGGGTGGTTGTGGCTCTCCATCTTGAACACGACGGCGAGCCCGTCGCCGATATCGATGACGCCGGCGTTCTCGCCCGGCCCCTGGATCACGCAAGGGCCCTTGGTCGGCAGCGTGCGCAGATGGATTTTCGAGGATTTATACGAGCAGTGCTCGTTCCACATCGCCGAGAAGATGCCGAGCTCGGTGAAGCTCGGCGTGCGGCCAATGAGTTTTAGAATGCGCGCATACTCGTCCGGCTTGAGGCCGTGTTCGGCGATCAGTTCGGGGGTGATGGCGGGTTCGTTGGAGATCACGGGCTGGGTGCTAGGTTCACTTCCCACTCACATATGCCTCTCACATATGGAAATCGGGAAGTCACGCCGCCAGCTTGAAGTGATCCACAAGTCCGGCGAACAGGCCGCGGCCGTCGGTGCGGCCCATGACGGCTTCGACGTGATTTTCGGGGTGCGGCATCATGCCGAGCACATTGCCGGCCTTATTGATAATGCCGGCGATGGCATTCATGGCACCGTTATGGTTCCAGTTCGGGTCGATGATGCCGTCGGGGGAGGCATAGCGGAAGACCACCCTGCCCTCGCCTTCGAGCCGCGCGATGGTCTCGCCGTCGGCGATGTAATTGCCCTCGCCGTGCGCCACCGGCACGCGGATCACCTGGCCGGCATTATAGCCGCGCGTGAACGCGGTATCGGAGCGCTCGACCCGCAGATAAACGTCGCGGCAGATGAAGCGAAGTTGCGCGTTGCGCATCAGCACGCCCGGCAACAGCCCAGCCTCGCAGGCGATCTGGAAGCCGTTGCAGACCGCAAGCACCAGGCCGCCTTTGGCGGCAAAGGCGCGGACCGCGTCCATGATCGGCGCGCGCGCGGCGATGGCGCCGCAGCGCAGATAATCGCCGTAGGAGAAGCCGCCCGGAATGACGACGAGATCGGTGCCGGCCGGCAGCGCGGTATCGGCATGCCAGACCATCGCCGGCTCGCGGCCGGATATCACCCGCAACGCCCGCGCCATGTCGCGCTCGCGATTGATGCCGGGGAAGACGATGACAGCGGATTTCATCCCGTCACCTCGATGCGGTAATTCTCGATCACGGTATTGGCGAGGAGCTTTTCGGCGGCGGTCTTGAGCGCCGCCTCGGCGGCGGCGCGATCGGCGCCCTCGATTTCAATGTCGAAGACCTTGCCCTGGCGCACGCTCGCCACACCACCAAGCCCGAGCGATCTCAGGGCGCCCTCGATCGCCTTGCCCTGCGGATCGAGAATGCCAGACTTCAGCGTAACGGTGACGCGGGCTTTCATGGCCCTTTCAATAGGTACGAATCGCAACGCCCGCAACCGCCGGCGCGCTCACGCGCCGGGGTGCTTTAGCCCTTGACCAGTATAGGTCCGGTACCCTGCGGCCGCTCGCCCTCGTTCATGATGCCGAGGCGCTTGGCGACTTCGGTGTAAGCTTCAAGGAGGCCGCCGAGATCGCGGCGGAAACGGTCCTTGTCGAGCTTCTCGTTCGACTTGATGTCCCACAGCCGGCAGGAATCGGGCGATATCTCGTCGGCGACGACGATGCGCATGAGATCGTTTTCCCACAGCCGGCCGGTTTCCATCTTGAAATCGACCAGGCGGATACCGACGCCGAGGAACAGCCCGGAGAGGAAATCGTTGACCCGGATAGCGAGCGACATGATGTCGTCGATCTCTTGCGGGGTGGCCCAGCCGAACGCGGTGATGTGCTCCTCGGAGACCATCGGATCGTTGAGCTGGTCGTTCTTGTAATAGAATTCGATGATCGAGCGCGGCAGTTGTGTGCCTTCCTCGATACCGAGCCGCTGCGACAGCGAGCCGGCCGCGACATTGCGCACGCACACTTCGAGCGGGATGATCTCGACCTCGCGGATCAACTGCTCGCGCATATTGAGGCGGCGGATGAAGTGGGTGGGCACCCCGATATCGTTGAGGTGCTGGAAGATATATTCGGAGATCCGGTTGTTGAGGACCCCCTTGCCTTCGATCACCTCGTGCTTTTTCGCATTGAAGGCGGTCGCGTCGTCCTTGAAATGCTGGATCAATGTTCCGGGCTCAGGGCCTTCATACAGGACCTTGGCCTTGCCTTCATAAATACGGCGACGGCGGCTCATCGGAGTGTACCGGGTTTTCGTAAAATCCATGGGAATGCCGTGGCTCCATTTTCGGATGTCGAGATCCGCGGCGGCGGCAACGGGGCAACTCAACGCGGCGGCCCTTTCGCAACACGAAAGCTAGCCGAACGTGCAACGCAGCACAATCGACATAGACTCGCGCGGGCCTGCCCGCAACGGCGCTATGCGGCCCAGATGCCATTGCCTTGACGCACCACCCCCGATATGCAAGGCGGCGAGTGATTTGCATGTTCCATGCATATAGTAGGCAAAGCCATGACCACGTTCGACAAGCGCGAGGATGCTTTCGAAAAGCAGTTCGCCCACGACGAGGAACTCAAATTCAAGGCGACGGCGCGGCGTAACAAGCTTCTCGGGCTCTGGGCGGCGGAAAAACTCGGGCTTAGCGGCGCCGAGGCGGAGCGCTACGCGCATTCGGTCGTGATGGCCGATTTCGAGGAACCGGGCGATCACGACGCGCTGCGCAAGATCCGCAAGGATTTCGACGCCAAGGGCGTCGCCCAGTCCGATCATCAGATCAGTCGCACCATGACGGAGCTGATGGCGAAAGCCGTTGCCGACATCAAAGCCGGCCGGTAACACAGATAAAATAGGGAATTTGGGGGAAACGTCATGGCTATGGCCGGATTCACGCTCGCCAGGCGACTGCACGCCGGGGAAACCGTTTACTCCGGCTGGTGCGGCCTGCCCTATCCGCTGGTCGCGGAAACTCTGGCCCGTGACGGATTTGTCGCGGTGACGATCGAAAGCCAGCACGGGTTGTGGGACGTCACCGGCATCCTCAATGGCGTCGCGGCGGTGCGCCAGGGCGGCGCGGCGCCGATCGTGCGGGTTCCGCTCAACGACTTCGCGCTCGTGAGCCGGTCGCTCGACTTCGGCGCCGAAGGCATCATCGCGCCGATGATCAATACGGCCGCCGACGCGCGGGCGTTTGCCGCGGCGGCGAAATTTCCTCCAATCGGCGAGCGCAGCTGGGGGCCGCACCGGGCGATGACGCTTGGCGGCGTGCCCGACATGGCAACCTATCTGCGTGAGGCCAACGATCATGTGATCACGCTTGCCATGATCGAAACGCGCACGGCGCTGCAAAACTTCGACGCCATCATCGCAACGCCGGGCATCGACGGTTTCTTCCTCGGTCCATCCGACCTGTCGATCGCGCTGTCGGACGGCAAGAACGTCGATCCGCTGTCGAAAGAGGTCGACGCGCACCTCGACACCATGATCGCCGGCGCGCAACGAGCGAAAAAAATTCCCGGCGCCTATTGCCATTCCGCCGAACGCGCCGCGGCCTTGGCCAAACGCGGGGTGAAATTCCTCGCGGTTTCCAGCGACCTTTCGATGCTGCGGGCCGGCGCGGCGGCGGCCATGAAAGTGCTCAAGGGCTAGTTCGCCGCCCGGAGCCGAGCCTACGTTGCACCCGGCAGCATTCGCGCGAGCGTCCGGTCCCGCCAGATCCAGTGATGCACCAAAGCCGCGCTGGCATGAAGGCCGGCGAGGATCAGAAGCGTATTGGCGAGGTAATAATGGACCGTGAGAATCTCACGTGCCATTGCGCGATCGACCGGCCACGGCGAGGTAAACTCCCAAAAACCGAGAACGGGCAAATCGTGCCCGCGCTTGAGCTGCACGATGATGCCCAAACACGGCACCACGACAAGCAGAGCGTAAAGCGTGAAGTGGCTTAGTTTCGCGGCAATTTCCAGAAGCTTGCCGAACGCTGTCACTTCCGGCGGCGGCGGCGGGTTGGCGATCCGCCAGACAAGCCGGATAACCAGAAGGACGATCACGCACTGCCCCAGCGTCATGTGCATAAAAAATCCGAAATCGCTCGCGGGGCCTCTCGGCAAGGCGTGGCCGAACTGGCCAAGCAGCCAGCCGGCGATCACGAACAAGGCCGTGAGCCAATGCACAAGCTGCGGCAGCGCGCCATAATGGGTGCTTGAGTTAGTCAGTCGCATTTGGAACTTGAAAATTTCCAATCAGCGCAGCGCTTTTTCGACCCGTTCGAGCACGCCCGGCATATCAAACTCCAGATCGGCGGCAAATATTCCCAGCACGGTATAATCATGCGCAGCAAGCCAGTCGCGCTTTTGCGCGCGCGACTTTGCCGCTGCCGCGCTCTCCTCGCCCGGCACCAGATCGATGACGAGCCGCAGCGGAAACGAGACAAAGTCGCAAATTTGCTGGCCGACCGGCGTCTGGCGCTTAAAGCCGCGGCCGGCGAAGCGGCGGTCGTTGACGAGCGCCTGCCACAGTGTGCGCTCGGCTTCCGTCGGATTGCGGCGGAGTAACCGCGCCAGACCGCGCACCGGACCGCGCTCCTTGGGCATGCGGCTGGAGCCGTGTTCGGCCAGAAGCGTGCGCAGCATTTCGGCTTCCTCACCGTCGAGCACACCGCCGCGTGCCGGGCCCTTGCGGCCTTCCGCAATCGTCATGATCATCCCGTGCAGCGTCTGGATATCCTGCTGCGTCGGCTTCATGCGGGTAAAGATATTGCGCAGATTGATCTGCATGGTCTCGCGCTTGTCCGGCGGCCGGAAGAATTCGACCTTTTCCAATTCGCGTTCGAGCGCGGCAAAAAAAGCGAGCAGTTGCTGCTTGGGCGCCGGCGCCGATTTTTCCGGCATGGCGAAAGGCAGCGCGCCGTTGCGCAGCTTGAACCATTCATAGGCCACGATCACCACGGCCTGGGCGAGATTGAGCGAAGCGAAGGCCGGATTGACCGGCAGCGTGACAATGCGGTCGGCGAGCGCGACTTCGTCGTTTTCGAGCCCGTTGCGCTCGCGGCCGAACAGGATGGCGATCCGTTCGCCGGCGTCGATGCGCGGGCCCATCTCGGCGGCGGCTTGCGCCGGCCCGATGACGGGTTTGACCTGATCGTGGGCGCGCGCCGTGGTGGCGAGCACGAAGTTACAGTCGGCGATGGCGCCTTCGAGCGTGTCGTAAAGCTCGGCGCCGTCGAGGATGGCCGTGGCGCCGGTCGCCATCATGCGCGCCTTGTCATTTGGCCAGCCTTGCCGCGGGCTGACGATGCGCAGCCGCGACAGGCCGAAATTCGCCATGGCGCGGGCGGTGGCGCCGATATTTTCGCCAAGCTGCGGTTCGACCAGCACGATCAGCGGGCCCGGCCCTTCGCTCCAGTCCTTGGTCCTGTCGGTGCCGGCCCCGGGCATTGGTCCTCCTCGGCTTTCCCTATACCCAAAGGGATTTGGAAAAGGCAGCGCAATGCGTGCAATGTCGGCTTTCTCCGCCCGCTGCCGAGTGCTATAGCCAGCGCCGCCGGTGCGGCGGGGGCGCCTCTCCTCAAGGCGCGCCGCCCCTGCCGCTTTCCATCCACTGCGCGCTGCAATCGCAAGACTGCAAGACCTAAAACGCCGAGACTTAAAACTCCAAGATTTCAAAGGGCATCACGCACATGGCGAAGATCAAAGTGGCCAATCCGGTGGTCGAGATGGACGGCGACGAGATGACCCGGATCATCTGGAAGGAGATCAAGGACAAGCTCATTTATCCCTATCTCGATATCGACCTGATGTATTTCGACCTCGGCATGGAGCATCGCGATGCGACCCGCGACCAGGTCACCATCGACGCCGCCGAAGCAACCAAGAAAGTCGGCGTAGCGGTCAAATGCGCGACCATTACGCCCGACGAGGCGCGGGTGAAGGAATTCAACCTACACGAAATGTATCGCTCGCCGAACGGCACCATCCGCAACATTTTAGGCGGCGTCATCTTCCGCGAGCCGATCTTGTGCAAGAACGTGCCGCGGCTGGTTCCGGGCTGGACCAAGCCGATCATCATCGGCCGCCACGCCTATGGCGACCAGTACCGCGCCACCGACTACAAGGTGCCCGGCAAGGGCAAGCTGTACCTGACCTTCGTCGGCGACGACGGCGCCGAGATCAAGCGCGAGGTGTTCCAGTTTCCCGGCTCGGGCGTCGCCATGGCGATGTACAACCTCGACAATTCGATCCGCGATTTCGCCCGCGCCTCGATGAATTACGCGCTCAACCGCGGCTATCCGCTTTATCTGTCGACCAAGAACACAATCGTCAAAGTCTATGACGGCCGCTTCAAGGACATCTTTCAGGAGATGTTCGACAAGGAATTCAAGGAAAAATTCGCGGCAAAAAAGCTCACTTACGAGCACCGCCTGATCGACGACATGGTGGCGGCGGCGCTGAAATGGTCGGGCGGTTACGTCTGGGCGTGCAAGAACTACGACGGCGACGTCCAGTCGGACACCGTGGCGCAGGGCTACGGTTCGCTCGGCCTGATGACGTCGGTCCTGACCACCCCGGACGGCAAGGTGGTCGAGGCCGAGGCCGCCCACGGCACGGTGACGCGGCACTACCGCGAGTACCAGAAGGGCCACGAGACCTCGACCAATTCCATCGCCTCGATCTTCGCCTGGACGCGCGGGCTCACCCACCGCGCCAAGCTCGACAACAATGCCGAGCTCGCCAAGTTCGCCGCCACGCTGGAAAAAGTCACCGTCGACACGGTCGAATCCGGCTTCATGACCAAGGACCTCGCGTTGTTGATCGGCCCCGATCAGAAATGGCTCACCACCAGCGGCTATCTCGACAAGGTCGACGCCAATCTGAAAGCCGCGATGGCCTAGAAGGTCGCGCCGCTTAAAATTCCTTGCCGATCATGCGGTCGATCGAGCAGCGTCCGGCGCCGCGGAAGAAGATCGCGGCGTAAACGACCAAGAGCACCAACGGATATTCGTAGCCGCCGTGCGGACTGGAGAAGACGTAGCCATTGCCGGAATGCCAGAGCGTGATGATGATGAATTCGATGGTCAGCATCAGCGCGATCGGCCGCGTCAGGAAGCCGACCGCCAAGGCCGCACCGCCGAAGCATTCGAGAATGCCGAGAAAGTAGGCCCACGCGAGCGGCATCGGCAGACCGAGCACCGTCACTACGTGGTCCGCGACGCCTTGTACTCCGCCGTTGAACAATTTGTTGTAGCCGTGCAGGACGAGAATCGCGCCGGCAATGAAGCGGATCATCGCGTAGCTGTAGGGTGAGATGCTCTGGTAGAGCCCCGCAAGACCGGGAAAAATCAACCGCGAACTATCGACTTGTCCTTCGCTGCTTGTTGCGAGCGCCATAGGTTCCTCGATGATCGGCCGCTTCGGGCCATTGTTGATGTTAGTTTGTCGCCCCCACCGGTTGTTCGCGTTGTGAAAACGCGTAACCGTATTATCCGCCCAATCGCCGCTTCATTAAACCCCGCTGAGGCGCTGGAATTTCCTCCAGGCCTCCGATCGCAATCGACTGCCACGAGGCTTATCTAAACGTCATGAAGAAGCTCGGACCCCTCGCCCTCATTGCCGTGCTGCTCGGGCTGTTGGCGGCGTCGCTGTGGCTTGCGGTGCGCACCTGGTCATCGGCTGCGGCATCGCCGATGCCGGCGTCCGGCTATATCGCCATGACGCTCGGCGTGATCTTTTCGCTTGCGATCGGATTCGCGCTGATGGCGCTCGTGTTCTATTCCAGCCGCCACGGCTACGACGAACCGTATCGGCCCGACAACGATCGCGACTGAGCCGGCAGCGCCAGCTCCGCCGCATCACACGGAGCTCATTGAACCGGGCCGGCCGGTTGTCTAATCTGCGGACCTCCCCTCGCACATCGACGGAGACCGAGCCGTGACAAAAACCATCCGCTTGCAGAGCGACAGCAATGCTCACGACCGGCCCTGGCGCGTCGCAGTCGAGCAGGGTTTCTTCGCCGCCGAGGGCCTCGACGTCGAATATCACGAGGACAATCCGGCGGGTGCTGCAGGCCGCGTCGAGGACTTTTCCAAGCGTTGGAAAGAATCGCAATTGCAGAAGGGCGCGCTTGAAGTCTATCCGGTCTGCGAATGGGGCGCGATCGAGCGCGTGCAGGCGCTCGGCGGCGGCAAGATCATCGGGCTTGACACCACCGTGCGCACCGGCGCGCTGATGGTGCGCAAGGAGTCCGAAATCCGAAGTCTAAGCGAATTGCGCAATGTGCCGATCGCGGTCACCTGGCATGCCGGCACATTCTATGCGGCAATCGAAGTGCTGGAAGCGGCCGGCGTGCCGTTCTCCGACATCACGCTGGTGCATGCCAATGACCGGCTCGAGGCGCTCATCGGCGGCACCACGCAAGCCGCGGCCCTGATGGAGCCGCTGGTGAGCCGGGCGCTGGCCAAGGGCGCGCGCAAGATCGCCGACCTGCGCTGGCGCGGCGGCATTGTCGCCGGTAACGACGTCGATGACGAAACGGCCGCGAAACTGCGCCGCGCGCTCAACCGCGCCATTGACTGGCTGCGCGAGAACGAGGACCGCTCGCGCGCGCAAGTGCTGCGCGATCTCGCCCCCGAACAGCGCGAGCGCGGCTTGATGCCCGAACTGGTCGGCGTCAAAACCTACCAGCCCGAGGAATTTAAGGAAAAAGTCGACTGGATGATGGAGCGCGGATTTCTGCGCGAAGCGCCGGCCTATGGCGAGGTCGTGCGCAACAAATAGCGGATAAAAAAATGCCCCCGGCGGGGAAGTCGCCGGGGGCTTAGACAATCCGCAGGAGGAAGCTGAAGATGGTGACTTCCCGCTGCGGATCGGTGCTGTTCGACCATACAATTGCGGCAGGAAGTTGAGTGCGGCAGGACGTTGAGTGTGGTGGCAAGTTGAGCCGCCCCGGAAGCCCTGCATTATTGGGCGTCCGCTCGCGCCGCGTAACCGGGCACATAAATTGCGGATAAACACGGGCATGGTTAATTACGAAAAATTGTTCACGCCGGCGCGGCCAAACGCGTGGCGCGGCATGAAAAGGATGGCCGCCGTGGCTGCCGCGGCCTATCTTTACGGTTGAATCGGATTTGCCCTTTTTGAACGGCGCTTGCGGTGCAATCGAACCCCAACCTGAACGCTATAGGGCGCCAATTGCGCGGCGTCGCGATGGCGCTGCTCATGGTCGCGGCGACCACCGCGGTTGCGCTTTTGCTGCGGCACTATGTCGGCATCCTGCGCGGCGCGTTGCTCTACCTCGTCCCGGTGATGATCGCGGGCTATCAATTCGGCGTTATTCCGGCGCTGGTAGCCGCGGTCGCCGGCGTGATCTTGTCGGGTTACGTTTATTTCGCCCAGCTCTACAGCTTCCAGGTCGCCTCGCCGCAAGAGGCGCTCAATCTCGTCCTGTTCATGGTGGTCGCGATCTTTGTGTCGCACCTTGCCAACCAGGCCAAGCGCCACACCGAGATCGCGCGCAAACGCGAACGCGAGATGAGCGATCTCTACGCATTTTCGCGCCGCCTCGCCGCGGCGCCCAGCGCAACCGAGATTTTCGTTGCCATTGAGGAGCATCTGGCCAATCTGGTTTCACGCAAGGTCGTTCTGCTCGGCGCGACCGACACTACCGGCGCCGACGGCATGCCTGAACGCGTGCGCGACGAGGTGGCGCGCATCGGCAAGGACGAGGGCGGCGAACGCACCATCGACGACGGCAACGGCAATATCTGGCTCATTCGCCGCGTCTCGCCGAAGACTCCGGATTTCGGCAGCGTCGCGGTCGATCTCGGCAACGTGTCCGGCGAGGCGCTCGCCGACATGCGCCAGCGCATCGACGGCGCGCTCGCCGATGCCGCGGCGACGCTGGAGCGGCTCGACGTCGCGCGCGCGCTTAACGAGGCCAAGATGCGCTCGGAAACCGAGCTGTTGCGCGAGGCTTTGATCGGCTCGGTGTCGCACGAATTGCGCACCCCGCTCGCCTCGATCCTCGGCGCCGCCACCATCCTGTCGAATGCGCCGGCGCTGGCGCGCGAGGCGCGATTGCACGCGCTCACCGTCCTGGTGCGCGACGAAGCCGAGCGGCTCAATAACGACATCCAGAACCTGCTCGACGCCACCAGGATTTCGAGCCAGCAGGTACGGCCGAAATTGCAGTGGATCGAGCCGGTCGACATCGTCAATGCCGCGGTCGAGCACCGCAAGCGCCGGCTCGCCGGCCATCCGGTCACGCTCGAGCTTGATTCCAATCTGCCCATCGTGCGCGCCGATCCGGCCCAGGTCGAACAGGCGCTGGTGCAGATTCTCGACAATGCGGCGAAATATTCGTCGGACGGCGCGCCGATCCGCGTCGCCGCGCATCCCAGCGGCCAGACCGTCGTGCTCTCGGTTCACGACCGCGGCGCCGGGCTTTCCGGCGACGAGATACGCCTGGTCGGCGGCCGCTTCTTCCGCGGGCCGCGCCACGCCGCGACCACGTCCGGCTCGGGGCTCGGGCTGTGGATCGCCAACGCGTTCATCTCCGCCAATGGCGGCAAGGTCGAGGTCGAGAGCGAAGGCATCGACCGCGGCACCACGGTTTCGATCCATCTGCCGCTGCCGGGCGAGGCCGCGCCATCGGAGGCCACGATCGATGAGTGAAATTCCGTCCAGCGTGCTGGTGGTCGACGACGAAATCCAGATCCGGCGCTTTCTGCGCACCGGCTTCGAACTCGACGGCTTCACGGTGCAGGAAGCCGAGACCGGCGGCGAGGCATTGCGCTCGGCGACGCTAAAGCCGTCCGATCTCGTCATCCTCGATCTCGGCCTGCCCGACATGGACGGCGCCGACGTGCTGGAGCGGTTGCGGGCGTGGTCGAGCGTGCCGCTGATCGTGCTGTCGGTGCGCGCCAACGAAGCCGAGAAAGTGCGGCTCCTCGAACTCGGCGCCGACGATTATGTGGTCAAGCCGTTCGGCATGGCCGAACTCCTGGCGCGGGCGCATTCGGCGATGCGGCGGCAGCTGCGCGCCGCGCGCCGCGAGCCGGTGGTCAGATTCGGGCCGCTGGCGATCGATTTTGCCGCGCGCGCGGTTTTCATCAGTGACCAGCGCGTGACGCTGACGCCGAAGGAATACCGGCTGTTGCAAATCCTGGCGCAGCATCCCGGCAATGTCGTCACCCATCAGCATTTGCTGCGCGAAGTCTGGGGCAACGAGCACATCGAGGACACGCATTATCTGCGCATCTTCGTGCGCAAACTGCGCCGCAAGATCGAGGCCGACCCGACCCAGCCCCATATCCTTTTGACCGAGCTTGGCGTCGGCTACCGGCTGGTCATGGCGGACCCATCGGTTGCGCCGCCCGCCCCGCCGGCCGAACCCGCCGTGCCGTTGCCGCCCGCCGCCGACGGCAGCCAATAGCCGCCGTTGCTCGGCGTTTTGGCGGGCATCGCGGTCAAGTCCGGCATAATCGCCTACAAAGAAAAGCGCATTTTAACTTATTGTTTTCGCTTAATAATTCATCAAAAGCCGCGCCGATTATGGCGGTATTGCGGCAATTTTAGGTCACCGATCAACTGGATTTGAACTTTTGTTCCTTAGAACCGTTTCCTAGTTCGAAACGACTGATGGGGGAGAGCCGGGGGACCACCGCGCTTTGTCCCCGCTCAGCTAAATGCGCGGGATGTTCAAAAAACCCGCGACGACAACAGGGACGACAGCCATGACCAAATCTTCGGGCAACCGGACCGGCCGCCGCGCGCTGTTTGCGTTCGCAGCCGCCACCACTTTCCTCGCCACTTCGTTGGCCACCACGTCGAGTTTCGCCGAGCCGCGTTATGACGGGCTCTGGAGCGTGCTGGTCATGACGCAAAAAGGCGATTGCGATCCGGGCTATCGCTATCCAATCCGCATTGCCAATGGCGCGCTGGTCAATGCCGGCGACAACGCCTTCACCATTACCGGCAAGGTTGCCCCGACCGGCTCCATCACGGTGACCGTGAGCGCCGGCGGCAAGAGCGCCACCGGCCTCGGCCGGCTGTCCGGCGGTATGGGCGGCGGTTCCTGGACCGGGGGCAGCTGCTCCGGCCAGTGGACTGCCGAGCGCCGCGGCGCGTAAGGCACGCTGCCAACTGCAGATAGGCAATCAATAACGTGATGCCCGCCACAGCCGTTCTAAGAACGGCGTCGCTTCGCTCGCCTATGTGCCGGGCATTTCGCTTGATCTTCACTTTAGAAAACGAAATGCCCGCGACAAACGCGGGCATGACGTCGCCTAAGGGTCCGCGGCTACGCGTTACCCCTCTGCCGCGTCGTCGTCCTCGGCAGCCTCGCCCTGTTCGCCGGCGAGAATTTTTTCGGCGATCAGGCCGGAATTCTGCCGGACCGCCGCCTCGATCTTTGCCGCGATATCCGGATTGGCCTTGAGGAAGGTTTTGGCGTTCTCGCGGCCCTGGCCGATGCGCTGGCTGTCATAGGAGAACCAGGCGCCGGACTTTTCCACGACGCCGGCCTTGACCCCGAGATCGACCAGTTCGCCGTTCTTGGAAATGCCTTCGCCGTACATGATGTCGAACTCGACCTGCTTGAACGGCGGCGCGAGCTTGTTCTTGACGACCTTGACGCGCGTTTGATTACCGACCACCTCGTCGCGCTCCTTGATGGCGCCGATGCGGCGGATGTCGAGGCGGACCGAGGCGTAGAATTTGAGCGCGTGGCCGCCGGTCGTGGTTTCCGGCGAGCCGTACATGACGCCGATCTTCATGCGGATCTGGTTGATGAAGATCACCATGGTGTTGGAGCGGTTGATCGAGGCGGTGAGCTTGCGCAGCGCCTGGCTCATCAGGCGGGCCTGTAGCCCCGGTTGGCTGTCGCCCATCTCGCCTTCGAGCTCGGCGCGCGGCACCAAGGCGGCGACCGAATCGATGACCAGGACATCGACCGCGCCGGAGCGAACCAGCGTGTCGGCGATTTCGAGCGCCTGCTCGCCGGTGTCGGGCTGCGAGATCAGAAGATCGTCGACCATGACGCCGAGTTTGCGCGCATAGATCGGGTCGAGCGCGTGCTCGGCATCGATGAAGGCGCAGATGCCGCCTTTTTTCTGCGCCTCGGCAAGAACATGCAGCGCCAGCGTGGTTTTACCCGAGGATTCCGGGCCGTAGATTTCGACCACCCGGCCGCGCGGCAGCCCGCCGATGCCGAGCGCGATGTCGAGGCCGAGCGAGCCGGTGGAGACGGTGTCGACGTCCATCGACTTGTCGTTCTTGCCCAGCCGCATGATCGAGCCCTTGCCGAAGCTGCGCTCGATCTGCGAGAGCGCGGCATCAAGGGCCTTCGATTTGTCCATGGATGGTCCTTCGACGAGACGAAGCGCTGCACTCATTTCGCGTGCTCCTTATATGGCCGGGATTCGGAGGACACGGAAGCGAAACGCCGAAGCCGAACGCCCGGATCGCAGCCCCTTGGCCCTACCATTTGCCCCCTATGCCGCTGGCAAATGGCGATGGAGGCAGTGTACACGATCTGTTCTCCGTTCGCAATATGTTCTCAAAATTTCTTTGGTACTGGCCTGTTTCCGAGCTTAGTGGCTGGTTTTGAAAACGGGACTGGCCGGTTTTGAAAGTGAGAACGATCCGTGAAACCGACTACGGGCATATTGCTCATAATGAGCGTGAACGAACTGGCATAGGCTGCCTCAGTTGGCGGCCTCTTTCATTGCAGCAATTTTAGAATTTCCTCGTACTTGTCCAACATCTGCTTCAGGCGTCCGGTGCTGTCCTAATTCCGAGGGTTTTGTCCTAAATTGCCGAGACCGCTGTCCTAGTTCGCGTTAACCTCGTATTAGCCAACGCTTGCACGCGCGTCTTAGTTGTCCGATTATCCGGTGGGGCGTCTGGGGGGATTTGTCGTGCGTAGTCGCGTTTGTGTGGCGATGGCCGCTGGCCTCGCATTATCAGCTTGCGCCGGTCGCGATCCAGAGCCCATCGCAACTGTACAACCGCAGGACCAATACTCCGACTGCACAATGATCCGCGCCGAAATCGAAGCTAACAATCAGAAAACGAAAGAACTGGCGGACGAGGAAGGCTGGAAGGTCGCTCAGAACGTCGCGACAGGTGTGGTCGGTCTAGTCATTTGGCCGGTTTGGTTTGGAATGGACTGGAAAGGAGCGGCCCAGAAAGACGCCGCTGCTTTGCAGGCCCGGCAGCAATATCTAACAACATTGGCAACGGAACGGTGCGCGCCGGGCTATAGACCTCCGCCGGCTCCCGGCGGCTACCCTTACATTCCAGCGCAGCCGCAGCCACCAGCCAAAACGTCAGGCAATACTCTAGTTCCGGGCCACTCCTAGTTTGTCGCCTCAGTTGGCGGCCTCTTTCATTTCAAAAGTTTTAGAATCTCCTCGTATTTGGACAACACATCCTTCAACTTGGCGACGCCAGCGGCATCAACGTCTGCGGTGATCTGGAGACGATTTCCCCGCAGCAAAACGTCGATCTGCGGGCACCTCCTCCGCAGTTTCGGCCTCATGGTGAGTTTTATGCTGCACGATTGCCGCGAGCGTTTTGGCCTGCTCCCCAAAGGCTGCGGGCACGGTCGGCGCTGGCGCATCTGCAACGGTCACTTCCTTCACTGAAATCCCTGTGTTGCTCCCAAAAACCCAAACATGATCACCCTCAAGCTTTGTGACTTTGCGAACCGGCTTAAACTGATCGACACCGTTTGGGGTCCATTGGATGTAATCGCCAACTTTTAGAGGACTCTTGTCCTTATTGAGTTCTTCTATCTTAGCATCACCCTTGACATTTGCAAACGTAATATTTTCTTTGAAAATGCCCAATGCCGAGCGCGCCGATTGCTCGCTGAGACCACGGTCAAGCTTTAGGTGGCTTCGCGCCACCGTATCCGAAGGAACCTGCGAACCCCATTGATTGAATAGCCCCATAAACAGAAGCGGATTGGTTGCAAAATCCTGCAGCCGTTGAGCGCGCTGATCTTCGCGCTCATCCCGAAAATAATCCAATGCGTGCTTTGTAAGTTTAACTTTCCCGGCGCTTCCTTCTTCAAGCAATCCGTACATTTTAAGGGCCGAAATCGTTTGAAAGCCGCCGCTGCTCTTGTCGCTGTACTTCCATACAGCGAATGCGGTGGGGACTGACATTTCGTTGCCCCGCTGGTCCGCGACGTAAAGCTCCTGCGCGCGAGTAATGGCCTTTTCCAGATTAATGAACGGGAACTGTGCGGCTGCCTTAACGCGGCCCATGGAAGCCTCCAAATCTTATCTACTCTCTGAACTGCGTATACGAAGTTAGCGATCAGAGCAAGAACAAGATAGGAGAATTATATCTTTTATTTCTTGTACCCTTGACGGTGGCTTGGAGATATGGTTTTCTTACCCCTAACAGGAGACCTCAATGCCCAGAGAACCAGAGCCCCGCCGTTACTTGCTGACCGGCAGGCGGGGCTAGGACCAAATAGGAGGGGTCGCGCCCTACCCCACGTAGTACACGCGACCCCTAATCGGCTTCTAAAGTGCCCCGTAGTCTAAGTAGGACGCTCGCTGTTACAGGCGGAGAGGTCCGGGTCCAAATCCCGGCGGGGCTGCCAGGATCGAAACAGTGGGACCGTCACCGTTGAAGCGGTGCCGGTCCCGGATCGGAACCCCGGGATAGGACCCCGAAGCCGTGACCACTAAGGCGAATATAGCAGATTCCGCGCTAATTTTCCAGTGTCCCGCTTCGGGTCCGTTCCCAATGTCGGATAGGACCCCCCATGAACTTTCTTTCCCGCGACAAACAAATTGAAGTCGTCTGCGCCTTAACCGAAGGCTTGGGCATCCGCGCCACCGCGCGCATTACTGGCGTCAACCGCGAAACGGTCGGCAAGCTTGCCCTTCAAGTTGGGCGTGGCTGCGCCGAATTGCACGACCGCATGATGGTCGGTGTTCGCGTGAACCGGATCGAGTGCGATGAGCTCTGGAGCTTCGTGCAGCGCAAGCGCCGCTGGCATGAAAAGCCCGCGAAGGATGTCGCCGTCACAGGCGACCAATACACTTACGTTGCGCTTGGTGCTTCAAGCCGTGCGATCATTTCCTTTCTCACTGGCAAGCGCACGACCGAGACAACGGACGAATTTATTCAGGACTTGCGCCAGCGTGTGATCGGCACGCCTGAGATCACAACGGATGGCTATCACCCGTACCGCAATGCGATCCGCGATGCCTTTGGCGGCAATGTCGCTCACGGCGTCATCAACAAGACCTATTCGGTAACCCACCTTGCAGTAACCGAAGCATCGCGGCGTTATTCGCCGGCTCAGGTAGTAGCAGTAGCCCGCGACGTAGTAAGCGGCGAGCCCGAGCATATTTCGACAAGCTATGTCGAGAGGCAAAATTTGACGCTGCGCATGGCGTCAAAGCGGTTTGCCCGTTTGAGCAACGGTTTTAGCAAAAAGCTAGATTGCCACCTTGCCGCCGTCGCGCTGCATGTCGCGTTCTACAATCTCTGCCGCGTGCATGAAACGCTGCGCAGCACGCCAGCGATGGCGCTCGGCATTGCCGATCATGTTTGGACGATTGGAGACTTACTGGACGCGGCGCTCGTGGCAGTGCCACCCCTGCCGTCGCCGACCGCACCGGATCGTCGGCGGCAATTCCGGGTAATTGACGGAGGGCGCTCCTAGACTGGGGGCTTAGGCAGTTGTAACATTTTTCTGCGGCAACCTATGGAGGGGAACATGCCGTTTGCGGACAATCCTCGGGAATTTACAAAGGCGAATGTTAAATCACTCAATCCGAACCAAATGGGTTGCTACGGTCTCTATAAATCTACCGGATGGGTCTATGTCGGCAAGGGAGACATTAGGGCCAGACTGCTTTCATATCTGAATGGTGAAAACGCATGCATCACTCGGGAGAAACCTACGCATTGGGTCGATGTCGTTACCACCGATATGGACAACGAAGAAAAGCGTTTAATCGTAGCTCACGATCCAATCTGCAATAAAAAGGTGGGCTAGTTACAGCCGCAGCCGCTTCCGGTCCCGTCAAAGCGACCCGAGAAACGATCAAAATAATAATCGCGGCCATTAATTGATATTTGAACAAACAGCTCACCGAGCTGCACTTGAATGCGTTGTCCAGTTAGCTGATCTTGAATTTCAATTGGCGAGATGGCTCCCGGCGCGCCGAAGCAATTCAGAAAGTGCCCGAGCCATTGACGGGTCCGACCGAGACGAATGTCTAGCCATGTTGCCTCACTGGTTGTCCCTCTTGGGCGAACAGGGAGCGCGAATAGGTGCGCACCGCTCGCACCCGATGGCGTTTCGTTACGGGCGCTCACAACGGTTCACTCTGGCCGGTTTTGGATTTGCGAGTGGCCAATTCCGGCCAGTACCATTTCTTTGGGTACTGGTCCCTTTCCATAGGCTTTTCAAGCCGGTAGTCCCTCTTAAATTTGTGAACTTGGCTGTGGCCCGCGCTTTTCCATTCACATAGGCTTTCCGTAAATAGACCGCCGCTACCGGTCTTCCGCTCGCCGGGTTTTTACGGGTTTCCATTCGAGCCCCGGCATGCTTTTAAAAGCCCCGATCGCAAGACCGGGGCTAATTCAATCCTAGTCGGTATCCATCCATGGACGATCTACCCGATTGCCCCAACTGCGGGCAAAAAATGCGGCTCGTTTCTTTTCTCCCGGCTAAGGACGTCCTGCCTCGGGTCGAGGGCTTCAGGTGCGATCGGTGTGGTCAAAATCTCACCAGAGAGGTCGACCGCGAATAAGGCCCCCTTCGCAGCCAGCCGGCACCTGCTATGCTTTGGCCAGGACTTTGGGGAAGCACTTTGGGAAGCACTTTGGGGAAGCACTTTGGGGAAGCCATGAACGCGATCTTGTCCGCCCTGATATTTGCTGCCGGCTGGTCGTCAGCGCCGGTGTCGGCACCCTACGGTTTTGTCGAAACCGGGTCGGTCGCCATTGCTTCGGATGGTTCAATACTCGAGTTAGGCGAAGTGGCGCCATACGCGCCATATTCACTGGCCTGCCAGCACAGTACGCAGACCGTAGTGGTTCCGGCGGCAGGCGGCGGGACCCGGCAAATAATGGTCAATCGCTGCTAGGCTTTTGGCCCATTTCACGCCAAACGTGCAAACTGGTTGTTAACACCCGCGGCGCAGCTTATCGCCCGGGGAGTGGACGTTATGACCAAGACAACCGGGAGAGACCTGCGGGACGAGCCGCGACGGCCAGTCTCGTTTCCCGCGATGATCCATTGTGAAGCCGGGCAAGCCCCGGTGCAGTGCACTGTGACGGGGATTGCCGAGAAGGCTGCCCAGCTTTTCATTCCAAGTGGCAATCCTGTCCCCGATACTTTCACGCTCAGCTTCGGCAGCGACACCAAGGTCCATCGCCGCTGCACCGTGCTGTCGCGCGAGCCGGATCAGATCATTGTGGCGATGAGCCGCTAAGACCGGCTGTTGCTTCGCCGCGTAAGCCTGCCCCATGAGCGCCGGAATATTCCGCCCGCGGGACAAAACATTTGCCGCGCCGCGGTGTTATTGTCTGCGATGAGGCCATTTCGCTCCATGATGCTGGCGGCGGCCGCTGTGGCGGCGGCGCTCGGTTTTGCCGTCGTTGTCGGGGTTTCACCCGGCCGGGCGGCAGCCGGAGCGGAGCCGTGGTGCGTCCTCGATAGCCAAGGCGATGTGCATTGCAATTACGCGACCGCGCAGGACTGCCTGCAAGAGGTGGCGCTCAGTCGCGGCTTCTGCACGCAAAACTCGTCGACGCCCACTGCGCCCGCCCCCGCGCGCGGGACAAGACGCACGCAATAGATGCCGGAAAGCTGTATGGCGTTTCGCAATAGCGTCACGCTCCATAAAAATGCAACCTGCCCTCGGCAAAATTCAATCCACGCCATTAACAGTTTTACAAGCGGCAAATGCGTATGGTCGCGCCAGGGGCGGCCCTAGAACGGGGCCAATTATGCGTAGCGTGCTTTGGCATTTTATCAACGACGATGGCGGCGCGACCGCCATCGAATACGGATTGATCGCAGCCGGGATTGCGGTCGCCATCATTGCGGTGGTTACAGGTCTCGGTAGCCAGCTCAACACCACGTTTTCGAACGTCTCGGGGGCGCTGAAATAGGCGCGACGGCCGGGTGTTGCGCCGGGCCGGGTAAGCCCGCACTCTAAAGCCCGTGCATGATCTCCTAATCCGCAGCGGAATGCTGTTCGATGGCGCCGGCAATCCCGGTGTGCCCGGCGAAAGTCTGGCGATCGAAGGCGGCCGCATCGCAGCGATCGGGCGCGATGTTGCAGGCTCCGCCCGCAAGACCATCGATGCCGAAGGCCTCGCGGTCGCGCCGGGGTTCATCGACATCAAGACCCATTCCGATTTTACGCTGCCGATCAATCCAAAAGCCGAAAGCAAGGTTCGCCAGGGCGTCACCACCGAAATCGTCGGCCATTGCGGCTTTTCGGTCGCCCCCGTACTGGCCGGCAAGGTCGAGTTGCTCAAAGACTATTTGAGCCCGAGCGCGCCGTGGCTGCCATTTTGCGAAACGAGCTTTCCGCACTATCTCGAAAGTTTTCCGGCGACCGCGGTGAATGCCGGCATGCTGGTCGGCCACAACACGCTCCGCCTGATGGTGATGGGCATGGCCGAGCGCGCGCCGAGCGATGCCGAGCTCGCGGCGATGATCGCCCTCCTTGAGGAGGCGCTCGGCGCCGGCGCGCTCGGCCTGTCGTCCGGCCTGTTCACGCCACCCGGCTCCTACGCCGCGCCGGCCGAAATGATCGCGCTTGGCCACGTGCTCAAGCGGCACAATGCCGGCTATTTCACGCATCTGCGCGATGAAGCAAACAAAGTGATCGAGGCCGTCGCCGAAGCGATCGAGATCGCGCAACAATGCGGCGTGCACGTCGAGATCGTGCATTTCAAATGCTCTGGCATGGACAATTGGGGCAAGGCCGCAACCGCGCTTTCGATGATCGAGCAAGCCAAGGCGCGCGGCCTCGACATCGATTGCGATTCCTATCCTTATGCCGCGGGTTCCAACCCGCTGAAGAATTTTTTGCCGCAATGGGTGCAGGCGGATGGCGTGCCGGCGATGATCGAGCGGCTTCGCCAGCAGCAAACGCGTGAAAGAATCCGCGCCGAAATTGCGCGCGACGGGCTGAACAATTGGGGCCGCATCGCGTCGTGGGATTGCGTGCAGATTTCGATCTCGCCGAACCTGCCGCATTATGCCGGCCGCACGCTGGCTTCGCTTGCGGCCGAGCGCGGCGCCGACCCGATCGACACGCTGTGCGACTATCTGGTGGAAGACCAGGGCGCGACCCGCGTGCTGGTGACCTCGATTTCCGAGGACGATATCCGCACTATCGTCGCCTCGCCGCTGGCTTTGGTCGGCTCCGATGGCAATTGCGTCGCGCCTTACGGCACGGTCGGTAAGGGCCTGCCGCATCCACGCTTCTACGGCACCTTCCCGCGCATCCTGTCGCGCTATGTGCGCGAGCAAAACGTGCTGCCGCTTCCGCTTGCCATTCACAAAATGACCGGCGCTACTGCGCGCGCGCTCAAGCTTAAGGACCGCGGCTTGTTGCGGGAAGGTTTTTGCGCCGACATCGCCGTGTTCGATCCGGACGATTTTGCCGACCGCGCCACCTATACGCAGCCGCACCAATTCCCGACCGGCGCGCGCACCACGGTTATCGTCAACGGCACGATTGTGGTCGAGAATTCCGCGCACACCGGCGCGCTGCCGGGCATAGTGCTGCGGCGCGATCGCATGGGTGCGGTGGCGTGATGGCGGCTTCCTACAGGCTGAGGAGCCCGCCAAGGTTGTGCTCCTCGATGGCGTTCATGCGAGCCAGGAGCTCGCTCCGGCGAGCTTCGGCAAGACCGCTCGCGAGTTTCAAGAATTTTTGCTCGACGCGTTGTTGCACGGTTTCGGACGAGCCGCCCTCGTCAAAATCGATTTTGCTGATGGCCAAGGACCGGCCATCGGCCAGCGTGACTTCGAGCCGGCAGGCCGCGTTGTGGCCGGCGGCAATTTTCGCTGCGTAACGTCGCAATTCGATCCTTTTGCACAAATCCAAAATTTCCGGATTTTGCTTCGGGCCGTCGAGGAACGCCTGCGGATCGGCGGGGTCGCGAAACAGCGCCAGCGCGACGCTGAACGGCACGCTGTATTGGGCAGTACCGACGTCGCGCGGCGCCCGCTCGGCGTGATGCGACAGCACTTTTTCCGATGCTTCGATGACAATTCCTGTCACGTCGCGCGGAACGAAGCCGTGCGCGCGCTGCAGTTCCTGAATCGCGCGCACCGGCGCTTGCGCGGTGACGTGGCAGGGAAACATCTTGAACCAGATTTTGAGGCTTTCCCACCGCGTGCCGAGACCCTCGACCAGCAAAGCCGGATCGCCGTCGCGGGCATAGACATCGAGGTAGCCGAATTTGCCCTCGAGGATGACGTCCGGTCCCTCGAAACCGCGCCCGGCAAGATAGGCCGCGGTCACGCCGCCCTCCGCGGCGCGGCCGATATGCAGGCGCTTGACCATGCCGCCGCTGCCGGCTTTGGCAAAGCTAAGCAGGCCCGAACACAGCGAGCCGCCGATGCCGATCGCCATCGCGGTGCGTTGGCTGTCGTGTCCCATGAGCCGGCTCGCCGCGATCGCCGATCCGAACACGCCGGTGAGGCCAGGCGCATGAAAGCCAAGTTGCTCACTGGTGCTTTTGGCGGCAAGCCCGGTGCGCATCATGCATTCGTTGCCGACGACCAGCGCGGTGAGAAAGTCGCGGCCCGACACGCCATATTCTTCCGCGACCGCGAGTGCGCCGACGGTCGCGGTCGAGCCCGGATGCACGCCGATGCTGGGCTGGCGCAGATTGTCGAACTCGAAAGCGTGCGCAAACGTGCCGTTGGCGAGCGCCGCCGCCGGCGCGCTGGCGCGCCGCAGCGCCGGGCTTAAGATCGTGCTCGAACCGTTGCCGCCGACATGGTGGGCAAAATCTTCGACGCTTCTGCTCCACGGCAGGCTGCTGCCGAACAAGGCGACGCCGACCGTATCGATGAGGCAGGCTTTGGTGATGGCGATCACCGGCGCCGGAATGTCCTCGTAACGCAGCGTGGCGGCGAACTCCGCAAGCGTCCTCGTTTCACCCGCCATTTCACCCCGTCTCCTGCCCGCCGTCGGCGCGGCTTTTGCGCAGCTGCGCGCGCAACATATCCTTGCGCAGTTCGAGCGTCTTGCGCCGGTGCTCGCGAGCCAGTTTTTCGGCGCGCTCGCCGTCGCGCGCCGCGATGGCCGCCACGAGGTCGCGATGTTCTTGCAGCGCTTTGGCGGCCCTGCCCTCCTCATAGAGCGTGCTGGTCTGAATTTGCCGCACGCTGTCGAGCAGCGTTTTCAGCGATTGCAGGAGCCGGTTGTTGTGCGAGGCGCGGCAGACCAGTTGATGAAACTCGCCGGTCAGCCGCCGCAGCGCGCCGAGGTCGCCGCGCCGGCGCGCCGTTTCCATGTCTTCCAGGAGTTCGCTGATGTCCGCGATCTCGGACGGGGTCGCATTCTCCGCGGCAAGCCGCGCGGCCATGCCTTCGAGCGCCTCGCGCACGTAGAACAGCTCGGTCAGATCCTGCTCGCTGAACGCGCGCACGATCAGCCGGGAGCCCGAATGGGCGACGAGCCCCTCCGCCTCGAGCTTGCGCAAGGCCTCGCGCACCGGCGTGCGGCTGACGCGAAGCTCGGTCGCCAGCGCATCGCTGCGCAGCCGCTCGCCGGGCGCGAGATCGCCGTGCACGATGCCGTGGCGCAGCGCCTGGTACACCGCTTCCGCGGTCGTCCCGCTATGGCCCTGCTCCTGAAAAAGTGCGCGTAACCGCATGATCGACCGATCTAGAGGTAGCCGAGCCACCGCCAATAGGTCGCCGCGAATACCAGTAGCAACACATAAGCAATGACCGTCAGCACGATGCCGACGCGGATGAAATCGCGGGCCTCGAAAGTGTCGGTACCGAAGGCGAGCATATTCTGCGGCCCGTTGATGGGAAGGATCCAGCCGACGCTGGTCACGAAGGTCAAGAGCATGGTCATGCCGGCGACTTGAAGCGTCGGAATCTGCGCCTGTTGTAAGACGCTCAGCATAACCGGGATCATGGTCGTGGCCATGGCCGCTCCGCTCGAAAAGCCCAGATGGATCAGAATCAGGAACAGCCACAACACCGTGAGGATCGCGAATATGGACAGTTGCTGGACGCCGAATTCATTGACGACAAAGGTCGCAAGCCAGCCCGCCGCTCCGGTTTTCAACAAGGCGGTGCCCAGGCTCACCCCGACGCCCAACTGAATGAGGATGCCCCACGGGATCCGCGACTGCACCTGTTTCCAGTCGATCACGCCGATTTTCGGCACGAACATCAGCGCCACAGCGGCGACCGCCACGGTCGACGAATCGAAGGAATGCAGTTTCCCTTCGGTTGCCCAGAAGCCCAGAACAACGACGGAGAAAATAAGGAGCTTTATCTGGTCCACCGTCATCGGCCCAAGCTCGGGTCCCAATTTTCCGCTCGCCGGAGCGGCGGTCTCGCCGGCTGCCGGCGCCATCATCTTCATCAACACGAAATAGAGCGCGACGCTGAGCGCGATTGAGTACGGCGCGCCGACGATCAGCCAATCGATCCAGGAAATTCTGACGTGAAGCGTCCGGTCCATGAGCGCGTTGACGTAGACGTTCTGCGCCGCGCCGGTGGCGATGCCGATGGCCCAGATCAGGGAAAGGTAGACGATCGACATCATCAGCATGCCGGCCACCCGGCTTTTTCTCTCCATGCCGAGCGCGGATATTACACCCAGGATGATCGGAACGAGACAGGCGACGCGCGCGGAGGCTGTGGGAACAAAAAACGCCAATATCGCCATCACAATGATGGTGCCGATCAGAAGCCGGCTGCGGCTGGTGCCGATCAGCGAAATCACGCCGAGCGCGAGACGCTTGTCGAGCCCGGTAATCGCCATGGCGGTCGCGATGACCAGCGAAGCGGCGATCAAAGCCACGGCTGGATTGGTGAAGCCGTCCAACGCCGCCGATAACGCCTGCGACGTGCCGAGCATATGGTCGGGGTGCGCCGGATCGGGGGCAAAACCAAGCAAGAATGCAATCAAGGCCATCAGGATGATGGAGCTCGCTGCATAATCGACCGCTTCCGTCATCCATACGATGACCGCGAAGGCGAAAATGCCGAGCATGTGCTGACCGGCAATCGACAAGCCCGCCGGCTGCGGCATCATGACGATGGCGACCAGCGCTGCCGAACCGGCCACTAAGCCGATGTTCTTGATCGAGCTTCGCGGCTTTGCCGCACTCTCCGGCGCCGCCGCAGAGTTTATCGGCGAGGTTGCTCCGCGCGGAGCGACCTGTTCCGCATTCGGCATATCCGTCTCCCTCCGTGCGGCGGTGCGCGCAAGTTCACGGCCTTCTTTGCGGGCCGTTTATCTTCAGGCTTTGGCGGCAATCCGCCGCGTCACCGGACGATAGCTGAACGCTGTTGGCACAAACAGCGAGTGGATGCCCGCGCCGCCGGCGACAACGATATGAATGTCCTCCGGCCGGTCGGCGATCCCGATATGGTCCGGATCGCCGACCTTGGCGAACCAGCGCCCCCGCCGGTGGTGAAGGCCCTTCACGCTGCGCGCGGCAAAACGCGTCAACGGAATCCGCGCGCGTTCGAACACCGCGTTCTGGATCTCCTTCTTGCCGATGCCGTCGCGCGCCATGGTCGCCGCGTGCTCGGGGCTGACGACGAACAGCGGACCGGTCGGAAAGATGATGTTGTTGTGGCCGAGACCGAGCGTCGCGCCGATAAAATGTTCGAGAACGTCCTGGCCGGTCTCGCAGCCATAGGTGAAGATATTTTGTGGCGCCGACGCGCCGATCACCGTGACTGTGCTGTCGCCGGCGGCAAAGCCTGAGTCGACGTGGAACGCCGACCACGGGCTGTCGGCTTCCGCTTCGGCGATGCAGGCGGTGAATTTGCCGGCCTGGCCGTGGGTCGACATGTCGGTCTCGCCGGGAATGTCGCCGCCGATATTGCGCAGCACGAGCTGTACCGCGCGGCCAATCGTGGCATTGGCGCGGGCGCCCTGGCCGTAGACATTGCCGTGGGCATTGATGTCGAGCTCCTGCACGATCGGCCCGTTGACGATGAGGAGCGGCGCCGTCGTGTTGGTCGCGGTCTGGATGCCGTAGAGCTGGCAATCGTTGTCGAGAAGCGCGTCGATCGCCGCCAGCACCACCGGAAAATATTCCGGCCGGCATCCCGCCATCACGGCATTGATGGCGATCTTCTCGATCGTGGCCTGGCGCCAGCGCGGCGGGATTGGACCGATCCGCTCCGCGCCGTCGCGCCCCGAGGCCGCCACCATCGCGGCGACCTTTTCCGCGGTCGGAATGACGACCGGCAGGCCGTCGGTCCAACCGCGCGCAAACAGCATTTCCTGGTCGTCAATGTCGTTTAAGCCATCGAACCGATCCACGCTCTCCGCTTCGGCGGCGTCGGCGCTGTGGCTGGTGAGACGTTGCGCAAGCGTGTCGATAACCGCGTCGGCGCGCTCGGCAACGACGCTGCGCTGCGCCGTGTGCATCGGATGCGGGATGCGCGCGAGCGGCAGGTCGGCCATGCCGCGTCCCGCCGCCTGCTTGCGCGCGGCGCTGGCGAAGGCGGTGCTGAAGACGGTGACGGTCGGAATGCCGCGGCGTTCGATTTCGACCGCATCGGCGACGCTGATCGAGGTCGAGGTGCCGCAGTCGCCGAAACACTGCACGACCGCATCGCACTTTGCCAGATTGGCGAAGTCGGTGTCCGACAAACGATCCTTCGGCGCCGCCTTGCGCACGACCGGACCGGCGACCACCGCGAAGCGATCGACGAGTTGCGCGGTAATGCGCTGGATGAAGATATCGGCGTTGCACTTGCTGTTATCGACAAAGCCCAAGCGCTTGCCGCGAAGCCCGGACAGCCGCTGCGCCACCGCAATGGCCGGGACTTGCTCGGTAACGGTGGGCTCGAACTGCTGCTGCATCGCCATCTCCCTATCGAAGCTTTTTGGTATGGATTAAATTGGATCCAATATAATCCAGACTGGGTTTGGCGGCAAGAGCAGTTGCGGGGGGTGCGAGCACGGGCTCGTGATGGTGTGGAAAACCGGCCGCCGGCCGGCAGCTGCGGCAAAGCCCGACAGACGGCCTAAGCTATTATGCCTCAATAACAATTTTCGGCGCTGCGCGGCTGGCGCCCCGCAGGCCGTCACGCACACGCGCGGCGATGTCGCGGTAGCATTGCGCCAGCGGGCTGTCCGGCGCCGTCGCCACCACCGGCTGGCCAGAGTCGGATTTCTCGCGGATGACGATGGCGAGCGGCACTTCGCCCAAAAACGGCACGCCGAGCCGCTCCGCTTCGGCCCGCGCGCCGCCATGGCCGAAGATATCCGAACGTTCCCCGCAATGCGGGCAGATGAACATCGACATGTTTTCGACAATGCCGAGCACCGGCACATTGACGCGGCGGAACATGGCGATGCCGCGCCGCGCGTCGGCGAGCGCGAGATCCTGCGGCGTCGACACAATCACCGCGCCCTTGAGCGGCACCTGCTGCGCCATGGTCAGTTGCGCATCGCCAGTGCCCGGCGGCATGTCAACCACCATCACATCGAGCGTGCCCCATTCGACCTCGCGCAGCATCTGGGTCAGCGCCGACATCACCATCGGTCCGCGCCAGATCATCGGCGTCTCCTCCTCGATGAGGAAACCGATCGACATCACCGGCATGCCGTGGCGCTCGATGGGTTTGAGCCGCGTGCCGCCGATGGTCTGCGGCTTCTCGCGGATGGCGAGCAGTTTTGGCAGCGACGGCCCGTAAATGTCGGCGTCGAGGATGCCGACCTTCAGGCCGAGGTCGCGCAAGCCGAGTGCAAGATTGACGGCGACCGTCGATTTGCCGACGCCGCCTTTGCCGGAGGCAACCGCAATGATGGCTCCGACGCCGGGAATGCCGGCCGGCGACGCCGACGGCGTGCCCGGTGCGGTTCCTGCTCGCGCACCGGCTGGGGCACCACCTTGCGCACGTTGCGGCGCGCGCGGCGGAGCGCCACCGGCGCCTCCCGCACGCTCGGCGGTGAGCGCGATCATCGCCGAGGTGACGCCCGGCACGGCGCGAACGGCGGCTTCGGCGCGCGCGCGCACGGCTTCCCATTGTTGGACCGCTGCGGCATCGACCGTGATGGAAAAGAACACCTTGCCGTCGCCGACGACGATGTCGGAGAGTTTTCCGGTCGCTGGCAGCACAGTGCCGTCGGGACCTAAAACCTTGCCGAGCGCGGCGAGCACATCGTCTTTCAGGGCGGCCATGACGACCTACATAGGCCCCTTGCCGCGCCGGTCAACCGGCACCCGGTTGACGCGGCGCCGCCGGACAGGCCAAGACCGGAGCGACAGCCAACGCGAGATCATGGAGGAAACAATGGCGAAAGTGGCGTTTGTCGGACTAGGCGTCATGGGCTACCCGATGGCGGGGCATCTCAAGGCCAAAGGCGGCCACGAGGTTACGGCTTACAACCGGACCGCCGCCAAGGCCGAGAAATGGGTGGCCCAACACGGCGGCAAGAGCGCGCCGACACCAAAACAGGCGGCTGCAGGCCAGGAAATTGTGTTTGCCTGCGTCGGCAACGACAACGATTTGCGCGAGGTCATGCTCGGCAAAGAGGGCGTGTTCGCGGGCGTTGCCAAGGGCGCCATCGTGGTCGACCACACCACCGCGTCGGCCGAAATCGCGCGCGAGCTTTACGCCGAGGCAAAACAGCGCGGCTTCGACTTCGTCGACGCTCCGGTTTCCGGCGGCCAGGCCGGCGCCGAGAACGGCGTGCTCACGGTGATGTGCGGCGGCGACGAGGCCCCGTTCGCCAAGGCCGAGAAGGTGATCGCGGCTTACGCACGCGCCTGCAATCTCCTCGGCGCGTCCGGCTCCGGCCAGCTCGCCAAGATGGTGAACCAGATCTGCATCGCCGGACTGGTCCAGGGCCTGTCCGAAGGTCTGCACTTCGCCATGAAAGCCGGCCTCGACATCGAAAAGCTGATCGCGACCATCTCCAAGGGCGCAGCCCAATCCTGGCAGATGGAAAACCGCTACAAGACCATGGTCGCGGGCAAATTCGATTTCGGCTTCGCCGTCGACTGGATGCGCAAAGATCTCGGCATCTGTCTGTCGGAAGCGCGCCGGAACGGCGCCACGCTGCCGATCTCGGCGCTCATCGACCAGTTCTACGGCCAGGTGCAGAAAATGGGCGGCAAGCGCTGGGATACGTCGAGCCTGATCGCGCTGTTGCAGCGGTGACAACTTTCCTGCCCGGCGATAGCTGGGGGCAGAAGGTTTCAATCCGTCGGCTGGATACCCGCGTCGTTAGCAAGTTTGACCGTCGCGGCGAGATCGTCTTTGACGAACTTGCCGAATTGATCGACGCTCATTTGCTCAGGCTGAATGCCGAGCTTGGCCAATTTCGCCGCGATCGAAGGATCGAGCAGCGCCTTCTCGGTCGCGTCGTGCAACTTGTCGACAATGGCGCGCGGCGTATTTGCCGGCGCGGATAAGCCGACCCAGAAATTGAACTCGGCGTTGGGATAACCGGCCTCGGCAACGGAGGGAACATTGGGCAACAGCGGCACGCGCTTGAGCGAACTCACTGCGAGCACGGTGAGTTTGTCGCTGCCGAGCGCGGAAGCCGCCGCCGCCAACGGAATGAAATAGTAATCGATGCGCCCGGCCATCACTTCGGTGAGACCGTTGTCCTTGAACGGCACATGCCGGACGTCGATGTTGGCGGCAAGCCGCAGCCGCTCGCCGGCCATATGCGAGGATGAACCGACGCCCGCGGATGCAAATGTCAGAGTGCCGGGTTTCGCCTTGGCGGCGGCGACAAGATCGCCAAGGCTCTTAAAGCCGTCCTGCGCCGACGCGACCAGCACGTTGGGCTGCGAGCCGAACATCGCCACCGAAACGAGGTCCTTTGCCGGATCGTAGGGCAGGCTCCTGTGCAGCACCATTCCGGTGCCCATCGAGGTCGAACTGACGACGATGGTGTAACCGTCTGGGTCCGCCTTGGCGACGTCGGCAAAGCCAAGTATCCCTCCGGCGCCGGCGCGGTTTTCGATCACCATGGGCTGGCCAAGCTCCTGGGAGACCTGGTCGAGCACGACACGGCTGACGGTGTCCGAAGCGCTTCCCGGCGGGAATGGACTGACCACCCTGATTGGGCGGCTCGGATAAGTATCCGCGGCGAATGCCGCCGATGCGCTGATAAGAGCCGTACCAAAAATGGCGCCGGCGAATGCGCGGCGTGACAACACAACAACCTCCCTAGACTTCAAGAATTCGGTGACGCGAACCTACCCGCTTGCGCGACGTGTTCCGACACCGCTATTGCGCCAATCATAGCAGTTTTTGACGGCTTTGTGACAGGGCGACCAATCGGCGCAGGCGCCCGTGGAGCGCAAGGCCGCACTTATGCGGCGGCGCTCGGCCGCGCCGACACCGCCTGATGCCAGCGTTTGAGGCTTGTGAGCGTGTCCGGCACCGCAAGCTTGGACACACGCATGAAATCGATCGCGATCATCGCGGTGATGTCGGCAACGCTATAGGCGTCGCCGGCAAGATAAGGCCGGCCTTTCAACTCGCCGTCGAGGAGCTGCAAGAACTCGAATATGCGCGGCTTGTTCGCTTCGCCCCATTGCGGCACCTGCGGATCCTCCATGGCCTTGGCGGCGGGATGCAGATGCCGGAACACGCTTGAGACCGGCAGATAAAGATTAAACTCCGCGCGCCGGTTCCACATTTCGACCAAGGCGATCTCGAGCGCGCCGCGGCCGAACAGCGGGGGATCGGGTTGCAGCGCCTCGAAATAGCGGCAGATGGCGATCGATTCGGTGATCACGGTGCCGTCGTCGAGAACGAGCGCCGGCACCCGCTGCAGCGGATTGATCGCGGTATAGGCCTCGCCGCGCTGCTGCATCGCGCCGAGATCGACCGGCTCGGTCGGAACTTTGATTTCCTTCTCGGCCAGGAAGATGCGCACCCGCCGCGGATTGGGGGCGCGGCCGCCATCGTAAAGCTTCATCGCGATCGCCTCTTTATCCCTTTGAGGTCATGAGCCTATCGCGCCGGACGCAACGCTGCCAGCAGGCCGCAGCCCGCCGCCAGCCCCTGCCGGCGCAGGCGGCGTGCCCAAAGTGTAAACGAATCCCTGCGCGGCCGCCTCGCCCGCGCCCGCTTAAGCCTCGTCTTAAGGAATTTGGGCCACTTTCGTCGCGAATTACTGCAAGCCGAATTACCGCAAGCCTTGGACGGCGATGCCCAATAACATCAGCGAAGCGCACGAGCTTGCGTCGCCGGCTGCCGCGCCGTCGGCAAAGCGTCGGCTCGCCTCGCAGCATGTGCGCGAGGCGCGCGACCGGCTGACCTCGACCAGCGGCACGCGGCCGGTGTTCGATTACGAGTTGTTGCGCCAATTCGCGCAGAACCGCATCTCGGGTTCGCCCGTCATTCTCCTGCTCATCGTCACCATCGGCGCGTTGTCGGGCCTGTGGACCGGAGCATTGACCTGCGGCGTGTGGACCGGCGGCGCGCTCCTCATTCATCTCGTGATCATTCGCGCCTGCCGGACGTTTCTCGAAGAGCCGGCCTCGACCACGCCGCTGCGCTCGTGGCGAATGCGCTTCATCCTGCTCGACCTGTTCTTCGGCATGGCGTGGACCTTCATCCTGATCAATCCGATCGGCATGGACGATCAGGCGGCGACCTTCATGCTGTTCGTCATGCTGCTGGTTGTGGCGATATCGAGCATGCTGGCGTCGAGCCTGCCGATTGCGGTATTCGCGCTGACACTGCCGGTCACCATCGCGATCGCGCTCGATTTCGCGGCCAAGGGCACCTTGCACGATTACATTCTCGCCATCATGGCGCTCACCGCGGAAGGCTACTTTTCGCTGCTCGCCTACCGGCTTTATTCGACGACGCTCGCCACGCTCGAGGCCAGAGCGGAAAAGGACGCGCTGATCGGCGAACTCGAGCAATCGAAATCGGTGTCCGACGAAGCCCGCCGCCGCGCCGAAACCGCCAATATCGCCAAATCACGGTTCCTGGCGCAGATGAGTCACGAATTGCGCACGCCGCTCAATGCCATTCTCGGCTTTTCCGAAGTGATGAAGGGCGAGATTTTCGGTGCGCACGCCGTGCCGATGTACAAGGACTATGCCGGCGACATCCATAATTCCGGCGTGCATCTGCTCAATCTGATCAACGAAATCCTCGATCTGTCGCGCATCGAGGCCGGGCGCTACGAGCTCAACGAGGAGGCGGTATCGCTCAACCGGGTGGTCGAGGATTGCCACCATCTGCTCAAGCTGCGCGCCTCAAATCGCGGCATCACCATCCACGAAATGTTCGAGCCCGACATGCCGCGGCTGTGGGGCGACGAGCGCGCGGTGCGGCAGATCTGCCTCAACCTTCTGTCCAACGCGATCAAATTCACCCCGCAAGGCGGCGAGATCTGGCTCAAAGTCGGCTGGACCGCGTCCGGCGGACAATACATGAGCGTGAAAGATACCGGACCGGGCATCCCGGAAGAGGAAATCCCGATCGTGCTCGCCTCGTTCGGCCAGGGGTCGAACTCGATCAAGTCGGCCGAACAGGGCGCCGGCCTTGGCCTGCCGATCGCCAAGAACCTCATCGATCTGCATGGCGGCACGTTTACGCTGAAATCGAAGCTGCGCATCGGCACCGAGGTGATCGTCACCTTCCCGCCCGAGCGCGTGATGTCGGCATTGGCGCCCATCGCCCAGGGCGCGCCGCCGATCCAGCCGCAAGCAGACATGATGTCATCGTCGTCGTCCTCACCCGAGGACTCGACAAGCCGCGCCAAGCGGGCACTGTTCGGCGCCGGCGGGTAAAGCTCGCCGTGATGACGATCGCCGGGATTGCCTTCGCCGGCTCCCTGTCTATGGTGCGGCGCAATTTCCGGCCGAAACACTTGCAAACTTCGGAATCGGGACACTGAAGGACATTCCCGTGCGGCAACGCCTGTTGTGGCTTCTCCTGATCGGTCTGTTGATCGCGATCCTCATCCTGATCGCCCAACACGGCGCGGGCACGGTCGGGCCAGCGTCCGTCGAAGATTTCGGTTCGCTTGCCTATAAAATTCTGCTGCTGGTGTTTCTCGCCGCCGTGTTGCTGACGATGTTCCGCGAGCGTTTCACGCAAGCCATCACCGCGGCGCTGTTATGGGTCGTGGTCGGGCTCGTTCTCGTGATCGGCTATACCTACCGGTTCGAGCTCGGCGGCGTCGCCGACCGCGTGCTCGCCGAACTCATTCCCGGCCACGTCATCTCGCACGGCCGCACCGTCGAACTCGCGCGCGCCAGCGCCGGCGATTTTGACATTGCCGCGCAGATCAACGGCGCTCACATTCCGATGGTGCTCGATACCGGCGCGAGCTCGGTCGTGCTCACCCCCGATGACGCCAAGGCCGCCGGCCTGCCGCTCGACCTGCTCAACTATACGGTCGGCATCGATACCGCCAACGGCCGCACCCGCGCCGCCCCGGTTACGCTCGACCGCGTCGCCATCGGCGGGCTCGAGGAACGTTCGGTCGACGCGCTGGTGGTGCAGCCCGGGCAGCTGAAGACCAGCCTGCTCGGCATGAGTTTTCTCAACCGGCTGCAAAGCTGGCAGGTCAACGGGGACCGGCTGGTGCTCAAAGGCTATCCCTGAGCATGATCCGGAAAAGTGGAAGCCGGTTTTCCGATAAGATCATGCTCCACCAAAAAATTCAAAAGAGACTCACGAGAAACCGCGCCGAGACCAGCAAGAGAAAAAAGCTGAACGCGATTTCGAGCGTGCGCCGCGATAATCTGTGCGCGAGCCGCGCGCCATAGGGCGCCGTGAGGCTTGACAGCGGCGCCATCACCGCAACCCCGATCAGCGACACAAAGCCGAGCGACAGCGGCGGTAACAGTGCATGGTCGTGCAGGCCGGCAAGAATATAGCCGAGCGTGCCGACGATCGTGATCGGCACACCGAGCCCCGCCGAGGTCGCGACTGCATTGTGGATCGGCTTGCCATAGAGCGTCAGCACGATATTGGACAGCGAGCCGCCGCTCACGCCCATTAGCGATCCGGCGAGCCCGATGCCGAAGCCGTAAAGCGTCATCGGCACCGGGCCGGGCAGATCGGCGCCGAGATTCCAGCGATCGCCGGCGAACAGAAATTTTGCAGCGATAGATCCCGCGATCAGCACAAAGGCGACCTTGAACACGGCCGGCGGCGCAAACGCCGCGATCACCGCGCCGCAGGCGACGCCGAGCACGGCCGGCAGCGCCCAGAGCCGGATCACCCGCGGGATGACGAGACCTTTGGCTTGATGGGTGAGGAAGGACCGCACCGTCGTCGGCAATATGATGGCGATCGATGTGCCGACGCAAAGCTGCATCAGCACGGCTTCCGGCACGCCGAGCACGCCGAACACCTCGTAGAGCACCGGCACGATGACCGCGCCGCCGCCGATGCCGAACAGCCCGGCAAGAATCCCGGTGATGACCCCGGCGACGATGATCGCCAGCGCGAGCCAAAGAATCTCGCTCAACGGCACGCCGACAATCATTTTGCCTGTAACTGCGGGAGGTGCGCTAGGCGGCGATGTGCGCCAATTCGCGGGCGCTGTCCAGGACGCCGCTATCGGCGACCAATGCAAGCGCAGCGGCGAGGCATTCCGCGTTCGCATGCGGCGAGGTCGCGGCGCCGGCAAGCGCGCGACGGAACGCACGCGCGCCGGGCACGGCGCGGAACAGGCCGTGCAAATGCCTGGTGATGCTGTGCAGCCGCGTGCCTTGCGCAAGCTCGCGCTCGATATAGGGGATGAGTGCCAACGTGGTCTCTTTCGCCGATTGGCAGCGCGCGGCTTCGCCGAACACGAGAGGATCGGCGGCAATAAGCCGCCACGGCTCCTGATAGGCGGCGCGGCCCATCATCACGCCGTCGACATGGTCGAGATGCACAAGCGCTTGTTCGATGCCGCCGATGCCGCCATTGAGCACGACAGTGAGATCCGGATGCGCGCGTTTAAGCCGATAGACGCGATCGTAATCGAGCGGCGGGACTTCGCGGTTTTCTTTCGGCGACAGACCTTTGAGCCAGGCTTTGCGGGCATGGACGATCAGCGCGTCGGCCCCGGCACGCTCGACCGCTTGTGCGAAAATCTCGAGCGCCTGTTCGGGGTCCTGCTCATCGATGCCGATGCGGCATTTGACGGTGACGGGAATTGCGACGACCGACTTCATCGCCGCGATGCACTCGCCAACCAAAGCCGGCTCGGCCATCAGGCAGGCGCCGAAGCGGCCATCCTGCACGCGGTCGGATGGACAGCCGGCATTGAGATTGATCTCGTCAAAGCCGAGATCGGCACCGATCTTCGCGCATTCGGCAAGCGCGCGCGGATCGGACCCGCCGAGCTGCAAGGCGAGCGGATGCTCGGCCGCATCGAACCGCAACAGCCGCGCGCGATCGCCATGCAACACCGCGCCCGTGGTCAGCATCTCGGTATAAAGCAGCGCCCGGCGCGTCAGCAGGCGATGGAAGAACCGGCAGTGCCGGTCTGTCCATTCCATCATAGGAGCGACACAAAAGAGCCACTGACGATTTTTCTGTAATTTTATTGCTTTTTCAGTCACTTCGTTAATTTCCGTTATATCTTATGTCGTACCGTTTCCGGCTCATTTTGACCTATTTTCACGCCCGTGGTACGACAAATTCGTACTTTGGCGGGCCCGTCGTACCACGATATTGAAATTAGGACGGACTCACAAGTCCGACCGAGACCGGTACGACTTCGTCCCGTTGGCGTGTCCGTCGGTAGGACCGACTGGCTAGCCAGACCGCGCGGTACGACGACGTACGACGACAGCAAAATCGGTAAGAGATGGGCACGATCATAGGACGGACTCGCAAAGACGGCTCTAAGGCTTTTACCGCCCAGATCGTCATCAAGGTAGGCGGCAAAACCGTCCATCGCGAAGCGCAAACCTTTGACCGCAAGCCTGCAGCGAATGCCTGGATCGTCAAACGCGAAGCCGAACTCAAACGTCCTGGTGGGCTTGAGAATACCGATGATCCGAGACTTGCCGCGGTGATCGACCGCTACATCGAGGAATCAAAAAACCCTGTGCTGGGCAACAAGGCGCAGGTGCTCAAGACCGTAAAAAATAGCGACCTCGGCGAGACCAGATGCAGCGACATCAGCAGCCAAACGCTCGTCACATTCGCCCGCGAGCTAAATAAGACCGTCGAACCACAGACTTGCAGCAACTACTTCTCCCATCTTTCAAACGTCTTCACCATCGCCGCACCGGCCTGGGGCTACCCATTGTCGCGTCAGGAATTCGACAATGCCCTGATCGTGATAAAAAAGCTCGGTCTGATCGGAAAGGCCGTCGAGCGCAGTCGCCGGCCGACGCTCGAAGAGCTCGACCGGCTGATGGGGCAGTTTGGGCGCATTCAACAGCACCGTCCCTCCTCCATACCGATGCAGAAAATTGTCGCGTTCGCGATTTTCTCGACACGGCGCCAGGAAGAGATCACGCTGCTGCTATGGGACGATCTGGACGATGATCGAATTCTCGTCCGCGACATGAAACATCCCGGTGACAAGAAGGGCAAAATTACGACTGCAACCTTACATTCGATTCGCGGTGGGCTTCTGAACGTCGTGAGATCATTTTTCTGATGAACGAGGCCACTTACGCCGGCCGCCGTCCAGCCGCCAGGGTTTGAGCCCGTGGCGCTTCCAGCTCTTTGGCTTGATCAGCACGACCCAGGCCGCTCGAACGAACACGACGCGTAGATTGCAATTGCCGCGCTTCGAAATCTTGCCGAGGATAGTGCGATCCCCAGTGCGGTCATCGGCGGCCGGCAAAGCGAGAGAGCGAGTTCGCGTGCAGTCTGGATCAGTTTCCCGGCCAGATGCCGACGGTCCGGTCGTCGCTGCCGGAGGCGAGATGGTGGCCGTCAGGCGAGAATTCCAGAGCCCGGATGCTGCCGGAATGTCCGGCGAGCGGATGCAGCATCTGGCCCGATTCGATGTCCCACATCTGGATGCTGGAATCGCTGCCGCCGACGGCGAGGCGGCGGCCGTCATGGGCGAAGGCGAGCGCATCCACAGCGCTGAGTTGCGTCGACAAGGTATGCGCCTGGAAATTCAGGGTGTCCCAAATCACCACCGTGTCGCCGCTGCCGGCCGCGGCGATGTGCCTGCCGTCTGGAGCGGCGGCAACCGCAAGAATTTGCTGGCCGGACTGCCCATCGAGAACCCGCAACTGCTGTCCGCTATCGGCGTCCCAGGTCCGCACCGTGCCATCGGTGCTTCCGGAAAAGATTGTCTTGCCGTCGGGCGAATAGGCCACCGCCGTAACCGCGTCGCCGTGGCCGACGAGGACATGGACGAGCGCGCCGGAATTGGCGTTCCAGATCTTGACGGTTTGGTCGGCATTGCCGGCCGCAACCCGCGTACCGTCCGCCGACACGACAAGCGACAACACGGCGGGCAGGCTTTGACCGAAATTGTAACTCATCTCGGGCCGCATCAGAGGTAGTAGCCGCTGGCCGGTTTCGATGTCGCGAACGCTAATGATGCCGTCTCTGCCGCCGGATACCAATCGCCTGCCGGTTGGCTCGAAGGCGATCGTGTTCACGGCTTCCACTTCGTCGGTCAGCGTGTGCAGCAGCGTGCCATTGGCGACATCCCAGATCATCACCGTCTTGTCCGAGCTGCCGGCCGCGATCAGCACCCCGTTGGCCGAGAAAGCGACCGTACTCACCGGACCGGCATGTCCGGTCAGCGTCAGCAAGCGATCCTCGTCGCCACCGGAGCCGCGCAGGAAGACGCCGTAGATAATGACGAGGAGCAAAAGCGCGGCGGCGCCCGCGATGCCGAGGCGGAGCATTTGTCCCCGACGATCGGCTGGCCACAAGGTCGCGGAGGAAAACTGCGGGATCGGCACCGTAATCGCGCGTTCCTTACTCGACTTGCTGGATGCCGCCGCATCCGCCAAAGCCGCCCGCGAGCCGGTGTCCTTTTTGACCTCTGCATCGGCGGCCGCCCGCCGCGAGCCGGTATCGGATTTTCCGGGCATTTTAGTTTCGCCGCTCGGCAGCGATTTCGCCGGCTGAGCCAAGATCGCATCCATCGAGCGGATCAGCCGGTCCATGTGGTAGTCGAAGTCTTGGCCGGTATCGACGCGCACCGCGTTACGGAACGCGAAATCCTTCAGGCTCGGTGGCAATTGATCGGAGTTCGGCATGACGGTCATGCCGATCAGCACCGGAATAAGCGGGGTGCGCCGGCGCAGCGCGGTTTCGATTTCCACCCGCACCGCGTCCGATTCCCGCCGGATTCGGTCGGACCCGTCGCTCGTCGCACCAAGCCAGTTCGGCCCGATGACGGCGAGCAGGATGCTGGTCTTGCGCAGCATGTCATTGATGTGGACGCGAAAATCGATGCCCGGCGGAATATTGTCGATGTCGCGGAAGATCGATTCCCGGCCGTAATGCGCGGCGAGCCGGTCGAAAATCCGGCCCGTCATCGCCTCGGAATCCGCGCGGCGGTAGGAAATGCTGATCATAGGCATCAGCGTCGATCCTGCCGTAGATGAAGCATCGTGACCCCTCGCCTTTCCGGCCAGGCAATTCAAGCCCGGGGGAAATAGCGCACCCTGGACGAAATTTATAGCATGGAACCCGCCACAGGCAGCCCTGCTCATTGCGGAAAGCCCATTCCTCAGGCAAAGTTACATTCGGTCCGGCAATGGGGCCAATGGATGCTCCGAACGGGAGAGTTCGATGCGCGGTATCGGCAAACCCTCTACCGGCAAATTCGCCGTCGCTAAATCGTCCATCGCGATATCCGCAGCCTTCGTGGTCGCGTCGGCCGCGACCGTGCTGCTGCCAAGCCAGGCTTCGGCGCAATTCAATATCGACGGCATCATACGCGGCGCCATCCAACAGGGCGGCTACGGCTATCGCGGGCCGATCCAACATTATTCCTCACACCCGTCGCCGCATCAGGACTCCGATGACGATTCGGCCGCCGACAATAAGAATGGCAAAGGCGTCAAGAGCACCAACGACGGCGACACGGGCAGTGGAAGCGGAAGCGCCAGCAAGGGATCCGGCGGCGGACCACAATCGGCGTCGACGAGCGGACCTGCCGGCGGTTCGGGCAGTGGCCCTTCCGGCGGATCGGGCGGTGGCCCGGGATCGGGCGGCGGCGCTTCGGGCAATCCGCCGAAAACATCCGACGACATGCCGAGCTTTTCACCGTCGCGCTGACGGTCGCCGCCGCGAGCCGAAAATTCACTGATTGTTGCTATTGCCGCCGGTGCTGTTGCCGCTGCCGCTCGTCAGCTTGGGGCTCAGCCGGTCATAGGCGCGCTGCGCATCGGCGCTGCCATTGCGCGCGGCTTTTTGATAGAGGTCCACGGCGGCCTGGTCGTTTTGCGCGGTACCCAGGCCTTTTTCATTCATGAAGCCAAGCCGGAACTGCGCGTCGGCAAAGCCTTGATCGGCGGCTTTGCCGTACCAAGCGATCGCCTGCGCATAATCCTTATCGACACCGCGGCCGAAGAAATACATGTCGCCGAGATTCTTTTCCGCCTTGGCAAAACCCTGATTGGCGGCCTGGTGATACCAGACGACAGCCTCGGCATCGTCTTGCGGTACGCCATCACCGCCGGTCGCGAGCAGAATACCCAGCAGATTCTGCGCGTCGGGGTATCCCTCACTCGCCGCGGCGCGATAAAACTTCACGGCGCGCGGCACATCCGGATTGGCGCCGATGCCTTTTTCGTACGTGACGCCGAGCCGGTATTGCGCGTCGGGCCAATTCTGATCGGCGGCCTTGAGATACCAGGACAAGGCCTGCGCGGGATTCTTGTCGAGGCCGCCGCGGCCGTAGAGATACATGTCGCCGAGATTGGTTTCGCCCCTAGCAAAACCCTGATCGGCGGATTTTTGATACCACTCGACCGCTTTGACGTCGTTGCGAGGCAGGCCGTCTTCGCCGGCGGCGTATTTCACGCCCAGGGCGTTTTGCGCCGCCGGGTCGCCGCGATTGGCCGCCGCCAGGATGTCGTTCAAGGAGCCGAGCGAGTCTGGTGTAGCAGCCGGAACCGCGCCAGCGGGAATTAGCGGCGAGGCCGATGTCAGCGCCGTGGTCAGGACTGGCGTGTGCGCAGCCGGCGCTGCCGGCTTGACCGCGGCAACGACTGCCGGCGCTGGCACGGGCTTCGATGACGGGAAGAACATGAAGCCGAAGATCAAAAAGCCGACGATCAAAGCCGCGCCGGCCCCCAGAGCGGCCGCGCGCAGATCGGACGACAGGCTCTCCCAAAACGGCAAAAAATGCGACGGCAACTCCATCACTTTTTGCGACAGCGATTGCTGCGCCGGCGCCACCGCGACAGGAATTGCCGGCGTTTCCAGCAGCCGCGTATCATTGTGCAGGATCTTCGGCGCATCCATGCGCAGCGACGAGGCGCCGAGCGCATCGCTGAACGCCCGCGTCGAGGGGAACCGTTGCACCGGCTTCTTCGACAATGCCTTCAACAGCGCATTCTCGACCCGCGGATCGAGACCGGGCACGCGCGGGATCAACCGGTCCGGCCGCTGATTGATCTGCGCCTGCATCAGATCGTATTCGCTGGTCGCGGAAAACGGCGGCGTGCCGGACAGCATTTCGTAGAGCACGATGGCGAGACTGTAGAGGTCGCTGTGTTCATCGCCCTCTTCGCCGCGCAATTGTTCCGGCGCCATATAGGCCAGCGTGCCGACGATGCTGCCGCTACGGGTGAGCCGCTGCGAGCCGCGCACGCGCGCGATGCCGAAATCCATGATTTTCAGCACGCCGTTTTCGGCGATCATGAGGTTCGACGGTTTGATGTCGCGATGGATCACGCCCATGCTGTGGGCATAAGCGAGGCCGTCGGCCGCCTGCGCGATGATGGCAAGCGCTTCGCGCGCCGGGATCGGCCCATTGCGCTCCTTGATCACATCGTCAAGCGTGTGACCGCGGACGAGCTCCATCACCATGTGGAGATTCTTGCCGTCGGGAATGAGCGAATAGATCGTGGTGATGTTGGAATGGTTGAGCCGGGCAAGACTTGTGGCTTCGGCGCGGAAACGCTCGACGAAATTCGTATCGCTCAACAGCTCCGGACGGAGCGACTTCAAAGCCACTTCGCGCTGCAGGATGGTGTCGAATGCGGCATGGACCTGCCCGATGCCGCCCTCGCCGAGCTGTTCATGAATTTCGTACTGGCCGATCACTTTTTTCATGTCGGTTAGCTAACCTGGCTCGCCGCGCCACCGTTCTGCGCGGCGTCTGGCTTTGGTCCAGCCTCGATCGGAATTTTTATGCGGCGGGTAGTCGGCTCGGGAACGGATTTCGGCTCGGCTGCCGCCGTCGCCATAAAGATACCGAGCGAAGCATTGTCGTGGCCACCGGCGGCAAGAGCCGCCTCGATCAAGGCATCGCAGGCCTCGCGTGGCGGCAAACGGCCGGCGATGTCGGCGATCTTGCTGTCGGGAACAAGGCCGGAAACGCCGTCGGAGCACAGCACCAGAATATCGCCGAATTCGAGCGGCAGGCCCTTGGCGCCGATGATCGGCCGCATCTGCTGGCTGGTGCCGAGCGCCTGCAGAATGACATTATGCATCGGGCTGTGGTCGGCCTCTTCCTGCGTCAGCGTTCCGGCGCTGACGAGTTTGGCGACCAGCGTTTGATCTTCGCTGAGCTGGATCAAATTGCCGTCGCGCAACAGGTAAGCGCGGCTGTCGCCGATATGGGCGAGCCAGACCTTGCGGTCGCGAAAGGCGAGCACCGTACAGGTCGTACCCATGCCTTTGCAATGCGGATGCTCGGCGGCGTATTCGAGGATTGCCCGATTTGCCGCGGTAAACACCGTTGCCAGCACACTCGGCACCGGACCTTCGAGATCGAAATAGATGCGGCGGATCACGTCAGCGGCAAGCGCGCTTGCGACTTCGCCGGCGGCGTGGCCGCCCATGCCGTCGGCAACCAGAGCGAGACTGCCGCGGCTATCCGCGACCGTCTTGTCCTGCGGCGTCACCCAGGCGACGGTGTCTTCGTTCAATTCGCGCGCCAGACCGGGATCGGTGCGCATGACGCCGATGATTTGCATCGCAGGCAACGCTTGAACCATGTCTGACCACTCAATGCGCGGCTGGCGGGTGCGGACCGGCGGGCGCGTTCATGGAAATTGCCGCAGGCCCCTATTGCGCGTTGCGTTGCGGTTGCAGCAATTCGTGCACGTACGATATCGGCACCGCGAAGGCAACATGCTGCGCGGAGCTTGAGCGCAACGAGTCGAGTGCGATCACCTTGCCGGCCGAGTTGAGCACCGGCCCGCCGCTCGAGCCTGGACCGGCATAGATGTCGAGTTGATAGGTGTTGCCGACCGTGTCGTAGGTTTTCACGTCGGCATTGGCCTGCTTGTCATTCTTGGTCGGCAACAGCGAGACAACCCCTTCGGTCACCGTCGGCTCGGGAATGTAGATGTCCTGGCTGCGGACCATGCCGCCCTCATTGGTCTCTTGCGTGGCGCGCGTTTTGTTCGACACTTCAGAATAGCCGAGCAGAATGACTTTCTCGCCGACCTGAACGGTGTAATCGTCGGCAAGATCAAGCTTGCTCACCGGCTCACCGACGTCGATCTTGATCTCGGCCACGTCGGCCTCGATCGAGGTGCGCAGCAGACTGGCATTGATATCGATGCGGGTTCCGGGAAACTGCACGGTCAGGAGCTCGTTGCGGCCGAAGAATTCGCGCGAATCGTTGGAGATCGCATATGGGCGCGAAGCTTCAAAGATCCAGCCGCCGCTGTCGGGAACCCAATTCGCCAACCGCTCGACATCGATCGCCTGCTTGGTCGGATAGTGGTTGCCGTTGTACTGGAAATTGTAGACCGCTCCGCGGGCGCCCGCGTTGCTGGAAAAATCCTCATAGTGAGCGGACCATCCGGCAACGATGAACTTGTTGGTGAGAATGAAGCCCTGCTCCCCGATCACGAAGCCGCTGCCGTTTTCGCTGCCGCCGATCTGCTGGTAGTTGCTGTCCTTGTCGTTGTCGAGCGTCAGCCAGCGCACGAGAGTGCCGTCGTCCATCCGCACGTAACACGGCAACCATTCGCCATCGACATTGGCCATCTTCTGGTAGATCGGCCGATTGGTCTCGCGGTCGTAGAGTTGCCATTGACCGCGAACGTAAACCGTCGCTTCGCCGAGCCGTTTTAGATCCGCCGGCGAGATGCCCATTTGCTTGTTCAGATTCTCCTCTTCCTCGCGCTTGTTGGCCGCGGCGACTTTTTCCTGCTCGGCAAGCTGCTGCGCCAGTTGGTTGGCCACGGTCTGGCCGTGCCAATAGAGCGCGGTGCCACCGATAACCGCAAGCAGCAGCACGGCGGCGAGCGCCGCGATCCAGACCTGCCGGGTCTTGCCGCGCTCTTCGGTCAGCATGTGCAGGATGGTGGCCTTACCGACCGGGACCTTGCCCATCGCCGACGGATCGCTGACCGCAGTGTGCTGCGAGGTGTCGGAATAAGCTGCAGCTTCGGTGATTTCGGGAGCTTCGGTCGCGGCGACGACGCGGGTTGCGGCCGCGTCGAGCGCGCTCATCGCCCCCATCTGCCGGGTGCGCGCCGGCAGGTTGGCGGGCCGCGGCTGGACATCGAAGACGAATTTCGGGCCGCCCGCGCCAAGCTCGATAACGTCGTCGGGCAACAGCTCGACTTCGCCGGAAATGGGCTCGCCGTTGAGCAATGTACCGTTACTGCTGTTGAGATCGGCAATGCGGAAATAGAGTTCCTTGTCGTGCTTAATGCGGATGACCGCGTGCTTGCGGCTGACGGCGTCGTCGCGCTGCACATCGTACATAATTCTATTGCCTGGGTCGCGCCCGAGCGTGATTTCGCTCAAGCCCTCCAGATTGAACTGCTCGATCTGGTTGGTCTTAGATCCGCTGAGATGGCGAATCACAATTTGCGTTGCGGCTGCGGTCATGGAAGTTCCCTCAATCGCTCACCCGAGCGGGTCCGGCACTCCCCTGGCTACCAGCAAGATCGCGGGGGCATGGCGGCGGACCGAAGCTTGGAATATTGCGGCTTAGTACCCTCTTTATGACATTACTTGAACCGGACCCTTTTTCAACGGCAATTAGGCCGAGGGAACAGGGCTTGGTCGCCTTTTGCGCGACGGCACGACTACATCGCCACCAGTCGGTGACGAAACGCAAAATTCGGCCCATGCATTCATCAGCTTTCGCCGCTTATCGAGCGCAGTGCTGCGGGCAAATCGGGTGCGGTCGCGCGTCCAGTCCTTGAAGGTTAACCGAAAGCCATGGACTGTCACATGACCGTAGCTCATTCGATCGAGCACCATCAGCATTGCCACGTTGCTCAGATGTTTGTCCGGGTGAGAGGGACTCGGAAAAAGATTACCTTTGCTGGCGTGGGTCGTTGCGCGGGCTGGCTTGTCTGCCGCCTTTTTCGTTGATGACGGCCTGCCGCGGAATGTGCGCCGCGCGATTGCGTCGATCCGCATGTCCGCTTTCGGGGATAAAGCGGACATGGGCCAGACGGCTCGCGATGTCCGCTTTTAACCCTTACGAGACATTAGATCGCGCAGTAGGATAGTTCCGACTCATTCCAAGCGGGGAGCAATCCATGCTGATGAGCAGAATCATACCGGCAGCGATTGGGACCGTCGCAGTTTTGGGACTTGCCACGAATGTGGCAGCGCAGGTTTATCCATCGCGGCCGATCACGATGATCGTACCGTTCGCCGCCGGTGGTCCTACCGATGCCATAGCGCGCGTCATGTCCGACGCCATGAGTCGTTCACTTGGAGAGAGCATTGTTGTGGAGAATATCACCGGGGCGTCCGGCAGCATCGGCGTCGGCCACGTCGCGCACGCCGCGTCAGACGGCTACACGCTCTTGCTCGGGCTCTGGAGCACGAATGTCATCAACGGCGCGGTCTACGATTTACCCTACGATCTGTTGAAGGACTTCGAGCCGATCGCGCTGTTGCCGAACAACCCGATGCTCGTCGTCGCCTTCAAATCAGGATGTCCGCTTTACCCTCGAATCCTCGTTTCCCGAACGACGAAGACGCACCCTCACTTAGAAGGGGCTAGTCGGGATCTTCGCTGAGACGAAGACGCTCGCGTAAGACGTCCCCAATGTCCGCGCTGTCGATATGGTGGATGTTTCGAGGCTTCGCCAAGTCCGCTGGCCGCAGCACTCGGATACGGGATAGGGGTCGAGAAATGCCGGCTTGCTCCATTTGCCGCGCCAATGCGGTCCAAGCGTCGGAAGCCCGACGCATGCTGGCGCTTGTCTTCGTATCGGACGCTGATTGAGCTTTGCCCAACCAATCAGCGGCCTTTCTGCGGGAGTCTTCTAGGGTCATCATATTTACTACTCGACAGAACGGAACAACGCTTTATCCCACAAGTGAACAACAACTAGAAGTCTCGCAGGTGCTGTATCAAAGGCCGTTTGGTCCATGTCCGCTTTGCCCCCCAAAGCAGGCATCAGGCGGACGTCAGGCGAGCCGGTTCAGTGCCATCGAAGGCCCCAGACCAAAGGGTATATACTAGGCGGCCCAAGCGAGGCCATTTTAGTTTCGACGGGAGGTTTCTTGATGCGCGCAGGACCATTCGCCATCGCAAGCATATTCCTCTCAGCAAGCGTTGCCTTTGCTGCTCAGCCCATGGTGCCAAGCGACATTCAGACGACATTCTTCAATGGCCAGCCGTTTACCGCTTCCACGCCGAGCGGCACCAAATTCAAAATGATCTTCATGCCCGACAGCTCAATGACCCGCGAACCTCTCGGTAAGGCCGGTGCTAAAAGTTCCGGAACTTGGAAACTCGATGCTTCCGGCTTTTGCACGACTTGGAAGCAGCGCGAGGCCAATTGTTACACCGTCATCCCAAGCGGCAAGAATAAGTGGTCGGTTAAAAGCGGTTCGACCACAGTTGCTGCGTGGACTAAGTAGTGCCCATGTGCACGAGAATCTTCATGAAGAAATCGCCTGCAGCTTAGCGATTTCATCGCCGTGCGAGTTCAGAAGCCCAACGATCCCACTCGTGGATATTTAAAGGTTCTTAAGCGGTCATTTAGGATTCTTTGCGAAATGTATGTGGGGCTTGGGCAATCAGAAGGCGGTTGTTTCGGGGACCCCTATTGTTTTTCGGGGGTAATTTGATTTGTTTACGCGGCCTCCCTACCTTACCGCGTTCCTAAACATGCGTCAGCTTGCCTTGCTGAAGGAGGTCGAGCGCGCAGTTTCCGACGGCAAGCGCGGCCGTCGCTCCGAAATCCTCAGACGGGTAACCGATCTGTTCATCGTCGGCGCTGATCGTTTCTCCGACCCAGAAATTCAGCTATTTGACGACGTCATTTCGCAGCTAGCAGACGAAATCGAACGTTCTGCCTTGGCGCTGCTCGCCATGCGTCTGGCTCCGATAGCAAAAGCCCCACCACGAACCATTCGACGACTTGCTTTCGATGACGATGTTGACATCGCTGCTCCGATTCTAAGCCGGTCCGAAAGGCTCGATGAACTCACACTCGTCGAGAATGCGAGAAGCAAGAGCCAGGGCCATCTGCTGGCAATTTCGCGTCGCCCCACACTGAGCGAGGCAGTCACTGAGGTCCTTGTCGAGCGCGGAGAAGAGCAGGTCTTAATCAGCGTGGTGAACAACCGGGGGGCGAGGTTCTCCGATGCTGGGTTCTCGATTTTGGTGGAGAAATCTAAGGGTGATGAAGAGCTTGCTTTGCAAGTGGGGGATCGACCGGATATGCCAACACCCCTCTTCAGACGGCTCGTCCAACTGTCATCCGAACGCGTTCGGATGCGATTGCAAGCCTCTTATCCGGAACGCATCAAAGAAATTCGTGAGGTTGTAGGTGAGGTCGTAATTGGTCTCCAGGCCGAGGTTGTAGAGAAATCGAGCGAAACCAGACCTGCTGCATCCAAGAGTTCGGTCGACGCGGCGAACACGATCGGCGCTCTGGCGAAGGCAACGGATCTCGGGGAGATCGCCGCCGGTCTCTCAATGCTGTCGGGGTTGCCGAAAAGCTTTGTTGAGAGCGCTATGCGAGAGCGGCGGTCGGAGACTTTCCTTATTATTGTCCGCGCAATCGGCTTGTCGTCGGCCACCGTGAAGGGGATCATGAGGCTTCGTACGGAAGCTGAGCTTATCCCCGAGCACGACATCGCGCAGTGGCTGTCGAGGTATGAGCGGATCGCACCCAACACGGCTCGCGAAATTGTGGCATTTTATCGAAACCGCCGAGATGGGTAATGGTCCAGTCTGAATAAGCCAGCCCCGGATTGGGCTTGCGGCCTTGGCCGAACGGGGCATATTCGGCCTCATGGGCACAGTCCAGGTCATAGCGGCGATCAGAGACGGCACGAATAAGGATTATTGGGCCGTCGCAGGGACACCCACGGAGGCTCTAACCGAAATCAGGCAACATCTGCCACCCGGATGGATGTTCACGCTGACCGGGACAAGCCTAACGCCTAAGGAGGCGGCGGCATTGGATATGGGCACCGACAAGGTGCGGAAACTAAGAGGGTTTGATGACGAAGAACCCCAACCGCCCTAGGGACCTAAACCAGTGGGCATGACTGGACCACTACCCCGAGATGGAGGGAGTTCGCACCTTTCTGCCCGCCGCGCCGATTGATATCCGCTGTCAGGAGCAAAGCAGACATCGGCCGAACGCCTCGCGATGTCTGCTTATGAGCCAAAGCGGATAACCGGTTCGTGCTCGGAGTTTGGTTTCTAGTAATTAAGATTTTAGATGATTTAACATTCGTTATTGCGCAATACCTTTACGCCTAAAAATGGCTATGCCCGAGCGCAGACGAGTACAGCGAACTCAAGTCTTCAAAAACGCCAAGATCGTTTGGGGCCAGTCGGTCCGCGACTGCATCGTGCGAGACATCTCCAATCTCGGAGCTCGCCTTTCCTTGATTAGCACGGCTTACATTCCGGATAAGTTCGCCTTGACCTTTGATGCCGGACACACTCTACGACCGTGTCGCACGGCTTGGCGCACAGGCGTGCAAATCGGGGTGGAGTTTCAAGAAGCCGCATTTCCACCCGCAGCCTAGTACCGCATGAAGTGGCGCGACTTCCGCTTTTAGCACTTAGCGGACATCCCAACTGCACCGAGGGATGTCCGCTTTCGGGGGCAAAGCGGACGCGGTCTGAATGTCTCGTGATGTCTGCTAATGACCCGAAGCGGACATGACGTGCTTCAATCTAAGAGTTTAGTTGGAGACCTCCGGAGAGGGACTGGCCAGTTTCACAGGTCGTTGCCATCCACGACCGGGCGTTGATTTTGCCGACTGATGTCTGGTTTTGGGGGTAAAGCGGACATCTCAATCTCAGCGCGTCACTCCCGCTTCTGACGTACGCTACAGCGGCCGGCGAATCCAATCACGCGTCAATTCATTCGGCAGTAGATTGCATTTCAGAATGTTATAGTGTTAGCGAGCAGCGTATCAGCAAAACTCACTTGGACCTGCTCTGAGCACCTGACGTTCAGGCCGACGTAATTGTCCAAGTCGCATTGCGACTGAGCTGAATTCGTCTGTGCTTCCTTTCGGGCATCCTCCAGAACGCCAGGAATCATGAGTTCGCATTGTAACTGAAAATCCAGCTGCTCAATTCTTCCCTTACTTTTAGTAGGTTTCGCCGCAGCGTCGAGTTGAACGATCCGCTCGGTGAGCAGTTTGATTCTCCCCTCGGCGTTGGCCAGAGCCATATCGCGCGCCTTGAAGGTTTTTAGCAATGTGCTCGTGCCCGCAACCAGCTTCGAGTGCGACTGCTCAAGCTCCTGAACTCGACGCTCTTTCGTCCGAAGGGAGTTTTGGAGCAATTCACGTTTTTTATAGGCCGCATCAGCAGCTGTGCGCTCGGCGGCGCTGCTATCCTCAATGTTTGCAAGCAAACACTGCTGCACTTCCGCAAGCAACCTTTTTGCAGCGACGGCGCGTGACGACATCGCTTCGAGAAGGGTATTTAGTGTGTTAGTTTTGGCTTGGCGCTTTTCACGGGTCTCATCGACAGCTGCGGCCAGCGCTTTCTCTATTTGTCCGAGCTGTGAGCCTACTTTGCTGAACGCGGTGTCTCTTTCCGTGAGCCGGTGGGACAGTCGCGAGTTCTCGCTGGTAATCAGGTCGAGGGATGTCTGCAGCGAACGGCTCTCATTCTCCAAAAAAACAAGCCTTTCGCGGGCCCAGCCGAGTTCATCCTCCAGTTCGTCAACCCGCTTGTCCGCTTCCGTGAGGCGTTCGAACAGTCGCGACTTTTCGCTGACAGTTAGATCGAGCGATGTCTGAAGCGAGAAGTTCTCATTCTCTCGGATTGCAAGCTCCTCGCGCGTCGAGTTCGAGCTCACATTTCAGTTCAGCGAACCACTTATCCGCAAGCTGCGCGGCCAGCGTCTTCACATCTTCGTTCGGTATCCGTGCAGCCGTAGTTTCTCGCGTTACTTGCTGGTTGAACTTAGCAAGCCTCCGTCGCGTTGGTTTGGAATCATTCCCACCCGTTTCCAACCCATCTTCAGATCCTGTGGTGAAAGCCTGGACGTTGAGTGTGCTCGGGCTCAACCGCGGTCGCCGTTGCGCTTGGTCTGTCGCAACTATCACCGCGATTCCCACCGCCCTGTGGTTGAGAGCAAGCCGTTCGGCCTGGTTGTGCCAGCCATCCCGCTGCAGTGTAATGCCGGCTGAGGCCATCTGTGGGCGAGTCAACTAGTTGCTTAATGCTGCAGCGTGGGGCCGCAATGGTTAACGAGGGGTTAACTCGCGATTGACTACTTCGACCGCGGTCAGTGTTCTCGTACCGATGAGGCGATCAACGGGGCTGGTCTTGCCGGTGTTGGCACATGGGGCCGTCAATTTCCGCTTATGGGACTTAGCAGACACCGAGCGACGTCCGATTTATGTCGGCCTTCGGGGGTAAAACGGATGCAAGCCGGCAGCGCCGCGACCTTTGTTGATTTAAACTCGGCCACAGTGAGGAATTTGTCAAACGGAAATCCTTGCGGCAGCCTCAGCTTGCTCGCGCATCACATAGCCGCGTCCCCAGACTGTCTCGATATAGTCCTTGCCGCCGGATGCACCGGCGAGCTTTTTCCGCAATTTGCAAATGAAGACGTCGATGATCTTCATTTCTGGCTCGTCCATACCGCCGTAGAGGTGGCTCAAGAACATTTCCTTGGTCAGCGTCGTGCCCTTGCGCAGCGCCAGGAGTTCCAGCATCAGGTATTCCTTGCCCGTTAGATGCACGCGCGCGCCGTCGATCTCGACCGTCTTACTATCGAGATCGACGCATAGGCCGTCAGTGTTGATGACTGACTGCGCATGACCCTTGGATCGACGCACGATGGCGTGGATGCGCGCGACCAGCTCGTCCTTATGGAACGGTTTGGTCATGTAGTCGTCGGCGCCGAAGCCGAGACCTTTGGTCTTGTCCTCTATGCCCGCTAGGCCGGAAAGGATGAGGATCGGCGTCTTCACTTTTGATACGCGCAACTTGCGCAGCACATCGAAGCCGGACATATCCGGCAAGTTCAGATCGAGCAGGATGATGTCGTAGTCATAGATCTTGCCGAGGTCGATGCCTTCCTCGCCGAGATCGGTCGTGTAGACGTTGAAGCTTTCCGACTTGAGCATCAACTCGATCGATTGCGCGGTGGCGCTATCATCTTCAATCAACAATACGCGCATGTCGGTTAGTTCCCTCACAGGTGGAAGGCTGGAACATTAGCTCCGCACACGGTTAACAAAGATTGAAATGTCTACGACGTCCTGCCATCTTTGGCTCGCGTGACACGCGAGCGCAAAATGTTCCGGCAGGCCAGAGACGCAAACGTCGCTGGTATGGGCCAAAAGCCGACCTGGCAGACGCCCCCACTAGTGTCCGCTTTTGGCACTAAGCGGACATGGAGAGGGCGGCAATTGATGTCCGCTTTCGGGGGTAAAGCAGACATGGCCCGAACGGCTCGCGATGTCTGCTAATGACCCAAAGCGGACATCGCATCCAATCTAAGAGCGCGAAACCAACGACAAAAAACCCCGGCTAAATTGGCCGGGGCTGGGTTCGCATCAGTAAGATAAAGCTCCGCACTTCCAGTACTACGGGCAGTACAACTCGCACTAAAACTGCGCAATCTGAGCTTTTGCTATTACAAGCATTTTCCTGATCGGCCAGAGCCATCCATCATCGGGGCCACTGAAAAACGGCGATTGAGCTGCAAGTTGCGCATTCCATCGATTGCGTGGCGTCTATTTAGCGCGTCAGCCGTTAAAAATCGACCGCCGCTGCAAACGCATTGACGCCCTACCCCACCGCGATTACCCCCTCCCGGCAAGGGGCCACAGATGAACGCCAAGGAACAGGCCGCGCTCGGATCGATCGCCGCTTCCGCCGGTTTGACGGTGGCGAAGGCCGTGATCGGACTCCTCACCGGCTCGCTTGCCATCCTGTCGGAGGCCGGACATTCGCTGCTCGATCTGTCGGCGACGGTGCTGACCTATTTTGCCGTGCGTATGTCCGGCAAGCCGGCCGACGCCGAGCACCAATATGGCCATGGCAAGATCGAAAGCGTCACCGCGCTCGCCGAGACTGCGCTCCTCTTCCTGCTCTCAGGCGTCGTGATCTTCGAGGCCACGCAGCGGCTGGTCGGCGTGCGCGCGGAAGCCGTCGAAGCCACGGCGGCGGCCTTCGCCGTGATCGGCGCCTCGATTGTGGTCGATTTCTTTCGCGCCCGCGCGCTCAAGCGCGTCGCCAAGGCGACATTAAGCGAGGCGCTGGAAGCAGACGCGCTCCACTTCGGCTCCGACATGTGGTCGTCGATCGCGGTGCTGTTTGGCCTTGGCGGTGTGGCAGCGGGTTATCCGTGGGCCGACGCCGCGGCGGCGATCGTGGTTGCGGTGTTCATCTGCATCGCCGGTTATCGGCTCGGGCGGCGCACCATCGATACGCTCACCGACACCGCGCCGGCCGGCGTGAGCGAGCGCGTGACGACAATCGCGCGCCAGGTGCCCGGCGTCGTCGCCGTCGAACGGGTGCGGGCACGGCCGGCCGGCGCGGTGCTGTTCGTCGAGCTTGGCGTCGGCGTGAGCCGCACGCTGCCGCTCGATCGCGTCACCACCATCAAGGAGCAGCTCATTCGCGCCATCCGCGCCGACATGCCCGCCGCCGAAGTCACGATCACCACGGAGGCGCACGCGCTCGATAATGAGACGGTGCGCGAAAAAGTGATGGTGATCGCGCGCGATATGGGGCTCGCTATCCATCACATCGCCGTCCAGGCGATCGAGGGCAATCTTTCCGTCTCGGCGGATCTCGAAGTCGAGGGCACGCAGCATTTGGCCGCCGCGCACGAAATTGCGAGCCGGCTGGAGGAGGCCGTACGTCACGAGCTCGGGCCGAACGTCGAAGTCGAGACCCACATCGAGCCGCTGCCCGCCGACATTCTGTCCGGCCACGACGCCACCCCGGCGCGCGTCGCGGAGGTGCGTGACGCCTTGGCCTTGCTCGCCGCCGAGATTCCCGAACTCGGCGAGGTGCACGACGTGCGCGTGCGCGAGACTTCCGACGGCGAGATCGTCAATTTCCATTGCCGGGTCGATCCGGCGCTCTCGGTCAGTGCGGTGCATGACCTCGTCGATGCGCTCGAGCGCAGGCTGCGCCGGCGCTTTCCGGCCATCACCCGCGTCATCGGCCACGCCGAGCCGCAGCGGTAACGCGTCCTTCCCATTCGCGCACAAAGCCTCTAAATCAGGCCGATGATGCGCACCGAAGAACCCCGCCCCATTCGCCTCAAGGACTATCGTCCACCCGACTGGCTGATCGAGACCGTCGATCTCGACGTGTCGCTCAATCTGACCGCAGCTAGAGTTCGCGCCAAGCTCAAGCTCAAGCCGAATTCCAACGGCGCCCCGGCGCCGCTGGTGCTCGACGGCGATGAGCTCACGCTCCACTCACTCGCCATCGACGGCAAACCGCTCCCGCCGGAGAGTTTTGTCGCCACGCCGGACCGGCTGACCATCGCGCAAGTGCCGAACCGGCCGTTCGAGCTCGAAATCGAGACCATAGTCGATCCGACCGGCAATACCCAACTCATGGGCCTCTACCGGGCCGGCGCCGTCTATTGCACGCAATGCGAGCCCGAAGGTTTTCGGCGCATCACTTATTCTATCGACCGGCCGGACGTCATGGCCGTCTATACAACGCGCATCGAAGCCGACAAGGCTGAAGCCGCGGTACTGCTGTCCAACGGCAATCTCATCGCGCAGGGCGACGTGCCGGGCACCGCGCGGCATTTCGCCGTCTGGCACGACCCGTTCCCAAAGCCGTCCTATTTGTTTGCGCTGGTCGGCGGCAATCTCGCTTGCGTCGCCGACAGCTTCACCACCATGTCCGGCCGCAAGGTGACACTTCACATCTATGTCGAGCCCGGCAAGGAGGAGCGCTGTTTCTACGCCATGGACAGTCTCAAGCGCGCCATGCGCTGGGATGAAACGGCGTTCGGGCGCGAATATGACCTCGACATTTTCATGATCGTCGCTGTCTCCGCCTTCAACATGGGCGCGATGGAGAACAAGGGGCTCAACGTCTTCAACGACAAATACGTGCTCGCCTCGCCGACCACCGCGACCGACGGCGACTATGCCGGCATCGAAGCGGTGATCGCGCACGAATATTTCCACAATTGGACCGGTGATCGCATCACCTGCCGCGACTGGTTTCAGCTCTGCCTCAAGGAAGGCCTCACGGTGTTCCGCGACCAGGAATTCACCGCCGACCAGCGCTCGCGCGCGGTCGAGCGCATCAGCGATGTGCGTTCGCTGCGCTCGTTCCAGTTCGTCGAGGATGCTGGCCCCCTCGCCCATCCGGTTCGGCCTGAAATCTATCATGAAATCAATAACTTCTATACAACAACCGTGTACGACAAGGGCGCCGAAGTGGTGCGTATGATCAGGACGCTGCTCGGCCCTGAACTGTTCCGCAAAGGCATGGACCTTTACTTCACGCGGCACGACGGCCAGGCGGCGACCGTCGAGCAATTCGTGCAATGCTTCGCCGATGCGAGCGGGCGCGATTTCTTTCCGCAATTCATGCGCTGGTATTCGCAGGCCGGAACGCCGGAGATCAAGGTCGCACCGCATTACAATTCGCGCGCCCGCACCTACCGCCTCGATATCGCCCAGTCGACGCGGCCGACGCCCGGCCAGCCCGACAAGGAGCCGGTGGTGATTCCGCTTGCGGTTGGCCTCGTCGGCCAAAACGGCAACGATCTGCCCCTCGTCGTCGACGGCAAGCCGGTTGCCCGCGGCGTTCTCGAACTGACGCGCGCGGGCCAGACCTTCCTCTTCACCGGCGTCGCCGAGCGGCCGATCCCCTCGCTCAACCGCGGCTTTTCCGCGCCGATAAAACTTGCGGTGCCGATCGAGCCTGACGATCTGCGCTTTCTTGCCGCGCACGATACCGATCAGTTCAACCGCTGGCAGGCGGTGCAGACGCTGGCGATGACGCTCCTTAAAAGCAATGTCGCGGCCTGGCGCGCAGGCGCGCCGCTGCGCGAGGATGACGGCTTGATGCAGGCGCTCGGCGCGGTTCTCAACGACGCAAAACTCGAACCCGCTTTCGTCGCGCTGATGCTGTCGCCGCCGAGCGACGCCGACATCGCGCGCGAGATCGGCCACGATGTCGATCCCGACGCCATTTTCACGGCGCGTCGCAGACTGCGTGCGGCGACCGGCGCGCGACATAGCGCAAAACTGGCTGAGACCTATCAACGCATGATCACGTCCGCGCCGTACCGGCCGGACGCAGCCGGCGCCGGGCGGCGCTCGCTCAAAAATGCCTGCCTCGATCTCATGGCGATGACGGAAACCACCGAAGCGGTCGCGCGTGCCTTCGCGCAATACCAGAACGCCGACAACATGACCGATCGGATGGCGGCGCTGGAAACGCTGGCGCTGCATGACCGGCCGGAGCGCGCCGCGGCGCTGGAGGATTTCTACAAGCGCTATGCCGACGATCCGCTGATTATCGACAAATGGCTTACGCTGCAGGCCGCGATCCCGGAAGCAGCGACGCTCGATCGGGTGCGCGCGCTGACCAAACATCCGGCCTTTTCGGTTGCCAACCCCAATCGCGTGCGGGCGCTAATCGGCGCCTTCGCGCAGGTCAACCACACCCAATTCAATCGGCCGGACGGCGCCGGCTATGACTTCGTCGCCGACTTCGTGCTGGCGCTCGATCCGAAGAATCCGCAAGTGGCGGCGCGGCTGATGGGCGCGTTCCGCTCTTGGCGGGCGCTCGAAGCCAAACGGCGGGATCGCGCCGAGGCGGTGTTGCGCCGTGTCGCTGCGGCGCCGGCTTTGTCGCGCGACGTCCACGACATCGTCGCCCGCACGCTGGCGGAAAGTTAACGCGCCGCCACGTCGTTGATTTGACTCTCTTTTAAGTCCCGGCCCGCGGTAGCACGCCGTCATCGACGGTCGATAAAATTTCGCACTGCAAAATAGCTTGGGATATTTCTTAAAAAATTGCTGACTCCGACTCTCGACAAATCGGCGCGCATCAATTCTATTGATGACGATTCGGAGTAACGCGGCACATTCTCCGGACGCAGGTGGACGGGACAATCCTAACGGAGGCAGGCATGGCGCGCGCCGATACGGCGAGTGCGTCTCTACGTTCGGATTCGATTAAGGGGTTGGCGCAGTCGATCGCCAATCCCGCCTATCGGCGGCTTCTCACCGCCGAGCCGCTGCTTCGCCGCGCCGTTCCGGTTCTCATCATCGCTTTCATGCTGACGATCTGCATCGGCGCCGCGGTGCAAGTGCTCGAACAACGCCGCCAGGTCGTGTTCGACGCGACGGCGACCATCGAGGCGCTCGCCGATCATTTCGCAGCCGAGCTTGATCGTCCGCTGCGCGACGGAAAATCGCACATCGCGCGCGCCTCCGACGCGCTGGAGCGGGCGCTGCCGGCCTGGGCGGCCGGCGCCGGGCGGCGCATCCTGGTCGCCGATGCCGACGGCACCATCGTCGCCGATATGCCCAACGAGCCGCAAATGCTGGGACGAAATATTCTCGACGTGCTCGGGCCGCTGCAACCGTTGACCACGCTCGGCGCCGGCGCCGGCACCCGCGAGATCACATTGGCGGACGACGAAGATGCTTTTGCCGCAGTGCGCGCGCTGAAGAATCCAGTCGGCCTCCTAGCCGTCATCCAAAGCCGCAACGACGCGCTCGCCAACTGGCGGTCAACCACCGCGTTGACCATCACGCTGTCGGCGACCACCGGGTTCGTGGTGCTGATCCTCGGCTTTGCATTCCACTGGCAGGCTACGCGCGCGAGAGAGGCCGATCTTATCCACGACACCGTGCGCAGCCGTATCGACACCGCGCTCAATCGCGGCCGTTGCGGACTGTGGGACTGGGATCTGGCGTGCGGCCGCGTGTTCTGGTCGCATTCGATGTACGACATTCTCGGCATGCCGCAGCAGGACGACCTGCTCACCTTCGGCGACGTCAATGTGCTGGTGCATCAGGACGACATCGATCTCTACGCGCTAGCGACCCAACTGGTCGACGCCAAAATGCAGTCGATCGATCACGCTTTCCGCATGCGCCACGCCGACGGGCGCTGGCTGTGGCTGCGGGCGCGCTGCGAGCTCGCCCGCCAGGAGGGCGAATCGAGCCTGCATCTGATCGGCATCGCCGTCGACATCACCGAGCAGAAGAACCTGGTCGAGCGTACCGTGGCGGCCGATTTGCGGCTGCGCGACGCCATCGAAACTATCCCGGAAGCTTTCGTGCTGTGGGATGCCGACAATCGCCTGGTGTTGTGCAACTCGAATTTCCAGGAATTGCATCATCTGCCGGACGAGGCGGTCGCCGCCGGCACCTCCTACGAAACCATTGTCGCCACCGGGCGCAAACCGCTGATCCGCACCGCCGTCGCCAGCGACGGCGCCGAGCCGCGTGGCGCGCGCACCTTCGAGGCGCAGCTCGACGACGGGCGCTGGATGCATATCAGCGAACGCCGCACCAAGGACGGCGGCTACGTCTCGGTCGGCACCGACATCACCAAGATCAAGCAGCACGAGCAGAAACTGGTCGAGGGCGAGAAACGCCAGATCGCCACCATCGTCGACCTGCGCAAATCCCAGCAGGCGCTCGAACTGCAAACCGCCGAGCTTGCCGATCTCGCGGAAAAATACGCGGAGGAGAAAACCCGCGCCGAGGAAGCCAACCAGGCCAAGTCGAAGTTCCTCGCCAATATGAGCCACGAACTGCGCACGCCGCTCAACGCCATCATCGGCTTCTCCGAAATCATGGAATCGGGGATGTTCGGCCCGCTCGGCGCCGGAAAATACACCGAATATTCCCGCGACATTCGCGAGAGCGGCGAGTATCTGCTCGATGTCATCAACGACATCCTCGACATGTCGAAGATCGAAGCCGGCGGCATCCGGCTCGCTCCCGAAGTCGTGGCGCTTGAGCCGGTGCTGGCCGACTGCCTGCGCGTGGTGTCGACGCGCGCCACGGAAAAGCACCTTGTGCTCAACGCCGATGTCGATGCCGACGTCCACCTCAACGCCGACCGCCGCGCCGTCAAGCAGATCGCGCTCAATCTTCTGTCCAACGCCGTGAAGTTCACCCCCGACGGCGGCGCGGTGACGGTGCGCGCGCGGCAGCGCGGCGGCATGGTCACGATCGCCATATGCGACAACGGCATCGGAATCCCGAAGGAGGCGCTGCGCAAGCTCGGCCGGCCGTTCGAGCAGGTCGAGAGCCAGTTGACCAAGCGTCACCAGGGCTCCGGCCTCGGCCTCGCCATTGCCAAGTCGTTAGCCGAAATGCACGGCGGCGCCATGCGCATCCGCTCTACTCTCGGCACCGGCACCATGGTCGTGGTGCGCTTGCCGCTTGAGACGAAACCACAGGTGCGCGCGGAAAAGGCCGAGGCCGCAATCCGTCACCCCGAATTGCTCCACGCGTAGCGCTAAGGCGCCTTCCCCAAAATCCGCACAAAACAGGCGCGCACCTGGCGCTGCGTCTCCGCAACATGGGCTTGCAGCGCGGGAAAGTCCGGTAGATCGGCGGCGCGCGTGAGCAGTCCGAGCACGCCTGTGCTCGCGGTCTTCGGATCGAACGCCGTGGGAAGGCACAGCCTCAGGATCTGCGTCAAATCGTGAAACAGCCGCACCGCCGGCCTTAAGACTTCAGCGTCCTCGGGCTTGAGCACGCCGAACCGGGAGGCTTTTTCCAGAGCCCGCGCCGTCGACGTGTCGAGAATCTCCGGCGTCGTTGCGGCGTGGATGAGTTGCAGATACTGGGCGATGAATTCGATATCGATCAATCCGCCGGCCGCGTATTTGAAATCCCACGGATCCTTGTCACCCTTTTCCTTGGCGATGGCGGCGCGCATTTCGATGACGTCGTCGGCGACGGTGCGCGGGTTCCTTTTGCGGCACAGCACGTCGTGGATCGCCGTTTCGATTTTTGCCGCCAAATCCGCGGGCCCGGACACCACCCGCGCACGGGTGAGCGCCATGTGCTCCCAGGTCCAGGCCTCGCGCTCCTGATAGTTGCGAAAGCCGTCGATTTGGGTGGCCACCGGGCCGGACCGGCCGGAGGGGCGGAGCCGCATGTCGACCTGGTAGAGCACCCCGTAATTGGTCCGCACCGTCAGCGCGCTGATCAGGCGCTGGGTGAAGCGGGCAAAATATTGCGCGCCGTAGAGCGGCCGCTTGCCGTCGGAGTTCGGATGTTTCTGGTCGAAATCGTAGATCACAATGAGGTCGAGGTCGGAGCTCGCGGTCATCTCGCGTGCGCCAAGCCGGCCGAGCGCGAGGATCGCGCTCTCGCCGCCGCGGATGCGGCCATGCGTGGCGGCGAAATCAGCTTCGGCTCTGCTGTGCACGGCGCGCAACAGCACATCGGAAAGCCGCGCAAATACTTCACCCGCCTGCTCCGCGGACACCGAGCCGGACAGGATGCGCGCGCCGATCAGGAACATGTTCTCCTGGCCGAACAGCCGGATGGCGTCGAGCACGGCCTCGTAGCCGCGGCTGTCTTCAAGCGTGCGGACAAGCTCGGCCTGCAGTCTTTTCTCGCCGGGCAGCGAGCCGAAAAATCGCGGATCGATCAACGGATCGATGAAGTGCGGGTGCTGCGCCAGGATATCGGCGAGCCGCGGCGCGGTGCCGAGGATCAGCGCGACAAAACGGATCAATTCCGGGTTCTGCCGCAACAGCGACAGAAAGCGGCCGCCGGCGCGCAGCCCGGCGAGGAAGCGGTCGAAGGCCGCGATGGCGCCGTCCGGACTTTCCGCACGCGATAATTGGTCGATGATGACCGGGACGAGCTCGGTAAGATTGGCGCGAGCCTGCTCGCCGCGCAGCGCGCGGTAGCGGCCGGCGCGCCAATTGCGCACCGCGGTTGCGACCTCCTGCGGCCGGCGGAAGCCGAGCTGCGCCAGCCGATCGAGCGTGTCGCCCTCGTCCGCCGTATCGAACGACAGGTTCTGCTGCCGCGCCAACAATTCCGGCGCGCGCTCGAACAGTTTGACATAGTGCTGCTCGACTTTGCGCAAATGCGCAACCAGCGCAGCGGCAAAATCGACTCGGCCCTTGAAGCCGAGAAAGCGAGCGAAAACGCCGAGCGCCTCGGCGCTCGCCGGCAGCGTATGGGTCTGCTCGTCGGCCATCATTTGCAGGCGATGCTCGACCCGGCGCAAGAAGTCGTACGCCGCGGTGAGCTCGTCGCGGGCGGTTGCGTCGATCCAGCCTTCAGCGGCGAGCACCGACAGCATAGCGACGGTACTGCGGCCGCGTAATTCGGCGTGACGGCCGCCAGCAATGAGCTGCTGGGTCTGCACGAAGAATTCGATCTCGCGGATGCCGCCGCGGCCGAGCTTGATATTGTGGCCTTCGACCGCGATCTCGCCATGCCCGCGATAGGCATGAATCTGCCGCTTCATCTCGTGCACGTCGGCGACGGTCGCGTAATCGAGATATTTGCGCCAGATAAACGGCGACAGGTCGCGCAGCAGATTTTCGCCGGCAACAATGTCGCCCGCGCACGGCCGCGCCTTGATCAAAGCCGCACGTTCCCAGTTCTGGCCGCGGCTCTCGTAGTAATCGAGCGCCGCTTGCACCGATATCGCGATCTGGGTGGAGGACGGATCGGGACGCAGCCGCAGATCGACACGAAAAACATAACCGTCGACCGTGCGCTCCTGCAGGAGTTTGACCAGCTCGCGCGTGATGTCGACATAGAATCGCATCGGCTCGACGCCACGCCCGAGCTTCGCTGCGGCGGTATCGAAAAACACCATGAGGTCGATGTCGCTCGAATAGTTGAGCTCATGGCCGCCCATCTTGCCCATGGCGAGCACGATATAGCCCGATCCGGCTTCGGGCTGGCCGGGATGCGGCGGCGCCAGCTTGTTGCGGGTAACGGCCTCACGTAGCAGATAGTGCACGGCGCAAGCGAGCGCGCACTCGGCGACGTCGGTGAGCGCGGCGGTGACGCGCGCTACCGCCCAGACCCCGCCGATATCGGCAAGCGCGATCAGGAGCGCGGCTTCAGTCTTCATGCCGCGAAGAGTGCGCATCAGCTCGTCGCGCGAGCGCGCCGCCGCGGCGGCATTTTGCGTGCCGGCGAGCAGCGCGGCGAGCGCTGCGTCCGGGTCGTGTTCAAGCAGACGGATAAAGCGCGCGGGGTCCGCCCGGACCAGGTCCCAGAGAAACGGCGCCGCTTCGGCGATACCGCCGAGCAGCGGTCCGAGCAGTGGATAGTCACCGTTGAGCGTCGTGAGCGCTTTGCCGGCGGCTTTGCTCTTAAGACTCGCAAGCCACGCCGACACCTGAGCGGACGCTTGCGCCGAAGCCACAGGCAGCGCACCAGAGAACCGCCGGATCAGTGCGCCGTCGTCGCTTGTCTGGCGTTTCTGGCTCGGCCGCTTCTTCGCCCCCGGCCGTTTCATCCCGCTCCTGCCGCTCCCGCCGCCCCCGCAGGTCCGGCGCGTGGCAATTCGATTGTGCTGCGCAAGCCGGGATGATTGTCTTCGAGCTTTAGCTCGCCGCCATGTAGCCTGGCCACGGCGGCGGCGAGGCTCAAGCCCAGTCCCGAGCCCGGAGCCGACCGGCTTTGTTCGAGACGGACAAAGCGCTCCACGACACGGCCGCGGTCGGCGGCGGCAATGCCGGGCCCGCGATCGGCCACGCTGAGCGTGATGCGCTCGCCCTCGTTGCCGGCCTTCACCACGATCTCGGCGGGCGCGCCGTTCGCTTTGCTGGTGTCCGGTCCGGCATATTTGATCGCATTGTCGACCAGATTGGCCAAAGCCTGGCTCACCAGTTCGCGATTGCCGCGCACCGGCGCCGAGGCCGGCGCTTCGACCTTGAGCGCAATCCCCTTCTCATCAGCTAACGGTTCGTACAATTCACCGACATCGCGCGCGATCTCGGCGGCGTCGAATTCGATCATGTTGTCACGCGCTTGCCCGGACTCCGCCCGCGCGATCATCAACAGCGCATCGAAGGTGCGAATGAGCTCGTCGGATTCGGCGATGGTCGATTCCAGCGCCGCGCGGTAATCGATGTCGCCGCTGGAGTGGCGCAGCGCCTGTTCGCAGCGATTGCGCAGCCGCGTCAGCGGCGTCTTCAGGTCATGAGCGATATTGTCGGAGACTTCCTTCAAGCCGCGCATCAGCGCTTCGATGCGCTCGAGCATCGCGTTGACGTTTTCGGCAAGCCGGTCGAGTTCATCGCCGGTGCCGGCGACCGGCAGGCGGCCGGAGAGATCGCCGGCCATGATGGTTTGCGCCGTGCCGGTCATGGCGTCGATGCGGCTGAGCACACGCCGGCTGACAAAGAAGCCGCCGGCCAGACCGAGCACGATCACCAGCGCCAGCGACCATTGCCCCGCATTGGCGATGATGCCGAACAGGCGCTCGCGTTCCTCAAGGTCGCGTCCGACCATGAGATGGAAACCGCCCGGAAGCTGCACCACCTGAACCAGCGCGCGATGGTCGTTGCCTTCCGGCGTGTCGAGCCGGCGATAATTGGTTTCGAGCCAGCCCGGATGGTCGAGCACGCCGGGTTCCAGCGAGCCGACATTGCCGGCGAGCCCCTCCCCGGTCGGCGTCGTCACCAGATAGACGTTCGACCCCGGCCGCCGCGAGCGCAGATCGACGACGATCACCAGACGCCGGATGCCGCCCTGCGCATATTGCTCGGACAGCGTGTTGATCTCGCCATTGACCGTCGAGGTGATCTGGTCGGTGATAAGGCGCCGCGTATTGAGCGCGAAATAGCCGAGCAGCGTCGCCGCGAACAGGATGAAAATCCCGAGATAGAACAGCGTCAGCTTGAACGCCGTGGTGCGGATCAGTTTGCCGAGCGCGGTCATCAGGTTCTTTCAGATCGCAAGCCCATTTCGCTTTCGGAGAAGTCCTCTTCCCAGAATTCGAGACTTGCACGCTTCCCGCCCCGCTGATTTTCAGCCTCGGCCCGCCGCAGTTCGACGCGCCGGATTTTGCCGGAGATCGTCTTCGGCAGTTCGGCAAATTCCAAACGCCGCACCCGCTTGAACGGCGCCAATGCGGTCCGGCAATGCCGGAAGATCGACAGCGCGGTCTCGCGGTCCGCCTTTTGCCCCGCCACCAGCGCCAAAAATGCCTTCGGCACCGCCAGCCGCAGCGGATCGGGCGACGGCACTACCGCCGCCTCGGCCACCGCCGGGTGCTCGATCAGCACGCTTTCCAGCTCGAACGGGCTGATCCGATAGTCCGACGATTTGAACACGTCGTCGGCGCGTCCGACGTAGGTCAGGTAGCCATCGTCGTCGATCGCGGCAACGTCTCCGGTGCGGTAGACCGGATCGCGGTGCGCGCGCACCCCGCCGTCGTCAGCCTGATAGCCCTGCATCAATCCGGTCGGCCTCAGCCCAAGGAGAAGGCTGATCTCGCCCTCCTTCACTGCCGCGCCGTCGGCATCAAGGAGCGCGACGCGGTAACCCGGCAGCGGCCGGCCCATCGAGCCGGGTTTGACCTTTTGCCCGGGCGTGTTGCCAACGAGCGCCGTCGTTTCGGTCTGGCCATAGCCGTCGCGGATGGTGAGGCCCCAGGCCGATCTGACCCGCTCGATAACTTCGGGGTTGAGCGGCTCGCCGGCGCCGATGAGCTCTTTTATCCGCACCTTCCAGGCGGCGAGATCCTCCTGGATCAGCATGCGCCACACCGTCGGCGGCGCGCAAAACGTGGTGACGCCGCAGCGCGCGATGGTGTCGAGCAGGGCCTTGGCATTGAAGCGACGCTGATTGACGATGAAGACGGCCGCTTCCGCATTCCACGGCGAGAAGAAGCAGCTCCAGGCGTGCTTGGCCCAGCCCGGCGACGAGATATTGAGATGCAAATCGCCCGGCCGCAGGCCGAGCCAATACATGGTCGACAGATGGCCGACCGGATAGCTCTGGTGGCTGTGCAGCACGAGCTTGGGTGTCGCCGTGGTGCCGGAGGTGAAGTAGAGCAAGAGCGGATCGTCGGCGTTGGTTTCACCGTCCCGGGCGAAGTCGGCCGACGCCCGATAGCCATCCTCGAACGCGATCCAGCCGGGCATGTCCTTGCCGACCACGATGCGGGTGTAGTCGCCCGGCAGGTCGGCGAATTTTGCCGCGGCTTCGGCGCTGGCAATGACGTGACGCACGCGCCCGCGCGCAAAACGGTCGGCGAGATCGTTGCGCGTGAGCAGCGTCGTCGCCGGCACGATCACCGCGCCGAGCTTCATCGCCGCCAGCATGCATTCCCACAGCGGCACGACATTGCCGAGCATGACCAGGATCCGGTCGCCGCGGCGCACACCGTGCCGGCGCAGCATGTTGGCGATCTGGTTGGAACGCTCGCTCAAGCTCGCGAACGAGAGCTTTATTTCCCCGCCCTCGTCGTCGACGAGCCACAGCGCCGGGTGCGCATTGTCGCGCGCCATGACGTCGAAGTAATCGAGCGCCCAGTTGAAATGCTTAAGCTTCGGCCATTTGAAATCGCGATAGGCGGTGACGTAATCCTCGCGGTGGCGCAGCAGGAAATCGCGCGCCGCGATGAATGGCGTCGCGTTGCTCGAAGTCATGGCGCTCTCCCGTTCCGGCCCCACGGATAAAAGCCGTTAGCGCACTACCGCGCGCCGTCGCGGATCATGTAGCCCGCGCCGCGCACGGTATGCAGCAACGGCTGCGCAAAGCCTTTGTCGATTTTAGATCGCAGTCGCGAAATGTGCACGTCGATCACGTTGGTCTGCGGATCGAAATGATAATCCCAGACGTTTTCCAGAAGCATGGTGCGGGTGACGACCTGCCCGGCATGGCGCATGAGATATTCGAGCAGGCGGAATTCCCGCGGCTGCAGCTGCACCTCCTTCCCGGCGCGGCTGACTTCATGCGACAGCCGGTTGAGCTCGAGATCGCCGACGCGATACACCGTCTCCTCGCCGCGGCTGCCGCGCCGGCGCGCCAGCGCCTCGACCCGCGCCAGCAATTCGGAGAAGGCGTAGGGCTTGGCGAGATAATCGTCGCCGCCGGTGCGCAGCCCCTTGACGCGATCGTCGACCTGGCCGAGCGCCGAGAGGATCAGCACCGGCGTCTCCACCGCTTTGGCGCGCAGCGCGCCGATGACCGAGAGCCCGTCGCGCTTGGGCAGCATGCGGTCGACGATCAACACGTCGTATTCGCCATCGGCCGCGAGCTGGAATCCTTCCTCGCCGTCGCCAGCCTGATCGGCGATGTGACCGACCTCGCGGAAGGCCTTGACCAGATAATCGACCGCGTCGCGGTCGTCTTCGATGATGAGAAGACGCATGATTTATCGCCGCACCCAAAAAGCCAGCGGGCCGTCCATCGCCGGATGATACATGCTCGCGCCGCCGACATAAATGTAAGGGGGTGGCGGGCCGAAGCCCGCCACCCCCTCCTACCTACTCCACCCCGGCGGGGGCGACGGATGCCGGGAGGCAGAGTTGGTATAGGACGGGGACGGGCCTTACGGCCCGTCCCCAGGAACGCCCGCCAGCGGGGGCGACGGATGCCAGCGGATCGCCCCTTTATCTTGGAGCCCCAGTGGTTCCGATCGGATCGGAACCAGGCCCCAGTATTTCATGCTCAGGCGTTGCCGAGCGGCAGCGCGACAAACTTCATGCCGTCGTTCGACTTCACCCGGAACAACACCGTATGCTTGCCCTCCGAACGCGCGTCAGCGAGCGTTTTGCGGACATCGGCCGGGGTCGCCACCGGCTTGCCGCCCACATCGAGAATGACATCGCCGACCTGGAAACCGTGATCGGCGGCGATGCCGCCATCGGCGACGGCGGTGACCACGACGCCGCTGCCGTCCGAACCGGACACCGTGCTGCCGGGCGCCAGCGTCAGGCCAAGCTTCGGCAGGTCGCTGTCCGGTGCCTCACGCTGATTTGGCTGATCGTTCGCGGCCTGCTTCTGCTCGGGCAAGGTGCCGAGCGTCAGCGTCACGGTCTTGTTCTGACCCTGACTGATCATGGCGAGCTTGACCGAAGTGCCAGGCGACATCGTGCCGATGGTGCGCGCGAGCTCGCGCGCGTCATGGATCGGCGTGTCGTTGACCGCGGTAATCACATCGCCGCTCTGAATGCCGGCTTTGGCGGCGGGGCTGTCTTTCTGCGGCTCGGAGACGAGCGCGCCCGTTGGCTGCTTGAGCCCCATGCTGTCGGCGATATCCGGGGTCACCGTCTGGATCTGCACGCCGATCCAGCCACGGGTGACGCTGCCCTTGTCGCGCAGCTGCGCCACCACGTTTTTCACCGTGTCGGCGGGAATGGCAAAGGCGATGCCGACCGAACCGCCGGACGGCGAATAGATCGCGGTGTTGACGCCGATGACATTGCCGTCGACGTCGAAAGTCGGACCGCCGGAATTGCCTTTATTGACCGGCGCGTCGATCTGGATGAAATCGTCATAGGGGCCGGCGCCGATATCGCGGCCGCGGGCCGATACGATGCCGGCGGTCACCGTGCCACCAAGCCCGAACGGATTGCCGACCGCGAGCACCCAGTCGCCGACGCGCGGCGTGGTGTCGGCCAGTTTCACGAACGGGAAATTGGTGCCGTCGACCTTGATCAAAGCCAGATCGGTGCGCGAGTCGGTGCCGATGACCTTCGCCGTATAGGTCTTGCCGTCGTCGCTGGTGACCTGAACGTTGTCGGCATTTTCCACCACGTGGTTGTTGGTCACCGCGTAGCCGTCGCTGGTAATGAAGAAGCCGGAACCCTGACCGGTGATGACCTCATGGCCATTCGGCGTGTTGGGCATATTCGGCATGCCGAATTGCTTGAAGAACTTCTCGAACGGCGAGCCGGGCGGGAATGGCAGATCGTCGTCGCTACTGCCGTTCTTTTGTTCCGTGGCCGCATCGCGCTCGATCTTGACGCGCACTGAAATCACCGCCGGCTTCACCTTTTCGACAATGTCGGCGAAACCCACCGGCCGTTGCGGCAGCTGCTGGACTTTTTCGGTCAGATTTTGCGCGTGTGCCGCGGTCGCAAACGGAGCGGTGTTCGGCGCCAGCAATAATGCCGCCGCGCCGACGCCGGCGATTGCCGTGGTCAAAAGCGCAATACGCCGTGCCGATAGAATGCGAGGCGATTGCAAGGAACTGCCGTTCATTACGCGTCTCCAGAATCGACGGATTTCCGTCGCCCGACGGAAGTTGCCTTGGACCCACCATGAGACCGCAACCCTTACCGCGCTCTGTCGGCAGCATTAAAACTTTGTAATGTTGTGCGCCTAAAATTATCAAGTGAAACCAGATGGTTATATCGAAGGCGCGGTCCATTGAGAGCCGCGCCGGCATAGCGCCAGGAAAATCCTGCCAAAAGCGCTAAGGCGCGCCGTCGCTCCGCAGCAGCTCCGCGAGACGGGCTTCCTCGGCCGCGGTGAGGTTTATAGGCGTAGCCGATGACGGCGCGCCGTTGCGGCGCCGCGCCGCGATCAACAGCATGACAATGCCGACGAGCAGCAAACCGGGTGGCAGACCCCAAAGCACAGCGGTGTGCCATGACAGCCGCGGCTTGAGCAGCACGAATTCGCCGTAGCGCGCGACCAGAAAATCGAGGACCTGCCGGTCAGTGTCGCCGGCCGTGATCCGCTCGCGAACCAGCACGCGCAGATCATGCGCCAGCGGCGCCTCCGAATCGTCGATCGATTCGTTCTGGCACACCATGCAGCGCAATTCCTTGGACAGTGAGCGCGCACGCGCTTCCAGCGCCGGGTCCGACAGCATCTCGTCGGGTTGCACCGCCCATAGCGGGGAAGACGAGAACAACGCGATCACCAGCGCGAGCGCATGCAGGAATTTCACCGCTTTCACTCCGCCGGTTGCAGCGCGGCTTTGGCTCTGGCTTTGGCCGGCCGGGGCGCGCCGACGCGCAGCCGCCGGTCGGACAGCGAGAGGCCGCCGCCGATAAACATGAATCCGGCGCCGAGCCAGATCATCAAGACTTGCGGCTTGAAATAAAGCCGCACCGGGACGACGCCGTCCTTGGTCGGGTCGCCGAGCGACAGGTAAAGCTGACTGGCTCCGCGCGACATCAGCGCCGCCTCGGTGGTCGCCATGTTGCGGGATGGAAACATGCGCCGGGTCGGCTCCATGCCGCCGATCAATTCTCCATTGGTGCGGCGCACGGTGAAATGGCCGACGAGGTCGCGATAGTTCGGCCCGATGCGATTGAACAGGCCGTCGAGCGTCAGCCGATAATGCGCGATGTCGAGGCTATCGCCGACCCTGATCTCGGCGATCCGCTCGCTGCCCCAGGCGGTGACGGCGACAATGCCGAGCAGCGTCATGCCGATACCAAAATGCGCAAAAGCGGTGCCCCAGGCCGAACGCGGCAATCCCCAAGCGCGGCGCAGCGCCACGCGCAACGGCACCCGCATGACGAGCGTGCGCTCGGCAATGTCGGTCACCGCGCCCGCCATGACGAACGCCGCGATGCCGACGCCGAACGGGGCCAGCGCCGGGCCGCGGCGCTCGATCGTGGCGACGGCGACGACCACGACCGCTGCGAGCAGTGCCGCTGCAATGAGCCGTTGCGCGGCGCCGATGAGATCGCCGCGCTTCCAGCCCATCAGCGGCCCGAACGGCATCGCCACCATCAGCGGAATGAACAGCGGGCCGAACGTCGCGTTGAAGTATGGCGGTCCGACGGAAATCTTGTCGCCGGTCAGTGCTTGCAGCGCTAGCGGATAGAGCGTGCCGACAATAACGGTGGCGCAGGCGGTGGTCAGGAACAGATTATTGAAGACCAGCGCGCCTTCGCGCGAAATCGGCGCGAACAGGCCGCCCTGCTTGAGCGCCGGCGCCCGCCACGCATAGAGCGCCAGCGCGCCGCCGATGAAGACGATAAGGATACCAAGGATAAAGATGCCGCGCGTCGGATCGGTGGCAAAGGCATGCACCGAGGTAAGCACACCCGAGCGCACCAGGAAGGTCCCGATCAGCGACAGCGAGAACGCCAGGATCGCGAGCAGGATGGTCCATACTTTGAGCGCACCGCGTTTTTCCATCACCACGGCGGAATGCAGGAGCGCTGTGCCGGCAAGCCACGGCATCAGCGAAGCGTTTTCGACCGGGTCCCAAAACCAGAAGCCGCCCCAGCCCAGCTCGTAATAGGCCCAGTACGAGCCGCCGGCGATGCCGAGCGTCAAACACATCCAGGCGCCGAGCACCCAGGGGCGCACCCAGCGCGCCCAGGCCGCGTCGATTCGGCCCTCGATCAAGGCGGCAATGGCGAACGAAAATGCGATCGAAAAGCCGACATAGCCGAGGTAGAGCATCGGCGGATGGAAGGCGAGACCGGGATCCTGGAGGATCGGATTAAGATCGCGGCCTTCGAACGGCGCGTTGGGAATGCGGATGAAGGGATTCGAGGTCGTGAGAATGAAAAGCTCGAAGGCAGCCGCGATCCAGGCCTGCACCGCGAGCGCGTTGGCCTTGAGCACCGCCGGCAGATTGGAGCCGAACACTGCGACCAGGGCGCCGAAAAACGCCAGGATCGAGACCCACAGCATCATTGAGCCTTCGTGATTGCCCCAAATGCTGGTGAGCCGGTAGATCAACGGCATCTGCGAGTTCGAATTCTCGTAAACGTTGAGCACCGAGAAATCCGAGGTGACGTAACACACCGCAAGCGCGAGAAACGCCATCGCGACGAAGGCGAACTGCGCGATCGCCGCCGGCGCCGCCATGCTGATGAGGGCTGTGTCGTTAGAGCGCGTGCCGACGATCGGCATGGTGCCCTGGATCAGCGCCAGTCCAAGCGCCAGCATCAAGGCGTATTGGCCGAGCTCGGGGATCATTTGTTATTTCCCCCGACGGGCATCGCGGCCCGCTGCGCATAATCGTCTTTCCAATGTCCCGATTTCTTCAAGGCGTCGGCGACTTCTTTGGGCATATAGGTCTCGTCATGTTTGGCGAGAATCGTATCGGCGTTGAACACGCCGCCGCCATCGAGCGCGCCTTCGGCGATGACTCCTTGGCCTTCGCGGAACAGATCCGGCAACACACCCTGATAGGCCACCGGGATTTCGGTTTTGCCATCGGTGACCGCAAAGCGGATGCTAAGACTGTTGCCGCGCACGACGCTGCCGTCCTTGACCAGGCCGCCGAGCCTGATGCGCGTGCCGGGCTCGACATGATTGGCTACCACGTCGCTCGGCGAATTAAAAAACACGATGGAATCGCGGAACGCGTTGAGCATCAAGCCGACGGCGATGCCCAGCACGGCAAGCCCACCGCCGATCAGAGCGAGGCGTCGCTGCTTGCGGGTCATTATTGTTCGCTCCGCCGCATCTGTTGCCTCAACCTTCCAGACCGAGACCTTTGACGAGGTCGTCGATCCGTTTGATGTCGTCGGGACGTGTCGACAACGCGCGCCTGGCATCGGCGGCGGCATCCTTGGCCTTGTCGCGGTCGCCGAGCACGACATAGGCGCGCACCAGCCGCAGCCAGCCGTCGACGTCGGTGCCGTCGCTGTGCAGCCGGTCGGCGAGTCGGGCCACCATGCCGCGGATCATATCGGAGCGTTGCGCATCGCTCATATTCTCCGCGGCCGCGACGTCGCCCGAGCCGGGGGCATTCGCGGCAACCGGCGCGCCGCTGACGCGCGCCAGCGCCGCGCGCACAAAATTCGCCCATTGCGACTCGCCGGTCGCGTCAACGAGCAGCGCCCGCCATTTTGCCGCCGCAGCATCGCGGTTGCCGTCCTGCTCGTCGGCCAATCCGAGGAAATACCGCGCCTTGACCTCATGCGGATCTTCGGCAACGGCGCGCTCGAACGCCTGTTTGGCGTCGTCGGTGACGACGCCGTTCGCGGCAGCAACCAGGGCCTCGCCGAGACCGGACTCGGCGACAACGCTGTCGCCGTTGAGCGCGATCGCTCTGCGCCACGCCAGGACCGCGTCGTCGAACCGGCCCGTCCGCAAGTAGACCGGCGCAATCACCTGCCAGCCCTGGCCGTCATTGGGATTGCTCGCAAGGTGCGCCTCGACCTGACTGACCAGGCTCGCGATCGATTGGTCGCCCGACGGAGTGGCGGTGCGGGCGAAGGCGGACTGGCCCGGAACATCTGGAGAGCCGAGCTTGAGATAAAAGCCGAGCGCAACTGCCGGCACGAGGACGATCGCGGCGATCGCGGCGGCGCGGCGGCGCCAGGACGCCGCCTGCTGCGGCGAAGGCGCAGCCAGCGTCTCCGCATCCGCGGCGGCAAGAAGCCGCCGCGATATTTCCACCCGCGCCGATTCCGCCTCCGCTTCGCCGATCAGGCCGGCAGCGCGATCGCGATCGATTTCGGCAAGTTGGTCCTGATAGACCGCGCGATCGCTGCCGCCGCCGGCGGCAACCGGCCCGCGGCCGAGCGGCCACAATACGGCGAAAACCGCCGCAGCGGTCATCACTGCGAAAATGATCCAAAGCATCATTCGTCAAAACATCATATTCAGAGACGTCGTTGGCGCCATTCTATCCGCCGGACCAAGGTTTCGCAGCGATACCGCCAGTCGCGAGCCGCCCACGCGCCGCGCGTTTACATCACGGCGCGAATGCGGCCGCAATGGGAACCGCGGCGCGGCAATTGCGCACTGCGCCGGCGCGAATTTGGCAGGCCGACTTAAGCCCGCGCCCTGCGTTCGTTGCCGGCGGTCTGCACAGCGACCTCGGCGGCTTTGGCAAGGAGACCCGCATATTCGCCGCCGAACACGATCCGGCACAGCCGAATCGCGGCCTCGACCTGGGATTGGCGAAACGGCCGGTCGGCATCGCCGGCGATGCGGAGCGAATCGAGCAGGACCTTGGTTCCGGTTTCCAGATAGAGCGTCAGTTCCGAATAGGAACGCAAGGTCACTTCGCTGACGGCAAGCTCGCTACCGTAGTGCCGGCAGGCGGCGACAAAGTCGACCCGGATCTCGGCCTCGTTGACGTCGTTGGCGTCGAGCAGCTCGCCGGGCGCAATTTCCTTGGCCGGTCGCGGCCGCAACAGGCGCCGCACGGAGCCGGGCGTCGATTTCGATCTCCAGTTTCAGCAAGCTCGAAACGTCGGCGCGGACCGCCGCCAACTTGCGGCTCCAGGCCGAGTCGACGGAAAGATCCATTTCCGAGCGCAACCCGCGCGCGGCGTCGTGGATACCTTTGAGCAGCGAGGCGATGGGCCGCCCGGCCTTGAGCTCAGCGCGCAGCTCGCCGACCATGTTCTCGACCTCGCCGAGCACGATCGTGACCGCTACCGCGAAGGACGTTTCGGCGATCCTGGCGGTAGCGTCGCTGTCGGCTGCGCTAGCGGCGATGCGGATGAGCTGCCACGGCGCCGCCAGCCGGTTCATCACCAGGAGGAGGCCGTAGATGAAAAAGTCCGACTTGCGCGCGGCATCGCTGCCGAGCGACGACTGCGCCGCCGTCGAGTTGAGCAGCGCCTTCATCGAGTTCGGCCTGATCGCGCTCGAAGAAACGGATCAAATGCGGCAAGCGCCGGGCCAAATCTGCAAGCAACTCGCGCAGCGACAGAATGGCGACGATCGTGTTCACGTCGTCCACCGCCCGCATCGTGCCGACCTGCAGGGCAAGCCGCCGGCGCGCTTTGTCGTCGGCGCCGATGCCGGCGATGGCATCCTTCATGTGCGAAACGGCATGACCATGGAGCTGGCGAACCAATTCGTCGGCTTTTGCGCGATCGTTGGCGAGCAGAGCGCGATTGATATCGTCGCTCAGCGCTTTGGCCTCGGTGGGCATGAGATCGCGGCCGAGCCAGGTCCAGATCGGCTCGAGCGATACGCGGCCGAGGCGGCCGATGCGCTGGTGATCGGCGGGGGCGTCGATCAGGAACGGCTCGAGCGGCGCAAAGAACAGACGCGCCGCGTCGCCGATGCGCGGCACCCGTTGGCTGTCGGCGCGGACGGCGTGCCGCAATTCCTGGAGCACGAGCTCATTGCCCGAGGTGTCTTCCCCGCGCAGCAGGTTGCGCTCGAGCTCCTGGACCAGCAATGACCGCGCCTCCGGCTTGAGTTCCCGGAGATATTCCCGCAGCCGTTCGATGGACTGACCATCGCTGGTCATAGGCTTAAGCACCCGCCGTACTGGACCTTACCGTTAACGTTTTAATAGGCGGGCGCTTAAGAAGGAGTTACGCAAAACGTCAGGAATTCAACACGATACCCACCCGCGTGGCTTTGTCGGCGCGGGCCGTAGTGAAATGGAATGGTCGCGGCGGCGATTGACGCCGCCGCCGCGCCTTGGACTTGCTCGGTTATTGCGGTGAACCGACACAAACAGCGACCAGCGGGGCATTCGCCGGGTTCGCCGCGGGACCGCAAGAAGCCCCTTTTTCGCCAAGGAACTGCGCCGGATTTCGGGTCGGTCCGCAATAGGCCGTGACCAAAACCTCGTTGTCATGGCACTGCACCGTGCAGTTCGATACGCAGTCCGATTTGACCACCCGGATGCTCGGGCTGGGCGGGCCCGCGTCACCTTGTGTCCCCGCCGGGCCGGGTGGGCCGGGTGGGCCTATCGGACCGGCCGCGCCGGCATCGCCCTTGGGGCCCTGCGGCCCCGCCGCGCCGGCATCGCCTTGCGGGCCCTTACCGCAGCCGGCCAAGGGAATGGACAGGCCCGCCAGCAAGGCCACTGCAAGTGCCAAATGCGCTGCACGCATTTTTTGATTCTCCCAAAAGTTCAGGAAAGGAAAGCCGCTCCCGCGTCCCGGCGGCGTAGAAGATCAAACTCGGCTCGCCGGCGCAAGAACAATGCAAATAAGCGGCAAAGCGTGCGAGCGATCAGTCCACCGCGGTCCAGGTGCCGTCCGGATTGCGGCAGGCGGTACCGCGCGCGGCCTGCGGATTACCGTCGATGTAAATCGTCTGGGTGTAACTTCGGCAGCTGGCGCCGTTTGCCACATAGGCGGGGCCGGGCACGACATCGCCATAGCGGCCGGAATCCGGATTGCGCCAGGCGACCGGCGCGCCGGAGGGACCGGTTTCGAGCGCCTGCATCTGTGCCGCATAAGCCCGCCGCTTGTCTTCGTCGTCGAGCGCAGCGCCGATGCGGTTGCCGAAAAATCCGCCGACCGCAGCGCCAAGCAGCGTGCCTGCAACCCGGTTGCCGGCGCTGCCGCCGATCACATTGCCGATCACGGCACCGGCGAGCGCGCCGCCCGCCGTGCCCGCTGCTTCCTTCGGTCCGGAATCGGCTGAACAGGCGGCAACGCTCGCGCTCAACAGCACAATCGCGGTCCATCGCTTTGTCGGCATTGCGCCCCCGAGATCGCCGTTTGGAGCAAACGAACTCATTGGGGCGAAACTCTGTCCGCATGCGCCACCGGCGGCGGCATCCGACGCGACCGGCCGTGCACTGGCGGCGCCCTCATGCTTTGGCTAAGTTCCGCGACCCGGCCGTAATGCGCCTCGCGAGCAAAAAACCAATGACCAAAAAATATATTGCGATTTTCGCACTGGTTCTGATTACATTTTCTCCGATCGCATTTTCCGCGCCGCGGGCGCGCGCGGACGATTATCCGGCGCGCACGATCAAGATCGTAGTGCCCTTCCCCGCCGGCGGCACCGCCGACGTCATGCCGCGCATCATCGCCGATTGGCTGTCGCGCAAATGGGGCCAGTCCATCATCATCGAAGACCATGCCGGGGCCGGCGGCAACATCGGCGCCGAGATCGTCGCTAAATCCGACCCCGACGGCTACGCGCTGTTGTCATCGCCGCCGCCACCGCTGGTCATCAATCAGAATCTGTACCCGCATCTCGACTTCGATCCGACGCAGTTCGTGCCCATCGTCGTGATGGGGCGGGTGCCGAACGCGCTCGTGGTCAACCCGGACAAGATCGCGGCCAACAACGTCAAGGATTTCGTCGCTTACCTGGCCGCCAATGCCGGCAAGGTGACCGATGCGACGCAGGGCAACGGCACCACTTCGCATCTGACGTCGGAATTGTTCCAGATGATGGCGCACGTGAAATTGCAGAACGTTCCCTATCGCGGCTCAGCGCCGGCGCTCAACGATCTGGTCGGCGGCAACGTCGATTGCATGTTCGACAATCTCGGCGTGTCGCTGCAGCTTGTCAAAGCCGGCAAGCTGAAGCTCCTTGCGGTCGCTTCGCCAAAACGCATGGCGTCGCTGCCGGACGTGCCGACCATCGCCGAGACGCTGCCGAGCTTTTCCTCCGTGACCTGGTACGCAATCGTCGCGCCGCCGGGCACGCCCGCGGCGATCGTCGACAAGGTCAACGCCGGCATCAACGAAGCGCTGCGCGATCCCGACATCATCAAACGCCTCGGCGATCTTTCAGCCGAGCCGGTCGGCGGCACGGCGGCGGCAACCGCCGCCTATTTCCACGACGAGACCAAACGCTGGAAAAACGTCATCACATCCGCGCATGTGACGCTCGATTGAACGGGGCCAACATAAAGTCATGAAACACAGTACCGATCGAATTCTCACCACCCACGCCGGCAGCCTGCCGCGACCGCCCGATCTTCTCGAACTCGTCCAGACCGGCGGCGCCAAGGCGTTCGACCAAAGCGGCAATGCCGCGCGCCTGCGCAAGGCCGTGAGCGAGATCGTGCACCGGCAGAGCGATCTCGGCATCGACGTGATCGACGACGGCGAATACGGCAAGCCGAGCTTCGTCAGCTATATCAACGAGCGGCTCGGCGGCTATGAGGTCGACACCGTGGCCGGTCCGCGCAATCAATGGATGACGTCACGCGAAGGATTGTCGTTTCCGGAATTTTATGCGCAGACGCATCCCGCCTCGACCCACACCCACATGGTCTGCACCGGACCGATCACCTACAAGGGCCACGCCCCGCTCAAGCGCGACATCGACAATCTCAAGGCCGCGCTCAACGGCGCGAAGCCCGAAGAGGTTTTCATGCCGGCGATTTCACCGTCCAATATCGAGGACTGGCAGAAGAACGCCTATTACAAATCGACGGAGGAATATATCTTCGCCATCGCCGACGCGATGCGCGAGGAATACAAGGCGATCGTCGACGCCGGCTTTCTGGTGCAGATCGACGATCCGCGCCTCGTTAGCTATTACATCATCCATCCCGAAACGAGCATCGCCGATTGCCGCAAATGGGCGGAAGTGCGCGTCGAGGCGCTCAATCACGCGCTGCGCGACATCGCGCCGGAAAAAATCCGCTTTCACACTTGCTACGGCATCAATATGGGGCCGCGCATCCACGATATGGAGCTCAAGGACATCGTCGATATCATTCTGAAAATCCGCGCCGGCGCTTATTCGTTCGAGGCGGCCAATCCGCGCCATGAGCACGAATGGAAAGTGTGGAAGGACGTCAAGCTGCCCGATGGCAAGATCCTGATCCCGGGCGTGATCTCGCATTCGACCATCCTGGTCGAACATCCCGAGCTCGTCGCCGAGCGCATCGTGCGCTATGCCGGCGTCGTCGGCCGCGACAACGTCATCGCCGGTTCCGATTGCGGCTTCGCCACTTTCGCCGGCTCCAAGGAAGTGCACCCCTCGATCGTCTGGGCCAAATTCAAGGCGCTTTCCGATGGCGCGCGGATCGCCTCGAAGGAGCTTTGGGGGCGGAACTAGTCTCAGCCACCCGGCAGCGCCAATTCGGCGCGCAGGCCGCCGATCGGCGCGGTGCCGAGCGTGAGCACGCCGCCATAAAGCCCGGCGAGCTCAACCACGATCGAAAGCCCCAGCCCCGAGCCCGGCTTGGTTTCATCGAGCCGCTGGCCGCGCAACGCCACCCGCTCGCGCTCGCCGGGCGAGAGTCCCGGCCCGTCGTCGTCGACGATGATGCGCACGCGCGATTTCATGCCGTCGGCCGGCGGCTGACCGGCTACGCCTTCGGTCATGACTTCGATCGCCACCCGCGACTGCGCCCATTTGCAGCCGTTGTCTACGAGATTGCCGATCATCTCCTCGAGATCCTGCTGCTCGCCGCGAAAGCCGGCGTGATCGGGCACGTCGATGGCGATGGCGATGTCGCGCTCACGATAGAGCTTCTCCATGGTGCGGGCGAGCGCGGTGACGACGGGAGGAACGTCGACCAGCGTGCCGATCACGGTGGAGCGCGCGGCAAGACGCGCGCGCTCGAGCTGGCGCGCCACCTGGTCGCGCATAATGTCGGTCTGCTCCAAAACCTTGTGCGCCAAGGGATCGTTGCCGCGCGCCGCCGCCTCGTTGACGATGACCGAAAGCGGCGTCTTGAGCGCATGCGCGAGATTGCCGACATGGGTGCGCGCGCGTTCGACGATCTCGCGGTTGGCGTCGATCAAGGCATTGGTCTCGCGCGCGAGCGGCGCGATCTCGACCGGGAATTCACCCTCCAGCCGCTCGGCGCGACCGGAGCGGATGGCGGCAAGACTTTCGGAAATGCGGGTGAGCGGTGCCAGACCGAACCGCACTTGCAGAGCCGTGGTCAAAAGGAGCGCCATGGTCAGCGCGGCGAAGGTGATGGCGATGGCGCCGTCAAAGCTGCGCGTTTCGTCGTCGATTTCCGAAGCGTCGCCGGCCACTGCGATCAGGTAACGGCCATCGGTGCCGAGGTCGATATTGCGCTCGACGATGCGCAGGTCCTGATCCTCCGGCCCTTGCGCATAGCCCTGCCGGTATTCGGCGCTGGCGGGCGATTTGTCGTCAGGCAGGCGCGGCAGGTTGGAATCCCACAACGAACGCGAGGAATGCACTTCGGGGGTTTTGGCGTCGAGCCGCGCGACTTGCCAGTACCAGCCCGACAGCGGGAGTTCGAACAGCGGCTCGCCGATCGATTGCGGAAATTTGTCGCTGCCTTCCTCGGGCGAGGCGACGTCGGCAACCAGCGTGCGCAGATAGACGTCGAGGCGGCGGTCGAAGGCGCGCTCGACGGCATGGCGATAGAGCGTGGAAAGCGCAATGCCGGTGATGATGAGGATGACCACCGTCCACGCGGTCGCCCACAGGAACAAACGGACCGCTAGCGAATTAGCGCGCATCGGGCGGCGTAAGCAGATAGCCGAGGCCGCGCACCGTTTGAATCACGTCGACGCCGAGTTTTTTGCGGATGCGGCCGACGAAGACCTCGATGGTATTAGAGTCGCGGTCGAAATCCTGATCGTAGAGATGCTCGACCAATTCGGTGCGCGACACCACGCGTCCAGTATGGTGCATCAGATAGGACAACAGCCGGTATTCGTGCGAGGTGAGCTTCACCGGATTGCCATCGACGGCGACACGGCCGGTGCGCGTATCGAGGCGGACCGGCCCGCAGGTGAACTCGCTTTTGGCGTGACCGGCCGAGCGGCGCAACAGCGCCCGCACCCGCGCTAGCACTTCTTCGAGATGGAACGGTTTGGCGACATAGTCGTCGGCGCCGGCGTCGAAACCCTGCACCTTGTCGCTCCAGCGGTCGCGCGCGGTCAGAATGAGAACCGGCATGGCACGCCCGGCGCGCCGCCACGCTTCCAGGACCGAAATGCCATCCATCTTCGGAAGCCCGATGTCGAGGATGACGGCGTCATAGGGCTCGCTCTCGCCGAGGTAATGGCCTTCCTCGCCGTCGAAGGCGCGATCGACGACGTAGCCGGCATCGGTCAGCGCAGTCGCGAGCTGACGATTGAGGTCGGGGTCGTCCTCAACAACGAGAAGGCGCAACTGTTAGCTCCGCTTAGCGCTCGCCGACCAGCGTGCCATTGGCGGCGTCGACGGTAATTCGCGCCACTTTGCCATCGTGCGCAAGGACTGTCAGCACATAGACGAGGCCGTCGTCGGGCCCGTGGCATAGCCGCGCCCGCACCACCGTGCCCGGCATCCGGCTCTTGGCCGCATGCATGGCGGCGGCAAGCCGGATGAGCCGGCCGCTTTCGGCTTCGGCGCGGCGCTCCTTCTGGTCGAGGCAGACATAGCCGGCAGCGGCCGGCGCCGGATGGGCCGCATCGCGAGGCACGTCTTGAACCACGTCTTGAGCCACAGTTTGAGTCACCTCTTGCGCGCGCAGAGTGGCGAGCGTCAAAACGCAAGCGAGAGCGAGCAGAGCCGCAGGAACAATTCGCGCCGCGCAAGTGATGGTGCCAGCCATAGTGTAGTCCTAAACGCCACGCACTGAACCCCGCCTGAACGGCTGATTTAGGGCCGGCTAACCGCAAAAGCCGCGAAATATCGCTACAAATATCGCTATTTTGACCACGGACGACGCATGAGGGGACGGTGATGAGTGGTTTACTGGCGCGGATGATTCGCGGAACTTTGCCCGCGATCGCAGCCGTCATCGTGCTGGATCTGGCGCCGGCTCTGGCAATGGTCGGCGGCGCGCAACCGGCGGCGGACGGCGCCGGGCGGTCCGTCGTCATGATCCTCGGCTCCTACGGCACCGCCTGCACCGCCACCGCGATCGCGCGCGACCTTTTGCTCACCGCCGCGCATTGCGTACAGCCGGGCGCCGACTACAAGCTCGTCGACAAAGCGCCGGAACAAGATTCAGCGCAGATGCCAGTGCTGAAAGACGTCGCCCGCATCGAACGCGATCCGCAATTCGATCTGAAGCGGCTGTTCGCCCATCTCGCCACGGCGGACGTGGCCCTGATCAAGCTCGTCGATCCGCTGCCGGTGCGAATTCCGCCGGTGCGGCTCGGCGGCGACGGCGAAACTGTCGCTGTCGGCGATACGCTTGTGGTTGCCGGTTATGGCGTCACTGTGCGCGGCGACGGCCGCACCGGCGGCATTGTCCGCGCCGCGACGCTCGCCGTCACCGGCCAGCCGGGAACGCTGCAAATCCGTTTGTTCGACCCGAGCACCAAGGGACTGGCCCCCGGCCTTGGCGCCTGCGCCGGCAATTCCGGCGCACCGGCGCTGCGTGACGACAACGGCACATTGTCGATCATCGGCGTAGTGAGCTGGTCGACCGGACCCAACCTGAGCGCCGGCTGCGGCGGGCTCACCGGCATCACCCCCCTCACCCGCTATCGCGCCTGGATTATCGACACCGCACGGGCAATCGGCTCGCCGCTTCCGCCATAGCCAACGCTACTCGGAAGTCTCTGCCTTCAAGTCGCGCGATGGCACGGTGATGGTGGCGCGCAGCGGACGCTCTTCCATGACGATCAGCGCGATCACGCCGATCAGCAGAAAGACGGCAGCGATGGCGAAAATATAACTGAAGGTGTGGGCGAGCTGAGCGGCCGTCGCGTTCGCGGTGACCGCGAGCACCGCTGAGCCGGCGCCGCGCTGTGGCGCAGCACCAAGGCCCGCCAGCATGACCGCGCCCATGACCGCGACCACGAACGCGCTCGCCAGCGCCCGAAAGAAATTCATCGTTCCCATGGCGATGCCGACTTGTTGATGCGCGACCGCGTTCTGGATCGAGACGGTCACCGTCGGGTAGGAACTGCCGGCACCGAGCCCGACCAGGCACATCACCACGACCACCCCCCAAACCGGCATCAGCGGGTCGAGCGCCAGCAGGCCGACCGCCAGCACGCCGAGGACAAGAAGGACAATCGGCACGCGCTTATAGTGCGCCGTATAAAGCATGGCGCGGCTCGACATGAACGAGCCGGGCGTCACCATGGCCATGATCGGGATCAGCGCCAGGCCGGAATCGCTCGCCGACATTCCATGCACCAGCTCGTAATAGAGCGGCACAAAGATGGTCAGCCCGATAGTGACGCCCTGCGAACATGCCGACGTGAGCGAACCGACCCGCATCACCGGATTGGCAAGCACCGCGATCGGCAGGAACGGCTCCGGCACCCGCAGCATCCACCAGATGAACGCCGCCGACATCAGCAAAGCCACGACGACGAGCGCGATGATCGGCTGCGAAATCCACGCATAGCGCGTGCCACCCCAGGTCAGCGCCAGCAACAGCGCGGTCGCCGACAGCATCATCAGGCCGGCGCCGGTGAGATCGATGGTGTGGGCGCGCTCATGGCGCGGCAAAAGTTTGAGCTGCCGGTGCGACAACAATGCAGCAACAAAAGCCAACGGCACGTTGAGCCAAAAAATAACCGACCAGTTCAGATGCTCGGCAATGACGCCGCCGAGCACCGGCCCGCCGGCGCCGGCGAGCACCCAGACCGAGCCGGTATAGGCCTGGTAATAGCCGCGCTCGCGCGGCGGCACCGCGTCGGCGATGATCGATTGCGACAGCGGCACGATGCCGCCGCCGCCGATGCCCTGCAGGCCGCGGGCGAGAATCAGCATCAGCATGCTCGGCGCCGCGGCGGCGGCCGCCGAACCGGCCATGAAGACGCCGAGCGCGACCAGCATCATGCCGCGCCGGCCGTAGATGTCGCTGAGCTTGCCGTAAAGCGGCGCCACCACGGTGGAGGTCAACAGATAGGCGATCACGACCCAGGACAGATTCTCGAAATCGTCGAAGGCCCGGCCGATGGTCGGCAGCGCGGTGGCGACGATGGTCTGGTTGAGCGCCGAAAGGAACATCGCCAGCGCCAGGCCGCTGATAATGGTGAGAACTTCGCGCTTGCCGAATTTTCGCTCGCTGACGGGCGCCGCGGTCTCCGCTACGCGCGAGGCGGGGCCTGCGGCTGCGCGATCCAACTCTGCGATGATTGACACGTCGCCCCCGCAAGATTCGCCGCCACCTTTGCGCCAGGCGCATCCCGGCGCAAGATGTCGGGAAGCAGGGTCAGCCATGCCGCGGCGAAACTGCGCCTATTCCGCCGGTTCTTCCGCCAAACGAACCGGTCCGTGCAGCGGGCGCTCCTCGACTGCGAGCAGACAGCAGAAAGAAACTGCAAGAAAGACTGCGGCGGCGAGGAAGACCCAGTGAAAGGCCGGCACCATATCGCCGTGGGAGGCGGCAAGCTTCTCCAACGTCATGACGCCGGAACTGTCTGCGGCACCGCCCAGCACGATGGCGCCGAACACCGCGACAATGATCGCACCGCCGAGCGTGCGGAAAAAATTCAGCGTACCGGTCGCGGTGCCGAGCTGGTGCGGCTTTACCGCGTTCTGCATGAGAATGGTGCTCATCGGATACATCGGCCCCAACCCGCAACCGAGCGCAAACAGCAGGAGCGCGATCTCGTTAAGCGAATACCCTGCCGGACTGGCGGAGAGTATGACGAGCGACGTGATCGCAACGGGGAGCCCGACGAGCGCCACGCGCATGTAATGCGTCAGCCGCACCATGAGCCGCGCGGTGATTTGCGAACCGCATACGGCGCCGCCCATGAACGCGATCAGCGCCAGCCCGGACAGGCTTGCCGAGACGCCGAGCACGGTCTGGCAGTAGAGCGGCGTGTAGATCGTGATGCCGATGATGGTGCCGATCGAGAAGAAGGCGGCGCAGGTGATCGCCGAGGTCACCCGCCCGTGCAGGATCGCCAGCGGAATGAATGGCTCGCGCGCCGTCAGGAGCCGGATCGCGAACAGGCCCCACAGCGCCGCGGAGGCGGCAAACAAGGTGATGATGCGCCAGGAGCTCCACGGGTAGTGCGTGCCGCCCCATGCCAACGCCAGCATCAGCGCCAGCGCGGCGCCGACCATCAAAACGCCGCCGATGACGTCGAGCTGGTGCGGGCGATGGTTGCGCGGCAGACGCCGCAGCGCGCGCTCGGTCATGATCAGCGCGACGGCGCCGAGCGGCAGATTGATCCAGAAAATCAGCGACCAGTGCAAATGATCGGTCAAAAGTCCGCCGAGCACCGGACCGAGAATGCTGGCGCTCATGAACATGATCGAGGTGTGGCCTTGCACCACCGGGCGTTCGCGCGGTGACAGCATGTCGGCGATGATGGTCTGCGCGATCGGCAACAGGCCGCCGCCGCCGATGCCTTGCAATCCACGCGCCAGAATCAGCATCCAGATCGTCGGCGCCAGTGCGCAGGCGACCGAACCGGCGATGAAAATCACGATCGCGCAAAGCAAAAGTGCACGCCTGCCATAAATGTCGGAAAGCTTTCCGAAAAACGGCGTCGCCGCAGTGACCGCGAGCAGATACGCGGTCACCACCCAGGACAGATCGTCGATGCCGCCGAGGCTTTTGCCGATGGCCGGCAGCGCCGGGGCGACGATGGTCTGTTCGAGCGCCGAGAGAAACATCGCCAGCATGATGCCGGCGACGATGGCGCGGACGGTCGCATGATCGAGCGGGGCCGCTTGCCGGTGCGTATCGGAAGTGACGCTCAACGCATTCTCGGGAGCGATTTCGCTGGTCATGGGTGCAATGTCGGATCGGGCGGCTTCACTTGGCGGACGCCGCGCGGCATTGCAACCGCCCCAGGCGCAGATCAGGGGTGCGGGACCTTGTCACCGCTTCTGTCGCGCCTGTTTCGGCATCTTGAGCGGCCAGCTGACGATGTAGTCCTCGAGTTCTTTGTCGGGCACGTCGACCTCGGACGCGGGGACGCGGCCGCGCACCGAGATGCCGGCAATGTTCACGGTTTCGGGATCGCCGGAGACCAGCGGATGCCACCAGTACAGATCCTTGCCCTTGGCGAGCAGCACATAGCCGCAAGACGGCGGCAGCCAGTTGATGGTTTTGAGGCTCTCGGGCGTCAGCTGGACGCAATCTTCGACCAATTCGAGCCGGTTGGTGTAGTCGTGGCAGCGGCAGGTCTGGCCGTCCAACAGCCGGCAGCCGACATTGGTGTAGAAGATTTTGTTGCTGCCCTGCTCTTCGAGCTTGTTGAGGCAGCACCGGCCGCAGCCGTCGCAAAGGCTCTCCCACTCCGAATCCGTCATTTCCGCCAACGACTTGCGCCGCCAGAACGGAACCTCCTCGGGGCCGCCTTCATTGGTTGCCATAGTGTTCTCCGCACAATCGACAACCTATGCCAAATTTACCCGCAATTTCCATTCACCCTATGAATGCGGCTGCATTGGCCGCCGGCTTTCGCTCGACTAAAGCTTGTTCATCCAGCCCTTGGCCGGCGAAGGCCCGGTCGGCTAGAAAGACTGGTCTTGATCCAGTCGATTTCCGGAGCGCGCAGTTGTGACGGACATGTTCCCCGATCCGGGCGACGACTGGCAGCCCAAGCTCCGGCGGCTAATGCTCGATCTGGATGCGCGGATCAATTCCGCGGTGTTCCAGAGCGGCAAATGGGCTCGCGAGATTTACGAGCGCTTCACCGAAGCCATGGACCGCGCCCATATCGCCGGCTGGCGGCGCTGGTTCATTATCGAGCCGCTGTCGGAAATGGCGACGCTGGGGACCGGCGGCCTGTTTGTCATGCTCGCGCTCGCCATGCCGGCCTTCCGCCAAACCTCCGACGACGACTGGCTGAAGAAGGCCGACCTCTCGGTCACTTTCCTCGACCGCTACGGCAACGAGGTCGGCAGCCGCGGCATCAAGCACAATGAATCGGTGCCGCTCGACGAGTTCCCCGATCATTTGATCAAGGCCGTGCTGTCAACCGAGGATCGCCGCTTCTACGAGCATTACGGCATCGACTTCCAGGGCACTTTCCGCGCGCTCCTCACCAACGCCCAGGCCGGCGGCGTGGTGCAAGGCGGCTCGACGATCACCCAGCAGCTGGCCAAGAACCTGTTCCTGTCCAACGAGCGCACCTACGAGCGCAAGATCAACGAAGCGTTTCTCGCCGTCTGGCTGGAAGCGCATCTGAGCAAGAACGAGATTTTGAAGCTTTATCTCGACCGTGCCTATCTCGGCGGCGGCGCGTTCGGCGTCGATGCCGCCGCGCAATATTACTTCGGCAAGTCGGTGCGCGACGTGACGCTGCCGGAAGCCGCGATGATCGCCGGCCTGTTCAAGGCGCCGACGAAATTCTCGCCGCTCGTCAATCTGCCGGCGGCGCGCGCGCGTGCCAATGTCGTGCTCGACAATCTGGTCGACAACGGTTTCATGACCGAGGGTCAGGTCTACGGCGCGCGGCGCAATCCGGCCACCCCGATCGACCGCACCGCCGAGGACGCGCCGAATTATTACATGGACTGGGCCTTCGATGAGATGCGCCGGCTGGTCGATACATTCCCGAAATCCGTCGCCGACCGCTATTTCGTGGTGCGCACCGCGCTTAACTCAAATCTGCAGCGCTATGCCGAGCACGAGATCGAATCCGAATTGCGCCAGTACGGACACGATTACGGCGCGAGCCAGTCGGCGGCGGTGATCGCCGATCTCGACGGTGGCGTGCGCGCCATGGTCGGCGGCCGCGATTACGGTGCGAGCCAGTTCAATCGCGCCACCGACGCGCTGCGCCAGCCCGGCTCGTCGTTTAAGCCTTACGTCTACGCCACCGCGCTGGCCAACGGCTACACGCCGCAGACAGTTGTCGATGATTCTCCGGTCTGCATCGGCAATTGGTGCCCGCACAATTATTCCGGCGGATATTCCGGTCCGGTGACGCTGATGGAAGCCATCACGCATTCGATCAACGTCATTCCTGTCAAGCTGTCGATCATGCTCGGCAACGGCAATCCCAAGCTCGGCCGCGCCATGATCGTGCAGACCGCGCGCAATTTCGGCATTCACTCGCCGCTGCCGGATACGCCATCGCTGCCGATCGGCGCCGACGAAGTCTACGTGGTCGAGCATGCGGTCGCCTACGCGACGTTCCCCAATCTCGGCCGCGCCGTGGTGCCGCACGCGGCGCTCGAAGTGCGCACCGGCTCCGGCGAACTGGTGTGGCGCTTCGACCGCGACGGTCCCAAACCGAAGCAGGTGATCGCCCCGCACGTCGCGCTCGACATGATCAAGATGATGAATTCGGTGGTCGAAAACGGCACCGGCCGGCGCGCCCAGCTCGACGGCGTTCCGACCGCAGGCAAAACCGGCACCACCAACGCCTGGCGCGACGCCTGGTTCGTCGGCTACACCGGTAACTTCGCCGGCGCGGTCTGGATGGGCAACGACGATTATTCGCCGACCAAGCGCATGACCGGCGGCACTTTGCCGGCCATGACGTGGCACAACATCATGACCTACGCGCATCAGGGCGTCGAGTTGCGGCCACTGCCCGGTCTGCCGCCGCCGCAACATACGCCGGTCATGGTCGACACCTCGTTCCAGAGCAGCGAAGCGCCGCATGCGGTCCTGTTGACGCGCAAGGGCACCGACATGCTGGTTCATCTCGAGCAAATGCTGGATGATGCCGACCACACGGACGGCAAGGGCGCCGACAATCGGACGGATGCTTTCGCAACGGCGGCCGGTGACTCTGCCGCGACGCCGCGCGGCGATTAGACGTCGCGCAACAACCATTTTTTGGCGAAACAGGTTTCGAGCTCGAAAATCGACCATGCGCCTGTTGTTCGGATCGTGCTTCACGTTCTTGATCGCGGCCGCGCTCGGGCTGGGCGCGACCTGGTTCACGCTCACCCGCGGCGTCGCCTTCGGCTCGCTCACCATCGGCGCATGGACGGCGTGGCCGAAAAGCGGATCGGTCGATATCGATCCTTATGCGCGCGCCAGCATTGCCCGCAACGGCGAATTGCCGACCGGGATGGGCGACGGCGTGGCCTTCTATGCCCATACCGACGACCAGGGAAACAATTTTGACGGCCGCTGCAGCTTTGCCATCGGCGGCATGACGCCGGCGGCACGGTATTGGACGGTCACGCTGTACGATCCGGAAGGCCGGCTCGTCGCCAACACGATCGATCGGCACGGCTTTACCAGCGAGGAAATCGTCCGCGACAGCGATGGCCATTTCGCCATTACCGTTGCGCCGCTGGCGCGCCCCGGCAATTGGCTGCCGACCGGCGGCATCGAGAAATTCGTGCTGGTGTGGCGTCTCTACGACACGCCAATCGGCGTCGCCACGGGCACCAACAAGGAAGGCCCGATGCCTGCCATCGTGAAAAAGGGCTGCTGATATGGTCCGCGCGATATTATGGATACTCGCGGCCGTGCTCCTTGGCGGCATCGTGCACTTGTCGACCGTACTGGCAATGCCGCAGGCGGCCAAGCAGGATGCCTATTCGCGGATCGTGCCGCTGACGCCCGTCAACACCATGGTGCCGCTCGCCGCGCCGACCGACGAGAGCGCCGTCATGCCGTTCATGGACCCGGCCTTTGCGCAAGCCGTGTGCCGCTACGATCTGACCAGCGGCTCGCTCAAGCTCATCGCGCCGGTGAGTCAGGCCTATACGTCGGTCACCTTTTATACGCGCAAAAGCGTCGCCTATTACGCGATCAACGATCGCGCCGCCGGGCGGCGCCAGATCGAGCTCGATCTCATGACGCCGGAGCAGCACGCCGAACTTCCCGAGGAGGAAGACGTGACCGCCGCCGACCGGCTGATCATCGAATCGCCGAGCACCATGGGATTGATCGTGCTGCGCACGCTGGCGCCGGAACCTGGCCTGATGCCGATGGCGCGCGGCGCGCTCGCCGGCGCGACCTGCGGCATTCAACCGGTGCAGTAATTACTTCGCGACCGTGGCCTGGTGTGCCGCGACCGCAACCGGCACGGGGATCAAACGCGGCGCTGCGACTTCCAGCGGGTTGGCTGCGATCCGCTGTTCCAATTCGGTGATCAGGGTATCGACGTCGGCGGCAGCAGGCAGCGGTTCGGCGACCGCGAGGTGTTCGAGCGCGAAGCGATAGCTGGCGCAGCGCTGATTCAGCGAATTATGCACCCAAGCGATCGTCAGGCTGTTTTCACCGATACGCGCCTGCGCGCTGACGCGTTCGGCCGGGCTGAGCGAAGCGATCTGCTCCATGCTGGCTTCGCGCCGCCGATCCAGATCGACAACGGCGCGCGCGGTGACGAAGAACGGGTCGATGCGCACAATGTCGTTGCGGATGTCGTCAGCCAATTGATTGTAACGCCCATCGCTCGAGCGGAAGAACGCGCCTTGCAGATGGCGGTAATAGGCGGTTTCGTCGAACGCCCATAACTTGCGCTGGAACGATGGCTTGGTGCCGTATTCGTATACCACTGCGTCCCAGCGCTGCCGGTCGTAGGGCGGCTCGATCAGGGGAAAGGCGAGATCGCGCAGCGTGCGCTCGTCCTCGGTCAGATTGAAGGCAGAGACCGGCGCGCCGGCGCTCAGCGCGGCTTCCTGGCCGACCCAGGCGTGGATGTCGTCGCTGCGGAGCGGATCGGCGAGCCGGCCGAAATCGCCGGTGCTGGAACAGCCCGTCAGCGATAGAAGCGCCACAGCGGCAAAAATTATCGCCGACGGCGGCCTCGTGTGGCGTCGGCACCGGTCGCGCAGCGGCATCGGGCGGCGCCGTTCAGCGTCGCCGGGCCCGTCGGCGGCCGCCGTTTTCCGCCGGCGGATGCGTGTGCGGTTCGGCCGCCTCGGCCTGCAAATCCGCGTCACGCTCGATCCGGATCACAGGCAGAATAATGATCGTTGCGGATTCGTCCGCCCCGTCACCACGGCCGAAGCGCACAATGCGCCCGTCGTCCGGGAATTTGATTATGTTGCCCACCAGCCGCATTCCTCTGCCGCCGGCAAGGGGACACCCTGTCCCGATGCGCGGATACCGGCATCGCCCTGATTAAGCGGCATGCAAGGTTAACGCTCCGCTAACGCGCGCAACTTAGGCTATCGGGCCGGATCGTTCGTCGGCTCATCGGTTGCGATTGGGCCGCGCGTTATGGAAAGCGTAAGCCCGTTGAGCCTCGAGAACCTCACCCATTTCGGATTGCGCGCGGGCGTCGACATGCGCCCGACGCTGATCCGCGTGCTCACCGACCTTTACGTGCAGAAGCTGACGCACACGCCCGAGGAAGAACAGCATTACACCGAGCTCGCGCTGCGGCTCCTTGACGCCGTGGACGCAGCAACCCGGGCGGCCGTTGCGGCGCGGCTGGCACATCATCTGACGCCGCCATATCGGGTGATCGAGCGCCTGGCGGCGGATCTGCCTGACGTCGCAGCTCCAGTGCGCGCGCATCCCGTGCTGCAACGAAAACCGCAAATCCCCGCGCCTGCAGCTATCGCCATCCCGCTGGTCGAGCCCCGTGAGGCCGAAGTTCCTACACTCGCGGATATTCATGTGGCCGAACTTCCGGCATTCGCAGAGCTTCATGAGGCGGAAGTTTTCGCACGCGATGAACCAGCCGAGGAACCCGTCCCGGCCGACGAGGCGGGCAACACGCTCCCCGCCGATGTCGCGAGCGAGCTCAACGAACTTTTCTTCGCCGCTACCGCCTACGAGCGGCGTCTTATCCTGCTCAACCTTGAAATCGTCGCGCCCGGCGCAGCCGGTAGCGCCGAACCGGCGCGTGACGCCATGGTCGGCCAGCGGCTGGAAACCGCGGCGCTCGCCCGCGATCGCGAGGATTTTGCGCAGCTCCTCGCACAGGCGCTGCAAATTCCGCGCGCGCAGGCGCGACGTATCGTCGGCGATGAACTCGGCGAACCGATCGTGACCGCCGCCAAGGCTCTGCGCATTCCACGCGATGTGCTTTACCGGATCCTGCTGTTCGTCAACACCACCGTCGGCCATTCGGTCGAGCGCGTTCACGCGCTGGCGACGCTTTACGACGAGATGCCAGAGCAAGCCGCCGAACATATGATCGCGATATGGCAGTCGTTGCCCAGGACCGAGCGTGTTGCGAATGAGCGCGGCACCGTGGCGCATCGGCCGCTGCTGTGGAACGACGAGGCGCGCGCCCGCGCCCGCACCGCATCGGCAACAGTGCGCCGCGCGCCGTCAGTACAACGGCCCGGCGCGCGCCGCGACGCGTCTTAACTAACGATATCGAGGAAATTCCGGCCGCTCGGTTCTTCGACTTCGACGATCCAGAGATCGGTATCGAATTTCACCTCGCGCGCCAGATAGGCGTCGACCGCCGCATCGGCCGCCGGCTGCTCTTTGAAGCTCGCGGTGAATGTACGGTCGGCGCCGCGGCCGCTTTCGAATTCGCTTTGCGGCGCCGGTCCGAACAGGTCCGACGTGCCGTCGAGCCGGCAAATGCGCACGAACACGGCACCGGCTTCCTCCGCTCCGCGCCGGCTCACGACGGCGAATGCGCCTTCGACCTGGCAGCGGCGCAGATAGGCGGCAACCCACAAAGCGGATTTCAGGCGCATCGGGCGCTCGCTTGTCATTCCAGGACGCGGGCAAAAATCCGCGAGCCCGACTCCATAATCACGGAACGCGGGGTTTGCGAAGGGCCAAGATCGATGGATTGCGCGATAACGGCTTAATCGAGCGGATGACCGACCATCGCGGTGAGATCGCTGACGAGGCGGTCGCTGATCCGCCCGGTCACCGGCAGCTTGTGGTCGCGCTCGAATTTCTCGATCGCTGAGGAGGTCGGATCGTCGAGCATGCCCGACGGCTTGATCTGGCCATAGCCATATTCGGACAAAGCCCGTTGCACCGCCGCAATGCGCGGCGACGGCCCGATCAGGTCGGCAATCGGATCGTCGCGCCTTGCCGCCACGGGTTGCGCTACGGGCATTGTCGCCGCCGGATGCGCGGGCGAGACCGGCTTCGGCGGACCATTGACCACAACCGGCATGGGTTTCGGATTGGCGAAGAATGGCGCCGGATGCGCGCCCGATTGCAGAAAGACCGCATTGACGATGATGATGAGGCTAGCCGCGCCCGCGGCGATAATTGCAAACGTATCGACCGGGCGCCGCGTCGCCCTGCCCCACAGCGCAAACGCCAATCCGCCGCTGGCGCCCGCTGCGCGCACGTAAAGTCGGCGATCGGCATTGCGGCGGTTACGCACTTTTCTTCACCGGCATATCTGTCTTGGTTGCAATGTCTTGAGCAACCTCGCGCGTGTTTTGGCGAGGCGGCGAATTCTTGTCCGCGAGGTAGCTCATCACAGCGGCGGGCTGCTGGACGGCGAACTTTTTTCCGGGCCGAGCCCGTTCGCAATCGAGCGGCAGACGCACGGTCACGCGCGTACCCTCGCCGACGCGGCTGCGGATCGAAAGCTCGCCGCCGTGCAGCCGCACCAATCCCTTGACGATGGAAAGACCGAGGCCGGTGCCGCCGTGACGGCGATCGTAGGATTTGCCGGCCTGGAAATACGGCTCGCCGACCCGTGTCAAATCCTCGTCGTTGATGCCGACGCCATTGTCCTCGACCGCAAAGGTGATGTGCGCCGCTTCGGCACGGGCGCTGATCGTCACTTTGCCACCGCGATCGGTAAAGCGGATCGCGTTGGACAGAAGGTTGAGCAGAATTTGGCTGAGCGCGCGCTTGTCGGCGATCAGTTCCGGCAGATCGTCTGCCGCCAGTTTTTCCAGCGCGACGCCGGCCTCGCGCGCCCGCAGCGCAAGAATGCCGCAGCAGGCCGTGACGGCTTCCTCCGGCGCAAAAGGCTCCGGCGTGATCTCGAAATTTCCTGTCTCGATCTTCGACATATCGAGGATACCATTGACGACCGATAGCAGGTGATGTCCGGAACTATTGATGAGGCCGGCATATTCATGGCGGCGCTCGGCATCGAGCCGCAGCGCGGTCTCCTTGGTCAGCATGTCCGAGAAGCCGATGATGGCGTTAAGCGGCGTGCGCAATTCATGGCTCATGGTGGCGAGGAAGCGGCTTTTCGCGGCATTGGCGCGCTCGGCCTCCGCATGCGCGTCCAGCAAGGCCTGCTGGTGATTTTTGCGCTCGGTCACATCGCGCAATACCGCAACCACTTCGCGGCGATCCGCACTGTTGGAATCGGCAGCCGTCTGTTCGAACGGCCGGCAGCGCATCTCGATCCAGACGAATTCCGGCGTCGGGCGGCCGTTGGCATCGACGGTTTCACGCCGGACGCGGAACTCGACCGAGCCGGCCTCGCCCAAAGCCGCGGCGTCGCCGAGCGTAGTCAGATAGGCCGGACGGTCGGCGACGTGGACACGTTCGAACAGGCCATGGCCATGCAATTCACCGGTGCGCGCGCCAAACAGAGATTCGGCGGCGGGCGAGACGAACAGAACCGCGCCATCGCGGCCGTGCCGGGTAATGACGTCGGTGATGTTGCGCGCCAATAGCCGGTAGCGGTCCTCCTCGGCATAGAGCAGCCAGAAACTGGTGCGCGCCAGCGCTTCGGCGCCAAGCGCCAGACCGGTCGCATAGAGGCCCGCCGAGACAATGCCGAGCGCCGCGAGCGCAGCCGGCGCGCTCTCCGTCGGCTGCGGCAGCAGATGGTGAGCGCCGAGCAGCACCAGAAGGCCGGCGGCGCAGAGCGCAAATGTCGAGGCGGTCGCGACAACCTGGCGCGACGCCGACAACGCGGCTTCGAGCGGCACAACCACGAGCCAGATCGCGGCGAAGGACTCGATGCCGCCGGTTGACGCCGCGACTGCCGTAACGAGCCCGGTCAGCGCCAGCGAGGACAATACGTGGGCGCTTTCATAGCGGCCGGTACGCGACAGAAAATAGGCGGTGAGGATCGGCGCGATGAGCCAGACAAAGACCAGAAGTTCGATTGCGCTCGGCGCCCCGCGCACCAAAAGATAGGCCGGGATCGACGCCAGCGCGACAATGCTGCCGAGAAACCGCGGCGCGATGAAAGCGCGATGCCGCGCAGCGGTCAGCGCATCCTGGCGCGCCGAGGGATGGACAAGCGCTGCTATATAGTTTCGTACCGGCGCAAACAGGCCCACGTTCCCAATGCACGCGGCTTTGCCGACGCGCTCCCCTTTTTCTGTGGCGTGATCGTGTCAGAGGCCGCTTAAGCGAACGCTAAGGCGTTGGGCGCGCTCATCGCCGCGCAATCGAGGCGGCGCTTGCTGTGCCGCGCAAATCCCCATCATGGTGAATCACACGTTGCCGCGAACGGTTGCTACATGTTTTACATTTTAGCGAAGGCCGAATGAGGCCCGATATTGCGAGACTTTTGCATGGCCAAAACACCGCTGTAACCGGCGTCCGCGCCCGTTCGTTCAAATTTTAGGTAAATTATATTTTTTCCAATTGCGCGAAAATTTGCGGCGTATTCTGCTCGATTATGAGCCAAAACGTAGCGACCGCGCGAACGCGACCTTCAATGCTCCCTGCTAGCTTCCCGACACGTGCGGCGAACCGTGCCGCGGGGGATGTGGGTTTCATGTTCTTTCTGTTGCGCATGACATTCTGGCTCGGCCTTGTGCTGATCCTGCTGCCGAGTGGCTCCTCGCAGCAGGTCCCGGCAAGCCAGGTCGGCGCGTCCGACGCCATCTCGGCGGCATCCGCCACCGTGGGCGATATGCGGCAGTTCTGCACGCGCCAGCCGGATGCCTGTACCGTCGGCTCGCACGTGGCGACACAGCTTGGCTATAAGGCGCAAGCCGGCGCCAAGATGCTTTACGAGTTCTTGACCGAGGCGCTCGCGCCCAAGGACACCGGATCGGTTGCCGGTGGTGGCTCCCCTTCCAGCAAAACGGCGATGGGAAAATCTCCTCTGGAACGTGCCTCGCAGAACACGCTCACTCCCGCCGATCTTGCGCCGGCCTGGCACGCTCCGATGCCACGCCGGGACGCCAAACACGCGGCATAGTCCTATAGTCTTGCAAATACCCGTTGCGGCGCGAAATTGGACGCGCCGCAAGCCTTAAACCATCGCCGGACACGTCGACCTGCCGGACCCGGCGCTCTATATACAGGGGGCGGAACTTGGGACCGAGATTTGGGACATCGGCGCGATGGCTGGTATCGACGACATCATCGGCAATTTTGCGGTCCTTGACGACTGGGACGACCGCTATCGCTATCTGATCGAGCTCGGCCGGGAGCTGCCGCCGCTGCCGGACGCCGCGCACAACGCCGCCAACAAGGTCCAGGGCTGCGCCAGCCAAGTCTGGCTCGACACCACCGTGCGCCCGAATGGCGCGGCAGGCCCCCTGCTGATATTCGAGGGCGACAGCGATGCGCATATCGTGCGCGGACTGATCGCTATCTTGTTTGCGGTCTACTCCGGCAAAAGTGCCAGAGACATTCTAGCAACCGATGCCATCAAGCTGTTCGAGGAAATGGGCCTGCGGGAGCATCTCACGCCGCAGCGCTCCAACGGCTTTCGCTCGATGGTCGAGCGCATCCGCTCCGACGCGCGCGCCGCGCTCGCGACCGCCGCATAGCCTTTCGGGCATTCTAGCCGCGCCTGCAATCGTGTTGTAAGCCTAAAGCGAAGGCGTAGGTGGGGCTTTGCCGTCGAGCAGCGAGAAACTCCGCGCGGGACTGACGGACGTGTTCGCCGGCACGGTCTGCAGCGTCCTGTCCATCGCCTATTGCCTGTCATACGCGGCGCTCATTTTCACGGGCCCGCTCGAGCATCTGTTGGCCTCCGGCATTGCCGTCACATTTCTGTCAGCGGCCGTCTGCGGGACGATCGTGGCGTTGCGCAGCTCGCTGCCGTTTGCCGTTGCCGGGCCTGACAGTTCCATCTCTGTCGTGATCGCCGCACTGGTTGCGACCGTCATCGGGCGGCTCGTCGCCGGCGGCAACACTGAGCTTCTCGAACCGACGCTGATCGCCATGTCGTTGACCACGGCGTTGACCGGGCTCCTGCTCTGCGTGCTCGGCTTCACCCATGCCGGGCGCGCGATCCGTTTCGTGCCCTATCCGGTGATCGGCGGCTTCCTCGGCGCGACCGGATGGCTGATGGTCACGGGCGCCATTCAGGTGATCACCAATCGGCGTCCGACGCTTGCCACGATCGGCACATTCATTGATGGCGGCATTGCCGCAAAGATCTTGCCCGCCGTGATCGTTGCCATCGCGCTCCGCGCACTGCTGACCCGTTCCAAAAGCCCATTCGTCATGCCGGGCGTGCTACTGACGGCATTCGTGGTGACCCATGTCGTGTTGCTGGCGACCGGTACGCCGATCGCCGCCGCCCAGGCCGGCGGTTGGATGTTCCGGCTGCAGCCCGCGGCGGGACTGACATTGCCGTGGCGATTGACGGCGCTGCACAGCTTTCCTTGGGCGTCGTTGCCGTCGCTTGCCGGTGATCTGCTTGCCGTCATGTTCGTCACCATCACGACCTTCCTGCTCAATACAACGGGAATCGAGATTGCGACGCACAGTGAAGCCAATGTCGAGCGCGATCTCAAAGTGCTCGGCCTCGCCAATATCGCGAGCGCGGCATTCGGCGGCTACGTGAGCTGCACCTCGCTGAGCCGCTCCATCCTGGTGCGCACCGCAGGCGCGACCAGCCGCCTTGCCGGACTGACGGTCGCGGCGATCTCGGCGGCCGTGCTCGTCGCCGACCCTTCTTTTCTCAGCTACGTGCCCAAATATGTTCTCGGCGGACTTCTGTTCTATCTCGGCGCCGACCTGGTCTATCAATGGCTGATCAGTTCGTCGCGGCGGCTGTTGCCGCTGGAATATCTATCGTTGCTGACGATCGCCGCGCTGATCGTTTATTCCGGCTTCGTTGCCGGCGTGCTGATCGGAATTGTGATCGGCTGCGCCACCTTTGCACTGAGCGCGAGCCGGGTCAGCGCGATCAAGTTCAATTTCGACGGCTCGGAATATCGTTCCTCGCTCGATCGCGGACCCTACGAGCTGTCGCTGCTCGCCGGTCACGGACGAAAAATTCGCGGCATGGCGCTGCAGAGCTATCTGTTTTTCGGTTCGGCCAATCGTCTTTATCAGCACGTCAAAACGCTGCTGGCGACGCAGCCGGATTGCCGTTTCCTGATGTTCGATTTCCGCCTCGTCACCGGCATCGATTCCTCGGCGACGCACAGTTTTGCGCAGATCAAGCAGGCGGCGGCGGCGGGCGGCGCCCGCATCGTGCTGGTCAGTCTCACGCCGGAACTGGAGCGCGCTTTCCGCGCCGCCCGGTTTATTACCGATGACGTCATCGTCGCATCAAATCTGGACCGCGCGTTGGAATCCTGCGAGCAGGACATCATCGAAGTGCATCGGACCGAGGGCGACGATGCGCGGTCCTTGCGGGCTTGGCTGTCCGACGCCTTGGGCAACACGCAACACGCCGACCGGCTGACCGAATATTGCCGGCGGCTCGACGTGCCGGCCGGCGATATCATCGCCCGGCAGGGCGATGCGGCGGCTTCGATGCATTTCATCCTGGAAGGCCGTGTCGGCATTGTCGTCGATGTCGGCGGTGGACGAACGATGCGGGTGCGCAGTTTGGCCCGGCACACCACGATCGGCGAAATGGGGCTGATCACCGGGCGGCCGCGCAGCGCCACGATCCAGGCCGAAACCGACAGCGTGCTCTATGAGCTCACTGCGGAGGCTTACGAGCGCATCAAGCGGGACGATCCCGCGCTTAGCCTGGCGCTGCTCGGTTACGTGGTGTCGGTAATGTCGGAACGGTTGGGCTTTGCCAATCGCGCGGTTGGCATCTTGCAGCGTTGAGGTTGTTCAGCCGCGCTGGCGGCGGCGGCGTTGCTGACCGAGCCCCATGTCCTTCGCAAGCTTGGAACGCGCCGCCGCGTAGTTCGGTGCGACCATGGGATAGTCCAGCGGCAAACCGTATTTCTCGCGATATTGATCGGGAGTGAGATTGTAGCGAGTCCTCAGGTGCCGTTTGAGCGACTTGAATTTCAGGCCGTCCTCCAGACACACGATGTATTCGGGGGTGACCGAGCGCTTCACCGGAACGGCCGGTTTGGGTGCATCCGCGGCGGTCGCTACCTGGCCGCCGGCGACGCGCTTTAGCGCTGCATAGATCTGGTTGATCAGAGCAGGGATTTCCGCGCTCGGAACCGGATTGTTGCTGACATAGGCGGAGACGATAGTCGCGGTCAGTTCCATATAGCCCCCCTCAGCCGAGTTCTCAGCCATGATTTGATCTTTCGCCGGACAGTGTCGCGCGCCGATAAATGCTGTGCGTAAACTTAGTGTATATTATGCTGCAACAATAAAAGCAATAAAACACCGGTGTCGTGAGCAGTCATGGATGCTCACAACTGTATTGTTCGTGTTGTTCAGAAAACGATGCGTGGCGCTTACGCGCTCTGCTCGATGTGATCGCGCAACTCGGTGATCGAGCCGAACCGTAGCGCGCCCTGCGGCAGCTCGGCTTCGATCGAGCCGTCGGAGAACAGCGTGTAAGCCATGCCGTCGACCACTCCCGATTTGAGAACGGAGACTTCTTGGGTCTCCTCCGCAACGGCGGCTTGGGCGGCTTCTTGCACCGGCTCCTCGGCCTGCTCCGGCTCCAGATCAGGCATTGCGGCAGCGGTGGCGACCGCAGGCGCTGCCGCCGACTGCGTCGCCCGCATCGGCCGTGGCGTATTCGGCCAAAGCGTTCCGAATGCCGGCCCTTTTGGCCGCTCGGTCATTGGCGAACGAGCACCGAGGTCGAGCCGCGGCGTGGTGTCGGACCGGGGCGTAATCCCTGCTGCGGCACCGCCATTCTTGCGCCGCGCGGCGCGCGATTTGTCGAACTGGCCGACGGCCTCATCGACGCTCGAGGGCACCCGCGCCGATAGCGCGAGGTCCATCTCCTCAATGATCGTAGTGCTTTCCAACCGCGCCACGGCGGGCGCCTTTTCCGGTAACTTTCCAAGAGCTTTTTCCGGCACATCTTGCGGCCGCCTCTCGGCCACGGGTACCGCTGCGGCTGCAGGCGCGATTTGCGTACGGGGTGCCGCCTTTGGTGGCAACGGCATCCGCGCCGCTTCGCCCGGCCGCTCCATGGCTGGGGCAAACTCGCCGGCCTCACCGGGCCGCGCCGCCCGCGGCATCGGCCGGGCCAGCGCGTGCTCGATGCGCTGCAGGATACGCAATACCACGCCAAGTCCGATGAGCGCCAGTCCGCCGACCACAGCGACAATGCCGGGGGTGGCAATCGACATGTCGAAAGCCCGGTCGTGGATCGACACGCCCGATGCGGTCAGAACTAATCCGGCGACCGTCAATAACGCGCCAAACACCAACAAAAGCAAATACATACGCCCGCCCTCGGCTCCGACAACACAACCCATCCGGGAAGCCGTTTCACGTAACTATTGTGACGGTGCCGCCAGCACCACGCAAGGCTAAAAATCCGGGCGGGGCGGCCGCGGCGCGAAAATCCCGAGGTCTGCTTAACGCCCCGGGCGTTGCCGAACCCCCGGCATTGGTCCAATCTAACGGAACCATTCGCTTTCCCATGCGGTTGCAACCGCACCTATCCACCGTTTCGGCTGCACATTAAGGAGTAGACCAATGGCATTCACGCTGCCCGAACTGACCTATCCGTATGATGCGCTTTCCCCGCAAATGTCGCGCGAGACGCTGGAATTCCATCACGACAAACATCACCAGGCCTACGTCACGACCGCCAATAACCTGATGAAGGGCACTGAGTGGGAGAACAAATCGGTCGAGGACGTCGTCAAAGGCACTTTCGGCAAGATCCCCGGCCTATTCAACAATGCCGCCCAGCATTACAACCACACGCTGTTCTGGAAATGGATGAAGAAGGGCGGCGGCGGCGACAAGCTTCCGGGCAAGCTCGAAAAGCAGATCATCTCCGACATTGGCCCGATGACCAAGTTCAAGGAAGACTTCACGCAGGCCGGCATTACCCAGTTCGGCTCAGGTTGGGCCTGGCTTGCCGTAAAGGACGGCAAGCTCGCCATCATGAAGACGCCGAATGGCGAGAATCCGCTGGTGCACGGCGCTACGCCCATCCTCGGTTGCGACGTCTGGGAGCATTCCTATTACATCGATTATCGCAACCGGCGGCCGGATTATCTCAAGGCGTTTCTCGACCATCTGGTCAATTGGGACTACGTGGCCGAGCTGTACGACGCAGCCACGAAATAAGCGCAAATCAGCGTCTGATAGAGCGTTCTACGCGTGCGAGCGGGGCCAATCGGCCCCGCTTTTCGCACCGCGATGCGCGATTGCCGGGGTATCTGCCGATTTGACGCATTGGCGAATGGGCTTCATGACGTAAGCTTGTGGACTACACGATTCTGGAACCGGGCCGATCGTGCACCAAGTCGTTGCGAATTCTCTGCGCTTGCGGTCGAAGGCAATTCCGGCCGTGCGCTGGCTCGATTGCCTTGCCGTCGGCGCGTTGGCGCTGACCGCCGCGGTCGCGCTCGCCACCTTTCGCGATTACGGGCTTGGCTGGGACGATTACACGCATTCGCAATATGGCAAGCTTCTGGTGTCGCTCTACGGCTCCGGCTTTGCCGACAAGCGCGCGTTGTCGTTTGTCAATCTCTACATGTATGGCGGCGGCTTCGACATCATCTCGACGCTGGCCGCAAAAGTTCTCCCCTTCGGCCTGTTCGAGACGCGACGGCTCATCGGCGCCATCATCGGGTTGGTCGGGCTATTCGTTACCTGGCGACTGGGCCGGCGCCTCGGCGGACCGTTCGCCGGACTTATCGCGCTCGCGCTGCTTGCCGCCTGCCCGCTCTATTACGGCCACATGTTCATCAATGCGAAGGACGGGCCGTTCGCCGCCTATATGATGATCGCGCTCCTTGGCCTGGTGCGCGCCTTCGAAGAATATCCGCGCCCGACACCCGCGACATTGGCGCTGTGCGGCGTGGGAATGGGACTGGCGATCGGCGCTCGCGTTTTGGGCGGCTTCGCGGTGCTGGAGGCGCTGCTGCCGCTGCCGCTCATCTTCGCCGTCAGATCGCGTGCCGATGGATTGCGACCGGCGGCCGCCGAAATTGGTTCGTTCCTGATGCCGTTCATTCCGGCTGCGATCCTCGCCTATCTGGTCATGGGCCTGGTGTGGCCGTGGAGCGTGGTCTCGCCGCTCAATCCGTTCCATGCGGCCGAGTACTTTTCCAACGTATTCGAGAAACCCTGGCGCGAGCTGTTCGACGGTCAGTTGATCCCGGTCGATGACATGCCGCGGAGCTATGTGCCGACGCTGTTCGCGGTCCAAGTGCCTGAATTGCTGCTGGCGCTCGGATTGAGCGGAATCGTTGGCGCCATCATCGCCGCGGTGTGGGGCGGAGATCGAGACGAAGCGAGCGCCGGACGCCGCGCGGCTCTATTTTCCGTGGCACTCGCCGCGACGCTCCCGATTCTGCTCACGGCCGCGGCGCGACCGGTCATGTATAACGGCATCCGCCACTTCGTCTTTGTGTTGCCGCCGCTCGCCGTGCTCGGCGGTCTTGCCGCGGCGTGGATCGCGCAGCGTTTGCGCGCCTACGGCAACACCGCCGTAGCGGCCGGAGTTTTGGCGCTGATCGCGGGCGTCGTCTCCCCGGTCACCGACATGGTGCGGGTGCACCCTTACGAATACACCGACTACAACCACGTTGTCGGCGGCGTGAATGGAGCGCAGCGCTATTTCATGCTGGACTATTGGGGACTATCGTTCACGCAGGCGTCACGGCAATTGCTGGCCTATGTCGGCGAGCACCATGAGACACCGCCACACAAAGCCTGGACGGTGGCCGTATGCGGCCCGCATCCACCGGCCGCGGTCGCGCTGGGCGACGGATACTCGACAAGCTGGGATCCCAAGGGCGCCGATTTTGCCATGATGCTGGGCGTTTTCTACTGCGCCAAGCTCAATGCGCCGGTGCTGTTCGAAATCCGGCGCGACGGCGTTCTTTACACGCGCGTCTACGATATCCGCGGCCGCTCGATTTCGTCGCTGCTCGCGGTGCCTGGGATCGACAAGACGCATTACTAGGTGGAAGTTTCGACTTTGCCCGCGGCCGCGTGCGCGAATTCCCAATAAAGCTCGCGGGCTTTGCGATAGATCGGACCCGGCTGCAAATCCCGGTTGTCGATCCGAATGACCGGAGAGAGCTTGCTGTAATTGCCCGTTGAAAAAATCTCGTCGGCCGACTGAAAATCGGCGTAGCCCAGTGTCGTCTCGACCACCGTGACACCCGCCGCACGCAACAGCTTGATCACCCGCATGCGTGTGATGCCGGCGAGAAAAGTGCCGTTCGCCTGCGGCGTGAACACGACGCCGTCCTTGACCATGAACACATTCGCGGTGGCAAGCTCGGCGATGTCGCCCGCAGGGTCGCACATCAGGCAATTGTCGAAGCTGCGCGAGCGCGCTTCGATGAGCGCCCTTGCATTGTTCGGGTAAAGGCAGCCGGCCTTGGCATCGACCGGGGCAGAATCGGGCGTGGGACGGCGGTAAGGCGATAGCGTGATGCTGTTGCCCGCAGGGTTCGGCATCGGAGCGACGAACAGTGTAAGACACCAGCGCGTCGATTCCGGATCGGGCTGCACCAGGCCTTTCGCCGAGCCTTCCTCGGCCCAATACATCGGCCGGATATAAAGCGCGGCGTCGCGCTCGAAGCGCTTGATGCCTTCGCCGATGAGGCTGAGCCAGGTCTGCACCGGCACAACCGGCTTGAGATACATCGCCTTGGCGGATTGATTGACGCGCGCGCAATGCAGATCGAGGTCGGGGGTGACGCCTTCAAAGGCCCGCGCGCCGTCGAACACCGAGGTGCCGAGCCACGCCGCATGCGTGCGCGCGCCCATGATCGGCACGTTGCCATCGTGCCAATCGTCCTCGAAAAACGTCACTGTCTTCGACCAAGCGATGGCCGCCTCCCAAATCATCTTGTCCTCGACCTATTGTCGCCGTGGCAGGAACTTTGTCACCATCGTCACCCGTGATCGTCGCAACGGAGACCGGCCATGACTGACGTTACGCCGCGCGCCTATGTATTCGATGCCTACGGCACGTTGTTCGATGTGCATGCGGCGATTACGCGGCATCGCGGCGCCGCCGGTCCGGATGCCGAGCGTTTCTCGGAGATCTGGCGTGCCAAACAGTTGGAATATGCCTGGATATTGACGCTTGCCGGCCGCTATGTGGATTTCTGGACGCTGACCGAGCGCGCCCTCGACTATGCCTTCGCGCGCGTGCCCTCGGTCGACCGGACACTGCGGCCAAAACTGCTCGAAGCCTATTTCACGCTCGACGCATTTGCCGACGCACCCGCCGCGGTCGCAGCCCTCAAGGCGCGCGGGTCCCGGATCGCGATCCTGTCCAACGGCTCGCCGCGCATGCTCGACGCAGCGATTGCGGGTTCCGGCATGCGCGGGCTGTTTGACGGCGTGTTCTCGGTCGATGCCGTGCGCATGTACAAGCCGCGGCCCGAAGTCTATGCGCTCGTTACCGACGGCTTTCGGATACGACCGGACGAGGTCGTGTTCGTATCGTCGAACCGCTGGGACGTCATGGGGGCCGCCGCATTCGGCTTCCGGCCGCTGTGGGTCAACCGCGCCCGGCTGCCGGACGAATACACCGAAGAGCCGCCGCTGCGTGTCGTGGCCGATTTGATGGCATTGACGTCGTGAACTGCGGACAGACCGGCTAAGCGTTCACGGCAACGCGCGCCGGCGGCTCGGGCGCGACCGGCGGCAATAATTTCGGCTCGACGAAACGGCCGGCTTCGAGATCCTCGATCTGACGATCGATCTGCTTCATCACGTAGCGCGAATACGGCCCGACATGCAGGTAGAACGCCATCAGCGTCACGATGGCGCGAACCGACTGCGGGTTCTTCGACATGCAGGTCATGAACGCCTTCCAGAAGCGCTCGCGGCCCTCCGGCAGGCGGGACAGAAGCTCATGTACCATGTTGATGGTGGAGAGCCGGCGCCTGATATCGCCCTCGGGCAGTTCCTTGCGCCGCGCTGAGCAGTCGAGCATCGCGGAAAGCCGCTCCAGCCGTCCGCAAAACGCGTCGGGATCGTAGATCTTGTCTAGGATCAGGCGGTAATCACGCAGGATTTCGAGGCGCGAGCGTTTGGTCTCGTAGTTCACGCCGGCCGTGCATTGGTCGCCGGTGCCTTCGGGCGCCGCATCGTGTCCGACATGCAAGCGGCCCTCGCGCGCGAGGCGGCGCGTGAGCTGCGTATTCGGAAGCGCATAGAGCAACCCGACCATGGCGATCGGAATTGCGCAGTCCTCAATCACCTCGATCATCGGTTTTGCAACCGAACCCTTTTCGGTGTCGAAGCCGACGATGAAGCCCGCGGTCACGAACATGCCCGCGCGATAAATTTTATGCACGCTTTCCGGTATGCTGCGGCGCGTATTCTGCTTCTTGCGCATCGCCGCGAGCGTTTCCTCGTCTGGACTTTCGATGCCCACGAAGATCGCAAAAAAGTTGCAGCGATTGAGCATCTGCAACAGCTCGCCGTCGTCGGCCACGTTCAGCGACGCCTCGGTCGTGAATTCGAACGGATAATCGTATTTCGCGATCCACTTTTCGAGCACCGGCAGGAAGGCCTTGATGGCCTTCTTGTTGCCGATGAGATTGTCGTCGACAAAATCGACATGGCCGCGATAGCCGGCGTCATAGAGCGCTTCGAGTTCGCGCAGCATCTGGTCGTGGCTCTTGGTGCGCGGCGAACGGCCGTAAAGCTCAATGATGTCGCAGAACTCGCAGGTGAACGGGCAGCCGCGCGAGAACTGCACGCCGATGTAGAGATACTGCTCGAATTTCAACAGGTCGAAGCGCGGGATCGGCGTCTTGGTGACATCGACCTGAAATTTCTCCGCCAGGAACGTGCCTTCGCGATCGCCCCTATCCCACGCGGCGATAAAATCCTTGAGGATGTCTTCGGCTTCGCCGAGCACGCGGAAGTTTGCGCTTTCATAGAGGTGCGGGCTTGAGGTCGCATCCGGCCCGCCAATGACGACGGGAATACCGTGCGCGCGGCCCATCTCGATGATGCGGAGCGTGTCGGACTGCTGGAACAGCATGCCGCCGGTCATGATCATGTCGGCCCAGCCGAAGTCGCTCTCGGCCAGGTCCTCGGTATTGCGGTTGACCAAGCGCACGTTCCACGACTTCGGCAGCATCGCCGCCACCGTGATCAGTCCGAGCGGAATCGCCGGATAACGGGCCCCGACAAGCTCGCAGGCTTCCGAGAAATTCCAGAAGGAATCCGCCGTAAACTGCGGATAAATCATAAGAACATTGCAAGCCGGCGATGTCGGCAGGCTTGTTATTTCAGACCGCTGCTGCTGTTCCAAGGAATCCCACCCCGTGCCGCATGGCACAATCGCGGCAGTATGGCGAGATTGCCCGATAATTCAAGGACAAAGCCGATTTTGCGGGGTCGGGCCTGAAAGCGCAAAGTTAATGCAGGAACATAACGTTATCGCGGCTTATGACGTGTTGCATCGGCGCCGTTGGCGCCGCATTTTGTCCTGCACGGCAAACGGCCTCCCCTTCTGGCACCCATTGCGAGATGGAGAAGGAGAGGCAAAGCCGGCCTTGATGCGCCAGTCGAGCAGTACAGCGTATCAGGCGGCGTGTTCCGTACCAGCCGTCTCGGGGTTCTTCAGCGCAGTTACGATCTGTTGCTTGGTCAGCCGGGTGCCGTCGTCGCCTTCGATCAGTAAGGCAACGCGGCCACCGTGGTTGATATGCCGCGCCCAGCTCATCGCTTCATCAAGGCTGCCGAACTCCTTGAACAGATGGCGGTCCTTCTCCATTGGCGAAATGGATTGCGAACCGCGCGGGCCGGAATAAACGCGATATGTCATCGCTCGACCTCCTGTTTTGAACGGTATCTTTGCCTTGCAAGACGCAGCGTTCACCTCACGCCAAGCACAGCGTCTTGTCTAAGAACGCGATATCGGCGCAAAATGTGCCGCCCGTGTGTCAGCCATAATCCGCGACGCGTTGACGCGGGCCAAAATGCATCGTCGCAACTGCGCCGTATGCATAAACATCGGGGGGATTTTCATGCGCCTATTTTTTCGGCTCGTGTTCGGCGTGGCGATTGTAGCGGCAGCATTCGCGGGTTCCGCTCAAGCGCAAAGCAGTGCCGTTTATCTCGCCACCTATTTCGATATCATGCCGAACGCGATCGCTCCGGGAACAAGTCTGCTCGAGCGATATCGCGATGCCAGCCGCAAGGAAGATGGCAACCTGCGTTTCCTGGTCTTGCAGGAAATCGGGCGGCCGAACCGCTTCGCCGTCGTGGAAACCTGGCGGGATAAGGCAGCGCTCGACACTCACGCCAAGGCCGCCAGTACTTTGCAATTTCGCGGCAAAATCGACGCAATCGAGGACGCGCGTTACGACGAGCGCATCAATAATGCCCTCTATATCGGCCAGGGCAAGAGTGAGAGCGGAGGTAGCACAATCTATGTGCTCTCCCATGTCGACGTCGTTGGTTCCGGCAAAGACGACGGCATGGCCGCACTCAAGGTCATGAGCGTCGATACCGCCGGCGATCCGGGCGTCATCAGCTATGAAGTGCTCCAGCAGGCGAACCGGGGTAACCACTTCACCGTCGTCGAGACCTGGACGAACAGAAAGGCGCTCGACGCGCACATCATGGCGTCGCACACGCGCGCTTTCCGCGAAAAGCTGATGCCGATTGCGGGCGCGCTCTACGACGAGCGGTTCTATAAGGGGCTGGATTGAATTACTTCGGCGACGCAAAAACCTGATTGCTGTAGGGTAACGACGCCGGACGCTGGATTACTATGAAAGCGTGATCGAGCGTGTGATGGCAGGCATTGCAGCCGGCGCTGAGACTGTCGAAGGCGGTTGTGAACGCAGCGCCGTCCTTGGCATCGATCGACTTCTGCAGCGCGGTGAGCGGAACACCGACGTGCTGTTCGACGACATCGCCGCCAAGGAGCTGGCTGACATCGTCAAATCCTTCCTTCAGTTCGCCGATTTCATAATCGGCTAACGGCCAATTGCCGGCGTGGCCGGCAAACCAAAGCTTGATGTGGCGCATCTGCTGCAACGCCATGATCTCGCCGAGACCGGGCTGATAGGGCTCGTCCTGAGGCGCTGGTGCGGCTGCCTGCGGTGCGGTTTTGTCCTGCGCGCTTGCCGCGAGGCTTGTGAACAGTGCCGCCGCGATGACCGCTGCAACGATCGGTCTCATTGCCTTTCTCCCGAACTCAGCTCAGCGGCGAAAGCGGCTCGCTGCATGCTTTGGCGTAGGCTTGCTGACAAGCCTGATAAAGCGCCGGGCATGCTTGCGCCGCGGCCAATGCCGCATCGATGGTTTTAACCCGATCGCCCGCCGCGCGTGATTGTTCATCGTAGATCAAGACGGCGTCGACGCGTTCGAACCCGCGGTCGGTCATCAATAGACGTTCCGCTCCGTCGAAATATGCGCTTGCGGTCTTGATCGCTTCTTCGAGCTTCTTGGTGTACTCGGCGTTGAGCTTGGGATCCGGCTTCACCGCACGGGCATGCACCGCGATGTCGGTGTAGAGCACGTTGAGTTTGAAATAGATGCCGCCGCACTGCGCCAGCGCGAGCCAATACGGCCGGCCGCTGAAGGCGCCCGCCGCCGTCACCACGCTGTCGCGCTTGTCGACCGGCACCGGCGGCGCCGGATGCTCGACTTCCTTGGGCCCACGCTGTTGCTGACGGCGCGTCTGCGCCTGCGCATTCGTGACGGCAAGGATCGCGCTCATAACGAGAGCCAGCGTGGCAATGGATTTCCGCATGGCGGGATTATAGCCGGGACGCCGCATCGGACTCAAAACTTCTCGCGCCATCAAAACTTTTCAAGCCATGGCCGCAGCTCGATTTCCCAAGCCCATGCGCTGCGCGGCTGCGCTAGGAGATGCAGGTAGCTCTGCGCAATGGCGTCGGGATCGAGCATGCTGTCGGGTTTGTCCGGCGGATTGGGCCGGCGCTCGCTGCGGATGCCGCCATCGATCACGACATGGGCGATGTGGAGGCCCTGCGGCTGCAGCTCCCGCGCCATGCTTTGCGCCAGCCCACGAAGCGCGAACTTGCCCATGGCGAAGGGCGCCGACTGGGCATAGCCCTTCACGCTCGCCGAGGCGCCGGTAAAAAAAATCGCGCCGTGATTTTGCGGCAGCATGCGTTTCGCCGCTTCCTGGGCCACCAGAAAACCGCCGAATACGGTGACCGCAAGCGATTTTGCGACTTCGTCGGGAACAAGCTCGACGAACGGGCCGCGCGTGCGATAGCTCGCGTTGTAGACGACGACGTCGGGCACCCCGAGCGCGGCTTCAACGTCGGCAAACAGTTTTACGACTTCGGCCCGATTGGTGGAGTCGCAGGCAAAGGCTTTCGCGCCGGTTTCCTGCGCCAGCGCCGTCAGATTGGCGGCGCGGCGCGCCGCGAGCGCGACCTTCATGCCGGCTTTGGCAAAAAGCCGCGCCAGCGAGGCCGAAAGCCCCGAGCCGACGCCGACGATCAGCGCTGTGCGATATTCCATTTGGGGTACCTTTCAATCAATCACGGCAATCGCATTGATCTCTACGAGGCAGCGCGGGTCGGTGGCAAGCCGCACCACCTGAACCGTGGTCGTCGTCGGCTTGGCGTCGCCGAAATACTCGCCCCAGACGCGGTTGAGCGCGTCTTGATCGGTCAGATCGGTGACAAAGCGGTCGGCGGTGACAATATCGGCGAAACGCGCGCCCACCGCCTGCAAGCCGCGCTTGAGGTTCTCCAGCGCCGCCCTCGCCTGCCCCGCCATATCGCGCGGCATGGAGTCGAATTCTTCCGGCCGGTGCGGATGATGATGATAAACCGGCGCCGCAGTGACGCCGGCGAGATAAACCGTGGTGCCGCCCTTGACCTTGATCGCCGGCGCATAAGGCATCCAAAGGTCCGGCGCGTCCGGCCAATGCACGTGTTCGATGGTTTTGGGCATGGCTAACTCCAGAGTTATGACGGCTTGTAACGCATAACGTTCTGCGTTATAAGCATACCATGATCGTTGGCTTTCGCGATACCGAAACCTCGACGATCTGGGAAGGTCGGCGCAGCCGAAGACTTCCGTTCGACATTCAATCTGTCGCGTTACGTAAGCTGCGTCTCATCAATAACGCAAAGCGGCTTGACGACCTCCTTGTTCCACCAGGAAACCGGCTCGAAGCATTGCGAAGCGAACGGCAGGGACAGCACTCGATCCGCATCAACGATCAGTGGCGAATCTGTTTCGTCTGGAGAGAAGGCCATGCACACCAAGTCGAAATCGTCGACTACCACTGAGTTGTTGCCCAATCCGCATCCGGGCGAAATCCTGGCGGAGGAATTTCTCAAGCCCATGGAACTGTCGCAGACGGCGTTGGCGCGCGCCATCGGCGTGCCGCCGCGCCGTATTAACGAAATCGTGCTCGGCAAGCGCGCGGTCACCGCCGATACCGACCTTCGTTTAGCGCGCTATTTCAATATGTCCGAAGGTTTCTTTATTGGGTTGCAGACGGACTACGAATTAATGGAACGCAAACGTACCATCGGTGACAAGCTTAAGGCGATCAGGCCGAGGGCGGCGTAAAACCGGTAGCCTCTCAATCTTCACATCCGAAACACGCCGAACTTCGTTTCCGGGATCGGCGCATTGAGCGCCACGGAAAAACACAGGCCCAGCACGCGGCGCGTCTCGGCGGGCGTGATGATGCCGTCGTCCCACAGCCGCGCGGTGGCGTAATAGGGATTGCCTTCGGCTTCGTATTGCGCGCGGATCGGCTGCTTGAATTCTTCCTCCTCGGCCGCGGACCACTTTTTGCCCTCGGCTTCGATGTTGTCGCGGCGCACCGTCGCGAGCACCGAGGCCGCCTGCTCGCCGCCCATCACCGAGATGCGCGCGTTCGGCCAGGTAAACAGAAAGCGCGGGCCGAAGCCGCGGCCGCACATGCCGTAATTGCCGGCGCCGTAGGAACCGCCGACGATGACCGTGATTTTCGGCACCTGCGCGCAGGCGACCGCAGTGACCATTTTGGCGCCGTCCTTGGCGATGCCGCCGGCTTCGTAGTCGCGGCCCACCATGAAACCCGCGATGTTTTGGAGAAAAAGCAGCGGCACGCGGCGCTGACAGCACAGTTCGATGAAATGCGTAGCTTTCAGCGCGCTCTCCGAGAACAGAATCCCGTTATTGCCGAGGATGCCGACCGGAATGCCGTGAATATGCGCAAAGCCGGTGACGAGCGTGGTGCCGTAAAGCGCCTTGAACTCGTCGAACCCGGAACCGTCGACGAGCCGCGCGATCACCTCGCGCACGTCGTATTGCTTCTTGAGATCGGCCGGCACGATGCCGTCGAGCTCGCTCGTGTCGTATTTCGGCTCGCTCGGTTTTACGAGCGGAATGTCGATCGTCTTTTTGGTATTCAGATTGGCGACGATCTGGCGGCACAACGCGAGCGCATGGCGATCGTTTTCGGCGAGATAATCGGCGACGCCGGATTTTTTGGCATGGACCTCGGCGCCGCCAAGCTCCTCGGCAGTCACGACTTCGCCGGTCGCGGCTTTGACCAGCGGCGGCCCGCCAAGAAAAATCGTGCCCTGATTGCGCACAATGATCGTCTGGTCGGACATCGCCGGCACGTAGGCGCCGCCCGCGGTGCACGACCCCATGACCACAGCGATCTGGGAAACGCCGGCGGCCGACATCGTCGCCTGATTGTAGAAGATGCGGCCAAAATGCTCACGATCGGGAAACACTTCGGTTTGATGCGGCAGGTTGGCGCCGCCGGAATCGACCAGATAGATGCACGGCAGGCGATTGTCGCGGGCGACTTCTTGCGCGCGCAAATGCTTCTTCACCGTCATCGGATAATAGGTGCCGCCCTTGATGGTGGAATCATTGCAGACGATGACGCATTCGCGTCCCGAAATGCGACCGACGCCGGTGATAATGCCGGCGGCATTGATGTCGTCGTCATACATGCCACTGGCGGCAAGCGGGGAGAGTTCGAGAAACGGCGTGCCGGGATCGATCAGCGCTGTGACGCGTTCACGCGGCAGCAGTTTACCTCGAGCGATGTGGCGCTCGCGGGCGCGCGGCGGTCCGCCTTCGGCGGCTTTGGCGCGGCGGGTTTCCAGTTCCGCGACCAGCGCACGCATCGCCGCCTGATTGGCGCAAAACTCCTTGGACGCGGTATCGACGCTGGTGGCGATGGCGGTCACGAATCCCCCTCGGCTCGGCGAGGGGGATTTCACTATGGCCGGGGGACCAGCGCAACGGCCAGTGCGGGCGAATTTAGGGATTAAGCGCGGACTTCCTGGCGCTGGAAGATCACATAGCCGATGACGAACAGCACGATGGCGGTCGCGATCATGCCGACGATTTGCGGCCAGGCGATCAGGACGCTCTCGACGAGCGGCAGCGGCGCGCCGAGGACGGCACCCTGCAACTGGCTCAAATAGATCGGCCCGAGCGCGCGCGTGGTCGGATCAAGGAGCGCCACCACGACTTCGGCATAAAGCGTCGACGGCGACAGCCGGGAGAGGATTTGCTCCAGTTCCGCCGTACCCGGCGTCTGCAGGCCGAGCGACATATAGCGCGGGTCCGGCGGCACGATGATTTGCGCGAACGCGCCGGCCAGCACCGGCCAGATGAAGGTGACGAGCAGCCACAGGCCGAGCGTCACCAGCGCCGCGGTCGCGGCGGAGCGGCACAGAATCGAGAACAACAGCGCCAGCGCCAGCCAGACGCCGGCATAGACGATCGTCACCAGAAGGAAGACGAAGCTGCGCGCGATCTCCTCGGCGCCCGGCGGTACGCCGATCATCAACAGCCCAAGCCCGATGACCAGCAGCCACAGCGAGATCAGGCTGATCGACAGCGTGACGAGGCCGGCGAGGAACTTGCCGAACAGCAAAGCGTCGCGATAGATCGGCTGCGACAGAATGCGCGACAGCGTGCGCCGATTGTGCTCGCTGTTGACAGAATCGAAGCCAAGCCCGATCGCCATCAGCGGCACGAGAAAGGACAGGAACGAGACGAACGAGGGCAGCGGATCGCGCGAGGTCGTAAACAGCCGCAGGAACAGAAACGGATCCTCCGCGGTGGTGTCCTTGATCTGCTGGATCGCGCCATAGAGCGCCGCCAGCGCCACCAGCACCACGAGCCATTCGAGCACCCGCATGCGCACGCTGGTCAGGTGATCCGACAGCTCCTTGAGCATGACCACGCCGAGACCGGAAAAGGCCGAACCCTCACGCTGCATCGCGGGCCCCTTCCTTCACGACCTCTTCGGGCTTGGCCTCGAAATAGCGCGTGTAGATGGCTTCGAGGCTCGGCTCCTGGACGCCGAGGAATTTCAGCCGGCCTTGCATCGCGACCACTTCGGCCGCGGCTTCCGGCCGCACGTCGCGATCGGCGTGAAGCCGAAGCTTGCCGATCCCGGTTTTCTCGACGCCGCTGACGCCCGGAATGAGCGCGAGCCGCTCGGCAAGCCCGGCGCCGTCGGCCTCGATGTCGACCACATAACCGCCGCCGAGCACTTCACGGCCGAGCTCGGGAACGGTGCCCATCAGCGCGATCCGCCCGGCGCTGAACAGCGCGACGCGGTCGCACACGCTCTGCACCCGCTCGAGCAGATGCGAGGACAACAGCACCGACACGCCCTCCGCCTTGAAATTGCGGATGATGCCGAGAAGTTCGGTGGTGGCCTGCGGATCAAGCCCGGACGTTGGTTCGTCAAGGATCGCGATCTGCGCGCCCTTCATCAGGATCTCGGCGAGCCCAAGCCGCTGCCTCATGCCGCGCGAAAAAGTGCCGACGCGCTTGTCGGCAAATTCGGCAAGGCCGACCCGCTCGAGCGCTTCCGCGATCCGCTTCTCGCGTTCGGCGAAGCGAAAGCCGATCAGCCGCGCGGTGTAGCGCAGATTGTCGGAGGCGGTCATGCCATCATAGAAGCCGACGGTGTCCGGCAGGTAGCCGACGCGCCGCTTGACCGAGAGCGGCTCGCGCGCCGGATTGAATCCGAGCACGCGCACCTCGCCTGCCGAAATATCGGTCAGCCCGAGCATCATCAGGATCGTCGTGGTCTTGCCGGCGCCGTTGGGGCCTAATAGACCGAAAATCTCGCCGCGTCCGACATCGAACGTGATGTGATCGACGGCGGCCGTCGAGCCATAGGTCTTGGTGAGGCCTTTGGCCTCGATCACGGCATCTTCGTTCATCGGCGGCCAAACCTCGCGACCGCGCCGACCATCACCAAGAGCGCAACGCCGATGATGCCCACGCCGGCGATGCCCCACATCGTCGAGGTCGTCACCGTGACGCGGAAATTCGTCACCGCCGATTCGCCACGGGCTGAGGCACGGATCGTCGTCACATAGTCGCCGGCGATCGCCTTGTCGGTCGGCGTGATCAGCGCCTGCACTTCCTTGTTGTCGTTCGGCGCGATGCGATCGACGGTTTTGGGATCGAAGGTGACCTTCCACCCGCTCGGCGCCGAGCCAGAGAGCTCGATGTCGTCGGCGGGCGCCGTGCCGGTATTGGTGATCACGACCGGTACCGAGGTCTCCTGGCCAGCCGATGCGCGCGTCGACACCAGGCCCTCGCGGCCGCTGACGTCGAGCTTCGGCTCGCCAGTGATCGTCATGTCGAGGTCGGTCGTCGCCGAGGCGTCCTCGGCTGCAACCCGCGCCGTGATCTTGTAGTCACCGGCCGCGGCCGTATTCGGCGGCGTCACCTTGAGCTTGACGTCCTTGGTCTGGCCGGCATCGATCGGCACCGCGTTGACCTCCTGGGCGCCGTATTGCTCGGTGAACGAGGTGTCAAAATTCTCCGGCGCCTGCGATGACAGGCTCACCGTCAACTTCTTGCCGCTGTCGTTCTTGATGCCGAGCTGATACTCGAAACTCGACTTCGACGTGCCGCGCAATTCCGGAAGCTGCGGGATGAGCGTCAGCTTGGCGGGAAGGTCCTTAGCGAGCGTGACCGCCACCGGCAACTGCAAATTAGACGTGGTGCCCTGGGCGTTGACGGTGATCGTCTGCGTGCCATTGGGCGCGTTCTTCGGCACGTCGAGCCGCAGTTCCAGCGCGACGCTGGCATTGCTTGCCGGCATCGCCGCCGCGACCGGCTGACCGCCGCCCATCAGCGTTGCCGTCCAGCCGGCGGGAACCCCGGATACCGACAGCAACAGCCGCTCCGGCGCCATGTCGTAGTTCTGCAGCCGAAGATTGACGGTGGAGGTTTCACCCGGGCGCACCGTGACCGCGGGATAATCGCTCATCAGGTAAAGGCCCTTGACGTCCTTGGGCGCATCGTCGGCGTTGGCGGCGGACGCAAGAGGTGCAATCAGCGCCGCAACAGCGGCGACTGCGGCGACAAACCCATATCGCATTGGCGTTGGCTCCCGTGCAGCAATTGATCGTTTAAGCCCCCATCCCCCAACGCGCCCTAACGAGCCCGGACGAGGACGTGAGCATTGTCGGCGTAATCGTGACAAAATCATGCAGACGCGGGCCTATTTGGCAAGGTCTGAGGCAAATGTCCTGCGGTAGAGAGCCGCAGTCGGATGAGGACTAGCACGAATGGGCCGCGGCAAGGAGATCAGCGCCGGACTTCTGGCGTTCCGCGGCGTCAATGATCTCGAGGTCCTGCTGGCGCATCCGGGCGGGCCATTCTGGGCCCGGAAAGACGATGGCGTGTGGACGATCCCGAAGGGCCTGGTAGAGCCCGGCGAGGATCTCATTGCCGCGGCACAGCGCGAATTCACCGAAGAGACAAATCTGACGGCCACAGGTCAGACATCCAGCGAGATGATCGCGCTCACGCCGGTTAACCAAAAAAGCGGAAAGACCGTACACGCCTTCGCGGTCGAAGCCGACTTCGACCTGACCCGGTTCGCCAGCAATATGTTTGAAATCGAGTGGCCGCCGAAATCCGGCAAGCGGCAAAGCTTTCCGGAGATCGACCGCATCGCCTATTTCACACTGCCGATTGCGATGACGAAGATACTCGCTTATCAGCGGCCGCTTCTTTTGGAATTGCAGAAGCGAATGATTGCTTTGCCGTAACCGCGAGCGATTACTCACGCGGGACTTCCGGCCAATCGACCTCGTCGTGCGGCAGCACCCAGGATTCGCGCCGCGCCGCTTCGCGCCATTCGACGGATGCCGGCAACGCCATGACCGCGGTCATATAGGCGCGCGCCGCGGCACTGACCTCGACCGCGTAGGTGTGCAGGCGCCAGACCACCGGCGCATACATGGCGTCAGCCGCGCCGAATGGCCCGAACAAAAACGCGCCGCCGGCGCCGAATTTCGTGCGGCAGCCGCTCCAGATAGCGTCGATGCGCGCCGCGTCAGCCGCCGCACCGTCGTCGAGCGCGCGTTTTTTGACCGGCCGGGCCACGTTCATCGGCAGGTGCCGCCGCAATGCTGCGAATCCCGCGTGCATTTCCGAGGCGGTAGTGCAGGCATGCGCGCGTGCGCTTGCATCCTTCGGCCACAAGGCGGCGGCGGGAAATTTCTCCGCCAGATATTCGAGGATCGCGAGCGACTCCCAAACCCGCACGTCGCCGTCGATCAATAACGGCACCCGCCCGGCGCCGCCCAGCGCCGTGACGCGGGCCTTGAAGTCGGGCGCTTCGAGCGAGATCAGCGTTTCCTCAAATGGAATGCCGGCGACCTTCATCGGCAGCCATGGCCGCAGCGACCACGATGAATAGTTCTTGTTGCCGATGATCAGATGAAGCGGCATGGCATCTTGTAGCGCGGATTGCGCCGCGCGCAATCAGCAATGCCGGCGATCAAGACCGCGGAATGCGCAAGTTGCGACCGGGGCTAGACGAGCCCGGTTACGACCGCGATGAACGAGACGAACAGCACCGCAGCAGCCGTGAACAGCACCGTGAGCGCGGTCTCGGCCCATTCGCTTGTGGCGGATGGAGCCTCGGCCACGATCTCCACCGGCTCGTCAACGAGCACGGCAGGAATATCGGTCGACATGAGAGTGCCCTTCCCCAAAAGGACAAAGCGCGATTGCAAAGTATCAAGCCGCAGGAATGAAGGATCGGTAAATGCAAAGGCGGCGTCGGGCAGCCGCTCAAGGCGCGGGGAACAATTCATTCGTCTCGCCGGCTAGCCGGTAGGCGACAAGCCCGACCCATTCGTGCACCGCGGCGTCGGTCATGCCGAGGCCTGCCGTGAATGAATCGAACGGCTCCGTCGCGTCAATCGGCCCGCGCGTGTGCCAATTGACCGGACAGGCCTCGACGGGGAATCCGGCGGCCCGAAACGCTGCGATCGCGCGCGGCATATGAATGGCCGAGGTCACCAGAAGCCAGCGTTCACCCGGCTTGGGTTGGGCGAGCAACCGGGTGAACACCGCGTTCTCGATGGTATTGCGCGACTGCTCCTCGGCGGTGATGCGATCATGCGCAATGCCGAGCGCCTCGAACTCCTTCACGGCGAGTGGCGCCTCGAGCGCTCCGCCAAACAACGAGCCGGTGCCGCCGGAAAAGATGATGCGCGCATTGGGGTAGCGGCGCGCCAACTCGACGGTGACGGTGACACGTTCCGCCGCGTCGCTGAGCGCGACGACACCGCGCGCTTTCGATATACCCGACGAGATCGCGCCGCCGAGGACGACGATGCCGTCCGGCGCTCCGCGCGACGCATCCCAAGGCGGAAAGCGCTGCTCCAGCGGCAAAGTCAGAATTCTGCCCAGAGGCGAAAATCCGACCAACGCGATCAGCACCAGACTGGTGACAATGAGCCAGCTGGCGAGCCGCCGAAACCGCGTGCACAACAGCACAAGGCCGATCAGGCCGATCGAAATCAGGATATTCGACGGCACCGTGAAGAAGCCAAGAGTCTTGGACAGGGTGAAGAACATGCCGCCCCCGCTTCATCCTGCCCGCGATGCGGGTGTTCTTTACGTCCGCGACTTGCGCCACGCCGCGTAGCGCGCCTTGGCCTCGTCGTTCGGCGGATAGAGGCCGGGCAGCTTCACGCCTTTTTCGACTTCGCCGAAGACCCAGCTCTCGTAAAGTTCGTGCTCGGCCCCCTCGTGGGCGGCGAACTCCACCAAGGCCTGCGGGATCACCACGGCGCCGTCGTCGTCGACCACAATCACGTCGTTGGGAAAGATGGCGCAGCCGCCGCAGGCGATCGGCTCTCCCCAGCCGACAAAAGTGAGCCCGTTGACCGACGCCGGCGCGGCAACGCCGGCGCACCACACCGGCAGCGCACTCGTGATCACGCCGGCAAGGTCGCGCATGACGCCGTCGGTGACCAGCGCCGCGACATTTCGCTTTTTCATGCGGGCGCAAAGGATGTCGCCAAAAATTCCGGCGCTCATCACGCCCATGGCATCGGCGATCGCAACGACCCCCTCCGGCATTGCCTCGATCGCCGCCCGCGTCGAAATCGGGCTCGCCCAACTTTCGGGCGTCGCCAAATCCTCGCGTACCGGCACGAAACGCAAGGTGAAAGCCGGTCCGACGATGCGCTCGCCCTTGGGCACGAGCGGCTTCGGACCGTCCATCCAGCAGCGCCGGATGCCCTTCTTCAGGAGCATCGTGGTGATCGTCGCGGTCGTCACTTTGCGCAGAATATCGAATAGAGCGTCACTCATCGTTCGCCTCGCTAAGGAAAAATCATGCCGATGCGGCCTTCCACTTGGCGTAGCCGTCGGCGCGCAGCCGGCAGGCCGGGCATTCACCGCAGCCGAAGCCCCAGGCGTGCCGATGCACGCGGTCGCCGAGATAGCAGGTGTGGGTCTGCCCGAGAAGTAGATCGATCAGCGTGCCGCCGCCGATGTCATGGGCCAAGGCGAATGTGGCCGCCTTGTCGATCCACATCAGCGGCGTATGGATGACGAAGCGCCGGTCCATGCCGAGCGTCAGTGCAAGCTGCATCGCCTTGATGGTGTCGTCGCGGCAATCCGGATAGCCGGAGAAGTCGGTTTCGCACATGCCGGCGACGATATGCTTGATGCCGCGCCGATAGGCGACCGCGCCGGCAAAGGAGAAGAACACGAGATTGCGCCCGGGCACGAATGTCGTCGGCAGGCCGGACGCGGACATTTCGATCGCCACATCGCGGGTCAGCGCGGTATCGGAAATCTCCGCAAGCGAATCGATGCGCACGACGTGATCGTCGCCGAGCCGGGCGCGCCATTGTGCGGACTGCGCCGCCAGAGCGGCGCGAATGCCCGGGCGCACCTCAAGCTCAACGGCGTGGCGCTGGCCGTAAGCGAATCCGATGGTTTCGACGCGCTCGAAGCGCTCAAGCGCCCAAGCCAGGCACACCGTCGAATCCTGCCCGCCGGAAAACAGGACGAGCGCGCTGTCGGACAAATTCATCCCTTGAGCCGCTTCTACGCGTTGAGCCAATTGCCGATCCGCTCAACCGCTTCGCGCATATCGTCGCGGGAACCGGCGTAGCAGAGCCGCAGGAATTGCCGTCCATGCACCGGATCGAAATCGACGCCAGGCGTTGTTGCGACTCCGGCTTCCGCGAGCAAGCGCGTGGCGAACTCGAAGCTGTCACCCGAGAAACGCGATACGTCGGCATAAAGATAAAACGCGCCGTCGGCCGGCAGGAATGAGGTCAGGCCGGCCCGCGGCAAGCCTTCGAGCAGAAGGCGGCGATTGTCCGCATAGCCCGCTTTTACTTGTTCCAGTTCGGCGCGGCCCTCGAACGCGGCCTCGGCGGCAATCTGCGACAGCGTCGGAACCGAGATCGCCAGATTTTGTTGCAGGCGCTCGACCGCCCGCACCAGCGATGGCGGCACCACCATCCAGCCGATGCGCCATCCGGTCATGCAAAAATATTTGGAGAACGAATTGATGACGATCGCGTCGTCCGACAGCCGCGCGGCGCTCTCCGCCGTGAAGGCATAATCGAGGCCGTGATAGATCTCGTCCGATATCACCGCGATGCCGGCATCTTCGGCGCAGCGGATCAACGCCGCGAGCGCCGGTGTCGTCATCATCGTCCCGGTCGGGTTGGCGGGCGAGCCGATCACCAGCGCCTTGAGCGGCCGCAGTCGATGCTGCGCGAGCAGCGCCTCGCCGGTTATCGACCACCGTGTCTCGGCAGTCGTCTCGATCATAATCGGCTCGCAGCCCAGCGCGGCGAGGACGTGGCGGTATGGCGGATAGCCGGGCAGCGCCACCGCAACGCGTTCCCCCGGCTCGCAGACGGCAAGGAACGCGAGCATGAAGCCGGCCGACGAGCCGGTGGTGACGACGATGCGCTCCGGATCGATGTCGAGCCCGTACCATTCGGAATAGGCGTGCGCGATACGCCGCCGCAGCGAAGCAATGCCGAGCGTCTCGGTGTAGCCATGCGCCGCGCTGCCGAGCGCCGCGCGCACCGCCGCGAGCGCGGCCGCCGGCGCTCCGGCCGCAGGCTGGCCGACTTCCATATGGACGATCCGGCGGCCTTGCGCCTCCAGCCGCACCGCCGCGGCCATGACGTCCATTGCCATGAACGGCGGAACGTTGCTGCGCGCCGACGGCTGCAGCAGGCTTTTTGCCTTTTCAAGCATCACTTGGCCCTGAAATGCCGCTGGCTCATGCAATTTTGCCTTCGTCACCCGCCCCGCTGATGCCGCATTCGGCGGGTTTCGTTAGGTTAACCCGTGATCTGGCCTGCGCCGCCGCTATGTTGACCCTAACTCGTTCCATCCATAGTTTGCGACCCGGACCAAAAAACCCGCTTCATTTGACATGATTGTTGCTCGACCTCCTAGCAAGGCGCAGCCGTTGAGACCAGCTTTGCGCGCTATCGCGGTCGCCACGGCCGGCGCCATCGCGTGGGGCGGTGCGCCGGCGCGAGCACAGACCGGGGCCAGCGCCGGTATCCCGATGATTCGCGATGCCGAAACCGAACAGCTCATGCGCGACTACACCGCGCCGATTTTCAAGGCCGCGGGTCTTACGCAGCAGAATGTCCAGGTCGTCATCATCGATGACAAGCAGTTCAACGCCTTCGTCATGGATGCGCACCGCATCTTTGTGAACGTCGGCGCGCTGATGCAGTCGGAGACCCCCAACCAGTTGATCGGCGTCTTTGCGCACGAGTCCGGCCACATCGTCGGCGGCCATCTTTCCAAGATGCGCCAGGAGCTCGCCAATGCACAGACCGCGATGATCATCGCCATGCTGCTCGGGGTGGGCGCCATGGCGGCCGGCGCCCATTCCGGCAATGTCGACATGGGCAATATCGGCGCGGCAGTGCTCAGTGCGCCGCAGGCCATGGCGATGAACTCGCTGTTGTCATATCAGCGCGCCCAGGAAGAGTCGGCCGACCGCGCGGGCGTTCGTTTCCTGACCATGACCGGTCAATCGGCAAAGGGCATGTACGACACGTTCAAGCGCTTCGCCGACGAATCCCTGTTCGAGGCGCAAGGCGCCAATCCCTATGCGCAGAACCATCCGATGCCCGAAGAGCGCATGGCCGCGCTCGCCGAACTGGTGAAGACGCCCTACTGGGACAAGAAAGACCCGCCCGAACTGCAATTCCGCCACGACATGATGCGGGCAAAGCTTTACGGTTTCACCGAACGGCCGGACGCAGTACTGCGCCACTATCCACTATCCGACACCAGTTTGCCGGCACGTTACGCGCGCGCGATTTCCGCCTACCGGTATGGCGAGGATTTGCACAGCGCCATCGCGCAGATCAACGGTTTAATCCAGGCGATGCCCGACAACCCCTATTTCTACGAGCTCAAGGGTCAGGCGCTGCTTGAAGGCGCCCATCCGATAGAGGCAATCCCGCCGCTGCGCCGCGCAGTGGAGCTCGCGCCCAGTCCGGCCCTGATCCAGATGCTGCTCGCACAGGCGATGGTTGCCACCAACGATCCAAAGCTCACGGCTGAATCGATCCCGCTCCTTCGCACCGCACTCCTCAAAGAACCCGAAGCCAGCGATGCCTACACGACGCTGGCAATTGCCTATGGCCACGACAACGATCTCGCCGATGCCGATCTCGCTTCCGCCCAGGCGGCCTTCGCGCGCGGCGACACCAAGACCGCACACGAACTCGCGGCGCGGGCCAAACAGCGGTTCCCGATCGGATCGCCCGGCTGGGTCCGCGCCGACGATATTGTTGCCTTCAACAGAAACCTGAAAGACAGTCCGCTTCGAATTGGCCAATGAACTTGAAAAGGACGACCGACATGATCACTCCCTTGCGCGCGGCGCTTCCAATCGCAGCCGCGATGCTGCTTGCGGCACCGCTGGCGTCGGCGCAGACGCCATCGCCGCAACCCGCCCCCGCAGCGAGCCCGGCAGCACCGGCGCCGGCATCGACGCCCGTTGCGCAGTCATTCACCGCCGACCAACGCCACGAGATCGAGGGCATCATCAAGGACTATCTCGTCCAGCATCCGCAGGTACTGCAAGACGCGATGGACGCACTGGACAAGCAGCAGAAGCAGGCCGATGCCGACAAGGCGCGCGTAACGATCAAGGACAATATCGCCACCATATTCAATTCCTCGCATCAGGTCGTGCTTGGCAATCCGCAAGGCAATGTCACGATGGTCGAGTTCTTCGACTACAACTGCGCCTTCTGCAAGCGCGCACTGCCTGACATGATGAGCCTGCTGCAGAGCGATCCGAATCTCAAATTCGTCCTCAAGGAGTTTCCCGTTCTGGGACCGGGCTCCGTTGAGGCGGCCCACGTCGCAGTCGCCGCGCGCATGCAGGACCCAACCGGAAAGAAATACATCGAGTTCCATCAGAAGCTGCTCAGCGGCCGCGGCGAGGCCGACAAGGCACGCGCGCTCGCCGTCGCCAAGGAAGTCGGCTTCGACATGGCGCGCCTCGAGAAGGATATGGACAGCGACGAGGTAAAGCAGACGATCGACGAGAATATGAAGCTTGCCGACGCACTGGGCGTCAGCGGCACGCCGAGCTATGTGGTTGGCAACGAGGTCGTCGTCGGCGCCGTGGGTCTCGACGAGCTGAAAGAGAAGATCAAGTCCGAGCGTAACTAGGCGCCCGGCTTCGCTCCGCCGCCAACCGAGGAACTTGTCGAGGGCCATTAAGCATAGTTGAATTGTAATTGCCCGCCGCCGGGCTGGCATTGCGTCGCTGTTTTGGCTTCCCCTTTGCGGGGCCCTTCCCTATAACCGGACCGGCGCCGGGCCATTATCCGCGCTAAACCAAAACTGCCGGTCCAATTCACATGTCGAAAACGATTTACGTCCTCAACGGACCCAATCTCAATCTGCTCGGCCAGCGCCAGCCGGAGATTTACGGCCGCGCGACGCTCGCCGACGTCGAAAAGCTGTGCCGCGCGACGGCGAAGCGACATGGCCTCGCCGTGCAATTTCGCCAGTCCAACCACGAAGGCGTCATCGTCGATTCCATTCAGGAAGCGCGCGCGAAAAAAGCGGTGGGCCTGATCATCAATCCGGCCGGCCTGACGTCGACCTCCATCGCGATCCTCGACGCGCTCCTCACCATGGAGGTGCCCGTCATCGAGGTGCATATCACCAACATTCACGCGCGTGAGGAATTCCGCCGCAACTCCTACGTCTCGCTGGCGGCACGGGCGCTGGCCTGTGGCTTCGGCGTCGAGGGCTATGCGCTCGCGATCAACGGCCTCGCCGCGATGATCGGCGCCAAGGTGTGATCGTGGCGCGCAAGCCCGGAAGCCCGCCGACATCGAAGCCGCCGGCCGTCGATCACGATGTGATCCGCGAACTGGCGAAGCTGCTCGACGAGACCGGTCTCACCGAGATCGAGTTTGAACGCGACGGCGTGTCGATCCGCGTCGCCCGGCAGTTCGGCGCGTCCGCCGCGCGGACGCGGACTGCGGAAGCGCCGCTTGCCGCACCGATCCCGCCCGCCGCCGTGCTCGCCGATCCGACGCAACATCCGGGCCTCGTCGCCTCGCCGATGGTCGGAACGGCCTATCTCGGCATGGCGCCAGGCGCGCGACCCTTTGTCGACGTCGGCAGCCAGGTGAAAGCCGGCGAGACGCTCATCATCATCGAAGCGATGAAGACGATGAACCAGATTCCCGCGCCCCGCTCCGGCACGGTGATCCAGATTCTCGTCGAAGACGGCCAGCCGGTCGAATATGGCGAGCCGCTGATGATCATCGAGTAGTGGCGTGTTTGACAAGATCTTGATCGCCAACCGGGGAGAAATCGCGCTGCGAGTGCTGCGCGCGTGCAAGGAACTCGGCATTCCGACGGTAGCCGTGCATTCGACGGCCGATGAAGACGCGATGCATGTGCGGCTGGCCGATGAGAGTGTCTGCATCGGGCCGCCGGCCGCCAAGGACAGCTACCTCAATATCCCGGCGCTGCTCGCGGCTTGCGAGATCACGGGCGCCGACGCGGTGCATCCCGGTTACGGCTTTCTCTCCGAAAATGCGCGGTTCGCCGAGATCCTTGCCGAGCACAATGTGCATTTCATCGGGCCACGCCCGGAACATATCCGGCTCATGGGCGACAAGATCGCCGCCAAGCGCGCCGCCAAGGAGCTTGGCATCCCGGTGGTCCCCGGCGCCGACTGCGACGTCGGCTCTGCGGCCGAGGCGTCGGGCCTGGCGCGCGAGGTCGGCTATCCGGTGATCCTCAAGGCGGCAGCCGGCGGCGGCGGCCGCGGCATGCGGGTCGTCACCGAGGAAAGCGAACTCGCCAACGCCATCATGCTGGCGCGGGCCGAAGCCAAGTCCGCATTCGGCGACGACACGGTCTATCTTGAAAAATATCTGGCACGGCCGCGCCACATCGAAATTCAGGTCCTCGGCGACGGCAAGGGCCGTGTCGTGCATCTCGGCGAGCGCGATTGTTCGTTGCAGCGCCGTCACCAGAAAGTCTGGGAAGAAGGGCCGTCCCCTGCTTTGAACACTGGCACGCGGGACCAGATCGGCGAGACTGTCGCCGAAGCCATGCGACAGATCAAATACCTTGGCGTCGGCACGGTCGAATTCCTGTACGAGGACGCCAAATTCTATTTCATCGAAATGAATACGCGCATTCAGGTCGAGCACCCGGTGACCGAAATGATCACCGACATCGACCTCATCCTGGAACAGATTCGCGTTGCCGCCGGCGGCGACCTTGAGCTGACGCAAAGCGACATCAAGTTCCACGGCCATGCCATCGAGTGCCGCATCAATGCCGAGAACCCGGTATCGTTCCGTCCGTCACCGGGCAAGATCGTGCATTATCATCCACCTGGAGGCCTTGGCGTGCGCGTCGATTCCGCCGTCTACCATGGCTACACGATCCCGCCCTATTACGATTCGCTGGTCGGCAAGCTCATCGTCCACGGCAAGACGCGCAGCGAATGCCTGATGCGCCTGAAACGCGCACTCGACGAATTCGTCGTTGACGGCATCGAAACGACGCTGCCTCTGTTCCGCGCGCTGGCGCGCGACAAGGACATTATCGACGGCGATTATAACATTCACTGGCTGGAGGATTTCTTGGCCCACGGCGAGCTTGCGGAATAGCCGCCGCTCAGGCCGGCAACCCGGCCGTGGCCGCTCTGCTCGCCGCTGCCAGCAATCGTCCGACCAGCGCCGGTTCATAGGGTTTCGGAACGAAGATCGAGCCAGGGACGCGCGCATCCTGCTTGAGCAAGGTGGCGCGCGCCGAGGCGTAGACCACCGGAAGATGCGGCCACATTTCGCGGGCGCGCCGCGCCAAAGCCGCGCCATCCATGCCGCCCGGCAAGTTGATGTCGGTGAACAAGACATCCACCGGAACCGACGCCAGATGTTCCAGCGCGTCGGCCGCGTTGGTCACAGTGCGCACCGCGAAACCCTGCTCCGACAGCGCCTGGGCGACCCATTCGCTGATCAGGAATTCGTCCTCGACAAAGAGAACGTGGATCGGTTCGGTCTGTCTCGCGCCCGGTTCCATTGTGTCAGTCAGATTTGGCGTCAGCTTGATTTCGCTTGCTTCCATGGGGACGTAACGCCAGCCGGCGCGAAAGGGTTCAAGCTCTCCGAAAATCCTAGTGAATTATAATTTGCGGTCCGTTAACGGCCGCGGGCAGAGGCCCGATAGCCGCGAATGGAACTTTTCACGGGTTGCGGCCGCTCGCGGCAATTCCACACTGTCCTCAAGCATGAATTTGAGCCTCTTGAACCTGGAGGCTCGAGCCGGCTAAACGAATTTCATGGCGAGCCGCGAATCCGCACTTATCGACATCACGCCGGAGGTGCTGCTCAAAGCCTATTCCTGCGGCATTTTCCCCATGGCGGAGAGCGCCGAAGACCCGGCGCTCTATTGGATAGAGCCCGAACGGCGCGGCGTTATCCCGCTCGATCGCTTTCACGTGCCCGCCCGGCTGGCGCGCACCGTGCGTTCCGACCGGTTCACCGTGGTTGTGGATCGCGATTTCGACGCGGTCATCGACGGCTGCGCGCAGCCGAGCGCGGGCCGCGCTCGAACCTGGATCAATGCCCGCATCCGCAACCTGTACCGCAAGCTCTACGAGCGCGGCGATTGCCATACTGTCGAAGTCTATGACGGCGAGGAACTGGTCGGCGGACTTTATGGCGTCAGTCTCGGCCGCGCCTTTTTCGGCGAGAGCATGTTCCACCGCGCGCGCGACGCCTCCAAAATCGCCCTCGTGCATCTGGTGGCCCGGCTCACGGCCGGCCATTACCGTCTGCTCGACACGCAATTCGTCACCGAACATTTGCGCACTTTCGGCGCCGCCGAAGTGTCCCGGCCGGTCTATCACAAGCTGCTCGACGCAGCCCTTGTCGGCGAGGGTGATTTCGGCGCGCTGCCGCTCGATCGCCCGGTCACCGGCGGCACCGCGCTCACGCGCCTCGGTAAACGCTAAGCGGCTTAATCGTCCGTGAGCGGCGCGCCCGCGGGCGCCGGCGCGGCTGGATGTGCCGGCGCGGCCTGGCGCGAAGGTTTTCCCGGAGCGGGTGGCGCGACACCGGCCGCGGGGACTGGCGGCACGGTCGATTGCGCCACCGAACCGCCCGCCGGCTGCGCGCAATCGGTGAGCCAGACGTCATAGATCGGATGCTCGACGGCATGCAGGCCGGGGCTCGAGGCAAACATCCAGCCGGTGAAGATTCGCTTGATCTCGCCCTGCAGCGTGACCTCGTCGACTTCGACAAAGGCGTCGGTATTGGTCGCCTCGGTCGGCGGCCGCGTGTAGCAGGCCCGCGCGGTGACCTGCAGCGCGCCGAACTGCACCGTCTCCCCGATCGCCGCATCGAACGAAATGGTGCGGCCGGTGATCTTGTCGAGGCCGGCAAACACCGCGCGGCCGTTCTCGATTTTTTGCGTCGGTGTCTCGGTGACGACCGTGTCGTCCGGCTGCGGTGAGGTATCGGCCGGTTGCGGCGGCGGCGGGTTGGCCAGCGCCGGCATCGGCGGCGGCGCGGTGGTGTTGCCCTGATTGGCCGGGCCCGGCGCCATCGTCGCGCCGGGTGGCGCGGGCAAGGGCCGCGCCTGGATGCTGGTGGGCGTACGTGCCGGCGCCGCCGGTGGATATTGCGGCGCGGAGTATTGCTGCGGCGGTGGCGGATTTTGCCCCGGATATTGCACTGGCGGCGGTTGCGGCGGGAATCCCCCGTTTGGCACGTCAGCCGGCGGGCGCGGCGGCGTGTCGTTGAAAATAGTTCCGTACTGGGCCGCGGCAGGCCCGGCGGCGAGCGCTGCGCCGATCACGACAAAAAGTGCGGCGATTCGGACCATGAATTCTTCGCGCGCCAGAGCTGGATGCGTCTTTGCGACTCGATCCGTTAACACACCGAATACGGCGAAAACAGGGATCAGGTATCAGCCGTCAGTAATCAGAAGCGCCAGCTGATGCCTGATTACTGATTACCCGGACTCCACGCCTTGTAGTCGCCGGTCGCCTTGGGGCGACGGCCCTGCGCCAGTGTCGATCCGCTCGGGCGGTACGCGCCCGCCGTGCCGGTCAGGTTGGGCTGGTGCGGCTTTTCCCAATCGTAGGTTCGCACGTCCTCCTGCGTCGGCGGCACATCCACAGTGTGATGCAGCCAGCCGTGCCAGCTCGGCGGCACCGTGGATGCCTCCGCGACACCTTTGTAGATCACCCAGCGGCGCTCGAACCCGAGCGTCGGATCGATTTTGCCGCCCTTGGTCCGGTAATAGCGATCACCGAATTCGTCCTCACCGACGAATTCGCCATAGAGCCAAGTCCACCACTGCGTGCCGAAAGTCTGGCTGTTCCACCACGTGAAGAGGCGTAGCAGGAAAGTTTTCATCGCTGACGGCCTGGCTGACGATCGATTGGCGCCTTGATGACATCCCGCGCTGGTACTGTCCAGCCGATGCTTAATCACGTCTCGTATCGAGAAGCGCTGCGGCAATCGCCGACCATTCCGACGCCGTGTCGCCGGTCGCCAGTTTGCGCCGCGCCTGCCGATACCAATAACGGGCATTGTCGAGGTCGCCTTCGACCCGATGCAGATAAGCATGAATCCAAGTGCAGTCGGCGTTGTCCTCGCTCATGACGATCTTATGGGCCTTGTCCCAGTCGTCCTTGCCGGCCCACCACAAAGCCGCGAGCGCAGGCGAAAGCCCGACAGCGGGTTTTGGCTTTTTAAGCGAAAGTTTGAACTCAGCCGACGTCATGGCAACACGCCCTACCACCATCGATCCGGCGCGAAATGCCCGGCCGCCCGCTCGATGACGGCGCCAAGCGCGAACAGCGTCTCTTCCTCGAACGGCCGCCCGATCAACTGCAGGCCGAGCGGCAGGCCCTGGGCGTCGAGCTCGCCCGGCACGGAAATCCCCGGCAGCCCGGCCATGTTCACCGTGACCGTGAACACGTCGTTGAGATACATCTCGATCGGGTCGGCGCGGCCCTTTTCGCCGATGGCGAAGGCGGCAGAGGGCGTCGCCGGCGTCAGGATGGCGTTGATGCCTTCGGCAAAGCACTTCTCGAAGTCGCGCTTGATGAGTGTGCGCACCTTCTGCGCCTGCAGGTAATAGGCGTCGTAATAACCGGCGGAGAGAACGTAGGTGCCGATCATGATGCGCCGCCGCACTTCCTTGCCGAATCCGGCGGCGCGGGTGTGCTCATACATGTCGATCACATCGCGTCCGGGCGCGCGCAGTCCATAGCGGACGCCATCGTAGCGCGCGAGATTGGACGACGCTTCAGCCGGCGCGACGATGTAATAAGCCGGCAGCGCGTATTTGGTCATCGGCAGCGAAATGTCGACCAGTTCGGCGCCGGCGTCCTTGAGCCATTGCGCGCCTTGCTGCCACAGCTTTTCGATCTCCGCCGCCATTCCTGGCATCCGGTACTCTTTTGGAATGCCGATGCGCATGCCCTTGACCGAAGCGCCGGCGGCCTTCTCGTAATTGGGCACCGGACGATCGACGCAGGTCGTATCTCTGGCGTCGGGCCCGGCCATCGAACGCAACAGGATGGCGCAGTCGGCAACGGTGCGCGCGAACGGCCCAGCCTGGTCGAGCGACGACGCAAAAGCCACGATGCCCCAGCGCGAGCAACGGCCGTAGGTCGGCTTCACGCCGACGATGCCGCAAAATGCCGCCGGCTGGCGGATCGAGCCGCCGGTATCGGTTCCGGTCGCGCCGGCGCAGAGACCGGCCGCCACCGCCGCCGCCGAACCGCCCGAAGACCCGCCGGGAACGAGCTTGGCATCCGAGCCGCGCCGCCGCCACGGCGACACGACGGGGCCGAAATATGACGTCTCGTTCGACGAACCCATGGCGAATTCGTCGTTGTTGGTCTTGCCCAGCAACACCGCGCCGTCGCGCCAGAGATTTGCGGTTACGCTCAACTCGTAGGTCGGAATGAAATTATCCAGAATGTGCGAACAGGCCGTCGTGCGCTCGCCGATGGTGCAGAACAAGTCCTTGATGCCGAGCGGCAGTCCTTCGAGCGGACCGCCCTCGCCTTTTATGAGCCGCGCATCCGACGCGCGCGCCATGGCGCGGGCCCGCTCCGGCGTTTCCAGAACGAACGCATTCAGCGCGCGCGCCTTTTCGGCCGCACCGATATGCGCCTCGGCAAGTTCAAGCGCGGAAAATTCTTTCTTGCGCAGCGCGTCGCGCGCCTGCGCCAGCGTGAGCGAAGTGAGATCGGTCATTGCGCCGTAGGATCGTCGCAGGAAAATGGATTGTTGGCGGCCGGCTTTGGCGCGGCCGGCGCCGGCGCTTCAGGCGTCGGACTATCCCATTGCGGCTGCACCGGCAGCGGCTGCACCGGGAATGCACCAAAAAGCGCTTCGACCGCGGCCGGATCGTCGGGCTTGAGCAAACCCTGGCTGTCCAGATAAGCGAGCCAGATGGCGTCCTGTTCGCAGGCGAGGCACATTATTCGATAACCTTAGGCACAAGGAAAAAGTGATGCTCGTGCGCGGGCGCATTGGCAATGATGTCGTCGGGGATGCCGCCGTCGGTCACCTTGTCCTCGCGCTTTTTCATCGCCATCGGCGTGACCGAAGTCATGGGCTCGATGCCGTCGACATTGACCTCGGCGAGTTGCTCGACAAAGGCCAAAATGGCGTTGAGTTCGCCCTGCAGACCCGCCACCTCGTCTTCCGCAACCGCGATGCGCGCAAGATGCGCGACACGGCGAACGGTATCGGCGTCAACGGCCATTGGCGGATCCTCGGACGGACTCAATATAAGCGCGGCGTAATGCCTCGCCTATAGCAGAGCGGCCTTTTCGAGCCAACTATGAGTGGCGCCAATCGAAGGTTTCCGCATCGAGTGCGGCATTTTCCGCCGGGATGCGGATTGCCAGCACCAGCGCATTGAGAATCGTGAACACCAGCGCATAGAGCGGCAGGCCCAGCGCCAACGGCACCACCGCGATTTCGGCGGCCACGACCGCATAGTTCGGATGGCGCAACAGTCGGTAGGGGCCGCGGGCAACGAGCCTCTCGCCGGGCACAACGATGATGCGAATTGTCCAGCGCCGCCCGAGCGTAATCAGGACCCAAAACCGCGCGATCTGCACGAAGATGAAGAGCGCGAGATAAACCGGTTCGACGGAACGGTCATAAGCAAGCACCCACAGCCCCAACATCCATGCGGCATGCAACAGGACGATAAGCAGAAGATGCGACCTGCCGTATTCGATGCCGTCGGCTGCAAACAGCCGCAGCTCGTTTTGTTTCGCCCACCACAGCTCGGCCACGCGCTGAACCGTCAGGTAGGTGAGCAGCGCAGCGCCCGAGCCGAAATCCATCACAGGTCCGCCACGACAAAATAGGCGGAGAAGCCCGGACCGAATGCGACCAGCAAATGCGGGCCCCGCGCGCCGGCCTTGAGCGCGCGATCGAGCACGAACAATACGGTCGCCGAGGACATATTGCCGTAGCAGCGCAGCACGTCCCACGAATGCTTAAATTGCTCACGCACGAGTCCCAGCGATTGTTCGACCGTTTCAAGCAATTTGCGGCCGCCCGGATGGAACAGAAATCCGTTGAAATCCGAAAGCCGGAAGCCGTTGCGGTCGAGAAAATCTTGCAGCGCCGGCGCCAGCGCTTCGCTCATCAGCGCCGGCAGTTCCGAACTCAGCACGATTCCGAAGCCGTCGTCCTTGATGTCCCAGCCCATAATGTGCTCGGTTTCACGAAAGCACCATTCGCCCATGGCGAGGATACGCGGAGCGGCGCGTGAGCCTGCGCGCGTACCTTCCGCTGTGTTGTGCAACACCATGCCCGCCGCGCCATCGCCGAACAGCGCGGTGGAGACAAACATCGCCGGGCTCGGATCGCCGACGCGCAGGCACAGGCTGCACAGATCGACGGTGAGAAACAGCACATGCGACCCTTTGCTCGCCTGCGCCATGCGTGTCGCCCGCGCCAGCCCGGCAACGCCGCCACCGCAGCCGAGTCCGAAAATCGGCAAGCGTTCGACCGTTGGCGCAAGCTTCAGCCGGTTGAACAGCATGGCGTCGAGGCTCGGAATGGCGAGCCCGGTCACCGTGTTGGTCACGATCATATCGATCGCGCCAAGCTTGACACCCGCGGCCTCGGTGGCTGCGACCGTCACTTGTTCCAAAAGATCGAGGGCATGCTTGTGAAAGGAGGCGGTGCGCTCCTCCCAACTATGCGGCTTGAGATACCAGTCGAGCGGCTCGCAATTATAGCGAAGCTCGATGCCGGTATTATCGTATAGCGGCCACAGCCTTTTGAGATGTGGAAACAGTTCTCTGGCGCGTTCCGCAGCTTCGCCTTGCGTCAATCGAAAGGACGGGTTGGCGGTCGCCAGCGACAAAATTTCAACGTCGAATCCGGCCACCGCCGCCCTTTGGCGCGCTGTGGACTTTACCATGTCCAGCATGCAGAACGTCCTCGCATCTTGTCCGACGGCTATTAACACCGCGCGGGTACGGTCTCGTCCCGGCGTGTTGTTCAATGGACGCGAGGAGCCTAATTTGGGCGGCGTGACGCATTCTTTGCGGCCAGTTCATGTCATTGGCGGCGGCCTTTCGGGTTCCGAGGCCGCCTGGCAGCTTGCGCGGCGCGGCGTAGCCGCCGTACTGCACGAAATGCGGCCGCAGCGTTCGACCGCCGTGCACAAGACCGGACAATTCGCCGAGCTGGTTTGTTCCAACTCATTCCGTTCCGACGACGCCGAGGGAAGCGCTATCGGCCTGCTGCACGCCGAGATGCGCCGGCTAAACTCGCTGGTGATGCGCTCGGCCGACCTCAACAAGCTGCCGGCGGGTAGCGCGCTCGCCGTCGATCGCGACGGCTTTGCCGGCGCGATCACGGCTGCGCTCGAAACCGAGCCGCTAATCGAGATTGACCGCGCGGAGATTGCCGAGCCGCCGGACGAGTGGGACAGCGTCATTGTCGCCACCGGCCCCCTCACCTCGCCGGCATTGGCCGAAACGATCCGCGCGCTCACCGGCGAAGACGCGCTCGCCTTCTTCGACGCGCTGGCGCCGATCGTGCACCGCGACACCATCGATTTCGATGTAGTGTGGTTTCAGTCGCGTTACGACAAGGCCGGGCCCGGCGGCTCCGGCGCCGATTACATCAATTGTCCGCTGACGCTCGCCCAATACGACGCATTCGTCGATGCGCTGCTGACCGGCGATAAAGTTGCCTTCCACGAGTTCGAAACGGCGACGCCCTATTTCGACGGTTGCCTGCCGATCGAAGTCATGGCCGAGCGCGGCCGCGAGACGTTGCGCCACGGACCGATGAAACCATTCGGCCTCACCGATCCGCATCGGCCCGAAAACAAACCCTATGCCGTGGTGCAGCTGCGCCAGGACAACAAGCTCGGCAGCCTGTTCAACATGGTGGGGTTCCAGACCAAGCTGAAACACAGCGAGCAGGTCCGCATTTTCCGCGCGATACCGGGCCTCGCCAATGCCGAGTTCGCCCGGCTCGGCGGGCTACACCGCAACACCTTCCTCAATTCGCCAAAGCTGCTCGATCCGACGCTGCGATTGAAGGCCATGCCGCGCTGGCGTTTTGCCGGACAGATCACCGGCTGCGAGGGCTATGTCGAGTCGGCCGCGATCGGCCTTCTCGCCGGACGTTTCGCGGCGGCGGAACGGCTCGGCGAGCCGGTGCTGTTGCCGCCGCCGACCACCGCCCATGGCGCCCTGATCGGTCACATCACCGGCGGCCATATCGAGACGATCGATGCCGGCCCGAGCTCATTTCAGCCGATGAACGTTAATTTCGGCTTGTTCCCGCCGCTCGGTTTCACGCCGGCGCGGGCCAGCGTGAAAACGCCCCACACGTTTCTCGGCCCAAGAAATGCCGCTAAGAAGACCGCGCTGTGCAAGCGCGCGATCACAGATCTGGAGTCTTGGATTGCCGGCGGCCTTCCAGCAGCGGCGGAATGATCATTATCTGGTCAAAGAATTAAAACGCGATGCCCGTCCGTATTCCCACCCCATAAGAGCGACGAGTGCCCTCATACCGGCGCTGCGCCCACGTCTGATTTCTCTGACTTTTTGTAGAACTGAGATTACTGATCTGCCCCCTTTGAAGTGGTCCTCCCTGAGGTATGTTTTGACCATGGAGGATGAGATCGATGGCGAGGAAGCGGCATACGGCCGAAGAGGTTGTCGCGAAGCTTCGGCAGGTTGATGTTCTGATGGCACAAGGCGGGCTGGTTACTGATGCGGTTCGAGCGATAGGGGTGACGGAAGTAGCTGCGCGACGAGCTTCTAAACGGTGAGATCTTCTACACATTGAAAGAGGCGCAGGTCATGATCGAATCTGGCGGCAGCATTACAACAAAGTGCGGCCGCATTCCTCGTTGGGATATCGACCGCCGGCGCCAGAGGCACTCGTCTGGCCGGCAAAGCCCATGGCGCAAATCCCAGCTCTAAACTAACATTCCAAACGGACCACTCGCAGGGGGCCGGTCACCACCGTGGCTTCGATTGAGAAGTCTCCTATATTCGGAGATCGTGCGAGCGAGGTCGGCCACCAGGGCCACATCGGCCGGGACGTCGACGCCTGGAATGAGGTTTGCTGCAGCATCGACACCGATGTGGAGTAGCGCAGTTAGGTTCATCCGCAGCTGGTCTCGCGTTATGCGATCTTTGATCTGCTGCGCGAGTGCAGCTTGCGAACCGTCTTTCGGGCGAAATTTTCCGCCGAGTCCGCCTGGCGTCCCGGCGGGCCAGCCCGGATGTTTCGGATCGTCCGGGCTAGCTTTTTGAATTTCGTGCGGCTGTGGAGCTGACTTCTGGCGGGCCGTTTTAATGATGATGTCTTCCGCCTCCATCTGCTCTCGCGCGGACTTGCTAGGCAGATCGGGAATCCTCAAGTGGACGGCGGCAATGCGCGCCAAGCATTGATCATTCGCATTTAGCGCAGATGCTACAGTCGCCAAACCGGACATGAGCCGGTCAGTGGCCGCGTCTCGCAAATGAGCACGGCTTAGCAGCCGCTGAATCTCGTGGCGTTCGCGAACGACGAGCGAGGCGTCACGTCGCGCAAGGAGCGGCGTGCGGCCTAGAACGATGCCATCGGGCGTAACGGCGAGGCCTAGATTGTCCTCGCCGCCTTCGCTTAAACACCAGATTGGATGAATCATCCGGCTACTGTCACTGAAACAGGGACAAATGTCAACAAAATAGTGACTTAATCCTGATCGACGGTTTTCCCTTTAGAAAGCAATCCTCTAAAAGCACGCATGACTGACGTTCCCGACGAACTCGGCGGCCATTGGCGCACGGATGTCGTGCTCAAGCGCGATGTGTTTTCGACGATCGAGCGCGGCCGTTTTCGCACCGAGAACGGCGAGGTCGATGCGGTGCTGCGCCATCTCGGCGACGTGCCGTGGTGGACGAGCCCCGTGGCGCGCGAGCTATTCCGGCGCGAGCGCCGCGCGCTCGCCGTCGCCGGACCGCTTGGGGTAGCGCCGCCGCTGCTCTTTGCCGGGCGGCGCGTTTTGGTGCGCGGCTGGATCGATGGCGTGCCGCTGCATATCGCCAAGCCCTACGGCGACGTGGCCTATTTCCGCTCGGCGAAAGCAGCGCTGCGCAAGCTGCACCGTGCCGGAATAGCCCACAACGATCTCGCCAAGGAGCAGAACTGGCTCTACGCCCAGAGCCAGGCTTTCCTCACCGATTTTCAGCTCGCCGCCTGCTTTCGCCGCCGCAGCGGGCTGTTCCGGCTCGCCCGCTACGAGGATCTGCGCCATCTCCTCAAACACAAGCGCCGCTACGCCCCCGACGCGGTGACCGCCGCCGAACGGCGCGTGCTGGCGCGCAAGAGTTTTGTCACCCGGGCCTGGATGGCGACAGGAAAGAAAGTTTATTACGCCATCACGCGCGGCTTGAACTTTACCGACCGCGAGGGCCGCGGCCTGCGTTTCGTCCGCGACGCACCGGCGATCGCGGCACGGCTGCGCATGCATCCGCAAGTGCGCGATGTCGCCATTGTCCCGTATCCCGACCGCCGCGCCGGCACCGGGCTTTATGCGTTCGTCGAAGGCAGCGCGAGCGACCGCGAGTTGCTCGACTTTCTCGGCGACGCACGCCCCGAGCAGTTGCAGGTCGCCGACGCCTTGCCGCGCAACGCGCAAGGCGAGGTGCGCAGCGAAATTCTCGAACTCGTGGCGATGAATCAGCTCGACCTGATCGCGCCGCTGATCAAGACCGACGCCGAGCGCGCCATTGTCACCCGCATCGTCTCCGGGCGGCGCAATCTGCGCGACCGTTTTGCGTTTTAGTCCTTCTCGGTTGTCATAGATATCGCAGTCACCGATCGCTAATAGCTGACAGTAAACCTGCGCCGAACGTACTTGGGATTCTCAATTTCATCCAAAATAGCGACGGCAAAATCCTCGCGTGATATGAGACCGATGTCGGCAGCGTCGACCACCATCGTGTCGGTATCGGTGCGGAATTTTCCGGTACGTTCTCCGGCCTGGATGGTCGTGGGCGGAGAAATCGCCGTCCAGTCGAAATCATCGACCTCGCGCAGGCGATCGAGCGCGACCATCGCCGGTTTTGAACTCGGCGACGGCGGCGTCATGTGCTCGAAATGCAGCCTGCCATCGGCCCGAAGCAGACTGCCTGCGCCGACGACGACAAGCGCCCGCCGAACCCCGGATTTTCGGATCGCCTCAATGATCAAATCGATATCGTTGGCGTCCCATCTGATCGATACGACAACGGCATCGTGACCCTTTAATACCGCGGCAAGGGCCGCCACATCCGACAGCTGCACCGTAGCCGCCGTAAGGCCATCGCGAGCCGGCAGCTTTGCCGCGTCGCGGGTCGTCCCGGTCACCCGATGTCCCCGCGCAAGCGCTTCGTCGAGAACTCGTTTGCCGATATTGCCGGTCGCGCCAATGAGAGCAATGTTCGTCACGTCCCGCGCCTCCGATATCTAATGTGACTCGCTACGCTTCATCGGCGATCGAATTTTCAAGCGTGCCGACACCCAAAACTTCGATCTTCAAAACATCGCCGGGCGCCAGGAAGCGCGGCGGGTCGAACTTATTGCCCGCTCCGGGCGGCGTGCCGGTGAAGATCAAATCGCCGGGCAAAAGCGCCGTGAACTTCGAGACATATTCGATAATGGCGCCGAAGGAATAAATCAGATCGGCCGTCGTGCCTTGTTGCCGCAACTCGCCGTTGACGGAGGTTCTGATCTCAAGCGGACCCGCAATAACTTGCGGCGAGGTCTCGATCCATGGTCCTACGCTGCCGCTCATGTCGAAGTTCTTACCCCCGGCCGAGCTTCGCGCGCCATGCCGTGTCCAGTCCCGGATTGTACCTTCATTGCCGATCGTTACGCCCGCGATATGACTGATGGCGTCGGACGCATGCACGTATCGCCCCGTCTTGCCGACCACGAGAACGACCTCACCTTCGTAGTCAAGCTGTTCGGAGATTTTCGGCCGGATCAACGGCTTGCCGTGCGCCGTCAAAGATTCAAACGTCCGTAGGAATATGTTCGGATATTTCGACTCATCCACTTTGCTTTTGTATTCGGCAGCCCGCTCCGGATAATTGACGCCGACGCAAACCACCTTGCTGGGATGAAGAATCGGCGGCAGGAATTCGACTTCGTCGAAGCCGAGATCGACCGGCCGTTCGCCGGCACGGCGTCCGATTACCTCAAGCCTGCCGGCCGCAACGGCTTCTTTAAGGCCTGGCAGGTTTCGGTCCACGCCTTGCAAATCGATAATCCCGGACTCGGTCGCCACTCCGTAGCTATCGGTACCGTCGCGACGAAACGATAGGAATCGCATTCTATTGCCCTATGCCTCGCTCGGAGCGGCGGGCTCGACGCCGGCGAAAGTTGTGGCTTCCTCAAACCAGCTTCGCTGCGCCGGCAACCCCCACGGCGCCGCCGAACGCAGGTCCCTGCGGTTCCAGCACACCGGCTCCACTTCGATGTCGATGGTCAGGTAGTGATTGGTGAAGAACTCGATGCGATGTCCGTCCGGATCGCGAAAATAGACAAACATGGCGCCGCCCGGGCCGTGCCGCCCCGGTCCGCGCTCCACGCTTTGTCCAAAACCGAGGTCGCCGCAAATATCGCAGGCGCGAATGAGATCGTGCGCTTCGGGTGCCGTATAAGCGAAGTGGTGCAGCCGCGGGCCAGGGGCGGTAAAAAACACCATATCGAACGGCCCACCCTTTCGGTACATGAACGCGCTCGTCAATTTATCGTCGATGACGACATATTCCGAAATCCGGAAGCCGAGCTCGGCGTAAAACGCCGCGGTCTTCGGCACGTTTCGGCAATGCAGTTGAACATGATCGAGCTGCAGCGGGCTGCCGCTCTGGTACTTCTGCCAATCCATATAGAGACGCGGCCGGGTCGGCATCGTGGCGCAGAGTTCGAGCGGCACGCCAAACGGATCTACGGCGTGCAGCGTGCGTCCCTGCTCCGGAATGTCCGCCCAGTTCGCGCAGAGACCCAGCTTCTCGAAGTAGAACTTGGCACGCTCGAGATCTTCTTCAGTGAACACTCGCAAGCCGACCCGCTCGCATGACGGCGCACCGGTCGTCTTTTTGATCACCATGCTGTGGTGGCACACTTCCGCCAGACCGCGCAGGTACAGGGTGTCCGGTGTCTGTTCCGTCACGATAAGACCAAGCGCATCGACATAGAACGCGCGGCTGGCGCCGAGGTCGGCAACGGTCAGAACGACATGGCTGGCCCGGGTAATGTTGAAAGACGGCGTGAAATTCGGCTTAGGCAAATTCATCGACATCGTCCTCCCGGGTGACCCGCGTCATCTTGAGGCGCCACCATACGCTGGTTTGTCCGGCCTTTCGATTCATCCTCGGCCAATTCACGCGCGGCGATATGTCCGGCGCGTAGCAGATCTGCAATTTCCGCATTTGCGACGACGGAAATTAAAGACCTCGGCAGACCGGTGTCGCGATATCGCAATGAAGAGTTTCTCAGATGCGTCTAGGCAGTGGCAGCATGGTACGCGCACAACCAACCTCCAGGACTAAGCCACGTAAATTCGGATTCCGCCTGTTGACTCCGGCATGAGCCAGCCGAGTGTTATCCGCAGCGGGCGGGAAATTCGCATAAAAAATCCGTAAACGGGAGTACGCCATGTCGAGTGTCGTTTGGTCGAAGCCGAAGACCGTGTTGGTGACGGGGGGCACCGGGTTCGTCGGAACTTATGTTTGTCGCCTGCTGGGACAGCAGAGGCAGTCGGCAATCGCTTTCGGGGTCGAGCCTTTCACTGCGGAAGCGCTGTTCGTTCTGGATAGCGCGGCCGCCACAACGCATTTCGCCCACGGCGACGTCCAGGACCTCGCCAGTCTCGAGGCGATCTGCGCGACGGCGAAGCCGGACGCCATCATCCACGCCGCGGGACTTGTCGGGCACGATGCATCGCTCGCCAATCCCGGAAAAACATACGCCGTCAATGTCGGCGGCACCGTCAACGTCTTCGAAGCCGCACGCAAAGCAAATATCTCAAAGGTCTTGGTGATCAGCAGCAACGCCGCCTATCACAAGAAAGAACGCAACTCCTTCGACGAAACGCACCCGACGACGTCGATATATTCGGGTAATCCGAATGCCCATTACGGAGCGTCAAAGGCAGCGGCGGAGCAAGTGGCGCTTGCGTATCACACGTTTCACGGCATGGATGCCATCGCGATCCGGATTACCAGCGTCTACGGCTTTGGCATGAAGCCGGGCCAAATGCAGTTGAAGCAGATCGTCGAAGGCGCCGCGAACGGGCAAAAAGTGGCAATAACCTCCGGTGGTCACGTCGTGCGAGATTATACCTATGTCGAAGATTCAGCGGCGGGTACCATGGACATTCTCAATTTCGATACGAGGCAGATCGAGCAGCGGATCTTCAACATATCGCACGGCGAGCTGACGAGCACTTTCGACATCGCCGAGGCCGCCCGGGCGGCTTTTCCGGACGCCCGCATCGAGGTTGGCGGGGATATGACGGAATTCGAAAAAGCGACACTGAAACAGCGCGCGCCGCTTTCTTGGGCGTGCGCCGAAAAAGTATTCGGATACAAGCCTCGATATTCTTTGCATCAAGGCATCAAAAGATACGCCGAGATTTATACCGCTTTCAAATCCGGCGGGCGTTCAGCGCTTTGAAGTAACATGTTCAATCATCCCGCAATGCGCGCCGGATGACGCGCCGCACGCCAGATCAGCCATTGTCGCCGCCACAACGATAGTTCCGCGGGCGCGAAGGCGTCGCAGCGATCCAGACGAGCGAGCATCGGCTGTACCAGAGCTATGGGCAGAAACGCCGGCAGCGCTTGCTGAGGCAGCGCCATGATGCGGTCATGCGCCGAGGCAAGATGGCGGCGCGCCAGCCCGCGTAAATCGGTGAGCGCCGCGTTGAGGCCGACCGACGATTGGCCCGCGAAGATGTCATGCGCGGCGACACCGTGACGCTCAAGGAGCTCGCTCGGCACATAAAGCTGACGCCGCGCGGCGTGCAACGGAAAGGCGCGAATGAGGCCGGTGATGCCATAGGCTATCCCGGCCGGCGCCGCGGCCGCCTCCGCATCGACGCCGGCAATTTGTGCAGCGAGCGCGATCAGCGTCGAGGATGTTTGCGCCGCATAGGTCTCCAGATCGGCCATCGTCGCCATCGGCTCATCGTAAAGATCGAAGCGGCGCGCGGCGACGAAAGCGCTCAACTTGTCCACCGGAAGGCGATGCCGCTCAATCGCGGTCAGAAGCGCGGTCGCGACCGGATCGGCGCTCGCCTCGTCGCGGCGCTCGCCGTTGAGGACGTCGCTCCACCACTGCAGGCGGATTTCGCCCGGTAGCGCTTCGCGCGCCACTTCGCGCACGCGCGCTACCTCGATGTTGAAGGCATAGAGCGCATCAAGCGCGCCGCGAAGCTCCGCCGGCGCGAACAGCGCGGCGAGAAAGCGATCCCGGTCGGCATTACGAACCAGTTCTGCGCAATAAGCGAACGCATCCTGCATGATGCCAACTTAGCATCAATCAGAGCATGATCCCGAAAAGTAGCTTCCGGTTTTCGGATAAGATCATGCTTCAACTAAATGGCGATCAGGCCTGAGCCGACGCGGCGGCCTTCCATCAGCATCACGTTATAGGTGCGCACCGCCGGTCCGGTCGTCATGGTGTCGACCGAAATGTGGGCGTCGTGAAACCGTGCCCGCATCCGGTCCGGCATGATCCATGGTGTATTGCCCGTGCCGAGAATGAAGAAGTCCAGCGCGTCGGCCTGGGCGAAGACCGGCGCCAGCATCTCACCGGTCAGCGCCGTTGCCGTCACGACCGGCCAGGCCCAGATGCCGTCCGGAAGACACAACAGCGAACCGCGATGCGACATGCCGGCGAAACGGAAGCCGCCGCCGCCACGCGCATCGATCAGCGCCTGACGCGGCAGGTGCGGCGTATCCGGCACTAACGCCGGCCTCGCGCCCGCTGCGGCGGCGGCGATGGCCGCGCCGGGGCTGAAGCCGGCGCTGCCGCCGGCGCCGTCGGCGGCGCCTCGGGCTCCTCGGCGCCACCCATGCGGCCGGCGCCGACGCCGAGATAGATCAGGATCGGTGAGGCGATGAACACCGACGTATAGGTGCCGACCAGAACGACGCCGAACATCATGGTTGCGGTAAAGCTGTGGATCGCCTGGCCGCCGAACAACAGCAAGGCCAGAAGCGACATCGCCACCGTCACGTGGGTGACGATCGAGCGCGACAAGGTGGCATTGACCGACGCGTTGAGCAGATCGGGCATCGGCATGCGCTTGTAACGGCGCAGCATTTCGCGGATGCGATCGTAGATCACCACCGTGTCGTTGAGCGAATAGCCGAGGATGGTGAGCAGCGCCGCGATGCTGGTGAGATCAAAATCGATATGGGTGAGCGACATGAAGCCGACCGTGAGCACGAGGTCGTGCACGTTGGCGATCATGGCGCCGAGCGCGAACTGCCATTCGAAACGGAACCACAGATAAATCAGGATCGCCACGATGGCGAGAACGAGCCCGATCGTGCCGTAGGCCAGAAGCTCGTTGGAGACGCTCGGCCCGACCACTTCGACGCGCCGGTAATCGACCTCATCGCCGAGTGCCGCGCGGACTTTCTGGACCGCCGCCTGTTGCGCCTCGTCGCCGCCCGGCTGCTCCGAGATGCGGATCAGCACGTCGTCCGGCGCGCCGAACTCCTGGAGCTGAAAATCGCCGAGTTGTAGCGAGCGGATCGTCGCGCGCATCTTCGACAGATCGGCAGGCCCGGCCTTGGTCTGCACTTCGATCAGCGTGCCGCCGATAAAATCGATGCCGAAATTCAGCCCGTGAAAGAAGTAGAGCGAGATCGCCAAAATTGACAGCAGCGCCGATACCGGAAAGCTGATGCGCCGGAAGCGCATGAAATCAAATTTGGTATCATCGGGAACGATGCGAAGTAGGCGCACTGGGCTTCTTTCAAATCAAATCGGCACAACGCGCGGCCGCCACATCCGGACCCAATAGGCCACGATCAGTCGCGTCAGCGTGAAAGCCGTAAATAGCGTGGTCAGAATGCCGACGCCGAGCGTCACGGCGAAGCCGCGCACCGGTCCGGTGCCGATATAGAACAGCACCGCCGCGGCGATGAAGGTGGTGATATTGGAATCAAGGATGGTGGCGAGCGCCCGGGAGAAGCCGGCGTCGATAGCGTTGATCGCGGAGCGGCCGGTGCGCACTTCCTCGCGGATGCGCTCATAGATCAGCACGTTGGAATCCACGGCAATGCCGACCGTGAGCACGATGCCGGCGATGCCGGGCAGCGTCAGCGTCGCGGAGAGTAGCGACAGCACGCCGAAAATCATGGCGACGTTGATCGCGACCGCGATATTGGCGAACAGCCCGAACAGTCCGTAGGTCGCAAACATGAAGATGATGACCAGCGCCGCGCCGGCATAGGCGGCATGCTCGCCGGCATTGATCGAGTCCTGGCCGAGACCCGGCCCCACCGTGCGCTCCTCGATGATGGTGAGCGGCGCCGGCAGCGCGCCGGCGCGCAACAAGATGGCGAGATCGTTCGCCGACTGGACGGTGAAATTGCCGGAAATCTGCCCGGAGCCGCCGAGGATCGGCTCGCGGATCACCGGCGCCGAGATCACCTTATTGTCCAGCACGATGGCGAACGGCTTGCCGACATTGGCTTGCGTCGCCTCGGCGAATTTTCGCGCGCCGCTCGAATTGAAGCGGAAGCTGACGATCGGCTCGTTGGTGCGCTGGTCGAAGCCCGGCTGCGCATCGGTGAGGTCGGCGCCCGACACCAACACGTGCTTCTCGATGAGATATTTCTGATCCGGCGTTTCGCCGTCGAGGAGTTCCGAATCCGGCGGATGGGCCGCCACCGCCTGCTCCGGCGTCATCGACAAATCGACCATGCGGAAGTCGAGCTTCGCGGTTTTGCCCAAGATTTCCTTAAGCCGTGAGGGATCCCCCAGTCCCGGCACCTGCACCAGGATGCGATCGGTGCCTTCGCGCTGAATGGTCGGCTCGACCAAGCCGAGTTCGTTGACGCGGCGTTCGATGATCTGGATCGATTGATCGACGGCCTGACGAACGCGTTCGGTGATCGCCGCGTCGGTGGGCGTGAGCGTGACTGCGTCGCCGTTCTCACTGACGTCGATGGTCCGCGCTCCCGTGGTGCCGGCGAAGCCGGATATCGGCTGCGCCAACTCGCGCAATTTGGCGAGCGCCGTGTCCATGTCGGTATCGCGCGTGATGTGCACCACCACGAGATTGCCCTGTGCGGCGCGGCCGGTGAACGGGATGCGCGCCTGACGCAGCACGCGCAGCACGTCGTCGTCGATTGATTGCAATTGCTCCTTACGCACCGCGCCGGTGTCGACCTCGAGCAGCAGGTAGGAGCCGCCTTGCAGATCGAGACCGAGCACGACGTGGCGCTGCGCCCACGCCGGCCAGGTCCTTACTTTGCTTTCGGGGAAGAAATTCGGCACCGCGCACAGGCACACGGCGAGCGCCGTGAGCAAAATAGCCACCGCCTTCCAGCGCGTGAAAAACAACATGGACTTCGAATTTCCTCGCTACCAGCGCGTCGTGCGGAGAAGCCGACGCGATCAGCTCGCGCTGTCGTCCTTGACCGGCTCGCCTTTGGCGCGCACTTCGCTCACCATCGAGCGCATCTGCCGCACCCGCACGCCGTCGGCGATTTCGACCTCGATCTGGTCGTCGTCCACCACCTTGGTGACCTTGGCGACGACACCGCCATTGGTGATCACGGTATCGCCCCGCCGCAGCGCCTTGACCATGGCCTGGTGCTGTTTGACCTTTTGCTGCTGCGGCCGCAGCACCAGAAAGTACATAATCACGATGATCAGGATCAGCGGGGTGAACTGCAGGACCATGCTGCTGCTGTCGCCGCCGCCGAAGCCGAATAAACCACCGCTTTGCGCAAACGCGGGCGTAATCAGCATTGTTCCTCCGAGGGTGATGGTGAGGCGCGCCGCTCAGGGATCAAGCAGCAAGGATCCCTTGCGCGCGGGAAATCGGCGCGGACTATAGCCGCCGTTGGCCCAATTGCAACGCTGCGCTCGGCTCTCTGTATGCTTGCGAGCGCTACCCGGCCCCGCTAAGGGAGAGGCCGCAACCCGGTGCAATCATGGCCAAATCTCCTCCGCGCTCCCGCAAAAACGCGACCAAAAAGGCCGCCGGCACGAGGCCGGGTAAGGGCTCGCCCGGCAACGGCAGCGCGGACGTGCTCATACGCATCGCCGCTGCCCTTGAGCGGCTCGCCCCACCGCCGGAGCCGGCCAACGAATTTGCCGCCGCCGAGGCCTTCGTCTGGCATCCGGAAGGCCGCAAGCTCGCGGCGGTTCACCGCGTCAACCGTGTCGACATGTCGCTGCTCAAAGGCATCGAACGGGTGCGCGATCTCTTGGTCGAGAACACCGAGCGCTTCGCGCGCGGCCTGCCGGCAAACAACGCATTGTTGTGGGGCGCCCGCGGCATGGGGAAATCGTCGCTGGTCAAGGCCGCCCACGCGGCGATCGGCGCCGCGCATCCGAAAGCGGAGCTAAAACTCATCGAAATCCATCGCGAGGACATCGAGTCGCTGCCGGACCTGATGGGTCTTTTGCGCAATGCCCGGCAACGCTTCATCGTGTTCTGCGACGATCTTTCCTTCGACGCCGAAGACACCTCGTACAAATCGCTAAAGACCATGCTCGAAGGCGGCATCGAGGGCCGGCCGGAGAACGTCATCTTCTACGCCACCTCGAACCGCCGCCATCTGTTGGCGCGCGACATGATGGAGAACGAACGTTCGACGGCGATCAATCCCGGCGAGGCCGTGGAGGAAAAGGTCTCGCTATCGGACCGGTTCGGGCTGTGGCTCGGTTTCCATCGCTGCAGCCAGGACGAATATCTCACGATGGTCGACGCCTATGTCGCGCATTACCGGGTGCCGTTTGCCGGGCCCGAGCTGCGCCGCGAGGCGCTCGAATGGGCAACCACACGCGGCGCACGGTCCGGCCGCGTGGCGTGGCAATACGTGCAGGATCTGGCCGGCAGGCTCGGCGTGAAAATGCCGACCTGACTTTGCTCAGGCGCCGCTGAGATACTGCGCCGGGTCGACCGGGGTCGCCCCTTTGCGGATTTCGAAGTGCAGTTGCGGCGAGGTGACGTTGCCGGTCTGACCGGCATGCGCAATCACCTCCCCGCGTTTCACGGCCTCGCCGCGCTTGACCAAAATATCGCTGGCGTGGGCGTAAGCGGTGACAAAGCCGTTGGCGTGGCGCACCAGCACCAGATTGCCGTAGCCCTTGAGCTCGTTACCGGCATAAGCGACGACGCCGTCCTCGGCCGCCTTGATCGGCGTGCCTTCGGGCACCGCGAGATTGATGCCGTCGTTCTGCAAGCCATTCGGCTTCGGACCGAACGCAGCGATGATGCGGCCGCGCACCGGCCAGCGGAAGCTGGGCAGGCCACCGGCGGGCTCGGCGGCACTGACCGGATCGTTTGCCGCAACGGCCGGCGCCGGCTCGGCGATGCGGGCCGCGCTGTCGGTGGGCACACTGCCGGTTGGCTGGACGACCGGAAGCTCGACGCGCGGCGCCGCTGAAACCGGGGCCTGCGCTTCCCGCATCTCCGGAATGATGATGTGGTCGCCGACCTTCACTCGCGTGTCCGGCGGAATATTGTTGGCCTTGGCAAGCACCATCACCGGCTTGCCGTAGAGCCGCGCGATGCTGTTGAGCGTCTCGCCCGGCGCCACGACATGGGTGCCGGAAGGCGCCGTAAGCGCAAATCTCGGAGCTCCGGCGGGCGCCGGCTGCGTCGAGGCGATGCGCGTTTGCGGCGGCATCGCCTCGGCCACGGAGCGGTAGCGCGGGATAACGAGATGCTCGCCCGGATAGACCGCCGCCGGCTCCGAAATGTGGTTTGCGTCCATGATGGCGGCGGCGGGCACACCGTGCTCATGGGCGATCATGTCGAGGGTTTGACCCGGACCGACCGTAACCGGCGTGCCGCCTTCCCAGGTCCAAGTCGGCTGCGGCGGGGGCGGCGGCGCGGCCGCTATCGAGCCGGTCACTTCGGTACCGCCGGGCTGATAAGAACCCATGCCGTGGCCGCCGCCGGAAGCGCCACCCTCATCGGCGCTGGCCAGATGCGGCATCGGCTGGCTCACGACGTGGCTGGCGGGCGCGGTTTGCGGGATCGAACCGGTGACGTCGCTGCGCGCGGCCGGCGGAGCGCTGGAGCTGGAGCCAAAGCCTTCGCCGAAGCGGCCTGAATCGGCGCTACAGCTGGCGGCCCCCAGTGCGATTAACGAAATGGCAACCAGTTGCGGCCAGATGGCCGACCGAGGCGATACGCACATGGTTACTCACTCGAACTAGAGAGGACGAGCGAATAGACACCGTTGCGGTAAACAGGCGTTTAAGTGCGGCGCTGCTTTTTTATATGGTTTGTTATGTGTTTCTGCGGTCACAGTTCACGCGCTTGACCCGGCAAAAGCGGCACAAATCGCACGGCAATCAGATTTTCGCGGGTTAACGTGCCGTTCGCCCGCTTGGTCAGCCTGACGATGTATTGCGTGCCGTGGCGCGGGCCGACGGGAACCACCATCTTGCCGCCGTCGGCGAGCTGTGCGGTGAGCGCCTCGGGGACCTCCTCGGCGGCGGCGGTGACCATGATGCGGTCGAACGGCGCCAAATCCGGCGCGCCCGCCATGCCGTCACCGACCCGAATGGTCACGTTGGCATAGCCGAGCGTCGCTACCCGCGCCCGCGCCGCGTCGGCCAGCGTGCGGTAGCGTTCGATGCTCACCACCTCGCGCGTGAGCCGCGACAGGATCGCCGCCTGGTAACCCGAGCCGGTACCGATTTCGAGGACACGGTTTTGCGGCTCGACGCCAAGCAGTTCGGTCATATAGGCGACGACGTAGGGCTGGCTGATGGTCTGGCCGCAGGCGATCGGCAGCGCCTGATCGGCATAGGCGCTATCGGCAGATCCCGAAGCGACGAAATATTCGCGCGGCACTTCGTCCATGGCGCGCAGCACGGCTTGATCGCTGATGCCGCGCCGGCGCAGCGTCAGCTGAAACTCCATGCGCGCGACGTCGTCGGCTGCTGGGACCGCGCTCACAATGACCTCATGACTGTATCTTGCCGTTTTTTACCACTATGTGTTCGCCGCTTATACTAGTTCGGCGCCGGCGCATGGAACCGATGAACGCCTTCGGCGTTATGGCGCAGGCACGGGATTGCGATGACGACAGACGGGAAGGCTGCCGGCGGCAAACGCGTCCTCGTGGTCGAGGACGAAGTGATGATCCGTATGCTGGTTGAGGACATGCTGACGAATCTCGGCCATACGGTCGCGGCGGAAGCCGGCGGCATCGATGAAGCCCTTGCGCTCGCCAAACAGGCCGACTTCGACATTGCCATTCTCGACGTCAATCTCAACGGCAAGCCGATCACGCCGGTGGTCGAGGCGCTAATTGCGCGTGGCTTGCCGTTTGTCTTTGCCAGCGGCTACGGTCAAGAAGGCGTGCCGGAAGCGTATCGCTCGAACGGCGTCTTGCAGAAGCCGTTCCGCGCCGAGGCGCTGGCGAAAGCCCTCGCCGAGGCTTCGTCCAAGGCCGCGGTTTAAACGCCCTTCTCAAACAGCTTGGCGAGCCCGGTCATGCCGGATTCATCGGTGATGTCGATTTTGAGCGGTGTGACCGCGATAAACTGGCTATCGATCGCGGCCATATCGGTGCCGTCCACGGGCTGAAATGAATTTTGCCGCGTATAGGCGATCCAGTAATAGGGATTACCCCGTCCGTCGTGCCGCTTGTCGATATGCAGCCGCTCCTGCCGCCGCCGGCCGAGCGACGCCACGGCGATGCCCTTGACCTCTTCCGGCCGGCAGTCCGGGAAATTGATGTTGATAAGCGCGTCGCGCCGCACGCCCTGCGCCAGCACTTTGCGAATGATGTCGGGCGCGAGGCGCTGGCTGGTCTCCCAAAACGGCGGATGGCCGCTGCGTGAATTATACGACTGCGACAGCGCGAACGAGGGAATGTTGAGCACCGCGCCTTCCATCGCGCCGGCGACTGTGCCGGAATAGATCACGTCCTCGCCGATATTGCGGCCGCGGTTGACGCCGGACAAAATCAGATCGACCTCTTTGCCGTCGAGCACGTGGCGCACGCCCATGATGACGCAATCGGTCGGCGTGCCGCGCACCGCAAAGCGGCGTTCGGCAACCTGACGAAGCCGCAATGGATCGTTGAGCGACAGTGAATGGGCGACGCCCGACTGATCGTGCTCCGGCGCGACCACCCAAACGTCGTCGGACAGCGCGCGTGCGATCTCCTCGCATATATCGAGGCCTTCGGAGTGAATGCCGTCATCGTTGGTGACGAGAATGCGCAAGTCTAATTCCTCTCCCGCTTGCGGGGGAGGACGACGCGCGCAGCGCGTTGGGAGGGGGCAAGTTTTGACGCTTGCGCAAGCCGTGATGCCACAGACCCCCTCCCTACCCTCCCCCGCAAGCGGGGGAGGGATGAAGTTGTAGTGAGCGCAATAGCCGCGTTACTCATTTCATCTCGATTTTCTTGATGCCGCCCATGTACGGCGCCAGCGCATCGGGCACCACGATCGATCCGTCGGGCTCCTGATAAGTTTCCATCACCGCGATCAGCGCGCGGCCGACGGCGACGCCGGAACCGTTGAGCGTGTGCACGGGCATGTTGCGGCCCTCTTTGGTCTTGTAGCGCGCATTCATGCGCCGCGCCTGGAATTCGCCGCACAGCGAGCACGACGAAATCTCGCGGTACATGTTTTGTCCCGGCAGCCATACTTCGATGTCGTAAGTTTTTTGTGACGCGAAACCCATGTCGCCGGTGCACAGCGTCATGACGCGATAATGCAGTTCCAATCTTTTCAGAACTTCCTCGGCACAGGCGAGCATACGCTCATGCTCGTCCTTCGATTGCTCGGGCGTAGTGATGGAGACCAATTCGACCTTGGTGAACTGGTGCTGCCGGATCATGCCGCGGGTATCCTTGCCGGCCGCGCCTGCCTCGGCACGGAAGCACGGTGTGCAGGCGGTAAGCCGCATCGGTAATTGCGCTTCATCGACGATGGATTCGCGGACGAGGTTTGTTAGAGGCACTTCGGCGGTGGGGATCAATCCGAGTCGATTAGCCGACAAGAAACTATCGAGCGATTCCGCTGCAAATTCTTTCAACTGTGGCACAACACTTCCAGAAAACTCCCGAAGCTCAAATAGATCCTCCAATGTTTGCCCTTGGTTATATACTTGAAACAAAAAGAAATTCACCTCTTTATGTGAAGGCCACTCGCGCCGAGTCCAAAATTGATCGTCTGAAAATTTTGGTAATTGAGCCGTTCCAAACATCGCATCTTCGCTGACAGCAAGTGGTGGATCAACTTCCGCGTAGCCGTGTTCATTCGTATGCACATCGAGCATGAATTGACCGAGCGCGCGTTCGAGCCGCGCGAGGCCTTTCTTCAATATGACGAAACGCGCGCCGGAGAGTTTCGCCGCGGTCTCGAAATCCATCTGGCCGAGCGCTTCGCCGAGCTCAAAATGCTGCTTCGGCTTGAACGCATAGGCGCGTTTCGCTCCGAAGCGATGATGCTCGACATTGTCCTCGGGGCCTTTGCCGTCGGGCACTTCTTCGAGCGGTAGATTAGGAATTTCAGCGAGAGCGTCGTTTAGCGCCTTGGATGCGGTTTTTTCTTCCGCCTCCAATTTCGCCATTGATTCCTTGAGCGCAGCGACTTCCTCCATCAGACCCTGGGCCCTCGGCTCATCCTTGTTCTTCTTCGCCCCGCCGATTTCCTTCGACGCGGCGTTGCGGCGCGCCTGCGCGGTTTCGAGTTCGAGAATTTTTGCCCGGCGCTTCTCGTCGAGCTCAATCAGCTGCTTCGCCTGCGGCTCCAGCCCGCGTCGCGCCAGCGCGCGGTCGAAAGCGTCGGGATTGTCGCGGATGAAGCGGATGTCGTGCATTGCTCAAGGCTCAAGACGTGGATGGCCGGGACAAGCCCGGCCATGACGAATTCAAAAACGCTTGTCGGCCGCATTATAGCGTCATTCACTCCGCGGGCTTGGCCTGCGCCGCCGCGGCGCGTTCCCGGGCCATGCGCCGCTCGACCATGCGTACCGACCAGACCGAGCCCTCGTAGAGCGCGACCAGCGGCAGCGCAAGCGACATCTGGCTCAGCACGTCGGGCGGGGTGAGGATCGCGGCGATGACAAAGGCGATGACGATGAAATAGCGGCGTTTCGAGCGCAGCTGATCGGAGGTGATGATGCCGACGCGGCCCAGCAGCGTCAGGATGACGGGAAGCTGAAAGGCGATGCCGAAGGCGAGCATCAGCTTCATCATCAGCGACAGGTAATCCTCGACTTTCGGCAGCAGCTCGATCGTCGCCTGACCGGGCCCGCCCATTTGCTGCATGCTGAGCGAAAACCGCGCCAGCATCGGCCAGACGACGAAATAGACGACCATCGAGCCGAGCAAAAAGAAGATCGGCGTCGCGATCAGATAGGGCAGGAACGCTTGCTTCTCGTTGCGATAAAGGCCGGGCGCGACGAACATGTAAATCTGCGTCGCGATCACCGGAAAGGCGATGAAAACGCCGCCGAAAGCCGCAAGCTTGAGCTGGACGACGAAGTATTCCAGAAGCCCGGTATAGATGAACTTGGAATTCTCCGCGCCGGCCACCCAGATGTAGGGCCAGGTCAGCACGTTGTAGATGTGCCTGGCGAAGAAGAAGCAGACGACCATCGCGATGACAAAGGCGGCCGCGGCCTTGATCAGCCGCGCACGCAGCTCGATCAGGTGGTCCATCAAGGGCGCCTTGGTGGCCTCGATCTCCTTGTCTTCGTCTTCGCGGCTCATCCGGTTCGCTCTGTGCTGCCCGGCTCGGCGGTGACCGGAACAGCCTCAGCCTCGCGCGGCGGCACCGGTTCCAGCGGCAGCGGTGCTTGTTCGGCCGGCAGGACTGCGGTCTCGGTCATAATGGGCGCGCTCGCCGCCGTCGTCTCCGGTTGCGCTTCGCCAGCGCTTGGCGCGGCGGCGGGCTCGAGCGGCTTTTCTATATCCTTGCCGATCGACTCGACGTCCTCACGCACCGACTTGAGCGGATCGAGACTGGTCAAATCCTTGGTCACGCCTTGGGCCATATCGTCGACCTGCTTTTTCAGGTCGGCCATATCGGCTTCGCGCAACGCTTCCTGGAACTGATTCTGGAAATCGGCCGCCATGCTGCGGATCTTGCGCGTGTACTGGCCAAGCGTGCGCATGACGCCGGGCAGCTCTTTCGGCCCGATCACGATCAGCGCGACAACGCCGATGAGCAGGAATTCCGTCCAACTGATGTCGAACATAAAAACTCTCCGGCCGCTTGCCGGGGCGGTCGCCGATCGGCGCGAAGGCTCGCGAGCGCTAGACCTTGCTCTCGGATTCGGCGCGCCGCTTGATGTCGGCAGCTGCCTGATGGTCGATGGTCTTCATCGGCGCGTCCGACTTGGGAGCGGCTTCGGCGCTATCGTCATCGGACATGCCCTTCTTGAAGGCTTTGATGCCCTTGGCGACGTCGCCCATCATGTCCGAAATCTTGCCGCGCCCGCCGAACACCAGCAGAAGGACGGCGCCGACGATCAGCCAATGCCAGATGCTCAAAGAACCCATGAAATCCTCCAGGCCCACGCCCGCGGCGAGATGCCGATTTTAGCCAGAAACTATGCGTCGGGGCGCGCAAAAACAAGCGCAACGGCAACGTCGATAAGCCGCAGGCTTAATGCGCTATACGCCCCCTTCCCCGCTCTAGCGGGCAGGAAGAAGGCAATTTAGTCCTCCGTGCGCCCTGCGGGCGGCGCGAGGCCCAAATCCAGGTCTTCCGGCCCGAGCGGCTCTTCGTCGTCCCGCAGCGCCGGATCGTCGGAGGGAACCGGCACGGCGAACTCGGCCGGCAGCGTGTTATCGACAAGACCCGAGCCGCGAAGTTCGTCGAGGCCGGGCAGATCGCCCAGCGCATCGAGACCGAAATGTGACAGGAACGCCTCGTTGGTGCCGTAGGTCACCGGCCGGCCGGGCGCCTTGCGGCGGCCGCGCAGCCGGATCCAGCCGGTCTCGAGCAATACGTCGAGCGTGCCCTTCGATGTGCTGACGCCCCTGATCTCCTCGACCTCGGCGCGCGTCACCGGCTGATGATAAGCGACGATGGCCAGTGTCTCGATCGCGGCGCGCGACAGTTTTCGCGTGACGACGGATTCGTGGGTCAACAGCCAGGCGAGATCGTTGGCGGTGCGCAAACTCCATTTGCCGCCCACCCGGACGAGATTGACCCCGCGCGGCGCATATTCTTTTTGCAATTGCGTGAGCAATGCGCGGACGTCGGCGCCGGCAGGAAGCCGTGTCGCCAAAATCTTCTCGTCGAGCGGCGCCTCCGCTGCAAACAGCAGCGCTTCAAGAATACGCAGTTCTTCCGCGCGCACTTCGGTTTTAGCGCGGTCCTCCTTGTCGCCAACGATCACGCGCATTTTCGCGACGTTCGACATTGGTTCAGTCTCCCTCTTACGCATTCCCCGGTTCCGCAGACGCGCCACTCTGTGCATCTTGCCGCTTGCGCAGATAGAGCGGCGTGAAAGAGCCTTGCTGGTGCGCTTCCATGCGGCCTTCGCGGATCAATTCGAGCGCCGCGGCAAAGCTCGAGGCAAGCACGGTCGCGACCATCGATGGCTCGACCAGATAGGCGATCAGGTATTGATCGAGCGGGCTCCAGTCCATGGATTGGCCAATCAGCCGCTCCAGCGCCTCGCGCGCTTCGGCAAGCGACCACACCGTGCGCTTGGGCACGCGCACAAAAGACCGCGCCTGAGTTTGCCGCCGCACCGCATAGGCCGACAGCAGGTCGTAAAGCGTTGCCGACCATTGCGGATGTTTGATCTCGGCGATCGGCTCGGGCTGTCCGCGCTCGAACACGTCGCGGCCGAGTTGCGGCCGATTGAGCAATTGCTCGGCAACCTGCCGGATCGATTCAAGCCGCCGCAGCCGCGCGGCAAGCGCATTCGCCATGTCCTCGGCGCTCATGCCTTCGGCGGGATGCTCGCCGGGCAACAGCAGACGCGATTTCAGGTAAGCGAGCCAAGCCGCCATCACCAGGTAGTCGGCGGCGAGTTCCAGCCGCATCTTCCGCGCCGCCTCGACGAAAGCGAGGTATTGGTCGGCAAGCGCGAGAATGGAAATTTTTGCCAGATCGACCTTCTGCTGGCGCGCGAGCGTGAGCAAGAGGTCGAGCGGCCCCTCAAAACCCTCGACGTCGACCACGAGCGCCGGCTCGTCGGAGGCGCGCTCGGGAATGTCGGTATCGAACTCGTCTTCGGCGGTCATGCGGAGCCTGAGGCGGGCCCCCAGACGCCCGCCATGAGTTTGAGGAACGCATCGAACGGCGCGGCAAATTCAAACGGCCGCGGCGGCTTGCGCGCGGCCAATGCCGCCTCGGCCCGGCGTGAGGCTTGCCCCGACAACAGCGGCGCCGCGCCTGCCACGGCGTACATTTCGGGCATCTTGCCGTTGCAGTGAAGCACCATGTCACAGCCTGCCGCGAGCGCCGCTTGGGTGCGTTCCGCAAGCGAGCCCGACAGGGCGCCCATGGAAATATCGTCGCTCATTAACAGGCCCCCAAAGCCAATCGAATCACGAATTACATCCCGCACTATAGTGGCCGAAGTGGTGGCCGGCTCGACCGGGTCGAAGGCCGTAAACACCACATGGGCGGTCATGGCGAGCGGTAGGCCCGCCAACGGCCGGAACGCGGCAAAATCGGTGGCCTCAAGGGTAGCGCGGTCGGTACCGACCACCGGCAGCTTGTGGTGGCTATCGGCGCTGGCGCGGCCATGGCCGGGGATGTGCTTGAGAACCGGGAGCACCCCGCCCTCAAGCAGGCCCGCCGCGATGGCGCCGGCGATGGCGGCCACTTTTTCGGGGTCTGTCCCGTAGGCGCGATCACCGATGATCGGATCGGCCCCTGCAACCGGCACATCCGCAAGTGGTGCGCAGTCGACGTCGATCCCCAGAGCCGCGAGGTCGGCCGCAATCAGGCGGGCGCCCAGCCCGGTGGCGGCAAGCGCCATTGGGGGATCCCGATCGTACAGAGCGCCATAGGCGGCCCCCGGGGGATAGCTCGGCCAATGCGGCGGCCCCAGGCGCTGCACCCGGCCGCCCTCCTGATCGATCAGGACCGGCGCCTCGCGGCCCACCGCGGCACGGAAATCCCCGATCAGCCGCCTTAGCGTGCCGGGGTCGGTGACGTTGCGCTTGAATACGATGAGACCCCACGGTTTGGTCTCTTCGAGAAAGCTTTTCTCCCCGCTCGTCAGCACGGGTCCGGCAACACCGGTGATGAAGGCGCGCATTGGGCCGCTTAGCGTGCGCCCGGCGCGGGGGTCAAGCGCCCGATGGTTTTAATCTTTTTGCACGATGCAATTGCCGCCAGCACTCTTCAGGCTGGAGCACATTTCGGCGGCCTGCTGCATCGAGGCAAAGGGCCCAACCAGGGCACGATAATAGATGCCTTTGTCGCCAAGGTCGGCGCGGCGGACCATGGGGTGCCGGCCGCCGAGCTGGTCCGGGAACTTGGCCTGAAGCTCCCGGAATGAGGCCTGGGCTTCGGCCTCGCTGCGCTGGGAGGAGACTTGAACCGCATAGCCACCGCCGGCCGCACTTGCGGCGGGCGCCGGCTCGGCGGTGTTTGCAGCCAGCGTGGTCGAGGCTGGCGGGGTGGACCGGACCCGGACTGGCACCGAGGCCGGCTCGTTACCCTGGCTGGGGACAATCGAAAGCGGGGCGTTCGCATCGGCCACAGGCGCTGGCCTGGGCGTGTGCTGTTGGGCGATGGGCCGAGGCGGCGCGGCAGGTGGCGGTGCGACAGCGGGAACTTGCGGCGGCGCGGCCGACGTATCGGTGCCCGCCATCTGATCGGGGTGGATGGCGACGGTGTGTATCTTCTTGGCCCCCGGCGCCGCGGACAGCGTCGGAGCGGCTGCCATGCTGTTTCCTGGATTGGTCACCGGCGGCGGTTGCGCGATCCCCTGCGCCGCCGGTCCGAGTGTGGCCGGCGGCGGAACGTTGGCCGACGGCGCCAGGGGTGCCGGCCCTAGAGGTGGACTTGCCGTAGCTGACGACAGCCCGCTCGGCGGTCCGCGGGTCTGATCGGGGAAGATCGGAATGGTCGCGATGACCCGGGGAGCGGCGCTGGCCGGCTGCGGCACGTCGACCGGGGTTTCCTCGCGCGGTACGAGTTTTTCGCCGGAACCCGAGGCATTGGCATCCGCCTGGCCGGACGTGCTGCCGTCGGAATTTGTCGCGCTCGGCATGATCTTGTTCGGCCCGTCATCCGCCTTGATGATCGGCGGCAGCGACGGCAGCATCGAACCGCCGAACATCGCGCGATAAGCGAAGGCACCCGCGGTGCCGAGCACCGCCAGCCCTAAAACTGCCGCGACGACGACGAGACCGCCACGGCGGCGGCCGGCCGGAGCTTCCTCCTCTTCGTAGTCCTCCAAGGCGTATTGATCGTCCGCGCCGTCCTGCTCCGCATAGTCGTGCCGGTTGTCGCGCGACCGCGGCAGGAAGGCCGGCAGTTGGCGGCCGTGGGGCGACTCTTGCTCGTCGCGATAGCGCGGCTGCTCCACCAGCGCATCGCGAGCGCGAGGCAACCGGGGCGCTGGCGCCGCGAAGTGAGCTGCGGTTGGCGGCTCGTAATCGCTATCCTGCACAGGAAGCGCAGCACGCTGCGGCGGGTATGGATCGGGAAGCCGCGGCGGCTGGTAACGCTCCGCCGGGCGTTCCTCGTAGCGGTCGTCATAGGGCTGGCCTTCTTCAGCGAGTTCGCCCGGCTCGGCCTGGCGATCTTCAGCCGCCCAGTCGGGACCGCCGGCCGGGGCGGCGTAATCGGGTGCCGGGACCGAACCATGCCGGTCATCGTTCATCGGATCGCTCTGGCCGATGAGGCGGGCGAGCTCCGCGAGCGGATCGTCAAGCGGTCCGCGCGCCGGCGCGTCAGCGCTGCCGCGCGCGAGCGAATCGCGACCGCGGGAGGAACGGAAATTGTTGTCGGCCATAGCGTTCGCCTATTCCCCGACAGACTCGCCCCAGATTTGCCCAGACAGCCCGGTCTTTGCAAACGGCGCCCGTCAAACAACGCAGCGCGACTAGCGCATCTCGTTTGGTGCCGCAACCCCGAGCAATGCCAAACCCGACGCGAGCACGGTGGCAACGCCTTGTACAAGCACGAGCCGGGCTTCCGTCATTTGTCGATCATTCTGGATAATGAAGCGTAAATGTGGCGAGGCGTTGCCCAGCGTGTAAAGGGCATGAAACTCGGATGCCAAATCGAACAAATAAAAGGCAATACGATGCGGCTCATGCGCGGCGGACGCCGCCTCGACCGTTCTCGGGTAAAGGGCGATCCGCCGCATCAAAGCCAGTTCCGCAGGATCGGCGAGTTGCCCCAGATCCGCAACGTCAACCAGGCCTAAAATGTCCTGCGGAAGATCGGGAAACGCCGCCCGGGCATTGCGAAACACCGACTGGGCGCGGGCGTGACCGTATTGGACATAAAACACCGGATTGTCGCGCGACTGTTCGAGCACTTTGGCAAGGTCGAATTCGAGCACGGCATCGTTTTTCCGGAATAGCATCATGAAGCGGATCGCATCGCGCCCCACCTCGTCCACCACTTCGCGTAACGTGACGAACTCTCCTGCCCGCTTCGACATTGTCACCGGCACACCGGCGCGCATCAATTTGACGAGCTGCACGACTTTCACGTCGAGCTCGGCTTTGCCCTCGCTCAGCGCCGCGACCGCCGCCTGCATGCGCTTGATGTAGCCGGCGTGGTCGGCGCCCCAGACGTCGATCAACGTGCGAAAGCCACGCTCGAGTTTTGAGCGGTGATAGGCGATGTCGGAGGCGAAATAGGTGTACGAGCCGTCGGACTTTTTCAACGCACGATCGACGTCATCGCCGAATTGCGTTGAGCGGAACAAAGTCTGCTCGCGGTCCTCCCAATCCTCGACCGGCGCGCCCTTCGGCGGCGGCAGGCGGCCTTCGTAAACCTCGCCGCGCTGACGCAGCCATTCGATGGTCTCGGCGACGCGGTCGACTTTGCCCGCGATAAGCGACCGCTCGGAATAAAACACATCGAAAGCAATGTTGAGCGCGGCGAGGTCGGAGCCGATCGCCGCCATCATCATCGCGATGGTCTTTTCGCGCACCAGCGGCAGCCACTCGACCTCGACCCGCGCTTTCAGCGCATCGCCATATTCCGCCGCAAGCGCCGCGCCAACTGGCTCAAGGTAGTCGCCCGGATAAAGTCCTTCCGGGATTACGCCGATGTCCTCGCCCAAAGCTTCGCGATAGCGCAGATAGGCGGAGCGGGCGAGCTGGTCGACCTGCGCGCCGGCATCGTTGACGTAATACTCCCGCGTCACCTTAAAACCGGTGAAAGCGAGCAAGCTCGCCAAAGCATCGCCGAACACCGCGCCGCGGCCATGGCCGACATGCATTGGCCCGGTCGGATTGGCCGAGACATATTCGACGTTTACCGGCTCGCCGGCGCCGATGTCGCTGCGGCCATAATCAACGCTCGCCGTAACCACTTGCCGAAGTTCCTGCATCCAGACGTCCGGCTTGAACGTCAGATTTATGAAGCCGGGAGAAATGACCTCAACATCAGAAATGGTCTCATCCTTTTCCAGCAGAGTGAGTCTTAGTGCGTTAGCTAACTCTAGTGGATCCCTCCCCGTCGCCTTCGCAAGCACCAAGGCTGCGTTCGTTGCTATTTCACCGCGACTTGAGTCGCGCGGCGGTTCGACTTGGACGCGCGACAAATCGATGCCGGGAGGAAGAATTTCCGAAGCGGCGCTGTGCACCCGCTCGAGCGTTCGAGCGAAAACGTTTGTCGTTTGCATCACTTTGGTCATGTCGCGCCGCGCGCCTAACGCAATTCCGGAGTCGAGTCAAAGAGCCGCGCGTGCTCGGCGAGCGCGTAGCGATCGGTCATGCCGGCGATGAAATCGGCAATGCGGCGGATGCGCGAGGGCTCATCGAGCCCGTCGAGCCCGTCCTTCCACTCCGCCGGCAGATCGGCGGGCTGGGCGCTGTAGCGCGCAAACAGCTCGCGAACCACGTCGGCAGCCTGATTCATCACCCGCATAACGCGGGCGTGGCGATACATGTGTTTTTCAAGAAAGCTCTTGATGGCGCGATCCGCTTCGCCCAATTGCGCCGAAAAAGCCGCAACCGGCGCTGCCGCGAGCCGCACGTCATTGGCCGAGCGGGGGGCGAGCTTGGCGAGCCGCCGGCCGGTTTCGGCAACGACATCGTCGATCAATAGCCCGATGAGCTGGCGCACCAGTTCGTGCACCAGCCGCGAGGCATCGAGCCCCGGATGGGTGGCGCGGATTTCGCCGATGATTTTTTCCGGCAGCGGGACGCTGGCGATATCGTCGAGCTGGAACAGCTCGGCGCGCAGCCCGTCGTCGATATCGTGGGCATCGTAGGCGATGTCGTCGGCAAACGCCGCGATCTGCGCTTCGACGCCGGCGAAACTCCACAATTGCAGATCCTGCAGCCGCATATAGTCGAGGATGGTCTCGGGCACGCCGTGCGCGCGATAGCGGGCAAGCGGCGCGCCGTTACGATCGGTCAGCGGACCGTTATGCTTGACCAGGCCCTCTAGCGTTTCCCAAGTCAGGTTCAAGCCATCGAAGCCCGGATAGCGGCGCTCCAGCGCGGTCACGATACGCAGCGTCTGCGCGTTATGATCAAAACCGCCGAACGCGGAGAGGCAAGCGTCGAGCGCGCGCTCACCGGCATGGCCGAACGGCGGATGGCCAAGATCATGCGCGAGCGCCAGCGCCTCAGCGAGATCCTCGTCGAGATTAAGCCGCCGGGCGAGCGAGCGCGCGACCTGCGTGACTTCGAGCGTATGGGTGAGCCGCGTACGGTAATGGTCGCCTTCGTCGAACACGAATACCTGCGTCTTGTGCTTGAGCCGGCGGAAGGCCGTGGCGTGGATGATACGGTCGCAGTCGCGGCGGAAGGCATTGCGGCTTTTGCTTGCCGGCTCGGCATGGAGCCGGCCCCGGCTGTGTTCCGGATCGCACGCATAGGGTGCGCGTGATGTCGCAGCTTGCATCGCCATAAAGGGGCCCGGACGGCGAGGAACTTTTAGCAATTGATTTTAGCCTCTCCGGCACTTAACTATCGTGTCGGTAGCGTTGCAATCGGCGCGATCGGGAAACCGGGCACAAAATGACGACCAACGTCACGGTCACAGAGCGGGCGGCGCATAAGATCGGCGAGATTCTCGGCCGGGAGCCGGCTGGCACCATGCTGCGCGTCTCCGTCGAAGGCGGCGGCTGCTCCGGATTCCAGTACAAATTCGACACCGAACGCGCCAAAGCCGACGACGATATCGTGATCGAAAAGAGCGGCGCCACCGTGCTGATCGATCCGGTCTCGCTCGATTACATGGCAGGCTCCGAGATCGATTTTGTCGACGATCTGATCGGCTCGTCGTTCAAGATCAATAATCCCAAGGCGACCGCTTCCTGCGGCTGCGGCACCAGCTTCGCGCTCTAACGCGCCTTCACTCTTCCACCAAAGTCAGGGCGTTAGCACGTGCGCATCGCCACCTGGAACGTCAATTCGATCAAGCAGCGCATCGATTCGGCGGTAGCCTGGCTTGCCGAGCGCAAGCCCGACATCGTCTGCCTGCAAGAGACCAAAACCGTCGACGACGCCTTCCCGCGCGAGCCGTTCGAGGCGCTCGGCTATAATCTCGCCATCCACGGACAAAAGACGTTCAACGGCGTCGCGCTGTTGTCCAAATTCCCGTTCGATGAAGTCAATGCCGGCCTGCCCGGCGACGATGGTGACGATCACGCCCGCTTCATCGAAGGCGTGGTGTCGACCGCGCATGGCGCGCTGCGCGTCGCCAGCATCTATCTGCCCAACGGCAATCCGCCGGACACCGAAAAATACACCTACAAGATCGGCTGGATGAAACGGCTCGCCGCTTACGCCCGGGACCGGCTGCTATTGGAGGAGCCGCTCATCATGGCCGGCGACTACAACGTCATCCCGACGCCGGCCGACGCCAAAATTCCGCAAGCCTGGACCGGCGACGCCCTGTTCCTGCCGCGCACCCGCGATGAATTCCGCGCGCTGGTGCATCTCGGTTTGACCGACGCCATACGGGCGAGCAGCGACGATCCCGGCCTGTTCACGTTCTGGGATTACCAGGCCGGCGCCTGGCAAAAGAACAACGGCATCCGCATCGATCATCTGTTGCTGTCACCGGCGGCCGCCGACAAGCTCAGCGATGCCGGCATCGACCGCCACGTGCGGGCCTGGGAAAAGCCTTCCGACCACGTGCCGGTGTGGATCGATCTGGCAATCGAGGCGAAGTAATTAATCCCGCCGGCCCTTGAGCCAGTCCTCGAGATAAACCAGCGCCACGGCGCGTTCGTCGTCGCTGGCGCGCTGGAAGGCCTCGTCATAGAGCGGCTTGACCCAGGCCTCGTCGGCACCGGCGCAGTCTTTGCCCAGCGTGAGCCACATCAGGCCGCGCGCGGCCTGGCGCGGCACGGCCTGGCCCTGAAACAACAGGTCGCCAAGGGCGACTTCGGCGCGGCAATGGCCCTTGGTCGCGGCGAGCTGGAACCAGCGCGCTGCCTGGTGCGGATCACTCGGATTGTCGGTGAGATAGAGGCGGCCGAGCTCGAACTGCGCATCGGCGTCGCCGAAATAGGTCGCGGCGTAACCCAGCATGTCGCGCGCCCGGGCCGGGTCGGCGGTAATCTGCGAATTGGGAATGCCGGTGAGATAGTAATGCCCGAGCGCCACGAAGGCGTTGGCAACGAAACTCGCCTGCGGCGTGCCCGGCACTTCGTCCGGATGGGTATTGGCGATCTCGCTGAAATAATTGAACGCGCGCAGATCATCGCGCGGCACGCCATCGCCGTCGGCATACATGCGGCCGAGCTTCCACTGCGCCACCGGCTGCCCCTGCTCGGCGGCATATTGAAGTGCGGTCAAGGCGCTGGCTTTGCCTTCGCTATCCGGAGTATGCGCGCCGGCGCGCAACCCATCAGTCGGCGACAGCGCCGCGGTGGCGGGCGACGTCGTGCCGTCGAAGGCGAAAGCCGGCTCAAGGCCGAAACTGTGACCATGAAGCGGGTTATAGCCGAGCGCGACGCAAAGCCCGCCGGCGAGGCCGATGGCCATGCCACAGGTCGCAATGCGCGCTGCGCCGCTAGATATCCGCATAGCACTCTTTCTCGGCGGCCCCGCCCGGATGGGTGATCGCGCCGGTGCGCGCCGGTCCCACCTGCTGGGTGTATTTCCACAGATAACCTGAGGTGTATTCCGCGGCGCGCGGTTTCCATTCCTTGGCGCGCCGGTCGAGCTCGCTCTGGGTCAGTTCGACGTCGAGCGTGCCTTTCTCGCCATCGAGCTTGATGATGTCGCCGTCGCGCAGGAGCGCGATCGGCCCGCCGACGGCTGCTTCCGGGCCGATATGGCCGACGCAAAAGCCGCGGGTGGCGCCGGAGAAACGCCCGTCGGTGATCAGCGCGACCTTGCCGCCCATGCCCTGGCCGTAAAGCGCAGCGGTGGTCGAAAGCATTTCGCGCATGCCGGGGCCGCCCTTGGGGCCCTCGTAACGGATAACCAGCACGTCGCCTTCCTTGTACTTCTTGTTTTTCACCGCCTCGAAGCACGCCTCTTCGCCATCGAAGCAACGCGCCGGACCGGAGAACTGCAAACGCTCCATTCCGGCAACCTTCACGATCGCGCCGTCGGGCGCGAGATTACCTTTCAGACCGATGACGCCGCCGCCGGGCAGGATCGGCTTGTTGGCCGGATAAACAACGGCCTGATCGGGATTCCATTTCACCGACTTGAGGTTCTCGGCGATGGTGCGGCCGGTGACGGTCATGCAATGACCATGGAGGTAGCCATGGTCGAGCAGCGTCTTCATCAGTAGCGGAACACCGCCAGCTTCGAACATGTCTTTGGCGACATAACGGCCGGACGGTTTCAAATCGGCGATATACGGTGTCTTTTTCAGGATTTCGGCGACGTCGAACAGATCGAATTTGATGCCGCATTCGTTGGCGATGGCGGGCAGATGCAGCGCGGCATTGGTCGAGCCGCCGGTCGCGGCGACCACCGCGGCGGCGTTCTCCAGCGCTTCCCGGGTGACGATATCGCGCGGGCGCAAATTCCTGACGATCAGGTCCATGATCATCTCGCCCGCCAGCGTGCAGAGTTTGTCGCGAATCTCGTATGGCGCCGGAGCGCCTGCGGAGTACGGCAAAGCCAAACCGATCGCTTCGGACACCGTCGCCATGGTGTTGGCGGTGAACTGCGCGCCGCAGGCGCCAGCCGACGGGCAGGCATTTTGTTCAAGCGTCTCGAGATCGGCGTCCGACATGGTGCCGACCGAATGCTTGCCGACCGCCTCGTAGACGTCCTGAATGGTGACCGGCTGGCCCTTGAACGTGCCGGGCAGGATCGATCCGCCGTAGATATAGATCGACGGCACATTGAGACGGCACATCGCCATCATCATGCCCGGTTGCGACTTGTCGCAGCCGGCCACCCCGATCAAAGCGTCATAGGAGTGACCGCGCACCGACAATTCCACCGAATCGGCGATGACTTCACGCGACGGCAGGGACGACTTCATGCCGGCATGGCCCATGGCGATGCCGTCAGTCACGGTGATGGTGCAGAATTCGCGCGCCGTCGCGCCCACGGCAGCACAGCCGAGCTTGACCGCCTGGGCCTGGCGCATCAGCGCGATATTGCAGGGTGCGGCCTCGTTCCAGCAGGTGGCGACGCCGACAAAAGGTTGGTGGATCTGCTCGCGACTCAGGCCCATCGCGTAATAAAACGCGCGGTGCGGCGCCCGGTCGGGCCCTTCGGTGGCGTGCCTTGAAGGCAGCCGTAGTTTCAGGTCGGCTTTGGCATCCATCAAAATAAAGCGGGCCAAACAGGCCCTTCGCCCCTCCCATCCGGTCCGCGGCGACTGGCGCCTTGGAAACCGGAAGTACGCAACGGCATTAATTCCAACTCACGAACCTGCCGCGGCCATCGCTTTCGAGAAATCCTATGGCCAAAAAGCGGCTTTGAGCGTGGCTGGATTGTGATCCTGTGAAATGTTCCGCGGCTGTGTCCGCCAAGCCACAAATTCACCGGCGGTCGAGATATGGGGTTAACTTCCGGTTTACCAAGATGCTGCCGTCCTGCGACGATGCCATGTGCCCAAACGCCTGAATCGCAGCTTCTTCAACCGCAGCGTCCTTGAAGTTGCGCCGGATCTGATCGGCGCCACGCTGCTCGTTAACGGCGTCGGCGGCCGGGTGGTCGAGCTCGAGGCCTACCGCTATACCGATCCCGCCTCGCACAGCTTTGGCGGCGAAACCGCCCGCAATGCCGTCATGTTTGGCCCGCCGGGCTATGTCTATGTCTATCGTTCCTACGGTATCCACTGGTGCCTGAATTTCGTTTGCGAGCCGGAGGGTTCGGCCAGCGCCGTGCTGATCCGGGCGCTGGAGCCGACGGAAGGCCTCGCCGTCATGCGTCGGCGCCGCGGTGTGGCCGACCCACGGCTGCTTTGCTCCGGCCCCGGCCGGCTGTGTGAGGCGTTGCGCGTTACCGCAGTGCACAATGGCTTGCCGCTCGACCAACCGCCGTTCGAGCTTTTTGCGCGGACCGGCGCCGTCGAAATCGTCACCGGGCCCCGGATCGGCATTACCAAGGCGGTCGCCAAGCCCTGGCGTTACGGCCTGAAAGGCTCGCGGTTTCTGAGTAAGCCGTTCAGCGCATGATCCCAAAAAGTGGATGCCGGTTTTCGGAAAAGATCATGCTCAATCAAAAGTCTAACTCAGCAGCCTGAATGCCGGATCGAAGCCCAATTCGCTCCGCGCCTTCGCAATCGTGACCGTGCCGTCCTCGTCGGCGATGTTGTAGATGCCCGGCGCACCGCGCGTGACGGCGAGGAAGGCGGCCTGCGCGGCGGCATCGACGTGCAGCGGCGGCTTGCGCATCGGCCCCTCGGACCAGGTGCCGGGGCCGTAGAACAGACCGTAGCGGAGCACGATAGCCTCCATCCCGGAGACGAGTACCTGCTCCTCCATGGACGCAGCGGCGCGCACCGTCACGACGCGAGGACCGTCGGCAAGATTGAGCGGATCGGTCTCGGCATGCGGCTCGCCGCCGGGCGCATAGGCGAACGCAACGCTTTGCACGATGAAGCGCCGGGCTGACGCGGCCTTTGCGGCGGCGATCAGGTTGCGGGTGCCCTCGGTGCGGATGCGGGCGTTGCGCGAATAGGATGCGACGAGTTGTGCTTCGTCGTCGAGAACGCGCGGCAAGTCGGTCAATTGATGGATCACGATTTCGGGCCGCGCCTGCATCACGACGCGTTTGAGCGCTCCGGCATCGAAGACGTCGACGACGGCGGCATGAACGCCGGCGGCCTCAAGCTCGCGTGCGACCTGCGGCGTGCGCGTCATGCCGGTGACGTCGTGGCCGGCCTTAAGCAACAAAGGCGTGAGCCGCCGTCCGATCGCACCGCTCGCTCCGGCAATAAAGATCTTCACGCCGATTGCCTCACGCTGCGCCCGACATTAGGCGGCACCTTTCAGCCGCTCCAGCGCCTCGGCGATTTTGGCCTTGCGCGCCTGGGCTTCTTCGCGCTTTTCTTTTTCTTCCTCAACCACTTCCTCCGGCGCGCGCGCGACAAAATTCGGATTGCCAAGTTTTGCATCGACGCGCGCGATGTCGGCGTCGGCTTTCTGCATTTCTTTGGCCAGGCGGGCACGCTCGGCGGCTAGATCGATCACGCCGGCAAGTGGCAGTGCCGCGACCTCGCCGCGCACCACAAGCTGCGCCGCGCCCTGCGGCGCGGTATCGGCAAAGGAAATATCTGCGACCCGCGCCAGCCGCTGCACGAATTCCGCCCAGCGCTTCGCCCGCTTTGCGGTTTCCGGCGAGGCGCCCGCCAGAACGAGCGGCAGCATGGTGGCCGGCGAAATGTTCATCTCGACACGCACCGAGCGGATTGCTGCAACGAGATCGATCACCCAGCCGATCTCAGCCTCCGCCGCTTCATCGTCGAGACCGTCATGGGCCGGCCAGGCGTCCAGCGCCAGCATGTGTTCGCGCTTTGCGCCCTGCTCCGCCGTGACGCGCCACAGCTCTTCGGTGACGAATGGCATGAACGGGTGCAGGAATTTTAGAATCTCGTCGAGCGCCCATGCAGCGGCGGCGCGCGTCTCGGTTTTCGCGGCGCCATCGGCGCCGGTGAGCACGGGCTTGATCAGTTCGAGATACCAGTCGCAATAAACATTCCAGACGAAGCGATAGATCGCGTTGGCCGCGTCATTGAACTTGTAGCCCTCGATCGCCGCCGTCACGTCGCGCCCAGCTTTCGCGGCTTCATGGATGATCCAGCGGTTGAGCGTCTCATTGGCATGATGCGGATCGAATTCGGGGTCGCGCGTGCAGCCGTTGAGCTCGGCAAAGCGCGCCGCGTTCCACAGTTTGGTTGCGAAATTGCGATAGCCTTCGACGCGCTGAGTCGAGAGTTTTATATCGCGGCCCTGCGCCGCCATGGCGGCCAGTGTAAAGCGCAGGGCGTCGGCGCCGTATTCGTCGATCACCTGCAACGGATCGATGACATTGCCTTTCGACTTCGACATTTTAGCGCCGGAGGCGTCGCGCACCAGCGCATGGATGTAGACGTCATGGAACGGCACTTCTTTCATGAAATGCAGTCCCATCATCATCATGCGCGCGACCCAGAAGAAGATGATGTCGAAGCCGGTGACCAGCGTTGAGGTCGGGTAGAAGCGCTTGAGCTCCGGCGTCTCGTCTGGCCAGCCGAGAGTCGAGAACGGCCACAGCGCCGAGGAGAACCAGGTGTCGAGCACGTCGTCGTCGCGCTTGATATAGTCTCTGGCGAAACGCGCGCGCCGCTCCGGGTCGGCGGCGATATCGTGACCCTCCTGCACCGTGATCTCCTCGATCTCGGTGTAGTGCGCGAGCGCATCGGCGACCGCGTCGTCCTCCGTTTCGGCGACAAAGATTTTTCCGTCCGGCCCGTACCAGGCCGGAATCTGATGGCCCCACCAAATTTGCCGCGAAATGCACCACGGTTGGATGTTGTCCATCCAGTTGAAGAAGGTTGCGTGCCATTGCGAAGGGACGAAAATGGTTCTGCCCTCGCGCACCGCCGCAATCGCTGGCTCCGCAAGCGTCTTGGCGTCGACGTACCATTGATCGGTGAGAAACGGTTCGAGCACTGCGCCCGAGCGGTCGCCGTGCGGCACGACGTGCGCGGTCGGTTCGATCTTTTCGATCAGTCCGCGCGACTCAAGATTTTCAACGATCGGTTTTCGAGCAACCTCACGGCTCTTGCCGTCAAATGCATCCAACAAAACAAGCTCGGGATGAGCGTCCTTTAGAAAGGCCTCATTGTTTTTGAGCGCAAGGTGCGCTTCATCGTCAAACACGTTGATCAACGGCAGATGGTGCCGCTTGCCGACCTCGAAATCGTTGAAATCGTGCGCCGGCGTGATCTTCACCGCGCCGGAGCCCTTTTCCGGATCGGCGTAAGCGTCGCCGATGATTGGAATGCGGCGGCCGACCAGCGGCAGGATCGCTGTCTTGCCGATCAGATGCTTGAGGCGCTCATTCTCAGGATGCACGGCGACCGCGACGTCGCCGAGCATGGTTTCCGGCCGCGTCGTCGCCACGGTGATGAACTCGTTGCTGCCTTCGACCGGATATTTGATGAACCAGAGATGACCCTTGGTCTCGACCTGCTGCACTTCGAGGTCGGAGATCGCGGTCTTGAGTTTCGGATCCCAATTGACCAGCCGCTTGTCCTTGTAGATGAGGCCTTCCCGGTACAGCGCGACAAAAACCTTCAGCACGGCACGCGAAAGACCTTCGTCCATGGTGAAGCGTTCGCGCGACCAGTCGCACGATGCGCCGAGCCGCTTGAGCTGGCTGATGATGGTGCCGCCGGACTCCGCCTTCCATGCCCAGACGCGCTCGATGAAGGCGTCGCGGCCCATCTCGCGGCTTGACGGTTCCTTGCGTTCGGCGAGTTGACGTTCGACAACGGCTTGCGTCGCGATGCCGGCGTGGTCGGTGCCGGGCTGCCACAGCACGTCACGCCCTCGCATGCGCTCGAACCGGCACAGGATGTCTTGCAGCGTATTATTGAGCGCGTGGCCCATATGCAGCGAGCCGGTGACGTTCGGCGGCGGAATGACGATGCAATAGGGCGGCGCGGCGGCGCGCTCCGGCCGGCCGCCGCGAAAGGCGCCGGCCGCCTCCCACGCCGCATAGATGCGGCCCTCGACCGCCGCAGGCTGGTATCTGTTCTCAATCATTTCGGATTCGCCATCGCGGGGTAAAAAGCCCGCGCGGCGCGCAGTGTCAACGGCGAAAGCCGCACTCCGTCATTGCGAGGAGCAACGCGACGAAGCAATCCAGACTTTGCCCCAGAAAGCTGGATTGCTTCGCTTCGCTCGCAATGCAGAGACTTGGGCCTAAACCTTAACCAGCGGCACCTTCGGCACGGTGCCGCGGCGCGGCGGCGTGTCATCGCCGCGCGGGCTCGGCGGCTTACGCCGCGGCGCTGCGCGGCGCTTCTTGGCACGGCGCGGCTCCGGTAGTTTTTCGGCCCGCGGTTTCACCGGACCGTCCGGATAGTCGAATTCGAGCTTGCTGTTGCCGGCCTCGTCGGTGACGACGATGACGCGGACGTGACCGCCATTTTTGAGGCGGCCGAACAGCACCTCGTCGGCGAGCGCTTTCTTGATGTGCTCCTGAATCACCCGCGCCATCGGCCGGGCGCCCATCAGTTCGTCATAGCCGTTGGCGATCAGCCATTTCGACGCTTCGTCGGTCAGCTCGATGGTGACATTGCGATCGGCGAGTTGCGCCTCGAGCTGCAGCACGAATTTCTCGACCACCATGGCGATGATCTCGGGCGACAGATGCGCGAAAGTGATGATCGCGTCGAGCCGGTTGCGGAATTCGGGTGCGAACATCCGCGTGATCGCCTCCATGTCGTCGCCCTCGCGCTTGTTGCGCGTGAAGCCGAACGCGGCCTTCGCCATGTCGGCGGCGCCGGCATTGGTGGTCATGATCAGGATCACATTGCGGAAGTCGACCTGCTTGCCGTTGTGATCGGTCAGCTTGCCGTGATCCATGATCTGCAAGAGCACGTTGAACAGATCCGGATGCGCCTTCTCGATCTCATCGAGCAGCAGCACGCAATGCGGATGCTGGTCAACGCCATCGGTCAGGAGACCGCCCTGGTCGAAGCCGACATAACCGGGCGGCGCGCCGATCAGCCGCGATATGGTGTGACGCTCCATGTATTCCGACATGTCGAAGCGGATGATTTCGACGCCGAGCGTGGCGGCAAGCTGTTTCGCCACCTCGGTCTTGCCGACGCCGGTCGGGCCGGAGAACAGATAACAGCCGATCGGCTTTTCCGGCTCGCGCAGGCCGGCGCGGGCAAGCTTGATCGACGCCGAGAGCGCCTCGATCGCCTTGTCCTGGCCGTAGACGACGCGCTTGAGCGTGGCTTGCAAGTGCTGCAGCACCTCGGCGTCATCCTTCGACACCGCCTTGGGCGGAATACGCGCCATCGTCGCGATCGTGGTCTCGATCTCCTTGATGCCGATGGTGCGCTTGCGCCGGCCTTCCGGCAGCAGCATCTGCGCCGCGCCGGATTCGTCAATCACGTCGATCGCCTTGTCCGGCAGCTTGCGGTCGTGGATATAACGCGCCGACAGTTCGACCGCCGCCTTGATGGCTTCGTTGGTGTATTTGAGCTTGTGATAGTCCTCGAAATAGGGCTTTAGCCCTTTCAAAATCTCGATGGCGTCGGGGACCGTCGGCTCGTTGACGTCGATCTTCTGGAAGCGGCGAACCAGCGCGCGGTCCTTTTCGAAATACTGGCGGTATTCCTTATAGGTGGTCGAGCCGATGCAGCGCACCGTGCCCGAAGCCAAGGCCGGCTTGAGCAGGTTCGACGCATCCATGGCGCCGCCGGACGTTGCGCCGGCGCCGATCACGGTATGGATCTCGTCGATGAACAGAATCGCGCCGGGATAGGCTTCGAGCTCCTTGATGACCTGCTTCAGCCGTTCCTCGAAATCGCCGCGATAGCGCGTGCCCGCGAGCAGCGTGCCCATGTCGAGCGCGAACACGGTGGCGTTGCGCAGCACGTCCGGCACCTCGCCGTGGACGATGCGCCGCGCCAAGCCTTCCGCGATCGCGGTCTTGCCGACGCCGGCTTCGCCGACGAACAGCGGGTTGTTCTTCTGCCGCCGGCACAGCACCTGGATGGTGCGGTTGATCTCGGATTCGCGGCCAATCAGCGGATCGATCTTGCCGTCGCGCGCCTTCTTGTTGAGGTTGACGCAATAAGCGTCGAGCGCGTCGCCCTTCTTTTTCGGCTCGTCGCCGGATTTTGCGTCGGTGTCCTCGTCGGCGCCGCGCACCGGGCGCGCTTCCGACATGCCCGGCCGCTTGGCGATGCCGTGGCTGATGTAATTGACCGCATCGTAGCGTGTCATGTCCTGCTCCTGCAGGAAATAGGCGGCGTGGCTCTCGCGCTCGGCGAAAATCGCGACCAGCACGTTGGCGCCGGTCACCTCTTCGCGGCCGGACGATTGCACGTGAATGACCGCGCGCTGAATGACGCGCTGAAAGCCGGCCGTGGGCTTGGAGTCCTCGGCACCGTCGGTGACAAGGTTGTCCAGCTCGGATTCAAGGTAGGCGATGAGGCTGCGGCGCAGCTTTTCCAAATCGACGTTGCACGCCCGCATCACCGCGGCGGCGTCCTGATCTTCGATCAGCGCCAGCAACAGATGCTCCAGCGTCGCGTATTCGTGGTGGCGCTCATTGGCGAGAGCCAGAGCCCGGTGAAGCGACTGTTCGAGGCTGCGCGAGAACGTGGGCATTTCAACTTTCCATCATTTGTGTTGGATGCTTCCCCCCGGAATCACTTCTTCTCCATTATGCATTGCAAAGGATGCTGATGTTTGCGGGCAAAGTCCATAACCTGCGTCACTTTGGTTTCGGCGACCTCGTAGGTGAAGATTCCGCATTCGCCGATGCCGTGCTGATGCACGTGCATCATGATCCGGTGCGCCGCCTCCTGGTCCTTGTTGAAGAAACGTTCGAGGACGTGGACCACAAATTCCATCGGCGTGTAGTCGTCATTGAGCAGCAGCACCCGATAGAGGTTCGGCCGCTTGGTCTGCGGCTTGGTCTTGGTGATAACCGCGGTGCCGGGTCCGCCGTCGCCTTTGCGCTTGCGATCGTCGTCGGCCAGGCGGGCCGGTGGCACAGTGTTGGTAACCTCTATCGGCATTGATCTTTCCGACTTCGCTCTCGGGAATCCCGACACACCACCGTAAAGCTAGCGCGATTTCCGCGCCATATCGATAGCGCAGTGCGAAGATGCGTAAACACCGGCCTCGCCTCGCCCGTCTTGTCACCTTCGCCGACGCGATCGGGCGCCGGCGAGCGGGTCAAATATGACATTAATGGCGCGGGACAAGAGGCTCGTGAGCGGGTTGGTGCCGGGCGCCGACTCGGATAATCATCGCGCCGGTGCAACAGGAGGGGACTATAGTCGACCTCACAAAGCGGGCGCGACTGGTCCGCGAGATGGAGCAGGAATTCGTTCGGGACTACGACGCGCTCAGCATGCCGGCCGCCGACAAGCGCGCGGCGTACGCGCTTGAGCACATCGCCTTCCGCGTCGGACGTATCGAGCAGCTGCTTGACAGGATCGCAACCGCAATCGAGTCCGCCCTGCCCGAGACCAAGGAACAAGGCCTAGGAACAAGTCCTAGGAACAAGGCCTGGGAACAAGGCCTAGTAGCGCGCGCCGGCTGGCGCGCGGCGGTTACTTCATTGCGCTCGCCTTGGCGATCACGCCCTCGAACGGCTTATAGGCTTCCTTGGCGAGATCGACATAAAGCTCACCGAGTTTGGTGGCCTCGGCGACAAAATCCTCGTACGAGGATTTCAGGAATTCGCTCTGCACTTCGATCGCCTTTTCCAGGCTCTTCACGCCCATGAGCTTTTGCCATGCGGCGGCGGAGCCCTCGACCGACTTCTTCGAATAGTCCGCAACCTCGGTCGCGATGGCCTGCGCGCTCTTGGTCAACGCGCTGAACGACGACATCGCAGATTCCATGTTGTCCTTGCCGTATTTCTGCATCTCTTCGGAGGTCATGATGTGATTCCTTTGGGCGGCGCGAATGGGCCTGCTGCCTACTGGTTAAGCCCGCTTTAGGCCCTTTGCCTTGAAAAGGCCTTCCGGAGCGCTAAGGATTAAACATAGTGCAGTGCACAAAAAACTGCAATGGGTGGCTGCGAAATGGGCATTTAACCCTTTCGCAACGGCGTTTGCCTAACGTGCTTGACCGTGTTGTTCGAGTGACGAACGAGCTTCGGGCAGCGTCTCCCCGAGGCGACGAACAGGACGGCCTTCCGGGGCTTGGCGCGCGTTCAGGGACGGGGTGCGTACATGTTATGCGTGAATTCCGGAGCCCGCCACGGGCTTCGTGGTTGCGTCCTCAGTCTTGTCGCCATCGCAGCGGCTATCACCATCACCACCAATGCAGCCGACGCCCGGTATTACCGTCGCGTCTATATCCGTCACCATCGCGCCGCCGCCGAAGAATACTCGCCGCCCTATGCCTCGATCGTGGTCGACGGCAATAGCGGCGCGGTGCTGCAGGCGTCGAGCCCCGACGCGTTGCGCCATCCGGCCTCGCTGACGAAGGTGATGACTCTTTACCTGCTGTTCGCGCGTCTCGATGCCGGCAAGATCGAGCTGACGACGCCGCTTGCGGTCTCCGAGCATGCCTCCGAGCAGGATCCGACCAAGCTCGACCTCAAGCCCGGCCAGACCATCACGGTCGAGGATGCGATCAAGGGCGTGGTCACCAAATCCGCCAATGACGCCGCGGTCGCCATCGCCGAAAATCTCGGCGGCGACGAAAGCTCCTTCGCCAAGCTGATGACGCAAACCGCCCACGCCCTGGGCATGACGCACACGACCTACGTCAACGCGTCAGGCTTGCCGGACGACGATCAGCTTACCACCGCGCGCGATCAGGCCTTGCTCGGGCGCGCGATCCAGGACCGTTTCCCCGATTATTACAAATACTTCTCCACCGAATCCTTCGTCTATCGCGGCGAGGCGATGCGCAATCACAATCACCTGCTCGGCACCATCGAGGGGGTCGACGGCATCAAGACCGGATTTACCCGCGCTTCGGGCTTCAATCTGCTCACCTCGGTGCATCGCGACGGGCGCTACATTGTCGCCGTCGTGCTGGGCGGCCCTTCGGCGTCTGACCGCGACGACCGCATGCGCGAATTGATCGGCGAGCATCTCAAAGAGGCTTCGCTGCACCGTACCGCGCCGCCCATCGCGGAAACGGCGCCGCCACATGATGCGCCGGTCGCCGTGGCCAAAGCCCCGGCGGCGTCGGCGGTGTCGCGTCCCGACCCGACGCCGACTGCAAGTGTCACTGCCAGCGTGGACGCTCACGCCGCCGCCGGCGACAAGGACCCGATCAAGCCGCTCTTGGTCAAAACCATCACCTACCGGACCGCGCCGGTGCAGACGGCTTCGCTGGCGCCGATGCCGATGTTGATGCCGGTCCCGGCGTCCGCTCCGGCTCCTGTCGCGGCGCTGGCCGCAGCACAACAATCCGATCCGCTGCACACGCTGGTGGCCGCAGCCGACGCGGCTGGCGTTGCGAAAGCGCCAGCGCCGCAAGCCGCGCCGGCAGAACCGGCCAAAGCCGAACTCGCCACGGCTCCGCCGGCCAGTGCCCAACCCGTTGCGACTACGCCAATCGCACCTCAACCCCTCGCGGCTCCGCCGCCCGTGGCGGCCCAGCCCGTCGCGCCGCAACCGGTCGCGTCGCAGCCCGCGGCGGCCGAACCGGTCAAGACGCAGGCCGTAGCGCCGGACATAGCCGAAACCGAAGCCCCCGAAGCTGAAACGACCAAGGCCGAGGCCGCTATTCCCTCAGCAGCGCCGGCTCACGCCCATGGCGGCTGGCTCATTCAAATCGGCGCATACGACGACGAAGACCAGGCCAAGCAGCACTTGAGCGCGGCGCAGCTCAAGGTCGGCGTGGCGCTCAAGGCGGCCGATCCGTTTACCGAGCGCATCCAAAAGGGCGACAAGGCGATGTATCGCGCCCGCTTCGCCGGTTTCGACCGGGCGACCGCCGAAGCCGCCTGCCGGCAGCTCAAGCGCAGCGACTTCGAATGCATGGCGCTAAAGGACTGAAGATCTCGGGCGAACCGGGACGCGATTGGGGACTAGCAGGGACGTCAAATACGGACGGGGAGCCACGCGAGGTTGTTACGGAGTACCTCAGCGATGGCGACGAAGCAGAACGTCCTTAGCCTCATTGACGCGGGCCGCAAGGTACGTCGTCCCCCCTTGGTCGGGATGCAGTTTCTTCATGAGGGAGCGGTGGGCGCGGGTGATGTCCTGCGCGCTCGCCCCGGCTTGAACGCCAAGGATTTGATAGGCTTCCTCTTCAGTCATTTTGCCGCTGCCGCCGCGCGGCGCGCTCCGCCCGCTCCCCGCCGCCGCATCACCCTGCGCGTGCTCACGCCAACCGGGCTCCCTGCGGTCAAGATAAGCTGCAAGTAATTCGCGGCTGTCGCTGTCGATTTCGCTGAACAGACCGATCAGGCTGGCGCGGTCCAGCGCATCGAGTTCGGCGCCCTGATGCGATCCCGCGACGACCCGGCCATGCATCGTGCCGCTATCGTGGTCGAGCTGCATTTCCAAGAAGGCGGTGCGCACCTGCGAGGCCTGGCCGGTGCTTTTCTGCGTGCGCGCGCCGAATGTCGCCGGCCACAGCGTGACCCAGCCAAGGAGCCCAAGGCCGAATGCGCCGACCGGTATCGCAACCCCGATCTCGCCGCGAAACAACATGAAGGCTGCGAATATGAGTGCCGCGACCCCGCCAATGGAACGCAGCACGCGCGCGGCCTGCTTGGGATCGGCCTTGGAGAAGGCGTTGACGGCCCAAAGCCCGAGCAGAAGGACTACGGCGCCGAGGAGAATCTCGGGCATGACTTATCGCAATGCCCCTATTTCAGCTGCTCGAGCAATTTGACCGCGCCGGCCGAGTTGCGCGCTTTGAGATCGGCGAGCGCTTTCATGCCGCCTGAGGCATAGGCCGCGGCCGCGCGCAACAGTTCGGCCAATTCGTTCGCAGCGCCCGGCTTGAAGCGGCAAAACGCGCCACCGGTGAGACGCGCGATCTCGCGGAACGCTTTTTCGCAGACTGGGTCGTAGCCCTCCTGGAACATGAACGCTTTGACGTTGCGCAAGCCGAGCTCGCCGGCGGCGGCGCACAGATCGTCGAGCGATTCCTCCATGGCGTCGCCGATGAAGACCACGACGGCGATCTTGCGGGCGTCGTTTTCACGGCGCGCATGGCTCAAAACCTTGCCGATCTGGGTATGACCACCCCGGCAATCGATGCGCGCCATCAGCGCGCCGAGCCGTTTTGGTTCGGCGACCCAAGGCGAGGCGCGGCATTCCGCAAGCCCGCGATAATAAACCAGCTGGATATCGACACCGCCGGTGGCGCCGGCTTCGCGGAACATCTCGGCCTGCAGCCGGCAGGCGGTGTCCCAGGTCGGCTGCCGGCTCATCGTGGCATCGAGCGCGAAGATCAGCCTCCCACGCTCGCCCGGCGCAACGGCGGGGCCGAGTGCTTTGACGCGATCGAGGAAAACATCGATTTCGTCGCGCGCGGAAGCCGCCGGAGCCTGGTGCGACTCCTGCGTCGGCCGCTGCGTTGGAGTTGGCGTGCGCCCGGAGTGGTCTTTGCTCATGGAGAAACCTTATGGCCTCGCCATAAGGTGGCCCTGTCGGGCGACGCGCGCAACGGCGATGCGACGCGCCTCAATCGGCCAGCAGATCGTGGGTCTCGAGCGGCTTTCCTGCGGCTGCGATCCATTCGGCGCGTGCCGCGGCGCGGCGCTTGCCGCGCTCGTCGATCGGTAGGCGGAGCGCCTCGATCAGCGTCCGCACCTCGTCACGGGCGGTGACGTGCGAGGTGCCCGGCCGCGCGCCGAGCGTATCCTCGTTGAGATCGTCGAGTGCGGTCAGCCCGCGCGGGAAGAACTCGCGGTAAACGACGCGTTCGGCAAAGCCGTCGATGGCGCGAAAGCCAAGCTGCTTGGCAAGCCCTTCGACCCCTTCGCCAACCAGCCGGCGGTTGCGCGAGCCCAGCGTCGAAAGCCGATTGCGCACCACGATCCAGTCGGTCAGCCCGCCATCGACCAGGCGGCGCTGGCGGCGCGCCTCGCGTACCATCTCGGCATAATGGCTGACGCCCGCGCACTCGAACGAGGTTTGATCGATGACGCCGAGCACGTCGAAATCGACAAAACTGTCGTTGAGCGGGGTGATCAGCGTATCCGCCATCGAATGCGCCAGCCGCATCAGATAGGAGTTGTTGCCCGGCGTATCGATGACGACGAAATCGTGGGTTTGCTCGACCGTGCTCACGGCCTCGGCGAAGGCTGAGAATTCCTGCGCTTCGATTTCATCGAGCCGCAGCCCGAAGCCGCGCGCGACGCAATAATGGACGGGAATTTCGAGCTTAATGCCGGTGCGCTTGGCCCAATCGCGCCGGTTCTCGACGTAATGGGTAAAGCTCTTCTGGCGTGAATCGAGGTCTATGGTGGCGACACGCTGGCCGGCTTGCAATAGCGCGACGGCAACGTGCATGGCGGTGGTCGACTTGCCGGAGCCGCCTTTTTCGTTACCAAGGACGATGACATGTGCCGAGAACGGCCTGCCGACATCCGCCTGCATCAACATGGGAGACGCAACCCTTGCGTTGCGCTTACTTCTCCGGCTTGCAACGCGTGCGGTCAAGATACAGCATCGGCCTCGATAGGTTAATCATTAACCACACGACGCCTCGACGAAACGCCCTGGGTGTGCCCGCGCTGCAACGCGATGAAGACGAAATCCAAAACACCGAAACATCACCGTCATCCGCGCGTCATACGCACTTTGCCGAAGCTGCGCGGCGCCATCGCCGCGCTGCGCGCCCGGCGCGGCACGCTCGCTTTGGTGCCGACCATGGGCGCGCTCCATGCCGGCCATTTTTCGCTGGTGCGGATCGCACAACGGCGCGCCGACCGCGTCGCCGTCTCGATCTTCGTTAATCCGACGCAATTTGCGCCGAATGAAGACCTCAACACCTATCCAAAAACCTTTGCCGCCGATCTCGCCGCGCTTGCGAAGCTCAAGGCCGATCTGGTCTGGGCGCCCTCCCTCGCGACCATGTACCCGGAGGGCTTTGCCACCCCGATCGTGCCGGAAGGCCCGGCCAAAGCCGGCCTCGAAGATGCCTTCCGGCCGCATTTTTTCGCAGGTGTCGCCACCGTGGTGGCAAAGCTCCTGATCCAATGCGAGCCGGACATCGCGATGTTTGGCGAAAAGGATTTTCAGCAGCTCAAGGTGGTCACCCGCCTGGTCCGCGATCTCGGCCTAAAAACCCGCATCGTCGCGGCGCCGACGGTGCGCGAGGCCGACGGTCTCGCCCTGTCCTCGCGCAATCGCTTCCTGTCGCCAAGCGAACGGGCAGCGGCGCCCGAGATTTACCGCGCGCTCAGAGCCTGCGCCGGACGGATCGCGGCCGGAGAGCCGATGGCTGCCGTCCTTGACGACGGCCGCGCCGCGATCGCGCGCGCCGGCTTTGTACTCGACTACCTCGAAGCGCGGGACGCCGAAACGCTCGCGCCGATAAGTTCGTCGAATGACGGGCCCATCCGTCTCCTTGCCGCCGCGCGTATCGGCACGGTGCGCTTGATCGACAATATCGCGGTGTAGGCGTTAGCCTGCCTACTTCGCCGCGACCTTCATCGGGTCTTTCACGTTCGAGAAGGTCTCGAACTCCTTGGCCCAAAGATGCCCGTCGATCTTCTCGACTTTGCGCATGTAGATATTGCTGACGATGTCGCGGGTGTCGGGATCGATCGAGATCGGGCCGCGCGGGCTTTCCCAGGCCATGCCCTTCATGGCGGCGATCAACTTGTCGCCGTCGGCATCGCCGCCGGTTTTCTTGAGCGCCTCGTAGACCAGGTGCAGACCGTCATAGGCGCCGAGCGAAGTGAAGTCGGCGCGCATGCCGGTCAGCTTCTGAAAGTCGGCGACGTAGGTCTTGTTGAGCTGAGAATCGTGCGCCGCCGAATAGTAGCCGGCGGTGATCAGCCCGATCATCTGATCGCCGGCAGTGTCGAGGCTGTCGTCGTCGCACAGGTCGCCCGGACCGATCAGTTTGATGCCGGACTGGCCAAGTCCCTTCTCGGCGAATTGCCGAGTAAAGACCGGCGCCAAGGGACCCGGAAAGTAGATGAACGCGGTGTCCGGCTTGAGATCGAGGATGCGTTGCAGCGGCGGCGCGAAATCGGGGCTGGCAAGCGGCACGCGCAGCGACTCGATAATCTCGCCGCCTACCTGCGTGAAACGGGTCTTGAATGCGGTTTCGGCCTCGTTGCCCGGCGCCCAGTCGTTGACCAGCGTGACGACGCGCTTGGAACCGTTCTTGATCGCCCATTCGGCCGCGATCCAGGCCTGCGGCGCGACGATGAAGCCGGCGCGCACGAAATACGGCGACTTGGTCGTGGTGATCGAGGCGCCCGAGCTCATCGAGAGGGTCGCGATCTTCGCCTCGGTGACCAGCTGGGCAACGGCCAACGTACACGGCGTGATGCCCATGCCGACGATGTCGACTTTGTCGTTGACGATCATGTCCTGGACGATGCGGTGGGCATTGTCGGCAACGCCAGCATCGTCGCGGATGATGAACTCCATTTTGCGGCCGGCGACGGTGTCGCCGTGCTGCTGCGTATAGACCTTGAGCCCGCCGGTGAGCAGCTTGCCGACCACGGCGAACCCCGCGCCGGAGAGCGGCAGGCTGCAGCCGATTTTCAGCGTTGTGTCCGCCGCGATTGCGGGACGGGCGAGCAAGCCGCCGGCCGCCGTTGCGGCCATGCCTTTGAGCACTGTTCGTCGACGCAACATTTTCATTCCTCCCAGATTTCTGTTTTGCCCTCCCCCCTGTGGGGGAGAGAGAAAAATTACACCGGCTCGAGATGCGGAATTGCCGGGCGCTCGCCTTGCGCCTTGCCGGTGATCGGCGGTTTCGGCAAGCGCGCCGTGCCCTTTTCCATGACGAAGGTGTGTTCGATCGAATACCACGGCGGCTTGACGTCGGCCGCCTTGGTGCACGGTTCGTCGTGGCGGATGTAATTGCCGATCAGATGATGCGTCACGCCGAATTGCGCATCGGTTTCGATATTCTTGTCCTCGGGATCGTAGATCTGGGAAATCAGCGTCTTGAAGCCGGGCTGATAGGCGAGAAAGTGCAGATGCGCCGGGCGCATATTGTGCCGTCCGGCAGAGCGCAACAGCGCGCCGACCGGTCCGTCGACCGGGATCGGATAGCCGGCCGGTTTCACGCTGCGGAAATTCATGTGTCCGTCTTTGTCGGTGGTGAACTTGCCGCGCAGATTTATGTCGGCCTGGACCGGATCCTGGTTTTCGTAAAACCCTTCCGTCGAGGAATGCCAGATGTCGACCTCGGCGCCGACGATAGGTTTGCCGTCGGCGTCCTCGAACCAGGCATCGACGAACAGTGCGGGGCCAGGCGTCGGCGAGCGCACGATGGAATCGCCGTTCTCGGTGCGCGGCGAGTTCATGCGCCAGAACGGACCGAGCAGATTGGCATCGGTCTCGGTCTGGCCGCGATTGCCGTTGTTGAGAAGACAAATCAGCGTCGAGAACCCGAGCGAGCCGGACATCAGCACGGCTTCGTTGTGGTTTTCATTGGTGTGCTTGCCGAGCGCGACGATGTAACCGACGGCGGCCTGGAATTCTTCTTCCGTCAGCTTCACCTCGCGGGCAAAGCCGTGAAGATGGCGAACGAGAGCCGCCACGATCTCGCGCAAGCGCGGGTTTTTTATCCGCTCATACTCGCTGAGCACCGCCTTGGTGACGTCCTTCTCGCTGCCAATGATCATTATTCCTGCTCCGCAACGCGCATCGTTGATTGCGCCGGATTTTACGTGATCGCTTTGCGTAATGCCATGCGCCAGCCGCGCAGGTCAGCGCGGCGTCCGCCTCACATCAGGCCGAGTTCGCGCAGCTCGCGGCGCAGCGTTTCCGGCATCGCGGCGGCGCCTTTCGCCACTTTCTCAAGGTCGCGCGGGGCGTCCTTCGCGGCAAGGTAGCGCCAGCCCTGGAACGCCCGATAAGGCCGCGACTCGACCAGAACCGGCTTGGGATCGAGCACCAGACCGCAGCGCCCGATGCCGTCCTTGTCGCGGAACGGCCGCACGTCGCGGATGCGCTGGCGGCACATCACCTCGCCGCGGATCACCCAATAGAGCGAACCGCCATCGGTCAGCTCATCGGCGCGCTTGGGCACCATGCGGGTGCGATGAATATGCTGGGGTTTCTCGCCGCTCTTGCGCTTGGCCTTGAGCTTTTCCTTGATCCAGTCTTCGAGGTCCTGGACCGAATCGGCGCCGACGCACAGTTTGATGAGATGAAGGGGCATGCTGTTACTTTATCGAATCCTCTACCCGCTCTAGCACCATGATCTGCGCGCCTTCCACAACTTGCGCGCCCATGCCCACAGGAACTTGCATCACAACCCCGGCAAATGGCGCGCGCAGCGTGTGTTCCATCTTCATCGCCTCGATGACGGCAAGACGCTGACCTGAATCGACACGATCCCCGACACCGGCCAGAAGTTCCAGCACCTTGCCGTGCATCGGCGCCTTGATGACGCCATCGCCGCCGGCCGCCTCCGCAGCCGTCGCGGAAAAATTCCTGATGCGGACACGGGTTTGTCGCCCGCCCCGCACCACATAAGCATCCTGCCCGGCCGCGAACACCTTGGCGTGGGTTGCCGGCGGAAAACCGTCGACCGCGACGTTTATACCGTTTTGGGCGTAAGTGACTGCGGCGCTGGCGTTGTCGCCGTCGATCTCGATCGGAACGACAACCGAGCGGACGCCGCCAAGCTGGAAACCGTCCCGCGCCGTCCACGGCGAGTCCGCTTCCGGGGCCTCGTCCGTCACCGCCGCATTCCCGATCGCCGCGTTGAGCAAATGCGCCACACCGAGCGCCGCCGCCGCGTTATCGCGCGGCTGCGGCACCGCGCCGAGTGCCGCGAGATTGCGGTCGATGAAGCCGGTATCGACCTTGCCGTCCCGGAACGCTTGCGCCTGGCAAAGATTGCCAAGGAAAGCGACATTGCTGTGCACGCCGGCGATCAGCGTGCGATCGAGCGCGGCGATGAGCCGGTCAAGCGCCGCCGCGCGCGCCGGCGCGTGGGCGACGAGCTTTGCAATCATCGCATCGTAAAACGGCGTGACTTCACTGCCCGTTTCGACACCGGTGTCGACGCGGATATGCTGCGGCAATTCCAGCGCCACAATTTTGCCGGTCGACGGCAGAAAGCCGTGCTCGGGATCTTCGGCATAGACGCGCGCTTCGATGGCGTGGCCGTCGATACGAACCTGGTTCTGCGTAAGCGGCAGCTTTTCGCCCGCGGCGACGCGGAATTGCCATTCGACAAGATCAAGCCCGGTCACCGCCTCGGTCACCGGATGCTCGACCTGAAGCCGGGTATTCATTTCGATGAACCAGAAAGCGTCGGCGCGCAGTCCGCTGGTGCCGTCGGCGACGAATTCGACCGTGCCCGCGCCGCTGTAGCCGACGGCCTTGGCTGCGGCTACCGCAGCGCCGCCGATCTGCGCGCGCAGCTCTTCCGTCATGCCCGGCGCGGGCGCCTCCTCGACAACTTTCTGGTGGCGCCGCTGCAGCGAACAATCGCGCTCGCCGAGGTGAATGGTATTGCCATGCCGGTCGGCGAAGACCTGAACCTCGATGTGCCGCGGCGAGGCGACGTATTTCTCGATCAAGACGCGGCTTGAACCGAACGCCGACCGGCTCTCGCGGATGGCGCTTTCGAGCGCGGCCTCGAAGTCGGCGTGTTTGTCGACGCGGCGCATGCCGCGCCCGCCGCCGCCCGCCGCCGGCTTGATCAATACCGGATAGCCGATCTCGTAGGCCTTCTCCTTGAGGAACTTGGTGTCCTGGCGTTCGCCGTGATAGCCCGGCACGACCGGCACGCGCGCCTTTTCCATCAGTGCCTTGGCGTGATGCTTTAGACCCATGGCGCGAATGGCCGCCGGCGGCGGCCCGACAAAGACCAGTGCCGCTTGCGCGCAAGCCTCGGCGAAGTCGGCGTTCTCGGACAAGAATCCGTAGCCGGGATGAACACATTCGGTGCCGGCCTTCTTTGCGGCCGCGATCACCCGTTCGATTGAAAGATAACTTTCGCGGGGCTCGGCTTTGCCGATGAGATAGGATTCGTCACACAGCCGGGTATGCAGCGCGCCCTCGTCCGCCGTCGAATAGACGGCAATCGTGCGCATGCCGAGCCGCTTGGCGGTGCGCGCGATGCGACAGGCGATCTCGCCGCGGTTGGCGATCAGGACGGAGCGAAACACTAAAAATCACTGAGTGCGCATCGTGCCGGCACTGGCCTCCGGCGGCGATGGGACCGGGCTAAGCTGGACCGGCGCACCAGCGACCGGCGCAGCCGGCGCGGCTGTCGCGGCGGCCTGCGGTAGAACCGGAGCGGTTGCTCCTCCCCAGACCGGATCGACGGCCGGTGCTGACGCGGGCGCGGGGCTAGCGGGGGCTTGGGCGGCCGAATTACTCGCCTGCTTGTGCGATTTCTTGGTGGGAGCTGGCGGGGCCACGGGCATGTTTGCCTGGGCGGTTGCCGCTCCGGCGGCGACGGCGGCGGGCGCGGTTGCCGTAACCGGCCCTTTCGGCTCGGGATTCATGATGCTGATCGGCGGGATCGAATCCGCGGTGGGAAAATCGATGTCGACCGTAACCTTCTTCTGCCCTGGAGCGCCAGACTGGTTCAGCGCGGTTGACTGGCTCGACGTCGCGTCCGCGACCGGAACTTCGGGCGATTGCGCCCACACCGTCACGTAATGATCGAGATAACGATCGAGCGTTTGGCCGCTGAGATTGGCGCGCACATGGCTTGGATTGTGCAGGAGCGCGAGCGCCTTGCAATTATCGCTGGTGCAGCCGTCGCCGACCGCGAGCGCATGCGCCACGAAACCGAACCGGTCGGCTTCAAGCGCGTGGCGCAGCGGCAGCAACGCGCTGTCGATATTCGCACCGCCGCGGTTGGTATAGGCGACCATATCGGCCAAGAGCCCGAGCCGCGCGCCCACATAGGACGTCGCGGCGGCCACCGTCGCAGGCGCGGCGAAGAGCGCTTTTTCGCAGGCGGACTCGACATTGTCGCCCGCCAAGCCGTCGAGACAGGCGAGCGGAGAACCTGGCGCGAGCGTTTGCGCATTAAGTTCCGCCGCCCGCATTTCGAGGGTTCTACGCTCGGCGCTCTGATCGCGAACGGATGCGGCATCGAGAAAAGCCCAAGCCAGGCTTGCGCCGAGCACCGCGCCAAGCACGACCACGCTGACGCGCGCAAAGGTCCGCGTTCGCGTCCAATCGAACGCCAGCGCGCAAACGAAAACCAGCAACGCCGCCGATCCGGCCGCGACCCACAGGCGCAACGCCGAATTTCCGATGTCGGGATCAACGCCGAACATCAAGCCACCCCAGTGCGGGACTAATGAGCACTTATCACCGTGCCGGCGAGTATGGCGCAGCGGCGCCACAGGCGCCAGCGGTGTGCAAGAATCCGGTCAGTGCTCGAGTTCGAGCTGGCTTTCCTTGGCGACGCGCTCGAACGCCTCGCCGGGATTCTTGATCCGATATTGGTAATCTTCACCGTCCGACGGTAATAGCCGCACGACCTTGTAACTTCCGCTCGCCCCGGGGCGGCTGATCGGGCTCGACGTATAGAATACCGTTTGACCCACGCGGTACCTGTGCGTCCGCAGCGACGGGCTCAATGCCGTCACTTGCGCGACGGTTACGGTCGTCATTTCAACGGCCGTAATTCGCACGGCGCTCAGCGCCTCGGGCTTGCGCACCGACTGCCGCGTGGCGGCGCTCTTTCGCGCGGCTACAGCACGGGCCGGCGACTTACGCACCGCTGTACTGCGGCTGGCTTTGACAGGCCGTTTTTTCTTCACTGAACGCTTATTCATGGAACCAACTATATCATCCAAACAAACAACCGAGGAAAAAATATAGTGCTTTGAAGGCCTGTTTCGAGGCCTGATGAGGCATATCATTAAAGGCCGAAAAGATTTTTTATATCAATCAGATAAGTGAATATGCTGCAACGCATTATGAACGTTGTTGGCTCACGCCTGGCGCCGCCAGCGGCCGTGCTCATCGGCTTGCCAATAGGTCACCTCAGAACCGGCAGCTTTGGCCGCGGTCCAGCGCGTGCGCGCAGCCTCGACCGCGTCCGGATCGTCGCCGTTGAAGAGAAGGACGATCCGCTCATAGCCACTCGCATCGGCCGACATGTCGGCGCCATCGACGAGGAAGCGTACCGTCGCGCCATTGGGATTTTCGTCGTTGACGGTCAGCACAATAGGCTGCTCGGCGACCTCGGCGTCGCGCCAAGTTCCGTGCGGCAGGAAGGCGTCGTCGCGCCAGGTCCACAAGTGAGCGTCGAGTGCCTCGATGCGTTCGTCCGAGGAAGCCTGCACGACAACGCGCCAGCCGCGTTCGAGCGACTTCTGCAACAGCGCCGGCAAGACCTGTTCCGGCGTTTGCCCTTTGAGATGGTAGAACAGGATTTCGGTCATTCGACGGACCCCTCACCGCTCGTAATAATCCTCCACCAGCCGTTCGAGGAGCCGCACGCCCCAGCCGGAACCCCAGCTCTTGTTGATATCGCTCTGCGGCGAGCCCATGGCGGTGCCGGCGATGTCGAGATGCGCCCACGGTGTTTTGCCGACGAAACGCTGCAGCAGTTGCGCCGCCGTGATCGCGCCGCCCCAGCGGCTGCCAGTATTTTTCATGTCGGCGAATTTCGAGTCGATCATTTTGTCGTATTCGGATCCGAGCGGCATGCGCCAGACGCGCTCCCCGGTCGCCTCACCGGTTTTGGTCAACCGCTCCGACAGCTTGTCGTCGTTCGAGAACATGCCGGCATATTCCTGACCCAGCGCGACGATGATGGCGCCGGTCAGCGTCGCGAGGTTGATCATGAATTTCGGTTTGAACCGTTTGTTGACGTAATACAGCACGTCGGCGAGCACGAGGCGGCCTTCGGCGTCGGTATTGATGATCTCGATGGTCTGCCCCGACATCGTCTTGACGATATCGCCGGGCCGTTGCGCCTTCCCGTCGGGCATGTTCTCGACAAGTCCAATGGCGCCGACGGCGTTGACCTTGGCCTTGCGCGCGGCCAGCGCCTGCATCAGGCCGACGACGCAGGCGGCTCCCGCCATGTCGCCCTTCATGTCTTCCATGCCCTGCGCCGGCTTGATCGAGATTCCCCCGCTATCGAAGCAGACACCCTTGCCGATGAAGGCAACCGGATCGACGCCGCGTTTGCCGCCATTCCAGCGCATGACGACAAGCTTCGACTCATGCGCCGAGCCCTGTCCGACGCCAAGGAGCGCGCCCATGCCGAGCTTTTTCATCGCCGCGACGTCGAGCACTTCGACGCCAAGCCCAAGCTTGGTCAGACCCGATACGCGGCGCGCGAATTCGCCCGGATAAAGCACGTTGGCCGGTTCGTTGACGAGGTCGCGGGCGAACATGACACCATTGGCAATCGTCACGCTGCGTTGCCAAGCTTTCTCGGCCGCCGCAGGATTGGAACAGGCGAAATTGACTTCGACTTTGTTCGGCCGCTCCTCGTCGTCTTTGCGCTTTGTTTTGTAGAGGTCGAAGCTATAGGCGCGCAGCCGCGCGCCAAGCGCCAAGTCGGCGACCTGGTTGCCCTTGAGTGCGCCGGAACCGAATTCCGCAAAAATCGTCGCACTGGCCGCAGCGGCAGGCACCTTGCCCATGGCGATGCCGCCGAGCTTGAGGATATCCCGAGATTTGCGGTCGTTCGCCTTGCCGATACCGATCACAACAAATCGCGGCAGGTCGAGGCCAACAGGCGCGACGATGTCGAGGCTCGATCCGCTTTTCCCGGTGAAGCGGTCCACCGCGGCGGCGCGGCGCAACAGATCCCCCATCGGCGTGACGATCCGTTGACTTGCCGGCCCGAGCTTCAAATTTTCTTCGCAGAACACAACAAGAACACCCTGTGGTCGCGCAAAAGTCGTGAAGTCGAATTTGAGGGCAGCGGGCATGAAGCGGTCCTTCGCAAAGATCGTTTAACGCAGACGGATCAAAGCCGGTTACGGCCGCCACGTTATGAACCGGACTGTGCGGCTGTGCAAAGCCAGGTTTTTGACCAGCTGGAGGCCGCTTTTATCAAACGCGCGTATTAACGCTTTAGTGTGCATGTTCAATAGCTTTGCCTTGGCGAAGCCACTTTGTGAAAGCATGAAATTAGCCGCTTTGGGGAGTTCGGCTCGCGGGGCATGCGGCATCGGGGGCCGATGCGGCTGTCGGGTGGGCTGGCAGCGGGGATGTTAGTCCGATGGGGTCGATCGGCCGCTACTTGTTTCGCGCCACCATGGGCGCGTTCCTGATCACACTTGTCAGCTTGACTGTCGTGATCTGGTTCACGCAGGCGATGCGCGATTTCGATCTGATCACAAGTCAGCGGCAGACGCTGCTCGTGTTCGTCGGCATCACCGGAATGATCATCCCGCTGTTGGTCATGATGATCGCGCCGATCGCGCTGGTCATGGCCGCCGCGCATGTCCTCAACAAGCTCAGTTCGGATTCCGAGATCATTGTGATGAACGCGGCGGGCGTCTCGCCGTGGCGATTGCTGCGGCCGTTCATCGCCGCGGCGCTGGTTGTGTCGGTCCTCGTCGCCGTTATCGCCGCCTATGTCTCACCGCGGGCGTTGCGTGAATTGCGCGACTGGGGCGCGCAGGTGCGCGCCGACATCCTCACCAATATCGTGCAGCCCGGACGTTTCACCACGGTCGGCGGCACGCTTACGTTCCACATTGCCGATCGCCGGCCCGATGGGCTTTTGGTCGGCATCTTCGTCGACGACCGCCGCGATCCCAATGTGCACGCCACCTATCTGGCGGAACAGGGCGAGATCGTGAAGAGCGACAAAGCTTCTTTCCTTGTCCTCCAAGGCGGCAGCATTCAACGGCTCGAAGCCGGTCAGCGCGATCCCCGCATCGTGACTTTCGACCGTTACCCTTTGGATCTGTCGCAATTCACCGGCGGTCCGCAAAACGTCGTCTACACTGTGCGCGAGAAATACATCTGGGAGCTGTTATGGCCGCGGCCCGACGATGCGCTCTACGCGGCGCAGCCCGATCAATACCGATCTGAGCTGCATGATCGACTGGCAACGCCGCTCTACCCGCTGGCATTTGTCATTATCGCCTATGCCTTCCTCGGTCCGCCGCAGACGACACGCCAAAGCCGCACACTGGCGCTGTTAGGCATGATCGGCACGGTGTCGCTGCTGCGCCTGGTTGGTTTTGTCAGCGTGATCGTTGGCGTGCGCGTTCCGGGCGCACTGGCCATGCAGTATGTCGCGCTGTTCGGCGCGATTGCCGTCGGTCTGTTGCAGATCTCGCGCGGGCGGGCCGTGGAACCGGCTGCCGCGGTGTCGAAGTTCGCGACCGCGATCGGCGACCGCATCGCGCGGGCGACGAGTTAGGGAGCGGGCCATGGTCACCGGGACGCTGTCACGCTACTTCGGAATGCGGTTTCTCACTTCCGTCGTCGGCTCGTTCGTCGGCGTCGTCGCACTGGCCGCGATGATCGATTATGTCGAATTGATGCGGCGCGGCGCCGACTGGCCCAATGCCACGGCCTGGATCTTGGCCAAGATTTCCTTGTATCGCGTCCCGCAGCTCACCGAACGCATCATGCCGTTCTCGGTGCTGGTCGGCGCAATGTCCTGCTATCTGGCGCTTTCGCGCCGTCTCGAACTCGTCATCGCCCGCGCCGCCGGCGTTTCCGCCTGGCAATTCGTGGCTCCGGCCATGATCGCGGCGTTCCTATTCGGCACGGTCGCGACCACCATCTACAATCCGATCTCCGCGACGCTGCACGAGCGCTCGAAGCGGCTCGAAGCCGACATGCTGGGCGAAAACCTTTCAGCGCTGCAGGAAAGCGACAGCGGATTCTGGGTGCGCCAGAAGAGCGCCGACGGAGCGGCGATCATCAACGCCAATTCGAGCCGCGACCAAGGCGCGGAGCTTGGCGGGGTCAGCATCTATACCTTCGACAGCGCCGGCCATTTCCAGACACGCATCGAGGCCAAAAGCGCCGACGCTCAAGCCGGGCTATTGGCAGCTCGAAGATGCGCGCATCTACACTAGCGGCAAGGCGCCCGGACGTCGAGGACAGTTACCGGCTCAACACCAATCTGACGCTCGAGCAGGTGCGGGAAAGTTTCGCCACGCCCGAGACCGTGCCGTTCTGGCAATTGCCCACTTACATCGAGATGGCGGACCGCGCCGGCCTTGGCGCCGCGGGTTACCGGCTGCAATATCAGCAACTCCTGGCGCGTCCGTTCCTGCTCGCCGCCATGGTGTTGCTCGCGGCTTCCGTGAGCTTGCGCTTCTTCCGCTTCGGCGGCGTGCAGAAGATGGTGCTAAGCGGCATCTCCGCCGGATTCCTTCTGTTCGTATTGTCGAAAATCACCGAGGACATGAGCAAATCCGAACTCATGTCGCCGGTCGCGGCGGCGTGGATTCCAGTCGTGGTCGGCGGCCTGACCGGATTCGTCGCGCTATTGTACCAGGAGGACGGATAGTGGCGAGTTGGCGTAGCCCTTTCTGTCCCGGTGTCGGTAGTCGCGTTCGAGTGGGTGCAACGGCTCTCGCTGCGCTCTTGCTATTTGTCGTTGGCCTTGGCCTCGCGCCCGACCGCGCGTCGGCGCAAGACGATCAACAGCCTTTTGCATTTCCCGCCGCGGCCGCCGCCGCCGCCGAAAAAGCCGGCGCCGCCAGTCGAACGCGCCGATGCTCGTGCAGGCGACCGAGATCAGATACGACTACACCAACAACTCCGTTGCCGCGGTCGGCAATGTGCAGATCTATTACGGCGGCGCGACCATCGAAGCCGACGAGGTCATCTACGACCAAAAAACCAAGCGGCTGCGCGCGCAGGGCAATGTCAGGCTGACCGAGCCTGACGGCAAGATCACCTACGGCCAGGTCATCGATCTCAGCGACGATTATCGCGACGGCTTTGTCGATTCGCTGCGACTGGAGACGCCCGACGATACGCGGTTTGCCGCTGCCCGCGCCGATCGCGCCAAAGGCAACTACACGGTCCTGCAGAACGGCGTCTACACCGCCTGCGAGCCGTGCAAGGACGATCCGAAAAAGCCGCCGCTCTGGCAGGTTCAGGCCGCCCGGATCATCCACGACGAGGGCGAGAAGATGCTCTACTTCGAGGATGCTCGCGTCGAGTTCTTCGGCGTACCGCTCGCCTATGTGCCGTTCATGTCGACGCCCGGATCCCACCGTCAAGCGAAAGAGCGGCTTTCTGTTTCCGAGCTTCTCGGAAACCTCGCAATACGGCTTTGGCGCCGAAGTTGCGTATTTCTGGGCGCTTGCACCCAATTATGATCTCACCCTTTCAACGCTGGTGACGACGAAGCAGGGTGCGCTGCTCGAGGCCCAGTGGCGCCAGCGGCTGCTGGATGGCGCTTACTCGATCAGAGCCGCTGGAATTTTTCAGGCCGGACCCCGATTACTTTGCCGGTCGCGACGGTCCGAACAGTCCGACCGCGAATTCCTTCCGCGGCGCAATACAAACGGCGGGACAGTTTGCGCTGAGCGACAAATGGGTATGGGGCTGGACCGGTTTGCTCGTGACCGACACCCAGTTCTTGCGCGACTATCAAATCAAGCAATTCGGCGCGGCGTTCGATCCGTTCGAGGCCGGGGTTGTATCGTCGGGCGTGTCGCAGATTTATCTGAGCGGCGTCGGCGAGCGAAGCTATTTCGATGTGCGTTCGATCTACTATTACGGGTTTTCGGAACTGGACAACCAGGCCGAAATTCCGATTATCCATCCGGTCCTCGATTATTCGAACGTGCTGAAGGATCAAGTGCTGGGCGGTGAATTCAGCTACAAGCTCAATCTGACCAGCCTGAGCCGCCAGCAGGCGGAATTCGACGCCGTCACGCAAAGCGCTAGCGCAAGTGGAGCGTGTTCCTCACCGACGGCCGACACGGCCATCGCGAGTAACTGCCTGTTGCGCGCCATTCCTGGAGACTATTCACGCTTCTCGGCGGAGACCGATTGGCGGCGAACCGTCGTCACCGATAACGGCCAGATGATCACGCCGTTCCTGCGCGTGAGCGGCGATTTTGCTTCGCTCGATGTCGACAATACGCCAGGCGTCTCGAACTACATCGCCACCGGCCAAAGCGAACTCGCGCGCGCCATGCCGGCGGTAGGCGTCGAATACCGCTATCCATTCATCGATGCCGAGCCGTGGGGTACGCAGACACTGGAGCCGATTGCCCAGGTTATTATTCGCCCAAACGAGACGGACATCGGCAAATTTCCAAACGAGGATGCCCAGAGTCTGGTCTTCGATGACACCAATCTGTTTCAAATCGACAAGTACTCAGGTTGGGATCGCGTCGAAGGCGGCAGCCGCGCCAATGCCGGCATCCAATATACCGCGCAGATCAACCGGGCGGGCTCGGTCAATGTCCTGTTCGGGCAGTCGTATGAGCTGTTCGGCCAGAACTCTTTCACGGTCGGCGATATTACGAATACGGGCCTGGACAGCGGCCTCGACAAGACTATTTCCGACTATGTTGGGCGGGTAACGTATCAGCCCAATCAGGTCTACTCGTTCACCGCGCGCGGGCGTTTCGACGAAGCCACCTTCACTCCCGAACGCCTCGAACTCGAAAGCCGGGCCAACTTCGATCGCTGGACGCTGCAATTGTTGTACGGCGACTACGCGGCGCAACCGCTTCTCGGTTTCCTGACCCGCCGCGAGGGCGTCCTCGCCGGCGCTTCGTTTAAGGTGACGCAAAATTGGATAGCGCTCGGCTCCATCCGTTATGACATCGAAAATAATCAGATCGATCAGACTCGACTGGGTTTAGGCTATGTCGATGACTGTTTCATGCTGTCCGTGAACTGGCTCACCGGCTACACCTATACTGGAACCACGACCCCGGTAAGGGACAGCACGGTCATGTTCCAGCTAAGCTTGCGTACGCTCGGCCCCGACGTCTTATCACCGGTCGGGTCCTCGTACTAAATTCTGCCGTGAGTTTGGGGTTGATGTTACCAAATGGGTCGATGTTGCCAGGTCCGATGCAAGAGGGTTTGGGGGAAGGCGAAATGAGCCGGCGCCATGAATGCCGCTGACGGAGTACACTGGGTGATGCAGAAGATTCCGATCCACGCCGGCAGGACCTTCGTGGCGGCAACGCTCGCTGCAGTCGTATTGCTCGCCATCAGCTCGATGGCGCGTGCACAAGAAGTCGCAGTGCTTGTCAGCGGCATTCCGATTACCTCGCTCGATATCGACCATCGCGCGAAATTCATCGAAATGAGCACACGCAAAGTGCCGACGCGTCAGGAAGCGACCGACGAGCTCATCGATGAGATTCTGGAATTGCGCGAGGCCAAGCGATACAGCGTCGATCCGACCGATTCGGACGTGGACGATTCATTCAATAATATTGCCAGCAATATGGGCGTTGATTCCCAAAAGCTAACGCAAATGCTCGTAGCCGGCGGCGCCAGCGCGGATACGCTCAAGCAAAAATTACGCGCACAAATAGCCTGGGGCTCACTTGTGCGCGGGCGTTATAAGGCGAGCCTGGAAATTCCCGACAGCGACGTCGAAGCCCAGCTTGAGCTGCACAAGCCGGACCAGAAAGATCAGGTCGGATACGAATACATTATGCGCCCCATCATCCTGGTCGTGCCGCATGGTTCTCCCGATTCCGCCTACGAAGCCCGCAAGAAAGACGCCGATGCACTGCGCGTGCGCTTTGCGACCTGCACCGACGGTATTCCGTTCGCTCTTGGACTGCCGGAAGTCGCGGTGCGCGACCCGGTCAACAAATCCTCCGCAGATCTGCCGCAGGCACTGCGCGACATCCTCGACGCGACCGAGGTCGGCCACTTGACGCCACCCGAGCAGACCGCCGAAGGTGTGCAAATGTTCGCGATATGCTCCAAAAAAGAATCAAAAACCGATGCACCGGTTTTGAAGGAATTGCGCAGCCAACTGTTCGAGCAAAAGTTCGGCGCACAGGCGAAGCGCTATCTGGCGGATTTGCGGCGCCAGGCAATGATCGAATACAAGAACGCGGACATCGATCAAAGCAAAGGCTCGACCAAAGCGAAGACGCGCGCAAACTAGCGTTTGGCGAGGCATGGTCCGCTTGGCGAGGCATGGCAGAAAACCGGCTTCCGCTTTCACGGATCGTGCTGTAGGAGCGGGATCGTGCAACCTTTGGCATTGACGCTCGGCGAACCCGCCGGGATCGGTCCAGACCTCGCGCTTGCAATCTGGCGGCGGCGCGCGGAATTTGACGTGCCGCCGTTCTATATCATCGCCGATCCCGACTTCCTTGGCCGCCGCGCCGATAGGCTTGGGCTTGACGTTCCAATCGCGATCGCGACGCCAAAGTCGGCGGCGGCGACGTTTCGTTCGGCGTTGCCGGTCCGGCCGCTCGATGTCGCGGTTACTGCCGAACCCGGCCGCCCGGACCGATCGAGCGCACCTGCCGCGGTCGCATCGATCCGCCGCGCGGTGGCAGATGTGATGGCGGGCGCGGCTGCGGCGGTCGTCACCAATCCCGTCGCCAAGAACGTGCTCTACAATTGGGGGTTTGCCGAGCCGGGCCATACCGAATTCCTGGCCAAGCTGGTGGCGGAAGCGACCGGCAGGGCGCTGCGTCCGGTGATGATGCTGTGGTCGCCGGAACTCGCGGTCGTGCCGGTGACCATTCACCTGCCGCTTCGGGACATCTTCGACCAGCTTTCGAGCGAACTCGTGGTCGAAACCGGACGAATCGTCGCGCACGATCTTGCCACGCGCTTTGGGCTGGCGGACCCGCGGCTCGCCATCGCCGGGCTCAATCCACATGCCGGCGAAGCCGGCACTCTCGGTGAGGAGGATCGCACGATCGTCGCGCCGGCCGTTGCGCGGCTCGTCGCCGAGGGCATCGACGCGAAGGGTCCGCTGCCTGCCGATTCAATGTTTCACGAACAAGCGCGGGCGACCTACGATGCCGCCCTGTGCATGTATCACGACCAGGCGCTGATCCCGATCAAGACGCTCGCTTTCGATCACGCCGTCAACGTCACGCTGGGCCTGCCATTCGTGCGGACCTCGCCGGACCATGGCACCGCATTCGACATCGCCGGGACCGGCCGCGCCGATCCGACAAGCCTGATCGCCGCGCTGCGCCTGGCGGCACGGCTCGCTACGGCGGCGAAAACGGTGCCGTTGCCAACGTCGTGAGTGGAGCAGTCGTGAGCGGCGCATTCGACGGCCTGCCGCCACTGCGCGACGTGATCCGCCGCCACGGTCTCGTCGCGAGAAAATCACTGGGACAAAATTTTCTGTTCGATCTCAACCTCGCCGCGCGTATCGCGCGCGCGGCCGGGCCGCTCGAAGGCGCAACCGTATTCGAAGTCGGTCCCGGACCCGGCGGCCTCACCCGCGCGCTGTTGTCGCTTGGCGCCGCTCGCGTGATTGCCGTCGAGCGGGACCAACGCGCAATCGCCGCTTTGCAGGAAATCGCCGCGCTCTATCCGGGCCGCCTCGACATTGTGCAGGCGGACGCGCTCAGCTTCGATCTCAGCGAGCGGTTTCACGGCCCGGCGCGCATCGTCGCCAATCTGCCCTACAATATCGCGACGGCTCTGCTGATCTCCTGGCTCAGCCTCGAACCCTGGCCGCCGTGGTACGATTCCGCCACTCTCATGTTCCAGCGCGAGGTCGCCGAGCGCATTGTTGCGGCGCCAGGGTCGAAAAGTTACGGGCGGTTATCGGTTTTCGTGCAGTGGCGCTGCGAGGCGCGCATTTTGTTCGACGTGAACGCCGCAGCCTTCGTGCCGCCGCCGAAGGTTACCTCGTCGCTGGTGCGGATCGTGCCGCGAGCGGCGCCGTTACCCTGCAATCGCGCGCTTCTCGAGGCTGTGACACAGGCGGCCTTCGGGCAGCGGCGCAAGATGCTGCGCCAGAGCCTGCGGTCGCTGGGCGTCGAGGCGGCGGCTTTGATTGCGGCGGCGGGCCTCGATCCAACGGCGCGAGCCGAAGACATTTCCGTCGCCGGTTTTGTTGCGCTGGCGCGAGCTCTCGCCGCTGCCCCCAAGCATGGGGCATGATTATCGGGCATGATGTCCGTGCATTCGCAGTTGGGAGAGCAAAACTTCAATGACTCAATTTAACCGCCAATCGCTCGTCGCCTATGGCCAACCGCTCTGTGAGACGGCCGCCGACCTTCCCACCCCGCGCGGCAGCGAGGTCCTGGTGCGTGTGGAATGCTGCGGTGTCTGCCATTCCGACCTTCATATCCAGGACGGCTATTTCGCGCTGGGCGGCGACAAGCGGCTCGACATCACCAAGGGCCGCCCGCTGCCGTTTACGCTCGGGCACGAGATCGCCGGTGTGATCGAGGCCGTGGGCGAAGCAGGCGATGGCGCGGTCGTCGGCAGCCGCGTCGCGGTCTATCCGTGGATCGGCTGCGGCACTTGCGCCGACTGCCGCGCCGGCGAAGAGAATTTGTGCTCCACACACCATCATCTCGGCATAGCCGCCGACGGCGGCTTTGCCACTCATGTGCTGGTGCGGCACCCGCGCTACCTCCTTGATTACTTGCCGCTCTCGCGGGCCTTCGCGGGACCGCTGATGTGTTCCGGATTGACGGCCTATTCGGCGCTCAAGCGGCTCGCCGACCGGGCGGAGCGCGGCCCGGTATTGCTTATCGGTCTGGGCGGCGTCGGGATGATGGGTCTGGCGATTGCCCGCGCCCTATTTTCCCAGCCGATCATCGTCGCCGATATCGATGCCGGAAAAAGGGCCGCGGCGATCACGGCCGGAGCGGCGCAGGCCGTCGATCCATCCGATCCGGAAGCGCGCAAAGCAGTTCTAAAGGCGACCGGCGGTGTGCTTGCGGCTTGCGATTTCGTCGGCTCCGACAGGTCGCTGCAATTTGCGACCGGGGTGCTGGCGCGGGGCGGCAAGGTCGTGGTGACGGGACTGCTCGGCGGCAATTTCTCGATCGCCGCGGCGATGATCCCGATCAAAGCGATGACAATCGAGGGCACGCTTACCGGCACGCTCGCCGAGGCGCGCGAACTCATCGACTTGGCGCGCGCCGGAAAGCTTGCAGCGATCCCGACGCATGAACGTCCGCTCAATCAAGCACAAGCGGCGCTTGACGATCTGCGCGCCGGGCGGGTGGTCGGGCGCACCGTGCTGTCGGCTTAGGCTCGCAGCTTGGCTTGCATCCTGCGTACGAAGTCGGAAAGGCCGATCTGCCGTTCGCGTTTGAGCCGCTCGACCGCAAGAATCGCGCGCACTTCGGTGAAGGCCTCGGCTTTGTCGCGGTTGACGATGACGTAGTCATATTCCGGCCAATGGCTCATTTCGCCCCCGGCTTTGGCCATGCGCGCGCCGATGACCGTTTTGCTGTCTTGCGCCCGGCGTTTGAGCCGGCGCTCCAATTCCTTGACGGTGGGCGGCAGGATGAACACGCTGACGAGATCGTCGCGGGCTTTTTCGCTCAGTTGCTGCGTGCCCTGCCAATCGATATCGAACAAAACATCGCGGCCGGCCCGCAACGCCTTAATGACCGGCCGGCGCGGCGTGCCGTAGCGATGGCCGAAGACTTCGGCCCACTCCAACAGTTCGCCTTTCTTGACCATGGCGGCGAAGCGGGAGCGATCGATGAAATGGTAATCGCGCCCGTTGATCTCGCCCGGCCGTTTCGGACGCGTCGTCACGGACACTGAAAGCACGACGCCGCGGTCGGCCTTGAGCAACATACGCGAAAGCGTGGTCTTGCCGGCGCCGGAAGGCGACGACAGGACAAGCATCATGCCGCGGCGCGCAATCTTCCTGTTATTTCGCCCCCCGCGCGCCATGATCTATTCCACGTTCTGCACCTGCTCGCGGAATTGCTCGACCGCGGCTTTGAGTTCCAACCCGATATTGGTGAGTTCGACGTCGTTCGCCTTGGCGCACAAGGTGTTGGCTTCGCGGTTGAGTTCCTGCGCCAGAAAGTCGAGCCGGCGGCCAATCGGCCCGCCCTGCCCGATGAGATGCTGCGCCTGCGCAATGTGAGCTGCAAGGCGGTCAAGCTCCTCGCGCACATCGGCCTTGGTCGCAATCATGATCGCTTCTTGGTGCAGCCGGTCGGGATCGAAACGCTCGGATTGTACAAGCAACGTTGCGACCTGCTCGGCAAGCCGTGCCCGGATGGCTTCGGGACGGCGTCCCGGCGCGCGCTCGGCGCGATCCGCCAGCGTCGCGATTTCTCCCAGTCGCGCGGATAAGACCCGGCCCAGTGCCGCACCCTCGTGACGACGCATCTCACCGAGCGCCCCGATCACCTGTGCGAAACCCTCGATAACCGCCGTCTCGGCGTTGAGCCGTTCGTCCTCGCGCTCTTCGGAATCGCTGACCTCGATAACACCTTTGAGCGCCAGCAAGCCATCAAGCGAAGGCGGCGCCGCATTGATCTTCCCGGCGAGCTGGCCAATCGCCGCCAAAATCGCCTCGAGTACGGCTGCATTGACGCGCACCACCGGCTGCGCACCGCTACGTTCGACGGTCAGATTGGCCTGGAGCGAGCCGCGGGTCAGCGCCTCGGCCGCCCGCGCGCGCACCGGTACCTCGATCGCGTCCCAGCCGGACGGCAGGCGCAGCCTCAGATCGAGGCCTTTGCCGTTGACCGATTTAATTTCCCAGGCCCACGTATAGGCGCCGCACACGCCATGGCTGCGAGCAAACCCGGTCATGCTCGAAAGCGCCGTGCTCGAAAGCGCCATGCTCGAAAGCGCCATGGACTGCGATCCCCCGGCAATGATTGCAAGAATAGCGGCGCCGAACTTAACGGCGGCAAGTCGCTGTAACAAGCCGCGGTGACAACGCCGGGGCTGCGATCAGTGGGTGGTCTGCGCGCGAGGCTGTGACGTGCCGCGCAGCAGCGGTGGCGGTTGCGGCGCGGTGGATGGCGCCGGCGTCGCTGGTGCTGTTGCGGGCGCCGGGGCCGGCGCCGAAATCATCTGCTGGTCAAGCGGCACCTGGTCCTTTTGATCGGTTTCGATCAGCCGCAAGCGCGCGACATTCTTTTGGTGCTGATCGTAAGTCTCCGCGAAGGCGTGGCCTCCGGTGCCGTCGGCGACGAAGTAAAGCTCGCGCGTGCGCGCCGGATTGGCGGCGGCTTCGAGCGCGGCCCGGCCCGGATTGGAGATGGGCCCCGGCGGCAATCCATCGATGAGATAGGTGTTATACGGCGTCGGTTGATCGATCTCGCTCTTCATGATCGGCCGGCCGAGCGTGCCCTTGCCGCCGACCAACCCATAAATGATCGTCGGATCGGATTGCAGCCGCATTTTCTGCTTCAGCCGGTTGACGAATACGGCGGCCACGCGCGAGCGCTCGTCCGGCTTGCCGGTCTCCTTCTCCACTACAGAAGCGAGCACCATGAGCTGGTCCGGCGTCTTGAGCGGCAGGTCGGGAGAGCGATGCTCCCAGATTTCCCGAACCGTACGCTGCTCCGCCGCCTGCATGCGCTGAATCATTTGCCCGCGCGTTATGCCGCGGGTGAAATCGTAGGTATCGGGCAGCAGGCTTCCCTCGGCTGGGACCTCCTTGATATCGCCGGTGAGCACGTCGTCGTCCTGCAACCGCGCGACGATCTGCTGGGATGTCAGACCCTCAGGGATACTGATTTGATGCTCGACCACCCTGCCCTCGACCATGGTCGCGACCACATCGCGCAGGCTCGTATGCGCCTTGAACTGGTACTCGCCGGCCTTGAGGTCTTCACGCGCTTTGAGCACCAGCACGCCACCGATGAACACCCAGGGCTGATCGATGACGCCCTGTTGGGTGAGGACATCGGCGATATCGCGAATACCGGACCCGTGCGGGATATTGACGACGCGATCCTGCAGCAGCGGCCCCGGCTCCTCGAAGCGCTGCTCGCCGAGAAAGATCACGACGCCCGCCAGGATCGCCAGCAGGACGAAGAGACTGATGATGGCGTTGCCGATGATGACCAGAGGATGCCGCGCGCCGGCCGAGCGGCGTGTCGGCAGCGCGACCATATCCGGTTCGATTGCCGTGCGTGGGCTGCGCGGCGTGATGCGCCTTTGTTCGGTGCGATTGCTGGGCGCCGCCGGCGGGCGAGCAGCGGCGGCCGCCGGGCGTGGCGGCTGTGCACCCGGCCGCTCGCCGGCACGCGGCGACGTCGGAGGCAAATTCGGCGGACCGCGCTCGCCGCGGCCTGACGGCGGATCGGATGTCACCGCCGGATATCCATTTTTACGATTCGCATGGCCGACTTTGCAACGACACTCCGCCCGACGGAAGCGGATGCTCGCAGATTCTGACGCGCATGCCCATGGCTTTCACGACGTCCATCACGACGGTCATCTCGGGATCGCAGGTGAGTGCGGAACAAATATGGCGAAAGGGCGAACGGCGGCACGATCGCGCCGGGACTACTGCGGCACGCGACGAAGCACGAGAGAGGCATTGGTACCGCCAAATCCGAACGAATTCGACAGCGCGATATTGACCGGCCGTTTGCGGGCCTTGTGCGGGACGAGATCGATGGCAGTCGCAACCGACGGATTGTCCAGATTGATGGTCGGCGGCACTACCTCGTCGCGCATTGCGAGCAGGCAAAATATCGCTTCGACCGCACCGGCCGCGCCGAGCAGATGACCGATCGAAGACTTGGTCGAGGACATCGCGATGTGGCCGGCGGCATTGCCGACCACGCGCTCCACGGCCCGAAGCTCGATCTCGTCACCGAGCGGCGTCGATGTGCCATGGGCGTTGATATAGTCGATGTCGCCTGCCGCGATGCCGGCCCGGCGGATGGCGGCCGACATGCAGCGAAACGCGCCGTCGCCGTCTTCGGCCGGCGCCGTGATGTGAAATGCGTCGCCGGACATTCCGTAGCCGATCAATTCGCCGTAGATCCGGGCGCCGCGCCGTTTGGCGTGTTCGTATTCCTCGAGCACCACGGCGCCGGCGCCCTCGCCCATGACGAATCCATCGCGGTCGCGGTCGTAAGGCCGTGACGCGCGTTCGGGCGTATCGTTAAATCCCGTCGACAGCGCGCGGCATGCGGCAAAGCCGGCAAGCGATATGCGGTTGACGGGCGATTCGGTGCCGCCGGCCACCATGACGTCGGCGTCGCCAAGCGCGATCAGCCTGCCAGCGTCGCCGATCGCGTGAGAGCCGGTCGAACACGCCGTTACCACGGCGTGATTGGGTCCCTTAAGCGAATGCGCGATCGACACATAGCCCGCGGCGAGATTGATGAGCCGGCCGGGGATGAAGAACGGCGATACCCGGCGCGGGCCGCGATCGCGCAAGACCAGAGCCGTTTCTGCAATTCCTTCGACGCCGCCGATACCGGAACCGATCAGCACGCCGCTTGCGATCTGGTCGTCATAGTCGCGCGGGTGCCAATCGGCATCGTTGAGCGCTTGTGTCGCCGCGGCCATGGCGTAGACGATAAAGTCGTCGACTTTGCGTTGTTCCTTGGGCTCCATCCAATCGTCGGCATTGAAAGTGCCGTTCGAGCCGTCGCCGCGCGGAATCTGGCCCGCAATCTTGCAGGTAATATCCGACACATCGAATTTTTCGATGTGTTTGATGCCGCTGTCGCCGGCGATGAGCCGCTGCCATGTTGGCTCGATTCCGCAAGCGAGCGGCGTCACCAATCCAAGCCCCGTGACGACGACCCGTCTCATCAAGGACGCTCCTGGAAGGCCCCGGCCCAAAAGCCGATGGTGAGATTACCCGGCCAAGGCCTGCACGCACATAAGCCTTCCGCACATCGCAATGTGCGGTTTTCACAGAATCGTGCGCAATTCATGCAACGATAGGAGGGCAGCGCGGGCGGTCAGCTCTTGGCGTTCTTTTCGAGAAACTTGATCGCGTCGCCGACCGTCAGGATGGTTTCGGCCGCATCATCGGGAATCTCGCAGCCAAATTCTTCCTCGAAGGCCATGACAAGCTCGACCGTATCGAGGCTGTCGGCGCCGAGATCATCGATGAAGCTGGCGTTGTCAGTCACCTTGTCGGGCTCGACGCCGAGATGCTCCACGACGATCTTTTTGACCCGTTCGCCAATATCACTCATCGCTCCAACCTCATCTTTCAACGCGACCCAATCAACCTAGTTTCGATTCCGTTCAAATTCTTCGCTGAACTTACTGACGGGGGTCAACAAGCTCATTTGGGTCGACACCGATCAGAGGCGGACGTTTCGCCCCGCTCTCCGGCATTGCGGCTCCCCAAGCCCGATTTCGGTTCGGTTACCACACTTCAAAAGCGTTGACCAGCGCGGCCGCGCGGTTCCGGCGCCAGTCATATCGCTTTCAAATCATGGCCATTCCGCCGTTCACATGCAATGTCTGTCCGGTTACATAGCCGGCTTCGTTCGAGGCGAGAAAGACGACCGCAGCAGCCACCTCCTCCACGGTGCCGGCGCGATTTGCCGGAATTTTCGCGAGGATGGTTTCACGCTGTTTGTCGTTGAGCTTCTCGGTCATCGGAGTGACGATAAATCCCGGCGCTACGCAATTGGCAGTGACGCCGCGTTTGGCATATTCCTGCGCCATCGCCTTGATCATGCCGGCAATCCCGGCTTTGGCGGCGACATAATTGGCCTGCCCGGGATTGCCCGTCGACCCGACCACCGAGGTGATCGCAATGACGCGCCCAAAGCGGCGCCGCATCATTCCGCGCAACGCAGCCCGCGACAGGCGAAATGTAGCGGACAGATTGATGGCGATGACCTGGTCCCAGTCCTCGTCGCGCAGTTGCACGAGGAGGTTATCCCTGGTCACCCCGGCATTGGCGACCAGCACGTCAAGCTGACCCATCGCCTCTTCGGCGCGCGGCACCAGGGCTTCCGTTTCGGCCGGATCGGCAAGGTTGCAAGGCAGCACATGCACGCGCTCGCCGAGTTCGGCCGCAAGGCTGTCAAGGATTTCCCGCCGGGTGCCGGAAATCGCGACGGTCGCGCCCTGTTTATGCAGGATGCGGGCGATAGTGCCGCCGATAGTGCCGGTGGCCCCGGTAATTAGCGCAGTCTTTCCGGTGAGCTCGAACATTGGGCGTCCTGGCCTTCCTTGCAAAACAGCAATAGCTCAGCCGCGCTCGGCCTTGAACCGGGTAATGTCCTCGGGTGTGCCGATCGAGGATGCGGTTGCAGTTTCGGCGATACGCTTGATCAAACCGGTCAAAACCCGCCCCGCCCCGATTTCGTAAAACGACGTCACGCCGGCTTGCGCCATGAACAGGATGGATTCGCGCCAACGCACGGTACCGGTGACCTGCTCGATAAGGTAACGCACGATGTCTGCGGGTTCGCTGATGGGGCGCGCCAGCACATTGGCGACCAGCGGAACAAGCGGCGGCTTGACCGAGGCCTTTGCGAGCGCCTCGGCCATCGCGTCTGCGGCCGGCTGCATGAGACGACAATGGAACGGCGCGGAGACCGGCAGCATCATCGCGCGTTTGGCGCCGCGAGCCTTGGCAATTTCTACGGCGCGCTCGACGGCTGGTTTCGCGCCGGACAGAACAACTTGCCCGCCGCCATTATCGTTGGCGGCGGCGCAGACGCCGACGCCCGCCGCTTCGGCCGCGATCGCCCGGACGTCACCGAGTTCAAGCCCGATCAGCGCGGCCATCGCACCCACACCCACCGGAACCGCTTTCTGCATGGCGCGACCGCGAATCCGCAACAGCCGCGCCGCGTCGGCGATCGAGAGAGACTGCGCGGCGGCGAGCGCCGAATATTCCCCGAGCGAGTGCCCGGCAACGAAAGCGGCGTCGCGCTTTAGATCGACGCCAGCCTCCGCTTCAAGCACGCGCATGACGGCGAGCGAAACCGCCATCAGTGCGGGCTGCGCATTTTCGGTGAGCGTCAGCGTCTCAACCGGCCCGGTCCAAATGATATCGCTCAGCCGCTGCTCCAGCGCCGCATCGACTTCATCGAAAACCTGCCGCGCCGAACTGAAAGTTTCGGCCAGACTTTTGCCCATGCCGACGGTCTGACTGCCTTGGCCGGGAAAAACGAACGCAACCGCCATATCTTTGATGCCTGGCCCCTGAAAGCCGCGAAAGATACCGCGATCCCAGCCATGTCAAGGCTTGCAGGCCGGGTAAGGAAGCGACAACTGAAGATAGGTAAACTGCCGGGACCTTAAGACGGATTGGCCAAAGCCGGGGGTTTGCGAGTTCGCTTTATGGGCACCTATTCACCCGTCACCGATGCCGACCTCGAACGCGCGCGGCAGGACCCGGCGTTCCGTCAGAAGCTTTTGGCGCAGAACCTCGACCTGCTGCTCGTGGGCATCAAAAGGCTGCGCGGGGCGGCCCCGCCCGCCGGCGGGGGAGCGAGACAGCTGCGTGAGGGTGTCGAGCTCGCCGTACGCCTCGCCGAGCTGATCCAGAATGCCGGCGGGCGGCCGCGCCGCCTCTGACCTAGACCCTAATCCAGCTTGCTTTTCCACCGCCCGGCCGCGTATAAGGCCGCCTTCCGCTCGACCCCGGCCGGGGGCTGAACGGACGGCCGCGCCACTAACCTGGATCGCGGTAGGGCCCAAAAACTGGGTCCGGCGTCCGGTGTTCCCGCCTTCAGAGCATTCGAGCCTTTCCCGAAGGGTTCGAGGGGCTTCGCGCCTGGGCGAGCATGGCAATTGAGGAAAGGGCATTCATGCCGCTCTATGAACACGTCTATCTTGCGCGCCAGGACACCAGCGCGCAGCAGGTCGAGGAATTGACCGCGCAGTTGAAGGGCGTCGTCGAAGGCCTCGGTGGGTCGCTCAAGAAAACCGAATATTGGGGCGTGAAGTCGCTCTCCTATCGGCTGCGCAAAAACCGCAAGGCGCATTTCACGCTGATGGATTTCGATGCGCCGCCGGCGGCGATCAACGAGATCGAGCGGCTGGAGCGCCTCAACGAGGACGTGGTGCGCTATCTCACGATCAGGGTCGACGCGCATGAGGAGGGTCCCTCCGCCATGATGCGCCGCGCCGAGCGCGATCGTGACCGTGACGAGCGCCGCGGCGATCGCTTCGATCGCGGAGATCGAGGCGACCGCGGTGATCGGGGCGACCGGGGCGACCGTCCGCGGCGTGGCCGCGAGGGCGGTGATGACGCCGACACCCAGACCCCGTTGGAGGATTGACCATGGCCATGTCACCGCAAGGCGCTGGCGGCCGGCGTCCTTTCTTCCGCCGCCGCAAGAGTTGCCCGTTCTCGGGCACGAACGCGCCCAAGATCGATTACAAGGACGTCAAGCTACTGCAGCGGTTCGTTTCGGAGCGCGGCAAAATCGTTCCAAGCCGCATCACCGCGGTATCGGCGAAAAAGCAGCGTGAGCTTGCCCAAGCGATCAAGCGCGCGCGATTCCTCGGGCTGTTGCCCTACGTGATCCGCTGAGGGGGCCGACATGGAAGTGATCCTGCTCGAACGTGTCGCCAGACTTGGCCAGATGGGCGAGGTCGTTCGCGTCAAAGACGGCTTCGCGCGGAATTTCCTGCTGCCGCGCGGCAAGGCTTTGCGCGCGACGGATGAAAACCGCACGCGATTTGAAACGATGAAGGGCGATCTGGAAGCGCGCTCGCTTACGCTGAAGAGCGAGGCGGGCCAAGTCGCCGAAAAGCTCGACGGCAAGAGCTTTACGGTTCTGCGGCAAGCCTCCGAATCCGGCCAGCTTTTCGGCTCGGTTTCACCGCGCGACCTGGTTGGCCTGATGGGCGACGCCGGGTTCCGCGTCAACCGCAACCAAATCGTGCTCAATACGCCGATCAAGACCATCGGCCAGCATAAAGTGCCGATCACGCTGCATCCCGAAGTCGAGACATCCATTATCATCATCGTTGCCCGCAACAGCGATGAGGCGGCGCGTATAGCGCGCGGCGAGGATGTCACGCAGTTGCGGGAACAGACCGAGCAAGAGGCTGCCGTGGTTGCCGCGGAAGCATTCTTCGAGCCGGGAGCCGGGGAGGCTTTGCGCCCGGACGCCGCGGAAGCGGAGGAAAGCCCTCCATCGCCGGAGAAGAGCTGATCCGGTCGGCCGGATTTATTGTCAGTCCGGAATGTGGTCGCGCGGCACCGGTGTGCTGTCACTCGGCTCGGCCTCCGTCGGGGCCGCGGCACTTGTGGTTGTGCCGCCCTCCGGGCCTTGCGACTGGGCGGACGACGGACTTGGCGGCGGATTTGAGGACTGACTCGGCGCCTCGGCCGAACTCGGAGTTCTCGTTGGCGGCGGGCGTCGCCATGACCGGTGCGGGCGCCGTCACCACGGCCGCAGGCGCGGCGGATTCAGGCTCCTGCTTATGGCCCCGGCTCGCCGTCGCCGGGTGGTCCTCCGGATGGCCTGCAGCTTTAGGCTCCCCAGGCTCGACCTTGGCATGTTCCGTTCCCGGCTTTTGCGCGGCGGGAGCACTGCCTCCGGCCCCCAGAACGTAAGCGGCCAGCGCCGCCGCCTGTTCGCGGCTCGCCGTATAGTGTTCGCGTAGAAAACCAGACAGCATCAGGCTGTTCTTGCCGTCGGCCAGCCCCCGCGCGCTTTTGTGACAGGTCGCACAGTCGGATTCGAAAATTTCGGACGGCGGCTTGCCCTGATCGATATTGACCTGGGCGCGCGCTGGCGCCGGGACCAGGCCAAAGACCAATGCCGCAGCAAGACCGATCATAGGCAGGAAGCGTCTGAACACACCGAACTCCTCAAGTCTTGTCAGCTTGGTCATGCTTAGCCCAAAACCGGCCAAACGGCTGTGGCGCGGCAGGCCCCGGGGTTATGTCATTGGCATTGCTGGTCAAGCAGGATTTTGTTTTAATGACGGCAATAACGAAGAAGACCCCGCTGGTGCAACCGGCTGATTGAGCGAAAAACGGCCGTAACGCCGCGTAAAGCGCCAATCGTCGCAGGTTGCGAAAGGGGCCTGGTAAAGCGTGGAGGCGGCCGTGGATCGGTTGCTGTTCATTCTGTTACGTCAATTTATCCGCCGTGGATCTTTTACGGTCACGACGGTGGCAGGTTCTACATGCACCTTTGGCGATCGCAGCGGGCCCCCGGTCGCCGTTCGCTTCACCAGTGCCCAGGCGCAGCGAGCTGTTTTTCTCGATCCCGAACTCAAGCTCGGCGAAGCCTATATGGACGGTACGCTGGTCGTCGAGCAAGGCTCGATCGCAGACGTGATCGCCGTCCTGTTGCGCCAAGAGCGCATCACCTCGCCCCATTGGGCATTGCCACCACGCCTGGTGCGCTTTCTGTTCCGTCGCTTGCAGCAATTCAATCCGCGCTCCCGCGCCCGCCACAACGTGGCCCATCACTATGACCTCGACGGCAGGCTTTACTCGCTCTTTCTCGATGGCGACCAGCAATATAGCTGCGGCTATTTCGAATCCCCGGGTCAGTCGCTCGACGACGCCCAACTCGCCAAAAAGCGCCACCTCGCCGCCAAATTGCGCCTAAAACCCGGCGCCAGGGTGCTGGACATCGGCTGCGGCTGGGGCGGGCTTGCGCTTTACCTCGCCGAGATTGCCGGCTCCCATGTCACCGGCATCACGCTGTCGCAGGAGCAATACCAACGCGCGCAGAACCGGGCGCTCGAACGCGGCCACACTCGGGATACGGAGTTCCGGCTGGTCGATTACCGCGATGTCGAGGGCTGTTTCGACCGCATCGTTTCGGTGGGCATGTTCGAGCATGTCGGCGTCGGATTTTACGATACTTTTTTCGAACGCTGCGCGGAGCTTCTCAGCAACGACGGCGTCGCTGTGTTGCATACGATCGGACGCAGCGGCCGCCCGAACATCACCAATCCCTGGATCGCCAAATATATTTTTCCCGGCGGCTATATTCCGGCGCTGTCGGAAATGCTGCCCGCGATCGAGCGCGCGCAGCTCATCGTCACCGACGTCGAAGTCTTGCAGCTGCACTATGCCGAGACGTTGCGCGCATGGCGCGAACGTTTCCTCGCCCACCGCGAAGAGGCGGCGCGGCTTTACGATCAGCGCTTCGTGCGGATGTGGGAGTTCTACCTCGCTTGCTCGGAGATGGCGTTCCGCGAAGGCGACATGGTCGTATTCCAGGTCCAGATGGCCAAGCGCAAGGATCTCCTGCCGGCGACCCGCGATTACATCGCGCGCGAAGAAGCGCGTTTACGCGGGATCGAGGCCGGTTATTCCACGCCGCTGCGACTCGCCGGCGAGTAGCGCGGCGTGGTCACTCATTGCGGATCGGGGTCAAGAGCCGATTGGCGTCCTCCCGTAGCGTCCGGTGGGTAGCGGGGAAAGCCATAATGAGGGTTTCCCATTGTCGCGCCGCTCGACTATTCGAAATGTGCCACTGTCGTTGAGTGATCCGCGATGAGTAGCTGCTTCAAATCGACCACACGCCGTATTTCGGCCACGCCGTCGGATTCTTTTGACCGGGACCATGCCAGCATTCGATTCGACCGCCCGCAAACAAGCCCCGCCGGAACCGACGTTCCGTGCCGCGCCGCACAATATCGAGGCCGAGCAGGCGCTGCTCGGGGCGATTCTCGTCAATAACGAGGCGCTCTACCGCGTTTCCGACTTTCTCGAAGCCAAGCATTTCTTCGAGCCGATCCATCAACGCATTTACGAGCTTGCCGCCGGACTGGTCCGCGCCAACAAACTCGCGACACCGGTGACGCTCAAGACGTTCCTGCCGGCTGACGTCGACATTGCCGGCCTCTCGCTCAATCAATATCTGGCGCGGCTTGCCGCCGAGGCGACGACGATCATCAATGCCGAGGATTACGGCCGCACCGTCTACGATCTGTCGATCCGCCGCGATCTGATCGCAATCGGCGAGGATATGGTCAATCTCGCTTATGACGCGCCGGTCGACTCGACGCCGCTCAATCACATCGAGGAGGCCGAGCGCAAACTTTATGAAATCGCCGAGACCGGCCGCTACGATTCGGGTTTTCAGCGTTTCGCTCAGTCGCTTACCGTGGCGGTCGATATGGCGGCGCGCGCCTACCAGCGCGACGGCAGCCTGTCGGGACTTGCGACCGGCCTGACCGATCTCGATGCCAAGATGGGCGGCCTGCAGCCCTCCGATCTCATCATACTCGCCGGCAGGCCGGGGATGGGCAAATCCGCGCTTGCCACCAATATCGCCTACAACGTCGCCAAGGCATGGCAGGGTGAAGTCCGCGCCGACGGTCATACGGCAACCGTCAACGGCGGCATCGTCGGCTTCTTCTCGCTTGAAATGTCGGCCGAGCAGCTCGCCACCCGCATCATCTCCGAACAGACCGGCATACCGTCGAACAAGATCCGCCGCGGCGGTATCGACGAAGGCGACTTCGAGAAAATCAAGGACGTTTCGATCGAACTGCAGAACCTGCCGTTCTACCTCGACGAGACCGGCGGCCTGTCGGTCGGTCAATTGGCGGCGCGGGCGCGGCGCCTGAAACGCCAGCGCGGCCTCGATCTTCTGGTGGTCGACTACCTCCAGCTCTTGCAGGGCTCGACACGGCGCGCCGCCGAAGGGCGCGTACAGGAAATCACCGAGATCACGACGCGGCTCAAAGCGCTCGCCAAGGAACTCAACATTCCGATCCTCGCGCTCTCGCAATTGTCGCGGCAAGTCGAGGCCCGTGACGACAAGCGGCCGCAGCTTTCCGATTTGCGCGAGTCGGGCTCGATCGAACAGGACGCCGACGTCGTGTTGTTCGTGTTCCGCGAGGAATATTACCACCAAATGCGCAAACCCACGGAAGCCAACCGGGAAAAATTCGCCGAATGGCTGGCCGAAGGCGAACGCGTCGACGGCAGGGCCGAGGTCATCATCGGCAAACAGCGCCACGGCCCTACCGGCACGGTGGAATTGCAGTTCGAGGCCGCGCTGACGCGCTTTGCCAATCTCGACACAGCGCACAAGCCGAGCTTCTAGGCCGCCCGCTTAAGCCCGCTTTACCGCCGCCACCGCGCCGTTCATAACGCCGTCATGGCCCGCGCTAGAAAGCTGTCGCAACCAATCCCCGCCCCTGCTCCGGCGCAGCCCGAAACCGGCGGCACGCTGACTATCGACCTTGGCGCCATCGCGGCGAATTGGCGGACGCTGGAACACGAACTCCTCACCGTCGAATGCGCAGCCGTAGTTAAAGCCAATGCCTATGGGCTCGGCCTTGAGCCGGTGACGGCGACACTCGCGCGGGCGGGTTGTAAGACTTTCTTTGTCGCCGATCTCGCCGAGGCGCGATCCGTGCGTTCGCGCGCGCGCGAGGCGACGATCTACGTGCTCGACGGCTTTACGCCCGACTGGGGGGACGGTCTTATCGAGATCAATGCGCGGCCGGTCATCAATTCAACGACCGAGCTTGCCGAATGGGATGCGTTCGTGAGCGCTCACGGCTGGCAGGGTGGCGCTGCGCTTCACGTCGATACCGGCATGAACCGGCTCGGCATTTCGCCGGAGGAAGCAGCCGCCCTTGCCCCGCGCACGCAGACCGAGAATCACGGCATCGCGCTTTTGTTGAGTCATCTCGCCTGCGCCGAAACTCCCGATCACCCGCTCAATGCCGCCCAGATCCGGCTGTTTCGCGAACTGCACATGCTCTATTCCGGGATTCCGGCTTCGCTCGTCAACTCTTCCGGCATCTTCCTCGGCAATTCGGCGCATTTCGATCTGGCGCGGCCGGGCGCCGCGCTTTACGGCGTCAATCCCACGCCGGGCCGCGCCAATCCAATGAAGAGCGTCGTCGAACTGACCGGACGTATCCTGCAGTTACGCAGCGTCGCGCGCGATGAGACGGTCGGCTATGGCGCCACCTGGACGGCGAAACGGCCCTCGCGTATCGCCGTTGTCGCGCTTGGCTATGCCGACGGTCTCTTGCGCGCCGGCAGCGGCACCGACGAGCGGCCGGGCGGCGCCGCGATTGTCGCCACCAAGCGCTGCCCGATCGTCGGCCGCATTTCGATGGATCTGGTCTGCATCGATGTCACCGACCTTGCAGACGGCACCGTTCATCGCGGCGACCTTGCAACGCTGATCGGCGGCGAGATAACTGTCGACGATGTGGCCGCGGCCGCAGGCACGATCGGTTACGAGATTCTCACCCATCCGGGCCCGCGATGTCATCTCGTCTATCGGGATGCGTGAACATAGATAACTGACATGGCCGCGCGCGCGCAAAACTTCGTCTGCCAGAACTGCGGCGCCGCCACCGCGCGCTGGGCGGGAAAGTGCGGCGCCTGCGGCGAGTGGAATACGCTGGTCGAGGAAGGCGCCGAGACGGGACGGCGCTCCTCCCGCAAGGGCAGGCTATTTGCCGTCGAGCCACTCAAGGGCGCGGCGCACGAAGCACCGCGGCTCGCCTCGGGCATCGGCGAATTCGATCGCGTCACCGGCGGCGGCCTGGTGCGGGGTTCGGTGCTGCTTCTTGGCGGCGATCCCGGCATCGGCAAATCGACGCTGCTGCTCGAGGTCGCGGCATCCTTCGCGCGCAGCCGGCAACGCGCCGTCTATATATCCGGCGAGGAAGCAACGGCGCAGGTGCGGCTGCGCGCGGATCGGCTCGGCCTTGCCGACGCGACTGTCGAGGTCGCGGCCGAAACCTCGGTCGAGGACATCGTGGCGACGCTGTCACAAGGCGTGACGCCGCGGCTTCTGGTCATCGACTCGATCCAGACCATGTGGACGCAGAGTGTCGAAGCGGCGCCGGGCACCGTGACCCAGGTCCGCGGCTCCGCCGGCGAGCTGATTCGCTTTGCCAAGCGCACCGGCGCGGCCGTGATTCTGGTCGGCCATGTCACCAAGGATGGGCAGATCGCCGGCCCCCGCGTCGTCGAGCACATGGTCGACGCCGTGCTGTCATTCGAAGGCGAAGGCTCGCAGCAATTCCGCATTCTGCGCGCCATCAAGAATCGATTCGGGCCCACCGACGAGATCGGCGTGTTCGAAATGACCGGAGTAGGCCTGCAGGAGCTGGCAAACCCCTCCGAACTGTTCCTGTCCGAGCGCGATCTCGGCAGTCCCGGCACCGCCGTCTTTGCCGGAATAGAGGGAACGCGGCCGCTCCTGGTCGAGATTCAGGCCTTGGTCGCCCCGACGTCGCTCGGCACGCCGCGCCGCGCCGTGGTCGGCTGGGACCCGAATCGGCTGTCGATGGTTCTGGCGGTGCTCGAGGCGCATTGCGGCGTGCGCCTGTCGGGCCACGACGTCTATCTCAACGTCGCGGGGGGCCTGCGTATCCAGGAACCGGCGGCCGACGTAGCCGCGGCCGCAGCCCTCGTTTCCTCACTCGCCCACGCCCCGCTGCCGGCCGATGCCGTCTATTTCGGCGAAGTATCGCTGTCCGGCGCGGTGCGGCCGGTGGCGCAGAGCGCGCTGCGGCTCAAAGAGGCGCAGAAACTCGGCTTCACCAAAGCAATCGTCCCGGAAGCCGCGCGCAATGAGGCTCCCGAAGGGTTCTCGCTCACCGCCATCGGCACGCTTGCCAATCTGGTCGCCGATATTGCCCGCGACGGAACGCCAGCGCTGCGGCGCATTGGCCGACCGGACGCCTGACGGCGGCTTCGGGACGCGAATTCAGGGTTAACGATTGGTTTACGGCGCCAGGCTGCTTGAGTTCATGCCCATTGCCGGGCGGAAGTTGTTGAGCGGCGGAGAAGACGGGTGACGGCGTGCTGGAGCCCGGCTATACAGCCCGCGGAAAGCGCGCCGGGCGGACCGATAGCCAATGCCGATTACGCTGCTCGACATCATCCTCATTGTCGTCATGCTGGTATCGGGGCTGCTCGCCATGGTGCGCGGCTTCATGCGGGAGGTACTTTCCATCACCGCGTGGGTTCTGGCAGCCGCAGTGACCCTTTATTCGTACGGCAAGCTTCTGCCATTTGCTAAACAGTACTTCAATAACGACATCGTGGCCGCAGTGGCCGTGGTCGGTGGCGTGTTTCTGGTCACGCTCCTTGTGGTCTCGGTGCTGACCATCAGGATTTCCGACATGGTGCTGGATAGCCGCGTCGGCGCGCTCGATCGCACGCTCGGCTTCCTGTTCGGGCTCGGGCGGGGCCTGATCATCGTGGTCGTTGCCTTCCAGTTCTTCACCTGGCTCGTTCCCGACCGCAGTCAACCCGACTGGGTTAAAAGCGCCAAATCGAAGGTCGTCCTGGCCGGGACCGGCCAATGGTTGATGTCGATGTTGCCGGACGACCCCGAGAGCACCATCTTAAACAAGCTGAGGAAGCCGCATCCGGGGGACACCGATAACCCGGACGCCGCGCCGCCGGATCAGCACAGCGAACTCGACTTGCGAGAGGGCCGATATTCATGAGCGAACCCGCCGTTCTCGATCTTGACGCGGACCGGCTCCGCGAGGAATGCGGCGTATTCGGCATTTTCGGTCATCCGGATGCCGCGGCGATTACGGCTCTCGGGCTGCACGCGCTCCAGCATCGCGGCCAGGAAGCCGCCGGCATCGTATCGTTCGACGGCAAGCGTTTTCACTCCGAGCGCCGCCTTGGCCTGGTCGGCGACGCGTTCTCGCGGCGCGAGGTGATCGACCGATTGCCCGGCAACACCGCAGTCGGCCATGTGCGTTATTCGACGACCGGCGAGACCATTCTGCGCAATGTGCAGCCGCTGTTTGCCGAGCTCAACGCCGGCGGCTTCGCCGTGGGCCACAACGGCAACCTGACCAACGGCCTGACGCTGCGCCGCCAGCTCGTGCGCGAAGGCGCCATGATGCAATCGACGACCGACACCGAGGTGATCCTGCATCTGGTGGCGCGTTCGCATCGCAACCGCTTCGTCGACCGTTTCATCGAGGGCTTGCGCATGCTCGAAGGCTCCTTTGCCTTCGTCGGTCTCACCAACAAGAAGCTGGTCGGCGCCCGCGACCCGCTCGGGATTCGCCCGCTCGTGCTCGGCAAGCTCGACGGCTGTCCGATCCTCGCTTCGGAGACCTGCGCTCTCGACATCATCGGCGCACAATATGTACGCGACGTGGAAAACGGCGAGGTCGTCATCTTCGACGAGGAAGGCGCGCATTCGCACAAGCCATTCCCGGCGATGGCGCCGCGCCCCTGCATCTTCGAATACATCTATTTCGCGCGGCCTGACTCCATCAGCGGCGGCCGCAGCATTTACGACGTGCGCAAGGCGTGCGGCGCGCAACTCGCCCGCGAGGCGCCTGCCGCCGCCGAGGTGGTCGTGCCAGTTCCCGATTCCGGCGTGCCGGCGGCGATCGGCTACGCCCAGGAATCCGGCATTCCCTATGAGCTCGGCATCATCCGCAATCACTATGTCGGGCGCACCTTCATCGAGCCCACGCAGCATATTCGCCAGCTTGGCGTTCGCCTCAAGCACAGTGCCAATCGCGCCGTGGTGTCCGGCAAAAACATCGTGCTGATCGACAATTCGATCGTTCGCGGCACGACTTCGGTGAAAATCGTGCAGATGATGCGCGATGCGGGGGCTCGCGAGGTGCATCTGCGCATCGCTTCGCCGCCGATCACTCATCCCGATTACTACGGCATCGACACGCCAGAGCGAGACAAATTGCTTGCCGCCACGCACGATCTCGAAGGCATGCGGAAGTTCATCGGCGCGGATTCTCTGGCCTTCCTGTCGGTCGACGGCATTTACCGCGCCATGGGCGAAAAAGGCCGCGATCCGGTGCGGCCGCAATTCACCGATCACTGCTTCACCGGCGAATATCCGACCGGGCTTACCGACCGCACCGCGCAGGATACAACGCCGCGCCAGCTGTCGCTGCTCGCCGAGGCGAGCTGACGCGTCGGCCGACTAACGTAACGATGCCCACAGAAATGTTAGCGTCGCCGCGAACCCAAACGCGGTGCGAACAGCATGCAACCTTGTCCACTTCTCTATAAGTTTGCGGCTTTCAGCTCCGGCGTCGGCCGGATCGGTAGCCATGAGCGTACGATTGGTAGGCATGATGCCAAGAAGAGTATAAGGCCAGTTTGCAATCATAATGATCGCCCCTAGGAGCCACAGCCAGACATCGGTCTGCCACCATGCCAACAGGCCCAGGAGAAAGCCGGCGATCGCGAGTGGGGCTTGCATCGCAAATCCGTGCTTATAAGCGGGCTTCCATTCGCTGAGCAGAGATCGGTCGTCGAGGTCAAGCCGAGCCGGCTGTTCGGCGATATTGACGTAAAGTGCGGCACCGGCAAAAACCGCGGCGACGACAAGTGCTAGTTGCCCGGCAAACATGAACTTCCTCGAACGCGCGTGGTTCTTTCTACAATACGCGCGCGTAGGCAATTTGAAAATCGGATCTCACCTCCAACATGTCAAAACCGCTTACTGACCGCATCGCACTCGTCACCGGCGCGTCGCGCGGCATTGGCCGGGCGACGGCGCTTTTGCTGGCGCGCGCCGGCGCGCACGTCGTCGCGGTGGCGCGCACGGTCGGCGCGCTGGAAGAGGTCGACGATGCGGCACGCGCCGCCGGCAGTTCGGCGACGCTGGTGCCGCTCGACATGCGCGACTATCCCGGAATCTACCGGCTGGCCGCCGCGCTCAACGAGCGTTACCAGCGCCTCGACGTGCTGATCGGCAATGCCGCGGTCGCTGGCGAGCGCGCGCCGCTCGATCATGTCGACCCGAAAAATTGGGATGAAGTGATGGCGATCAACGTCACCGCCAATTGGCACCTGATCCGCGCCATGGATCCCCTGCTCAAGCGCGCCAAGGCCGGCCGCGCCGTATTCATCACTTCGGGCGCCGCCACGCATGCCCGGGCTTATGCGGGACCATATTCGGTGTCGAAGGCCGCGCTCAACGCGCTGGCGCGCACTTATGCCGATGAAAAATCGTCGACACCGGTACGGGTCAATCTGTTCAATCCGGGCCCAACTCGCACCCGCATGCGCGCTCTGGTCATGCCGGGCGAAGACCCGATGACGCTGCCGACGCCGGAAGATGTTGCGGAAAAAATTGTCGGCTTGTGCCTGCCGAGCGTTGCTGAAACCGGCAAGCTTTACGATTTCCGCGCCGGCAAGTTTTTGAAATTTCTGCAGCCCGCCTGACGTCGATGTCTTCAGCGCCGGCGCTTGCGGCCGGCATAGGGGTTGACCTTGGCCCGCATAGTGAGACGGATCGGCGTGCCAGGCAGCGCGAAATCCTCGCGGAGCCTATTGATCAAATAGCGCCGATAGGTCTCCGGAAGCGCCTCGGCGCGGGCCGAGAACAGCACAAAGGTCGGCGGCCGCGGCTTCGGCTGGGTGATGTAATCGAGGCGAAAGCGGCGGCCGCGCAGCGCCGGAGGCGGATTTGCCGATATTGCCTGTGCCAGGAAGCGATTGAGCGCGGCAGTCGGCACGCGGCGGTTCCAGACCGCGTACGCTTTCATCACCGCTTCCATCAGCCGATCGAGGCCCGCTCCGGTTTTCGCCGACAAAACGACAGTTTCAACGCCTTTGATCTGTGGCAGCAGGCGATCGACCTCGGCGCGCAAATGGGTCAGCGCGCCCGGCTCCGGCTCGATCATGTCCCATTTGTTGACCGCGATGACAATCGCACGCCCCTCGCGTTCGACCAGGTCGGCGACCCGGATGTCCTGCTCTTCAAAGGGCGTCAGCGCATCGATGAGCACGACGACCACTTCGGCGAAGCGGATGGCGCCGAGCGCGTCGCCTACCGAAAGCTTTTCCAGCTTCTCCTCGATGCGCGAGCGCCGCCGCAAGCCAGCCGTATCGTAAAGCCGCAGCAACTCCCCCCGCCAGGTGAAATCGACTGCGATGGCGTCGCGCGTGATGCCGGCTTCCGGTCCAGTCAACAGACGATCCTCGCCGATCAGACGGTTGATCAGCGTCGACTTGCCGGTATTGGGCCGGCCGACGACCGCGATCTGAATCGGTCGCTGTTCCCTGTCACTCGCGGAGCGATCCTCTTTGTCACGAAGCGCCGTGGCCTCAGGCAAGGTCGCGCGCAGCGCATCGTAAAGGTCGGCCAAGCCCTCGCCGTGCTCGGCGCTGATCGCGATCGGTTCGCCAAGGCCAAGTGCGTAGGCTTCGAGCGCGCCCGCTTCGCCGGCGCGTCCCTCGCTTTTATTGGCAATGAGGATGGCGGGCTTGCCCGACTTGCGCACGAGTTTGGCGAAGGCACGATCGGCCGCCGTTGCACCGGCGCGCGCATCGACCAGGAAAAGCACGGCGTCCGCCTGCGCGACCGCCGCCTTGGTCTGGGCCTGCATTCGCTCCGTGAGACTATCGCGCTCGGCGTCTTCGAGACCGGCGGTGTCGATCACTTTGAACGCCAGGTCGCCGAGCCGCGCTTCGCCTTCGCGCCGGTCGCGCGTCACCCCCGGTTCATCGTCTACCAGCGCGAGACGGCGGCCGACGAGGCGATTGAACAGGGTCGACTTGCCGACATTGGGGCGGCCGACAATAGCGACGGTGAAGGACATGACGGGCGCCCATGGGCGCGCCCCATGGACGCGCAATCAGACAGAAGCAAAGTCCAGGCTTACTGGCAAAGTCTCGGCTTACTGGCGAAGTCTTGCTTTACTGGGAAGTCGTTCCCGTCGCGGGCGGATTCGGCCAGACCGATTGTGCGGGCAGCGCCATTTGCTGCGTGGCGCCAGTCGGCGGCGGCGCCGGCCACGGCGATTGGGAAGGCGATGCCTGCTGCTGTGCCGCCCCAGTCGGCGGCGTTGCCGGCCACACCGTATCTGCCGGCGATGTCTGCTGCTGCGCGGCAGCGGGAGTTGCCTTTGGCCCGACAACGATTCGTGTCGGCGTCGATGACGGCGGCTTTTGCGCGGCGACTTTCGGTTTCGGCTTGGGTTGTGCCGCCGCGGGTTTTGCCGCCTCGGCTGAGGCGGGCGGCGCCGTCGTGGTGTCGTCGGCCTGATCCGGCGGCGGTTGATAACCCTTCACCAGGTCGGGCGGCACCCCCGTGGTCGTTCCCGGTACGCCATTGGGGAACAGCGGTTCGCGTTGACCTGTAACTTTTTTCTTGGTGTCGAACATGTCGTTATTGAAAATCTCCGTCGGATCGAACTGACCGCCCTGCGTGCAACGTGCGAGCAGAAGCACGAGCGCGAGTGCCAGCCCGATGCGAAACAGTGAAGAATTGTATCGTCGCGGCATCGCGTCAGCCCTTACCGCTCGCCGCGATAAGCTCGCTCAAAACCTGAGCGCGGCTGCGCGTGCCCGGCGGCGTCTGCGGATCCGTCATGATCATATCGGTCCACTGCCGAGCCGCCGTCATATCGCCGGCCTTCCAAGCTGACAGCGCCAAAATCTCGCGCGCACTATGGCGGAATGTCCGGTCTGCCGCCGTCAGCGGCTCGAGCTTGCTGCGAATCTCCGAATAAGGCGCAGTGTCGACAAGCAGAAAGCCGGCGCGCACGGTCGCCAGATCCTGGATCACCTGTCCGGCGCCGGTGTCGGCGGCGATCTCATCATAAGCGGTGATGGCGGCCTTGGGATCGCTTCGGGCAAGCTCGGCGGCCTCACGCAGCCGCGCCAGGACGCGATAGCCGGCAGTGCCGTCGGCCGCGAGCTTGGCAAAGGCCGCTTCGGCTTCCTGATGCTTGCCGGATTCGGCGAGAGTGACGGCCTGTTCGAACGCGGCGCCGGATTGCGCCGCCTGCTTGGCTTGCCACCATTCATAGCCGCGCCAGGCGCCGACGCCGACAACAATGAGGACGCATAGAGCGACGAGGTAGTTTCCGTATTGCTCCCACAGCTTCTTGAGCTGTTCGCGGCGGACTTCCTCATCGACTTCGTGGAAGATATCGGTCACGGAACCCGTTCCCCAGCACTCGCCCCAAACCTTGGCCCCAGCACTCGCGTCCCCAGTCTGCCTGAAAGGCAGGCCGGTCTTGCGAGCAGACCCCCGACAAATTCAGTAAATCCAAGGCCGCGAGGCCCGCAAAGCCTTGCCGCAACTAGTTTAATGATGTGGCGCGAGCAAGGCAAAAATCGTCGCTGCGCCTGCGACTATGGCGCATGGTTTAGACGGATCAGGCCCGGGATGGGCCTTTCTTGCGCTCCGGGAGCTCGGTCACGACAGGCTTGCGCATGGGATAGACATGGTCGGCGCCCGGAAAGGCGCGCGCGCGGACTTCCTGCGCGTAGCTTTGGACCGCTTTTTCGATACCGGGTCCGAGTTCGCCAAAGCGTTTGACGAATTTCGGCACCCGCGGCGACAGACCGAGCATATCCTCAAGCACCAGGATTTGACCGTCGCAGGCCACACTTGCGCCAATCCCGATGGTCGGGATCGGCACCTGCGCCGTGATGCGGCGCCCGAGCGGCTCGGCGATCGCTTCGAGCACCACGGCGAAAGCGCCGGCATCCGCCACCGCGCGCGCATCCGCCTCGATCGGCGCCCAGTCACTCTCGTCGCGGCCCTGCGCCCGAAACGACCCGATCGTATTGATCGCCTGCGGCGTCAAGCCGACATGCCCCATAACCGGCACACCGCGCTCGACCAGAAAAGCAATGGTCTCCTGCATCCGCCGGCCACCCTCGATCTTGATGGCACCGCAGCCGGTTTCCTTCATCACCCGAGCCGCCGAAGCGAAGGCCTGCTCTTTGGAGGCTTCATAGGAGCCGAACGGCATGTCGACGACCACCAGCGCACGCTTGGAGCCGCGCATCACCGCATGACCTTGCAGGATCATCATGTCGAGCGTGACCGGGATCGTGGTTTCGAGACCATGCATCACCATCCCGAGGGAGTCGCCGACGAGGATGACGTCGCAATAGGCATCGACGATACGCGCGGTATGGGCATGATAGGACGTCAGGCAAACCAGCGGCTCGCCGCCCTTGCGGGCGCGAATGTCGGGCGCGGTCAGCCGCCGTGTCTCGTTTTGCGCCGACATCGTTCTTATCCGCCCACCGGCGTGAAGGCGGGCACGCCGATGACGACCGGATGAAACACAAAGCCGAGCGCCAGGTAAATCAGCGTACCGACGACGACGGCGATAATGTCGTTTTTGCCGCCGCCGACCGGGATTGGCGGCGCGCCGGGGTCGGCGCGGTGCTTGAGCGTGATACGGTCATACACCGCCCACGCCAACACCGCGCCAAACAAGATGATGCCGCCGAGATCGCCGTTGGCGCACAGATGCGCGAAAGCCCAGGTTTTGACTCCAACCAGCATCGGATGCTTGAGGACGCGCTTGATGTTGCCGGGAATATAGGCCGCGGCCACCATGATGCTTGCCGGCCACATCAGCACGACAACGATATGGCGGGTCCAAGCCGGCGGATCCCACACCATGATCGGGCCCGCGGCGCGATAGCTGGCAAATCCGTAGCCGATCAGAACAATGCCGATGATGGAGACCAGCGAGAACAGGCCGCGGTATGGCCATTCGCCGAGCCGGGCGACCAGCGATGCGCGCTCGTCGCGCATCGTTACGAACACGTGCGCACCGAGGAAGATGACAAGTCCGATAATTTCAATCGCAAGTCCCATGGCGGGGGGATCATGGCGACCGGGTCCCTATTGTCAATGTCGCCCGGCGCTCATGACGCATAGAGCCTGTCGCGGTCGAGATAGGCCGCGGTGCCGATAACGGCTTCGCGCTCCTTGAACGACACCATATCGTCGCGCATTGACGCGGAACTGCCGTCATGGGCGATCGCGGCCAGTACGCGCTGCATCGCCTTGATGGCGGCACGCTGGGTATCGCTCGGAATGATGACGACATGGTAGCCCAGCGCTTGCAGTCGCGCCGCCGGAAGGAGCGGCGTCTTGCCTCCCTCGAACATGTTGATGAGCTTCCAGCCCGGTAGGCGCTTTGCGATCTCGGCGATTTCGCTTTCCGAAGTCGGCGCCTCAACGAAGATCACATCGGCGCCGGCCTCGACATAGGCGGAAGCGCGGTCGATAGCAGCGGAAAAACCTTCGACCGCGATGGCGTCGGTGCGCGCGATCACGATGAAATCGGGGTCGTGTAAGGCGTCGCGCGCGGCCTTGAGTTTTTGCACCATTTCGCCCGGCGGTATGAGCCCCTTGTCATTGCAATGGCCGCATTTTTTGGGGAACGTCTGGTCTTCGAGATGGAATGCCGCGACGCCCGAGCGTTCGAAAGCCCGCGCGGCCGTTTGCGTATTGAGGGCATTGCCGTATCCGGTATCGGCGTCGGCGATGATCGGCACTGAAACGACGTCGACCATCGAAGCAAGCCGGTCGACGATCGTGCTCATGGAGAGGAGCCCAAGGTCGGGCACGCCGGCCGAGCGCGCGATCGCGCCGCCGCTCGCATAGATTGCGGGAAATCCCGCCTGCTCGACCAGCCGCGCCGACAGGCCGTCGTAAGCACCCGGCGCAACCGTGATATGGCCCGACTTCAGAAGTTCCCGCAATTTGGTGGTTGTGCGCACGTGTCGCCTCCGCTTCGCCTCGCTGTGGCGCCATGATACGTGTAGCACCGGCGTGGGGAAATGCAGAGGCACACAGGATGGGCCTATGACCCGAGGGAAGGTCTCACGCTCATCACCATGCTGGTCAGCCAGCCGAGCGTAGCGAATGGGGAGCAACGTGCTCCACCTATTCGCTAACCGCAATTCGCAACGTCGCTACGGGCCAAACTTGAAATTGACGCCCGCTTTGACTTCCTGGACGTTGAGCGAGGCATTCGACGTGTAAGCCGGAAATGTCGGCGTCGGCAGGTTCAGCGCCTGCGAACCGAAACCGAGATAGTCATATTCGAGCTTGGCCGTCCAATTCTCACTGAGCGCGTATTCAAGACCGGCGCCGGCGGTCCAGCCGGTCCGGATCATGCTCGTGCTCGCCGCACCGCCGGCGATGTCGTTTAAGCTGCTCTTGTCGTCGGCGAAGGCGACGCCGCCCTTGCCATAGACCAGGAGACGATCGAATGCCGCGCCGATGCGGCCGGTGACAGTCGATGTCCATTGCGTCTCGGTGTTGATTGAATCGCCCGCCGAGTCGTGGCCGCTGCCCTTAATCCCGGTCCAATCGAAATCGCCTTCGAGGCCGACCACCAGCCAGTTGAATTGCATGTTGGCGCCGATCTGGCCGCCGCCGATGAAACCATCCTTGCTGAAGGTATTGGTCGCGCCGCCGAACGGGTCGCTCCACGAGGAATCGGCAAATCCGCCGCCGATATTGCCGCCAACGTAGAACCCGCTCCAATTGTAAACCGGCGGCGCATGGGCGACCGGCGCCACAGGTGCAGGCGCGGACCGCATCGGCAAATCAGCCGCTTGAACGCAACACACACCAGCAACAGAGCCGGCGGCAAGCGCGATGCCGCCAACGAACGCACGCAAAATCATATCGTCCTCCAGGCTCGCCCCCGCATGCTCGCCTTAACAACAGTCCCCGACGAGAGCCTAGATTTTTGCCCCGCCGCGCGCGCGAGTGAGCCGCACCTCTTCGGACAAAGCATGGTCGATTGGTGGCGGGAAAATGGCCCGCCGATTCGCTCTTAAAAAATTCCTAACGCGAAAGTTCCGCGCGCAGATTTCTACCGCGCTACGGACACATGAAGTTCACAATCTGGAATTCACAATTGACGGCCGTAAAGTTCCGGCGTGAACCCGACCAGCAATTTGCCGCCGCCGAGATCGAGCACCGGACGCTTGATCATGGACGGCTGCGCCAGCATCAGCGTCATCGTCTTCTTGGCGTTAAGACCGTTCTTGTCCTTGTCCGGCAGCTTGCGAAAGGTCGTGCCGGCGCGATTGAGCAAGATTTCCCAGCCGACTTTCTTTTCCCATCGCTCGAGCCGCTCGCGTTCGATGCCGGCGGTCTTGTAATCGTGAAATGCATAAGCGACGCCGTTCTTGTCGAGCCAGGCGCGCGCCCTCTTCATGGTGTCGCAGTTTTTAATGCCGTAGATGGTGATGGGCAAAGCTCACTCCCACTCAATCGTGCCCGGCGGCTTACTTGTCACGTCATAAACCACGCGGTTGACGCCCTTGACCTCGTTGATGATGCGGGTGGCGACCGCGCCGATGAAGGCCATGTCGAACGGATAGAAATCCGCCGTCATGCCGTCGGTCGAGGTCACCGCGCGCAGGCCCACGACAAAATCGTAGGTGCGGAAATCGCCCATGACGCCGACGGTGCGCACCGGCAAGAGCACCGCGAAGGCCTGCCAGATGTCGTCATAAAGGCCGGCGCGGCGGATTTCCTCGATGAAAACAGCATCGGCGAGCCGTAAAATATCGAGCTTCTCCCCGGTGATGCCGCCGGGACAACGAATTGCGAGACCGGGGCCGGGGAACGGATGGCGGCCGACAAAAGCGTCCGGCAGGCCAAGCTCGCGGCCGAGCGCGCGCACCTCGTCTTTGAACAAATCGCGCAACGGCTCGACAAGCTTCATGTCCATGCGCTCGGGCAAGCCGCCGACATTGTGATGCGATTTTATGGTCACCGACGGGCCGCCGGTGAACGACACGCTCTCGATCACATCGGGATAGAGCGTGCCTTGCGCCAAAAATTCGGCGCCGCCGACTTTCTTCGCCTCGGCCTCGAACACATCAATGAACAATTTGCCGATTGTCTTGCGCTTTGCTTCCGGGTCATCGACGCCGGCCAGCGCCTTGAGGAAAACGTCGGCGGCGTCGACGTGAACCAGCGGGATGTTGTAGTGGCCGCGGAACAGTGCCACGACGCTTTCGGCCTCGCCGAGCCGCAGCAGCCCGTGATCGACAAAGACGCAGGTGAGCTGCTCGCCGATCGCTTCGTGAATGAGCACCGCAGCGACGGCGGAATCGACGCCGCCGGACAACCCGCAGATCACCCTGCCCTTGCCGACCTGTTTGCGGATTTTATCGATCGCTTCGAGCTTGAATGCGCGCATGGTCCAGTCGCCGGTGCAACCGGCGATCTTGCGCACAAAATTGCGCAGGATGGCGGCGCCATGCGGGGTGTGGACGACTTCGAGATGGAATTGCGTTGCGTAGAATTTGCGCTTTTCGTCGGCGATCATGGCGATCGGCGCGTTGGTCGAGGTACCGACGACACTGAAACCATCCGGCAGCACGGTCACGCGGTCGCCGTGACTCATCCAGACCGGATATTTCTGACCGACTTCCCACACGCCATCGAGAAGCGCGGTCGCATTGGTCACCTGCAACTCCGCGCGGCCGAATTCGCGATGATGGCCGGCCTCGACCTTGCCGCCGAGCTGTTGCGCCATGGCCTGCTCGCCGTAGCAGATGCCGAGCACCGGCACGCCGGCTTGGTAGATCGCCATCGGCGCGAGCGGCGCGTCTTTGTCGAGCACCGAAGCGGGACCGCCGGACAGGATGACGCCCTTCGGCTTGATCTCGCGGAACGCGCTTTCCGCCTTCTGGAACGGCACGATCTCGCAATAGACCTTCTCCTCGCGCACCCGCCGCGCGATGAGTTGGGTCACTTGCGAGCCGAAATCGACGATGAGGATCTTGTCGTGGGATTCCATGGCGGGTTCTACCCTCTCTCTTGCCTCCCCCGCTAGCGGGGGAGGGTCAGGGAGGGGGTGCTGTCGAGATTTGGCAACCGAAGTCATGCAGAACGCCGCAGTAAGCTGACGAAGAAACCGTCGGTATCGGTCCGTCGCGGTGTCATCAGCAGGCCATCGTCCGAAATAAGCACGGCACGGCCGAAAAGATAGGCGCGCTCGCCGAGGACGTTGATGACGTTGGCCGGCTTTTCCACGGAAAAATCGGGGTTGCGGCCGGCAAAGGCGCGGATCTGATCGCCGTTCTCCTCGGCCAGCACCGAACAGGTTATGTAGGCGATGCGGCCGCCCGGCTTGACCAGCGCGACCGCGTGCTCGAGCACGGTTTCCTGCTCCCGTAGCCGCTCGGCCAGCGAGCCGGGGCGAATGCGCCACTTGGCATCGGGATTACGGCGCCATGTGCCGGTGCCGGTGCATGGCGCATCGATCAGCACCAGATCGGCGCGCGACTTGAGGTCGGCAAGGACATCGGCGGAACCTCGCGGCGTGCGGACCTGGATATTACGCGCGCCGGCGCGCGTGATGCGCTCATGGATGGCGACGAGCCGGCGCTTATCGGTGTCGGTCGCATAGATTTGGCCGTGGTTCTCCATCACGGCGGCAAGCACAAGCGTCTTGCCGCCCGCGCCCGCGCAAAGGTCAATGACCTGTTCGCCGGGTTTTGCGCCGCCAAACAAGGCGGCAAGCTGCGAGCCTTCGTCCTGGATTTCGATTTCGCCTTTGCGGTAAGCCGGCTCGGCGTGAATGGCCGGACTCTTGGCGTCGGCCGCAAGCCGGATGCGCAACCCGATGGGCGACCATCGCGCCGATTCGGCGCCGAGATGTTGAAGTTTCGGCAGCACCAATTCGCGCTCGGCGGCAAGCGTGTTGACGCGTAGATCGAGCGGCGCACGGCTGGCGAGCGCAGCGCCTTCCGCAGCCCGCTCGTCGCCGAACACGCGGGCAAGATTGGCATCGAGCCATTCGGGATAGTCGCCTTGAACATGCGCCGGTGCATTGACAAGCGCGCCGGACGCCAGTGCCGATGTCTCGCCTTCGGTCAGCGGCGCCGGCGCATAGCGCGCCCCGCTGCACAATGCGGCAATGGCAGCGACATCGAGGCCGCGCTCCCGCTGCAGCATGCCGATCACCGCCGCGCGCGGACCCTCTTCACCCATCAGCCAGGCGGCGGACGATTTCCGGCGCAGCGCGTCATAGACGAGACCGGCGATGGCGGCGCGATCACCGGAGCCGGCAAAGCGGTGTGACAGGCCCCAGTCCTTGAGGACGTCGGCCGCCGGACGCCGCCGCGCCTCGATGTCGGCCAGCACCTCAATCGCGGCGGAAAGTCGGGCCGGGGGTGTCATGACGCTGACAACGGTGACGGCAAGCCGTTACTTCTTCATCTGCTTGATGGCGGCGGCGCGTTCGGCGCCGGGCGTGTTGTGGAGGCGAACGCGGCCGTGCATCTGGCGTATCGCCTCCATCAAATCGCCGGCGTGGAATCCCTTCGGCAGCTTTCCGGCTTTGCAGCTCGCCAGCATGCGGCGCAGCAGATCGTCATCATGCTCGTCACGATAGGGCTTGAGATCGAGATCCTTCGGCACCTTGGTGAGGCGCTCATCGCCGATGCGTTTGACGTATTTCTGCATGAATCGGTCGTAATCGCGCCACTTCAGTCCAGCGGCGCGGACGGCCGCCTCCTCAGCGCGCGTCGCGATCTGATGGGCGTGCAGATAATGCAGGCCGAGTTGGTCGATCAGCGTCTTCTCGACTTCCTCGTGCAGAATGAGAAACCGGTCGGTATCGATGTTGCGGCCGCCGAACTTGAAGAATTTTGGCATATGGCGATCGATATAGATGGTCTTGCCATCGAGGCTATAGCCCGCGAGGTAGGGAATATCGTGCTTGCGGTCGAATTTTTTCACGCGGCGGCAGATCGCGTCGAGCGCACGATCCATCATCAGGCTCGACACGTACCACTCCGGCAGCCGGAGTTTTTTGTGTGGGGCGGTGGGATGGCAATAATCGAGCGGCATGGCTTTGAACCTCAGGGCAGCGTCAAGACTTCGACAATGTAGATCAGCCAATTGAGTATGAGCGCGATCGCCGCGATACCGTATAGGCCGCCGCGCAGCCGCACCTTATTGCTCGTCACATGAACATAGGCCTGCAGCAGGCGGAAGATCACGAATATCCAGGCCAGCACCACAAACACGAGTCGGGCGAGGTGCGTGACAAACGCTAGGATCGTGAGGACATAGAACAGGACGGGCAATTCAAACTGGTTCGAAAACGCGTACGCAACTTGCAACGTCGGCTTCGACCAATTCGGCTCGCGCAACGCGACGGTGTCGAGCTGGGCCACGCCCGATTTGAGATCGCGGGCACGCAGCGGGCCCATCCAGATCAACAGCGCGAAGGTCAGGATCACCTCGACGAACAGCGGCAACAGGATTGTTTGAACCGACATTTTTCACCCCGGCGGAATATAATGCCTCGTACCACGCACGCCTGTCGCCGCCAATGCAATGGTCTTGAAGGGCGATTACAGCTTGACGCTGATTGCCGTCTCGCCGTCCTCGTCAACAAGCGCACTACGCCACGCCTTGCCGTCGAACAGCGCCTTGCGCACGGTGTCTGCCGTACCGCCGTGGTTGAGATTGGCGGTGATCAGCGTGCCGCCGGTGCGAATAAGCCCGCGCAACGTCTTATGCAGCGCCGTCACCGGCGTGCCGCCGTCGAAGAAGGCGACGTCGTAGCCGGGATCGAGCGTCGCCAGCACTGTGGCGAAATCGCCCTCATGCACGGTGACGCGGTGGTCCAAGCCGGTGGCCGCGATATTCTCGCGCGCGAGCTGCACATGCTCCGGATCGCGCTCGATCGTATCGACGGTGGCGTCCGGGGCGCCCGTTGCAAATGACAGTGCCGTGTAACCGAGCGCTGTGCCCAGTTCCAAAATCCGGCGTGCGTTGGCCGCTCCCGCCAAGGCCGCCAGCAGCGGGCCGTTGTCATAAGGGTAAGCGCCGCAGCCATGGCGGGCGCGATGGGTATTGGTCGCGGTGCGGATTTTCGCGAACGGATCGGGCGCCGCGCCTGCCATCGGGATGACTAGCCTCGGCTTGGATAATTCGGACTTTCGCGGGTGATGGTGACGTCGTGCACGTGGCTTTCGCGCAACCCGGCGCCGGAAATGCGCACGAACTCCGCCTTGTCGTGAAATTCGGCAAGATCCTTTGCGCCGACATAACCCATGGCGGCGCGCAATCCACCGACCAGCTGGTGCACCACATTGGCGACCGGCCCCTTATAGGGCACCTGCCCCTCGATGCCCTCGGGCACGAGCTTGAGCGTGTCTTTGATTTCCTGCTGGAAATAGCGGTCCGCCGAACCGCGCGCCATGGCGCCGACCGAGCCCATGCCGCGGTAAGTCTTGTAGGAACGGCCCTGGTAGAGAAAAACCTCGCCCGGCGTCTCGTCGGTGCCGGCGAGCAACGAGCCGACCATGGCGCAGTCGGCGCCGGCGGCGAGCGCCTTGGCGAGATCGCCGGAATATTTGATGCCGCCGTCGGCAATCACCGGCGTATTGGTCTTTTTCGCCGCATCGACCGCGTCCATGATCGCCGTGAGTTGCGGCACGCCGACGCCGGCGACGATGCGCGTCGTACAGATCGAGCCCGGCCCGATTCCGACTTTGATCGAATCGGCGCCGGCGTCGATCAACGCCTTTGCCCCCTCGGCGGTCGCGATGTTGCCGGCAACCACCTGCACCGCATTCGACATGCGCTTGATGCGGGTCACGGTGTCGAGCACGCGCCGCGAATGGCCATGCGCGGTGTCGACCACGACAAGATCGACGCCGGCCTCGATCAGACTTTCGCTGCGCGCGTAACCGGCTTCACCGACCGAGGTGGCGGCGGCGACGCGGAGCCGGCCCTGCTCGTCCTTGCAGGCGTTGGGATTGGCGACTGCCTTTTCGATGTCCTTGACCGTGATGAGGCCGACGCAGCGGTAATTGCCGTCGACGACCAGAAGCTTCTCGATGCGATATTGGTGCAGGAGCTTTTTCGCCTCGTCCTGGTCGACGCTTTCGCGCACGGTGACGAGCCGATCCTTGGTCATCAGCTCGGAGACTTTTTGCCGTTTGTCGGTAGCAAAGCGAACGTCACGGTTGGTCAGTATGCCGACGAGCTTGCCGGGCGCCTTGCTGCTGTGGCCGTTGCCGCCGCCTTCGACCACCGGGATGCCGGAAATACGGTTCTCCTGCATCAACGCCAGCGCGTCGGCGAGGGTTGCTTCCGGATGGATGGTGACTGGGTTTACCACCATGCCGGATTCGAATTTCTTCACCTGCCGCACCTGCGCGGCCTGAATGTCGGGTTCGAGATTGCGGTGAACGACGCCAATGCCGCCGGCCTGGGCCATGGCGATCGCCATCTGCGCTTCGGTCACGGTATCCATCGCCGAAGCGATGATCGGGATGTTGAGCAGGATATTGCGTGTGATGGACGAGCGGATATCGACGTCCGCCGGCATTACGTCGGACAGGCCCGGCTTCAACAGCACGTCGTCGAAGGTGTATGCCTCGGGCGGTAGGTCTCTTGAAGTTATTGCCATTGCCAACTCCGCATGGCCCGAAACGGGGGCCGGCACATCGGGTTACGCCTCGCGGGCGAGCGGAACGGAAGTCCCTCGCCCGACTGATGGCCCGCTTTTGGGTTGGCGGCGGTCGATAGCACGCCTCGGCCACAATTGATAGGCCCAAAAGAAGACCGGTGCGCAAATATAGGAAGTATTCCGTGCTGCGCACGGGTGAGGACGCGGCCGGCCGGCCAGGAACGTCGAGATGACGGTTTCAACCCGGTGCCCGCTTCAACCCGGACGCGTCACGCGCTAATAGCCCCACATGGAGGAACGTCCTTACGATCGCGTCGTGCCGCTGATCGTGGCCACGGCGCTGTTCATGGAAAACATGGACTCCACCGTGATCGCGACCTCGCTTCCGGCGATCGCGCGGGCGCTTGGTACGAATCCGCTGGCCCTGAAGCTCGCGGTCACATCATACCTGCTGTCGCTTGCCATTTGCATTCCCGCGAGCGGCTGGACCGCCGACCAATTCGGCGCGCGCAATGTGTTTCGCATCGCTATCGGCGTATTCGTGCTGGGCTCGATCGGCTGCGCCGCCTCGCACTCGCTCGAACAATTCGTGCTCGCCCGCATCGTGCAGGGCATGGGCGGAGCGATGATGACGCCGGTCGGCCGCCTCATCATGGTGCGCAGCATCGACAAGAAGCTTCTGGTCAATGCCATGTCGCTGGTGACCATGCCGGCGTTGATCGGCCCGATCTGCGGGCCGCCGCTCGGCGGCTTCATCACCACCTACTTTTCATGGCACTGGATCTTCCTGATCAATGTGCCGATCGGTGTCGTCGGCGTCGCGGCGGCGTCGCGCTACATCGCCAATGTCCGCGTCGAGCATCACGACCCGTTCGACTTTGTCGGCTTTATTCTGTCCGGACTTGCCATCGCCGGCCTTGCCTTCGGCCTTTCGGTCATGGGGCTCGATTTCCTGCCGGCGGGCGTGGTCGCCACATTGCTCTGCGTTGGCGCCATTGCTGCGGTGGCCTACGTCGTCCACGCCCGTCACACGCCAGCGCCGATCCTCGATCTCAGCCTGCTCAGCCTGCCAACTTTTCGCGCCAGCATTGTCGGCGGCTTTTTGTTTCGGCTCGGCATCGGCGCGTTGCCGTTCCTGCTACCGCTGCTCTTACAAATCGGCTTTAATCTGACGCCGTTCCAGTCCGGCCTCATCACCTTCACCACCGCGCTCGGCTCGTTTTTCATGAAGGCGGCGGTGGTCAGCGTGCTCAATCGGTTCGGCTACCGTAACGTGCTGCTCTATAACGCGCTAATCAGCAGCGCCTTTCTCGCCGCCTGCGCGACTTTCGTAAACGGCATGCCCTATGCGGCCATGGTCGCCACCCTGCTCTCAGGCGGATTCTTCCGTTCCCTGCAATTCACCAGCATCAATACCATCGCCTATGCCGAGATCGAGCCGCCGAAGATGAGCCGCGCCACCACCATGGTCGCCGTCGCACAGCAGTTGGCCTTGTCGACCGGAGTAGCCGTCGGCGCGCTGGTCGTCGAGATCACGTTGCGGCTGAGGCATTCCACGGCGATGGGCATCAGCGATTTTCCGCCGGCCTTTATCGCAGTCAGCTTGTTTTCGGCGAGCGCGGCGTTGATCTTCTATCGTCTCGCCCCCGACGCCGGCGCCGAACTGTCCGGACGCAAGGCGGTGGAGCTCAAAGTGACAGGCAAAAATCCCTAAGACTTGCCGCGCGCTTGGCGAAATCCGCGCGCCAGGAGATAAAGCTCGGCAGAGTCGGCGCGGCTCGCCGGCGGCTTGACGTGCTTGACGCTTTCGAATTCGCGTTTGAGCTCTGACAGCAGCTCGGCTTCAGTGCCGCCCTGCAACACCTTGCACAGAAAGGCGCCGCCATCGGCGAGCACTTCGCGCGCGAAGGCCGCCGCGGCCTCCGCCAGCGCCATGATGCGCAAGTGATCGGTCTTGCGATGACCGGTCGTGTTCGCCGCCATGTCGGAGATCACGACGTCGGCTTTGCCCTGGACCTTGCCGCCGAGCATCGCCTTGAGGCGCTCCGGCGCCACCTCGTCGAGGAAATCGAGTTTTAAAAATTCGACGCCCATGATCGGCTTCATATCGAGAATGTCGAGCGCGATCACCTGCCCCTTGGCGCCGACCCGCCCGGCGGCGATCTCGCTCCAGCCGCCCGGCGCAGCGCCGAGATCGACCACGCGTGCGCCGGGTTTGAGCACGCGATATTTGTCGTCGATTTCGGCGAGCTTATAGGCGGCGCGCGAGCGCAACCCCTCGCGCTTGGCGCGCATCACATAAGGATCGCTGATCTGGCGTTCGAGCCACGTGCGCGAGGACAGCTTGCGGCGCTTCTCGTCCTTGAGCCTCGCCATTGCTGCTTAAACCCCTTGGCCGCTCAGGCTTCGCCCCATGCGCCGTCTTCGCGCATCATCTCGACCAGCATGCCTTCGCGCAGGCCGCGGTCGGCGACACGCAATCGCGGACACGGAAAAGCACGGCGAATGGCATCGAGGATGGCGCAGCCGGCAAGCACGAGATCGGCACGCTCGGCGCCGATACACGGATTGGCCGCACGCTCGTCAAAATTCATCGCCATAAGCTCGGCGACCACGCGCGAAATTTCATCGTCGGAGAGCCAGCAGCCATCGACGCGGCGCCGATCGTACCGCCGCAACCGCAAAAACACGCCGGCAATGGTCGTCACGGTTCCGGACGTGCCGAGCATGTGGAAGCCGTCGAGATCGCGATGGTCGGTCGCAAAACCGTCGACGAAGTCGGCGACCTCCTCCACCATGGCGTCGTAGATTTCGCGCGACACCACCTTGCCGCCGTGACGCTCCGCGAGTGTGACGACGCCGATCGGCACCGATGCCCAGCCGACGATGTCGGGCGCGGGTGGGCCGCGCCGGCCGTCTGCCGGCCGTCGATTAAGCCGCACCAGTTCCGACGAGCCGCCGCCGATGTCGAACAGGATGACGCTCGATACCCCCGGATCGAACAGCTCCGTGCAGCCGGTCGCCGCGAGCCGCGCTTCCGTTGCGGAATCGATGATCTCGAGTTCGAGGCCGGCTTCTTTGGCGACGCGGTTGCGAAATTCCTCGCCATTCTCGGCGGCACGGCACGCCGCCGTGGCAATGAGCCGTGCGCGCGTAACACCCCGTGCGCGCATCTTGTCGCGGCAGACGAGGAGCGCCTCGACCGCCCGCGTGATCGCCGCCTCGCTGATCCGGCCGGAAGCGGCAACGCCTTCGCCCAATCGAATGATGCGGGAGAAAGCGTCGACGACGCGAAACCCATCGCCGGTCGGGCGCGCGACCAGGAGCCGGCAATTGTTGGTGCCGAGATCGAGCGCCGCATAGGTTCCCGCGGGATCATGCTGGGCGGGCGAACGCCAGTCGTCGCGAGCATCGCGACGAATGCCGTACGGCGTTCGGCGGCCCCAGCGAGCGCCCCGCGCAGAACCTTTGCGCGAGGGGCCATGGGCGTCGAGGCCGCCACGCGGCGGGGCCTCGTCGTTCATCCAATGCCTTCCCGCCGCGCCGGAGCCCAGTCCCGAGATGGCTCGACGGGCGCGGTCTATTGTTCAAGCCCAAATCGGCCGAACTGTAACAGGGGTAGCCGGGAGGGCAATACTGGGCTTGCCACTGTGCCTTTCCGGCCTATGAGCCATGTTTCGTGGCCAGTTGCCGGGCTCGGCCAAGTCCACTATGTCAGCATTTCAAAGACCGACCGGATTGAATCATCATGAATTTGCAGCACTCCGCCAAAACACCGGCGGACGGACTCACGGCCGATCAGTTGGCGACCCATAAATTCGGCGTCGGGCAGTCAGTCCCGCGCGTCGAAGACCCGCAGCTCCTGCGCGGCAAGGGCCAATACACCGACGACGTCAGCCTCTCCGGCCAAGCCTACATGGTGATGGTTCGCAGTTCGGTCGCTCACGGCACGATCCGCGGCATCGACATGGACGCCGCACGGAAAATGCCGGGTGTGCTCGGTGTCTATAGCAGCGCCGAATTAAAGGGCTATGGCGCGCTCAAGTGTCTCGTCGGGCTCCCCAATCGCGACGGCACTCCATTGCGCAAGCCGCGACGCGAGGCACTGGCAATCGGCAAAGTGCGCTATGTCGGCGATCCGGTCGCCTGCGTTGTCGCCGAAACGGTGGCGCAAGCGAAGGACGCCGCCGAAGCGGTCAAGATCGATATCGAGTCCTTGCCTGTCGTGACGACGGCTGAGGCGGCCGCGCGGGACGGCGCGCCACAGATTTACGACGATGTGCCGGGCAATGTTGCGCTCGACTTTCACCACGGCGATACCGCGGCGGTCGACGCCGCGTTCGCCAAAGCGGCGCATGTCACGCGATTGAAGCTTGCGAACACCCGGCTTGCGGTCAACCCGATGGAGCCGCGCGCGGCCGTCGGCGTCTACGAGGGCAATCGTTTTACCCTTCATGTCTGTTCGCAGGGCGTCTTTGCCATGCGCGCCAACATCGCCGATGCGATGGCTGTCGACGTGAAAGACGTTCGCATCCTCACCGGCCAGGTCGGCGGCTCGTTCGGCATGAAGGCCATGGTGTTTCCCGAATACATTTGCCTGCTTCATGCGGCGCGCGCGCTCGGCCGGCCGGTGAAGTGGACCGACGAGCGCTCTGGCAGCTTCGTCTCTGACGGCCACGGCCGCGCTGCCGACGTCACCGGCGAACTTGCGCTCGATGCCGACGGCACGTTCCTCGCCGTCCGGCTGACCAGCTTTTCCGACGTCGGCGGATTTTTGGCTCCGTTCGGGCCGTTCATGGGCACCGCCAACGCGGTGAAGAACTTGCAGGGCATGTACCGCACGCCGCTCATGGAAGTCTCGACCAAGTGCGTGTTCACCAATACCGCGCAGATCACCGCCTATCGCGGCGCCGGCCGGCCCGAAGGCAATTATTATATGGAGCGGCTGGTCGACGCGGCCGCGGCCGAAATGGGGATCGACCGGATCGCGCTGCGCCGGCGCAATCAGATCGGGCCGCGGGATTTTCCGCATAAGACCGCGTCCGCCGCGACTTACGATTGCGGCGACTTCACCGCGCTGACCAAGCAGGCCTTCGAACTCGCCGACGGCAAAGGTTTTGCCCGGCGCAAGCGGGAGAGCCGCAAACGCGGCAAGCTGCGCGGTCTCGGTATCGGAACTTATCTTGAAGTCACCGCGGGACCGGCCAAGGAATCCGCCGGCATCATCTTCAATGTCGACGGCACGGTGACGCTGACGACGGGCACGCTGGATTTCGGCATGGGCCATGCAACCGCCTTCGCGCAGGTTTTGAGCGAGCAGCTTGGCATTCCGTTCGACAAAATCTCGCTGGTGCAGGGCGACAGCGACCGCATCGTCGTAGGCGGCGGCTCCGGCGGCTCGAAGTCGATCATGCACAGCGGCACCGCCATCGTCGAAGGTGCCGCCAAGGTCATCGAAAAGGGCAAGCAGCTCGCCGGCTATGTGCTGGAAGCCTCCGCCTCCGATATCGCCTTTGAGCGCGGACGGTTCGTCATCGTCGGCACCGACCGCGCTATCTCCATCATGGAGCTCGCGCAAAAACTGCACAGCGGTATCAATCTGCCGGCCGAAGCTCCGCAATCGCTCGATGTCATCCACATCAGCGACGGGCCGGGCGCCTGGACCTTCCCCAATGGTTGTCATATCGCCGAGGTGGAAGTCGACCCGCAGACCGGCTCCGTCGAGGTCGTCAAATATTCCGCCGTCAACGATTTCGGCGTGGTGGTGAATCCGATGATCGTCGCCGGCCAGCTTCACGGCGGCGTGGTGCAGGGCATCGGCCAGGCGCTCATGGAGAAGGCGGTCTACGACGAAGACGGTCAACTACTGACCGGCTCGTTCATGGACTACGCGATGCCGCGCGCCTCCGACGTGCCGTCGTTCGTTCTCGACACTCATCCGGTGCCGACCAAGACCAATCCGCTCGGCGTCAAAGGCTGCGGCGAGGCGGGCTGCGCCGGCGGACTGACCTCGATGACAAATGCGGTGATCGATGCGCTCGCCGAATACGGCATCCGCCATGTCGATATGCCGTTGACGCCATTCCGCATCTGGCAGGCGCTGCAAACTGCCAAGGAACAGCCGAAGCCGTCCCAGCCGTAATGACGCAAGCTATTTCAGTCCGCGCTATCCGCCCGGCCGAGTCGCGGCTTATTGCCGGCGTCTGTGCCGCGCACATGATGAGCCACTATTACATGCTCATGCTGGCGCCGCTCATGGCCTTCGTGCGCGGCGACTTTGGCGTCAGCTATACCCAGCTCGCGCTGGCACTGACGGTATTCAACGTCGTGTCCGCTCTCCTGCAAACCCCGGTCGGTTTCGTGGTTGACCGTATCGGTGCGCGCGTTGTCCTTTTGGTCGGACTGACGATCAGCAGCATCGCCTATGCGGTTGCCGGAATTGTCGATTCCTACTGGGTTTTCATCGCGATGTACGGCCTCGCCGGCCTTGGCAATACGGTCTATCACCCGTCCGACTATTCGCTCTTGTCGCACCACGCGCCGCCGGAAAAGCTGAGCCAGGTGTTCTCTTATCACACCTTCGCCGGCATGCTCGGCTCGGCTCTCGCGCCGGTGACGCTGTTGTATATGCAAAGCGTCTTCGGCTGGCGCGGCGCTTATATCGGCGCGTCGATTTTCGGCTTGATCGTGCTGGCGGCTTTGATTGCACAGCCCGAGCCCGTGCCTGACGTCGTGTACGCCGGCAAAGCCGCCGCGAAATCGCGCGCGAATATCAAGCACACCAGTTTGCGAATTCTGATTTCGCCGCCGATCCTGCTCAACCTCGCATTTTTCATCCTGATATCGATCATGGGCGGCGGGCTCAACACCTACCTTGTGGTGGCGCTCGGCGCGCTGCATGCGACGCCGCCCGAGGTCGCCAACGTGGCGTTGACGAGCCTTCTGGCCATGAATGCCGCCGGCGTGCTCGTCGGCGGCATACTCGCCGCGCGCACCGGCCATCACGCACTCGTCGCGGCAGGGGGGCTGACAGTTGGCGGAATCGTAACGGCACTCGTCGGCCTTTTCGATTTTCCGTCGGCGCTTCTGATCATGCTGATGGGCTTCAGCGGGTTTTGCGTCGGCATGACCTATCCGTCACGCGACATGCTGGTGCGCGCAGTTACCCCACCCGGCGCATACGGGCTGGTGTTCGGTTTTGTCTCCACCGGTTTCAATATCGGGGCGAGCGTTGCGCCGATCGTTTACGGCATGCTGATGGACCATGGCCAGCCGCGCGCAGTCTTCCTGTTGTCGGCCGCCGTGAGCCTGCTTTGCGTTTCCACCGTGACCTTCGGATTTTCCGGCCGCCAGACACGCTGATCTCGCCGCCACATTATCGGGCACAACATCGCCATCTATCGCAAGAGCCCCGACGGCGTGACGATCGAATTCTTTTGCGAGCTCGATCATCCTCCGACTCTTGGAAAATCAGGCTAAATGCTGTAGAAGCTGCCGCATCGCCCGACGTTTTGCGCGAGAGGCTATTCAGAGGCCAAGAACTTTTGCGGAACGCAACTTAGCTCGGAATTTCCAAGGTTTTGGGGAATAGTTCAACGGCAGATCATCGTGTTTACGCCTAAGGTATTGATCCGCCTAACTAGGTTTTTCAGTCAGTGAGGTTTTTCATCCCGCTTGTTCCAAAAGAATCCGGTGTCATTGCAAAACTATCGCTCCTTAAATTCCTGACGAACGCTAGCAGGCTTCAAGGATGCGTTAGGTAACCTTCGGCACGATGCCCGGATAAACGATTTGTGATTCCGGGTTGTTGAGGCCGCTCAGTGAGCTCCGACAATGCAATGAACTCCGCGTCTGTAGGAGTACCTGGCAGTTCACCCTCCCCCACCGCTGAGCGCATGCGCCTCTATCGCCGGCGAAGGCGCAATCGATTACAGAGTGTCCGCATTCAGCTAAGTCACGAAAGCGTCGACGCTCTTATCGCAAAGGGCTACTTGAACAAGAAGCGCCGCGAGGACCTGCGAGAGGTCGCGGAGGCGGCAAGTGCTTTCATATCGGACGCCTTGGCTGACCTATTGTAAAATTTCCGGTCATCAGTGGCGTGACCCCGTAACGCTCCGTAGTTCTTCTTCTTGCCCATTGGCCTCTTGCTCGGCGGTCGCGGCACCATCGATGTCTCTATCAGCGCCGGCTTTCGCTCTGACCCCGTGACAACGTAACGGCACCGCGTTACGCCGTAACGCCGGACTTTCGCGAGACCCTCAAGGCCTGATAATGGCCCACAACTTGGGGAGGCGGGTACAGGTGAGCACGGCGAATAAGCCCACAGTCGAGCCCCAAATTCCACTCAGACAAGGATGCTTGCCCGGATGTCCGAAAGTACAGGGCGGCTGGCGCGTTACGGTGTAACGCGGGGCTCTCCCAGCTTTGGCTCATACCCAGCTTGCCAACGTTCTCCTGCGACGGGCTGGCGGTGGATTAGACCGCTTGCCGTGTCCGCTTTACCCCCAAAAAGCGGACTCCAATTCGCAGTCATTGCGTGTCCGCTTTGGGCCATCACCCGACTGTCTGGCGTCTTTCGCTCGCTGTGTGCTGAGTTGCCAGGGTCTTGGCGCAGGCATCGAGGACGACGATGAGGGCGCGTTGATGGGTTTCGCTGGCTCGATGCGGGCGAATTGCTGTCCTTCTCAGCTCGGGTTCGCGGGTGCCTGAGTGACGCCGTCGGGAATATCGACCCAGGGCAGTTTTTCGGCGCACCAGATATGCAGGTTGGGCGCGACCCAGCTCGGGTCGTCGAGCGTGCCGGCCTTAATGAACGCGATCTCGCCGTATGCCGGGCCGTGGCTGTAAAGGTGAGAGCCGCAGTCGCCACAGAAGAACCGGTAGAACGCCTTGCCGCTCGCGCCGCTATGATCCTCGTAGCGGCGCGGACTGCCGCTCTCGATGCGGAGCCTGTCCTGGGGCACGGCGACGTTCATCGAGAATGCGGAACCCGAGTTCTTCCGGCAGGTCTCGCAATGGCAGACCACTTGCATCACAGGCTCGGCGTCAGAGCGGTAGCGCACGGCACCGCAGAGGCACCCTCCCTCGATCGTCGGCATCGCTTTTTCTCCTGCCTGGTCTCCCCACCGCGACTAGCGTAGCGCGAAACTCCGGCCAGGTCATGCGTCGGATGAGGCACTATGGCCCGAAGCATGTCAGGGCTCATCCAAATTCGGCTGACCCGAGCGGCAACCTCAATGTCCGTTCCGGGTCATTAGCTGCCGCGGCCGGCTGACGACGCCGTGTCCGCTTTACCCCCGAAAGCTGCCGCGGCTGTCGCAGTCCGGCGTGTCCGTTATGGGCCAAAAGCGGACATTAGCCAGTTGGCGTCGAAACGGATTTCCCTTTACGGTTTGGCGCGATTTCAAGGGTTCCATCAGCGATGAGCCAGGCGGAAGTTAGTTCAGAAATTGCGCCCACTGGTAAGTTGCGCTGTGCAATGATCGGCATACGCGTATTGGGCGGCGTCGGCGAGCCGATTGGAAAGTTTATCGCTGAAAAGCTCGCAGCTTCTTTCGCGTCAATCGTGTATCCCAATCCACAAGCCTATGAGCAGAGCTTCGGCAAAGGAGAGTGGGATATTGCAATTGGACCGCGTGTTCTCGCCCCTACGGATATTGCCGACGTAAGCCGGGACGTTTGGCTGATTGACCTGCTGTACCTTGCGGCAGAGGGACGTGCGTTCGCCGGCGTGGAACAAGTTGATCGGCCGGGTGTAAAGGTAGGCACGATCCAGAGCAGTCCATCGGACAGGTTTTTGTCTCGGGCCCTGAAATCAGCGGAGCAAGGCCGACGTGCGCTACTACTTTGTTTCCTCAAACTTCGCGGTCCGATGATCGAAGTCTAGTCTCGCGCGGCGGACAGCCGCGGCAAATACATCCTCTTTGTAGTAGCGGTGTCATCGGCCGTTCTCATACAACTCAACGAGACGGCTCAGCGCAAGGCGCGCGTACATGCTCTAGTTGGGCAATCCGGCGCTTGATGAGGCGAGGCGTCGGTTTGTTCACAGGCCGAGTTTTGTGAAAATCCGTAACTTATTTCAGCGCTGTAGACAGCGTGGAGAAGGTGGTCTTGAGATGGGTGCCTAGACCGGTAACCACCGGAATGATCGCGAGCGCGATGCCAGTGACGATGAGGCCATACTCAATAGCGGTAGCCCCCAACTCGTCTTTTAGGAAGGTTCGAAGCGTTCGTATCATTGCCTCGCTTATAAGCGACCGGCCTAAAGCATCGGTAAAACCACTCACCTGAAATTCCGATTCACGCTTAGGGAACTTAAGATGCTCGCTCGAAACCCGTCATCGGGCGAGTGACCCGTCTCATCAGCGACACGAAAGGCCCTGGCGGTTCTTCACAGCCGGGGCCTTTCCCGTGAGCCACGGTGAAAGAAGAACCTATTTGAGGGCGGTTGAGACAGTCGTGAACGTGGTGTTCAAGGTCGAGCCCAGGGTCGTCACCGCAGCAATGATTGCGACCGAAATACCGGCCGCGATAAGGCCGTATTCGATAGCCGTGACCCCCGCCTCATCCTTCGCGAAGCGCGCAATAAGTTTGAGCATGTTGGTTCCTCGGTTTGATGCCTCAGTGCTGAGGACGTGCATTTCTACATCGAGGGTCGTTTCATGCCGCCTAAGCAACTGGTTTAAACTTTTATCAAAAACACGCTGCGATTGTGACAGTGCTCCGTAAATAATTGTATCACCAAAACTTTTTTGCGCGGCGTCCAGCGCCTTTAAGATTGTGCAAACTCTACGGGCTTTTTGCTACCTGGCTGCCATCTAACGTACCGAACCTGAAGTCGACGCGCCGGCGCCCGCAGACAATGTCCGCTTTGGGTCATAAGCGGACACGACCGATCTAACTCTTGGTGTCCGCTTTACCCCCGAAAGCTGCCGCGACATTCGACGGTCGGCGTGTCCGCTAAGGGCCATAAGCGGACATCCCGCCCCCTCAATTTCTGCCTAGAAAACGGGCCGTCTCATGAAAGACGGCCCGCGTGTTTCACAACCGAGCTAATCGACTAGTCGGCTGCGCCGATGGTCCTCACAAGTTTGTGGATATCCATCAACGGTACGGGATTCGCCGGGTCCTGAAGATTCGGAACCATATCGTTCGATGCTCCGCCGGGAAAACGTTTGATGTTCGGAAAATCCACGACGGATTTATCAAACTCGACCATCGGCACAGTAATCAAGGACAGAACCCAGCCATTGTCATAGCCGGCATAGCGTCCCGGCGAGGTGGTCGGCAGGCGCGTACTCACCGCACCGTTGAACGTCATGTCGTATTTCTCGAATGGGTCCATCGTGAGGTTGTAGGTCGAGCCGATGGCGCCGAGATCCTGCTTTGGACCGAGCCAAGTGTCCTTGGCCGTGTAGAGGTATTTCCACGCGATATGGATGTCGGGATTCTGGGGATCATCGCCAATGTCGGCGCGAGCGCCGGCAAAGTTCTCACCATCGATATAGATCCACGAGGTGCGCGCCGAATGCTTCGCGTTGCCCAGAATGTACGCGCTATTGTCAATGCTGTCGAAATAGATCGGCTTGCCGTCGTTGTCGACCCATGCGCCGTGGGGCGGCGGTGTGAGGCCGACCATCGTCGCCAGCGTTGCCCAACAATCAATATGCGACATCATCTCGCCGTAGTGTGCGCCTGCCGGAATGTGACTAGGCCACCACATGATGCCAGGCACACGGAAACCGCCCTCGAACGGCGAACCTTTCTCACCGCGGAACGGAACGGTACCGCCGTCCGGCCAGGCGTCCTGCCATGCGCCATTGTCGGCGGTGATAATAACAATGGTGTTGGGAGCATCGGCACGGATTTCGTCCATGATCTTGCCGATGTTGGAATCGAGTTCCATCATGGCATCGGAGTAATTGCCAAGGTGTGATTTTCCAATAAATGCCTTCGACGGAATGTTCGGATTGTGCATCTTCATGAAATTCACATCCATGAAGAACGGCTTGCCGTCTTTGGCGTGCTGCTTGATGTATCCGACAGCCGAATCGGCCTGCCGAACATCGAACTCATGCAGATAATCGTAGTCGATGCGGGCCACCTTGACCGCGGGTTGGCCTGCGGTGCCTTCCCACTCGTACAAATTGACGATCTTTTGATACTCGTCCCAATAGGCGGCGTTGAATTTCGGGAACCAGGGATGGGCGAACCAATCTGTGTCGTCGTACGTGTAGACGCCCGGATAGTAGGCCGCGAACTCCTTCATTTCATCGAAGCCGTGTTCAATCGGGTAAAACTTGGGCTGATCGCCGAGATGCCACTTGCCCGAGAAGTAGGTGCCATAGCCGTTCTTCTGGAAGAACTCGGCGATTGTTGGCGTGGACTTCGTCAAGCCGTTCTCGTCGCCAGGCACGACCACCACCGAGAGGGCCGAACGGATGGGGATGCGCCCGGTAATGAACGAGGCGCGTCCAGCGGTACAACTCGCCTGACCATACCAGCTCGTGAACACGGCTCCTTCCTGCGCGACGCGATCAACGTTTGGGGTAGGATGGCCGAAGTTCGCGCCCCCGCCATAGGCGCCGAAATCATTCCAGCCCGTGTCGTCGGTCATCAGCATGACGATGTTGGGCTTTTGTTGTGCGTAAGCCGGCGTGGCCATCACTGCTCCGACAGCCGTCAACGCTATCGCGCCTGCCGCTAGTTTCTGAATGATATTATTCATGATCTGATCTCCCAAGACTGTCGCGCACAAACGGATCGTCCGTGCCGTTTTTTTTGCTTTTGGCTCCGGACGAGCCTCAAACCGTAAACTTGTCTCGCGACAATGGCGAGACCCGATGCATCGACGCTCCGACACTTCTGCATGCCTGCCACGAGCAGCCAAGCTGCCACTGATGTCCGCTTTGGGTCATTAGCTGCCACGCGGCCTAACCAGAGGCGCGGCTGCTTTACCCCCGAAAGCGGACACGAACGCGGCACCACGGCGCGTCCGCTAAGGGCCATAAGCCAACTCATGCACTGCAACATGATTGAACTATAAGTACGTCACAGACCCCGTCATTATGGCGTGGTATCGTTCCCGGCGTTCCAGTCCGCGTGACCCCATTGGGGACGGGTCAAATGGCAATCGACATCGCAAGGCGGAAATTCATCGCCACGCTGGGCGGCATGGCGTTCGCGTGGCCGCTTGCGGCGCGTGCGCAGCAGCCCGACAGAATGCGGCGCATCGGCGTACTCAATGGCGGCAACGCAGACGATCTGGGCGCTCAGAAGAACTATGCGGCATTCCTGCAAGGGCTGCAGCAATTGGGCTGGACCGACGGCCGCAACGTGCACATCGACCTCCGCTGGGCCGTGGGCAATGCCGCCAACTCGCGCAAATCCGCTTCGGAATTGGTCGCGCTTGCGCCTGACGTCATCCTGGCTGCTGGCTCCACTAGTTCGGCGTCGTTGCTCGAAGCAACCCTCACCGTGCCGATCGTATTCGTACTCGTCCCCGATCCGGTCGGTGCCGGCTTTGTTCAAAGTCTGTCGCGGCCGGGCGGCAACGCCACCGGCATTATGATGTTCGAATACGGTTTGAGCGGGAAATGGCTGGAACTGCTCAAGGAGATCGCCCCCGGCGTGACGCGAGCGGCGGTCGTCCGGGATCCATCCATAGCCGCCGGGATCGGCCAGTTCGCAATCATCCAGTCAGTAGCGCCGTCGGTCAGCGTGGACGTGACCCCAATTGACGTGCGCGACGCGGCCGAGATTGAGCGCGCCGTCACGGCCTTCGCGCAGTCCGCAAATGGCGGTCTGATCCTGACGTCGGGCCCGTTGTCGGCGTTTCATCGTGATCTGATAATCACACTTGCCGCCCGATATAAACTGCCTGCGGTCTACCATGAGCGGTCGTATGTCGACGCCGGCGGATTGATTTCGTATGGGCCGAATTTCCGAGACCAGTTTCGCCACGTGGCCGGCTACGTCGATCGCATTCTTAAAGGGGAGAAGCCGGCGGACCTGCCGGTGCAAGCTCCCACCAAATACGAACTGGTTGTCAACCTCAAGACCGCCAAGGCACTCGGGCTTTCGGTTCCGCAGTCGATCCTCGCCCGTGCCGACGAGGTGATCGAATAAATCGTCAAATGTCCATTATGGGTCATTAGCTGCCGGCGCTGCCGTTGAATTGGGATGTCCGCTATTCCTCCGAAAGCTGCCGCGGCACTTGCTGACCGGCGGGTCCGCTTTGGGCCAGGAACGGACTCATGCACTGCAACAAAATAGTCTCGGAAATCCTTGCTTTGCGAGCCTTACCAGCCCCCACATCCATGGCACTCACGTGCCGCTGGACGAGCCGTCTACAGCATCAATAGCGGAACTAGGAGCGTCAGATGCTGTGGCGACGCGGGTCAGAACGCCTTTGAACCTGGTAGTCCATGGTCCTCAGTTCTGAAGGCCAACGCGAAACACGGCGTGTGGCCAGATCTGCTCACAATGCACGCGGCGTTCCATGATCAACTCTTCGACCGCCTGCGTAGCGCCGATGCAGCTCGAAACGAGAGCGTCATCGTAGACGAGGTAACCTCCTTTGCACATCTGGTCCCACATCGTGTCCTGGCAGTATTTCACGGCCGAATAGGTATCGCAGTCGATGTGGGCTAGTCCAAACGGCCGCACGGACTTGAGCAGGATCGGCAGCGTGTCCTGGAACCGGCCCTTGACGAAGACGAGATTGTCGAGCCCCGCCTGGTGCGCGAAGTCGCAGATTTCATTTATATTGGTGCCGCCAAAATCGCCCAGTTTCACCCAGTCGACATCTTCGGTTTCGGGCATGCCCTCGAAGGTGTCGAGCGCATAAATTTTAGCGCCCGGGTAGAGCTTCTTCAGGCACCAAGCCATGAAAACTGCGCTACCTCCGCGATACGATCCAAACTCGATGATGTCCTGTGACTCTAGGCGTCCAAGAAAATGCTGAATGATCAAATACAGATTAATGAGGTTGTAGGGCGCGACAATCGTTCGGCCGTGAGCGAGTTGGTAGGCCTGCGCGAACAGCGGCTCCTTTGCGATTCGGTCGGCCAGCTTGTCGAACTGAAGGCCCCAGCCGCGCTGATAGCCGTCGCGGACGTTGCGGCCGCGCTCGATGCGGTCGGGCATATTTTCAACACGCGCATTTTGCATCGGTTCGGCTCCGCCCGCGTGAGAGGGAACACGAGGTCGCGCGCACGTTTTGCCATAGCCGACGACAGTAGACATGAGCTTGGCCCAAGTCGCCTCGTCGCATGGAACACACCACCAAGGCTCGGGACTACGCCAAATATGGGAACGAATCTTTACTCAGTACAGCACGGATATGTGGGAGTTGGAACCGGTCATCAGACGGAGTGAGCGATCAGCTACGCAAAGTAACCGGCCCGGCCCGTCCGGTGCGGCCGCGATGGCAATAGGCAGACCTGCGGGATTGGGCGTCATGGTGCCCGTTCCGCGCAATGAACCTTTCGCAATGCGGCAAATGACGGTGGGGAATGTCCGACATGGGTCAAAAGCTGCCGCGGCGCGCTCAGGTTGCGATGTCCGCTTTGCCCCCGAAAGCGGACATCCATTCGACGGTCGGATTGTCCCGTGGTACGAGGCCTCGACGTTTCAAATACTGCCTTCAAATGTTTCCTGTCAGCCAAAGTATTGTGCCGCCCACCGCATTGGTTGACGTCATGATTAGCCGCGATATTGGGTCGAGACCAAGCATTGGCAGCACGAAAAGCAGACCGATGAGTATCAGCATTCCGTAAGGTTCTAGACGGGACACCCAGCGAGCAAAGACGCCTGGAAGGATTCCGACCAGGATGCGTCCTCCGTCGAGAGGTGGAATCGGCAAAAGATTGAAAATCGCCAGAACGACGTTGAGCAGGAGAGCGTTTTTCAGGTTTGCAGCCAACCACTGCGCCCCCGATGCTGGAACATAGGCAACGATATGAAAGCCAAGCGCGGCGATTGTCGCCAAAAGCAAATTCATTCCCGGACCGGCCGCTGCAACCAATATCGTGCCTGCGCGCGGATGTCGAAGTGCGCGAAAATTAACTGGCACCGGCTTGGCGTAGCCGAATAGAAAGGGCGAACGCAGCAGCAATAGTATGAGCGGGAGCAGAACTGTTCCGAACGGATCGATGTGGACCAGCGGGTTGAAACTGACTCGACCCAGGCGCCAGGCAGTGTCATCACCCAAAAGATGCGCAACATACCCATGTGACGCTTCGTGGAACGTGATGGCTATGAGAGCCGGTATCGCCCAAATCGATATCTGGTACAGGACGAGATTGACTGATCCATTCATCCCAGGACGGCCCTTAAATACGACTTTTAGTCCTTCCAAAAATCCTTAAACCGATTAGGCGCCATTTCGGTGTACCTCACGGTGTGCATAATGTTTTTATGGCCCATGTAATGCTGGAGGGCTCGAGTGTCATGTCCGTCGTTGGCGAGCTTGTAGCCGGTGGAGTGCCTGAGCATGTGAGGATGAACTGGGAATGGCAACTTTGCGGCTTCTCCGGTCCGGGCCATCATTTTCAGGAATCCGGCAGTCGTCGCGGGACCGCCGCGTTCGGTGAGAAAGACGTATCGAGATTCCGTATTTTCTCGGCGAAGCTGACGCAATGCTCGTATTTCTTTGCCGCTTAGCGGATGAACGTTGTCGATCCCGCCCTTGGCTCGGCGGACATGGAGTCGGCCAGTATTGAGATCGACCTGGTCCCATCGCAACCCGCATAATTCCGACGCGCGGAGCCCGTGGCGGTATGCCACCAGGATCATGGTCGCGTCGCGATGTCCGTAGCGCGACCTTTTGCGGGCCGCTTCCTGAATGCGCTCGATCTCCCTTTCGGTCAAATACTCCCGAGGGCGGAGCTCTGAATTTGGGAGTCTTCGCGGGACTGTCCGGTTTACGATGCTTGAGGAGGTGGCCTTCGGGGCGGTTTTTGCCATGTGAATCAACCTTGGCTTGGTGTCTACTGTCTGTAAAGTGGGTATTATACGGACAGTAGTCAAGTGATCTGCCCCCTTTGAAGTGGTCCTCCCTGAGGTATGTTTTGACCATGGAGGATGAGATCGATGGCGAGGAAGCGGCATACGGCCGAAGAGGTTGTCGCGAAGCTTCGGCAGGTTGATGTTCTGATGGCACAAGGCGGGCTAGTTACTGATGCGGTTCGAGCGATAGGGGTGACGGAAGTAGCTGCGCGACGAGCTTCTAAACGGTGAGATCTTCTACACATTGAAAGAGGCGCAGGTCATGATCGAAATCTGGCGGCAGCATTACAACAAAGTGCGGCCGCATTCCTCGTTGGGATATCGACCGCCGGCGCCAGAGGCACTCGTCTGGCCGGCAAAGCCCATGGCGCAAATCCCAGCTCTAAACTAACATTCCAAACGGACCACTCGCAGGGGGCCGGTCAGCCGTAGCCCTCCACAACGACACCGGACCCAATGGTTACGCATTGGAAATAACCCGGAAAGGCCTCCCATCCAACTAGCCCCGGAGAAGTGACAGAATGACCGAGACTCTCAAGCCCGGCCAAACCGCCAAGAGATCAGGTGAATACGAAATCCTCGGGCCCCGCGGCGGCGATACCGGCAAGGAGCGCACCGTAGTTCGCGGAAAGCCGCTGCCTCCCACGCCCAAACCGGGCCAGAGTTATAAAATGCATCGACCCGCTCACAACGGGGCCGGCAAGGGTAAGTGATCCTGAGTGCCATCGCCGGCGTGACGCGAATTGCTTCAATTGCGAAACGGCCAACTGAAAGTATTTTTTTGCGGCTGCCATTGGCTGAGCCTATAGCGAGCCCAGCGCTTTTTGTTCTTTAGCTAAGGTCCCAGGCGGAGCGTCACGCGCTGGGTCGCATATTCGCGTATGGCCGGGTCGAAAGCTTGCCCAATTTCGGGTGGTGGATTACACCCTGCCCGGGCCACGGCCCGGTTCTTTTCACCCGAGGCTATAGCGAGGCTAAGAAGTTGCGGCGGGATTCCAAAGCATTGTCCCGTAAGGATTTTGGGGAATAGTTCAACGGTAGAACTGCGAACTCTGACTCCGTCAATCTAGGTTCAAATCCTAGTTCCCCAGCCACATAATATTTCCCCGCTGTTCGCGACTATTCGCTAGCTTCCGCAAAGCTGTTGTTTTCTCTTTGCGAATCGATCCGCAGATGGTCTTCTACGTCCGCGGATAACCTCCGATAGCCGCATAAATTGACGGTATTAATGGCGGTACTTCGGGGATGCAACCGGCGTCTGCTTTACCCTCCAAAGCGGACGTGACTCGGACATCGTTCCATGTCCGCTAAGTGCCAAAAGCGGACATTGGCACGATTATCGACGCCTCAAGCCGCGCGCACACGGCTGAAGAAGGCGGTCACTTTCGTTTCTAAATCGGCGGCCCGGGAAGACAGCTTAGTGCGGCTTTGAGGGATCGCATGGACCGGTCACTCTCGACTTCCATTGGGTCTAACTGACGTGATAGCCAAGGAACGCAGCTCAGGAGTGGTTTGAAATATTGACGGCTCTTTTGGCGTAGAAAAAGCGCACAATGCGCTCCGCGGTAGGTTGACGGAGCGCAATGAACTCCGCCTTTGTCTGTATTAAATCGTTTTGAATTACCTCGCCACTGGACAAGCGCGAATGATAAATTGCGTCTACCGTGCGCAAGTGGAAACCAATCGCTTTCAGAATAATGGCAACAGGGCTTGTCCAGCGCCCCGAAAACAACCGCTCAATTTCGTATACCGAAAGACGCGAGAGCTGCGCTATTGAGACCATGAGTTCTGCAAGTTTTTTTTCCTTAGCAAATTCATTCACGGCCGCCTCAGAAAGTCCGCGAGTTTTGACGGCGCACTCGGCTGCCTTGTAGTTCGTTAGTGGACCGGGCGTTTTGTTTGCGATCGGTGGTGTATTAAGAGGCAAAATCTCTTTAATTATGTTGCTGACTTCTGGGTTGACCGTTATCAGCCTTCGCCGCACAATTTCTGAAGCCCTGGATAGGAGCTGGCGAAGATGATGCTCGGGAATGTCTTTTCTCCCGGCGACGCATTCCGACAGCCAATCATCGTCGATACTTTTTTGGACAAGCATCCCAAAACTCGGATCAGAGATTGCTGCGCCTGGATTACTAGCTAGAGTACCCAGAACTCTGTTGTTGCCCTTTGCAATCAACTGATGACTGACCGTTTCGCTGACTTTATGACGAGTAGCGATAGCAAGCAGATGGTCTTGTTTTTTAGTTGCTATGCAGTGAGTAAGTGTATCGTCGTCTAGTGCGTGAGATTGAGAGAGAATTGGCTCCGCGACCTCAATCGCATTGTCAAGCGCAAGCGAACGGATTGTATTGGTAGGCGCGCTGTTGACCGATGCAAGTCGCTCTGCAAGTTTTGCGCGAGCAGCGACTTCGACCTTGGCAATAAGTTCGGTTAAAACGTCGTCGTATAGGTCCAGCTGCTCGGCGGAGTAGTGCCCTGCATTGGCAAGAAAAAGATCAGTTATTTGCTGCAACATCGCGCCGGCTTCGGCCGACCGAGTTGTAATCGCCCTTTCAAGATCGGAGACGAGATTGTTCGGTAGCAAGGCGTTCTCTTGGATTTGCCTACCACTTACCGACGAAAGCTATGCGGCGGAAATGTAAAATCTGCTATAATGCAAAAGCCTAATGGGCCATTAACTTGGGCAGCGGCCCAAACCGACCAGGCAATCTTCCATTAAGTTATCGGGAGCAAATTCGGGGCGATGCTGTTGATGTTCAGATGCCCAAACACAAAAAGGCTAGTTTCTACAAACATCGAGATCGATCCGATGGAGATCGATAGTCTGCCCGACAGGGTGACTTTTTCTCAATGCGACTTTTGCCGCGCTGTGCACGGGTGGACACCAAAAGATACTTTTCTCGCCGACGGCATGCCGGCAAATCTTCGACGCGTCGTCTTGAACGCTTAGGCGCACAAAAAAGCCCCGACGCTTTCCTCGCCGGGGCTCTCTCGGGACGAACGCAGAACCAGATCCACTTGGGATGACCGGGCCCCGGGCAATGCCTGGTGGCAAACCGGCCACCTCTCCTTCAAAACTGGCGAGTGGGGTCGAAACCGGCCATTACCCATTTCACCTCGGAACAGTTGGAGAACCGAGAACACTTCGAGAAGTCAGACTTTGATCAACGATGTCCGCTTTGGGTCATTAGCAGACATCGCGAGCCGTTCGGGCCATGTCTGCTTTACCCCCGAAAGCGGACATCAATTGCCGCCCTCTCCATGTCCGCTTAGTGCCAAAAGCGGACACTAGTGGGGGCGTCTGCCAGGTCGGCTTTTGGCCCATACCAGCGACGTTTGCGTCTCTGGCCTGCCGGAACATTTTGCGCTCGCGTGTCACGCGAGCCAAAGATGGCAGGACGTCGTAGACATTTCAATCTTTGTTAACCGTGTGCGGAGCTAATGTTCCAGCCTTCCACCTGTGAGGGAACTAACCGACATGCGCGTATTGTTGATTGAAGATGATAGCGCCACCGCGCAATCGATCGAGTTGATGCTCAAGTCGGAAAGCTTCAACGTCTACACGACCGATCTCGGCGAGGAAGGCATCGACCTCGGCAAGATCTATGACTACGACATCATCCTGCTCGATCTGAACTTGCCGGATATGTCCGGCTTCGATGTGCTGCGCAAGTTGCGCGTATCAAAAGTGAAGACGCCGATCCTCATCCTTTCCGGCCTAGCGGGCATAGAGGACAAGACCAAAGGTCTCGGCTTCGGCGCCGACGACTACATGACCAAACCGTTCCATAAGGACGAGCTGGTCGCGCGCATCCACGCCATCGTGCGTCGATCCAAGGGTCATGCGCAGTCAGTCATCAACACTGACGGCCTATGCGTCGATCTCGATAGTAAGACGGTCGAGATCGACGGCGCGCGCGTGCATCTAACGGGCAAGGAATACCTGATGCTGGAACTCCTGGCGCTGCGCAAGGGCACGACGCTGACCAAGGAAATGTTCTTGAGCCACCTCTACGGCGGTATGGACGAGCCAGAAATGAAGATCATCGACGTCTTCATTTGCAAATTGCGGAAAAAGCTCGCCGGTGCATCCGGCGGCAAGGACTATATCGAGACAGTCTGGGGACGCGGCTATGTGATGCGCGAGCAAGCTGAGGCTGCCGCAAGGATTTCCGTTTGACAGATTCCTCACTGTGGCCGAGTTTAAATCAACAAAGGTCGCGGCGCTGCCGGCTTGCATCCGTTTTACCCCCGAAGGCCGACATAAATCGGACGTCGCTCGGTGTCTGCTAAGTCCCATAAGCGGACATTCACCTGCAGTCGCGACGTGTCCGTCTGCGGGCGCGACTTCCGCTGATGGGATATGCTCAGAGCGACCCGAAAGGATAAGCCCGTATCGTCGCGCTACGTAAAGGATGAGTCCGCTCAGTATTAGGAAAGACGGTGGCCAGCGAAAACAAAAAAGCCAAAACCGAGCCCGCTCCAAGAAACGAGGTCGCTCCGAAGATCAAGAGCACTCCAGATGAAGGCGTATCCAGGGCCGAGGGCATTGAGACAGCCACCGCCGGACCTTCCAACTATAGCCGCGGCGAAGGCCAGAAACCGGTCACCACGGCCTACAAGGAAAACTGGAACGCGATTTTCGCGAAAAAGAACGCGAGGAAGAAAAAGCGATAATTCGCGCGGCGCGCGGCCGACGTCTGCTTTGCCTCCAAAGCGGACATAAGTCGGACATCACGCAATGTCCGCTAAGTGCCGGAAGCGAACTCATGCAGCGCACCAAAAAGGCGATCTTATTCGATCGCCTCGTCGGCGCGGGTGAGCAGCGTTGGGGCGACACTGCAAGGCCAAGCGGCCTTCGCGCTCTTTAAGTAATCCAGCGCGCGTCAGCGCTGAACCTTGAGATTCTCTGCTGACGTTTTGCCTTTGTTTGCGACTTCTTCGTATTCGACGACCTGGCCTTCGTTGAGATTGCTGAGGCCAGCCCTCTCGAGCGCCGAGATATGAACGAATACATCCTTACCGCCGCCCTGCGGCGCGATAAATCCATAACCCTTTTGCGAGTTGAACCACTTTACTGTGCCCGTAGCCATTCCTGTCTCCAACATTAAAATCGAAGGATAGCGTCTCCGCTCGAACCTTCCAATGATATTTGATCTCGCCCAGAAGCAAAATTGATCGCCTCATGTACGGTTTGGGTCATTAGCGGACATCACACGGCGTCCGCTTCAGGTCTAATTTACCCTCCAAAGCAGACATTGATCAGAGACTCTGTTCTGTATTCTCGCCCATAGCGTCTGGGGTCGACAATTACCTCCGATAACTCCAGTTATCGGAAGCAACACTGGCGCATTCCCCAGAGTTCTAAGCAGGTTTCTGGTCTCAGCTCACCCACGTTGCTTTCTCCGGTGAATGTCTTTCACATCGGAAAAGATGATATCCTTATTGTGTTCGCCGGTGTATTCGAGGTCGAAGGCGGTGCGTGCCAGGAAGACAAGATCGCCATCGAAATCTTCGGCAATCGCTGACGGGTAGCTCGTCGCAAACCGATCGATCATTTTACGGTCGCCCGCCGCAATCCAGCGCGCGAACTGAAACTCGGGTGTACTCCAATCAATTTCCAGAGCGTATTCAGCGGAAAGCCGGGCCTTCAGCACATCGAGCTGCAGTGGGCCGACGACGCCAACCAGGAGAGCGGAGCCGTCGGTCGGTCGGAAGACTTGGGCTACACCTTCCTCGGATAGTTCCTGCAGCGCCTGCTTCAGTTTCTTGGCCTTCATGGCATCAGGAAGGCGGATCCTGCGCAAAATCTCAGGGGCGAAATTAGGCACGCCAACAAAGTTCAGGTCCTCGCCCTCAGTTAGGGTGTCACCGATGCGCAGCGTCCCGTGATTGGGTATGCCAACCACGTCCCCCGCATAGGCTTCCTCGGCAAGTACCCGGTCCTGGGCGAAGAAAAATTGGGGTGTGCGCAGGCTCATTGTCTTCGCGGTTCGCGTCTGCTTCACCTTCATGCCGCGGGTAAGCTTGCCAGAACAGAGCCGCACGAAGGCGATACGATCACGATGGTTCGGATCCATGTTTGCCTGGATTTTGAAAACGAACGCCGACATTCCGAGCTCGGTAGCCGACACGACCCGTTTGTCAGCCGCTTGTGTTCGTGGCGGCGGCGCCAGGTTGGCCAGCGCATTCAGTAAATCGCCGACGCCAAAATTCTTGAGCGCGCTGCCGAAGAAAATTGGAGTCATATGGCCCTCGGCAAAGGCTAGCGGATCGAACCGCTTGCAGGCCTGACGTACGAGATCAAGCTCCCCGCCCAGTGTCGTGGCGTTGAGACTGGAGTTCAAAGCAGCGATTGCGGCCAGTGACATTTCGCGCGGCTTGCCAGCAGAGCCGGCATCGCTATCGAGGAGGCGCATACCGCCGGATTCCACGTCGATGGCGCCGACGAAATCGCGCCCGCGTCCGACTGGCCATGCTATCGGTGCGGCGTCGAGCGCCAGTGTCTTCTCGATCTCGTCAATTAGATCGAACGGGTCGCGGCTCTCCCGGTCCATCTTGTTTATGAAAGTAATGATTGGAATATCACGCAGTCTGCACACCTCGAAAAGCTTTCGTGTGCGCGGCTCGATGCCCTTGGCAGCGTCGATTACCATGACAGCCGAGTCGACCGCTGTGAGCGTCCGATAGGTGTCTTCCGAAAAATCCTCGTGGCCTGGCGTATCGAGTAAATTGAATACTCGACCGCCGTATTCGAAGGTCATTACCGACGTAACGACGGATATCCCGCGCTCGCGTTCGATAGCCATCCAGTCCGAGCGAGTTGACCGCCGGTCGCGCTTGGCCTTGACCTGCCCGGCAAGCTGGATTGCTCCGCCGAACAGCAGGAGCTTCTCCGTCAGGGTGGTTTTGCCGGCATCTGGATGGGAAATGATCGCAAAGGTGCGACGCCGTCCAACCTCGGTCGCGATGGGCGAAAAGGTTTCGGCGCCCAGTGACGTCCGGAAGGGAATGTTCATAGCGGGGTGGATGTGGCAGTTCCGGTGATTCCGTTCAAGGCCGGAGGGGCTCCGCAGTGCCGGCAAGTTCTTCACGCAAGATCTCAAGCTCGAGCCATCGCTCCTCCGCCGTAGCGATATCGTGCTGGGCCTTCGCAAGGGTGACGGTGGTCTTTTCGAAGGCGGCGCGGTCCCGCGCGTAAAATCCAGGATCGTCGAGCTTCGTCCTCAGTGTATCGGCTTCGGCCCGGAGTGCAGCGATGGTCTTGGGTAGGGTATCGAGCGCATGCTTTTCCTTGAAATTCATCCGCCGCTTGGCAGGCGGTGTTTCCAGAATAAGTGGAACAGGTTCTTTCTCGGCTTTCTCTGGTTTCTGTTTGGGACGATCGCGCGACGATTCCGCGCCGCGCTGCGCCAGCATGTCGTTATAGCCGCCGGCATATTCGGTCCAGAGGCCATCTCCTTCCGGCACGATCACGCTACTCACCAAGCGATCGAGAAAATCGCGATCATGGCTGACAAGCAGGACAGTGCCGGGATATTCGCCAAGCACGTCCTCGAGAACGTCCAGCGTCTCCATGTCGAGATCGTTGGTTGGCTCATCGAGGATGAGCAGATTGGACGGCTTGGCGAGCACCTGCGCCAACATCAGGCGGCCCCGTTCACCACCTGACAGCTTTCCGAGCGGTGTGCGGGCCTGTTCGCTCGCAAACAAGAAATCCTTCATGTAGCTGACGACATGCTTGGCATGTCCGTTGACCATCACGGTATCGCCGTGACCACCTGTCAGCGCTTCGGTGATGGTGACATTGGGATCGAGACTGTCCCGATGCTGATTGAGCGTCGCTATCGCAAGATTCGATCCGAGTCGTATCGAGCCTGTATCCGGCGGCAGGGTGCCGGTCAGTAGGTTGATCAGCGTTGTCTTGCCACTACCGTTGGGTCCGACGATGCCGATGCGGTCGCCGCGCTGAATTCGGATCGAGAAGTTGCTAATGATCGGACGGTCGTCGTAGCGCTTGCCGATGCCGATAGCCTCGATGACCAGCGCGCCGGACGGCGCAGCCGATCCAGCAGTGATCGTGGCGTTACCTGTATTAGCTCGATAGGTGCGGCGCCGCTCCCTTAAAGCCTGCAAATTGCCGACCCTGAGCATGTTGCGCTTGCGCCTGCCCGTTACGCCGTAGCGCATCCAATGCTCCTCGGCGACAATCTTGCGATCCAGCTTGTGCTGTTCACGTTCCTCCTCGGCCAACAGCGTGTCGCGCCATTCCTCGAAATGGGCAAAGCCCCTATCGACGCGTCGCGTGCACCCGCGATCGAGCCAGACCGTCGATCGCGAGAGGTTGGAGAGAAAGCGCCTGTCGTGGCTGATGAGCACCAGGGCGGTGCGTCGGGAATTGAGATCTTGCTCCAGCCATTCGATTGCGGTGAGATCGAGATGATTGGTCGGCTCGTCGAGGAGTAGGATATCGGGTGAGGGAGCCAGCACGCGAGCCAGTGAGGCGCGGCGCGCCTCGCCCCCGGAAAGATTCGCCGGGTCTTCCTGCCCGGTGAGTTCCAATTGATCCAACAGATCGCGGGCAAGATGGGTATCGTCGCTCGGCCCGAGGCCGGCTTCGACATAGGCAAGCGTAGACGCGAAGCCGGAAAAATCCGGCTCCTGCGGCAGATACCGGATAACGGCCCCCGGCTGCATGAAAACAGAGCCGCGGTCCGGTTCGACCAGTCCGTCTGCGATCTTGAGCAGCGTAGATTTGCCAGATCCGTTGCGTCCAATGAGAGCCATCCGCTCACCGGAGGAGACGGACAGCTCCGCACTGGAAAGAAGCGGCGTGCCGCCGAAGGTCAGTGCGACGTCTTTGAGTTGCAGGAGTGGCGGAGCCATATTGCCGTGTCGGCCGCTGCGGTTGCGGCTTCGCCGCGGGTCAAGTCTTCCAGTTGATCGGATACCGCCGAAAACGTCCGCCGTCAAAGCCGCGATGTTGAGCGATTTCTGCTTTACCCGGAAGGTGGACATTCGCCTGGTAAGGAGCGAAATGGCATTATGAACTGCCTCCGGTAATGCCGGTTATCGGAAGCAAAGTCGGCGATCGCCATAGCTCGGACTTAGCCACGCAATGTCCGCGTGGCCCCGAAAAGCGGACATTCCCAGGCGCGATCGCGATGTCTAGGGATATTCTGACCGGCCAACGACAAATCCAGAAAAGGCATGACGCAACATTAGCTCGCACTCTTCCGCGCGTTGCCGCGCAACTGATCTGCCCCCTTTGAAGTGGTCCTCCCTGAGGTATGTTTTGACCATGGAGGATGAGATCGATGGCGAGGAAGCGGCATACGGCCGAAGAGGTTGTCGCGAAGCTTCGGCAGGTTGATGTTCTGATGGCACAAGGCGGGCTGGTTACTGATGCGGTTCGAGCGATAGGGGTGACGGAAGTAAGCTGCGCGACGAGCTTCTAAACGGTGAGATCTTCTACACATTGAAAGAGGCGCAGGTCATGATCGAAATCTGGCGGCAGCATTACAACAAAGTGCGGCCGCATTCCTCGTTGGGATATCGACCGCCGGCGCCAGAGGCACTCGTCTGGCCGGCAAAGCCCATGGCGCAAATCCCAGCTCTAAACTAACATTCCAAACGGACCACTCGCAGGGGGCCGGTCAGCGACGTCTACTGCCGTCGCCAGGTCAATCTCACCATCTGCGCTATCGTCGATGCGATAGTCGCTTAACGTAAATATTTCGGCGCTCACTCGTTACTCCACGAATCACTCTGCTGGCAGGATGAAGAACAGCAGTTAACGAGCCGTGATCTCCGACCTGAAACGCTAGCGTTGCTAAGCGCGAACGAACGCCGCGAGCCGATTGGCCAGCGTCCGCTTTACCCTCGAAAGCGGACATCACTCGGACATCGCGGAATGTCCGCTATGTGCCAAAAGCGGACATCCCGCTTAAGCTCATCTGCGGTGACATCAGGATGGATGGGTGATTCATCCACGCATTTCTAAGTTTTCTGACGAAAAACTAACGACAGTTCTGCAACATTTGGTGCATCTGATCTCGGACCCATTGGTCATACTGCTCTCCCGTCAGGCCAGACGGCGAAGGCGGCAACTGCCCGCCGTTGCACTCTCGGTACCCTGCCCCAGCGCCCCAAAATTGAAAATTTCCCTGTTAGCAGGGAATTTAAGCTGGAGACTGGTCCGATCCAGACTGCGTCGTCAGCCAGCCAGTGCGGTCACCAGAGATTTTCACGGTAATGCTGCGAAGAAGCCCGCTGACAGCGGGCTTCTTGCTTTCACGGTACCGTCTCCGTGCCCCAGAATACGCTTCCCTTCTGGCTGTTTCGCAAAAAATCTCTGGGCATCGCCTGCATTATTCCCGTATTTCAGAGAAAAAGTGAGGCGGAGACTCGTTTCGCTCCCACTGCATGGCCGGGTTACCTGCGCAGAGACAAGCTAACTGGTTCGAGAGTGGCACTCGTCTCGGATCCAGGAGAATTTTTCTCCGCCGCATCGCGCGGCAGCCGCAATAAGTGCTACAAATAGAAATTAACAAGCCGACTAGGGGAGGAAAACATGATCACAATTCGTAAGGCTGTCTACGGGACTGCACTTAGTCTTCTTGCGGCCTTTTGGGTTTCAACCGCAATGGCTCAGGAGGTAAAGCATTATCGCTTTGCCTACGACCAGCCTAAGACCACTGGATATGGCATCGCCGGTGATCTTTTTGCCGACAAGCTCAAAGAATTGAGCAACGGGACGATGCTGATTGACCAATATCCCGGCGCTCAGCTCGGCCAGGAGCCCCAAGTTCTCCAGCTATTGAAGGCGGGTGACGTCGAGTTCTGCATCAGTTCGTCGGCGAACGCCGCCACGCTCTCGCCACAGGCCGGCGTGATGTCGCTGCATTATTTGTTCCGTTCGGAAGATCACCTTGTGAAAGCGTTATCCGATCCAAAGGTCAACCAGGCGGTCAAGTCTATGATCGAAGATACCGTGCAAGGCGGGCATGTGATCGCCGTGATGACGCTTGGATTGCGCAGCATGTATAGCAAGAAGCCAATAGCCAAGGTTGAGGACATCAAAGGCTTGAAGGTCCGCGTCCAGGCGACGGCGACCGAAGACCTGATGTTTCCGGTGTATGGCGCACAAACGGTCCATATGCCATTCGGCAGCGTCTATACCTCCCTGCAAACAGGTGTGGTGGACGTCGCCGAGAATGGCGTGAACGTTTACCTGGCCAACAAGCATTACGAAGTTGCTCCAGTCCTCTCGATGACCGAGCACGAAGCAAACAATAGTCTCATCTGGATCAGCGACAAGCTCTGGACAAGCTTGACCGACGAGCAAAAGAAATGGGTGCAGGCAGCCGCCGATGAAGTCAACAAGATAGAGCCGGCTAAGGCCTTCGAGCTTGAGCACCAATCGGCTGGAAAGCTCAAAGCCATCGGTGTGAAGATCGTTGACGACGTCGATAAATCCGGATTTCAAAATCTTGCCGATCCTTATCTCGACAAGCTAGCCGACGGACTCGGGCCTCACGCGGTGAAGATCAAGGATTTGATCAAGTCCGTGAATTAAACCGGATCATGAAGGGGTCGGCTAGCCGGCCCCTTTACCCGGCTTGCAATTGGGGGGTTGCAATGGCCATTGCCGATCGGCTCGTGGTTGGACGGCAGCGTCACCTGAAATGGCGCGCCTTCGATGTTCTTGAATTGATTTTAATGGGACTGTGCGGATTCTTACTATTCGCCTTTTGCACCACGGTTATTTTCGACATTATTACACGCACGATCGGTCACCCCTGGCTTTGGCTGCAGGAGGTGACTTCGACACTGTTCATTTACGCGATTTTCTTCGGTGCTGCGGTGGCTACGCGCCGCAACGATCATCTTTATCTCACTGCGATCGCCGATGCCCTGCAAGGCAGATCTCGGATCATCGTTGAAATCATCATTAGGCTCGTTGTAATGGGCGTGGCGATTTGTTTCATCTACTTCGGTTATCTCAATTTCCTGCGCGGCTTTTCCAGCTTTCGCATGCCATCGCTGACGCCGATTGCCTCGCTTTACGCGGCGATCCCAATTTGCGGCGTCTTTGTCGCGCTATTTACCATTGAGCAGATCGTCAATGGTCTGCGAAACGGCTTCGAACATGCCGATCCGCCGGAACAACAAATGCATATTCAGCCCATCGAAACGATTGCGACCGCAGGCCACCCCTGATGAACTCCGGCTATGTGCTTGGGTTGATGAGCTTCCTGTTCCTGTTTTTTGGTTATCTCGGTGTGCCGGTCCCATTCGCGTTGATGGCAGGTGTCCTCGTCAGCGCCTCATTCACTGAAGTCTCGCACGTCGCCATCATTCAAAAAATGTTCGACGGGATGGACTCGGAAGCGTTGCTGGCAATTCCATTTTTTCTTCTTGTCGGCGAGCTGATGAGCTCGGCCAATGTAGTAGTGCGCGTTGTTAAATTGTCGCTCGCGTTGGTTGGCCATATTCGTGGCGGTCTGTCACAAGTCGTCACCGTATTCAGTATGTTTTTCTCGGAAATGTCCGGCTCCACCACTGCTGACGTTGCGGTCATCAGCCGAGCGCTCGGCGGTCCGATGAAGAAGGAGGGCTATAGTCCTGCCTTTATCGCCGCGATCATCGCATCGGCTTCGACTATCGCGGCGCTTGTACCACCGAGCATCACCGCGGTGGTTTATGGCGCGATAGGCAATGTCTCGATCGCCGGGCTTTTTATGGCAGGCTTTGTGCCCGGAATGATGATCGGTGTCGGCTTGATGATCTATTGCTATTTCTTTGGTCCCGCTGGCATGCGCCGTCAACGAGCGCCATTTCGCGACATCGTGGACGCTTTCAAGGACGCCTCGCTGCCATTGATGATCCCAGTCATTCTTTTGGGAGGCATCCTCACCGGCTGGTTCACGCCAACCGAGGCGGGCGTGGTCGCCGTCCTATACATTCTTGTTGTTGTTATTCCAGCGCTCAATCGAGGTCATATCAGGTTTCTCGCCTATGATTTTTGCCTCGCGGGCATGATTTTTTCCCTGCCGCTGATTACGATCGGTGCGGCCAATGCATTTGGCTGGCTTTTTGCCTATCTACGAGGCGCCCTCGTTATTGCTGACTGGATCACCAGCATTGCAGGCAACGATCCGCGGTTGATCATGTTGTTGATGGTCGCACTCTTCACCGTCATTGGCGATTTCATTGAGCCCGTCCCCACCATCATTATCTTTATGCCACTGGTGAATGCGCTAACTGACGCAGGCAATATCAATCCCGTTCATATGGGTGTGGTGCTAATAACAACGCTGGCGTTTGGCTTGATCACACCGCCTTACGGCCTTGTTCTTCTGATGGCATCGAAATTTGTCGGTGTCCGTTTCTCGCTAGCGCTGCGGGCAGCTTATCCGATCTATATCGTCTTCTTCGCCACGATCGCATTCACGATCTATTTCCCGTCCGTAGTGCTCTGGCTGCCAAAACAAGTCCTTCCGGCTTCGGTCGGTTGCTTCCACAATCCGAATGGCGTCGGCTATATTTGCCCACCCTAAGCCGATCTATCGATTCCACAGGTCGGGGATACCGCAGCGATAGCCAGCCGCGTGCCCGGCGCGGCACCCACAGCAAATCCAGCTGGAAGGTGCATCTCGGCGTCAGGCAGCTCCTGTAAAAAAGATTACAAACTTGGGGGTAGCGTGAAAAACGATCACGAAAACCGCATTTGCGTGAAAACGATGTGGCTAAATGGCATCGCGCCGAAACACCAGATCGTCAACAATGTGATCGGACTGTCGCCAGCCGAATTGCGCCATCGTCTCGATCACCGCCTTGGCACGGCTGTCTTCAAAGGACTCAATCTGCGCGTAGCCATAATTTTGGGCGAGAAGCGTTTTTGCGCCCTCCAAGACCTGAAGCTCGTAGCCCTCTACGTCGATCTTTATGACCAGAGGTTTGCCGACGAAGGAAACTACATCGTCCAAGGCGACGACCGTGATTTCATAGCCATCCGGGTGCGCCGAAACGATGGTGGACAATGCGCTGTAGCCGGGGGCACCGGGCAATAGGAGCGCCGTGTGGTGCGCGGCTCCCAGCGCAGTCTCGTGAATTTCAACTCCAGTCAGTCCATTGAGCTCGAAATGCTCGCGCAACCGCTCAAGCGCCCAGCGATTGGGTTCAAAGGCAATTAATCGGCTCGCCAACTTTTGGCGTCCGAGGACGCAGGTGTAGAGCCCGAAATTGGCCCCTATGTCTATAAATGCCGCCGGTCTCAGTTTCTGACACGCGCGGATCATTTGCGGGATTTGCAGCCATTCGAAACGCTTGAGGATGATCTCGTGACCGATCACGTCGTTCGGTGAAAGCCGGAACCTGGCACCGAAGTAATCGCATTCCTCGATCTCGCGCTCCGAGCGCCAAAGTCGGCGTAGTCGATGCCACCGCTTGCGGACAGAAACGGCGTATTTCCAATGGAGGGGCGGCCTCCGGCGGCGCGATATCATCGCGGTTCCGCTATATCGCAAATATTTTCTTGGGGATCACCCAAGCAAGCGCCAACGGCGGAGCAAAAATAACCGAGACACTGTCGCATAATTTTCACAGTGGACATGTCACACTATCATTCAACGTGGCGCTCGCGTTCGTCCCGAGAAGAAGTTGACCCCCGGCAACCCCTGTCGGGGCTCATTTTTTGCACGCTGGCCCATGTCTGCTTTTGGCACTTAGTGGACATGAGTGGCTTAATTTGGCTCACTGAACAGTCCTCGGGCTGCGCAGCCTCAGACAGACAACTACTTGGCGAGCGTCACCAGGGCCTTGCTCAGCGGCGCGCTGGCCTGCGGGCGAAAAATGGTTGCGCTTGCCCGTTCCGGAAGCTACCCGCGAGACCGCTCGGTCTCATCATCGACGTTCACGGCATGGCCGACCTAATGTGCCCTCCGGGATCGAGCCTCTGTTGCTCAAAAGAGCTTAAGGCAGCAGAGGACTTTCCCGACAATTTCCAGCTCGCCGAGCGGAACTTCTTCGGTTGCATGATTGGGGTTGTCGGAAATAATTTTTACCCGCGTTGGCCGCGCCGAATTCAATAACTGCAGGCGTTTGACGACAATATGCCCGAAACCATCGCGGATGGCATAGAGCCCATCGGGAGTGGGCGTCGTATGTCCGGTATCGACTATCACGCGGTCTCCCGACATGATCGTTGGTGCCATGCTATCGCCATGCGTATTAAGCACGAGAAGCCGCGCCGCAGTGGTGTGCAATTGTTCTCGTACAAAGCTCGGCGGGAACACCCATCCCTCTGATTTTACTGGGTCGCTGTGGCGTCCCTCCCTGCGCGCCTTGCGTGTCTGCGCACCGCCGTCTGGGTCGGCAAGCTCCGGTACAGACGTATGGCCGAGCGGTTCTTCGCGGGGCACTTCCCCGCGCTGTGCGCCGCTCAATTCAGTATGACTGCCGCCAGTGCCTGGAAATCGCCCCCACAGCAAGATCTGTTCCGGCGTGTAGCCAAGATGAGGAGCAAATGGCTTCAAGTGATCGAGCCGCAACCTGATCTGGCCGTTCTCCAGGCGCGACAGTTGCTGCTTGGAGACGCCCGCTCGTTTGACGAGCTCCGTGCGGCTCATCCCCCGCGCTTCTCGCGCATAATAGAGCCCGCTCCATTGTCGTGTCGGTTTTGCCCGCCGTGCCATGCCGCCATTGTCACGGATTCGGTGTGGAAACGCCAGATACAATAGCTGGTTTGTCACCGTTTATGTTTCGGCGGCGCGCTGTCAACGGATGCGTTTTGAGCCAGAGAGCGCGTGCCTTGGCAATCGGATCGATCCCGGCATTTCTCCACCATGCGGCTTCGTCGCCTCGACGATGGACCTCGCGATGGTGTCCTCGGCACAAAGGGACGACAAATTCATCGCTGACCTTGCGCGCCAGCGCCCGGCTTTGCGCAAAGCGTAAGTGATGAGCATCGGTGGGTTGGCGACCGCAAATCAAACAAGGTCGCTTAGCTACATTTCTCACATGCTCTCGGTCACGTATCCGGCGCGGCTCCGCTAATTCCAGCACGCTTTTATCGATCGCCTTAAAGCGCGGTTTCTTTTTCCCGTCCTTCGCATCTGATTTCTGTGGTGCGAAGCTTTGTTCAGTTTTTCCTGACCTTTGCGGTACATTTGCGTCTTGCGTCGAGAAATTCTTCAGCTTCGCGCAGAAGTCGCGCTCGACATTAGCAGCATCGGCTGTCGTGAGCTTATTCTTTTCAGGCAGTGACCGATGTGCCCAGTGTGCGGCTTGATCACCATTATCGAGATTACTGAGTTCAGCGAGAAGCCTGTCGCGCAATTGCGCCAATTCGTCAGGTGCAAGCGTCGGCTTGGCTGGATGCACAGGACCTACTCTCTGCCGACTACCCGCAGTTCTTTGCGATTGTCTATGCTGGCCGCCGTTCGATCGAATATTGTTATTCGTCTTTAGATTATCCGGACTGTGGGCTTTTGGCGGCGGCGCGAGGTCAGGCGCGTCAAGGTCGTCCTCCCCAGCAATGCCGACCAGCGTGAACAAGGCGTAGCGTCTTGCATAGGTCAGCGCCGCCCCCATCCGATGGGGGGTTGCAGTCTCGCTAACGGCGCAGACCGGCCAGTCGGAGGCAATCCATTCACCCGACGCGTGGGCCAGCACGGTCGTGAGATTGACGATGCCGGCCGCTTGGTCGATTGCAGTCGTCTGCATCGTTGCTATCTCATGCTGGCCAAGGGTCTTGCGCACGATGTCGAGCCCACTGGACAGCGGGGCATAGCGAAATTGGCGTTCGGTGGAGTCCCCTGCCCTCGACCTGATGGTGCCGACCAGAGATTTCTCCGGGTTGACGAGTTCGGCTTGCGCCTTGGCCAGAGCAGCTGCCAACGCGGCTATTGATTGACTAGACCGATGCATGGCCACCCTCCACATTGAGGAGATCAAAACTGATCGCTCCAGATTTTGAGCGCTTGGCCCGAACACCATGACCAATCGCCTCCTTGGCATCTTCCGGCATCAGGCTTTTGAGTTCGGACTTGGCCTGTTCATGCTCGAGATGGGCCTGCCGGGTCTGTGCGAAGGCGCCCGAGAATTCCGCCCAGGCGTTCGACGAGGTCATGTCGACGATACGGATCGCCTCAACTCGTGGCTTTGGCGGTTCGACGCCGAACAGCTTCGGTGGCTCCCCATTCTCAACGCATCGCCAGAACTTCCTCTCGGCGGTAACGATGAGATGCTGGTAGAGCGGGTCGGCGCCGACTGCTATCTCCACCCACTTGCCGCCGCCGGTGATCACCGAGAGCACCGCTGTCCTGGCATGTACAACCCACATATTGTGCTGCAGCTGGGGCATATATTTTTCCGCAGCCCCCTCTTCGGAGAATGACCACGGCAGCATGAATTTGGCCTCGAATACCGCCCCGCTGTCCTCAACGCGGCCATCGAGGGTCGCTGCCATCCAGCGAAGTGCCGGATGTTGGACCCGCCGCTGAATGTCCGTGATGATCTTTCCGGTATTGGCCTCGTACCAGCGCCGATTGAGGTCCTCGGTAACCGACCCAAGCTGGACGATGAGGTTGCCGGACAGGTCCTCCGGCTCCGCCTCGCCGCGCTTTTCCCGCCATAAGCGCAGCAGCGCGCCTTCATCGTTACCCATGACGATCCGGGCGTCCGAGCCGCCGATAAAGTGGCGGCGGTCTTTGCAAGTGCTTATCCACATTTCGTTTTTCATTGCTTCCTCTCACACCAAAAATGACGTTTCCTGATTCCCGTGATACGGTATTAAACATTCCATATGGTATGAAATATAGCGTCTAAGGGAACGGTGTCAAGATGCCCGCAAAACTGCTGACGAGCGCGCAGATCCGCGCCGCCCGGGCGCTGATCCGATGGAGTGCGGAAGACCTCGCCAGAGAGACCGCTCTCGGCGTGACCACGGTGCGCCGGGCCGAACTCACGGCCAGTAAGACGTCGCTCACTCATGCCAATGATCGGGCCGTCCGCCGTGCGCTCGAAGCGGCGGGCGTGGAATTCATCGATGAGAATGGTGGTGGTCCAGGTGTGCGCCTGCGGAAAGGAGCGCAATCGAAGGGTTAGCTCGCTGCAAGCATCGCGGGCACTCAGATCAGAAGGCGCCGGCCTGGCAGCGGGTTTTGCTAGTTCGACGTTCTGGTTGTCTGTAAACTGAATTACAACCCTATGTTGCGGGTTGGCAGAACGAAGCCAAACTCAGCTCGGATCGACGACGCGGATATGCAACTCGCGCAACTGCTTTGGCGTTGCCTCCGACGGCGCGCCCATCATCAAATCCTCGGCACGCTGGTTCATCGGGAACAGCACGACCTCGCGCAGATTTTCTTCCCCGCACAACAGCATCACGATGCGGTCGATGCCGGGAGCTATGCCGCCATGCGGCGGCGCGCCGAGCGACAGCGCATGCAGCATGCCGCCGAATTTCTGCTCCAGCAGGCTTTCGTCATAGCCGGCGATGGCAAAAGCCTTCTTCATCACGTCGGGGCGATGATTGCGGATGGCGCCCGAGGATAATTCCACGCCGTTGCAAACGATGTCGTATTGGATCGCCTTGAGCGCGAGGATTTTGTCGTGATCGGCCGGATCGAGCGCCAAAAACTCCTCGACCGACGCGTTCGGCATCGAGAACGGGTTGTGGGAGAAATCGATCTTTTTCTCCTCCTCGTTCCATTCGTACATCGGAAAGTCGACGATCCAGCACAGTTCAAAGCGATCCTTCTGCACGAGACCAAGCTCTTCGCCGACCTTGGTGCGCGCCGGCCCGGCAAATTTGACAAACGTCGTGGGCTCGCCGGCGACGAAGAAGCAGGCATCGCCGACACCGAGCTTGAGCTGCTCGGCAATCTGCTTGGTGCGTTCGGAGCCGATGTTCTTGGCGAGCGGACCCACACCTTCAGGCGTTTGACGCCATTTATCTCGGAGTTCATCAGCCTCCTTGATGCGTCCGGCGTCAAAGGCTCTCTTTATCTCCAGCCTGAGCGTCTCATCGTCGACGTCTGCATCTGCAGGACGCTGCCGCCAGAAGATATAGCCGAGCCCTGGCTGCCCCTCGCCCTGCGCCCAGGAATTCATGCGATCGCAGAACGCGCGCGAGCCGCCGCCGGGCGCCGGGATCGCCCACACCGCCGCCTTGGCGCTGCTCTCCAGAATACGCGCGAAAATCTTGAAGCCGGAGCCACGGAAAATCTCCGAAACGTCCGCCATGACGATCGGATTGCGCAGATCCGGCTTGTCGGTGCCGTATTTGCGCAGCGCCTCGGCGTAAGGAATAAGCGAAAATTTCGGTGTCACCGGCTTGCCGCCGGAAAACTCCTCAAACACGCCACGCATCACCGGCTCGACCGCGGCGAACACGTCGTCCTGCGTGACAAAGCTCATCTCGAGATCGAGCTGATAGAACTCGCCCGGAGAACGGTCGGCGCGCGCGTCCTCGTCGCGAAAGCACGGCGCGATCTGGAAATAGCGGTCGAAGCCGGCGACCATGATGAGCTGCTTGAACTGCTGCGGCGCCTGCGGCAGCGCGTAGAACTTTCCCGGATGGATGCGCGACGGCACCAGATAATCGCGCGCGCCCTCGGGCGAGGAGGCGGTCAGGATCGGCGTCTGGAATTCGAAAAAACCCTGCTCCTTCATGCGCCGCCTGATCGAATCGATGACCTGGCCGCGCGTCATGATGTTGCGATGCAGATGCTCGCGGCGCAGATCGAGGAAGCGGTATTTGAGCCGGGTTTCCTCGGGGTATTCCTGATCGCCGAACACCGGCATCGGCAATTCGCCGGCCGGCCCCAACACCTCGATCTCGCGGATATAGATCTCGACCGCGCCGGTCGGCAGGTCAGGATTTTCGGTGCCGCCAGGCCGGCGGCGCACCTTACCGTCGACGCGCACCACCCATTCCGAGCGCAGTGTTTCCGCCGCCTTGAACGCCGGACTGTCGGGGTCGGCCACAACTTGCGTCAGTCCGTAATGATCGCGCAAATCGATGAACAGCACGCCGCCGTGGTCGCGGATGCGATGGCACCAGCCTGACAGCCGGACTTCGGCGCCGATGTCGCTGTCGCGAAGCGCGCCGCAAGTATGGGTGCGGTAGCGATGCATGCTGGAATCCGCCAATGGGTGAAAAGGTCGCGCACAACCACATCGCCTTCGCCGACTTGTCAAGCACCCAGGCCTGGCGCGAGGTCCGGCCTCGACAGAATGACGCCGATTTGCACACTTGCGGCCGGTAAGGATTGAGAATGCGGAAGAACAAGCCGACCAAAGCCGCGGCGCCGGCGTCACCCAAAAGCATACCGATGACCACGGCCGAAGCGGTCGCCGCGACCCTCATCGCGCACGGACTCGATACGGTCTATGCGCTGCCGGGCGTCCAGAACGATCTTCTGTTCGAGGCGCTATTCAAATTCTCCGACCGGCTGCGCACGGTCCATACCCGCCATGAGCAGGGCGCCGCCTATATGGCGCTCGGTGCTTCGCTGGCGACCGGCAAGCCGCAGGCTTACGCGGTCGTGCCGGGGCCGGGACTGCTCAATTCCGCGGCCGCCCTTCTCACCGCCTTTTCCATGAACGCGCCGGTCCTGGCACTGATCGGGCAAATTCCCGATGCCGATATCGGCAAGGCGCTCGGCCATCTGCACGAGATCCGCGACCAGACCGGTATCATCGCGCGGCTGGTCGGTCACACCGCGTTTATCCGCAAGCCGGAACAGGCATCGCGTGCGACTGCGCTCGCGCTGCGCGCGATGCGCACGGGCCGGCCAGGACCGGCAGCCCTCGAATGCGCCATCGATGTGTGGGGCAAATCCGCGCCGGTGGCGCTGCAAGCACCGCTGCCGGTTCCAGCGCCGAAGATCGACACCGACGCGATCCGGCGCGCCGCCAAGCGCCTTGGCGCGGCGAAGCGGCCGATGATCGTCTGCGGCGGCGGCGCGCAGAATGCCGCAGCGGAGGTCGCGGCGCTCTCCGCCATGCTGCAGGCCCCGGTGCTCGGCTATCGGCGCGGCCGCGGCGTACTCGACAGCCGCGATCCGTTGAGCGTGACGCTGCCGCTTGGGCGCGATTTGTGGGGCGAGGCCGACGTCGTGCTGGCGGTCGGCGCCCGGCTGCTCACACCGTTGCGCGAATGGGGTTTTGACCGCGAGCTTGCGATCATTCGCGTCGATGCCGATCCCAAGGAACACAATCGCCAGCACAGACCTGCCGTCGCGCTTACCGGCGACGCCAAGCCCATTCTCCAGCGGTTGATCGCGGAATTGCCATCCCACAACGCCAAGCGTGCCTCGCGTCGGGCCGAAATGCAGGAGCGCCAGGCGGCGTGGCGCAAGCGCCTTGAGAAACTCGCGCCCCAGATCGCATTCCTGGAAGCGATCCGCGCCGAACTACCCGAGGACGGCATTTTTGTCGACGAGGTCACCCAACTCGGCTTTGCCGCGCGGCTGGCTTTTCCGGTCTATAAGCCGCGCACATTCCTGTCGCCGGGCTACCAGGACAATCTCGGCTGGGGCTTTGCCACGGCGCTTGGCGCGCAACACGCCCGGCCCGACGTGCCGGTGCTGGCGATCTCGGGCGACGGCGGCTTCATGTTCACCGCCAATGAGCTTGCCACCGCGATGCGCCACCGCATTCCGCTGGTCGCGGTCGTCTTCAACGACGGCGCCTTTGGCAATGTGCGGCGCATCCAGCAGGAAAGCTATGGCAATCGGCTGATCGGCAGCGATCTCGCCAATCCGGATTTCGTTTTATTCGCCAGAAGCTTCGGCGCCGAAGCCGCGCGCGCTACCAGTCCTGAAGAACTGCGCGCAGCGCTGCAGCGGGCCTTTGCCCATCGCGACGGTCCCACGATCATCGAGGTGCCGGTCGGCGCCATGCCGAGCCCCTGGGAGTTCATCCATATGGGCAGGATCCGCGGCGGTTAGCGGCGTTTTTGCGAGGGGCGCGGCATTTGCGGTCTTGCCACGCGCCGTGCAACTGAATGAGACTATTGGGCACACATGGCGTTCGATTCCGTTACCAAAACCGCAATTACGCCGATCACCACAACGGCAGGCCTCGCCGCCGTATGCCGGCGTATGACCTGCCACTCCTTCGTGACGGTCGACACCGAATTCCTGCGCGAGACGACCTATTATCCCTTGCTCTGCGTGGCGCAGATGGCGTCGCCCGACGAGGCGGTGGTCGTCGACGCTCTGGCGCCGGGTATCGATCTGGCGCCGTTCTACGCGCTGATGGCGGACGAGAAGATAATGAAAGTGTTCCATGCCGCGCGTCAGGACATCGAAATCGTCTGGCACGCGGCAAAACTCATTCCGCATCCGATTTTCGACACCCAGGTTGCGGCCATGGTGCTCGGCTATGGCGATTCCATTTCCTATGACCAGCTGGTGCAACGCATCACTGGCGACGCGCTCGACAAATCGCACCGCTTTACCGACTGGACGCGGCGGCCGCTTTCGGACGCGCAGCTTGCTTACGCCATCTCCGACGTGACGCATCTGCGGCAGGTCTATCTCACGCTGGTCGAGGATTTAAAGCGCCGCGGCCGTGCCGACTGGGTGCAGGACGAGATGCGCGTTTTGACCTCGCCCGAAACCTACCGCATGGAGCCGGAGAACGCTTGGCAGCGTCTAAAAACGCGCGTGCGCAAACCAAGAGAACTCGCAGTCCTCATCGAGGTCGCCGCCTGGCGCGAGCGCGAGGCGCAGTCGCGCGACGTGCCGCGCTCGCGCGTGCTCAAGGACGAGGCGATCGCCGATATCGCGGTGCAGGCGCCCACCACCACCGAGCGGCTGAAGAACTTGCGCTCGCTGCCCAAAGGTTTTGAGCGTTCGCGCTGGGGCGAGGCCATCGTCGCCGCGGTGACCCGCGGGCTTGAGCGCGATCCAAAAACCTTGCCGCTGCAAGCGCGCACACCGACAGCCCCCAACGGCGCAGCGACCGTCGAGCTCCTGAAGGTGCTGCTGCGTATGGTATCGGAGCGCCACCACGTTGCCGCCAAGGTGATCGCCACCGTGGACGATCTCGAACGCATCGCCGGCGATGACGCCGCAGACGTTGCCGCACTCACGGGCTGGCGGCGCGAGCTGTTCGGCGACAAGGCGCTGGCGCTTAAGCATGGCAAGCTGGCGCTCGCCATCGAAAAAGGCCGGGTCGACACAGTCGAACGCGGCTAGAACTCACCCCATCAGCATGACCGGCTCGCGGCCGATCAAGCGGGCGAGCGAGCGCAATCGATTCAAGACGCGCTCGCCGGCCAAGGCCGCGAAATCTCCCGGTAGCCGTAGCGCCAGGCGATGCCGCTCGATGGCGAGCGAGGTTTCTTCGAGAACCCCGGGCATCGCCGCGGAGATCACATAAGCAAGCCGCAGTGCCGCGCCGAGCACGCGGGCGCGGTCGAGCATGCGGGTCGATACCAGTTCGCGCAGCCGCGGCGACAATTCGTCGTCCATGACCAGCCCGACATGGCGGAAGAAAACCGCAAGCGCGAGATAAGCGCGTCCCGGATGGTCGATGGCCGAGAAGCCGCCGTGGGCGATGATGTTGAGCGATTGCTCGCCGCGATAATCCGGATGCGCGCGCCAGCCGATATCGGCAAGGAGGCACGCGGCGTGGCGCAAACGGCGTTCCTCGCCGGTTTCCTCAAGCCCGGAGGTAGCCATGAAGCGGTCGGTCCAGCCGATCAGCTCTTCGCCATGACGCGGCGAGCGCGAGCGCAACTGATTGAGGTGGCGCGCTGCCTCGATCAAGGCGTCTTTCTCGCGTTCCTTTTTCTTGAGCAGCGAATAGAGCAGACCCTCGCGCACGCCGAGCGCCGAGAACACGACCTGCCGCGGCCTGCCAATGCGCAGAATGTATTCGAGCACGAGCGCGGCGTACGGCAAGAGCGGGCGGCGCGCATTGTTGACCACGTCGATGTTCGACAGCGTGTCGACGTCGACCCGGTGCACGAGCCTGGCGAATTCAAGCGCTTCGTCGGCGGCGATGGCGTAGCCGTGCATCACATGCAGCGGATAGCCGGTTTGCCACATGTGCAGCCGCGCCAGCGACCGCCAGGTACCGCCGACGGCATAGAAGCTGCGATCTTCGCAAGCCCTCAGCACCGGCAGTCCACCGAGCGTCTTCTTCACAAACTTCTCGGCCTTTTTCAGCGATTTCGCCGAAATATCCGCAAGCGCCAGACCGCCGAGCGGACGGGTCAAACCGCGCCGGGCGTGCGAACCGTGCACATCCACCAGTTCCAGCGAGCCGCCACCGAGGTCGCCGACAACTCCGTCGCTGCGATGCACGCCGGAAATAACGCCGAGCGCGGTGAGCTCGGCCTCCCGCACGCCCGAAAGCACATCGATGTCGGCGCCAATCGTGCGTTCGGCGAGCTTGATGAAGGCGGGGCCGTTCTTGGCATCGCGGCAGGCGGCGGTGGCGATGGCGAGGGTTTTCTTCACCCCCATCGTGTCGCATAGCGCACGGAAGCGCCGCAGCGTCGATAGCGCATGCTGTACGGCGTCAGCGGCCAGTAGCCGCGTCGTCTGCACTTCGCGCCCGAGCCCGCACAGCGCCTTCTCGTTGAACAGTTCGGTCGGGCTGCGGGTGAGCCCCTCATAGACGACAAGGCGCACGGAATTCGAGCCGATGTCGATAACGGCGATCGGCGGACCGTGGTCAAGTCGCCCCTGGGCGTCGGCCGTGGCGCGGCTCATCGATGGAAATCGGCGAAGTGAATCAAGGGGGCTTCCACCCTACGGCCGCGGATCGTGCATCGCATGAGGTCGCTGCGCCATGGGCCCGGCATGGCAGCCTGCGGCCACCCTACGCGATTCGCATCCCAATCACATTCGCTCCGGGCGATGCCGCAATCGCGGAATCGAATCCTTGGGCGACTTGCCGCGGCCGGACAGGCTGGGATTGGTCATGAAATAGGTGGTGCAGCTAAACGCTTCCTCGTCCGGGGCCAGCACGATGCGCGACGACGTGCCGTCGGCGAGGAGCTGCCAACTCTGCTCGTTGTCCTTCAGATTGGCCATCATGATCTGGTCGAGGACCTGCTCGTGAACGGTCGGATTGAGAATCGGACAAAGTGCCTCGACGCGGCGGTCGAGATTGCGCGGCATCATATCGGCCGAGGAGATGTAGACGGCGGCCTTGGCGTTCGGCAGACCGTGGCCGGCGCCGAAGCAATAGATACGGCCGTGTTCGAGGAAACGGCCGACGATGGATTTGACCCGGATATTGTCGGACAGGCCGGGAACGCCGGGACGCAGGCAGCAAATGCCGCGCACCACGAGCTCGATTGCCACACCGACGGCGGACGCGCGGTAAAGCGCATCGATGATATCGGGATCGACCAGCGCATTCATCTTCATCCAGATGGCTGCGGGCCGGCCGGCTTTGGCGTGGGCAATCTCGCCATCGATATGCTCGTGGATGCGCTTGCGCAGTGACAGCGGGGAGATTGCCATGCGTTCGAGCTCGGTGGGCTCGGCGTAACCGGTTATGAAGTTGAAGATCTGGGCAACGTCGTGCGCGATGACGGGATCGCAGGTGAAGAACGACAGGTCGGTATAGATGCGCGCGGTCACCGGATGATAATTGCCGGTCCCGACGTGCACATAGGAGGCCAGATTGGCGCCTTCGCGGCGGAGCACCAGCGAAAGCTTGGCGTGGGTTTTCAGCTCGATGAAACCGAACACGACTTGCACGCCGGCGCGCTCGAGATCGCGGGCCCAGCGGATATTGGCCTCCTCGTCGAAACGCGCCTTCAGTTCGACGAGCGCGGTGACCGATTTGCCGGCCTCCGCCGCCTCGGCGAGCGCTCTGACGATGGGCGAGTCAGCCGAGGTGCGGTACAGCGTCTGCTTGATCGCGACGACATCCGGATCGCGCGCCGCCTGTTCCAGGAAATTCACCACCACGTCGAAGGATTCGAAAGGATGGTGAACGACGAAATCTTTCTGCCTGATCGCGGCGAAGCAGTCGCCGCCATGGTCCCGCACGCGTTCGGGATAGCGCGGTGTATAGGGCACGAATTCGAGATCGGGCCGGTTCAGATTCGCGATCTGGCTCATTTCGTTGAGCGCGAGAACGCCGTCCACGCTGAACACGGTGTCGTCGGATACGCCGAGCAGCTGCTGCACGAAGCGCCGCAACTCCACCGGCATCGTCGCCTCGATGTCGAGCCTGATCACGGACCCGCGGCGCCGGCGCTTGAGCGCGGTCTCGAACAGCCGCACCAGGTCTTCGGCTTCTTCGAGAATTTCAACTTCCGAGTCACGGATGATGCGGAACGCGCCGGCGCCTTTGACCGCATAGCCGGGGAAGAGTTTGCCGATGAAGAGGCTCGCGGTTGCTTCGATCGAGATCAAACGCACTTCGCCGCCCTGACGGGCTTCCGGCAGGCGCACAAAACGCTCGATGCGGTTGGGAATGCGGATCAGCGCGTTCATGGCCCTGCCGTCCTTGGCGCGCGCAAGCTGCAAGGCGATTGTGAAGCCGAGATTGGGGATGAACGGGAATGGGTGCGCCGGGTCGATGGCGAGCGGGGTGAGCAGTGGAAAAACATGGGCGAGAAAGTAGTCTTCGAGCCAGGCCCTCTCGGCCTTGGTGACGTCGGGACCATCGATCAACACGATGCCAGCGTCGGCGAGCGCGGTGCGCAGCTCGCGCCATTGCGCCTGCTGATCCTCGACCAGCACCGACACCGCTTCGGCGATGCGTACGAGCTGCTCGGCCGGCGTTAATCCTTCCGGGCTTTTGGTGTTGATGCCTTCGCGCACCTGCGCGCCGAGGCCCGCCACGCGGACCATGAAGAATTCGTCGAGGTTATTGGCCGAGATCGACAGGAATTTCAGCCGCTCAAGCAGCGGATTTTTCGGGTTGGCCAATTCTTCGAGAACGCGGCGGTTGAAATTGAGCCACGACAGTTCGCGGTTGATGAAGCGGTCCGGGCTGGAAGCAAGGTCGGAAGCGGGCTGGCGCGGAGCCAAATCCGGCGGCTGGGGCGGCTGCGGCGGCTCGTCCAACCGCCGGGCGGCGCCGGATTCTCGCGCAGCAGCAGTGGCTTGGCCACGACTGGCCATGGCGGATCCGTGCTCCTCGAACGTTATGTTCGCCACCTTATGTAACAATCCGATGAATCGAGGCGTGCGACTGAGCTAAGGCGGCGCCGCGCCACCCCGTCAAGCCCGGCTTTGCAGGTAAAGTGAACGAAATCGAGGCGGCCTCCCCGCCACCCGCAAGGCCGCAGCCGCTAGACCGCGTCGCGGAACATTTCCGCCGCCAGCGCCCGGCTCGGCGGCCGTCCCTGACGTAACGCCTCTCTGTCCAAAGCGATGACCGCCGAACGCGCCGCGGCAAAGGAGCGTTCGATATGGGTCGAGAGATAGCCCACGACGCTCTCGTCGAGCGCAAGCTGACGATCGGCGGCGAGTTTCACAATGACCCCGCGCAGCATTGCATCGTCCGGCGCGTAAAGCGTCACAACCGGCAGCGCGCGGAGCCGTGAAATGACGTCGGGAATGGTCACGGGCCAAATCGACGGCGCGGCCCGCGACGTAAAGAGCAGAAAGACACCTTCCTCGCGGGCAAGATTGATCAGATGGAACAGCGCCCGCTGATCCGCTATCGCCGTGGCGTCCTCAACGACCAATGCGCCGGTCGCAAGCGCTGCGGGAATCTCGACCTCGCCGAGGCTATGCGCGGAAACAACACGCGCGCCAGCCGCCGCCGCCCAGATCGTTGCCAGGTGTGTTTTGCCCGATCCTTCCGGTCCGACAAGCGCAATGGCGTGCGCGGGCCAATCCGGCCAGGAGTCGATCAATGCCAGCGGACCCTCGTTGCAGGGTCCGGACAGAAAATCCTCGCGCGCATAGTTTTCGGCGTGGTCGAGCGCGAGCGCAAGCTGGCGCGGGCGAGAGGGCATGGTTCTAGGACGCGGGGTTGCCGGTATAGAGCGGGCTTTCGCGGTAGCGCTGCAAGGCAAATCGCATCAGCACGCCGGCCGCCGCCGCCAGCGGCACGGCGAGCAACAGGCCGACAAATCCGAATAAATAGCCGAATGCGAACAGCGCAAACATCAGCCAGACCGGATGCAGCCCGACGCTGTGGCCGACGAGTTTCGGCGCCAGCACATTACCTTCGAGAAACTGACCGAACATGATGATGCCGGCGACGATAAGAATATGGCCCCAGTCCGGAAAAAACTGCGCGACCGCGACGCAGAGCGAAACCACGAGCACGGTGAGAGAGCCGACATAAGGAATGAAGCTGATGAGGCCACCCACCACGCCGATGAGGAAGCCGAAGCTCAGTCCCGCTACAGTGAGGCCAACGGCGTAGTAGGAGCCGAGGATGAGGCAGACGCTGGATTGGCCGTGCACATAGGCCGAGATCGTCGCGTCGATCTGACCGGCAATCTTGCGCACGGTGTCGCGCTGCTGCAGCGGTACAAACTGATCGATGCTGCTCATCATGCGATCCCAGTCGCAGCCCAGATAGAAGGCGACGACGGGCGTGATAATGAGCAGCGAAAAGATCGAAAGCATCGCCTGGCCTTTCGACCACAGTGACGCGACGAATCCCGATAGATAACCCATCGCCTGATTCATCAGGTCGCCGGCCGAGCCGCCGGTGAGATTGTCGCCAACGAAATGCTTCAGCCACGGATAATTCGGGTCGCTGACAAGGCTTTGCAGACGCTGCGCGTAGGCCGGGGCACGGTCGATAAATCCGGATAGCTGCCGCAGCAGCGGCGGGGTGATCAGCAGAAGCAAGACCGCGAACGCGAGCACAAAGCTGGCGAGAATAATGAACGAGGCAAGCGCGCGGCTCATGCCGCGTTTGGTCAGCCTTCTGTTGAGCGGTTCGAGCGCGTAAGCGATCGAAATGCCGAGAACGAACGGCAGCAGGATCGGGCTCAAAATCCACAGCAGGCCGACGAAAACGACGAGGGCTACGAGCCAGAACACGACGTTGCGCTCGAAATGCATTGCGCCCCTTTCAGACCATCGCCATCAATGGCCGGCGCCGAACGAGTTCATATGGCGGACCCACTCGGCGAGATAGAAGGCGATCGAGAGCAAGGTCAAGATGGCGACCAGCGCCATGGTGAGTTCGGAGACGATTAGGGCCTCAAAACCAAAGGCCTGCTCGGCCAGGACCAGCGTGGCCAGCACGATTTGCGCCACGGTGTTGGCTTTGGAGACAAAAAGCGGCCGCACCGGCATCGGCTTGCCAACCAGCCAGGACAGCATGAAAGCGCTGATGATCATGATATCGCGGGAAACAACGAGAATAACCAGAGATATTGGCAGCGCGCCGGCGATTCCCAGCGAGATGTAGATCGAGACGATCAGCGCCTTGTCGGCCAGGGGGTCGAGATAGGCGCCAAGCTCGCTCGCCATGCGAAAGCGCTTGGCGAGAAAGCCATCGACGGCATCGCTGATCCCGGCGGCCAGAAACAGGAGAAATGCAATACGCATCTCTCCAGAGGTGATCGCCCAGACCACCACCGGCACCAAAAGGATACGGCCCAACGTTATGAGATTTGGAATACTCAACCTGTGCCCCGGCGCACCATCATTGAACTCCACAATATACCGGCGCCGGCGCGCTTGCGCACCCCGCGATTCCGACGTAGGAGGCGCGAGCAACGTCTCCCCCGCCCGGGGCGGACCGTCTGTCCGAATTGGTGGCTTTCGTGGATGAGACACGCTACGCGGCCGCAGGCGTCGATATCGATGCCGGCAACCGCATGGTGGAATTGATCAAGCCGCTGGTGCGCGCAACGGCGCGCGCCGGCGCTGGCGCGGAGATCGGCGGTTTTGGCGGCCTGTTCGACCTAAAGGCCGCAGGCTTCTCCGATCCGATTCTGGTCGCGGCAACCGACGGCGTCGGCACCAAGGTCAAGATCGCGGTCGAAACCTCCCGCCACGACACGATCGGTATCGATCTCGTCGCCATGTCGGTGAACGACCTCGTCGTGCAGGGCGCCGAGCCGTTGTTCTTTCTCGACTATTTCGCCTGCGGCAAGCTCGACCCGGCGGTCGGCGCCGCGGTGGTCAAGGGTGTCGTGGCGGCATGCCGGGAGTCCGGCTGCGCCTTGATCGGCGGCGAGACGGCGGAAATGCCGGGGGTCTATCAGGGCGGCGATTACGATCTTGCGGGATTTGCCGTCGGCGCGGTGGGGCGTAACGACGTGTTGCCGCGCGCCGACATCAAGTCAGGCGACGTCGTCGTCGGGCTCGCCTCGAGCGGCGTGCACGCCAACGGATTTTCGCTGGTACGGCGCGTGGCCGCTACGACCGGGCTGACCTGGGACAATCCGGCGCCATTCGATCCGGGACGTAGTCTGGGCGAGGCGTTGCTCACGCCGACGCGGCTTTATGTGCGCTCCTGCCTCGCCGCGATCCGCGGCACCAAGGCCGTCAAAGCGCTCGCGCATATCACCGGCGGCGGCTTTACCGAAAATATTCCCCGCGTGCTGCCAAAAGGTCTTGCGGTCGCCATGGATCTCGATCGCGTGCCCGTGCTGCCGGTGTTCAAATGGCTCGCCGCCGCAGGCGACATCGGCGAGAACGAAATGCTGCGCACATTCAACTGCGGCATCGGCATGGTCGTGGTGCTGGACCGCGACGGCGCCGATGCCGCAAGCGAGCTTTTTGCCAAGAACGGCGAGACAGTAGTGCGCCTGGGTGAAGTCACGGCTTCGCCGAGTGGCCCCGCCGTCAGCTATCGCGGACATCTCGATCTGGCGTGGCGAACGCCGTGACCAGGAAACGCGTCGCCGTACTGATCTCCGGCCGCGGATCTAACATGATGGCGCTGATCGAGGCGGCCACGGCGCAAGACTATCCGGCGCAAATCGTGCTCGTCGTGTCGAACCGGCCTGATGCTTTGGGATTGACCCTCGCGCAGGACGCGGGCGTCGCGACCGCGATCGTCGATCACCGGCCGTTTGGCGAGGATCGCGAGGCGTTCGAACATGCGCTGGATGCGGAGCTCGGCAAGCGCCGGATCGAGATCGTCTGCCTCGCCGGCTTCATGCGGCTTTTGACGCCTTGGTTCGTCGCGCGCTGGAGCGGCCGTATGCTCAACATCCACCCGGCGCTGTTACCGCAATTCAAGGGACTCCACACCCACCGCCGCGCGCTCGAAGCCGACGTGAAACGGCACGGCGCCACCGTTCACTTCGTCAGCCTCGAAATGGATTCGGGGCCGATCATCGCGCAGGATTCGGTTCCCGTGATGAAAGGCGATACCGAGGCGACGCTGGCCAAGCGCGTTCTTGAGGTCGAGCACCGCATTTATCCACAGGCGTTGCGCCTGGTGGCCGAAGGGCGAGCGACGTCTGTTGCACCAGGCGGCGCCTAGCCACGCCGCAAAAACGAAAAAGGCCCGGCGCGAGACCGGGGGCTACAAGACTTCTAGGTCTTAACGGAGAATTGGCTCACGCAACCTTGAGATTTTCCGCCGAAGTCCTGCCGCGGTTGGTCACCAGTTCGTACTCGACCTCTTGACCGTCGTTGAGCGTGCGCAGGCCGGCGCGCTCGACGGCGGAAATGTGGACGAACACATCGTTGTCGCCGCTCGACGGCTTGGTGAACCCGTAGCCCTTCGTCGGATTAAACCATTTGACGGTGCCCTTCTGCATCGTCTGTCTCCAGAGCTATTTCCAGATGTCGGCGAAGACGCGAACCGAGTCACTGCACGTTTGCACGCAGTTGCTCATTACTCGCGCCACAAGCCAGATTTTGGGGGAAGTCCGAAGCGATTTTGTCGGCAAGACAGCACCAGCCGGATTGGCCCAAATCCGATTGCACCGCCAGCAAGCCCAATAAATGCGGCGCGAGCATGGCTAGCGCGATCGGGCATCGGCGCCGGAGCGCCGACATTCCGAACATCGTAACGACGATCTATACGCGATCACCGAAACCCGCTTTCTGTTTTGCGAAAGCCGGTTGCCACGTTTTGCGATCATGCGTCAGGCGCGAGCCTTAATTTCGCTCAACTGTCGCCACAGCCCGCCCGCGGCAATAACCAGTGCCGCGCCGGAGCCGGCGGCGGCGAACTCGACCTGCTGGGCGAATTGCTCGCCGAATTCTGCCGACAAATGTCCCAACAGCGCTGGATCACTGGCGACGGTCTCGCCGGCAACCCAGCCAAGAAGCGCGGCGCCGGCCCAAACGAGAATTGGAAATCGATCGAGCAGCGCCATGATGAGTGCCGCGCCCGCCACGATCAGCGGAATGGAGAGGGCGAGACTGATTGCGATCAACAAAAAATCGCCCCGCGCGACCGCGGCGACGGCGATGATGTTGTCGAGGCTCATGATGACATCGGCGACTGCGACGATCCCGATCGCGCGCCATAAATGCGCAACCGCCTGGACTTCATTCTTGTCGGCGGCTTCGGGCACAACGAGCTTGGCCGCGATGTACAGCAACGCCGCCCCGCCAATCAGCTTGAGGTAGGGCAGCAGCATCAGCCGCGTTATGATTTCCGCAAAAATAATGAGCAGAACCACGGCGAGGCCGGCGCCGATAATCAGCCCCCAGCGCCGCTGATGCGGCGGCAGTCCGCGGCAAGCCATGGCGATCACCACGGCGTTGTCGCCGGACAACAGGATGTTGATGAAAACGATTTGCAGTATGGCAAACCAAAACGTGGCGTAACCCAACTGGGCGACGCCGGCATGGATCCAATCGCGCCAGAATGCCGGATGAAAATATTCAGCGATCGCAGCCACCACGTATTGCCTCAGCCGACGATCTCGTTGCCGGCGAAGAACTGCGCGATTTCCTTCTCCGCGGTATCCGCAGCGTCGGAGCCGTGCACCGAGTTTTCGCCGATCGATTTTGCGTGTGCTTTGCGGATGGTGCCGGGCGCGGCCTTGGCCGGATCGGTCGCGCCCATGAGGTCGCGATAGGCGGCAACGGCGTTATCGCCTTCGAGCACCTGCACGACGACCGGGCCCGAGATCATGAAGTCGACGAGCTCACCAAAAAACGGCCGCGCGCGGTGCACCGCGTAAAATGTCTCGGCCTCCTTACGGCCCATCCGCATGCGCTTTTGCGCCACGATGCGCAGGCCCGCCTTCTCGATCATCGCGTTGATGGCGCCCGTCAGGTTGCGGGCGGCGGCATCCGGCTTGATGATCGAAAACGTACGCTCGATCGCCATCAAATCTTCCTTTTTGGGAATTGCAGAAGCGGCTCGAAACCGCGTCGGTTTATTACCTTTCATTAATGAGCCCGGCAAGCGCGCGTGTTGCGTATGAATGGGCGCTAAATTTCGTCCTCAGCGCCGGTTCAGACGCGATCGCTAAAGTGGCAGCATGAACCAAAGGGCCGACAGGCCCGACTTAAGCAACAGCGACGTGTAACAACGTCAACCCAAGGAGATCACCAATGCTGCGCAAGACGATCCTGGCTCTTGCCGCCAGTGCCACGCTTGGCGCCGCCGCACTCGCACCGAATTCCGCGTCCGCCTACTGGGGCGGGCATGGCGGCTGGCGGGGCGGCTGGGGCTATCATCCCTACGTTCGGGTCTACGCTGGCCCGGCCTATTACGGCGGCTGCACGGTGCGGCGCTGGGTCTACACGCCCTATGGACCGGTGCTGCGCTGGGTCAATCGCTGCTACTGATCCGGCCCGAATCCAAATAGGCAATTAAATGGCCCTGGTCTCGAGCGAGACCGGGGCTTTCTATTCCGGTTCATGTCAGTGATGCCGCCTTCACGCCCTGGACGGTTCGCGTGCGCCGCGCCGGCTAGGACTGATTTTGCGGCTTGTTCGACTTCGCCGATTTAGCTGGCTTTTTCTTGGCATTCTTCGCAACCGGCGCCGGCGCCGCGACGGCATCCATTTCCATCAGCGCGCCGCGTTCGAAATGATAGATGCCGGCGCGCGGTCCGGTCGGAAAGGTCAAGACCGCCGTGCGATCGCCGTTTGGGTTTTGACCGATTTGCACGGAGGCGGGCTGGCCGGCGCGGAACACAACGTCACACTCGCTCATGCCGAGCGCGACGCCGGTGCCGAGCAATGAGGCCGTGTCTGGAGGAGTTGCAGGTGTCACGGGCTGGGTGCCGGGGCCAGCTTGGACTTGCGGCGCCACCGGCGGCGGCGCAGCGGGCGGCGGGCAACTGCCGTTGCCGTTGACAAGATCGTTTGCAGTGATGGGCCGCTGCTGCTGTTTGGATTCCTGAAGCTCGGAAAAGGTATATCCGCCGGTTTGGCTGGCTAAACGGAATGGCTTGGCAAACCAGGCCCCCTGAGTATCCACGTCGGCGTCGGCGCAGCCGGACAGCGCAACCGCAATCCCCAGCGCTGCCATCGCCGCCAAACGATTTGATCGAAGCTGCACCCGCAAGTCCCCTTAGCCTAACCCACCACGAAGCATGCGGTTTGTGTTGCAAGCGTGGCCCGACCGCCGCGGCATCTTATCCGGCATCTGCGGCGGTCGCGCGGCTCATCAGAGCCCAGAAAACAGATATGGTAAAGCTCAAAAATCGTTGAGGAGACAAAGGGTTGCCGGGATTGGGCAAATCCGCTTCCCATTCCACGCTTTGTGATGCAGATCACGGACTGATTTGCCGCTGCGCCGCACCCTCAGCATCCGGCAGGGAGTCTCTATGTACTTGCAATTCGTCGGTTGCGGCGACGCCTTCGGTTCGGGCGGGCGGTTTAACACGTGCTTTCATCTCGTCGGCCGGGATATCAATGCGCTGATCGATTGCGGCGCGACGTCGCTCGTTTCCATGAACAAGCTCGCGATCAATCGCAACGATATCGATGTCATCTTCATCACGCATTTTCACGGCGATCACATCGGCGGCCTGCCGTTTTTCATTCTTGAATCGAACTTTGTCCTCAAGCGGCAGCGCCCACTCACCATCGTCGGGCCCCCCGGCTTGAAAACGCGCTTTCCACTGGTGATGGAGACTGCGTTTCCCGGCAGCACGGCGCCACAATTGCCTTTTCCCCTGACCCTTCGCGAACTGGAAATCGGCAAGCGCAACGAGATCGGCGCTATGCGGCTGACACCATTCCATGTCGTGCACGACGAGCGCGCCGGGCCTTGCCTCGGCTTCCGCATCGAGGCCGAAGGCAAGATCATCGCCTTTTCCGGCGACACCCAATGGACGGAAAACCTGATCGACGTCGGGCGCGACGCCGACCTGTTCATTTGCGAGGCCTACACGCGCGACAAACCGGTCAGCGGCCACATGGCGCTCAGTCTGCTGGAGCCCCATCTCGGCCAGATTCGGCCGAAGCGTCTTATCCTCACCCATATGAGCAATGACATGCTGGCGCGCCGCGCCGAACTGCCGTTCGAGACGGCCGAGGATGGAATGATCGTCGAGCTGTGAGCGCCCGCGGGTTATTTGCGATCAGGCCCCGAGTGCCTTCTCGATCGCAGCAAGTGCGGCGTCTGCCTTCGATCCGTCCGGACCGCCGGCTTGCGCCATATCCGGCCTGCCACCGCCACCTTTGCCGCCGAGCACTTCGGCGCCCTTCTTCACGAGGTCAACGGCGTTGAACCGCGCGACCAGATCGTCGGTGACGCCGACCACGATGCCGGCTCTGCCGTCGCCGCTAATGCCGACGATGGCGACGACGCCGGAGCCGACCTTCTTCTTGCCTTCGTCGGCGAGGCTGCGCAGGTCTTTGAGGTCGATGCCTTCCACCGCGCGCGCCATCAGTTTGACGTCGCCAATGGTGCGAACGCCATCGGCGCCATCGCTCTTGCCGCTCCCGCCGCCGCCCATCGCAAGCTTCTTCTTGGCGTCGGAAAGTTCGCGTTCCAGACGCTTGCGCTCATCGAGCAGCGCGCCAAGACGAGCGGGCAGGTCTTCGGGCGTAATGCGCAACTCGGAAGCGGCCGACTTCGCGAGTCCCGCAAGACGATTGGCGTTCGATCGCGCGGCCTTCCCGGTCAGCGCCTCGATGCGCCGCACCCCGGAGGCAACGCCGGCTTCTCCCACTACCGAGATAATCCCGATATCGCCGGTGCGCTCGACATGGGTGCCGCCGCAAAGCTCGACCGACCAGCCCATCGCGTTGCCGCCGGTTTGTGGATTTTGGCCCATGGCGACAACACGCACCTCATCGCCGTATTTTTCGCCGAACAAAGCGCGCGCGCCGGACTGCCGCGCGTCATCGAGCCCCATCACCCGTGTCGTCACCGGCGAATTCTGCAGCACGAAGTCGTTGGCGATGTCCTCGACGCGCCCAATCTCTTCGTCGGTCATCGGCTTTGGATGCGAGAAATCAAAGCGCAGGCGGTCGGGCGCGACCAGCGAGCCCTTCTGCGCCACGTGATCGCCGAGCACTTGGCGGAGCGCCTCGTGCAGAAGATGCGTCGCCGAATGATTTTTGCGGATCGCGCCGCGCCGCCCGTGATCGACTTCGAGCGCAAGCGCCGCACCCATTTTCAACACGCCTTCTTCGACCGTGCCGATATGGACGAACAGATCGCCGACATATTTTTGCGTGTCGCTGACGCGAAACCGCACACCGTCGGCCGTCATGAGCCCGACATCGCCGACCTGACCGCCGGATTCGCCGTAGAACGGCGTCTGGTTGAGCACGACCGCGCCGCTCTCGCCCTTCTTGAGCGCGGCGACTTCCTTACCGTCGTTCACCAGCGCCGACACCACGCCCGCGGCATTTTCCGTCTCGTAGCCGAGAAATTCGGTCGGACCGAGCTTTTCGCGCAACGCGAACCACACCGCCTCATCCGCCGCCTCGCCGGAACCCGCCCAGGACGCGCGCGCTTTCGCCCGCTGCCGCTCCATGGCGTCGGTGAACGAGGCGATATCGACGCCGATGCCGCGCGGCTTGAGTGCGTCCTGCGTCAAATCGAGCGGAAAGCCGTAAGTGTCGTACAGCGTGAACGCCGTCTCGCCGTCGAACATATCGCCCTTCTTGAGCGACTTTGACGCTTCATCGAGGAGCGCAAGACCGCGCGCGAGCGTGCGGCGAAACCGGATTTCCTCGAGCTTCAGCGTCTCGGTGATGAGCGCATCGGCGCGGTGCAATTCCGGATAGGCTTGGCCCATTTCGCGGATCAAGACCGGCACGAGCTTAAAGATCAGCGGCTCTTTGGCGCCGAGCAATTCGCCGTGCCGCATGGCGCGGCGCATGATACGGCGAAGCACATAGCCGCGGCCCTCGTTCGAGGGCAGCACCCCGTCCGCGATCAAAAAAGCGGAAGCGCGCACATGATCGGCGATGACCCGATGCGAAGCCTTGCGCTCGCTGTCGGGGCTGACGCCGGTGAGCGCCGCGACGGCCTCGATCAGCGCGCGGAACAGGTCGATCTTGTAATTGTCGTAGGTGCCTTGCAGCACGGCGGCCATGCGCTCGATCCCCATCCCGGTATCGATCGAAGGCCGCGGCAGGTCGATGCGCTTGCCGCCGGCAAGCTGCTCGTATTGCATGAAGACGAGATTCCAGATCTCGGTGAAGCGGTCGCCCTCGGCTTCCGGACTACCGGGTGGCCCACCCCAGATCTGCTCGCCGTGATCGTAGAAAATCTCCGCACACGGACCGCAAGGGCCAGTGTCGCCCATGCTCCAGAAATTGTCGCTGCCGGCGATGCGCAGGATCTTCTTGTCGGGCAGGCCGGAAATCCTCTTCCAAAGATTGAACGCCTCATCGTCGTCGATATAGACCGTGGCCAGCAAGCGCTCCGCCGGCAGGCCGAATTCTTTGGTCAACAGTTTCCAGGCGAGCTCGATCGCGCGCTCCTTGAAGTAATCGCCAAACGAGAAATTGCCGAGCATTTCGAAGAAAGTGTGGTGGCGCGCGGTATAGCCGACATTGTCGAGGTCGTTGTGCTTGCCGCCGGCGCGCACGCATTTCTGCGCCGTCACCGCGCGCGAGTAAGGGCGCTTTTCCAGGCCGGTAAAGACGTTCTTGAACTGCACCATGCCGGCATTGGTGAACATCAGCGTCGGGTCGTTGCGCGGCACCAGCGGCGACGATGGCACGACTTCGTGGCCCTCGCGCGCGAAGTAGTCGAGGAAAGCCGATCTGATTTCGTTGACGCCTGTCATCTTGGTGCAACTCTCTAGCCACCCCCCGCTTGCCTGTCCAGAAAAGCCGGCATTTAACGGCTGAATTGAAGTGCGGCGGCAAAGCCTATAAGCGCAGCATATAATCGCTGTTGCGGCGATATGCCCGTCAGACTGGAATGCGATGAACGAGCAAGTCATCCCCCTGCCCCGCACGCTTGCGGACAAGTTGAGCCAGCGCCGATTCGTCATGACCGCGGAACTGGCCCCGCCGGTGTCGTGCGACGCCCAGGAGCTTTTGCGAAAGGCGGCGGGCCTTCACGGCTCGGCCGACGGGGTCAATGTCACCGACGGCGCCGGAGCGCGTGCGCATATGAGTGCGCTCGCGGCCGCCAGCCTGTTGATCGGCGTCGGCATCGAACCCATCCTGCAGATCACCTGCCGCGACAAGAACCGCATCGCGCTGCAAAGCGAGTTGATGGGCGCGGCGGCGCTCGGTATCCGCAACCTGCTGCTGCTCACCGGCGATGACCCCAAAGCGGGCGACCAGCCCGCCACCAAGCCGGTGTTCGACATCGATTCGAAAACGCTGATCGAGACCGCGCGCCGGATTCGCGACGAAGGCACGCTGCCGACGGGGCGCAAGGTCGGCGGCAAAGCGTCGTTCTTCATTGGCGCCGCCGACCTGCCGATCGATCCGCCGGTGGGCTGGCAGCCGACCAGCCTGCTCGGCAAGGTCAAATCCGGCGCCCAGTTCGCGCAGACGCAGTTCTGTATGGATGCCGGCATCGTGCGGCGCTATGTCGGCGCGCTCGAAAAAGCCGACGTTACAAAAAACCTTGCAATCCTCATCGGCGTCAATCCGCTACGCTCGGCCAAGTCGGCGCAATGGATGAAAAGCCACCTCTACGGCACCATTATTCCCGATGCCTTTATCGAACGGATGGAAAAGGCCGCCGATCCGGAGCGCGAGGGCGTTCGCATCTGCGCCGAATTGATCGAGGAGCTTTCAACCATTCCCGGCGTCGCCGGCGTCCACATCATGGCGCCGGGCAACGACGCGGCGATACCGGAAGTGATAAAAACCGCGCGGGGCCGCCTTCGTAGCGCGGTCGGCTGACTACCGCGCAGGCTCCTCTACTGTGCGGATCCTGACTTCCGACGTCAGCGTACGGTGCACCGGGCACTTGTCGGCAATTTCAATAAGCCGCTTGCGTTGCTCGGCGGTAAGATCGCCCTCGAAGGTAATCTCGCGATCGATGTGGTCGATCATGCCTTCCTTGGTTTCGCATTCGGCGCAATCGGTGGCGTATATCCGGCCGTGGCGCAGTCGAACCTGGGTCCGCTCTAGCGGTATTTGCTTCCGGTCCGCATAAAGCCGCACCGTCATCGACGTGCAGGCGCCGAGCGCAGCAAGCAGCAGGTCGTAAGGACCGAGCCCGCTGTCGAGTCCACCGGCCTTGACCGGCTCGTCGGCAAGAAGCCTGTGGTGACCGGAGATTATCTCCTGCTGGAATGTGCCGCGCCGCGTTTCGCGCACGAGGACGATACCCTCGGGCGGGTCGGCGTGTTGGTCTTCGGCCGCCATGTCGAGGTAGCGCTCGGCCCAGGCAGCGATAACGTGCGCGACATAAGTTGCGTCGCTTTGCCGGCTGAGGAGATGATCGGCGCCGGCAAGTGAGATGAAACTCTTTGGGTGTTTCGCCGCCAGAAATATATGGCTCGCATTGTCGATGCCGACCGTATCGTCGGTCGGCGCATGAAATATCAGCAGCGCCTTTTGCAAATCGTGGATGCGCGCGGATAGATTATGCTGTGAAATGTCTTCAAGCATGGCGCGGCGAACGCGAAACGGCCGGCCTGCAATCGAGACTTCGACCTCATCGTCCGTACCGCTCGCGGGGAAGCTGCCGCCGAACAGGCCAGTGACGTGGGCGGGATCGAACGGCGCGGCGATGGTCACCACGGCACGGGCGTCGGGGATGCGGTGCGCGGCGGCAAGCACCGCGGCGCCGCCGAGGCTGTGCCCGATCAGAATCGCTGGCGCGGCAAGTTCTTTCCGCAGATGATCGGCGGCGGCGACGAGGTCATCGATATTCGATGAAAACGTCGTTTTGGCGAACTCGCCTCCGCTGGCGCCGAGCCCGGTGAAATCGAAGCGCAGCACAGCGATGCCGTGCAGTTTGAGGCCATTGGCGATGTGATGCGCAGCCCTGATGCTCTTGCCGCAAGTGAAACAATGCGCAAACAGCGCAACCGCACGCACCGGGCCCTCCGGACGGTCGAGCAGCGCCGCGAGCTTATGGCCTTCTGCACTCAAGAAATCGAACTTTTCGGCCGGCATGTTGACTACCTCCCCAGCTCCCGCATCGCCGCGTCCAATCCCTCGATCGTCAGCGGATACATGCGCGAGCCCATGACTTGCCGCATCAGTCGGATCGAGGCTGTGGTCTCCCATTCGCGCTCGGGCACCGGATTAAGCCACACGCACGACGGATAGGTCGCGATCACGCGCTCCATCCAGATGCGGCCGGCTTCCTCGTTGAAGTGCTCGACCGAGCCGCCCGGCGCCACGATCTCATAAGGCGACATCGAGGCGTCGCCGACGAAGATCACCTTGTAGTCGTGCGGATAGGTATGCAGCACGTCCCAGGTCGGCGTCGTCTCGCTCCAGCGCCGCGCATTCTCTTTCCATACTTTCTCGTAGAGGCAGTTGTGGAAGTAGAGATGCACCAGATGCTTGAACTCGGTCTTGGTGGCGGAAAACAATTCTTCCGTCGTCTTGACGTGCCAATCCATCGAGCCGCCGATATCGAGAAACAGCAGCACCTTGATCGTATTGTGCCGCTCCGGCCGCATCACGATGTCGAGATAGCCCTTGTGCGCGGTGCCTTTGATGGTGCCGTCGAGATCGAGCTCGTCGGGCGCGCCGGTGCGCGCGAATTTGCGCAAGCGGCGCAGCGCGATCTTGATGTTGCGTGTGCCGAGCTCGACGTCGCCGGCGAGATCCTTGAACTCGCGCTTGTCCCACACCTTCACGGCGCGGAAATTGCGATTGGTGTCCTGTCCGATGCGCACGCCTTCGGGATTGTAGCCGTAGGCACCAAAGGGCGACGTGCCGGCGGTGCCGATCCACTTTTTGCCGCCCTGATGGCGGCCGCGCTGCTCGTTAAGCCGCCGGCGCAGCGTCTCCAGAAGCTTGTCGAGACCGCCGAGCGCCTCGATCTGCTTCTTCTCCTCCTCGGTGAGATATTTTTCCGCGAGTTTTTTCAGCCACTCGGCCGGTATTTCGCCGGCCAGCGCCTCGCTGACGAGATCGAGGCCCTTGAAGACGTGGCCGAACACGCGATCGAACTTGTCGAGATTGCGTTCGTCCTTCACCAGCGCCGCGCGCGACAGATAATAAAAATCTTCGACCCGGCGGACGGCAATATCCAGCTCCATCGCCTCCATCAGCGTAAGATATTCGCGCAGCGTCACCGGAACGCCGGCTTGTTTAAGCTCATGGAAGAAGGTGGCAAACATGCCTAAACATTCGCCCTTGGCGTAAAGCCGTCAAGCGGGCCCGGTGACCATGTTGCAAGCCGTTATCGTCATCCTCTTTGGCATCATGCTGATCCGCGCGTTTCTTGCGCGCGGCATGCCGCAGGTCGGTGGCAAGATCGGCTCGCGCCGGAGAGGCGCCGAACCCACACCGGTCCCGGATGGCTTTGCCAAAGTCTATACGCGTTCGATGCAGCTATTCGTGGCGTCGGCCGATGCCGCCAATTTCCCGGACCGGAAATCCTTTTTGCGGCGGGGCACGCAGGGAATTCCGGCGTTGATGCGCATTTATCGGGTGGCCGGCTGCAAAACCGAGATCGAAATTCCCGCCGAACGTCCGGACTACGAACGCATCGACGCCCGTGAAGCTCTGGCATTGCTCCGCGAGCTTCCCGATCCGCGCCTGGTGCGCCGTCTGCATCTGAGGGACGAGCCGTCTTTCCTCGATCCATGGGTACGCAAGATCACCGGGCGTGAGGTCCGCCTCATCGGGCACGCAAACAATTTCGGGCTGATTGCGCTCTATCGTCCCGATAGGAATTTCCCGCGCGAAAACGGCCTGACCCTGCTGCACGAATGGCTGCACATCGTCGCGTTCAAACATGAAATCGACCTCTGGCGTTTCGGCCATGTAAGCAAATTCGAGCAATTGGCGCCGGTCCCGTATGACGGGCTCAATACCGGCCGCGCCAGCAAGCTGGCGCACGAAGCCTGGTCGGATCTCGGCGAGAAGCTGCTTGGCTACGACGAAGAGGTAGCGCGCCAGACGGCGCTGTCGGCTCCCGTCCACGCCATGATCCTGTGGGGCCGGATCGCGACTATCCTGCGCCGGACGCCGGCGAGGCTGCGCAGCACGCGCTTTGCCGATTTCGAAAGACTCGGCGATTTCATGCGCGGAGAGGTGGCGCCGAAAGCACGCGAAGCGCGCAAACGGTGATCAACATAACCGACTGTCAATAAAAACTATTACATTTCAATGTCTTACGAATTTAAAAGATATATCTTTCGTTATAACTAAGAGTGATCTATCTAAAGATATATCTTTAACAAGGAGATCAAGAAAATGCACGGACATGGACATTGCGGACGCCACGACGAAGCCCGCCACGAACATTGGGGTGCCGGCCGTCATAGGCGCCACGGCCGTTTCGGCGGCTTCGGTTTCGGCGGCCGCCACGGCGGCTTCGGCGAGGGCGGCGAGGATATGATGCGCGCGCGCCGCATGCTGGCGCAGGGCGACCTGCGGCTGATTGCGCTTGCACTCATCGCCGAGGCGCCGCGCCACGGCTATGAAATCATCAAGCTGCTCGAGGAAAAGACCGCGGACTGGTACTCACCGAGCCCCGGCATCGTCTATCCGACGCTGACCTATCTCGAGGAAGCCGGCTACGTCACCGCCTCGGCCGAAGGCTCAAAGAAGCTTTACACCATCACCGACGAAGGCCGCGCCTATCTCGAGTCCAATCGCGAGCTCGTCAACGTCGTGCTCGAGCGCCTGGCCGCGTTCGGCGAACGCGTCAACCGCTGGCGTCGTGACTCGCGCGGCGAGCGCGAGGACCGCGGCTCGCTGCCGCCGCTCGTCGAGGCGACCATCGCTCACTTGCGCGAAGCCCTCGGCAAGCGGCTTGCAAACGATGCCGAGGCCGAGGCGCGGCTGGTCGAAATCCTCGCTCGTACGGTGACGGAACTGCAACAGCGGAGCTAAAGCCGGCGCGCGCTAATTTACGACGCGGCGCCGATATCCGGCGTCTGCACGTGCTCCGGACGAATGCCGATGGCGAGCAGCCGGGCAGGCACGCGGCGCAGAAACGGAAAAATCCCGAGCAGCTTGAAAATCAGCGGCGGCTTCGGCCGCTGCTGACTTGCCAATACGCGGCTGATCAACCGCTTCTGGATGGTGAGCTGAAGCCACTGCGTGAATCGTACCGGCAGCGTTCGCCGTTCTTCGATCGCATCCAGATCCGCATCGGATACGGTGTCCGCTTTCAGCGGCGACGCGAGCCGATTGGCCGCGGCGACCGCGTCCTGCACCGCCATGTTGATTCCGACGCCCCCGATCGGCGACATCGCATGCGCGGCGTCGCCGATGCAGAGCAGGCCCGGCCTCCACCACTTTCGCAGGCGATCGACGGCGACGCTCAACAGCTTGATGTCGTCCCAGCTTTTCAGCTCGCCGACGCGATCGCCGAGAAACGGCGACATCTGCAAAACGCTGTTGCGGAATGCGTCGAGGCCCCTGGCTTTGACTTCCTCTATCCCGCCCTTCGGAATGACATAAGCGCACTGCCAGTAATCGCCGCGGTCAAGCATCACAAGCATCTTGCCTGCCTCAATGTGACCGAAGGCGTCGGTGGCGTCGCCCGCCTTGTGCGTCATGCGAAACCACAGCACGTCCATCGGGGCGCCGTAGTCATCGCTTTTCAACCCTGCTTTTTCACGCACCGTGGAATGCCGGCCGTCGCAACCGACGACCAGATCGGCGCGGATCGAAAGCACCCCGCCCGGCGTATCCGCACGCAAGCCGACGATGCGGCCATTCTCCTCGATCAAATCCTTGGCCTCGGCCTTCATACGCAAATCGAAGGTCTTGTAGCGGCTGCCGTGCCTTGCCAGGAAATTGAGAAAATCCCATTGCGGCATCATCGCGATGAATTTGCAGTGTGTCGGCAAATGGCGCAGATCCGCCATTGGAATACGCTCGTCGCCGATCTGGGCGCTCAGCGTCTCGATTTTCTGGTGCGGCAGCTTGAGAAATTCATCGAGCAGGCCGAGCTCGTGCATCAGTTCGAGCGTCGATGGATGCACGGTGTCGCCGCGAAAATCGCGAAAGAAGTCGGCATGCTTCTCCAGCACGACGACATCGACGCCTGCCCGCGCCAAAAGAAAGCCGAGCATCATGCCTGCGGGACCGCCGCCGGCGATGGCGCATGTGGTGCTGATCGAGGAATCGGGCATTCTCAATGGCCTTGCGAGGGTCGATTGAATGGGACAAGAGATAAACCGCATATAACCACGCGGCGTTCCTGATACGGCGCTCACATTTCCGCCGCAAGCCGTGTGCTACTAGGCTGTATCGCACGTTGCCCGCCCACCAATCATGCGCGCTGCCATCATTCTGGCCTTCTTGGTCGCCCTCATCCCGCTGGACACGGCGCCCGCGCAGCTTGCGGGAACCGGCGATTTTCACATCGCCTGGGAGGCGAAGAACCGGTTCCGCCTGTTCCGCAACGAAGCTGATTTCCTGCGCATGGTCGCGGCGAGCCGCGGCGACGGCGTACTCGCGGCCGAACAGCGGCTCGAACACGACACCGACGGGTACGGCTGGGCCAAGGATATCGTCGACAATCTCTGCCTCGACAATTACGGCGAGCTGGTCGACACCTGCAACCGCGACGGCGTGAACGAGAATTATCTGGCGCCCGTCGATCACCCGATCGGCGTGACGATATCCGGCCCGGTGCAGCCGGATGCGACTTGCGTCTGGAATTTCGATGACGGCCAGGGGGCGGTGAAGCACAACACCGCGCCCTGCAATCAGGAAATCAAACTGCGTGTGCCGTACGGCCGCACCACCGTCGCCACGGTCGACATTCCGCTCGGCGACGGCACGGCGCAGCGGGTCGTCGAAGAAATCTCGGTGCGCGACGTCCTCATCGCCGGGCTCGGCGATTCGATTGCGGCCGGCGAGGGCAATCCGGACCGGGCGGTACAACTCGACGGCGGATTCTGCTTCAAGCGCTTCTTGCGCGGCGTCGGCAGTCAATATTACCGGCCAAGCCGCGCTGGCTATGACGACGACCGCTCCTGCGAAAACGGGCCGTCGACCCCGGCCGCGGCGCTGGACTGGGACCACAACGGCGCGCGCTGGATGAATCCAGCATGTCATCGTTCGCTCTACAGCTATCAGGTGCGCACCGCACTAGCGCTCGCCGTAGAGCAGCCGCACATCGCCGTGACGTTGATCCCACTGGCCTGCACCGGCGCGGCGATCAGCTCCGGCATGTTCGATGGCCAGCTTTCCGACGACTGCCCCTGGGTCGTCGGCATTGACAGATGCTCGGGAACATCGCCGGCGCAGTTTGGCGAGTTGAAGGACACTATCGCCGCGCTCCACAAAAAAGCGCCGAACCGGAACCTCGACATGGTTCTGCTGACGGTCGGAGCCAACGACGTGAACTTCGCCGGCCTTGTCGCCAATGTCATCGTCGACGGCACCACCGAACGCATCTTGCTCAAGGAAGGCGGCGCCATCGCCAGCGTTCCCGACTTCGCAGAAGGCGCTGGACGGAGATCTTCCCGACGAATTCTCCCAATTGCGTCTCGCGCTGAAACCCTATGTCGGAGGCAATCTCGCCCCCGTGGTCTTTGTCTCCTACAGCAACCCCGCGATGCAGGCGCAAGGCAAGCCATGCTCAGGCGGACGGGACGGGCTCGACGTCCATCCCGCCTTCGGCGCCGACGCCGAACGGCTGCGCGCGACGGCCGATTTCGTCGACAACAAGTTCCTGCCCAAGATCAAGGCGCTGGCGACCTGTGACGGCAACAAGATCTGTCACGATCCGGCGACGGAGCGGATGACTTTCGTCGATGGACATCAAGCGGCGTTTGAGGGGCACGGCATGTGCGTGCGCGCGGCGGACGATCCCGAATTTGATCGCAACTGCTTTTCGACGAGCGGCGACAGTTTCCAGACAGATCTGTCTGCCGCTCCCGATAATCCGATGGCTTGTGGCGAACCGCCGGGCAATTATCGCCCTTACGCGCCGCGTGGCCGTTGGATCAGGACCGCCAACGACAGTTACTTCACCGCCATGACCTATCCGGAAGGCATGCCTGCGGTCCTCAAGCCGAGCGACATTCACGATGCGCTCTGGGGTATTGGCAGCGCCGTCTATGGCGGGGCGGTGCACCCCACCGCCGAGGGCTACGCGGCAATGGCCGACGCGGCGCTGCCCGCGGCGCGCGGAGTGCTCGGGTTGACGGCGCCGCCCACCGTTCAGGCCGAGCCGCTGCCGCCGCCGACGACGGTCGACGCGCCTGCGCCCGCCGCCGTGACTACGCCGCCACGCGCGCCCTGATCAGGACGCGGCGCGCTGGGGCGCCACGCCGAGCTTCTTCTGCAGGCTTGTCGAGGACGTGGTGTACTGAAACACCAGCCGCTTGTCCGGGTAGATGTGGCGGTGCGCCTTCTGCGCCATCAGCGCGGCTTCGTGAAAACCGGACAGGATCAGCTTGAGCTTGCCGGGATACGAGTTGATGTCGCCGATGGCGAAGATGCCGGGCACGCTGGTTTCAAAGGTCGCCGTGTCGACTGGAATAAGCTCATTGTTCTTGAGCTCGATCCCCCAATTGGCGACTGGGCCGAGCTTCATGGTCAGACCGAAGAACGGCAGCAGCGCGTCGCAGGCGATCTCGAAGGCGGAGCCGTCATTGGTCTTGACCAGGGCTTTGCCGATCTGGCCGTCGCTGCCTTCGAGTGCCGTGACTTGTCCCAGGACGAAGTCGATTTTGCCTTCGCCGACCAGCGCCATCATCTTATTGACGCTGTCGGGCGAGGCGCGAAATTCGCTGCGCCGGTGCAACAGCGTGAGATGGTGCGCGATCGGCGCCAGATTGAGCGTCCAATCGAGCGCGCTGTCGCCGCCGCCGACGATCAGCACGCGCTTGTTGCGGAGCGCGTCGATCTTGCGCACCGCGTAGAACACCGATTTGCCTTCGAACGGTTCGATGCCGGGGATCGGCGGACGCTTGGGCTGGAACGAGCCGCCGCCGGCAGCAACGACGACGACCTTGCACTCGAACTCCAAGCCTTGGTCGGTCTTGACGCGAAACAGCGGATCGCCACTCTTCTCGACCGTCTCCACCATCTCGCCGAGATGAAATTGCGGGTTGAACGGCTTGATCTGCTGTAACAGCGCATCGACCAGGCCCTGCGCGCTCGTATAGGGAATGCCGGGAATGTCGTAGATCGGTTTTTCCGGATAAAGCTCGGCGCATTGTCCGCCGATCTTGTCGAGGATATCGATGAGGTGACATTTCATGTCGAGGAGTCCGAGCTGGAACACCGCGAACAGTCCAATGGGGCCAGCACCAATAATGACGACGTCAGTCTTGATAGGTTCGCTCATAATCTCATCCAAGCTCGTTCGGGCTTTTTCTATGTCGGGAAGGGCGACTGTCTAGCGTGGCCGGCGGCGCAGGGAAAGAGGCTCAATCCACGACATTCTGCGACAAATTTTGCTCACGCCTGGCGTTCCGGCGTGGCCACGACCAGCCCATCGAGGTCCTCGCGCACCTTGATCTGGCATGACAGCCGAGAATTCGGTTTCACCTCGAATGCGAAATCGAGCATATCCTCCTCCATTGGGGAGGGTTCGCCGACCTTTTCACGCCAAGCTTCGTCGATATAGACGTGGCAGGTTGAGCAGGCGCAAGCGCCGCCGCACTCTGCCTCGATCTCGGGCACGCCATGCTTGATCGCGGTCTCCATAACCGTGGAACCGACCTCGCCTTCGACGGTACGCGCCGTACCCCCGGAATCGATGAATGTGATTTTGGCCATGGCGGAAGGACTGAGCGAAGGCTTTCGGCTTCAATGATGCGGTACCGGCAAAATCCGTCGAGCGGCCGGCGGTTCGGGCGGCCTTTATCTATCGGCTGGTGATGGAACGCGCCAGTGCGGCAGGCTCAGCCGCGATCAGCGATCGCGCGCCAGTTCGGCCAGGAGCCGGGTCAAACGACCGCCGATTGCCGCACTGGCCTCGAGGCTTGCGGCCTTGAGTTCCTCGATCGCCGCATCCATGCCCTGCCCCGCTTTCGCCTGGCTGCTCTCGGCGCCAGCGGCATGCTCCAGAAGTTCGGCGGCGCGCGCCACGCGCCAGGCTCCGATGCCGCGCGCCGAGCCCTTTAGGGTATGCGCCGCGGCGGCGGCCAAAGCCGGCTCGGCAGCGACAATGCGGTTGAGCATGATAGTGGTCTGGCGCACGAAGATTTCGAGGACTTCGCGTTCCAGCCGGCGGTCGCCGAGCGTCATGCGCGCCAGATGGTCCTCATCGATGACGGTCGGCTTCCGGTCGCCCGTTGCCGCGCTCGGCAGGCTCGATGCGCTCATAGAGTCTTGCCCTCCGACGCTGGCGACGCGACAATCGATCGAGTGCAACCAGGCGGCGAAAAACCGCCGGTCGCGGCCCCACGCTGGCCGTATTGTTGGCAGCACAATGGCGTCTTCATCCCGGGCCAAAGCCTAGCGTTGCCAGGGTGAAGAACCCGTTAACGATGATTAAAGGGACGTTACCAACCCGGTTTTCTTCGATCCGCCAGACCGATAGGATGGGGGATCACAACGTGAGATGAGGGCTTGGTTGGGGAGCCCCGCAAACCGTTGACGAGTTGAACGATCACGCGCTCGTGGCGCGGCCCGCGCATGGTTGGGGCCGTCCTAGTCCGGCGTAACACGCGAGGCGACGACCGAAATGGCCAATTATCCCAAGAAGATGACGGATCCGACCGAAGCGGCGCTGTCGGCGATCCAGGAAGCACTCAATATCGGAGACGACGAAAAGCCGGCGAGCCGCCCCGAGGGCATGGCCGATCTTTTTGCCTCCCCCGACGGCCGTCCGCAGGGCACGGCCGCGACGCCAGCGGGCCAAGACTCCTACGCCTCCGACGCCATCGGGACGCGCGATCTCTCCACCGGCGGCGCTCGCGCCGCCAACGACGATCAGCAATCGATCGGCCAGATTCTCCATGCGCTGCAGCGCCGTCCGGCGCGCACGTCCTATTTTGTCGCCACGGTGTTTTCCGCCGCCTGGATCGTCGGCTGCCTGTCGCTGTCATGGGCCTATCTCGCGGAGCTCAACGCCGCGCTTGGTCCCGACCGTTCGCCCGCAGCCCTCATGATCGGTCTTGGCGCCGCCGCGCTGTTGCCGATCATCTTCTTTTTTGGCGTCGCCCACATGGCCTGGCGCTCGCAGGAACTGCGCCTGATCGCGCAATCGATGGCACGGGTCGCGATGCGGCTTGCCGAACCCGAAAGCGTGGCGCGGGATTCCATCGTCACCGTCGGACAGGCGATCCGCCGCGAAGTCGCGGCCATGGGCGACGGCGTCGAGCGTGCATTGGCGCGCGCCAGCGAGCTTGAGGCGTTGGTGCAAAACGAGGTGGCGGCGCTCGAGCGCACCTATAGCGATAACGAAGTCCGCATCCGCGGTCTGTTGCAGGATCTCGGCAACCAGCGCGACACGCTGGTCGGCCAGGCCGAGCAGGTACGCTCTGCGCTCAACAACGTTCAGATCGATCTGACGCAGGACCTTTCCACGATCAGCGATCTCGTCGGCGAGCAGGTCAACGAAGCCGCGCAACGCATTACCCATTCGCTGGCTGAGAAGGGCGAGCAGATCACGCTCACGCTCGGCCAGATCGGCGACAACATGTTCCAGCAGCTGAGCGAGCGCGGCGGCGATCTGCTCGATCGGCTGGAGGCCACCAGCGACGAAACCTCGCGCGCGATCGCGGCAGCGAGCGACCGTTTGACCTCAAACCTCGACTTCAAGACCAATCACATCGGCGAGGAATTCGCCGAAATCGCGAACGGCCTCGAAGACATGATGAATGCGCGTCTCGACCGCGTCACCGAAAGTTTCTCGGAAAAGTCGCTGGCGGTCGTCGACTTGATGATCGGTCGCTCGCAGGAACTCACTGACACCATCGTCGAGACCTCGACCCAGCTCGCCGAGACGATTGCGATCCGCGCCGAGGAGGTCAACAGCACGCTGCGGTCCTCAGGCGAGTCGCTGATTGTCGACCTCGATCTGCGCGGCGGCGAAGTCGCCGCCAAGCTGCAAGAGGCTGGCAATCGCATCGCCGAGACGCTGATTTTGCGCTGCTCCTCGATGACCAACTCGGTGCGCGAAAGCGCCGAACATGTCGCCGGCGTCATCGCGACCCGCAGCGACGCGGTAAAGGAAATGCTGGCGACGCGGCTCGCCACCTTCGAGGAGATGTTCGGCCATACCGGCGCCGAGCTCGGTGAGAAGATTTCGCGCGATTCCTCCACGCTAGGCAACCTCATCACCCGGCACCTCGCCGAATTCGATCGCACGGTGAAGACTTACGGCTCGGAGCTTGTCGAACGGCTCGGCGCGCGCACCCAGGACGTTTCCGAATCGATGCGCAGCTATGTCGACAATTTCGACAATCGCGTGACGTCCAAGGCGAACGAAGTCACCACCGCGCTTGACCAGCGCCTGACGCGCTTCCAGGAGGCGCTCGACGGGCGCTCGCAGACGCTCACCGACGCGCTGTCCGCGCGCGTCGTCGACATCGCCAAGACGCTCGCCGAGGGCGGCAGTGAAATCACCGGCTCGCTCGATCGGCGCATCGCCGAGGTCACCACGGCGATCGACACGCGCGCGGCTAGACTCGCCGACACCGTCAGCGAGCGGATCGCCAATGTCGATGCCAGCCTCGGCAAAGGGGCGCTCGAAGTCGCCCACACGCTCGACGGCCGGATCGGCCGTTTCGAGCAGCTTTCGGAATTGTTCCAGAGCACCACGCTCGGCGCCGAGCGCGCGCTTACTCAGCTTGCGGCCAATACCAGCGAAGCGCTTGGCAAGACCGCCGCGGCGAGCACGGCGGCGACCGAAGCGCTTAATCGCAGCGCCGCGGAGGTGACCGTCTCGCTCAATCGCAGCGCCGGCGCGCTGAGCAACACGATCACCAAGAGCGCTGCGACGGCAAGCGACGCGATCGGCAAAACGACGAGCGAGGCCGAGCGCAAGCTCGTTGGGATGAGTACCGAGGTTTCGCGCAATATCGTCGGCAAGGCCAACGAAATCAACAGCGCCATGTCGCAGCGCGTCGAGGACATGACCCGCGTACTCGATGAAAAATCGAACGGACTGCTCGTTGCGCTGACCAGCAAGGGCGAGCAATTCGCCGGCGAAGTGAGCCGTGCCACCGACGAGGCGGTGAAGGCAATCGAACTCCAAGGGCTTCGTCTTCACCCAGACGATGCTGGATAAGAGCGAGGACATCGCGCGCCAGATCAACGACGCGAGCCTGACCGCGACCGCCGCGGTCACGCGCACGCTCGGCCAGATGCAGGAAGGCGCCCAGGGCGTCACCGAGGCCGCCAAGGCAACGATTGCGCGCTCGCTCGAAGAGCTGCACCTCGCAACCAGGACTGCGATCGAAGAGTCCAAGCAGACCGCGGCGGCGACGGTGGCCGATATGCTGGAGACGCATACCATGCTGCGCTCCGACTCCACTGCCCTGTTCGAGCGCCTGCGCGAAGCCAACATTCTGCTGCAGGAAGTGCTCAGCGGCGCGCAGGAGAACATGAGCTCGATTGAGCACACGATGGCGACGCGCGTCTCCGAGTTCGTCGCTGCGATGAGCGATCTCTCCACCAAGAGCGGCGCGACCACCGTCAAAGTGGAACAGTCGCTCGGCACGTTCAACACCGTGACCGCCAAGGTGCTGCACGATCTCGGCGATCTTGCCGACCAGTTCAGCTCCCACGGCCGCACGCTCGCCGATGCGGTCGAGCTTCTCGACACCAGCAACCGCCGGACCGAGGACTCGATCGCCGGCCGGCACGCCAATATCGAACTGCTGGTTTCGACGCTCGACGCCCGCACCGAGGATTTCGGCCAGCGGCTGCAGCGTTTCTCCGGTCTGCTCGAGGAATCGCTCGACACCGCGACCACCCGCGCGCGCGAAATTGCCGGCATCATCGCCGAGACCAGCAACGAAAGCGTGCAGACGATCGAGCAGCAATACGATCTGGTGCGCAAAACCTCGGAAGAGGAGCGCGCGCGCACCAGCGAGGCGCTCAACTCGGTCTACGACGAAGCCTCCGCCGAAGTGCAGGCGATGTTCAATCAAACGACCGGACGCTTCACCGAGATCATGCAGGGCATGAAGCAGATGGCGGCGGAGATGCAGCAGGAGCTCGAGACGACGCGCGCCGAATTGCGCCGCGGCATTCTCGAACTGCCGCAGGAAACCGCCGAAAGCACCGCGCAAATGCGGCGCGTCATCGTCGACCAGATCGAAGCCTTGGCCGAGCTCAATCGTATCGTCGCCCGCCATGGCCGCTCGCTGGACGCGGTGGAGCCGCTGCGCCGCGAGGCCGAGCCGCTCTACGCCGCAAGCGGCGGGCGCGGTCAATTACGGCCGATGCGGGCCGACACCGCCGCGCCGCCGTCGCCAACGCCGCCGCGCGACATCACCGGCGCACCGGCGCGCCGGCCCAACGCGCCCACGCTCAGTCCAGTCCAGGGCGGCAAGGACGACAGCAATGCCCGCAATGGCGGCTGGCTGTCCGATCTCCTGACACGCGCCTCGCGTGATGAAGCCCCGGCGGCCGCGCCGTCTGCCCCGCGCGAGGCCGCGCGCGGCGAAGAGCGCCCGCAGCGCGACACCATCGATTCGATCGATTCGCTTTCGGTCGATATCGCGCGGATGATCGATCACGACGCCGCAGCAGAATTGTGGGAACGCTATAAGCGCGGTGAGCGCGGCGTATTCACCAAGCGCCTTTACACGCTCCAGGGCCAAAAGGCGTTCGATGAAATCCGCAACAAGTACCGCGCCGATCCCGAGTTCCGGCAGACTGTCGAGCACTATATCCACGAGTTTGAGCGGCTCCTCGACGATGTTTCGCGCGGCGATCGCGGCCCGGCCGTGGCGCGCAACTATCTCATCTCGGACACCGGCAAGGTCTACACCATGCTGGCTCACTCGGCGGGACGGTTCGACTAAAGCACAGCTGAACTGACCGCCGGCGCCGAACGCCCTTGCTTGTGACGCAATCGCGGCGCTACCGTTGCCGCCATGGCAAGCACCATGGACGCATCGGTTGCACTGCCCACCGCCGCGGACGTCGACGAGGCTGCGCGCCGCTTGGCCGGTGTCGCCCTGCATACGCCGCTTCTGACCTCGGCCGCGCTTGACGCCATGACCGGCGGACGCATTTTCCTCAAAGCCGAGACGTTGCAGCATACCGGCTCGTTCAAGTTCCGCGGCGCCTATAACAAGCTCGCGGCAATCCCGCCGGAGCAGCGCTCAGGCGGCGTGGTGGCATTTTCTTCGGGCAATCACGCGCAGGGCGTCGCCGCGGCGGCGCGGCTTCTCGGCATGCCCTGCGTCATCGTCATGCCGCGTGACGCGCCGCGGGCCAAACGCGAGCGCACTGCGGCGCTGGGCGCCGAAGTCGTGCTCTATGACCGCGCGCGCGACGACCGTGAGGCGATCGCCGGCGATATCGCCGCGCGGCGCGGCGCCACTCTTGTACCGCCTTACGACGATGCATTGATCATTGCCGGCCAGGGCACCGCCGGGCGTGAGATCGTCGACGATCTCGCCGCGCTCGGCCTGGTCCCGGACGTGGTGGTGGTCACCGCGTCGGGCGGCGGGCTTACCGCCGGCATCGCGCTCGCCATCAAGTCACGGGTGCCGAACGCCGCGCTCTATACCGCCGAGCCGCAGGGTTTTGACGATCATGCACGTTCGTTTCGCAGCGGCCATCGCGAGGAAAACGCGGCACTGACCGGCACCATCTGCGACGCGCTGATGGCGCGCACGCCGGGCAAGCTCACCTTCGCGATCAATCAATCGCTGGTCGGCGCCGGAGTCGTGGCGAGCGATGAGGAGGTCACCGCCGCCGTCGCGTTCGCTTTTGCCGAATTGAAGCTCGTGGTCGAGCCGGGCGGCGCCGTCGCACTCGCCGCGCTGATGACCGGACAGGTCGACGTCAGGAATAAGGTCGGCGTGGCCGTCCTTTCCGGCGGCAATGTCGATCCGGAACTGTTCTCCCGGTTGGTCGCCTAACGCGCGGTTCTTTCAGACTTGTGCTTCTTCAGATTTGCTGAGGCTCAAGCACCGGAGCCGGGCATGAAACAACGAATTTGCGTCGCTCCATCGCTGTCTTTATACGGCCAGACTACGGCCGGCCCAAACTTGTTGGGTTCGGTGATAACCGCCACGTCAGGCACGACAATCCATTGTCCGTCGAGGTGCACGCGATAGCGGCCGTTCTGCGTGTCCCAATCGACATCCTGGACCGTCGCGCCGTCCGCGAATGAACAACACAGGCCTTTCCCGCTCGCGAGCTGGTCGAACCAGGTCTTCAGCGGAGAATTAGCGTAGCGGCCGTCATCATGCGCAGATACGCGGCTTGGAACGAACACAAGCATGCACAACGCCACCACCGGCAAAGCTTGAGCGGTAAGTTTGTGCATAATGGCCTCCAGATGATCAGCATGTACGGACCGCCAACGGTCCTGCAGACCCGGAGAACTCAGCACTTCGCCTGCACGTCGTCGTTGATCCGCCTTACAGCGCAATCCCAAGCAACTTCCGTGCCGTCGCCTGCGGCTATTGGGGACCGCAATGGTTAACGAAAAGTTAACGCCCGTAACCTACCGAGTTACCACTTGATTGCGACTCGCGCCGATTTGTTGGGCTACCCGAACAGAGCGATCAGCTCTTCCTCGCTCAAGCTGCGCATGCCCGCGAGCCCATCGCTCAGCGACAGGCGCGGCGCCGGCCAGGCCGCCGGACCATTGGCGATTTTCAATTGCGGCGCCGCTGCCGCGGGAGCGGGAGTTTGCGCGATCGCGACGCCGTTCGTCGCCGATTCGAATAAGTCGGCCGGATCTTCTTCCGGCCCCGACGGCAATTGCAGTTCGGGCGGCGGCGAAGGCGCTGGCGCTGGTTCCGCCTCCGGCTCCGGTTCCGGTTCGACGGGCGATTCGACTTCGGCCTCCTCCACCTTCCGTTCCGCAGGGCCAAACACGAAGTCGGGAGCCTCGATGTACCAGCGCGGCGCGGACGCGGGCTGCTCTTTGACCGGAGGTGGCGCGGCAGTCTCCATATAATCCGGCGGAGGGATGATGGTAATGGCCGGCCGGCTTTGCGGTTCGGACGCCGGTTGATCGGTCTCGGCGAGCGTAGCTGCCGGCTGATCGGGCTCGGCAAACATAACCACCGTCTGATCGCCTTTCTCGGCGAGCATCGTCAACGATGACGCCAGCGCCGCGACAGCCTCGGCGAATTTTTTATTCTCGGCCAATTCCATAGTGAAGAGATCGGTAGCCGATAAATTGTCAGCCGTCTGATCGACTGTTTGTGCAGGAATGCTTTCATCTCGAGGAGCCGCCGCGGGCTCTGCTTCACCAGCCACAGCCGCGACATCCGTGGCAATGGACATCGCGTCAGCGGATGTTGCGGCGGCAGATGTCGCACCGTTCGTTGCTTGCGCCGGCGCATCGCCGAGAACGGCCGCCTCGATCCGCGCCAGTGCGTTGGTCAGCAACTGGGTGTCGGCGTGGCGATTACGGCTTGCGTATTCAGCTAAAAACCAGCGGCCGCGCTCGGTTGCCGTAACCGCCGCGTAGACTGCCTCGTAGTCCGTGTCGTTCGGCGCTCCGGCCCAAATGTCGGCCTGCGCCAGTGGGTCACTGGACATGACAAACCTATGACGAAGTGAACAGCATAAGCCGCAACGGCGCAACCGAAGAGCAAAGGGACCAGCCAGGATACCCACAGGTTCCGCGCCGGCGGTAGCGCTTTGACCGGCCCTTAGCCCCACAGTCCCGGTTCCGGCGGATCGGCAACACTACCGACATACCGCAGGCCATCCGGGCGATCTTTGGCGAGGAGCAGCGGGCCATCGAGATCGACGACGCCGGCGCGCTGTGCGACCAGCATGGCCGGCGCCATCGCTAAGGAAGTCGCCACCATGCAGCCGACCATGAGGCCAAAGCCGTGTTGCTCGGCCTGCGCGGCGAGTGCCAGCGCCTCGGTCAGGCCGCCGGCTTTGTCGAGCTTGATATTGATCGCGTCATATTTGCCGGCGAGCGAATTTAGGCCGGCGCGGTCATGCACGCTTTCGTCGGCGCAAACCGGGATCGGCCGCTTGATCCGGGCGAGCGCGCTATCGCGGCCTTCCGGCAAGGGCTGCTCGATGAGGGTGACGCCGGCTTCGGCGCAGGCGGCAAGGTTTTGCGCAAGGTCTTTCTCATCCCAGCCCTCATTGGCATCGACAATCAACTTTGCTCGGGGAGCGGCGCGCCGAACCGCCGCTATTCGCTCTCTATCGTCGCCGCCGCCGCCGAGTTTTACTTTCAGCAACGGCCGCGATGCCGCGAGTTCCGCCGCCTGTGCCATCGCCGCCGGCGTGCCGAGTGAAATCGTATAAGCGGTGACAAGCGGTTTCGGCGCGGCAAGACCCGCCAATTCATAGACCCTCCGGCCCGCTTGTTTGGCGTTGAGATCCCAAAAGGCGCAATCGACGGCGTTACGCGCCGCACCCGCGGGCATCACATTTTGCAACGCGTCGCGGTCGAGGCCGCGTTGCAGCGCCGGACGCATGGCTTCGATCGCCGCGACGACGCCGTCGGGAGTTTCGCCATAGCGCGCGTAAGGCACGCATTCGCCACGGCCGCGGTGGGAGCCGTCGTGCAGTTCAACCACCACCACGACGGCTTCGGTTTTGCTGCCGCGGCTGATCGTAAAGGCGGCGGCAAGCGGCCAGCGCTCGATTCGTACGGAAAGCTCCATGCAAGGAGCCGGTATACAGCATTTAGGCCGCGATTTCGGCTTCTTCGTCGACCGGGTCGACTGTCTCCTCATCGTCCGGCAGCGGCGGCAACAGCTCGGTGCGGTCGAACCAGGTGATGATCTCGAATCGTCCGTCCTCGTGCTCGGCAAGCGCCGTGCAGCTTTCCACCCAGTCGCCGCAATTCATGTAGCGGATGCCAAAATCCTCATGAATGACCGCGTGATGGATGTGGCCGCAAATCACGCCATCGACGCGATGGCGTTGCGCTTCCTCGGCCAGCGTCTGTTCAAAGGCGCCGATATAATTCACGGCGTTCTTGACCTTGTGCTTGGCCCATTGCGACAGCGACCAGTAGGAAAAGCCGAGGCGGCGGCGGATGGCGTTGAAATAGCGGTTGACCAGAATGGCAAGGTCGTAGGCCGTGTCGCCCAGGAGCGCCAGCCAGCGCGCATGTTTGACCACCATGTCAAATGCGTCGCCATGGACGACGAGATAGCGCCGGCCGTCGGCGGCCTCGTGGATGGCCGTCTCCACCACCTCAATGCCGCCGAAATGGGTGCCGTAATAGTTACGCAGGAATTCGTCGTGGTTGCCCGGCAGGTAGATGACGCGCGCGCCCTTGCGCGCCTTGCGCAGCAGTTTTTGCACGACGTCATTGTGGTCCTGCGGCCAGTACCAGCCCGATTTCAGTTGCCAACCGTCGACGATGTCGCCGACGAGATAGATGGTGTCGGCTTCATGATAACGCAGGAAATCGAGAAGCTGGTCGGCCTGGCAGCCGCGCGCGCCGAGATGCACATCGGAGATAAAGAGAGTACGGAACTTCTTTGTGCCGTGCTCGAACGTCACCGAGCGTGATCTCGCGTTTGTTGCATCTGGCCGCGCTTATAAATTCGTTCCATTGCAGGACGATGACAGCAATCGTTAACGCGGCGACTCATTGCGTTAAGATTTAAGTCACGGCTCTGTCACGGCGCGGGATTAGATATCGCCGTCGATGACAGCGCCGATTCTCGCCGCCGCGACTTTCTGCATCGCCGTCACCCTGATCCAAGTCGCGAGCCTCATGATTGCGATCTGGCGCTTACGCCAAAGCGCGCGTCGCGGACCGCTGTCCGAACTCTATCCCCCCGTCAGCCAAAATCCTTCCGTCAGCCAAGATCCTTCCGTAAGCCAAAATCTTTCCGTAAGCATCGTGCGCCCGCTATGCGGAATCGACAACTATGCCGCCGACACGCTGTCTTCGACGTTCGAGCTCGATTATCCGCATTACGAAATCCTGTTCTGCGTCGCTTCCGCAAAGGACGCCGTCCTGCCGTTGGTGCGCAGCCTGATGGCGGAGCATCCCGGCGCGCGCGCGCGGCTGCTCATCGGCGACGAGCGCGTGAGCCCGAACCCCAAGCTCAATAACGTTCTCAAAGGTTGGCGCGCCGCCAATCATGACTGGATCATCATCGCCGACAGCAATGTGCTGATGCCGCGCGACTATATCCAGCGGCTGTTCGCTAGCTGGCGCGCCGATACCGGGCTCGTCGCCTCCCCGCCGGTCGGCTGCCGTCCGGACGGATTCTGGGCCGAGATCGAATGCGCTTTCCTCAATACCTATCAGGCGCGGTGGCAATATCTGGTCGATAGTTTCGGCTTCGGCTTTGCCCAGGGCAAAACCATGCTGTGGCGGCGCGCCGATCTTGATCGCTCAGGCGGCATCGCGGCGCTGGCCAAGGAAGTCGCCGAGGACGCCGCGGCAACCAAGATCGTGCGCGACGCCGGTCTCAAAGTGCGGCTCATCGATCGGCCGGTGGCGCAGCCGCTCGGCCATCGCAGCGCCGCCGAAGTATGGAATCGGCAATTGCGCTGGGCGCGCCTGCGCCGCGCCAGCTTTTTGATCTATTTCCTCCCGGAAATCCTGTGCGGCGGCGTGCTGCCGATGCTTGCGGTTACGGTCGTGGCCCATGCCTTTGGCTGGCCGATCGCGCTGTGCGTTGGGATATTCGGTGCATTCTGGTACGGCGGCGAGATGGCTTTTGCCGCGGCCGCCGGCTGGCATGTTCCTGCGCTTTATCCGCTTTACGGACTGGTGCGCGATCTGCTGTTGCCCGCGCTGTTTGTGGCCGCGCTGCAAGGCAACGATTTCGTCTGGCGCGGCAATGAAATGCAGGTCGAGCGCATGCAGATCGAGCCGCGCCGCATGATGGCGCGAGTGCGGCCGCGCATGCAGGAAGTCGCCGCCGGCAGCCGCCGGCGGCTGCGTTCGCTGCGCGAGCGATTGTCGGAACGGTGAAGTTCTAACCGGGCGCCGCAGTCTCGCGCGCGGCCCGCTCCGCGATCGCTTCGAGTGCGGCACGATCGGCGGGAAAATCAGCGGCGATCCAGGCTTCCTCGGCCGAACGCAGCGCGACGCCCAAAGCCGGTCCGGCGGCAATGCCGCGACGGATGAAGTCCGCTGCCTTCAGCGGAAAAACCGGCACCGTCCAGCGCCGCGGCAGGTTTGCAAGCTCGCGCCATGCTGCGTCGGCTGCGCCGGCCTCCGAGCGCGACCAGGCGAGCAGTACGCAATCGATAAAGCTTTGCGGCCCGAGACGGTAAAGCTGCGCGTGCGCGACTTGCTCGCCGGCCGCCGGCGAGAGGCGCGACCAGTGTTCGAGCGCGAAAAGCCGCTCCGCTTCGGCATTGGAAAGGCGCAGCCGCTGGCAAAGCCGCTCGCCATCCTCCTTGACGGTGACGCCAAGCGCGCCGAGGCGGCGCACCGCGTCCGGCGCGACTCCGGCCGCCGTCTCGACCTTCGTCATGTTCTCAAAACTTGCGAGGAGCGGCACGCCACCGAGCACGGTGCCGAGGAGCCCTGCCTCGGCCATGACCGCGAGTGTCGGCGTCGCGTGCGGCGCCAGCAGAAGTTTTAGCAATTCCATCCGCACCCGTTCCCGCGACAGCGTTTCCAGTCCGGCGCGCGCGGCGATGCAGGCGTGCAGTCCGGCGGCATCGGGAGCGCCCGTGCCGTACCAGGCGTGAAAACGAAAGAAACGCAGGACGCGCAGAAAATCTTCGGCAATCCGCTGTCGCGGATCGCCGATGAACCGCACCCGGCGCGCAGCGATGTCGGCAATGCCGCCGACATAGTCGTAAACCTCGCCGTCGGCCGCCGCCGACAGCGCGTTCATGGTGAAGTCGCGGCGCTGCGCATCCGCCTTCCAGTCGCGGCCGAATACGACTTTGGCTTTGCGGCCGTAAGTTTCGACGTCGCGCCGCAGCGTCGTGACCTCGAACGGTTTGCCGTCGATGATCACGGTGACGGTGCCGTGCTCGATGCCGGTCGGAGCGGCTTTCCATCCGGCCGCCACGACACGGCGGATGACATCCTCCGGTATGGCCGTCGTCGCCACGTCGATCTCGATGACCGGCAGGTGAAAGAGTGCATTGCGCACGGCGCCGCCCACCACGCGCGCTTCCTCGCCGCCGTGATTGAGAGTCACTAATAGTTGGGCGATCTCACCGCGCTTGAGCCAGGGCGCCTCGCCGAGCTGCGTATTTGCCGTCACCGCGTCGTTCCCGGCACGAACTTGCCGTCCTCGACATGCGCCGGCACATAGGTCGAGCCCGGCGGAGCACCCGAGAACTGCGCCAGGACAAGAAAACTTCCGACCACCAGCACGAGAGATACGATGACCAGAGCCGCCAGCCGCGGCATCGTCCACGCCGACGGCTGCAGCACGCCCGCGCGCGTCCCCAGGAGAAATGCGGCATAGATCGCAAACGGGGTGAGAAACAGCCCGAGCTCGGAGGCGATTGTCCTGATCATGCGACGTAGACCCGGTCGTAAAGATTTCTCAGGATACCCGCGGTGATGCCCCAAATGTAGTGATTCTCGAATGGGATCGCGTAATATTCGCGCTGCAGTCCATTCCAGTCGCGCGTCTTGCGCTGGTGATTGGCGGGCGTCATCAGGAATTCGAGCGGCACTTCGAAAGTCGAAACCACTTCGCCCGGATTGAGTGTCAGCGTGAAGTCCGGCTTGACGCGCGCCACCGTTGGCAAAATGCGAAAACCGGAAAAAGTCAGATAGAGATCGAGATAACCGATCGGCTCGATCAGCGTCGGCGCGAGCCCGGTTTCCTCGCGCGCTTCACGCAGCGCCGCCGCGACCGGGTTCGCATCGGTGGGTTCGATCTTGCCGCCGGGAAACGCCACCTGCCCGGCATGGCTCGCAAGCCCGTCGGTGCGCTGCGTCAACAGCACCGTGGGCGAGTCGCGATCGATGACGGGCACGAGCACGGCCGCTGGCTTGGTCGCTTTCACGCCGGCGCGGACCCACATATCCGGATTAAGATCGAGATCGCCGCGCGCGCCGGCGGCGGACGGATCGGTCAGCGCCGGCGGCACTGCGAGCGTGAGCCGTGCGCGCGCACGATCGAAGAAGCTCGCCGTCGCCGGAGCCTGCACGTTTGCGCCGCGCTCGTTCACGCCAATTCCCTCATCTGATCGGCCGGCGCCATGGGAAAGAATGCGCCCATGGAGGCGACACCGAACATGGCCACACCATCGATGTCACGCTCCTCGCCGAGCTCGACAAGATCGAAGAACAGCACGCGCGTCACTTTTGCCCACAGATCGCGGCGGACATAAAGATAAGGTTTTAAACCGCCGGTCCCGGGTTCCGGTTCGAAGCGCAATTTATGCTGCGGCCCGCACGCAACCCAATCGTCGACATTGGTGCGGAAGTGGAGCACCCGGCCGGCGGCACTGTCCTCGATCTTCAACTCGACGGCGAGAAACGGCGCATCGTCGACGCGGATGCCGCACTTCTCGACCGGCGTGACCAGAAAATATTTCTCGCCCTCGCGCTTGAGCACCGAGGCAAACAGCTTGACCAAAGCCTGACGCCCGATCGGGGTCTTTAGGTAGAACCAGGTACCATCGGCGGCGATGCGCATATCGAGATCGCCGCAGAACGGCGGGTTCCACAATTCGACCGGCGGCGGCCCTTTGCCGGCTTTACCTAGCGCGCCCGTGATCGCTTCGAGGCCGGATTGCCCTTCCTTCGCCATGGTTTGCCTTGAATCTAGGGTCGGACAGCAGTCCGGGGGCTACAATCGCGCGCGAGTTCGAGATTGCCAATCTGCATCCAGGCGGCGCCAAACCCAAGTTGTGTTACCGATCCATGACGAATCAGCGCAAAATCCGCGTCGGGGAGCTGGCGCATAAATTGCATTGGCTGCCATAGATTCGCGCTCAATGCCCAAATCCGATTGATACAAAAACTTGAACTAAAAACAAGGAGTTAGGCCATGCCCGCTGCTGGCGGAGACGGGCTCGAAAAGCTCGAAGACATGATCGTGCGCTCGGCCGAAACGACCGCCGAACATGTACGCGCGACCAAGGCGGCGATCGGCACCGTCATTTTCGGGCAGGACAAAGTGGTCGAGCAGGCGCTCATCACCATCTTGTCCGGTGGACATGCGCTCCTTCTCGGTGTGCCGGGCTTGGCCAAAACCAAGCTCGTCGACACCATGGGCACCGTGCTCGGGCTCGACGCGCGGCGCATCCAGTTTACGCCGGACCTCATGCCGTCCGACATTCTCGGCACCGAGGTGCTGGAGGAAAGCCAGACCGGCAAGCGCAGTTTCCGCTTCATCTCCGGCCCGGTCTTTGCCCAGCTCCTGATGGCCGACGAGATCAACCGCGCCTCACCGCGCACCCAATCGGCGCTGTTGCAGGCGATGCAGGAACAGCACGTCACCATCGCCGGCACGCGTCACGATCTGCCAAAGCCGTTCCATGTGCTCGCCACCCAGAACCCGCTGGAACAGGAAGGCACCTATCCGCTGCCGGAAGCGCAGCTCGACCGCTTCCTGATGCAAATCGACGTCACCTATCCCGACCGGGATGCCGAACGACGAATCCTTTTCGACACCACCGGCGCCGAGGAATCGCGGCCGAAGCCGGCGATGACGGCGGAGGATCTGATGGCGGCGCAGCGCCTGGTTCGCCGGCTGCCGGTCGGCGAGTTGGTCGTCGAAGCCATTTTGGCATTGGTCCGCTCGGCGCGTCCGGGGCCGGAAGGCGGCGAAGGCGCAAAATTGATCTCCTGGGGGCCAAGCCCGCGCGCCAGTCAGTCGCTGATGCTCGCGGTGCGCGCCCGCGCCTTGCTCGACGGCCGCCTGGCACCTTCGATCGACGACGTCATCGCTCTCGCGGAGCCGGTGCTCAAGCACCGCATGGCGCTGACGTTCACGGCTCGTGCCGAGGGAGAAAGCATCGAAGCTGTGATCGATCGGCTGAAGGCCCGGATCGGATAGGCGGATGGCGGCCGACCTCAACCGAGCATATCAGCGCACATACCAGGATGGCTCGGCGGCGGGGCGCGCGGTCGGCGAAGGCCGCACGCTTGCCGCCAGCATGCCGCGATTGATCCTGGACGCGCGGCGGGTGGCGGCAACGGTTATGCACGGTCTGCATGGCCGCCGCCGCGCCGGACCGGGCGAGAATTTTTGGCAGTATCGCCGCTTCGTATCCGGTGAGCCGGCTTCGCGTGTCGATTGGCGGCGCTCGGCGCGTGACGATCATCTTTATGTGCGCGAGCAGGAATGGGAGGCCGCGCACACGGTGTGGATCTGGCCCGACCGTTCGCCGTCGATGTACTTCGCTTCGCCGCTGGTGCGCGACAGCAAGCTTTACCGCACGCTGGTCATCACGCTGGCGCTCGCCGAGGTTTTAGTCGAAGGCGGTGAGCGCGTCGGCATTCCCGGGCTGACGCGTCCGACCGGCAGCCGCAATGTCATCGATATGATCGCGCAAGCCATCGCCTACGATCGCAATGAGCGCACAAGCCTGCCGCCGAATTTCGCGCCCTCCCCGCTCGCCGAGGTCGTGCTGCTATCGGATTTGTGGAGCGACATCGGCGAGGTCCGCCGCACCATCACGCAGCTTTCCGGCGGCGGCACGCACGGCCATGTGGTGCAGATCGTTGATCCCGCCGAAGAGACATTCCCGTATTGGGGCCGCATCGAATTCATCGAACCCGAGAGCGGCGGCCGCATCACCGCCGGCCGCGCCGAGAACTGGCGCGCCGATTACATCGCGCGGGTTGCCCGTCACCGCGCCGAGATCCGCAGCGAGACCGACCGGCTGGGCTGGAGCTTTACCATCCACCGCACCGACCGGCCGGCGAGCGAGCTTCTGCTTTCGCTGCACGGACGCATCGGCGCTGGCGCCGCGCATAACGCCATGCGCTTGCAGGGATCCGCCGCAGCGAGGGCGCCGGCATGATCGGCGGACTCCCGCTCGGCTTTGCCGAACCGCTCGTTCTCGTCGGGCTCATCGCGCTGCCCGTGCTGTGGTGGCTGTTGCGGTTGATCCCGCCGCGGCCGCGCCGCATCGACTTCCCGCCGACGCGGCTCCTTCTCGAAATCGCGCCCAAGGAGGAGACCCCGGCCCGCACGCCGTGGTGGCTGACGCTGATGCGGCTTTCGCTCGCGGCGCTTGTCATCATCGCCGCCGCCAGCCCGTTATGGCATCCGCCGCTGGCGACGACCAAGACAAGCGCGCCGGTGGCGATCCTGATTGACGATGGCTGGGCCGCCGCCGCTACCTGGGATGCGCGGTTACGAACCGCCGATGACATCATCGCGCGCGCAGATGACGATCGCCGCGCCGTCGCGCTTATTCCGCTGTCGGAGGGACCGCGCGATATTTCGCTGAAGGCCGCGGGTTCGGCGCGGGTGCAACTGCACCAGATGCGGCCCGTGCCGTACACAATGACGCGTGACGACGTGCTGCCCGCGCTGTCGCGCTTGTTGTCCAACACGCCGGACGTCGAACTGGTGTGGCTGTCCGACGGCACCGACCTCGGCCACGGCGCGGACTTCGTCAACGGCCTGGCAAAGACGATCGGTCAGCATCCGATAACGATCGTCGCCGGCGGCGTTGCGACCGCCCACGCTCTGACCGCGGCCGATAACGCAGCCGGCGCGCTGAGCGTCTCCGTGCTGCGCACCGCCGGCGCCGCCGAGACCGGCACGGTGCGCGCGCTTGACCTCAAGGGTCTGACGCTCGGCGAAGCGCCCTATTCGTTCAAGGCTGACGAGCGCGAAAGCGAGGCCCGCTTCGATCTGCCGGTCGAGCTTCGCAACGATATCGCGCGCATCGAGATTTCCGGCGAGCGCTCCGCAGGCGCCGTGCAATTGCTCGACAAGCGTTGGCAGCGCCGCACCGTCGGCATCGTTTCCGGCGCCAGCGCCGACGTGGCGCAGCCGCTGTTGTCGTCGAGCTATTACGTCCAGCGCGCGCTCGAGCCGTTCGCCGATGTGCGGCTGACGCAGGGTGAATCGCCGGCCGACGCGGTCGCCCACTTCCTCGACCAAAATCTGCCGATGCTGATCCTGACCGATGTCGGCAATGTCGGCGACGCGCACGATCGGCTCGAACGCTGGATCGAGGACGGCGGCGTTTTGGTGCGCTTTGCCGGTCCGCGGCTGGCCGCATCCGACGACGATCTCGTTCCGGTCAAGCTGCGGCGCGGCGGCCGCATCCTCGGCGGCAGCCTGAGCTGGGACAAGCCGCAGCCGCTCGCCGCGTTCTCGCGCGACGGCCCGTTCAACGGAATGCCGGTGCCTAACGACGTGACCGTCACCCGCCAGGTCCTGGCCGAACCGGACGCGGCGCTCGGCGACAATACTTGGGCGACACTCGCCGACGGCACGCCGCTCGTCACCGCCGCGCGGCGCGGCAAGGGCCTGATCGTGCTGTTCCATGTCACCGGCGACCCGCGCTGGTCGGATCTGCCGTTGTCGGGCGCTTTCGTTGAAATGCTCAAGCGCATCGTTGCGCTTGCCGGAACCAGTCCCGCGGCCGACGCCGGCAGCGCGCAAAGCAAGAACGTGCACGAACTGGTGCCGCCGAGCCATATACTCGACGGCTTCGGCAGCTTCATTACTCCGCCGCCGACGGCGCGTCCGGTGCCTGCGGACTTTTCCGGCAGCGCCACCGCCGATCATCCGCCGGGCTTCTATGGACCGCCGGAAAGCCTGCTTGCGGTCAATACGCTTGCCGCCACCGATCGCCTTGCGCCGCTCGATTTCTCGCCGCTCGTCAACGCGACGCACGAGATTTACCGCACCAGCGAACCGCAGGATTTACGCGGGCCGATTTTGCTCGTCGCGCTGGCGCTGCTTCTGCTCGATACGGTCGTGGTGCTTTTCCTCGGCGGCGGCATCCAGCGGCTGCTACCGCGAATGTCGCGCGCCGCAACGGCCTCCGTCGTCGTCGCTTTTGCGCTGGCGCTCACGCTCGTTCACGCCAGCGCCCAGGACGAGACCCCGAATCCGGACGTGCCGCAGTCCGCGCTCGAAACCAAGCTCGCTTATGTCATCACCGGCGATACCGATGTCGACACCATCAGCAAAGCCGGGCTTGCCGGGCTGACGCTATTTTTGGCGCAGCGCACCGCGCTTGAACCCGGCGATCCGATCGGGCTCGACATTTCCCGCGACGAGCTTGCGTTCTATCCGCTGATCTACTGGCCGGTGGTACCCGGAGCGCCGCGGCCTTCGGAAGCCGCGCTCAAGCGCATCGACACCTACATGAAGGACGGCGGCACCGTATTGTTCGACACCCGCGACGCCGTCGTGGCGCCGCCCGGTCCCGGCGGCGAAACTCGCAGCCCCGGCATGGTCGAACTGCGGCAAATCCTGTCGTCACTTGATATTCCGGAACTCGAGCCGGTGCCGCGCGACCACGTTTTGACCAAGACGTTCTATCTGCTGCGCGACTTCCCCGGCCGCTTCGCTACCGGCCAACTTTGGGTCGAGGCCTTGCCGTCGGCGGGCGAAGAGGATGAGACGTCGGGCCGGCCGGCGCGCGGCGGCGACGGCGTTTCCTCGATCATCATCACCTCGAACGACTTTGCCGGCGCCTGGGCGACGCGATCCGACGGCCAGCCGATGCTGCCGATGGTCGACGGCGAGCCGCGCCAGCGCGAGCTTGCATTCCGCGCCGGCGTCAACATCGTCATGTACACGCTCACCGGCAACTACAAAGCCGACCAGGTCCACGTGCCAGCGCTGCTTGAGCGGCTGGGACAATAGGAGCGCGTGGTGAATCTCGGCGTAGCGTTCGCTCCTCTCATCGGCACCCAGATTTTGTGGGTAGTGCTCTCCGCTGCCTGCCTATCCTCGCTCCTTCTCTTCGCATCGCGAAGCCGCGGCGCCGTAATCCGGACGCTGGCGCTGGCGCTGGTCGTTCTGGCACTCGCCAATCCGTCGCTGACGCGCGAGGACCGCGATCCGCTGAGCTCGGTTGCGATCGTCGTCGTCGATAAGAGCCCAAGCCAGAATTTCGGCGACCGCACCGCGCAGACCGAAGCCGCGCGCGCCGCGCTGGTCGATCGCTTGAGCCACATAGCCGGCCTTGAAGTGCGGGTGGTCGAGGCCGGACAGGCCGACGGCGAGACCGACGGCACGCGATTGTTCTCAGCGCTAAGCTCGACGCTTGCCGATGTGCCCGCCGATCGCGTCGCCGGCGTCGTCATGATCACTGATGGCCGCGTCCACGACGTGCCTGCGGATGCAAGCTCGCTGGGTTTTGCCGCGCCGGTTCACGCGCTGATCACCGGACACAAGGACGAACGCGACCGCCGTGTCGCGCTGATCGCGGCGCCGCGCTTCGGCATCGTCGGCCAGCCGCAGACCGTCACCTTCGAGGTCGAGGATCAGGGCGCCAACGAGAAAACCGCCGACGTGACGGTGCGCCGTGACGGTGATGTGATCGAGACGCGCACGGTTCCCGTCGGCGTGGCGCAAAGCCTCACCATTCCGATCCCGCACGGCGGTCCGAATATCGTCGAGATCGAGGCTTCGCCGCTCACCGGCGGCGAGCTGACGCTGGTCAATAATCGCGCCGTGGTCACCATCGACGGCGTGCGCGACAAGCTGCGGGTGCTCTTGGTGTCCGGCGAGCCGCATGCCGGCGAGCGTACCTGGCGCAACCTGCTCAAGTCGGACGCTTCGGTCGATCTCGTTCACTTCACCATCTTGCGGCCGCCGGAAAAGCAGGACGGCACGCCGATCAACGAATTGTCGCTGATCGCGTTTCCGACGCGCGAGCTGTTCCAGCAGAAGATCGACGAATTCCAGCTCATCATCTTCGACCGTTACGCGCGCCAAGGCGTGCTGCCGATCATCTATTTCGACAACATCACGCGCTACGTGCGCGATGGCGGCGCGGTTCTGGTCGCGGCCGGGCCAGATTATGCGAGCCCGACCAGCATCTGGCACACCCCGCTCGATGCAATCCTGCCGGCTGAGCCGGATGGCAATGTCACCGAGGAGGCGTTCCGTCCTACTCTGACCGAGCTTGGCCAGCGCCATCCGGTGACGCGCGGCCTTGAAGGCTCGGATAGCGACCCGCCGAAATGGAGCGAGTGGTTCCGCATCGTCGATACGGCGAACGCGAGCGGCACGACGGTGATGCAGGGTCCGGACGAAAAGCCCCTGCTGGTGCTTTCGCATGAAGGCGAAGGCCGTGTGGCGCTGCTGCTGTCCGACCACATCTGGCTGTGGGCGCGCGGCTTCGAGGGCGGCGGCCCGCATCTCGATCTGTTGCGCCGGCTGTCGCATTGGCTGATGAAGGAGCCCGATCTCGAAGAGGAAGCGCTGCGGCTTTCCGTCAATGGTCATAACCTTGTGGTGCGCCGGCAAACCATGGCGGACCAAGTCGCCGACATCACGCTGACCTCGCCGTCGGGCGCGACACGCACGCTCAAGCTTGAACCGACGCAACCCGGCGTCTGGGAAAGTAGCGTCGCCGCCAACGAGCTTGGGCTGTGGCGCGCCACTGACGGCAAGCTCAATGCGCTCGTTAATATCGGCCCGGCCAATCCGCGCGAATTTGCCGAGGTGACCTCGACGACGGACGTGCTGGCGCCGCTCACCGACGCGACCGGCGGCGCTTCGCGACGGCTCGACGACGGCGGCGGCCTCAATGTGCCGCGCATTGTCGCGGTGCGTTCCGGCGATACCTACAAGGGCGACGACTGGATCGGCCTGAAAATGCGCGACGCCAGCGTGGTGCGCGGCATCGGCGTGCTGCCGATCTTCGCCGGCCTGCTCGGTCTCTTGCTGCTGCTCGGCAGCCTCGCCGGCACTTGGGCGCGCGAGGGACGCTAACGCGTCCCACTTGGGCACGCGAGGGACGCTAAGCCTTCACTCCGGCCGGATCGGTCCCGATACACCGGCGAAAGCGCCGTCGGCAAGCTCGGCGAGCAGAAGCCGCGCCGGATCGACCGGTCCCGGCATGCTCACGCGCCCCGGCGGTATCGGCTTAAAGCCGCTTTTTGCGTAATACGGCTCGTCGCCGACCAGAATGACGAGGCGATGGCCTTTTGCGCGCGCCTCTTCGAGCGCGCGTTCGATCAGCGCCTGACCGACGCCGCGCTCGCGGAACGCGGGCTCGACCGTAAGCGGCCCGAGCAAAAGCGCCTTGGTCTCGCCGATGCGGATCGGCGTCAGCCGCACCGAACCGACCAACAGCGTGCCGATGCGGGCAATGAACGACAGTTCGGCGCGGTGCGCGGCTTGCTCGCGCAGCCGATACGCGGTCTTGGCGAAGCGGCCCGGCCCAAAAGTGCGCTCATGCAGGCGCTCGATCGCGATCGCATCGTCCGGCGTCTCGGGCAGGATGGTCAGCGAAATATCGTTCATCGCGCCGCCGCGTAGCATCTGGGCCGGGCAAGGTCCAGCGCACTATCACAGGCGCCGGGAATGACTACATTAGCCGGGAAAATCAGCGGAGAGCGCAATGGGGTTACTGGTCAACGGCGCCTGGCAAGAGGATATTTCGCGGACCTCGAACGGACGGTTCGTTCGGCCGACAACGAGCTTCCGCAATTTCGTGACTGCCGACGGCAGCGCCGGCCCGACCGGCGAAGGCGGCTTTCCTGCCGAGGCCGGCCGTTATCATCTCTATATATCGCTCGCCTGCCCGTGGGCGCATCGCACGCTGATCTTCCGCGCGCTGAAAGAGCTCGACGGCGTGATCTCGATATCGCTTGCCGAGCCGCTCTACGGCAAAACCGGCTGGGAATTCGGCACCAAAAGCGGCGGCACGCTCGATACCGCGAACGGCAAGGCGACGCTCGCCGAGATCTATCTGCTCGCCGATCCGCATTACACCGGACGCGTGTCGGTTCCGGTTTTGTGGGACAAAAAGCGGCGCACCATCGTCAACAATGAATCGTCCGAGATCATCCGCATGCTCAATTCGGCGTTCGACGCGTTCACCGAGGTGCACACCGATTATTATCCAGCCGCATTGCGCGGCGAAATCGACCACATCAACGACATCGTCTATCCCAACATCAATAACGGCGTTTATCGCGCCGGTTTTGCCACCGGGCAAGAGGCCTACGAAGAAGCGGCCCGCGGCGTATTTGCTGCGTTCGACCAGATCGAAGCCGTTCTGTCACGGCAGCGCTATCTCGCCGGCCGGCAAATCACCGAAGCCGACTGGCGATTGTTCACCACGCTCATTCGTTTCGACAGCGTCTATTTCAGCCATTTCAAATGCAATCTGCGCCGCGTCGCCGATTATCCCAATCTGTGGAATTACACGCGCGATCTCTATCAAGTGCCGGGCATAGCCGAGACCGTCAGCATCGATCAGATCAAGCGGCACTATTACGGCAGCCAGCTTAAGGTCAATCCGACCGGCATCGTGCCGATCGGGCCGCTGATCGATTTCACCGCGCCGCACGACCGCGGGCGGTTCGGTTAAAGCAAACGTAGCCCGAATGAGCGAAGCGATATCCGGGATTTGCCTTTGCCGCGCATGATCCCGGATGTCGTGGTGCTCGTACAAGCTACTTACGCCGGCCCGCTCAACCGAGCGGCGTCCTGCAGGATTGCAATCATGCGGTCGACCACCTGATCGACTGTCGATCCGGAAGGGAAAGTGATCACTTGCTCCGGATCGTCCATCCTCGTCCCGTCTGGCTTTTTTCTTTTGCCGATTATCTCAAAGGCGCCATCTTTCTCTTTAAGTCCCCAAAGCAACATGCCGCGTTCGAAGGCTGACCAGCTTTTCACCCCGGCGTGCTTCAGCACAACTGGCTGGGGCCAATCGCTACGCCGCAGCATGGGTACCTTCGGATTCGCTTGAGCTATCATCGCCGCCAAGGCCTGACGGAGAGCCTCGATATTCCGAACGGGGACAATAGCCACCGGTTCGACATCGCGATAGAAGCCCTTATCCATTTGTCCCATGGTCCGCACAAATACCGTGCCGTTCCGCAGGTAGAGGTGGTAATATATCATTCCCCCGCTCATGATCCCGCATCTCGCTTCGCTCATGCGGGTGACTTGCTAATCGGCTCGTCCAATTATTACCGCGCAGTGGCCTGCAGGATATCAATCATGCGATCAATCACGTCGTCGACTTTTGCGCTGGGCGGAAAAATTATGGTCTGCTCCGGATCGTCCTTCCACATTCCATTCGCGTGCTTTCTTTGGCCGGCGATCTGAAACGTGCCCTCTTTCTCACTGATGTCCCAGAAACACATGTCGCGCTCAAACGCCGACCAGCTTTTAACCCCCGCGTATTTCAGTAGAACCGGAGGAGGGATTTCGCTTCGTCGCAGCATCGGCACAATTGGGTTACCCCGAGCGATTGTCGTTCGCAGCGCTTGTCGAACTCCTTCAGTATTGGAGATGGGGACGACGGCAACAGGTTCGACGCCACGATAAAACCCTTTATCCATTTCTCCCATGGTCGGCAGATAAACGATGCTTTTCCTGAGGTAGATTGGCCAGGTCATGGAAGTCTCTCAAAATTCTGTAATTCGGCGATCGCGGTGCGAATTTGCCTAATTGATTCAAAACGATATTTTCCGGGGGCCAGCGATCACCCTCGGACCGGGTCCAAGGGCGAGCTGTTCGCGATCATGCCCTAAAGGCGCTACCAAATCTCCGCGGCCGAGCGGCCGGTGAGCACTTCGGCGATGCGCTCGCGCGTCGCGCGGCCGGTGTCGGCGGGCAGCGCATCGGTTGCGAAAAAGCCGTGCGCCACGATTTCGCGATTCGGCTGCGGCGGCCCGATCTGGCGAAACGAACGCACGATATAGAGCACGACGTGATCGCGCCGCGACACTCGGCGATTGTAATGAACGCCGTGCAGAACCGGCGGGTCAGTCAGTTCGATATTGCCTTCTTCGCGCAACTCGCGATCGAGCGCGGCGAGCAGCGTTTCGCCGACCTCGACGCCGCCGCCCGGTAAATGCCAGCCGCTGACATAAGAATGCTTGACCAGAAAGACGCGGCCGTCGCCGTCGAAAATGGCGGCGCGGACGCCGACAGTGAGCCCGCGCGATAGCCGCCAATAGGCGTGCAGGAACCGTCGGATGATCGGCTCAAACGGGCGGCGAATGGTTTCGATAGACATTGGCAATCCGGGCTATTTCCCTAATTAGAACGGTTCTAATATAGTGTTACCAGTCGCCATACGGATCGAGACGCGAAGGTAGCCCGTGAAAAGTTTCGCTCAGCTCAACGAACAGGAAATTCTTGCGCTCGCCATATCCAACGAGGACGAGGACAACCGTATATACCGCTCCTTCGCCGACGCGCTGCGCGAGTCCTATCCGGATACGGCGGAAATGTACGACAAAATGGCGCAGGAGGAGATCGGGCATCGCGACATGCTGCTCGATCTTCATCGCAAGAAATTCGGCGATTTTCTACCGCTGATCCGCCGCCAGGACGTCAAAGGCTTTGTCAGGCGCCGGCCGATCTGGCTCAACCGTCCGCTGTCGCTCGATGCCACGCGGAAATTCGCCGAAGAGATGGAATACGAGGTCGCGCGGTTCTACCGCCGCGCCGCGCAAGCCGCGAACGACGACGCGGTGCGGGATCTCTTGCGAACGCTCGCCGCCGCCGAGGACAAGCACGAACAGCTCGCCCATGAACTCGGCGAAAAGCTCACGCCGAAAGCGCGCGCCGCCGAAGACGAGACGTCCAGACGCATGTTCGTGCTGCAATATGTGCAGCCCGGACTTGCCGGCCTGATGGACGGCTCGGTGTCGACGCTGGCGCCGCTGTTCGCGGCGGCCTTCGCCACGCACAATACCTGGTCGACGTTCCTGGTCGGGCTTGCGGCCGCGATCGGCGCCGGCATTTCCATGGCCTTTGCCGAAGCGATGTCCGACGACGGCTCGCTCACCGGACGCGGCGCGCCGGTGGTGCGCGGCGCGGTGTGCGGGGCGATGACCGCGCTCGGCGGGCTTGGTCATGCGCTGCCCTATCTCATTCCCCATTTCTATATCGCGACCTCGCTCGCCTTTGCCATCGTCGCCGTCGAACTCGTGGTGATCTCCTGGATCCGCACGCATTATATGGATACGCCGTTCCTGCAGGCGGTGTTCCAGGTCGTGGTCGGCGGCGTACTGGTCTTCGCCGTCGGCATCATCATCGGCAGTTCGTGATTTATTATGCAGTGTCTGCGATGCTGATCGCGGATTCTTGATTGCCGCGGCGCCACAATGTTCACGCTTGCCCATCTGTCTGACCTTCATATCGCCTCGCAGCCGCGGCTGGCGCAGCTTGTGAGCAAGCGCGGGCTCGGTTTCATCAACTGGCAGCGCAAGCGCAAACACGTTCATCGTACCCAAATTATCGACGCCATCACCCGCGACCTCAAAGCGCAGACCCTCGACCACATCGCGGTGACTGGCGATCTGGTCAATTTGTCGCTGCCCGACGAATACGCCCGCGCGCGCCAATGGCTCGGCACGCTCGGCAGTCCTCGCGATGTCACGGTCGTGCCCGGCAATCACGACGTCTATCTGCGCGCGGCGGAGCAATATCCCTCAACGTTCTGGGGCGACTATATGCGCGGCGACGACGGCCTCGACCGCTTTCCGTTCCTGCGCCGGCGCGGCGAGGTCGCGCTGATCGGGCTGTCGACCGGCGTGCCGACCGGGCCGTTCACGGCGACCGGGCGGCTTGGCAGAAGCCAAATCGCGCGGCTTGCGGAATTGCTCGACCAGACCAGCGGGTCGTTTCGCGTCGTGCTGATCCATCACCCGCCGACAAGTCCGTTGCGGCGTCATCTGCGCCGCCTGACCGATGCGGCGGCCTTTCGCCAGGTGCTCGCGGACAAGGGCGCCGAGCTTCTCATTCACGGCCACGATCATCGCCGGGCGCTGGTTTGGCTCGACGGCCCGAACGGCACAAAAATTCCGTCGGTCGGCGTGCCATCGGCTTCGGCGAGCGCGCCGCACGGCGACGAAGACGGCGCCGGCTATAATCTCTTTCACATCGGCGGCACGGCCGGCAACTGGCGCTGCGAACTAATCGCGCGGCAACGCAACGCCGATGGCAGCATCAGCGATGGCGAACGCGTTACGCTGACTTAGCCGCGGCTTGCCAGCACCAACGCCACAACGATCAGCGTCACCACGCCGGCGATGAAGCCAAGCGCGAGCGCGCCGAAAGTGCGCCAGCGCCGCCGCTGCCGATAACGCGCGGCTTCTTTCGCCGGCGCGCGTGTAAGCAGATCGGGATCGCCATCGAGCGAGCGCTGACGCTCGATGAGGCGGCGCGCGACGTAGGTCGTCACCGCCGCAACAATGTCGGGAATTTCATGCGAACTCCGCCAGCACGTGCCGGCCCATGCGGCTATCGTGCAGGAAACGGTAGCCGCGCTTGTCGCGCCCCATGACGACATGCGCCACCGCATCGATCCACAGCCGCGGCGTCTCGCCGCCGCTCACCCCGCGGTCGAACAGATCGACCTCCGGCGGGATTTCGGCAAACAATGGATCGAGCGCCTCGTTCAAAAGCTCAAGGCGCGCGACTTCGGCATCGCGCAGATCGACGACGACGCTGGTGCGCTCGGCCGCCTCGACGCGCGCCTGATGCATCGCCTCGTTCAGCGCCGAAGGCTCAGCGCCGTCTTTCGCCGGCGCGGCGGAGGCTTTGGGTTTTCGACCCCACATCGTCCCTTTGGTCCCGTTCGTCCGTCGATCCCAGAATGTCGAGAATAGCCAACAATTAAGCCCGCAAAAAGTCGGCCAACCAGTGTTCCGGCGGCGTTATGGCCGTTTCGGCGGCATTGTAGGGTGGGTAAAATCGTCTCCTCAAACGCCGCCGCGTGGGCAACGTGCATCAACGATTTTACCCACGCGGACGCGCATTGCCGGCGCGATGCCCACCCTACACGCAGCGGCCGCCATCGACCTCGACAATATTGCCGGTGATAAAGGCGGCGTCGGCGGAGGCCAGAAACAACGCCGCATTGGCGATGTCCTGCGGCTGCGCCAAACGTCCGAGGGGCACGGTTGCGGTGAACTTTTCGCGCTGGCCGGGCGCCGTGCCGAGAAAGCTCGGCAACAACGGCGTGTCGGTTGCGACCGGCGCGATGGCGCAGACACGAATGTGGTCGCCCGCAAGCTCGACGGCCAGCGTTTTGGTCAGATTATGCACCGCGCCTTTGGTGGCGTTGTAGGCGGAGAGGCCTGGCCGCGGCCGCAAGCCAGCCGTCGAGCCGATATTGATGATGACGCCGCCGCCGCGTTCGCGGAACACCGGGACCACCGCCTGGCAGCCGAAAAACACGCCCTTCACGTTGACCGCGAACGTGCGGTCGTATTCGGCCTCGTCGATGTCGAGAAGCGGCTTGTTGATATGGGTCACGCCGGCATTGTTGACCAGGATGTTGAGCGCGCCGAACGCCGCAAGGGTCTCTTCGACCGCGCCGAGGAAGTCGGCTTTTTTGCTCACGTCGCAACGCAGCGCGATGGCGTTGTTGCCGATGGATCGCGCCGTGTTTTTTGCCGCGGCGCCATCGATGTCGGCGACCGCGACGCGTGCGCCTTCGCGCGCATAGGTTTCCGCGATGGCTTTGCCGATGCCCGACGCAGCGCCGGTCACCAGCGCGGTTTTGCCTTCCAGACGCATGCTATCCACTCCCCTTCAACTGCCTTTGGGCACCACGCCGTAGCGCTTGGCCCAGCCGAGCCCGTCGGCGGTGCGCGTGCGCGGTTTGTATTCGCAGCCGATCCATCCGGCATAGCCGAGACGATCCATCGCCTCGAACACCGCCGGATAATTGATTTCGCCCTCGTCCGGTTCGCCGCGTGACGGCACCGCGGCGATCTGGGCGTGGCCGATCGCGGGCAAAAATTCCTCGAACCGCTTGATGAGATCGCCGCCGACGATCTGGTTGTGATAAAAATCGAACTGGATGCGAACATTGCGCGCCCCGATCTTGCCGACGAGATCGGCGGCGTGCTCGACATGGCTGAGGAAATAGCCCGGCCGGTCGCGCGGATTGATCGGCTCGATCAAGAGCGTGATGTTCGATTTGGCCGCGGCTTCGGCGGCGCGCGAAAGATTCTTGATGAACACCGTCTCGGCTGCCGGCCGCTCGTTGACCGGCACGACGCCGGCCATGCAGTGGATGGCGGTGCCGCCGATGGCGGCGATATAATCGAGCGCGCGCTTGATGGCGGCGTCGAAATCGCGCTCGCGGCCGGGCAGCGCGGCCAGCCCAAATTCGGGACATTGCGGCGTGTTGACCCCGAGCGGAGTGAGATCGTGCTTGGCGAGTTCCGCCTTCACGGCGGCCGGCGGCACATCATAGGGAAATTGCAGCTCGACCGCCGTGAAGCCGCAAGCGGCCGCGGCGCCAAAGCGCTCGAGCAGCGGATATTCGGTGAACAGATGGCCAAGATTGGCGGCAAAGCGGGGCATTTTATTTTGCGTCCTTGGTGTTTCCGATTGTTCGAAGGACCGTAACCCGGATTTATTGGGTGGGCAAAACTCCCTCCTGCCCTGCGATAGCGGGGGCGGCTAAGTCAGACCCTTCTCGCGGCGCGGATGGATGCGAGTTTGTCGAACAGCGACAGATCGTAGCCCGGATTGGGCAGAGCGAAGTCCGGAAGCGGCAGTTACTGAAATGGTTACGATTGTCAACGAAAGGGTGACAACGCGTCCTCGCCGGCTTTGCCCACCTCTTGTGGGAATTCGCCCATTAATCTGCCCACTGGACCAGTGGGCCAATTTGTGGTTGACCGCGGCCCACCCGCTTGGTTCGTTTGGCCCACTTCGGCGGGGCAAAAACGCCTCGCAAGCGTCCCGCCGAATGGAACGAGGAAACCTCAAGCAGCGGCGTCGTGCCATGAACGCGCAGCAACTCCTGCAGCAGATTTCGGACTATTGCCGGCAGACCGGCCTGGCGGAGTCCACCTTCGGCCGGCGCGCGGTCAATGACGGCAAGCTCGCGGCGCGGCTGCGCAACGGCGGCCGCATCACCACCGACACGCTCGATCGCATCCAGGGTTTTATGACGGCGCACCCGGCCCAGGGCGAGCGCCCCGCCATCATCGAACGCTCCCGCGACGGGCGTGCCATGATGCCGCCGGTGCCGGCGCAGACCGTGCCGGCAAAGCCGGGCGATCCGCAGCGCAATTTCCGGTTCTTCGACAACCGGCAAAAATATCTCCTCTTCGTCAATACCTGCAGCGAGAAATGGGAAGTCGCGCACCGCGTCTCCGAGGAGCTCGCGCATATCCATCCGCGGCCGCCGGCGGTGCGGGTATTCGACGCCGGCGTTGGCGACGGCTCGGTGCTGGTGCGGGTGATGCGCGCCATGCACGACCGTTTCGCCACCATGCCGTTCTATGTGGTCGGCAAAGAAATCTCGCTCGAAGACATTCGCCTGACCATGCAGAAGATGTCGGATCAATTCTTCGAGCATCCGGCGACGGTCTTGGTGCTGACCAATCTCGCTTATGCGGACGCGCCGTGGCTTGCGGTCAAATCGCTCAATGCGGCTTCGAGCCTGGTTTGGCACGAGCTGCCGCTGCAGGGCAATTCGGCGCACCGTTTCGAGCAGCAGATCATCGATCTCGAACCGTTCCTGGCGCAAAACTGGAAAGCGGGCGTCAGCGCGCGCACCGGCAACCCGGTCTATGAGCGCCCGGTCGTGCTGGTGATCTACCGCGAAGACCACCGCTTCCTGCTCGATCCGATCATTCCCAGACCCGGCGGCACGCACGCCGATTACGACCTCGTCATCGCCTCGCAGCCCTATCGCGCGCGCGCCTCGCTCGAATTCAAGGCCAAGCGCGTGATCGCGCCGCTGGCGCGGGCGCTCGGTCCGGGCGGGCGGCTCATCGCCATCCATTCGCACGGCGAAGACCCCGGCATGGAAATCATCCAGCGGGTCTGGCCGGACGATCATCCGTTCATCCACGACCGCCACCAGATCCTCAAAGCGGTCAAGCACGAGCTCGGCCCCGCCGGGCGCGATCTCAACTTCAACGCCTATGCCGACAACCGATCGCTGTTCCGCTATGTCATGCACACGCTGCCTTCGGAAATCTCCGAGTCGATCGGTACCTCGACGCTGTTTGCGGCCTGGAACGCGGCAATCTATGTGGCGCAGGTCGAGGACGATAGGCTGGCCGAAGTCGGCGACCGCTATATCGACGCCACGCGCTCGGTGCTGCGCGAGCGCGGCGGGTTGTGGTTTTTCGACGAGTCCTATGTGATTTCGCGAAGAAGGGCGTAGTTCTTTGCAATGCTATCGATGCCGTAGAGCGGCTAGACTTGTGCGGCCTAGACTTGGACGGCTTCGATGTCACTGTCATAAGCAGCGACACGCACCTCAAGGAGCGTCATATTGAGCGGGTAAAGTGCCGTGCTCAATTCGAGACGGCTGGCTTTCTCTATAACGTGCTCGATGTCGACGACCAGACGTTCAATTGCGGCTTCACGTGGCACCATTGGCGTAATCCCCTTTGGCGTTTTCCCCCCACCCCCGATGAGCAGATCATGACCTACCAATCGACCGCAGAACTCCCCGAGGCCGACCGCGAGGTCGGCGAAGGCTTGCGCCTCGTCAAGCTATTCCGCCGGATCAAGAATCCACCGGATCGCCGAAAGCTTCTCGAATTCGCAGAGCAACTCGCATTGCGGAGAGGGCGCGAATGACGACTTCTCGTCGCAGTTCCGCACGTGGAATTGCGCCCGGCGCTTCCTCCAAAGCGCGCACACCACGTCCTCCCCGGAGAACATTATTGTATATATCGCATAAGTTGTGGCAGAAGCCTCAGGTTTTTTCCTGACAACTCACGCGACAGGCACGCATAACTTTTTCATTTACAACCTTGGTTGTATGCTCCGGCCGCTCAAGCCCGTCTCGCCAGTTCATGCGCCGTCTGCCGCCCTTCGCGGTCACCCTCCGGCGCTGCGCCGGGGCGAATGGAAGGCTAGAATGCTGCGTGAAGCTGCGGAGCCGGACATGCTGTTCGTGGTCCACGCGCTCGACAAAAAAGACATTCTGCCGGTACGGGCCAGGCATTACCGCGACCACCGCATCCATCTCGACAAATCCGGGGACTATGCGGTCGACGTGGTGACGGCCGGCACGCTGGTGGCCGACGACGGCGAGACGCCGGTCGGCAGCATCTTCGTGATCGATGCCAAAAATCGCGCCGCGGTCGACGCCTTCACGCGGAGCGATCCCTATCACGTCAACGCCGTGTGGGAGCGCGTGGACGTCCACGGCTACAACAAAAAGCGTGGCACGGCGATTGTGAGCAGGAGATAGCGTCGCGAGGAAACTTTTAGTCCGCGGCGGGAGCAATTGCCTTCGCGTTGTTCTGCGCAAAATCCGGCGGCACGTCGAACGTGCCCTTTTGCAGATCATACCGGCAGTGCCAGCCGCGCAGCGACTGAAGCTGACCATGCTGGCCGTTGGGTAATACGTCACCAGACAAAGTGATGACGAGATAGCGGCTATCGGGCCAATTCTCACCGATCGAGCGATAGTTATCGTCGGTTCCTTTCACGAGATCCGCATCGATATGGAAATCCGGCTTCTTGATCTTTCGGGAATCGGGACGGCTGTTGAAGTAGGCCCATGCCAGATCACCGAACGGCTTCGCGGTCGCGGCAACGAAGCCTTGCGGACCGAGATGGTATAAATACAAAGTGGCCTCTCCAGAGCCGGTTTTTTGCATTCGCACCAGCCATTGCGAGTCGCTGGTGAATCTGAAGCCCGCCGCGTAGTCGGGTTGTTCCGGTTTGAGAAGCGTCAGCTGGTTCTGGTGTCGCGCCCAGAATTGCCACGTGTAATTGCCGTCGGCATCGATCTTGGCGTACTGCTCGATAGTGGTCGTGCTGTCCGGCGACGTAGAGCTTTTCTCCGCGTCGATTTTGTAATCGGCGGCCGGTCCGATCGTCTGCGCCGCTATCGTGCCAATGGCACAAGCGAAAAATAAGCCGATTGAGAATGTCAAATAAGTCCGGCGCATTCGCGGACCAGGCTGATTTTTCAAGCCCATATTTCTTAAGCCCTTGGCGGGAAATCGTAAACGACGTAAGCGCCGTGGAACCACGGATCAGTTGCTTGGCGCCTTTTCGCGCAGCCCCATGCGCTCGAGCCGGCCGATAACTTCGTCGCGGAAATACGGCAGCTCCTCGATGTAATTGACCAGCGAAATGGCGATGCCGGTCAGCCCGGCTTTGCTCAGGTCGGCGATCTGCGCCGCGACATGATCGGGATCGCCGACCATGGCAAGCCCGCCCATGCCCTGCGCATAGTGACTGCGCTGCGTGAGGTATTCCTGCATCGGCACGGTCTGCGGTGAGATGTTCTTCAGCGCCAGTATGCCGTCGACCGCCGACCAGTCGGCGCGCTCGACGATGCAGTGGTGAAAATACTCCTCGGCCTCTTTCCTGGTCGGCCGGCACGTGACGACGCCGACCGTATAGCAGCCGATGTCGCGGTTTTGCGCCCGCGCCGCGTCACGCGCCTGGCGCACCTTCTTCGCCGTATCGTCGAGCGAGGTGCGCGAGGCGTGGAGGAAGAACGCATCGCAATTTTTTACCGCGAAGGCCTCGCCGGTCACCGACGCCCCCGCATTCATGATCACCGGCCTTGTGCCGCCATAGGGCTTCGGCTTGCCTTTGATGCCCTTCATGTGCAGGTACTTACCCTGGAAATCGAAATCCTCACGGTCAGACCAGATCATCTTGATGACGTCGATCCATTCCTGCGCGTATTCGTAACGATTCTCGTGCGCGCGCTGCCCGACGCCGAACATGTCGAATTCGCCCTCATTCCAGCCGACCACGATGTTCAATCCGAAGCGGCCCTCGCCGATATGGTCGGCGGTCACCATCTCCTTCGCCGCCACCACCGGATTGAAAATCGGCGCGTGCACCGTGCCGAACACAGTGATGTGCTTGGTGGCGGCGAGAAGCCCCGTCGCCCAGGTGATCGTCTCCAAGGTCGTGCCCTGATAATCGGTGTCGCCGCCGTAACCCTTCCAGCGGCCGATCGGCAATATAAAATCGATGCCGGCCTCGTCCGCCATCACGGCGAGCTTCTTGTTGTCCGGCCAGTTGCCCGACCAGCGTTCGGGAACCAGCGTCACCGCGCGGCCGGACGAACAATTGGGACCGAACAGGCCGATTTGTAGCGCGTTGTTGCCGTGCATGGCGCGGCGCGAGTTCAGCGAAGGCGAACGAGCATGCACGGTGTACACCTCAGGATAAATAATTGCCCAACCGTAGCGCGGGTTGAGCATGAGCGAAACCCGGATACTAGACCGAGAACGACTCCGGCGCATGCTCCGGCGCCAGTTGCCGCCGCACCGCCTCGACGTCGCCCAGCACCCAAAGCTCGGTGATCTGCCCGCCGGCGACAGTGAAGAACGCCGCGCCGGCCCAGCGGATGTCGCGGCCGGTCGGCTCGACGCCGAAAAATCTTGCCCGATGCGTGCCGTGAAAGCTCATGCGCGCGGCGGCGCGATCACCGGTTTCGATCACCTCTTCGATGGTACAGACGAAATCCGGCAACGCCGCGCGCACCGAGCGCAGATAGGCGATAAAACCGCCCGGCCCTCGCAATTCGGGACCGAGCGAGGCGCGGAAACGAAAATCGGGGCTGAGAATTTTTCGCGCCTCCGTCTCGTCAGCCCTGTTCCAAACCACATTGTAGAAACGCTCAACAAGCTCACGCGGCGTCGGCGACACGTATTCCTCCCTCATCCGGTAGCGAGTTTAGACGGGGCGGCGCCGGGTGTCTTTGCGATTTGGCAAGGTCGGCGTTGCGATGGCGTCGCAGCAAGGCAATTGACTTCGCCGCGGCAATGCCGGTAAATCGCGGCCGTTCAGTCGAGGGAGGCGTCAATGAATAAAGTTTCGTGCATTTTCGCAGCGGCAACGGCCGCTGCCATGGCCGCGGCTTTTGCGGCGCCTGCCGGCGCGGCCGACGCCGTGAAGATCGGTGTCATCTATCCGCTCACCGGCAATGCCGCGAGCGCCGGCCAGTCGGAGCGCGACGCCGTTCATCTGGCGACCGACATCGTCAATAACGCCTATCCGGAACTCAAGAACCTGCCGCTCGGGGCGACAGCGGGATTGCCTAATCTCGGCGGCGCCAAGATCGAGCTCGACGAAGCCGACCATCAGGGCAATCCGCAAGTCGGCCAGCAGCAGACGCTGCGCCTGATCACCGAAGACCACGTCGTCGCCATGGTCGGCTCGTACCATTCCTCGGTGTCGCTGGTGGCTACCGCCGTGGCGGAGCGGCAGGGCATTCCGTTTCTGGTCGCCAACTCCGTGGCCGCCAACATCACCGGGCGCGGCTTCAAGTGGACGTTCCGCACCACGCCCTTCGCACCCGACTTTGCCAAGGCCTATGCCGCGTTCCTCACCGACCTGAAGAAGTCCGGCAAGAAGATCGACAATATCGCGGTGGTCAACGAGAACACCGATTACGGCACCTCGGTCTCCGCCAGCATCCTCGACGCCGCCAAGGCCGCCAATATCAATGTTGCGGCGCATATCGCCTATAGCGCCAACTCGTCCGACGTCTCCGCGCAGGTGCTGCAGCTCAAGTCGGCGCAGCCGGACGCGGTGATCTTCGTCAGCTACACCGCCGACATCATCCTGTATTTCAAGACCATGAAGAATCTCGACTACCTGCCGCCGCTGATCATCGGCGACGATGCCGGCTTCTCCGATCCAACCTTCATTCCAAACGTCGGCGATCTCGCCCAGGGCACGCTCAACCGCAGCGCCTTCGATATCGGCAAGCCGGGAACCAATAGCTACATCGTCGATCAGATGTTCAAGGCCAAATACGGCCGCGACCTCGACGACACCTCGGCGCGCTTCATGCAGGGCTTTCTCGTGCTCGCCGATGCCATCAACCGCGCCGGCTCGACCGATCCGGAAAAAATCCAGGCGGCGCTGCAGGCGACCGGCCTCAAGCCCGATCAGCTCATGATCGGCTATAACGGCGTAAAATTCGACGACACCGGCCAGAACACGCTGGCCTCGACCTTCCTGATCCAGCTTCAGGGCAAGCAATATGTCTCGGTCTGGCCGGCCGACCGCGCCACCGGCACGCTCGCATTGCCGATGCAGGGTTGGCATTAGCGGCCGGCGCCAAGAACGTTCGGCAATCGCCGATCGGCGGGGAGGATGTCACGCGCTGGGTTCGCCCAACACTTGCGCTGCTAGCGGCGCTCGGACTTGCGCTCGCGGCGGCGCCCGCGCGGGCGCAGCAGGCCTATCCCGCGCGTGCCATCCATATCATCGTGCCGTTTCCGGTCGGCGGGCCGTCCGACGTGATGGCGCGCATGATCGGCGCCAAGATGAGCGCGGATTTTGGCCAGGCGGTCGTAATCGACAACCGGCCGGGCGCCAATACGGTGATCGGCGCGCAGCTCGTCGCCAAGGCCGCGCCCGACGGCTACACGCTGTTGATGGCGATCGATTCGACGCTCGTGATCAACCAGTATCTCTACGCGAACCTGCCCTACGATCCGGTCAAGGACTTTGCGCCGATCACGCTTGTGGCCAATTCCATGGGGCTTCTCGTGGTCAATGCGGCAAGCGACATAAAGACCGGCAAGGATCTGATCGCCAAAGCCAAGGCCGCGCCCGGCAAGCTCAATTGCGGCGCCGGTACGATCACGACCAAGCTCACCTGCACTTTGTTCGACGAGAAAGCCGGCATCGATACCGTGCTGTTACCATATAACGGCAGCGCCGAAGTCGCCCACGGCATTCTGACAAAAAGCGTCGACTTCGTGTTCGACGGCCCCTCCGCCGTGCTGCCGCTCATCCAGTCCGGCGATTTGCGCGCGCTTGCCAAGCTTGACGGCCGGCCGTTCCCGCCGGTGCCCAGCCTGCCGACGCTTGTCGCCGCGACCGGCGTCGATCTCGGCAATCTTTCGGTCTGGCTCGGCCTCGTCGCGCCAGCCGGCACGCCGCCAGCGATCGTGCAAAAACTTTCGGGCGAAGTGGCAAACGTGCTGGGTGACAAGGAAATCAAGGCCAAGGCCGACGCGGTCGGGCTCTACCCGGCGACCAGCACGCCCGCCGAATTCGCAGCCTTCATCCGCCAAGAGGCCGCGCGCTGGCCGCCGGTGGTCAAAGCGAGCGGGATGCATTTCGACTAGAGCAATCCCATCTTAGCAAAATGACCACGCCCGACATCCTCTCCCCGTTCCAGCTCGGCCCGCTCACTTTGCCCAACCGCGTGGTGATGGCGCCGATGACGCGCAACCGCGCCGGGCCCGGCAATGTGCCCGGCGCCGTGAACGCCACCTATTACGCGCAACGCGCCAGCGCCGGGCTCATTGTTAGCGAAGCGACGCAGGTGTCGCCGCAGGGCGTCGGCTATCCGGGCACGCCCGGCATCCACAGCGCGGCGCAAGTTGCCGGCTGGAAGCTCGTCACCGACGCGGTGCACGCCGCCGGCGGGCGGATTTTTTTGCAACTCTGGCATGTCGGCCGGATTTCTCATCCGTCGCTGCAGCCCGGCGGCGCGCTGCCGGTGGCGCCGTCGGCGATCGCGCCGGCGGGCCAGGCCATGACGCGCGAAGGCATGAAGCCGTTTGTCACCCCGCGCGCGCTCGACATTGCGGAGATCGCCGGCATCGTCGAGGATTACCGGCGCGGCGCGGCCAATGCGCGGGCGGCCGGCTTCGACGGCGTCGAGCTGCATGCCGCCAACGGCTATCTGGTCGATCAGTTTTTGCGCGACAGCACCAATCGCCGCACCGACCGTTACGGCGGCAGCGCGACAAACCGCGCCCGCTTCCTCGTCGAAGTGATGGAAGCCATCGTCGGCGAATGGGGCGCCGAGCGCGTCGGTGTGCGGCTGGCGCCGACCAATCCGTTCAACGATATCTCGGACAGCAATCCGGCCGCGACTTTTGCCGCCGCGGTCGGCGAACTCAACCGCTTCGGGCTTGCTTATCTGCATATCGTCGAGCCGATCGCCGGCGATCCGGTCGCTGCCGGCGCGGTGCCGGATCTGCGGTTTTTCCGCAACATCTGGCGCGGCGCACTGATCGGCAACAAGGGCTACGATCTCAATCGCGCCAATGCAGTCATCCGTGACGGGGTGGCTGATCTCGTCTCGTTCGCGGTGCTGTTTCTCGCCAACCCGGATTTGCCCGAGCGTTTCCGTCGCGGCGGCCCGTTCAACACGCCCGACCGCAAGACGTTCTATGGCGGCGCGGCGGCGGGCTATGTCGATTATCCCGCCATCGGCGTCTGATATTCACTATATAACTCAATTACTTGTACGGAATACGCCGTTCTGTGACGCGGGTCACTTCTGCCCTCGACATTGCGGCCTATGGTTAATGCAATGGTTAACGGAAGGTTAACGGGGAGTTTGTGCAATGACCGCCACCCTGAAATTCTTAAGCCGGATGACCGATCAGATTTTCGAGACTCAGATGCAGCGCGCCGCGCAGAAGATCTCCGCGCGCCAGCACGTGTTCGGCCGCCGCCCGGTTTGACGGCCGCTTACACGCCGAGCTTTTCGGCCAACTCTTCCAGACTCTTCACCGCAAAATCGACCCGCACGGTGGGCGCAGCTTCGCCGCGTCCGGGGCCGTGCTCGTTTGGCCGCGCCAGGTGCGCGGTGCGTAATCCAAGCGCCGCCGCGGCGGCGAGATCTTTGGAGTGCGCCGCCACCATCATGCAGGCTTGCGGCGGCAGATCGAATGCCTCCGCCGACGCCAGATAGACGCGCGGCTTGGGCTTATAGTCGCCGGCGATTTCGGCGCCGAGAATGGCGTCCCACGGCAAATTATTGCGGCGCGCCAGATCGACCATCAGTGAAATATTGCCGTTCGACACCGGCGCCAGCATAAATTTGCGCTTGAGCCGGGCGAGCCCGGGCGGCGCGTCGGGCCAGGCGTCGAGCCGGTGCCAAGCCATATTGAGCTCGCGCTTGTCGTCCTCGCTCAGTGTCATAACGCCGAATTTCTTCAGCGTGATTTCGAGATTGCGCCGATGCAGCACGTCGAGCTTGGAGAACGGAATGCGTCCGGTGCGCACCTCATCCAAGGCGCCCTGATATTCGCCGCGCCAGGCGTCGGCGAAGGCCGGCCAGTCGAGCGCTAAGCCGCGCGGCTTGAGCATCGCCTCGGCTTGGCGCGCAATCGATGTGCGCCAATCGACCAGCGTGCCGAACACATCGTAGAACAGGGCTTTGACCGCAAGCGTCATGGAATACTCCTAGCGCAATCTTCTCCCGGATGGCAAAACAGCGGCCAAGAAACGGCCGAGGGCCTGGCAAAGAAATTGCCCAAGGGAATTGTGATGTCAGAACGAGAACGATGGGAAACGCGATTTAGCGCGCCCGGCTATATCTTCGGCAAGACGCCCAATGCCTTCCTGGCCTCGCGAGCACATCGTCTTCCCGCCACCGGCAGCGCGCTCTCGATCGCGGACGGCGAAGGCAGGAACGGGGTATGGCTCGCCGAGCAGGGGCTCGACGTGCTCGCCATCGACTTCTCGCCGACCGCCTTGCAAAAATCCCGCGTGCTGGCCGCCGAACGCGGCGTACGGTTGCGCACCGAAACAGCCGACATCACCAGCTGGCAATGGCCCACGGCCGCCTTCGACGTCATCGCGGCGATCTTCGTCCAGGTCGTGTTTCCGGCCGAGCGCACCGTGTTTTTCGCCAATCTCAAGCGCGCGCTCAAAGCCGGTGGGCTTCTGCTCATGCAAGGCTATCGCGTCGAGCAGCTCGCCTATCGCACCGGCGGCCCGTCCGAAGCCGAGCGCCTGTACACACGCGCGCTGTTGCAGGATGCCTTTGGCGATATGGCGGCGCTCGACATCCGCGAGCATGACAGCGCCATCAGCGAAGGCACCGCCCATGTCGGCATGTCGGCACTGATCGATCTGGTCGGCAAGAAATAGGGCCAAAACCGCGTTGCCCGCTCAACCCATCACGCTACAATCATCCAACACAGCAAGAGGAAACCATGCCCAAGGGTACCAAGAGTATGCAATCGCCGCGCCTGCCCGAATTGTCCGAGGACACCTTCACCGCCGAGCAGCGGGCGCTCGCGGAATCCATAAGATCCGGACCGCGCGGCCAATTTCGGCTGCAGGGACCGTTCGCGATCTTTCTGCATTCGCCGGCGTTCGGCGAACTGGCGCAGAAGCTCGGCGGCCATCTGCGCTTTAAGACCAGCATTCCGCCGCGGCTGTCGGAGTTCGCCATCCTGTGCACCGGTGCGATGTGGAAGGCGCAATACGAATGGATGTCGCACGCAGTGCTGGGCGAGAAGGCAGGCGTGAAGCCGGAAACCATCCGCGCGCTGCAAGCCGGCCGCGCGCCGAAATCCGCGCCAAAGGACGAGATGGCGATCTATGCTTTCGTCAAAGAGCTTCATACCAAAAGGCGCGTCTCGACGCCGACCTTCAACAGGGTGAAGAAGATTCTTGGCGACGCCGGCACCGTCGAACTGGTCGGCACGCTCGGCTATTACACGCTGGTGTCGATGTTGCTCAACACCTTCAAGGCGCCGTTGCCGGAAGGCGTGAAGCCCGGCTTCCCGGAACCGAAATAGGCCGGCCCTCTAAGGCGCGCACTCATAAATCGAAATTGCTAAACAGAAATTGGGCAATGTCCGCTTTGGCCCAAAAGCGGACTCAAGTCGGACATCGTGGGATGTCCGCTATGTGCCATAAGCGGACGTCACGGCCCCTTCTGAGGGCATAAGAATTAAGATAGCTTCAGCGTCGCAAAAGGGGCGCGCTGTGAAACTTGCCCGGCGACAATTTCTGCATCTGGCTACGGGTGCTGCCGTGTTGCCCGCCGCATCACGCTTTGCATGGGCACAAGACTACCCGTCGCGTCCGATCACGATGATAGTGCCCTATCCTGCGGGCGGCCTGTTTGATGTGGTTGCCCGCGTTCTTTCCGAGGTGATGGGGCAAACCCTCTCTCAATCGGTGGTGGTCGAAAACGTCGGTGGCGCAGGGGGCGCCATTGCTGTGGGGCGCGTCGCGCATGCGGCGCCAGATGGTTACACGATCGGCGTTGGCTCTGGAGACCAGCTAGTCATCAATGCCGCTATCTACCCGCTCGAATATGATGTGGTGAAGGACTTCGAGCCGATCGCATTGATGTTTGATGGTCCCCTTCTGATTATCGGCAAGAAAACTGTTCCGGCGAACGATCTGATGCAACTAGTCGCATGGCTGAAGGCAAATCACGGTGCCGTTGTGCAAGCTCACAATGGCGTCGGCGGCGTGCTGCATCTTTGCGGGATTGAATTACAACGCATCACTGGCGCAACTTGGCCGTTCATTCCGTATCGCGGCGCGGCACCGGCGCTGCAGGACGTGATCGGCGGACGGATTGATGTGATGTGCGCTTCGCCAGCGAGTTCACTGACAATGGTACGGAACGGTCTCATACGAAGCTATGCGATCACGGGCAGCACCCGTTTGGCGACCGCGCCGGAGATCCCAACAACAGATGAAGCGGGAGTTCCAGGGCTTCACATTTCAGTCTGGGGCGGCATGTTTGCGCCTAAAGGAACGCCCAAGAATGTGATCGCCAAGCTCAACGCCGCCGTCGTCGATGCGCTTGCCGATCCAACCGTGCGTCAGCGGCTTGTCGAACTCGGACAGGAAATATTCCCGCGCGATCAGCAGACACCCGAAGCCCTTGCAGCGCTTCAAAAAGCCGAAATTGAAAAGTGGTGGCCGATTATCAAGGCCGCAGGCATCAAGGCAGAATGAGTTGACCTCCTCATCCTTGACATCCCGTTAGGCGAATCCACCGGTCCAGGTCTGTTTTGGGTCACATGCGCTGCCGCAGCAGATCGAGGAAGCGCTCCTTGGGCGTCGGCGGCGCGCTCAATGCGCGCCGTCCACAATTGCAGCCGTCGGCTACTGCTTGGGCGCCATCTGCATCGAGCCGCCTTGCATATTCATGCCGCCACCGGAGCCTTGCATCATCATGCCGCCGCCCGCTCCCGCGGCTGGGCCGGGCGCCGGCGCTCCGATTGGCTGGATCGGATATTGCACATCGACGGTGCCGGCGGTGTCGAACTTGAGCTTGACGTCGACCGCCTTACCCGGTTCCAGCGGATGTGTGAGGTCGACGAACATGACGTGATAACCGCCTGGCTTCAGCGTCACCGTTTCGCCCGGCTTGATTTCCAGGCCACCTTCGACCGGGCGCATTTTCATCACGCCGTCTTCCATGGTCATGCTGTGGATCTGGCATTGCGCGCTGGCATCGTCGGACACGCAACTGACCCGATCCGGGGCCGTGCCCTTATTGGTGATGGTCATGTAGCCGGCGCCCGTCGAGGCGCCCGTCGGCGTCGCGCGCGCCCACGGCGTTGCGATGTGGATCGAGCCGACGTCGTAGTCGGCGGCGTGGGCGGGAAGCGCCGGCAGAACTTGTGACAAGAGCGCCGCGGATACCGCAGCAATGCCGCGCGAGGTCAGCTTGCGGGTGAGATTCGGGATGTGATTCGTCATGGACTTGCTCCGTGTTGAATGCCTGTCGAGATTTCGAGTGCGCGTCAGGCAAAGGCCGGCGGGGCACGGGAGCGGTGCGCAGTTGCGGTCCGCACCGGCAAGAGCGGTACGCTCGCCAGTACTGCGGCAACATTTTGCAGGAACGCCGGCGCGTAAGTCAGCGCCGGCGCCGGCGCCGGACAAACCGGAGTCCCGCAGCAGCAGCCGAAACAACCGGGACAATCGTGACCGTGGCCGGCGGGCGCCGAATGGCCGGCGCCGGAGGCAGAGCTAAGCGCCGAGCAAATCGGCAGCGCGGCGAATTGCCCGGCGCCGGCAATGGGTCCGCCGACGGCGAGCAATAGCGCCTGCAACGCGACCGCATAGGCCGCGCCCAGCGCCACGAGCGTTCGCATGTGCCGCCGAATGCTCATGGGCGCGATTCTAATAGAATTCGAGGCTTGTTTAAATGCCAGGGAATTGACGCGAACCGATCCCGCCCGATCGTGAATTCAATCAGCGCAATGCCCATATTCCGCTTCCGCGCTTCGAGATTTCGTCGCAAAAGCGTATTCTAGCGGCAACACGCAGTGGTTCGCAGGTGACACAAACCCGACCGGATCCGCAACGTACCAACGAATTGGGGCAGGTGCTGGCCTTCCGGCGGCGCCCGGTGCCGTCGCCGCAGCACGTCTCGAGCGCCCCGCCGAACGAGGCCGGACCGTTCGACGATCTCGCCCGTTACGAGCGGGACCGCGACGAGCCGGTCGATTATCGGCAGCGCATGGTGATGAATGTCATCTCCATCGCCATCGTCACGCTGCTGGTCGGCGCCGGCGTCTGGATCGCCGACACCATCACCGACATGGTGAACGATCAGGATTGCGTTCTGCAAGGGCGCGCCAATTGCGCTCCGATCGAGAAGCCCGCACTGAACCGGCAATAACGCCCGTTCAATTTGCCGGACGTGCCGGAGCGGCCGATGTCCGCTCGGGCAGCGCGATGACCGGCGTGCCGCCATCCGCCAAAGACTTCGTCGTGTTCATCGCGCCGTTGCCGGACTTGGCCGGCGCCGCGGCGGGAGCCGCCGGCGTTGCCGGTACGACATCGGATTTGGGAGCGCCCTCGCCACCGGCGGGCGCCACGGCCGGGCTGCCCGGCGCGCTGGCAGGCGCCGGCGCACTGACCGGCGTCGGTGACGGCGTCGTCGTGCCCGGCGCCGGCATGCGGTGCGAGCCGGCGATGGATAGAACTTCGCTGATCACGCGGGCATGCAGCCGCGGCGATTTATCGATATTGAGGTGATCGATATTGGGATCGCCGCTGACGTCGACATTGACGAGCGTGCCGCTAAATCCGGCGCCGCGCCGCATATAGGCGTAACTGCGCTGCGTCAGATTGAGGACGCGCGCGACGCCAGGCCCCGCCGCCAGCGATTGGGTGCCGTCGAACGGCACGACCAGCGCCACCGGGACGCCTCTCGCGCCAAGATAATTGCCCATCTCCATCGCCGCATCGGCGCCGAGCGAGTGACCGATAATAATGATTGGACCTTCTTTGCCGGCTTTGTAGTTCGCGGCGGCTTGCTCGGCGAGCGATTGCCAGTCGGCGTGATTGTCGACCGTCGCATAGACGCCACGGCGGTTCAGCTCGTCGGCCAGCGTATCCATGCCGAGCGAGAAAATATTCATCAGCCCGCGCAGCAGATAAACATGCGCCCGCGACGCGGCCATGCTTGGGCTCGATCCGAACGCGATCATCATGCCGGTCAAGAGCACGCCGATCATTGTATTACGCCACCAATTTCTCATGACCTCCTCACTACTTGCCGCATTGCAATCGCTTCCTCGACCGCGAGCCCGTTTCGCATTCTAGACAATCCCCATTGCCCTGCCAGATTTCGCCGGCAAAATCCCGCCTTTATTCGCGTAGCGCTGCAAAGCCGCGGCAACCTGTAGCAAAAATGCAACGTGAATTGTGGCGTCAAAATAACCACGGAACAACGCGGGCGGTGCGGCGCATGTAACTGCGGTATTCATCGCCGAAAGCCGAGATCATCATCGCCTCTTCGCGTGCGACACGCCCAAAATACAGAATGCCGAAGCCAACCAGACCGGCGGGACCGGCCACCCAATTCGGCAGGAGCAAGACTTGGGCCAGCGCCATCAGCCAAAAGCCCGCATACATCGGGTGCCGAACCAGTGCGTAGACACCGGTTGTGACCAGGGTGTGGCGCTCACGCAGGTCGAGACTGACCGACCAATTTTGGCCGAGCTCGCGATGGGTGAGGTAGAACAGCCAGAGGCAGGCGGCGGCGGCCGCCGTGCCAAGGTAGCCGAGCACCGGCATGAAGGGATAATCGGCGAACGCCAGCACGCGGGTGCCGGCATGCAGCAGGTGGCTCGCTGCATAATTGAGCGGCACGATGCCAAGCCCGGTCAGCGAAGCACCAAGCAGCGCGAATTCGCGCACGCCGCGGCCCGAATAGCGCACCGGTGCTTTGCGTGCGTGCCGGTTCGGCCGCCAGCGCAGAATGAGCCAACAAATCTCCAAGACGAGCCAGACGATTGACGCTGCCGTCGCCGTCACGGGATCGCCTCGCTTGGGATCGACGTTGCATCATCGGCGAGCCGCGTGACGAGCGCGCCGTCGTCGCCGAAAGCCGCGACCGCCCGATCCGGATTCTCGACCCGGTCGGCGAGCGCGATCGGACCGCAGCACAGCATGTAATAGTCGTAGAAGTAACGCCGTTCGTTGCCCATCACCGCCTGGCGGTGGATGCGCAGGAAATTGAGACGGAAGCTCCGGTAGGTTGCCTCCTCCACCATCATGCGGATGCGAATGATCCGCACCAGCGGCTTTCCGGCAAACGGCAGGCCGAGCGCGACGACCGGATCGACCTTGTAGACATTGATGATATCGACCAGCGCTTGATATTCGATCCAGTAGATCGACGGCGCGTTGGCCACCCGCCCGACGGCCTCGCGCAGCCAGCCTGCCGCCGGATGCAGCGCGACCTTCGGAAGCGACGAGCCGCTCGAAACCAGATGCAACACTTTGCCGGCGCCGAGTTGCGGATCGAGCCGCAAAGCGCGGTCGACGACCGTGAGCGACAGTGGCGCGCCGAGACTGTGACCATCGACGACGATCTCGTCGGCGTCGGTTTCGCGGACGAGACGGACGAACTCGTGCGCCAGCCGGTCGAGCCGCGCCTCAAGCTCCGGCCTTACGCGATGGATAAAGTCGCGGGCGAAATACCAGTCGTCGAGCGCGTAGCCGATATGGATGAAGCGTCCGAAAGTGAAGCGCAGCGCGACGAAAAGCGCAAGCCACAGCAACGGCGCGATCACAAAAGGATACGGCAAGCCGAGATGGCCCACCGCGAACCGTGTCAGTCCGATCGACAGCCACGCCATGCCGACGAGATAAAAGAGCGGAAACAGAAAGAACGCGCCGTAGCGCCACGCCACGACGAAATATCGTACGACCGTGCCGGTGAGAATGAATTCCATCAAGGCCGCGATACCGAGCGCAAAGCGCAACCAGTCGCTTCGCTTGCTGTCGGTCGCGACAAAATCGTCCCAGCGGAACCAGTGAAAGTCGGTGACGACCCGCCAGTTCGGCCCAAAGCATTCGGCGGTCCAGCTTGCCATCGCGCCATCGGCCGTCAGCTGCGGCGGCGACACCTTGCCCTGCACGTTCCAGGCCTTCTGGAACCGCGCCATTTCGCGGATGAAACGACGGTGCTGGTGCTCCGGTCCAACCGGCTCGTAGCCGGTCATCTGCACGAAACAGCGCTTGCGCACGAGCGCCTTCGGCACTTCCTCGGCTGACATGGCGGACCTCTTGGCCGGTTCATTAGGTGACATGGCCTGGTCGATCAAGCACGGCGGTGGCCGCCGCGCGGCATGGTCGGCTGCGATAACCTCTTGGCCGCAGGGCCAAATCGGCCTCTCTGGACGGCGAATTTGCCGGGGGTGGCCGCCGTTGAACTTGACCCCATCCTTCGCTATACGGGGCGTTCACAATTGAGGGGCCCGAACCAAACGGGCTTGCTCGCGCCGGGCTGGGCCGGCGCATATTGACCCAAAAAGAGCATGCCCGATGTCCACCACGTTCGATAAAGTGGCTGAAATCATTGCGGAAACTTGCGATATTCCGCGTGAAAATATCAAGCTGGAGAGTCACGCCATCAACGATCTCGAGATCGACAGTCTCGACTTCCTCGACATCGCCTTCGCCATCGATAAGGCGTTCGGCATCAAACTTCCGCTCGAACAATGGACCCAGGAAGTCAATGACGGCAAAGCGACGACGGATCAGTACTTCGTGCTGAAGAACCTGTGCGAGCGAATCGACGAGCTGATCGCTGCCAAAGGCGCCTGAGGCGCCGCACATGCGCCTTGAATACTTTCAGATGATCGACCGCTTCGTCGACGTCGATGTCGCCGGGCGCGTGGCGCGTGCGGTGTGCAATGTACCGCTGCAGAGCACGGTGTTCGAAGGTCATTTTCCGGGCTACCCGGTGATGCCGGGCGTGCTGTTGATCGAGTGCATGGCGCAGACCACCGGCTGGCTCGTCAGCGCGCTCACCGGCTTTACCGGCCTGCCAGCGCTTGCCGGCGTCAAGGAAGGCAAAATCCGCGCTGCGGTGTTTCCCGGCGACGTGCTCGAAGTCGAGGGCCGGGTGATCCACGAAGGCTCGGGCTATGCCATCGGCGAAGCCAAGGGCTGGTGCAAAGGCACAGCCGTCTGCGACGCCACGCTGACCTATCGCATCGTGCCCTATCCGAGCCCGGAGCTGCGCGCCGGGCTGTGGGAGTGGGCGGAGCGGATTAATTTCCCGGCTAAGGAGTTCGCCAAGTGACCGAACGCCGCGAGGTGTGGATCACCGGCGTCGGTCTTCTCACCGATCTCGGCGAGGGGCTGGAGGCGAACTGGGCGCGGCTGTCGAGTGGCGAACCGCCGCCCTATGACGACAAGAGTTTCGCGCCCTACATCGTGCATCCGCTCGCCCCGATGAGCTACGACAAGCAGATTCCGAAAAAGAGCGATCAGCGCCAGATGGAGACCTGGCAGCGGGTCGGCGTCTATTCCGCCGGTATGGCGCTTGCCGACGCCGGCATCGCCGGCAATGCGGAAATCCTCGACCGCACCGACATGATCGTTGCCGCCGGCGGCGGCGAGCGCGATATCGCGGTCGACACCGCCATCATGGCCGGCGTGCGCAAGGTCAATGCGCCCGGCGCCTTCCTCAACGAGCGGCTGATGAGCGACCTGCGCCCGACATTGTTTTTGGCGCAGCTTCCCAATCTCCTCGCTGGCAATATTTCGCTGGTGCACGGCGTGGTCGGCTCGTCGCGCACCTTCATGGGCGAGGAAGCCGCCGGCGTCGACGCCGTGCGCGTGGCGCAGGCGCGCATCGCGGCGGGCCAGAGCGATCTGACCTTGGTCGGCGGCGCTTATCACGGCACCCGCTGGGACGTGCTGCTCGCCTTCGAGCTCGGCTCCGTCGTGCTCAAGGGCAAATTTGCGCCGGTGTGGGATCGCGGCCCCGAGGGCGGCATCGCGTTTGGCACCATGGGCGCATTCCTGGTGCTGGAGGCGAGCGACCACGCCAAAGCGCGCGGCGCCAAGCCCCGAGCAAAAATCTCGCCGGTGTTCTCCGACCGCAATGCGCGCGATGCGGGCGAGGCCGAAGCGTCGCTGCGCCGGCAATGGGACGCGATCGCCCCGCAAGTCGACCGCAGCCATGCGGCGATCGTTTCCGGCGCAGCCGGCCTCGAACCGGCGACCTCGGCCGAGCGTCATGTGCTCAAGGAGGTCGGTCTTCCGGTTCGCAATACCGGTACGTATATCGGGCATGGGGTCGATACCCAGTTCATGGCGAATTTGGGCATCGGCTGCGCGGTGATCGAGCACGGCAAGCTGTTTGCGCCTACCGGAAGCGGCGATACGGGTGAAAGTCCGCCCGGACTGTCGCAGGTGATCGTCACCAGCGTCGGCAATTGGCGTGGCGAAGGACTTGCGCTACTCGAACGGGTGAATTGACGGAGACGGTCATGGCAGCGGCATCCACACGTCCCACCGCCAGCGCGAAACGCGATAAAGCCGGCCGCCCGATCATCGCTGTGACCGGCATGGGCATGGTCACCTCGCTCGGCATCGGTAAGACCGACAATTGGGCGAAACTGACCGCCGGCAAATCCGGCATCCGGCGCATTTCGCGCTTTCCGCTCGACAGTTTGCGTACCACCATCGCCGGCACGGTGGACGACGTCTACAAGGACTATATGCCGCCGGCGGAGCTGTCCGAGCGCATCGCGCGGCTGGCTTGCGAGGAAGCCATCGCGCAGGCCGCGATCGGCTCCAAGGGACATTTTCCCGGCCCGCTGTTTCTGGCGCTGCCGCCGCTCGAAATCGAATGGCATTACCGCAACCAGATGGCGGCCGAGGCGAAACCCGGCGAGGACGCCACCTATCTGGACCTGATGCGGGTGGCGCGCGAGCCGCAATTCGCGCCGATCTACGAGACGCTGAAATACGGCATCATCGGCGAGCACCTCGCCGAGCATTTCGGCACCGAAGGCTCGCCGATTTCGCTGACGACGGCTTGCGCGTCCGGCGGCACCGCCATCCAGCTCGGCGTCGAAGCGATTCGCCGCGGCGAATGCGAGGCCGTGCTCGCGGTCGGCGCCGACGGCTCGCTGACGCCGGAATCGCTGGTGCGCTTCTCGCTGCTTTCGGCGCTGTCGACGCAAAACGATCCGCCGGCGCAGGCGTCAAAACCGTTCTCCAAGAACCGCGACGGTTTCGTGCTCGCCGAAGGCGGCGCCGCGCTGGTGCTCGAAGATTACGACCACGCGATTGCGCGCGGCGCCAAGGTGCTCGCCATCCTCGAAGGCTGCGGCGAGAAATCGGATTCGTTCCACCGCACCCGCTCGAGCCCCGACGGCAAGCCGGTCATCGCCTGCATGCGCATCGCGCTGGCCGATGCCGGCGTCGAGCCGCAAGACATCGACTACATCAACGCGCACGGCACCTCGACGCCGGAAAACGACAAGATGGAATGCCTCGGCGTCTCCACCGTTTTCGGCGAGCGCATCCGCTCTATTCCGATGTCGTCGAACAAATCGATGATCGGCCATACGCTGACCGCCGCCGGCGCGGTGGAAGCGGTGTTCACCGCGCTGACGCTGGAGCACCAGCGTATCCCGCCGACCATCAACTACAGCGTGCCCGATCCGGCGATCCCGCTCGACGTCGTGCCGAATACGGCACGTGACGCCAAGCTCAATCGCGCCATCTCCAATTCGTTCGGCTTCGGCGGCCAGAATATTTCGCTGGTGCTGGCGCGGGAGCCGGCGTGACCGGCGCCGCCGCAACAACGCTGGGCGAGCGCGCCTCCCCTGCCCCGGCAAAGGCTGGAACCATGCGCGCGTTGACGCTGGTCGCCGACCGCAAGATCGAATTGCTCGAAGTCGCGGCGCCGCCGCCGCCTGTCGCCGGCGAAGTGCAGATCGGCGTCAAGGCAATCGGGCTCAACCACATCGATGTGTGGGGCTGGCGCGGCATGGCTTTCGCCAAGCGCAAGCTGCCGCTCGTGGTCGGCGTCGAGGCGGCCGGCGAAATCATCGCCGTCGGTCCGGGCGTGACTACGGCCAAAGCCGGCGACCGCGTCGTCGCCTATGGCGCGCTGACCTGCGGCCATTGCAAAGCCTGCCGCGAGGGCCGCGACAATCTCTGCGAAAACGTCGCCTCCATCATGGGCTTCCATGTCGACGGCTTTGCCCGCGATCTGATCAATATGCCGGCACGGCTTGTGGTCCCGATCCCGGCAGGGGTGAGCTTCCGCGACGCCGCCTGCGCGCCGGTCGCATTCGGCACCGTGCAGCACATGCTGTTCGACAATGCCAGGCTCGAGCCCGGCGAAACCATTTTGGTGCAGGCCGGCGGCTCCGGCATCGGCACCAGCGCCATCAAAATGGCGAAGGCGATCGGCGCAACCGTCATCACCACGGTCGGCGACGACGCCAAGGCCGAAAAGGCAAGAGCGCTCGGCGCCGATCATGTCATCAATTACCACACCCAGCGGTTCGAGACCGTGGTGCGCAAGCTCACCGGCAAGAAAGGCGTCGACGTCGCCTTCGAGCATGTCGGTCCCGACACGTTCAACGGCTCGCTGTTGTGCTTAAAGCGCGGCGGGCGGCTGGTCACCTGCGGCTCGACCTCGGGCCAGTCGATCACCATGAACCTGTTCCAGCTCTATCTGCAGCAGTATCGCATCTTCGGCTCGTTCGGCTGCTCGATCCGCAACATCAATGAGAGCCTCGCCAAAATGGCGTCCGGACTTCACGCCGGTGATCGACACCGAAGTGCCGCTCGCCGATTTCGAGCGCGGGCTCAATCGGCTCGAAAGCCGGCAGGTGTTCGGCAAAATTATCGTAATGTTCTGATGGAACGGCGCCTAAGGGCCTTGCTTGCTGCCACGCTCGGCTGGCTCACGGTCGTGCTTCTTAGCGCGATCAGGCACACCGACCGCAAGCGCATGGCGAATTTCGCCGGCGGCTTCATGCGCAAGGCCGGTCCGCTGTTCAAGGAGAACCGCCTCGGCCGCGCCCAACTGCGCGACGCGTTTCCGGAAAAATCCGACGCCGAGATCGAAAAAATCCTCGGCGGCGTGTGGGACAATCTCGGCCGCATCGCCATTGAGTTCGCCCATCTCGACGATTTTTGCGTCGAGGGTTTTGGCGTGCCGACGCGCGACGTCATCACCTACCCGCCGGAATCGAGAGAACGTCACGACGCCATCACCAGGTCGGGCAAAGCGACCATCGGCTTTGCCGCCCACCTCGCCAACTGGGAGCTGCCCGGCGTCGGCGCCAAGCTGATCGGAGTCAAATCCGCAGTGCTGTATCGGCGACCCAATATCGCCGCTGTCGACGACGTCATCATCAAGCTGCGCGAGCCGCTGATGGGCCAACTGATCCCGACCGGGCTTGACGCGCCGGTGCGGCTCGCGCGGCTCCTGCAATCGGGCGTCCATGTCGGCATGCTCGCCGACCAGCATTACACGCGCGGCGTAGAGGTGACTTTTTTCGGCCGCACCTGCCTTGCCAATCCGCTCATCGCCATGCTTGCCCGGCAGACCGAATTGCCGATCTACGGCATGCGCGTGGTGCGCAATCCCGACGGCAACAGCTTTTGGGGCGAAATCACCGATCCGGTCGAGCCGGTGCGCGAGGCAAACGGCCGCATCGAGATCAAAGGCACCATGCAGGCGATCACCGCGGTGATCGAGGGCTGGATCCGCCAATATCCCGAGCAATGGCTGTGGCTGCACCGGCGCTGGCGGTGATTAAGCCTCGTCGGCCCTGTGGCGCGGTGACAGAAACACGCGGACGAGATTTTGCTCGCCGACGACCTCCCCCAGCGTGCGGAAAGCAAAAAACGGCACCAATATCAAAAACCCGATGACGCTGGTGGCAATCAGCTGATCGAAAGACCCGCCGCCGACTTCGGCTAGCGAGTCCGCGATCGAGCGATGATGCAGAAGGCCGACGAGCACTTCCTCGAGCGCGTTGAGAACAAGCAGCAGCACCAGGAAGGTCAACGACTTATACAGCGTCGGCCAGATCAGGGCCCGCGCCTTGAATTGATCGCCGACGTGGAAGACATTCAATATCAGCACGAATTTGGCGCAGATCAGCGCCTTCACGACGGCGAAGCCGAACGGCGCAAAGGGGATGCCGTGGGCGCGAAGAATTGCGGCCTTCAGATAGGCCAGTGCCATGAAGCAGACGAGCAGATAGGCGGCGACGACGCAAAACTCCCGCAGCTCATGCGCCGCCCTTTTTTTCAGCGGCATTTTCGCTTCGCTGTGGCCTTTCATCTGCACGTCCCGTCAATATCTCTCGGCGACGAAGTGCCGGCCCTTTAGCGAGACCTGGTCATCGTATTTATTTTTATTCGAGCGATTGGGTAGCTTGACCTTGTCGCGCGCTATTTTCTTGTATGGGATGAGCGACAGGATATGCGCGATGCAGTTCAGCCTGGCACGGCGTTTGTCGTCCGTACGCACGATATACCAGGGCGCATGCTTGCTGTCCGTCGCCTTGAGCATGAGGTCACGCGCCTTTGAATACTCGTACCACCGTCCGAAAGACTCCACGTCCATCGGACTGAGCTTCCATTGGCGCAGCGGGTCGTTGATCCGGGCCAGGAAGCGCCGCTCCTGTTCCTCCTTACCGACTTCGAGCCATATCTTGATCAAAATGACGCCGCCGTCGATGATATATTTTTCGACCTCCGGGCAAAGCTCCAAAAAGCGATCGATTTGCGCTTCCGTTGCAAAATTCATGACGTATTCAACGCCGGCGCGATTATACCAGCTGCGATCGAAGATAACGACCTCGCCGGCGGCGGGGAATTGCGCGATGTAGCGCTGAATGTACAGTTCGACTCCGCTCGCGCTCCGTGGGCGCTGGAAGGGCCACGACTCGGAAGACGCGAGGGCTGAGCCGTGCGGTGATCGCTTTGATTGTTCCGCCCTTGCCGGCGGCGTCACGTCCCTCGAACGCGATGATGACCTTGAGACCCTTGTGCTTGACCCAGTCCTGCAAGCGGCAAAGTTCGACCTGAAGCTTGCGCAGCTTCTTTTCATAGGCTTTGCGTTTCATTTTCTTCGCGGCTGTTGTCGACTTACGCGCCATGGCAAACACCCTCCTCGGATGAGAGTCCCCCAATGTGGCTATGCCGGAGCCCAAAGTTTTTTCTTATAATAGGCGATAAATCAGTACGATTTGCGTTAAATTAAGCAATGCCCGATCTGACCAAGTGATGAGTATCTATCAGCAAGGGAGTGCTGTCATGGCCGAAGCAACAGAATCCAAAAATGCTGATCCGCTGTCGGTGCTGCCGACCGCGAAGGATCTCATGAAGCAAATCGCACTAAAAGAGGCGGAGAAGGCTTCGGCAGGCATGCGCGAACTGACCGCCGCGGAGGCGGAGAAGCAGGCTCTCCTGGAAAAGTTTTCAAAGCCGTCCGGCGTATCCGATGAGGACCGGCTTGCACGCGCCGCCGCCATCATCAAAAGAGCCGCCGATAACGGCCAGACCGAGGTTCTCGTTGGGCGTTTCCCCAATCAGCTTTGCACCGACCACGGACGTGCGATCAATCAGGGCGAAGCCGGCTGGGAGAAGACACTCACCGGGCTGCCCAAAGAGCTTTTCGAATTTTGGCAGAAATACTTGAAGCCGCGCGGCTACAGGGTCGCTTTCGAGGTCATCGATTTTCCTGGCGGCGTGCCAGGAGACATCGGCATAACGCTGGCGTGGTCATAATGCCCCAGTGTCGGACGCCTACAGCTTCTTGATGCCGGCCTGGTCGACGATCTGCTTGTACATATCGATTTCCTTGGTGACGCGCGTCCAGGCGGCGGCGGCGCCCTCGGGGCGCACCAGGAAGCCCGCCTTGTAAAGCTTGTCCTTCATTTCCGGCGTATTCAGAACCTTCAGTGTCTGCGCCTCGAGCCACTTGACGTCGTCCGGCGGCGTCTTGGCCGGCGCCAGCAACACCATGTCGGTGGCAAACACGAAATCCTTGTAGCCCTGCTCCTGCATGGTCGGCACGTCGGGCAGATCGGGCCAGCGGACCGTTCCGCAGACCGCGAGGCACCGCATCTCCCCGGCCTTGATGTGGGGCAAGGCGGGACCAAGCGAGCCCGAGCTTAATTGCACGGTGCCGCTCAACAGCGCCGTGATGGCGTCACCGCCGCCGTTGAACACCACGTCGGCAAGTTTCGGCAGGGTTTCACGGATTTTCAGGACTTCGAGCTGGATTTGCGGCGTGGTGCCGATCGGCGGCGTCGCGCAGTTGAAATTATCAGGAGTGGCGCGGGCGAGCGCGACAAAGTCTTTCATCGTCTTCGCCGCCAGTTCGGCCTTGACGACAAATGTGTTCGGCGAGGAGGCAAGCTCGCTCACCGCGACGAAATCCTTGTACGGATCGTAGGGCAGCGTGTCGTAAAGCCCGTAATTCACCGAATAGGCGTTGGTCGCGAGCAGCATGGTGTAACCGTCCGGATCCGCATGGGCTGCGTATTCCATGCCGATATTGCCGCCGGCGCCACCGCGGTTTTCGACAATGAAAGTCTTGCCGGTCGATTGCTGCAGCGCAGCGGTCACGATGCGGGCGACGATATCGGACGGCCCGCCCGGCGTATTGGCGACGACGAATTTCACCGGACGATCCGGGTAATCGGCATAGGCCCGGCGCACGCGAAGGAGCGCCGGCGTACAGAGGCCGCCGGCAAGCGCGGCAGTGCCCTTGATGATGCCGCGCCGCGACGGCGCCGATGTTTTGCGGAATGTTGTCATGGTCCTCCCCTAGCTCGCTTGTTTGCAGCGTAGCATTATTCTCCGGTCTTGATCCGCGTCCACAGCCGATTGATCAACCGCTGCGTCTTCGGGTCGTGGGCGATGATGGTGTAGAAATTCGCCATCGTCGCGGCGTCCGGATAGATGGTGCGATCGTCGAGGATCGCCTTGTCGATGAATTGGCTCGGCGCATCGCCATTGGCATAGGAGACGTAATTGGTGTTCTTCGCCGCGACCTCGGGCTTGAGCAGATAGTTTATCAGCTCGTGCGCCTCCTCGGGGTCCGGCGCGTCTTTCGGGATGGCGAGCGTGTCGAACCACAATTGCGCGCCTTCTTTCGGGATCGAATAGCCGAGCTCGATGCCGCCCTTGGCCTGCGCGGCGCGGGTCTGCGCCTGTTTGACGTCGCCGGAAAAGCCAATCACCAGGCAAATTTCGCCGGTGGCGAGCGCGTTGAGATATTCCGACGAATGGAATTTGCGGACGTAAGGGCGCACCTTGAGCAGAAGTTCGGTGGCCTTTTCCAGATCGGCTGGATCGCTGGTATTGGGATCGAGATGCAGATAGTGCAAGCCCGCCGACATCACGTCATCGGATGAATCGAGAAAATGAATGCCGCAATCCTTGAATTTCTTGATCTTGTCGGGATTGAAAACGTAGTCCCAGGAATCGATCGCCACGTCCGGTCCCAAAATCTGCTTCACATCTTTGACGTTGTAGCCGATGCCGGTCGTCCCCCACATGTAATCGACGGCATACTGGTTGCCGGGATCGTAGACGGCGAGCTGTCTGGCGATTTCCGGCCAGACATAAGCGAGGTTCGGCAGCTTCGACTTGTTGAGCGGCTGGAAAATGCCGGCCGTGATCTGGTGCGGCAGGAAATAGGCGGTCGGCACCACGACGTCGTAGCCCGATCCGCCGGCGAGCAGCTTTGCTTCCAGCGTATCGTTGGAATCGAATGTGTCGTAGCGGACCTTAATGCCGGTTTCTTTGCTGAACGCGTCGAGCACCGTCGGGTCCTGATAGTCCGACCAGTTGTAATAATTGACGACGCGCTCTTTCGGCAGTGCCGGCCGAACGACCATGAGCAGGATCGCGCTGCCAATAATGAGAAAGACAGAGAAAGTAACTCCGCTCGTCCCCGCGAAAGCGGGGATCCAGTTCACGCGGCGGCGCTGGATTCCCGCTTGCGCGGGAATGAGCGGATCATCGGAATTCATCACGTCTCGGTAGGCAGGCCGGCGGCTTTCCACGCCAAAATGCCGCCCGCCATGTGGGAGCCGTAGGCAAAGCCCTGCTCCTGCGCGGCGAGCGAGGCGGTCACCGAACGGCGGCCGGAGCGGCAGGCGAACACGACGTCGCGCCCTTCGGCCGGGATGGCGGCCGGATCGAACTCCGACAACGGCACCAGCACGGCGTCGGGAAAGCGTTCGACCGCCGTTTCGTTCGGCTCGCGCACGTCGACCAGCACGATGCGGCCCTCTTGCAGCCCGCGCGCGACCTCTTCCGGCGTCAGACCGCGCACGCTGGGATTTTGATCCGACATCGGGGGCTCCGTAGGGTGGGCAAAATCGTCTGCCCAGTCGTCGCAGCGTGGGCCATCAGGGCGTTTACGCCCGTCTTCGACGGGCTCTGGCGCGCGCGCGATTTTGCCCACGCGGATGCGCTCGCGGCGCGCATTACCCACCCTACGGGTTCTCGGCACGAAAATGAAGCGTCTAAACGGTCACTTGCGTGCCGACCTCGACCACCCGGTCGGTCGGGATCTGGAAATAGTCGGTGGCATCATTGGCAGAGCGCGCCAGCGTGATGAACAGGCGGTCCTGCCAGCGCGGCATGCCCGAATGCGGCGCCGGCCGCAATGTGCGGCGCGACAGAAAGAATGACGTCGACATGATGTCAAACTGCCAGCCGAGCTTGCGCGCGATCGCAAGCTGCCGGGGAATGTTCGGCGTCTCCATATAGCCGAAGCGCAACAGCACCCGCGTGAAAGTGGAGCCGACCGGCTCGATGCGCACGCGCATGTCGGGCGCGACGCGCGGCGTATGCGTGGTCTCGACGGACAGGATGACGTTCTTTTCGTGCAAGACTTTGTAGTGTTTGAGGCTGTGCAACAGCGCCGTCGGCGCGCTCTTGGGGTCGCTGGTCAGGAATACCGCGGTGCCGGGCACGCGCTGCGGCGGCTTTTTCTCCAGGATACGCACCAGATCGTCGAGCGGCGTTTCGAGCCGGCGCGTCTTGTCGTAGAGAATCTTGGTGCCGCGCCGCCACGTATACATCACCAGCATCACCAAACCGCCGAGCGCCAGCGGCACCCAGCCGCCCTGCACCACTTTGAGCATATTGGCCGACAGGAATGTCAGATCGATCAGGAGAAACGGCGCCATCAGCGCGGCGGCGGCAAGCGGCGACCAGCGCCACATCTGCCAGATCACGATAAACGCCATCATGCAGGTGACGACCATGGTGCCGGTGACGGCAATGCCGTAGGCCGACGCCAGCGCGCTCGACGAGCGGAACAGCGCGACCAGAAGGAGGACGCCGATCAGCAAAAGCCCGTTCACCCGCGGCATGTAGATCTGGCCGGCCTGCTGCGCCGAGGTGTGGCGGACTTCAAGCCGCGGCAACAGACCGAGTTGAATCGCCTGGCTAGAGAGCGAATAGGCGCCGGTAATGACCGCCTGGCTCGCGATCACGGTCGCCGCCGTCGCCAGCACGACCATCGGTATCAGCGCCCAGGCCGGATACATCAGGAAGAACGGGTTCTCGATCGTGTCGGGATGGGCGTAGACCAGCGCGCCTTGGCCGAGATAATTGATCGCCAGCGATGGCAGGACCAGGCAGATCCAAGCCATCTGGATCGGACCGCGGCCGAAATGCCCGAGGTCGGCATAGAGCGCCTCGGCGCCGGTGACGGCGAGGAACACCGCGCCGAGGGTAAAGAGCCCAACCATGCCGTGATGCGCGAGGAAAAAGACGCCATAGAAAGGATTGAGCGCCCACAGGATGCCGGGATCGGCGGCGATCCACCAGAGACCGGGTATTGCAATCGCGACGAACCAGACCGCCGTGATCGGACCGAACAGGGCCGCAACTTTCGCCGTGCCGCGCGACTGCACCGCGAACAGCACCAGCAGGATCACTACGGTGAGCGGGACGATATATTCGTGGAACGCAGGCGTCGCGATGTCGAGGCCTTCGACTGCGGAGAGCACCGACAAGGCCGGCGTGATGACGGCGTCGCCGTAGAACAGAGCGGCGCTGACGATACCAAGGAGCGCCACTACGCCGATCGCCCGGCTGGTGCGTCCGACGCCGCGCGTGGCAAGCGCCATCAGAGTGAGCGTGCCGCCCTCCCCGTTATTGTCGGCGCGCAACAGGATGACGACGTATTTGAGCGTGACGATGATGAACAGCGCCCACAGAATGAGCGACACGACGCCGAGCACCGTTCCCCGCGTCAGTTCGTGTTCCGGTCCGGCGGCGGCGCGCATGGCCTCGCGCAACGCATAGAGCGGGCTCGTACCGATATCGCCGTAGACGACGCCGATGCTGCCGAGCGCAAGGCCCCAGAAGCCGGCGCGAGAACGAGCATCGGCGATGCCGTCCACCGGCATTTCGCTCCCGTGCGCGGGAGCGCTCACGCTATCTGTCATGAATTCTGAAACAGGACTCAGCCCTGCTCCCGATGCTGCATCGAGAGCGATGCAAGGTCGCGCCTATACACCCTTCGTATCGGGGAGTCATGACCAACTCGGGCAAAATACCCGCCCCGGCGCCGGCGCCACTCGCGCAAGGCCAGATAATAACGGCAAAGTATTACAGCCAGAGCCACGGCTCTGCGCAATTTATATCATATGTATCAATAGCTTATGCAGAAGATGGCGCGCTCGCAGCGGCGGCGGAAAAGCCGCGCGTCAGGGCTTCAGGTCGGGCGGCACCGGCGGCGCTTCGCGCATCAAGGTGATGGTCACGCGCCGATTGGCGGCGATGTAGGGATCGTCGGGGAATAACGGATCGGTGTCGGCCTTGCCGGCCACGGCATAGATGTTGGACGAGGGATAGCCTTCTTCCTCCAGAATCTTGCGCACCGAATTGGCGCGGTCGACCGAGAGGTTCCATGGCCCGTAGTCCGGCTGCGCCGGCTCCTGCGAGGCCGAGGTATGCCCGGTGATGGAAACCCGGTACGGCACCTTCTTGAGCGCGCCGGCGATCTTCTCAATGATGGTGCGGGTGCGCTCATAGGGCTCCTTGGAGCCTTCCGGGAACATCGAGCGGCCCTCCTGGTCGACGATGTCGATATTGAGCCCCTGCTCGGTCTCCTCGACCATGATGTGCTTACTGGCTTCCGTCAGCTCCGGCATGTCTTGGAGCGCCTGGCGCAGCGACGCCGAGGCCAGCGTGAAGGCCTGGTCGTTATGGAATTTACTGCCGTATTCGCGCTCCTTAAAGTCTTCATCGGGTGTCGGCGTGGGAGAGGCATCGTCTGGAGTGATGTGCTCGGCGTTCTTGAGCCGCGGCCGGGTCGGCAGGCCGTCGACTTCGATGATGCCCGAATAGCGCACATTGGTCTGCGTGCCGAATGCGTCGCGCATCGAGCCGGCCACGATCTGAAGTTTCTGCTGGTCCTGGTTGGAGAAGGCGACCAGCATCACGAAGAAGCTGACCAGGAGCCCCATCAGGTCGGCGAAGGTGACAAACCAGCCGTGACCGCCGCCGTGCGCCGCTTCCTTACGCCGTGCCATCTTGATCCACTTGCGTCCCGCGTCAGGCCGGAACCGGCTCCGGCTCGGCTTCGCCGCGATGCTTCTCCGGCAGATAGGCGATCAGCATTTCGCGCACGAGCGTCGGGCTTTTGGATTCGCGGATCATGAGAATGCCGTCGATGATCAGCGTGCGGTTGACATCCTCGTCGGCGAATTTGAGATGCAATTTGTCGGCGATCGGCAGGCACAAAATGTTGGCCACCACCGCGCCGTAGAGCGTCGCCAGCAAAGCCGTCGCCATGAACGGACCGAGTTTCGACGGATCGGTCATATTGGCGAACATCTGCACCATGCCGATCAGCGTGCCGATCATGCCGAAGGCGGGCGCGCAGTCGCCGATCGCGCGATAGATTTTCTGTCCCTCGTCGAGGTGATGCAGGTAGTTGTCGCGGTCACGCTCGAGATTGTCGCGGATGAATTCGGCATCGTAGCCGTCGGCGACGAAGCGGATGCCCTTGGCCAGGAACGGGTCCTCGATCTCGACCTTCTCGAGCCCGATCGGGCCCTGCTTGCGGGAAATCTCGGCAAGGCCGGCGATCTCGTCGACCAGCTCGCGCTGCGATATGCGGCGCATGCTGAAGACGAATTTCATGCCGACCGGCAGGCCGTGAAAGATCGACGTCAGCGGGAAGCGGATCAAAGTGGCGGCAAACGACCCGCCGAAAATGATGATGATGGCGTGGTCGCTCACGAACATCCCGAAGCCGCCACCCATCAGCATCAGGGTGGAAACCACGGCTGCCCCGGCAAGCAGGCCCAAGCCTGTTGCAATGTCCATTAACTACACCCAACCCGCGACAGCGAGCCCTACGCAACAGCCTTATTCCTACGGCCGCGGCGCTTAAGGGAGGGTTACTTGTGGAACTATTGGCAGGATTAAGCGCCGCCTAAACGACGCCGGCGGCGGATTTATTGCTGTCCGATCGTTAGCGTAACCAACTTGTGTCTGCTATTGCGGATAACATCGAGCTGGACCGTGGCGCCGACGGACGCGGCGGCGACGAGGTCCGGCAAGTCGCTGTACTGGTCGACGTCCTGACCTTGGAATTTGACGATCACGTCGTCCGGCTGAAGGCCGGCCTCCTGAGCCGGCCCGGTGTCGTCGACACTGACGACCAGCGCGCCGCGAGGCGGATCAATGCCAAGGCGGTCGGCAACATCTGAAGTCACCTCTCCGAGGTCCGCCCCAAGCGATGCGACCGGCTCCTGTGGGACCGAAGACGAGCTCGTATCCGGGGTCGATGACGTATCGGCGGGCGGCGCCGTTGTGGTGGTGGCAGACTGAAACTGAACAACGGCGAAGCAAATTAGCAGCACTACCGCGACCACCGCGCCAATCGCCTTCGGCGGCGTCAATAATCGCTTTCCCGGCTCGGGCTGGGGTTGCGGTTTTTGCTGTCCGTCGGCTTTTTGTTGTTGCGACAGTCGATTACGGACATCTTCATCCGCACGCTGCCGCACCTCCAGTGCGGTCTGTTGGCGCGTCTGTTCCTCGCGACGCCTGGTTTCGGCCTCCTCACGACGTTTGGCTTCGGCGGCCTGCTTCCGTTCGGCTTCGGCACGCTGTAGAGCGGCGGCTTCCTGCCTTTGCCGTTCAGCCTCGGCGCGCTGCCTGGCAACGGCCTCCTTCGCGGCGGCTTCCTGCCTTTGCCGTTCAGCCTCGGCGCGCTGCCTGGCAACGGCCTCCTTCGCGGCGGCTTCCTGCTTTTGCCGTTCAGCCTCGGCGCGCTGCCGGGCAACGGCCTCCTTCGCGGCAGCTTCCTGCCTTTGCCGCTCGGCTTCGGCGCGCTCAAGGGCGGCAGCCTCCTTGGCGGCGACTTCTTGCCTTTGCCGTTCGGCCTCAGCGCGCTCTAGAGCGGCGGCCTCCTGCCTCCGCCGTTCGGCTTCGGCGACTTCATGCTCGTGGCGCGGATCGGATTGCGGCGGCGATTGCTGGGGGAGCGTTTGGGCTTCCGGGGGCCAAGTTTTGAGCCCCTTGATCAGCTTGTCCATATCGCTGTGGAACGATGCATGCCGGACATCGAGGCCGTTGCGCATCGTTAGCTCTTTGAGGTCCTCCGGAAGTTGATCGGCCTTCGGAATTCGTGCGCCGTCGAGCAAAATCGGGATTACGGGGATGTCGCGTTGCAGAGCCGTTGCAATTTCGATGCGCACAAAATCCTTTGGGTTATCCAGACGGCGAACGCCCTCGTCATCGCGGACGGTGAGCCAGTTTGGTCCGATGACCGCCAACAACACATCACATTGTCCGACTCTCTCGCTCAGCACCTTGAAGAAATTGACCCCCAGCGGGATCGAATCCACGTCCATAAACAGCAGATCGTGCCCGAACTCGCGCTCCAGCCGATCGTGAACGCGGCCGGCGTGGCCAGCGCTATCGTCACGGCGATAGCTGATGAAAACCTTGGCCGTCATGGCAGGGGGTCTTTCGGCGTCGGATCGAGATATTATGCCAATCCCAGGTCGGCACAAAGTCGGCGCTCGATCTCTCGTTCACCCCCGTGACCGCTGGTAAAAAAAACAGCAAGATAGCGGTAATGCAGGCGCTAGCGGCGCCAGTCGTAGTCTAGGGAGAAAGTCATGCGCGAGATCGGCCACTTTATCGGCGGCAAAGAGGTCAAGGGCACCGGGCGCTTCGGCGACGTCTTCAATCCCAATACCGGCGAGGTGGCGGCCAAGGTCGCGCTCGCCGGCAAGTCCGAGGTTGAGGCGGCGATCACCAATGCCCAAGCCGCCTTTCCAGGCTGGGCGGCCACCAACCCGCAGCGCCGCGCCCGCGTTATGTTCAAGTTTCTGGAGCTGATCCAGGGCGAATATGACGATCTGGCGCGGTTACTCTCCTCCGAGCACGGCAAGACGTTTCCCGACGCCAAAGGCGATATCCAGCGCGGCCTCGAAGTGGTCGAGTTCGCCTGCGGCATCCCGCACCTCCTAAAGGGCGAATATACCGAGGGCGCCGGCCCCGGCATCGATCTCTATTCGATCCGCCAGCCGCTCGGCGTCGTCGCCGGCATCACGCCGTTTAACTTTCCGGCCATGATCCCGTTGTGGAAATGCGCGCCGGCCATCGCCTGCGGCAACGCGTTCATCCTCAAACCGTCGGAGCGCGATCCGTCGGTGCCGATGCGGATTGCCGAATTGTTCGCCAAAGCCGGACTGCCCGCCGGCGTGCTCAATGTCGTCAACGGCGACAAGGAAGCGGTCGATACGCTTTTGACCGACGCGCGCGTCAAGGCGATCGGCTTTGTCGGCTCGTCCTCGATCGCCGAATACATTTATGCGACCGGCACCGCGCGCGGCAAGCGCGTGCAGTGCTTCGGCGGCGCCAAGAACCACATGATCGTGATGCCCGACGCCGACATGGACCAGGCGGTCGACGCGCTGATCGGCGCCGGTTACGGCTCGGCCGGCGAGCGCTGCATGGCAGTGTCGGTCGCCGTGCCGGTCGGCAAGAAGACCGCCGACACGCTGATGCAAAAACTCATTCCACGCGTCGAGGGCCTCAAGATCGGACCTTCGAGCGACCCGCAGGCCGACTACGGGCCGATGGTCACGGCCGAGCTTCTCAAGAAGGTGCGTGGCTATATCGACACCGGCGTCAAGGAAGGCGCCAAGCTCGTCGTCGACGGCCGCGGTTTCAAGCTGCAGGGCTATGAGAAAGGCAATTTCATCGGCGGCTGCCTGTTCGACGACGTAACGCCGGACATGACAATCTACAAAGAGGAGATTTTCGGACCGGTCCTCTCCGTGGTGCGCGCCAAGGATTACGAAGAGGCGGTGCGGCTGCCGTCCGAGCACGAATACGGCAACGGTGTCGCCATCTTCACCCGCGACGGCGACACCGCGCGCGACTTTACCAACCGCGTGCAAGTCGGCATGGTCGGCGTCAATTTCGCGATTCCCGTACCGCTCGCCTATTACACGTTCGGCGGCTGGAAGCGCTCCGGCTTCGGCGACCTCAATCAGCACGGACCGGATTCGGTCCGGTTCTATACCAAGACCAAGACCGTGACCGCGCGCTGGCCGTCCGGCACCAAGGAAGGCGCCGAATTCGTCATCCCGACGATGCGGTGAGAACGGCGCCAGTTCCGGCAGGATCGGCTCGACGCGCATGAGACATTGGAGCGCCGATGGACGGAAAGCTGCCGTCCTATTTCTGATGCTCGCGGCGCTCGGCGCCTGCACCAGCACCGAGCGTTTCGGCGGGCCGCCGGAGCAACTCGCCGCCGCTCCGGCTGCGGCGCCGCCACCGCCGCCTCCACCACCGGCGCCGCCGCCGGTCGATCTCGCCGGCAAATGGAAGCTCTCGGCGGCGGGCGGCGGCAGTTGCGCCATGACCTTCGGCGATAGCCCAACCTCGCCCAACGAGGGAACCGTGGCGCCGGCGGGCGGCTGTCCCGGCAATTTCTTCACCAGCCGCAAATGGACTTTCGAGCACGACATGCTGATCGTGCGCAATCACAAAGGCGAGGTGCTGGTCGAGCTTGCGTTCGCCGACAGCCGCTTCACCGGGCAGGGCGTCGACGGCGGCGGCGCCATTACGCTCGCCAGGCCATGACCTGTAACGTTTTTTATAGCGGAATGTTCAGCGGCTTCGGCGGCGCGACCGGCGCGGGCGCCGGTACCGGTAGCGGCGGCGCCGGCGTGACTGGAGCGGCAACGACAGGCGCAGGCGGCGCGGCGATGACCGGATGCGGCGGCGGCGGGACCGGTGTTACGACTGGCGCCGCTGCCGCGGTGGCCGGCACGGGCGGTGGGGCAGACGGCGGCGGCACCGGCGCAGGCGTCGCAACACTTGTGGCGACGCGCGGCGGCGGTGCGGCCGGCGCGGGCAACGTAATGGACGGCGTTGGTGCCGGCGTCACGGCTCGCGTGGCGACATGCGGTGCCGGCGGGGTTGGCGCGATGGACGCGGGTGGCGTAGCGGGCTTTGCAATGGGCGCCGACGGCTGAGGCACCGGGTTATCGACCTTCGGCGTGGCCGTCACCTCGACGCTTCCCTGCGGCCGCGTTTGTAGCTGCGTCGTGGTGTCCTGTTCCGCGACTGCCGGGCTTGGCGCCGGCTGCGGCTCCGGCTCGTTGACGTATTTCTCCAGGAGCCCATGCACGCTCGCCAGCATTTTGCCGCCGTCGGTTTTTTGCTCCTTCATGTCCTTGAGCCACGCCGTGACAACCGGCTCGGTCGCCTTGCGCCAATGCGCGACGGCTTCCGGCAACAGCGTGACAATGACGTCGCCGCGCTCGGCCACGTCATTGGCAACGACGGCAGCCTGGACATCCCACATGGCGCCCGCCATGCCGGCTGCGAGCTGACCGGAACTCCGGTCGATCACGGTTTTAAGATCGCGCGGCAGCTGGTCATAGACGTCCTTGTTCATGGCCAAAACGAAAGTCGTGCTGCTCAAGGACAGGTCGGAGAATTCGGTATGGCTCTTGAGCAGATCGTTGAGCCGCAGCGGCGGCACCAGGTGCCAGGGATCGACGCAGCCGTCGACGACATGCTGGGTGATCGCCATCGGCAGTTGCCCGTACGGCATCGGCACCGGCTCCGCGCCGAGAACGCGCATCGCCTCGCCGGCGAGGCGCGTCTGCACATGCAGCTTCATATCCTTGAGGTCCTCGACCGTGCGGATCGGTGCGTTGGCATGGACCACGCCGCGATCCGAGCACGAGAACGCGATCGGATGAATCTCGCTGAACTCGTCCTTCAGATAGAGCGCGGCAAAGTCCTGCAACGCCTTCGAAGACACCAGCGCGCGGCGCGACGGCAGAAACGGCAGTTCGAAGGTTTCGATTTTTGGGAACCGGCCGGGCGTCAGGTGAGGCGCCGTCCAAACGATATCGGCATCGCCATCGCGCGCCTGGTCGAACAAGGCCGCCGGCGCGCCGCCAAGCTGCATCGAAGGAAATATGTCGATGCGCAAGCGCCCGCCCGAGTCTGCCTCGACCTGGCGCGCCCAGGGCGCGAGGAATTTGTCGTGGCCGCTCGATACCGACGAGAAGAAATGGTGCAGCTTGAGCGTGAGCGGCGGCGCATCGGCCCGCGCCAGGCGCAGCACGGCGGGCGCGGCGAGCCACGCCATCGCCGAGGTCAGAACCGTGCGGCGGGCAACTCGCTTCGACAAAACAGAACCTCTCGCGAGTTTTATTTCGCGGACGCCGCGTTGCGGCTTTAGTTCAGCCGCGATGGACGTTCTTCTTCGTCGTCGGCCGGCCGGACCATGCTCGGCGAGGCTACTATCGGCGGCTGTGCCGTTGCGGCCGCAGGTTCCGCGCGGCCCTGGCGCGATCGCCGCTCGTAGCCGCGATAGGACAGCCAACCGAATGGCAAAGCGCCAAGATAAGCCAGCGTGCCGGCGGTGAGCACGATCCACGGATAGGCGATCAAAAGCGCGATCGACAACACCACCACGACGATCAGCGGACCGACCAAATCGGGCGGCACCCGGTTGCCGACGCGCTTGCCGGAAAACACCGGCAGCCGCGACACCATCAGCGCGGCGATGGCGAGCGTGTAGACCAGCGTCAGCCAGGTCAGAATTCCCGAGCGCGGCAGGCCGAGCAACACCGCATAGATCGGCAGCAGCACGGTAATGGCGCCGGCAGGGGCCGGCATGCCGACGAAGAAATTGGCGGTCCAGGCCGGCCGGTCGGGATCCTCGATCATGACATTGAAGCGGGCGAGCCGCAGCGCAGCGCAAATCGCGAATACCATGGCGGCGATCCAACCCGCCGATTTGAGCAGATGCAGGTCCCAGAAATAGAGCACCATGGCCGGCGCGACGCCGAAATTGACGAAGTCCGACAGGCTGTCGAGCTCGGCGCCAAAGCGCGAGGTTCCCTTGAGGAAGCGCGCCAGGCGTCCGTCGATGCCGTCGAGAATGGCCGCAAACACGATGGCCGCGAGAGCCAGCGTATAGCGGTTCTCGAACGCCATGCGGATCGCGGTCAAGCCGGCGCACATCGCCAGCAAAGTGATGAGATTTGGCGCCAGCGTGCGCACGGGGATGCGGCGGAAACGCCGCCGCGGCAAGCGGGGCAGTCGTCGAGGGCGATTTGAGTCGGGCTGTTCCATGGCCATTCCAATATTATAGACGCTTTGCCGCGAGCGCGCCACGCGCGACAATGGCGATTTTGCCGATGACCGCGGTAATTCGCCCCGAACAACAAGGTTAATTCGTCCAGCGCGGCTCATGCTTTCGAAATTTGGCTTTTAGCCAGAATCCGGTTCATCGGCAGCTTGGAAGTGTTTCAACATATCGTTGCACGGCGTCGGGCGATGCAGCGCCTCTCCGCACCAGATGGTGAAGACAAATTCCGGCAAGATCGAACGAGCCGTAACAATGGTGGGCTATTATGGCGAGATGTTTCAGCTGCGCCGGACTCATGGCGCCCGCCTTCATGAAGTCGCGCACGTACACGACGTCCGCCTCCAGGACCTGATTGAACGCCTGAAAGGGGTTTTCGCCCACCAGGGGTTCGATCATCCGCTTATTAATCGCGGCGAAGCAATGCAGCACGAAACCCAGACGGCGAAGCGCGACATCAATCTCACCGAAGGTCGGCTGGCCGGTATAGAGGGCTATAAACGACACTTCGAGCTGTATGACCACGGCGCCCTTAAGACGCTCCTTCCCGTTCTGGATGATCCTAAGCTCCGCACCCTGAACATCCATTTTCAGGAAATCCAATTCGCCGACCTCGGCGATATCGTCGAGCCTGCTCGTCTTGACCGGAATTTCCTCGACGACGCGACCCCATTCGGAAAACTCCGGGAAATGATTAAGCACGTGTATGTCTGGAGTGAACAGGCTCGTCATCCCCGGCGCCTGACACACCTTCAACGTTGCATTGTTTCCGTCACCGACGACATAGGGAAAATAGCCTTCCAACTCGCCCTTGTGCGCGTTCAACGTCGCCAGTGCCGCCGGTTGCGGCTCAAAAACGATCACGCGACAAAGTCGTCTTTTCAGAAGTTTTCGATAGGGCGGTGCCGAATCGGTCGGATTCGCTCCGATATCGACCACGGCGGTGAGACGGCCGGGCTGCAAGAGATCAACCACAAAATCGCCCATCCTATCGTTCCGATCTCCAGCCGTTCAGGTCACGCGAAACGAGCGTGCTGCCTCGGCCGATTTGAGATCGGCAAGCACGGTCTCGCCGGCTATTGCGGTCTGGCCTTCGGCGGCCAGGAACCGGGCGCCTTCCGGCAAATAGACGTCGACGCGCGAGCCGAACCGGATCATGCCGATGCGCTGGCCGGCGCCGACCGTCTCGCCATCGCGCGCAAACGGCACGATGCGCCGTGCCACAAGCCCCGCGATCTGGATCACCGCGATGCGTTGACCGGTGGCGGTGGCGATGACAAAGGCGTTGCGCTCGTTGTCGTCGCTGGCTTTGTCGAGATCGGCGCTGAGAAATTTTCCGGCGCGATAGACGACGCGTTCGATGCGGCCGGCAACGGGGCTGCGATTGATGTGACAATCGAACACGCTCATGAAAATCGAAAGGCGCGGCAGTGGCTGGGTGCCGAGATTGAGCTCCTTCGGCGGCACGGCGTTTGCGACCCGGCTGACGCGGCCGTCGGCCGGCGCGACCACGATGCCATCGCGGAACGGCGTCACCCGCGGCGGATCGCGGAAGAAATAGGCGCACCACAGCGTCGCCAGCGTGGCGAGCCAGCCGAGCGGGCCCCACAGCCAGAACAGCACCAGGCTCGCAAACGCAAAACCGCCGATAAAGGGATAACCCTGCGGATGGATCGGCGTCAGTTGCCTGCGGATGGAGTCGATGACGGACATGGCTATTCGGCGGCGTCCGCGGTGGGCACGAGTTCCGCCTCGGCATCGCGCTCGTCGCGCAATTCCGGCGGGTTGCGGTTTGGCGCTGTGTCCTCTTCGCCGACATCGGCGAGAATTTCGCGCGCCAATTGCGCTTCGCGCTGGCGGTTCCACATGCTGGCATAGAGGCCGCCCTGCGCGAGCAGCACGCGATGGGTGCCGCGCTCAACGATGGCGCCGCGATCGAGCACCAGAATCTCGTCGGCGCCGACGATGGTCGAAAGCCGGTGCGCGATGACCAGCGTGGTGCGGTTCTCCGATACGCGTTCGAGCTCGTCCTGGATGTCAGTTTCGGTGTGGCTGTCGAGCGCCGACGTCGCCTCGTCGAGCAACAGGATCGGCGGAGCTTTGAGAATGGTGCGGGCGATGGCGACACGCTGCTTCTCGCCGCCGGAAAGTTTTAGGCCGCGCTCGCCGACCTCGGTCTCGTAGCCTTTGGGCGTGAGGCGGATGAAGCCGTCGATCTGCGCCTGGCGTGCCGCTTCCTCGACGTCGGCATCGCTCGCATCCCAGCGGCCGTAGCGGATGTTGTAGCGGATAGTGTCGTTGAACAGCACGGTGTCCTGCGGCACCATGCCGATGGCGGCGCGCAGCGAGGTCTGGCTGACGTCGCGGATATCCTGGCCGTCGATCAGGATGCGGCCGCCGGTGACGTCGTAGAAGCGGAACAACAGCCGCGAAATCGTCGACTTGCCGGCGCCCGACGGCCCGACGATGGCGACGCGGTGCCCCGCCGCGACGTCGAAGCTCAGGCCTTTAAGAATCGGCCGCGCCGACTCGTAGGCAAACGACACATTCTCGAAACGGATCGTGCCGGCGCGCACCTGCAATGGAGGCGCACCTGCGCGGTCCTCGATTTCCGGCTTGCGCGACAGCAGCGAAAACATCAGCTCGATGTCGATCAGCGCCTGCTTGATCTCGCGGTACACCATGCCCATGAAATTCAACGGCGTATAAAGCTGGATCATCATGGCGTTGATCATGACGAAATCGCCGATGGTGTTGGTGCCGTGCTCGACGCCATAGGCGCACAGCACCATCGCCGCCGAAAGCCCGATGGTGAAAATGACCGCCTGCCCGGCATTCATCACGGTAAGCGAGGTATAGGCCTTGACGCTTGCCTCCTCGTAGCGCGCCATCGAGCGATCGTAGCGTCTGGCTTCACGCGTCTCGGCGGAAAAATATTTGACGGTCTCGTAGTTGAGCAGAGAATCGATTGCCTTGGCATTGGCGTCGCTGTCGCTCTCGTTCATCTTGCGGCGAATGTTGATGCGCCATTCGGTCGCGACATAAGTGAACGACATGAACAGCAGGACGGTCAGGCCGACGATGACCACGTAGCGCCAGTCGAAATGCAGCAGCAGCACGGCGATGACCAGCACCAGTTCGACGACGGTCGGCGCGAGCTGCAGCAGCACCTGGCGCACGATGGTCTCGATAGCGTTGCGGCCGCGCTCGAGCACGCGCGTCAGCGCGCCGGTCTTGCGCTCGAGATGGAAGCGCAGCGACAACAGATGCACGTGCTCGAAGGTGAGCATCGCCAGGCGGCGCACCGCATTCATCGCCACCTTGGCGAAAATGCCATCGCGCCATTGCGTGATAAGCCCCATCACGATGCGCGTGCCGCCATAGGCGAGCGTCATCACCACCGGCGCGGCAAAGGCCCAGGCCAGCCAGTTGTTCGCCGCCACCGGCGCGGTGCCGTGGCCGGCGAGCGCGTCGGTCGCCCATTTGAAGGTGAACGGCACCGCGATGGTCGCGAGCTTGGCAATGAAGAGGAGCACGGTGGCGAAGATGACGCGCAGCTTCAGGTCGCGGCGGTCGGCCGGCCAGATATACGGCCACAGGCTCACCAGCGTCGACAGCAATCCCCCGCCGTCGCCGCTGACCTCACGCTTGTGCTGCTCTGCCGGTCGTTGGAAATCGCTCATTCGCTAGCCCGGACCGTCATATAGGCGTTTTTGCCGCGCTTCGCACCGGCAGGTAGGGGCGGGTTTGAAACCCGCCCCTACTCGCCAAAAGGGTTGCGGTGCAGACGAATCGAGGCCACATCTACTGGTTCAATGAGAATGAATTCAAGAACTAATCAATGAGCAAAATCAATGCGGTCTGCGTCTATTGCGGATCGAGCTCGGGCACCGATCAGGCTTTCGTCGCTGCAGCGGCAAAGCTCGGCAAGATCCTGGCCGAGAACGGCGTGCGGCTGGTTTATGGCGGCGGCTCGACCGGCCTGATGGGAGCGTTGTCTCGCGCCGTGCTGGAACATGGCGGCGAAGCCACCGGCATTATTCCGGAGTTCCTGACGCGGCGCGAACGGGCGACGCAGGGCCACGAGATGATCATCACGCGCGACATGCACGAGCGCAAAAGCAAAATGTTCGAGGCTGCCGACGCTTTCGTCGCGCTGCCCGGCGGCATCGGCACGCTTGAGGAACTGGTCGAACAGCTCACCTGGGCGCAGCTTGGCCGCCACAAAAAGCCGATCCTGATCGCCAATATCAACGGCTATTGGGATCCGCTGCTGACGCTGATTGCGCATATGCGCGAATTGGAATTCGTGCCCGACGCGATGCGGGTGAATTTCCTGGTCGCCAATCGCGTCGAGGACATTCTGCCCAAATTGCATTACGCGGCGCACGGTGTCGCCGCAGCCGAGACGGCGATGGCGGTTCCCGCCGAGCGGATGTGAGCGGACCCTAAACGTCCCGCAAAAACGTCACCGCTTCGATGCGATTGCCGTCCGGATCGCGGACAAAAGCCGCGTAATAGCCGCCGTGATATTCCCGCCGCAGTCCCGGCGCGCCGTCCGAGGTGCCGCCGGCTTGCAGCGCCGCGGCATGGAACGCGTCGACCGCCGCACTGTCGGGCGCGCGCAGGCAAATATGCACGCCGCTGTCGTCGGCGACGCGGCTCATGTCGCCGCGCCGGTTGATCCAGAATTCCGGATATTTCTTGCCATAGCCGACGGCCGCATCCGGCCATTCGCGCAATTTCGTCATGCCGAGCGGCGTCAAGAGCGCGGCGTAGAACGGCTCCGACTTTTTCAGATCGCGCACGGCGATGGAGATGTGGTCGATCATGGTGACCTTTTTCACCTCTCCCCGCTGCGCGGGGAGAGGTCGAGTAAGCGAAGCGAGCGAGGGTGAGGGGGCCTCTCCGCGATTCTGAGTCCAGCGGATAGGCCCCCTCACCCCAGCCCTCTCCCCGCACGCGGGGAGAGGGAGCTCACGCCGGCGTGCCGGATTTCACCAATTTATAGACAATGGAATCCATCAGCGCCTGGAATGACGCGTCGATGATGTTGGCGGAGACGCCCACCGTGGTCCAGCGATCACCGGTCTCGTCGGTGCTCTCGATCAGAACCCGCGTGATGGCCCCGGTGCCGCCATTGAGGATGCGCACGCGATAATCGGTCAGTTCAAGGCCGGTGATGAAACTCTGGTATTTGCCGAGGTCCTTGCGCAACGCGACATCGAGCGCATTGACCGGGCCGATGCCCTCGGCGACCGATATGAGATGTTCGTCTCCCACTTTTATCTTCACCACGGCTTGGCTTACCGTGATGCGCTCGCCCTTGGCATTGATGCGCTGCTCGACATTGACGTCGAATTTCTCGACGTCGAAATAATGCGGCACCTGTCCGAGCAACCGCCGCGCCAGCAACTCAAATGAGGCGTCGGCCAACTCGTAGGCGTAACCGATGGCCTCGCGCTCCTTCACTTCGTCGAGGAGCCGGATCACGCGCGGATCGTTCTTGTCGACGGCAAGCCCGATGCGCTCAAGCTCGGCCAGCACGTTGGAACGGCCTGCCTGATCCGAGACCAGCAGTTTTCGTCTGTTGCCGACGCGCTCCGGCGCGACGTGCTCGTAAGTCGCCGGCTCTTTCATGATCGCGGAGGCATGGATGCCGGCCTTGGTGGCAAAGGCGCTCTCGCCGACATAGGGCGCGTGGCGGTCGGCGGCGCGGTTGAGCAATTCGTCGAGCGCATGCGAGACGCGCGCGAGGCGGCCCATCGCTTCGTCGGAAACGCCGATCTCGAATTTATCGGCATATTCGCTCTTGAGCTTCAGGGTCGGAATGATGGAGACAAGATTGGCATTGCCGCAGCGTTCGCCGAGCCCATTGAGCGTGCCCTGGATTTGCCGCGCGCCGGCGCGCACCGCGGCAAACGTATTCGCGACCGCCTGCTCGGTGTCGTTATGGGCATGGATGCCGACATGGTCGCCGGGGATTTTTGCACAAACCTCGCCGACGATGCGCTCGACCTCGTGCGGCAGCGTGCCGCCATTGGTGTCGCACAGCACGACCCAGCGCGCGCCCTCGTCGTAGGCCGCCTTCGCGGAAGCGAGTGCATAAGCGGGCTTGGCCTTGTAGCCGTCGAAGAAATGCTCGCAGTCGAGCAGCACTTCGCGGCCTTTGGCCTTGGCGGCGCGCACGCTGTCGCGGATCGAGGCGAGCATTTCCTCTTCCGTCGTCTCGAGCGCGACGCGCACGTGATAATCCCACGATTTGGCGACAAAGCAGATGGCGTCGGCCTGCGCCTCAAGCAGCGCGCCGAGGCCCGGATCGTTGGACGCCGAACGGCCGGGCCGCCGCGTCATGCCGAAGGCGGTGAGGCGCGCGTGCATCGGCCGGCGCTGCGAAAAGAAGCTGGTGTCGGTCGGATTGGCGCCGGGATAGCCGGCCTCGACATAGTCGATGCCGAGCTCGTCGAGCAGCCGCGCGATCGTAAGCTTATCGGCCAGCGTGAAATCGACGCCGTTGGTCTGCGCGCCGTCGCGCAGCGTGGTGTCGAACAGATAAAGGCGTTCACGCGGCATGATGCGGCCTCACCACAGATAATAGTTCGACAGCAGCGCGACCCCGATCACGATGGCGATGAGCGCAATCACGACGTGGTGGGTGCGGATGCCGAAAAACGTAGAGCGCTGCGGGTTCATGACGCGCCGCCTTTGGCGGCGAGCGACTTGACCATCGTGGTGTTGGCGAGCCACTCGCCGTTGAGCAAAATCGTGTTGCGCGTTTTTGCCGAAAACCCGCGCTTCTCGAAAAAGCCGACCGCCGTGTCGCTCGCCTCGACTGTCAGCTCTTTCGTGCCGCGCGCCGCGGCGAGCTTTTCCAGCGCATCGACCAGCATGGCGGCGCCGCCCTGCCCGGCCGCGGCCGGATGCATATAGAGCATGTCGATGCGGAAATTATCGACGAGCGAGGCAAAACCGACCGCGGCGCCGCCAAAGGTCGCGACCAGCGTCAGTTCACCGGCAAGTTTTGCGGCGAATTCCTGGTCGTTGTCGGCGGTCGAAGCCCAGGCTTCCTGCTGCGCCTCGGTGTAATCCTCGATGGTCAATTCCTCGATCGCGGCACGAAAGATTTCCGCAAGCAACGGCACGTCCGCCGGCAGCATCGGCCGCATCGCGAGTTTTGGCAGCGCGCGGGAGGTCATCGCGATTGCTCCGCTTGCAATGCCTCTGCGAGCGATGTCATGACACCTTCCAGATTTGCCAGCACCTCATTGTTCCAGAATCGCATGACGCGAAATTTATTGGCGGCAAACCAGCGGTCGCGTTTTTGGTCCCGAATAAAATCGGCATGCTGCCCGCCGTCGACCTCGATCACAAGCCGCTCTCCGAAACAGACAAAATCCGCGATGAATGGCCCGATCGGTACCTGGCGGCGAAATTTGAACCCCGCAAATCTCCGGTCCCGCAAGGCAAACCATAATTTACGCTCCGCATCGGTCATGCGGATCCGCAAGGCCCGCGCTCGCTGGCGCATCTTTTTATCGACAGAGGCGCCACCTTTTCCCTCTCCCCTTGCGGGAGAGGTCGGCTGCGAGCGTAGCGAGCGGCCGGGTGAGGGGCTGCGGGAGCCCGCGTCGCCGCCGCGCAAGACTCTGCCGCCCGGGCCCTCACCCGCCGCGCTTCGCGCTGCGTCCTCTCCCGCAAGGGGAGAGGGAATAGGGTTGCGCGCCGTGGTCATCGCGCGATCTTCCAGGTGGTGCCGTCTTTGGTGTCGTGGAGCACGACGCCCATTGCGGCGAGTTCGTCGCGGATGCGGTCGGATTTATTAAAGTCTTTCAGTTTGCGAGCCGCATTACGATCCGCAATTAATTTGTCAACTTGTTTCTCGAAGTTCTTTGTTGCTTCCGTCAATGGAATTAAAGTGACATTACCGTCCGCGTCGATCTCTGCACCCAGCCCTATTGCCGAGAGGTTCTTCTCCGCCTCACGCCGCAACTCCGGCAGACTATTAGCGACAGAGATTCTAAGCTTGCGTGCGTCATCGTATGCAATGGGCAGCCCGCGAGTATTTCGACCACTGACTCCCTGCATATGTACCCCGAGCCTGTTGTGCCGCAGCAATCCGAGAAACTGACAATCCATCAAGAATTGATTTTTTTCCTCGTCACCGCCGTCGCGTGCCGCCTTGTAGTTTGCGCGGACGGCAGCTAGCGCCTCGGGCGTATTGAGGTCATCGAGAAGTGCGCTTAGCACCGCCGGCGAAGGTCGAGGCGGCTCCTTTCGCACAGCGCGTCCATAACCATCTCTCTCAGCTTCAGTCCCAGCGAGGACCGTAACCCAAGCCCACAACTCGTCCTCAACCTCTGTACTCTTCCTCGTCACCCAGTCGATTGGCTGGCGATAATGCGTCATCAACATTTGGAGACGCAAAACTTCACCGGACCAATTGTTTAGCAATTCATGGATCGTCACAAAATTCCCTTCAGACTTCGACATCTTCTCGCCTTCGACCTGCAAGAATCCGTTGTGCATCCAGTAATTCGCCATCATCGGCGTATGGAAAGCGCAGCGCGATTGCGCGATTTCGTTTTCGTGGTGCGGAAAGACGAGATCGATGCCGCCGCCGTGGATGTCGAAAGTCTCGCCGAGGAAGCGCCACGACATCGCCGAGCATTCGATGTGCCAGCCGGGGCGGCCCGGCGCCGCGATGCCGGCGGGCGACGGCCAGGCCGGCTCGCCGGGCTTTGACGGCTTCCACAGGATGAAATCCATCGGGTCGCGCTTGTAGGGCGCGACCTCGACGCGGGCGCCGGCGATCATCTCGTCGAGCGGCCGCTTCGACAATTGTCCGTAATCCGGCATCGACGCCACGGAAAACAGCACATTGTCCTCGGCGACGTAAGCGTTGCCGGAGGCGATGAGCCGCTCGATCAGCGTGCGCATCTGCGGAATGTGCTCGGTGGCGCGCGGCTCGACGGTCGGCGGCAGGCAGCCGAGCGCCTCGACGTCGTCGTGGAATTGCCGGTCAGTCGTCTCGGTGACTTTGCGGATCGCCTCGTTGAGCGGCAAACCGGGAAATTCCTCCGCCGCGCGCGCGTTGATCTTGTCGTCGACGTCGGTGATGTTGCGCACATAGACGACGTGATCGGCGCCGTAGATATGGCGCAGCACGCGGAACAGCACGTCGAACACGATCACCGGCCGCGCATTGCCGATATGGGCGAAGTCGTAGACGGTCGGCCCGCACACATACATGCGCACCTTGTCCGGCTGGATCGGCCGGAACAGGCGCTTCTCGCGCGTCAGCGTATCGTAGAGTTTCAGGTCCATCGTCGAATCAAAATTTGCGCAATTTTATATAGCATTTCACACATCCGGGGCCTGCTGGCCGGGCGTGTCCAAAATCTCGACAATGAGAAAAGACGGCCGCAGCCAGCGTTTGTCGCTAGCGAATAATCCCTCGGCACATGCCGCAAACGAGGTTTTTTCGGCCGTTCATGGCGCGCACAATGGTCGAGGCGACCCATGGCGTCAAGGTCCCGCCGGCGCCGCACGGCGCTGCCGCCGCTGCGGCCGAAATCGCTTCACTTAACGAAAGCTTAACCCGACCGCCGCATTCTTGATCTTGTGACGACCTCGGAATTACGCCGAGTGGGGGAACCATGCGATCTCTGATCGCGACCAGCGCCATCGCCGTCGTGCTTTTCACCGCCGCCGCGGCACATGCGGAGAAGCGCATTTTCATCATCGCCAACGATGGCGACGGCTATGGCGTCGATCGCTGCCTGTCGTCGGGCGGCGCCTGCGGCGCAACGGTGGCGAGCACCTATTGCCACGCGCACGAATTCAATCAGGCGCTGTCGTTCCATAAGGTCGACCGCGACGACATCACCGGCGCCATCCCAACCAGCGGCCCCGGTTCGTGCAAGAGCGGCAGTTGCGACGAGTTCGTCGCCATCGAGTGCACGCGCTGAAGCAATAACGACTTTCTGCTGTCCACGCCCATCCGCTCCGCATGCCGTTGCGTGGGCGGACAAGTTCGTTCATCTTCTTAGCGCGATGGCCGGCCAATCTGCGACAGAACGTGACCTGCGGGACAAGGGAAGCGCGGCGGCCGCCGAGCAGGCGCCGCTGAAGCTCGAGCAATTCCTGCCCTATCAGCTCAACGTGGTGGCGAGCCTGGTCTCCCAGGCGCTGTCGCGCGTCTATGGGCGGCGCTACCGGATCGGCGTGCCGGAATGGCGGGTGCTGGTGACGCTGGGACAGTACGGCGTGATGACCGGAAAAGCCATCGGCGCGCACACGCACATGCACAAGACCAAAGTATCGCGGGCGGTGGCGGTCCTGGAAAAGCGCAAGCTTTTGGTGCGGCGCGCCAACCGTGCCGACATGCGCGAATCGTTCCTGTCGCTGACCGGCGTCGGCCGGTCGATGTACGAAGAGCTCGCGCCGCACGCGCTGGAATTTGCCCGGCGGCTTACGGAAATCCTCACGCCAGGCGACCGCGATGCGTTCGACCGCGCGCTGCGCGCGCTCACCGAGCTTTCCGCGCAACTCGTCGCCGAGGCGGGCGGGCGCGATCCCGAGGAGGACGCGTGAAGCTCTATTCGTATTTCCGCTCCTCGGCCGCCTACCGCGTGCGCATCGCGCTCAATCTCAAAGGCATCGGTTACGAGACGGCCTCGATCCATCTGGTCAAGGACGGCGGCCACAACAGGCGTTCGGAATTTCGTGCCATCAATCCGCAGATGCGCGTGCCGGCGCTGGTGACGCCGGCCGGCGATATCCTCATTCAGTCGCTCGCCATCATCGACTATCTCGAGCAAACCCACCCCGAACCGCCGCTCCTGCCCAAGGATCCGATCGCGCGCGCCAAGGCCCGCGCGCTCGCCGAGATCGTCGCCTGCGACATCCATCCGCTCAACAATATCGGCCCGCTGCGCTATCTGAAAAACGTCATGGGGCAACAGCAAAGCGCGATCGATGCCTGGTATCACCACTGGGTCACCGAAGGTTTCGAGACGATCGAGGCCCTGATCGAGGGCACCCCTTATGCCTGCGGCAAGGCGGTCACGCTCGCCGACATCTGCCTCATCCCGCAGGTCTACAATGCCAGGCGGCTGAAAGTGCCGCTGGAGAGATTTTTAAAAATCGTCGCCGTCGATGCAGCCTGTCTCGCGCTTTCCGCCTTCGACCGCGCGCGGCCGGAAAACCAGCCCGATGCGGAATGATTGACTTGAATGATTGACTTGAATGATTGACTTGAATGATTGACTTGGGCTTTGCCTTCACATTTTAGTCACCATTGCCGCGCTTGATCTGCGGCCTCGCAACCGGCGTCGGACCAAAAATGCTCGTAAAACCACGCGGCCACGGCCAGGCCATGCTTCGGAGCGTGCCCGCGGCCATGCTTGGCGTGCTGGCTTTGAGCACGGTTGCGCTGGCGCAGGGCTATCAGCCACCTTCGCCTTCACTCGCGCCGCTGCCGGTGCAGCAGATACCTAATCAGGTGGCGCCAAATCTGCCGGCATCGAGTGTACCGGCTTCAAGTGTACCGGCGTCAAACGTGCCGCCATCAAGCGTGCCGGCACCAGGTTCGGCGGCATCGGGGCAGCCGGCGCCGAACCAGACGGCAGCGAGTCCGATTTGCGCGCGGCTGCAGGGGCAGCTCGTCGCGTTCGATCAGAGCACGTCCAATTCGGCCCACGCCGACCAGATCAAGACGTCGCAAGACGCCATCACCAAACAGCAGGCCGATCTCGACCACGCGGTGGCGCAAGCGCACAAGAACGGCTGCGCGGGCGAAGGATTTTTTGCGCTGTTCTCGGCGCTGTCGCCGCAATGCGGGCCGATCACCTCGCAGATCCAGGGCATGCGCGGCAATCTCGACCGCATGATGAGCGACTTGCAGAAGCTGCAAAGCGGCAACGACGATCAAAATGTGCAGCGCCGCGCCTTGATCGGACAACTCGCGCAGAACAATTGCGGCGCCCAATACACCGCCGCCGCCAATTCGCAAGGCGGACCGCAAGGCTTCTTCGACGCGCTGTTCGGCGGCGGCACCATCCTCAACGCCAACGGCGACGGCGCGCCGTCGGGCACCTATCACACCGTCTGCGTGCGCACCTGCGACGGTTATTACTTCCCGATCTCGTATTCGACAGTGCCGACCCGTTTCGCCGACGACGAGAATACCTGCCATCGCCTGTGCCCGGCGGCCGACGTCGCGCTCTATTCGTTTCGCAATCCCGGCGAGGACATGAATGCCGCGGTGTCCAACAGCGGCCAGCTCTACACCGCGCTGCCGGCCGCGTTCCACTACCGCACCCAGCTCACCGCAGGCTGCTCCTGCCGCCGGCCGGGGCAGAGTTGGGCCGACGCGCTTAAGAATGCCGACGATTTGAGCACCCTCGAAAGCGGCGATATTGTCGTGACCGATCAAAATGCCAAAGCGCTGTCGGAACCGCCGAAGTCCGGCAAAGCCGGATCCGCAGCCGGCGCGAGCCAGCCGGGCGCCGCTGGGCTCGCGTCGAGCCCGACGACGGGCGCGACGGATCCCGACGCCGCCAAGCGCAAAGTGCGCGTCGTCGGTCCGCCGTTCATGTCGTCATCGCAGATACCGCCGCAGGCTGCGCCGCACTGACGGCCGGCCAGCACCAAAAAATCAGAAATCCGACGCGCCGGCCTTTGCCATGGCTTTGACGGAACTCGCGGTCGGGCTGCGGAACCGCCGTACCCGGATCGTTGAAACGATTGACGATCGGGTAGCGCCGGTCGCGGCCGAAATTCTTCAATGTTACCTTGACGCCCGGCGCGGCCTGGCGGCGTTTGTATTCGGCGAGATAGAGCATGCGCTCGATCTTGAGCACGGTGTCGCGATCGAAACCGGCGGCGACAATGGTCGCGGTCAATTCCTCGCGCTCGACCAGCCGTTCGAGAATCTGATCGAGCACATCATAAGGCGGCAACGTGTCCTGGTCGGTCTGGTCCTCGCGCAATTCCGCGCTCGGCGCCCGGCTCAGCACGTTTTCGGGAATGACGTCGCGGGCGGGACCGCGCGCGTCCTCGGGCTTCCAGCTATTGCGCAGCCGCGAGAGGCGATAGACTTCGGTCTTGTAGAGATCCTTGATCGGATTGAAGCCGCCGTTCATGTCGCCGTAGAGCGTGGCGTAGCCGACCGACATTTCCGATTTGTTGCCGGTCGTCACCACCATCAAATTGAACTTGTTTGAGATCGCCATCAGGATCGTGCCTCGGGCGCGCGCCTGCAGATTTTCCTCGGTGACGTCGCGCGGCGCGCCGGCAAAAACCCCGGCGAGCGCCGCTTCGAGTCCGCGCACCGCGCTCTCGATCGGAACGATGTCGTAACGCACGCCAAGCGCGCGCGCGATCGCCGCGGCGTCGTCGATCGAGGCTTGCGACGTATAGCGGTACGGCAGCATCACGCAGCGCACGCGCTCGGCGCCGAGCGCATCGACCGCCATCGCCGCGCACAGTGCCGAATCGACGCCGCCGGAAAGCCCGATCACCACGCCCTTGAAGGCGTTTTTCTCGACATAATCGCGCAAGCCCAGCATGCAGGCGCCGTAATCGCCTTCGTCGAGTTTCTTGGCCGGTGCGATCGGGCCCGGCGCGCAGCGCCATTTGCCGTCGATGCGCGACCAAAGCGTCGTCACCACCATTTCGCGAAACGCCGGCAGCTGGACGGCGATCGAGCAATCGGCGTTGAGCACAAACGATGCGCCGTCGAACACCAGTTCGTCCTGGCCGCCGACCTCGTTGACGTAAACGAGCGGCAGGCCAGACTCGGTGACGCGCGCGACGGACACGTTCAGCCGCACGTCGATTTTGTCGCGCCAATAGGGCGAGCCATTGGGCACCAGCAAAAGCTCGGCGCCGGTCTCGGCCAGGCATTCGACGACGTTCTCGTAGTCGCCCCAGTCGATCCAGGTATCCTCGCAGACCGGCAAGCCGAGCCGTACGCCGCGAAAGCTGACCGGGCCGGGCAGCGGCCCCGACGCGAAGACGCGCTTTTCGTCGAACACGCCGTAATTCGGCAGATTGACCTTGAAGCGAATGGCATCGATGCGGCCGCCGGCAAGGAGCGCATAGGCATTGTAGAGCTTGCCATCCTCGACCCAGGGCGTTCCGATCAGCACCGCCGGCCCGCCGTCGCCAGTCTCGCGCGCCAACGTCTCGACGGCGGCGCGGCAGGCGGCCTGGAACGCCGGCTTGAGCACCAAATCCTCGGGCGGGTAGCCGGCGATAAAGAGCTCGGAGAAGGCGACCACATCGGCGCGGTCGCGCGCCGCCAAAGCCCGCGCGTTGTGGGCGCGCTCCAGATTGCCGTCGACGTCGCCGACGATCGGATTGAGCTGCGCTACGGCAATCGCCAAGCGGTCGGCGGGACGATCGTTCATGCTCACAACGCCGCCACGGCCGGGAGCGGCTTGACCTTGCCCTGACGCTCCGATTTGAGGAGATCGGCCAACAGGAAGGCGAGATCGAGCGATTGTTCGGCATTGAGCCGCGGATCGCAGACCGTGTGATAGCGGTCGTTGAGATCCTCTTCGCTGATGGCGCGGGCGCCGCCGGTGCATTCGGTGACGTTCTGGCCGGTCATTTCCAGATGCACGCCGCCGGCGATCGTGCCTTCGGCGGCATGAACTTGAAAAAATGTCCGCACTTCCTTGAGGATCTGGTCGAACGGTCTCGTCTTGTAGCCGGTCACCGAGGTTATGGTATTGCCGTGCATCGGATCGCACGCCCAGACCACGTTGCGGCCTTCGCGTTTGACCGTGCGCACCATGCCCGGCAAGAGATCGGCGACTTTGTCGGCGCCGACGCGGCAGATCAAAGTCAAACGTCCGGGCTCGTTGTCGGGATCCAAAATGTCGATCAGCCGCAGCAGCTCGTCCGGCTTTTGCGTCGGTCCGGTCTTCAGCCCCAGCGGATTTTTGATGCCGCGGCAAAACTCGACATGGGCATGGTCCGCCTGGCGGGTACGGTCGCCGATCCAGACCATATGACCGCTCGTACAATAGCTGTCGCCGGTCGTCGAATTGACCCGGGTGAAAGCCTGCTCGTAGCCAAGCAGCAGCGCTTCGTGGCTGGTGAAGAAATCGGTCGTGCGCATTTCCGGATGTATTTCCGGATCGATGCCGCAGGCGCGCATGAAGTCGAGCGCCTCGGTGAGATGTCCGGCAAGCTCCTGGTAGCGCTTGGATTGCGGTGAGTCCTTGACGAACGACAGCATCCATTGATGCGCATTGGAAAGATTGGCGTAGCCGCCGGTGGCGAAGGCGCGAATGAGATTGAGCGTCGCCGCCGATTGGCGATAGGCCTCCAACTGCCGGCGCGGATCCGGCGTGCGCGACTCCACCGTGAAGTCGGTACCGTTGATGATGTCGCCGCGATAGACCGGAAGCTCGACGCCGCCGCGCTTCTCGGTCGGCGAGGTGCGCGGCTTGGCGAATTGTCCGGCAATGCGGCCGACCTTCACGACGGGAGACGCCGCCGCATAGGTCAGCACCACCGCCATTTGCAGGAAGAGGCGGAAGAAATCGCGAATATTATTGGCGCCGTGCTCGGCAAAGCTTTCGGCGCAATCGCCGCCTTGCAGCAGGAAGGCGTCGCCGGCGGCGACCTGAGCCAATGCCTTCTTGAGATTGCGCGCCTCGCCGGCGAAAACCAGCGGCGGAAAAGTGGCAAGCTGCGCCTCGACGTCGGCAAGCGCCTTCGGATCGGGATAATCCGGCACCTGCACGATCGGCTTAGAGCGCCATGAATCCGGGCTCCACTTCGCCGTGTTCGACCGTTTCGACATTTACCAATCTCCGAACCGCCAATCCGGGGTGCGAGTTATGTCCCGCAAGCCCGGAATCCATATTCACGAACGGTGGTTATGGATTCCGGCCCTCGCCGCTCTTTGCGGCTCCGCCGGAATGATTGGGGGATATATACACATCAGAGCGCGGCTGCGACAGTCCGGCAAATGCCGCTTATTCGGCCGCTTCCCTGGCGTAACTAGCGGTTTTCTTGCGCATCGTGACCAGCTCTTCGGCGGCGGTGGGATGCAGCGCCATGGTGGCGTCGAAGTCGGCTTTCTTGGCCCCCATTTTCACGGCAATGGCGGCGATCTGGGCGATCTCGGCGGCACCTTCGCCGACGACGTGGCAGCCGACCACCCGGCCGGAATGGCCGTCGACCACGAGCTTCATCAGCACCTTGGTATCGCGGCCGGAGAGCGTGGCCTTGAGCGGCCGAAACATGGCCTCGTAGATGTCGGTTTGGGCAAGCCGGGCACGGGCCTCGGTCTCGGTCAGCCCGACCGTTCCGACCTCGGGTTCGGAGAACACCGCGGTGGCGACATTAGAGTGATCGACCGCCGTCGGCTTACCGCCGAACACGGTGTCGGCGAAAGCATGGCCCTCGCGAATGGCGACCGGGGTAAGATTGATGCGGTTGGTGACGTCGCCCACGGCATAGATATTCTGCGCCGTGGTGCGCGAATATTCGTCGACCGCGATGCCGCCGTTTTTGCCGATCTCGACGCCGGCCTCGGCAAGCCCGAGTTTTCCAACATTCGGCAACCGGCCGGTCGCGAACATCACGCAGTCGGCGGCGATATGATTGCCGCTCGAGAGCCGCGCCGAATAGTGCTGGCCTGACTTTTCGATCGCGGCCACCTTGCAGCCGGTGATGATTTTGATGCCGTGCGCCTCCATCTCGACGCGCAGGTGCTTGCGCACATCGTCGTCGAAACCACGCAAAATATTCTCGCCGCGATAGACCAGCGTCACATGCGCGCCGAGGCCGGCAAAGATTCCGGCGAATTCGACGGCGATATAGCCGCCGCCCTGGATCAGCACGCGGCGCGGCAATTCCGGCAAATGAAACGCCTCGTTCGACGTAATGGCGTGCTCGATGCCGGGTATCGGATCGCCATGGCTCGGCGCCCCGCCGGTCGCAATCAGGATATGGGCTGAGTGCACGCGCTCTCCGTCCGCTAATTGCACGGTGTGGGCGTCAAGCAGCACGGCGCGGCTTTTCACGACTTTGACGCCGGCTTTGTTCAGCGTCGCGCCATAGGCCGCCTCGAGCCGGGCAATTTCTCGATCCTTGTTGGCGATCAGCGTCGTCCAGTCGAACGTCGCCCGCGGCACGGTCCAGCCGAAGCCGGCGGCGTCCTCGAATTCGCCGTGGAAGCGCGAGGCATAGACCAAAAGCTTCTTGGGGATGCAGCCGCGGATGACGCAGGTGCCGCCCAGCCGATATTCCTCAGCGAGCATCACGCGGGCGCGGTGCTCCGCGGCAATACGCGCGGCGCGCACGCCGCCCGATCCACCGCCGATGACGAAGAGATCGACGTCGTAGTCGGCCATGCTAAATATCGTGTCCGCGCTTTTTCATTTCGGCGCGCATGCTATCGATGACTTCCAGCGAAAGACCGTCCGCCCACTTGCCGGCATTGGCCATGCTCTCGTCGAGTGCTTTCGGCTCCTCGGCAATCGCCTTTTGGCCGAGCGGCGTCTGGTAGAATGTCAGCAATTGCTTCAGCTCCGCCTCGGTGAAATGGCTGGCATAGATGCGGGCGGATTTATCGATGATATCATTGACGCGAGGCTCGTATTGTTTCTCCAGGTTAATCGAGATCTCGTTGAGATCCTTCTCCCACATGAAGTTGGTCTGCAGGAACGTGTTCCTGGTCTTTAGGACCACACCGCGCACGAGCGGCAGGAATATATCCCTGGCGTGTTTGAGCTCGAGAATCTGCTTGGCGAGCAGGATCGCGGCCGGGGATGGCTGATTTGCCGAAGCCTGCGGCGCCGCGGCCTGGGCCGCGGCCGGCTGCGCGGCGCCGATCACGCTCAGCGCGATGAACGCAGCGAACAGGCAACGTCCGATAGGACGCATGGTGAGACCGGCGATCATAGACGCACTCCCTTTCGTGCTTGAGATCAGGGCCGCTCGATAACACAAACCCCGTCCGGACCGGCAACAATAGCAGCCCGCGCGAGGCCGATGAACAAGCCGTGTTCGACGACGCCCGGAACGGCGGAAAGCTTGCGGGCGAGAGCCTGCGGATCGGCGATCCGCTGTAATCGGGCATCAAGCAGCCAGTGCCCGCCATCCGTGACGAAAGCGTGGCCATCCGGCTTGTTGCGGATGAGCGCCGGCCCCGGACAGCCGCAATCGGCGGCCGCGGCTTCGACCGCGCGGCGGATCGCCGCGGCGCCGAACGGCACGATCTCGATCGGCAGCGGGAAGCGGCCGAGGGTTGATACCCATTTTGAGGAATCGGCGATCACGACCATTTGCGCCGATGCCGACGCCACGATTTTTTCGCGCAGCAGCGCGCCGCCGCCGCCCTTGATCAAGCTCAGGTCCGGCGCGATCTCGTCGGCGCCGTCGACCGTCAGATCGAGCTCCGGAGTGTTATCGAGCGTGGTAAGCGCGATGCCGAGCCGCTCCGCCAGCGCCCGGGTCGCCTCCGAGGTCGGAACGGCGACAACGTCGAGTCCGCTGCGCACCCGCGCGGCCAAAAGCTCGACAAAAGGCTGCGCCGTCGAGCCGGTGCCCAGCCCAAGACGCATGCCCGAGCGCACAAAATCCAGCGCGCGGGCCGCGGCGGCTCGTTTGTAAGCTTCGACCGTCGTTGACGCGTTCATGGGCGGCTGTGTAGCCGCCTTCCGCAGGCGATCCTAGGGGAAAGCGCGCGCCATTGCGGGCCAACAGAGGTCCGACGTTCGTAGGCTTAAGCTCTGCCGCGCTTGCGCCCGGGACATGGGCCGGATAGGCAAAATCATGCTCACCATCGTCTTCGATCTCGACGGCACGCTGATCGATACCGCCCCCGATCTGATTTCGACGCTCAACCTCATCGTCACCCGCGAGGGTTTGCCGCCCGTTCCCTACGACGACGCGCGGCGGATGATCGGCGGCGGCGCCCGCGGCATGATCGAAAAGGCGCTTGCCGCCGACGGCCGCCCCGGCTCCAAGGCGGAGCTCGATCGGTTGTTCGGCGCCTTCATTGAACATTATGCCGCGCATATCGCCGATCACTCGCGGCCATACCCGCAGCTCGAGGCAACGCTGGATCACCTTGCCGCCGCGGGCCATCGGCTTGCCGTTTGCACCAACAAGCTCGAATGGCTGTCGGTCAGACTGTTGAACGCGCTCAAGCTCACCTCGCACTTTGCCGCCATTTGCGGCCAGGACACTTTTGGCGTCCAAAAGCCCAACCCGGAAGTGCTGCGCCGTACGATCCTGCGCGCCGGCGGCGAACCGGAACGCGCCATCATGGTCGGCGATTCGGGAACCGACGTGCGCACCGCGCGCGCCGCGACCGTGCCCGTTATCGCGGTGGATTTCGGCTATAGCGAAGTGCCTATCGCGACATTGCAGCCGGACCGGATTATCAGCTCGTTCGCCGATCTGCCGGCCGCGATTGGTGCGCTCGAAAGCACTCGCGCGCAGTGACCTCTATGCCGCGATGCGGTGTAAGCATTCATTAACCTTAACGGCCGGGCCCGCCGCAGCGCGCCGGTGCGTGAGCCTTAAGTCACTGTGACGATGTATTTTTCGCGCTATTCTCGGTGCCGTGATTGCGGTTTCCAGGAGCGCAAGTGCAACCGGCCGCGGCTTTACGCAGGATACCCGCCGCCCTAGTTTCAAGGCCGGACGGAGAGCTTCATGTTGCGTGTTCGGCTCATCGCCGCCGCTAGCTTTGCTTTCGCCGGCATCACGCTGGCAGGATGCTCAAGCACGTCGCTGCCATCCTGGCTGCAGACTAAGCCGCCGGCGCCGCCGACGCTGGCTTTGCAGTTCAATTCCGATCCGCCGGGCGCCGATGTGCGGACCGCCAACGGTCAAACCTGCAAAACCCCGTGCACTCTCGCGCTGCCGATGACCCCGCAATCGGTAAGTTTCGCGTTGAACGGATATCTGCCGCAGACTGTGCCGGTCGACGTGCAACAGTCGACCGAGCGTCTCGACGACAACTCGTACCCGCCGCCGAATTTTTCGCCAAATCCGGTGGAGGTCACCCTGCAAGCGGCGGAAGCCGCGCCGATGGTGAAGCCGAAGCCGAAACCGCACAAAGCCGCCAAAACGCCCAAGACCGCCGCCAAATCGGCGCCGCCGAAGTCGGCTGCTCCCGCACAAGACAGCGCTTTCCCGCCGCCGCCGCCACTGGGCAACTCGCCCTACCCGCCTCCCCCTCAGCCGGCACAGTCGGGGTCGCCATCGCCATTCCCGCCGCCGCCGTCGCGCCAATAATCGCGTCTTGGCCTGCCCCGGCGCCGTCCCGGCGCCCGCGGCAAAAATTCTGGACGATCAGGGCTTTATCCGGCACAATTGCTGCTTATGTGACGCGGATGAATAGCGTGCAGGAAAGTCTCCAGGCTTTGGAACTCGACCGCGTTTTGGGACGGCCGGAACTGATCGATCCGTTCGGCCGCGCTGTCACCTATCTGCGAGTCTCGGTGACCGACCGCTGCGATTTCCGCTGCGTCTATTGCATGGCGGAAAACATGTCGTTTTTGCCGAAGGCCGAGGTGCTCTCGCTCGAAGAGCTCGACCGGCTGTGCTCGGCGTTCGTGGCGCGCGGCGTGCGCAAGCTGCGCCTGACCGGCGGCGAGCCGCTGGTGCGCCGCGGTATCATGACGCTCGTCGACGCGTTGTCGCGCCATTTGCGCTCGGGTGCGCTCGATGAACTCACCCTGACCACTAACGGCTCGCAGCTCGCCAAATATGCCGATGCGATGAAAGCGGCGGGCATGCGCCGCATCAACGTGTCGCTCGATACGCTCGACCCGGAAAAATTCCGCACCATCACGCGCTGGGGTTCGCTCGACCAGGTTCTCGCCGGCATCGACGCGGCGCAGGCCGCGGGCCTCAAGGTCAAGATCAACACGGTCGCGCTCAAAGGCGTCAACGACGACGAATTTCCGCATCTGATCGAGTGGGCGCATGGCCGCGGCATGGATTTGACGCTGATCGAGGTGATGCCGCTCGGCGAGATCGCCGAAGGCGCCCGTCTCGACCAATATCTGCCGCTGTCGGTCGTGCGCGCGCGGCTCGCCGAACGCTTCTCGCTCCAGGACATCGATTATCGCACCGGCGGACCGGCGCGCTATGCGCACGTCGCCGAGACCGGCGGCCGGCTCGGCTTCATCACGCCGCTCACCCATAATTTCTGCGAATCCTGCAATCGCGTCCGCATCACCTGCACCGGCACGCTCTATATGTGTCTTGGCCAGGAAGACACCGCCGACCTGCGTAAGCCGCTGCGCGCTTCCGAGGCCAACGATCTTCTGTTCGGCGCTATCGACGAGGCGATTTCGCGAAAGCCCAAGGGTCACGACTTCATCATTGATCGCCGGCATCGCCGGCCGGCGCTCGCCCGCCACATGAGCGTGACCGGCGGTTAAGGACTACCGCTGGCTATACATAATTGCGCATATGTCGCGGGCTGCCGTGCTTGACGGCGCCTGTGTTCTCACTGTCAGCTACGAGACATTCCAGCCAGCGGGGGCAACGGGGGCCGGCGTAGTTGAGACGACGTTTTCATGACGTCATTCTCAGGACCGCCGCCGCCGCCTGCAATTCGGCAAAACGGAACGACCGGCGCTCAAGCGCCATCTCGTCCTCGCCCCATTGCTCCATATTCCAATCCTCGTCGACATGGCCCGCTTGCCACGCTGCTTGCGCGGATAGGTCGTTGCGCAACATCGCGAGCGCGATCAGCGCCGAGCCGGTGAGCGTTGTGACCGCGTGCACCGCGCCGAGCCGCCACGGATCGTCGCTTTTGGGGATCTCCGCGGCGGCGGCTTTCAGCGCGGCCTCGGGCTGGGCGACATGAACGACGCCCTCGCCGAGCTTAAACTGCGCGCCGAGCGCTTCGCGCGCCCACGCCAAAATCGGATCCCAATGTTGCGCCTGAAGTTCGCAAAGCCGCCGCGGCCTGTCGGCGCGGTAGAACAGCAGATCGCAGCCGAGGTATTTTTCGATTTCGGCGGCGACCGGGCCCGGTAAATCGGTGACGCCATCGATGATCGCATTGGCAAGCCGCGTCAGCGGCATTTTTGCCGGATCGATCACCTCGCTCTGCGCCTGCCACTCCGCGGCGATCGCCTGCGCCAGCGCCAGTGTCGGCGCCGCAAGAAGCCGGCCCGCGGGCGTGTGCGCCGGCTTGTCGTCAAGCCGCACCACATGACCGTCCGGCGTGGTCCCCGCCACAGCCTTTTCGTAGAACCGGCGCGGCAGAGCCTGCCGCAGGCCGCGGCGCGCCGCGGTCACCGGATCGTCAGGCGGAACGGTTTCGAACAGCTCGCGCATGGCGCACAATTTAGTCTATATCTTCAAGTAGTTACAGAGGGACAGCGCAACGGATGCGGCGCTGTCCGCAGTAGGTGTGGCATAGCCACAGCACGCGACCTTTTGTTAATGGGTGCCGCGGACAAAAGCTTGTTATAACAACGAGAAGCGGTGGAAATCCGCACCCCCCTCGACTAGTATCCGCGCCGGATTCGATTGAGGGACCCCGCCGGGCGAAGGAAATCCACGCAGCAGCGTGCGTGTACACCGCCGGATAAGAGCGGGTGCTGCGTGTACGAGGAGTCGATGAAACCCACTGACATCGCGGCCCCGGATTACTTCCACAAGGTAGTGGACTGTCAGTGGGCCTGTCCGGCGCACACGCCGGTTCCCGAATATATCCGTTTGATCGCCGCGGGCCGCTACAGCGACGCCTACATGATCAATTGGCACTCGAATGTGTTTCCGGGAATTCTCGGACGCACCTGCGACCGCCCATGCGAGCCGGCCTGCCGGCGCGGCCGCGTCGAGAAAGAACCGGTTGCGATCTGCCGATTAAAGCGCGTCGCCGCCGACTTCAAGGACGACATCCGCGACCGGCTGCCGAAGCCGCCCGAGAAAAAGAACGGCAAGCGCATTGCGCTCGTGGGCGGCGGCCCCGCTTCGCTCGCGGTGGCGCGCGACTTGGCCCCGATGGGCTATCACTGCGTAGTGTTCGATCAGGATCCGCAATCCGGCGGCATGATGCGCACCCAGATTCCAAAATTCCGCCTGCCGGAAAGCGTGCTCAACGAGGAATGCCAATACATCCTCGATCTCGGCCTCGAATTCATCGGCGGCAAGCGCATCGACAGCCTCAAGGCGCTGCTCGCCGAAGATTTTGACGCCATCTTTGTCGGCTGCGGCGCGCCGCGCGGCCGCGACCTCGATATTCCCGGCCGCAAGGAAGCGGCAAAGAACGTCCATATCGGCATCGACTGGCTGTCGAGCGTTTCGTTCGGCCACATAACCAGCATCGGCAAGCGCGTCATCGTGCTCGGCGGCGGCAATACAGCGATGGACTGTTGCCGCTCCTCGCGCCGGCTCGGCGGCGAAGACGTCAAGGTCGTCGTGCGCTCCGGCTTCGAGGAGATGAAGGCGTCCCCCTGGGAAAAGGAGGACGCCATGCATGAAGATATTCCGATCTTCAATTATCTGGTGCCGAAGGAATTCACCCATGACAACGGCAAGCTGACCGGCGTCACCTTCGAGAAGGTCAAAGCGGTGCGCGACGACAAAGGCCGCCGCAATCTGGTGCCGACCGGCGAGCCGGACGAGCATATCGCCTGCGATGACGTGCTGGTTGCCGTCGGCCAGGAAAATGCATTTCCCTGGATCGAACGCGATATCGGTATCGAGTTCGACAAGTGGGACATGCCCAAGGTCGATCCCAGGACCATGGCGTCGACTAATCCGAAAATTTTCTTCGGTGGCGACGCCGCATTCGGCCCAAAAAATATCATCTGGGCGGTGGCGCATGGCCATGACGCCGCGATTTCGATCGACCTGCTATGCCGCGGCGAGGATGTCAATCTGCGGCCGCCGCCGCAACTCGCGGTGTCGAGCCAGAAGATGGGCATCCACGAGTGGAGCTACGACAACGAGATCACGCTCGACAAGCGCTACCGGGTGCCGCATCGCGAGAAAGTCGTGGCGCTGCGCGATATCAAGGCCGAGGTTGAGCTCGGATATGACCTCGAACAGGCGCTCAAAGAGTCCGAGCGCTGCCTCAACTGCGATGTGCAGACCGTCTTCACCGGCCAGCTCTGCATCGAGTGCGACGCTTGCGTCGATATCTGCCCGATGGACTGCATCACCTTCACCGCAAACGGCGAGGAACCAGACCTGCGCGGCCGCCTGCAGGCGCCGGCGAAGAACCTCACCCAGGACCTCTACGTCGCCAACAACCTGAAAACCGGCCGCGTCATGGTCAAGGACGAGGACGTCTGCCTGCATTGCGGGTTGTGCGCCGAGCGCTGCCCCACCGGCGCGTGGGACATGCAGAAATATCTGATCGATATGACTCTCGCGGAACAAGCATGCCAATCCAAAGCGTAAACGACTTCGTCGTCCGGTTCGCCAACGTCAACGGTTCGGGCTCGGCGAGCGCCAATGAGATGTTCGCCCGCGCGGTGCTGCGCATGGGCGTTCCGGTCGCGCCGCGCAACATATTCCCCTCCAACATCCAGGGCCTGCCGACCTGGTACGAGGTGCGCATTTCGGAAGCCGGCCATCTCGGCGCGCGCGGCGGCACCGATCTCATGATCGCGATGAATCCGCAGACCTGGGACGCCGACGTCGCCGGCATCGAGCCGGGCGGCTATCTGCTCTACGATTCGACCAAGCCGATGCCGCGATCGAAATTCCGCGACGACATCACCGTCATCGGCGTCCCGCTCACCGCGATCTGCAATCGCGAATATACCGATCCGCGCCAGCGCCAGTTGTTCAAGAACATCATCTATCTCGGCGCGCTCTCGGCGCTGCTCGACATGGACGTTGCCGAAATCGAAAAACTCATCGGCGAACAGTACAAGGGCAAGGAAAAGCTGTTCGACGCCAACAAGCACGCGCTGCATCTCGGCCGCGACTGGGTGATGATGAACGTCGATCACCCGATCGGTTTGCGGCTCAAACGCGCCAATGCGGTCGGCGACCGCATCTTCATCGAGGGCAATTCGGCCGCGGCTTTGGGCGCCGTATACGGCGGGGCGACGGTCTGCGCCTGGTATCCGATCACGCCGTCGTCTTCACTGGCGGAAGCCTTCACCCGGCACTGCGCGCGGCTGCGCGTCGATGCCGATACCAAGAAGAGCAAGTTTGCGATCGTGCAGGCCGAGGACGAGCTCGCCTCGATCGGCATCGTCATCGGCGCCGGCTGGAACGGCGCCCGCGCCTTCACCGCGACGTCGGGCCCGGGAATTTCGCTGATGCAGGAATTTCTCGGGCTAGCCTATTTCGCGGAAATCCCCGCCGTGATCTTCGACGTGCAGCGCGCCGGGCCGTCGACCGGCATGCCGACCCGCACCCAACAGACCGATATCATCTCCTGCGCCTATGCCTCGCATGGCGACACCAAGCACGTGCTGTTGTTCCCCGAAGATCCAGCCGAAACCTTCGAATTCGGCGCGATCTCGTTCGACCTCGCCGACCGGCTGCAGACGCCGGTCTTTGTCATGATCGATCTCGACATAGGCATGAACCACAGGCTCTGCCGCGCGCTCAACTGGGACGATGCGCGCAAATACGATCGCGGCAAGATCATGACGGCAGCCGCGCTCGAAGCCGGCAAGGATTTCGGCCGTTATCTCGACGTCGACGGCGACGGTATTCCCTACCGCACCTATCCCGGCACGCATCCGAGCAAGGGTTCGTACTTCACCCGCGGCACCTCGCGCGACCGCTACGCGCGCTATACCGAGGAAGGCGCGGCTTATGCCGACAACATGCAGCGGCTCTTGCGCAAGTTCGAGACCGCGAAGGATCTGGTGCCGCGCCCACTGCAGGCCAACACGGACAAGCCGACCAAATATGGCGTGATCTATTTCGGCTCGACGTCGCCGGCCATGGACGAGGCGATCCACATGATCGAGGCGAGCGGCCAGTATCTCGACCGGCTGCGGGTGCGCGCCTTCCCGTTCCATTCCAGCGTGACGAGTTTCATCGCCGACCACGATTTCGTTTTCGTGGTTGAGCAAAACCGCGACTCGCAGCTGCGTTCGCTCATCGTCAACGAATGCAGCATCGATCCGGTGCGGCTGGTTCCGATCGTGCATTATGACGGCACGCCGATCACCGCCCGTTTCATCGCCCGTGCCATCGGCGAGCATCTCGATGCGCTCAAAATCACGCCGCTGCGGAAGGTTGTGTCATGACCTATGTCGTCAAGCCGAAATTCCACCATCCCGAACTGCCGAAGAACGAGCTCGGCTATACGCATCGTGACTACGAGGGCTCGATCTCGACGCTGTGCGCGGGCTGCGGCCACGATTCGATCTCGACCTCGATCATCGAAGCCTGCTTTGAGCTGGCGATCGCGCCGCATCGGGTGGCAAAGCTGTCCGGCATCGGCTGTTCGTCGAAAACGCCGACCTATTTCCTCGGCAGTTCGCATGGCTTCAATTCGGTGCACGGCCGCATGCCGTCGGTGCTGACTGGCGCCAATCTCGCCAACCGTGAACTCATCTATCTCGGCGTCTCCGGGGACGGCGATTCCGCCTCGATCGGCTTCGGCCAGTTCGCCCACGCCATCCGCCGCGGCGTCAACATGGTCTATATCGTTGAAAATAATGGCGTTTATGGCTTGACTAAGGGGCAGTTCTCGGCCACCGCCGACCGCGGCTCAAAATCCAAGCGCGGTGTCGTCAACAACGACAATGCCATCGACCTCGTCGCCATCGCGCTGCAAGTCGGCGCCACTTACGTCGGCCGCTCGTTTTCGGGCGACAAACACCAGCTCACGCCGCTGATCAAGGGCGCCATCGAGCATAACGGCTCGGCCTTCATCGACGTGATTTCACCCTGCGTCGCGTTCAACAATCACGCCGGCTCGACCAAGAGTTTCGATTACGTGCGCGAGCACAATGAAGCCGTCAACCGGCTCGACTTCATCACCGGCCGCGCGCCGATCAAGGTCGATTATGCGCCGGGCAGCGTCGAGCTGGTCGAGCAGCACGACGGCACGACGCTCGCCTTGCGCAAGCTCAACTCCGAATATGACGTGCATGACCGGCTCGCCGCCACCAGCTTCATCCAGCAGCACGCCGCCAAGGGCCAGATCGTCACCGGGCTGCTTTTCGTCGAACAGGAGTCCGAGGACCTGCACGGCCATCTCGACACGGTCGACGCCCCGCTCAATACGCTCGGCGAGAAGGAACTGTGCCCCGGCTCGGCGGCGCTCGACAAGATCAACGCCAGCCTGCGGTAACGACTAGATTGAGCATCATCTTTTCCGAAAACCGGTACCCACTTTTCGGAATCATGCTCTAGGCAGCCGTTTGATCGCATCGATCATCGCCGTCGGTGGCTCCACTGCGATCGCGAGTGGCTTGCCGGTTTCAAGTAAGCTCTTCAGACCCGACAGCACCGCCGGCCATCCCGCGCGCCCGCCAGAGAGGATCGCGTCCGGCACATCCCACGAATGGGATTCCGTCATGGTCAGCCGCACCGCCTCGCCGGCCTGGACGATCTCATAGCTGACGAGACATTCCGGAAGTTTTCGGAATTCCTCGGGCCATTCGACGTGCCAAGTCACCGAAAACTTGCGCGGCGGATCGTAGTCAACGACCTTGCCCTGCACATTGATGCGGCCATCCGGCAGGCGCAGCACAAAAGCGCCGCCGGGCTTCGGCTCGACTTCGACACTGCGCTCCCAAAAATATTTTTGCGTGAACTGTGTCGAGGTCAGGGCCTGCCATACCTCGTCGGGCGTAGCAGCGATGTAGGTGACATAAATGGTTTTCGGCTTGAATTTCGCGCTCATCGCGCCTTCGTATCACAAGCGGCAAGCCCGATCACAGCTCACTGCACGCAGGCTCCCATATATTGCGTGCGCGCGTTTCCCGGCACGCCGTAAAGGCCCGACTGGAATGTGCAGCGCGAGGCGCGGTCCTGGAAGGTCTCGGCGCCGTGGGGAAGATTGGGGACTGTTGCCGTCATTCCGGGGACGACGGTGGGGCCCTGCTCCTGCGGCAAGGAGGGCAAGGTCAGCCGGCTGCCGCCCTCGGGCGGAATGAGCGGCGTGCGCGGTAACGGCGTCGGCAGCACCACACCCGGCGATCCGCGCGTTGCGAACGTGTTTGGGCCGCTATGAAGTTTGGCGACAAAGCTTTCGTGACCGAGCAGGCTCGGGTGATGCTGTGTCTCCACCTCTACTTTGGTGCGGCTATTTGCCTTGGCGCGACCATACGTTTTGGCACCGGGGGTACCGGGCTCGGGCGCCATGATCGAGTAATCGCTGTCGCCGCCCATTTCGAAGTCGCGGGCCTGCGCGTCGCCGATGACGACCGTCACCAACGCAAGACTGCACACAAGACCGCATATCAGACTTAAACGGAAAGCCACGGCGCGCCTCGTTCATTCGGCAACACGGCCGTTAATACCAACCCCGGACAGTCCGCCTTGTTCCCGCGGGCGTCACTCCGGCGCTTCCTCGATCGGATCGTAGCGTTTAGCGTCCAAGCCGATGAGATTCCACGATTGCTCCATGTGCGGCGGCAGCGGGGCGGTGACGTCGATGACCCCGCCGCGCGGGTGCGGCACCGCGATGCGGCGGGCGAGAAGATGCAACTTGTTTTGCATGCCGCCCGGCAGCTCCCAGTTCTCCAGCGAAAAGTATTTCGGGTCCCCGACGATCGGATGGTCGATATGGGCCATATGCGCACGCAATTGATGGGTGCGGCCGGTGACTGGTTTGAGCGAGATCCAAGACAACAAAGGCCCCGCCGTGTCCACCACGGCATAATAGGTCACCGCGTGCATCGCGCCTTTCTCGCCGTGGCGCGCGATGCGCATGAACGATTCATCTTCGCGCTCCGTCTTGGCGAGAAAGGTCGAGACGCGGCCCTGCGGCACCTTCGGCACGCCGGCGACCAGCGCCCAATAGATTTTACATGCCGAGCGCGAGCGGAACGTTTTGGCCAATGCCGCCGCGGCGAACCTCGTCTTGGCTACGAGCAGGCAGCCGGCGGTGTCCTTGTCGAGCCGGTGCACCAGGCGAGGCCGCTGGCCGTGGGCATCGCGCAAAACTTCCAGCATGCCATCGAGATGCCGCGTGGTGCCGGAGCCGCCCTGCACCGCAAGCCCCATCGGCTTGTTGAGCACCAGCACCTCTCCGTCTTCATAGAGCGTGATCGATTTGAGGAAATCGAGAGTTTTCTGATCCGCTTCGTTCCCCGCCAGGCGCGGCTTCGGCGCATCGAGCCGCAGCGGCGGAATGCGCACCGTCTGCCCGGCCTCGAGCCGGTTCTTCGGCTGGGTGCGCTTGCCGTTAACGCGCACTTCGCCCTTACGGATGACGCGCTGGATATGGGAGAAGCTGAGCCCCGGAAACCGCGCTTCGAAGAACCGGTCGACCCGCATGCCGTTTTCGTCGGCGGTGACAGCGGTGTTTTGGACGCTTGTCGGCAGTGGGGCCGGCGCCGTTTTTTCTTTTCCGTCTTCCTGAGGTGGCCGCGAAGTGGCCCTCGAAGGATGCGGCCGAGGATTCACGGGCCGTCGCCCTTCGAGGCTCGCTTGCGCTCGCGCCTCAGGGTGACGGTGAACGGAACGATGCTTATGCCGCGATCCCGCGATCTGCCGACCGCCGCCCGGCTGACGCGGTCCGTTTCTGCCGCGGCTCAAGGATTGCTCCCCGATGCCGGGTTATCCGCAAGCCGCGCCAGAGCCGCATCCAGGCCGTCGAGGCCAGCCAGCCTGATCTTGAAGAGGTCGCCGAGCGCATCGCGCAGTTCCGGACCGTTGCGCAACACTTGTTTCTCGGTCGTGCCGTCGCGTTTATGGATCGAAAGTGCGTTGTTGCCGAGCGCATAACGCCGGTCCGGTTCGGCGCGTGCCGCCATCAGCTGATTGACGAAGATCGACTTGGGATGCGTCGAGACGAACCAGTTGCCCTGCTCGTGATCCGGCTGCAATTGCTCGGAAAGATCGAAGCGGTAGAGCTTTACCCAAGCATCCCGCATCTTGAATTGAACGACATAATGATCGCCGTCCCTGAGCACCTGGAACGGCTCATGAGGTGTTGCCTGCTCCCCCTCCGAATCCAGACGCAACGGAGCGGTCAGGACATTGCCGCCAAAGCCGGCATCGGTGAGGTAACGCTCGCCGTCGAGACGGACCAAGAGCAGCATATGCACGCGCGGCGTCGTCACGCCGGGCGGCACGCTCCACAACACGCGCGCCGCCAGCTCGGTAACCTTGAAACCCATCGCCCGCAACGCGTGCGCGAACAGAAGGTTTTGCTCGAAGCAATAGCCGCCGCGGCCGTCACGCAGCATTTTTTGCTCGAGCGAGGCCGCATCGAGACGCACCGGGCGCTTGAGCAGCGGATCCAGATTCTCGAACGCGATCGCCTGCGGCTGCAACCGGTGCAGCTCGCGCAATGTTTCGAGCGTGGCGTCACGCGGGCCGCGATAACCGACGCGCCGGAAATAGGCCTCAAGATCGATCATCCCCGCTCCGTTCCTTGCGCAACTTCGCCCAGTAATCGAGGCGCTTGCGAATTTCGCGCTCAAAGCCGCGCTCCGGCGGATCGTAGAATTGCTGACGGCCAAGCTGCTCGGGGAAATAATCCTGGCCAGAAAACGCTTCCTCGAAATCGTGGTCGTATTCGTAGCCCGAGCCGTAGCCTTCCGTCTTCATCAGCTTGGTCGGCGCGTTGAGGACGTGCTTGGGCGGCAACAGCGAACCGGCTTCCTTCGCGGTGCGCATCGCCGCGCCGAACGCGGTATAGGCCGCGTTCGATTTCGGCGCGGTGGCGATATAAATCACCGCTTCCGCGATGGCTAGTTCGCCTTCCGGCGAGCCGAGAAAATCGTAGGCGTCCTTGGCCGCATTGGCGATCACCAGCGCCTGTGGATCGGCAAGCCCGATATCCTCGACCGCCATGCGCACGACGCGGCGCGCCAGATAGAGCGGATCCTCGCCGGCATCGAGCATGCGGCAGAGATAATACAGCGCCGCGTCTGCATCGGAACCGCGCACCGATTTGTGCAGCGCGCTGATGAGATTGTAATGGCCGTCCTGTTTCTTGTCGTAGATCGGCGCGCGCCGCTGCACGACCTCTTGCAGGCCTGCGGCATCGAAAGTCTCGCCCTTGCGCGCGGCGCGCCATACTTCTTCGGCAAGCGTCAGCGCGGCGCGGCCGTCGCCGTCAGCCATGCGCAGCAGCGAGGCGCGCGCCTCATCGTCAAGCGGCAGCTTGCGGCCTTCGATCTGCTCGGCGCGGTCGAGAAGCTTTTCGATCGCCGCCGTATCGAGCGGCTTGAACACCAGAACGCGGGCACGGGACAAGAGGGGCGCGATCAGCTCAAACGACGGGTTCTCGGTCGTGGCGCCAACAAGCACAATGGTGCCGTCCTCCATCACCGGCAGGAAACTGTCCTGCTGCGCGCGGTTGAAGCGGTGAATCTCGTCGACAAAGAGCAAAGTGCCTTGCCCGGTCTCGCGGCGCAGCCGCGCCGCGTCGAATACTTTTTTCAGATCGGCAACGCCGGAAAAGATCGCCGAAATCTGCTCGAAATAAAGTTCAGTCGCATGCGCCAAAAGCCGCGCCACCGTCGTCTTGCCGGTCCCCGGCGGGCCCCAGAAGATGAGCGAGCCGAGCGAGCGCGTCTCCAGCATGCGCGTGAGCGTGCCGTCGGGGCCGAGCAGATGATCCTGGCCGACCACGTCGGCAAGCTTGTCGGGCCGCAGCTTGTCGGCGAGCGGCCGCGGTGCGCCGCGATCGAGGCCGCCCGCCGCGAACAGGTTTGGACCCTTCGGCTTGGGGCGCGAGCTCATCCCGAGAACATCACCGATATCTGCTGGCCGCCGCGCATGATGGTCACGCGCCACTGCCGGACACCGGAGCCGGCGACGCGCGCCAGATCGGCGGGCCTGGCGATGGCCTGACTGTTGACGGAAACTACGACGTCGCCCTTCTGAAAGCCGATCGACTGCGCCGGCGAGCCGTCGGCCACCACCGTGATGACGACGCCTTGGGCCTGCGGATCGAGCTGCAATTCATCGGCCAAGGCCGGAGACAGATTAGCCACCGTGGCGCCGGCGAATGGCGAGTTGGCGGTGATCGCTATCTCCTCGCGCGGCGTATCGGGCAGGCTCTGCAAGGCGACCGGGACGACCATTGGCTTGCCCTGCCGGATGAGGCCGATCTGCGCGGTGCCGCCCACCGGCTTGGTGGCGAAGCGATAATCGAAGGCGTTGGGATCGTCGACGGCGGTGCCGTCGACGCTGACGACCACGTCGCCGGTCTTGATTCCGGCGTGCGCGGCAGGACCGCCGGAGGCGACGTTTGCGACCAGCGCGCCGCTCGGCCGTTGCAGGCCAAGACTGTCGGCGATGTCGGGCGTGACTTCCTGAAGCTTGGCGCCGAGCCACGGCCGCTGCACCGCGCTGCTGCCGCTCTGCGCCGAGGCGACCACCACGCGAACCATATTGGCCGGAATGGCAAAGCCGATGCCCTCCGAGCCGCCCGAGCGCGAGTAGATTTCCGAATTGATGCCGGCGAGCCGGCCGTTGACGTCGACCAGCGCGCCGCCGGAATTGCCGGGATTGATGGCGGCGTCGGTCTGAATGAAGAATTGATAGTCGGAAATGCCGACTTGCGTGCGCGCCACCGCCGAGACGATGCCGTGGGTCACGGTCTGGCCGACGCCGAACGGGTCGCCAATCGCCAGCACCACGTCGCCGACTTGCAGCGCGTCGGAATCGGCGAATTCGAGCGTGGGGAAGCGCTCGCTGGCGCCCTTGACGCGCAACACCGCGAGATCGCTTCGCTGATCCTTGAGCACGATATCGGCGTCGAATTCGCGCTTGTCGGACAGCGCCACCTTCACTTCGCTGGCGCCTTCGATGACGTGATAGTTGGTGACGACGAGGCCCGCCGGATCGACGATGACGCCGGAGCCGAGCGAGCGCTCGACCTGTTCGCGCGGGATGCCGCCGAAGAACTGGCGAAAAAACGGATCGGCTAAAAACGGATTGTTGTTCTGGACGACGTGCTGGGCATAGACGTTGACGACCGCCGGCGCCACGCGCTTGACGATCGGCGCAAACGACAGCTGCAACTGGGCGGGCGAGCTCGGGACCTGGCGCTCTTGTGCGCTCGCGCCCTGCACCAAGACCGCAAACAGGATTGCGACAGCGGCTGCAGGCATGGCCGGAATGCGCGGCATTTTAGGGGAACCCCGATTCAATGAGGTCACAGATATAGACATCCGATCGGGGCTTTAGAAGGGCGTCGGCGCCGCCGCCCGCGGGCTCCGCCGCTTCCCGCTCTGCCCGCACTCTGCTATTTCTCGGACTCTCGGGGGCGATATCCGGGCGATAAGGTAGGGCCGTGAGTTCGCCGATATTCATCAGCTACGCGTCGGTCGACCAGGACGTTGCGGAGACCATTTGCGACGCATTGCAAGCGCGCGGTCATTCCTGCTGGATCGCGTGTCGCAGCATCGGTCCCGGCGAGAATTTTCAGGAATCGATCGTACGGGCGATCCGCTCGGCTCGGGTCATGTTGCTGATCTTCACCAGCAGCGCCAACAATTCCGAAGAGATCAAGAAAGAGCTGGTGCTGGCCGGACGCCATCGCGTCACCGTGCTGCCCGTGCGGGTGGAGGACGTCGCGCCCAACGACGCATTCGCCTACGAATTCGCCACCCGCCAATGGATCGACCTGTTCAAGGACTGGGAGCGCGAAATCGATCGGTTGGGTGCGCAAATCGACGCTATCGTCGCGGCGCCCAGACCGGGTGAAAGCGAGGCCGTGGCGGCGAAGCCAGCGCTGCGCCCCGGATCGGCGCCGCTACCGGTGGCGCAAAAGCCTTCTTACATCCCGTTGATCGCGGCCACTGTTGTCATCGTCGCGGCGCTCGGCGCCGGCGGTATTTACTTTTCCACGCGGACTGCGCCGACACAGCCACCCGCGGCGCCGGCGAGTTCTGCGGCTGCGACCGCGGCGCCATCCGCCGCGCCCGCGCCGGTCGTTTCACCACCTCCCGCGGCGCAAGCGCCACCGCCCGCGGCCGTGGCGACACCGCCGGCTCCGCAACCAATGCCGCCGCCGCAGCCCGCGACATCGGCGCAGACGCGCGGCTTCGACGGGGCCTGGTCGATCACGTTCTCCTGCCCGGCGGCGGGCAGCGCGCTTGGCTATTCCTATCGCGTCGCGGCGCAAATCACCGACGGGATGCTGCACGGCGAGAAAGGCGAAAAGGGTAAGCCGGGTTGGCTGACGATCGACGGCAAAATCGGCGCCGACGGCTCTTTGGGTAATCTCTATGTCGATTCACTGGTTGGCGCGAGCCAGGTTGCGGTCGGCAACGTCCCGAGGGGGACCGAGTTCGGCTATCACGTCGCCGGGAAATTGAACGGCTCGAGCGGCACTGGAAGCCGGGTCGAAGGCCGGCCCTGCACGCTCGATTTCGCCAAAGGCCCTTAAGCGGGTGGCTTACGCCGGCACGGTCTCTTCGGCCTGGGTCCGCGCCTGGACCGGCCCGGAATCGAGCCCTTTGGCATCGACGTCGCGGTCGACGAATTCGATCACCGCGACGGGCGCGGAATCGCCGTACCGGAAGCCCGCCTTCATCACCCGCGTATAGCCGCCGTCGCGCGCCTTGTAGCGCGGGCCGATGACGTCGAAGAGCTTCTTGACCATGGCCAGGTCGCGCATCTGCGCGATCGCCTGGCGGCGCGCGTGCAGGCCGCCGCGCTTGCCGAGCGTAACGAGCTTCTCCACGATCGGCCGCAAATCCTTCGCCTTGGGCAGCGTCGTCGTGATCTGCTCGTGCTTGATCAGCGAGGCGGCAAGGTTCGCCAGCATCGCCTTGCGATGATCCGAGCGCCGGCTGAATTTGCGATGGGTTTTTGCGTGACGCATGACGCCGTTCCTGCCGTATCCTCATTCGTCATGCCCGGCCCTGTGCCGGGCATCCCGATCAAATGGCAATGCTTTGCCCTTGATACCGAGATGGCCGGGACAAGCCCGGCCATGACGCGTCCTAGTAATGATCCTCGAAGCGCTTGGCCAGTTCCTCGATATTTTCCGGCGGCCAGCCCGGCACTTCCATGCCCAGATGCAGACCCATCTGCACCAGCACTTCCTTGATCTCGTTGAGCGACTTGCGCCCGAAATTCGGCGTGCGCAGCATCTCGGCCTCGGTCTTTTGAACGAGGTCGCCGATATAGACGATGTTGTCGTTCTTCAGGCAATTGGCCGAGCGCACCGAGAGTTCGAGCTCGTCGACCTTCTTGAGGAAGGCCGGATTGAACGCGAGATCGGGGATCGCCTCGTGCGTGGTTTCGCGCTTGGGCTCCTCGAAATTGACGAACACGTTGAGCTGATCCTGCAGGATGCGCGCGGCATAGGCGAGCGAGTCCTCGGGGGTCACCGCGCCGTTGGTCTCGATGGTCAGCGTCAGCTTGTCGTAGTCGAGGATCTGCCCTTCGCGGGTGTTCTCGACCTTGTAGGAGACCTTGCGCACCGGCGAATAGAGGCTGTCGACCGGAATGAGCCCGATCGGCGCATCCTCGGGACGGTTGCGCTCGGCCGGCACGTAACCCTTGCCGGTATTCACCGTGAATTCCATGCGGATCTCGGCGCCTTCGTCGAGCGTGCACAACACCAGATCGGGATTGAGCACGACGATGTCGCCGACGGTCTGAATGTCGTTGGCGGTGACCGTGCCGGGACCCTGCTTCTTGACCACCATGCGCTTGGGCCCGTCGCCCTGCATCTTGATGGCGATGTCCTTGATGTTGAGCACGATGTCGGTGACGTCCTCGCGCACGCCGGCGATCGAGGAGAATTCGTGCAGCACGCCGTCGATATGCACCGACTGGACGGCGGCGCCCTGTAGCGAGGACAACAGGATGCGGCGGAGCGCATTGCCGAGCGTCACGCCGAAGCCGCGTTCGAGCGGCTCGGCCACGACGGTCGCCGCGCGCCGCGTATCGGTGCCGGGGCTAACCTGCAACTTGTTGGGCCTGATCAGTTCCTGCCAATTCTTCTGAATCGTCACGTTGTCACCCATCGCGTTGCGCGGCGCGATTGTCTCGCGCGCCCCAGTCCGCTCCGTGGGGCCAAGATTGGAGCCATGATCGAGCGGCGGCAGATGTTCCATTTGTTCCATCGGCCGGATGTCCTATACGCGCCGCCGCTTGCGCGGGCGGCATCCATTGTGCGGGATCGGCGTTACGTCGCGGATCGAGGTGATGGTGAAGCCGGCCGCCTGCAGCGAGCGCAGCGCCGACTCACGGCCCGAACCGGGCCCCGCGACTTCGACCTCAAGAGTACGCATACCGTGCTCTTGCGCTTTCTTGGCGGCGTCTTCGGCGGCGACTTGCGCCGCGTAAGGCGTCGATTTGCGCGAGCCCTTGAAACCCATCGTGCCCGCCGACGACCACGCAATGGCATTGCCCTGCACGTCGGTGATCGTAATCATGGTATTGTTGAACGTCGCATTCACATGCGCGACGCCAGAGGCGATGTTTTTGCGTTCGCGCTTGCGGACGCGCGTAGCTTCCTTGCCCATTCAAAACCCTTTCGCAGATCGAAGCCTTTGGCTCCGCTGCCGTGTCCTGTTCAACGCGCTATTTCTTCTTGCCGGCGATAGCCTTGGCCGGGCCCTTGCGGGTCCTTGCATTGGTATGCGTGCGCTGGCCGCGCACCGGCAGGCTGCGGCGGTGACGCAAGCCCCGATAGCAGCCGAGATCCATCAGCCGTTTGATGTTCATGGAGACTTCGCGCCGCAGGTCGCCCTCGACGATATAGTCGCGGTCGATCACTTCGCGCAGCTGCAGTACTTCCTGGTCGGTCAATTGCGAGACCCGGCGCGATTCAGGGATCGAGACCTTGCCGAGGATTTCGTGCGCCTTGGCGCCGCCAATTCCATAGATGTACTGCAGCGCAATCACGATGCGCTTGTTGGTCGGTAGATTGACGCCAGCGATGCGAGCCAAGTCAGTTACTCCTCAAGCCAGTTACTCCTCAAGCCAGTTACTCCTTGCGGCGACCGGCCCCGGAAAGACCCCTGGGGCTTCGCCGCCTGCCATCGGTTGCAATGTCACCTGAGAGAAGGCCACAAACGTAAAAAACCAGCGCCTGCCTGCCGCTTGGGCCTGGCATCGCTGCTAAATCTCCGACTGGATATTCGGGGCTTATTAATGGATTCCCAGCGGGTTCGTCAACCTCGGCTAGCGATTTCGTGTACAAACCCGCTTAACGGCGGCGGGTATCCCCACTTTTGTGCCCGTGTGGCGGCGTTTTAGCGGTCGTTCGGCGGCGTCGGGTCAGCGCCCCGGGCCTTGCGGACTTTTTTCCTAAAACCTTCCTGCCTGTTCCGCTGCCACCGCCCGTCCGGCGCGATTTCAGCGGCTTAGTTCTTCGCTTTTTTTTTTGCTTTCGGCCACCCCCGCCCGCATCGGCGGCGGGTCCGGCGGCAGTGCCTTGTCAATGGCCACGGTGACGTCCGGAACAGCCGCCATGCCGTTGACCGTCTTAAGGACGTTCTGGTGGCGGTAATAGGCAATCAGCGGCGCGGTCTGCTGGCGGTAGGCCCGCAGCCGGTTGTGCAGCACTTCGGGGTCGTCATCGCTGCGCAGTTCCTCACCGCGCGCCTTCATTTCGGCGATGCGGCTTTCGATACGGCGGATCAGGGCGTCCTCGTCGACCCGCAATTCGATCACCGCATCGAGCTTAAGACTCCGGCTCGACAGCATGCGATCAAGGGCTGCGGCCTGCGGCACCGTGCGCGGGAAGCCGTCGAGGATGAACCCCTTGCGCGCGTCCGGCTGCTCGATGCGCTGCGCAACTAGGCTGACCACGATATTGTCGGGCACCAGACCGCCGCTCGCCATGATCTCTTTGACCTGACGGCCGACGGGCGTGCCGGCTTTCACCGCGTCCCGCAGCATTTCACCCGTTGAGAGCTGAACTATGCCGTATTTGGCGACGAGACGCATTGCCTGCGTTCCCTTGCCAGCCCCCGGCGGGCCGAGCAGGATTAATCTCATCTACGGCGTCCCCTCAGTTTCGACCTTTTTATTAGGCCTTCGTATTGGTGCGCGAGCAGATAGCCCTGGACCTGCGCCACCGTGTCCATGGTGACGCTGACCACGATCAGGAGCGAGGTGCCGCCGAAATAGAAAGGCACCGCCGCATAGGAAATCAGAATCTCGGGAAACAGGCAAACAACGGCAAGATAAGCCGCGCCGATTACCGTGATTCGCGACAAAACGTAATCGATATATTCGGCCGTTCGTTCCCCAGGCCGGATGCCGGGGATGAAGCCGCCATGCTTCTTGAGATTATCGGCTGTCTCTGTCGGATTAAAGACGATCGCCGTGTAGAAGAAGGCGAAGAACACGATAAGCCCGACATAGAGCGCCAGGAATAAGGGCCGCCCGTGGGCGAGCTGGGTCGTGATGACCGTCAGCCATCCTGGCCCCTGGCCGGCTGTGAAATTGGCGATCGTGGTGGGCAATAGCAGCAGCGACGAGGCGAAGATCGGCGGGATGACGCCCGACGTATTGAGCTTAAGCGGCAGATGCGAGGACTGCCCCTCGAACATGCGATTGCCGACCTGGCGTTTGGGATACTGGATCAGGAGCCGGCGCTGCGCGCGCTCCATGAACACGATGAAGGTGATGACGGCGACCGCCATCACCAGCACGATCAGAATGAGCCCGGTCGAGAGCGCGCCCTGGCGGCCGAGTTCGAGCGTGCCGGCCACGGCCGAAGGCATTTGCGCGACGATGCCCGACATGATGATCAGCGAGGTGCCGTTGCCGATGCCGCGCTGGGTGATCTGCTCGCCGAGCCACATCAGGAAAATGGTGCCGCCGGTGAGCGTGATCACTGTGGAGATGCGAAAGAACAGCCCGGGATCGCTGACCACCCGGCCGGCGCCTTCGAGACCCACGGCAATGCCGTAGGCCTGGAACGCGGCCAGCACGACCGTCAGATAGCGGGTGTACTGGTTGATCAGCTTGCGGCCCGCCTCGCCCTCTTTCTTGAGCTGTTCGAGCGTGGGCGACACCGTCGTCATCAGCTGAATGATGATCGAGGCCGAGATGTAGGGCATGATGTTGAGCGCGAAAATCGCCATGCGGTGGATGCCGCCGCCGGCGAACATATTGAACATGCCCAAAATACCGCCGGCCTGAGACTGGAAAATCTGGTCCCAGGCGTTGGGATCGATGCCGGGCAACGGGATGTAGGTGCCGAGCCGATAGACCAAGAGCGCGCCCAGCGTGAACCAGATGCGCTTCTTCAGTTCCTCGGCTTTGGCCAAGGCCCCAAAGTTGAGATTGGCTGCCAGTTGTTCCGCTGCCGAGACCATCCGCTACCGCTCCGTCCGCCAAGCCCCGAACCAGCCCGAACCAGTCGCCCTATATGGGCATCAAGCCGCCTGTTCGCTCGCTTCCGGCTTGGGCGCGAGAATCTCGACCGTGCCGCCGGCCTTTTCCACCGCGGCGACCGCCGATTTGGACGCACCGTAGACCGAAAACGTCACTTTTGCCTTGATTTCGCCGGAGCCGAGCAGCCGCACGCCGTCCTTGGCGCGGCGGATGAGACCAGCTTTGACCAGAGCCGCGACGTCGATCTTGCCTGAGGCCTCAAGGAGGCCAGCGTCGATCGCCTCCTGGACCGGCCCAAGGTTCACCTCGTTGAGCTTCTTGGCGAACATCGTGTTCTTAAAGCCGCGCTTGGGCAGCCGGCGATGCAGCGGCATTTGGCCGCCCTCGAAACCCTTGATGCGCACGCCCGAGCGCGCGGTCTGGCCCTTGCCGCCGCGACCGCCGGTCTTGCCCTTACCGGAACCGATGCCGCGGCCGATGCGCTTTCGCGTCTTGCGGGCGCCGGGGCGGCCGGAGAGTTCGTGCAGTTTCATCTACTTCTCCACCACTTCGACGAGATGGGCGACCTTGGCGATCATACCGCGGGTTTGCGGCGAATCGACGAGCTCGGCGACGCGGCCGATTTTGTTGAGCTTGAGCCCGATCAGTGTTTCGCGCTGCCTATGGTGACGACGCGAGGCGCTGCTGGTCTGCCGGACTTTGACGGTTTTGCCAGTGATCTTGTCGGCATTCATGACCTGCTCCGTGCTCAATCGGCCGACGCTTCGGCATCGCTGTCGCGGCGGCGCGACTGCAGCGCCGACACCTTGATGTTGCGGCGGGCGGCGACCGAGCGTGGCGAGTCCTGGCGCTTGAGCGCATCGAAGGTGGCACGCACGACATTATAGGGGTTCGACGTACCGATCGATTTCGCCACCACGTCCTGCATGCCGAGCGTCTCGAACACCGCGCGCATCGGGCCGCCGGCGATGATACCGGTGCCGGGCGGCGCGGCGCGCAGATAAACCCGGCCCGCGCCGTGGCGACCGGCAACGTCGTGATGCAGCGTGCGGCCTTCACGCAACGGCACGCGCGTGAGCGCGCGCTTGGCGGCTTCGGTCGCCTTGCGGATCGCTTCGGGCACTTCGCGCGCCTTGCCGTGGCCGAAGCCGGCCCGGCCCTTTTGATCGCCAACGATGACGAGCGCGGCAAAGCCGAAGCGCCGGCCGCCCTTGACGACCTTGGCGACGCGATTGATGTGCACGAGTTTGTCGATGAACTCGCTATCGCGCTCTGCGGGTCTTCGGTCGCGTGGTTCACGGGCCATATTTGGGTGCCTTGTTGCCGATCGTATCCATTCGCAGGTTCCTAGAAATTCAACCCGCCCTCGCGGGCGGCGTCGGCCAGCGCCTTGACCCGGCCGTGATAGAGATAGCCGCCGCGGTCGAACACGACGTCCTTGATGCCTTTTTCCTTGGCGCGTTCGGCGATCAGCTTGCCCACCACCTTGGCCGCATCGACGCCGGCGCCGGTCTTGAGGCCTTCGCGCGCGGTTTTCTCGATCGAGGAAGCCGCCGCAAGCGTGACGCTCTGATCGTCGTCGATCACCTGCGCGTAGATGTGCTTGGAGGATCGGTATACGGTCAGCCGCTTACGCTCGCCCGCGGCGCGGCGCAGCGTGCCGCGCACGCGCCCCGTCCGCCGCATGATCCTGTCACTGAGCTTGCTCATCGTGCGGCTCCGTTACTTCTTCTTGCCTTCCTTGCGGAAGATGCGCTCGCCGGCATATTTGATGCCCTTGCCCTTATACGGCTCCGGCGGACGGTATTCGCGGATCTCGGCGGCGACCTGGCCGACTTTCTGGCGGTCGCTGCCGGTAATGACGATCTCGACCGGCCGCGGCGTGGCGATCGCGATGCCTTCCGGGATCGGGTAGACGATGTCGTGGCTATAGCCGAGCGCGATCTGCAGGTTCTTGCCCTGCACCGCGGCGCGATAGCCGACGCCGTTGATTTCAAGCCGCTGCTCGAAGCCCTTGGTGACGCCGGCAACCAGATTGGCGATCAGCGTGCGCGAGGTGCCCCATTGCGCGCGGGCGCGCTGGGTCTCGGCGCGCGGCTCGACCTTGATCTGGCCGCCATCGACCTTGGCCATGACGTCGTCGTGCAGCACGACTTGCAACGCGCCTTTGGGGCCTTTGACCTTCACGGTCTGGCCCTCGACATTGGCGGTGACGCCCGAAGGCACCGCGACTGCCCGTTTGCCGATACGCGACATCAGAACACCGTGCACAGTATTTCGCCGCCGACATTGGCGTCGCGGGCGTCGTGGTCGGCCATCACGCCCTTGGGCGTCGATACGATGGTGACGCCGAGCCCGTTGTTGATGCGGGGCATGTTCTTGACCGAGGTGTAGACACGCCGGCCGGGCTTGGAGATCCGTTCGATCTCGCGGATCACCGGCTCGCCGTCGAAGTATTTCAGCTCGATCTCGATCTCCGAGCGGCCGTCTTTCTCGACCACCGAATAGCCGCGGATATAGCCTTCGTTCTTGAGCACCTCGACCACGCTTTCGCGCAATTTCGAATTCGGGGTGGAAACCTTCGACTTGTTGCGCATCTGCGCGTTGCGGATGCGGGACAAAAGATCGCCGAGCGGATCGTTCATGGCCATCGTGCGATCCTCCTCACCAGCTCGACTTCAACAGGCCCGGGATCAGGCCCTTGGAGCCGAGATCGCGAAGCGCAATGCGCGAGAGTTTGTGCTTGCGATAATAGCCGCGCGGCCGGCCCGTCAATTCGCAGCGATTGCGAATACGGGTGGCGGACCCGTTGCGCGGCAGCTCGGCGAGCTTCAGCGTCGCGGCAAAGCGCTCTTCCACCGGTTTCGATTTGTCGAGCGCGATCGCTTTCAGCCGTGCGCGGCGGCCGGCAAATTGCTTGGTCATCCGGCGGCGCCGGTTGTTCTTCTCTATCGAACTCTTCTTCGCCATCTAGTTCTCCTCGTGTTCCGCGTCTGAGATCGCTAAAATCTCACTGCCGGAACGGAAAATTGAATGCCGTCAACAAGGCGCGCGCCTCGTCGTCGTTGCGCGCGGTGGTGCATACCGTGATGTCCATGCCCCAGATATCGGTGGCCTTGTCGTAATCGATCTCGGGGAACACGATGTGCTCCTTGATGCCGAGCGTGTAGTTGCCGCGGCCATCGAAACTCTTCGGATTAAGGCCGCGGAAGTCGCGCACGCGCGGCAGCGCGATATTGATGAGCCGGTCGATGAATTCGTACATGCGCGCCTTGCGCAGCGTCACCTTGCAGCCGATCGCCTGGCCGGTGCGCAGCTTGTAGGTCGCGATCGATTTGCGCGCCTTGGTCACCACCGCCTTCTGGCCGGCGATCAGGCCGAGGTCGGCGGCGGCGCCATCGACCTTCTTCTTGTCGGCAACGCCCTCGCCGATGCCCATATTGATGACAACCTTGTCGAGGATAGGCACCTCGAAGCGGTTCTTGTAGCCGAACTGCTCGGCGAGCTTGCCCCGGATCGCCTCGTCGAACTGCACCTTCAGACGCGCCGGCACCTTGGGCGCGGGCTCGCGCGGCGTCGCCGGTTTGGCGGCCGCAGCCTTGTCAGCCCGCGCCTGCTTTGCCGCCTTCTTGTCGTCCTTGCCGGCTTTGACCGCCTGTTCGGCACTCTGCGGCCGCGGCGACCCCTCAGGCCTTTTGGCTTGCTTATCTTCCGTATCAGCCATCGATCTCAACTCCCGAACGCTTGGCGACGCGCACCTTCTTGCGGTCCTCGCCCTTGCCGATAAATTTGAAACCGACCCGCGTCGGCTTGCCGTCCTTGGGGTCGGCAAGCGCCACGTTGGACAGGTGGATCGACAGCTCCTTGGAAATGATGCCGCCTTCCTGCGCCTGGGTCTGGCGCTGGTGGCGCTTGACCATGTTGATGCCGCGCACCAGTACGCGGCCGTCGCCGCGGCGCATCTCGATGACCTCGCCGGAACGGCCCTTGTCGCGCCCGGCGATCACGACCACGGTGTCGCCCTTCTTGATCCGCGCCGCCATCACAGCACCTCCGGCGCAAGCGAAATGATCTTCATGTGGTTCTTGGCCCGCAATTCGCGCGGCACCGGCCCGAAGATGCGCGTGCCGACCGGCTCGTTCTGCGGCGTCATCAGCACCGCCGCATTGCGGTCGAAACGGATGACCGAACCGTCGGCGCGCTTGATGTCCTTCCGGATGCGCACGATGACGGCTTTCATCACGTCACCCTTCTTGACGCGGCCGCGCGGGATCGCCTCCTTCACCGAAACGACGATGACGTCGCCGATAGTGGCGTATTTGCGCTTAGAGCCGCCGAGCACCTTGATGCACATGACGCGGCGCGCGCCGGAATTATCCGCCACGTCGAGATTGGTTTGCATCTGGATCATGGGCTACCCCACTCGTTCCATTCCGGTCGTGTCACGTTCACGACGCCTTCTTCTTCTCGCCCCGCACCACCGCCCAGCGCTTGAACTTGGAAATCGGGCGGTGCTCTTCGATCCACACCATGTCGCCGACCTTGAATTCGTTCTTCTCGTCGTGGGCGTAGTATTTCTTCGAACTGCGCACCGTCTTCTTGAACAAGGGATGGGTGAAGCGGCGCTCTACGCGCACCACCAATGTCTTGTTCTGCTTGTCGCTCACGACCACGCCCTGGAGCGTACGCTTCGGCATATCGGTCCTCTCAACTCTTCGCCGCGGCTGGCTTTGCCGGACCTTGGCGCTTGGTGCGCGCGACCGTCTTCAATCGCGCAATGTCGCGCCGCACTTCGCGCACCCGTGCGGTATTTTCCAATTGCCCGCTGGCGCGCTGGAATCGCAGATTGAAGTGCTCCTTCTTGAGTTTGAGCACCTCGTCGTCGATCTGATCGATCGTCATCGCTCTGACATCGGCCGGTTTCATGTCACGCGCCCTACTCGCTAATCCGTTCGACAAAACGGGTCTTGATCGGCAATTTGGCCGCGGCCAGCGCCAGCGCCTCCTTGGCGACCCCGACGGGCACGCCGTCGATTTCGAACAGGATGCGGCCGGGTTTTACGCGCGCCACCCACAATTCCGGCGTGCCTTTGCCCGAGCCCATGCGGACTTCGAGCGGTTTCTTCGACACCGGTACGTCGGGGAACATGCGAATCCAGACGCGCCCCGAGCGCTTCATATGGCGGGTGAGCGCACGGCGTGCGGCCTCGATCTGGCGCGCGGTGACCCGATCCGGCTCGAGCGCTTTGAGGCCATACTGGCCGAACGCAAGGTTGATCGCGCTCGTGGCGAGGCCGTGGATGCGGCCCTTATGCGCCTTGCGGAATTTGGTTCGTACCGGTTGCAGCATGACGTTACGTCTCTATGTCCATCCGCTCGATCAAGCCGCATCCCGCCGCGGCCGGCCGGCTTCGACCTCGGCCATTTTCTTGTCCTGCGCCATCGGGTCGTGCTCCATGATCTCGCCTTTGAAGATCCAGACCTTCACGCCGCAGGTGCCGTAGGTGGTGAACGCGGTGGCGACGCCGTAATCGACATCGGCGCGCAGCGTGTGCAGCGGCACACGGCCCTCGCGATACCATTCCATGCGCGCGATCTCGGCGCCGCCGAGCCGGCCCGAGCAATTGATGCGGATGCCGCCGGCGCCGAGCCGCATCGCCGATTGCACGGCGCGCTTCATCGCGCGGCGGAACGCCACGCGGCGCTCGAGCTGCTGCGCGATCAATTCGGCGACGAGCTGGGCGTCGAGCTCGGGTTTGCGAATTTCCACGATGTTGATCACGACGTCGCTGTCGGTGAGCTCGGCGACCTTGCGGCGCAATTTCTCGATGTCGGCGCCCTTCTTGCCGATGACCACACCGGGGCGCGCCGAATGAATGGTGACGCGGGCCTTCTTGTGCGGGCGCTCGATCACGATCTTGGACACCGCGGCCTGCTTGAGCTCGGCCATCAGCACCTTGCGGATTTCCATGTCCTCATGCAGCAGCGCGCCATAGCTCGCCTTGCCGGCATACCAGCGCGAATCCCAGGTGCGGTTGATGCCGAGCCGAAGCCCGATCGGATTGACCTTTTGACCCATAGTGCTCTCCTGACCGCTTCTCTTACGCCTGCGCCTGCGCCTCGACTTCGCGCACCACGATGGTGAGATGCGAGAACGGCTTCATGATCGCGCCGATCCGGCCGCGAGCCTGCGGCGAATGCCGCTTGATGACCAGCGCCTTGCCGACATGGGCCTCGACGACGACGAGATCGTCGACATCGAGGTCGTGATTGTTCTCGGCATTGGCGATCGCCGATTCCAGGCACTTGCGCACGTCGCGCGCGATGCGCTTGCGCGAGAATTCGAGGTCGGCGAGCGCGGTCGCAACCTTCTTGCCGCGAATGAGCTGGGCCAACAAATTCAGCTTTTGCGGGCTCACCCGCAGCATGCGGGCGACCGCCATGGCCTCGTTTTCGGAGAGCGCGCGATCGCGCTTTTTCTTGCTCATCAATGCTCTCCCGGCGTCACGATGCGCCCGCAGCCGGTGCGGCTGGCGCTGCAGCGGCCGGCGCTGCCCCGCCCTCGGCGCTCGGCGCGCTCGCCATGCGCTTTGCCTTGCGGTCCGACGTATGGCCGTAGAACGAGCGGGTCGGGGCGAATTCACCGAATTTGTGGCCGACCATTTCCTCGGCGACGGCCACCGGAATGTGTTTTTGGCCGTTATAGACGCCAAACGTCAGGCCGACGAATTGCGGCAGGATGGTCGAGCGCCGCGACCAGATGCGGATCATCTCGTGACGCGCGGACGAGCGCGCGGCATCCGCCTTTTTCAGCAGATAGCCGTCGACAAACGGACCTTTCCAGACCGAACGCGTCATGATCGCTCCTACTTCTGCTTCTTGCGTGCGTGGCGGCTCACCATGATGAACTTCGCCGTCGACTTGTTCTTGCGCGTCTTCTTGCCCTTGGTCGGCTTGCCCCACGGCGTCACCGGATGCCGGCCGCCGCGCGTGCGCCCGCCGAGCGGATGATCGACCGGGTTCATCGCCTCGCCGCGGACATGGCCGCGCCGCCCCATCCATCGCGTGCGCCCGGCCTTGCCGATCGACACGTTCATATTGTCGGGGTTCGACACCGCGCCGACGCTGGCGATGCAGCGGCCGTGGACCAGCCGCTGTTCGCCGGAATTGAGCCGCAAGATCACGTAGTCGCCGTCGCGGCCGACGATCTGCGCGTAAGTGCCGGCCGAGCGCGCGATCTGCCCGCCTTTGCCGATCTTCAGCTCGACATTATGGACGATGGTGCCGACCGGAATATTGGCAACCGGCATGGCATTGCCGGGCTTCACGTCGACATGCTCGCCGGCGACGATAGTATCGCCGACCGCAAGCCGCTGCGGCGCCAGAATGTAATCGAGCTCGCCGTCCTGGTATTTGACGAGCGCAATGAAGCCGGTGCGGTTCGGATCGTATTCGAGCCGCTCGACGTTGGCCGGCACGTCGAACTTGCGCCGCTTGAAGTCGATCTTGCGATAGGCCTGCTTGTGGCCGCCGCCGCGATAGCGCGAGGTGATATGGCCGTTGTTGTTGCGGCCGCCGGACGAATTCTTGCCTTCGGTGAGCGCCTTGACCGGCTTGCCGGTATGCAGGCCGGCATGGTCGACGAGGACGAGCTGACGCTGGCCTGGCGTAACCGGATTATAGTTTTTGAGTGCCATTGCCCGCTCCTACAGCCCGGTGGTGACGTCGATCTTCTGGCCCTCTTCGAAAGTCACGATCGCGCGCTTGGTGTCGGACTGACGGCCGAGACGGCCTTTGAACACTTTCCATTTGCCGCGCCGGGTCAGCGTGTTCACGCTCTTGACCTTGACGTCGAACAGTTTCTCGACGGCTTCCTTGATCTGCGGCTTGGTCGCGGTCTTGGCGACCTTGAACACGACCTTGTTGAATTCGGACGCGTTGGTCGCCTTCTCGGTGATGAGGGGCGCTACGATGATGTCGTAATGGCGCGGATCGGTCGTGGTCATTTGAATCGCGCCTCCAGTGCATCGACGGCGGCGCGGGTGAGCACGAGTTTGTGCCGCCGCATGATGTCGTAGACGTTGATGCCGGCGACCGGCAGCACGTCGATATTGGGAATATTGCGCGCCGCGGTGCGGACATCGGCTGCGACTTCGGCGCCGTCGATGAACAGCGCATTGGACACGCCCAGTTTGTCGAAATGTCCGCGCAGCGCCTTGGTCTTGGCTTCCTTCACCGCCAGCGCCTCAATGATCAGGATGCCGCCGTCTTTAGCTTTGGCCGAGAGCGCGTGCTTGAGCGCCAGCGCGCGCACCTTCTTCGGCAGGCCGATTTCGCGGCTTTGGCTGTGCGGGCCGAACGAGCGGCCGCCACCGCGGAACAGATTGACCCGCGCCGAGCCGTGACGGGCGGAGCCGGTGCCCTTCTGCCGGTACATTTTCTTGCCGGTGCGGTCGATGTCTGCACGGTTCTTCACCTCGTGGGTGCCGCGCTGCCGCTTGGCCAATTGCCACACCACGCAGCGGTGGATGAGATCGGCGCGCGGCTCCAGACCGAAAATGGCGTCGGACACCGTGACCGAGCCGGCTTTCTTGCCGTCGAGCGTGGTGACTTGAAGCTCCATGTCACTCGCCCTTTTTCGGTTGCGCAGCCGCCGGCGTCTCTTGGCCCGCCGGCTCGCTTGCCGGCGCCGCGGGAGCGGCTTCGGCGAGCTTGAATTTGCCGGGCTTCGGCACGCCGTCCGGCAGCTTCTTCTTCACCGCGTCGCGCACCGTGATCCAGCCGCCTTTGACGCCAGGCACGGCGCCTTCGACCAGGATCAGGCCGCGCGCGACGTCGGTCTGCCTGACCTTGAGATTGAGCGTGGTCACCCGGTCGACACCGAGATGGCCGGGCATCTTCTTGTTCTTGAAGGTTTTTCCGGGATCTTGCCGGCCGCCGGTCGAGCCGATCGAGCGGTGCGAGATGGACACGCCGTGGGAGGCGCGCAGCCCCGAGAAATTCCAGCGCTTCATGCCGCCGGCAAAACCCTTGCCGGTCGATGTGCCGGTGACGTCGACATATTGGCCGACGACGAAGTGGTCGGCGGTGATCTCGGCGCCGACCGGGATCAGCCCGTCAGCGTCGACGCGAAATTCAGCGAGCTTGCGCTTGGGCTCGACCTTGGCGACGGCAAAATGGCCGCGGTCGGCGCGCGTCGTCGACTGCACCTTGCGCAGGCCGGCGCCGAGCTGCAGCGCGACGTAACCGTTCTTCTCCTTGGTGCGGTGGCCGATAACCTGGCAATTGCCAAGCCGCAGCACCGTGACCGGCACATGTTCGCCGGCCTCGGTGAACAGGCGCATCATGCCGACCTTTTGTGCGAGCACCCCGGAACGCATTGTTCTTCTCCACCGCGCCTTAGAGCTTGATCTCGACGTCGACGCCGGCAGCGAGATCGAGCTTCATCAGCGCATCGACTGTCTGCGGCGTCGGATCGACGATGTCGAGCAGGCGCTTGTGCGTACGCATTTCGAACTGTTCGCGGCTTTTCTTGTCGATATGCGGCGAACGGTTGACCGTGAATTTTTCGATCTTGGTCGGCAGCGGGATCGGGCCGCGCACCTGCGCGCCGGTGCGTTTCGCCGTATTGACGATCTCGCGCGTCGACGCATCGAGGATGCGATGATCGAACGCCTTGAGCCGGATGCGGATGTTCTGGCCGTTCATATCTGTCTCTTTTCAACTGTCATTACCGGAGTCGTTCCGGCAATCCCGATTGCCCTGGCATCGCGGTGCCCTTTTGATCGAGATGGCCGGGACAAGCCCGGCCATGACGATGTGTTGATCCCTATTCGATAATGTTCGCCACCACGCCGGCGCCGACCGTTTTACCGCCCTCGCGAATGGCAAAACGCAGTTTCTCTTCCATGGCGATCGGCACGATCAGCGTCACTTCCATGGCGATATTGTCGCCCGGCATGACCATCTCGGTGCCTTCCGGCAGCGTCACCACGCCGGTCACGTCGGTGGTGCGGAAGTAGAATTGCGGCCGGTAATTGGTGAAGAACGGCGTGTGGCGGCCACCCTCTTCCTTGGTGAGGATGTAGGCCTCGGCCTTGAACTTGGTGTGCGGCTTGACCGAACCCGGCTTGCAAAGAACCTGCCCGCGTTCCACCTCTTCGCGTTTCGTGCCGCGCAGCAGGCAGCCGACATTGTCGCCGGCCTCGCCTTGGTCGAGCAGCTTGCGGAACATTTCGACGCCGGTGACGACGGTCTTGGTCGTCGGCTTGATGCCGACGATCTCGACTTCTTCGCCGACCTTGATGACGCCGCGCTCGATACGGCCGGTGCAGACCGTGCCGCGGCCCGAGATTGAGAACACGTCCTCGACCGGCATCAGGAACGGCTGATCCTTCGGGCGCTCCGGCTGCGGGATGTTCTCATCGACGGCCTTCATCAGCGCGTGGATGGCCTCCTTGCCGAGCTTGGCATCCTTGTCTTCGAGCGCCATCAGTGCCGATCCCTTGATGACTGGGATCTTGTCGCCGGGGAAATTGTACTTGGACAAAAGCTCGCGAACTTCGAGCTCGACAAGCTCGAGCAGTTCGGGATCGTCGACCATGTCCACCTTGTTGAGGAACACGACGAGCGCCGGCACGCCGACCTGGCGGGCGAGCAGAATGTGTTCGCGGGTCTGCGGCATCGGGCCGTCGGCCGCGCTCACCACCAGGATCGCGCCGTCCATCTGCGCGGCGCCGGTGATCATGTTCTTCACATAGTCGGCGTGACCGGGGCAGTCGACATGCGCGTAGTGGCGCTTGTCGGTTTCGTATTCAACGTGGGCGGTCGCGATCGTGATGCCGCGCGCCTTTTCTTCGGGCGCCTTGTCGATCTGGTCATAGGCCGTATAGGTCGCCTGACCCTTCTCCGCCAATACCTTGGTGATCGCCGCCGTCAACGAGGTCTTGCCGTGATCGACGTGACCGATCGTGCCGATATTGCAATGCGGCTTGTTGCGATTGAATTTTTCCTTGGCCATGAGATTCTCCGTTCCGAAATCCTGGTATGCGTGCTGCTCAGGCGTATTTCGCCTGAACCTCGTCGGCGATGCCTTTCGGCACCTCCGCGTAGTGGTCGAACTGCATGGTGAACGTGGCGCGCCCCTGACTCATGGAGCGCAGGTTGTTGACGTAAGAAAACATGTTGGCAAGCGGCACCATCGCCGCGATGACGTTGGCGTTGCCGCGCATGTCCTGACCCTGGATCTGGCCGCGCCGCGAATTGAGGTCGCCGATGACCGAGCCGGTATAGTCCTCCGGCGTCACCACCTCGACCTTCATGATCGGTTCGAGCAGAACCGGGGCGCCCTTCTGTAGCGCGTTGCGCATGGCGGCACGCGCGCAGATTTCGAAGGCCATCGCCGAGGAATCGACGTCGTGCAAATCGCCGTCGATCAGGCTTACCTTGGTATCAACTACGGGGAAGCCGGCGAGCACACCGGAACCCATCACACCTTCCAGGCCCTTTTCTACGGCCGGGATGAATTCGCGCGGTACGGAGCCGCCGACGATTTCGTTTTCGAACACAAAACCGGCGCCTGGCGCAGCCGGCTCGGCGACGATCTTGATGCGGGCGAACTGGCCGTGGCCGCCGGTCTGTTTCTTGTGCGTGTAATCTTCGGTCGCCGCGCGGGTGATCTTCTCGCGGTAAGCGACCTGCGGGGCGCCGATATTGGCGTCGACCTTATAGGTGCGCCGCAGGATATCGACCTTGATGTCGAGGTGCAGTTCGCCCATGCCCTTGATGATGGTCTGGCCGGATTCCGGATCGGTGTGGACGCGGAAGGACGGATCTTCGGCCACCAATTTCGCCAGCGCCACGCCGAGCTTTTCCTGGTCGGCTTTTGATTTCGGCTCGATCGCGATCTCGATGACCGGATCGGGGAAGTCCATCTTTTCGAGGATGATGGGTTTTTGCGGATCGCACAGCGTGTCGCCGGTGCGCACCTCTTTGAGGCCGGCCAGCGCCACGATGTCGCCGGCAAAGGCCTCCTTGATGTCTTCGCGGTTGTTGGCATGCATCAGCAGCATGCGGCCGACGCGCTCTTTGCGCTCCTTGGTCGAATTCACCACACCGGTGGCGGCCTCGAGCGTTCCGGAATAGATGCGGCAGAACGTGATGGTGCCGACGAACGGATCGTCCATGATCTTAAACGCAAGCAGCGCCATCGGCTCGCTATCGGAGGCCTTGCGCTCGACTTCGTTGCCCTTGGGATCGATGCCTTTGACCGGCGGCACATCGACCGGCGACGGCAAATAGTCGACGACGGCGTCGAGCAGCGGCTGCACGCCTTTGTTCTTGAATGCGGAGCCGCACAGCACCGGAAAGAAAATGCCGTCGAGAACGGCCTTGCGGATGAGCCGCTTGAGCGTCGCCTCGTCGGGCAGCTTGCCTTCGAGGTAGGCGGTCGTGGCGTCATCGTCGAGCTCGACTGCCGCCTCGACCAGCTTCTCGCGATACTCCTTGGCCTGATCGAGCATATCGGCCGGAATTTCGATGTCGTGATATTTGGCGCCGAGCGTCTCTTCGTCCCACACCACCCCGACCATGCGGACGAGATCGATGATGCCCTTGAAATTGTTCTCGGACCCGATCGGAAGCTGGATCGCTACCGGCTTGGCGCCGAGGCGGTCGACGATGTCCTTGAGGCACTGGAAAAAGTCCGCGCCGATCTTGTCCATCTTGTTGCAGAACACGATGCGCGGCACGTGATAGCGATCGCCCTGCCGCCATACCGTTTCGGTCTGCGGCTCCACGCCCTGATTGGAATCGAGCACGCAGATCGCGCCGTCGAGCACGCGCAACGAGCGCTCTACCTCGATGGTAAAATCGACGTGGCCGGGCGTGTCGATGATATTGAGCCGCTTGCCGTTCCAGATCGCGGTCGTCGCGGCGGACGTAATCGTGATGCCGCGCTCCTGCTCCTGCTCCATGTAGTCCATGGTCGCGGCGCCGTCGTGCACCTCGCCCATTTTGTGGCTCTTGCCGGTGTAGTAGAGGACGCGCTCGGTCGTCGTCGTCTTGCCGGCATCGATGTGAGCCATGATGCCGAAGTTGCGATAGTCCTCGATGGGATGGGTGCGGGGCATTGTCAGGGTTCCTTCGCTGTCGCCGGCTTCACCAGCGATAGTGCGAGAACGCACGATTGGCTTCCGCCATCCGGTGCGTGTCTTCGCGCTTCTTTACGGCGTTTCCCCTGTTATTGGACGCATCGAGCAGCTCCGCGGAGAGCCGCTCGGTCATCGTTTTTTCGTTGCGTTCGCGCGCGGCGATAATGATCCAGCGGATGCCGAGCGCCTGACGCCGCGATGTGCGCACTTCGACCGGCACCTGGTAGGTGGCGCCGCCGACGCGCCGCGAGCGCACTTCGATCGACGGCATCACGTTGTCGAGCGCCTGCTGAAAAACCGCGACAGGATTGCCGCGGGTCTTGCCCTCGATCATGTCGAGCGCGCCATAGACGATATTCTCCGCAACCGACTTCTTGCCGGCATGCATCACCGAATTCATGAATTTGGTGACCACCACGTTCCCGAATTTCGGGTCCGGCAGGATTTCGCGTTTTTCGGCTCTGTGGCGGCGAGACATCGTTAGTGCTTCCTCACTTCGGTCGTTTGGCGCCGTATTTGGACCGGCGCTGCTTGCGGTTCTTGACGCCCTGCGTGTCGAGCACGCCGCGCAGGATGTGGTAGCGCACGCCGGGCAAATCCTTGACGCGGCCGCCGCGGATCATCACCACCGAATGCTCCTGCAGGTTATGGCCCTCGCCCGGGATGTAACCGATGACCTCGAAACCGTTGGTCAGCCGTACCTTGGCGACCTTGCGCAGCGCCGAGTTCGGCTTCTTCGGCGTCGTGGTGTAGACGCGCGTGCAGACGCCGCGTTTCTGCGGGCTCTGCTGCAAGGCCGGCACCTTCTTCTTCGCGTGCTGCGTAACCCGCGGCTTGCGAATGAGCTGGTTGATCGTCGGCATCCGTTACTTCACTCCGTCCTTGTCGTTCACGCGCTGCATGAACCCGTCGACGCGACGAATCCATCCACGCAAAACCAAATCGCGCCTTCCGCTTCCCGTTGCGGAAGGGGCGCTTGGCTTTCGCAGAGGACCGCGCTACGCGCGCGGTCATGCCCTGATCGTCTGACTTTTCGAAGTCAGAGGCAGCGTTTGAGCTTCCTTCGTCGAGGCGTCACGCCGCGTCTGATGAGCCAGAAAGCGCCAAAAGGCGACTACTTTCAATAGCTTATACGGAAACCCGGCAGGCCGTTCCGACTGGCGAAGCTCACCGCCTGCCGAAAAGTGGGCGGTATGTATCGGCGACACCGCCCCAAGTCAAGCCGATATGGGCATGAAAGTGCGATGGCGCAAGCACATTTGCGCTGTTGCCGCTCGCATTATCGGCCCGGCTCCATGCCCTTGGCGCGGATGATCCGCACCACTTCGGGCGCCGTCATGAAAGTAATCAGGGCCCGCGCCGAGACGCTTTCTTGGGCAGTGTGTTGGGCCGCGGCGGCGGTACCGGCCGCATAGACGATGACGTTTTGCAGTTCGCTTGGCAGCGGGCCGACCAATTCGGCGCCCTTTACCGGAAGAATCGCCACGATCTGCTGCATGCCGACCTCGGCCTCGCCATTGGCGACGAGCTCGGCCACCGGGCCGACCGTCAACTTGGTCTTTGGCTTCATTGCGTCGGCAAGGCCGAGGCGCTCCAGGAGAGCGGCGATATAGGCACCGCTCGGACCGTCACTGTAAGCGATGCTGCGCGCGGCGATGAGCGTGCGCTTGAACGCGTCCACGGTCGCAATGTCGGGCTTTCGCGCTCCCGCCCGTACCGCAAGCCCGACCGCCGAGCGTGTCACATCGACCGTGCTACCCGCCGCGATCTTGCCGGCGCGCACGAGCGCATCGAGCTCGGGCCGTGGCAACAGCGCGACGTCGAAGGCTGCGCCGGCCTCGATCTCCTTCATCAACACCGATGTCAGGCGGAATTCGATCTCGACTTTGACGCCGCTCGCGCGCTCGAACAGCGGCACGACCTCAACCATGAGTGAGCGCATAGCGCCGCCGCTGAGGATTTTGATCATAGCGGAAGGTTATAGATGCAATGAAAAGGGGCCGCCAACGTGGCGGCCCCTTGATGGCGTGACGAACGCGGGCGGCGGTTATTCCGCCGCCGGCAGCGCCACGGGCTCGACCGCGGCTTCGGCCTTGATCGCCGCTTCCTTTTCGCGCTCGGCGAGGATGAGTGCATCGCGTTTGACCGCGACTTCGCGGATCTTGTTCATCATGGCGCCGGTCCCTGCCGGGATCAGACGGCCGACGATGACATTCTCCTTGAGCCCATCGAGCGTGTCGGCCTTGCCGTTGACCGCAGCCTCAGTGAGCACGCGCGTCGTCTCCTGGAACGACGCCGCCGAGATGAACGAGCGCGTCTGCAGCGAGGCCTTGGTGATGCCAAGCAGCACCGGATGCGCGGTGGCCGGCTTCTTGCCTTCCGCCACGAACCGGGCATTGATCTCGTCGAACTCCACCTTGTCGATCTGATCGCCTTGGATCATATCGGTGTCGCCGGAGTCGGTGATCTCAACCTTCTGCAGCATCTGCCGCACGATCACTTCGATGTGCTTGTCGTTGATCGCGACGCCCTGCAGCCGATAGACGTCCTGGATCTCGTTGACGAGGTAGCCGGCAAGCTCCTCAACGCCTTTGATCGCCAGGATGTCGTGCGGCGCCGGGTTGCCTTCGACGATGTAGTCACCTTTCTCGATGACATCGCCTTCCTGCAAGTGGATGTGCTTGCCCTTGGGAACGAGATACTCCTTGGCCTCGTCCTCCTTGCTGGAAGGCTCAATCGCGATGCGCCGCTTGTTCTTGTAGTCGCGGCCGAAGCGGACGGTGCCGGAGATTTCCGCAATGACCGCGGACTCCTTCGGCCGCCGTGCCTCGAACAGCTCGGCAACACGCGGCAGACCGCCGGTGATGTCGCGCGTCTTGGCGCTTTCGGTCGGGATACGGGCGATGACGTCAGCCGCAGCCGCCTTGGCGTTGGGATCGACCGAGATGACGGCATCGACCGCCAGCATGTAACGGGCGTCGCCGCCGCGGCTGAGCTTGAGGATCTTGCCGTCCTTGCCCTTGATCACCAGAGCCGGACGCAGGTCCTGCTGACCGCGGGCGGAGCCCGAGCGCCAGTCGATGACCACGCGCTTGGCGATGCCGGTCGATTCGTCGAGCGTTTCCGTCAACGACTGGCCTTCGACCAGATCCTCGTAGCCGACGATACCTTCGAGCTCGGTGAGGATCGGACGCGTATAGGGATCCCACTCGGCGATCCGCTGCCCGCGCTTGATATGCTCGTCGTCGTCGACCTTGATCCGCGCTCCGTAAGGAATGCGGTGCACGGCGCGCTCGGTACCATCCGGATCGAGCACGGCAACGATCAGATTGCGGGCCATCGCGATTAGGTCGCCATCCGAATTGCGGGTGACGTTACGGTTCTTGATCTTGATGGTGCCTTCGAAGTTCAACTCGACGAACGACTGCTCCGAGATTTGCGCCGCGCCGCCGATATGGAACGTGCGCATGGTGAGCTGGGTGCCCGGCTCGCCGATCGATTGCGCGGCGATGACGCCCACCGCCTCGCCCATATTGACCGGAGTGCCGCGGGCGAGATCGCGCCCATAGCACGCGCCGCAACAGCCGCTCGTCGTCTCGCAGGTGAGCACCGAACGGATCTTGATCTCTTGCACACCGGCATTGACCAGCTTCTCGACGTGCTGCTCTTCAAGCAGCGTCGCGTTCGGTACGAGCATTTCATTGCTCGTTGGATCGCGTACATCCTCGGCCGTGGTGCGGCCCAGGATGCGGCTCGCCAGCGAAGCGACGACGGTGCCGGCGTCGATGATGGCCCGCACCTTGATGCCCCGCGTAGTGCCGCAGTCCACCTCGGTGATGATGCAATCCTGCGCCACGTCGACGAGACGGCGGGTCAGATAGCCTGAGTTCGCGGTCTTGAGCGCGGTATCGGCGAGGCCCTTGCGGGCGCCGTGCGTCGAGTTGAAGTACTCGAGCACCGAAAGCCCTTCCTTGAAGTTGGAGATGATCGGGCTCTCGATGATTTCGCCGCTGGGCTTGGCCATAAGTCCGCGCATGCCGGCAAGCTGACGCATCTGCGCCGGCGAGCCGCGCGCGCCGGAATGCGCCATCATGAAGATCGAGTTGACCTGCGCCTCGGCGCCCTTCTCCGCGGGCTTGGAGGTCGAGATCTCCTTCATCATCGCTTCGGCGATCTCTTCCGTGCACTTCGACCAGGCATCGACGACCTTGTTGTATTTCTCGCCCTGGGTGATCAGGCCGTCGTTGTATTGCTGCTCGAATTCCTTGACCAGATCGCGCGTCTTCTCGACGCTGGCCTTCTTCGAGCGCGGCACCACCATGTCGTCCTTGCCGAACGAGATGCCGGCCTTGAACGCGTGATGGAAGCCGAGCGCCATGACGCGGTCGCAGAAGATCACCGTCTCCTTTTGACCGCAGTGGCGATAGACCGTGTCGATCATCGAGGAGATTTCGCGCTTCGTCATGAGCTTGTTGACGAGGTCGAACGGAACCTTGGCGAGCTTCGGCAGCACCGAGCCGAGAATGACGCGGCCCGGCGTCGTCTCATACCAGCGCGACACCGGCTTGCCGTCGTCATCGAGGCCGCTCCAGTGGTATTTGATCTTGCTGTGCAAGCCGACGGCCTTGCTCGCCAGCGCCTGCTCCACCTCGTTGGTTTCGCGATAGAACCCTTGCACGGCGTTCAACTTGCCGCGCTTGAGCTCGTCCTCGGAGTGCAGTTCGAGCTTCCACTGACCGGGACCGTTGTCGTTCATGATCGAGAGGTAGTAGAGACCGAGCACGATATCCTGCGACGGCACGATGATCGGCTGGCCGTTCGCGGGATGCAGGATGTTGTTGGTCGACATCATCAGCACGCGCGCTTCGAGCTGCGCCTCGAGCGACAGCGGCACGTGCACCGCCATCTGGTCGCCGTCGAAGTCGGCGTTGAACGCGGCGCAGACCAACGGATGCAGCTGGATAGCCTTGCCTTCGATCAACACCGGCTCGAAGGCCTGGATGCCGAGACGATGCAAAGTCGGCGCCCGGTTGAGCAACACCGGATGCTCGCGAATGACCTCGTCGAGGATGTCCCAAACCTCGGGCTTCTCCTTCTCCACAAGCTTCTTCGCCTGCTTCACGGTGGTCGACAGACCTTTGGCGTCGAGCCGCGAGTAGATGAACGGCTTGAACAGTTCGAGCGCCATCTTCTTCGGCAGCCCGCACTGATGCAGCTTGAGCTCCGGACCGACCACGATCACCGACCGGCCGGAATAATCGACGCGCTTGCCGAGCAGGTTCTGCCGGAAGCGGCCCTGCTTGCCCTTGAGCATGTCGGCGAGCGACTTCAGCGGCCGCTTGTTGGCGCCGGTGATGACGCGGCCGCGGCGGCCGTTGTCGAACAGCGCATCGACCGCCTCCTGGAGCATCCGCTTCTCGTTGCGGATGATGATGTCGGGCGCACGCAGCTCGATCAGCCGCTTGAGACGATTGTTGCGGTTGATGACGCGGCGATAGAGATCGTTGAGGTCGGACGTGGCAAAGCGGCCGCCATCGAGCGGCACCAATGGCCGCAGATCCGGCGGGATCACCGGCACATGGGTGAGCACCATCCATTCCGGCTTGTTGCTGGACTGGGTGAAAGCCTCGATCAGCTTCAATCGCTTGGCGAGCTTTTTCGGCTTTAATTCCGAGGTCGAACTCGGCGATCTCCACTCGGAGATCCGCCGCCATCTTCTCGAGATCGAGCGCCTTGAGCATTTCGCGGATCGCTTCCGCGCCGATCATGGCGGTGAAGCTGTCGGCGCCAAACTGATCCTGGGCCTTGACGTAATCGTCCTCGGACAGGAGCTGACGGTCCTTGAGCGGGGTCAATCCCGGTTCGAGCACGACGTAATGCTCGAAATACAGGATGCGCTCGAGATCCTTCAGCGTCATGTCGAGCAGCAGCCCGATGCGCGACGGCAGTGATTTTAAGAACCAGATATGCGCGACCGGTGCCGCGAGCTCAATATGGCCCATGCGCTCGCGCCGCACCCGCGACAGCGTCACTTCGACCGAGCACTTCTCGCAGATGATGCCCTTGTACTTCATGCGCTTGTACTTGCCGCACAAGCACTCGTAATCCTTGATCGGCCCGAAAATGCGCGCGCAGAACAAGCCGTCGCGCTCGGGCTTAAAGGTGCGATAATTGATGGTCTCGGGCTTTTTGATCTCGCCGTACGACCAGGACAGAATCTTGTCGGGGCTCGCGATCGAAATGCGGATCTGGTCGAAGACCTGAGCCGGCACCTGCGGGCTGAAAAGATTCATAAGTTCTTGGTTCATCGCATTCTCCGCTTGCCGACCATGTCGGCCGCTGACTTAAGTTTTTGCCGCAGCGTGCGCGGGCGAAGCCCGCGCACGACACATCGCGTTACTCGGCCGCCTCGGACATGCTGCCGTCGCCACGCTGTTGCTTGGAGTTGTGCAGGTCGACGTTGAGCCCGAGCGAGCGCATTTCCTTGACGAGCACGTTGAACGATTCCGGAATGCCGGACTCGAAAGCGTCGTCGCCGCGCACGATCAACTCGTAGACCTTGGTGCGTCCGGCGACGTCGTCGGACTTCACCGTCAGCATCTCCTGCAGCGTGTAGGCGGCGCCGTAGGCTTCGAGCGCCCACACTTCCATTTCGCCGAAGCGCTGACCGCCGAACTGCGCCTTGCCGCCCAGCGGCTGCTGGGTGACTAGGCTGTACGGACCGATCGAACGGGCATGGATCTTGTCGTCGACCAGGTGGTGCAGCTTGAGCATGTAGATGTGCCCGACCGTCACCTTGCGGTCGAAAGTGTCGCCGGTGCGCCCGTCGAACAACGTCACCTGCCCAGAATGATCGAGGCCGGCGAGATCGAGCATATGCTCGATGTCCGCTTCCTTGGCGCCGTCGAACACCGGTGTCGCGATCGGCACGCCGTGACGCAGATTGGTGCCGAGCTCCATGAGACCCTTGTCGTCGAGCGACTTGATGGTCTCGTCTTCGCCGTAGATTTTCCGCAGCAGTTCCTTGAGCGGCTTGGGATCGCGCTTGCCGTGGTAGAGATCCACGGCATTGCCGATCTTGATGCCGAGGCCGGCGCAGGCCCAGCCCAGATGGGTCTCAAGAATTTGGCCGACATTCATGCGGCTCGGCACGCCGAGCGGGTTGAGCACGATGTCGACCTGCGTGCCGTCGGCGAGGAACGGCATGTCCTCGATCGGCACGATCTTCGATACCACGCCCTTGTTGCCATGGCGTCCGGCCATCTTGTCGCCGGGCTGGATCTTGCGCTTCACGGCGACGAAGACCTTGACCATCTTCATGACGCCGGGCGGCAGCTCATCGCCGCGCTGCAGCTTTTCGACCTTGTCGAGAAAGCGCTGTTCGAGCCGCTTCTTCGATTCGTCGTATTGCTTCCGGATCGCTTCGATCTCCGCCATGATCTTGTCGTTCGGCGAAGCGAACATCCACCACTGCGAGCGGGGATATTCCTCGAGCACCGCGCGGGTAATCTTGGTGTCCTTCTTGAAGCCTTTCGGTCCAGCGATGCCCTGGCGGCCCTCCAGAAGCTCGGCAAGGCGGCCGTAGACGTTGCGATCGAGGATCGCCTGCTCGTCGTCGCGGTCCTTGGCGAGCCGCTCGATCTCTTCACGCTCGATGGCAAGCGCGCGCTCGTCCTTCTCGACGCCGTGCCGGTTGAACACGCGCACTTCGACGACGGTACCCTGCACGCCGGGCGGAACCCGGAGCGAGGTGTCGCGCACGTCGGAGGCTTTTTCGCCGAAGATGGCGCGCAGGAGCTTTTCCTCCGGCGTCATCGGGCTTTCGCCTTTCGGCGTGATCTTGCCGACCAGGATATCGCCGGCGCGCACTTCCGCGCCGATATAGACGATGCCGGCCTCGTCGAGATTCTTCAGCGTCTCTTCCGAGACGTTGGGAATATCGCGCGTGATTTCCTCAGGCCCGAGCTTGGTGTCGCGCGCCATCACTTCGAATTCTTCGATATGGATCGAGGTGAAGACATCGTCCTTGACGATGCGCTCGGACAAAAGGATCGAGTCCTCGAAGTTGTAGCCGTTCCACGGCATGAACGCGACCAGCGCGTTGCGCCCAAGGGCGAGTTCGCCGAGATCGGTCGAAGGACCGTCGGCGATGATGTCGCCCTTGTTGACCTGATCGCCCACTTTCACCAGCGGCCGCTGGTTGATGCAGGTATTCTGGTTGGAACGCTGGAACTTCATCAGCCGATAAATGTCGACGCCCGGCTTAGTCGGATCCGGCTCGTCGGTGGCGCGGATGACGATACGCGTGGCATCGACTTGATCGACCACGCCGGTGCGGCGGGCAGCGATTGCCGCGCCGGAATCGCGCGCGACGACGCCTTCCATGCCGGTGCCCACGAATGGTGCTTCGGCCCGAACCAGAGGGACGGCCTGACGCTGCATGTTGGAGCCCATCAGCGCGCGGTTGGCGTCGTCGTTCTCAAGGAACGGAATAAGCGCCGCCGCGACCGAAACGAGCTGCTTCGGCGACACGTCCATGAAATCCACCTTGTCGGGCGGAATGAGCTGCACATCGCCTGAATGCCGCACGACAACGAGATCGTCGGTGAAGCGCCCTTTGGGATCGATCGCGGAATTGGCCTGAGCGACGGTGTAACGCCCCTCCTCCATTGCCGAGAGATAGATCACCTCGTGGGTGACGCGGCCGTCCTTCACTTTGCGATAGGGCGTCTCGACGAAGCCGTATTTGTTCACCCGCGCAAAGGTCGCCAGCGAATTGATCAGCCCGATATTCGGCCCTTCAGGGGTCTCGATCGGACAGATGCGGCCGTAATGCGTCGGGTGCACGTCGCGCACCTCAAAGCCGGCGCGCTCGCGCGTCAGCCCACCCGGGCCAAGCGCCGAGAGACGCCGCTTGTGCGTGATCTCCGACAGCGGATTGGTCTGGTCCATGAACTGCGAAAGCTGCGAGGAACCGAAGAACTCGCGCACGGCGGCAGCCGCCGGCTTGGCGTTGATCAGGTCCTGCGGCATCACCGTGTCGATATCGACCGACGACATGCGCTCCTTGATCGCGCGCTCCATGCGAAGGAGCCCGATGCGATACTGATTTTCCATCAGCTCGCCGACCGAACGCACGCGCCGATTGCCGAGATGATCGATGTCGTCGATCTCGCCTTTGCCGTCGCGCAAATCGACGAGCGTGCGGATCACCGAGACGATGTCCTCCTTGCGCAGAGTGCGCACAGTGTCCTCGGCGGTGAGATCGAGCCGCATGTTCATCTTGACGCGGCCGACCGCGGACAGATCGTAACGCTCCGAATCGAAGAACAGCGATTGGAACATCGACTGCGCGGTGTCGACCGTCGGCGGCTCGCCCGGACGCATGACGCGATAGATATCGAACAGCGCGTCCTCACGCGTCATGTTCTTGTCCATCGCCAGCGTATTGCGGATATAGGCGCCGACATTGACGTGGTCGATATTGAGAAGCGGCAGCTCCTTGTAGCCTTCCTCGATGAGCGTCTTGAGGTTCTTCTCGGTGATCTCCTCGCCCGCTTCGGCGTAGATTTCGCCGGTCTTCGGGTTGACGAGGTCCTCGGCGATGTAATGGCCGATCAACTCTTCGTCCGACATCCGCAGCGCCTTCAGCCCCTTCTCGGCGAGCTGGCGCGCCTGGCGCACGGTGAGCTTCTTGCCGGCCTCGAGCACGACCTTGTTGGTGTCGGCATCGATCAGATCGTTGACGGCTTTGTAGCCGCGCAACCGGTTGGCATCGAACGGCACGCGCCAGCCATCCTTGGCGCGCTTGTAGGGCACCTGCTTATAGAACGTGTTGAGGATTTCCTCGCCGCTCATGCCGAGCGCGTAGAGCAGCGAGGTGACGGGAATCTTCCGCCGCCGGTCGACGCGCGCATAGACGATGTCCTTGGCGTCGAACTCGATGTCGAGCCAGGAGCCGCGGTAGGGAATGATGCGGGCCGCGAACAGAAGCTTGCCCGACGAATGGGTCTTGCCCTTGTCGTGGTCGAAGAACACGCCGGGCGAGCGGTGCATCTGCGAAACGATGACGCGCTCGGTGCCGTTGACGACGAAGGTGCCGTTATTGGTCATGAGCGGAATGTCGCCCATGTAGACATCCTGCTCCTTGATGTCCTTGACCGACTTGGCGCCGGTCTCCTCGTCGATATCGAATACGATCAGCCGCAGCGTCACCTTGAGCGGAGCCGCGTAGGTCATGCCGCGCTGGCGGCATTCGTCGACGTCGTATTTCGGCGGCTCGAATTCGTATTTGACGAATTCCAGCATCGAGGTGTTGGAGAAGTCCGAAATCGGGAACACCGATTTGAACACGGCTTGCAGGCCCTCATTGGACCGGCCGCTTTGCGGTTCCACCACCAGAAGGAATTGGTCGTAGGATGCCTTCTGAACCTCAATGAGGTTCGGCATCTCCGCGACTTCCTCGATTTTTCCGAAAAATTTTCTTACGCGCTTCCGACCGATAAACGTCTGCGCCATCATGTCCTCTCGCTCAATCGAACCATCGGGCTCGAACCGCCGGCAGCCTCACCGTCCGCTCAAACCAACACGCTCGAATCCAGGGCGCCCGCCCGGAAATCCGAGGTACCGAGGCGATCAAGACAACTCTCCAGAGGGCCGCAATCCATCGCGACCGTCGGGACAGGCGTCATACGCCAAATTTTTCGCCCTATTTTCGGGTGATTCGGCCAAAGTTCCGAATCACCGCGCCGCACTCATTCTACTTGGGCCGTGGCCGAGCCGGCCTGGCCATCTATATCCCTGAACTCGCAGGAATCCCCGGGTTTCGCGCCGCTGGCCCGAGGATTTGGCTTAAATAGGCATTGACCTATTTAAGCTCAACCTTTGCACCGACTTTTTCGAGAGTCGCCTTGATCTTGGCGGCCTCATCTTTGTTGACGCCTTCCTTGACGCTCTTCGGCGCGCCCTCGACCAGGTCCTTGGCCTCCTTGAGGCCAAGCCCGGTGACGGCGCGGACTTCCTTGATTACTTCGATCTTCTTCTCGCCGGCGGCGACGAGAACGACCGTAAATTCTGTCTTTTCCTCGGCAGCAGGTGCGGCAGCACCCGCCGCAGGACCGGCCGCAACCGCGACCGCAGCGGCGGCCGAAACGCCCCACTTCTCTTCGAGAAGCTTGGCGAGCTCGGAGGCCTCAAGTACGGTGAGGCTGGAGAGGTCATTCACGATTTTTTGCAGATCAGCCATGAGATTTGTCCTTCGGTTCCAACCTTTTGCGATGACGGCTAGGCAGCCGCGCTTTCCCCGCTCTTTGCGGCATAGGCCTGGACCACGCGAGCGACCTTGGCGGCAGGCGCGTTGACGACCTGCGCGATCTTGGTCGCCGGCGCCTGGATCAGGCCGACGATCTTTGCCCGCAACTCGTCGAGCGAAGGCAAGGCGGCGAGCGCCTTGACCCCATTCGGGTCGAGCGTGGTGGTCCCCATCGCTCCGCCAAGAATGACGAACCGTTCGTTCGTCTTGGCGAAATCGACGGCGACCTTGGGCGCCGCCACCGGATCGCCGGAATAGGCGAGCAACGCCGGCCCCTTGAGGAGCGGCGCAATCGAGGCGACGTCAGAGCCTTCGAGAGCGATCTTGGCGAGGCGGTTCTTGGTGACCTTCACGCTTGCGCCCGCGTGCTTCATCTGCCGACGCAGAGTCTGCAACTGGGCAACCGTCAGGCCGGAATAATGAGCAACAACGACGACCTTGGTGGTCTTGAAGACCTGGCCAAGGGTGCCGATGAGCTCTTTCTTTGCCGCGCGATCCAAAAGCTCTCTCCGGTTGGCGGTCCTTGCGGACCGCCGGGGGTTACACCCTGCCCCCCGGGTGGCCTTTGCCTCCCGGGCCATCGAGGTCAGAACCGAAAGACAACAGACTTCCTAAGAAGGGAGACCCCTCAAGAAGACTTGCCCTCGTTCTTCACCCGTCTATGCAGGCTTGTGAATTAAGCCGTTGCCGGCGCCTGCAGTCTCGGACAGGACCGCGCCCACGAATCCACTAAGTTCCTCAACCTCTTAGAAAATCCAAACGGGGATAGGCTCTAAGAGGATGTTTCGCTCACATGATTTCGAGAAGCGCGGAAAGGCGCGCCGACAAACCGGGCCGGCGCGCCCATCGCCGCTATTTAGCCGGTCACGGCGCTTTTGCCAAGTGGATAAATCCGCGGCGAAAGCGCCGTATCAGCGCAAACCTAGTGGGTCTGCTGCGAACCGGGGAACAAGGTCGCCGGCTCGACCTTGACGCCGGGACCCATGGTCGAAGAAATCGCCACGCGGTTGATGAAGTGGCCCTTGGCGCCGGCCGGCCGCGATTTCTGCACCGCATCGGCAAAGGCCATGATGTTCTCGATCAACTTCTCGGCGGAAAACGACGCCTTGCCGACGCCGGCCTGGACGACGCCGGCTTTCTCGGCGCGAAACTCCACCGAACCGCCTTTGGCGCCTTTGACCGCATTGGTGATGTCCATGGTCACGGTGCCGACTTTCGGATTGGGCATGAGCCCGCGCGGGCCCAAAACCTTGCCGAGCCGGCCGACCAGCGGCATCAGGTCAGGGGTAGCGACCACGCGATCGAAATCGATCGTGCCACCCTGGACTTTTTCCACCAGATCCTCGGCGCCGACGACGTCGGCGCCCGCGGCCTTGGCCTCGTCCGCCTTGGCGCCGCGCGCGAACACGGCGACGCGCACTGAGCGGCCGGAGCCGTTCGGCAGGTTGACGACGCCGCGAACCGTCTGGTCGGCGTGGCGTGGATCGACGCCGAGATTCATCGCCACTTCGACGGTCTCGTCGAATTTGGCCTTGGCGCGCTCCTTGACCATCTTCACAGCTTCGGCGAGCGGATAAAGCTTCTCGCGATCGACGCCCTCACGCGCCGCGGTCGTGCGTTTTCCAAGCGTGCTCATGCTTTCACCTCTAACCCCATCGAGCGGGCGGAGCCTTCGATCATGCGCATCGCGGCATCGATCGTATCGCAGTTGAGATCCTTCATCTTCTGCTCGGCGATTTCGCGCACTTGCGCCTTGGTCACCGAGCCGGCGAAATCGCGGCCTGGCGTCTTCGAGCCGCTCTCGAGATTGGCCGCCTTCTTGAGAAAGTGCGAGACCGGCGGCGTGCGCAGTTCGAAGGAAAACGAGCGGTCGGCATAGACCGTGATGGTGACGGGGATCGGCGCGCCCTTTTCCAGCTTCTGGGTCTGCGCATTGAACGCCTTGCAGAACTCCATGATGTTCAGCCCGCGCTGGCCAAGCGCCGGCCCGATCGGCGGCGACGGATTGGCCGCCCCCGCCGGCACCTGCAGCTTCACATATCCGGTGATTTTCTTCGCCATTCTCTACTCCTGTTAGTGGTGCGGATCTCGACGGCCGGCGACCGCCTCACCTCCCACGTCTCACTTCAAAGACTACAACTTCTCCACCTGCCCGAATTCCAATTCGACCGGCGTGGCGCGGCCAAAGATCGAGACCGCAACCTTGAGCCGCGAGCGGCCTTCGTCGACTTCTTCCACCGTGCCGTTGAAGGAGGCGAACGGGCCATCCGACACGCGCACCTGCTCGCCCACCTCGAACGAAACCGAAGGCTTCGGCCGCTCGATGCCTTCCTGCACCTGATGGATGATGCGGTCGGCCTCGGCGTCGGACAGCGGCATCGGCTTGTTGTCGGAGCCGAGGAAGCCGGTCACCTTGGGCGTGTTCTTGATCAGATGGTAGGCCTCGTCGGTCATTTCCATCTTCACCAGCACATAGCCCGGAAAGAACTTGCGCTCGGCGTCGACTTTGCGGCCGCGGCGGACTTCGACGACCTTTTCCTTCGGCACCAGGATTTCCTCGAACAGTCCGGCCAAGCCGCGCTGCTTGGCCTGCTCGCGGATCGAATCCGCCACCTTATTCTCGAAATTCGAATAGGCGTGGACTGCGTACCACCGGTTCGTCATGTCATGAATTCCGCATCATGATTTTGGGTCACTATCCGAAATGCTCAAGAGTTGATGCCGAGCAGAAAACTCACCGCTATGCGCATGACCTGGTCCGCGAGCAGGAAGAAGATCGAGGCGATGAACACCATCACGAACACCATGATGGTGGTGACGGTGGTCTCCTTGCGCGTCGGCCAGGTGACCTTCTCGCCCTCGGCGCGCACTTCCTGCAGAAACTTGAACGGACTGACTTTCGCCATCGCGTAATCCAATAGCCATTCCCCGCCCAACTCTTAAGGACGAGACCGGCAAGGCGGTTCCTTTGGGGAAAAGTTCGTCGCGGAAGTCCGTTACCGGGCCGCTGACGATTGCCTGTTACGTACTGCCCCCGAGCCGAACCGTCAAGGTGGAAAGTCCGCCTTGCGCGTCAATCGCTTAATCGCTACTCGCCCTGGATATTGGCGTCGTGGATGACTTGGCCATATTCGGCGCGCTGCTGGCGCAGATGGGCTGCGAAGTCGGCCGCCGGCTTGCCGACCGGATCGAGGCCCTGCACATCCCACTTGGGCTTGAGCTCGGGCGAGAGCATCGCGGCATCGCACCATTGCGACAATTGATCGACCACGGCGCTCGGGGTCCCCGCCGGCGTCACCAGGCCGTACCATACGTTGACGTCGTAGCCGGCGTAGCCGGACTCGGCCACCGTCGGCACGTCGGGCATCCATTGCAGGCGCGCCCGCGATGCAACGGCGAGCGCGCGCAAGTTGCCCGCCTTGATGTTCTCGGCAGCTTCCGAATAGTTCGCCATCACGGCATCGACATGGCCGCCGAGCAGTTCGTTGATGGCCGGACCGTTGCCGTTGAATGGCACGTAAATCATGTTGATCTTGGCGCGCAGTTTTAAGAGCTCGAATGCGATGTGCTGCGTGGTGGCGGGGCCGACACTGGCATTGGTCAACTGGCCCGGCTTGGCGCGCGCGGCCTCGATAAGATCGCCGAGCGTGCGATAGGGCGACGCGCTGTTGACCACGATCACCTGCGGCGAATTCGCCAGCCACGATATCGGCGCAAAACTTGTCAGCGGATCGTAGTCCAGTTGCTTGAAGAAGGGATGGATCACGAACGAATTGGCGACGATCAGGAGCGTGTTGCCGTCGGCCGGCGCACGCGACACGTATTCAGTGGCGACGATCGAGGCCGCGCCCGGCCGGTTCTCGACCACCGTAGTCACGCCCGGCGCATTGCCGATCTGCCCGGCCAACACGCGGGTGAGGAGGTCGGCGCCCCCGCCCGGCGGAAATGGCACGACGAACTTGATGGTTCTGGAGGCCTGCGACCAAGCCCCATTGCCGGTTAGGGCCAACACGGCGGAAGCGCCGCCCGCCAGACGGAAAAACCGGCGGCGCGAGACAGTTTGCCGGCGGGAGGATTTGGCCTGGCAGGAGTGGAGGGACTCGAACCCCCAACCCCCGGTTTTGGAGACCGGTGCTCTAGCCATTGAGCTACACTCCTAGCGGCCGGCGTTGACATGCCTCTTGGCGCTTTGTGACGCAAGCCCTCCCCGGGGGAGATCGCGGCTGGCTTTTGAACCGGGATCGCGCGCTGGCCGACACATTCGCGAAACGTTTGGGCCGGAATCGATGCTGAGCCGACGTAACATTATCATCCTTGGCGCGATCTGCACCGCCTTTGCCGTGCCGGCGCAGGCCGATACGACGGCCCTCGTCTTCGTCAGTGGAATCTATGGCGCCTATAAGGGCAAGAACGCAAAAGGCATTCGCCTCGATAGCGAGGTCGCTCTTAAGCGCTATTTCGAACCGTCACTTGCGGCGCTCATAAGCAAAGACCAAAAGGACGCCGCGCGCCGACATGAGGCGCCCAATCTCGATGGCGACCCGTTTGTCGACGCCCAGGATTGGCAAATTCCGGACTTCAACATCGCGATCAGCGACACCGGCGCCGGCAAGGCGACGGCAACCGTCAAATTCGTCAATCAAGGCGATGCGGCGACCGTCGTACTCGATCTGGTCGCGGTTAATGACAACTGGCGGATTTACGACATCACGTGGATGCACGACGGCAAGCCGGAAACCCTGCGCGGGCTATACGTTACAAACAAGAGCTGACGAACTTCGGCGGCCAAGTGGCTTCGGCGGACAACCTCCGCTATTTCGCAGCGAAGGCTGGAGCGGGTGAAGGGAATCGAACCCTCGTCATAAGCTTGGAAGGCTTCTGCTCTACCATTGAGCTACACCCGCGCATCGCGTGGCTTTGCGACACGCGGGCAAAATAGCGCATCCCGGCCAACCGGCAAGAGATTAAAGGGCGACTGAGCCGACGAAGGCCGCAATCAGCGCGGCAAGTCAGCTTTCCTTATTTGGTCAGTCGCGCCGTGGCGACCGCTTGCTGGAACAGCGTCTGCATCGCGGCGGTGATATCGCCGTTGGTGGTCACCGAGAAGAACATTCCCGGCGACGCGCAGCTTTCCATATTGGGGCTGATCTGGCTTTGAAATGGCGCGATCCAGTCGTTGTACCAGGAGTTGGTCGGCAGCGGCAGATAGTCGGTGTACAGGACCGCGATCAGAACGCCGCGATTCTTCACCGTCGTGCACATTGTCGTGTTGAACGGCTGCTGGCAGCGGTTGCCGTCGAGCGATTGCGAACAGCTCGACGAGACCACTTCGTCGTCGACGCCGTCGGAGACGATGAACAGCACCTCCCGCGGCGTGCTGCTCGGTGTGCCCAGGCCGGGAGTCGGCATGATGCTATCGACCTGCGACATCGCGGTTTCGAAATTGGTATCGGTATCGTTGTTGCTGTTGGTCTTGGTCAGGTAGTTGTTGCTGTAGACTTCCAGCACGTTGATGTTAGCCGCCGCGGTTTCCGCGCTCGCCAGATTCGACGTCAGCGACTGGATCGTGTTGAGGCCAGCATCGTTGAACGTGTAAATCGCCATATCATACTGCGAGCCGCTGCTGCCTTCGGTCGACAGTGCGGTGCTCATCAGCGACTGGGTCGCGCTCGCCAAATTCTCCATTCGCGTCACTACCCCGAGCTGGTTCGCCAGCGTGTAATTGTCGACGCCGTTCGGATTACCGAGGTTATCGGCTGCCGGATCGGATTCGTGGCAGGCAAAGGCGCAGCCGCCCTGCGCCGAAGTATTAGCGACCATCGTCGCGATGCCGGCGCTGGTTGCCGCAATGTTCATCGACGGCGAATTATCGAGCAGCAGATAGAAGTTGATATCGGTCGGCAGGCCGGCTTGCGAGGTCGATGAACCGGTTATGGTCATCGTTGGCATGCCGAACAGGCCCATGAACATGTTGGGCTTGGTGGCGGTGTAGTTGACGACGGCGGTGCGGCCCGAGGCCGAGTCCGTCACCGTCGCGCTGACGTTGCTGATCGTGACTTTGGGGATGTTTACCGCTTGGGCATTGAAGGTGGTTTCCGCGACGGTCTGGGCCGCCGCAGCCGTGCCGGTAATGGCGTTGTGATCCACCGCCGAAAGCGCGGCCGTATCGGCGACCGCTTCGAGCTTCGACTTCACCATGTTCGCAGTGCCGTAATCGATGCCGGCGCCGACGGAGAAGATGAGAGGTATCGCGGTCAACCCCATCATCAAGGCCATGGCGCCGCCTTCATCGCGGCGAAAGCGCCTCACGTTGCGCTAAATCTTGCGCTGTATCTGGCCGACTGCGTTGCGAACAAGACGAATGGCGTTTGTCATCTGACGAAGCCCCGGAGCTGTTGCACGATCACTCCCCAAAACCATTGCTGAAATCGCCGATCATGAATTGATGAGCGGCAGGCCCTCCAAAACGTGGTTCGGACTTTTTCTAGGGTTCAATGTCTGAAAGGGAGGTGAAATTGCACAGCGAAGAGTCGTTGCTTCCGACTCACACTCTTCGCGCCAACCTGCGTAAAATTTTCGGTGATTTGAAAACACGCCGGCGCGCGACGCGCCGTTTTTGTTATGCGTCCGTAAGGGCGATCGAATCGCTCGGCGACCAATCGCGCATCGGCGCCACCGGCTGGCGCGGCAGGCGGATGGTAAGGCGCGCGCCCTCGCCTTCCGTGCTCTTCACCTCGACGCTGCCGCGATGCAGATCGACCGCCATCTTGACGAGGTAGAGTCCAACCCCGGTCCCGACGATGCCCGATACGTTGCTGCCCCGGTGATAGCGCTCGAACAGATGATCGAAATCGATTTTGGGAATTCCGATGCCGTGGTCGGAGATGGCGACCGAGACTTCATCGGCCGTGGTCGCGGCCTCGACTTCGATGCCGCCGCCGGGCGAATATTTAATGGCATTTGAAAGCAGATTGCTGAAAACCTGAAACAGCAGCTTGGCATCGCCGACCATCGGCACCGGAGCAGCGGCAAATCGCTCGGTGATTTGCGAGCCCGGCACCATCTCGCGATGCAACTGGCAAACCTCCTGCAGCAACGCCGTCATGTCCATGTCCGCCGGATGGAAATAAAGGTTCGCGCCGCCGTCGATCAGGCGCGAGGAGTTGAGCAGATTGTCGATCAGATGCGTCATGCGCAGCACGGCGCTGTGAATCTTGCCGACGCGTTCGGTGATTTCGGCGGGCTTCACCGCGTCCTTGATCTTGTCCAGCCGCCGAGCATGGCCGTCGATAATGGTCAACGGCGTGCGGAACTCGTGCGAGGCCATCGACACGAAATTCCTTTGCAGCAAAGCGAGGCGCTGCTCGTGCGCCAAGCGCTCCTCCAGTAGCGCCGCCTGGCGGGCCAGCATCTGCTGGCTGCGCATCAGCTCGATCGCATTGTTGCGAAACACCACGGTGGCCTGTGCCATTTCGCCGATCTCGTCCTGCCGCTTGGTCGCGGGGATGTCGATATCGGTATCGTTGCCGGCAAGGCGGCGCATGCGGTCGGCAAGATCAAGCAGCGGCGCGGAAATGGACCGGCTGATGTGAACGAGCGCTGCGACCACCAGTACGGCGGCAATCACGATGGCAAGCAGGATGAGCCAAAACGCCTGGCGGTAGGCGACGGCGAGGCGGTCGCTCGCGACTTGCGCGCTGGCGACGGCCTGGTCGGTGAGCTGGCCGAGCGTGTCGCTCGCCGCATTATAGGCGGTGCGCGAGGAACTGCCGTAGATCTGCAACGCATCGTCCTTGCGATTGCCGCGCCACAGAACCAGCATCTGGTTGACGATGCTTCGATAGTCGGTCCAGTGCGCCTCGAACCGATTGTACAGCTCGTTTTCCGCGGCATCGTGCCGGATGGCCTCGAACTCGCGCTCGGAATCGGCGATGGTCCGATCGAGTTCCTCCATCTGCTTTTCAGTTGCCGCGGCCTCGGAAGGATCGGACGACAACAGTTCGCTGCCCTCGAAGGCGCGGAAGTCCGAGGTATAATTGTTGAGATCGCCGAGCGCGCGCGTCGTCGGCAGCCAGATTTCGGCGACATCGGCGGACAACGCGTCGAAATTGGACAGCCGCCAGATGCTGAACGAGCCGAGAATGACCACCAGCGCGAAGAACAGTGAAAACACCACGGCGAGATGGGAGCGGATCGATTGCGGCTGCCACATGACGATGTCCGTTCGATACGACGTCCGTTCGATCGAAGTTTGGCCGGCCGAACTCTTGTTAACTGAACTCTTGCCGGCACCCTCGCCCTCGACAATAACCATAACGCCAAGCGACAACCACAGGAAACCGGATTGAGGTAAATTGCCGTGCCCGGCGCGGCAAGACAGCCTCGATTGCGGCGCATTTTTAGCCAACTTTCCGGCCTTTCGGGTGGACGCCATGCCTGAAGCGCAAAAGAAGATTCTTTGTATCGAGGACGACCGCGAGACCGCGGCGCTGATCGCCGAGGAACTGATCGACCGCGGCTACGATGTGAGCGTCGCACATGACGGCCGCGAAGGACTGGCGGCGATCCTGAAAATCATGCCGGACCTTGTGCTGTCGGATATCAGCATGCCGGCGATGTCGGGTTTTGAGCTGTTGGAGCAGCTCACCGGGCTCGCGCCGCGCTTTGCAAAAATGCCGTTTGTTTTCCTGACCGCCCTGACCGACCGCGACAACGAACTCAAAGGCCGGCAGCTCGGCGCCGACGACTATGTCACCAAGCCGATCGATTTCGACGTGCTCGCCACCATCATCACGGCGCGGCTCAAGGGCGTCGCGCGCACCGCTTTGTGGCCGAAGACGATCGAGCTCAACGATCGCGAGATCGAAGTTCTGACCTGGGTGGCGCGCGGCAAGACGTCCGCCGAAATTGCGCAAATCCTCGGCCTGACCAAGCGGACGGTCGACTTCCACACCGACAACGCACGAACAAAACTCGGCGCTGCAACCCGCACCGAAGCCGCGATCAAGGCGGCCGGCGGACGGCTGATAGAGCCGTAATTGTCATGGCCAGGCTTGTCCCGGCCAGCTCGCTTATGGTTGCGCTGTACCCAAATGATCGAGATGCCCGGCACAAGGCCGGGCATGACGGTTAAGCGTTTCGCGCTCACCAGACGGCAAACAGGCAGATCAGCGCAAACGGCACCGCGACAAGCCCGAGATAGAGCCAGGTCCGCTGGCCGTGGTCGTCGCTGGGGCCGTGAAACAGCAGATAGATGAACCAGGCACAGAGTGCGAGCCCGAGGCAAAACCGCAGGAGATCGGCGGGCGTCTCGTAGGCCGTCCAGATCGTTTCGCTTTGCGGGAGGCTGACGCGAACCGTCAGCGCCACCAGAGTGAAAATGAAAATTGTCCGCAACAGGATGGCTGCAATCCGCAGCGCGGTCGACACGTTTGATACCGGCAATTTTGCTTCAGGAGTCTCCGATTGCGCCATTTCGCTTGCTCCGTCCGGCAGCCATGGCTCTCATCCCTGTTCCCTACCGGCAGCGGGCCTTTTACCGGCCTCGCAACGCCGACCGACCAAGCCTTCCTCCTCGACAATACATATTAGTATAGTTCCAACCATCGCGACGCGTAAGACGCAAACGTGCCGCCCCCAAGAACTTGGACAAGTAAAATTGGCGCTCAGCCCGCCGGTTTGGCTTACAAGTACGATATTGGAATCGCTTGGCTTTTGATGGGCGCTTGCAACGCGGCCGCCTAGCGTTTCGGCCGCAACGTCGTTCCATTGATTCCCGCGACTGTTTTGGCCGGCCCGCCGAGACCGGACGGCGCGACGGAGGGGCGAATCAGGCTCGCGCCATCGATCCTGCCGCGATTTTGGGGGGCTGGATTTGAGGCGCTCAGACTTGAAACACGTGGAATGCTTGCGGTCGCGAGCGGATGTGAGGGCTTAAGCGCGATATCCGGTTCGCCGGGATAGCCATCGGCTTTGCCGTCTCCGAGGCTGGTGGCGATCGGTGCTGCTGCCGCAGGCTTGAAACTTTCGCCGCTGCTTGCCGTCACACTTTTCTGTGGAGCAATAGCGACGCCGATCGCGTTCCGCGGGATCGTGCCGGATGGCGCGGGAACGGCTACGCGTCGAACCTGATAATTTTCCGGCGTGTGATTTTTGACGCTGACATTCGTAGTTCGCGCTTTATCCGTCGTCAGGCCCACTGGCGACGGCACAATGTCAACATCACTTCCGTCTTTTGCTTGGGCATTGCTTGAATTTGCGCCCTTCGCAATTGGCCGCTGCACGCTCGAAGCGGCTTTGCCCTTGGCGTCATGGTGCGAGTGATGCGCCTTGGCGAAGCTTGGCTGCGCCGCCGAGGCACCAATCAGCACTATCGCCAAAAGCAAAGACCCGAATTTCACATTGTCCTCCGTCGGATGGGTTTAAGGATTGCCTTGCGGTACGTCCGGGCCCTCAGTCGGCGTCAGCGGACCTAATCTATCCAGGAATATCGTCTGCAGCGCCGGAACGATCACGAGCAGCATGATTGGGCCGATCAGCATGCCGCCGACGATCACCGTGGCGAGCGGCCTTTGCACCTGACTGCCGATGCCAGTGGAAATCGCGGCGGGCAGTAGCCCAATGCACGCCGATAGCGTCATCATCAGGATCGGCCGCATCTGCTCCTCGACGGCCTGGAACATGGCCTCGGCGGTAGTCATGCCGGCGGTGGCCACCCGATAATAGGCGTTGATGATGAGGATGCCGCTCATCACCGATACGCCGAACAGCGAGATGAATCCGATCGCGGCCGAAATGCTGAAATCCAGTCCGGACACGTAGAGCGCCAGCACGCCGCCGGAAATCGCAAAAGGCAGCCCAAGCAGCGCCAGCATGCTGTCGCGCCAAGAGTTGAACAGGCCATAAAGCAGGATGACGATCAGGCCGAAGGTGATCGGAACGATGATCGCAAGCCGCTTCTTGGCTTCCTGCAGCCATTCGAACTCGCCCGACCATTCGATGCGGTAACCGACCGGCAATCTCACACTGCGGCTGATGCGCTGCTGGGCTTCCTCCACGGCGCCGGCGAGATCGCGGCTGCGCACGCTGAACTTGATCGGCACGAAGCGCTGGTTGCGCTCGCGAAAGATGTACGACGCTCCGGTGTCGAGCGTGATGGATGCAAGCTCGCTCAGCGGGATATAGGCGTTGCCATTGGTACTCTGAACGCCGACCTTGAGATTGCGCACCGCGTCGATATCGCCGCGGAATTTGGGTGCGAGACGCACCACGACGCCGAATTGACGGTCGGATTCCAAGAGCGTCGTCGCCACCGTACCGCCCAGCGCCGCTTGAATGACGTTATTGACGTCGCTGACATTGAGCCCGTAGCGCGCCGCCTTGGTGCGGTCGACGGCGATGTTCAAATTGGGCTGACCGAGAACCCAGAACGCGCCCAGATCAGTGATGCCCTGGACCTGCGCCATCTGAGCCAAGCAATCGCGCGCAATTTGCTCGAGCGTTTTCAGATCGGGGCCGATGATCTTTACCGAGTTGGCGCCTTTCACGCCGGACAGACCTTCCTCGACATTGTCCTGGATATATTGCGAGAAATTGAAATCGATGCCGACGAATTCCTTGCTGAATTCGGCTTGCATATCGTCGATCAGCGATTCCTTGGTGACATTCGGCGGCCATTGGTCGGCCGGCTTCAACGGCACGAAAAATTCGGCGTTGTAGAATCCGGCGGCGTCGCTGCCGTCGTCCGGGCGCCCTTGCTGCGAAGTCACCGTGATGACTTCGGGATAACGCAGCAGCATCTCGCGGATTCTGGTGACGGTGGGCGCGCCGGCTTCCAGTGAAATGGTCGGCGGCATCGACGCCCGAATCCAGAGATTGCCCTCCTCAAGCGTCGGCAGGAACTCGCTGCCCAGTTGCGAGCCGATCAGGCCGCAGACAGCCAGGAATATCAATCCGATCGCGACCGTCTTTCCCCGGTTCTCGAGCGACCAGCGCAATATCGGCGTGTAGGCTCGGCGCAGCCAGCGCACGACGGCCGTTTCGACTTCCGTGACCTGCTCGGCCATCAAGAGAGACGTCAAGCATGGCGTGACCGTGAACGTTGCAATCAGAGCTCCGATCAGGGCGTAGGCGTAGGTTCGCGCCATTGGGCCGAAGATCTGGCCCTCGACGCCCTGCATGGTGAACAGCGGGATGAAGGCCGCGACAATGATCGCGGTGGAAAAGAAAATGGCTTTATCGACCTGAAGCGCACTCGCCAAAATAAGGCGCAACCGGTCGTTCCACGCCGCAAGGCCGGACAACCCGCTCCAGCGTGTCGGATCGGGACCCCACCTTTGCTCGGCGAGTTGCCGCAGCAGCGCATCTCTGCCTTGCGGCCCCGACTGAAAGTTACGGTAAGCGTTTTCAACCAGAATAACCGCGGCATCGACGATGATCCCGAAATCGATGGCGCCGACCGACAACAGATTGGCGTCCTCGTTGAGCAGCACCATGATGATGATGCTGAAGAACAGGGCAAACGGAATATTGGCGCCGACGATGACCGCGCTGCGCAAGTCGCCGAGGAAAAGCCACTGGATGAAAAAGATCAGCAGGCAGCCGTTGACCAGATTGTGCAGCACGGTCGCGGTGGTGACGTCGACGAGCGAGGTGCGGTCGTAATACGGCACGAGCTTCACGCCGGGCGGCAGCGTGCCATCGGCGTTGATTTTCTGTATCTCTGCGCGGACGCGCGCCACCACGTCGTTGGTATGCAGCGTGCGGTTCATGATGACGATGGCGGCGACAATATCGTCGTCATGGTCGCGCCCCGCCTTGCCGAGCCGCGGCACGTAGCCGACGGAAACCTTGGCGACGTCCTTGACGAAGACCGGCACGCCGTTCGATTGGCCGAGCGGAACGTTCTCGATGTCGCCGACCTTGTAGCCCTGCGTCAGGTCGTTGGCGCCGCCGCTATCCATCAGGCCGACGCCGCGGATGTTCACGGACTGCTGGCCCATATTGATGGTGCGGCCGCCGACATTGACATTGGCGTTGCCGAGCGCGGTGATCACTTGCGGCAGCGTCAAGCTGGTGGCGTCGAGCTTATGCAGATCGACGTTGACGTCGTATTCCTTTGTGGTGCCACCCCAGGTATTCAGTTGCACGACGCCGGGCACGGTAAGGAGCCGCCGCTGCAAGACCCAATCCTGGATGGTGCGGAGATTGGTCAGACCAAAATTCGGCGGCCCGACCAATTGATAGCGGTAGATTTCGCCGACGAGGCTCGTGGCCTGAATTTGCGGCGTGACATTATTCGGCAGACTGACATTCTGCTGCAGGCTGATCGCTGTCTGAGTCAGCGCGAAGTAGTAGTCGATGCCGTAATTGAACGTCACGCGCACGAATGACAAGCCGTAGAACGAGGTCGAGCGAATGACATCGATACCGGGCGTGGCGGCAAGCCCGACTTCGATCGGGATGGTGTAATAGCGCTCCATCTCCTCGGCAGACAGACCGGGCGCCTGGGCGGTGATCTCCAGGATGACAGGGGCCGGATTTGGATAGGCCTCGATATTCAATTTTGAAAATGCGAACAGTCCGGCGCTGAGAAATACCAGCAGCCCCAACAGGACAAGCGGCCGGCGTGTCAGCCCGAATGTGAGGAGCGCTTTGAGCACAGTGGGTACCTACTCCGCTGCCACGCCGGTTGCGCGCGCCTGGAAAATCCTCATTGCGAGGCGGTCGAGGCCGTGGCCAGCGCGTTGCTGAGGAAGATCGCGCCTTCGGTAGCGGCCAGCTCGCCCGGCTGCACGCCGGCGAGGATCTGCCGATAGCCGTCGCGCTCTTCGCCAATTTGCACGACCCGCCTGGTAAAGCGCCGGCGGTCCGCGGTGACCCAGATCGTCATGGTGCCGTCGCCCTCGCGTACCACGCCGTTGACCGGAACGGCGGCGGAGCGCGCCGGCGGCCCGATGCTGATGACGAAATTCGCGAACATGCCCGAGCGCAGCTCGTGCTGCGGAGTTTTGATCTCTGACGACACCAAGACGCGCCGCGTATTCGGATCGACCGTCTCGCCGATATAGGTGACTTTGCCGTCGAACACGCGATCGGGAAATGCGTCGAGTTTGACCTGCAGCGCTTGCCCAACACGGAAAACCGGGCTGTCTTCCTCCGCAACGTTGGCCAGCATCCACATCGTGTCCATATCGGCCACGGTATAGGGCGCCGGCGCGCTGCCCGGCTGCACAAAAAGGCCGGGCGCCGCATTGCGCACCGTGACCCTGCCATTAATCGGGCTCGCCACGACCAGCGTCGGATCGGCGAGGCGGTTGGCGATGATGCTGTCGATATCGGCGTCGTTCTTGCCAAAGATGCGGACCGCGTCGCGCGTCGCCCGCAAATTGCCTTCCGCGGTTTGCTCATCCGAGGTTGCCTGCTCCACATCGCGCTGCGACACCGCGCGCGTCGTGTAGAGATCGTGCAGGCGATCGAGATTTTTACGGTCGAGCTCCAGCACGCCGGCGGCGGCGATCAACGTCGACTCCGCCTGCAAGAGATCGGGGCTGTCGACGGTGAACAGGGTTTGACCCTTCTTCACGTCGTTCCCCATCTCTGCGAACAGCGCGATGATGCGGCCCTGATAGGGCGTGAAGACCTGCACCGTCATGTTCTCATTGAAGTCGATGCTGCCGACCGCCTCTTTCTCGATGGGAAAGTCGCGTTCCTCGACCGGCTCGACCTTGACGAAGCTAAGCTGCGAATTCGAAAGGTCGACGCTGTCCGCGGCCTGACTGGCTGCGTTCGGCGCGGTAGAATTGGCCGCGCCGCCTCCGGAGTTTTCATTACCGGTGGGACGCAATATCAAATAGACGACGACCACCACGACGAACAGCACGGCCGCGATCGCCGCACTCAGTCGACTATTTGTCGTGCGGAGAGCCATCGATAAGCCGTATCCAGCGTCTTCGGGGATCGCGGCGACATGGCCATTACCCGCCGCCGGGGTCTACTGTCATTAATCACAGGGACTGCGATTAATCGCACTATGCTCTACAACTCATGACAGTCTATCACGGCTGGGCTCGTCCGCTATTCTTCGCCGGCGGCGGCAGCTTCGCTTCGGTGCAATTGTCTCGACGATAAATCATGTGCACTGTGGCTAGGCGAGCACAGCCAATAGCGGTGAAATCGGAAATAATGCCGCTTGCGCGCTGTATCTTGTCATTGTTCAGTTACAATAGTCCAGTTGCCAATGTCCGGTGTAGCGGTCAGGTGGTTATTTGCAGGTGCCACCGCTCTCGCGGCTGCGATACTTTTGACGAGTTGCGCCGTCGTCCCGGACTTCCTCCATCCCGCCGCGCCGGAGATCACCCGCTACACGCGCGAGCCGCTTGCCGGGCAAACCCCCGCCGCGGATGTGCCGTTAGGCCAGCGGCAGGTTTTCCTCGAAGGTGGCGACGTTCCGCAAACGTGGTGGAGCCTGTTCAAATCGCCGGCGCTCGACGCCTTGATCGAGCGCGCGCTAGCGAACAATCCGAATCTGCAAGCGGCGCTGGCGACGCTGCGTTCGGCGAAGCAAAGCGTCTACGCCCAGGAGGGCAAGTATTTGCCGCTGGTCGCGGCCAATTTCAATCCGACGCGCCAGCGCAGTTCGCCCGTGATCTCGCCGGTCCTGGCTTCAGGCGCCAACATCTTCAATCTCGACACCGCGCAATTGACGGTGTCGTACACATTCGACGTTTGGGGTCTCAATCGGCGAACGGTTAAATCGCTGGAGGCCTTGGCCGACGTGCAGCGCTATCAGGTCGAAGCGGCCTATCTTGCACTCACCGCAAATCTGGTGGTCGGGGCCGTCACCGAGGCTTCGCTGCGCAGCCAGATCGAAGCTACCAACGAACTCATCACCGCCAATGAAAAGATGCTCGATACCCTGCGGCGTCAGCTCAATGCGGGATATGCCAACCGCAACGATGTGGCGTTGCAGGAAGCGGCCCTTGCCCAGGCCAGAGCGACGCTGCCGCCGTTGCGCAAAGCGCTGGCGCAGCAGCACGACCTCCTCGCCGCGTTGGCCGGCGGCTATCCGAGCGAAGGCCCGCGTGGAATGTTCCGCCTGGCGGACCTGCACTTGCCTTCCGATCTGCCGGTCAGCCTGCCGTCGCAACTGATCGAGCAGCGTCCGGACGTGCGCGCCGCGGAGGAACAGCTGCACTCGGCAAGCGCGCTCATCGGCGTCGCAACCGCCAATACGCTGCCGTCATTCACGATCAGCGCTGACGGCGGATTCATGAATACCGCGATCGCGCACTTGCTCGCGCCACAGAACATTTTTTGGGATCTTGCGGGCAATGCTACGCAGACGGTGTTCGACGCCGGTACGCTCTACCACCAGCTTGAAGGGGCAAAGGATACCTACCAGGCGGCCGCCTGGACCTACCGCAGCACGGTGATCGGCGCCGTGCAGAACGTCGCCGACTCGCTGCGCGCCCTGCAAAGCGACGCCGATGCGTTGCTGGCCGCGCGCGACTTCGAACGCGCCGCCCGGACGAGCTACGATCTGGCGAACCAGCAACTGCAATCCGGCAATGCCAATGTTCTGGTCCTGCTCAATGCGCAGCAGAGCTATCTGCAGGCGATCATTCAAGTCATTCAGGCGCAAGCCGCGCGGCTCTCCGACACGGCGGCCTTGTTCCAGGCGCTTGGCGGCGGCTGGTGGAACCGCCCGGAAATGCCGGTCGAGCAAGTCCTCGACGTCAACAGCGGCCAGACAACGCCGGTTGAGCACGACGACATTTCGAAATGAGACTGCGTCGCCCTTAGTCTCGGCGACCTTATATACCGGGATTATAAAACATGACTCGGTTCAATCTGGAATTTATATGCGGTCGTGCGGATATTTCACGGTGCGAATTGATGCGATTAAGGCGTTCAAAAAATGTCGCTCGCAAACCATCTTTGGTCGGACCTGCCCCGATCTTCTACGGCGGACAAGAGCGGCATTTTGTCCAATCGTGGGCGCGCGGCTCGTTTTGCTGTGTCAGCAGCCAAAGAATTACGCGAGGTTGTGGTTCCATTGGCGATCTTCCTGGCAGTCATGATCGCATTCGGGGCATTGGACATTTGGATCTGGATTCCCCGCTTTAATCACTAGCAACGCAGCTTTAGCTGCTCTCAATTTGCGGCTCGATTGCTTCATGGGTGTTCCCCAGGGGGCTTGTGCAAATTCAATTATCGGAATGAACATTCCGATAGCGCGTCACGGAATCGGCAGATCGTCGTCGTTCTTTGAGGATAATCTGTATTGACCGCAGAACAGCTCCCGCTCGATCGCCGCGCGATTGCGGCGTTCGCCGGCGAGGGAACGCGAGACCTCTACGACAAGCTTGCGCCATTCGCCAACCATCGAACCGATGAAGTCCACGAGGCTCGGTGCGCGGCGTGTTGCTGCATCGATGATAACCGACATCGAGCCGACCAAGTCGTTCCCTTCATTTTCGATATCAAGTTCAAATGCGTCAGCGACGAACATCGTTGCGCAGCCTATGGGCGCGCATTTCTTCTGCGCGAAGCGCAGCGCCGATCGCTTGAATATGAAGAGCCCGCCGCTACGCCTTTCCGCTTCGCGCGCCACCCAGAACCCGCGCCGATTCTGGCCGATATAGAATAATGGAATTGTCTCGCTGATCACCTCGGCATCGGGCCGCCGCGGGAATTTATTCGCGCCGGATCGATTGGCAAAGCCGCCGCGACGAGATTTCGCTTCGCGTTCGAGACCGGCAACAGGGAAGTGCATGCCGCCGGCCGGGCGCGGGCGCGGGCGCGAGACATTAAAATGATTGAGCTGTCGAAACATGGTTCTTACCGCCGAGACAACGTAGGTCACGACGACAATTTGGGTGCATTTGCATATGAATTCGAGACGGAACGGCACACGCCGTTATAAAGACGGTATAGATAACCTATGCGGGAACAGCCTCAGCCACCAAGGCAGGGTCGCGGCGAAACCGATCCGGTCGTTTATCAGTCCCATGATCTCCCGGAACTTGTCGGCGTGAACATTGTTATTGGGCCGGAAGGTGACCTGCCGCAAATCTGAGAGCGGCGACTTTGGCTCTATCACATATGTAACCTTATCGAGGACGCTGAGAGCGCGGAGCACGACTTCAAGTTCGGCCGGAAAATTTCCGCTCAGTTTATACGCGCTCAGTATTGACAGTGCGGAATCGTAGGCCCGTGACTCGGAGAGCTCCAGGCTCTGGCTGATGTTCCTGCCGTGCATACCTTCCTGCGGCTCGGTTTGCGGCGCCGATTGCAGGAAGCGGCGCGACCGGTCTGAACCGTGAAGTGAGTGGACAGGCGCGGGACTTCGCGCGCCGAAATCATATAAAGCGGCACTCATCTGACAATGTCCTGTTCTTATTCGCTTGTCTCCGAATGTGTCCGCGATCGCATATGAATTCGAGACGGAGCGAACCCATTTCTCATAAAGGCGGCATATGAGGGCAAAACGGAATCTGAAACCTTTGCGGACGGCACTCACGCAAAATTATCGCAGCAGATCAGCCCGTCGGGTGCCGGCACAATGGCGGGCACTGCCGCTTTGATCGGAACAGCAAGTTTTTCCATGCGGCGGGCTTGCAAGAACGCCAGCAAGATCGCGAACGGCATCCGCTCGTGAACGGCGTCGACTGTTTCGTCCAGAGTTGCGGGCAGATTTGGCTGCCTGGACAGCGAGCAAATCCATTCGCCACCCTCGCAAGCCAGACGTCGGAGCTTCCAGGCCGGCAATTCCAATTCAAGCAAGGCCAGCGCGGCGTCTGTCCAGGCGCCCGCCTCAATCAATCGATCAATGGCTGTGGCCTTTCCCGACTTGCTGAGGATCGGAATGCGACTGCAGGCGCTACCAATGATATTGGCAAAAAGATCCGGCGTCGGCCGCGGCGCAAATCGCAGCTCCTCGTCCAGTCGATCGAAAAGAACGGCATAATCGGCGGTGAAGGCCATAGCGCAATCTCACGAGACGAAGACCCTTTGGCGGTCACGTCGTAAGATGGCGGCAAAGCCCATAAAGAAGCCGGACGGAGCAACTCAAAACGGTATAAGCGGAAAATAAGTATCGGCATAAATCGCGGGAAAAATGCAACGCGCCGACATCTGTCCCGCTTTATTTCGTCTTTATGACGGCTCGATCTTTATGGAATTCCTATATCGTTCTGCTTGCTCCTCTCTCGAAATCCTATGCCATCGGTGACAGGTATTCGCCTGTGAAGGAGCGGGACTCTTTCTCGCCAGCTTGATTCAAATCAAGACAGCAACCCGCTTTGAGGCATCCACTATCACGCCAGAGGGTTTTTGCCTGGAGCACTCCCATGATGGACGTCGTCATGTTGGCGATCGGTTTTGTCTTCTTCGCGCTGTCGATCGCCTACGTCTACGCCTGCGATCAGCTTTGAGGAGATCGCCATGATTTTCGATTATTCGCTCGCCGGTCTCGTGACCGCGGGGCTCCTGCTCTATCTGATCTACGCGCTGCTCAAACCCGAGCTGTTCTGAAGGAATAACGACCATGACCATCATCGGCTGGGTCCAGATTCTGCTCTACTGCATCATCATCGTCGCCATCACGCCGGTGCTCGGCGGTTACATGACGCGCGTGTTCAGCGGCGAGCGCACTTTCCTCACGCCGATCCTGCGGCCGATCGAGATCGGGATCTACAAGCTCGCCGGCATCGACGAGCGCCATGAGCAGCACGCGGTGAGCTACACCGTCGGCATGCTGCTGTTTCACGTCGGCGGCCTGGTCATTCTCTATGTGTTGATGCGAACGCAGGCCTTCCTGCCGTTCAATCCCGAAGGCCAAACCGCCGTCGAGGAAGGCTTGTCGCTCAATACGGCGATGAGCTTCATCACCAATACCAATTGGCAGAACTACGCCGGCGAAAACACGATGTCCTACCTCGTGCAGATGCTCGGCCTAACCCATCAAAACTATTTGTCGGCGGCGACCGGTATCGTGCTCGCCATTGCGCTGATCCGCGGCTTCGCGCGGCATTCGGTCCGCACCGTCGGCAGCTTCTGGGTCGATGTCACCCGTTGCACGCTCTATGTCCTCCTCCCCATCTGCATACCCTTTGCGCTGTTCCTCGCCTGGCAGGGCATTCCGCAGACGTTGAGCGCACACGTTGACGCTACGACGCTCGAGGGCGCGACGCAGTCCATCGCCGTCGGCCCGGTCGCCTCGCAGATCGCCATCAAGATGCTGGGCACCAATGGCGGCGGCTTTTTCAACGCCAACGCTTCGCACCCGTTTGAAAACCCGACCGCGCTGTCGAACTATGTGCAGATCATCTCGATCTTTACGCTCGGCGCTGCTCTGACCAATGTATTCGGCCGCATGGTCGGCAATCAGCGCCAGGGCTGGGCGATTCTCGCTATCATGGGCGTTCTGTTTCTGGCCGGCGTCGTTGCTTGTTACGCGGCCGAGGCCCACGGCAACGACGCGCTCAATGCGCTCGGCCTCACCGGCGGCAACATGGAAGGCAAGGAGGTCCGCTTCGGTATCGCCGCTTCCTCGCTATTCGCCGTCATCACCACCGACGCGTCGTGCGGCGCAGTCAATGCCATGCACAATTCATTCACCGCGCTCGGCGGCATGATTCCGCTCATCAACATTCAGCTCGGCGAGGTCATTGTCGGCGGCGTCGGCTCCGGCATGTACGGCATGCTGCTGTTCGTCATCATTTCGATCTTCGTCGCCGGCCTGATGGTCGGCCGCACGCCGGAATATGTCGGCAAGAAGATCGAGGCGAAGGAAGTCAAGATGGCGATGCTCGCCATCCTGGTTCTGCCGCTGATGTATCTCGGCTGGACCGCCGTCGCCATGCTGGTGCCGTCCGCCGTCGCCTCGATGAACAATCCAGGACCGCACGGCTTTACCGAGGTCCTCTACGCCTACACCTCAATGGACGGCAACAATGGCTCGGCGTTTGCAGGGCTTAACGGTAACACGATGTTCTACAATCTCAGCGGCGTCGTCGCGATGGGCGTCGGCCGGTTCTGGATGATCATCCCGACCATGGCGATTGCCGGCACGCTCGCCGCCAAGAAATTGGTGCCGGCATCGGCGGGTACGTTCCCGACCACCGGCGGGCTGTTCGTCGGCCTCGTCGTCGGCGTGATCGTCATCGTCGGCGGCCTCACCTTCTTCCCCGCACTCGCGCTCGGCCCGATCGTCGAACAGCTCGCGATCAACGCCGGCACTCTCTTTTCTTCCAATTAGGTTCGGAGCCAGTTCGATGGAAACCTCAAACCTGCGCAAGAGCATGCCGGTATCGGCGCTGTTCGATCCGAAGATCGTGGTGCCGGCCATCGGCTCTGCCTTCGTCAAGCTCAATCCGCGCACGCTGAAGTCAAATCCGGTGATGTTCGTGCTTGAGATCGTCACGTCGCTGACGACCGTGATCTTGATCCGCGACCTCATCACCGGCGGCGGGCATATCCTGTTCGAATTCCAGATCATCTTGTGGCTGTGGTTCACCGTGCTGTTTGCCAATTTCGCCGAAGCCGTCGCCGAGGGCCGCGGCAAGGCACAGGCCGATACACTGCGCCGCCAGCGAACCGAGACGCAGGCCAAGCTGCTGACCGGTGCCGGCAATTCGCAGAACTTTCGGCTCGTGGCCTCGAACGATCTCAAGGTCGGCAATATCGTGCTGGTCGAAGCCGGCGACATGATCCCGTCGGACGGCGAAGTGATCGAGGGGATGGCCTCGGTCAACGAAGCGGCGATCACGGGCGAATCCGCGCCGGTCATCCGCGAGTCGGGCGGCGATCGCTCCGCGGTCACTGGCGGCACGCAAGTGCTGTCCGACTGGATCCGCGTGCGTATCACCGCAGCGCCCGGCTCGACCTTCCTCGACCGCATGATCCGGCTGGTCGAAGGCGCCGAACGTCAGAAAACGCCCAATGAAATCGCGCTGAACATTCTGTTGATCGGCCTGACCATCATCTTCGTGTTCGCGACCGCGACAATCCCGAGCTACGTCTATTATGCCGGCAGCACGATCTCGGTCGTGATCCTGGTGGCGCTGTTCGTAACGCTGATCCCGACCACGATCGGCGCGCTGCTTTCAGCCATCGGCATTGCCGGCATGGACCGGCTGGTGCGTTTCAATGTGCTGGCGATGTCTGGCCGCGCCGTCGAAGCAGCGGGCGATGTCGACACCTTGCTCCTCGACAAGACCGGCACCATCACGCTCGGCAATCGCCAGGCGACCGAATTCAAACCGGTGCGTGGCGTGACCGAGCAGGAACTGGCGGACGCCGCGCAGCTTGCTTCGCTCGCCGACGAGACGCCCGAGGGCCGCTCGATCGTGGTGCTGGCCAAGGAGAAATACGGCATCCGCGGCCGCGAACTTGCGGAGCTGAAGGCCAATTTCATCCCGTTTAGCGCACAGACCCGGATGAGCGGCGTCGAAGTCGGCTCGTCCTGGGTCCGCAAGGGTGCCGTGGATTCGATCATCAATTATCTCAACGCGCCGGCCACGATCACTTCGGGCAACGCCGCGCAGGCGCTGCGTCCAAGTGTAAGCGCCGACACCGTGCGCGAAATCACCACAATCGCCGACGCTATCGCGAAATCGGGCGCCACGCCGCTCGCGGTCGCTAAGGACGGCAAATTGCTCGGCGTCATTCAGCTCAAGGACATCGTCAAGGGCGGCATCCGCGAGCGCTTTGCCGAACTGCGCCGCATGGGCATCCGCACCGTCATGATCACCGGCGACAACCCGATGACCGCGGCCGCGATTGCCGCCGAAGCCGGCGTCGACGACTTTCTTGCCCAGGCGACGCCCGAGGAGAAGCTGCGGCTGATCCGCGACGAGCAGGCCAAGGGCAAGCTCGTCGCCATGTGCGGCGACGGCACCAACGATGCGCCGGCGCTGGCGCAAGCCGATGTCGGCGTCGCCATGAATACCGGCACCCAGGCCGCGCGCGAGGCCGGCAACATGGTCGATCTCGATTCCAACCCGACCAAGCTCATCGAGATCGTCGAGATCGGCAAGCAGCTCCTGATGACCCGCGGCGCGCTGACCACCTTCTCGATCGCCAACGACGTGGCAAAATATTTCGCCATCATCCCGGCAATGTTCGTCGCCTTCTATCCGCAACTGCAGGCGCTCAACATCATGCGGCTCGGCACGCCGGAGAGCGCCATCCTTTCGGCGATCATTTTCAACGCACTGATCATCATTGCGCTTATTCCGCTGTCGCTCAAAGGCGTGCGCTATCGCCCGATCGGTGCGGCCGCGCTCCTGGTCCGCAATCTGTGGATCTACGGCGTCGGCGGCGTGATCATCCCGTTCATCGGCATCAAGGCCATCGACGTCCTTATTAACGGCCTGCATCTAGTCTGAGGAGAACAGTCATGTTGCGCGAAATCCGTCCGGCGATCGTCGTTCTCGTCGCCCTCACTCTTATCGGCGGGCTCGCCTATCCGCTGGCGATGACCGGCATTGCCCAACTCATTTTCCCCTACCAGGCAAGCGGCAGCATGATCGAGCGTGACGGCAAGGTCGTCGGCTCCGCGCTGATCGGCCAGGAATTTGACAGTGACAAGTATTTCCACAGCCGGCCGTCGGCGACCACCGCGCCAGATCCGAAGGATCCGACCAAGACGGTGGCGGCGCCTTACAACGCCATGAATTCAGGGGGCTCGAATTTGGGGCCGTCCAACAAGGCGCTGATCGACCGCGTCCAAGGCGATATCGACAAGCTCAAGAAGGAGAACCCGTCGGCGCCGGTTCCCATCGATCTGGTGACGACTTCCGCCAGCGGGCTCGATCCGCAGATTTCGCCGGAAGCGGCACTCTTCCAGGTTCCCCGTATTGCCAAGGCGCGCAATCTGCCCGAAGATCGCGTCCGCCAGCTGGTCCAGGACAATACCGCAGGTCGTTTGTTCGGGCTTCTTGGCGAACCGCGCGTGAATGTTTTGTTGCTCAATCTCGCGCTCGATAAATTGGCCGCCGGATAAGGTGGCGGTGCCGAACACTTTGAGACATTCGATCAGCGATGGCGGATCAGAGGCGCGATTCCGAACATCGGCCCTCCCCGGAAGCGCTGCTGGAAGCAGCGCGCCGCGAAGAGCGGCGCGTCGGCAAGCTTAGGATTTTCGTAGGTGCCGCGCCCGGCGTCGGCAAAACCTACGAGATGCTGCAACAGGCCCAGGCACGCAAGAAGGACGGCTACGACGTCGTTGCCGGCGTGGTCGAAACCCACGGCCGGCGCGAGACCGAAGCGCTTCTAGAGGGTCTCGAAGTCATTCCGCGCCGGCGCATCGAATATCGCGGCCAGACATTGCAGGAGCTGGACCTCGACGCGGTCATCGCCCGGCATCCGCAGATCGTGCTGGTCGACGAACTCGCGCACAGCAATGTCGAAGGCAGCCGCCATCCCAAACGCTATCTCGACGTCGAAGAGCTGATGAGCCACGGCATCGACGTCTACACCACGGTCAACATCCAGCACATTGAAAGCCTCAACGACGTGGTCGCGCAGATCACCCATGTGCGCGTGCGCGAGACCGTACCGGATGTCGTATTCGATCGCGCCGATGCCGTCGAGCTTGTCGATCTCACGCCCGACGACCTGATCGAGCGGCTCAAGGAAGGCAAGGTCTACGTTCCCAAGCAGGCGGAGCGCGCGCTGGAGCACTTTTTCTCGCCCGCCAACCTTACTGCTTTGCGCGAGCTGGCGCTGCGGCGCACCGCCGAGCGCGTCGACGAGCAATTGCTCTCGGAGATGCAGGCCCACGCCATCCAGGGACCTTGGGCGGCAGGCGAGCGCATCCTCGTCTGTATCAGCGAGGATTCGCGCTCCGCCGGCCTCGTGCGCTACGCCAAGCGGCTGGCCGACCGCCTGCACGGGCCGTGGACCGCGCTCTATGTCGAGGGGCGGCGCAGCCTGCAGCTTACCGAGGAGGAGCGTGACCGCATCGCCGATACGCTGCGGCTCGCGGAAGCGCTCGGCGGCGAGGCGATGACGCTACCGGCCAGCGATCGCAATATCGCCGACGATATCATCGGCTATTCGCAAGCAAACAACGTGACGCAAATCGTGATCGGCAAGTCGACGCGGTCGCGCTGGTTCGAAATTCTGCACGGTTCGGTGGTGCACGACCTGGTGCGCGGATCCGGCAATATCAGCGTACACGTCATTGCCGGTGACCAGGTCTCCGGCAAACCGATTCCGAAGAAGACCGTTCGCACCTCCGACCGCGACGAAGTCTTCGACCCAAGACCCTATCTCCTCGCCGTCGTGGCGGTCGCAATCGCGCTCGGCTGCGCCGAGCTGGTCGATTACTGGGTCGGGGTCGAGAACGTCGACTTGGTGTTCCTCACGGCGGTCGTCGGCGTTGCCGTGCGTTTCGGCCTGTGGCCATCGCTGTTTGCGAGCCTCGCTTCGGCGCTGTGCTATAATTTCTTTTTCCTGCCGCCGATCTATACATTCACGATCGCCGATCCGCATAACATCGCGGCCTTTACGCTGTTCACGCTCGTGGCCATCATTGTCTCCAACGTCGCCGCGCGCGCCCGCACGCAGGCGGTAGCGGCACAAACCCGCGTGCGCACGGTGGAGTCGCTTTACTCCTTCAGCCGCAAGCTTGCCGGTACGGCAACGCTCGACGATGTGCTGTGGGCGACGGCCTATCAGACCGCGCTGATGCTGGGTGTGCGCGCGGTGCTGCTGTTGCCGAGCAACGGCTCGATCTCGGTGAAGGCCGGCTACCCGCCCGAGGACACGCTCGATGACGCCGATCTCGCCGCGGCGAAGTGGACATGGGAAAGCGACCGCGCCGCCGGCCGCGGCTCCGACACGCTTCCCGGCGCCAAGCGTCTGTTTCTGCCGATGCATACCGGACGCGGCCTGATCGGCGTCGTCGGCATCGATAGCGACAAATCAGGCCCGCTGCTTACCCCCGATCAGCGGCGGCTTCTTGACGCGCTGATGGATCAGGGCGCATTGGCAATCGAGCGCGTGCGGCTGGTCGAAGACATGGACCGGGTCGAGCGAACCGCCGAAACCGAGCGGCTGCGCTCGGCGCTACTCACCTCGATTTCCCACGACTTGAAGACGCCGCTTGCGTCGGTGCTCGGCTCGGCGAGCACGATGCGCGACCTTGCCGACAAGCTGACCGATAGCGAAAAGGTGGAGCTGCTGGCGACGATCATCGATGAAGCCGAGCGGCTTAATCAATTCATCGCCAATCTACTCGACATGACCAAGCTCGAATCCGGCGCGGTGGCGCCGAAACTCGCGCCGCACGACCTGTCGGAAATCATCGGCTCGACACTGCGCCGCACCACCAAGATTCTAAGACATCATTCCGTGCAGCTCGATCTCGGGGTCGACGTGCCGATGGTGGCGCTCGACGCCGTCCTGTTCGAGCAGGTTTTGTTCAATATCCTCGACAACGCGGCAAAATACGCTGCAGCCGGCACGACCGTATTCATCCGCACCTGGCGCGACCGCAACTCGGTCTCCTTGCGGATCGTCGACGAGGGCGAAGGCATTCCGCAAGACGAGCTCGAGCACATATTCGATAAATTCTACCGCGTGCAGAAGACCGACCAGGTTCGCCCCGGAACCGGTCTCGGGCTCGCCATCTCGCGCGGCTTTGTCGAAGCCATGCACGGCACAATCAGGGCGGCAAACCGGCCCGACCGCCGCGGAGCCATGTTTACGATCACATTGCCGATTGCGCACGAGCAACAACGGCTGGATGCCGCCGCATGAGCGCAGCCCCGCTTCGAGTCCTGGTGGTCGACGACGAGCCGCCGATCCGCAAGCTCTTACGCATGGGACTTGCGGCGCACGGCTATCAGATCCTCGAAGCGCCCAACGGCAAGACCGCGCTCGAATTGCTGGGTCAGGCGCCGGATCTGATCATTCTCGATCTCGGCCTGCCCGACATGCAGGGCCACGAACTGTTGCGCACGATCCGCGCCCGCAATGATGCCGTTCCGATCGTCGTGCTGTCGAGCCGCGGCGACGAGGCCGGCAAGGTTCAGGCGCTGGATTTTGGCGCCGACGACTACGTCACCAAGCCGTTCGGCATGGATGAGCTTCTTGCCAGGATGCGCGCGGCGCTGCGGCATCAATTGCAGACCCACGGCGAGAGACCGATTTTTCGCCTCGGCGATCTCTCGGTCGACCTGGTTCGCCGCATCGTCAAGACCGGCGACAAAGAGGTGAAGCTGTCGCCCAAGGAATACGATTTGCTCCGCGTGCTGGTGCAGCACGCCGGCAAAGTGCTCACGCATAAATTTCTGCTCGGCGAATTGTGGGACAATTTGACCGATGCGCAATATCTGCGGGTCTATGTGCGGCAACTGCGGCAAAAGATCGAGGCCGATCCCGAGCGCCCGCAATATGTGCTGACCGAAACCGGCATCGGCTACCGGCTGCGCGCGCCCGATTGACGCCTCAAGCCCGGCGGATCATATCGGGTGCGTCGATCAAAGGGAGTGCTAACATGGCCGATGAACTCGTTCTCTATACCAACCCGATGTCGCGCGGTCGGATCGCGCGCTGGATGCTCGAGGAAATAGGCCAGCCGTATAAAACCGAAGTGCTCGATTACGCTTCGACCATGAAGGCGCCGGCCTATCTCGCCATCAATCCGATGGGCAAAGTTCCGGCCTTGCGCCACGGCGATGCTGTCGTTACGGAAACGGCGGCGATCTGCGCCTATCTCGCCGACGCGTTTCCGCAGGCCAAGCTCGCGCCGCCGCCGGGCCATAAGCTGCGCGCACCGTATTATCGCTGGCTGTTCTTCAGCGCCGGTCCCGTGGAAGCCGCGGTCAGTAACAAGGCCCTCGGCTTTATCGTGCCGCCGGATCGTGAGCGGATGATCGGCTACGGCAATTTCGCGCAGGTCCTAAATACGCTCGAAGCGGCCCTATCGCACGCCGATTATCTTGCCGGCGACGGCTTTACCGCCGCGGATCTTTATGTCGGCGCGCAAATCGGCTTTGGCATGATGTTCGGCGGGATCGAAAAGCGGCCCGTCTTCGAGGAATATTGGCAGCGCGTCAGCACCCGCGCGGCGAGCTTGCGCGCCAAGGAACTCGACGACGCGCAGACCGCCGAGTTGAAGAAGGCGGCTTCCTAGGTGCGGTTACTGAAACTTACACTGCGCCGCCTGCTGATCCTGGGGCTCGGCATCCTCAGCGTCTGGCTGATCGTTTTTGTCTTCCGGTTCACCGACCGGCGGCTGCCGACGCTGCTGGCTTTGGCCCTCACTTACGGCATCGCGGCCTATATCGTGCTGCCGCGCATCGTTCGCACCGGATTAAAAATCCTGCTGCGCAAACGCGTGCCGCGCTTCACCATTACCGGGGACGGGTTGCCCGGCGATCCCGTCAATCTCGTGCTGACTGGCACGCTGCAACAGCTTGACGCCGCCTTCGCGCGCGCCGGCTGGTCGCAGGCCGACCGGCTCGGTCTGGCAAGCTCGTGGCGCATGGTGCGGGCCTTCGTCCTCAACACGCCGTATCCGACCGCCCCGTTCAGCACGCTCTATCTTTTCGGCCGCGGCCAGGACGTCGGTTTCCAGAAGGCGATCGATAACAGCCCGCGCAAGCGCCACCATATTCGATTCTGGGCGTTGAACCTTGCGCATGCCGAGTCCAAGCTGGGCAAGGCGAGCTTCTGGCTGAACACCGACCGTCCGCCCGACGGTGATTGCGTTCACTGGATCGGAGCGGGCACCAGGGATACCGGTCTGTCTTTGACCAAGCTTACATTCCAGATCACCCACGCGACCGATTCCGATACCAATGCCGAGCGGGACTACATCATTGGCGAACTGGAAAAGAACCAGGTCATTGGCGAGGTCAATTCATATCAAGCCGGCCAGCCCGTCGAACGCGTCAATCGCTACGTCACCGACGGCGAGGTTACGGTCGCGAATTTATTGACTGTGTGAGTAGGTCAGGTCCGCTATTTCGCCGTGGCCTGAACGACGGAGAACGACTGGGTGAACGTTTTGCTCGGTCCGGGAGGCAGTTCGCCGTACGCGCTGTTCGCGGTTTCCGCTGTCGTCGCGCCATTCGACTTGGGCTTCTTATTGACCACCGTCATGGCGTCCGACGCGGAATAGACAATCTTCCCCTCGCCGCTTTGCATCACCGCTTTGTCGCCGCCGCTCCTGCCGACAATGTCGAGCTGGAACGCGACGATCGGCGTCCGCACCGCCGCCGGCACCGCGGGCTTTGGATAGGGCGGCGTCGGCGGCGGCACCGGTATCGTCCACTCATGCTTGTTCTTGCCGCCTTTTTCGGCATAGCTGAACTTCGCGCCGCTGACGTCGTCGCCATCGTATTGGATCGCGATGGTGAACACAGCGCCGGCCGGTAGCGTCCGCGGACCCGGAAGATTCGTGAGCGAGCCGTCGTTCGGCGGTTGTTTTCCGCTGGTATCGAAGTCATTCGGCTTGCTGAAATATTCGATAGAAGAGCCGACCACCGGCCCGAGGGATTTTCCTTTGTTCACAAAATTTGGATTGAATCCCATGACGTATTGTTGCCAGTTGGTTTGCTTGCCCGTCGGCGAGTTGGCGTTCAACTGGATATGAAAGCCGATATTGTCGCAAACGACGTCCTTGGTGAGCTCCACTTTGACGATCAGTCCGTGGATCGGATTGCCGTCATTATAAAGATAATAATTATCCTTGCTTCCGAGGCCCGCGGACGGTGGAGGAACCGTCTGTGCCGCGACCGGGGATAGAGTGCACGCTATAAACGCGGATCCCAGAAGCAACGTGACGGACAATGTCCTCATCTGCTCACCAACGACTGTCCATTTGCGAGCCCACGCAATAGTCACATCAATCGCAATAGCGGCTGGCCCATGCGGATGGTCGCGCCTTCACTGACATTATCACATAATGAATAGCCGTCCGGCGTGAAAGCGATGATTGTCGAGCCGTGCTGGAACCAGCCAAGCTCGTCGCCTTTGCGGTAGTCGCTGGCGCAAGCGATGACGTTGCGTCCATGATAATCCTGGTTGAGCAGTGCTTCGACGGCATGCAGGCGAATACTGGCAACGAGAATCGCGGCGACCGCCACCAAGGTCACCGTCTGGCCGCCGGCGGCAAGCGTCATTCGCAACACCGCGCGTTCGTTCTTGCAGAACAGGCGTTCGACGCGCTTGAGCGCGATCGGATTGACGTTCCAGGTGTCGCCGGAGACGTAGGTCACCTGATCGAGGCGCGCGTCATGCGGCGCGTGGAAGCGGTGATACATGCTCGACGTCAGCCGCAGCGTCACATAGCGGCCGTTGCGATGCGCTTCGACGGCAGCGGAATCGCAGAGCAGATCTTGCAGCGTGTAAGGAAATCCCTTGGCCTGATAGAGCTCGGTTCCTTCGATTGTGCCGCAGGCGCCGACGATGGCGTCGCACGGGCTCACCAGAATGTCGGGTGTGCCGTCGATCGGGCGCGCGCCAGCTTTAAGTTCGCGGACAAAGCAATCGAGCAGGCTGCGGAATTGCGTTTTCCTGGCTTCCGTCAGATCGAGATCGGAGAACAGCCGCCACGTCGCGATCGAGAGGTCACGGACAAGCGGCTGCTCGATCCGGCTGAACCAACCGATGAACTGGGTCGCCAAACGCCGTGGAATGCGGTTGGTGAGGAGGAAATTAATGTCCTCCTGCTCGAAGATTCGCAGGATTTGAGTCCTGACCGTCATGGGATTGTAAAATCTCCCGGCTAAACCGCGATTCGATGGACGGTACGACGGCTATCGCCTTCTACGGGCTCGGCGCAGCGGCGGTTGCGACCTCGGTCGTGACCTTGCGCAAGCGGCTCGAACTGTCGCAGGCCAAGCACAAGTCGCTCGCCGGGCACTCCCGCATCGCGCGGCGGCTTGCGGCTTTTGTGCCGTTCTACGACTACGGCGAGGAACGCTTCTTCTGTTCCGACGGCGCACCGGCCGAGATTGCGGCACGCCGCCGCCTTGGCTTCGAGCGGCTTTCGGCGCTTTACCAAAGCCGTTTTGCCGAAACCATTAGGCGCACCACGGAGGCCGGCGAGATCATTTCCGATTTGCAGTTCACCGATGCCTATCGGGTGCCGTTCCAATATAGCCGCATGGTGCAGGCGCATCTGCCGTCGGCCTTTTTGGTGCAGTCGTCGAGCGGCGTCACCATCACCGATCTCGACGGCAATTGCAGCTATGACCTGACCGGTTCCTACGGCGTCAATGTTCTCGGCAACGATTTCTACAAAGAGACGATCGAGCGCGGCGCCGCACGGGCGCGCGAGCTTGGCCCGGTGCTCGGCCCGTATCATCCGGTGATCATCGAGAATGTGAAAATCCTGAAAGAAATTTCCGGGCTCGACGAAGTTTCGTTCCACATGTCGGGCACCGAGGCTGTGATGCAGGCGGTGCGGTTGGCGCGCTACCACACCGGGCGATCGCATCTGGTGCGCTTTTGCGGCGCCTATCATGGCTGGTGGGGCGACGTGCAGCCGGGCGTCGGCAATCCGGTGCCGGCGCACGAGACCTACACGCTCACCGACATGTCCGAGGAGGCGCTGCGCGTGCTGCGCAAGCGGCGCAATATCGCCTGTGTGCTGGTCAACCCGCTGCAAGCCTTGCACCCGAACGGATCGGCGCCGAGCGATTCCTCGCTGCTCGACAGCACGCGCGTCGCGCATTTCGACAAAGACGCCTATGCGGCGTGGCTCAAGCGCCTGCGCGCGGTTTGCACCGAGCAAAACATCATTTTGATCTTCGACGAGGTCTTTGTCGGCTTCCGCATCGCCAAAGCCGGCGCGCAGGACTATTTCGGCGTGCGGGCCGATCTCGTCACCTATGGCAAGACGGTGGGCGGCGGATTGCCCATCGGCGTCGTCTGCGGCAAGCACGCCTTGATGAAGCGCTTCCGCGACGATCGCCCGGCCGACATTTGCCTTGCCCGCGGCACGTTCAATTCGCACCCTTACGTGATGGCGGCGATGAACGAATTTCTGCGCTACCTGCAAACACCGCAGGCGGAGTCGCTTTACCGCGACCTCGACCGGAGATGGAACGCGCGAGCAGCGCTGCTCAACCGGCGTCTTGCCGCCGAAGACCTGCCGGTCGAAGTCGCGAACATGTCGTCGATCTGGACCGTCTGCTATACGCAGCCGTCGCGTTATAACTGGATGCTGCAATATTACCTGCGTGTCGAGGGTTTGATGCTGAGCTGGATCGGCACCGGACGCCTGATTTTCAGCCTCAATTACACCGATGCCGATTTTGAAGCCGTGGCCGACCGTTTCGTGGCCGCGGCAAGGGCGATGCGTGACGACGGCTGGTGGTGGAGCAACCCGGCGCTCACCGACAAGACGATCAAGCGAACCATCCTCAAGGAGATGGTCATGCACCGATTGTTTTCCCCGCGCCAGCGGCAAAGGAATTTGCCGGCGGATATCGGCTGAACGTCCCGATCAGCTGGTCCGCGGCAGCTCTTCGGCGTCGTCCTCGTCCCAGGACTCGGTGCCGATGCCCGGGTCGATCAGTTCACCGCGCAGCAAAGCGAGCGGCGCCTTGTGGTAGAGCTTGATGTCGTGAAACGGATCGGTGAGGATTTTGGTGGCCCACACCAGTCCGGTCCGCACGTCCCTGATGACGAAGAGCTGGATGGTGCGGAACAGCACGCCGCCAATGCCGAGCGCGAGCCAGATCACCGCGACATGGCGGATGAACTCGGCCTTGTTGGTGGCCGGCGTAAACAGGCCGAAATAGCTTGGGCTGAAATAGAGCGGCAGCGGAGAGAGCGCCCAGATCGTCAGCAGCACGACCTTGCGCTGCAGATTGTAGCCAACCTTGATCTCTTCCTTATATTCGTGGCTGGCGTCATTGACGGTGTCATAATCCTTGGGTTCGAAGAAGAAATGTCCGGTCTGCCGCGTCGTCATTGCGACGAGCCAGCCGGCGAGCGCCGAGATCGCCGGATCCTTGAAAATCATTACATAGGAAAACAGAAAGCTTATCGCGCTGACAAAGTGCAGCGATTGATTGATCCGGCTGTGATGATAGTAGCGATGATCGTCCCAGCGCTGGCTCCGCAAGACATCCAGAAAGTTTTGCATTTGCTGTTTCCCCGTCGTGCAGTCATCAGGTCTGGGTATGGCGATTCGGTGAATCCCTTGTGACAGCGAGGCATCGTCTGGCTGACGAGGCTCTCCCTCGCCGGCAAAACGCCGGATCACGCGCCATGTGACGGGAGCGTGACTCTCGGTGCAGAGCTTTGGCGTGAAGCCAGGCGGTCAGCCCGCGGCGCGTACCGGTTCGGACTCGTAGACGCCGTCGGTACTTCGATCCTTGCCGCCGTCCTTGCCGAAGCGGATCAGACAGAAATGCCCGAACGGCGGCATGGTGCGGCGCTCGACGAGGCGCATGCCGGAAGTATGTTGGGCCCACCGCGAGTAGCGATCGAAGGAAAATTCGGTGCGCCAGCCGAGCTTACGCGCCGCAGGCTGGAACCAATGCTCCAGCGAGCGCCGCAATCCGGCCTCGGCGCCGACGCGGCTGACCAGCACGATTTCGCCGCCGGGTTTGAGCACGCGGGCGAACTCGTCGAGCGTCGCCTCGGGGTTCGGCACCGTCGTGATGACGTATTGGGCGACGATGACATCGAACGAGCCGTCGGGGAATGACAGATGCTCCGCATCCATGACCCACAGTCCTTCGACATTGCTCAAGTTAAACTCGGCGACACGTTCCTGCGCCTTGCGCAACATCGGCGCGGAAATGTCGACCCCGCAGAGCCGACAGTTTTTCGAATAGTTGGGCAGCGAAATTCCGGTGCCGACGCCGACTTCGAGAATGCGTCCGCCAACGCGTTCGGCGGCCGCTATCGCGGCGTGCCGGCCACGCTCAAAAACCGCGCCGAACACCAGGTCGTAGACCGGCGCCCATCGGGCATAGGCTTTGGTGACGGTTTGCTTGTCCAAATCGGCGTCAGACAGAGTGCTCATGCGTGACCCTTGTGTTGCAGCCGGGCACCAGCGATTGCCCGTCTGGTTGAGGTGCGGTTTCGGCGATGACTGGTGCCGGGTCGGTTTCGCGCGCGGCGCCCACGGCGACTTTGCGGGCGTGGCTGATGAACTGCCGGGCGCTGTTCTCCCAGGAATAATGCAGTGCGAATTCACGGCAGGCTTCGCGGGAAATCCACAACGCCTGCATGCAGGCGATGCGGAGATCCTCGTTCAAAACTCCGATGGGATTGCTGCCGATCACGTCCATCGGACCGGTGACCGGGAACGCGGCGACCGGAACGCCGGAGGCGAGCGCTTCGAGCTGCACGATCCCGAACGTATCGGTGAGGCTCGGGAATACGAAGACATCGGCTGCCGCGAGATGCGCGGCCAAAATGCCGTTGTCGAGCTGGCCGAGAAATTTCGCTGCCGGGTAACGGCGCTTGAGTTCGCCCACTTGCGGTCCGGCGCCAATGACGACTTTGGTGCCGGGCAGATCGAGGCCGAGGAATGCCGGCAGATTCTTCTCGATGGCGACGCGGCCCACCGTCATGAAGACCGGCCGGGGAAAATCAAGATCGATGGCGCGATCGGGCCGGAACAGATCGACGTCGACCCCACGAGTCCACATGCCGAGATTGCCAAATCCGCGCTGCGCAAGCTCGGCCGTGAGCGACGGCGTCGCCACCATGGTCACTGTCGCCGCGGCGTGAAACCGCCGCAGCACGTTGTAAATCCACTGCTGCGGAATCGGCGAGCGAGCCGAAATATATTCGGGAAAGCGCGTCGTATAGCTCGTCGTGAACGGGCGGCCGGATTTCACGCAGTAAGCGCGCACCGCATGGCCGATCGGACCTTCTGTCGCGATGTGGATCGCATCGGCACCCGCCGCTTCGATACGCTCGGCAATTCGCTTGCGCCGCGGCAGGGCGAGCCGCAGGCCGGGATAGGTCGGCACCGGAAAAGTCCAGAAGCCGTCCGGAGACAGAAATTCGACTTCAACGCCGAGCTTGGCGGCGGCGCGCGCCAGCGAGCCCAATGTCCGCACCACGCCGTTAACCTGCGGACGCCAAGCGTCCGTGGCGATCAGGACTTTCATTGCGGTGCTTTCGGCCGAGAATGCGTGGCCGTCGAATTTTCGAATCGCATGCAACAAGAATTACGATTTCATATCTCATTCGTGTGACGGTCACCGCGACGGCGGCTCGGCTTTGCTGCGAACCGTAACAATGTTGTTACAAATGAATGGGAGTTTGCCGCCACGATTCGCTATTTCCGGCTGGTAACAAAGACGGCTTGGTAACGAAAGATTTGGCGGCAAAGAGTTCCCTCACGCAGACGATCATCCGCGGCGTCGGCCGAAACCGGATCAGCGTCGCGATCAGTCTCGTGATCGTCGCTGTTGCCATCGCCACGCTGTATTTTTTGTTGCGTGGAATCCAAGTCGGCAAAGTCATCGCGGCGCTCGAGGCCCAGTCGGGCCGCAACGTCCTGATCGCCGGAGCCCTTGTCGTCGCCGGATATGCCAACCTGATCTGCTACGACCTGTTTGCGCTGCACACGATCGGCAAGCGCGAGATACCGCTTCGCGTCGTCGCCTTCGCAAGCTTCACGAGTTACACGATCGGCCACTCGCTCGGCGCCGCGACAGTCACCTGCGGACTGGTGCGGTTTCGCGTCTACTCGTTCTGGAACCTGACTCTCATCGACATCGCCAAGATCGCCTTCATGACCGGAATGACGTTCTGGCTCGGCAACGTATTCGTGCTCGGCGGCGCCATCGCCTACGCGCCGCACGCCTTGAGCGTCATCGATCGCCTGCCGCCCTGGATCAACCGGCTGATCGGGCTTGGTGGCCTTCTTGCCATCGCCGGTTATCTGATCTGGCTCATCCCCCGCCCGCGCATCGTCGGTCGCGCCAACTGGCGGATCGTTCTGCCCAGTCTGCGCCGTACGTTCCTGCAAATCGGCATTGGCACGCTCGATCGCGTCCTGGCGTCGCTGTCGATCTATATGTTGCTGCCGGCGAGCCCCGCTGTCGGCTTCGCGACTGTCGTGGTCGTTTTCGTGCTGGCGACGCTGCTCGGCGCGGTCAGCCATACGCCAGGCAGCCTTGGCGTCGTCGAAGCCGCAATCCTTATCGGGCTTCCGCAATATCAGCGCGAGGACCTGCTCGCGACCTTGCTGACATTCCGTGTGCTCGATTTTTTTCTGCCGCTCATCCTCGCCACATTCATGTTCGGGCTGCGTGAACTGCGGTTGTTGGCGCGGCGAACGCGAGCTCAGGCGCCCGGCTCCGCGCCCAACCTTGTAAGGGGAACACCCCCGCGTTAAGGTCGCCGCCGGACTGATTGTGGCCGGTGGTGACGAGTAGGACTATGGTTCCAAGGGTGCGGCCAAACCTTCCGGGGGGGTGGGTTCGGCGCCCGAACGGAGCGGCAATCCCCGTCTGCGTTGCGCTGCTTGTTGCTTGCTTTGCCGCCGCGCCGCATGAGGCGGTCGCGGAAACGATCGAAGCGGCACTCGCCAGAGCCTACGAGAACAACCCCCAGCTCAACGCGCAGCGCGCCATCGTTCGCCAGACTGACGAGACCGTGCCGCAAGCGCTGTCCGGATATCGCCCGACGGTTTCCGCCAATGCCAGCGTCGGACGGCAATACACCGACCTCGGGCAGACCATTCCGCCGACGCCGTCGCTGGTGCCGGCAGGTGCGGCGTTCGGCGATAAGGGCCTGAGCACACCGCAATCGATCGGCGGCACCGTGTCGCAGACGCTGTTCAACGGCGAACAGACCAGCAACAAGGTCCGCGCGGCCGAGAGCCAGGTCTCCGCGGCGCGCGAGACACTGCGCATGATGGAACAATCGGTTTTGCTGGCGGCGGCAACGATCTACATGGATATGTCGCGCGACAGCGCGAACCTCGAGGTGCAGCAGAACAATGTCCGCGTTCTGCAGCGTACGCTCGTCGATACGCGCAACCGGTTCGCGGCCGGCCAGGTGACCGATACCGACGTCGCGCAGTCGGAAGCACAATTGGCGGCCGGCGAAGCGACTTTGCACGGCGCCGAGTCGACGCTGATGACGACCAAGGCCAATTACAAGCGCATCATCGGCGTCGAACCGGGCAACCTGACCCCGGCTTCATCGGTCGACCAATTCGCGCCATCGACGCTCAACGCCGCGGTCGCCCTCGGCATCGCGCAGAATCCGACGGTCATCGCCGCGTTGTACGGCGTCGACGTGGCGCAGCTGCAGGTGAAAATCGCGGAAGGCGCGTTATGGCCGACGATCGCCGCGCAATACAACGTCCAGCAGCAGATCTTCTCCACGATTACTACACCCAGATTGTTCACGAACGCCGTGACGCTGAACCTCTCGGTGCCGCTATATCAGGGCGGCGCGGAGTATTCGGCCATCCGCCTCGACAAGGAAACTCTCGACCAGCAAAAGCTGGACGTGGACCAGGTGCGCGACCAGACCCAGGCCAATGTCATTGAGGCCTGGGGCCAGCTGCAAGCGGCAAAGGCGCAGGTCGAGGCCGCGATCCGCCAGAATGACGCTTCCGAGCGCGCCTTGACCGGCGTTCGCAACGAGGCGCTTGCCGGCCAGCGAACGACGCAGGACGTGCTCAACGCCGAGCAGGCGCTGGTGAATGCGCGTCAAAATCTATTGGTTGCGCAGCACGACCGGGTGGTTGCGTCCTACAGCCTGTTGTCCGCGGTCGGGCGGCTTTCGGCTCAGGTTCTTGCCCTGCCGGTTTCGATCTACGATCCGTCGGTGCACTACCAGCAGGTGCGTGACTCCTGGATCGGCGTGCGGACCCCGAGCGGCCAATAGAGCACTTTTGTTGCGGGAAGCACACAGCCGCCGACTGTATTCTTGTCGAAGGCTCGCCAGTATTGACCCAATAGCCCAACCATGCAGAATTATTCATTGTATGTACTGATCGGTGTGGGGTATGGGGCTCCGATCAATTGCTTTTGTCGTGTTGCTGGCAAGTGTCGCGGGCGCGTGCGCTCTCGTGGACCCGGTCGACAACCGCTATGACACTGTCAGTCGCAGCTTGGCCAAGGCCCGCAACGAGGCCATTTTCCTCAATCTCGTCCGCGCCAGCCACGACTATCCGCTGAGCTTCACGACAATTGCCAATGTCACGCCGACGATGACGAATACGTCGAGCTTCGCCTTGCCGTCGTTCCTGTTCGGACCGCACGTTGTTCCCGTGCCAGGTTCCGCGGCCGCGATTGCCGCTCCGCAATTCACTCCTGGGCGCGACGTCATTTTCGGCAACTCAACCGCCTCGAACTCGACCTCTGTCGGCAGCAATTTCAGCGTGTCGACGCAGGAAACCAGCACGTTCTATATCGGCTTCCTGAAACCGGTCGACTTGCAGGTTTTGGATTACTTTATCCACCAGGGTTATTCACGCGAGCTTTTATTCTGGCTGTTCGCGGACACCATCGACCTTAAGCTGGGTAGTCAAACACTCGGTATGCGCTACGACCCGCCGAATGACTATGGCTGTGATCCGGTGAGCCCAAAACCTCTGTGCTTTTCTGATTTCATTGTCATTGCAATTGGCGCCGGAATGACGATCGAGGAAGTAACGGTGGAATCGGCAGGCGGTGGAGCGAAGGGATCTGGTGGCTCGGACAGTAAGGGAGAGAGCGGCGGCGGCAAGCCAGAATTGACCATCTATGCCCGAATCTGCTTCGACCCCGTACTGGGCAGGCAAGCACAAAGCCAGATGCCCGAAAAATGGAAAGTGATGGGGAAATTCTTTAACGTCTCTCTTGCGAGTCCAAAATGCGGCAGCCACTGGGACCCCTCGAAGGATGCCAAGAAACCGCAATCCGACACGCTGAACTTCGCGGTCGGGCCCTACCAGTTCAAGATCGTTCCTCGCTCAGCGTATGGTGTTTTCGAATTTCTCGGCTCATTGATGAAACTCAATCGCGAGCAGAACGCACAGAGCGGACAGAGTAGCACTCCTTATGTGCCGCGAGGCAGGCCCGAGGTCGCGGGTCCGCCATCGTTGGCGACTGTTCACGAAGATTCGAATCTGGTTACGGTTATTCAGAACGGTAGTGGCGAATGTTTCGTGCACACCTGGTTCAACGACGGCGACTATTGCGTGCCGGAGAACGCCACGACCACCAAACGCATTTTCAGCCTGCTGGCGCAACTGATCGCGATTCAGACTGCAGCTGAGGATTTGTCGATCACGCCGCTCGTCCGGGTCGTTCAATAACGCCAGCGCCACGTTGCGGCGGAGACCTTTATTGCGCGCTCTTGTTCGGGCTTGCCGCGACTTCCGCATCGCGGACCAAATTTACCACTAACGTGAGAACACAGCTGTTACGCAGCAGAATTGCTTGGGTGAGTTGTGCGTTGGGATCTTCCGCAGTCGCTATCGGCGTAGTCTTTTTCGACGCCGCCAGAGCGGCGGGCAAGTTCTGGTCAGAAGGCGACTCGGATTTGGCGGAGTCCTCGGTTCCGGTGGCCGATTGATTGTCTGAATCGGGAGACGGCGTACAGCCATCCGGCGTGCCTAGCATCCACTTCACCACTGCGAAGGTGGTGGCTGAAATCTTCCAACCCAGCGCAAGCCCATAAGTCTGATCCTGTATTTCGACAATCTGCAGCTTCGCGGTTCCGTCCGTCTGCCACGATTGATTGACGCAATAGGCGTTGGTCTCCATGGCGGAAACTCTTCCTTTGTTCTCATTTTTGGTCGACGAGGAGTAAATGTAGGTGCATGCGCGTGCGACGGCCTGATCGCCCAAATCCGATCTCACCTTCATCAGCGCGTCGAGCGGAGCCACGGTGTCGCGAAACACCGTGCCATTGATCGAGGCGTCATCGAGATTGGGCGCAGGGTTGGTGCTGGTGATGAGAATGATGTGCAGGTCCACATTGGGCGTGTCTTTAATTGCCCGATAAATATCGATGGCCGTGCTGGCGCCGGAGTTGTCCGAATAGGCGCCGTCGACGAAGTTCCATCGTTTGGTGTCCATTTTCTTGGGATTCGTCTTGTCCGGATTTTGCATGACGGCTGAAAAGGGCGGCATAATGAGCGGAAACCGCGCACTTACAGACGCGGCGCCCATCAGATTTGCCCGAGGCTCGCTCGGCATTCCGACGTCGGAAAATGAGTACAGCGACTCATCGGTGGCATGTAGATTAAAGGGCGCGAAAGCAACCCGAAAACCCGTTTCCACCCAGGTGGAATTGAGAACAAGGCCCGGCGCATTGCTGGCCGGCGACCAACTGTCCGAGAATGGCGCGCAAAGCAGCTTGCCGGCTTCGGCGTCCTGCGTGGACGTGGAATAGTCGAAGCTCGCCACGAGTGCTTTTGAACGGGTTAGCGGAGAGCCGAAAATTTCCGGGACGATCGAGCCCACCACCGGGGAGAAGTGGTCGCCCCGCATGATGTTGGCCACTTCGTTTTGCAAGAAGGTGCTGGCATCTTTCGCGGAGACCGGGTGTGCCGCCGTCCTTTCCGTCGCCACATACTGGGCACAGGTCGTGGCGTCGTCCTCCACCGATACGGTGTTCCCCGGCGGCTGCGCTTTCCGCGCCGTCACGGCGGTAGCCGGAATCAGCCGCTCGTCGAGCGCCCGGAAAATTGCGGCGCCAAGGGAGCCGCCCGAGACGCCGCTGATCGCAAAGACGTGTTTAGAAAATTCGGGCTCGGCGTCCTGCAATTTCGCCAGCAGCGTGGATATGGCGCTCGCCGCGTAGATTCCGCCTCCCTCAGCAGCGATGATGAAAACCGGATATTTGCCAGTGCGCGTCGCGGCTGGAAGCGGCGTGTGGTATGCAGAACAATCCGGCACCGGCTGGCCCGGCGCAACCGGGACAACGCCCCTGAATTCAAGCCAGCAGTGAAATTGCGCGGTCACCGACATGTCGGGACCCGTGACAGGCTTCGGGTTCTGGAGCGTTATCGCGTCTGAATGCAACGGACTCCAGTTGATCCACACGATGACCGGCAACAAGAGTCCGACAAAGCCGACGGCATATTGGCGAGACAGAAAGCCGACGAAAGCAAACATCAGATACACCACCGCAAGGGCGATGGCCGTGAACCCGGCATAATTCGGGAATATCACGCTGATGACCATGGTGAGCACAACCAGGGTCAGGGCCGGGAAGCCCGAGCGCTGCGACAACACGGCTAAGACGGCGAATGTCGATATCAGAAACAGCAATTCCAGAAGCACCGTCCCAAGCGGGCCAATAAACCGGTAGACGTACACGGCACGATCGACGCCGCCGAAGATCGACAAGATTTCAACTGCCAAGGCAAGCGACGCAACGAGCACACAGATCGCCAGCCGGCGCCGCTTGTAGGTCGGGAGCCGGCCCAAAGTGTGCCCGACGATAAGCCCGAGCGCGATGGTGACGCACATCGCCACGGGAAAAATCGCCCAGCGGCCGGGTATCGGATGCAATCCCACCGGACATTCCTTCCAATCGGCCACCGGCTGATGCCACGGCCCGGCGAGGTATTGCGCGCAGACAAAATAAGCCGCCAACCCAAGCCACGGCATAAAGGCCCACCCGGCCAGCCAATGACGCCGACGTCTGCGCAAGCTTATTCCGGTCCCGGATGCCAAATGTGAGAATACGAATCCGCTTCGCCTGCGATAAAGCCATTGATAGACCAGGAAATAGCACACTGTGAGCGCCAAGATCACAATGGCAGCAACAAGCGCTTCCCACGAGCTGATGTTGAACAAGTCTGTGAACAGAAAAAACAACAACGCCCCGACCGGTACGGCTACGCAGGCGACGGCGCGCTGCGCCATCCGGTGTTGCTCGCCAACGCTGGCAAAATAAGCGACCGCAAGCCCAAGGAAAATGACGGCACAGCCAATCCGATAGCCGCCGTACACCTGCAGATACTGCATGCTCTCGAGCTTTTGGCCATCGATGCGGGCCGAGTTGAGCAAATGACAATATCTGTCGGCAACGAAATTTCGCGCGCCAAATAAACCGACGGACAGCCCGACCCAAGGCAGGAAGGCGAGAACGAAAGCCGCCGACCTTTGCAACCCGCGCAAATTCGAGCCAGCGGCCGGGTCCGAATAGCTCGAATAGACGACATTGATCCGCATGGTGCTTAGTGCATTGTGGGCCTCATAAAGCACCGCGCTGATCAGCGTCAGCGCGGCGAAAGACATCGCAACGCTGAATATCCATGCGTTCGCATGGTGTCGCGCGCCCTCCAGACCGGCAATGTAGATTTCGCGGAATTGGCCATCGGTGGCGAGGAACACGAAAAGAATCACCACGGCCGCCAAGGGCAGCACGTGGAAAATGCTCATCATGCTGCGTAGAGGCCGCCAGAACTTCCGTTGGAGATAAAGCCTAAGTTCATCCCACCTGGGGGCCCATACCTCCCAGATATCGCGGAGAGGCCGCCAGAACTTCCGGCGGAGATAAAGCCTGACTTCACCCCACCTGGAGGCCCATACCTCCCAGTCTGTCATCATTCGTCCTTCAACGGCTTGAGTGTTCCATCCTCGCAATATCTCGCGAAGACCTTGTCACACGCATTTTTCTCGCGCAGCCTGTAAGCTAGAAAATAGATTTCCTTGAGCGTGGGATTTGGCGTGCTGCGGAGAAAATCGATCGACGGCGGGATAATCTCTTCGGCGACGTCATCGACCTGCAACCCTCCCTCGCCCGCCCCCATCATTGGGATCAAGATTTTATCGACGCAGTTATTGCAGAATTTGCGCCAAAACTTTCTGTTCTCCTCTTCAACTCTTTCCAAGACGTTCTCGGTGCAGCGCCGCAAATCCCTTTGCTCGGCTCTGACGCCTTCTCCTAAGGTGCCCTGAACGAGAGCGACGTGAAATATCGTTTTCACTTGGTGCGAGCCGCGCAGCATTCCCGATTCCGTAGGCAGCACCGTTCCAATCTTCACGTGGGCGCGCTCTCCAATCATGCCGCGCAGGCTGTCCTGGATCGTGTCTTCAAGGATGCTGTCGCCATCCCGGTTCGCTCCGAGCGATCGAATGCTTGCCGAAATGCTCCGGCCGATGAAGCGATCCATTATCATGTCGGAGTTTTCGGGATTGACCCATCCGCTCAACCCTTTGACGAATTTCAGCTCTCCCGTTTTATATCCGACGATCAGACCGGGACGGTCCTTGACCGCAAAACGACGAGTGCCGGGAGAGAGCTTCTCAAAACGGTGAATGTTGTCCTTGAGCCAATAGGCTGCGATGGCAAGTTTCGGGTCGTCGATCTTTCCATTCTTCAGATTATCAAACAGCTCATTCACGCTGACTTCGAAGACTTTGATGTTTTCGTCGCCGATACCGCCGGAGGTGTCATCGTCGGAAGTGCCCTTCCAGCCGCGCCGCCTGGAGTTGCTGACCCCGGCGTAATAAAGGAAGATTCGCTCGGACGTGCCGCCGGGCGACGAGAGGAACTTGCAAATAAATTCGGGGTCTTTGATTTCGTATCCGGTCTCCTCCAGTGTCTCCCTAATGGCCGCAGCCTCGGCGGCCTCATCGGATCCGATCATTCCGGCCATCGTTTCGGTGACCCAGCCATCCTGAAGGGCCGGATCATCCCGGCGGCGGCCGAGCAGAGTCGGCAATTTGAATTGTTGGACGAGCACGACGGAGCGGGTATCGACATTGAGCAGCAGCACACCGACCGCGTCGCCGCGCTCGAAATTGAGGCGCCGGGCATATGCGCTCATGCCCTCCCCTGGCTCTTCCGTCGGCTTGTCATCCCACGCGTATGGGTCTTCTTTCGTTACGTCCTCTTTCTTCGCAGCGTCTTGCGTATGATAGAGCTCGTAAGAGACCCAATATCGGTCGACCTTGAAGAAATCGTTGAGTAGACGCTTTGCTGGAAAGAGTTTGATACGACGGCGGTTCATTTCATGCCCCTTTCACAAGCCATATTGCGGAGGCAGTGACATTCGAACGCAAGGCAAATCGCGGCGAGCACGGCCAAGGGAGTGGGATTCGAACCCAAAAGCGCTCGCATAGCGAGCGCGATATTTTGGCGATAAATCGTGGGTTCGATATCACCCGGCTCCTGCCGGCGCACGAGGCGGAACTGGCGGAGGGAGTGTCCTCCATTTATTAATATTTCTAATGCAATATCAGATAGTTGCAAATCGCACATGGTTCCCGCCCTCAAACTTGCCTATGAATTTTTTGCGGATTACAGCGGACAATAGCGACCACCAGCGGCGGTCTCATATCATTTTAGATCGTTTGGAAATCCGAACGACGCGGCCATGTATTTGATTCGGGACCATCGATTATTTCTATTTTTTCAGACCGAGCACAACGTACCCATATTTGATTTCGTGGCTAGCCTCACCGACAGCTTCGAGTTTGAATTGGCCAGCGATTTGAAACGTCTGAACTCCGCGTCCTGGCATGACGGTAGTCCGAACGTCTCCGTTTGTTGATGTCCAATAAATCTTCGTGTCCGCATCGGCATCCCAAATTGTCAGTATGACGAAGTGCCTTTGACCGTCATCAACAATAGTTTTTGGCGGATCACCAACACGCAAGGTGCCCGTCACTAACGACTCGAACTTATCGATCTTACTGAAATCGACGTCTTGGGCTGAGGTCTGCCGCAGCGGGATGACGGCTGCCAAAAGGAGCAGAGCTGGAAACGCCGCGCGCACTCGCCGACCCATGGAGGTATCCTTAGTTAATCGTGCTTCCGAGTCTCGACGAGGCCACTGGCAGCTCGACCGTCGACAGCGTCGAAGCTCTCTGCAACTTATTCTGCATCTAGAACAGGTGAGTCAGCCCCGCAATAGGTGCAGATTGCCCAATCGCTCGGCTATAAGGACGTGGCCTCATTTGCCCGTATATTTCGCAAGGCCCTAGGCTCGGCACCGGGAGCCTACCGCAAAAAGTTTCGCCGTAACGGCATCTCGCAAACCGATTTCGCAGCGAAAGATGGCTCACGTCAGAAGATGCACATATTCGTGAACAGCCTGCATCGTCCGGTCACGGCCATCAGCGGGCGCGCCGATCACTGAATGTCGCGGCAGCTTTCGGGGGTAAAGCGGCTGCGGTCGCGGTTAGTCGTCGCGGCAGCTAATGACCCAAAGCGGACCTCAGCAGGGCGCCGTGTTAGTAACCCGGGACAAAATTCTTGTTAAGAGCCTCAATAGGCGCTGAGCAGATCGATCTTGGCGTTGGCCAGGATCAGGCGCTTGGCGAGGATCGACGCGAGATTCCGCGCGATGCGTTCGGCGGCATGTGGATTGTCGCGGCGGAACTGATCGAATTCCGCGATCGGCAATTCCAGGCAAGCAACATTGCTGTCAGCCCAGACGTCTGCCGTTCGCGGCTCATCGAGCAGTGTCATTTCACCGAACTCCATGCCCTGATCGAAGCTCGCGAGGCGCACCCCGCTCGGTAGCTTCACGCTGACCATGCCGCTTTGCAGGAAGAACAGCGAGGAAGCCGGTTCGCCGGCCGCGATGATGCGCTGCCCGGCTTTATAGCTGCGTGCCGCACCGAGCTTGGTCAGATCGGCAAGTTCCTCCTCGGTCAGACCGGCGAGCAAGGCCTGTTCCTTGATATGCGCACTGCTCGCGGCAGCCGCCAACCCGCCAAACCGAAAGATCAGTTGGTCCTCACCCCACTCGATGGCCTCGTCGAGCAGCGCGAAGGTACGTACGCCCTGGATATCGGCAATGAGCGGACGGACGACGTTCCAGATTTGCGAGTCCGGCTCGATACCGGCCAGGATTGCCGTTGTCGAACTTGCGGTCAGGGGGCGCAAGATGTCGGCCAGCAACAGGCCGCCCGCTGTGGTGATCGAGGCAACGCGGCGGAAATCGACGATCAGAATCGGCGACGACCTTTCGCCGAGCCGGCGCGATACATAATCGATGGTTGCGAAGGTGAGCGCGCCGACCAGCTCGATGACGCGGATGTCTTCGTGATGATCTTCCAGAATCTGCTGATCGCACGGTCTGCGGCTGCGTCGCGACTTGATGCCACCGATGTCGTAATCGGCGATGATCGAGGTGCGCACATCGCCCGAACGATTGAGCATGTGCAGGCCGAAATGCGTCGACAGCTCCTCGCAGATCTTCAAGCCGCGCACGCTGTTGCCATGCGCGTCGAGCGGTGGCGAGAAGGTGCCGAGCCCGAGCTGGGCGGGAAGCGCTGCCACGATGCCGCCGCCGACCCCGCTCTTGGCGGGCATGCCGACGCGGTACACCCACTCGCCGGCATAATCGTACATGCCCGAACTGGTCATGATCGAAAGCGTGCGCGCCACCGTATAGGGCTTCATGACCTGCTCGCCGGTGACCGGATTGACGCCGTTATTGGCGAGCGTCGCCGCCATGATTGCGAGATCGCGCGCCGTGACCAGAACCGAGCATTGCCGGAAATAGACGTCGAGCACCGCGTCGACGTCGCCTTCAACAACGGAATAATTGCGCAGCAGATAGGCGATGGCGCGATTGCGGTCGCCGGTCTCGCGCTCGGAAGCGAAGACCTGTTCGTCGACACCGAGCTCGCGTCCGGCGAAACGGGCGAGCGCGGCGCGGATGCATTCGAAGGCGTCGCTGCCCTTGGCCTGATGTATCAGCCCGGAGCAGGCGATCGCGCCGGAATTGACCATCGGATTGAATGGGCGATTGTCGGGCCGCAGCCGGATCGAGTTGAACGCGTCACCACTCGGCTCGACCCCAATGACCGCCTCAACGCGATCGGCGCCGAGCAGTTCGAGCGCCAGCGCAAACACAAAGGCCTTGGAAATCGACTGGATCGTGAACGGGACGTCACTGTCGCCGACTTCGTAGACGTGGCCGTCGATGGTGGCGAGGCTGACGCCGAAATGGGCGGGATTGGCCCTCTTCAGTTCCGGGATGTAGTCGGCGATCACACCGCTATTGTCGTTCTGGATGTCCGCGTGACAACGGACGAGGAATCGCTGCAGCGGCGACGGCGCAGCATCGGGCGAAACGCCGCCCGCGAATTGTGGTGATAGCATTCCAAACGCCCCTGGCGGCCGTTATGCCGTATTGCGCAATTCCTGAATAGCGAGCCGGTGCTGTCATAGCGTCGCAGCCGGATCGGCCGCTGCGAGCGAGTACTTGAGGAAAACGATGCGCGCTTGCGCGAGATCGACCCTATAAGGCGCGTTTCCACGGTCAAGGATTGGTTACCGCTTCGCCGCCAGGACGATCTCGAAATATTGCAAGAAGGTCTGCGAAAGGCGGGACTTCCGGAGTGACTAGAGACGACTTTTCTGCCGTTAGCGGGACGCCGTTTAATGTCCGCTTTTGGCCCTTAGCGGACGTCGAGCAATGTCCGCGTCATGTCCGCTTTCGGGGGTAAAGCGGACATGGGGCAAACGGCTCACGATGTCCGCTTATGGCCCTTAGCGGAGACGCCGACCGTCCGCCTCCGCGTCCGCTTTCGGGGGTAAAGCGGACACGGTTGCTGTCAGCCGTCGCGGCAGCTGGTGACCCAAAGCGGACATCGATTGCGCTTAGCGAAAATGATCAGCCTCGCTGAGCCCCATCCTCACCTCCTGTGCAAACCTGAAGAGCGACCAACCCAAGAGGCCAATCGCTACAGCGAAAAGAAAGCTGGCACCGTATTCGTGCCGCAGCCTAAAAAACGCGCTGATAAATCCCACGACCAGAAGTAACGACGTGCATATCCCACTGAGAAGTGCCAGATGTGTTGCACTGTTCAAGAGTTTGGCCCGCTGCCGTAACCGCGGAATATCAGACTTCAGGTGAGCCCGAGCGGTATCGCTGTCGGCAATTTCATTCAGGCTACGAATGCGATCTATGACTACATTCGTCCTATTGAGAAGCACTGCAATGAAGGCGGCCACCGCGCCGAGAACGAAGGCCGGTCCTGTCGCCTGCGACATCACCTGCGAAAGTTGACCAGCATCAGGGATGAAAACCATGCCAGAGCTACCCCAATTTCGGATTTCAGTGCTGTTGCTAAACAGGCAAACAATACCACGCCCCAAATTGGGGGTCTTTGGCGTACTTCACGGCTCGACGGGACGCAGGTGCGGTGTCCGCTTTTGGCCCAAAGCGGACTCGCCAGCTGTCCGTCTTCGTGTCCGTTATTGGGGGTAAAGCGGACACGGTCGCCGTCAGCCGTCGCGGCAGCTAATGACCCAAAGCGGACATGCTTGCCGAGTGTCATGGAGTGGCCAAGAATAGGTGTAATAACCTTCCTCTCAATGCACGTTCAACGGGATAGCGACATGAGTAGACGCACAATTGCTCTGGTACTAAGCCTTTTTCTCTTCCCCTTCCTTTCACTTGCCGTGGAGGCACAAAGCGCCATGACCGAGCAGGAAGCGCGATCCATTGCCGTGGATGCCTACATCTACTTTTACCCGCTCGTGACGATGGACGTGACCCGCAAGCAACTGACGAATGTCGAACCCGGCAAAGGGATCGGCGCACCCATGAATATGCTGTTCAACGTTCCGACATTTCCCACCGCCGACATGAAACAGGTCGTGCGACCCAATTTCGACACGCTGTATTCCTTTGGATATGTCGATCTCACTAAGGAGCCAATGGTCGTCTCAGTCCCTGACACGGGTGCGCGATATTACCTACTGCCTATGCTCGACATGTGGTCGGACGTATTTGCATCGCCGGGTTGGCGGACCACCGGAACGCAGGCGGGCAATTTTCTCGTCACGCCACGGGGCTGGAGTGGAACCGTACCGGCAGGGTTTACCCAAATCGAAGCGCCCACTCCCTACGTCTGGATCATTGGCCGCACCAAAACTGACGGTCCGGCAGATTATGACGCGGTGCATAAAATCCAGGCCGGTTACAAGATCACGCCGCTCTCGGAGTGGGGCAAGACGCCGAAACCGGTCGAAGTAAAGATCGACCCGAGCATCGACATGAAAACGCCTCCAAAAATTCAGGTCGATACCATGAAGGGCGGCGACTACTTTGCCTATGCGGCTGAGCTTCTCAAACTGCAACCGCCCCACCTCACTGACCAGCCGATTATTGCCCAGATGAAGCGGATCGGCATCGAGCCGGGTAAGAGCTTGGATATGAGCAAGCTCGATCCCATGGTGAGGAAGGCACTGGAGGACGCACCAGCGGCGGGGCAGCAACTCATGGCGTGGAAAGTGCCAACGATTGCTCGGGTCGCGAACTACTGGTCGATGAATACCGACTCGATGGGCGTGTACGGCAACTACTATCTCAAGCGCGCCATCGTCGCACAGCTTGGCCTCGGTGCGAACGTACCAGAAGATACGATTTATCCGCTCAACCTCGCCGACGAAACCGGCAAGCCGCTCGACGGCGCAAACAAATACACGATCCACTTTGACAAGGGCGCTACCCCGCCGGTGAATGCCTTTTGGTCGCTCACGCTCTACGACAGTGACGGCTTTCAGGTCGCAAACAGCCTCAATCGCTTTGCAGTAAGTAGCTGGATGCCGTTCAAATACAACCCGGACGGCTCTCTTGACCTCTACTTTCAGAACGAGAGCCCGGGAGCAGATAAAGAAGCTAACTGGCTTCCCGCACCGAAGGGGCCATTCAACTTGACCATGCGTCTGTACGCCCCGCAGCCTGACGCACTTACGGGCAAATGGAACCCGCCGCCTATTACGAAGGTTCAGGGCGCGTCGAACCTTATGGCTCAGTGAGCATCAATCCGAGCACCGACACGTAAGCATCGCTGCTCGCGTTATGTAATGTCCGCTTATGGCCCATAGCGGACACGCCGATCGATGACAGCCGCGGCAGCTTCTGGAGGTAAAGCGGACAGGGGCACCGTCAGCGGTCGCGGCAGCTAATGACCCAAAGTGGACATTGGCCACGCGCGCGGCGATCTGCCCTTATGCCAGATACAGCCCCTCCTAGAATGCTAGTTTGACCCGATACGATGCCTTGTCCTGCGCTAAGGGGGAGGCGATGAGACGGCGCAAGTTCATCACGCTTCTCGGCAGTACGGCAGTGTGGTCGCTCGCGGCTCGTGCGCAGCAGGCGGCATTGCCGGTGATCGGGTTCCTCGGACTCGTTGCGGAAGAAAAGTCGCCGGAGTTGGCCCGTAATCTATCGGCTTTCCGATAAGGTCTCGAACAGACCGGCTACATCGATGGCCGGAACGTGATCGTCGAATATCGCTGGACGCAAGGTCAATACGATCGAGCGCCGGCGCTGTCGGTCGATCTCGTCCTGCGTCGGGTGTCCGTGCTCGTGGCAAACAGTCTGCCACTCACCCTCGCGGCCAAGGCGGCGACGACAACGATTCCGCTATACCCCGATCATCACGTGGCGGCGCGACGGAAAATCAGATAGGCTGCGGGCGCCTTACGCGCACTGATGCGCTAATGTCGGGAACGGGCGCGACCCAAGAGTTTGGAGCGGGTGAATGCCGAACGCTCGTTGCCGCCAGTCAAAATCCGTGCGCAGTCCTGCCCTACAGTTGCCCTCATAACAAGGAGCTTCCCATGCGTCAGTTCTTCCATTCCGTCCTCACCGCGTTGAGTATTGCTTGCCTTGCCGCTTCGTTCGGCACTCTCTCGCTTCATCCGGCGCTGGCGCAGATCGGCAGTCCGATGCAGATGAAGCAGATCGCGCTAACGCAGAAACAGATCGACGACGCGATCGCTTCGCAGAAGGACGTGGAGGCCGTCACCCAAGGGGTGCCGCGAAATGCGCCGCCGAATTCGAAAGTGATCGCCAAGCTCGATGGCGTTGCCAAGAAGCATGGCTTTGCCAGCTTCGACGAATACAACACCGTCATCGGCAATATCAGCATAGTGATGGACGGCATCGACCCGCAAACCAAGAAATATATCGGCTCCGATGCGGGGCTGAAGCAGCAGGTCGAAGAGGTGAAAGCCAACAAGCAGATGTCTGCCGCAAACAAGAAGAAGGCGCTTGCCGATCTCGATGTGTCGCGCAAGTTCCCGGACCCGGAGGTTCAGAACAAGGGCAACATTGACCTCGTCATCCAGAATTACGACAAGATCGACGCCGCGCTCGGCGGGCAGCCGCACTGAGCCAAGCCGGTTAATCGGCGCACTTCATCCACGCATACTACAATGACGAGCAGAACAAAATATTTGAGCGCCCTACGAATCCGGGGTCAACGTCGCGATATTTACTAACGGACGTTCCGCAGTTCGGACGCATCGCGGCTGCGCTGTTGTGCAGCACTGCGGGATGAAGTATGGTGGTCTATGCAATGTATAGAAAGCGTGTTACGTAATTTAGTCGAGCATTGCTTGTAGGTAGAGGAGGACTCTACGGTGGCCCAAGCGAAGCAAGCTTCGAAGCGAAGACGTCGGAAGAAGGCATTGCCGGTGATGGGAATCGCCGGAGTGTCCTTGGCGTTGGCGGGCGGAGCGTACGCATCGACCGGCGGATCGACAACGGATATACAGTCTCAGAATATCTCGCCGCGTCATGAAGCCTTTATTGGTGAGGAAGAGATCACCGACGTCAGCCTGGGGACTTTCTACGTCTTCGACAAGGAAAATGCCGCAAAGCCGCGGCTTGGTGAACAATTGGCTTGGTGGCGATGCGGCTGCGGCGGCTGCGGCGGCTGCAGATGTGGCTATGCAGCCTGCGCGGGCTGTGGCAGCTGCGGAGGCTGCGCCTGGTGCGCGTCTAGGGGTGGTTGTCACTACTGCTAGATCCCTTTCGACTAGTTGACAGACTAGGTAATTGCCGCCGGGTCTTGTTTGACCCGGCCAGTTCTGTGTCGTTTTGCGGTGCTACCCGCATGGAAGAGCCGATCAGCGTTGCTACTAACGGCCGAGTGAGCGGCCAACCATATCGACGAGCGCTGGCCCGCGCGCTAGACGACGGTGCTTTGGCAACCCAAAGAATATTTGCCTTGCGATGGTGATCCACACAGGTGACCATAAGCCTAGAGCTGCATCTGCCGACCTCGTGACGGGTAATTGCGGTAATAGCTTTACGCAATTTGACAGCAAAGACGTTCCTCAGTTCGCACCGAATTTCTCCGTCTATGTGCTGCCGCCCGATGTCGTGTGCCTCTATTCCGAGGATCGGAAGTTCTTACTTCACGGCGAGCTTTATTATGCGCTCGCGTCCGCAATAGGAGCGGGAAAGAGCTTTCCGCAGATCGTTCGCGAGTTGATGCGCGATTTTCCCTTCGACAAAATTCAGGAAGCATTAAAGCGTCTGGTTGACCGGCGCTATGTCGTTTCAAAACGGGAATTTTCCACAGGCGTTACAGCGGCCTATTGGGCGAGTCTCGGCCTGCCGCCCGGGATTGCCGAGAAAAATCTTCAGAAATGCCGTGTGCGCATTCAATCGATCAACGCCAAGGGCGCAAAGGAATTGGCTGCCGCGCTGAATAAACTCGGCGTCCGCGTCGTGACGCGCTTCGCCGACCTGACGGTGACGCTGGTCAATGATTATCTCGACGCACAACTGACGAAATTGAACCGGCAGCACCTGTCCGACCATACAACATGGCTGCTCGTTCAGCCTACCGGCGTTTTCCCCCTGGTGGGGCCGGTGTTCAGCCCAGGCAAGGGCGCCTGTTGGACCTGTCTGGCTGAGCGGATGAAACGCAATCGGGAGGTCAGGGCGCTGCTGGATCGCAAACAGGCGCGCTGCGTCGCGATTTCGCCGCTCAGGCGGGACACGCTCGGACAGAGCGGCATCCAGCTTGCAGCCATCGAGATCGCGAAGGCGATCGCCACCGATTTCCACACGCCGTTGATCGATCACGTCATCAGCCTCGATCTGTTGGGCGCGACTATCGTGAAGCATTATTTGCCGGCCCGCCCGCAATGTCCCTCCTGCGGCAATAAGAAGCTGCGCGATCCACGCCGTGCACCGGTGCCGGTTGAGCTTGCCGCCGGCACAAAGCTGATTATGACGAGTGGGGGGTATCGGGCTGTTTCGTCGAGGGCCACGGTGGCCCGTTTCCGCAAGCTTGTGAGCCCACTGACCGGCGTAGTATCGCGGCTTGAACGGATCGAAGTTGACTTGCCGTTGAACACTAACTATTACGCCGCGCACAATTTCTCGGGACCCGCCGAGACCGTCAACGAGCTCAGGGCCGGACTGAGCGGCGGCAGCTTCGGCAAAGGCAGTACGGCCGAGCAAGGCGAAGCCAGCGCGCTCATGGAGGCGATCGAGCGCTATTCCGGAATTTTTCGGGGCGACGAGATCAAAGTAAGGCGGCGGTTTACGGATTTCGCGCCGAGCGATGCCATTCCTCCAAACGAGGTCATGCTGTTCAGCGACGCGCAATTGCGGCGCGACCAAGCATCGATGTTCGCTCAGGACGTGACGCCGACGTCGGCGCCATTCGATCCGTCGGCCGAGGTCGAATGGTCGCCGGTCTGGTCGCTGCGCGACGGACGCTTCAAATATCTGCCGACCAGCCTGTTATATTTTTTTTACAGGAGCGACTCCGGAAGCGGCGAGATCCACGCGGATTCCAACGGCTGCGCTGCCGGCAACACGCTTGAGGAGGCGATCGTCCAGGGATTCCTTGAACTGGTGGAGCGAGATTCCTACGCAATCTGGTGGTACAATCGATTGCAGCGGGCGGAAGTGGACCTCGGCCAGTTCGAGGATTCCTATGTCCGCGATCTGCAAATCCAGCTTGCCGAAACGGGACGCCGACTTTGGGTGCTCGACATTACCAGCGATCTCGGCGTTCCGAGTTTTGTGGCGATGTCACACGCGGTGGAAAACGCGCAGGATTTCGTCGAATACGGTTCCGGCTCGCACTTCGATCAGCGGATCGCCCTGCTACGCGCCCTGACCGAGTTGAACCAATTTCTGTCCATCGGCCTCATGGGCGGCCGGGATGCGGGGGCGTCGAGCAATGACAGCTCCGGTCCGTTTCGCCTGCAAGACCATCCCTACTTGATGCCGAACGGCGGCCCGGCCCGACTGAACTTCTCTGCAGACTTCGGCCGCCTTGACACGCGCGAGCAGGTCATGGCCTGCGTGAGCCTGGCCAAGCGTGAGGGCCTCGATTTTCTTGTCCTCGATCAGACGCGCCCCGACATCGAGGTTCCAGTGGTCCGAGTGATCGTTCCGGGATTACGGCATTTCTATCGCCGCTTTGCGCCCGGCCGGCTTTACGATGTCCCGGTCAAGCTCGGCTTGCGGGACCGGCCGCTATCGGAAAACGAGCTCAATCCGCTTCACCCCCACACTTGAGGTCCCCCGGATTGCGCGCTCCCGGAATAAAGCGTGGGCGACGTGCAGCGCCGGCAACGCTTTCCGCCCGGCTCGGCAGTCACGTTACCCTCGAAGCGCGGACCAGCGGCGAAATCGCCGCCTGCTTTGAGGGCGTTTCGGTCGGCTTAGGTAAGTTCAGCGCGAACGCGGCTGAATGCGCCCAGAGATTGCGCAGAGGTCTGCCATTAAGCTCGTTAGCGTCTCCCAGCCGGAACGTTGACAAAGAGATTCATTTATTAGTCAGGCGATTGGCCGGCCACGGTTTGTTGGAATACCACCTTGGGCGTTCGCCAAACGGCAAGGACCAGATCGTCATCGAGCCGCAGATTCCGGATTATTGGCCGCGAACGGCGCAGCTCAGCGAGGCCGACGCGGTTGTGCTGTCGCGATTCGCCTATATACGACGCCGCGCCAACGAGATGGTGTTGGAATCGCCGCGCGCCGGCGCGCTGTTCAAGATTTGCAATCCGAAGATTGCGGCCTCCTTGGCTATGCTGTCGACACCGCAACAAATCAGGCGGCTGCGCCGACGTTCCGGCTTTCCGGGGATCGAGCTGCTCGCCCTGCTCGTCGACTGCCAAATCCTGTTCAAGATCGGCGCCGACGGCGGCGATGGCCTCCGACCAGCCGAGGGCGACGATAGCCTCGTGCTTTGGGACTTTCACGATCTTCTGTTCCATGCGCGCAGCACCGAGGGCCGACACGCCAACCCGCTGGGCGGGGCTTATCCCTATGTCGGCGTCATTTCTCCACTACCGGCGGTGCGGCCCAACTGGCCGGGAAACAGAATTGATCTGCGCAAGTTCTCCGACGCGCATCCTGAGGCAATCTCATTGGCCGCAAAGCTGTTGCGTGAACGTCACTCGACGCGCGAGTTCGACGACCAGCGGCCGATCACGCTCGGCGAGCTTGCGCGGTTTCTCGACGGCGCTGCGCGCGTGCAGTCGGAATTGCAAACAACGCTCGATACTGGAGATGGACCGACGCTCAACTATGCAGCGAGGCCGTATCCTTCGGCGGGCGCCAGCTACGAACTCGAGCTCTATCTGGCGGTCGATAAATGCGATGGGCTACCGCGCGGATTCTATCACTACAATGCCGGCCGACATGCGTTGGCGCTCATCTGCGTCCGCGCCAGTGAGCTCGAAGCGCAATTGAAGGCAGCCGAACTTGCCATGGCCACGCCTGCCGTGCCGCAAATCCTGATCACGATTGCCGCACGCTTCGGCAGGACTTCATGGAAATACAGCTCGATCGCCTATGCGCTTATTCTGAAGGACGTCGGCGTATTGATGCAAACGTTTTATCTGATGGCGACGGATATGGGGCTCGGCGGCTGCGCGATTGGCACCACGAATATCGATCTGTTCGCGAAGATGACGGGGATTGAATTCCACGTCGAGGGCCCGGTTGGTCAATTTGTGCTTGGCCGCAGCGCGGAACCGGGCCGTTCAGTCTGACAATCAGACGACCGCATTGTCGGCGCCGCCTTTTTGGGCACAAAAAACCGAGCGGCGGAAGGATCGCGCGACGAGACCGGCTCGAAGTATCCGAACACCTTGTTGCTCCGCATTCCGGCCAGCGCGAACATGGCACCCTGAGGGTCCATGCATCGCGCGACCCAGCCGCCGCGCACTTCAAGCGGGCCCTCGAGGATCCGGCCGCCACTGGCCTTTACGCGCTCCGACGCCGCGTCGATGTTGTCGATGTTGAAGTAGTAGAGCCAGAAGGGCATGGGAACCATGGAAGGTCTAGTGGACATGCCGCCGATCGTCTGGCCTCCGGCGGAGAACATTTGATATGTTCCCATCGTGTTGACCTCGGCATTGACTTTTTGCCAGCCAAAAAGCTCGCCATAGAACGAGAACGCCTTCTCCCAGTCGGCCGCGAGTAGTTCATGCCAGCCGATGCGGCGCGGCGTTTTCAGCGCGGCGGGTTGCTCTTGACCAGGTCTCGGCCACTGGGATAACGCAAACACTGCCATTTGTGGGTCAGCAACTACCGCAAAACGGCTGATATTGGGGACATCTGTCGGCGGCAGGTGCACGACGCCGCCAAGACGCCTGATCCGCTCGGCGGCGGCGTCCACGTTGTCGACCCCGACATATCCGATCCACCGCGGTGCCGCGCCCATTCTCTGCGCCTCCTCCGGCAGGTTCATCAACCCGCAGACCGAGGCCTCACCGGCGGTAAACACTATATAGGGGATACCGCCCATCGACGCGTCCACTGTGCCCCAGCCGACGACCTTGGCATAGAAGACCTTGGCCGCCTCCGGGTCTGTTGTCATCAATTCGTACCAGACGAAACGGCCATGAGAATTGAGCATGTCTGTTTCTCGCGTTCGAGCCTGCATCGCGGCGTCGGCACTTGCGCGACCCGTGGATCCTACTGATCCCTACTCTTACGCCCATAGCGTCGCCCGCGTGGATGAGAAGACGCTGACCTTATCCGAGCCAACCAAGCAAGCGCTGGATAATTTTCGTTGATCTAGCAACGACGCCTGCTCTGCGGGTTGTGAGAGGTTTCGATTGGTGCATTACGTGTTGCAGCGCAAGTGTCCGCTTATGGCCCAAAGCGGACACGCAGGTCGGCCTCAGTCGCGGCAGCTTTCGGGGGAATAGCTGACACCGCGGTACGACGGCGTCGCGGCAGCTAATGACCCTTAGCGGACGTGAGCACAACACTGCCCCCGCCAACGATATGGTACGCTTCGGTCTCCGACCTGAGGGCCAAGCATGAGGCGACGCGAGTTCATAACGTTTCTCGGCGGCGCCGCTAGCGTTTGGCCCCTTACGGCGCGGGCGCAGCTTTCCGGCCACAACACCCCTCACATCGGCGTTCTGCTGGCGTTCGATAAAAGCGATCCCCAGCCGCAGACTTGGCTTGCCCACTTCACCAAGGGACTTTCGCAATTAGGCTGGACCGACGGTCGGACGGTGCAGATTGATATTCGCTGGGCAGGCGACAATGTTGATCGGATGCAGACGTTCGCGAAGGATTGGTGGCGCTTCAGCCTAACGTGATCCTTGCATTCGGAACGCCTGTCACTGCGGCATTACAGCGGGAAACCCGGACGATCCCCATCGTATTTGCTATTGTATCTGATCCGGTCGGCGATGGATTTGTCGCAAGCCTCGCACATCCGGGCGGCAATATCACCGGCTTTATCCATACAGAGGCGTCAATCGCGAGCAAGTGGCTGGAACTCCTCGTGCAAATCGCGCCGGGACTTAAGCGGGCTGCCATGATCTTCAACCCCGACACGGCGCCCGGTCATGGCAAGTATTATATGCCCGATTTCGAAAATGCCGCGCGCTCGTCGCAGGTGACGCCGATCCCGGCTGCCGTTCACAGTATTGCCGATCTTGAAGCTGTCATCACCGACCTCGGGCGCGAGCCGGGTGGCGGCTTCGTCGCGATGGCAGATTTTTTCCTACTCGATCATAGCGCACAGATGCTGTCCTTTGGGACATCGGCCGGCACACCAATCGCGATAGCACCTGCGGCCATTCACGAGTGTCTCGTCACCACAATCGCCAATGCGAGCATAACACTGAAGTTATTTTTCCACTTCATTTGCGGCTATGCGACGGCGGTTTTGGCGGAACTGATATAGGAAAGGTCGAAGTCAATCTCCGATTTCGGACACGGTCGCTTGAACAGGTAGCCCTGCAGCGACGTCACACCGGCCAATCTCAGAAGCTGCCACTGTTCGTTCGTTTCAACGCCCTCTGCAGTGGTCGCCATATCGAGGGTTTGCGCGAGCGTCAGGACTGCCGCGATGATGGCGGCGCATTCGGCGCGCTTTGTCAGATTTTGGGTGAATGACTTGTCGATCTTGATCTTGTCGAACGGGAACATGGTGAGTTGACTCAGCGAGGAATATCCGGTCCCGAAGTCATCGAGAGCAATTGTGATGCCGGCGCTCTTGAATTGGCGCAGCGATGGCAGGCATTCCGCCGCTGACTTGATTAGTGCCGTTTCGGTGATTTCGAGCTCCAACCGTTCGGGGGGCAGTCCCGATTTCTGGAGCGCCCCCATCACCAGGTCGGATAAGTTTGATTGCCGGAATTGTACGGGCGAAAGATTGATCGCAACCTTCACGTTCGTCGGCCAGCTCATTGCATCGGCGCACGCCGTGTGAAGAACCCAAGCTCCGATCTGTGAGATCTGTCCGGTATCTTCGGCGAGCGGGATGAATTTATCGGGAGTGATCAAGCCTTTCGTTGGATGTCGCCAGCGAACGAGCGCTTCGACGCTGCATATTCTGCCTGTTTTGGTTTCGATGATCGGTTGATAATGAAGTTGCAGCTCGTTCTGCTGGATGGCGCGGCGCAGTTCGTTCTCAAGGGTGTGCCTTGCGGTGGCGGCCACACCCATATCCGGATCGAAGAAACGATAACCATTTCGACCCGCGGATTTCGCGCCGTAAAGTGCCAGGTCTGCCATTTTCAGTAGACTATCGGGATTGGTCCCGTGCTCCGGCGCCACAGCAATCCCGATGCTGGTGCCGATGTTCACTTCGTTTCCATCTATGATGAATGGTTTGGCAAACATCTCGACAATGCGATCTGCGAGACCGCTCGCAGCCTGCCGTTGGTTGGCATTGCCTGCCTGAATGATGGCAAATTCGTCGCCGCCAAGGCGCGCAAGTACATCCGTTTCCCGCAGGACTGCCTTAAGGCGCGCGCCTGTTTCACGCAGCAAAATGTCGCCGGCAGAATGGCCGAGTGTATCGTTGACGTATTTGAATCGGTCGAGATCCAACAGCAGGACGGAAAACGTATCACCCCATCGGCGCTGGCGCGCCGCGGCCTCTTCAATCTTTTCCACGACGGTCGTGCGGTTGGCTAGACCGGTCAGCGCGTCATGATGCGCCATGAAGGCGATGCGCTGCTCGGTTTTCTTGCGTTCAGTAACGTCCTCGATGACGGCGATAAGATATTTCGGCTCATTTTGGTCGTTGCGAATGACTATTCGCTTTGTAGCGTGAACACGCAGGCCAAATCGTTGGGTTTCGACCTCGTACTCGGTGCAATTGATGCTGGTGCGGTCCCGGAGGGTCTCGCTGTCGGCCTTGGTGATGAACTCGGCGACCTCGGGTTTATTAAAGTCGAACACGGTTCGACCCAAAAGTTCGCTTGTTGGCAGATCGAGCATCATTTCGAACGCGCGGTTAACGAGCACAAAGCTGCGCGTCCTTGCGTCCTTCACGACCACCGCAAACGGGATGTTCTGAATGATCGAATTCAAAAATCGTTTGGTCTCGTCCAACTCCTGCTCGGCGCGGTGCCGCTCCGTGATATCTTCATGCGTCGCGACCCAGCCGCCGCTATCTAACGGCTCGCGGGTCACACGTATCAATCTGTCGTCTGAGTGCTCGTCTATCCGGACAGACCTCTTATCCATCGGCAACGCCGATAAGAGCGCGAGATGCCGTTGTACCGCGGCATGTCCATGGTCGCCTTTGAAGATGCCATTGCGCACACGGTGAGCGATAATTTTGCTGTGCAGCGTCCCCGCCTTAAGCAGTTCTGCCGGTAATCTATAAATCTTGCCGTAGAGGTGATTGCAGACGACGAGCTTGGATTCGGCGTCGAACATGCACACCCCCTGTGACATATTTTCCACCGCGGCGTTAAAGCGCATATTGTGCTCTGCCAACTCCCGCTGGCGCTTCAGCTCTACTTCCGCGAGCGCACGAACCTTCTCGGATTCGATAATTTCAGCACGCGCCGCATTTAAGCGTTCCTGTTGCTTCCATGAGCGCGCGATCAGATACGCCGCAACGATGATGATGAGAATCAAAAAAGACGTGATGGCGACCATTATCACCGCCGTCGTACGCCAAGCGGCAAATGCGGCTTTTTCAGATTGCGTTACGACAATGACAAGCGGATAGCTCGGCAGGCGGTAGGCCGCTGCAATACGAGCCTCCTGATCGATTGGGCTGATTGAACGCGAAACTCCGGATCTTACGCCGATCAATCTGTTCAGCACTGAAGCCGGCACTATCGTTCCGATTCGGCCGGCCATGGGATATCGCGCCAGCAAGGTTCCGTCCTGACGGAGCAACGTCGCCGCATATCCGTCGCCGAGAGACGTCGAACGAAACAGCTCCTCGAAGTACCTCGTAACCGTCGATGCGAATACCACGCCGAATAATCCGCCATCTTTGGTCAACACAGGATGGGCGAGCATGATTATCCACGCCCCACTGGAGAGGTTTTGCATCGGCCCGCTGATAAACGATGCGGACTTCGGATTCGCTTTCAGGGCTTGAAAATATTCTCGTTGCGAAAGATCGGTATCCAAACTGGGCCAATCGCGCGAGTGATTTAATCTCTTTCCATCAGAATCGGTAATTCCAAGCGTGTCGATTTGCGGCACACCTGATATCTTCTCTTTCAAATAAAGATGATAGTCTAGATTTTTCAGTTGACGCGAATCGCCGACGGTTGATATCTCAAGCTGGATCTTGTCGGCTACGCTGGTCAATACCAAATCGACAGACTGTAAGGTGCGCTCGACCAATTCCGACAAGGTTAAGCTTTGACGCAGAAGGTCCGCCTGCACCTCGCGTAATACGCTCTCATGCAGTTGCGCCAGGACGATAGCGTTGGCCCCAATGATAAGCCCGATGATAAGTGCAGTTCCAATAATCAGCCTTCGCAGCCTAGACGGCGACGACGTTTTGCCGGCGGATTGCAATTGCATGTCGGCAACCACCGTCTGACCCATTGGCATGAAGCGACCGAAGCGTTCGTATTCGCGCCGCGCGAACGCTCGTGGACCACATAAAATCAGAGGGGCCTTGAATTTCCGTAAACCGCCATCTCAGTTAAGGGTTCTTTAGCCTTATTGCGGCTCAGCGCGCGCTCAAAAGTCCGCTTAAGGCAGTTACTCGACTGCGACGAGCCGAGTCAGTCGGGCGCGCCTCATGTGAAGGCGGTCGCCCAAGGCAGACATGGGTCAAAACGGCTCGCGATGTCCGCTAATGACCCAAAGCGGACATCGTTGCCAGGATAGACGCGCCCCGCCCACAGCGCGGCATACGGCTAAATGGCGTCGCGCCGAAACACCAGATCGTCAACAATGTGATCAGACTGTCGCCAGCCGAATTGCGCCATCGTCTCGATCACCGCCTTGGCACGGCTGTCTTCAAAGGACTCAATCTGCACGTAGCCATAATTCTGGGCGAGAAGCGTTTTTGCGCCCTCCAAGACCTGCAGCTCGTAGCCCTCTACGTCGATCTTTATGACCAGAGGTTTGCCGACGAAGGAAACTACATCGTCCAAGGCGACGACCTTGATTTCATAGCCATCCGGGTGCGCCGAAACGATGGTGGACAATGCGCTGTAGCCGGGGGCACCGGGCAATAGGAGCGCCGTGTGGTGCTCGGCTCCCAGCGCAGTCTCGTGAATTTCAACTCCAGTCAGTCCATTGAGCTCGAAATGCTCGCGCAACCGCTCAAGCGCCCAGCGATTGGGTTCAAAGGCAATTAATCGGCTCGCCAACTTTTGGCGTCCGAGGACGCAGGTGTAGAGCCCGAAATTGGCCCCTATGTCTATAAATGCCGCCGGTCTCAGTTTCTGACACGCGCGGATCATTTGCGGGATTTGCAGCCATTCGAAACGCTTGAGGATGATCTCGTGACCGATCACGTCGTTCGGTGAAAGCCGGAACCTGGCACCGAAGTAATCGCATTCCTCGATCTCGCGCTCCGAGCGCCAAAGTCGGCGTAGTCGATGCCACCGCTTGCGGACAGAAACGGCGTATTTCCAATGGAGGGGCGGCCTCCGGCGGCGCGATATCACGGATGCCCGCGCCATGGAGCGTATCCTTTTTGCCAGGAGCTATGTGCCCACTTTACTCCTGCGTCGTCGCGCAACTCCAGTGTCATCGCGCAATGCGCACGAACCAGGGCCCGCCGGTAGCGGCCCAATGTCGCCTTGTGGCACATAGCGGACATGGCGGGATGTCCGAGTCATGTCCGCTTTCGGGGGCAAAGCGGACATGGACGAGCAGTTTCAATGTGGCCATCCGCCAGTTCGACTGAGCGGTCAGAACTGCAATGTCCGCTTTTGAGGGGAAAGTGCGAGCGCTAACACTAATTCAGCGCACCTTATTTTTAGAAGCATAGCCTTACTTTCGCGGCGTTCTGAATTTAGTGCCAGGACGCATCGCTTTTCATAACTGAGGCAAAAGCTTGTAGGGTTTACGCAACCTTAATGCGCCAGATGCCGCCCAAAAAGCTTTGGCGACGCAATTATTTGCGGAACACTGTCGCAATCGCAGCTTGTGTTTGATGAAAGTTCAAAGCAGTTGCTTAGGCGGGTGAATGGTGCACGCGTCACCGCCGAGCCCTGTGCCAGCTGACGGAACCGCGCTCCGCAGCGATGCGCGCCATCGTGTGGAGCGGCTAACGCAAGCTCCACCGCGTGGTGGAATGATGTCCCTCGCGGAACGATGGATGAGATGAATTCGCATGTCCGCTTGAACCTGCCGTCAGACTAACGGCACGGCCGACCAATAGATTGTTCCACCTCGTCTTCGAACCCCGTGATGGAAGGGCCCTGGTCCCGATTCCGAAGAGAATCGCGAGCCCGCGAGCGACATCAACACTGAAGTGGTGGACAGCCTAAAAGTGCTTGACCCAGAACGGCCGATTAGAGAAGCGGACATGCTGGGGGCCGTAACTTTTTAATCAGTGTTTGGTGATATGGACTAAGCTCAAAGGGCAGGTCTAAGCCCCCGCAGAAATAAAAAAGATACAGGGAGGGTCCGGTCTCAAAACCGGACGCAGTCATGCGCGCTATCACAATAAGCACTGCACATTGCCCAGGCTGCGGCAAGTCAATGCAGTTTGCGCGATCATTTCCTCAGCTCGACGGTTTGTCAGATTTACAGACATACGAATGCGGAGCATGCGGCCTTGCAGTTACGGGAGAGGCCGTGGCCGAAGTTTTGGAAATGGCCGCTCGGCCCATGCCGAGGTGACTGCGCCGCGCAAAAAAGGGCCAACATTGCCGTTCGCTGGCCTATGTCGGCGTTACCCGCAAAGCGGACATCACTCGGACATCGCACTATGTCCGCCAAGCGCCAAAAGCGGATATGGAAGCTGATCGCTTTGCTACCGTACTCCGCGAATACTCGACGCAGCTCATTTACTTTGCGTTAACCATCCGGGCGCAATCTACAAGAGCATGGACACGGACTCCCGACGCCCACATTGCCCCTTCTGCGGCAACTACATGCAGGCCGCACGATCGACCTCAAATGGTGTCTTGCAAACGGTGCGATGGGCGTTCGATTGCAAAGAGTGCCGAGTCATTCTATCTGTTCCACTCGGCGCCGCAGTTTTGGAAATAGCCGCGATCCGCTAGGACAGAGGGCTCCATGCTCACGTCCGGCAAGTATCAACGATCACCGGGTTGCCCACATTGCGATAAGCCGACACGGCGCACGCCATCATTTTTTGGCATATTATTTGAACTAGAAATTTTCGAATGCGATTTATGCGGCCTCGTCGTTATAGAGCAGGCAGCGGCAAAAGTTTCGCAATTGCCAAAGCTCGCCGTGCTGGCGTAGTCGTGGGCGAAAAAGGCGAGCAGGATCGCGGGCCTAGGCTCGTACCTGGTTTACGTTAACCCTCAGGGCCGAGAAGTCCGCAGGGCTTGATTTGCTGGGGGTGTCCGCAATGCTACCTGAATTTCATCTGCCGTCAGAAGAAGAGTGCCCCGTAGGCGAGGAATTGCTGGGCGCTCTATATCGCAGCAGTCCGCACGGATTGTCAGAGTTGGTGACAAGCGTAGGTCCTGAGACGCGGGCAATACTTGCATTGTACTGCTATCGTCGTGCCCATCTGCAGAATATTGGGCTTGCGATCGCCGCGACTTGTAAAGAGCCCGAACTAGCTTGGCTGGGTACGGCGGGCGCGTTCCTGTTTTCCCGATCTCGCGAAGCCCCACATAAGTCGATTGTGAACTACCATGAGGCAAGACGAAAAGTAACGCTGCCTGGTGGCCCCTTCCAAACGTCCTTGAGTGAAATCACAGATTGAACGTTCAGCGTCGGCCAATGTCCGCTTTGGGTCATGAGCAGACATCACGAGCCGTTTCGGCCATGTCTGCTTGGCCCCGAAAGCGGACATGAGAGTAAAGGGGATTCTGGCGGAGCGTTCAGGCGCTTCGTGTTGCTGCGCCGACCAGGCTCGTCCTTTGTGCATCAACACATCGCGCTGCGCTGTATTACGCTGTATTACATCTCGATCGCACTGGGTGACGAAAGGTCGTTGCCGCGTGATTTGGAAAAATCGAGAAACGCGGAAGTCATCCAGCGCCTTCTCGGGCCAATCGTTACTGTAACTGAGGGGCTACTTTTGGCGCTGGGCAGGTCTACCGCGATGTCCGCTTCTGGCACTTAGCGGACATCGAGACGGTACTGACGAATGTCCGCTTTCGGGGGTAAAAGCGGACATCGCTTTAACGGGCGTCGATGTCGGCTTATGACCCAAAGCGGAAATTGGCCGGCGGGGGCTACTACTTGCGCCAGAACTCCCACCCGGCCACCTCAGCTGGCTGGCAACGCGACGGTCGTGTGCGGCTCGTATCTGGCTTTTATGCCGTACAGAAGACTGATATCGTTAGCGTGAAACCGACGTCCCCTGGCCTGAATCATAGGCCAACAGGCTTGGTCCAAAGCGGACCATAAGGACCAATGTCGCCGCCGCGTCCGTGTAATGTCCTGATGATCTACCCTCGCTTTGGGGCCGGTACATTTTGGAATTTTGCGGCAGCTTGTGAACTATTCAACGCGCGTTACCCAACCGCTCCTCTCGGCCTTATCACAGTAGCAGCATTGCTACCGGCCGCTTGGACCGTCCGGTTGGTTGATCGAAACACCGAGGCACTAGCCGACGACGATCTTGAATGGGCCGATCTGGTCATGACCGGCGGCATGCTGCCGCAATATTTCGATACGATCGAAATTATTGATCTGTGCCGTGCGCGAAAAAAGCCGGTGGTCGTCGGCGGGCCGGGCCCTACCTCAGTCCGCCACCTCTATGATAAGGCTAATTTCCAGGTGCTCGGTGAAGCCGAAGGTGTCATCGACAAGTTCATTGCAGCTTGGGAGGCAGGCGCAAGGGAGGGCGTTTTTGAGGCAGAAAAGTTCACGATCGATGTGACGAAGAGCAGAGTGCCGCGCTTCGACCTCTTGAAGTTCGAACACTATCTGTACATCGGCGTGCAATTCTCTCGAGGCTGTCCGTTCACCTGCGAGTTCTGCGACATTATCGAACTCTACGGGCGCGTCCCTCGCGCCAAGACCAACGCTCAAATGCTGCACGAACTGGAGACGCTTTATGGTCTCGGCTATCGCGGCCATGTCGATTTCGTCGACGATAATCTCATCGGCAACAAGAAAGCAGTCAAGTCGTTTCTGCCTGAACTGAAGACCTGGCTCGATCGACATGAGTATCCATTCGAGTTCACTACCGAAGCATCACTTAATCTCGCGGATGATCCTGAGCTTCTCAGGTTGATGAATGAGGCCAACTTCATTGGGGTCTTTGTAGGAATCGAGAGCCCAGACACCAGTACGTTAGTCGCGATGCGGAAGAAGCAGAATACGCGCCGGGACATAGCTCAGAGCGTCCATAAAATCTACGCGGCCGGACTTTACGTCACGGCGGGCTTTATCGTCGGCTTCGACAGCGAACAAGGATCGGTCGCAGATTCTATCATCGAACTAATTGAGGAAGCCGCTATTCCGGTCTGCATGGTGGGGCTGCTTTATGCATTGCCCAACACCCAACTCACACGCCGACTTGCGACCGAGGGCCGCTTGCACGCTGATCTCTTATGGGACCCCGCTGCCGGTATGGATCAATGCACGCAAGGTTTGAACTTCGAGACACTGCGGCCGAGGCGGGAAATCTTCTCCGATTACAAACGCGTGTTAGAGGAAATTTACGAACCTGTTGCCTATGCCAAGCGTCTCCAACGCCTGACGCGCCTACTCGGGAAATCCAACCCAAATCGTCAAGTGCGTGCGAACGATTCCAGAAGCAAGCTTGGCGGGTTGGAGGTCGTCCATCGAGTTGTATCCAAGTTGCCGGGAGCACAAGATATTTTCAGGCAAACGATCATTCAATGTGCATCGACAAATCCACAATGGGCACGGATTACTGTTCTGCTGACAGCCTTTTATCTCCATTTAGGTCCGTTCTCACGGCACGTCATCCGCCAGATCGAGTTGCAGCTTGAAAGGCCGCAAGACGTCGCACCGCCACTATTGGCGCCGGTGGAATGGCCCGACGTCGCGATTGCGACGTAAGACAAATGCGCTTGCGGTGGTCGATCATCTTCCGCAGTCGGTCAGCAATGGGACGCAAGCCGATCTCTGATGAATCGCCTAAGCGAGGGCGATACCACGCATGAAGCTTTGGAGACATATCGGGCGACATCGATGGCTCGCCGCGACGATTGGGGTCACCGCTGCCGAATATCTGCGGTTCGTCGGCATGACAACTCATTTCACGTTCGAGCCCACTGACGTTTATGAGCGCTGCGAAGCCGACATGCCGATTATCCTCGCATTTTGGCATGGACAGCATCTGCTCGCGCCGGCTGGTCGCAAGATGACTCACCGCGTGAAAATGCTGGTGTCACTCCACCGCGACGGCGAGATCAACGCTGTCGCGGCAGAACGACTCGGCGTCGGCACCATCCGTGGTTCGGGCAACCACGGTGGGGGTTTTGTACACAAAGCTGGCGTCGCCGCGTTCCAATCGATGCGCGATGCGCTCGCAGAGGGTTATTCCATCGCGCTCTCGGCTGACGTGCCCAAGGTGGCGCGCGTTGTCGGCCTTGGCATTATCAAGCTCGCCCAGGTCTCCGGCCGCCCGATCTATGCCAGTGCCATTGCTACAAGCCGCCGCCTCGTGCTCGACAACTGGGATCGCACCACAATCAATTTGCCGTTTGGCCGCGGCGCCGGCGTGGCCGCCGAACCATTGAGCGTCTCGCCCTATGCCGACGAAGCAGAGCTTGAAGCGGCACGCCACTTGCTCGAGGAGCGGCTCAAGGCGGTGACGCGGCGTGCCTACGAGCTTGTTGATCCGACCTTAATTGCTCCCGGGGCAGTCTCCTACGTGTAGCAAAGTACACTCCGCTGGTGACTTTGGTCTCGACTAGCAGAGCATAACTGCCGCTGGAATCAGAAGAAGCCTGAGGGCCGCCTGCGTTGGCGGCCTTTTTCATTTCAGACCACGGATGCAATGTCCGCTTTTGGCACAAAGCGGACATGACGTGATGTCCGACTGATGTTCGCTTTCGACGCTAAAGCAGACATCGCTTGGGCCGGGGCGGATATCGGCTTTCGGCCCGCAGCGGAGCTGTCGCCGGTAGCTCAGTTCCGCATCAATTTTTAAGCTTTTCGTCGACGCTGAAGCGGCCTCCACCGGTTACGAACAGCACGATGGCGCCCCCGGCGATGGCGAGGTCCTTGCTGAGGAATACATATTGCAAGGTTTGCGCCGCTTGCGGAAATTCCCAGTAAAGATGCGCCGTCACGAAGGCGAGCACCACAAAGGCGAGTGCAAGCAACGCGCCGTAACGTGTGCCGATGCCGAGGATCAACGAGACGACGATGATCCATTCGACGACGTGCGCGAGCGTGCTCATGTAGTCGGGGACGATATAATTGAGGGACTTGAGATAGTCAGCACTCGGCCCGCCGGTCCATACTGTCATTAAAAATACGGCCGCGATCAGCAGCCGCCCGATGAGCAGAAGTCCGTCGCTCATACCCGTAGCGACGCCGTCAGCACACGAAAGAAACGGATGTGACGATCGATTTGCCATGATCTTCCTCCCAGCGTTTTATGCAGCGAACTATAATGTGTGCCTTGGTCCTAGGAAAGAGCGGCAGCTCAAACGGCTACGTCGATTTAAGCGAAGCGCCCGTTAATGAAATTGAATTGATTGTCCCGCAGCCGGACTGACAAACGGACGGCGTGACCGGTGCGTCAAAAGCAGTCGATGTCCGCTGTTGGTACTAAGCGGACATGCCGCGATGTTCGACTGCTGTCCGCTTTCGGGGGCAAAGCGGACATGGGGCGAACGCCTCGTGATGTCCGCTAATGACCCATCTCGGACATAAAATTCCTGTTCGGGACCTGTGTAGTCGGCGCTCGCGAACTGACACGCCTAGCCCTCAGGCGAGTGCGATCGCCTCGACGGCGACGAGCACGCCGGGAATGTCGGCGCCGAAGCGAACCATCGCCCGCGCCGGCTTCGGCCCGGGGAAGAACTCCGCGTATGCCTCGTTCATCTCCCTGTAGAGGTCGGGTCGCGCGAGCAGCACGGTGACCTTCACCACGCGGTCGAGCGAACTCCCGGCGGCATTGAGGATGGTTTGGACGTTGCGCAGGGCCTGACGTGTCTGCTCCTGCATCGTATCACCGACGATCTCGGTGGGGCCGCCACCAGGCCGTACGGGTATCTGGCCCGACACAAATACGAAGCCGTTGGCGACGAGGGCATGCGAGTATGGCGAATGCGCCGCCGGGTAGCCCGGAACGTCGACGTGGTGCATCTCGGACATGGCTTAGCTGCGGATCATAGGAGAGGCAGCCACACCGGCTACCAACCCGAACGTCAAAGCCGCTTCCCAATCATGTTTGTCCATCGCGTTCCTCCACGGGGATGTGTGCCGCTCCTGCTTGAGGATAGCAGAGTGCGGCTGCGCCGATCGTCCCTGTGCGATAAGGTCTTGTCGCGGTCGACTTAGCGATTGGTGTTTCCAACTGGCCCCGGCAGCAGTGTCGGGGCCGTTTTTGTGCGTGGTTGGCTAGGCTGCGGCTGCGCGAGTGATGCGCTCGTGATGATCCAAAATCTTATTCAGTTCGGCCGTCTGTAGCCAACTATCAGCTATCGCGAGCCAACTGTGCTTTTCGTCCTCGCTGCTGGCGCTTTTTGCCCTTTGCCGGAACTCCGCCGCGCGAGCGCGGTACTCGTTGTACTCAGACATCTGGAAAACTCCACCTCTAGGATACTCAAAGCGCCCACGTCTCCGAAAAATACCTCTAATTGGTAAGCGGGGGCTTAAGCGCGACGCTGACGCTTATGTCCGCTTTTGAGAGCAAAGTGGACATGCGCCAAACGGCTCGCGATGTCTGCTTACCAAAGCGGATTCGGCCTCACATCCACCGGTGCGCGATTATGGGAAGCTGCTGTTATGCAGCTTCATCGTCGGGACGGGCGGCGTCCGCGAAAGGTTGTCTCTCGCAGCAGTTCTCTGCCCTTGAAGGTTGAGTAATCGAATATTCCGCCCGGGGGGCTGCGGGCTCATGTGGCTCGTCGGCTATTAGTGGAAGAACCGACTGCGGGAGTGATTTTACGAAGGCAGATAAATCACTATAGCCTTGCACCAAGACACCTAAGCGTTCGGAAAAGGCTTCAGTTCGACTTGCTAATCCCTTGAGGCTCGCGTCGGCTATTCTGGTGCGCTCAATATTAAATCGAATTTCGTCTGACAGACGTTCCTCAGCGATCTTTTGAAATCGAGCTATTCTCTCTATCCTGGCTCGCAACTGGCCAAGTTCATTTATGTCGAACATGGTTTCCGGGCTGCGGTCCTTCAATTTGTTGAGCTGTAACTCGGTTACCTTTATTGCCTCGGCCATCACTTTGCCGATGCCTGTGACCGCTTTCTTCGCTGAGTTGGCGACGCCTGCAATGCGGGCAACTTCGTCACGTATTGTAGCCAGCTCCTCCTGAAGCGTTTGATTCTCCAGCGCTACAAGTCTTTGGAAGTTTGTGCGGTCAAGGTTTGCGCGGTTCTCGCGGGTAATTATCCAACCTGCAAGCAGCAGCACCCCCACGCAGCCAAGCGTGAGTTCAATTTCCCAAAAATAATAAGGGTTCAAGCCGCCCCCTTAATGATTCTCTCTTGAGGGAAAGCGAATCAACTATCTGAAAGGATATGCCGCAACAGGAGCGTCGTCTATTGGCTCTTGGATGGCGAGGAACGGCGAGCGATTACGCCAAAGCCTCGGATAATCTTCCGAGAGTTCTTTATAGGTGGCATGTCGTCTATTGGAACCTGATCCAATTGCGGGCAGGCGGGCTCGTCATCGGCGGCGATCCGTTTTTCACCGCCCGGCAAGAACAGCTCGCCGCGCTGGCCGCCCGCCACGCCATGCCGGCCGTCTATGAAAACCGCGAGTTCGTCGCGGCCGGCGGCCTGGTAAGCTATAGTGGCAGCATTACCGACGCTTTCCATCTGGTCGGCGTCCATACTGGCCGCATTCTCAAAGGCGAGAGGCCCAGCGAGCTGCCAGTACAACAGTCCACGAAAGTTGAGCTGTTCTTGAACCTCAAGACCGCCAAGGCGCTCGGCCTTACCGTGCCACAAACCCTTCTTGTAGCAGCTGACGAGGTGATCGAATGAGGCTGGCGACTTCCGCTTTTGGCACTTCGCGGACATCGCTCGATGTCTGAGTCATGGGTGCTTTCGGGGGTAAAGCGGACATGACGCAGGCAGGCGGTGATGTCCGCTAATGAGCCAAAGCCGACGTGCGTAGCTGCCGAGTCTGAAGTCCGGAATTATTGAACCGTCATGGTGTTTATCTTGATCGTACGGCGGGTTGGTCTTGGGCGCAGTGGAGGAACTAATCATGAAGACAATCATCATGAGATTGACAATTGCTGCTGCTGTCTTGGCGGTGGCAATGTGTTCCGACGTTCCCGCCAGCCGCGCTTTTGGGGACGCCCCGTGGTGCTCGGCGAAAAACCTTGGGGCCGGCGGCGTGTATTGGGACTGCCAATACCGCACCTTCGACGCATGCTATCCGAACGGGCTGGCCGATCGCGGGGGTTGCTACTTGAACCCGTGGCCGGGCCCGACGCATCAAAAACCGCACGCGCAGCAGAACTGACTGTTTCGAACGCCGCCGATCGGTCGGCCTCAACAGCCGGCGGTCACTGCTCGCCGCCGCCTCTTGAATAGATGCAATCTATGTCCGCTTTCGGCACTTAGCGGACATGGCGCGATGTTCGATTGATGTCCGCTTTCGGGGGTAAAGCGGACATGGCAAAATGAACGGGTCATGTCCGCTAATGACCCAAAGCGGACATTCTGCGCGAAATCGATGGCGGATTGTTCCGAGGCCCGGCCATATCTATGCTGACTGTCGCCATCATTAGCGGAGCTCCACTATGAAACGGTTGATTCTGGCTCTCCTCACAGGCGCCGCTTTTGCGGCGTCACCCCCTGCGTACGCGGCCGTCAAGACTATAGTTCTGGTCCACGGCGCCTTCGCCGACGGTTCCGGCTGGAAACCGGTGGCGGACATACTGCTGAGTCACGGTTACGCGGTCAGCGTCGTTCAGGAGCCTGAGACCAGCTTCGCGGCGGATGTGGCCGCGACGCGCCGTGTTCTCGCAAAAGCAGGTCCTTCTGTGCTGGTCGGGCACAGCTACGGCGGGATGATCATCAACGAAGTGGGAACGGATGCGAACGTCAAGGCTCTAGTTTTCGTGTCAGCCTTCGAGCCGGACGTCGGCGAGAGCGTTGCCAGTCTGTCCGACAAGATGCCAGCGGCCGGCAAAAGCGTCGGACCCGTTGGCGACGGCTTCCTTGCGGTCGACCCCAATGCGTTTGCGGCTGACTTCGCGGCGGACGCGCCCAAGCCGGTCGCGCAGTTTATGGCAATCTCCCAAGTGCCGATCGCAGCCGAGGCATTTGGCGCGAAGGCCACCGTCGCAGCTTGGAGGCAAAAGCCGAGCTACGCCGTGATCTCCAAACAGGATCGGATGATCAATCCCGATCTGGAGCGCTTCATGGCGAAGCGGGCCCAATCACAAGCCATAGAACTTCCAGGCAGCCACGCAATCTTTCTTTCACACGCGCGCGATGTCGCGGCATTGATCGAAAAAGCGGCTGCGGCAGCGAAGTAGGTCATCGTTTCCCAATGTCTGCTTTTGGCACTTAGCGGACATGGCGCGACGTCCGACCGGTGTCCGCTTTCGGGGGTAAAGCGGACATGGCTCGAACGGCTCGCGATGTCCGCTTTTGACCCAAAGCGGACATCGGGGACGAGATTTCCGGTTGCGATATGTTCTCGGTTCTCTGGGCGTTCCCATGGAAAAAAGGGTACTGTCCTGATTCCGGGCCTTTTGTCCTAATTTGCGGATCGGACTGTCCTAATTAGCGCGCGGCCCGCGAGTTAACGCTTCGTATACAACCCCATTGCGCCTGTCTGACGCCTATCGGATGATCCCCTCGGGGCGTCTGGGGGGTTACCGTGCGTAATGTAGTTTCCGCCGCTCTTGCGGCATTGACGCTCGCTGGCTGCGCGTCGAAAGCGGCCGATGTTGCGCCAGCCTACGTATCGCCAATTCAGTACCAATCGTTCACCTGTCCGCAGTTGGCAGCGGAAGCGCAGCGCGTGGCTGCAGCGGCATCGGCACAAGCCGGAGCCCAGGATAGCCAAGCGACAAAGGATGCGGTGGCAACCACCGCAGCAGTAATCATCTTTTGGCCCGCAGCTTTTCTTGTCCAAGGCGACAAACAAACCGCCGCTCAGTTGGCTCAACTCAAGGGCCAGATGGACGCTATTCAGCAAGAGTCCGTCATCAAGAATTGCGGCATTCAATTTCAGACTGCCCCACCGCCGAAGCAATAAGGTTTGCCTCAGTTGGCGGCCTCGTCATCAAATCACTTTGTAAGTGGTCTTTCCCGTCTCCCCGGGAGTTTCATCCTCCGCTTGCTCGGCTAGGATGTCCTTGTCGAGTTCTAGCTTTTGAATAAGCCGCTCAATTTCCTTCACGCCGATCTGACCGCTCACGATCAGCCGAAAGCTTGCGTCCTTCGATAGCAAGCCTGTGGTCAATTCACGTTCTTGCGCCATAACCTTCATCCTCTCGACCGGAGGGGACAAGCGATGGTCAATAGCGCCGCGCTTTTCCTTCTGCGGCTCAATAGCCTCCGGTTCCGACGTAACTTTATCAGAATCCGCTAGCTTTGCGAAGGCTATATTATCCTTATAGATCGCCAGTAGCTCTTGTGCCGCAGTTTCGGTGAAGCCGCGCTCTAACCTTAGCTGACTTCGACATTCTGCATCGCCCGGCGGTTTCGTACCCCAAGCATTGAACAATTCGACCATGACTTTCGGTGTAAGCGCCAGTTGCTTCAAGACTGACTCGCGATGATCTGGCCGCTCATCAACGAGATAGCGCCATGCCGTATCGGTCAGTTGCACTTTTCGATCTGATCCGCTGCCAGAATCTTGCAAAATCCCATATAAAATGAGCGTGGCAAGCGCCTGTCGGCCACCACCACTTTTGGAACCGTACCCCCACGCATCCTTCGCGCTATCGACACGGACAGTGTGGCGATCGTGTTCCGCCTTTAGCTGAGCCGCACGCTCAAGCGCAGAGCGCAGACTGAGCGATGGATAGCGAGGACTGCGCTCTCGGTTGGCTACAGTGGCGTCGGTCATGGTCAGTACCTCTCCTCCGGAGCGTATAGTTGATCTCGGGGGATAGGTCAAGGCTAAAGAATTACATTCAGCCCTTTTTTAGCCTTGCGTTAGCCTCGGGCCTGTGCCATGCTGATGGTCAGCAAGGAGATCGTCATGCCCAGAGTGCCAGAGCCCCACCGCTACTTGCCGACCGGCGAGCGGGGCGAGGACCAAATAGGAAGGGCCGCCCCCGCCGGCTAGGTCAGGAAGCGGCCCTTAATCGGCTCTACGTCTTTCGGGGCTCGTCTAATCGGTAGGACACCCGCCCTTACCAGTGAGGAAATGTCGGTCCGAACCCGACGCCCCGAACCAAGCAACCAGTGGGGCCGTGCTGTTGAAGCAGCCCGGCCCCGGATCAAAACCCCAGGGATCGAGCCCCCGAAGCAATGACCACTCAGGCGAATATAGCGGATTCCACGCTGTTTTTCCAGAGTCCCGCTTCGGGCCGACCCATAGCCATGGATCGAGCCCATGAACAACCTTCCTCGCGACAAACAAGTTGAAATCGTCTCCGCCCTCACCGAGGGCATGAGCATTCGCGCCGTCGAACGGCTGACCGGCGTTCACCGCGATACGATCATGCGCCTTGGTGCTCGCGTCGGCCGCGGCTGTGCCGAACTGCATGACCGCATGTTCGTCGGCCTCCGCGTGCAGCGGATTGAGTGCGATGAACTATGGTCATTCGTGAAACGTAAGCGGCGCTGGCACGAAAAGCCTGGTAAGGACGCCCCGGTCACTGGCGACCAATATACCTTCATTGCGCTTGGTGCCTCGACGCGCGCCATCATCGCGTACCAGACCGGCAAGCGCACGACGGAAACGACGGATGATTTTATCCGCGATCTGCGCGAGCGCATCATCGGTATGCCCGAAATCACGACTGACGGCTTTAACCCATATCGCAACGCGATCCGCGACACATTCGGCAACCGGACCGCTCACGGCGTCATCACCAAGACCTACAGCGTAACCCACCTAGCGACACCGGAAGCGGCGCGACGGTACAGCCCGGCGCAGGTAGTAGCCGTAAGCCGTGACGTAGTAAGCGGAGTGCCGACCGAGATTTCGACCAGCTATATTGAGCGGCAAAATCTCACCGTCCGCATGGGATCGCGTCGCTTTACACGACTGACTAACGGGTTCTCAAAGAAGCTTGAAAATCACCTATCGGCGGTGGCGCTGTACGTCGCCCATTACAACCTATGCCGCTACCACGAAACGATCCGCAGCACGCCAGCGGAAGCCCTTGGCCTTACGGACCATGCTTGGTCGATTGGCGAGTTGTTGGATGCGGCGTTAGCAGTGGCGACGCCGGACCCGACCGAGACTGCTCCGGATCGGCGGCGGCGGTTCCGGGTAATAGAAGGGGGTCGGTGAAAAACGGGGATAGATCAAATGGACTGTGATTCGCGCCTATCAATGGCTTGTGGCTAAACCGCAGATAGCCACAAGCCAGAGCGGTATCGAGTTGATAACAGGGCACTTTCCCAAAGTGATTGATTTGCCACAGGTTTCTAGGAGAGTTATTCAGAAGCAAGCGGAACGAATTTCCGCATTGCGCGATTATTTTGATTGCGGTAATACAACCACAGGATAGGGCTGGCTGGTTGACTCGGTAACGCCTATACTATAAGGCGCGCCAATTCGTGAGCTAAACCCTTTCTCGGGGTGTGTTATGGCGGAATTTGAAGAACTGGCCAAGGTTCTGTTCGAGGGTGATTCCGTTGCCAGCGACATTAAAACCATGCCCGGCACCGGCACGAACTTGAGCCGTGACGCGATGGCTAATTCTCTTTTGGAATCAATGAAGAGAGTTGGCCTTGTGAACAACGGATCATTGGCCGATCCCAATAAGAGTAAATAGGTCTATACAACCTAAGCGTTCGTCGCCTATGACATGTCCGCATGTCAAAGGCCGATTTCATTCGTTCTTTGCAATACGAGAGCAAGCCGCTCAGCCCTTTTGATATTTCTCAACGGCTTCGGCAAACCCATAGTTGCGTCTGCATCTATCAGGGTGACCCTGAATTACCTATCGAAGAGTACCGGGGCTATATGATCCGCTTTCGTGAAAAGCGGGAGCGAACGCCAGATAATCCGGAGCTATATGTTTGTGTTGTTTCGCTACGTCAGTCGAAACAATGGCAAGACCTCGTATGGACGAAAGAGATTCTCCAAATATTGGACCGACCCGAACATCGGACGGCATCGAAGGCTTCTCTCGGCCACATGCTCGACAGCCGGCAAGTCCTCGCCGAACACACTGACGGAATACCGCTCAATGTCATGGCGGATAAGAACGGCTTCACGTTAGCAGTCGGTAGTATGGTGCCGACGGTTTATCGCACGATGCTCCGAAGCCCCAAAAGTCGACCCTCACCTCTGGAAGCTACTCTGCCAATTCCGCAGGAGTTTATTCCGTGGGTGCTGTCACCCCAGTTTGAGCAAAATTTTGAGGCCGCACTAAGTCAGTGCGACGATTAGGGCGGTCACCTTTGCCGTTGTCCTAATTTCCCTCCGGGCTTGTCCTAATTCGGACAGCACCGAAAAAAGGTACTGGCCGGTTTCCGAGCCTAGTGGCTGGTTTTGAAAATCGCAGTGGCTGGTTTTTAAGGGCTCGCCGAAGGCAATAGGTCGGCCGGCGTATGCAACTCCTGCCAAATCCAAAAACACTCCATGGCAAGAACGCCGACTATAATGAGGGCCACGGCCGTCCAAAATGTATTGTGTATCCACATACCAGCATTCCCGGCGCAGGCTATCCGCATTAGGAATCCAGTAACCATACCGGACTATTATGGTTATCGCTGGGTTGATCAGACACCCCAGCTACCTTCTGCCCCATCGTTTCATTAAGAGAAGCCCCGGCGTGCCCCGGGGCTTCTTTCGTTTGGTGGCCGCCTCAGTTGGCGGCCTCTTTCATTTTAGACCAACGATTTGATGTCCGCTTTTGGCACTTAGCGGATGATCTGCCCCCTTTGAAGTGGTCCTCCCTGAGGTATGTTTTGACCATGGAGGATGAGATCGATGGCGAGGAAGCGGCATACGGCCGAAGAGGTTGTCGCAAAGCTTCGGCAGGTTGATGTGCTGATGGCACAAGGCGGGCTGGTTACAAAATTCTCATTTAATATCAAGTAATTATGTCTTTGCATGAGTACGCTCCCACAAATTGACCCGCGAATTAACACCGGATTTCGGCGATCAATAGCGACCTTCCGCGAATAGCGTCGCTACAGAAATCAGCGGCAAGTTAGCGATCGCCCTAAATAAAATTTTGACGTCTACTCACGGCGAAATCCCCACCTACAAACTCCCTTATCGCAATCAAAAATGAGGACCCCCGCCGGCGTTTATGCTGCCCCCGATCCTGTCTTCGCAAGCGCAGACGACGAAATCCACTTGGGTTTCGAATTAACGATAATTCGGACGGGTCGCGGACCAGCATCGCGGACGAAACGGGCATCGAGCACACTAGCCGGGTGTTGGGCGAGTGAACGCCTGACCAGGGCGGCGGGAAACGACGTTCTGGCGCGGCGCTTAGTTCGGATCATTACGACTTGACTGCCAACTCTGGCAGTTTGGCAACGGCGGTTGCGATCTGTTGTGCCTCGGCTCGGGTAAGGTGCTTGAAACCAGGGCGCTGCTCTTTTTCATCGACAAAATAAAAATAGCCGAGCGCCTGTCCGGTAGCGTCACGCACGATAAACAATCCGGATTTTTCCTCGACGGACCAGGGCGGCGGGAAGTGGCGGGGTGTCATTTCGGACGGCATTCCACACCTTCCATGCTCAGCACCATTTGCAGCAGCACCGCGACGTGAATGGTGTCGGCACCATCGGCGGCCGCGGTCAATTCGGCCGTGACATGCTGCCATATGGATTTTTGGCGTGTCTCAGCCGGTAACTGCCCAATGAGCTTGCACACGTCGGCGAGCGTCGTGAGCGTCGTGAGCCCCCACGGGCGGGAAATGACGAGCGGTTGGGGCAATTTGCGTGACCAATCCGGGCGAGAGCTACGCGAGGGGCCGGGCTTCGGCATGGCCCGGATTTTAGCGCGGTCAATTCGTCGATTTTCTGACCACGGTTGAGACATGAAGTTCAACGATTGATGTCCGCTTTCGGGGGTAAAGCGGACACGGAGTGGCGTGGTCGCCGCGTCCGCTAATGACCCAAAGCGGACATTCAACGATCACCACGCGGCGACAGCGAAGCACCCCAAGTGGGATGGGAGACTGAGCAGTGAGGTTCAGATCAGAAAGGGCATTCGGCCTGTCCAGTGCACATGGCAACTGAGAAGGCCATGTTTCCCGGTCCTGCGCACGCCGCAGCCTCCAGCGCCTCATCCGAGAGTTCGGAGGTGAATACCTCCTCTTCGTTCAGGTCAAATTCCAAGTTTGCTTCGTTCATTGAATTGATCCTTTTTTGCCTGCTGAGCCAAGGTGGGGCGCTTCCATCAAAATCTTGTTTCCACACTGATCGGGTTGTCAATCGGGTTCAGAAGATCGGCAACTGGAGGCCCCCACACATGACCCGCCCGTCATTCTCCCTCGTGTCTGTTATTGGGGGTAAAGCGGACACCAACGGTCAGGACGATCGCGGCAGCTAATGACCCAAAGCAGACATTTTAATCGCTTACTATGATCTGCAAGAAGGCCCAGGGAGGATAGATGGTGGTACGCCGAGTCGCTCGTTGGTCTCCCGGCATAGCAGTGCTTTTTGCTGTGTTTGCGGCTGTTGCGCAAACCAACAGCCCGGCTCCTGGCGCGAGCAGCGGCAGCAAATTCCGCGCGGCTTGTGGCGAGGACTCGCAGCAATTTTGCGCCGCCGTGCAACCTGGCGGGGGCCGCCTCGTTCAATGTCTATCGTCCCATGCTAGTGAGTTGTCGGCAGCGTACGGGAATGTGATCGCGGCCGCGGGCGGCGGCTCCAAACTCCGCGCGGCTTGTGGTGAAGACCTGCAGCAATTTTGCGCCGCCGTGCAACCCGGCAGGGGTCGCCTCGTTCAATGTCTATCGTCCCATGCTAGTGAGTTGTCGGCAGCGTGCGGGAATGTGATCGCGGCCGCGGGCGGCGGCTCCAAACTCCGCGCGGCTTGTGGTGAAGACCTGCAGCGATTTTGCGCCGCCGTGCAACCCGGCAGGGGCCCCCTCGTTCAATGTCTATCGTCCCATGCTAGTGAGTTGTCGGCAGCGTGCGGGAATGTGATCGCGGCCGCGGGCGGCGGCTCCAAACTCCGCGCGGCTTGTGGTGAAGACCTGCAGCAATTTTGCGCCGCCGTGCAACCCGGCAGGGGTCGCCTCGTTCAATGTCTATCGTCCCATGCTAGTGAGTTGTCGGCAGCGTGCGGGAATGTGATCGCGGCCGGGGGCGGCGGCTCCAAACTCCGCGCGGCTTGTGGTGAAGACCTGCAGCGATTTTGCGCCGCCGTGCAACCCGGCAGGGGCCCCCTCGTTCAATGTCTATCGTCCCATGCTAGTGAGTTGTCGGTAGCGTGCGGGAATATGATCGCGACAATACAAACTCGCAAAGACGCCACCAATCCAAGCGAGCAAAGTCCCGCCACACAATCCGCTGCGCCTGTCACAGTTGGTAACTCACTTGCAACACTAGGAAGCATCCTCCGAGCATCGTGCGGACCGGACGTGCAAAGGCTTTGTGCTGCTGCGCGAAGGGAAAGCGAGGTCTTGAGATGCCTGGACTCTCAGCGCATGGAACTATCGACAACTTGCAGCTTGTATTTCCAGAAATTAGGCGCCCGGCCGAGCGCCCAAGAGAATGCTCCGAGCAAAAAGCCGCCAGCGCCGCCACCAACCGCGCCGATCCCGGCCCACGAGATTGGTCCGCCCCCATCGCTGCCACCAGTGACGCCAATGCCGGCCCGGAGAATGCTCCGCCGCCGTCGCCGCCATCAACTACGTCAATGCCGGCCGAGAATGCTCCGAACAAAAAGCCGCCACCGGCCGCGCCGGTCCCGTTTCCTGATTAACCTGAAGACGGCCAATGCTGCTCGCGCGCGAACGAGGCGATCGAATAACGACGCTTTCTTGCTGCGGCGCAAGAGTCCGCCTTTGGCCCAAAGCTGCCACGCCGGTCATCGAGTGTCGCGGCAGCTTTCGGGGGTAAAGCGGACATCGATCGGATGTGTCGCCATGTCAGCTAATGACCCAAGCCATGTCAGCTAATGACCCAACTGCGACATTGATAGGAGAGGTATTTGCTGCGATGCATAATCTAGGCGTCAGAACGCCAGACATTGACCAAAATGGCAATCAAGATCGCCGCGACCGCGGCACCGGCAATCGCCACATTAATGCCTCGTCCCGGTTGCTCCAAATAAATGCCAAGAGAAAGCGACATTCCAATTAGCGCGAGCGCCAGCCCCGTTAAGGCGAGCTTCCTTGCTTTCTGCTTTCGATCTTCCAAGATCGCCTCCCAATTCGCACAGCGAAACCGAGGCGGCTCCTGCGCATTACGCTTCTCGTGATTGAGCCGCCCATTGCGGTCACGCGCACCGGATAATTACGAACGATAGCACGCCTCAATACCGGAGGTCTGTGACTTACTTCGCAGTCTGCTTTTGTTGCAGTGCATGTGTCCGCTGCTGGCCCTTAGCGGACACGTCGGCCGCCGATTGTCGCGGCAGCTTTCGGGGTTAAAGCGGACGCGCCCCTGGTTTGGTTCGCGTGGCAGCTCATGACCCAAAGCGGACATCGCATTCGGCACAGACCAAGAAATCAGACTGATGTCTTCGTCGCCGATCTGCCTCAAGGCGCGCTATGCAGCTACGGGCTCGGCGCCCCCTGTCGGAACCAGAAGCAAAGGAAGTCGTATTCTGACGATCGTTCCAGTTCCTTCCGATACCGACGGGGCGATCGTGCCGCCAAGCTGACGCACGAAGATCGCCACATAGTCGGAACCGCGTTTCTCCGGAACTTTCGCCAAATCCTTATTCTTCATGCCCACACCGTCATCGGCAACAATCAGCTCGATTTGATCGCCGACCTTTTCCACGCTCAGCATGATATGTCCCGTCCCATGCGGAAAAGCATGCTTGATGGCGTTGGTCGCAAGTTCATTGACCAGAAGGCCGAAGGGCACGGCACGATCGGGGTCGATTTCCAACGGCTCGGCCTTAACCTCTATTTCGATGCCCGACGTGTTTCCAATGAGGCTCGCCGACATCGTTTTGGCGATTTCCCGCAAATACGCGTCGACGGCGACGGTCTGGCCGCGGCTGGATTGCGATATCAGGTCATAAAGCTGGGCAATGGCTCCGATGCGCGCCTGCATGGCCTTATAGCCTTGCACGCACGGAGCCGCCGTCCATTTGGCTTCGTAGGCGATCAAGCCAACGACGATCTGCAAGTTATTCTTGATCCGGTGCGAGATTTCGTTGGTCAAGCTCAGCGCGTCGCGCTCGCGCTGCTTGCGGTCGGTGATGTCCTCGAACACGAGGAGCATCCGATGGGCATGGTTGCCCGGTTGAGAAATTTTCCGAGCATTCAAGTTGAAGACGCGGCGGCCGAGACCCGGAAAATTATCCTCGATTTCGAAACTTTCGATCGGCTTGTTTTCCGGAAGCACCTTCTCCATCAGATGGCGAAGCGCCGGCACGTCCCATTGGTGCTGGCCGAGTTCGGAAACGCGCCGCCCGCGCGTCTCCGCCTCGGTAATCCCGAATATCGTCAAAAACGCTTTGCTCGCCGTCACGATCGTCATGTCGTTTTCGAGCACGACCAGCGGATCGCGGATCGTGTCGACGATACTTTGGGTCAGTTGCCAGTTGCGCTTGCTCTCGGCCCGGGCCGCGCGCTCCTCGCTGACATCCTCGATGGCGAGCAGGATGGAACCGTCATGGTCGCCGGGACGAAAAATCTTTCGGGCGTTGACCAGCATCGTGCGCCGGCCGATGGTCGGGAAATCGTGCTCGACCTCGAACCCTTCGACCGATGCACGATGCGGGATCACGCTCTCGAGCAGGGTGCGCAGCGCGGGGATATCCCACTGCCGGTTTCCGAGGGCGTAAATATGGCATCCCTCGGTCTCATCGGCGCTGGTGCGGAACGTCTGGTAGAACGCGCGATTGGCGGATGTGATGTTTAGATTTCTGTCGAGGACGATGAGTGCGCTGGGCACGGTCTCAACAATGTCGCTCGCAGCAATATCGGAAACCGCCATTTTACCTCATCAATCCCATGACTTCGACATTACGCCGCGAGCATAGCCGCAACACAGCCTTCGAGCTGATGTTGCGTGTATGGCTTGCGCAGGAATTGCGTGCCTTCGACCAACAACGCCTTCATCTTGTCGGTAACGATATTTCCGGTCGTGTAGAGCACGCGCAAATTCGGCCGAAGCTCGATGGCCTGATGCGCAAGTTCGCACCCGCCAAGGACCGAATTTTTCAGATAGATATCGGTAAAGAGCGCGTCGATGTGTTGCGGCGAGCGCAGGAACGAAAGCGCCTCGTCGACGTCGCTGGCCGAGAGCGTATCGTGGCCCCAATCCTGAATCATCATTTCCGCGATCTTCGCGGATAAACACATCGTCTTCGACGACCAATATCACGGCCATCAAAACTCTTTCGGCCGTGACAACTAACGCTCCGCGGCTCTCAGAGCTCTTCCTGCCGTTTCACGGCTATCAGAGCCCTTCCACCGCCTATCAGGGCTAACGCATAACTTGCACCGGAAGCTAAAGTTCCAGAAAATTTGCAACTCTTTTTCAGATAACAGCGCTTCCTGGAATCAGCATGTTATTTCAGAGACTTATGTTCGTCCAGGGACACTTCAAAATCCCGCCGGGAAGGAATAGCGCGGAGGATTTTCATTGCGAATTGGTGGTGCTGCCGACAAGGAATTAAAATCGGTGGAGATGTTGCCATTGGCCCATAGCGGACATTGAACGACGTCCAACTGGTGTCCGCTTTCGGAGGTAGAGCGGACACGGTCGCGGTCAGTCGTAGCAAGCATTAATGACCCAAAGCGGACACCGAGAATTAGTGCCGTCGCGGCAGCTAATGACCCAAAGCGGACATCGAACCAGACAGAGCCCCCGCTGGACATCGTTTTGGCTCTTGAAGACGGGTGGTGTCTCAGTTTGAATTTGGATGTTTCTCAATGACGTAAAGATAGGCGCCGTATGCGACCGAGCATATAGAAAGCGCTAGCACCCATTTGTATTGGAACGGTTCAACGCCAAACATGCGCAGTCCGAAAAGGCCCAATCCAATGCCAACCAAAATAAGCACAATTGGCGTTGGTTTACTCATGCTGCGATCTGCTTCTTATATGGGCCGCCCTCTTCCGCAATCGTGGCCACTACATCGATCATTTCCGCTAGATCACTCACGGCAGCAGCACGGCGACGTGTCATTTAGCGAAGTCGACAGATTAATACTCACGATTGATCTAATTACTGACGGATGTAATCGCGTATGCTGCGGCTCGGTCCATCTCTTCGACTCGGTTCTTGACCACATCGCCAATCGATACGATGCCGATGAGCTTTCCTTGCTGAACCACCGGCATGTGGCGAAAGTTTCCCGTGGTCATGCAGCCCATCAGGCCTTCGACAGCGTCGTCTTCTGTGCACGTTTTGACATCGCGCGTCATGACTTGACCGGTCGTTGTTCAATGCTGTCGGTCCACGCTCGGCGAGCGCGCGCACAATATCGCGTTCCGACAGGATGCCGACGATGCGATGATCGGCGCCGACGTGACGACCGCGCCGATGCGCTGCTCGGCCAGCAGTTTTGCCGCCGCAGTAAGATTGGCGGTCGGCTCGATTGTGACGACGTCACCGCGCTTGCCAGCCAAAATGCTCTTGACGATCATAGCAGCCTCCCTCGTTCCGGCCGTGGCGGGCTAAGCCACGATTCCGGTTTCGAGAACGATCCGCCTCAAGGAGTTTCGGTCAAGAGAGAGATAATGCAGTGCGAAAAGGCAAACACGACTGCAAGACTTCCCCTTCGATGTCCGCTTTCGGGGGTAAAGCAGCCGCGCCTCTGGCTACATCGCCGCGGCAGCTTTTAACCCTAAGCGGCCTCTCGCCACCATCCATTGACGCACTGCGAAAAGTCTATTTGATCACCTCGTCATAAGATTAACGAGAGGTACATGGAAATTGGATATCTAATTCGTAGCTCGAGCTTCGCCTAGGCGGGCATGATGCAAATTGACCATTATTCCGTCGAATGATCCACACTGGACTTCGCAAATGCTTATTAGACCGAGGCGGTGGCAAATTCTAGGCGACACGACCTCGGTCAAGAAAGCGAACGACTTCAGCGCGCAGCCTGCGGGATCTCGCCGCCAGTTCACTGCTCGCATTGAGGACCGCATTCGCTACCTGGCCGGTTTTGACCGCCGCATCCATACCTGCTCAATGCTCTCCGATACCTCGCGCTCTCGCCGCCGCGGCACTGGCGCTGCGAGTGATCTCCTTGCTAACGGCCTCCTGCTGCTCCACAGCCATTGAAATATCATGGCGTTTACGTCGAGCTGCCCGATCGTTCCGCAATTGCCCTCATGGCCTGAACTACGCTTGACGTTGTTGCTTCGATCGTTGAAATTTGCTGCGTGATGTTGCCGGTCGCATTCTCGGTCTGGGCCGCGAAGTCTTCACCTCCTGGGCGACGACAGCAAAGCCCCGTCCAGCAACGCCAGCACGTGCCGCCTCAATCGTAGCATTGAGCGCGAGAAGATTGGTTTGTCCGGCCACGTCGCGAATTAGATTGCTGACGTTGTTAATCTGTCCCACTGTCGCCACCAGTCGTTCTACAGTGCTAATGACCGCCTTTGCTTCGTCTGTCGCCTGTCGGGCAATGCCGGCTGAGGCGCGGGCTTGGCTGGAGATTTGCTCAACAGATTGCGCGATCTCCTCTGCGGCCATGGCGACATTGTTGACACTCGTCGTCGCCTGCTCGGATGCCGTCGCAGTTGCGCCAGCCTGTGTCTGATTGTGCCTGGCGGCTTCCGTCATGATGTTCGCGCAGTTATCCATCGTCTTGGACGCGTCATCGAGTGCTCGAGCGATCTCATTCACCTCGCGTTCGAAATTTTGTGTTTCAGTTTCGATTGCCCGGCGACGCAGTTCAGGCTGCTCCGCTCGCCTCGAGTCGCTCTGGCGCGCAGCCGTGACCTCCTCAATCGCCTGGCGAAAAACTAGAAGCGCTTTTGCCATCCCCGCTATTTCGTCATGACCTCCGGCTGGGACCGGCACATTGGCTTCGCCCTCTGCAATCCGCCGCATCGCGCCGCTAAGCAAGGTCAATCGGCCGATAATGCTGCGTCCGACGTAAAGCCACGCAATCAACCCGGCCCCCACAACCGCTGCGACACTAAGCATGATCAAAATGATAAGCCCCAGTTTAATCTCCGATATTGCACGCGACGATAGTGTCTGCGCAATCATGCCCTGTCGCTGGATCAGACTTCCCACGGCATTCCGGAGCCTCCCCGCCTCCGCCAGCGCAGCCGAATAAACCTGTTGTGTACCCTCTTCACCCTCCACTGATTCGTCCGTTGCCCGATTATTCCAGATTCGTTTGCCAAAGCAGCGAGTTTTCCGTAGAGGACTGTTATTTTGTTACCCTGATCGGCATCAGGAAGCGCCTTTAGATTGGTATCGATGTCGCGCTCCGCTGATCCAATAAGATCCCGCAGCGGCGGCAGACTTGCGATATCGGCCACCATTGACGCCTCGATCAACAAACCGGCCAGCAAATTGGTATCCGCCTGTACTCAAGCAACCTCCGAAGCGTATCGATTGATTGGTTCAGTTGCGCTCTGCTCTCAGATGCTTGGCTTTTAGTCATGCGATCGAAGTTAGCGTCGTCGATGGCCGGTGTGATCACCTCAAGCAGGTCTTCGTGCGATTTGCGGACAGCGCGCACTGAGGTGCGCAGCTGATCGGAGATTCTTATGCGGTCGGCGACGGCGCCATCGAGCGCGCTAAGCCGCTCATCCATGGCCGATCGTGCCAGAGCCATCTCGTCACTTTGGCTGGGGTCGAGTCCTCGCAATCGCTCCATAGTCGCCTGCATTTTGCGGGACTGAGCGGTAATTTCGCCAGCGATTTCCGTCCTATGGCTTTCGTCCTTGGCTGCCAGCAAGCGTGGAACGGATGCAACAAGATTGCTGGTGTCCTCTGAAAGCCGGAACAACTCGACGGTCGCCGGCATGCTCCGAGAGACGATTTCGGTCAAAGTCGTGCTGATAACCACAGATGCAAAAGCCGCAAACAGCATGCCGACCACGGTCATGCCCGCGGCAAGACCGAACGCCAAATCGAGGCGCGACTTGATCGTCCGCATCCAAGAGAACGACCCGAACCGGTCGCGAGCGCCGGCGGAGCTCAAATTGATCTTCTGAGCAGACACCGGCAACCTCTTAGCCGCTTGCCCGGAAAGACATTTTTCCGTCACCGCCCTGCCATCTTGTTTAACCGAACCACTGGCTTGAAAGATCCGTCGGCTTGCAAGATCGTGAAAAATACCTGATCCGAGCCTTGATTCTTTGACGGCCCGTAGCTCAACACGACACCGCCAAGATCAAATGGTGCGGCGGCAATGGCATCGAGGAATTTTTCACGCGTCGGCTCGCCATCTATGCGCTTGAGTGCTTCGACGACAACCCGGCCGACTAGATAGCCCTCCAATGAGACGAACCCGGGCTTGGCGTTGGCATCGTCCGCGGCGATGGCCTTCTGATAGGATGCCACCACGGGTAACGATGCATCCACGGGAATGGCACTACTTGGCTGACGATGACACCCGCGCCATCGCTGCCGAGCTCCTGCGCCAGCAAATCTGACCCGACGAAGGAGATCGCCACGAACAGCGCGTCCAATTTGACTTGGCGTGCAAGCTTGATGAATTCCGCGACCGGCTTATAGGGTCCGACCGTCACCACGGCCTCCGGCTGCGCCTTCATGATGTCGAGCAATGCCGACTTCACCGCCGTTGTATTGCGCTTGAATGTGCCGGACGCGACGAGCGACATATTGCGCTTGGTCAACGCGCGCTGCACGCCCTCAAGACCGGCAAGACCGAAGGCGTCGTCCTGGTAGAGGATCGCGATCCTCGAGATCCCGAGATCCTTGGTTAGATGCTCGATCCACGCCTCGGTTTCTTGAAAATATGAGGCGCGGGCATTGACCACGTAACAATTATCAGGATACAGAAAAAATTCGGCGCCGGTGAATGGGCCATGAACGGAACTTGCGCTGCAGTGGCGATGGGTTGACTGGCCTTCGATGTGGGCGTTCCCACCGGCCCAATCATGGCGAAGACTTTATCTTCTCCGATGATTTTTTGGGTCGCTACAACGGTTTTTTCAGGCTCATAGCCATCGTCGACCAATTCGAGTTCGAGCGTGCGGCTGGAAATGCCACCATTACGGTTTGCCTCACCAAACGCGGCCAATACGCCCTGGCGCATGCCTTGGCCTAGATCTTGCGCCGGTCCTGTGAGTGCCGCGACTTGGCCAAAAACGATTTTGCTATCTGAAACGCCGTCCTCGGCAAAAGCGGCACCGCCGACGATGCTGACAACGAGAGCAAGCGTAATTCCAAGCTGATTGCGCGTCACCGGGGCACCTCTGATCACTCGCGGCTTGTTCGTCGTTCGGATTTCTTTGTTTTCGAAAGCGCCGTGGGCGTATGCATTCTGAGCGCCCCATGGTTAATGGATGTTTAAAGTCTCAACGCACTGGCGGCCATGTCCGCCAAAATGGTGCTAATGGAAGCACAGCAGGCACGACACGAGTGAGGCGTTGTGTCACCGAGTGTCGCCGATTGGCCCAAAGCGGACGCTCCGTCCTGCTGCGTTCGTGTCCGCTTTCGAGGGTAAAGCGGACACGACTGCCCCAAGCGAGCGCGGCAGCTAATGACCCAAAGCGGACACGCAGAAAGCTGATGATCAGATCGAACTTGGTGGCTAGTCATCCAACGGTCATCTCCGATTGGACAATCCAAGTTGGTCTTCGGCACTCCGGGACGGAGCCTTCGTAAAGGCGTAAGGTTGCGTATGACAGGCGCGGTTCACAGGCCCGGGGCAGCGTGCGGGTCTGACACTCTCGGGCACGGGAGGACTTCATGTCAGCGACACTTATCAATCTTATCATTCAACTCATAGCCGGCGCTGTCGGCGGCAATGCCGCAGGTGCCGCGATGAAGAACATCGACCTCGGTACGCTTGGCAATACTATTGCCGGCGCAATCGGCGGTGCGGGCGGCGGAACACTTCTCACAGCTCTCCTGCCAATCCTCCAGGGAGCGGCTGGGAACGTCGATATCGGCACGGTGATTGGGCAGGCGGTCGGCGGCGGTGTGGCAGGCGCCATTGTCACCGCCATTATCGGTCTCCTCAAAAATATGATGGCTGGTCAGACCGCGAAGTAAGCCACATGAATGCGCCCGGCGGCGGATCATTCGCCGCCGGCTTCGCAGTAGGTCGAAATGGAGGTACCCATGCAGTACGGTCCTGAAAAATTTTGGATACAGGCAAAAACTGGGTTCGCCGTTCTTGCTCTGATAACGGCAGGAATGATGAACATGTCGGCTGCTCGCGCCGATGAAGCGCAAGCCAAGAAGGTTTGTTCAAGGCCATGTCTGACTACATGGCTGCACAGACAGCATTATGATTTCAACTATGACTCAAATCTTGAAATCGTCACTACGCAGAATCAGAAACTCGGGCTGGCAAGCTCGGGTACGTTGACACTAAACCGCCCTGACAAGGTTCACGCAACACGCAAGGGTGGTTTTGCCGATATCAAAATGGTTTTTGATGGAAAGACGCTGACAGCGATCGAAAAGGACGCAAACCTATATGCTCAAGTCGATGCGCCCGGGACCATTGATCATCTGGTTGACGAATTGCGGAACAAATACCACAGGCCCGTACCGGCTGCGGATTTGCTGATGTCCAATCCATATATCAGCTCATGCCTCTGGTCGTGGACACGAAGGACCTTGGGAGCGGAGTGATCCGTGGCGTCGAATGTGATCACTTGGCTTTCAGGACCAAGGAGGTCGATTGGCAGATCTGGATCGCCCAAGGCGAGCGTCCCTACCCCTGCCGTTATGTCATCACCAGTAAGCAAGTCGCAGGAGAACCGGAATACTCCATCGATGTCACGGCATGGAAAACAGGTGCCGAGGTCGGGTCCGATGCATTCAACTTGGCAATTCCGGCAAGCGCCAAGAAAGTGAATCCCACTGACATCCCTAATTTCGATGAATTACCTGCCATTTTTGCCATTAAAGGAGGACACTGACCATGTTCAAACGCATTGGAGATAAGAAATGGCCCGGCATGACGTCTTCCGCCAGTTCGACGAATTCAGCGGACAATTCTCAATTCCCCGCATTGGCGGCTTCATCTCACCTGCTCTGGCCGTAGTCGGGCGTCCCCTAACACCGGTGAGTGTCGCGGGCGTCGCGCGGCGCTCGGCGCGGCGCTGACGGCGCTGGGCAACGTGCCATGTTGTTCGTGCCGAATGGCGGATTCCCCGATGATCCAAAGGCCGAACAGGCCCATCGTAGCGCCCTTGGCCATTGCCGCCGTGGCCCGGTAGCGCAATGCCATACCGACCACCGTAAGACTGATCGCATAGTTCGCCGCGTCACCGAAAAAATCGAGGGCGTCCGCTTGCAGAGAGGCCCGGCCTAGCGCATCCTCGCCGATTTGACCCAGGAACATGACCGCGTTGATCGCTGCAGCCGCCCGGCGCGCCTGCCGTGGGGTTTCCCCGATGCGGGTCCAAATTAGAATGATGGTGGTGTGCAGCAGCAGTCGGCCATGCGCCCGAGATAGCCCTCGACCGCATGTTACACAATCACAAACGTTAGATCGTCACTTCCGCTTTTGGCGCGTAGCGGACACGGTCCGATGTCCGACTGATGTCCGCCTTCGGGGGTAAAGCGGACAGGGGGCAAACGGCCTGTGATGTCCGCTAATGACCCAATGCGGGCTCGTTGCCTAATTAACTGCGCGGGGCGAAGAAAAACTCCCTGCCGTTAATTCGATATGACGTAATCGCGGCAAGTCCTGCCCCTCCCCCCAATCACTCACTCGTTCCATGTATTCGCTTTCTCGGTATTTGATCCGGGGCCACTTGGCTGGGTTCATGACGATGCTGCTATATGGATTGAATAATCTGGATCACCTTTTTCACTCAATATTGTGAGGTTCTGTCGGTTCTTGAAATTAGCCCAGCGGGACTAAATGCACGAGGGTGTAGGCGTTGAGTGCGGCAGCAAAATTAGAGAGTCGGTCCAATGCCTTGGTCTAGGTCGGGATACCAAGGCTGTCCGATGGGTTCGATGCCCACTGACTTCCACAGTCGAAGCTCCATCCTGTAGGTGCCACCGTCATCGCCGCAAACCGCAAACAGAGCGCTCTTGGTGGCGATGGCGGCGAATGCCTTGCGCGCGTCTTTAGTCCGCGAATACCCGCAGGATCAGAGCTTGGGCCCACAATGACGAAGTCATCGTACATGACTTCGCGGCGATCAACGCCGTCGCCGTCTGCAATAAACCTGTCTTCGCCAGCCTTATCGTGCACGAGTAACGCATCGACATTGCCCCGCGCTCCTATTGCAGAAGCATGGCCGGTGCCAACCAACTCAACGTGAACCTCTTATCCGGTGGCGGTTCGAAAGATCGGTATGATGTAGTCCAAGAAGCCGGAGTCCTGCGGGGATGTGGCCGAGCCGAGAGTAATAAACCGTTCGGCAGCTTCGGCTCTGCTTATCTGGCCCAACCAGATGCCTACAAGGCTGGGTTTTTAAAAATTTTTTGTATCCAACGCCGTTAAACCACTCCGGATACTGCTGCAGTATCCTCGTGCCAAGCACGAAGACCAAGAAGCAGATGATGCAAATTTGCGCCCGGTGTGTGTAATCGTGTCCCGACATTTAGATCGTGGCACCTCTCACACCCAAAACAGCAGTTTCCTTTGGATTTTCTTGGTCAGCTGCCTGCGGTGTCTGTAAGACGTTTAAGCACTGCTCGAAATCTAGCAGATTTTGGAGGACAACGCACCACCAGAGGGGGTAATCAAAAACTATCCTCGGACGCCATCCGCCGATGTCTTTTTCTGGCAATGGCTGCCTCGACAGGCGTTAGCCTCCGTGTCCGCTATTGGTGGTAAAGGGACGCGGTCGCTGTGGCCGCGTGTCCGCTTATGACCCAAAGCGAACATTGGCCCCGTTCAATCGCCGCATTGTGAAAGGTTTATTCGATCACATCGTCGGCGCGGGCGAGGATCGACTGCGGCACCGTAAGCCCGAGCGCCTTGGCGGTCTTGAGATTGATCGCCAGTTCGTACTTGGTCGGCGCCTGCACCGGCAGGTCGGCCGGCTTTTCGCCCTTGAGGATCCGATCGACGTAGCCGGCGGCGCGCGGGAACTCGTCAAGGAAATTCAACCCATAAGAGACCAATCCGCCAGCGGCGACATAGGAGCGAGTGGCGTAGACTGCGGCAGTTTATACCGGGCGGCAAGCGCAATAATCAGATTACGATGAACCACCGACGACGGGCTCACTGTCAGGATCAAGCCGCCATTCGTAATCCTTAAAAGAAGCGAAGAAAGACGGCAACGTCGCGGTTAGGTTGCGACAGTATTCATCGATTTACGTGCGCGTCACGACAGGCGACACCGGAAAGCAAATGTCTCAGCTCCGGGACCTGATCGACGCGGGCGTTTTTGTTTTTACCGGAGGCAGCCCGCGGACGAAGACGAAGGATTCGGACCCCATACTGCAATTCAAACTGACGTTTCGACGGATATACGGCCTGACGAATTTTATCGGTCTGGCCGAAAGAGATCGATTCGAGTTGTCGGGTACGAACCTGGAGGAATGGCTGTCCAACCCGGGCGGCGGTAAGGAAATCTTGATGCGAAATCTTGGGGGACCATTGACGGAGGCGGAGGCCGAGCCGGAACCCGAGATTGAGAGCGCGGACCGAACGTCGAATGTAGCCGCGTCCGTCGTAACAAAGGCGCCCACTTTGTTCGATCATTTGAAGGGATCGGAATTGCCGCCGACGCCGGGGTCTGGCGAAACGGCTGTCGCCAAGAGCAGAATTGCCCCGCGACATGAGATATCGACAGTGCGGATGGCGATCAAAGAGGTCGCCGCACTCCGCCCGCAGGTGATTGTGCTTGGATTGGGTTTCGAAGACAGAACACTCAAGTCGGTGCAGGAAATGGCCGCATCGCTGCCGCCCACCAAGGTCGTTGCGATTGAGTATGACGATCCGGGAAAATCGCAGGAAATTCTGAAGATACTGAAGCTCTGGGGAGCGGAAGTCGAGCTTGTACGATACGAGGACACGGTCAAGAAAGGCGTCGTCTTATCGGCTTATCCCGCCCTTGTCGACGTTACCGGTCTTGCTAAGCCCGTGATCTTCCATACGGTTCGGAATGCCCTTCGGGAGGCCAGGTCGGTTTTGGTCACACACACGCGGGCGAAAAGCTATCATCCCACAGACACGGAAATGAAAGCGCTGTTGAAGGCCGAAGAGCAGCATAACCGACAGAATTCTTCGACACGCTGTCCAAAGTTCTCACCGGAGAGATTGGACCATACCGTTGTATTCCGCTTTTAGAAGCGGACGCCGACGAGACCCGGCGTAATGTCCTCTTTGCCTTCGCATCGCCCAAGCATGAACGCCTGCTGTCATTGATCGACAAGCGGGTGATCGATCGGTTAGAAGTGGTTGCACCCGAAGGCGTAACCGCCCGTAACCGCGTTGCCAAACATATCGCTGATATTGCCGCAACGGATAACGCCAGCGCGGGCGTGACTCTGATAGACTCGGATGATGTTGTAAAGACGACCGCTTTTCTATTGGACGGATCGAGCAGTGGTACGTGCAACAGGGATTCAATTTCGAAGTCGGGTTGACCGGCTCCAAAATGGAAGCGGTTGCAGCGGCTGCGATCTCGTCGATTTGCAAAGTCGCGCAATGCTGGTACGTGCGCCCGACAAAATTTGACGCGGCGAGGTTCACCCAGGAGCCGGCGAAACGCGCTTTTCCGATTAGCGCTGAACGATGAAGCATCGTCGGCAGCGCCGAGCGCTACCAAACCTAAAGCGCGGACGAAGAAGCAATCGCGCCGAAAACCCTGAGCGGATCAATCGCGCATCGTCCACATCCTTGCACCCACCAACGTCAACGCTTTTCACAAGGGGATATCCAAGGAAATGTAACGGCAAATGCGCCGAGGACAGATCGAATGGCGACCAGATTGTTCACCGACCAAGAGGCTTCTGACCTGGGCTATCGCAGTATTCGAGACGGCATAGACCCGCGGCTGAAGCTGGCCAAGTGGCGCTGCAAATATCTTTGGATAGTATTTCAATTTGCCGAATATCGCACTAATAACCGACCAACCCGCCGTGCCACCTTGTCAGGCTCCCGCAGTTCGTGCTGCCATATTCGGACAACGCGCCAACCAGAATTCTTAAGCTTCTGACCAACAACTTTGTCACGCTTCTTATTTCGGCTCAGTTTATTTCTCCAAAACATCTGGTTGGTTGCTGGAACACTGCCGTGGATCGGACAGCCATGCCAGAAGCAACCATCAACAAAGACGGCCAGCTGCACAGTCGGAAAGATAAAATCAGGACTACCAAACATCGATCGCGCCGGCGCCATCCCCGAATTCCAAATTTTCGAAAGACGCGCATTAGACGCAATTCAGTCGCTTGGTTCTCACGACTCTTTATCCTCGACATGATTTCAGATCGCCGCTTCGGCGAAAACATGTCAGCCATGTAGCGCTACAACCTACCTAACGGTTTTAAGTGCGTTCCGAATTTCAGAGGCATGACGCCGTATAAACTCCGGTGGAAGAGCGTTGCCAATCATCAGCGCGACCGCCTCCTTTCCCGCAGACAAGTCGAATGTGTAATTGCGCGGGAACCCCTGAAGAAGCGCCGCCTCCCGCATTGTAATGGCGCGATTCTTCTGTGGATGGAGGAAGCGCCCCTTCGATGGATTAAAACACCCGCTCGTTATGGTGGGCGCCACATCGTCCCACGCCATCCGTCCGTAGATGTCTTTGAAGCCGTCACTCCTTTTATGGCAGTCCAGCTGGCGGCTCTTTGGCAGATCACCCCGGCTCCCACCATTTTTGGGGATATCTCGTATCAATTTGCGCACTCTCGCAGTTCGTTTCTTTTCCGGGAGGTTGTGTAGTGCGTCCCTGCTTCGTCCAGGTTCGGCCATTCGAGCAATTGCGCCGCTAACGCTGCGGAGTCGGCGTGCTTCAGGGGCGAATTGAATGTCGAAATCGCGTCCCGCGAGAAGGATAAGGCGACGCCTGCGTTGAGGAACCCCGTAGCGGGCCGCATCCTTAATTCCAAAGGTCAGGCGGTAACCGAGCCGGCCAAGTTGCTCACAGAGATCTTTAAACGGCTTGTGCCGTATCAGTCTCGGAACATTTTCCATCATAATCGCCTTGGGCCGAAACGCCCGAGCGAAGCGAACCATTTCATGAACCAGGCCATTTCGAGCGTCGCGGTTCTTGTTGCCCCGTTTCGCGTTCGAAGGGTCGAAATCCCTGGCATGGAGGACAACCCGCGAGAAGGTCTAGCTCGCCTCTTTCAAGGCCCAACTCTCGCATGATACCTTTTGCGGAAACGTCCCGAATGTCTTGCTTCCAAACGCGGACTTTCGGATGATTCGCATTGTAAGTCCGCGCTGCCAGTTCGTCGCTCTCGATCCCCGCGAGAACTCTGAAGCCAGCCTTCTTCAATCCAAGCGTGAGGCCTCCGCACCCCGAAAAGAGGTCAATAGCGATAGGCTTCATCATGACCGCCCGCAAAAATCTAAATGTTCAACCCGGCGCAGACTACACAGGAGCAGTCTCAGCTCAAAGCATAACTCCGATGCGACAGGACAAGGCCCAATTTTTATTGATAGATGATAGTGGATTTGCCGTTGCTACGGCAAATTATCCAGCCAGAACGCTCAAGACCTGTACATTAGTCGTCGAGTTCTTTTGAAAAGGCCTTTGTCCTGTTCGCTGCGTCTGCTTGCTTGCTCGACTTCCAATTCTTCGCTTCCTCGATGAAATTTTCATCCATTCCAGGCAATTCCAAATCTTTGTCGCGCTCAATCTGAATTAGCAGTGGGAAACGAACGCCCTGACCGCTAACAATGCCCTGCCCGGGACCAAACCCAGGCAGTAACCGACTATCCGCCCGCGTGAGATTTTCCATCACCTTTTCCACAAATGACTGGTCACGAGGGTTTACTAACCGGAAAATCATATAAGTATTGCATTGAGATAAAGTTGTTTCATCGAGTCGACTTGGCCTTTGACTAATCAGCAGCAGGCCCATTCCGAATTTTCTTCCTTCGGTTATAACTTTACGGATGATTTCTACTGAGGGAGTATTTGCCTGTCCTTCTCCGGCCGAGGGTATGAAATTGTGCGCCTCCTCTATGACGCATAGGAGAGGCGGGATTTCATCACTTAGCGAGGCGCGCTTTTCGAACAAGTGTTTCAGAACAAGCGCCACCATGGTGGACTGCGTGAGATGGTCATACCCACCCAGATAAATAATGCTAGCTTGGCCCGGTTGAACAATCTCGTGCGCTTGCGTAATTGGGTCAGGCAGGGGCTCGAATGGAAATTCTTTTAGTCGCGCCTGCCTTCGCAAACGCGAATTTGCTTGCTCCATCGCCAAAATGTGCGCTTGCACTATACGCAGCGCTCTTTTTACTGCCGGCACAGTACCGGCGTGCCGAGCTGCGTATTTTGAAACCTCTTGAATCAGTTTATCTATAAAGACCCCAACGTCATTTCCATTTTCGTCAATTTTCGTTTGCTCTAGGGCTGTCTCATAAGCTTCCCGTTGTGGTTCAGTTAGACCTTGTGTCATTTCTCGGACAAGGAACGCGATGAGATCGCGAGTTTGATCCTGAACTCTCACGTGGGGATAAAAAAGGCGAATAGTGTTATCCTTGAAGCTATCACGCTTTGCCCAAAAGCCCAGATAGTCTCCATGGGGGTCAAATCACTAGAGGATATTTGGCAGCCAATAGCTCCCTAATTACGCGACGTGCCGCCACCGTTTTGCCACCCCCTGTCATAGCTAAAATCGCCATATGTCGGGCAACGACAGGATTGGTCTTGATGTTAACCTCGACGTCGCGACGACCAACTAGGCTCCCTAGTTTAAGTCTATGAACGTCTTCATCGCCTGTTAGAATTTGACGAACTGATTCTGCCGGCGGCAACAACACTTCGGCGCCTGGTGTAACAGGATAGTTCAGCGGCTCCATATGCTGAAACGTATCTTCCGGAGTGCATCCAAGCACTAATACCTTGGCCTCGGTTTGGTCTCTGGAAAATGAAAGAACCGTATCCAAAAGCTTCAACCCTTCATCCGCCAGCTCTTGACCCGCCTCGACCGGAAGAAAGGGGTTGTATCTGTCTAACTCAATAATTCGCCCCCATGCCGTGACGCGCTGTAATTTGTCTGTTTGCCCGGTCGGCACCTCCATCCCGACCGCAACGAGGTCGCCCATCTTTGCGGCTGAACTCCTCACAACAAAACGAAATTCGTGAGGCGACGTATTCCCGACAACAGTACCAATATGGCGGCCGTGCATCTCGTCCCCCGATATTTACGCTATGCCTGCGGGCGATAAAAAAAGTCGCGCGGCGTATGGGCCAGCAGCTTTCTCACTTGCGTTACAAGTCGAGCATCACCTTCAGCTATTGTTCTATTTAAAACTCGCGCCGCAATCCGCGCGGAAACATTTTTCGATAGCCAATCCGGCACTTTTGCGTATTTGTCTACTATATCCAGTCCAACAGGGAAAGCGTACCGTGGCAGCAACCGTGCTGTATGATAAAGAATTCGCATGACCTTAGCCTCTTGCGTATTGCCAGAAAGATTCATCTCCACGCGAAACGGAAAAGAGACCTCCGTTGTTTTGAGGAGCGTTGCGAATGGACGTGCATATTGTGCGACAACCGGTTGCCAAATGTCGCGTGCGCGCCTGACTTCGTTCTTCGGAATTTGCGTCGGCGTCAGATATTCCCCCTCGGCTAATACACATCCGAATAGGAAATCATCGGACACATTGTACCGCTTGAGCAATATCATAACTTTTCGTTTGTAAAACTCCTTGACTATGCCGGCGGCGACCGCTTGATTGAGTACGGCCTGAGCAAGCCAAGAACCGGCGCTTCGTTCAACCACTCCGACAAAAGGCACTTTCAGAGTCATAAACTCGAGCGATGATGTAGCCATAAACAGCCATAAATTGCCGCCACATTTTCCCCGTGCCTTCACGGCTGGGAATGTCTTTTAAGGCCCCCTCCACATCGGCTTGTGAAATCCCCGCAGCCAACAAAAATTCGCGCCGCAGAAAGGGAATGAAGTGAGGTTCCCCCTCATCGTACATAACGAATTGATTAATTAGCGGTCCGTGCAAAAAAACGGCCGCGACATCTGAATTCCGATCGATAAAGCGAAGTGCGGTAAGCGGCTCAAGCGTATATCGCGCAGCCTCGCCCAATCGTCGAAGGTCCATTTGGTCGTCATCGTCCATGGGAACGCCGGTATTCTTGTCGATCACATCCCCAACAACGAATGGCTGCAAATCCCACTGCTCTCGTGTCTTTATGTTCGCGTCACCGGCCCTTACACAGTAAATTCCGACCCTCATGGCCGTGGGTTCTGTTCCTGGCAACCCGGCAATCTTTGCAACGCCACCGTCAACAAAAGCATATCTTTTATTCTGTGCTTCGGTCCAAACGTCGAGATGATTGCGTTCGATTTTATTAATTCCGATCGGCAATTCTTTCATCTCCAATATGGTTCGAAATTGGTCGGATAGTCGACGCAGCTGGATGGGAAACTTTAGATTGTCTTCGGCACTCAAACTGGCCAAATGACTTAGAAGTGGTACTAGAATATGTGGAGCCTTCAAAAACTTCTCTGTATGAACAGCAAAAAGCTCGGGATCCTCCTGTTGAGTATGATTGACCAGAGCTTCGTATAAACTGTCTCCATCCATTCCGTCACGAGCTAACGAAGGCTCAACATCCGTCACGGTGTTCGGAGGTAAATCATAAGAGGCAAAACGGAGCTCGGGCCTTTCTTCGGACAGTTGATTTAGACGCGCGAAACTCGAAAAATGCACGGTTGCGCGAACGACGTCCGACGCTTGCTCGAAATGCAAAAATAATAACGCATCATGAATTGGTCTGGATAACAAGTCTTTTGCCAATTGGACGGAATGCAAAAATACCGTTCCGCTTTCTTCGAGAATTGTGACCCGCGCGTCATTGTCCAGCTGAAGGTCTCCGTTCTTGTCCCGAAATCTTAAGCTGACTTCACCTGCCGACGTATTTAACCGCGACCGTCGATCCGACAACGCTATGAGGTGTTTGCTTTCAAGTTTCTTCGCATGCCCGTCGCCGCGAACGCACCAGGATGCGTTCAAAATCAGCAATGCCTTAAAGGCCGACACGGTGCTCATGATACCCTATCCCGCAGTCAGAAACCCATTGTGGCTGTGCCACCGCGCCGGGTCTAGTCTATACCGGGCATACAGAATTGTTTGCATTTCGCCTGATAAGGCGAACCGGCGAGAGAAACTCAACGTCTTAAGTGACTTGTCCCGACCAGCCCAGATCAATACTCCCTCAGCCGGGAAAGATGCTTCGCGCCTTCACCCGGCGGTGGGAATCTTGATCCTTGTGTGTTTAGGTGTATTCACAACTCATTTTTGACGATAAAATTCGTTTGAATGTGCGCGCAATACTGGAGCCGCGCAATGCAACTCCCCCCTTTCATGTCAATCGACCGCATCGCGAGCCTTTGCGACTGGCCAACAGCAGATCGCCGAAGGCTTGCTAGGCAACTTCGGCTCACAGGTTCTGACGGAACGGAGATCGACCACCATGACGAGACCGCATTCTGGAACGCTATTATGCCGTACTTTTCGAATGCATCCGCCTATCAAACGTTAAGTTCCCATTTGAAACAACTCTCGAATAAGGCATATAGACGGCGTCTCGATCAGAAGGTCTTCGACCATCTTTACACCAAAGCGCAATTCACCAGATCTCTCTTCAGCGACACCGATGATGATGATTTCCTATCTCGCATCGTGACACGTGCGGTCGATTGTCAAGCGTTCAGTGAACTGGCGGATTGGCTGTGGGCCGCGTGGCTTGCTGGATTCCCAGCGCAGAGTATCGGAGCAATCATCGATGATCACGACCCCCTGCGCAGCCTATTCGGCAATTGGAGTCCCCCGATCGATGCAGCGAACGACAAACCGCCAGCGGAAAAGAGTGACTACCTGACAACGGGTGACAATGACGACGTGAGGACGGAAGAGAGTGACCGGGTGAGAACGGAAAAGATTGATCACGTGACAACGAAATCTATAATTGTCGATCACGTTGGCGCGTTGTTCCGAAAAGTACGCGGGAGCATCGACGAGGCAGAGCGCATGCAAGCGCACGAGCCTCTGGCCACCGCCCTCCTCGCAATCGAGGAACTCGCCGGTCACCTGCGCTCCCGAGCAGATGAAGCACAGTGTTTGCAGTTCGCTTTGGCGGAGTTTCATGCTGTTTGCGACCGGCTTCGAGCGCGCGAGCAGCCCACCGACAGGCGAGCTGCCGAAAGATTACGAAAAGCGCTTTCCCAATTCACCGATCCCTCACCACGAACGCCATATGTTGAGGTCAAGTACTTGGCCGACAAGATAACGCAGCTCGTTGACGAGGCGGACGCAGCGCGCTCCGCCTGGCGAACGTGCGACATGGCGCACCGCGACAGTCCTTTCGACCATGAAGTTCGGCGGGCCTGCATAGATGCACTTGAACTCTACGAGAAGACTGAGGGTAACCTCGCCGGTTTTCTCGAGGAAGCAGTGAGTAAAACTAAAGAGGGTACGGACGCCGTACGGTCTGGGGACGCTGAAGAACAGGTGTCTTCTGAGGTTGAAAAGATAGCCGATAATATACCCGGCAGCTCAACCCCCGTTGAAGCCGTCGTGCAAGTCCCGACCCCTAATAATGGGTCCGGCGACGAGCCGGGGCTAGTTTCCCAAAACGAAGAGGATGAGCCTGTTCTCGCGGTGAGTACGGAGGAGAAAAATGCATCCGAGGTTAATGACGCTGAGGCCAGCTCGCGGATCGACGACCCCGAGGAAACTGAGCCGATTGCCGGGAGCGAAGACGCCGAGCAGCTTGCGGCGACATTCTTGGATCGCGGTGACATCGGTTTGTTCGAGATCGCATGCTCTGCAGGCGCGGGTCTCAATTACCACCTGCCGCATCCAATGCTTGCCCAACTTCTGGGCTTATCAGGATCCCAAGACGCCGAGACGCAACTTCGCTTGACCGAGGCTCTGCAAGCACTTCCGGCGACGGCGGCAAACGGCCCGATACGCCAAGGCGAGACGTGGCTCCGACTTGCTGCACTCAGCTTACCGGCAGTCACAGATCCCACATTGCTTTGCCGGACTGCTCTTGCGCAATTGAAACTTGACCATCCGATGGTCTTCGAGCCCAAATCCCTTCAAGCGACTATTGTGTCGCTCGGGCGCACCTATGCGGCTCTTGAGGCCTTCGCTCAAACAAGCGCTCCTGAAGCGGAGCAGGAATTGAGAGACGCAAAAGAGGACCTGCGTCGCTACGTCGGGTCGCTCAAAGGCAGTACGCTCGCCTACCAGGCAGCGACCGTAGTCGCCCACAAGCTGGCGCAGGCCTTCGAAAAGATCGCGACAGCTCAGCCGCTGGATCCCAACGCGGTGGAGGGCATGATTGACGCCGTGATGCGCAGGGACGAAACGGACGCGGCGATCATCAAGCGTTACGACAGGGAGGCGCGGGGCGCCAATGCCGAGCGCAAGCCCATCGAAGCTCGCGCGCTTACCCGCCTCAGAGAAATCGTTAAGGAGATTCGGACGCGGGCTGCGCGATTGAAGCGCGCCGCCGAACTTTTACGTGAGGAGCGCGGATCCAACGCGCAGACCATTGAAGCGACACATCGAAAAGGTAGAGACCTATACCGTCACTTCAAGTCGACGGCTGAAGCCTTCGAACGCATGGCGAAAGTTCAGCCGGGGGTTAGCGCCTTCTCGGCGGCCTGTGCGGCAGTCGCCGCAAAATTGCTGCGCGCGCATATGCAAGCCTTTGAAAGCGGCTATGCTTTCAATCCATTCCGACAGGCCCTAGAATGCGACCGATTTCGTCTAACCAGCGTGGCCCGACGTCCAGATTTGACTCCCGAGGCTACCTGGGACGCACTTAGAGAACTGGCGGTAAAGCCAGCGATGAACTGGCTTCAAGCGTTCGATGTGGCATTAGAGCGGCGAGAGCATCTCGCAACCGAAGCTTTGCTCCCGTTAGCAGTTCCTTTGGGTCATGGCCGGCCGCTCGATGCCGAGCGGGAGGACGCGATTGCCGCAGCCCGCGACTACGTCGAGATCGAGCGTGCCAGACTGCGAGACGATCTGCTGACCGTGATGAACTACGCCCCTGCCGGCGAGACCAGCCTCGATCCGCTCTACCAAGGCGTGGCACAAATTGAAGTGAAGGACTTGCCAAGGAGCGACGCTAGCCTCGCTACCGCAATCGACGGACGGCCAATCCTCGATTTTCCGGACGCGCTCGCTGAAATCGCAATGGCCAAGGAGAGTGTCCGCCGCGTTCGAACGAGAGCACTCAAAGAGCTTGAAAATCGTATTGCAAAACTGGAGGGGACGGCGCCAACCGATACGGTCGCGTCACTTCGCAAGTTGGTCGAAATTGACGAGTTGATTACGCTCGCGGAGGAATTATCGCTCGTCGAACGCGGTCAAGATATAAAAATCGCTACTCCAGAGGCCATCGCGATCGAAGATTTCTCGCGGTTTCTAATCTCGCATACGGCCGCCAATCCAGACCTCGCAGCATGGGAGCATTCCCAAAACTTCCCCCACGGGTCGCGTGCCAGAACACTTGTTCGCAAGTGGCTGATTCTGCGTACCGCGCAGGGTGATCAGCTCAAGCGCTCAATACGGGATGTGCTCGGCGAACTAGGATTTATTCCGGATGGGGAGGCCCACGGTGTGCTCAGTGGGTCAATGGGTGGAAGCCGTATTCGTCAGTTCGGCATTAAGGTGCGTACCATTGCGGATCGGGAGTTTTGTTCGGTGGCCCGATTTGGCAGCGAGGCGGAAGGCCAATACAAGCTAATGTTAACCAGCCAGGATGCGCGTCCTAACGAAATTGTCACGTCCGTAACCGAAGGCGACGCGGGGGCAACTCTTGTTTTCGCGCAGAAATGGTTGACGCCAGACGAGCGGCGCGCGGTCGCAGCGGAAGCTCGCCGACTTGGGCGCTCATTTTGTCTCGTGGACGACGGGCTAATGGCCTTCCTGTGCACGAGGCAACATGTCCTGCGGGAACTGTTTGCCTGCGGGATTCCGTTCGCCTCCGCAACACCTTATGTCACGACGCCTGGCAGTATCCCGGTGGAAGCGTTCTTCGGCCGTGATGCCGAATTGGAAGAGATTCGCCGACGAAATGGGAGCTGTATCGTCTATGGCGGCCGCCAGCTCGGAAAGTCCGTTCTTCTCGATCATATTGAGAAACGCAGCCGCATCTCTGAGAAATCTATAATGATGCGGCTCGATTGCCAGGGTCTCACTGAGAGGAGGGACATTCTGGCGTTGATCGACAGAAAGGTGCGTCCCCATCCGCTCCTTCAAAGCTCGATATCCTCGCCGCCATGGTGCATTGGCTTGAGGAAGACGCGGAGCGGACTATCCTTCTGATGCTTGACGAAACGAACAGTCTCGTGCGCGCCGACGCATTGCGTGACTTTCGACTTCTTGTTGAGTTTCGAGGTCTAATGGAGCGAACCAATCGGCGCTTCAAAGTGGTCCTGTCGGGGCAAAACAACGTGTTGCGACTGACGCAACAGCCAAATACACCCCTCGCCCATTTCGGCCAACCAATTTGCATCGGACCGCTCAAGGGAGCCGACTACAAGGCGGCGCGTGACCTAGTAACGGAGCCTCTTGCAGCAGTAGGCTATGTCTTCGACGGCCCTCAGCTTGTCTCCCGCATCCTCGTCGAAACGCAATTTTACCCGAAGCTCGTCCAAATGTTTTGCCGCGACTTGCTCGCGCATGTCCGCGGGCTTCCGGCCATGCATGCGGCCTTACCGCCATGGCGCATCAGCGGTGAGCATATTGAGGCCACCTTGCGCAATCAAAGATTACGGAGCGAGATATTTGAGACGTTTCGGATCACCCTCGATCTCGATAAACGCTACGAATTAGTGGCTCTTATCATGGCAGTTGATCGCGGCGACCGCCGCAAGATGGGCGAGGTCGCCACCTCCATGACGGAACAGAAACTCCGTGAGGCGGCTTTCTATTGGTGGCGCGAGGGCTTTTCAGAGACCAACGCGCGCGAAGATTTCGGGGGCGTGCTTGAAGAGCTAGAAGGTCTTGGCATCCTAACCCATGACCGAGCCGCCGGAAACTATCAGCTCTCGTCGCCGATCATTGCCAACCTAATTGGCTCCGAGGCCAACGTCTATGACCGCCTGATCGCATTCGCACAGGAGCCAGCACCGCACGAGATCGAGCCGTCAAAGCGCAGGGCGCGGCTTTCAAGCATGAGCGAGCCGAGGCACAAAGGTGTTTGGCTCAGTCCGTTGACACCAACTCAGATCAGCAAAGCGACACGCGCGATAGAGCCGGGGTATGCACAAGTGCGTCCGACAGTCTTTTTCGGATCGCCCGATATGCTTCTCGATCAGGTCAAGAACGCCCTCGAACCGAAGAAATACGATGAGCACGAGGGGTTGCGGATTGTACTTATTGACCAAGCGGCAAACGCAACATCCCTAATGCGGCAACTCAATGAGGCAAGAGGCAGACGATGTTTCGTCGTCTCGCCTCGACTGCCCTGGGACACGGCATGGATAGATTCGGTGGAGCGCGCGGCCGGCGACAACTCGGTTGTTTTTGTCGGTAATCTCGATCACGCTTGGCGAGTAATCGTTGAGGACCCAAAGGGTCTAAGGCAGTTCGTAAATCTCCGTGTCGAAACACTCGCCCCATTGGCGCCGATCGAAATTGACGATCAACTTCAGCGTCGGAAAATAACGCTCTCGGATGACGATCGCAACGCGCTGCTGGCCGAAACGGGGGGCTTCCTCCAATCGCTTGGGCACTGGACAGATCGGCACCTTGGCACAAAACGGGATTCGCCCAGTGTGCAAGAAGTTTGTCCTCAATTTGAGCCGATTCCCGATTCCGCGCGCGCATTGCTGGCGAGGTTGATCGCTTACATGCAGCCCAACGACACGTTCGATGTCGCCGTGCTTAGCGACTGCTGCCGGGGCCAGGATCCTGCGCGGGTCTTCGACTGGCTGATGCTAACCGGCCTTGCCGAGCCGGTCGTTCGCGAAAGCGAAAATCTCCGTTTGAACCGGGTGTTCTGGTCTCCGCCAGTTTCCAAGGCTCTTGAACACGCGCGATGAGCCGCGCCCCGCGCGAGTGGTCCTTGCCCGGACCGACCGCGTTCGTCCGTGCGGTCACACAAATCGCAAACGACGACGGCGTCGCGGCCGTCATCGCTCCTCCCCATTGCCTGCCGCAGCTTGACGCCGCGCTCGAAGCAGCACTCTGTCAGCCTTGGTTGCCGACGCTCAACGGCCAGTTAGACGAGCCGCCGTTAACGGCCCTTTCGCGGGCGTTCAATCTCGAAACTCATAGCGCCTCAGCGCTGCCCATAAATCGCGCTGCCGAGGGTAAGGCCGTATTCGTCGACGGGCTCAACGCCAGCTCCTGGTCGCGCTGGGAAACGACGCTGCGCGCCTGGGCCGCTGGTTGCGCCCGGCGCCCGCGATTCGGCGCCATTCTCCTCGCCATCGTCACCCCTGACTGCGAGAGTGCAATCAAAGCAGTTGGTGTACGATCCTTGCGCTGGCGGAACGTGATCGGTTCGCGTGACTCCATACTCTGGGCGCTCGATCGAGTGCCGGCCGAGCTTGACCCGTTGCTTGGCCGGCTTGCGGTTGAGACCGCCGTTGCACTCGCTGGCTGGAATCTTGACGCGATCGGACAGTTCGTCGCGACCTTCGCGACCTCACCGCGCCGGATGTTCGACATTCCCCCTTCCTCTGCCGACAACGCCCGCAAGGCCGCCTGGACAGAGGGAACGATGGATCTGTTGGACGGCGTTGAATTCCCCCTGCTTTCCTTCTGCAGCCGGGATGAGGTGACGCGAAGGATATGGCGCGCTCAGACGACCGTTCTGTTTGGATGGCTGGAGACCGAAAGAAGCGATTTCTTGGCGCGCCATCGTCGCGCTATTCTTGAGAGCGCCCGCAGAGGGCAAGTTCCGACCGCAGATCTCGACGCCTTGGAATGGACCGAGATCGCGAGGCTCATGAAGGCGGCATTCAGTGCACGCGACCGACGAGCCGAACTCGCGGATGAGGCGCGCGCAGCGCGAAACGCGCTTGCTCATCTCCAGCCCATCGACTACGTGCACTTCGCACGCATCCGATCACTCGCGCGTGACGACCGAGGCAACGGGGCCTGACCTGGCCTCGTTTTCCTCATCCTAAGAAGCCGTCAGAAAATGAGGGGTAACTAATCGTTATGACTGGGCGCCCTCGATGCGAGATTGAAGACCGCCTGAGAGACCATCGCCATCCCGGCCCCCAGCCCAACCTGGCACATGAACTCCCGTCGGTCGCAGGGCCCACAATGCCCGCCCGAGACGGCATTCAGGAAGCTGTAGGAACCCGCCAGAAGGCCGCTACGAGGCCAACTCTTGGTATCGCCATTGAGGTGCAGCGTTAATACGGACACAGTGCGGACACGGCATTCTTTGGCATTAGTGCGATTGCCACTAAGTCATTGATTGCTCTGGTGGGCGCACCAGGGCTCGAACCTGGGACCCGCTGATTAAGAGTCAGCAGCTCCACGCTACCTGTGCAGTTGAATTATATCGCCACTCTGATCGGTGCCCGCGCAATAATTTGACCAAGCCACGATTAGAAGCCGCCTTTTTTCGAAAAGATCACCGCGACGATAAGCCGCCTCAACCTTGTCTCCAATGGAATGAGCAAGTGCCATTTCGACCACCTCGCTCGGAAACTTCGTTTGCTCCGCCGCCCAATCGCGAAACGTCGAACGGAAGCCGTGCACGGTTAGATCGCGTCGGTTCATGCGCTGGAGCACTTTGAGCATCGCCATATTGCTAAGCGGCTGGCCGGGACTTCTGCCAGCGAAAACAAAATCTTCCTTCTGGTCATAGGCGTCGTTGAATTCGCCAAGAATTGCCAGCGCTCTGCCCGAGAGTGGAACACGATGGTCCCTGCCCGCTTTCATGCGCTTGCCCGGCACGATCCAAAGTCTGTTTTTTCTGTCTATTTCGTTGTGCTTCGCGCCGATGGTTTCACTGGTTCTTGCGGCAGTCAGTATCGTAAATTCGAGCGCTCGCGCCGCGACACCTTCCAGATCACGTAATTTGACCAAGAATGCCGGGAGTTCGGCGTAGGCGAGCGCGCTGTGATGTTCGGTTTTGCGCACTTTCGAGCGCGCCGGCAGGAGTTTTGCCAGGTGACCGCGCCAGCGCGCCGGATTTTCGCCGTGCCGATAGCCGCGCACAGTCGCCCAATCGAGCACTGACTCGATCCGCCCGCGAAGACGGCTCGCGGTTTCAGGCTTGGTAGGCCAGATCGGCTCGATCACCTTCATGACGAGCGTGGTGTCAATCATTTGCAGCGGCAGATCGCCCAATATCGGATAGGCGTAAGTTTTAAGCGTGGAGAGCCACTGCGCCGAGTGCTTGTCGTTTTTCCAGGCCACCTCGTGCGCGGCTATGTAGGCCACCGCCGCGTCTTTGAATTTTAGGGATTTGACGTGCTCGTGCGCTCCTTTCTGCTTGGCCGCTTGGCGCGCATCGATCGGATCGATGCCTTGCTCACGGAGTTTACGGCACTCCAAAGCGCGATCGCGCGCGTCGCGCAGTGAGATAGTGATAAAGGAGCCGAGGCCCATCTCGCGGGCGCGACCTTTGAACTTTTTTGTTATCGGATCGCGGACGATTTCTGCTGTCGCAGGATCGCGCTCGGCAACCCAATAGCGGAAGATCCAAGATTTTGTGCCGTTCGCGGTGACCTGTAAATAGAGGCCGCCACCATCACCATAATTGCCGGCGCGCTTCTCGCGCGCGACGCTGAGCGCCTTTAATTTTCCGATCAGCGCCATGGTTCGATTCCCAACTGTCCGCCCAACTCGTACCTGATGCCCTACCCCCAAATTAAACGCGGAATTTGGGGGTAAACGCCGAACGCCAGCGAACGGGACAGCACCCAATATAGTGCGAGAAGTATCCAGTTTAAAGGGGTTTATTGGACGTTAGCGAACAAATGCGAACACGAGTTTGGCGGAGGGAGTGGGATTCGAACCCACGATACGGTTTCCCGTATACACGCTTTCCAAGCGAGCGCCTTCAGCCACTCGGCCACCCCTCCGCAACGAGGAAAACACGGCGCAATATAGCGGCGGGGCCTTGAGTTACAACCCGCTCTGCCAGGCCGCGTATGTGCTTGAAAGCGCGGCGCGAGCCGGACCTCTTTTTTTGCGTGCTTCCGCCCGGCCACCCCTTACCTTACATTAGCGGCATGACTTCGCCCGATGACGATTATCTCATTCGCCCCGATCCGCTCGATCCGCGGCTGACCGAGCGCGTCACCGGCATCGACCAGACCGGCGCTGCGATCGAAACCGCGGTGATCGTCGAGCGCGCACTGACGATCTTTCTCAATTCGCAGGAGATCGTCACCGCGATGACGATCGGCGATCATCCCGAATATCTCGCGCTCGGCTATTTGCTCAACCAGAATATGCTCAAGCCCGACGATACCGTCACCGCCGTCGATTACGACGAGGAATTGTCGGTCGTGGTCGTCCGGACCAAACGCAAGACCAATTACGAGAAAAAACTCAAGAAGAAGGTGCAGACGTCAGGATGCGCGCAGGGCACCGTATTCGGCGATCTGATGGAAGCGCTGGAGAATGTCGCGCTGCCGGAAGCAGAGCTGCGCACGTCGTGGCTTTACACGCTCACCCACAAGATCAACACCACGCCGTCGCTTTATCTCGAAGCCGGCGCGATCCACGGCTGCGTGCTCGCGGTCAAGAACCGCCCGCTGGTCTATATGGAGGACGTCGGCCGTCACAACGCCGTCGACAAGATCGCCGGCTGGATGTTCAAGCATCGCGTCGGCGCGGCCGACAAGATTTTCTACACCACCGGCCGGCTCACCTCCGAGATGGTGATCAAGACGGTGCGCATGGGCATTCCGATCCTGATCTCGCGCTCCGGCTTCACCGCCTGGGGCGTCGAGCTCGCGCGCAAGGCGAATTTGACGCTGATCGGCCGCGCCCGCGGCAAACGCTTCATCGCGCTCGCCGGCGAGAGTCGCATCGTGTTCGACCAGGACCTCGCTTTTGTCGAGGAGGAAAGCGCCAAGCACCGGCGCAAGGCCGCGATGCATGACGAGTGAGCGACAGCGCGCGTGACGACCCCACCTACTCTCGGCCTCGTGCTCGCCGGCGGCCTGGCGCGCCGCATGGGCGGCGGCGACAAGGCGCGCATCCGCGTCGGCGGGGCGACCATTCTGGAGCGCGTGCTGGCGTGTCTGAAACCGCAATGCACGCGCCTGATCATCAATGCCAACGGCGATCCGGCGCGTTTTAACGATACCGGACTGCCCGTGGTTGCCGACAGCGTGCCGGATTTTGCCGGCCCGCTCGCCGGCGTTCTCGCCGGGCTCGATTGGGCGGCGGCGAACGCGCCGTCGAATGAATGGCTTGTGAGCGCGCCCGGCGACTGCCCGTTTTTGCCGAAAAATCTGGTGGCGCGGTTGCACGAAGCGCGTGCTGCCGCAGGCACCCCGCTCGCCTGCGCGCGATCGGGAGAATGGCGCCATCCGGTCATCGCGCTATGGCCGGTCGCTTTGCGCGAAGATTTGCGCCGCGCACTGGTCGACGAGGACCTGCACAAAATCGAGATCTGGACCGCGCGGCACGGCGTCGCCATTGCCGACTGGCCGGTGGAGCCGGTCGATCCTTTCTTTAACGTCAATAGGCCAGAGGATGCATCGCGCGCCGAAGCCTTAGCCGCGCAACTGCCGGATGCCTGACGCGTCAAGTCGCAAGCTCGATCAGGAAAGGCCCACGCGCTTTATTGGCTTGCGAAAACAAATCGGCGAATTGAACCGTCGTCGTGGCTCGGGCAGCCTCGACGCCCAATCCCTCGGCGAGTTTCACCCATCCGATATCCGGGTTGCCTAAGTCCATCATATCGAGCGCGACGCGGCCGGGATTGGCGCCGACATTCATCAATTCGTTCATCAGGATCGCGTATTTGCCATTGGCAAGCAGCACCGTTGTGATCGGCAGCTGTTCGCGCGCTTGCGTCCACAGCGCTTGCAGCGTGTACATCGCCGAACCGTCCGCCTGAAGTGCGACGACGCGCCGTCCGGACGCCGCGATTGCCGCGCCGGTTGCCATCGGCAATCCGCTGCCGATCGAAGCACCGGTGATTTGCAGCCAGTCGTGCGGGGTGGCACAGGAAAGACCGTTGAAGAAGGAACGGCCGAAACTGACGCTTTCATCGACCACAATGGCATTCTCCGGCAACAAGGCGGCCAGCGATTGCGTGATGGATTCCGGCGTGATCTCTGCCCGCACCACACCGGCCGCCGGCTTTGGCTGCGCACAGGCGATGGGCGGCGCCGACAGTTCGTCGACCAGATGGGCTAAGGCATCGCCAATATCCTGCTCGGGCCGCGCCAGAACGTGGACGGTGCAGTCCTTCGGAAAAAGATAACCCGGCTTGTTGGGATAGGCGAACGGTGCCACCGGCGGCGAAGTTCCGATCAGAATAATGTGTTTCGCCCCCGCCAACGCGTCGATCGACTGATCGAGCGCGTAGGGCAGTCGTGCAATCGGATGACGGCCGCGGCCGCGTTCCACCCTTGCATTGAATTGCGCGGCCAAAATCTTGGCTGCGGTCGCACCGGCGACGCGATAGGCATCGGCGATCATCGCGGCGCGAATGGGCGAACCGCCGAGAATCATCGTTGCCGGTTCGCCGCTTCGCAACACCGCGGCGATCTGCCGGATGACGTGCGGTGCGACCTTGCCCGGCGCAATGGCGAGAAGCGGCGCACCGACAACACCGCCATCGTCCCAGCTGGTATCGGCCGGCGCAATCAGCGTGGCGATCTGTCCGTGCGCGGTCCGCGCGGCCTGCACCGCCGCTGCCGCGTCCGGCCCGATGGTCGCGACCGAACCGACGACGCGTGTCCACGCCGAAAGCCCGCGCGCCCAGCCCTCGGTGTCAGCCGTCAAAGGCGGATCGAGCGGACGATGGTAGCTCGCCTGATCGCCCACGACGTTGACGATCGGCGACCGGGCGCGACGGGCATTGTGTAGATTGGCAAGGCCGTTCGCCAAACCCGGCCCGCCGTGCAGCAGCGTGACCGCCGGCTTTTCGGCGATCCGGCCATAGCCGTCGGCCGCGCCGGTCGCCACACCCTCGAACAGGCACAACACACAGCGCATCCCCGGCACGCGGTCGAGCGCGGCGACGAAATGCATTTCGCTCGTTCCGGGATTGGCAAAGCACGTCGTGACGTCCGATGCGAGCAGGCTGCGGACCAGAGTTTCAGCGCCGTTCACGAATGATTTCCTTCTGATTAGCGACCCCGAACGCGCTAAGCCGCGGCGTTGCCTCGCGCTATTCGCGTTGCGCCGTGGGCAGCCAGGGCATCGCGGCGCGACGCGCAGCTGCAAAACTCTCGATTTTTTCGGCATATCCGAGAGTAACGTCGATATCGTCGATGCCGCGCACCAGCCGGTCCTTCCGCAATGGGCTGATCTCGAATGCGTGCGCGGCAGCATCCGGGGCGATCAGCAATTGATTGGGCAAATCTATCGTTAACCGCGCGCCAGGGTGTGCGTGCAATTGCCGCCACAGGTCGTGAACGATTGTCTCCGCAAGGGTCATGACGAGAATTCCGTTCCGAATACAGTTCACCTGGAATATCTCGCCAAAGCTCGGCCCGACGAGCGCCCGCAGCCCAAAATCCATCACCGCGAAGGCAGCGCCCTCACGCGACGACCCGCAGCCGAAATCGCGGTCGGTGATAAGGATTTCGGCGTCGCGATAAGGCGGATCGTTCAACACGAAATCGGGGCGAGGCCGCCCGGTTTCGTCGAAGCGAAGATCGTGGAGAAAGGCCTCGGCATAGTCGTGGCCGGGCCGCCGATGACGGCGCATGTAACGACCGGGAAGGATCATGCCGGTGTCGATGTTGGGAATTTCCAGCGGAGCCGCGATTGCCGTCAGAAACGTAAATGCACGCATCAGAACCTCAATGTCAGGACAACCGCCGCACATCCGCCAGCCGTCCGCAGACCGCAGCCGCGGCAACCATGGCCGGGCTCATGATGTGCGTAAGCGCGCCGCGGCCCTGACGGCCCTCGAAATTCCGGTTGGTCGTCGAGGCGCAGCGCTCGTTTGGGGCAACGAGCTCGCCGTTCGAGCCGTTGCACATCGAACATCCGGAATCCCGCCACTCGAGGCCAGCCTCGATAAAGATCCGATCAAGCCCTTCGGATTCGGCCTGGCGCTTCACCGCGCTCGAACCCGGCGAAACCATGCCGGGAACGGCGGCGCGGCGTCCTTTGAGCACTTGCGCGGCGGCCCGCAAATCCTCGATGCGGCTGTTGGTGCAGGAGCCGATGAAGACGCGGTCGATCGTGATCTCTTCGAGTGGCGTCGCGGGATTGAGCCGCATGTAGTCGAGCGCACGCTCGACGTGGCGGCGGCGATCGCCGTCGCCGATGGCGCAAGGGTCGGGCACGACACCGTCGACCGGCGAGCAATCCTCCGGGCTTGTGCCCCATGTCACCATCGGCGCCAAGCGGGTCGCGTCGAAACGAAGTTCGCGATCGAACACCGCCTCGGTATCGGTCGGAAGGGTCGCCCAATGAGCCAATGCCTTGTCCCAATCCGCACTCCGCGGCGCCTTCCTGCGGCCGGCGAGGAAACGATAGGTCGTATCGTCCGGCCCGATCATACCGATGCGGGCGCCGGCCTCGATCGACATGTTGCAGATCGTCAGCCGGCCCTCCATCGACATGGCGCGAATGGCCGATCCTGAATATTCGACCGCATAGCCGGTCGCGCCGCCGACGCCGATTTCGCGGATGATCGAAAGAATGACGTCCTTGGCCGTCACCGTTTCGGGCAGCTCGCCGTCGATCGAGATACGCAGCGTCTTGGGCTTCTTCAGCCAAATCGTCTGGGTCGCGACGACATGGCGAAGCTGATTGCCGCCGCCGATCGGCACGGCGAGCGCGCCGCAGGCGCCGTTGGTCGCGGTATGGGAATCGTTGCAGGTGATCAGCATGCCGGGCTGGGCGATGCCCAGCTCAGGTGCGATGACGTGAGCGATGCCCTGATCGTGATGATACCAGCCGACATGCGGCAGTTTGAACTCAGCGGCGTTTTCATCGAGCATTTCGACGACGCGCCGAATTTCAGGATTGGGCATGCCGGCAGGGCCGAGCGCGCGATTGACAGTCGGCAGATAATGGTCCGTCACCGCGAGATGCTGCTGCGGCCGGCGCGCTTTTCGCCCTTCAATCCGCATTTGGTCGAAGGCGAGAAAGGACTGGCCTTCGTTGATCAAGTTGAAATCGACGTAAAGCAGCTCTTCGCCCTGCGGCGAGACCACGATCACATGGTCGGACCAGATTTTTTCGAACAGCGTCCGAGCGACGTTCATTGCAGCAATCCGAGTTCCGTCAGCACGGCGCGGTTCTCGTCGTAGTCCTTCTGCATCCACTTTGCCGCCTCGGGATAGCGAATGGGCTGCGGCACCCAGAAATTGAGTTCGAGATCGCGCTTGAAGTCCGGATCCTCAAGTACCTTGTCGAGCGCCCCCATCCAGAATGCGATTTGTTCTGGCTTCAGTCCGTTCGGCACCATCACGGTGTAGGAATTTGCCGTCACCACATCGAGGCCCTGCTCGCGCAGCGTCGGATATATCGCCAACTCGCCGGCTTGCCGTTCGGGCGCCGCAATTCCGAGCATCCGAAGCTTGCCGCCTTGAATGAGCGGCATCGGACTCCCAAGGCTGGTAACGCCGACATCGATGTGGTTGCCCGCCGCCTGGGCGGCGACGTCAGAGCCGGAATCGAAAACCACCGTAACCAGCTTGTTCGGCGGCGCGCCGACCGCCTTGCCGACATTGACCACGGAAATATGCAGCGGGCTGCCGAGGCCGACGGGGAATGCGAACGTCACCGAGGTCGGATCAGCTTTGAGCCGGTCGCGCACGTCCGCCATGCTCTTGAACTGCGAATCTACGCTGGTGAAGTAACATTGATAGGCGTCGAACAACTTCATCAACGGTGTCAGCTGCTTGTTCAGGTCCGATCCGTTACGGGCGATCGCGTTGATGAAGCTGCCGGAGGCGAGTCCAATCTCGTTGGCATCGCTCTTCTTGCCCGACAGATAATTCATGGCGATGATTTGCCCGGCGCCCGGCTTGTTCAGTACCGTCATCGAATTGACCAGATGTTGATTCGTAAGGGCGCGCTGAATGGCTCTGGCGATGCGATCGTTCTCGCCGCCGGGGCCGGCACCGACGACGAATTCGACATTACCCTGCGGTCTCCATCCGACGGCGGTGCTTTGAGCCTTGGCGCCGCAGGCAATGCCAAGCAGCGCGACGATACCGGCCGCCAGCCCAACCGCTTGCCTGATGCTCATGCGCGTCTCCCTGATCCCGAATTTGCCGGCAGCCGCAATGGCGATTTTATCCTATTTTGCACGACTTATACTTAGTATAACCTATGCTGGGAGTCGTGCAAGGCGCGGAAATGTCCAGCCGGCTCGCCGTGTGACACTCTGGCAAGCGAGCCCCGATGCGAACACCCATCCGACATCGACGCACGTGTGGACGCAACGCCGGCGGCGTGGCGACGCGCAAAGACGCCGGGGTGCGACGGGAGCGGTCGCCGGGCGCCATCGCCAGCCGTCTCACCAAGATTTCGCCGGCCTCGGGCCTGCCGATCCGCGCGCTGGAAGTTTTCGTCGTTGTTGCAAAAACCGGAACCATGGTCGCGGCGGCGAAGCAGCTCAAGCTCACCCAGCCGGCAATCTCGCAAATGATCGCGGGCCTGGAACAAACGCTCGGGCTTCGATTGTTCGACCGAACGGTCCGTCCACCTGTCCTGACATTGCAAGGCACCGCGTTGATCAAACACGCCGCGGCGATTACCGAGTCGATCCGGCAATTCCAGAGCACGGTCCGTCTCGGAACCGCCGCACCATTGCCGCTGCTTCGGGTCGGAATACTCAATAGCTTCGCAACGACCATGGGGCCTCACGTGTTCCGGCAATTGGGCAACATCGCGGCCGAGTGGTCGATCGATTCAGGCTTTCACGCCACCCGCTTCCGCACCATCGTCGATCGCGACTTCGACTTTGCAATCACTGCCGATGAATCTCCGGTTCCCGACGAGGTCAAGGTCATGCCGATCCTCACGGAGCCATTTCTTCTTGTTGTTCCGTCGGGCTATCAGCATCGCAATTATTCGCTGAAGGCAATGAGCGAGGATTTGGACCTTATTCGATTTGGCCGCGACGCCAGTCTCCATTCGCGCCTCGATCACATTCTTCAGCGGCACGGTGTGATTCCCCAACATCGCTATCATCTGGATACGACCGAAGCCGTACTGGCGATGGTCGCCGTTGGATTGGGCTGGACAATTCTGCCGCCACTTGCGGTTATCAAATCGGTCGAGCGTGGCGATCCAATTCGGGCGCTACCGTTTCCGGGCGAGGCATTTCACCGCACGATCAATGTCGTATCGTTGAAAAACGAAGGCCTGCCGATTGCAAATCAGATCCGCAGCGCATCGATCGACGCGTTGAAGCAGCATTTTTTGTCGCGGCTTCGCAAGCTGATGCCCGAATGCGCCGCTCTAACGACGCTGCACGGCAGCGTCTCCGAATGATTGCGCGTCGTCAATCGAACGCGGTCGCTGTCTCAGCCAAGAAGCGATGCGTAGGAGAGAAAGCCGATAGTGGCACCGGGCTCGACCTCGGTCACGTCCTCACCAAGCTCGGCCAAGCCGTCGGTTTCGGTGAGCGAAGTCAGCACGCCGGCGCCATCCTGCTCGTATTTGACCGCCTCGATGACGCCGTCGGCCGCAGCGCGCAGCGCCACGCGCACATATTCGCGGCGGCCCTTGCGCTTCTTGTAGGAGAATGTCGCGCGCGCGGGCATTGCGATCAGCGGCTCGGGCAGCGCACCGGCGAGCCGCAATAACAGCGGCCGCACGACGCGCACGAAGGTGACAAACACCGCCACTGGATTGCCCGGCAGCCCGACAAAGGCCGCGCCCTCGCCGCGGTTGGAACCCGGGATGACGCCCATCGCGACTGGCCGGCCCGGCTTTATCGCAACGCGCCAGAACACGATGCGGCCGATGCTTTCGATTGCCGCGCGCACGTAATCGGCCTCGCCGGTCGAGACACCGCCCGAGGTCAGAACCAGATCGTGACCGGCGGCCGCCGCCGCGATCGCCGCCGCGAGGTCTTTGGGATCGTCGTTCAAAATGCCGAGATCGGTCACTTCGGCGCCGATACGCTCGATCAATCCCGACAGCAGATAACGGTTGGAATCGTAAAGCGCGGCGTGCGGCAGCGCCGAACCCGGCTCGACGATCTCATCACCGGTCGAGAAGAGTGCGACGCGGACGCGGCGCTGCACCTCGAGCTTGGTGAGGCCCAGCGCCGCGGCAAGCGCCACATGCTGGGCGGCAAGCCTCCGGCCCGCCGGCAGCGCTACCGCACCGGCGCGCATATCCTCGCCGGCAAGTCTGCGATTGGCGCCGCGTTTCAAGCCGGGCGGCACGATGACCGTGCCAACCTCGATGCGGCAATCTTCCTGCATGAAGACCGTATCGGCGTCCGCCGGCATCGGCGCGCCGGTGAAAATCCGGATCGCTTGCCCCCGTTTGACCGCCTGCGTCGCGGCGTGGCCGGCGGCAACCCGATCGACAATGGTCAGACGCTTCTCGGCGCCAAGATCGAGATCGTCGCCGCGCACCGCAAATCCGTCGACGGCGGAATTATCGAAGGGCGGAACATTGACCGGCGCGATGATGTTTTCGGCCAGCACCCGGCCGGCGGCCTCACGCAGCGTCACCGTTTCGCGCCCATCGACAGGCGTGACGCGCTCGGCGATCAGGCGCTCGGCATCGGCGACCGGCAGCAGCGGGCCGTTAAACGCGAAACAATCGTCGCTGAGCTGCGCCATTACGGCTCGCTCCGCGGCGCTTCACTTTGCTCGCCGATTTGTTCGGGCGGCAGCGCTTCGGCCTGCAAGACATTGGCGATGGATTCGACATCGCCGAGCATCAGCACCGGAAGCTCCGCCTGCGGCAGTGGCGCATCGGTGGCGATGGCGACGATGCAATTGTCTTGCGGATAAAGCAGCGGCTTGCCGACGACGGCGCGATAGACTTCGAGCTTGGGATGAGGATGCCGCTTGAAACCTTCGACGATCACAAGATCGACGGGACTGAGTTTCGCCAGCACGTCGGCCAGCGGCGGCTCGGGGTCCTCACCTAATTCGTGGACGATAGCCCAGCGCCGGTTCGACACGATGGCGACTTCGCTGGCGCCGGCCTGGCGATGCAGCCATGAATCCTTGCCCGGCTGGTCGGTATCGAAGTCGTGATGGGCGTGCTTGACGGTTGCGACTTTAAGCCCGCGCTTGACCAGCACCGGGATCACGGCCGTGACCAGCGTGGTTTTGCCGGAACCGCTCCAGCCGGCGAGCCCGATAATGCGCATCCCTCATTATATGGGGTCCATGCCGAGAGCGCGAATACGGTCGCGGGTACCGGCATCGCGCAGCGCGGCGAGGAAGGCCTGCACGGCTGGCCGCTCACGGCGCGCCTCGACCAGCAGAAAATCGTATTGCTCCGGCGCGATCGGCAAAAACGATAGTCCGTAAATCTGCGCCGCCGGCTCGATGGCGACGCCCCAGTCGGCGCGGTTCTGCGCGATGGCGGCGGCGACGGCGTTGTGCGAGCGCGGCTGATTGGCATAGCCCGCGGGCCGCGCGCCGCGCAAAAGCCCGTCGATCAGGACGCGCGTGCCGGAGCCGGCATTGCGGTTGACCATCAGCATGGCGGGATCGCCAAGCGCCGCCTTCAGGGCTGCGTCCGCCGTGCCGCCTTCGAACCGCTTGTCGCCGGGACGAAAGACAAAGCCCTGCATGCGCCGCCAGCCGGGCACCAGCGCGAGACCGGGCGCGAGCAGATGTTTGTTGTAGATGCCGGTCGCCGGATCGACGAGATGGACCGGCGCCAGATCGCATTCGCCGCGGCTCGCCGCGGCAACGCCGCCGAGGCTGCCGACGGCGATGGTGCGCGCGCTAAAGCCGCGCTCGGCGAGCGCACCGACCACGACGTCCAGCGCAATATCGTGACTACCCATGATGACGAGATCGGGGGCGCGCTCGGTTTCCCCGATCAACGTGACCTCGGCACTGCTGCCGGCGTCGAGCGCCGAGGCGAGCGCGTCGATCGAAAGGAAGCCATCGGCCTGGGAAAAGGCGGTGACGGCGCCGGAGCCCTTGCCGGTCGGAAACGCGATCGGGCCGTCAGCGCCGGCGACCAGCGAAACCAGCACAAATTCCTCGCGGCCAAGCTCGGACGCGATACGCACCGGCACGCGCGCCGCGATCGTGCGCGCGGCTTCCAGCGGCAGGCCGGCGCGCGCGCGAATGACCGGCGCGACATAGGCATGGAAAGTGAAGATCGCCGAAGTCGGAAATCCCGGCAGCACGATAAGCGGCTTGTCGCCAATGACCGCAAGGCAAAGCGGCTTGCCCGGCTTGAGCGCCACGCCATGGACGAGAATGCCGGGGCTGCCGAGCCGCGACACGATGCGATGCGACAGGTCGCCCGCACCCTTCGACGTGCCTCCCGAGAGCACGACCATGTCGCACGAATCGAGCGCGCTGCGCATGGCAAGTTCGAGCGCAAGCTCCTCGTCCGGAAAGACGCCGAACGGCACCGGCTCGCCGCCGGCTTCGGTGATCGCGGCGGCGATGATGGCGCCGTTGCTGTCGTAGACGCCGCCCGGGCGCAGCGGCCGGCCCGGCTCGACCAGTTCGTCGCCGGTCGAGAGTACGGCAACGCGCGGGCGGCGGACGACTTCGATCCCCGCAAAGCCGCAGGCCGCGAGCATGCCGATCTCGCGCGAACCGATAGGCGTGCCCCGGCGCAGCAAAGTCTCGCCGCGGGCAATGTCGGAACCCGCATAGGAGATGAATTGCCCGCTTGCCGCGGTACGGCGCAGCTCGATCCCCGGCGCGGCGCCGTCCTCGATGAGTTCGGTGTGCTCGATCATCACCACGGCGTCGGCGCCACGCGGGATGACACCGCCGGTCGCGATCGCGGTCGCGGTGCCGGGCATGACTTCGATGGCAGGCGCGACGCCGCAGGCGATCACTTCGGCGTTGAGCGTGAACCGCTTTGGCGCGCCGTCGCTGGCGCCGGCAGTATCGGCGGCGCGCACGGCAAAACCGTCGACATTGGAGCGGTCGAACGGCGGCGCATCGACCGGCGCGATCACATCGGCGGCGAGGACGCGGGACAGAGCGGCCGACAGCGCAACGGTTTCGGCGGGAAGCGGCGAGCGAGCGATACAAGCTTCGAAGCGGCGGCGCGCCTCTTGCGCCGATACCACTTCGAGGAATTGCTCCTGCCGCGCGGCAGCGCGCACCGCGTCGAGGATTGCCGCGGCTGGTCTATCCTGTTTCTGCTTCCGCTTTACGGCCATGGCCTCACGGCAATTTGCGTCCCTGCTGCGAAACCTTCGCTGCCGGCGGGAACGGTGATCCAGCCGTCGCTGCGGGTCAGCGCGCTGAATGACAAATAACCGGACGCCAGCGGCTCTGCCATTCCCCCGTTACAACTTACAGGTGACAGTTCGGTCAGCCCAATTGTGGAAGTGATTTTGCGCTTCAGCGAAAGCATGACGGCGGCATCGGCAAGGCTGCCGCCGGCGAGCTTGGCACTGAGCTGGCGCCCGATCAGTAACCAGACCGCTAACGCGGCATCGAGACGACCGGGAATGAAAAGTATAGGCCGCGAGCCGACGAACCCAAACGCCGCAGTCTCACCCGGTGAGACGGCGATGCCGTGGGCCGCGACACTGCCAAGCCGCGCCAGCGTATTAACCGCGGCATCGCGCCGTCCGCCGCCGGTGCCGCCGACTGCAATCACCGCGTCTGTTTGCTCATCCATGAGCGCGGCGTCGAGTGCGACAGCGCTTGCGGATACCGAAGCGCCGGCTCCGGTGGCGGCACGGGATAGCGCGGCTAGCGCCGCGTCGATCACCGGTGAGCCAGTAGCTCCGCCACGCACGATAGTGATGCGCGGCATGCGGATCGTTACGTCCTCGATCCCAGCCGCGACGATGCCGGCAACGTCGATAGCGCGCAGCACGTTGCCAGCACGGCGCAACGGCATCTGCGGCGTGGCATCGCCGCCTGCCGGCAATATCCCCTCGCCTGCCGTAACAGCCGCAATGGCTTCGGCGCGATCGCCGCGCAGCGTCACGGCATCGAGCGGCAACACCGCGTCGGCGCCGTCCGGCAGCGGCTCGCCGACATCGATGCGGCGCGCCGCCGCCGGCAACACAACCGGCGCGTAGGAACTGGCGTCCGCGACTACAGCGGCGGCAACAGCGAAGCCGTCACGCAATGCTATTGCGCGCGGCGGGCGCTGCGACGCCACGACGTCCTCGGCGAGCGTGTAGCCAAGCGCGGCGGCGATGATGGATTGCTGCGGCTTGACCGCGGCGACACGCGCCTCGATCAACGCCAGGATTGCGCCAAGCGGCGTCAGGCGCGTTATGCGTTGTTTGGTGGAATCCTCAGCCATAACCGATATGATAAGGTCGATTGGCGGTTTCGACGAATCTCAAGCGATGGCGGAAAAAACCCTCAACTTGCGCGGCTTGAAATGTCCGCTCCCCGCGCTGCGCGCGCGCAAGGCGCTTTCCGCCATGCAGCATAATGACATCTTGATCCTGGAATGCACCGATCCGTTGACGGCAATCGACATTCCCAATCTCCTCAACCAGACCGGCGACGCGCTCGAAGCAACGCGCAAAGAAAAAAAGCTGTTGACGTTCCGAATTCGCAAAAAGTAGCGCGCCAGACAAGTTCTTTCCTTCTCGCGGCGCTGCTTTGCATCCTCCCCCACGCAAGTGGGGGAGGGGGACCGGGCTCTTGCGCGGTAGAAGGGGCGCGGGCTGAGCCGCGACGCAAGCATAGACGGTGATTTAAAGCCTTCGCGCATGTTTGTACTTCCTGCAACGGCAACGAAGCTTCATCTCACACGCCCCCTCCACCACGCTTCGCGCGGTCCCCCTCCCCCGCTTTCGCGGGGGCGGATAAGCAATCGCGTTCTCGCGATGCGGCTTTGCATCCGAGTTTTGCTTCAAGCCACGCTCAAGAACTTCCTCCCCAAAGAAGGGAGGCGGAGCGCCGACAGGCGCATTGTCTTGGAGCCGCACCACACAAGCGAATGTTGCCATTCGTTCGTGCTTCGGGCGCGGCAGCGGCCTCAGCGGAGGCCGCTCGCCTTTCGGCGCTCCACCGCGGCGCTCGCCAGCGGCTTTCGCCTGACTGGCTCAACTCCAGGCCATGCTTCCTGGAACGCGGATCGGGCGGGCGTTACCCGCCCTCGCCTATCCCAGTCCAGGGAATGCACCTCCCGCACCGGCCGTAGTACCGGCGTGAATGATGCCCGGAGCCGCCCGGCACCAAGCGGTATCTGATTTGCGCCTGTAGTAGCTGGTATTTCTCGATATCCCCAGCGGACAGGAATAATATAGGTAGCATGCCGCGATCGCCGACCACCCTGCCCGAATCGAGCGGTCGATGCCGCCTAATCCCTTGAGACGATTAGTGAGCGCACAAGGACTTGAACCTTGGAGCCGCTGATTAAGAGGCGTTGGGAATTCATTTGGAAATGAAGGGCGTTCTCGACGGCGAGGACTGGAGCCAATTACCAAGACGCTTTCCAAAGAATGAGCAACGAGTGCCGTCGCGGGCACGCGCGTGACCACCACGGCCGGTTTCGGAGAAAATCATCAAGGAGATATTTGCGAAATACAAATGAGTGCTCGCGCGGAGGTGGAGGAACGCGTGCGCCATTTCCTGATCGCACTTATCCGGCGGCATTCGCCTATAGAGAGCCTAATTCGTTTTGTTCTCTTTACCGACGAAATCGCGCCTGCCAACTTTGATCTAAAGAGCGTTCTTCTTCCTCGTCTTCTTCGTCAGATTTCTCCAACTGGAGCAAAATCAACGCGAAGCCTTGCTGTTGGAGATAGACCTGCTCATACAAAATCGGCGCACGTTCCCCTCGCTTAACTTCGATCCAGTTATCTGGCGCGATCTCCTTCAGGTCGCTTGCTGCACCAATATCGTGCTTGCCGCGAAAATAGAGCGAACTCGGCGGGACAGGATCACCTCTGTTCACTTGGATAAAGGGAAAGCGAATGCGGTCCCGATACGACCATTGGACCTTACCGTTTTGCACGACAACGATTGCGATTGTCTCCGGATGGTATTCCGCGTAGGCGCGGTGCGCGAGTATATCGAACGCGACGCCAGCCCGCTCGGCGGCCTGGTCCGCATGTTCTACCCGCAGGGATCGATGGCGATCCGCGCCACGATACGGTCCCGGAAACGGGAGGACGGTTTCGACATTGATCTGCCCCCTTTGAAGTGGTCCTCCCTGAGGTATGTTTTGACCATGGAGGATGAGATCGATGGCGAGGAAGCGGCATACGGCCGAAGAGGTTGTCGCGAAGCTTCGGCAGGTTGATGTTCTGATGGCACAAGGCGGGCTGGTTACTGATGCGGTTCGAGCGATAGGGGTGACGGAAGTAGCTGCGCGACGAGCTTCTAAACGGTGAGATCTTCTACACATTGAAAGAGGCGCAGGTCATGATCGAAATCTGGCGGCAGCATTACAACAAAGTGCGGCCGCATTCCTCGTTGGGATATCGACCGCCGGCGCCAGAGGCACTCGTCTGGCCGGCAAAGCCCATGGCGCAAATCCCAGCTCTAAACTAACATTCCAAACGGACCACTCGCAGGGGGCCGGTCATCAGCGATGTAGTATTTCCTAAAATAAAGGCCCTTCCCAAGGTAACTGATGACGAAAGTACAATTTTCCTTATCAGTCAGCGCGTTTTCAATTCCAATACTCCATAATGGACATTAGGCGTGCGCTCGGTCACGCGAATGGTGATAGTCTGCAATTATGTGTCGCGTTTCCAGAGCGTTCTGAGAGTTGCTATGCCCAAAAATATTTTGATTTTTTCGGACGGAACGGGCGAAGCTGGGGGGCTAACGCCCGATGAAAATGTCAGTAATATCTACAAGCTATTTCGGGCAACGCGCTGTGGACCGGATTCAGACATTGATCCACGCGATCAGCTGACATTCTATGATCCAGGCTTGGGCTCGCAACCTGAGACCGGAGTTTTCGGCGCTGAGCGCGCCTACCGCTGGCTCTACAATCTCGTGAGCCAAGCGACAGGTCTCGGGATAACGAAGAATATCGTCGACAGCTACGCCGCTATTCTGCAAATGTGGCAGCCAGGCGATCGCCTCTTCTTGTTCGGCTTTAGCCGCGGAGCATTGCGTTCGTGTCCGCTTTGGGGGGTATAGCGGACACGACGGCCTTGAGCCGCTGCGGCAGCTAATGACCCAAAGCAGACATCGGGACCTGACTGCCATATGCTTGGCGAATGGCAGAATCTTGCGCCCCGCCTCCGCTTATCTTGCCGCCGCGATCCGACCGGCTACCGCTCATCCATGAGGCCTTCCGGCTCGAATGGCTGACGATCGGTTGGATGACGGTTGAAGCCGTCGTCGCCATCGCGGCCGGTGTAGCCGCCGGAAGCCTTGTGTTGGTCGCCTTCGGCCTCGATAGCGTGATCGAGCTGGCGTCGGCGGGCGTGCTCATGTGGCGCTTGTCCGCCGAGCTTCGCCACGGGCAGAAATTTTCTGAGCAAGCTGAGCGCATCGCCAGTCGCATCGGCGGAGCGCTGCTGTTCGCGTTGGCGGCCTACGTTACGGCAGCGGCCGTATGGCAACTATGGAACAAAACCGGCGATGAATTCTCTTGGCCGGGCTTCCTCGTCGCGCTGATCGCTATCCCGGCCATGCGCTATTTGGCGCGACGCAAGATCGCAATTGCCGAGAAGATCGGAAGCCGCGCGCTCCGCGCCGACGCAATGGAGGCCGTTACATGCGGGTGGTTGTCATTCGTGGTTGTCACCAGTCTCACTGCGCAATGGCTTACCGGCGCGTGGTGGGTTGATGGCGTCGGCTCACTAGCTATCGTGTACTTCTTGGTGAAGGAAGGCCGTGAGGCTTGGTCGGGGGACGAATGCGGGTGCTGTGCTTGACGGTCGCGCTATCGCTATCTGCAGGCGAGGACGCAGGCGTGAGCTATTAAGTGGACGATGCAGGACTTTACCGACGCGCTATATACGGCGGCGGCTCTGGTCGTTCACCTCGATCCCGAGTTGCGCGAAATCGTTTTCTTGTCGCTTGGTGTCAGCCTCACAGCCAGCATTTGCGCCTTTGTCATCGGATCGCCGGCGGGTACGGCGTTGGCGATGTACCGTTTTCGCGGCAGGGGCGCGTTGATCGTCATCGCCAATGCGCTCCTGGGTTTGCCGCCGGTCGTCGTCGGACTTGTAGTCTATTTGCTCTTGTCGCGTTCCGGGCCGCTCGGATCGCTGGGCATCCTGTTTACGCCAACTGCGATGGTGATTGCTCAAACCGCTCTCGGCATCCCAATTGTCGTTGCGCTCGTACATCGGATGACGGTGGACAATTGGGCCGCCTATGGCGACGCCCTGTTGGTCGATGGTGCTTCACGTTTGCGAGCCATGATTCCGATGATGCTCATTGGCCGTGACGGATCGCTGACCGCCTTCCTTGCGGCCTTCGGCCGGGCCATCGCCGAGGTCGGCGCGATCATCATCGTTGGCGGCAATATCCGGGGCTATACCCGCACAATGACAACGGCTATCGCCTTGGAGACGAGCAAGGGCGAATTGAGCTTTGCCCTTGCATTGGGGATCATTCTCGTCGTTCTTTCGATGACCGTAAGCGCCTTGAGCCTCTTCTTTGGACGCGCCCTGACGGGCCGTTGAACAAACGAGCGCGTTTTTAATCCTGCCAGGGAGAAGTCCGCATGAGCCGATTGCCGCATTTCTTGAGAGCCTCAGCAATCGCAATGTTCATGACAGTAGTCGTATTGCTGTGTGGCTCGGCTTCCGCTCAAGAGAGATCGATTGTCGTCGCCTCGACGACCTCAACGCAGGACTCCGGTTTGTTCGGTTACCTGTTGCCGATTGTGAAACAGAAGACCGGCATTGAGGTAAAGGTGCTGGCTCAAGGTACGGGTCAGGCACTCGACACAGCAAGGCGCGGTGACGCCGATGTGGTCTTTGTGCACGCCAAATCCGCCGAAGAGAAGTTTCTGGCCGAGGGCTTCGGAGTGAAGCGTTATCCCGTCATGTACAACGACTTCATCCTGATCGGTCCCAAAGACGATCCCGCGGGGATCAAGGGCAAGGACATTTTGACGGCGCTGCAAACGATCAAAGCCAAAGCCGTACCGTTCATTTCGCGCGGCGACCGCTCCGGTACGAACATTGCCGAAGTCGCGCTTTGGAAGGCAGCGGGCATCGACATCGCGAACGACAAAGGGCCTTGGTACAAAGAAATCGGCCAAGGCATGGGTGCTGCGCTCAACATGGCGTCGGCATCCAACGCTTACGTGCTGTCGGATCGCGGCACCTGGCTTGCCTTTCAGAACCGTGGCGATCTCGTCATCGTCGTCGAAGGCGACAAGCGCCTATTCAACCAATATGGCGTGATGCTGGTGAACCCGGCAAAATATCCGAGCGTAAAGAAAGACCTCGGTCAGCAGTTCATCGACTTCCTGATTTCGCCGGAAGGACAAAAGATAATTGCCGGTTACAAGATCAACGGCCAGCAGCTTTTCTATCCGAACGCCAACGATCCGAACGCCTGACGCGTTTCGTTCCCAGCCGAAGCTCTCGCTTTGCAACACGCCCTTTTTTCGCTCGTCCTGGCAATCATCGCGGCAGCCTATGCCGCTGTGGGACAAGCCGGCGCGACCGGGTACATCGCGGCGATGGGCTTGGCCGGGTTTACACCCGACATCATCAGGCCAGCGGCGCTTGCTCTTAATGCGTTGGTTGCCGCGATTGGCACGGCGCACTTTGCAAGAGCGGGCCACATCAAATGGCGTGGCACATATCCGTTCATCCTCCTTGGATTGCCATTCTCGGTCTTGGGTGGAGCGACGCATTTGGCCGCTTCGATTTATCAACCGATCGTCGCCATATTACTGATCGTGGCCGCGTGGCAGATGGTGAAGTCGGCGCGCTTGGCTGCGGCGACGGATGAACTCGCGCTTCCGAATCCGCCTTTGTTGTGGTCGATCATCGCGGGAGCGATCATTGGCTTTGTCGCGGGCATGACCGGCATTGGCGGCGGCATTTTCATCGCGCCGCTGGTACTCACACTGCGTTGGCTGAATATGCGACACGCGGCGGGACTTTCCGCGCTGTTCAACCTGCTGAACTCCGCCGCCGCGCTCGCTGGCTTGTGGAGTACGTCGCTTGTCTTACCGCCTGAATTGCCGTCTTGGCTCGCAGCGGTTGCCATCGGCGCGATACTTGGCTCATGGCTCGGCATGAAACATCTGCCGTCCGGCGCGCTGCGGTACATCTTATCGGCGCTTTTGCTGGTGGGCGGCGTCTGGATGCTCCTGATGAGCTGACTTGCCGAACGTCCGCTTTTGGCCCAAAGCGGACACGCCAGCCATCCGCCTTCGTGTCCGTTGTTGGGGGTAAAGCGGACACCGCCTACCCGCCTGAGGATAGGCATGAATTCAACGGAGCCGCCGCGAGCCGCGCGGGCGCTTCACCTATAGATATGCCCGTCACTATTGGCATTGTGCGGCCGGTAATAAACGTGCGAGGATTTGCGCAGAGGATTGGAGCGGTACCGATGAATGCGCTGTTGAAAACCCTTCCTTGCGGGAAGCTTCGTGCCTGCGAACAATAACTCCCGCAGGAAACAGCTGAACTCGCAAAGAAGTTTGGCCGTCGTTCGGCTGATTTATGATGAAATCAGCATAGCAATGTGGGCCATCGCCATCGTGTTCTCGCTCTATTCTGTCGTCTTCGTCTTGCCCAAACTACCGGAGGCGCGTAACCGCGCCGAGCTCCTTCGCATCCAGGAAATCAATACTGAGAACGAGCATTATTGCCAGAGGCTGCTCATGGGACCCGGAACGTCAATGCATGATGATTGTATTCTGGCCCTTTTGCAGCTGCGCAATGATGTCGAAAATCGCATCGCCGACGACAACGAGTTTTAAGCTTGTAACGAAGTGGAACGAAAACCAGCCGCGCGCTAAACGACATTTACGGATCATTTGGTGGCGAGCAAGAATCAACCAATTTCACAACTCTGGGGGAACACAATGGCTACCCGGTCATCTCATCCGCTGTTGTCTTTTACCGATGGAGCCGCCACAGGCATGAGTGACCTGTGGCTGCTTATCGGCCGCGTGTTGATCGCCACCCTGTTCTTGATGACTGTATGGACTGGCGGACCGGCGGCTGCATACCTCAAGTCTCTCAACTACCCTGCGCCCGACGTCATGAGCAGCCTCGCACACATAGTTGAATGGCTCGTTGTGCTATCGCTGATCCTCGGCCTCGGCACGCGTTATGGAGCGTTGCTGGGGCTCGTCTTCGTGATAATCGCCTTTGCGACCGCACATCGTTATTGGGAATTTCCCGAAGCGGCGCAAAATCTGCAATACGTATTCCTCAGCAAGGACCTAGCCATCGCCGGCGGTCTACTTGTGCTGTTTGTGACCGGTGCCGGCCGCTTTAGCATCGACAACGCCTTATCCTCTTAGCTCGTTTGAAGGTCGGCATGCGCGATGCTGACGGCGGTTACGATGTAACCAACGCTCGGTTATCGGCCGTAATGCCAAATTGTAAGAGCGCCATGCAAGATGGGGTGCAGATCGATGTCTGTTATTGGCCCTTAGCGGACACGCCGGCGTGCTGCGTTCGTGTCCGCTTTTGGGGGTAAAGCGGACACGGTCGCTGTCAACGGTCGCGGCAGCTAATGACCCAAACCGGACACGCAGCGTCTTATTCGATCACCTCGTCGGCAGTGACAAGCAGAGTGTTAGGGACGGTCAACCCGAGGGCTTTGGCGGTCTTGAGGTTGATGACCAGCTCGAATTTGGTCGGCTGTTCGATCGGCAGATCGGCTGGGCTGGCGCCTTTCAAGATTTTATCAACGTAAGTGGCGGCGCGCCGGTAAAGGTCGGAACGGTCCACTCCGTATGACAAAAGACCACCGACCTCCGCGAATTCCCGCAGGTGGAACATTGAAGGCAGTTTGTTTTGTAATGCAAAGTCGGCGATCCGTTTGAGATTTGTTACGAATATTGGATTGGGCATAACGGCAAGAGCATCCGCACGCGCCCTCGTCACCTCATCGAATGCCCTTTCCAAATCGGCGGTGTTCCGCACATCCACCGAGTGAGCTCCGACCCCCAGCTTCTGTGCTGAAGGCTGGATTTCGTTCCAACCGAGTACCGAGATTGGGTCATCTGGGTTTAAAAGCACGAAAACGGAAGACATATTGGGAGCGATTTCTTTGAGCAACTCCAGCCGTTTTCCTGCCACGTCAGGAGTCATTTGGGACAGCCCGGTGACGTTGCCCCCGGGCCGTGCCAAGCTGTCAACAATCCCAATCGCCACGGGGTCGCCCGCAGCCGCCATGACGATAGGGATTTCCTTGGTCGCGTTTTTAGCAGCTAGACTATCGTTGCTAACGGACGTGACGATGATGTCGACCTTGAGCCGTATCAGGTCGGCGATGAGCCCAGGGAGGCGATCGCTTTTTCCGTCGGCATAGCGGTACTCAATGATTATATTCTTGCCATTAATCCATCCAAGGTCACTGAGACCTCGCAGGAAGGCTTGGTACCAGAGCGTTGTATCGGAGGAAGAGAAAGGTGACAGAAGCCCGATTTGAGCGATTTTCGGCGGCGGCTGCGCGCGCGCGGCGAGCGGCCAAGCAAGCGTTGCTCCGCCGAGCGCGGATATAAATTGCCGTCTTCCGATGCCGATTGCCATTTGCCCCTGCCCTAAAGGGCCCGCTGCAACGTCGGTAACGGTATCACGCCCCAATCGGCAGGTCTGTGACGTACTTCGCAGTCCAATTATGTTGCAGCGCATGAGTCCGTTATTGGCCCATAGCGGACATTCCGGCTGCCGCAATTGGTGTCCGCTTTCGGGGGTAAAGCGGACGCCGCAAATTTCCGCCGTCGCGGCAGCTAATGACCCACAACGGACATCGCGGCGGCGTAGTTGTTCTAATTTGGGAGGCGGATAAATACCCATCGAGCAGGCACGTCCGATATGACTTCAGTGCTATGCCCTTTGCCGGAGGTATCGTCGTGTAGCAAACAATCGCCCGCGACGAATGTGTGCGATTCACCCGAGCTCGCCGTCGCCCGAGTGCAACCTGATAAACAAAACGCCATCATTCGGGCTGGTGACGGGTGCGGTACTGCCCCTCCCCATTCAGGGCCAACCTCTAAGACGACGTAATTCTGAGCGGGTTGGGGGTCGCTAACACGGAGTGGAGCCGCAGGGGGCGCGAACTCTTTGAGCGCGAACGGCATTGTCGTGGTCTCAAATCGGCTTTCTCCTGAGGCGTCCGCATAAAGCCTGAGAACTTTCATGCCGCCCGGTTCCGAGTGCTCATCTGCCATGCTTTTGCTCCGTAACAATCTGTCGAAAATGACCGAAGAGGTCAAAGCCGTCTCACGGGAGCGGCGGTGTCAGCCGATAACTCTCGTTGTACACTCGGAAAACTGCGGTCGCTATTCGGACAGGAGCAAGCGGATGATCACAAAGGAAATAGAGCAAGCGTGTATGGCTAGTTTGGACCGTTTTATGCTCGCCCTGAACGCACACGACGCCGATGCAATGGATGAAGAAATGCATTTCCCACATGTCCGGCTTGCGGAGGGCCGTCTCGTTGTTTACGAGCGGCCCGGCTCAAATCCGATGGACCTTTTCACTTCGTTGATTCAGAAAAGCAATTGGGATCACAGTACCTGGACTAAAAGAGTCCCCGTTCAGAGTAGCGACACCAAAGTCCATTGGGCCGTCGAGTACAAAAGATTCACAAAAGACCACACGGTCATCGGCACGTATGGCTCACTGTACGTTATGACCCTGAAGGAAGGAAAATGGAAAACCCAAATCCGTTCTAGCTTCGGGCCGTGAGCAAGCCGATCGGCGGATGGACGGAGTTGATTGTTGGCCCAGAGCGAGCGGACGAAAGAAACCGATCAATGTCGCGTATTGGCCCATAACGGACACGCGGACCGTCCGCCTTCGTGTCCGCTTTCGGGGGTAAAGCGGACACGGCCGCCGTCAGCCGGCGCGGCAGCTAATGACCCCAAAGCGGACATTCTTAGTTTGAGCAGCAGGCTTGGCCGCCTTGCATTGGCGGGCATGGAACCGTCCCATAGGAACAAAACACGCAACAATCGCCCGGTAGCGGCTTAAGCCGCTCACCGCAGCCTTTGCAATCATAGAAAAACCGGCAAGCGTCGGTCGGCATCTGTTCGATGGCCTGATGGGCGCACTTCGGACAAGTGATAGTGGTTTGCTCGATCAATTCTGGAACCTCTTGAACCAACGCCACGCTAGTACACCTGCCCATACAGCAGACCAAAAGTAATATGACCTATTTGATCAGCCGAATCTTCCGGCCCACCCGCTTAATCGCGCCTGCGCGCGCCAACGTGGCAAGCGACCGATAATAAGCCTCGTGGGTGAGACCAAGGTCCTCAGCGACTTCGAGCAGTGGCCTATCGAACACGACCGCACCGTCCTTCAACGCCGACAGGTGCAAGTGCTGCAACACGCGATCGTCCGCCGATCGGATGTTTCGCAATTCACGCATTGCACGCGCATAATGAAGTGAGTGCGTGACCTGTTCGAGCAGCGAAAGCATGGTCGAAGGCGAGTTGCCGATTGCCGCCAGCATCTCGGCTTTGCTGCAAATGCGGACCCGCGTGGGCTTGGCGGCAATGGCGTCGCATTGATAGACATCTGAAAACAGCGAGCCCTCGGCGAAGAGCTCGCCAGCGCGCCCAGTGTGAATCGTAATCCGATCACCGGAGGCCAGATGCCAAATCATGCGGAGCCGCCCGCTCGCGATAAGGAATACCGCGGCAGCCGGCTCGCCCTGCCGGAACAGCGGCTCGTCGCGGTCGAGCTTGCGCTCCGGCCGATGTCCGAATAGCCGCTCCAGGCTCTTGTTATCAAAGTCACCCATCACCCTTAGGTAAGCCCAGTTTCATGCCTTGCGCCAGATTCAGACCCTGCACATGACCGGAAACCTTATTGTCCAGCCTCTGGAAATGCACATGCATATTGGTGCCCATCGGCGTGAAGATGCCCTGATGCTGGCGCGACCAGAAGCCGACAAACCTCACGTCCTGGCCATGTAGATCGAATGGGATTTGGATTTTCTTATGGGCTTCCGGGCCCGGCGGCGTGGCGGGCGTCGCGTTGACGATATGGAAGTCGATCAGTTCCGGCCGGCCCGTCATCACGAACGGGAAAGCTTGGCTCAGCCCTGTCCTGGTACCGGCTTCGCCGACGAACTTTTCCAACTCCCCATAAGTCCGCACGTCATCGGGCAGTTCTTGGGTCTGCCACATTGAAACCTCGGCCCACACAAAAAACGGCACGCCCGCCTCGTAACTCTCCGTTACATGGACAAGGTGATCGTCGCCGACGCGCGCGAGGGAAGGCCGGCTGTCTGCAATCGTCACCTCGCCTGTCAGCCCTTCAATCGGACCGATGCCGTAGAGATGCGATCGGCCCTTGAGCGTCCGTAGATCGAGATGATCGGCCCGATCGCCGGTCATGATGGTTTGGCGCTGGGAACCGACGAAAGACATTTCATAACCGGGTCCACTGATCTTGGACGGTGCCACGACCTGCGAAACATCGGCAGTGGCGAGCCGGCTGGTTGCGAGATCGGCACACACCGCGCAGCCGGTGAAAAGACCGGTGTGAAGCAAATGGCGTCGGGTCAACATAGGGTTCTCCTTTGTTGACCGACCAATAACTGATGCTAATTCGCGGCACCTATGATCTGGATCATACTCGTCAACTTGCGCGACGACTAAGTTGGCAAAGGGGGAGCATCGAACAAAGGAGTTACACAATGCACCGCAAGTTTGCGCTTGTTATGGGGTCGGCCCTGTTGGCTGGCTTCGCACTATCGGCCCCTTCTTATGCCCAGGAGCAAAAACCTCCCGCCATGGCGCCGCAGCATGACCAAGACGTGCCGAGCAACGTGATGGCCGGTATGGACAAAATGATGGAGGGATGCGGGACGATGATGGAAAGCCATAAAATGCAACATGGCATGCGCCACGATGATAATGGCTAGGCGGCTTTCCGCTCAGCGGGGCCACCTCGGTTGGTGGCCTCTTTCGTAAGATCGAACTACAGATGCGATGTCCGCTTGTGACCCGTTGCGGACATTCATGGTCGCCAAAGCCAGCGGCCAAGACCACTACAGGATGGCCGCCGAGACGACCTATCTACGTGTGATTGGAATGTGTGGGATGGTTCATCATCCGCAGCATCTCAGGGCCGCCGGTTCTCATAAAACGCCAGACCATAAGAGCCGCCAATATGAGAAGGATAATGTTGAGCCAGGTCGTGTAATTCCAGGTGATTGACGCCTCGACGACGCTCGCGGCCCGCGTCTCGGGAACAAGATCCAAAGCTCCAAATAGAAATTCGACGACAAATGCTGCGACCGCCATTGAAACGTAGAAGGTGACCAGGAGAAACGCTGCCATCTTCAATCCGTAATACTTGCGATAGATGTCGAGGATCGGCAGCACGATTAAGTCGGCGAAGATGAAGGCGATGACGCCGCCGAAACTGATGCCGCCGTTCCACAGCACAGCGGCCAGCGGGATATTTCCGACCGAACAGACGAAGGCGATGATGGCTACAAGAGGTCCGGTAAGCGGTCCCCACAGTTTTGCGAGCAGTGGATGGTCGACCAGGAAGAATGATTGCCAGAACGCTGGCGGGACCCATGCTGCCAACGCCCCGGCAATCAGCAACCCTCCCACGATGTCGAGCCACACCGAGGCCCAGTCCATCACGAAGTAATGGCTGATCGCGGTTAGCCCTTCTTCCGAAGTGATTCGTTGCCAGAGCGAGCCGCCCTCGGTCACGGCCATGTCCATCTCAGCGTGCCCCTCCATCCGGCCAGCAAGGCCTCGGTTCGCTTGTTCCTCAGCCTTACGCACCATGCCGCTCGACAAAAATAGGCGGAACAACAGGACCAAAACCGCGACCATGATTGGCGCACCAATGAACTCGGCCAACGCGAACTGCCAGCCCATGAGCACGATGAGAATAATGCTGAGTTCGATCACCAGATTGGTCGACGCCAACTGAAACGCCATGGCCGACGTGAAGTTTGCTCCCTTGCGGAAGATTGAGCGGGCCAGCGCCACCGCTGCATAGGAGCAGGACGAGGAGGCGGCACCAAGCCCAAGCGCAATCGCGATCGAGCGCGGGCTGTCGTCAGGAAGCAGACGGCTCATCTCACTGTGGGACACCACGGCCTGGACGACGGCTGAGAGCGCGAAGCCAAGTATGAGAGGCCACAGGATTCCCCATCCCATGGCGAAGGCCATGCCCAGAGCGTTTATGAGGGCTGCAATCATGAAGGACCAACTTCAGTGTGCTCACGGTTGCGCCACATGAAATGAAAAGCTTCCCTCAGTCGTGTGCGTATCGACGGTGGATGCTCGCCAATGCACATTATACGTTCCGGGCAGCAATGGCTTAAGGCCAATACGCATGACGTTCGCGCTGGTTTGAGCTCTGCCCTGATCGACTTTCGCGCCATCGCCATCTCGCACCTCAACCGCGCTGAACGCTGGCTCCAAAGTTTCCGTGAACCAAAGCGCGATCTCGCGCGGCGCCGTTTGCACCGTACTGCCGGCGCTTGGCTCCGCATGGTCCAAGGCGGCGTGGGCGTCGGCCGCACTAGCCCCGAACAAGCCAAGGAGAGCAGTTATCGCGATGATAAACATTCGCATGGTCTTATCCTGTGTGCATCGTCAGTCTGATGGGGGTGCCGTTACGATAAAGTAGTTGATCAACACTCCGGCTTGATGAACCCGCTGATTTCATCCGGCGCGGCAAAGATCACGTCGGCACGATCGCCCATCATGCCGGCGCCAAGCAGGGCAGGAGCGCCCTTCTCCGGACCGTCATTGCTGCTGTCGACCTTGAGCCGCATATTGCGCTCCCAAAAAGCGCGCGTATTGCCATCAGCCGTGGTCACGCGAAAGGTATCGCGACAATAACTGACAGCGCGCACGCGATGTTCCGGGCCAACGGTTTTGAGATTGACGTCGCCCCCGCTCATCATTCCGCTCATTTGCCCGCCTTGCTGGGCCGATTGAGACGGCGCGTGTCCCGGCTGGGTCGCACGCTTGAGAAACGCCAACAGGTCGGCACGCTGCTGATCGTTATCGATGCCCTGGAACGTCATGTCGTTTCCGGGAACGAGATGCTGGGGATCTTTGATCCAGACGTCGAGAAGTCTTGTCGTTCCAGACAACTCCCGAGGACCTCAGCGCGGACGAGTAGCGCGGAAAGCTCAGCAAGCTTCCGGCGTTGCGGTTCCAAAGGTCTGCCAGACTTGGTCCTGTCATGTTTCGGTTCGGTTCGAGCGAATGGCATGCCGCGCAGGCGTCGAAGATGCGCTGGCCCCGGTCAGGATTACCTTGTGCTTCGACAAATTGCCAAAGCGCCGCCGACACACCTAGGGTTAGAAGAGTCAATAGAAAAAGTCGGCGCATTGTCTTCTCCTCTGGCGGTAATACCGCGCCTGATCGACATCCGTATTAAGTCACTGCCGTCGTGGGATATTGGTCGTGGGTGCCGCCTCCCAGTCCACAAGCGGTGCCCACGATCAAACGCGAAGTTAATCAAGCATTAGCTCTGATATTTGATGAGCGCGCTAATCTCTGCAGGGGACGCGAAGAACACCGATGCGCGATCACCCGCTGAGCCCGCGGATAAGATGACCGGTTTCCCGGCAAACGGGCCGGTGTCGCTCGAAATCGATTTTGAAGCGGAGATCGGTTTCCGAAAAGTCGCGACTTCGACCGTCGGCAGTTACTACGCTATAAGTATCTGGGTGGTGCTGGATGGACATCACCTGACATTCCGATCCGACCGTCTTGAGATTTTGAAAATTCGGCCTCAGTGCGATGTTCGGGGCGCCAGCGGACATCCTCCGATCGCGACCTATCTTGAGGACTCCGGCAAAGGCGAGGCTCGGAAGGGTACCGATCACGCCGGCGATGGCAAGCATCAATGTTCGTCTACAATTCATGGCAAATCTCCTTCGTTGGTTTTGTTCAGGCCAACACTGGATTGTCTGTGACTCTGTAACTCATTTCATCATGCCGTCTGACCCGTGCATCATTGGACCCATATCTTCGCCTTGCATGGCGCCGACGTTGGCAACAGAGACGACAACTTGCACTTTGCCGGCCTTTTCGAAACTTAAGGTCAGCGGAAAAGTTTGTCCCTCTTTCAATGGCTTCTTCAGTCCCACCAGCATGATATGCATGATCCCCGGACTGAAACTGACCGTCGCGCCAGGTTTAACTTCCACTGCACGCATTTCACGCATGCGAGACACGCCGTTTTCTTCGCTAACGCTATGAAATTGAACTTGGTCCGCTACCGGGGTTGTGGCGCCAATGAGCTCATCAGCGGTATTCCCCTTGTTGATCAAAGTTATGTAGGCTGCGCCGGTCGCCGCGCCGCCTGGCGTCGCTCGCGCCCATGGATGTTCAATGCTTATCGCATCTGTCGCTGGAATCTGGGCGCGTACCTGACCGTCGATAGTCACTGCGACCAACAAAGCCAATATTGCCTTGGTCCTATGTTTCATGACCGAACTCCATATTCGTTGAGAAGAACCATGCGTTTCCGAATGCGCGGCTCGAAATCGCGCGCGCAGTGCGACATGAGGGTCGCATGCACAAGCGAGGCGGCATCGCCAAAAGGCGATACGCTCTAGCTCACGATGGTCTGTTTAGGAGGATAGGGATCGGGCGGATCCGTTTGGCCGACCGAGTCCGGTCCGGCGACGGGATCAAGTGTCTCCGCCGGAACTGCGTAGAGGACGACTTGCACCAAGGGGCACGCAACGATAGTGCCGCAACAGGCGGAACAAGGCGTCGCGGCCATACCCTTCTCGTCGCCGGCGCATCCGCTGCACTTGCCGGACATGGGCATCCCGCTAGACATGGGCATCGCGTTCGCAGTGCTCGAGGCGGACTTGACGATTATGTCCGAACCGTCAGAGCCGTGTGCGAGTAATCCCGCCGCCAAAACCAATACTGCGAGAAAAGCCGGTATTCGACGAAAATCCTCAGACGACATGCAGATAGAATAGCTTTCGGCGAAAGCTATTGCTAGGGCCGCAAGTCTCCACAACGGCGCCAAGTAACGATTATTTCAGTGGCCCGTGTGGGCCGCTTCGCCTTAAACGGTAACAATGATGCCTCACGCGACGCTGTATCGAGCAACGATCGCAGCCATCGCCCTCTTCTTCTTGTTCTCCGGCATACCGACAACGTCGGCGCAGGATGCTTCCGAGTGGAATATGGTCCCGCATGCCGCCGCGCGACTGATCGCTGGCGCGGCCCTCAAGTCTGTCGATGCGGTGTGGCTGCGAGCCGGCATCGAGATTCGGCTCGACCCCGGCTGGCACACCTATTGGCGCGATCCCGGCGATTCCGGTGTGCCTCCCACATTTGATTTCACCGGCTCCGAGAACATCAAATCGGTCACCGTGCTCTGGCCCGCTCCGGAGCGATTTGCCGACGGCGCTGGTGGCCACTCAATCGGTTATCATCGCGACGTGGTGCTTCCGCTACGGATCACGGCAAAGGACACGACGATACCGTCCTCGCTGCGCGTGAAGCTCGGCTATGCCGTCTGCAGCAGAAATCTCTGCCTACCGGCCGAAGCCAGCCTCGATCTCAAGTTGTCCAGCACGGTCGGCGTTGAAGAGCCGACGCTCGTTGCGGCGGAGGCACGCGTTCCGCGGCGTGTACCACTCGGTGCCGGCTCTGGGCTCACCATACGCTCGGTACATCGCGAGGAAGACGACGGGCACGAGCGCGTCGTGGTCGATGTTGCTGCGGCGAATGGGACGCCGGTCGATCTTCTCGTTGAGGGCCCGACGCCCGACTGGGCGCTTCCGCCGCCCGAGCCTGCCGTTTCTGTTTCCGGCGGCGCATCGGGAACGCAACGATTCACGTTCGACCTCGACGGTCTGCCGCCCGGAGCACGTGCCGACGGTGCGACACTCACTTTCACCGTTGTTTCGCCCGACGATGCCATCGAAGTCAGCGCACATCTCGACTAACGCACCTTCGATGCCAACTTCCATGATTTTGGGAGGAGTGAACAAGCGTGGGTGATCGCTGCAGTGCGCGTGTCCGCTATTGGCGCAAAGCAGACATTGAACGACTGGCCTTTGATTTCCGCTTTCGGGGGTAAAGCGGACATGACGCAGGCAGGCAGTGATGTCCGCTAATGAGCCAAAGCCGACGTGCGTAGCTGCCGAGCCTGAAGTCCGGAATTATTGAACCGCCATGGTGTTTATCTTGATCGTACGGCGGGTTGGTCTTGGGCGCAGTGGAGGAACCAATCATGAAGACAATCATCATGAGATTGACAATTGCCGCTGCTGCCTTGGCGGCGGCAATGTGTTCCGACGTTCCCGCCAGCCGTGCTTTTGGGGACGCCCCGTGGTGCTCGGTGAAAAGCGGTGGGGACAGCGTGTATTGGGACTGCCAATACCGCACGTTCGAAGCATGCTATCCGAACGGGCTGGCCGATCGCGGGGGTTGCTACTTGAACCCGTGGCCGGGCCCGACTACTCCGACCACAGCGGTATACCCGCGGGATCAAAAACGGTACGTGCAGCAGCATTAACGGTTCGATCGCCGCCGATTGGACGGCCTCAACAGCCGGCGGTCACTGCTCGCCGCCGCCTCTTGAATAGATGCAATCTATGTCCGCTTATGGCACTTAGCGGGCGTTCCGAACGAAGCTGCCGGTGTCCGCTTTCGGGGGTGAAGCGGACACGAACGTCGCCAGTCGTCGCGGCAGCTTTTGACCCAAAGCGGACATCGAACCAGACAGAGCCCCCGCTGGATATCGTTTTGGCTCTTGAAGACGGGTGGTGTCTCAGTTTGAATTTGGATGTTTCTCAATGACGTAAAGATAGGCGCCGTATGCGACCGAGCATATAGAAAGCGCTAGCACCCATTTGTATTGGAACGGTTCAATGCCAAACATGCGCAGTCCGAAAAGGCCCAATCCAATGCCAACCAAAATAAGCACAATTGGCGTTGGTTTACTCATGCTGCGATCTGCTTCTTATATGGGCCGCCCTCTTCCGCAATCGTGGCCACTACATCGATCATTTCCGCTAGATCACTCACGGCAGCAGCACGGCGACGTCGTCACTTAGCGAAGTCGACTGATTAATACTCACGATTGATCTAATTATTGACGGATGTAATCGCGTAGTGCTGCGGCTTCGTGTTCCATCTCTTCGAACTCGGTTCTTGACCACATCGCCGATCGATACGATGCCGATGAGCTTTCCTTGCTGAACCACCGGCATGTGGCGAAACTTTCCCGTGGTCATGCGGCCCATCAGGCCTTCGACAGCGTCGTCTTCTGTGCACGTTTTGACATCGCGCGTCATGACTTGACCGATCGGTTCGTTCAATGCTGTCGGTCCACGCTCGGCGAGCGCGCGCACAATATCGCGTTCCGACAGGATGCCGACGATGCGATGATCGGCGCCGACGATGACGACCGCGCCGATGCGCTGCTCGGCCAGCAGTTTTGCCGCCGCAGTAAGATTGGCGGTCGGCTCGATTGTGACGACGTCGCCGCGCTTGCCAGCCAAAATGCTCTTGACGATCATAGCAGCCTCCCTGGTTCCGGCCGTGGCGGGCTAAGCCACGATTCCGGTTTCGAGAACGATCCGCCTCAAGGATGTTTCGGTCAAGAGAGAGATAGTGCAGTGCGAAAAGGCAAACACGACTGCAAGACTTCCCCTTCGATGTCCGCTTTCGGGGGTAAAGCAGCCGCGCCTCTGGCTACATCGCCGCGGCAGCTTTTGACCATAAACGGACTCTCGCCACCATCAATTGACGCACTGCGAAAAGTCTATTTGATCACCTCGTCCATAAGATTAACGAGCGGTACATGGAAATTGGATATCTAATTGGTAGCTCGGGCTCCGCCTAGGCGGGCATGATGCAAATTGACCATTATTCCGTCGAATGATCCATACTGGACTTCGCAAATGCTTATTGACCGAGGCGGTGGCAAATTCTAGGCGACACGAACTTGGGCAAGAAAGCGAACGACCTCAGCGCGCAGCCTGCCGGATCTCGCCGCCAGTTCACTGCTGGCATTGAGGACCGCATTCGCTACCTGGCCGGTTTTGACCGCCGCATCCGATACCTGCTCAACGCTCTCCGATACCTCGCGCGTGCTCGCCGCCGCGGCACTGGCGCTGCGAGCGATCTCCTTGCTAACGGCATCCTGCTGCTCCACAGCCATTGAAATATCATTGGCATTTACGTCGAGCTGCCCGATCGTTCCGGCAATTGCCCTCATGGCCTGAACTACGCTTGACGTTGTTGCTTCGATCGTTGAAATTTGCTGCGTGATGTTGCCGGTCGCATTCTCGGTCTGGGCCGCGAGAGTCTTCACCTCCTGGGCGACGACAGCAAAGCCCCGTCCAGCAACGCCAGCACGTGCCGCCTCAATCGTAGCATTGAGCGCGAGAAGATTGGTTTGTCCGGCCACGTCGCGAATTAGATTGCTGACGTTGTTAATCTGTCCCACTGTCGCCACCAGTCGTTCTACAGTGCTAATGACCGCCTTTGCTTCGTCTGTCGCCTGTCGGGCAATGCCGGCTGAGGCGCGGGCTTGGCTGGAGATTTGCTCAACAGATTGCGCGATCTCCTCTGCGGCCATGGCGACATTGTTGACACTCGTCGTCGCCTGCTCGGATGCCGTCGCAGTTGCGCCAGCCTGTGTCTGATTGTGCCTGGCGGCTTCCGTCATGATGTTCGCGCAGTTATCCATCGTCTTGGACGCGTCATCGAGTGCTCGAGCGATCTCATTCACCTCGCGTTCGAAATTTTGTGTTTCAGTTTCGATTGCCCGGCGACGCAGTTCAGACTGCTCCGCTCGCCTCGAGTCGCTCTGGCGCGCAGCCGTGACCTCCTCAATCGCCTGGCGAAAAACTAGAAGCGCTTTTGCCATCCCCGCTATTTCGTCATGACCTCCGGCTGGGACCGGCACATTGGCTTCGCCCTCTGCAATCCGCCGCATCGCGCCGCTAAGCAAGGTCAATCGGCCGATAATGCTGCGTCCGACGTAAAGCCACGCAATCAACCCGGCCCCCACAACCGCTGCGACACTAAGCATGATCAAAATGATAAGCCCCAGTTTAATCTGGAATATTGCACGCGACGATAGTGTCTGCGCAATCATGCCCTGTCGCTGGATCAGACTTTCCACGGCATTCCGGAGCCTCCCCGCCTCCGCCAGCGCAGCCGAATAAACCTGTTGTGTACCCTCTTCACCCTCTAACTGATTCGTCCGTTGCCCGATTATTCCGGACTCGTTTGCCAAAGCAGCGAGTTTTCCGTAGAGGACTGTTATTTTGTTACCCTGATCGGCATCAGGAAGCGCCTTTAGATTGGTATCGATGTCGCGCTCCGCTGATCCAATTAGATCCCGCAGCGGCGGCAGACTTGCGATATCGGCCACCATTGACGCCTCGATCAACAAACCGGCCAGCAAATTGGTATCCGCCTGTACTTCAAGCAACCTCCGAAGCGTATCGATTGATTGGTTCAGTTGCGCTCTGCTCTCAGATGCTTGGCTTTTAGTCATGAGATCGAAGTTAGCGTCGTCGATGGCCGGTGTGATCACCTCAAGCAGGTCTTCGTGCGATTTGCGGACAGCGCGCACTGAGGTGCGCAGCTGATCGGAGATTCTTATGCGGTCGGCGACGGCGCCATCGAGCGCGCTAAGCCGCTCATCCATGGCCGATCGTGCCAGAGCCATCTCGTCACTTTGGCTGGGGTCGAGTCCTCGCAATCGCTCCATAGTCGCCTGCATTTTGCGGGACTGAGCGGTAATTTCGCCGGCGATTTCCGTCCTATGGCTTTCGTCCTTGGCTGCCAGCAAGCGTGGAACGGATGCAACAAGATTGCTGGTGTCCTCTGAAAGCCGGAACAACTCGACGGTCGCCGGCATGCTCCGAGAGACGATTTCGGTCAAAGTCGTGCTGATAACCACAGATGCAAAAGCCGCAAACAGCATGCCGACCACGGTCATGCCCGCGGCAAGACCGAACGCCAAATAGAGGCGCGACTTGATCGTCCGCATCCAAGAGAACGACCCGAACCGGTCGCGAGCGCCGGCGGAGCTCAAATTGATCTTCTGAGCAGACACCGGCAACCTCTTAGCCGCTTGCCCGGAAAGACATTTTTCCGTCACCGCCCTGCCATCTTGTTTAACCGAACCACTGGCTTGAAAGATCCGTCGGCTTGCAAGATCGTGAAAAATACCTGATCCGAGCCTTGATTCTTTGACGGCCCGTAGCTCAACACGACACCGCCAAGATCAAATGGTGCGGCGGCAATGGCATCGAGTAATTTTTCACGCGTCGGCTCGCCATCTATGCGCTTGAGTGCTTCGACGACAACCCGGCCGACTAGATAGCCCTCCAATGAGACGAACCCGGGCTTGGCGTTGGCATCGTCCGCGGCGATGGCCTTCTGATAGGATGCCACCACGGGTAACGATGCATCCCACGGGAATGGCACTACTTGGCTGACGATGACACCCGCGCCATCGCTGCCGAGCTCCTGCGCCAGCGAATCTGACCCGACGAAGGAGATCGCCACGAACAGCGCGTCCAATTTGACTTGGCGTGCAAGCTTGATGAATTCCGCGACCGGCTTATAGGGTCCGACCGTCACCACGGCCTCCGGCTGCGCCTTCATGATGTCGAGCAATGCCGACTTCACCGCCGTTGTATTGCGCTTGAATGTGCCGGACGCGACGAGCGACATATTGCGCTTGGTCAACGCGCGCTGCACGCCCTCAAGACCGGCAAGACCGAAGGCGTCGTCCTGGTAGAGGATCGCGATCCTCGAGATCCCGAGATCCTTGGTTAGATGCTCGATCCACGCCTCGGTTTCTTGAAAATATGAGGCGCGCACATTGACCACGTAACGATTGTAGGGATTCCGCAAAAATTCGGCGCCGGTGAATGGGCCGATGAACGGAACTTGCGCTGCAGTGGCGATGGGTTGACTGGCCTTCGATGTGGGCGTTCCCACCGCCCCAATCATGGCGAAGACTTTATCTTCTCCGATGATTTTTTGGGTCGCTACAACGGTTTTTTCAGGCTCATAGCCATCGTCGACCAATTCGAGTTCGAGCGTGCGGCTGGAAATGCCACCATTACGGTTTGCCTCACCAAACGCGGCCAATACGCCCTGGCGCATGCCTTGGCCTAGATCTTGCGCCGGTCCTGTGAGTGCCGCGACTTGGCCAAAAACGATTTTGCTATCTGAAACGCCGTCCTCGGCAAAAGCGGCACCGCCGACGATGCTGACAACGAGAGCAAGCGTAATTCCAAGCTGATTGCGCGTCACCGGGGCACCTCTGATCACTCGCGGCTTGTTCGTCGTTCGGATTTCTTTGTTTTCGAAAGCGCCGTGGGCGTATGCATTCTGAGCGCCCCATGGTTAATGGATGTTTAAAGTCTCAACGCACTGGCGGCCATGTCCGCCAAAATGGTGCTAATGGAAGCACAGCAGGCACGACACGAGTGAGGCGTTGTCACCGAGTGTCGCCTATTGGCCCTTAGCGGACACGCCAGCCGACCGTCTTCGTGTCCGTTATTGGGGGCAAAGCAGACATGGTCGCAGTCAGTCGTCGCGGCAGCTTTTGACCCAAAGCGGACATTGAGCGTGCATTACCGATCGGCATCACAGGTACAGCCGCTCCAAAGTCAGCAATCTTTCTCAAATTCCGCCGAGCATGCTTACGTTCACGCGGGTGTGATGACCTCCCGTCTATTCTACCTAGCCAGAAGGGTCATCCTTCGATCAGAATTGGTCGCGACGTTTCGACGATCATTCAGACGCCGGAGCGAACAATTGAGCCTCGGCTTGCGCCGGGTGCACCAAGCTTCGCTTGCAAAAATCACGGGAGATATCGGGTCGTGAGTAATATCATCCAAAAACTGGGAGCAGGTGCGCTGGCGCTTACCGCCATCGCGACAGTGACAGCCACTCCGGCTTACGCACAAAAGGCACCCAACATCGTCATGCTGATGACGGACGACACCGGTTGGAACGATTTCGGCGCCTATTCGAATGGTGGCGCCGCACTCGGCCATCCAACGCCGTATGTGGATCAGATGGCCAAGGAAGGTGCCGTTTTCACAAGTTGGTACGGCCAGGCGAGTTGTACCGCGGGTCGCGCGTCGTTCCTGACCGGGCGCATTCCGGTGCGTTCCGCTCTGTCGATCGTCGTCGCTCCGGGCGACGAGAACGCCCTCCGTAAGGAGACGCCGACGATCGCGGAGTTCTTCAAGAAGAACGGCTACACGACGTACTTCTCCGGTAAATGGCATATGGGCGACAAGCCCGAGGCCTATCCGATCGAGCACGGCTTCGACGAGATGAAGAATTTTGCGGCGTACTACGCCGGCGTTTACACCTATGACTACACCGACAAGTGGTTCCATCCCTGGTTCCCGTCGTACAATCCGCAATTCGCCAAATACTTCAGCGAAAATGTGAACTTGGCTGAATGGGAGGGAACGGCGGGTCAGCCGGCCAAAAACCTCGGCAAGATTACTTACGAGAGGTTTGCCACTTTCGACGAGGACCAGTCCGCCAACGCCGTCAACTACATCAAGCAACACGCGAATGGCGACAAGCCATTCTTCATGGACGTCAATTACCTCAAGATGCACAACCCGACCAATGCGGCGCCGGACTTCGCCGGAAAGTCGCATCTTGGAGATTACTCGGACTCGCTGATGGAGCTTGATGCCGACATTGGCAAGGTCATGGACGAGATCCGCAAAGACGCACCGAACACGATCGTGATTGTGACGGCCGACAATGGCGCCTGGCTGGATGCCTATCCGGATGCCGGAACCACGCCGTTCCGCGGCGAAAAAGGTTCGCCGTTCGAGGGCGGCTGGCGCGTCCCGGGCATCATGTGGTGGCCGGGCCACATACCGGCAGGTGCGCATTACGATGAGATGATGTCGCACATCGACTGCTGGGCGACGCTTGCGACGATGGTCGGCGTGACACCGCCGCCGCACGAATGGGTAGGCAATGACGGCAAGCCGATCTATTTCGATAGCATCGACAATAGCGCCTACATTCTCGGCAAGGCACCGCACTCGGCGCGGACCTCTTGGATCTATGTCGACGGCGAGACCTTCAACGGTGCACGGGCCGACATCGGCGGCGATCCCAATGAGCCTTGGGTGCATATCGCATGGAAGTATCTCTACACCGCCAAGGACTCCTGGTTGGGCTCCGAAGCAAATCTGGGCGCGATCGGCGCAGCGTACAATCTCACCATGGATCCGTATGAGAAGTACGACATGACGTTCAATGGCGCCGCTCCGACACGTGTGCTGACAACGTCGCCGGGGAGGTACGCAGGCCAGGACAATGGTTGGGTGCTGGCGCTGATCGAGCCGGTCATTCTCGACTTCGACAAAACCATAATGAAGTTCCCGAACATCAAGCGCTTCCCGGGTGGTGCCTCTACCGATCTAATTCCGAACCTGCAGAACCCGGATAATCCGATGCCCCTGCTGAAGGACGTGCCCAATCCGCACGGGGCAGAAGGTGGCGGCGGTTGATCGCGGCTATGGGGGCGGCTTCGGCCGTCCCCTTTTCCGCCTAATGCCAAACTGACGCACAGTCGCGATCGGCGGGCCATGCGGAAGGGGATTAATTTGATATTCGGAGGCGCCGCGACGCGGACGCGGACGCGGACGCGTGAGATAGGCGCAGCGTTGTTGTTCCTCGCGTTCTTAACAGTCGGAATTGCTGCTGCACCCGCCAATGCGGCGTCGCCGGCAAGCATGGCGACTGACGATGGCGCGGCGGCTTTTGCGCTTCAATGGTACACGCAAATGCAGGCGGGTAAGTTCGACCGCTCACAATATGCCACCGCCTATGGCGCCCAATTGACGCCAGAGGCGGTGCAGGCGATGTCGCAGCACCTCAACCAGTACGGGGCATCACCGTTGCGCGCCGAAATCATGAAAAAGCGCTCGGTAGAGAACCAGACATTCTACCTGGTGAAATTCATATTCCCACGCGGCGATGCGACGAGCCTTCTGTTCGGTTTCGACGACGAGGGCAAGATTACCGGTATCGGTGTTGAGAGCATGGCAGGGGACTAAGATGGCTGATCCTTTCCCCGTTATCAACCGCCGTACCTTACTCTCGACCTTAGCGGCGCTCCCGGGATTGATGACATGGAGCACTGCGGCACTCTGCGCATTGCTGTCGGCGGCCCATGCCGGCTCCTGCTCGAACGATATCGATCGTATGCAAGCGCGCATCGACGCCAGGGTTGAAGCCATTGCCGCCGCCGGGCCGTTTGTGCCGCCTGGCATCAGCGCGGGTATGGGCGTTTAGCCAACGCCTTTCGGAATAGCGACCGTCGAGGAAAAGATGGACGAGGTTTCGACCAACAAGGTTGACGCCATCAGAGAAGCCATGGCACAGGCACGTGCTGCCAGTAGCGCCGGTAAATACAAAACCTGCGAGCAGGCTCTCGCGCACGTGCGACGCTTGATGCGTCCATAGCCGAACAAACGGAGGGTCGCGAATATGTTCTGTCATCGTTTGATGTTTGCGCTGCTTGCCGCTGTGACGATGCTTTCGTTGCCCGCAGCAGCCCAGTCGCCAAATTGGACGCAAGTGGGCTCGCTGATGTGCACGGTCAATCCGAGCGTCGGTTTTATCTTCGTCGGCCATCAGCCGATGGAGTGCACCTATACGCAGACGCTCGCTCCCGCGCCGCCCCAATATTACGACGGCGCTATCAATACGGTGGGACTTGATATCGGCGTCAGCGCCGGCAGCGTGTTGGGTTGGGGTGTGTTTGCCCCGACGAACGGCGTATCCCCTGGCGCGCTCGCCGGCGAATATGTCGGGGTAACCGGCGATGTCGGCTTCGGAATTGGTGGCGGCGCCAATGTGCTCGTTGGCGGCTCCGCCCGGACGTTCGCGCTGCAACCGCTGTCCCTGCAAGGCTCGATCGCCGTGAACGCCGTTCTGGGCGTATCGTCGCTCAAACTGCGGCCGGCCACGTGGAGGTGACACCGGCGAACCGGAGCGATCTGCACAGGCGGGATATCCGCTTTTGGCCCAAAGCGGACACGCCGGTCAGCGAATGCCGCGGCAGCTTTCGGGGGTAAAGCGGACACCAAAACTCGGCGCAGTTACATCCGTTTGTGGGCTGCACCAGCGAGGCTTTACCTCCTTTCAGGCGTAATCTTTGACGTTTGGATAATCTGGTCGACGTGGGTGCCCCAGCGCTCCAATGCTTCCTTTCGCTCGGACAGAAAGTCATGTCGTTGGTACACCGCCGCCACGCCAGAAATCGTGCCTGATTGGTGATTTAGAATTTTGTCTGCGACGTGGGGTGGCACGCCGAGCCTGGCCATGCCTGAGACAATCGTCCGTCTTAGATCATGAACTCGCCATCCGTGGACACCGCAGAGCTTGTCGAGCTCTCGTTTTGCCTTTCCGAATGTTTGAAAGTGACTGCCCCTTGTTGAGAGGAAAACGTAACTCCCGTTGAAGCGCCCAGCGATAAGAGCCCAGGCCGGTTCCGACAGGTGGACGATGTGGGCCCTTTTGTTCTTGGTTCGCTCCGCTGGAATTGTCCAAGTCCGCGCGTTCTCATCTATTTCCAGCGGCTTGAGCTGAGCAACTTCTTCGCGTCGCTGACCGGTAAGCGCTAGGAATTCCACGACACCTCCGTACGGCAACGGCATTTTTCGCGCGGCGAGGATGACTGCCGCCAGCTCCTGGTCAGTCAGGACTTTATCCCGGCTTACTTCCCGCCAGCCCGACGGAACTCCCTCTGCGGGGGAGAAATCGATAACCGCACGCCCGACGGACCATCGGAAGAAAGTTTTCAATGTCTTGAGCAGGCGGTAGCCGGCGTGGGGGTTTCGCTGTGAAACTGTGCTGACGAGATCGATTACATCGCGCTTTTTGATTTCATGGACGCTCATTGCGCCCCAATGCGCGATCACGTCACGACGCAGCAGATTTGTGATCCGCCGTGCACTCCCGATCTGCGAAACATGCTCCCTAATAAAGGTCTCGACGAGGTCATCTATTCGGTCGACTACCAAACGCCGTCGTGACTGCTTTTTCTCCTCTGCCGGGTCTCTGCCATCGAGTCTTGCGGCAAAGATCTTTTGCGCCTGTGCCCGCGCCATCGGCAAGGTGACACGACCGTAGGGACCGATCGTATATTTACGCAATCGCGAGCCGGCGCCGGCGACCCGGTAAAGCACCAGAAAGACCTTGCGGCCTTTCGGCGTCACCTTGATACCGAAGCCCGGCAAACCGGCATCCCAATAGAGTATGTCCTTGGATGCGACGGGCAGGTTGTCGATTAGCGGATTTGGTCAGCCGAAGACGGGGGATTGCACGCTCCTGCGCTGCTACCTTGATCTCATATAGGTAGCAGTCAACAGGCAACAACGGAACAAACCGTGCATCAAAATCCACAATACTTTCTGTAATTCCGTATCAAAATCAACAACTGGCTATCAGCAGGAATATCGGGAAACGCTACACCCGGGTCCGCCCGGGAGCGGGTGTAAATCCGCCCGCGGGAACCGCACTCGCTCCGTCTTCAGGCATACCTCCGGAAGGCGTCCCATAGTGAGCGAGATGGCCTTCGTGTAACTGAAACAGGGACAGATGTCAAGAAGCGTGTCGCATTAACGGTGACGGGTCGGCAGGCCCCGGCTGGCGCCGAGGGGCGCAGCAACTCATGTCCGCTTTGGGGGGCAAAAAGGACACGAAGCGGACGTGGCGCGATGTCCGCTAATAACCCAAAGCGGACATTGGGTTTGCGCTAGTCCAAAGTACGGTGGTGATGCCAGCGGACTTAAAGTGGTCAGCACCACGATCTAATCTCGGCCACAGACTGCGCCACTTCCTTCTCGAGAGTGTTGGCGGTATCGTGGAGGGCAGCGCCATGCAGCGGCCGATCCAAGTCCGTCATGTCGCAATTTCGGCCAGCCAGATCGTTTGTCCCTGCGGAAAGGATCAGCCATGAAGCGCGAAGGTAAGCTCACGATTGCGACAGCCACAGCAGTGCTCGCCGTGCCGAGCGGTACGGCCATTTACGCGCAGGACAAGTACGCGCTGGTAACGACGAGCGGAATCGCGTTCTCCGACTTCAAGGGATACGAGGACTGGGCGATGGTCTCTTCCGCCCGGACCGACGACATCCTCAAGGTGATCGTCGCCAACCCGATCATGATCGCGGCTTACAAGGCCGGCGTTCCGGGCAACGGCAAGCCTTTCCCGGATGGCTCCAAGATAGCGAAGCTGCAGTGGAAGCAGAAGAAGAGCACGGAGGCCACCTTCGACGTGGATGTACCGGACGTCTTCACACAGGCTTTCGTCATCGAAAAGGACAGCAAGAGATTTCCGAGCAGCGGCGGATGGAGATATGCGCTGTTCAACTACGCTGCCGCATCCGACACGTTCTCGGCCGATCCCAGCCCCTCAGATTGCGGATACTCGTGCCATGTGGCGGTGAAGGCGAAGGATTACATCTTCCACCCGTACGAGAAGCGTTGAACCGCGCCTGCCCCGGCATGGAACGCCCGGCTTTCACCGCGCGGCCATTGTAATCTTCGACGGTGGTACTGGAATAAAATAGAGCAGCGCTAGCGACGCGGCGCGCGCACCTCAATCCACGCGTTGTTCGCTATTGGCACTTAGCGGAGGTGGAGCAATATCCGATTGACGTCCGCTTTCGGGGGCAAAGCGGACACGAAGCGGACGTGGCGCGATGTCCGCTAATGACCCAAGTGCGACATTGGCCGCTATTTTTTGCTGTACTGCACAATGCTGCGCAAGCTTGACGTTATGCTAGAATATCGCTCTTGGCCTGAGGACAAAATCCATGAAGCGGCGCGAGTTCATCACGCTACTTGGCAGCATGGTGGTTGATTGGCCGCTCGCGGCGCGGGCGCAGCAGCCGGCGATGCCCGCCCTGAGGAGCAGTAAGAACGCAGTTCTCTTCGACAATTGTAACAGTCTGCAGAACCTGACTGTAACCCTCCAGATCACGCAGGACTTGATCACGCTCGGGAATAATGGATTCTCGCTGCAATTGAATTGCTATCCGCAAACCAAGCCCCAAGCTACCTATCAGGACAAGCCACTGAATTGGTTTCAGTACGTGATCGCCGTAGAAAACAACTCGGTTCAGTGGGGGGTTCAGTACTGGTCCGAGGTAAAGGGTTTCGGTTTTAGCCCAGCCAAGAATTATTCCTCATTCGGCTCTGCCCCATCGAATCAAGGTGCCGGCAGGCTCGGTGATGAGAATTGCGCTCCACACTGATTCCAACGGCAATGTGACGAGTGCGATATTCAGCATTACCGATCCCAAGGGTAAGGTTTCCAGCCACACGTTCCCGTTCCCGTCTAACGTCTTGTGTGCGATCTATGGCTTCCAGGTCGATCTCGTAGGACCACCTGGCGGCACCCACGCCCGCACATTCACGTCAGGAGTGGGGATCCTGACCTACTCGGTGTCCTCAGGCACGCTTGCGGTACAGAACACGAAAACCTGCGGCAGCTCTCAGCCCGGCACGGCCGAGAGGTCCAATGCCGTGTATGGCGATTTCATACCGGCCTCCGGCCCGACGGTATACCAGCTGTGCGTTGGATAGTTCGAAGGCTGTGGTCCCATCGTACCAAGCGATGGCGCAACGCAGGCTGGGGGGAATATCCCACGAAAGGGCTGCGCGCGGAGTTCATGCTTGTCAGCGACGCGATGACCCCCTTCGATTATTGCAATGAGACTGTTTGCGCTGGGTCCTGAACTTGTGGCGCCTCACACTCAACTCCTTGCTTATTCGCGAAGAAATTCTCCCAGACGCGGTGCAATTGGGCGATTGCCCCATCGAGTGGCGAGACAAACAGCCGCCCCTCTTCACGCCGAAGCAGGCCAAAACGCTCGAGCGTCGCCAGCGCATTGGTGATTTCGAAATCCAGGTTAATCCCGAAGGTTTTCGACAGCCACGCTTCGATGCGCCTGGCAAGCTCGGCCGCCGTCGGCGGGGACGGCGCGGTACGGACGAAATGATAGGCAAGCATCGCCTCTTTGGTTTCCTGGTCCTCGGCGGTACCGATGATGTAGTCGAAGACGCCCGCATTGTTGTTGATGTTGCGGTAGTAGATATTGTCGGTCAGCTCCATGTGATACTTGAGCGATCGGTGCTGATATTTCAGCCACTGCTGCGTGGCGAAGCCGCCCAGCGCCACAATTCCCATCAAAGCGGCGAACGCGGTTTTCATATCCGTGTCCGCGACCGATTTTGATCCGCCCAGAAAAATTCCGGCCACCAGGAACAACACGGAAATGGTGGCGTATAACTTCAGCAAAATCGGGATGCCACCGGCGATGGCGGGCAGGCCGAGAAAGGCCTTGTCGAAAGTGCTCATGACGACGCGCGCGTTGGGAAACAGCGCATAGAGATCGCCACAGGCAATGTTGCGGAAATATTTGAGCAGCACTGAGCCTGGAACGATCTTGCGGCGGTTTAACAGGCGCAATTCACGGCGTGAGCCGATCTCGGCGGGTGTTTTCATTGCGACCAAAAGAACGACATCGTCAAAGACGTCGCTCTTGACCCTGCGCCGCCGCAAGCCGAACCATTCGGCGACTTCGAATTGCTCGACGTGACGTCCACGCCGGTAGAAGCGCACCTCGCGGAAATCGTCATGCGGCGCCTTGACCTCAACCCGCAGCGCCGCGCGGTTACGGTGCGCCTCAACGACGTCGTCATGCGGCAGCTCTTCGAAATTTGCGTTCTTGAGAATTTTGTCGAGCGACTGAACGAGATCGGCATAGGCGCGATCGCTCACGGCGCGGTCCGTTGTGGCGAGTGCCGCGACCTCGGGACTGAAATAGTAATAATCGTCGCGCAACCGATCGAGCGTCTCGGAATATTCGTAGTGGCAGATCGTCCTCAATGTCCGAGCAAGACGCCTGAACAGTTCGCACTCATCCGAGTCGGCAAAATCACCCTGCTTAATTAAAGCGGCCAGGAGATCTTCCTTGCGAATCGGGATGAATTTGTCGCCACCCTCGTTCGCGGCGTATCGCGAAATCTCTGTTATTGCGTTCATTTTTGTCGAGCCTCCTTGGCTCGCCCAATGTGCGTTCGACAAGATTCGCGGGAGCGGTTCTAACTGGCATAGGATTTTCTCTTATCTTTCCATCGCTCGGAATCGAAGCCGTGACGCGGGTCCCTTTTGCGAGCCGAGGCGCTGCGCTTGGAGCTTATGTTGCATTCTTTGACATTGGCGTCACTCTCTGCGGGCCAACAACCGGACTTATTGCCGGCGCTTTCGGCTATCCGTCGGTATTTGCCGCCGGCGCGCGCGGGAGTAACTGCCGGCTATCAAGGAAGCCCGAGTGCGGCTACTCTTCCGGCTACCGGAGCATGCTGTAAACCCAGCTCACAGAGACCGCCATGGCGAAGCGCTCGGCCACCCCAGTACCGTCCGAAGCAAGCAAAGTCGAGGCTGCCAACCTCGCCTATTACAAGGCGTTATCAGCACGCGATCTAGGCGCGATGGAATTGGTTTGGACGTGCGCAGCCGACAACATTCTGATTGCGCCGCCGGTCAATCCGCATTCACACGTCGGGTGGACCGCAATCAAGCGGAATTGGGAGACCTACTGGCCAATGTTCGATCAATTCAGCGTGTCGATGCGCGTGAACAAGGTCAACGTCACTGGGCCAGTCGCGTGGGTGCATGGCATAGAAACGTCGCGTCGGCGTATGAAGAACGGCGACGTGAGTAATAGCCGCAATTTTGGCACCAATATTTTTGCGAAACGCGACGGCCGATGGTTGATGGTATTTCACCAGTCGGCCGTGATTCCTCAAAATATGCATCTCGAGAATGAATGAGACAAAATCGCCAACTATGACGTTAGAAAATGACAGAGGAACTTATCTATAGAGGATATCGCTTGCTGGTCAGCCAAGTTGGGAAAGGCTGGAGAGCGATGATCTTTCCTCCGGATTCGTCTTCCGCACTGCCTGAAAGCCCCGCAACGCTTGAGAAATGTCCCAAAGAAGCAATTGTTGCCGAGGCGGAGAAAATAGTCGACGCGCGGCTCGATGCTCGCAATTGATGAACCATAGGCCCGAGCTGTCGAGGTGATCGAATGGGGCCGCTCGCTTCCGCTTTTGGCACTTAGCGGACATGGCGCAATGTCCGCCTCATGTCCGCTTTCGGGGGTAAAGCGGAAGTGGCGCGCCTAGGGCGGATTAGCCCAACGGGTCCGCGCGGCCCGATGGCGGGCTCCGGCGTAATCCGCCGGACGGCGCCAAATCATTTTACCCGGCGGCCGCGAAAGTACCCTTTGTTGGTTGTGTTCTGCTTGATGTTTCCGGTATCGCCTTCCTCGCGAGCATTGGGATGATGTTCATGCTTCACCGATTTGTCGTTTGCCACGACGTTTGATCGGCTTCCTGGGCCTTTGTTGCTGCGTTCGCCCGGTGGCAGCGGAGGCATTTTGCTCATCACGATCAAATCCTAAGTTAGATTCTATTACTCAGCCGCCACCCGATGCGCCGCGACACCCTTGGCCTTGACCACCACCTTGATCGCATCGTCGACGCGGTCCTTGGCATAACGGATCGCCGTCGGCAGGTCTTCAAGCGGGAAGGTGTGGGTGTGGATCTTGGTGGCGTCGAAGCGTTTTTGCGACATGAAAGCTTCGGCGCGGTGGGTCGCGCTCTTGCCCTCGCCGCGGATGCCATAGAGGTAGATGTTGTTGCGCACGATGTGGGCGACATCGACCGGCGTCTCGGCGTGCGGGAACGCCGCCAGGCACACTTTGCCGCCGCGATTGACCATGCGGATCGCTTCGTTGACCGCATTGGGCGCGCCCGAGCACTCGACCACGTAATCGACGCCCTTGCCGCCATTGAGCCGCTTGACCTCCTCGACAACATCGACGTTGCGCACATTGATGACGTAATCGGCGCCAAGCTCTTTGCCGATCTTGAGCCGGTTGTCGCGGGTGCCGGTGAGGATCACCGGATAAGCGCCCATCGCCTTCGCCACCGCGACGCCGAGAAGCCCAATCGGGCCCGGCCCCGTGACGACCACGCTCTCGCCGGCGACGAGGCCGCCGAGTTCGGTGAGCCCGTACATCGCTGTGCCGGCAGTCACCACGAGGGTGGCTTCTTCATCGGACATCGCCTCAGGAATGGCGATCACCGTGTTGAGGTTATTGACCTGATATTCGCAGAAGCCGCCGTCGGTGGTGAAGCCGTTGGCGCGATGGCCTTTGTCGACGTCGCCGTAATTGAGGCCGTAGTTGTGGCACGACGTATACATGCCCTCGCGGCAGCGCTTGCACTGGCCGCAGCCGGCGTGGATTTCGACGGTGACGCGCTGGCCGATCGGAAACTCGTCGACACCGGGGCCGAGCGCGACAACGGTGCCCATATATTCGTGGCCGGGGGTGAAATTCTTGTTGAACGGCTTGCCGCCCTGGATCAAAGCCGGCGAGCCATGATCGATGATTTCGAGGTCGGTGGCGCAGATCGCGACCGCATCGATGCGCACCAGAACTTCGGCGCGCTTGGGCACCGGGACCGGTTTTTCGGTGAGCTTCAGTTCGCCGGGATTGCCGAGAACCCAGGCCTTCATCTTGTCCGGGATCGGGAAATCCGGGCTCGTTTTCACTCCTGGTCCTGCGTACATGATCGTTTCCTCTGGCCGTTTCGTGGCCGCTTTCTGGCGCCTTTGCTGGGCGCGCTTATAGAGAATTTCAGCGTCAAGCGAAACCGCTTATCAGGCCGGGTCTCCGGCCGCGTCACGGTCGAGATCGACAAAAATATCGTCGCCCTGCAGCAGCACTTTGTAGGTGCGGAGCGCCATGGAGCATGGCGGCGCCTTCACCGCGCCGGTCCGTACGTCGAAGGCGCCGAAATGCAGGGTGCACTCGATCACCTCGCCTTCCAGGAACCCATCGGCGAGGCTCGCCGAAGCGTGGGTGCACTCGTCGTCGGTGACATAGAACTTGCCGCCGATGTTATAGGCCGCAAGCTGCTTGTCGCCGACCTCGAACGCCTTGACGGTTTCCGGCGCAATATCGGCTTGCGCGCAGACCCGGACGACATTATCCGCCATGGTACTTTCCCCTGCGAAGCGGCACCCTTTATATAGTCATTTGCAGCAACCGGGAAACGCTGGGGCGGAAGCGCGATGCAAGTTCTGGTAATCGGCGCGGGAGTGATCGGACTTGCGGTCGCGCGCGGCGCCGCGCTCGCCGGCCATGACGTCACCGTCGCCGAGATAACCGGCGGCATCGCCAATGGCGTCTCTTCGCGCAACAGCGAAGTCATCCATGCCGGACTTTATTATCCGACCGGCACATTGCGGGCGCAGCACTGCGTGCGCGGCCGGCGCATGCTTTACGAGTTCTGCGCTTCGCATGGCGTGCCGCATCGCAAATGCGGCAAGCTCGTCGTGGCAACCGACGCGGCGGAACTCGCCAAGGTCGAGACCATCATGACGCAAGCGCAGAAGAACGGCGTCGAGGGCATGGAAATGGTCGGCGGCAATGCGGCACGCGCGATGGAGGGAGCGCTCTATTGCGTCGGCGCGCTGTGGTCGCCGGAAACCGGCATTATCGACAGCCACGCTTATATGCGCGCTCTATGGGGCGAGCTCGAAAACCGCGGCGGCATGATCGCCTTTGAAACTCCGGTCGAACGTATCAGCTACAAGGCGCCGCACTGGCATGTGCAATTCGGCGGCCGCGATCCCGGCACCATCCAGTTCGACGCGGTGGTGAACTCAGCGGGCCTCGGCGCGCAGGCGCTGGCAAAACGGATCGAAGGCTATCCGGCCGAAAAGGTGCCCCGCCTCGTGCTCGCCAAGGGCAATTATTTCGGCTTTGCCGGCAAGCCGGCGTTTTCGCGGTTGATCTATCCGACGCCGATCGACGGCGGCTTGGGCGTTCACGTCACGCTCGATCTTGCCGGCCGCATGCGGTTTGGCCCCGACGTCGAATGGATCGGTGAGGAAAGCTACGCGGTCGATCCGCGCCGCGCCGAAAGCTTTTACGCCCGCATCCGCACCTATTGGCCGGATTTGCCGGACGGCTCGCTCGTCCCCGATTATGCGGGCATCAGGCCAAAACTGACCGGCAAAGGCGAGGGCCAGGCCGATTTCATGATCGCAGGACCGCGCGACCACGGCATGCCGCGGCTCGTCAATCTGTTCGGCATCGAATCGCCGGGGCTGACTTCGTCGCTATCGATCGCCGAACAGGTCGTCGGCGAGCTTGCGTGATTATCTGGTGGCTGGAGCGCGCGTAGCGGCAACAGCGGGCGGCGGCGCACTCTGCGGCATCGAAATCGTGCCGGGATCGTCGTCGACGGGCGGCGGCTCGCTGTGCTGGGTGAGCTTGGCGGCGGACGACGCCGGATTGAGTTCGCTGGCCACCGCGGTTTGATCGACCGGCGTGAACGCGTCGGTATTCCCGCTCCCGCCGCTATAAGCCATGATTCCCGTCTTGGTCGAAACCATGTCGCCGGGCCGCAGTGTTGGATCGCTCGACAAATCGAACGGCGCCAAGCCGAACGCATCCTTGCCGTTACAAGTGCAATTGGCGACGAGCTGCTTGCGATAGATGAAAGCATTGTCGAGGTCGGCGTAGCGCGTGCCGTCCTTGGCGACGGCCGCGCCGATTTCGCTGCCGAAGTAAACCTTGGTCTTGCTCGCCGGGCACATCGCCCGGCAGGTCTCCACCGGCGTGGCGTTGGTCATGTGTTCGAGCGGAAAGTGCTGGCCGTCGCACATCCGCACGCAATAGGCGACGACGTGGCCGGTATCGCCGTTGCCCTGGCGCACACTTTGCGGTCCGAGCGGCGCGGGCGCTACCGGCGCCGACGGCTCGGCATAGGATTCCGGCGGTGGCGCCGGCGACGGCTGGTCCTGCGAGGGGCCAAACAGGAAGTCGAACAGCCCGGCGGCCTCCGCCGAAGCGGGCGCGACCGCGGCAGCAGCCAGCACGCCGAGAACTGCGGCTATGCGGAGATTCAATGGCTTGCGCAAACGGACCACGGCGATACCCCAGAACCAGCACGCAACCAGTAGAACCTGCGATTGGCTCGATCGTTCCACGCGATTTTCGGTCGTAAGCATGGCGGAAAAGGTTCACCATCGTGTGGCCGAATGGCCCCGCAGCGGCGGATTTGCGGCTATGGCTAAGAGTTTCTGAACGGCGCTTGGCCGCCCTGCCCGGCTTGTCTGTCAAAACGCGCTGGCCTATCGATAGGTGGGGCTTTCGGGGACAAATCCATGGCGGCCGAAGCCATGGCGACAAGCGGCGGCACACCAGCGCCTGCTTCCGCAACGGAAGCCAAGGCCAAGATATTCGTCTCGTATTCCCGCAACGACATGGCGTTCGTCGACCGCCTCGAGCCGGCTTTGGTCGCGCGCGGCTACGAGGTGATGATCGACCGTGAGCAGATCTACGCCTTCGAGGATTGGTGGGGGCGGCTGAAATCGCTGCTCAACCTGGCCGATACTGTCGTCTTCTCGCTGTCGCCTGACTGGCTGTCCTCAAAAGTCTGCCAACAGGAGATCGACTACGCCGCCTCGCTCAACAAGCGCTTCGCGCCCATCGTCTGCCGCACCATCGACCCCAAGGCGGCGCCGGTAGAACTGTCTCGCCTCAACTTCATCTTCTTCGACGACGAGGCGCAATTCGAGCAAAGCCTCGACCGGCTGGTCGATGCGCTGCAAACCGACATCGGCTGGATCAGGAAGCATACCGAATACGGCGAGAGCGCGCGGCGCTGGATGGAAACCGGGCGCTCGACGAACTCGGGCCTGCTGCTGCGCTCGCCGGTGCTCGAGGACGCCGAACGCTGGATTGGTTCCAGGCCGCCCGGCGCGCCGGCGCCGACAGAGGCGACGCAAGCCTTCATCGCCGCGAGCCGGACGGCGGCGACGCGGCGGCGCAACATGCTCACCGGCAGCCTCGCGGCCGGGCTCGTGCTCGCGCTCGGGCTTGCCGCCTGGGCCTGGCGCGAGCGCGGCATCGCTATCGATGAGAAGACCCTGGCGCAGCGGAACTTCGACGCCGCAAAATCAACCGTCGATTCCGTCCTAATCGATATCGTGCAGGGTTTGCGCGACGTGCAGGGCATGCGCGTCGACACAGTGCGCCGCATCCTCGGCCACGCCGAGAGCGCAGTGAACGACCTCGCCTCGCGCACCGGCAACGATCCGCAAGTGCGCGACAGTCAGGCCACTATGGATACGATGTTTGCGCAGAGCTATCTGCGGCTGGGCGCCAGCAAGCTCGCCAACTCCTATGTCGCCAAAGGCACCAGTGTCGCTCGCGCGCTTGCCGCCGCGCAGCCGGAAAATCTCAGCTGGCGGGACGATCTCGCGATAAACCTGCAGGTGACCGGCGAGATTCGCGAAGCCGAAGGCGATCTGGACGCCGCACTCGCGGCTTACCAGGAAAGCGCCGATATTCTGCGCAAGGTTGTGTCTGAGGCGCCGAACGACCAGCTGTACCCAAGCAACTTCACTGTCAGCCTCGAAAAACTGGGCATAGTGCAAACGGCGCAAGGTAAGCTTGACGCGGCACTCGCCTCGCATCGCGAGGAGGTCGGCCTTGAGCGCGCGATCCTCGCTAAACAGCCGGACAATACCGGCCGTCAGAAGGGATTGTCCGCCGGTTTGAGCTACCTGGGCCATGTGCAGGCGCGCAACGGCGATCTGGCCGGCGGACTTGCCAGCTTTAACGAGAGCCTCGCGATCGACCGCGCGCTGGTCGCAAAGGATCCCGACAACATCGAATGGCAACGCAGCGTTTCAGTCGATCTGGGCCATATCGGACAGGTATTTGCAGCGCAAGGCAACAGCGCCGGCGAGCTTGCCGCCTATAACGAAAGCATCGACATTGCGCGCACGCTGACGACCAAGGATCCGGGCAACACGCAACTGCAGCGTGACGTGACGGTCACCCTGAACCAACTCGGTTATGCGCGCGAGGATCAGGGCGATCTCGCCGGCTCGCTTGCCGCATTTCAGGAGGACCTCACCGACGTCCGTGCGCTCTCCGCCAAAGATCCGAACAATACCGACTACCTTGCCGATATTGTGCTGACACTCGTCGGCGCCGGTGAAGTGCAAATCGCGCAAGGCGACCAGGCCGGAGCGCTGGCGTCCTATCAGGAGGCCTTGACAACCAACCGCGCGCTTGTAGCCAAGGATGAGGATAACGCAGTCTGGCGGCGCAACCTTACGATCGCCTTGAATCATGTCGGCGACGCCTTGCAGGCCGGCAATGACAATGCTGGCGCGCTGGCCGCCTATCGCGAAGCCCTCGATATCGAGCGCAAGCTCGCCGACCAGGACCCGGCCAACACCGAATTGCAGCGCGACATACCATTGTCGCTCGACCGCCTCGGCGACCTGTTGGAGGCGCAGAAGGATGAGGCCGGCGCGCTCGCCGCGGCGAATGAAGGTCTGGCGCGGCGCAAGGCGCTGGTGGCCAAAGATCCAAGCAACCGGCAGTGGGAGAACGATACGACTTACAGCATTATGCGGATCGGCAGCGTACAGCTCACTCAAGGCAACACCGCAGATGCGCTAAAGTCGTTTCAAGCCGTTCACGACACCTGTGCCGACGTCGCCAAGGCCGATCCGAGCAACACCGACTGGCAGTACAATCTTGCCGTCAGCTTCGGCAAGCTTTCCATGGGTTACGATCATGCCGGCGATAAGGACAAATCGATGGACGCGGCGAAGCAAGGCAAAGCGATCGTGGATCAATTGATAAAACTCGAGCCCAACAATCCGAAATGGAAAGTGGGGCAGGCCTATTTTGACAAACACATCGAGTTCTTGATCCAGCACGGGCAGAAATGAGCAGCGCACCACTTGATGGCGCGCTCGAGAAAACCGTCTATTTTCGTTGTCGGTCAGCAACGGACTGAACGGCATGGGTCGCCCTATCGACCGACGCAGTTTCCTCGGCGCCGCCGTGGCGGCGGCCGCAAGCTTGCCAATTGCCGACAAGCGGGCCTTTGCCGAACAGTCGACGCCTGCCGAACCTCAATCCCTCGCGACGGAAGCCATGACAGAAGATATCGGCCGATTTACCAAGCGACTCGATTTCATCCGGCAATCGCTCGATGTGCCGGCGATGTCGGCCGCAATCCTGCAGAACCAACAGGTGATCATGGCGCACGGCTTCGGCTTGGCCGACATCGCGCGCGGCATCAAGGCCAGCGAGACGACGCCCTACCCGATCGCCTCCCTCACCAAAACCTTCGCCTCCGCCGTGCTGATGCGGCTCGTCGATGCCGGCAAAATCGATCTTGATCAGCCGATGCAGACCTACGATCCCGACTATGCCAAATGGTGCGCGGACCTGAAGGCGCCGCATAATTCGTCGCGGCCCGAATTTCACTGCGACATCGAACAGATCACCGTCCGCGAGCACCTCAACCACACCGAACAGGGCGTGCCGGGCATGAACTTCGAGTACAGCGCCCTTCTGTTCGCGCGGCTGACCGCGGTAATCGATGCGGTCTCCGATAAGGGTTTTCTGCGCTCCGTCGAGCAAGATATCCTTGAGCCGCTCGGTATGAACGATACCGCGCTCGGCACCGGGGACGCGCACAAGGCGAGCGTCGTTGCGCGCATGGCGCAGGCCTACGCGCTCGACCACAACTGGAATCTGGTCGACGTCAGCGGCGGCCGCTCGTTCGACCGGATCAATGCATCCTCAGGCATCATCTCGACGGTCGCCGATCTCGCCAAGTTCGATATCGGCATCGATCGCGGCCTTGTCTACAGCGCGCAGGCCAAGCAGCAAATCTGGACTCCCGCGATCTCACCCACGGGAGAAAAATTCCCGTACGGCCTCGGCTGGTTTGTGCAGGGCGATTTTGGAACCAAATCGCAACTGGTCTGGCACTATGGCCAGTATCCGAACGCGTTCTCGTCGTTGTTGTTCAAAGTGCCGTCGCGGCAGCTCACGCTCATTCTGCTCGCCAGCACCGAACGGGCGAGTTCGGTATTCGAACTCGGCAATGGCGACCCGCAGCGCTCGGCTTTCGTCTCGGCATTCCTGGACGCGTTCGCGCGCGACACTTAGAGCGGGCGCTCGAAGAACCGGCACAGTTCTCAAGCCCCGTCCAAATGTCAGTGCGCAGCCACGAAGACAAATGTGACAAGCGCGAAGACCGGCGCCAGCACCACAATCGACCACACCATATAGCCGAAGAAGCTCGGCATCTTGATGCCGCGTTCGGTGGCGATGGCGTAGATCATGAAATTCGGCGCGTTGCCGATATAGGTGAGAGCGCCCATATAGACCGCGCCCATCGAAATCGCCGCCAGCGCCGGCGCCAGTGTCGTCATCAGCTCGGCCGGGTTGCCGCCGGCAAGCTTGAAGAACACCAGATAGGTCGGCGCATTATCGAGGATCGCCGAGAGCACGCCGGTGAGCCAGAAATAGGCGGCCTGGTGCGGGGTACCGTCGGCGTTCGTCACCGCAGCCAGGAGCCAGGCGAATGCGCCATCGTGACCGGCGTCCAGCATCGCCAGCACCGGAACGGCGCAGACAAAAATCCCGGCAAACAACAACGCGACTTCGAGGATCGGCTCGAAAGTGAAGCCGTTCGACTCGCGGTGCTCGTTCGGCGTCAGCCACAGAGATACAAGCGCGGTCAGGATCAGCACGGCGTCGCGCGCAAGATCTTGCAGCGGCAACGGGGTGCCGTAGATCGCGAAGCTTATGCCTGGCGACCAAACCGCCGACAGGATCACGGCGGCGATGATGACCGCGAGCAGCGGCAAATTGACGATGCCACGCACGGCCACGGTCATGGGCTGGGCGGCAGCGCCGGCCGGCGCGGCGCGGCGCTCTTTCAGATAGAACCAGGCATCGACGACGATGAATATGGCGAGCACGCAGCAGGCGACAAAGACCGTCGGCCGCCACAGGTGCTGCAATGGCCAGAAGAAATCGACGCCGTTGAGGAAGCCGATGAATAGCGGCGGATCGCCGAGCGGCGACAGCGCGCCGCCGATATTGCCGACCAGGAAGATGAAGAACACCACGACATGGACATTGTGCAGCCGATCCGAATTCGCCCGCAGCAACGGCCGAATCAAAATCATGGCCGCGCCGGTGGTGCCGACAACGCTGGCGATCAGCGTGCCGAAGGCCAGCAGGCCGGCATTGACCAGCGGGGTGCCGCGCAAGGTGCCGACGATCAGAATACCGCCGGCGACGACATAGAGCGCGAACAGGATGGCGATGAAGCCGAGATAGTCGCCGATCAGCGCATGGGCGAGCGCGCCAAGCGCGGTGTCCACGCCGCGTAATGCGGCGAGCGGCACCAGCGCCAGCGCGGCCCACATGAAGGCGAGCTTGCCGTAATGATGGTGCCAGAATTTTCGGAAGGCGAGAGGCCCGAGCGCAATCGTCAGCAGAATGCCGGCGAACGGAAGCGCCCAGGGCCAGTTGAGCGACGCGCCATCACGCGCCGCGGCGTCGGCCGCAGTCGGGAGCAATGTCGTGGCAATAAGGAGGAAAGTGACGCGGGCGAACATGAAATGCAGTTTGCCATGAAGCTTTGACGTTTGCATTATGGGATACGATCGCAGCAGCCAAAAAAGCCAGGGAGGAATCAAGCGTGGCCATTCATCGCCATCTCAATCCGACGACTATGCCCCCAACACGCGGCTATTCGCATGTGGTGGAAACGACAAGCCCAAGCCGTACAATTTACCTTGCCGGGCAGCTCGGCATGACGCCGAATGGAAAATTTGCCGGAGCGCCGGGCGACTTTCGCGCCCGGGCGGTGCAGCGCTTCGAGAATGTCAAAGCCGCCCTCGCGGCGGTCGGGGCCAATATCGAGCACGTGGTGAAGACCACCAATTATTTCGTCGACATCGCGCACCTGCCGATCTTCCTCGAGGTGCGCAATAGCTACGTCGACACCAAAGCGCCACCGGCGAGCACGGCGGTGCAAATCAGCAAGCTGGCGCACGAGGGCGCGCTGTTCGAGCTCGACGTCATCGCGGTAGTGCCGGTGAAGTAACTCCGATCCCTCATCCTGAGGTGCGAGCGAAGCGAGCCTCGAAGGACGCACAGTCGTCCGCCGCATCCTTCGAGGCCCGCGCTGCGCGCGGGCGCCTCAGGATGAGGGCTACAGGTTTTAATGCGCCGCGTCCCAATTGTCGGCGGCGTGCGCTTCGACTTGCAGCGGCACCGAGAGTGACAAAGCCGGCATCGGCGCCTCGACCATCACGGCGGTGACCACCGGCAGCGTTTGCTTGACTTCGGCGTCGGGCACTTCGAAGACCAGCTCGTCGTGCACTTGCAGCAGCATTTGCCCGGAGAGTTTTTTCTTCGCCAGCGCCGTGTCCATGCGGATCATGGCGCGGCGGATGATATCGGCGGCGGTGCCTTGCAGCCGCGCATTGACCGCGGCGCGCTCGTTGAACGCGCGGATCGACGCATTCGAGGCGCCGATATCGGGATAGTGGCATTTGCGGCCGAACAACGTCTCCACATAGCCGTGCTTTTTCGCGAACGCCTTGGTCTCTTCGATGTAATCGCGGATACCGGGAAAGCGCTCGAAATATTTTCTGATATAGGCGCCGGCTTCCTCGCGCTCGATGCCGAGCTGATTGGCAAGCCCGAATGCGGAGATGCCGTAGATGATGCCGAAATTGATCGCCTTGGCGCGGCGGCGTACCTCGCCCGGCATGTCCTTTACCGGCACGCCGAACATTTCCGACGCCGTCATGGCGTGGATGTCGAGCCCCTCGCGGAACGCCTTTTGCAATGGCTCGATGCCGGCGATCTCGGCAAGGAGCCGCAGCTCGATCTGCGAGTAATCGGCGGAAACGAGCTTGTAGCCGGCATCGGCAATAAACGCGCGGCGGATCTTGCGGCCGTCCTCGGTGCGCACCGGAATGTTCTGCAAATTCGGCTCCGACGACGACAGCCGGCCGGTCGTCGTGGAGGCCAGCGCGTAGCTCGTGTGCACGCGATGCGTGGTCGGGTTGACGAAGCCCGGCAGCGCGTCGGTATAGGTCGATTTCAGTTTTGAGACTTGCCGCCAGTCGAGGATTTTCTGCGGCAGTTCGTGTCCCTGCTCGGCGAGTTCCTCAAGGAGCCGCGCGCCGGTCGCCCACTGGCCGGTTTTGGTCTTGGTGCCGCCCTCAAGGCCGAGCTTGCCGAACAGAATGTCGCCGATCTGCTTGGGTGAGCCGACATTGACCGGCTCGCCGGCAAGCTTGTTGATCTCAGCTTCGAGGCCGGCGGCCTCCTGCGCGAATTCGCCGGAGAGCCGCGACAGCACCTGCCGGTCGATCGAAATGCCGCGGCGCTCCATATCCGCGAGCACGCGAAGAAGCGGCCGCTCCAGCGTCTCGTAGACATTGAGCATATGTTCGGCAGGCAGCCGGGGTTTAAGCAACTGCCACAGCCGGAGCGTCACGTCGGCATCTTCGGCGGCGTATTCGGTCGCCTTGTTGATTTCGACGCAATCGAACGTGACCCGGGTCTTGCCGGCCTTGGTCACTTCGTTGAAATCGATGGTTTGGTGATCGAAATAGCGCCGCGCCAGCGGATCGAGGCCGTGATCGGAGCGGCCGGCATCGACCACGTAGGACATCAGCATGGTGTCGTCGTAGGATTTTATCTCGATGCCGCGCACGGCGAAAATCTGCCAATCGAATTTCAGATTCTGCCCGATCTTGAGCACGCCGGGATCCTCAAGGAGCGGCTTGATGGCATCGAGGGCTGAGCGTTCGGCGAGCTGATCGGGCGCGATCTCGCCCTGGAACAGGCCGCTGGCGCTGCCGTCGCCGCCTTGGCGATGCGATAGCGGCACGTAACAGGCCTCGTTGGGAGTGAGCGCCAGCGAAAAGCCGCAGAGCTGCGCCTGCATCGGATCAAGACTATTGGTCTCGGTGTCGATGGCGACAAAGCCGAGATCGCGCGCCCGCTCGATCCACGCTTTCAACCGATCGAGTGAGCGCACGGTTTCGTATTTCGAACGATCGAATTTTTGAGCATGCGCGATGTCGAGCCGCGCCGCCGCCAGCTTTTGCGGCGTCAGCGCGCCACTTTCACCTCTCCCGTTCCGGGAGAGGCCGGCCGGCGCAGCCGGCCGGGTGAGGGCCGTCTGCGGCGCGGGGCTCGGGCCCTCACCGGGCTCGGCCCTTTGGGCCGAGCCGTCCTCTCCCGGAACGGGAGAGGGTAACGGAGCGCCACTCACCGCAAGCTTCGCATCCGGCTCAACCTCGCTCGCGTCCACGTCGGCAAATTCCGCCACACGGCGCGTTAGCGATGAGAACTCCATCGCCCGCAGAAAAGCGATCAGCCGCTTGTAATCAGGCTCGTGCACGGCGAGATCGCCGATCGGCACGGCAAGCTTCACGTGATCGTCGAGCGTGACGAGTTTTTTCGACAGCCGCGCTTTGTCGGCATTGTCGATCAGCGTTTGCCGGCGCTTGTCCTGCTTGATTTCGGACGCGCGCTTGAGCAGGGTTTCAAGGTCGCCGTATTCGCCGATGAGTTGGGCTGCGGTTTTGACGCCGATGCCCGGCACGCCGGGCACATTGTCGGTGGAATCGCCGATCAGCGCCTGCACTTCGATGACCTTGTCCGGCGGCACGCCGAATTTCTCGATCACCTCGGCGCGGCCGATCTTCTTGTCTTTCATGGTGTCGTACATGACGACGCCATCATTGACGAGCTGCATCAAATCCTTGTCCGAAGAGACGATGGTGGCGGTGGCGCCGGCCTCGCAGGCCTGGCGGACATAAGTCGCGATCAGATCGTCGGCCTCGAAGCCGGCCTGTTCCAGGCAAGGGATATCGAAGGCGTGCACGGCGTCGCGGATCAGCGGAAATTGCGGCCGCAGATCGTCGGGCGGATCGGGGCGGTGTGCCTTGTATTCGGGATACATTTCGGTGCGAAACGTCCGTTCGGAGAGATCGAACACCACCGCGAGATGGGTCGGCTTGTCCTCCGGCTTCATGTCGCGGAGCAGTTTCCACAGCATGTTGCAGAAACCGAACACGGCGTTGAGCTGCAAGCCGTCGGATTTGCGGTTGATCGGCGGCAGCGCGTGATAGGCGCGAAAAATGTAGCCCGAGCCGTCGACCAGAAAGACGTGATCGCCTTTCTTCAGCGGCTTGGCCGTGATTTGCTGCTTTAGCGGGGCTTTTTGTGCTGCGGGCATGTTCACCGGTAATATAGGAGTTTCAGCCGTTTTGGCACGGGTCAATGTCGACTGTGGATGACCAGCCGCTCCCGATCGACACCGCGCTGCCGGAACTGACGGCGGCGTTACGCGCCAATAACGCGGCCGTGCTCGTGGCGCCGCCCGGGGCCGGCAAGACCACGCGGGTGCCGCTCATCCTTGCCGGCGAGGACTGGGCCAAAGACCGCCGCATCCTGGTGCTTGAGCCGCGCCGGCTCGCCGCGCGCGCGGCGGCCGAGCGCATGGCGCAAACGCTGTCGGAACGCGTCGGCGAGACCGTGGGCCTGCGGGTGCGCTTCGGCTCAAAAATCTCGCGCAAAACCCGCATTGAAGTCATCACCGAGGGAATTTTTACCCGGCTCATTCTCGATGATCCGATGCTCGACGGCGTCGCCGCGGTGATGTTCGACGAATTCCACGAGCGTTCGCTCGACGCCGATCTCGGCCTGGCGCTGGCGCGCGACGCCCAACAGGGCTTGCGCGAGGATTTAAAACTCCTCGTCATGTCGGCGACCATCGACGGCGCCCGCATCGCCGGACTTCTGGGTGATGCGCCGGTGATCGAAAGCCAGGGCCGCGCTTTTCCGGTCGAGACGCGCTATGCTGGCCGCGACACCCGCGCTATCGAACCGCAAATGGCCGATGTCATCGTTCGGGCGATGCGCGCCGATCCGGGCTCGCTGCTCGCATTCCTGCCCGGCGCCGCCGAAATCCGCCGCACAGAACGCTTGCTCGAAGGCCGCACTGAGCCGTCGACCGGCGTGGTCGCGCTTTACGGCGCGCTTACCGGCGACGAGCAGGATCGCGCCATTCTCCCCGCTCCGCCCGGGCGCCGTAAAATCGTGCTGGCGACATCGATCGCGGAAACCTCGATCACCATCGAGGGCGTGCGCATCGTCGTCGACAGCGGGCTGGCGCGGGTGCCGCGCTACGAACCCGATGTCGGTGTGACGCGGCTCGAAACGGTGCGCGTGTCGCGCGCGGCGGCAGACCAGCGCCGCGGCCGCGCCGGCCGCATCGAGCCCGGCGTCTGCTACCGGCTTTGGGACGAGCCGCAGACGGCCGCACTCGAACCGTTTGCGCGGCCGGAAATTCTCGCCGCGGACCTGTCGTCTTTCGCGCTCGATCTCGCCGCCTGGGGCAGCGGACCCGACAAACTCGCCTTCCTCGATCCGCCGCCGCGGCCCGCGCTCACCGAGGCGAAAGCGCTTCTCGCCGAACTTGGCGCCATCGACGGCGACAGCCGCATCACCGACGAGGGCCGCCATCTGCGGCGGCTACCGCTGCCGGTGCGGCTTGCGCGCATGGTGGTCGATGCGGCGGCTGCCGGTGAAGCGCTGCGCGCCGCCGAGCTTGCGGCGATCATCGGCGAACGCGGGCTTGGCGGCGACGATCTCGACTTGCGTCACCGGCTCGACGCGCTGCGCCGTGACCGCTCGAGCCGTGCGCGCGACGCGCGCGCGATGGCGGAGCGGTGGGCGGAGGTCGCGCAGACTGATGCGCCGCCTGCGCCGCCGGGGGAATTAAGCATCGGAGCGTTGCTCGCGCTTGCCTACCCTGAGCGCATCACCAAAAGCCGCGGCGCGGCCGCGGGCGCATTTCTGCTGGCGAACGGGCGCGGCGCCATCGTCGATGCCGCCTCCGCGCTCGCCCGCGAGCCATTCCTTGCCGTCGCCGAACTTACCGGTAGCGCCGCGGCCGGCCGCATCCTGTCGGCGGCACCAATCACACTCGCCGAGATCGAGCAAAAGTTTGCCGACCGCATCGAGACGCGTGAGGAGATCACCTTCGATACCGCAAGCCTGAAACTGCGCGGACGCAAGAGCCGCCGCCTCGGCGCCATTGTGCTTGCGGAAGCGCAGATGCCGGTGACGGCCGGCGATGAGACCGCAAAACTATTGGCCGACGCCATTGCGGGCATCGGCGTCGGCCACTTGCCGTGGACCAAGGCGCTCAAACAGTGGCGCGACCGCGTCATGTTTCTGCGCGCCAGCGAAGGCGGCGAATGGCCCGACCTCTCCGACGCGGCGCTTGCCGAAACCGCAAATGAATGGCTGGCGCCAGAGCTCGCACACAAGATCGCGCTTGGCGATATTTCGGCAGACGAATTGGAAGCAGCATTGCACCGTCTTCTGCCGTGGCCGCTGCCGCGCCGGCTCGATGCCGAAGCGCCGACGCATTTCGAAGCGCCGACCGGCTCGCACGTGCCGATCGATTACGAGGCCGAAGGCGGACCGAAAATCGCGATCAGGGTGCAGGAGCTGTTCGGGCTCAACCGTCATCCGGCCATTGCCGGCGGCAAAATTCCCCTCGTAATCGAGCTACTCTCCCCCGCGCACCGCCCGGTGCAGACGACGCGCGACTTGCCGGGCTTCTGGCGCGGCAGCTACGCAGCCGTGCGCGCCGACATGCGCGGCCGCTATCCCAAACACCCGTGGCCCGACGACCCGATCGCGGCGACGGCGACGCGGCGCGCCAAACCGCGCAAAACGTAGCTTCTCCCTCTCCCCGTTGGGGAGAGGGAGTTCGCTTGCGCAAGCCCGATCGCCCAGTTTCGAGCAAATGCCTTAGCGCCCTGCTTACCATTGCCATCCAAATCCGCCGGCTTATTGCACGGCATTAGCCGCTTATTCGCCGTCGCATGGTGCAATCGCCCAAATAGCCGGACCATAGTCATGCGCTCTGTCATTATTTTTGCCGTCCTCGTGCTTGCCGCGGGCGTTATCGTTCCGCGCTACGCCACGCAGGTGCATGGCGGCACTCAGACGCCGACGATGATGGCCGCGCACCCCGTGGCGCCGGCGCAGCCGGCGTCCCCGGATTCGCGCTCGGTCGTCATTTCGCCGAGCGGCAATGGTCATTTCCAGGTCGAAGGCCGCGTCGACGGCCGGCGCATGGACTTCATGGTCGACACCGGCGCCTCGGTGATCGCGCTGAGCGAGCGCGACGCCGCGATGCTCGGCATCCATCCGGCCGAAAGCGACTATGTCGCCATGGTCAAGACCGCGAACGGCGTCGCGCGCGCCGCACCAGTCACGCTCGACCGGGTCGAGATCGACGATATCGAGCTGCGCGACGTCGCCGCCATGGTGATGCCGGAGGGGGCGCTGTCCGACAACCTGCTCGGCCTGTCGTTCCTGTCGCGGCTGCATCGCTTCGAATATTCCGACGGCAAGCTGGTCTTGGAACAATAGTTTTTGTCATTCCGGAGCCGAGCGAGGCGCCTGGAACGACAAGCACGCAACCATTCCTGTACTCCGCCGTTTAAGCTATTGCTGTCGGGCTTTCGATTCGGATCAATTCGCCGATGTTTCCCAAGCCCAAATCCTCGCTTAAGCCGAATACTTACGCTTATGAATCCGAGCCGATGGTGAAGGCCACCGGCTTTCGCGAATATGACGCGCGCTGGCTGTTCGGCAGTGAGATCAACCTGATGGGCATCGAGGCGCTCGGCCTTGGGCTCGGCACGCTCATTCACGAGCTTGGCGTCAAAGCCGAGATCGTCACCGGCCACGATTTCCGCTCCTATTCGGCGTCGATCAAGATGGCGCTGACCAATGGCCTTCTTGCCGCCGGCTGCAAGGTGCACGACATCGGGCTTGCGCTGACGCCGATGGCCTATTTCGCGCAATTCGACCTCGACGTGCCGTGCGTCGCCATGGTCACCGCCTCGCACAATGACAACGGCTGGACCGGGGTGAAAATGGGGGTGAACCGCCCGCTCACCTTCGGTCCCGGTGAAATGGCGCGGCTTAAGGACATCGTGCTGACGGCGCAATTCAAGGAACGCGCCGGCGGCGCTTACGGCTTCATCGAGAATTTTCGGCAAAAATATATCGCCGACCTCACCAAGAGGCCAAAACTCAAGCGGCGGCTCAAGGTGGTGTGCGCCTGCGGCAACGGCACGGCCGGCGCCTTCGCGCCGCAGGTTCTGGAAAAAATCGGCTGCGAAGTGGTGCCGCTCGACTGCGAGCTCGACTATACCTTTCCGAATTACAATCCGAACACCGAAGACATGAAAATGCTGCACGCCATGCGCGACGCCGTGCTGTCGAGCAAGGCCGACGTGGCGCTTGGCTTCGACGGCGACGGCGACCGCTGCGGCGTGGTCGACAATACCGGCGAGGAAATCTTCGCCGACAAAGTCGGCGTCATGCTGGCGCGCGACATTTCGGCCAACCACAAGAACGCGCTGTTCGTCGCCGACGTGAAATCGACCGGATTGTTCATGACCGATCCGGTGCTGATCAAGAACGGCGCCAGGACCGATTACTGGAAGACCGGACATTCCTACATGAAACGCCGGGTCAACGAGATCGGCGCCATCGCTGGCTTCGAAAAATCCGGCCACTTCTTCTTCAACAAGCCGTTCGGCCGCGGCTATGATGACGGACTCATCTTCGCGTTCGCCGTCTGCGACATGCTCGACCGCAATCCGGATAAAAGCATGGCCGATCTGAAAAACGCGCTGCCGAAAACCTGGTCGTCGCCGACCATGTCGCCGCATTGCGCCGACGAGGAAAAGTACGGTGTAGTCGACGCGGTGGTGAAGCATTTTGAAGCGGAGCAGAAAAATCACGGCAAGGTCGCGGGCCAAAAAATCCGCGATCTGGTCACGGTCAACGGCGTGCGCGTCACCGTGGAAGATGGCACCTGGGGCCTGGTTCGCGCCTCCTCGAACAAACCGGAACTGGTCGTCGTGGTCGAAAGCCCGGTATCGGAAGCGCGCATGCGCGACATGTTCAAGTCGGTCGATACGGTTCTGCGCACGCACAAGGAAGTCGGCGCCTATAATCAGACGATCTGAATTCCGGGAAAATCAGACGTCCTGATAGACGTCGATCTCCAGCGCTCCGGGAAACATCGTGCGCCAGGTCTGCAGAAACACCTGCATGCGCGGATCGCTGGCGATACGCTGCCGGCTGAGTTCCCAATCCTCGCGCGCCTCGTATTCGATCAACTGCACGAATTTCGCGGGATCGTCGACGTTTTGCAGGAGGCGCACCTCAGCCTTGCCGAACATCTGGTACAATGGCGCCGCTGCCTTGATCATGGCGACGAGTTGAGCCGAATCCGCGCTCGGCATTGTGAAACGCAATTGCAACGTCCGCCGGACCTTTGGTTGTTCTTCGTCGCTCATCGCCATAGTTCCTATTTGCGATCTTGCTATTTGAATCTCTCACGCAAGCGGTGTGCCGGATAGACGCCGAGGATTCGCAAGCTCTTCGGCTGCGAGACGAATTCCAGCTCCTCGAGCGCCAATTCCAGCGCGCGCTGTTTCGGATGGCCCTGCACGTCGGCGTAGAATTGCGTGGCGGAGAAGCTGCCATCGACCATATAGCTTTCGAGCTTGGTCATGTTCACGCCGTTGGTGGCGAAGCCGCCCAGCGCCTTGTACAGGGCGGCCGCGATATTGCGCACCTGGAATACAAAGGTCGTGACCGCGCGCTTTTCCTTGCGGCTCGGCCATTTGGCCTCGCGCGCCAGAACGACAAAGCGCGTGGTGTTGTGCTTGGCGTCGGCGACGTCTTTTTTCAGAATGCGCAAGCCGTAGATCCTGGCCGCGAGCTTGGTCGCCAGCGCCGCGCGCGAAATATCTCCGGCCTCGGCGACTTCCCGCGCCGCACCCGCCGTGTCGGCGGCGACGACCGCCCGCACGTGCAGCTTGCGGATGATGTTGCGGCATTGCCCGAGCGCATGGACGTGGCTCTCGACCGTCTTGATCGTCTTCAGCGTCGCGCCTTTGGGCGCCATGAGCTGATGCTGCACCGGCAGAAACCATTCCGCCACGATGTGAAGCCGCGACGCCGGCATCAGATGATGGATATCGGCCACGCGGCCGGCTACCGAATTGTCGATCGGGATCATGGCCAGCGCAGCCCGCCCGGTGCGGACCGCGGCGAACGCATCCTCGAATGTCGGGCACGGCAGCGGCGCATAATTCGGGTAGGCCTGCTTGCAGGCGATATGCGAATTCGCCCCTAGCTCGCCCTGGAACGCGATTTTCTTGCGCTTGCTTTTCCTGCGTTTTGCCATTTTGCCTTCGGTCAGATTGCGTTTGATATTACGTTGTTCTTGGCCGACCCGTTAGCATGGCGCGCGCCTTTTCCAAATCCTCGGGCGTGTCGACGCCGAGCGGCACGGCGTCGACGATCTCGACGTCGATGCGCATCCCGGCCTCGAGCGCGCGCAATTGCTCCAGTTTTTCGCGCCGCTCGAGCGGTGACGGCGGTAATTTGACGAAACGCTCGAGAGCTGCGCGGCGGAAGGCATAAAGCCCGATGTGATGATAGAGCGGGCCCTCGCCGGAGGGTGCCGTCGCGCGGGTAAAATAGAGCGCGCGCAGCCGCGATGGCGCGACCGGCGTGCCCACCACCTTGACCACGTTCGGATCGGTGCGTTCGCGGGCTGATTTAATCTCGGCGGCAAGGGTGGCGATGTCGACGGCGCCATCGGCAAGCGGCCGCAAGGCCGCGGCGATAGTGGCGGTTTCGAGCGTCGGCAGATCGCCCTGCAGGTTGACGATGATTTTGGCGTTTCCTTGCGAATCGACCTTGCCGAGCGCTTCGAAAATGCGGTCGGAGCCGGAGGCATGTCCAGCTTGCGTCAGAACGGCGCGGCCGCCGGCCTTATCCACAATTGCGGCGATCTCGGCCGAGTCGGTGGCAACCACCACCGGACCGATCTTGGCCGCCTGCGCGCGGCGCAGAACATGCACGATCATCGGTTCGCCGCCGATATCGGCCAACGGCTTGCCCGGCAGCCTGGTCGCGGCCATGCGGGCGGGAATGAGGATGAGAACATCGGCCATCGCGCGGCGCGCCTGTGCGTGCGTGCTTATACGGGTTGCAAGACGCGCAGCAAACTGGCTAATTGTGCACTGCCCACTTCTCTGCCGCTGCGGAGCTATCCAGCGATGAACTCCTTCGAACTGAACAAGATTCTCGGCGCTTTGCTGGGGACCTGCCTGATCCTCGTTGCCATGCATATCGCATCCGGCGCGATTTTCACGCCGGAGCCGCCGGCCAAGCCCGGTTATGAGATCGTCGTGAAGGAAGAACAGCCGCACGCCGGCGCCTCGACGACAGCCGAGGTCGAAGTGCCGATCGAGAACCTTTTGCCGACCGCCTCGCCCGACAAAGGCGCCCAGGTCGCCCGGCAATGCCAAGCCTGCCATAATTTCCAGGAAGGCCAAGGCGCCAAGGTTGGACCGGACCTTTACGGTGTGGTGGGACGGCCGGTGGCTTCGGTATCGGGTTTCAACTATACGCCTGCGTTGAAGAAGCTGGGTGGTACCTGGACGTTCGATGCGCTCAATAAGTGGCTGACCAGTCCGAGCGCCGACGTCCCCGGCACGGCCATGACGTTTGCCGGCCTGTCGAGGGAAACGCAGCGCGCCGACGTCATCGCTTACCTCAATACCTTGTCGGCCAATCCGCTGCCGATACCGGCGGCACAGGCTGCAGCTCCGGCAGCGGCCCCATCCGCTCCGCCCGGCGGTTCTGCGGCACCGCAGCATTAATCGGACGCGCTCGCAGGCACTTTCTCCGGCCACGGGGATGTGAAGCCAATTCGTCGCGGGAGCAATTTGCCGCGCTGGCGCTGCGGGCGAAAACGCACATAATAACCGTCAAGAAACGCTATTATAATAGTTAAGAACCGTAACTCCGGGAGATGCCCAAGTGAACCGCCGGTCCGTGCTCAAAACCGCGCTGCTTGCGCTCGTCGCGCGACAGCTTCCGCTGCCCAATTGGATCGCTGCCGCGCAGGCGCAGGACACCAAAACCTGGCAGCACGGACTGTCGCTGTTCGGCGACCTCAAATATTCCGTGGGCTTCAAGCAGTTCGACTATGTCAACGCCAGCGCGCCGAGCGGTGGCGCGGCGCGCCAGATCGCGCTCGGCACATTCGACAACTTCAACTCGGTGGTGGGCGGCGTCAAAGGTTCGCTCGTCGCCGGCATCGATCTCATCTACGAAACGCTTTCGGTGTCCTCGCTCGACGAAGTCTCGAGCGGATATTGCCTGCTCGCCGAGGGCGTGAGCTTTCCGGCCGACTTCTCCTCGGCCTCATATCGGCTGCGCCAGCAGGCCAAATGGCATGACGGCACGCCGATCACGCCGGAAGACGTGATTTTTTCCTTCGAGGCGCAGAAGAAATACAGCCCGCAACTCTCCGCCTATTACCGGCATGTCGCCAAAGTGGAGAAGACCGGGGATCGCGACGTCACCTTCACCTTCGACGGTCCCGGCAACCGCGAACTGCCCCAGATCATCGGCGAGTTGACCGTGCTGCCCAAGCATTGGTGGGAGGGCACCGACCCGAACGGCAAGCAACGCGACATTGGCGAAACCACCCTTGAGCCGCCGCTCGGCAGCGGCCCCTATCGCATCAATGACTTCTCACCCGGGCGCAATATCGTTTACGAGCGCGTCAAGGACCATTGGGGCCAAGGCCTCAACCTCTATGTCGGCAGCAATAATTTCGACGAGTTGCACTACGAATATTTCCGCGATACCACCGTCGCGCTCGAAGCCTTCAAAGCCGATACCGTCGACTGGCGCACCGAGAACAGCGCCAAGAATTGGGCCACCGCCTACGATTTTCCTGCGGTCGGCGACAAGCGCGTCCTGCTCGAAGAATTTCCAATCCGCAATATCGGCATGATGCAGGGCTTCGCCTTCAACGTCCGCCGCGAAATATTCCAGGACCCGCGCGTCCGCCTGGCTTTCAATTATGCTTTCGATTTTGAGGAAATGAACAAGCAGATTTTCTTCGGACAATACCATCGCATCACCAGCTATTTCGAGGGCACCGATCTCGCCGCCACCGGCGTGCCGACCGGCAAGGAGCTCGAATTGCTTGAGACCGTGCGCGACAAGGTGCCCCCCGAAGTGTTCAAAAAGCCGTACAGCAATCCGGTCAACGCCACTCCCGATCAGGTGCGCGACAATTTGCGCGAAGCCGTGCGGCTGTTGAAAGAAGCCGGCTACGAGGTGCGCGACCAGCAACTGGTCAACGCCAAGACCGGCGCGCAGTTCACAGTCGAGTTCCTCGCCGAAGATCCGAGCTTCGAGCGCGTGTTCTTGTTCTACAAGCCCTCACTCGACCGGCTTGGCATGAATGTGACGGTGCGCACCGTCGACGAGGCGCAATACGAGAACCGGCTGCGCACCTGGGATTTCGACATCATCACGTCCGCCTGGGGGGAATCACTGTCGCCCGGCAACGAGCAGCGCGGCTATTGGGGCTCGCAGGCCGCCGATCAGGCCGGCTCGTACAACCTGGTCGGCATCAAAAATCCCGCCGTCGACGCCATGATCGACCAGGTGATCTTCGCCAAGAATCGCGCCGATCTCGAAGCGGCCACCAAGGCGCTCGACCGCATCTTGCTGTGGAACTTTTACGTAGTGCCGCAATGGACCTACGGCAAAGTGCGCACCGCGCGCTGGGATCGCTTCGGCCATCCCGATTCGATGCCCAAATATGGCAGGGCAGCGTTCCCGACCGTGTGGTGGTGGGACGACGAAAAAGCCAAAAAGACGGGATAAAGCCGAGGCATGATTCGGCCTACACGGCGCCGCGTGCTTAAGCTTGCAGCCGGCGCGCTCGTTGGATTCGGCACGGCGCGCGGCAGCATCCTGCCCGCGCGCGCCGACGGCTCGATCGAATCCCACGGCCTTTCCGCATTCGGCGATCTCGGCTACGCGGCCGACTTCGCGCATTTCCGCTACGTCGATCCGGCTGCACCGAAAGGCGGGATGTTCTCGCAGATCGGTCCGGACCAGGCCTACAACCAGAATTTCCTCACCTTCAACTCGCTCAACACTTTCATCCTCAAGGGCGACGCGGCGCAGGGGATGGAAATGACTTTCGCCACGCTGATGGTGCGTGCCGGTGACGAGCCGGATGCCATGTACGGGCTCGCCGCATCCAAAGTCCGCCGTTCGGCGGATGGCCTGACCTATCAGTTCTTCATCCGGCCCGAAGCCAGATTTCACGACGGCACGCCACTCACCGCGCAGGATGCAGCCTTCTCGCTCAATACCCTCAAAGAGCAGGGTCACCCGCTCATCAGCCAGTCACTGCGTGACTTCGCGGGCGCCAAGGCGGACAGCGACGCGAGCGTCACCGTGACCTTCAAGCCGAAGCGGGCGCGGGACGTGCCGTTGTTCGTTGCCGGCTTGCCGATTTTCTCGCGCGCCTATTACACGACAAAACCGTTCGACAAATCCACGCTCGATGTGCCGCTCGGCTCCGGTGCCTACAAAGTCGGACGTTTCGAGCCGGGGCGCTACATCGAATACCAGCGCGTCAAGGATTGGTGGGGCGCCGATCTGCCGGTGGCGCGTGGGCAGAGCAATTTCGATACCGTGCGTTTCGAATATTATCGCGACCGCGATGTCGGCTTCGAAGGTTTTTCGGCGGGCAATTACCTGTTCCGTGAGGAGTTCACATCGCGTTTCTGGGCGATGCGCTACGATTTCCCCGCCGTGCGCGACGGTCGCGTCAAGCGCGACGAGATACCCGACGATACGCCGTCCGGCGCGCAAGGCTGGTTCATCAATACCCGGCGTCAGAAATTCACCGACGTCCGGCTGCGTGACGCGCTCAACGACGCTTTCGATTTCGAGTGGACCAACAAGACGATCATGTACGGCGCGTATCTGCGCACCGTGTCGGCGTTCCAGAATTCCGACTTGATGGCGCAAGGCGAGCCGAGCGCGGCGGAAGTCGCGCTGCTTGAACCGTACCGCGCCAGCCTGCCGGCCGAGGTTTTTGGCAATCCCTATACGCCGCCGGTCTCCGACGGCTCGGGGCAAGACCGTGCGCTGCTGCGCAAGGCGGCGCAGCAGCTCCAGGATGCCGGCTACGCCATCGTGAACGGCAAGCGCGTCGCCCCGGGCGGCGAGCCCATCACCATCGAATTTCTGATCGACGAGCCGGCATTCGAGCCACACCACATGCCGTTCATCAGAAATCTCGGCACGCTCGGCATCGATGCGACGCTGCGTATCGTCGATCCGGTGCAATATCAGTCGCGGCTTAAGGATTTCGACTTCGATATCACCATCGATCGGTTCAACTTCTCGTCCACGCCGGGCAATTCACTGCGTTCGTTCTTCTCCTCGCAGGCCGCGGCGCTCAACGGCTCGAACAATCTCGCCGGTATCGCCGATCCGGTGGTGGATGCGCTGATCGACGCCATTGTGGCGGCCAATTCTCGCGCCGACCTGGTGACCGCCTGCCGCGCGCTCGACCGGGTGATCCGCGCCGGCCGCTACTGGATTGCGAACTGGTACAAGGCGTCGCACTGGATCGCCTATTGGGACGTTTTCGGCAGGCCCGCCGCACAGCCCCGCTATTTTCGCGGCATTCCCGACACCTGGTGGTATGACCCGGTAAAGTCAGCGAAAATCGAGCGTCCAGGATAAACGTAATACCAAAAGCTGTGCCGGCGCCCTCGGCAAGGACTTGCAGTGTGTAACGTGACGACGCAAAAGCGTCACCAAGGCTGATAGACTGCCTATAACCCGCCCCAAGGCGGGAGGAAAAACGGTGCCGGATCGACCATGGCTGCCTACATCATCCGCCGCATTCTGTTCATGATTCCCACGATCTTTGGAATCATGCTGGTGTCGTTCGTCGTAGTCCAGTTCGCGCCGGGCGGGCCGGTCGAGCGCGTCATCGCGCAGCTCTCCGGCACCGATACGGGGGCGACCTCGCGCATATCCGGCTCCGCCGGCGGCGATTTTTCTACCCGCGGCGGCATGCAAAGCGGCGCGCAACTCGACGTCACATCCAAATATCGCGGCGCGCAGGGGCTCGATCCCGCATTCATCAAAAGCCTGGAAAAGCAGTTCGGCTTCGACAAGCCAGCCTACGAGCGCTTTTTCATCATGATGGGGCACTATCTGCGCTTTGATTTCGGCAAGAGCTATTTCCGCGACGTCAGCGTGCTCCAGCTGATCAAGGAGAAGCTGCCGGTTTCGATTTCGCTCGGCATCTGGATGACGCTGCTCAGCTATCTGATCTCGATCCCGCTCGGCATCCGCAAGGCGGTGCGCGACGGCACACCGTTCGACACCTGGACCTCCGGCGTGATTATCGTCGGCTACGCCATTCCCGGCTTCCTGTTCGCGATCCTGCTCATCATCCTGTTCGCCGGCGGCTCGTTCTTTCAGATTTTTCCGTTGCGCGGGCTGGTCTCGGACGGCTGGTCGCAATTTCCCTGGTGGGAAAAAATTCTCGATTATTTCTGGCACCTAGTGCTGCCGATTGTCTCCATGGGGCTCGCCGCTTTTGCCACCATGACGCTGCTCACCAAGAACTCGTTTCTCGAGGAATTGCGCAAGCAATATGTGCTCACTGCGCGCGCCAAGGGCTGCTCCGAGCGGCAAGTGCTGTACGGCCATATTTTCCGCAACGCCATGCTGCTCGTGATCGCCGGCTTTCCGGCCGCGTTCGTATCCGCCTTCTTTGCCGGCTCGCTCCTGATCGAGACGATATTTTCGCTCGACGGGCTTGGACTGTTGAGCTTCGAGAGCGTGCTCAACCGCGACTATCCGGTGGTGTTCGCCAATCTTTATATTTTCGCGCTGCTCGGTCTCGTCGTTAATCTGATTTCCGACCTCACCTATACGTGGATCGATCCCCGTATCGATTTCGAGACGCGGGAGGTGTGAGGTGGACGCCAAGACCCTCCCCAAAAGCGCCGAAGCCGTGATCGAGCCCGGCATCCCGCCGGAGCTCACGCCGGACAGCGAGCCGGCCGGCCCGATGGGCCTGCCGGGGCTGGCGCGCGGCTTTGAATTCTCGCCGATCAACGCGCGGCGCTGGCAGAATTTCAAAGGCAACAGGCGAGGCCATTGGTCGCTATGGATCTTTCTCGTGCTGTTCGTGTTGACGCTGTTCGCCGAATTCATCGCCAACGACAGGCCGCTGTTCATCCATTACGACGGCAAGAATTTCTTCCCGGTCTTCGTGACTTATCCGGATACCGACTTTGGCGACGTGCTCGGCACTGCCGCCGACTACCGCGATCCCTACCTGCAGAAATTTCTCAACGATCACAACGCCATCGAAATCTGGACGCCGATCAAGTTCTCCTACAGCACCATCAACGACAGACCGCCGTCGGCATTCCCCTCCAAGCCGACCTGGCTCCTGAACAAAGCCGATTGCGATTTCGCCGCCAAAAATGGCTACTCCGAATGCGGCAAGCTCGAATACAACTGGCTCGGCACCGACGACCAGGGCCGTGACGTGCTGGCGCGGCTGATTTACGGCTTTCGCGTTTCCGTGCTGTTTGGACTGGTCCTGACCATCGTGTCGTCGGTCATCGGCGTCGCCGCCGGCGCGGTGCAGGGCTATTTCGGCGGCTGGATCGATCTGTTGTTCCAGCGCTTCATCGAAATCTGGACCTCGGTGCCGGAGCTTTATCTGCTGCTGATTATCTCCTCGGTGCTGGTGCCCGGCTTCTTCGTGCTGCTCGGGATTCTACTGCTGTTCTCCTGGGTGCGGCTTGTCGGGCTGGTTCGCGCCGAGTTCCTGCGCGGGCGCAATTTCGAATATATCCAGGCGGCGCGCGCGCTCGGCGTCTCCAACCGCGTCATCATGTTCCGCCACCTGTTGCCGAACGCCATGGTGGCGACGATGACGTTTCTGCCCTTCATCATGTCGTCGTCAGTGATGACGCTGACCGCCCTCGACTTTCTCGGCTTCGGCCTGCCGCCGGGCTCGCCGTCGCTCGGCGAACTATTGTCGCAGGGCAAGGCCAATGTGCAGGCGCCGTGGCTCGGGCTTACCGGCTTTTGCACGGTCGCGCTGATGCTGTCGCTTTTGATCTTCATCGGCGAAGCGGTGCGCGACGCCTTCGACCCGCGAAAGATTTATACATGAGCAAGGAGCTTTGCCTCTGCGTTCGCGATCTCTCCATCGCCTTCCGGTCCGGCGGGCGCGAAACGCTTGCGGTCGACCGGGTGTCGTTCGATATCCCCAAAGGCGAATGCCTGGCGCTGGTCGGCGAATCCGGCTCCGGCAAATCGGCAACGGCGTTGTCGATCCTGAAACTTCTGCCTTACCCGGCGGCGCACCATCCGTCGGGAAGCATCGTCTTCCACGGCCGCGACCTGTTGCAGCTTCCCGAACGCGAGATGCGCAAGGTGCGCGGCGACGATATCACCATCGTGTTCCAGGAACCGATGACCTCGCTCAATCCGCTGCACACGATCGAGAAGCAGATCGGCGAAATTCTACTGCTGCACCGCGGGCTTACCGGCGCGCCGGCCCGCGCCCGCACCATCGAAGTGCTGAGCCAGGTCGGAATTCCCGATCCGGAAACACGGCTGAAGAGTTATCCGCATCAGCTTTCCGGCGGCCAGCGCCAGCGCGTGATGATCGCCATGGCGCTCGCCAACGAGCCCGATCTGTTGATCGCCGACGAGCCCACCACCGCGCTCGACGTCACGGTGCAGGCGCAAATCATCGCGCTGTTGAAGGAAATCCAGGCGCGGCTTCACATGTCGCTGTTGTTCATCACCCACGACCTCGGCATTGTGCGAAAAATCGCGCAACGGGTCTGCGTGATGAAGGACGGCAAACTCGTCGAGCAGGGCACCGTCGAGAGCGTGTTTAATTCGCCGCAGCACCCCTATACGCGGGCGCTGCTTGCCGCCGAGCCGAAGCCCGATCCGGCGCCGCCGCAACCCAACGCGCCGGTGGTTCTCGAAACCGATCAGCTGAAAGTCTGGTTTCCGATCACGAGCGGCCTGATGCGCAAGGTCGTCGGCCACGTCAAGGCTTGCGACGGCATGAGCATCGAGTTGCGCAAGGGTGAAACGCTCGGCGTGGTGGGCGAATCGGGGTCCGGCAAGTCGACGCTCGGCCGCGCGATCCTGCGGCTGATCTCCTCCGACGGGCCGATCACATTCATGGGCCATAATCTGCAAGGCCTCAAATTCAAGGAAATGCTTCCGTTCCGCCGCGACATGCAGATCGTGTTTCAGGATCCCTATGGCTCGCTGTCGCCGCGCATGTCGGTTGCCGAGATCATCAAGGAAGGACTGAAGGTTCATCATCCGGATATGACCGATCGCCAGCGCGACGAACGCGTGGTCCAGGCGCTGATCGATGTCGGGCTCGATCCCGCCACGCGGTTTCGTTTTCCGCACGAATTTTCCGGCGGCCAGCGCCAGCGCATCGCGGTGGCGCGCGCCGTCGTGCTGGAGCCGAGCTTCATCGTGCTCGACGAGCCGACGAGCGCACTCGACATGCTGATCCAGGCGCAAATGGTCGATTTGTTGCGCGACCTGCAGAAGCGGCACAATCTCACTTATCTGTTCATCTCGCACGATTTGCGCGTGGTCGCGGCGCTCGCCAGCCGTCTCTTGGTCATGCGCCATGGCCTCGTCGTCGAATCCGGCGACGCCGCGGAGCTATTCCGCAATCCCAAGACCGACTATACCCGCGCGCTGTTCGCCGCGGCGTTCAACCTCGAAACCGCGCCCGAAGGCGTGGTCGGGCAATAAAAATAATCGACTTCTCGCCGCGGGCGAGAGGCAAAATTGGGAGGACGTAGAATGGACCGCTTTCGCGGCTCGTTGTTCGCCTTGTGCTGCGCCGCGTCCTTGCTGTTCGCAGCCCCGGCCTTTGCCGAAACCATCAAATTCGTCGTGCCGTTCGCCGCCGGCGGCCCGGTCGATCAATGGGCCCGAATCATCACCGCAGAGCTTGGCGCAAAACTCGGCGCCGATGTGATCGTCGACGACCGCGGCGGCGCCGGTGGCGCGATTGCCGCCGACTACGTGCCGCACTCGACGCCAGACGGCACTACGGTGCTGTTTTGCAGCCTCGGCTCCTGCGTACTCAGTCCGATCCTCAAGCCGCCCTCGGCTTATGATCCGGTCAAGGACTTCGCGCCGGTGATGCGGATCGGCGCAGTGCCGTCCTTGCTGGTGGTCAATAACGAACTCGGTGTCGCGACGATGCCGGAGCTGATCGCCAAGGCCAAGCAGCAAAAGCTGACCTACGGCTCGGCCGGGCTCGGCACCACCATGAACATCGCGGTCGAAATGCTCAATGCCGCGGCCGATGTGAAAATCACCCATGTGCCCTATCGCGGCGCTGCTCCCGCCATCACCGATCTCCTCGGCAATCATGTCGACATGCTCAACGCCGATTTGCCGGTGCTGATGCCGCTGGTAAAGGCCGGCAAGATCAAAGCCATCGCCCTATTCGCGCCGGAGCGCTCGCCGCTCATGCCGGATCTGCCGACCACGAAGGAGCTCGGCCTGCCGAGCGTCGTGATGGAAAACTGGTATGGCGTGGTCGCGCCCGCCGGCACGCCGGCGGCGGTGCGCGACAAGCTCGAACGGGCTTTGCTCGCCATTGTCGCCACGCCGTCGATCCAGCAACGCATGGCGGAAAACGGCCTGAGCGGCACGCTCGGGCATGACGCCTTCGCGGCGTTGCTGAAACAGGAATTCGCCGAGTGGCCGGCGGAGATTCAAAAGCTCGGAATTACTGCGGAGTAGCCGCGCTACTCAGGGCGTGGACCTCATAAACGGGCAGCCGGATCCTTAGCTGAATGCGTCGTCCAATGTCCGCTTTCGGGTGCAAAGCCGACATGGGCCAAACGGCTCGCGATGTCCGCTTATGACCCATGCCGGACATCGGCAGTCCAATTTTGCTGTGACGCACAGCGGGCAACGATATTCCCGTTGGACGATTATCGGCATTGCAGGCACGGTCAAGATGACCTCGCTTATGGGTCCATTGCCCGTGGTGTCCTCACGATCCTGACAGAGCGCTGCATTTATTGAATGCTGATGCAAATAGACAACAGCCATCGCAATTGGCACCTGATAATGTCAGGTCAGATTTTAGGGCTACTGCTGGGGCCGACATGCGTAAACTTGCCATTTTATTGATTGCGTTGGCGATTGGCGGGCCGAGCTTTGCCGCTGATATGGCTCTCAAGGCCCCGCCAGCGCCCGTTGCTACAGCTTCGAGTTGGACTGGTTTCTACGTTGGCGGAAATGTCGGTGGCGGATGGGGTAGTCGCAACGTCAATTATTCGCCGAATGATCCTATTACCGTCCTTTTCTTTCCGCCCCCCATTGCGCTCGCGCCACCCCAAACGTCTTTCACCTCTTCCGGTGCGGTCGGTGGCCCGCAGCTGGGTTACAATTGGCAGTTAAACCGCAGCTGGGTTACAATTGGCAGTTAAACCGCAACTGGGTTGTTGGCCTTGAGACCGATTTTGACTGGTCAGGCATGAAAGGTTCGGGGTCCGTTAGCGGAACCGCCGTAGGCCCTGGTCCTACTTTCTTTCCATTTACGAATACGATGACTGAAAGGGTGGATTGGTTTGGTACCGTGAGGGCCAGACTGGGTTATCTGCCGACTAACAACCTTCTGACCTACTTCACGGGCGGGTTTGCATACGGCCGGATCCATGATTCCGGGAACGATGTCTTCGCTATTGGGATTCTTAGCGGCGGCCCGGGACCGACCGGATTTACCTGCGTCGCGGCAGGGGCACCGTGTTTCTCGGGATCATCGACTACCACAGGCACCGGGTGGACCGTGGGAGCCGGTTTCGAATACATGTTTGTGAAAAATTGGAGCGTCAAAGGTGAGTATTTGTATGTGAACTTGGGCAGCCACTCTCTTACTCAAACGGCAGTGGCCGTCACCGCGCCTGCCACGATACCTTCCTCATTCAACGCGAATTACAGCACCACTGCCTTCAATATCGCACGCTTCGGTTTGAACTATCATTTTTGATATTTATGCGGGAATCGCGGTTTTCGACCTTAGCTTCCGCCTTTTAACTCCCCGCTGTTTGGTCGATATCAGGGTGAATGGAAGTGGTGCGATCATCATCATTTGGTCGCTCGTGGCCCGAAGCGGCGTGAATTTTACTGCACCTGCTCAGGTCTGTTGTTGGCACTTAGCGGACATCGTTTGATGTCTGCGTCATGTCTGCTTTCGGGAGTAAAGCGGACATTGCCCAACCTCCGCTCACCAAACTCGATTTATGAGTACATGCCTCAGGGCTTGCGCGGCATCAGTTCGGCGATTGGCACGCCCGAGGCGATCTTCTCGTCGCGCAGCTTTTCGGCCGCGGCATTGCGCTGCGCGCGTTGCAACACATCGCCCGCCCGCTCGCGCGGAATGAAGCAGACGCCGGTTTCGTCGGCCAGCACGAGATCGCCGGGATTGACGGTGACGCCGCAGACCGAGACCGGCTTATTCACCGCAACAGTTTCGACGCGCCATTTGCCGGTGATCGGGCTGACGCTCTTCGACCAGACTGGAAGCCCGATGGCGCGGGAATGGTCGACGTCGCGCGCCCCGCCGTCGACGATGGCGCCGATTTCGCCCTGGCGGTGTCCGATGGTGGCGGACATGCCGCCGAGATTGGAGACCCCATCGACGCCTTGCACCACGAGCACGTCGCCCGGCTCGGCAAGGTTATGGGCCTCGATCTCGCCGAGACCGGAGACCCCGGCCTTGACCTTTTCCGGAACCGGCGCGCTCGCGGCGATGTTGCGCACCGTCAGCGCGCGGCCGACGATCTGCGCTTTCGGATCGGTCGGGCGCAGCACGGCCGCCGGAACGGCGCCGACGATGCCGAGCTCGTCCATAGCATCCGATGCGCTTCCGGTGAGATCGTGCAGCGCGCGATAGCCGTCGAGAATGCCGGCCGGCAATGCCGGCAGGTCCAGCATGCCGATGGCGTCGGGCGGCAGCTTGCCGAGGGTTTTCTTGGTCATGTTTCGATACGACCCAAAATCAAAAGCCAAAGAGCTTTGCCGGATTGTCGACCAGCATGAGCTGGCGCGTTCGCGCATCGGGCGCGATCTCGGCGATGAGGTCGACCAATTCGCCATCATTGGGCACCGCATTGTGGTTCGGGTGCGGCCAGTCGGTGCCCCAGACCACGCGCTCCGGCGCATGCGCGGCAAGGTCGCGCGGAAAAGCTATTGCATCGGCATAGGGATATTTCTGCTTGCTGATACGGTCGGTACCGGAGAGCTTTACCCAGATATTGCCGCGGTCGAGCAACCGGCGCAGCACCGAGAACGCCTTGCCATGCAGGCCCTCGGCAATATCGATGCGGCCGATATGGTCGATCACCACCGGCGCTTCGATCGCGGTGATGAATTCATAGAGATCGACGACGTTGTTGCCGCCGACATGCATCTCGATGTGCCAGCCGTATGGCGCCACCTTCTCGATGATCCTGAGCATGTCCTCGCGCGGCTTCGCCGGTCCGAGATGACCGGTGAGAAAATGCAGACGCACGCCGCGCACACCGGCGTCGTCGAGCCGCTCGACTTCGGCATCGGGCACCCGCGGATCGAGCAGCGCCGCGCCGCGATAGCGGCCCTTGCCCGCGGCAAGCAGATCGACCAGCACCGAATTGTCGGTGCCGTGGCAGGTCGATTGGACGAAGACGCCGCGCTGAAAGCCGAGAAATTCATGCAGGCGGAACAGATTTTCCTTGGGCGCGTCGGGAGGCGTGAATGGCCGATCCGCTGCGTAGGGAAATTTGCTATGCGGCCCGAACACATGGAAATGCGAATCGCAGGCGAGCGGCGGCAAAGCGATGCCCGGCTTTTTCGGATTCGGGTCCGGCGGCGCGATGGTGGGCGTGAGATCGTCGGGGCGGATGGTCATGGATGTCACACTATCTTTGCAAATTCAGTCGCAGCGCGCGGTCATGCCGCCATCGACCACGATTTCGGTGCCGGTGATGAAGCGCGCCTCGTCGGAGGCGAGGAAGAGTACGGCGTTGGCGGTGTCGCGGCCATCGCCCATGAAGCCGAGCGGGATGCGGGCCACGCGCGATTTGAGCAACGCCTCAATGTCGCCGCCGGCGCGCTGTTGGGCAAGGCGCGCTTCCACCATCGGCGTGTGCATTTGCCCGGGCACGACCGTATTCACGCGGATGCCCTTGCTGGCATATTGCACGGCGGTGACACGCGAGAACTGGATGACCGCCGCCTTCGACGCGGCGTATCCGATCTGCGGCGCGCCGGTGAAGCGAATGCCGGAGCTTGAAGATGTGTTGACGATGGCGCCGCCGCCCTGCTCGATCATGACGGGAATGACATGGCGGCAGGCGAGGAACACGCTTTTGAGATTGTAGTCGATCTGCTTGTCAAAAACTTCTTCCGACATTTCGGCGGCGCCGCCGGCGGCCGAGCCGCCGACATTGTTGACCAGGATGTCGATGCGGCCGAATCGTTTGCGGCACGTCTCGGTCATGTCCGCTACCTGCGCGTCGTCCAGGACATCGCAGACATGGGTGGCGATCTCGCCGTCGTTGTCGACGCTGGCGACCGTTTCGGTCATGGCGTCGGCATTCTTGTCGACGGCAAAGACTTTGGCGCCCTCGCGCGCGAACAAGACCGCGGCGGCGCGGCCATTGCCCCAGCCCGGCCCAACGCAGCCCGCCCCGGTGATCAACGCAACTTTCCCCTCGACACGTCCCGGCATATAGCTTTCTGGCCCCTGGTCGGCCGGGATGTTAGTGGACCGCCGCGCGCCGCGCCAGCGTGACCGAATCGACCCCCTGAACCCAGCCGGCGCGGCCTCCGACAAATGCTTTGTAAAGCCGCAACTGAAACGCATCGACGATGAAGCTGCTTTTGGGGATCTTTGTGTTAGTCGTCGCGGCGATCGCCGCGGGCACCTATTTTCATTTCAATGCGATCATCTTGATATTCGTTATCCTCGGCTTCGGCATTTGCCTGGTCGTCCGGCAAGGCGGACCGTCTTTCCCGAAGGGCGCTTACATCCCGTGGCGGACCAGCGGCATCGACATACACGGGCGCGACTACGTCCAGAACGACGATCCCGAGAGCGGCGAGGACCCGCGCGAAGGCGACGGCTATCGCTAGCAATCGCAGTCGGGACAGTTGACACTGAGCGACATGCCAGACGCCGTCGCGCGAGCCGCGAGTAGGTTCCCGAGGTCACACTCGTCTTCTGGATCATCAAGATCGCCGCAACGACGCTGGGCGAGACCGGCGGCGATACGGTGACGATGACGCTGAATTGGGGTTATCTCGCCGGAACGGCGCTGTTTCTCTCGCTGCTGATCGTCTTTGTCATCCTCCAGATCGCGGCGAAGACGTTCCATCCGTTGCTCTATTGGTCAACGATCATCGCCTCGACCACGGCCGGCACCACCATGGCCGACTTTGCCGACCGCTCTTTGGAGATCGGCTATGCCGGCGGCGCGTCGATTTTATTTGTTTGCCTCATGACAACGCTCGGCGCGTGGTATTGGTCGCTCGGCTCGATCTCGGTCGCGACCGTCAGCACGCCGAAAGTGGAAGTGTTCTACTGGGTCGCGATCACCTTTTCGCAAACTTTGGGAACCGCGCTCGGCGATTGGACCGCGGACGATACTGGCCTCGGCTATGATGGTGGCGCGCTGCTCTTCGCTGCCGGCCTGGCGGTGCTTGCCGGGATTTACTTTTTCACCAACGCGTCGCGGGTGTTTCTATTCTGGGCCGCTTTTATCTTGACCCGGCCGCTCGGCGCAACCGTCGGCGACTTTCTCGACAAACCCGTCAGCGACGGCGGGTTGGCATTGAGCCGGCCCATCGCGTCGGCGGTGATCGGTGTCTTCATCATCGTGTGCCTTGCCATCCTGCCGCAACGAGCGGGGCAGCATCCGGGACAATCCGCGTCCGCGTGACAACGAGCGGCCGTTTCAGGTCAAGCCTTGGCGGCGCTCCATTGGTGCCAACGCCACCAGAACACGGCGCCGATGCCAAGGACTGCCGCGACGACAAGCAAAACCAGCAAGGCGGAATTTTCGATCCAGGCAATGGCGGGAATGCCGAGCGCCATGATTAGCCCGAGCAGACAGACTTGCCAGGACAACACATGCACGCCCGCGGTGAAGGTGCCGAGCGCCAGAAGAGTGAAAATCGCGAGCCCGGTCGCCTGGGCGCTGAAAATCCTCTGCACGCTCGGCAGCAACAGCATGTTCATCACCAAGAGGAAGGCGAGCCAGTGTACCGCCTGCGTTCCCATCAACCGGAAGCGCGCCGCATTGTCGGTCGCGCTGTCCCATCCGGAGCCGATGCAAACCAGCGCGATCAGCGGAGCGAGCAATTCCCAATAGCCGGTGATCGGCTGTTTGGAGAAACTGGTATAGGCGACCCCGACCGTTGTCAGGATCAGCACCAGACTGAAAGGCAGTTCCCTGATCCAGAAACTCAAATGCAGAAGCTTGTGCGTCGCGCCAGATGCCGGCACGCTGACGTGCGGGGCCGGGCCTGACTCAGTGCCTGGCTCTACATTGCTCATCGCGTCTGCTCCGGGCTTTCAGCCAACATTTCAAGGCCGCCGCCTGAACGGCCTGTGGATTGTCCATCTTGCCGAGGCCGGAGCCTAAATGCCAGAAGGCAGAGTCATGATCGAGGCGAAGAAGATCGAAACCGAGCCGGGCCTGGTCTTCGACGTATTGGTCGATGGCGCGGCAGGCGATCCTCTCGTATTGCTGGTGCACGGCTTTTCGGAATCTTTCCATATGTGGCGGCCGCAACTCTCCGCGCTGGCGGCGGCGGGATATCGCGTGGTGGCGCCAAGCCAGCGCGGCTATTCTCCGGGCGCGCGGCCCGACACCGCAGATTCCAAACACTACCACTTCGACAAACTGGTCGCCGACGCGATGAACGTGGCGGCCGCGTGCGGCCACGCCAAGGGCCGTTTCCACCTCGTCGGCCACGATTGGGGCGGCAGCATTGCCTGGGGCATAGCGGACCGTTATCCGGACCGCGTCGCATCGCTGACCGTCTTGTCACGCCCGCATCCCAACGCCTTCAATCGCGCGCTGCAGATGGCCGACGGCGAACAGGCGCGGCGTTCGCAGCATCACAAGGCGTTTCTGAAGCCCGATGCGGGGCCGCTGCTTCTGGAGAACGACGCACGACGCTTGCGTGAGCGGCTGGCCAAGTCCGGTGTTCCGGCTGCCGCAATCGAGCGGCACATCTCCGTGCTCGGCAACACGCCGGCGATGGAAGGCGCCCTCGCCTGGTACCGCGCGCGCGGCGCGATCCGTGGGCCGCTCGGAGCGATCAGTGTTCCGGTGCTGTACATCTGGGGCGACGCCGACGACACCGTCGGGCGCGTGGCGGCGGAAGGCACCCGCGAGTTCGTATCCGGGCCCTATCAGTTCGAGATCCTGCCCGGCGTCGGTCATTTTGCCGCCGATCAGGCTCCGGACCGGGTTGGCGAGTTGCTGCTGGCGCACCTTGCCAGACATCCGGTGTGAACCGCTCTCAGCTTTATTTCGCCAAACCAAACCGCCGCACGCTGATGATTTTGCTGCCGGCGCCGGCGATGCGAGCAATGGCCGCAGCGATCGGCTCTATCGCCACCGCCATGTGGAAGGCGTTGGCGTGCAGAAAATTTTCGCGGTCGCGGACAATGGCGACATGGCCTTTCCAGAACACGAGATCGCCACGCTTGAGATCGGCGTGATCGGCAGCCGGCGCGCCCAAGGCCTGTTCCTGCATGTCGCTGTCGCGCGGACATTTTATGCCGCAGGCCGCGAGCGCGATCTGAACGAGACCGGAGCAGTCGAGCCCGAGCGCGGTTTTGCCGCCCCACAAATAGGGCACGCCCAAAAAACGCTCCGCCACCGCGACGAAGTCCAATTCATAGCCGCCGATCGGCTTGAGATAGGCCGCCGGCACATAAAAACCGGCTTGCGTCACCGCCATGCGATCCGCCATGCGCGCGACGGCGAGTTTTGCGCCAAAAGGCAGCGCTTCGATCGGTTGCAGCTTTATATCGGGTCCGGGAAACACCAAAGCGCGCAGCGCCGCGACTTTGTGCGTCGGCGCCGCACCGGGTGAGGCCAGCGCATCTGACGGCAACCAGCCGACATAATTGTCGGCTTCGAGCTGACCCCAGGCGAAACCCTCGGCATTGCTGTCATAGATGGTGACGCGCTCGCCTTTGAGCGCTTCGGTATCGAGCGGCGCGTCGGGCCGCGGCTCGCGGCGCAGCGGCGCTTGCGGCTCGATGACTTCCATCGAGCGGCCCTCGACGTAACGCGCGGCCCTCACCTTTCCCTCAAGCGCCTTCGCGGCCAGATCGGCGCGGGCCGGCGTGACGCGATGATCGAAGGCGGGCATTTTTCGCGGGCTCAGCCGTAGCGCGCGGTCAGTAAAGCGTAGAGAGAGCGCGCCGATTGCAATTCGCCGCCCTCAGGCCGGCCGTTTTTGGCGGTCGCCGTCCAGGCGAACACGTCGACATGGAGCCAGGATTTTGCCGTCACAAAGCGCCGCATGAACAAAGCCGCGGTGATGGCGCCGCCCTGGCTGCCGCCGACATTGTTGATGTCGGCCACTTTGGATTCGAGCATCGATTCGTAGGGCCGCCATAATGGCAGCCGCCACAGCGGATCGTTCTCGGCCGCACCGCGGGCACTCAGTTCCTCGGCAAGGCCATCGTCATCGGTAAAGAAGGCCGGCAGTTCGGGGCCGAGCGCGACACGGGCGGCGCCGGTCAGGGTAGCGAAATCGGCGATCAGCTCCGGCTTGTCTTCGTCGGCAAGCGCGAGCGCGTCGGCGAGGATGAGCCGGCCTTCGGCATCGGTATTGCCGATCTCCACCGTGATGCCCTTGCGCGAGGTGTAAATATCGCGCGGCCGGAAGCTCGAGCCGGCAATGGAATTCTCGACCGCGGGAATGAGCACGCGCAGGCGCAGTTTTAAGCCGCGCGACATGATCATGTGCGCGAGCGCCAGCGCCGTTGCCGCTCCGCCCATGTCTTTCTTCATGTTGAGCATGGAGGAATCCGGCTTGATGTCGAGACCGCCGGTGTCGAAGCAGACGCCCTTGCCGACCAGCGTCACGCGCGGATGCTTGTCGTCACCCCACGACATATCGATCAGCCGCGGCGCGCCGGCGGCGGCGCGGCCGACGGCGTGGATCAGCGGAAAGTTCTTCTCCAACAGCTCGTCGCCGACGATGGCCGTGATCGTCGCGGAATGACGCGAAGCGAGCTTGCGCGCAGCCTGCTCGAGCTGCGCCGGACCCATGTCGTTGGCCGGGGTGTTGATGAGATCACGGGCGAGCGTCACGGCTTCGACAATGCGCTGCAAATCGTCGCGATCGACGCTTTGCGGCAGGTCGAGCTTGATCGAGCGTGCGTCGGCCTTGCGGTAGCGGGTGAAGCGGTAAGTGCCGAGCGCGAAAGCAAGCGCCGCAAGCCGCGCGTCATGCGGTGCATTGGCAAAACGGTAAACCCCATCCGGCAATTGCTGCGATAGACGGCCGGGGAGAAACAAGTCCTTTACGTCGTCGGCGCCCTCAAGCCCAAACAGAACGCCACCCAATCCGTTCTTGTCGCCGCTTTTTCCGGGCAGCAGCAGAAATCGGCCGGATTTCGGCTCGAAACCTGCGGCGTCGGCAAAGGCGCTAGCCTGCGCGCCCATGACCTTTTGCACATCCGGATAGGTCGCCGCGGTGACGAACCAGATCGGGATTGCATCCGCGGTCCCTTGCGTGACAAAGATCGAATCCATCGAATGGCCTGCGCTCCAAGACAAAACCCCTGCCCTGCTAGCACGCCGCTTGGGAGCCGAAAAGCCGCGGCGCGCTTACTGCCACGGCATCAGCGAAGCGTGGATGACGTCGGGCACGCCGTCGCCGCCGACCGAACGGATGGCAAGGTCGACGTCGTCGAGCCCGAAGCGGTGCGTCGTGACGAGTTCGAGCGGAAAGCGTTTTGAGGCAAGCTGCGCCAGAGCGAGCTCGCAGGCTCTGTAGCTGTGGCCGCGCGCGCTTTTCATGGTGATGAATTTCACCGTGAATTTCTCCAGCGGAAAATTGGGAAACTGCGCCATCTCGCCTTGGGCAACGATCACGCCGCCCTTGCGCTTAAGCGCCTCGATGCCGAGCAGCATCGGAATTGTGCCGGCGCCTGCGGTGCAGTCGAGCGCCACATCGACGCCCTTGCCGCCGGTGATGTCCATGATGCGGGCGAGCGGGTCTTCCTTTTGCACGTCGATGACGTGATCGGCGCCGAGTTTCTTGGCGACATCCATGCGCGCTTTGTCCTTGGATGTGCCGGTGACGATGATCAGCGAGGCGCCGGCCTGTTTGCAGATCACGGTCTGCGACAGGCCCTGCTGTCCGGGACCCTGGATCAGCACGGTCGAATTGTAGCCGACGCCGCCATCGAACAGCGACCACTCGACGCCGTTCGCCATCGGCGTCACCAGGCCGGCAAGCTCGGCGGAAACGCCCTTGGGCACGTGATGCACCACGGCGTTCCACGGCAAGTAGACGTATTGGGCAAAACCGCCCCACAGATGCGGCGCCTTCTCCGCTGAGGTATAGCCGTAGCGGATGGCGTCGGGATTGGTGCGCCAATTGGTGTTCTCGCAATGCCGGTACTGGCCGGCATGGCACCATTCGCATTTGCCGCAACTGACATAGTGCTCGACAAAGACGAGGTCGCCTTCCTTGAAACCCTTGCGACGCGTGAATTCCCGGCCGGCCTTAGCGATGATGCCGATATTCTCGTGCCCCATGATCACGGGGGCGCTCGACGGCGGGTGTTTGTAGAGCTTTACGTCGGTGCCGCAGATGCCGCCGACCTCCATCTTCAGGAGGGCTGCATCTTCGGCAATATCCGGCATGGGATATTCACGAATTTCGGTCGTGCTCGGCGCGGTGCGCACCGCAGCCAGTACTTTTTCGACCACTGACGCCTACTCCTTGTTCGTCTTCTTTACCGCTAAAATATAATGATGAAGATGCGCTCCCTTAGCAAACGCCAAGATGCCGGCGCCGCGCCCATTCGCGACTGGGCGCGGAGGCGCTTTGCGCTTTAAGGTAACCAGACAGTCATGGTGTCGGAAGTAGCCTGTACGGTCCCCGGTTGCCCACCGATCGAAACCCACATCGTGTTCTGGAGCACGCTGGGGCGGCATCATTGCAAAATTTTCAAGACGATCGCGGACGTGACCGAAGACGATCTGCCGCCCGCCTTCATGAAGAACGCGCTCGTCGCGCTCGACGGCCTCGATTGCGCCTGCTGCTAAGATCTTTGCTTAAAGTCCCGCCGCCGCCAGTGCTGCGGCCTGACGCCTGCCGACGCGATCCATTGAAAAGCGCTCGATCGCCTCGTTGAACAGGCGATAGAAATTAAGCTCCGCGCGCAAGTGCAGGAACACCGCGCCGAGCCCGATCGCGGCGCGATCCATGAACACGAATTCGCGCGGCACCGTCACCGGGCCTTTTTTCTTGAGCGCCTGATGCACGCGGAACGCCTCGCGGCGGCCATATTCCGACGGCGCCACACCGTCGGCGATGGTGCGCACACGGTCGTCGAGCAGCGGCCCGTAAATAAAGCGCGCCCAGATATTGAGCGTGTCGATCAGATCGCGCGACAATTTGCGAAAGCCCCAAGTCTCGTAGGCATGCACGACGAGATCGTCCTCGCCGCGCAAGAGCCCATGATAGAGATCGACGACGCCACGCACGAATTTCGGCGCGAAAATGCGTATGCAGCCATAGTCGAGCAAATTGATGCCCGCCGCTTCGCCGCCGCGCGCGAACACCGTGTAATTGCCAAGATGCGGATCGCCGTGGATGACGCCGAAGCGGCTGAAGGGAAACCACCATGCGGTGAACATCGCGGTGGCAAGCGTATTGCGCACGACGAGCGGATCGCCCTTGTGCGCGAGCATTTTTGTGCCGTCGAGCCAGTCGAGCGTGAGGAGCCGTCCGGTCGAAAGCGTGGGCCAGGTACGCGGCACGCGCACGCAATCGACCCCGTCGAGCATTTCCCGATAAAGCGCGGCGTGCTTGGCCTCGCGGCGATAGTCGAGCTCTTCGCGCACGCGGTCGCCGACTTCTTTGCCGATCTCGGATGTGTCGATTGCGGAATCGAGCCGGCGGCGGATCGCGAGCAGCCACTGCAATTGTTGCAGGTCGGCTTCGACCGCGGACTGCATATCGGGATATTGCAGCTTGCAGGCCAGCATGGCGCCGTCGAGCGATTGCGCGCGGTGCACCTGGCCGAGCGAGGCGGCGGCTGAAGGATAGCGGTCAAAGCTTGCGAATTTTTTCTCCCAGCCGGGACCGAGCTCCGCCATCATGCGGCGCTTAACGAAAGCCCAGCCCATCGGCGGTGCCTCGCTCTGCAGCTTCTGTAATTCGGCGGCGTATTCGGCCGGCAGCAAATCGGGAATGGTCGCCATCAATTGAGCAACCTTCATCAGCGGACCTTTGAGCCGGCCGAGCGCCGACGACAGCGCGCTGGCATCGCCGGCACGATCCGGTTCGCTGCCGAGAAGCCGTCGTCCCGCATAGCGCGCCGCTACCCCGCCGACATTGGCGGAAACCCGCGCATAGCGCGCCGCACGGGCGGAGAAGCGGTTTTTTTCGCGGTCGGTGATCTTGCGGTCTGCCATTCGCCGTCAGCTTAGGCTTTCCAGTTCCGAAATCATCCGCTCGATGACGCCAAGACCGCCCTGCCAGAACGCGGGATCCCGCGCATTCAGCCCGAATGGCGCCAGCAGTTCGGCATAAGGCTTGGTGCCGCCGGCCGACAACATGGCGAGGTAGCGCTCGGCAAAGCCCTCGGCGGCGTGCTCGTAGACGGCGTACAGCGAATTCACCAGGCAGTCGCCGAACGCATAAGCGTAAACATAGAACGGCGAGTGGATGAAATGCGGGATATAGGCCCAGAACGTCTCGTAGCCGGGTTTCAGCTCGATCGCCGGCCCGAGACTTTCGCGCTGCACGTCGAGCCATAATTCGCCGACGCGCGCCGAGGTCAATTCGCCGCTCTTGCGTTCGGTGTGGACGGCGCGCTCGAACGTATAGAACGCGATCTGCCGCACCACGGTGTTGATCATGTCCTCGACCTTGGCGGCGAGCATGGCCTTGCGTCCCTTGCCGTCGTGCGTCGCGGCCAGCAATTTGCGAAACGTCAGCATTTCGCCGAACACGCTCGCGGTCTCCGCCAGCGTCAGCGGCGTCGGCGCCATCAAGGCGCCGTTCGGCGCGGCCAGCACCTGATGCACGCCATGGCCGAGCTCATGGGCGAGCGTCATCACGTCGCGCGGCTTGCCCTGGTAATTGAGCAGCACATAGGGATGCGCCGACGGCGTCGTCGGATGCGCGAATGCGCCCGGCGCCTTGCCCGGCCGCACCGGGGCATCGATCCACTTCTCGGCAAAAAAGCGCTCCGCGATGGCCGCCATTTTCGGCGAGAACGCGCCATAGGCTTCGAGCACCGTGTCCATAGCCTCGGTCCAGCCGACCGTGCGCACGGCGACCGTCGGCAACGGCGCGTTGCGATCCCAGTACGGCAGCCGCTTTTTGCCGAACCATTTTGCTTTCAGCGCATAATAGCGGTGCGACAATCGCGGATAAGCGGCGCGCACCGCCGCGACCAGCGCATCGACCACTTCGCGCTCGACCCGGTTCGACAGATGCCGGTCGTCGGCGATGTCGGCGAAGCCGCGCCAGCGGTCGGAGATTTCCTTGTCCTTGGCGAGCGTATTGGTGATGAGCGTAAAACCCTGCACATTGTCCTTAAACGTCGCCGCCAGCGCCTGCGCCGCGGCCTTGCGCTTTGCGCCGGAGCGATCCTGCATCAGGGTCAGCGTCGGCTCGATGGCGAGCGTTTTGCCCAAAACCTTGAAACGCAGATTGGCGATGGCCGCATCGAACTGCCGGTTCCAGGCGGAATAGGTGGTGACCGATTTCTCCTGAAAGAGCTCCTCGACGCGATCTTCGAGCTGATAGGGCTTGTAGCGACGCACGTCTTCGAGCCACGGCCGGTAATGACCGAGTTCGGGATCGGCCATAGCGGCTTGCAGAACCGCCTCGTCGACGCGATTGAGTTCAAGGGTGAAGAACAACAGATGGATGGAAGCCGCTGTCAGGCGTTCCTGCACGTCGCCGTAGAATTTTGTCCGTGCCGGATCGACGGTATTGCCGGCATGCAGGAGCCCCGCATAGGAGCCGAGCCGCCCCATCAGATCGTCCATCGTCTCGTAGCGCCGCACCGCGGCGGCGAGTGCCGAACCGCCCCCCGCCGCGCCCGCAAGCCCAGCGAGCTTGCCCTTATAGGCCTGCTCAAAACTTGCGCATTCGGCGTCGACGCGGTCGAGATCGCGCTTGATCGCTGGATCGTCGAGGCCGGTATAAAGGTCGTTGAGATTCCATTCAGGCAGCGCGCCAAGCCCGGTGCGGCTTGGCCGGGCCGGACGCCTGGCTGCAGACTTTTTTGCGATTTTTGGCATGTTTTGACCTGACTTTGTCGCGCCTTCATGTGGCGCAAGAGTGCGGCTACGGCAAGGCCGCGCCGGCTGCCGGCTTGCGACGGCAAAGCGCCTATGCACTGTCTCGCCGAGAAAGTGTTATTGCGGAATGTCCTGGGTTCAATAGAGAAATTGGAGGAACTACTCATGCGCAATTACTGTCATTTGCTCGTCGCACTGGCTCTTACCGCGGCATTCGCGGCGCCGGCATCGGGGCAGCAATCAGGTGGCACCAAAGTCGGTGTGCTGACCTGCCAAACCTCCGCTAGCATCGGCTTCATCGTCGGCTCGCGCACAAAGATCAGGTGCACTTTCGCGCCGGATAGCGGCGCCGCGCCCGAAAATTATTTTGGCTCTATCGATCGCATCGGACTCGATCTCGGCGTCACCGGCGGCGGCATCATGACGTGGGGCGTGATAGCTCCCACCAACGGCTGGCACCACGGCGCGCTCGCCGGCCATTACGGCGGCGCGAGCGGCAGCGCTTCCCTCGGTGTCGGCTTGGGCGCCAACGTGCTTGTCGGCGGCTCGCATCGCTCCTTCGCGCTGCAGCCGCTGTCGGTTTCGGGCAACATCGGCGTCAATCTGGCGCTCGGCGTCGCAGGACTGACGCTGCGGTCGGCCCCCTAACCGACAAGGCGAGATGCCGGTCGCTTTAGACGACGCGGCGGCGATTGCCGCTTAACACCCCCTTAAGCGTCCTGCCGCAAAGTGCCCCGAAACGGCACAACGTGCCGCGTGCGAGCCGCCGGGGGCCCGATGACCATCCTCATTGTCGACGACGATCCGGTGCAATGCCGGTTGCTTGAGGGCGTGCTGCACAAATTCGAATACGAGACGTCGACCCGTGATAGCGGCGATGCGGCACTGTCGCTGCTTGCCGGACCCGACGGCGAGCGGATCGATTGCGTGATCCTCGATCTCGTGATGCCGAACCTCGACGGCCTCGGCGTGCTGGCAAGATTACGCCAGGCCGGGATCAATGTGCCGGTGATCGTGCAAACCGCGCACGGCGGCATCGACAATGTCGTCTCCGCCATGCGCGCGGGCGCCGTCGATTTCGTGGTCAAGCCGGTCGGCGCCGAACGCCTGCAGGTCAGCTTGCGCAATGCGCTCAACGTCAGCGCGCTCGAAGGCGAGCTTAACCGGATCAAGCACAGCCGCTCCGGCACGCTCGGTTTTGCCGATATCATCACCAAGAGCGCGGCCATGCATCCGGTGTTGCGCATGGCGGAGAAGGCCGCGGCCTCGACCATTCCGGTCCTGATCGCGGGCGAGTCCGGCGTCGGCAAGGAATTGATCGCGCGCGCCATCCACGGTTCCGGCGAGCGCCGGTCGAGACCGTTCATCGCGGTGAATTGCGGCGCGATGCCGGAGAACCTCGTCGAGTCGATCCTGTTCGGCCACGAGAAGGGTTCGTTCACCGGCGCCACCGAGCGCCACGTCGGCAAATTCGTCGAGGCTTCGGGGGGAACCCTGTTTCTCGACGAGGTCGGCGAATTGCCGCATGCCGCGCAAGTCAAGCTGTTACGCGCGGTCCAGGAAGGCGAAGTCGAGCCGGTCGGCGCGCGCAAACCGGTCAAAGTCGACGTGCGGCTCATCTCGGCGACCAATCGCGATCTGATTGCTGACGTCAAAGCAGGCCGCTTCCGCGAGGACCTGTTTTACCGGCTGCATGTTTTTCCGATCACGGTGCCGCCGTTGCGCGAGCGGTCCGGCGATATCCCGGCGCTCGCCCGGCATTTTCTGGCGCGCTTTGCCGCCGAGGAAGGCAAGCGCGTTCGCCTGGTGACGCCCGAGGCGCTGCGCGTGCTCACGGTGTTCCATTGGCCCGGCAATATCCGCCAGCTCGAAAACGCGGTGTTTCGCGCCGTGGTGCTCGCCGAAGCCGATGCCTTGGGCCTCGACGAATTTCCGCAAATTGCGGCGCAGGTCGGCAACAAGGTCGCCCCTGCCGCGATGCCGGCGTCGGAACCGGACGCCGCCGAGCCGCCGCCGGCACTATCGGCGGAAGACAATGAACCCGCCCTCGTCCCCACCGTTTTCGCGGGCGGCCCGGGCGTCGCGGATTTCGTGGCGGCGCTGGCGCCCGGCGATACGCTGTCGCTCCTTGATGCCGACGGCGAGGTGCGACCCCTGGATGAAGTCGAAGCCGATCTCATCCGGTACGCGATTACCCATTACCGGGGGCAGATGTCGGAGGTGGCGCGGCGGCTGCAAATCGGCCGTTCCACGCTGTACCGCAAGCTCGACGCGCTGGGCTTGAATAGCGAGCCGGCACATGACGATAGCGAAGCCGTGGCCGCTGGGCGACAGCCGCAAAAAATCGCCTGATCAACCCAGTTCTCCCCGCTGACCACAGCGACAAAGGAGGGCGGCTCACGTAAGCTGCTGCGGCCGTGGCACCCTCGCCGCGGCCAATGCCACAATTGAGGCGCATATCGCAATGAAGTGAGAGCCTTGCGGCCATATTCGCAGGCTCTGTAAGGAGACGTGGTAATGCCCGGGATCCGTGTCCATCGGCTGCTAGCTTCGACTGCCCTTGCCCTCGTGCTTTCGGCCGGCGCCGGCGCGGCGTTTGCGGACCCGAGCGCGAACCAGGTGAACAAGCCCGCGACCCAGGCATCCGACGGCGCCAATACGCCACAGCCGGCCGCAAAGCCCGCCCAATCGACCGATCAGGCGCAAAGCCCGACATCTGCGGCTCCGGCACCTTCGTCGGCAGCACCGACACCGACGCCCACAGCAACTCCGGCCGTATCCGCGACACCAGACGCCACGCCAGCCGCCGCAGCGGCACCGGCCGCAGCCGCCGGTCCCGATGCCGCGACTGCCGATCAGTTGCGCAATCTCACCAACGGCAAATTCGATAACATCATCGGCAACAAAAAGGACCGCGCCCAGATCGACGCGTTCTATTCCGGCCGCAACTACGCGCCGCTGTGGACCACCGATGGCAAAGCGAACGACCATGCCACCGCGGCCAGCGCCTATCTCGCCCATGTCGACGCCGACGGTCTTTTCCCATCAGACTATCCGGTGCCGAATTTCGCCGCCCTGAGCGATCCGGCCGATCTCGCGGCGGCCGATATCAAAATGACCATGTCGGTCATCACCTATGCGCACCATGCCAGTATCGGGCGGGTGCATTGGTCGCGCGTCACCGCCGATGCCGAGTACGACCGGCCGGCGCCGGAGCCTGCCGACGTGCTCGCCACCGTCGCCAATGCCCCCGACATCGCCACAGCACTCGACAGCTATGAGCCGAAAACGCCCGGCTACCTCGCGCTCAAGGCCAAGCTCGCCGATATCCGCGCCGGCAAGGTCGATGCGAGCAAACCGCAGATCGGTAGCGGGCCGGTGCTCAAGGTCGGCATGCAGGACGATCGCGTGCCGATTTTACGCGAGCGGCTTGGCGTTCTCGGCGACGGCGGCACGACCTATGACAAGGCGGTTGCCGATGCGGTGAAGAAATTCCAGGGGGACAACAATATCGCGGCGACCGGTACCCTCACCGCCCCGACCGTCCAGGCGCTCGACGGCGGCAACCTCAAACCCGATCAGCAAGCCGACATCATCGTCGCCAATATGGAACGCTGGCGCTGGATGCCGCACCAGTTCGCCGACACTTACGTCTTGGTCAATCTGCCCGACTTCACGTTGCACGTGATGCACGACGGCAAGCAGGTCTGGGTGACCAGGATCGTGATCGGCAAACCGGAATTGCCGACGCCGATCATGACGGCGGACATGAAATACATCACCATCAATCCGACCTGGAACGTGCCGCCCTCGATCATCAACCGCGAATACTTGCCGGCATTGGAGCAAGACCCGACCGTGCTCGATCGCATGGGGCTCAAGCTCGACCACAATCCGGATGGCTCGATCCGCATCTGGCAGCCGCCGGGCGAAAAGAACGCGCTCGGCCGCATCCGCTTCAACTTCCCCAATAAATTCCTGGTCTACCAGCACGACACGCCGGACAAATACATGTTCGCCTACGACAAGCGGGCGTTCAGCCATGGCTGCATGCGCGTGCAGGATCCGCAGCGCTACGCCGAAGTGCTGCTTTCGCTGGTGCGCCCCGGCGACGGCTACACGCTCGACAAGATCAAGAACATGATCGCCAGCAACGATCAAACCGATATCCCGTTGCCGACCTTCATTCCGGTCAACCTGACCTATCAGACCGCCTTCGTCGACGACGACGGCAAGCTGCAATTCCGCGACGACGTCTATGGCCGCGACAAGGCGCTGCTCGCGATCCTCAAGGGCAGCGATCTCAAGGTCGCGGATATTCCGATCGAGCACAAAGTGGACCCCTCGCATCTTGAGGTCATGGCCATGCCCGACCAGCCGTCGCTGTTCGGCGGCCGCAGCCTGTTCGGCGGCAGCTACTATCCCAATGGCGGCGGCTCTTCCGGCGGCGACAACTTCTTCTCGCGGCTGTTCGGCGGCTTTGCCGCGGCCCCGCCGGCGCCGGTCCGCCACCCGACCCATGCCAAGAAGGTGACCCGGTCAGGGGATACGGTGGAGCGCTAAGGGCGCCCGGCCGGGCGGGGCCCTGCCCCATTAACCCCTTCTTTCCCGCCTTTTCCCCATTGGCCAGCCTACTGGCCTATTCGGCGATTTCCGGCCATATTTCGCCACACTGGGACGTTAGCCCTAATAGTGTCAGGGGGTGGGGTGGCGCTAAGTTCTCGTTAACCCTTCCCAATTTAACAATGCGTTAGCGTTATCCGGCGCGGCGGAAGATCGTGGCCGGGAAGCGTGTTCAACGCGTCGATGCGAGATTCCCAGTGCACGTTGGTAACGCGCGCCTGAAAACTCGTCGATTGTTCACGGCGCGCGCCGGGTATTCGTGCGGTCTTGCCCTTCTCGCCTTCCTCTTTGGTTCGAGAGCGCTGCAAAACGCGGTCGCCGAGGGCGACACGCGCACGATCACGATGCATCACATGCATACCGGTGAGGACATCACCATCACCTTCAAGCGCGAGGGCCGCTACGACGACGCGGCGCTTGCGAAGCTCAACTGGTTCCTGCGCGACTGGCGGCGCGCCCAGGAGACGCGCATGGACCCGCACCTGATCGACCTGGTGTGGGAGGTGCAGCGCGAGGCGAGCACCAATGAGCCGGTCCAGGTCGTGTGCGGCTATCGTTCGCCCGAGACCAACGCCATGCTGCGCCGGCGCAGCGGCGGGGTGGCGCGCTTTAGCCAACACATGCTCGGCCGCGCCATGGATTTCTATATTCCCGGCGTGCCGCTCGAAAAACTTCGCGAGATCGGCTTGCGTCTGGAACGCGGCGGCGTCGGCTTCTACCCGACCTCCGGCTCGCCCTTCGTGCACATGGACACCGGCGGGGTGCGGATGTGGCCGCGCATGACGCACGAGGAACTGGTGCGCGTATTCCCCGATCAACGCACCGTGCAAATCCCGACCGACGGCAAGCCGCTCGCCGGTTATGCGCTGGCGCTCGCCGATATCAAGAAAAACGGCGGCGCGCCGTCGGAGAATTCGCTTGAGGCGGCGCGCAATTCCGGCGTCGACATCGATACGCTTGTCGCCAGCAACGATCGTCCGGCCGGCAATCCTTTCGCCAAGCTTTTGGGCCAGGCGAGCGACGATGATGACGACGCCGACGGCGCACCGATGCCGGTGGTTGCTGCCGCGCCGGCTTTCCCACCACAGCCGAAGCCGGTGGCTCTTGGCGCGCCGATGCCGGCAACGGCGGTCGCCGCCGCGCCGGCTGGTCCGCAACCGAAGCCTGTCGTTCTCGCCGGGCTTACGCCCAGCCCGGACCAAAAGCCGGCAAATGCCGCGCCCGTTGCCGCCAAAGTCGCCGACGCTATCGCAAAGCTGAAACTCGTCCACATCGCCGAGACTCGCTACTCCGGCGGTCGCCGCGGCGGCATTGCCGGCCAAGACGGCGCCGGCCGCGCAGACGGCGAACCAGGTCATCGTGGCGCGCGGCTATTGGCAGGGCCCAGCTGACGGCACCGCCGTGGCTAATCCGCTGGCGGCCGCTTCGCTCGCTCATCGCGACCTCGTAGTGGCCAGCGCCGATACCACGGGCTCGACCGGCCCCTTTACCGGCTCGTCTGACGACCACGCAGCATCCAGCCTTACGCTGGCCTACGCCGACCAACCCGCCCGCGATGATAACGACGCCGCGCCGGGCGGTATCGCCGCGCTGCGCGCCGCCGCCGTTTCAGCCCAGCCGGCCGGCCATCTCGGAACCACTATCGCGATCAAACGCGCCGCCAATCAGGTCGCCTCCGCAATCATGACGGCCAGCGCAACCTCGCTGACCGTGATCAAAACCGATGTGCATTTTGAAAATCCGTGGCTGCGCGCCATCGTGCTGTCGCCGAGCGTGCACCACTTCCTCACCACCATCGCCTTCGGCGCGCACGATTTCGCGTCGCTGGCGGCGCAGATCGTTAAACCGAAGAATTCGGTGATGATGGCGTTTGCGGCCGATCCCAATCCGGGCCTCGACGCCGATCATTTCAGCGGCGCGGCGATCGTGTTCGTCTCGACCGTGAATTACCCAACCCACACCGCGTCGCTGCAGTAGCTCTCACAGCATCCCGAGCGCGTGCAGGTAGGTCTCCAGAATGGCCTCCTGTTCCTTGCGCTCGTTGACGTCCTGCTTGCGCAGCCGCACCACGACACGCAGCGACTTGACGTCGTAGCCGTTGCCTTTGGCCTCGGCATAGACGTCGCGGATATCGTCGGCGATCGCCTTCTTCTCTTCCTCGAGCCGTTCGACGCGTTCGACAAAGGCCTTGAGCTGATCCTTGGCGAAGCGGTGGGCGGGCTGGTCGTCCTTGGCGGCGGCGGCGGTGGCCATGAGGCACTCCACTTGTCACGGTGAGCCCGCAGGTTTCGGAATCGCGGAGGCTCAGGTCAAGTCGCGCGCGCGCTCATCCACGCTCTGCACAGGCGGGACGGCGCAAAAGCCGCGCGTCAGTGCTTTTGGCTTGCTTTTTCGAATGCCGCCTTCTGGGAGGGCAAGGCCTCCTTCTGGTGCTTGGCGCGCCATTCGTCATAGGGCATGCCGTAGACGATCTGCCGGCTTTCATCCTTGGTCATCGCGACGCCTTTGGCGTCGGCGGCGTCCTTCATCCAGTTCGACAGGCAGTTGCGGCAGAAGCCGGCCAGATTCATCAGGTCGATGTTCTGCACCTCGGGGTGCGCCCGCAGGTGCTCGACCAGGCGGCGGTAGACGGCGGCTTCGAGTTCGGTTTTCTCATCGGTAGCCATGATCTTCTCCGCGGTTTAGCTAAAGATAGAGGCGCAACTTGAGTCTTTCCATAGTCGTTTCTCCGCAGTCCTGAGGCGGTCTTGGCCACGCAATCGCGCGAATTGCTCGAATCCCTGTTCCGCGCGGCGGTCGGCGCCGCGCATCCCTCGCGTTGCCTGCCGCCGAACCTGCCGGAGCCGCCGCCGCGCGGCGGGCTTGTCGTCCTGGCCGCGGGTAAGGGAGCGGGTTCGCTCACCGAAGTCGCGGAACAGCACTATCTCGGCGTTTTGCCGGAAAACCGGCTCGGCGGCATTGCCGTGACTCGCGACGGCTATGGACGCCCGACCAAGCTCATTCCCGTGGTCGAGGCCGGGCATCCGGTTCCCGATGCGGCCGGTCTCGCCGGCACCGAACGCGCGCTCATGCTGGCCGACGCAGCCGGCGCGGATGATCTCGTGCTAGTGCTGCTCTCCGGCGGCGCCTCGGCCAACTGGATCGCGCCTGCCGCGGGCATCACGCTTGCGGAAAAACAAGCGACCACGCGGGCACTGCTGCGCAGCGGGGCCAATATCGGCGAGATCAACTGCGTGCGTAAACATCTGTCCCGGATCAAGGGCGGCCGCCTCGCCCAGCGCGCTTATCCGGCAAAACTCGTCACGCTTGCCATTTCCGACGTGCCCGGCGACGACCCTGCGGTGATCGGCTCGGGACCGACGGTGCCGGATCCGACGACGCTCGCCGATGCCCGCGCCATCGCCGGCAAATACCGGCTCGATCTGCCCGCAACCGTCACTCATGCACTGACCGATCCAGCTAACGAATCGCCAAAGCCCGGTGACAAGATTTTTGCCCAAAGCACCTATCGGATCATCGCCCGCCCGGCTGACGCGCTTGCCGCGGCGCAGGCCCGCGCCCGCGAGGCCGGTTACGACTGCGTGGTGCTCGGCGACCGCCTGCAAGGCGAGGCGCGCGAGGTTGCCGCCGAACACGCTCGCCTCGCGCGCGACTTCGCGGCACAGGGCCGCCGCATCGCCATCCTCTCGGGCGGCGAACTTACGGTGACGCTGCGCGGCGGCGGCCGTGGCGGCCCCAATCAGGAATATACCCTGGCGCTCGCCATCCATCTTAATGGCGCCAAGGGCATCGCGGCGCTCGCCGCCGATACCGATGGCACCGATGGCGGCAGTGGCCGCCCCGATGACCCGGCGGGCGCCTTCCTCGACGACAGCACGCTGGCGCGCGCCCGCGCCGCCGGCCTCGATCCTGCCGCGTTTCTCGCCGACAACGATTCCACGGGGTTTTTCAACGGCATCGGCGATTTATTCGTGCCCGGCCCGACGTTCACTAACGTCACCGACTTCCGTGCCATCGTCGTTGACAGGGCACCGGTTTGACGCGGAATCTAATCCGGAAATGAGGCTTACGGCTCTCAGCAGAACTGCGGCTGGCGCGCTCATTTTGGGCGCCACGGCCACGTTCGCGCTTTTGGCGTCCGCCGGTCCGGCCGCGGCGGATTTCCGGCTGTGCAATAACACCACGAGCCGCGTCGGCGTCGCCGTCGGTTACAAGGACGCCCAGGGCTGGACCACGGAAGGCTGGTGGAACCTGCCGGCGCGGACCTGCGAGACGGTGCTCAAGGGCAACCTTGTCGCCCGTTATTATTATGTCTACGCCATTGATTATGATCGCGGCGGCGAATGGATGGGACAGGCCTATATGTGCAGCCGCGACAAGGAGTTCACCATCCGCGGCATCGGCGATTGCCTGGCGCGCGGCTATGACCGGACCGGCTTTTTCGAAGTCGATACCGGCGAACAGCGCGCCTGGACCGTCCAGCTCACCGAATCGGGCGAGCAGCCGGGGCAGAAACCGACCTCGGCAAGCAATAATCCAATGAGCACCGCTCCGCCCGCCGCTGCGACTGCGCCCGCCGGCGCATTGCCCACCGTAGTGGCCCCGCGCGGCGCTTCTGGCGCGGTGCCAGGCGCAATACCGTCGGCCGGAAACTCCAGCAAATGAGGCGGCAGCGGCGCACTAAAGTCGTTGCGACATTGGGCCCGGCTTCTTCCGATCGCGCCATGATCGCTCGGCTGTTTCACGCCGGCGCCGACGTGTTCCGCATCAATATGAGCCACACCAACCACGAGCGCATGCGCGAACTCGTGACCACGATCCGCGCGGTCGAGGCTGAGAATAATCGGCCGATCGGCATCCTGGTCGATTTGCAGGGGCCGAAACTGCGGCTCGGCACGTTCAAGGACGGCTCAGCCGAGATCGACAAGGGCCAGGTTTTCACCCTCGATACCGACCCGGCGCCCGGCGACGCCAAGCGCGTCCAGCTGCCGCATCCGGAAATCTTTGCCGCCATCAAGCCGGGCGACGCGCTGTTGATCGACGACGGCAAGCTGCGTCTGGTGGCGACCGAAGTCGGCCCGCAACGCATCGTGGCCCATGTCGAGGTCGGCGGCAAAATATCGAACCGCAAGGGCGTCAGCCTGCCCGATACCGTCGTGCCCGTGGCGGCGCTCGCGGAAAAAGACATTGCCGACCTTGAAGCGGCCCTTGAAGCCGGCATCGACTGGGTCGCGCTGTCGTTCATTCAGCGGCCCGAGGACATCGCCGAGGCGAAGAAGATTACGCGGGGGCGCGCGGCGGTGATGGCCAAGATCGAGAAGCCGCAAGCCGTGGCGCGGCTCGGTGACATTCTCGAACTCGCCGATGCGCTGATGGTGGCGCGCGGCGATCTCGGCGTCGAAATGCCGCTGGAAAAGGTCCCCGGCGTGCAGAAGGAAATGACGCGGGCCTGCCGCCGCGCCGGCAAGCCGGTCGTGGTTGCCACCCAGATGCTGGAATCGATGATTTCGAGCCCGGTGCCGACGCGCGCCGAGGTTTCCGACGTCGCTACCGCCATATTCGACGGCGCCGACGCCATCATGCTGTCGGCAGAATCGGCATCGGGCCAGTATCCGGTCGAAGCGGTGGCGACGATGAACCGGATCGCCGAAGAAGTGGAAAACGACACGATGTATCTGCCGTCGATCCACGTGCTGCGTACCGATCCGGAAGCAACCGGCGCTGACGCGATAGCGGCAGCTGCACGTCAAGTGGCCGAGACGCTCGATCTGCCGGCGATCGTGTGCTGGACAAGCTCCGGCTCGACCGGCCTGCGGCTGTCGCGCGAGCGGCCGAAATGCCCGATCGTCGCGATTTCGCCGATGGAAGGCGCGGGGCGGAAATTATCGGTGGTCTGGGGCATCCACTGCGTCATCGCCGAAGACGCGCACGACCAGGACGACATGGTGGAGCGCGCCTGCCGCATCGCGTTCAAGGAACGTTTCGCCAAACCCGGCCAGCGCATCATCGTGGTGGCCGGCGTGCCGCTTGGCACTCCTGGCGCCACCAATTTCATGCGCATCGCTTATGTCGGCGAGGACAAGGCTGACGAATAGCGACTCAGGTTCAGCATCGACGTGCAAACACAACCAACTTCTCCATCCGCGAGTGTGTCGCGCGTCACAGGGTCACGTTTCTCCGTGTGGTATCTCCACACCGGGGAGTTGATCATGCTGAACGTTCTCGAATGCTTCCGGGAGATATCCTACGAACTGTCCGACAGAGCAGATCGGGAAGGCTTCAGCTCCCTCGCCGTGCTGTTCCGGATGGCGGAACTTGAAGCTGAACAGCAAATCGAAGCGCTAAGCGAGCGTGACAATCCCAACTGAAATCGTCCTCTAGCTGAAATCGTCCCCAACGGCCCGGCCGCCCCGCTGGGCCGTATTTTATTCAATAAACCGGGCGCAGTTCCCTCATACCAACAGCGCTTCGATCTCACCGACGACCCGATCCGCCGCAACATGATGCAACATGTGGCCGATGCCCGGCAGCACGACGAGTTTTGCCGCCGGCACCGCGGCGGCAAAGGCCAGAGCGTGGGACCGCGGCGGAACGACCATGTCGCGGCTACCGGTCATGATGACGGTCGGCACTGTGAGTGCACTATAGCGCTTCACTTGCGGCGCGAGATTTGTTTTCAGATCGGCGACATCGCGGGCATTGGCCAGAAACATCACCGGCCGCAGTAGCAGCAGCGCCGCGGTGCGCTTGATATAGCCGCGCGGCGGCAGTTGCGGCAGGAATGCTGAGCCCATCGCCATGCCGATGAAGGGCAGGCCCAAAGGCAGCGCCAATGTGCGCGCGTAAAGCCAGCCGGCGACCGGCGTGGCGAAAACCGCGTAGAGCCAGGTCATGTTGCGAAACAGCGGATAGAGCGGCGGCGCGAGCAAGATGAGCCCGGCCACGCGCGTCGGATGATCAAGCGCGAAGGTGACGGCCAGCGCGCCGCCCCACGAATGTCCGACCACGATCGCACGCGCGATGCCAAGCCTATCCAACAGGTCGCGCAAGTTCACGGCCTGATATGCCGGCGAACTACCGCCGCGACCCTTGCGCGCGCTAAAGCCCATTCCGGCGCGGTCGATCAGGATGACGCGGTGGCGCGCGGCAAGCCGTTCACCGAGCGCAAGTCGCATGTCTTCCAGATTACAGCCGGCGCCGTGAATGAGCACGATCGGCGGCGCGGCGGTGTTGGTGCCAAGCTCGACGACGTGCTGGCGTAATCCCCCGATCTCGATAAAGCGCCCGCGCGGCGGATTCGCGCGCTCGATAAGCCAAGTGCCGACGGCAGTGAGGACGGCGCCAGCGGCGAGGATTTCGACGATGATCGCGGGCGCGTGGTGCATTACACGCTCGGGCTCAGAGCGCTTGCCCCTTCATCCAGCGCGCGCCTTGTGCGTAAAGCGCGTCGAGATCCGGCCCTTCGAGCCCCGCCATGTCGGTTTTCACTTTGTAGCCGATCTTGGTCTGCAAATAAGCAAGGTGACGATAGCCTTCGGGGAATTGCTTGAGCAGGTCCTGATCCAGCGCAAGCTTCGCCGACGGATCGACCGGATCGAGCCGGTCCTTCTCATAGACGAGGCGCCGCAGCACCAGCCCCCAGCGGCCGCCGCGTTTCTCGAAGAAGTCGTAGAAGCGGCCAGTGCAGACTACGTCGCAGATCACGCCGTCGACCGGGGCGCGCTGCGAAATGGTCATCTTGGTCTGGGCGATGGCACGGCTGTCCACGATCTCGATGGCGCTGCCACCGAGGAAATGGAGGATGCGCACGCCGCGCGCCCAGCCGTCCTGGTTGGCCTTGATGAATTCCTCAAAACTGCCCTGAAACCAGGTCGCCATCATGCGGCCGTCGGCATGCCAGACGGTGCGGAACTGGTCCCACAGGCGCGCATCGCGCCACACGGCCCAGTTCTCGACCAGTTCGCGGATGGTGAGTTTGTCGGCGTCGACCGCAGTCATCACGCTATTGAAGCCGAATAGCGCAGGGCCGTCACGCGAAAATCATCTCAGATGTCGCGGCCTTCGACTTTTTCGGAGAGCGTCTTGACGACGTCCGGGATATTCTCCAGATGCGGATCGATCGCGAGCGCCTTGCGATAGGCGTCGAGCGCGTCTTTGTCGTCGCCGATTTCCTGCAGCATCATGCCAAGCCCGGACAGCGCTCCGAAGTGACGCGGTTCGCGCGCCAGCACTTCGGCGATGTCGGCGATCGAATGGGCATAGTCCTGCTTGAGATAATAGACCGTGGCGCGCCGGTTCCAGGCTTCGACATAATCCGGCTTGATGTTGATGATGGCGTCGAGGAGCTTTATCGCCAGATCGTAGTCCTTGGCGTCGATCGCGTCCTTGACCCGGTTCATCAACAGACTGCAGGTATCGCTCCCCGAAGCGGTCCAGACCGCCCAGATGCGATCCTCGATCGCCTTGGCGCTCGCTTCGTCCGGCGCGATTTTCAATGCGGCGAACAGCGTGTCGAGACTATAGGTCTGTTCGCCGCGTTCGCGCGGCGGCAAATCGCCGGGCGGCGACATCAGGTCCTGGGGGCTTTGCGCCCGCGCCGGCGTCAGCAGTGGCGCCGCCAGCAAGGCGGCAAGCACGACAGCCGGGAATCGCGGATTCATGCGCAAGAGTTTATTCCCCTGCCGTGCAGCGGCAAGCCGGAAAAGTGCTCAATGACGCGCGATGAATGCGGCGGAAATGGGCAGCCGGGTTGGCTAACCTTGACGGGCCTTGAAGCGCCGGTGCGTCTTGTTGATGACGTAGACGCGGCCCTTACGGCGCACCAGACGATTGTCGCGATGGCGGCCGCGCAGCGATTTCAACGAATTACGGACTTTCATGGGAATTCTTCCTCGGAATTGCCGCTTGATTACGGACGCGCCATGCGCTTGTCAATGTTGAGCGGCCAGGCCCGCAAATATGGTTTGTAGCGCGATGAATAAAGGCTCGGGATCGCTGAAACTCATTTCCGGCGTCGGCAAGAAGGCGCCCGCCTGCTTCCTCCTCGAAGCCGGCGGCAAGCGTCTTTTGCTCGATCTCGGCGAAGGTCCGCCGTTAGGCCTGTTGCCACGCGTCGAGGCCCTGGGCCGCGTCGATGCAGTGGTTCTGAGCCACGGTCACAGGGATCATGTCGGCGGCCTTTCGCTCTTGCCGCAGATCGGTAATCCGCCGGTCTATGCGACGGAGATCGTGGCGCGGGCGTTGCCCAAGGGTATTGCCACGCGCGTACTGCCGGTCGGTGGCAAGACCGATGTGCTGGGCATCGCGGTCGTGACCGGCCGCAACGGCCATGCGCCGGGCGGCATCTGGCTCAACTTCGCCGTCGGCGGCGGCTTGCTCTACACCGGCGACTATTGCGCGGAATCCGTGCTCTATGCCTATGACCCGCCAAAACACGCGGCGGCGACCGCGCTGATCGACTGCTCCTACGCCGATTACCAAAAGCTGCTCGCGGAATGCTGGAACGAGCTTGCGCCGTTCGTAAAGCGCGGACCGCTGCTGCTGCCCGCTCCATCGAACGGCCGCGGTCCGGAAATCGCGCTCGAACTGATGCGCCATTGTGTTGGCAACATTGGTGTCGGCGATATTTTCGCCGACGACACCACGCGCAACGCGTTGCAGCGCCTGGGCGACGGCGACGGCATTTCGCTGCAAGCGGGCATCGGCGATGAGATCAAGCGCCTTGCCGCCATGGTCCAGCCGATCGATGGCGCGCGCGGCGTGATGATCGCCGGCTCCGCCGACGGCACGTCCGGCGCAACGGCAAAACTCTTTGCCCAATGGGAATACAAATCCGAGCCGGCGATCCTGTTCACCGGCTATGTGAACCCGACCACGCCGGCCGAACGCCTGGTCAAAAGCGGCCGCGCGCAGACCATGCGCTGGAACGTGCATCCGCTGTTGTCCGACACCGTCGCGCTTGTCAGCGCGACGCAAGCGAAGACGGTGATCCCGGCGTTCTGCGACCGTGCAAAGCTTCCGGCGCTCGCGGCGGCTTTGGCGCCGGCGCGCGTGACCATGGACGATGTAGCGGAACTCTAACTCGCCTGCTGGCCGCGCAGCTTCGGATGGCCAATGCCGAGCGGTTTTGCGTCAAGGAGCACGATGGCGAGCCGCGCCGGCCCCTTGCTGCGATTGATCCAGGCGTGATTGGTGCCGCGCTGAACCATGACGTCGCCGGCGCGAAGCTTTACAGTCGTCTCATCCATAGCCATGTCGATCTCGCCTGAAAGCACGATGATGTAATCGACGGTCTCGGTGCGGTGCATCTCCGAGGCGACGCCGGGGGCGAACTCCATGACGATGAACCGCGACCCGTTCTCCGGCGGCGGGGTGCCGAGAATGCGCCCGCCCATATCCTCGGCGTTCTCGCCGGCCGCGATATCGGTGGGCATGGCGTCGGTGCACCACATCAGCGTCGAGGCGACGCCCTGCCGCGGCGTCTTGGTGTTGGTCGCCGGGCCTTCGTAAATGACCTTGGCGACGTTTTTGCCGTCGTGGCCGGTGATGACGCGGCGGATCGGGGTCATGGCAAAAAATCTCCGGACTAAGGCGCGCGCTCGCCGAGCGCGCTTTTAAGGTCGATGAACTCGATGACGTTGCCGTCGGGGTCGCGAATATAGGCGCTGCGGCCGACAAAGACGCCGGCGCGGCGGTCCTCCTGTTTGAAAATCTCGACGCCCTTACTCGGCAAAACCTGCAATGCCTCGTCGTAGGCCTGCGCCGTCACCCGGAAAGCGGAATGGATTTCGTGCCGCCCGGGCGCGTTGAGCGTGATCGGATTTTCCGACAGCGTGAGATTGAAATAATCTGCCCCGGCGCGCATGAACACGATGCGCTCGATGCGGGCGATTTTCTCGAAGCCGAGGATGCCGGCGTAAAAGCTTTCCGCGCGGTTGAGATCCTTGACCGGAATAGTGAAGTGCAAGACGCCTTCGGTCTTGAGCATGACGTTCCCGCCCGTGCGGCAGATCGCGCCGCGCCGGCGAGACTAGCACGGAACGGATTGCTAGAGAGCCGTCGCGCGTTCGGGACTGGCGACGCCGCCGGTTTCCAGCGCGTCGGATTCTTCGGCGGGCCCGCTAAGGATCGCCGAGAGCTTGTTCCAGGCGCGCAACGCATAACCGAGCGGACGCGGCATGGATTGCCGGCAGATCGCGATTTTTTTGATCGTCTGCGTCACGTGCCAGAGGCTTTTGCTGCCGGCGCGGAAATACACCATGTCGCCCGGCCCGGCGCGCCGGCTGTCGCCGTTTTCGTCGGTGATGAAAACCTCGCCGGCAATGATCTGCGCGATCTCGTCGACCGTGTAATGCCAGTAAAAGCGTCCCGGCGTGCACGACCAGGCAATTACCGCTGCGACGCCGTCAGCGCTCGTGGTTAGCCGCTTCGAATGGGCCTGTGGCGTGCCCTCGACAATCCAATGCCGAGGAATTGGCGCGTCGGTCATCTCGACCTCCGCGTGTGCGGCGAAAACCATAGGTTGTGACACGGGGATGCTCCGGATTCTCCGGGCCCATTAAGCCGTGTGACTACCGAAAAAAGCGTAAATTCCGCAGAAACTGAGTTAGTTAGCGGACTGGTGTGTCGGCGGCGCGACTGCGAATGGCAGGCCAATCGCGCCAAGTCCGCCGTAGCCGCGTTCCGCCGGCCGAAAACGGCATGGTTCGCCGTTCCGCCTTGCGCGCGCGTAGAAAGCCGACCCACTTTTCATAAATGCCGATCGCGGCTTCGCGCCACGGGCAATCAAGCCCGGTTTCGAGTGCGCTCTTCGGGAAATCCGCGATGAGCTCGGGCTTGCGCCCGAGGAGCGCGCGTTTGCGGAAAGCTTTCGCCAGCGCTTGCCCCTCGTCATCGAAATAGCCTTCCGGCATGACCGGATAATGCTCCCGCTCGCCGGAGAGAAAGCGGACGACGTCGCGGCGGAATTCACGCAGCAGCGTGTCGGCGTCGTATTCCGGGTGGCCCTGGAAGAACAGAAAGAAACCGCCGTCGAGTTTGGCGAAGGCGTCGACGCCGGCCGCCGCCGATCGCGTCAGTATCCTATAACCGCTGGATTTCAGCGGCAGCTCCGGCAAGTCGTTGTAGCGGGAATGCGGAACGCAGACCGGCACCGGAAAATCCAGCAGCATCGGGTGCTCGCCGGCGAGTTGGCAATCGAAGATGCCGAAGCGCTTTTCCTTCAAGGCGCGCCGTTCGATGCCGTCGGCATGAAGGACAGCGGCGTGCGCGGCAAGGCACGACCAGATGGTCGACGCGGTGTTGTCCTTGGCCCAATCCACGAGCCTGCTCAAAGTCTCCCAGTACGGCTCGTCCTGTAGGCTTGCGGCGCGCGGCTCGGTCCCGGTCACGATCAGTCCATCGAGCGGCGTGTCCCAGAGCTCGCCAATGTCGCGGTATCGTTCGGCAAGCTCGCTGCGCATGGCGTCGGCGCGCGGCACTTCCGGGATCGAAAACAGTTTCAGAAGAACGACCGAATTCGACGACGCGGCGCGAACGAGGCCGACGAATTGCCGCTCGGTCGCCTCGACCGCCGCGTCAGGCATATTGTTGACAAGCCCGATGGTGATGCAGTTGTCGGCGTTGAGCTCGATGGCTGATCCAAGCCGGCCGGAGTCCAGGAAAAGCGGCATCGGCTTAAACTCCGGACAACATTATTCGGCGGCGATCAAGGTCGAGCGTCGCGGCTTCGCCAGCGCCTGATCGAGATCGGCGATGATGTCGTCGATATGCTCGATGCCGACGGAAAGCCGGATCATTTCCGGCCGCACGCCGGCTTTGCGCTGCTCCTCGGCCGACATTTGCCGGTGCGTCGTCGAAGCCGGATGGCAGGCGAGCGACTTGGCGTCGCCCATATTGACCAGCCGCTTGAACAGCGTGAGCGCGTCGTAAAAATTCTTGCCCGCCTCAAGCCCGCCGGCGACGCCGAAAGTCAGGAGCGAACAGGCGCGGCCGCCGAGATACTTGCGCGCCAGAAGGTGATTCGGATTGTCGGCAAAGCCGGCATAGTTGACCCATTCGACGCGGGGATGCTGGCGCAGGAATTCGGCAACGCGCCGTCCATTCTCGACATGGCGCTCGACGCGCAGCGCGACCGTCTCGATGCCTTGCAGCAAGAGGAACGCCGACAATGGCGACAGCACGGCGCCGGTGGCGCGTTGATAGACGCTGCGGCAGCGCGACACATAAGCAGCGTCGCCAAAATGCTCAGTGTAGATCAGGCCGTGATAGGACGCGTCCGGCTCGTTGAACATCGGAAAGCGGCGCGCGTGCTTTTTCCACGGAAATTTGCCGCTGTCGACGATGGCGCCGCCGAGTGTCGTGCCATGGCCGCCCATGAATTTGGTCAGCGAATGCACGATAATGTCGGCGCCGTAATCGATCGGGCGGAGCAGGATCGGCGTTGCCACCGTATTGTCGACGATGAGCGGAACGCCCCAGCGTTCGGCGACGGCGGCGAGCGCTTCGATGTCGCAGATATTGCCCGCCGGATTGCCGACGCTCTCGCAAAAGATCGCGCGGGTATTTTCGTCGATCAGCTTGTCGATCGCCTCGGGCTGATCGGATTCGGCAAAGCGCATGGTGATGCCCTGGCTCGGCAGCACATGGGCAAAAAGCGTATAGGTCGTGCCGTAAAGCTGCGGCACCGAGACGATATTGCAGCCCATCGAGGAGAGATTGAGCACAGCGTAATTCAGCGCGGCCTGGCCGGAGCTGACGCACAAAGCCTCGACACCGCCTTCGAGCGCGGCGACGCGGCGTTCGAGCACCGCGGTCGTCGGATTGCTGATGCGGCTGTAGCGGAAACCTTCGGCTTCGAGATTAAACAGGGCTGCACCATGATCGGCGCTGTCGAACTCGTAGGCCACCGTTTGATAGATCGGCACCGCGACGGCTTTGGTCGTCGGATCGGTTTCGTAGCCGCCGTGAACGGCCACAGTTTCGTTCTTCATTTTATCCCGCCGCCTGTCACAAAACACGCGCCATACTAGGCGGATTGGGTTTCTTATCCGTCGCCGGAAGGACCGACAACGCGAGTGCGGCGAATTCGAAGGAATAACGTTAATTGTTTGCCATCGCCGACACCGCGGCGCGTGGCGCGGGCCGCGGCTTCGTCAATGCTTCAAATTTTATCCAATGTGGAAGCGAAAGATTCACTTTGTTGGGCGATCATTTGGCCATGGCTCTGGTCGAGATCGAACGCGAAGCACCGGCAACCCGCGGCAAGGAGACCGCGCTGCACGACTGGGTGCGCGCGCTCGAAGCGACCGCCCCGATAGCGGCCAGCCCGCAACGTATCCTGCCCGGGGTGATCGAGGAGCTGGCGCAAAGCCAGGGCTCGACCGAGGCGCTGATCTCGGCGCGCGGCACTTTGACGTTTCGCGCGCTCGCCGAACGCGCCAACCGCTATGCCCGCTGGGCGCTGGCGCAAAATCTCGGCAAGGGCGAGACCGTCTGCCTGATGATGCCGAGCCGGCCGGACTATATGGCGATCTGGCTCGGTATTACCTCCGTCGGCGGTGTTGTCGCGCTGATCAATACCCAGCTCCGCGGCCAATCGCTGGCGCATTGCATCGACATTGTCGCGCCCAGGCACGTCATCGTCGCCACCGAACTGATCGAAGAATTCCGCTCCGCCGCGCTGTCGAGCCGGCCGAAGGTCTGGTCGCACGGCGGCCGCGCACCGTTGCGTATCGATCTTGAAGTCGAGCGGTTCTCGGCGGCTCCTCTTACCGGCACGGAGCGCCGTTCGGTCACGACCGCCGACCGCGCGCTCACCATCTACACATCGGGCACGACCGGCCTGCCCAAGGCCGCCAATGTCAGCCATCACCGGCTGATGCAATGGAGTTTCTGGTTCGCCGGCCTGATGGATACCGGCCCGGACGATCGCATGTACGATTGCCTGCCGATGTATCACTCGATCGGCGGCGTGGTCGCGACCGGCGCGATGCTGGTCCATGGCGGATCGGTCCTGATCCGCGAAAAATTCTCCGCGCGCGAATTCTGGACCGACGTCACCGACTGGGATTGCACGCTGTTCCAGTATATCGGCGAGCTTTGCCGCTATCTCGTCAATGCGCCGGCCCATCCGCGCGAGCGCAAGCATCGCTTAAGATTGTGCAGCGGCAACGGACTGCGCGCCGACATCTGGCAGAAATTCCAGGAGCGCTTTGCAATTCCAAAAATTCTGGAGTTTTATGCGGCGACCGAAGGCAACGTCTCGCTGTACAACGCCGAAGGCAAAGCCGGCGCCATCGGCCGCGTGCCGTCGTTCCTCGCGCATCGCTTTCCGCTGGCGCTGGTGCAATTCGATACCGTTGCCGGCGCGCCCGTGCGCGACGCCAACGGGCGCTGCATCCGCTGCGAAACCGACAAAATCGGCGAGGCAATCGGCCGGATCGGCCAAGGCGGTGAAAAGAGCGGCGAACCGGGCGGCGAATTCGAGGGCTATACCAGCGCCGGCGAAACCGAGCGGAAAATTTTGCGCGACGTGTTCGGGCCCGGCGATGCCTGGTACCGCACCGGCGATCTGATGCGCCGCGATGCCGCCGGCTTTTATTATTTCATCGACCGCATCGGCGATACGTTTCGCTGGCGGGGCGAGAATGTCGCGACCTCTGAGGTGAGCGCGGCACTGATGGCGTTCCCCGGCATCACCGAGGCAAGCGTGTACGGCGTCGCCGTGCCCGGAACAGAAGGCTCAGCCGGCATGGCGACGCTGGTCGCCGACAGCGCGCTCGATTTTGCCGCGCTGCGCCAGCATCTGCGCCGTCATCTGCCGTCCTATGCCCGCCCGCTATTCCTGCGTCTGAAAGCCCGCATCGACGTGACGGGCACGTTCAAGCACGACAAAACGGCGCTGGCGCGCGAAGGCTTCGATCTCACCGTGGTCCGCGATCCGATTTATTTCGACGATCCGGCGACCGAGGCCTATATCGCGCTCGACGCCGCGCTCTATGAGCGCATCGATGCCGGCAAAGTCCGGCTCTAAGCGCACATATCCAGATCATTGATCGCTGGCGGCCTCGGAATTCGGCCGATAGGATTGGCGCGTTAGCCTCCTGCCGGTCATCATGTCAATGCATAGTTCTCTCGATCCGCTCGGCCCGCAGGCCGTCGCCGAAGCCGAAACGGCCGCAGCGCCCTCGCCCGCGGCTCATCCGGCAATGCGCGCCGTCGAGGCGGTCGCGGAAGGCTTGGTGGTCGCAGCGCTGCTTGGCGAGCTCGTTCTCGTCCTCGCCAATGTCGTTGCCCGGGTCTATTTCCACACCTCGTTTCTCTGGTCCGATGAAGTCGCGCGGCTGTCGTTGTCGATCCTCGCTTTCATTGGCGGCGCGGTCGCCTACCGCCGTCGCGATCACGCCTTCGTCCGCATCCTCCTCAACCTCGCTCCCGAGCCGGTCGAGCATAGCTGCCTGGCGCTCGCCGACGTCGTGGTGCTGTTCGTCGTCGGCCTGACCGGCGTCGCCTCGGCACAGTTCATCGCGTCAAGCTGGGGCGAACGCACGCCGATCCTGCAGCTGCCGGCGGCGTTGATTGCACTGCCGCTTCCCATCGGCATGGCCTTGATCGCGCTCCATGCGCTCGACAATCTTTACCGCAAGGACCGATGGAAGGCGTGCGGCGTCGCCATCGGTTTCATCGCCCTGCTCGCCGGCGCCGCGCTAACCCGCGATCTGTGGCTGCCGATGCTCGGCGGCGATGCCGCCATCAGCGTCGCGCTGGCGCTGTTTTTTGTCGCGATCTTCGCCGGCGTGCCGGTCGGCTTTGTGCTCGTTCTTGCCACGGCGACGTATCTCTGGACGTCCGATGCCGCCTCCTTCGTGGTGCTGCCGCAAAGCATGGTCAACGGCACCGGCAATTTCATTCTGCTCGCCATCCCGTTCTTCATCCTCGCCGGGCTGATCATGGAACGCGGCGGCATCAGCGTGCGGCTCGTGCATTTCATCCAGTCGCTGGTCGGGCATTGGCGCGGCGGTCTGCTCCAGGTCACGGTGGCGAGCATGTACGTGGTGTCCGGACTGTCGGGCTCGAAACCGGCCGACGTTGCCGCCGTTGGCACCATCATGCGCGAGCAATTGCGCGAGCGGCACGGCTCGGCCGAGGGCGCGGCCGTGCTGGCCGCGGCGGCGATCATGGGCGAAACCGTGCCGCCGAGCATTGCCATGCTGATCGTCGGCTCGATCACCAGCGTTTCGCTCGCGGCGATGTTCATCGGCGGCGTCATTCCCGCGGCCGTGATGGCGCTCTGCCTGATGATCCTGATTTACACCCGCGCGCGGCGCGCCGGCACGCCTCGCCTGCCGCGCGCCTCGTTTGCGACCATCGCCTGGGCCGGACTCGGCGCGGTGCTGCCGCTGTTGATGCCGGTGATCCTGATCGGCGGCATTTTGGCCGGCATCGCCACGCCGACCGAAGTCGCCGCGTTCGCTGTCATCTACGGATTGGCGCTCGCGCTCGTGGTCTATCGCGAAATGAACCTGAAGAGCTTTTTGCGCACCGTCGCCGACACCGCGGCGCTCACCGGCGTGCTGCTTTTCATATTCGCCGCCGCCTCGGCCTTTTCCTGGACGCTGACGGTGGCTTACCTGCCGCAACGGCTGGTCGATCTTCTCCATGGGCTCGGCGACAGCACCGCGATCTTCATGATCGGTTCGATTGTGCTTCTGATCGTCATCGGCGTGCTGCTCGAAGGGCTGCCGTCGCTCAACGTCGTCGCCCCGCTCCTGATTCCGATTGCCGGCAAGCTCGGCTTGAGTGAAATGCACTATGCGCTGGTGCTGATCATCGCCATGGGGGTCGGCGGTTTCATGCCGCTCGCCGGCGTGGGCTTCTACGTCTGTTGTGCTATCATGCGCTGCGATATCGAACGGGCATCGCGCGCGATGATCCCGTATATGATCGTGATCATCGTCGGCTTGCTCATCGTCGCCTTCGTACCGTGGTTCGCGCTGGCACTGCCGAGGTATTTCGGTTTTCGCGTATAAAAAATGACTGGGAGAACGCCATGACTCGCAAAACTTTCGATCGCAGGACACTTCTCAAGACCGGCATCGGCGGCGCTGCCTTGACGATATCGGCGCCTTACGTGTCGCTGCATGCCGCGCCGCTGACGCTGCGGTTTGCCCATTTCGGCGCGGAAGATCACCCCTCGAACATCGCCGCCAAGCAATTTGCCAGCCGCGTCGAGAGCCGCACCGGCGGCGCAATCAAGATCAATATTTTCCCCAACAATGTGCTCGGTGGCCCGCCCGAGCAGGCGCAGCAGATCAAGCTCGGCACCATCGACATGGGACTGCCGACGCAAGGCCAACTCGACAAATACGCCATCGCATTCGCTGCCGTGATGCTGCCCTTCATCTGGGACGGCCCGCAGCACGCCTTCCGCGTCCTCGACGGGCCGGCGATGGCCTGGCTTGCGCCGCTCGCCGAAGCCCAGGGCTTCATCCTGTTGCGCAACTGGGACTACGGCTTCCGCAACGTGACCAACACCGCGCATCCGATCAATACGCCCGACGACGTGAAGGGGCTGAAGCTGCGCACGCCGCCGGAACTGCAAATCCAGGCCTCGATGGAGGCGCTCGGCGCGACCGTGCAAGCCATCGCGTTTCCCGAGCTTTATCTCGCGCTGTCGCAGAAAGTCGTCGACGGCGAGGAAAACCCGGTCGCGGTGATCTATTTCAACAAATTCTATGAGGTGCAGAAGTATCTCGCGCTGACGCGCCACATCTATAACAACATGATCCACACCGTGAGCGCCGTGATCTGGAGCAAGCTCGATTCCGGCCAGCAGGCGATCTTCCGCGAAGAGAGCGCCAGCGCCGGCGACCTCATGCGCAAACTGATCGCCGACAGCGAAGCCGACCAGATCGACAAGATCCAGGCAGCAGGCGTGCCGGTAACGCGTCCTGATTTGGCGCCGTTCCGCGCTCTGATGGCACCGGCTTATGCCCGGATCGCGGCCTATGCCGGCGCCGACAATGTGAAAAAATTCCAGGATATGGCCGAACAAGGCCGCAAGGCCTAAGCCGACAATGGTGGAAATCGAACAGCGGCTCGACGCCTATCGAAAACTGTTCCGGCTCGACGGCAAGATCGCGCTCGTTCTCGGCGCCGCGTCCGGCATCGGCAAAGCCTCGGCGGAGGCTTTGGCGGCGCTCGGCGCCACGGTAATTTGTGCCGACCGCAACAAAGACGGCGTCGAGGCGACGGCGGCCGAAATTGGCAAGCACGGCCGCGCCGAAGTCCACGTGCTCGACGCCGGCAATGCCGACGCCATCAATGCATTGGCGGTGGCGATCGAAACCACGCACAAGCGGCTCGACGTGGCGGTGACGACGCCGGCGGTCCATGTCAGGAAACTGATGTGCGACTATACCGATGAGGAATACGACCGCGTCGCCGATTTGAACCTGCGCGGCACATTCCTTTTCCTGCGCGCCTTCGGCCGCATGATGGGACGGCAACGCAGCGGCAGCCTAATCGCAAGCTCGTCGGTTCGCGCCACCACGCTCGAACCCGGGCTCGCGATCTACGGCGCGACCAAGGCCGGCATCATTCAGATGGTCCGCGGGCTAGCTTCCGAAATCGGACCGTCGGGCGTGCGGGTCAATGCCATCGTGCCGAGCATCGTCGAGACGGCGCTGGTCGCGCCACTGAAAGCGCGGCCGGAAATCTGGAACGCCTTGGCCGCGCACACGGTGTTCAACAGATGGGCGCAACCCGATGAAGTGGCGGCGGCGGTCGCCTTCCTCGCCTCGGATGCCGCGAGCTACATCACCGGCACAGCACTGTTTGTGGACGGCGGCTGGACCGCGATCGATGGGCCGCCGACCGGACTGACCAAAACCCATGACGGCGGGCGCCAGCAAGCCCGGAACTAAGCCGTAGCTCCGGCATCGACGGTTAGCACCGTGCCGGAAACGCTACTCGCTTTATCGCTCAACAAATATTCGACGGCGTTAGCAACATCGTCGACGCTGGCAAGCCGGCGCAGCGCGCTTCTCCGCTTGACGCGCTCGCGCTGTTCGCCGGCAAGCCCGTGCGTCATGTCGGTATCGAGAAAACCCGGCGCCACGGCGTTTACGGTAATGCCAAGCCGGCCGACCTCGCGCGCCAGCGAGCGGGTGAAGCCGAGCATGGCGGCCTTGGTCGCGGCATAGACGGAAAGCCCGCTATAGCCGGTAAAACCGATGATCGAGGCGACATTGACGATGCGGCCGGAGCGCTCCGACATCATCGAGCGCACCACATATTTGCTCAGCACGATGGGCGAGAGTGCATTGACGCGCACCAATTCCTCGATCTGGGAATTGTGCATAGTGGCAAGCACGCCGTCGAAGCCGACCGCGGCGTTGTTGACCAGACCAAACGGCGCGCCAAAGTCCTTGCGCAGCTTGCGCACCAGTTCCGGGATCTGGTCGATCTTGCCGAGGTCGAAGGCGACGAAATGCAGCGAGCCGCGTTTGCCGCGCTTTGCTTCGGCAATCGCCGCCGTCAGTTCCTTGGTCGGTTTGCGCGCCACGGCAATGACGCAACAGCCCGAGGCCGCGAGCTTTTTGGCGATGCCAAGCCCGAGACCGCGGCTGGCGCCGGTGATCAGGACATTGCGCGCGGCCGCCGTGGGCTTTTTAGCCATAACGCCGCGCCAATTTGCCGCTCGCCGCAACATCGAGCGCCGCCACAAAACTGATCGCCACGGGCACTTTGTGGCGCGGCAGCGCATCGCGGCAGAGTTTTAGGATATCGCCCTTGACCCGCGCATGCTCGCCGTCGGCGCACTCGCACTCTGATTTGAGCACGACGTCGGCGATCACGATCGAGCCGGTAATGGGGCTCGCCTTGGGCCGCACCAGCGACATGCGAACCTGCGGATGCCGGTTGATCACCGCTTCGATCTCTTCGGGATGGACCTTCAAGCCGCCGATATTGATGATGCCGCCGCGGCGGCCAGCGAAGACGTAACGATCGCCGCGCAATTCCACCATGTCACCGGTATCGACAAAGCCGTCTTTGTCGCGCAGCGCCGTTTCGCTGCCGGCATAATGCGACGCCGTGCGCGGCGAACGGATTCGCAGCGAGCCGTGAAAAACCTTCATTTCGACACCGCCGCGATGGCGCTCGATGAATTCGGCGGGAAAGCCGGCTAGCCCGTCGGTGACTTCAAAGGCGACGCCGGCTTCGGTCGATGCATAAGCGTGGCCGACGCTGGATTCCGCAAAGGCATGGCGCAAACTGTCCAGCACCGTCTGATCGGCGATCTCGCCGGAGAGCCGCACGTAACGCGGCGATATTTTCCGGATCGAAGGCGACATCAGCGCGCGCCGCCAATGCGACGGCGTGCCCGACAGATGCGTCACGCCATGGCGGCCGAGCCGATCAAGATGATCGGCGGTGGGCTCACCGGCGCTCGACAGCACGAGCGACGCATTGCCCAGCACCGCGCGCAGGAAAATCTGCAAACCGCCATAACGGCGGATATCGTAGAACGTGCCCCAAACGACCGGACCGTTCACCGACTTGCGCCCGATCGGCGCGGTCAGGCCGGCGAGGCTGTGCACGGCCATTTTCGGCACGCCGGTGGTGCCGGACGTGAGCAGCACCCACTCGGTTTCGCGCGACGCTGCGGGAAGCGTCGCGGCTGTCACGATCTCCGCGGCGCATGAAACGCGCAGCGGCAGATCGAGCGCGGCGCTTGCAGGCGTATCGCGATCGGCCACGATGGCGTCGATCTCGGCGCCGGCAATCACGGGCGCGAAATGTTCCGGATCGGCATCGGGCGGCAAAATGGTGAGACGGCGCGCAACGCCATCGAGCTCGATCAGCGCCAACGCGCTCGTGAGCTGGCCGCCGGCGGCGACGAGCACCGATTTGCCCGCCAGTTCATCGAGCCGGCCACCGAAGCTCGTTCCGCCAATAAGGCCGGTGATGCGCGCACGCGCGGTTCGGTCCCAGAAGAACCGCTCCGACGCATGATCGCCGATGCGTTGCCGCAGCGATTGCGTCTCAGCGCGCGCCATTTTCGTAGACTTTCACGAAGTCGCCGAACGTCACGGGAAACTGCGCGTCCTCCGATGCCGTGAACGGATCGATGCCGAGCCGGTCTTCGAGGCGGGCGACGAGCACGGCGAAGCCGAGCGAGTCGAGTCCGGAATCCAGAAGCACGAGATCGTCGCGCAATGGCGCCAGAATCTTGCCGTGCTCGCGCGCGATCTGCGCCATCTGGTCCGTTATGGTTAATTTTACCGACATAGCTGCATGACCTACGTTTTGTTCATTTCGCACCGATATATTCCGGCAACACTTACGATCAAGTTCACGAAAGCGACGTGGTCAACACGCATGGTTTCCTCCGTACCCGCAATTCGCTGCCGACAGATCGACGAAGGCGACGTTCCCGCCGTCGCCGAACTCTTGACCCGCGGGTTTCCAAACCGCAATCGCCAGTTCTGGTACCACGCGCTCGATCAGCTGACGCGGCGCGAACCGCCGCCGGATTTGCCGAAATATGGTTACCTTCTGGAAACCGACGGCGTCATGGTCGGCGCTATTCTGTTGATCTGTTCGGCGATGCGCACGGGCGGAACACTTTCGACCCGCTGCAATCTTTCGAGCTGGTACGTCGAACCCGCGTTCCGCGCCTATGCGCCGCTTCTGGCGTCGCAGGCACTGCGCCACAAGGAAGCCACTTATCTGAACGTCTCGGCGGCGCCGCACACCTGGCCGATCATCGAAGCGCAGGGTTTCTCGCGCTATAGCGAAGGCACGTTCATCTGCCTGCCCGCGCTCAGTGCCGGCTCAAGCGCCGGCAAAGTCGAGGTGCTCGACGCGCAACAGCCGCCTGCCGCGAATTTCGATCCAACCGAACAAGAGATGCTTGTTCAGCATGCCGAGCACGGCTGCGTCAGCCTGTGGTGCGTCACGGCAACGGACGCTTCTCCGTTCGTCTTTCGCCCGCGCCTAGTCAAAGGTTTTGTGCCCTGCGCGCAGTTGATCTACTGCCGCGATATCGCCGACTTCGCGCGCTTTGCCGGACCGCTCGGCCGCCACCTCGCGCGCCAGGGCCGGCCGATCGTCGTCGTCGATGCCAACGGCCCGATACCGGGACTTCTCGGCATCTTCCGCCGCGGCAGCAAGCCGAAATATTTCAAGGGCCCGCAGCGCCCGCGGCTTGGCGATCTTGCCTATACCGAATACGCGATCTTGGGTGTTTAAGTTCCGTTAGATCAGCAGCGCCTGGCGCGCGCGCGTCGGCCATTGTGCGAACTCGACGCCGTGCGTGGCGAATAGAGCCAAAGCCAGGCGGTCGATGCCGAAGGCAACGCAACCGGTATGCGAGGTCTGTCCGGCCGCATTACACAAATTCCACGTCTCGCCGAAATGCTCGCGGTGATAATTGAAGCTCATGCAGGCGGTGGGTTCTGCCTCGGAATGCACCGGAACCAAGAGCTCGAATTTCAGCGCCTGCTCGACCTGGCTCATCGCCATCAGCTTGCCGCCGCGGCCGAAGAACGGATCGCTCGCCTGCTCGATGCGGAACGGCAGCCCAAGCTGGCCGGCAAAGCTCTCGGCGCGCTTCATCCAGCGGGCGCGGAAATCCTGGATCTGCTCCGGCGTGCCGATGCAGACATATTCGCGCATGCGGAACGATTGCAGCCGGTCGAGCATTTTTGACGGCTCGCGGCGGAAGCAATCGCAGGCGACGTCGAAGATCAACCCGCTGGCGGGCACATGGCCGCGGCTCGCGACCAACGGATAAACCGGATAGCAGGCGGCCGGGCTCAACACGAGATCGGCGGCTTGCAGCGCCGGCGTCCAGTCTTGACCGGCTTCGTAGCGCTCGACGCTCGCGCGGATATGCGCCTCCTCGCCGGCAAGACAGCTTACGCAGCCAAGGAAATGCGGAAAACTCTTCAAGTAGCCGGACTTTTCCAATTGCCGGCGGCTCATCACCGGCGGAAACCGCAGAACTTCGGTGTCCGGCTCGCGGTAGTGCGAGATCAAAGCCGTGAGCCCGTTGACGGCCTGCTCGAAGATCTGGGTACGCGCGTAAACGCCGTCGATGCCGGTCGGCAGCAACAGCGCTTCCGCGATCGAATCGAGCAAATGGGTCGATGGTGCCGGCTGCTTGAATGCAACGTTCATATATTTAGCGCCTGGTTGTTCGCAGGTTTTTTGATGGCGTCTAGTCGCTCAGTGAATTCGGCGCGCCGCCCAACAGCGACGCGGTGGCGATGTTGGCGAGAATTCGGTCGTTGCTGATCATGACCGGCGACGAAAGAATATCACGCAGATGGCGGCCGATGCTGAACTCGCTGTCGTTGCGATAGCCGGCAAGCCCGCAGGTCTGCATCGCGCCCATGACGGCGGCGACCGCAAGCTCCGAAGCGTTGACCTTGTGCAGGTTCATGCCGGTTTGAAAGTCGATTGCTTCGAGCGCTGATTCATCGCCCGATGCGGCTTCGAACCGTTGCAGCGCCGAGGCGATCAGGCTGCGCAGCGTGCGCAGCGTCGCGTTGGCGCGCGTCAAATGCGCGGCGGCCGGCGGCAATGTGCCACTGGCGCGTTGCGCGGCCTTGCGCACGAAGGCGCGGGCGCGCTCGACCGCCGCGGTGGCGATTCCGGTCCAAGCGGCGCTCCACAACAAATGCGCGACTGGCATCATGGTCTGGGCCTGAATCTTGTCATAGCTCACCGGCAGGATCTGCTCGCCCGACGCTGAGGCAACGAGTTTAAATCCTTCGCTACACGTGCCGCGCATGCCGAACGCGTCCCAGCCAACGAGCGGCTCGAGCGTGTAGTCCTGCTTGAGAAAGGTGACCAGCACCTGATCGGAGCTTGCGGCATCGGCGGAACGCCGCGCGGTAGTGACAACACCGTCGGCGGCTTTACCGTAGGAAATGACCATGGCCTGCCGTTCAAGGCTGATGCGCGAGCCGTCGCGTTCGATCGGGGCCGTGCTGTTGCGCACGTCGCCGCCGTTTTGGCCTTCCGTGGTCGAGGACGCGAGCAGTAATTGTTCGTTGCACAGCCGACGCAGCATGAGCTGGTGCCAGGCGCTCGATTGGCCGTGACGCACTACGCAAGCGACCTTGGTCTGGTGCATCGCATAGATCATGGCGGTCGATGCGCAGGCGCGGCCGAGCGCGTAGCAGACATCCGCGATCTCGGAAATGCTGGCGCCGTCGCCGCCGAGTTCCTGCGGCACGCCGATGCTCAACAACCGTTCGGCGCACGCTGCCGCAATCGCTTCCTGCGGGAAGCGTGATTCGGCGTCCACTACTGTGGCATAAGTCGCGGCGATCGCGGCGACCTTTTCGGCACGTGCTCGCAAATCCGCGGCAGACGTGGCGCGCAGATTGCCCGCGGCGATCAGGATGCCGCGTACGGCTTTACGCGCCGTCTGAACGTCTTGATCGACCTCGAGAACCGTTACGGTTCGGGCATTCATGGGTGAACTCAAGATAGTGGCCGCCTCTCGCATTTACATGCGATTCCTGTTGCACCACAGCTAGTGCAAAACTTACAAATCCTCGTGGCAATTGCTGGGAATTAGCGCGCTTCTTTGGCGTAAAGGTTACTAATCGCAAACAAATTGCGTGATAACCTTTCACTGACGCGAAAATGCGACGATGGGTTGTAGAAAGTTGCAACTTTTAGCATTCGGATTCGGGAAAAATTCACCGTGCTGGACCGCAGTAATTCATCCCCGGGCGAGCGCATCACCGCGCTGGTGCAAACGCTCTTGGCAAAACGCTCCATTCAGCGGCCGGTCGGGCGCGACGAGACCTTGACCGAGAGCGGGCTCACCTCGCTCGACATGGTCAATCTCATGCTCGCGGTCGAGGGCGAGTTCGACGTCAAAATCCCCGACCGCGACATGACGCCGGCGAATTTCCGCTCCATCGCGCGGATCGAGGCGCTGGTCAGTGCTTTGCTCGAACACGCATAAGCCGCCCCGGAATTACTCCTGGTTCCCCTCTTGGCTTGGCCATCGCTCCAGTGAGATGATGCCGGCTCCTCCTCACGAGCCGGGCCATGCCAAAAAAAACAGTCTATTACGCAAGCGTCGGACCGACGCTGACGCTCTACGATATCGATGTCGAAGCCGCCGCGCTGGAAAAGCGCGGCTCGATCGCACTGCCGGCCAACATCCAATATGCCTGGCCACATCCGTCGCGCCGCTACCTTTATGTCGTGTCGAGCAGTGGCGGGCCGGGTATAGCCGGCGACAAGCATTTCGCCAGCGCGCTCGTCATAGATCCGGCAAGCGGCGCGTTGCGCCCGCACGGCGATCCGGCGGCGCTGCCGTCGCGCCCGATCCATGCCAGCCTCGACGCAAGCGGCGAATATCTGCTGACCGCCTACAATAATCCGAGCAACGTCACGGTGCATCGCATCAACGCCGACGGCACGCTCGGCGCGCCGGTCGCGCAGCGTAAAGATCTCGACACCGGCATTTATGCGCATCAGGTTCTCGCCATGCCGGGAAACCACGCCGTCATTCTGGTGACGCGCGGCAACAATGCGGAAGATGGCAAGCCGGAAGATCCCGGCGCGCTCAAGACCTACCGCTTCAAAAACGGCGTGCTGAGTAATCTCGCCTCGATCGCGCCCGGCAATGGACCTCGTGCCGGTTTTGGCTTTGGGCCGCGGCATCTCGATTTCCATCCGAGCGAGCCTTGGGCCCTGGTTTCGATCGAGCGGCAGAACAAGCTCTATGTCTACAAGCTCGACGAAGCGACCGGGCTGGCGCGCGAGCCGATGTTCATCAAGGACACGCTGACAAGTCCCGCTTCGCCCTCGCCGCAAGGCGCTGGTCCGATTCATGTCCATCCCAACGGCAAGTTCGTCTATCAGACCAACCGCACCTTTCCGGCATCGGGAGCCGGCTCGAGAAAAGTCGCCGAGGGCGGCGAGAACACCGTCGTCGCCTTTGCGCTTGACGGCAAAACCAGCGAACCGCAACGGATGCAAAACATCGAAGGTCACGGCATCCAGTTGCGCACCTTCGGCATCGATCCGAGCGGCCGTATGCTGGCGGTCGCCAGCGTATTGCCGCTCAACGACGGCTCGCTGCCGGCCGGAATCACGACCTTCCGCATCGGCGGCGACGGCCTGCTGACTTTTGTGCGCAAATACGATGTCGATGTCGGGACCTATCAGCAATTCTGGAGCGGCATGGTCACGCTGCGCTAGCGGTAACAACGGTGTGCCTTCTTGTTCCGGCGGGCCGGGCGACCATCTTTGTTGTAAATCCTTTGGCACCGGCATTGAGGGTAAGACCATGTCCATTCGACCTGTGAAAAGCATCGTCACGTCCAAGCCCACCATCGAAGGCGCCGGCGTAAAGCTCAATCGCGCCTTCGGCTTCGGCAATACATCCGAGTTCGATCCGTTCCTCTTGCTCGACGATTTCCGCAATGACCGCCCCGACGATTACCGGGCGGGCTTTCCCTGGCATCCGCATCGCGGCATCGAGACCATTACTTACGTCTTGGCGGGCGACGTCGAGCACCGCGACAGTCTCGGCAATCGCGGCAATCTCGGCGCCGGCGACGTGCAATGGATGACCGCGGGCCGCGGCATCATGCATCAGGAAATGCCGAAGGGCGACGCGGCCGGGCGCATGCACGGTTTCCAGCTCTGGGCCAACCTGCCGTCGTCGCTGAAAATGACGGCGCCGCGCTATCAAGACGTCAAGGCGGCCGAGATTCCGGAAGTCACTGATGACGACGGCACCCGCGTGCGGGTGGTCTGCGGCGATTTTTGGGGCAAGCGCGGCCCGATCGAAGGCGTCGCCGCCGATCCGCGCTACCTCGACGTCTGGGTGCCGCCGGGCAAGCGCAAAACGCTTACGGTCGAGCTCGAAAGGCATGCCTTTGCCTATGTGTTCGAGGGCTCCGGCAGCTTTGCCGCGGCCTCGCAACCGTTCGGCGTGCTCACCGAGAAGACCGACGGCGTCAACGAGACCGTGGTGCGCGAACAGACCGGCAATCGCTCGCTCGTCTTGTTCGACAGCGGCGACGAGGTCACGGTGCAGGCCGGCGAAGCGGGCATCCGCTTTCTCCTGGTTTCCGGCAAGCCGCTGCAAGAGCCGGTCGCCTGGTACGGGCCGATCGTGATGAATACGCAGGCCGAGTTGCAGCAGGCGGTTTCGGAACTGCGCAACGGGACGTTCATCAAGTAACGCCTCGCGGAGCTTCTCCGACGCCTCTTCGTCATGCCCGGGCTCGTCCCGGGCATCCCGGTTAGCGTGGCACTGCCTTTCATTTGTCATCGGGATGGCCGGGACAAGCCCGGCCATGACAGCTGCTAATACCTGGACTGGCTTGGCTGGAACGAGTTGTCGCGCCCAAGGCGTGATGCAACCGCTGTGCAATCTGCTATCTTTGACCCGCGGAAAGGCGTGCGGCTTCGCAAGACCGACACTCCGGCAAGAATAGTTTGCGCCAGTCAGGGAGAACTCATGAAAAAGCTCGCTCTCGTTCTCGTCGCCGCCGCCGCCGTGTTCAGCACCGCGCTTCGCGCCGACGATTATCCGTCCCGCCCGATTACCTTCGTATCGGTGTTTGGTCCCGGCAGCGCCAGCGACACGATCTGCCGCATCATTGCCGACCCGCTCAGCGCCGCGCTCAAAGTGCCGGTCATCGTCGAGGATCGCCCCGGCGCCGACGGCGCGGTTGCCGCCATGTATACCCAGCACGCCGCGCCCGACGGCTATACGCTGATGATGGCGACCAATTCGCCGTTGTCGGCCGATCCGTTCCTGCTCAAGGACGTGAGCTACGATCCGGTGAAAGATTTTATGCCGGTGACGCGGGTCGGCAGCTTCACGCTGATGCTGGTGATCAATCCGAGCCTGCCGTTCAATTCGGTCAAGGACCTCGTCGCTTACGCCAAGGCCAATCCCGGCAAGCTGTCGTTTGCCAGCGGCAATACCGCCGGCATCGTCGGCGGCAAGACGCTGGCGCATTGGGCCAACATCGACATGCTGCATGTGCCCTACAAGAGCTCGCCGCCCGCGATGGAGGACGTCATTGCCGGCCGCGTCTCGATGATGTTCGCCGATTTCACGGTCGCCATGCCGCATGTCTCGTCCAATCAGGTCAAGGCGCTGGCGGTGACGCGGCTCAAGCGCAGTCCGCTGTTCCCGGATCTGCCGACCATGGATGAGGCCGGCATCGAAGGCTTTGACCTCGATGCCTGGGCCGGCCTCGTCGCGCCGGCCGGCACGCCGCCGGACGTCGTCGCCAAGCTCAACGCCGCTTTGCGCAAGGTCATCGACAGCCCGGAGGTCCAGGCGAAATTCAAGAACGTCGGCTTCCAGGGCTTTTCCTCGACGCCCGACGAGTTTGGCGACTTCATCAAGCTGCAGCTCGGCAAATGGAAGAAGATGGTCACCGACGCCAACATCCAGGCTGAGTGACCGCCTTCGGTACCGCATAAAAGCTGCCGGGCAGAAATTCGCGCGCGGTGAGTTCGGGGACGGGAACTACTACTCCCCCTTCATCCCCGCCGCTTTGACGATCGGGTACCACTTGTCCATCTCGGCCTGCTGATAGGCGGCGAGCGCGGCGGGGGTTTGCTGTGTGACGGGCACGATTTGCTGGCCGAGTTCGGCGAGGCGTGCCTGCACCGTGGGATCAGCCAGCGCCACCATCGCCGCGGCATTGAGTTTGGCGATGACGTCGGGCGGCGTGCCTTTGGGCGCCCACAGGCCGTGCCAGAGCGATCCGTAGAAACCGGGCAGTCCGGCTTCGTCGGTGGTCGGCACGTCGGGCACCGCCGGCGAGCGCTTGTCGGCCGCCACCGCATAGGCGCGGATGGTGTCGGCCTTGATCTGCGGCACCGAGTTCGACAACTGGTCGACCATGAAATCGATATGGCCGGCGATCAGATCCTGCATCGCCGGCGCCGCGCCGCGATAGGGCACGAGCTGGAATTGCATCGAGGTCATGTTTTCGAAATTGACGACGCTGACCTGCGCCACCGGTCCGGCAATGCCGATCGAGACGGTTTTCTGATTGTCCTTCAGCCAGGCGAGCAACTCTTTCAGGTTCGTCGCCGGAATGGTCTTCCGGCTGATGATGATCTGCGGGTTGACGGTCAGCTCCGCGACCGGCGCAAAATCCTTGATGATGTCGACCGGCAGCGAGTAGAGCGCGCCGACCAGAAGGTTCGAGCCGTTATTGCCGATCTCGAGCGTGTAGCCGTCGGGCGCCGCGCGCGCGACATGGGTCGCGGCGATGCCGCCGCCGGCGCCGCCCATGTCCTCGATCACGATGGGCTGGCCGAGCGGCGCCTGCATCTTGTCGGTGATGATGCGCGCGAGCACATCGGTCGGACCGCCGGCGGCAAACGGCACGATGACGGTGACCGGACGCGAAGGATAGGTCTGTGCGAAAGCGGCGACGGTTGCGGCAGCGAGCGCGGCAACGGCGAGCGCGGAACAGGAAAATCGGCGAAGTGGAAATGTCATTGCGGCGGCGGCGCGGCAGTCGCGCCGCGCAACGGCGCCGGCTGCTCGTCGAGCATGGCCTGGATGACGCGGCGAGTGGTGTCACGGTCGAGGCCGTGCCTGGCGACGAGATCCTGGCAATCGGCCAGGATGGCATCGGCGTCCTGCATGGTTTTGAGCCGCTTGAAACTGTCGTCGTAGTCGAGCCCCATGCTCAGCCCGACGATCTCGTACATATTCATGATGCGGAACGGCCAGTCGCGCTCGTGAGCGCACAGTTCGCGGTGATCGGAATGATAGACCGCGACCAGCGCGTCGATGCCGGCGGCTTCGGCGGCGGCGAGCTCGGCCTCGTGCAATTCGCGGCGGTATTTCGGATTGATGCGCAGACTATTGGATTGCAGGCCGACCGCGGGCTGCTGCAGATCGGCGATTTCGATGCCCGGCACCGCCCACAAAATATCTTCCGCCGCCTCGACCACGCCGTGGATGCCCGGATGCTTGTGCAGCGCGATCCGCATCGGCACCGGCTCGCGCAGCAGCGGCCGCAGCCGGTCGAGATTGTTGCGCAGGTGGATGGTGAACGGCGTCATTTCGAACGGCTTGGCGCCGCGCGTCTTTTCGACGGTCGGCAGCGTCAGCTCGGTGAAATTGACATGGCAGGCCGGGCACCATGACACCACTTGGCCAGTTTTGCTGTGCGCCATCTTGTCGAGCGTTGATTCGGCGACGCGGCCGAAGGTAGCGGTGTCGCCTGAGCGCATCGGCTGCACGCCGCAGCAATGGGTCGGCCCGCCCATCACCTCATAGCGCACGCCGATCGCATCCATGATGTCGAGAGCGAGCAGCGCGATGTGCGGCGTCTTGAGCACATTGCAGCCGGTATAGAAGACGAAATCCGGCTTTTCCTCCGCCACCGGCCGGTTGGTGGCCTGCCCTAGCCGCTCCAGCAATTCGTCGTCGAGCTGCAGGCGCGAAATGTGTTTCACGTCGTTCGCCACATGACGAAAGCCCTGCACGCCGTTACGGCGCTGCGTCGCGGCGTCATCCTTGGCATGCACCATGGCGATCCGCGCCATCTGCAGCAGGAAGCGCGGATTGACGCCGTAGTCGCAGGCCTTGATGCATTCGCCGGACAGAAGACAGCCGCTCGCCCATTTGCGCGCCGCGTCGTTGCCCTCGCCGTTATGCAAAATATCGATGATGCCGCCGATGACCGCGGCGGGATTTTGCAGCTCCTGCGCGGTAAAGCCGGCCGCCCCGGTCGACGGGCAGACCTCGACGCACTTGCCGCAACGCGTACAGGCGTCGGCCATGTCCTCGGCGCGGGCTTGCAGGGCGGACCCGAATGTTTCGAGCATGGCTGCAGCGTATCCCCGAGTTCGAGCCCGATTGAAGGGCCTGCCGGACCGTTGTAAGACCCCTGTTCCTGCCGATGCCCAGCCATCTCAGACGATTTGCGCCGGGCATATCTATGACAGCATGCCCCTGACGGCCCTGGCGAGGGTTTTGGGGAGAGCGAGGATACCGATGGGTGAATTCGCAGTCGGCCAGCCGGTGCCGCGGTTCGAGGATCCGCGGCTGATCAAGGGCGGCGGCCGCTATGTCGCCGATATGACCTTTCCCGGAATGGCTTTCGGCTATGTGCTGCGCTCGCCGCACGCGCATGCGCGCATCCGCTCGATCGAGACGGCGAAGGCCAAGGCCGCGCCCGGCGTGCTCGCCGTCCTGACCGCGGCCGACTACAAGGCCGCGGGCTTTGGCGATCTGCCGGTGCCCGGCGGGCTCAAGCGCCGCGGCGATACGCCCGGCTACCGGCCGCGTTATCCGGCGCTGGCCGAAGACCGCGTGCGGATGATCGGCGATTACGTCGCCTTCGTCGTCGCCGAGAATTATTACCAGGCGGCCGATGCCGCGGAGCTGATCGAGGTCGACTACGAGCCGCTGCCGGCGATCGTCTCGACCGGCGATGCTGCCAATGCGGGCGTGCCGCTGGTGTGGGACGATTGCCCGAACAATATCGGCTTCGTCCAGGTCGAAGGAAACAAGGAAGCGACCGACGCCGCGTTCGCCCGCGCCGCGCATGTGGTCAAGCACAAATTCGTCATCAATCGCGTCACCGCCGCGGCCATGGAGCCGCGCGGCGCCATCGGCCTGTTCGAGCCGATCGAGGGCCGTTACACGATCTACGCGACGTTACAGCGCACCACTGTGTTCCAGACCGAGCTGTCGCAACACGTGTTGAAAGTCCCCGACAGCAAGATCCGCGTCGTCTGCGGCGACATTGGCGGCAGCTTCGGGATGAAGTCCCCCGTCTATAATGAAGTGGCGCTGGTTCTGTGCGCGGCCAAGCTGATCGGGCGGCCGGTAAAATGGGTCGCTACCCGCTCGGAATCCTTCCTCTGCGACGCGCAAGCGCGCGACAACGTCACCGAGGCCGAGCTCGCGCTCGATAACGACGGCAATTTCCTCGGCTTCCGGGCAAAAATCATCGCCGCGATCGGCGCCTATATGCAGGTCGGCATGCCGGCTTTCACCGGCAATCTTGGCACGCTCGCCGGCGTCTATCGCACGCCCGCCTCGCATATCGACGTCACCGCCGTGTTCACCCACACCCAGCCGGTGCGGCCTTATCGTGGCAATGGCCGGCCCGAAGCCGGTTACGTCATCGAACGCATGGTCGATGTCGCCGCCGACCAGCTTGGCATCGATCCGGCGGAGCTGCGCCGGCGCAATACGATTCCCGCAAGCGCCATGCCGTACAAGACGAGCGTGACGTTCATCTATGATTGCGGCGAGTTCGAAAAGAACATGGACCTCGCGCTTGCCGCAGCCGACAAGGAAGGCTTTGAGGCGCGACGCGCGGCGGCGCGCAAGAACGGCAAACTGCGCGGTTTCGGCTTTTCCAACACCATCGAGCGCTCGGCCGCCCCTGGATTGGAAGGCGCCGAAATCAGATTCGACCGCACCGGCTCGGTGTCGATTTTTTCCGGCAGTATCAATCAGGGTCAGGGCCACGAAACCGCGTTCAAGCAGGTCGTCTGCGACCGCCTCGGGCTCGATCCGAACGAAGTCACTTACATCCAGGGCGATACCGATCAGGTGTTTTTCTCCGAAGGCACCGGCGGCTCGCGCTCGGCGGCGTTTTCAAGTTCCGCCTTCACCCTTGCCACCGACAAGATCGAAACCAAAGCCAAGGCCATCGCCGCCACCATGCTCAAGCTCGACGTGGCCGATATCAATTTCCACGAGGGTCTGTTCTCGAGCCCGAAGACCAACCAGACGCTGACCATCAAGGAAATCGCCAAGGCCTCGCTCGACCCGAAGAACCTGCCGCAGGGGATGGAATGCGGCCTGATCGAGAGGGCGATCTATTCAGGCAAGGTCGCGGCCTATCCCAACGGCGTCCATGTCTGCGAGCTGGAAATCGACGAGGAGACCGGGACCGTCGAGATCGTCAATTATAATGTCGTCGACGACGTCGGCACGGTGCTCAATCCGCTGTTGCTGCATGGCCAGATCGACGGCGGTATCGCCCAGGGTGTCGGGCAGATTTTGATGGAAGACATCAAGTTCGACACCGAGGGGCAAATTCTCACCGGCTCGTTCATGGATTACGCCATGCCGCGCGCGAGCGACCTCACCGCGTTCCATGTCGATTTAAATCCGGTGCCGACCAAGACCAACCTGCTCGGCGTCAAGGGCGCGGGCGAAGCCGGCTGCGTCGGCGCCATGCCGGCGGTCGCCAACGCCTTGGTCGATGCGCTCTCGGTGTTCGGCATCCGGCACGTCGAGATGCCGGCGACCCCGGAAGTATTGTGGCGCGCCATCCACGAGGCGCGCGGCAAAAGCGCCTGAACCGTCGCCATCACGGACTGACGGGTGGCGGAGTGGTGCAACCGCAGCCTTTGTTGTTGTTATTGATGACGGCATAGATCGACACGGCGAGCGCCGCCGTGGCGACGGCGCCAACTCCAGCGAGCGCCGGGCCGAATGACGATGCCGGCGGCTGCACGAGGACGGCCTGCGCCGGAGCGCATGTCGGGCATGGCGTGCCACATGGCGAGGACGCGGCGATGGTCATGACCGCGCCCGGCGTGACGTCGACTTTGCAGCCTTCGGAATAAACGGTCTCGGCCATGCCGCCCGGAGTCACCATGACGGTATCGCCGGGGCCGGCATTCATTTCACCGGTGACCGGGGCAAAGCCCTGACCATGACTGATGTAGCAATCGCCTTGCAGCGGTTCGATCAGGGCGGCGAGGCAAGACGTAACACTGACGAGCAACGAACAACTCAAGCAGCACAAGGCTCGCAAGAGCGTTTGCATGCTCAGGGTCTCCTTGGGTGGCTACTCCTTTTCCGCGAATCACTGCGCTATCCACAGCAAATTATCGCCGTAAGTGTTTGTAGTTATGAGGCGTTCAGGGCGGCGCCGGGGGCGCGGCCTTGTCACTTATCCACAGGGAGCCGGAGAGCCCCTGTGAGCCCCAATCCGCGGCCGGCGCGGGTTCAGCCACGCCGCCGGGCGAGACGGTTAGGCGATAACCGCGACGCCCTGAATCTCGATCATCATCTCCGGCACCGCGAAGCCCGCGACCGTGATCGCCGCGCCGCACGGAAAGTCCTTGCCGAAAATCTCCGTGCGCAGCTCGGTCATGCGTGTCGTATGCCGCGCATCGATTAGGAACACGGTCATGGTGACGAGATCGGCGAGTTTGGCGCGGGCTTCGCCGAGCGTTTTTTCGATATTGCGGAATGTCTGCCGGCACTGCGCGTCGAAATCGCCGGCGAGCGATTTGCCGGCATCGTCCACCGCACCGGCGTGACCGGCGAGCCAAACGGCCTTGCCGCCCCCGGTGACGATTGCCGGCGAATAGGCGCGCTTTTCCGCGCGCGCACTGCGGACGAATGATTTTTTCATGGCTTACTCCCGTCGGATTCTCTCATTATAGGGCGGTTATGACCGCGCCGGGCACAGTCACGAATGCAACCTTGCCGCTTGCCGGCATACGCGTGCTCGAATTCTGCCACACCATCATGGGCCCGACCGCGGGGCTGATCCTCGCCGATCTCGGCGCCGACGTGATCAAGGTCGAGCCGACGGGCGGCGATCACACGCGGCGACTCTATGGCTTCGCTGCCGGATTTTTCCCGACCTTCAATCGCAACAAGCGCAGCCTCGCGATCGATCTCAAATCGGATGACGGCCGCGCGATCATGCACCGTCTGGCGGCAACAGCGGATGTCCTTCTGGAAAATTACGCGCCCGGAACGATGGAACGGCTCGGCTGCGGCTACGCCGACCTGTCGCAAAAAAATCCGCGGTTGATCTATTGCGCGCTCAAGGGCTTTCTTTCCGGCCCCTACGAGCATCGCCCGGCGCTCGACGAAGTCGTGCAGTTCATGGCCGGGCTCGCCTACATGACCGGGCCGCCGGGCCAGCCGCTGCGCGCGGGCGCCTCCGTCGTCGATATCATGGGCGGCATGTTTGCCGTGATCGCGATCCAGGCAGCGCTGCGCGAGTGCGAACGCACCGGCCGCGGCCAGGCGGTCAAATCGGCGCTGTTCGAATCCACGGCGTTTTTGATGATGCAGCACATGGCCGGCGAAGCGGTCACCGGCAAGCCGATGCCGCCGATGCCGACGCGGCAGGGCGCCTGGGCGATCTACGAGCCATTCGCCACCGCCGACGGCAAACAGATTTTCGTAGGCCTCACCAGCGACGGCCATTGGCGGCGGTTCTGCCAAGAGTTCGGGCGCGCCGATCTGTCGCAAAATCCAGCCTACCGGACCAACGAGGACCGCGTGCGTGCGCGTGCGGTGCTGCTTCCGCTGGTCGCGGGCATCATCGTCAAACACAAGCTTGCAGAGCTTGCCGAACTGTTCGACCGCATCGATATCCCATTTGCGCCGGTGGCAAAACCCGGAGACCTTTTCGACGATCCGCAGCTCAATGCCGGCGGCCGCATGCTGGAAATCGATTTCCCGAACGGCGTGCGCGCGAAATTGCCGCGGCTGCCGGTCGAAATGGGCGATCATGATTTCGGCTTGCGCCGCCAGGCCCCCGCGATCGGCGAGCACACGACGGAAATCTTGAGCGAACTCGGTCTTGCGCCGGCCGAAATCCAGGCGCTGATTAAGCAGGGTACTATCACGGTCAAAGCGTCATGAGCGATCTGCCGTCATCGGTTCACATCAACGAAGAAGGCCCGCGCGAAGGATTTCAGATCGAGAAGGGTCCGATCCCGACCGCGCGCAAGGTCGCGCTGATCGATGCGCTGTCGCAGACCGGCCTCGACCACATGCAGATCGCCTCCTTCGTCAATCCAAAGAACGTGCCGGGCATGGCGGACGCCGATGCGGTGGTCGACAACATCACCCCGCAGCCGGGCGTCGCCTATACCGCGCTGTGGCTCAACGAGAAGGGCTTTGAGCGCGCGCTCAAGCACGACCGGCTCACCAATACCGGCACCATCCAGCTTTCGGCCTCGGAGAAATTTTCCAAGCGCAATCAGAACCGCGATGCGGCGCAGCAGCTTGCCGCCCAGCACAACCTTGTCGCCATGTATAAGGCCGCCGGCGTTGCCGTGGAGCGCGGCAGCATCATGGCGGCGTTCGGCTGCAATTTCGCCGGCGATATTCCCGTGTCGCACCTCGCCGCGCTGGTGCAACAGATTCTCGACGTGGCCAACGAGCACGGCGTGACGCTCGGCTACATTACGCTTGCCGATACCATGGCCTGGGCGACGCCGCTTTCGATCAAGCGGGTGCTCGGCGCGTTGCGCGAGCGCTGGCCCGATCTGCCCTTCGCGCTGCATCTGCACGATACCCGCGGCATGGCGATCGCCAATGCGTTTGCCGGCCTCGAAATGGGCGTGACGCGTTTTGATTCCTCGGTGGCGGGGCTCGGCGGTTGCCCGTTCGCCGGCCATCAGGGCGCCGCCGGCAATGTCTGCACGGAAGATCTCGTCTTCATGTGCAACGAGCTTGGCATCCAAACCGGCGTCGAGCTCGACGTGCTCATCGAATGCGCAAAACTCGCCGAAGACGTTATCGGCCATCCCCTGCCCGGCTCGGTGATGAAGGGCGGGACGTTGCAGAAGTTTCGGGCGTAGCGGCTTTCCTCACCCCGAGGTGCCCGTCGCGCAGCGACGATGAGGGATTACTCCCCCAAAATCTTCCAGATGCCACTCGCCGTTGCGACGATGCCGGCGCCGACTTTCAGCTTCGATTCGATGAACAGCACGGAGCGCGTTTTGCGCACGATCTCGCAATGCGCCTCGACGAAGTCGCCCACTTTCACCGCACTGATGAATTGCATGCCGATCTGGATGGTCGCATGCGGCTTGTCGCCGGTCGCGCGCCGGCCGGTCATTCCCATCGCCTGATCGGCAAAGGTCGTCAGCATTCCGCCATGCACGATGCCGCGATGGTTACGATGCTTTTCGGTGGCGACGAAGCCGAACAGGGCGTCACCGCGGCGCCAGATCGGGCCGACCAGCTCGCCGAAATTATGTCCGCGCACCCGATCCCAGCCGTTGGCAGCCGGATCGAAGGTTTCCGTCGCTACCGGCTTGTCGTTCATGTCCGCGCCTTGGCCGCGGTTAAGTGCGCGGTCAGCCGCCGTTTGACATTGGGGATGAGCTTTTCGGCATTGAGGCCGCCGGCTATGGCGCGGCCGCTGTTGCCGAGCCCGCGCACCGCGGCGACATAGGCCGCGACGTCGCGCGGCTCGCGCACCGCTTGCGGATAATCGGAGGCGAACACGAGTTGCGAGACATTGAGCTCCTCAAAGCCGAAGCGGACCCAGTGCGCGCCCCATTCCGCGGCATGACCGGGCCCGGCCCAGCCGGCGATATCGTAGAACAGCCGATGCTCGAGATAATGGTCGAACGGTTTTGCCGGCAGCCGGCCGTGCCGAGGGACTTCGGCGGTGCCGAACTCGGCGCGGTCCTGAAAGCCGCGGATGCGCCCGAGATAGCGGCCGATGCCGCCGGCGAAATGCGAGAACTGAATTTTCAGCGTCGGCAATTCGTCAAGCAGTCCGGAATTGATGAGGCGCACCGCCGCCGTCATCAGCGAGAATTCCCAGCCGAGCATGCGGCCGAGATCGTCGGCGTCCATGCGGTTCCAGCGGATGACGCGCGGCAGCGGATGGATGAACACATAGAGGCCGAGATCGGCGCATGACTTCCAGAACGGCCATAGATCATGGGAATCGAGCGGCTGATCCTGCAATTCGGAAGCGATGACCACGCCGGGAAAGCCGAGCTCGACGGCGCAGCGCTTTAATTCGTCAGCGGCCACCTGGCCCTTGAGCGCCGGCACATGCGCAAGCCCGATGAAGCGGCCGGGATAGGCCAGTTCCGCTTCGCGCATGCGGTCGTTGATGGTGCGGCAGATCGCAAGATCCGGCTGATCGAAGCCCGGGCCGCAGGACAGCACGCCGGCGTCGATGCCGGCGGCATCCATCATGCGGATATGGCCCGGCAGATCGGCGAGCTGCGGGTTGAGCAGATAATGCGGATTGCCGTCGCCGTCGAGCTCGACCGTCGCCTTGGCGGGGTCGCCCTTGAGCAGCTCTTTCGGCGTGTAGTGTTGCTGGAAGTCGATGAGCATTCAGCTACATGATCGCAAATTCGGTGTTGCGGCGGTCGGTCACCAGCATGGCGCCGGGATAATGCGTGATGCAGAATTCCGGCTTCATCGCCATGATCACCGATTGCGGCGTCACCCCGCAGGCCCAGAACACCGGGATTTCGTCGTCGTGGATCGGCACCGCGTCGCCCCAATCGGGCTTGGCGATATCCTTGATGCCGATCATGTCCGGCTTGCCGAGATGCACCGGCGCGCCGTGCACCGAGGGAAATCGGGTGGTGATCTGGACGGCGCGAATGGCGTCGGCCGGCTTCATCGGCCGCATTGAGACCACGAGCGGGCCGTGGAACGGACCCGCCGGCGCCGTTTCGACCGAGGTGCGATACATCGGCACCGTGCAATCGCAGGTCATGTGCCGCAATTCGATGCCGCCCTCGACGAGCGCCTGTTCGAACGAGAACGAGCAGCCGATGGCGAAGGTGACGAGATCGTCGCGCCACCATTTCAAAACATCGGACGGCTCATCGACCAGCGCGCCGTCGCGCCAGACCCGGTAGCGCGGCAGGTCGGTGCGGATATCGAGATCCTCGGCCAAAGCCGGGATGCGCGGGTCGCCCGGCGCCGAAACGCCGATCAGAGGGCACGGTTTCGGATTGTTCTGGCAGAATTGCATGAAATCCTGCGCCAGATTTTGCGGCAGGATGGCGAGATTGGCCTGGACCAGACCGGGCGCCAGGCCCGATGTCGGGCCGGAATGCTGGTTGCGCCGGATCGCAAGCCGCACGGCACGGCCGCTGGATAGCGTCTCGGGAATTTCCCGTCGCATCGTGGCTGTCGCCATGACCGGCTCCTGCTGGTTTTACCGTGAGACTTTTGCCCACTTTATCACCAAGCAGGCCAGGAAAAAGGCCGGTCGCCGCGACGATCTTACGCGCGGAAATGTCGCGTCGGGCGGGCGCTGGAGATGCGAATTCGGTTGAAACGGCGGTCAAGATCGCGTTTGCTAAGCCCATCATTAAACTGCCAGAAGCCCGCCAAGGGCCGGCACGGGGCCATCGGAAATCCAGATCCAGAGGAGACTATCGATGACGGAGAAGTGGAGAGAGCAAGCGTGGGCCCAAGACATTTGGTACCGTGGCAAGGCCACCCGCCGCAGCGTTATCGGATGGGGCGGCGGCGCGATCGGCGCCATGATGCTGTTGCCGGCGCCGTGGCGCGCCGCCTTCGGCGACACCAAACCCTTCAAGATCGGCTCTGAGCAGCCGCTGTCCGGCGCCGGCGCTGCCGGCGGCAAGACCGCGGTGGTCGGATTGCAAATGGCGGCCGACCGCATCAATGCCAGTGGCGGCATCAATGGCCGTCCGGTTGAGCTCGACATTCTCGACGACGAAAGCACGCCCGCCGTGGCGCGGCAGAAGACCGCGAAGATGGTGCAGGAAGACAATATCGACGCACATGTCGGCGGCTTCCTCTCCAATATCTGTCTCGCCTGCATGCCGGTTTGGCAAGACGCCAACATCGTCAATATGATCAGCGTCTGCCTCGACACCACGCTGACCACCAGTAAGTGCAACCACGTCAGCTTCCGCGTCCACGATTACGCGCCGGCGCAAGCGGTCGCGTTCGGGCCGATGCTCGCCTCGATGGGCAAGAAGTGGCACATCGCCTTTGCCGACTATTCCTGGGGCCAGTCGACGCGCGACGCCTACGCCGCCCAGATCGTCCAGAGCGGCGGCACCGTGGTCGGCACCACCGGCATTCCGCTCGGCACCGCCGACATGACGCCGTTTCTGTCGAAAATCTCCGGCGATTTCGACGGCCTGTTCGGCATCTTCTTCGGCAAGGACGGCGTGACCGTCGGCAACCAGGCCTACGACCTCGGCCTCACCAAGAAGTACAAATGGGCCGGCGACGGCGCCATTTGTGAATCGACCAACATGCCTGCGCTCGGCACCAAGATCGAAGGCTTCGTCGGCATCAACCGTTACCTGCCGATCTTCCAGGGCCCGCTCGATACGCCCTATCTGCACAAGTTCTTCAACGACGGCAAAGCGCGGCTGGCGAAGGTCGATCCGTCAGGTCCGTTGCCCGACCGCTACGTGCAGTCCAACTACGAGGCGCTGAACGCGTTGAAGGTCGGCATGCAAATGTCAAAATTCCAGGGCCGCGACGACACCAACAAGCTGATCGACGCGCTCGAAGGCCTCGAAATGAAGGAAGGCGACGACTTCCCGCAGGGCGACAAGACGCTGCGCAAAGCCGACCATCAGGCGTTCCTGCGCGAGTTCCTGTTTGTCGTCGAAAACGGCACGTACAAGCTTCTCCAGACGGTGGATAAGGACAAGACCGTCGTTCCGCCGGCCTGCACTTTCTCTGCGTAAGTGCGCGCCGCGGCTTCGATCGACTTAAGCTCCCCGGCGGCAAGCCGGGGAGCCGCCACCGCCGCAATTATCAAGACGGAGTTGCTCTCCGTCCGTTTCGGCGGCCTCGCTGCGCTTTCGGAGGTCAACTTCGAGGCGGCGCGCGGCGAGATACACGCCATCATCGGCCCCAACGGCGCCGGCAAGAGCACGTTCTTTAATTGCCTCACCGGCGTGCTGCGTCCGACCGGCGGCCGCATCATCTTCGATGGCGAGGACGTCACCGGGCTGCCCAGCAACGCGATCTCGCAGAAGGGCATCGCGCGCTCCTACCAGATCACCAATATCCTACCCAATGCCACGTGCTTCGAGAACGTGCGCATCGCCGCGCAGTCGCGCCGGCATGCCTGGAACATGGTCGCCCATCACGACGCATTCGCCGACATCAACAAGCGGGCGGAAACGGCGCTACAAGCGGTCGGGCTGCTCGGCAAGGCCAGGGAATTGGCGTCCAATCTGTCGCACGGCGAACAGCGCAATCTCGAGATCGGGATTGCGCTCGCGACCGAGCCGAAGCTTCTGTGCCTCGATGAACCAACAGCCGGCATGAGCGCCGCCGAGACCAGCCAGACCATGGAACTGGTGCGGCGCATCGGCAAGAATCTCTCCATCCTGATCGTCGAGCACGACATGGAAGTGGTGATGGAGCTCTGCGACCGCATCACGGTGCTGCATTACGGCGAGATCCTCGCGCAGGGCACGCCGGAGGAAATTCAAGAGAACCCGAAGGTGCTGGAGGTCTATCTCAAGACATGAGCGCCCTTGCCGCCGACAACAATGCGGTGCCGCTCGTCCTCGTCGAGGACGTGCACACCTATTACGGCAAGAGCCATATCCTGCACGGCGTGTCGCTGACGGTCGGCCCCGGCGAAGTGGTCGGCCTCCTCGGCCGCAACGGCGTCGGCAAAAGCACCACGCTGAAAACCATCATGGGCCTGGTGCGGCCGAGCCACGGCGCGGTGCTGCTCGACGGCAATGCGGTCACCGGCCTGCCGCCGCACAAGCTGGCGCGGATGGGCATCGGTTACGTGCCGGAAGACCGCCGCATCTTCCGCCTGCTCACGGTGATGGAAAACCTGCGCACTGGGCTCGACCGCAACGGCATGACCGACGAAAAACGCCGCGCCTTGCTCGACAAGGTGTTCACCTATTTTCCGGTGCTGGCGGAACGGCGCAGTCAGGCCGGCGGCACGCTGTCGGGCGGCGAGCAGCAAATGCTCGCCATCGCGCGCGCCATGATGCTGGAGCCAAAGATCATCCTGCTCGACGAGCCGACCGAAGGCCTGATGCCGCGCATGGTCTCGCAAATCCGGCAGATCATCGACGTGCTGCACAACGAAGGCGTCGCCATCCTTTTGGTGGAACAGAACGTGCCGCTGACGCTGGAAGCAAGCCAGCGGCTCTACATCATGGAGAAAGGCAGCGTGCGCCACACCTGCGCGGCTTCCGAGATCGACGTCAATCACGCGGTCATCAAGCAGTATCTGGGGGTTTGAGCGATGGCCGCGATCAGCGAATTCTTTCACGCCATTCCGCTGGACCTCATCATCATCCAGACCGTCAACGGCATCGTCACCGGCATGATTCTCGCCCTGATCGCGTCCGGGCTGACGCTGATCTTCGGCATCATGGACGTGGTGAACTTCGCCCACGGCGAATTGTTCATGCTCGGCGCCTATGTCGGGGTCTTCGTCATCGCGGGCACCGGAAGTTTCTGGCTCGGCCTGGTCGGATCCGCCTTGATCATGGCGATTTTCGGCGCGGCGCTGCAGATTGTGACGTTGCGGCCGCTGATCGGACGCGATCCGCTGAATACGATTTTGACGACGTTCGGCATTTCGCTGGTTTTGCAGAATTACGCGCTATGGCAGTTCGGACCGGTGTCGCGCAAAATCCCCGACCCGATGACGAGCCATTTCACGCTGTTCTATCTGGATTACCCCTGGTACCGGATCGTCATCGCCGCCTTGTCGGCCGGCATTATCGGCAGCTTCTGGCTGTTCCTCAAATACAGCAAATTCGGCATCTGGATCAGAGCCACCGCGCAGGATCGCGTGATGGCGCAGGCCATGGGCATTCCGGTGCCGCTGGTTTACACCGGCGTATTCGCCATCGGCTCCGCCATGGCGGCGGCAAGCGGCGTGTTGTTCGCGCCGACAACCGGCGTCGACAGCAGCATGGGGCTCGACTGGGTGCTGCGTGCCTTCATCGTCGTCGTGGTCGGCGGCATGGGCAATCTCGCGGGCTCGGTTGCGGCCGCCATCTTTATCAGCCTGCTTGAATCCTATGCCGCGATCTGGCTCGACCCGTCGCAGGCGGTGATCGTCTCGTTCGTCGTGCTGATCCTGACGCTGTTGTTCCGCCCCACCGGTTTGTTCGTAGCGACCCCAAGATGACGACTGCGCCGCTCGATAAAGTCATGCCGCTCGACAAGACGAAGTTGAGCCACACCGCTGTATTCTGGATCGGCTTTGCCGCGGTGATGGCGGTGCTGATCGCGGCGCCGCTCGTGCTGTCGCCCTTCTGGTGCCGCTTCCTCACCGAAGTGCTGATCTGGGGTCTGCTCGCAATGTCGTCCGATCTGTTGATCGGTTACACCGGCATGGTCTCGTTCGGCCATTCGGCCTTTTTCGGGCTCGGCATGTACGGCACGGCGGAGGCCCTCATCGGACTTACGCCCAACTTGTGGCTTGCGATCCTGATGGGGCTCATCGGCGCCGCCGGCGCCGCGTTGTTCGTGGCGTTTTTCTCGATCCGGCTGCGCGACATCTATTTCGCCATCACCACGCTGATCTTCAGCCAGATCTTCTACGTCATCATCTTCACCTGGACGGCGGTCACCGGCGGCGAGAACGGTCTGATCTTCACCCGCCCGCATCTGACCATCCCGTTCCTCTACAATGGCCGCTTCACCACGACGACGATGCACTGGTTCGTGCTCGCCGTGGTGACGGCGTCCTACCTGATCCTGCGCCGCGTCACCCAATCGCCGTTCGGCATGGTGCTGCAATCGATCCGCGAGAACGAGGCGCGCACCCGCGCCATCGGCTACCCGGTGGCGAACTACAAGATGATGGCGGTGATGCTGTCCGGGCTGTTCGCGGGCCTGTCCGGCGCGCTTTATGCCATTCAAAACGAATTCGCCGCGCCGAATTTCGTCTTCTTCCTCACTTCCGGCGAAACCGTCATTTACAATGTCATCGGCGGCATCGGCACGCTGGTCGGGCCGATCGTCGGCGCTGGCTTCTTCCAGCTGGCGCGCGAGCTATTGGCGCGTTTCCTCGGCGATCAGTTCCCTTACCTGATCCCGCTCGGCATCACTTTTATCGTGATGATTATTTTCCTGCCGCAGGGAATTCTCGGCTTTGCGCGAAGGTGGTTGAACCGCTAGGCGCGTAGGGTGGGCACCGCGGCGTGAGAGCGAAGCCGCGTGGCAAAATCGACCAAGCGCGGTGCCCACGCGGTCCCGTAGTGCGCGATTTTGCCCACCCTACAGCGCTCAGGGTGACGGAAATCACGAAGAACTTTTGCCTAAGAACTTCGCCAGTGCCGCAGCGGCTTTTTTGTCGCCATTCTCGAAATTTTCGGCGAAGCGTTCGTAGAAATGCGCGGCGCCTTCGTAGAGTTCGCTTGCCGCCGGATCGCCGGCGACAAAGCCCGCGATCTCCTGCATTTCCGCGACCCAGCGGTAGGCCTTGGGCGACATTTGCCCGAGGCTGCGCTTGAGCCAGGGGAACAGTTCTTTTTGGCTCGATTGCAATTCGTCGAACAGCGCATCCGCGGAGCCGGCGCGCGTTGCCGCCAGCATCATCGCGGCGCCGATCGCTTGCGTGCCCTTGGTGATGCCGGCGTAAGACATTTTCAGCGCTGAAGCGGCGCTTAGCTCGCCTGTCAGCACGCGGACGTCGAGACCGTAGTCGCGCAGCGCAGCGAAACGTGACGCGGCCGGGCCAGAGGCGTAGAAGCGCGGACTGCCCGCCATCTTGCTCTCGCCTGCTCCCGGCGGTTTTGGCGGCGAGCCGATGATGCCGGCATCGACGAACGGACATTCGGTCGGCGCGATTGCGGCGGCGACTTTCGCCACCGTGTTCGGATTGATGGCGTTGCAGTCAACATAGACTGGCTTTGCGTTGCTCGCTTGCAGCGCCGGCACGAAGCGTTGCGCCAGCGACAGCGCATCGCCCGGCGGCAGGATGGAGAGGATGAAATCGGCGCGCGCGATGTCCTCGTCGCTCGCCGCAGCCATGCCCGCGGCCTTGGCGCGGGCGGCGGTTTCTTCGCTGCGGCCCTTGAGCGAGGTGAGAACTTTCAGACCGTTATCGGCGAGCCTCTTTCCGACGCCGGCGCCCATTGCGCCGGGCGCGATCACTGCGACAACAGGAGTCATGATGTTTCATTCCGTAGCCCGGATTGAGCGCAGCGAAATCCGGGATTTTGATTATCTATCCGTCCCGGCTTTCGCTTTGCTCAAGCCGGGCTGCCAGAGTCGACCTTAGCATTCTTTATCCGCCGGCGCAGCGCCGGCACGCGGCCGTCGGCGCCCGGCTGATAGACCACGCTGAAGCGCGCCACCGATTCGGCGAAAGCGCGCGCATCGGCGGGCTTCTTCACCGCGAAGGAGTCGAAACCGGCGCGCACCAGAAAAGAAAACTGATCGCGCAGCACGTCGCCGGTGGCGCGCAGCGTGCCGCCGAAGCCGTATTGCTCGCGCAGCAGCCGCGCCTGGCTATAGGCGCGGCCGTCGCGGAACTTTGGGAAATTGAGCGCAATCAGCGCCAGATGGCCGAGCCACGGCTGCAATTGCGCGACGCGCTGGTCGTTCGGCCACGCTACGCCAAGCGAGCCGTCGCGGCGGGTCAAAGCGTCGGCCTCGGCGAGAAAGCGTTTGGCCGTCACAATGACCGGCACGCGGTCCGGGACCGGCGCGTCGTCATCGACGGAAACGTAGCGATCCTCGACGATCTTGCCGTTTTCAACGAGCGGCATAGACGCGCTCCCGGAACGGCTCGACGCCGGTGCGCTTGACCGTGTCGATGAACAATTCGTCGGGCCGCTGCCGCAATTCGAGATAGGCCGCAGCGATGTCTTCGACCATGTCGGCGACCTGCGCATAGGGCACCGCCGGACCGATCAGCGTGCCGAGCACGGCATTCTCGTCGGCCTTGCCGCCAAGCGTGATCTGATAAAATTCCTCGCCATTCTTCTCGACGCCGAGGATGCCGATGTGCCCAACGTGATGATGGCCGCAGGCATTGATGCAGCCGGAAATGTTGACATGGAGCCGGCCGAGATCGCGCTGCAGATCGAGATTCTTAAATCGCCGCGTGATCTCCTGCGCGATCGGGATCGAGCGCGCATTGGCGAGGCTGCAATAATCGAGCCCCGGGCAGGAAATGATGTCGGAGATGAAGTTGACATTGGGCGTGGCGACGCCGGCGGCATCGAGCGCGCGCCACAGCGCCGGCAGATCGCGCTGCGCGACATGCGGCAACACCAGGTTCTGCTCGTGGCCGACGCGGATCTCGCCGAACGAATAGCGGTCGGCGAGATCGGCAATGCCGTCCATCTGCGCGGCCGTGGCGTCGCCCGGCGTGCCGCCTTCGGGCTTAAGTGACAGCGTCACGATGGCGTAGCCGGGAATTTTGTGGTTGGCGACGGAATTGCCGAACCAGGTCGCGAAAGCGCGGTCGTCGCGCCGCGCCTCCGCCAATTCCGGCGGGCCGTCGTCGAGCTTGGCATAGTCCGGATAGCGGAAGCGGCCGGCGATGTCGGCAACCACCTCATCGTCGAGCGCCAGCGCGCCGTCCTTGATGCTCTGCCACTCGGCGTCGACTTCCTTGGCGAAGGCTTCGGCGCCGAGCTCGTGCACCAGGATCTTGATGCGCGCCTTGTAGATATTGTCGCGGCGGCCGAACTGATTGTAGATGCGCAGGATCGCCTCGACGTAGCTCAAGACGTCGCGCTTGTGCAGAAACGGCTTGATGGTTTTGGCTAAAAATGGCGTGCGGCCAAGCCCGCCGCCGACCATGACCTCGAAACCGGTTTCGCCCGCGGCGTTGCGATGCAGGCGTAAGCCGAGATCGTGGATGCGCAGCGCCGCGCGGTCGTGAACCGCGGTGCCGACCGCGATCTTGAATTTGCGCGGCATGAACGAGAATTCCGGATGCAGCGTGACGTGCTGGCGGATGATTTCCGCAAAAACGCGCGGATCCTCGATCTCGTCGGGCGCGACGCCGGCCCATTGGTCGGTGGTGATGTTGCGCACCACATTGCCGCTGGTCTGCATGCCGTGCATGCCGACGGAAGCGAGATCGGCCATGGCGTCGGGCAATTCGGCGAGCTTGATCCAGTGATACTGGATGTTCTGCCGCGTGGTGAAATGGCCGTAGCCGCGATCGTATTTGCGCGCCACGTGAGCCAGCATGCGCAACTGCTCCGACGACAGCGTTCCGTAGGGAATGGCGGTGCGCAGCATATAGGCGTGCAGCTGCAGATAGACGCCGTTCAAGAGCCGCAGCGGCTTGAACTCGTCCTCGGTCAGTTCACCGGACAGCCGACGCGCCACCTGGTCGCGAAATTCGGCGACGCGTTCGGTGACCAGCGTGCGGTCGAAGGCATCATAGACATACATGAGAGCGCTTCCTGCGCGGGTCGCCGTTAGGCTTGAACGCGTTCTTTGGCGGACGCGTCAGCCGCTACCGCAAAACTCGCCGGCAGTTCGATGGTCGGGCCGCCTAGGCGGATAAGCTCGCGCAGGTTTCCCGGCCGCACGTGTCCGCCGGGGAGAAGCTTGACCGGCGCCACATAGGGGCCGACCGCGCCGAGATCGTCGGCGAGCGCCGCGCTCATCAATTGCTGCGCGCCCGTGGCATCGGTCACCACACTGGCGGCGTCGAGTTTGGTGGTCCAGCCGCCATCGCCGCTGCGGTAAATCACGGCGCCATCGCGCGCGCGATTGGCGGTCACCACCACCGGGCCGGTCACTTTGATTTTCTTCTGCTCGAGCGGAGAGGTCATTGGGTGCCTCGGTTGGCGGTTCGGACAGCCGCCTTGATAGAATGATTTTCTATATATGAGGTTTATCCCGCTCACAAACAGCAGAATATTCCACCAAAGTTCACACTCGAAGGAGAAAAAGCGCACAAAAAGGCGGCTTAGCCGAGAACATCCTTGCTGCGGGCGAAGTTGGACAATCCGGTGCGGTGCACAGGCAAAGCTTGTGCGGGTGCGCGCGCCGTAAACAATGGCGGCGGAAACGCTCGCGAGGGCCAATGAACTGCTTGCCTGAGGATGCCGGCGCGGCATCCGACGCGGCGGCACGGAACGGCAGGAGTGCCGAAGTTTTTGCCGCCTTTCTCCGGCTCGGGCTCACCAGTTTCGGCGGGCCGGTGGCGCATCTCGGCTATTTCCACGAGGACTTCGTCGTGCGCCGCAAATGGCTCGACGAAAAAACCTATGTCGACCTCGTGGCGCTCGCCCAATTCCTGCCCGGACCAGCCTCGAGCAAAGTCGGCATTGCCATCGGGCTGTCGCGCGCCGGCTATCTGGGCGCGCTCGCGGCGTGGATCGCGTTTACGGCGCCGTCGGCGATCGCGCTCGTTGTCTTCGGCTACGGCGTCACCTCGCTCGGCGATGCGCTGGGCTCCGGCTGGCTGCATGGTTTGAAAGTCGCCGCTGTCGCCGTCGTCGCCAATGCCGTGTTGACCATGGCGCGCGCGCTGGCGCCCGACCGCGAGCGCGCGAGCCTTGCGGTCGCCGCCGCCGCTCTGGTCTTGGCGATGCCGTCGTCGTTCGGACAGATCATCGCCATCGCGCTCGGCGGCATCATCGGCTTTGTCTTGTTCCGCGACGCAGCAGTGGACGATCATCCCGCGCTGCCCCATCCGGTGAACCGCACCACGGCGCTCGCCGCCATCGCTTTGTTCTTTGTCATTCTGATCGGCCTGCCGTTTCTCACCGCGGCACTGCCGAACCATGCGCTAAAATTGTTCGACGTGTTTTATCGCTCGGGCGCGCTGGTGTTCGGCGGCGGCCATGTCGTCTTGCCGCTGTTGCAAGCAGCCGTCGTGCCGCCGGGCTGGGTGAGCAACAATGCGTTCCTCGCCGGCTATGGCGCGACGCAGGCGGTGCCCGGACCGCTGTTCACCTTTGCCGCATATCTCGGAACGGTCATGGGCCCTGCCCCCAATGGCTGGCAAGGTGCGGTGCTTTGCCTTGTCGCGATCTTCCTGCCGGCTTTTCTTTTGGTGATCGGCCCGCTGCCGTTCTGGGATGCGCTGCGGCGGCAACCGTGGGCGCGGGCGGCGTTGCGCGGCGTCAATGCCGCCGTGGTCGGCCTGCTGCTCGCCGCGCTTTACAATCCGGTGTGGACGTCCGGCATTACCAATGCCGGCGATTTCGCGCTCGGCGTCGCGGCGCTTCTTCTTCTCTTCATGTGGAAGACGCCGCCGTGGCTGGTCGTCGTGTTTTGCGCCCTCGGCGGGGCGGCGCTGGGCTTCGTGCCATTTTGACGGTAAGAACCGCGACGTCTATGCCGGGCTCTCACCCCGCCATATGCGGACGAACCGCCGGCGGAATGTCCAAGGGTTTGTCGGCGCGGCATTTTCCCGTTACGGCTTCGGAGCATCGGAGGGCGACCACGGACCCGCGACACCCGCTTGCTCCTTCGCCAGCGAAGTCAGTCCTGTAACGGTCCCGAGTTGCATGCTTTCCACGGCCGTGCTGGGCACGATTACGATCGTGGCGTTGTTCTTCAAGCCCTCGTAAAGCATGTTCATGGCCCGCAAATGTAAAGCGGTCGGATTGTTGGCATAGGTCTTCGCCGCTTCGCCGAACTTTTCCGCCACCTGCCGCTCCGAATCTCCCAAAATGACTCGGGCTTGTCGTTCTCTCTCCGCTTGAGCCTGCATCGACATCGCATCCTCCAAGGCGGGGGGAATCAGGACGTCCTTGACCTCCACCGAAATAACATTGATGCCCCACGGCTCGGTGCGCTCATCGATGATCTTTTGCAACTCGCTACTGATCTTCTCGCGGCCCTCCAGCATGTCCGAAAGCATGGTCTTGCCGATGACATCGCGCAGAGCGGTTTGCGAGGCCCAGCTGATTGCGCTTTGATAGTCGGCGACATCCAGAGCCGCCTTCTTCGGATCCAGGACTTTCCAGAACAGCACGGCGTCCACATTGACCGGAACCGTGTCTTTGGTGAGGGTTTTTTCCGCTTTGAACGAGGAGGTGATGACGCGCGTGTCGATCAAATAAACCAGCACGTCGATGACCGGGATGATGAAGAACAACCCCGGTCCCTTGAGAGCGTGGAACCGCCCCAGCCGCAATATCACGGCTCTGTCCCACTGGTTTGCGATCCGAATTCCGTAAGCAACAATGATTGCGGCGACGAAGGCTACGGCTACGATCCAGATGCTTTCCGCGTTGATCGAGGTTCCGCTGATGGCATAGGCGAGCGCAACGCCGGCGCCGATAATTGCGAAGAAGACCAATAACGCCAAGGAGTTCGTTGTTGTTCTCATGTCTATTCCCTCCCTAATTCAGTCACCTTGGACCGCGGAGAAGACCTTGGACCTCGGAGAAGGTCGTGCGGCTTGCGTCCGATATTGCAGACGGCCTCGCTCGGGAGGGCATTGCAGTCGCGGTCGCAGCACGCTCCGCTGGCGGCCCTCGGATAAAGCTACACCGCGCGCCTGTAGGCGTGGAAGGGGGCGATTTCCGATGTTGGCGCTTAGCCGACGTGGAGCAATGTCCGGGTGACGTCCGCTTTCGGGGGCAAAGCGGACGTGGGCCGAACGCGTCGTGATGTCCGTTTTTGATCCAAAGCGGACATCTACAAAGTGATTCCCTCCTATTCAACACGCATTCTGCCTGCTCGGGCACTCCTTGTATCGGCATCCAGTCGCCAAAGACTTTGAACCCTGTCTGTGGGCCTGCGACTAACCGTTCAGAATAAACAGCGCGGCTGATATGATACCGGCGCTGCGCAAGTCGCGGGTTTTGCTCATTTTTTGAGGGAGCGGCTGGTGCCGTTACTTAGATCACTGCTGCTTTTGGTGGCGCTCGCTTCGCCCGCGCTCGCCCAAGATGGATCCAGCATTACCGCTGGCGCGCAGGCCGCTGCAAACCAGATGCAAATATATCTCGACGGCGTCGCCAAAGCCGGCGGCCGGCCGGACTTCTCAAAGCCTCCGGCCTCCGACGTGTTCGGCCAAGTGTTCAACTTGAAGCAATTGGCGGCGCTGCCGCCGGCCAAAGCCAGCGATGCAGGCTGGCTGCCGCAATGGCTGGGCGTTACAAACGGGGTCGCCAAATCGATCTTATATTTCGGCGTAACGCTTTCCACCCCGCCGACCGCCGATCAGGTGGCGGCGGTGAAGCGCAATGCATCGGATTACGAGGATCAGGACGCGATCAGCGTTGATTTCATAATCCGGCTCTCCGCGCGCATGGCGCAAGTGCTTACGCTCTTCATGGACCAGCTCACGCCCGAGCAGCGCACGCCGATACGTCAGGAGGGCCTCAAGCAGACGCAACAAGGCTGCGCGGAAACGATCTACAGCACGCTTCTCACCATCGCGCAGGGCATGAAGCCCAACAATGCCCGCCTGCTCAGCGGCGCGATGAGCGATACCCGTGACGTGTGGGCGAGTTTCATCCCGGCGCAATACCGGTCACAGATCCTGAGCCAAGTCGCCGCCGCACAGAAAGCTGCAAAAGACGATCAGACGCAGGACGATCTCGCCACGCTCGGGGCCGCGCTGGCCGCGGCGAAATAGAATTCGTCGCTGCGCCGACCCTGGAGCCCAACAATGCGCTATCACGCAAAGCTGCTTGGTGAAACGCTGACGGCGTTGCTCATGCTGGCGGCTCTAGCGAGAGCGGCGGTTGCCGGACCGTTGGAGGATGGCATCGCCGCCTACCAACGCAACGACTACGCAACCGCGCTGCGGCTGTTACGCCCGCTCGCCGATCAGGGAATTGCCGAGGCGCAGGTGCCGCTCGGATTTATGTATCATGACGGCGAAGGCGTTCCGCAGGATTATGCTCAAGCTGCCGCATGGTTCCGCAAAGCGGGGGACCAGGGCGACATCGCCGCGCAGGCCGCGCTCGGGGATATGTACCTCGAGGGCGAGGGCGTTCCGAAAGATGACGCGCAAGCCGCGCGCTGGTTGCAAAAACCGGCCGAGCAGGGATTGCCCGTTGCCCAATCCGCCCTCGCCGGCTTGGACGACAAAGCCAAGAAATACCCCGATGCCTTGAAGTGGTATCGCCTCGCCGCTGCCCAGGGCGACGCCGGGGCGCAGAATAATCTCGGCAACATGTACGAAACCGGCCGCGGCGTGACGCAAAGCTACGCCGAGGCCGAAAAATGGTATCGCCTCGCGGCCGCTCAGGCCCTCGCCGGCGCGCAATACAATCTCGGCATCATGTACGACAACGGCCACGGCGTAACGCAGGACTACGCCGAAGCGGCGAAATGGTACCGCCTCGCCGCCGCCCAAGGCGACGCCGATGCGCAATACAGTCTCGGCGTTTTGTACGACAACGGCAGCGGCGTGCCGCAGGACGACACCGAGGCAGCCAAGTGGTTTCAGCTCGCCGCCAATCAGGGGTACGCCAAGGCGCAGAACAATCTCGGGACTTTATTCGCCAGGGGCCAGGGCGTGCCGCAGGATTATGTCCAGGCCTATATGTGGTTCGACCTGTCGGCCGCGCAGGGCAATCCGCCGGCGGCCGATAATTGCAAAGCCGCCGCGGATGTGATGACGCCCGCCCAGATCGCTGGGGCAAAGAAGCTGGTGCAGGATTGGAAGCCGAAGACAGACTGATAATCGAAAAAATCCGTTTCGCCGCGATGTCTGCTTCCGGCACTTAGCGGACGTGAAGCAATGTCCGCACAACTCGATCAATCAGCGTCGGATCGTTATCCGATGATCGCACGTTTGCTTTGCCTAGCAGCCATATGTCTTCTGGCAATATGTCGAACAATTTCTCGTTTGACCGGCAGCCTTTACACATCGCTCGATGCATGCAGCCATACCGCCTTTGCAGGTGCTGGCGGCGTAAAGCGGACCAGATATCAGACCGAAGACCACGAATGCCAACCAGAAATAGGCTTTCATTGCGCCCTCTTGAGATAGAAGGGAAATATTACTAGGTACACATGTTAGTGTCGTGGCATGCATGTCAAAGCGTCAGTCACGGCAGGAGCGAAACGGGAGACGTTTGCGGGCGTGTCAGAAAATCATTTTAGGATTTCGGTGAAGGAGAGCGCGCAGCGTAACCTTGCGAATCGGCGCGTCATCGAACTCATCGCCCGGCATTTTGCCGTCCCGGTCGGGAGAGTCCGTATTATCAATGGCCACCACCGACCATCGAAACTGCTGACGGTCATTAAGTGACCGGCGCGTGCCCGGTGGCGACCGCGGCAATGTGAGCTGCGTCCTCGGGCGCCGCATTGCCGCGCCAGACCACATGCAGATCCGGGCGCGTGAGCAGGAGATCGTAGCCGTAAATGTCGCGCGCGATCGCGTCCGGCACATCGAGCACCGTCACCGGTGCACCGTTGGCGGCGATGGCGCGTTCAAGCCCGCTTGCATCCGCTTTGGTGCCGCCGAGTTTGAGGATCGTAAAACCGTCGGGAATGCGGTCGTGCAGCGGCGTGCCGTCGCCGAGCCAGACATGCGGCAGCCGCGCACCGGGCCAGGTCGTCGGCTGATAGTCGCGGAACAAATGCTCCGGCCCGCCGGGCACGTTGGCGATGATCGGTGAATCGACATAGCGGTAGCCGAGCTCGGCGCCGATCATCTCGTTGCTCTTGCGCTGCTCGACGTCGGCGACCGCGGCAAGATTTTTCCGGGTCGCGGCGCCGGCCGGCGAATCCTCGCGGATGTTCGGCCGCCACATCGAACGCCACTTGCGCCGGCCGATCGTCGCGTAGCGCGATGCGCCGACGTTGCGGTCGCCGATCTGGCGGCGCTCGATCTCGTAGGATTTGAGCAGATCGGGTCCGCCCCAGCCGGCAATGGTCGCGGCAAGCTTCCACGACAGATCGATGGCATCGCCGACGCCGGAATTCATGCCGAGCCCGCCGGTCGGAATGACCAGATGTGCGGCGTCGCCGGCGATGAAGACCCGATCCTTGCCGTAGCGGTCGGCGAGCAACAGATTCTGCCGCCACGGCGCGCACGACAGCATTTCGTATTTGACCGGGATGGCGACGGTTTGCTCGAACATCGTCTTCATCTCCTGGTCGCTGTCGACCATGGAATGCAAGGTCCAGTGCCTGGTCGAATCCTGCATGATCAGGAACGTGGCCTTGTCATCGGCCACATGATAGTGCCGGCCGTGACCGGGACCTCGGCCCGGACCGTTCCCGACCGGTAGCCGGTCGAACAATTTGTCGCAACGATAAAGCGCCTGGCGCAGCCCCAAGAGATTGCCTTCGCCGGACAGCGCAATGCCGAGCTCCCGGCGCACCACGCTGGCGCCGCCGTCGCAGCCGACGAGATATGCAGTGCGCAGTTCGGCCGTGGCACCGTCGGCGGTTTTGATGCGCGCGGTGACGCCGTTCTTGTCCTGCCGCAGCGACAGGAATTCGCAGCCGAACCGCACCGTGACCGTGGGCAGCGTTTCGGCGATCGATTTCAGAAGCGGCTCGAGCGTGTATTGCGAGATGAGCTGGTAGGGCTCGAGCGGAAGCGTGCCGTCATTGGTCGCCCGCGCTGCCGCCCGCGCTTCGTTGACGGAAGGATAGGCGAGATGCAATAGCGGCGGCTCGTCGAGCGCGAGAATGATATAGACGTCCATGGGACAATCGGCGCGCAAGCCCGCGGCGCGGATTTTTTCCGCAAGCCCCATGCGCCGGTAAATCTCCATGCTGCGTGCATTGATGCGTTCCATCTTCGGCAGAAATGCCGGGCGCGGCTTTTGCTCGATGAGCGTGCATCGCACCCCGCGCTGGCCGAGGTCGATGGCGAGCGTGAGCCCGGTCGGTCCCGCACCAACGATCAAGACATCGCTATCCATCGCGCCTCATTGCATCGGCTGTGGTTGCCGGTCACGACGGTGCGGTGCCGGTGAGTTCCTTGAACGGCTGATAAGCCGCATCGCCGCATTGGTCCGGCGTGGGATCGATGAACTGGGAGATCATTCCCGCGAAATAGATGGCGACCTTGGTTTTGACCGCGTCGTTACCCTTGAACTGCACGCAAACGACGTAACGCGGATTGTCGCCGACTTGCTTGAGCACCGGCGGTGAGATCAGCGCGCCGCGGAAGTCGGCGCGCGATGTCAACGATTGCGTGAGGAAATCCTTGACTTGACTGCGGTAGTTGGCCGGGAACAAATTGGGATCTATGGGGGCCTCTTCTTTTTTGGCACCGAGGCCGCTGCATCCGGCGACAGCGACTGACAGCAGCGCCGCCGTTACGCCTGCCCGTAGATTTATCCTGGTCGCACGCACCTGAACCGATCCATCCCTTACGTCGCCGCCGCGTATTATACAAAAGAGCCCTTTGTCGATCATGCGCAAGATCAGCGCAGGTCCGGGGCGGGCCGTGCGGACCCGCCGCCGCTCAGTCCTCCGGGGACGGCCCGCACCAGCCGGGCAGATAGCCGGCATCCATGCCTTGCGCCAGTTGCAGCGCCTTTTCGACGGCGCGTTCGAAATCGCTTTCCACGAGCGCGCGCTTCATGCGCCGGCGCAGGAAATCCGCCCAGAGGAATTCGGAAAACGGCGTCGTATCCTTGGCGTAACCGCCGGCGCGGCGCAATTCGCCCGCCAGCGAGCGGAACGGATCGTCGACCAGATCGGTCACGCGCTTGGGGATGTCCCTATAATGGCGCCGCTCGCCCCTGGCATCGAATGGATGCATCCAAGAACGATTGTCCATCACCGTCCAGAACGCGTCGAGCTCGAGCACACTCAAATTGGCGACGACGGTCACGGCAAGCTCCTTGACCCCTTCGTCATGGAGCGCCAGCGCCAAGTGATGATGATCGATGACATAGTGGCGCCCCTTGGGGCCGAGGATCACCGGAATCATGTGTCTGCCGAGGAATTTCCCGCCCTTTTTGGCCTTGAGATCGCGCCAGTGCCTGCGCTTGGCCTTGACCTCGCGAAGCCCGACGGTGATCTGGGTCGGACGCAGATCGGAGATGGCGACGGTGGTCAGTGTCGGATCGCGTACGGACATGTTCGGCTCCTCAAACAAATGTCCCGATCAGCCAATATCGGCACGACGCGCGTGCCGAAATCAAGCCGCCCGGCGCCGCCTACCCGCCGGCAGGCAAACGTGGATTAATTGGTGTCGGCGGCATTCGACAATTTGTCGAACAGGCCGGCGATGTCGCTGCGGATCGTCGCCAGCTGGGAAAATTGCTCGGTCACGCTGGTGACGCGCTTTTCCAGTTCCTGCTTGGCCTCGACGAAGGTGCTGACGCGGGCAGCAAGGTCGCCGTTCTCGTCCGCCTCGATGACCTTGATCTTGACGATGAGCCGGTTGCGCAGATCCTGTACCTGCGCGATCAGATCGGCGATGCCGCCGTCCCTGGCTTCCAGCGGAGCGAGCCGCGATTGCAGGTCGGAAAGCTTTACCTTCAATTGGCCAAACGTCGCCATGGTGCGCTCGATGTCGTCGAACTGACTTTGCGTCGCCTTGATGAATTCGGAAACCGCCGCGATGCGCGCGTTGGCGTCGTCTGCTATGCCAGCAGGCACCGCCAGCAGTTCAAGCGCGCGGCCGAAATTGCCGGAGAGGCCCTCGACGTCTTGGCGCAGCGTCGCCAATCTGGAAAATTGCTGTTCCAGATTAGCCAGTCCGTCGTCGAGCTTGCCCTTGTCGTCGGCAAAAGCCTCTACCCGCGCGGCGAGGTTGCCTTGCGGGGTGCGCTGTAGCGCATCGATGTCGGCCGCCAGCTTGTCGCGGGCCTCGGTTAAATCCTTGATCCGGCGCGTGACGCCGTCCTTCGCCGCGGCATAGGGAGCAAGCCGCGCGCGCAGTCCGATAAAATCTTCTTTCAGGCTTACGATAGTTTTCGCCGCCTGCTCGATCTCGTCGCAGCGCTCATGGCTGGCGCGCACGAAGTCGGTCAAATTCTCAAGCCGAACGGCGATGGCGGTGGCATCGTCGCCGCTGGCGATCTCGGCGAGCGCCCGGTCGATGTCGTTTTCCTGGCTGTCGAGCTCGGCGAAAAACCGCTCGATCGATCGCCTTTTGTCGAGCACCGGCAGGAGCCGTTCGCGCAAGCCCTGCTGCCTGGCGCGCAGTTCCTCGACACGCGATTGCAGATCGCCGATCTCGTTGCGGCTCTCCTGGATTTGCGCCATGCGCACGGCTTCGGTGAGCCGTTGCCCGATCGCGCCGATGGCGTCCTCCGGATCGCTGCGGGCAAGATGGTGCAGCGACGCCTCGGCACTCACCTGCAACCCCGCGATTTCCTTGACGCCCGCCCGCACGCCGCCAAGCCGCTGTTCGAGCGCATTGGCGGCTTGCCGCTGCCGCGCCAGCGCCTCAGACAGCCACAGCGCGGTCGGGATCAAGGCGAGCAAAATGACGACGGCGACAAACCACGCCAGCCTTTGCAGGAGCGGTTCGGAGCGAAACGCCTCCAATAAGGCGGCAAAATCCTGGGTCTGGGTTACGATAATGAACCCGACCGCGAGGATAAAAAGCACTACGCCACTACCGACAACCTTAGCCATTCAATGCTTGACCCAACCCGGCAAAAAGCCTCCGCTTTTTGGTACGACAAGAGGCCGCCGCGCACAAGATGCGCGCCGGGCGAAAATGCGCGGGGGCCGCCTGCCATGCTAGGAATGCGCCTGTCATGAACGCTCTGCGGCACGCCGGACTGGCGCTCGGCGCCATCGTCTTTATCCTGATCCTTGCCGGCGGCCCGTATTCGGCGCAGGCGCAGGATCAGCCGCCTGTCGCGGCAAAGCCGCCGGCGCCAAGCTGCCCGCAGCGCGCAACATTCCGCGTCATCGTCGATGTCGGCCACACCGTCGCCGTGCCCGGCGCCATGAGCGCGCGCGGCATTCCCGAATATGCCTTCAATCTGCAACTGGCGCAGGATATCGACAAGGCGCTCGTCGACGCCGGCTTCGACAACACCGTGCTGCTCATCACCGCCACGGCGCCGTGGCGGGGTTTGGTGGAACGCGCGGCGCGCGCCAACGCCATGCATGCCGACCTGTTCATCGCTATCCATCACGATTCGGTGCCGGACAATCTGATGCAGAACTGGGACTATAACGGTCAGCCGCAGCAATATAATGACGACTATCCGGGCTACGCCCTTTTCGTCTCCAACGATAACGCCGATCCGGCCGGCAGCCTGACGTTCGGCCATCTGCTCGGCGCCGAGCTGCAAGCGCGCGGCTTGCACTACACGCCGCATTACACGCTGGCGCTGATGGGTCACCACCGCCGCGTACTTCTTGACGCCGCCGTCGGCGTTTACCGCTTCGACGAGTTGATCGTGCTGCGGGAAACCAAGATGCCGGCGGTGCTGCTGGAAGCCGGATCGATCGTCAACCGGCAGGAGGAAGTGGAGTTGGGCACGCCGGAGCGCCGCGCGCTCACGGCTGCCGCCATCGTCGCCGCGGCCGATGAATTTTGCACGGCAAGAGTGCTGCCGGTTGTGCATCCGGCTGCGGCAAAAACGGCGGTGGCGCCCGGCCGTCCCGCGCCGCACGCGCACTGAGCGTTCAAATCGGCGCGGTCAGGCGCTTTCGCAGCGACAGCGTGGCGATAATGATGAAATTGAGAATATTGACGCCGAGCCCGGTGGCGAAGGCCGGCGCGTAAAAACCGAAGTGGTCGTAGATCACTCCCGCGACCCAGCCGCCCGCCGCCATGCCCCAGCCGCTGCACAACAACAGCGTCGGCATGCGCCAATAGGATTCGCTGACGGGAAACAGTTCGCGCGACGCGAGGATATTGGCCGGCACGAGTTCGCTAAAACCAAGTCCGAACAGCGCCGCAACCGTGAACAGGCCGGCTTCGCTCTGTGTCACCAGGAATGCCGCCATGCCGAGCGCCTGCAAGGCCGAGCCCGCCAGCATGGTGTAAAGGCCGCCGATCCGGTCGGAGATCACGCCCCACACCTGGCGGCTGAAGAAGGCCGCGCCGAGCAACACCGATATCATCGCCGCGCCGTGGGCAGCGCTGATGCCATGATCGGTGCAAAGCGCCACCAGATGCGCCTGCGGCATCGCCATCGGCAGGCAGCAGGTGAAGATCGCGCCCATCTGCAGCGCGAAGACCAGATTGGGCGGCCAGCCCATGACGGATTTTTTGTTCGCCGGCGCGTGCATCAGCGTCGAGTGATGCGGCGTATCGGGCGCCGGCTGCAGCACCAGGATTGCCGCCGGGACGATGAGCAGGAGTTCGAGCGCCGCATAAGCGAGCATGGTGTTGCGCCAGCCGAAATAGGCGATCGCCGGCGCGAAGATCGGTGGCCAGAACGCGCCGGCGAGATAGGAGCCGCTCGAGATCAGCGCCAGCGCCGAACCGCGCCGGCGGTCGAACCAGCGGCTGGTATAGACATAGAATGGCGCATTGATGCCGCCGAGACCGAGTAAGCCGATGAACAGGCCGTGGCCGATGTAAAGCGGCCAAGGCGGGCCCCATGTCGACACCACAAGGCCAACGGCAATCATCGCGGCGCCGAAAATGACGGTGAAACGTATGCCCAAGCGCTCGGCGACACGGCCCATCAGGATGCCGCCGATACCGGAGCCGATCCACATCAGCGCGCCGGCAAACGACGGGATCGAGCGTTCGCCGTTGACCTCGGCAGCGATGTTCTTGAGCGCGACCACCGTGACCCACGGCGCGCCAAAGGCAACCGCCATGATCACCAGCACGGCGCTGGCGACGATCCACGATCGGCGAGTCTCAACGGATGAGACTGCAGTCTGAAGCATGAATTTGTTTTCGCGCTGCTTGGGCGCGCCCGGCAGGGTTATTGGTCCGCAGCATATAGCAGCGGGCAACAGCCCCGCCCATTAATTTTACGCGCGGCCGGGAATAAAGCCCGGCTTCGCCCAATCACCTCCTCGCAAGCACAAAAGCCGCCGAAGCCGCGCTGACTTCGGGGTCCTTGGCCGCAGAGGAGAAAACGATGAGCCAATCCGATCGCGATGACGGCGTGAGCCGCCGCAAAGTGCTGGAATGCATGACCTGGGCCGGCACCGGCGTGTTGTGGACCATTTCCGGCGGCGTGCCCCATTCGCTGGGCATTATCGGTGAAGCAGCCGCGCAAGAGGCCAAAGGCCTGACCTTCCTGCAGCTCAGCGACAGCCATGTCGGCTTCAACAAGCCGGCCAATCCGAACGCGCTCGGCACGCTCGAAGAGGCGGTCGCCAAAGTCAATGCGATGCCGAAGAAGCCGGCTTTCGCCATCCATACCGGCGACATCAGCCATCTCTCCCTGGAGTTCACAGTTCGACGATGCTGATCGGGTCATCGGCGAAACCAAGCTCGACGTTCATTACGTTCCGGGCGAGCACGACTTTCTAGATCCGGACATGAAATTTTTCAAAGACCGCTACGGCAAGGGCACCAAGGGCGATGGCTGGTACTCTTTCGACGCCAACGGCGTGCACTTCGTCGGTCTGGTCAACGTTCACAACCTCAAGGCCGGCGGGCTGGGCGATCTCGGCGCCGACCAGCTCGAATGGCTTGAGGACGACGTCAAAGGCAAGTCGGCATCCACACCGATCGTGCTGTTCGCGCACATCCCGCTCTGGACCATCTACCCGGATTGGGGTTGGGGCACCGACGATGCCGCGCAAGCACTGTCCTATCTCAAGCGCTTCGGTTCGGTGACGGTGCTCAACGGTCATATCCACCAGGTGATGCAAAAGGTGGAGGGCAACGTCACGTTCCACACCGCGCGCTCGACGGCATTTCCGCAGCCGGCGCCGGGCACCGCACCGTCGCCCGGGCCGTTGAAAGTCCCCGACGACCAGCTGCGCACAATGCTTGGCATCACCAACGTGACGTTCAAGCAGAACGAGCAACGCCTCGCCATCATCGATTCACCGCTTAAGGCGTGAGGAGTAATGTCATGTCCATCCCGAGCACGCTACGCAGCATGATCGTCGCAGCCACCCTCGGCGCGGGAACGGCAACTATAATGGCCGCCGTCGTTCTGCCCGGCCGGGCCGACACCGCGTCGCTGGCGGTTTCCATCGACAACTTCACCTTCACGCCGCCAAGCCTGACGGTGAAGGCCGGAACGACGGTCACCTGGACCAACAAAGACGACATCCCGCACGGCATTGCCTCGTCGGGCAATGCGTTCGCCAAATCGCCGGCCCTCGACACCGATCAAAACTATTCGTTCACGTTCACCACGCCGGGCACCTACCAGTACTTCTGCTACATTCACCCGCATATGGTGGGCACGATCGTGGTAGAAGCTGCCTCGGGCACAAACGCAACGCAGTGATGCTCGATCGGCTGCAGCAACCCGCGCCGACAGTATTTTGGACGGCCGAGCGCGATACGATGACGGATGATGCGAATGCGGATCCGGACAAAGCGCGGCGTTTTCGCGACGCCGCGCTGCCTTATCTCGCCGACGTCTTCGCGCTCGCACGTTATCTCTTGCGCAGTCCCGCCGATGCCGAGGACGCGGCGCAGGAGTGCTATCTCCGAGCGCTGCGCCACTTTGACAGCTATCGCGGACCGGCGATGAAACCGTGGCTCTTGGCAATATTGCGCAACATCTGCAACGCCGAGTTCGCGCGGCGCGGCAAAGGCGATGTTGCGGCCGATTATTCAGGTGACGAGCCGGCGGCGGAGGAACTGCCGATGTGGCAGGAGCCGCAAGCGACGCCCGAGGCCGCGATGTTGCGCGAACAGGACGGCGCCACGATCCGCCGGCTGGTCGCCGAATTGCCGCAGCCGTTCCGCGAGACCATCGTGCTGCGCGAGGTCAACGACTTGTCCTATCAGGAAATCGCCGAAGTCTCCGGCGTGCCGGTGGGAACGGTGATGTCGCGGCTTGCGCGGGGGCGATCGATGCTGCGCGCCGCCTGGAACGTCGCGGAAGGAGCGGTGCGATGAACTGCGCCGAATGCGAATTGCTGCTGCACGCGCTGATCGATGGCGAGCTCGATGCCGGTCATGCCCGCGACGTCGAGGCGCATGTGGCAACCTGCGCCGGCTGCGGCGAGAAGCTCAAGGCGTTCCGCGCCATGGGCGCGGCGATGGCCGGAGCCAACCTGAAAGGGACGGCGCCCGCATCTCTGCGCAGCCGGATCGAAGCGGCGCTGCCTTCGCCGCGCGCCGCCGCCCCGCGCACATTCTTTCAACCATCGCGCAGAATGTTCTTCGGCGGCTTTGCCGCCGGTTCGGTGCTTTCAGCGGCCGTCGCCGCGAGCCTCGTGCTGACCGTGTTCCGCAACGATCAAAACCAGCAGGTCGCCGATGAAGTCGTGTCGGCGCATATCCGCTCGCTGCAAGCCGGCCACCTGATGGACGTGGAGACCAGCGACCAGCACACCGTCAAGCCGTGGTTCAACGGCAGGCTCGACGTGGCGCCGCCGGTTATCGACCTAACGGCGCAGGGCTTTACGTTGCTCGGCGGCCGGCTCGATTACATCGACGGCGAGCCGGTGGCCTCGGTCGTCTATCAACGCCGCAAACACGTGATCAATCTGTTCGTCGCGCAACGCTTGGGCGCCGCGCGGGCCGGCACGATGACCGAGACGATCCAGGGTTATAATGTCCGCCATTGGTCGCAACAGGGGCTCGACTTCTGGGCCGTGAGCGACCTTGCCGATGACGAGCTCGACGAGTTCGTGCAGAAAATCTCGGCTGCCGTGCGCCCGGCCGGGCCCTCCTGACTGGCCTCCGCCGTCATTACCGGCTAAAGCAGGCGACCAGCGCCGGATAGGCCCTTGGCGGCCCCGACAGGCCACAACCTATTGGCGCGCCAAACGTTTAAGCGTCGATATGGATCAACGCGTCGATCACGAGCGCCGCTCCAATTCTGCGCCCGGCCGCGAGGCGAAAGCCGCCGCCGGCGGCGAGGCGAGCAAGACGTCGTTGCGCAACATTTTTCGGACGCGCCGCGGTCTCGCCACCGCCGTCGCGATCGGCACCGTCGTCCTCGTGCTCTTGCTGTTCTTCTGGTGGCTCAATGCCAGAAACTACGAATCCACCGACGACGCCTTTATCGATACCAGGACGGTCCAGATCAGCGCCCAGGTCGCCGCCGCCATCGTCGACGTCCCGGTGACCGACAACCAACTGGTCGATGCCGGCGCCGAGCTGGTGCGGCTCGACGATCGTGACTATGTCGCGCAACGCAACCAGTCGCAGGCCAGCGTCGACAATCTCGTGGCGCAAATCGCCGCGCAGCAGGCAAAGATAGCGCAAGCCGACAAGCAGGTTGCGCAGGCGCAGGCGACGTTGACTTTTGCCCAGCAGGAAGACGAGCGCTATCAGCGGCTGGTCAAGACCGATTCCGTCACCGTCGAACAGGCGCAGCAATACGCCTCAAACCTTCTGCAAAGCCAGGCGGCCTTTTCGGCCGCGCAGGCCAATGCGGTAGCGACCGCGAAACAGGTTCCGGTGCTCGAGGCGCAGCTGGAGACCGCGCGAGCGCAGCTTGCGCAAGCCGATGCCAACCTGTCGCGCACCATCATCACCGCGCCGGTCGCCGGCCGCGTGAGCAAACTGAGCGCCGCCAAAGGCGGTTATGCCGGCGTCGGCGAGGCGCTGATGATGTTCGTGCCGCGCGAGGTCTGGGTCACCGCCAACTTCAAGGAGACCCAGCTCGATCTGATGCGGCCGGGGCAGCACGTTCTTATCGAAATAGACGCCTATCCGGATCGCACGTTCAAAGGCCACGTCGAAAGCATCCAAGCCGGCAGCGGCACCGCGTTCAGCCTGTTGCCGGCGGAGAACGCCACCGGCAATTACGTCAAGATCGTGCAGCGCGTCCCGGTCAAGATCGTGTTCGACGAGCCGCCCGACGTGCCGCTCGGGCCGGGAATGTCGGTCGTGCCGGTCGTGAAGGTGCGATGAGCGATCAGCCGCGAGCCGGCGTCTGGGATTCCAGCCGTTCGGCCGCGGGCGCCCGCAACCCCTGGCTGGTCGCCGTCGTAGTCTCGATCGCGACCTTCATGGTCGTGCTCGACACTGCAATCGCCAATGTGTCGCTGCGCTACATCGCAGGCTCCCTCGCGGCCAGCGTTGATGAGAGCACCTGGGTCGTCTCGACCTATCTGATCGCCAATGCCGTGGTTCTGCCGGCGAGCGGCTGGCTGTCGAACGTGCTGGGCCGCAAGCGGTTCTACATGATCTGCGTCGCGCTGTTCACGGTGAGCTCGCTGTTGTGCGGGCTGGCGCCGAGTCTGAGCGCGCTGATCTTCTTTCGCATTCTCCAGGGACTGGGCGGCGGCGGTATGCCGACCAGCGAGCAGGCCATCCTCGCCGATACTTTTCCGCCGGCGCGGCGCGGCCAGGCCTTTGCGCTCTACGGCGTCGCCGTGATCGTGGCGCCGACCGTCGGGCCGACCATCGGCGGCTGGATCACCGACAATTTCTCCTGGCACTGGATCTTCTTCATCAATGTGCCAATCGGCATGGCGTCGCTGGCGCTGGTGCACTGGCTGGTCGACGAGCCCGAAGTGCTCGAACGCGAGCGCCGCGAACGTCTGGCCGGCGGACTCAAGGTCGATTGGGTGGGCTTTGCGCTGATTGCGACGACGCTGGGCTGTCTCGAAGTCGTGCTCGACCGCGGCCAGATCGACGATTGGTTCAGATCGGACACTATCGTGATATTTTCGACAATCTCCGGCATCGCGGTTCTCGCCTTCATTCCGTGGGAGCTCAGTCAAGCAGAGCCGATCGTCGAGCTTCGGCTGTTATTCCATCGCCAGTTCGGCATGGCGTTCGCCGTGATGCTGATGATCGGCGCCATCCTGTTCGGCTCGAACCAGATCATGCCGCAGCTTCTTCAGACGGCGTTCCCCTATACGGCGATGTTGTCGGGTCTCGCCATGATGCCGGGCGGCCTTGCCATGCTGGTGATCATGCCGGTCGCCGGGATGGTCACCGGCCGCTTCCAGCCGAAATATCTGATGGTGCTGGGGCTCGGCGGCATCGCGCTGTCGATGTGGTATTCGACCTCGCTCACGCCGGACGCGAGCTTCGATTATTTCGGTTGGGTGCGCGTTTATCAGATGATCGGACTGCCGTTCCTGTTCATTCCGATCAATACCGTGGCGTATGACGGCCTGCCGCCGAACCAGACCAATCAGGCTTCCGCGCTGATGAACGTCGCCCGCAATCTCGGCGGCAGCATCGGTATTTCGCTCGCCAATGTCGTGATCACCCAGCGCACTCAGTTTCATCAGTCGCGGCTCGCGGAGAACACCGCACCGTCATCCACGGCTTTTAAATCCGCGCTGCAACAGATAACCAAATATTTCGTGCAGCAAGGCTCGTCGGCGGGCGAAGCGCATAACCAGGCGATCGGATTATTCGGTAAAATGATCCAGACCCAGGCAACGATTCTGGCCTATATAGACGTCTTCCATGTCTGCGCCATAGTCGCGGCGCTGATGATTCCCCTGGTCCTGGTTCTGGTCCGGCGGGTTCATGGCCAGGCGGCCGCAGCGGCAGGTCATTGATGTCATGTTGTTTGACATAATATTCGGGTAAGTTTCCGGCGTAATTCCCCTGCCCCAGTGCATGAAAGTTCGACGGGACAAAAGCCGCGGCCGGATCGCGGACATTTTGCTCGATGGAGGAACGTCGATGGCGGTGCCGGCTCAAGGATCGAAATCATGGATCGCAACCATGATTCGAATTTCCGCAACGCTCGGTTTACTGGCCGCGCTCGGACTCTCTGTCGGCGCCGCGGCGGACGATCCGGTCACGCTCGCCGTCACCATGATCGACTACAAGTTCATGCCGGATCATCTCGTCTTCCAGCATGCCGTCCACTACCGGCTGCACCTGGAGAATCACGGCACCGAAACCCACGAATTCACGGCGCCGGTATTTTTCGCCACCGCCAAAATCGGCAATCCCGGCGTCCTCAATCGCGAGCGCACCGAGGTCGTGATGCAGCCTGGCGAAATGAAGGATGTCTTTCTGACCCCCGGCAAGCCCGGCACCTATGATCTGCGCTGCTCCGACCACGATTGGAATGGCATGGTCGGCGGCATCACCGTCCAATAGCGGCGCGACAGGACCGGTTGCGGCCGGCCGCCTCTGGCGCAGGCAAGTTGCCGAAAAATGTGACTTTCCCATTCGGGACGCTTACCCGCCTCGCGCCGCCGTGGCCCGCCTCACGATTTAATGACGGACGTCCCCGGCGGCGCCGGCCGAGTGCTGGGAATGCTCAATTCTTCGCGGCCGGCTGCAACTTGCGGCGGTTCGCATACGCCGAATTGCCTCACCACCGCCAAACTCCGGCACCAATCTTGCTTGATACTGGTGTCGCGGGGGTTTGTGGGGCTGGCACAAGATCGATCTGGAAAAAAGGAGTCGCCAATGTGTGACTTTAGCCTTCAGAGCGTGCAGTCGAGGCCGGCGAAAGTCGGCGACAAACTCGTGACGCGTGACTTCGGGACGGGAACTCGCGGGTTCTCCGCCTCGGATGACCCCGGAATGGCGGTATGCATTCTGCCGGGCACCGAGCTCGCTTTCACCGGCGACGTTGCCTGCCTGCCGGCCGGGTTGCTGGGCTGGAAGACCAAGACGATCAACCACCAAACGGCCATCTTTCGGCAAGTCAACAAGGACAAGATGGCCGCGCATCACGACGCGCTCGAATTTCCTGATGGGCGCTCTGTGCTGTTGACGTTGCTGTGCGAAGGCCAGGAAGCAACCGTGCTGCAACTTCCGGCTCAGCCGAAGACCGAGGAAGAGGCGCGCGAACAGGAACGCGTCAGTTACGTCGGCTGAAACGCGCCTCGCCTATCGCTTACAAATAAGGGCCGGCCGCCTGTTCGGGCGGCCGGTGCTTTTTGTGAGCCGGGGCGCTTTTCGCCTTGGGGCCTCTAGGCATCCGGACGCCATAAATTGACGAGAAAGGCTACCAGGTTAGCGGCGACGGCCGCAGCGGCAATCGAAAGACCGATCGCGTATCCAGGTCTGTCTATAAGATTGCCAACGACAAACGACATTGCCATCAGCGTGATAGCCAAGCCTGTTAGCGCAATCTTCTTTGCGCGCTGTTTCCGCTCATCCATGGCGGCCATGATGGAATGCCCGATTGCAAGCCGCAATCCCTCCCATTGGCCGAATAAATGTCAGACTGAGACACCACCTTATCGTTATTTCGCCGCCTGTCCTGTTGATGGGCGCCTGCCTTGCAATCGGCATTTTTCAAGCGCCGTTTCGCGGCCTGGACCCAAGAGTTCCAAGACTTTAGGTCCGCATTTCGCCGTGACTTGACCCCGCAACAAGTAGAAAATCACGTCTAATCCCTGTTGGCCGGGTCCGCGGCCCCAGCCACCATGATGTATTCGTGACGAACCGTCGGCAAAAATCAGCCCAAAAATCAGCCCAAAAAATCCGATGAATGAATCTCCAAATCAACCGGCGGCCGCAGATCGCCCTGCTGTCGAGCCCGCGGGAGCGATCGCGGCCGCGGCCAGCCCGCCGGTGGTCACGGTGCCGTCGCCGGGCTCGCAGTTTCTCACCGTTTTTCCCCCGATCATGCTGCCGATGTTTCTGGCCGTGGCCGACCAGACCATCGTCGCCACCGCGTTGCCGACCATTGCCTCGAATCTCGGCCAAATCGAGCGCGCCTCCTGGGTGGTGGTGTCCTATCTGATCGCCAACACCATCGCCGCGCCGGTTTACGGGCGTCTCGGCGACACTTTCGGCCGGCGTTTGATGATGTTCATGGCGCTCGGGATTTTTATGCTCGGCTCGGCGCTTTGCGCGCTTGCGCCCAATATCGTGCTCTTGACAGCGTTTCGCGTGCTGCAAGGTTTTGGCGGCGGCGGTCTGATGACGCTGTCGCAAGCCCTGATCGGAGAAGCCATCGCGCCGCGCGAACGCGGCCGCTATCAAGGCTATCTCGCCGGGATCGCGGTCAGCTCCAACACCTTCGGCCCGGTCGCCGGCGGCTATCTCACCCAGGCGTTCGGCTGGCAATCGATCTTTCTGATCAACATTCCGCTCTGCCTCCTAGCCTTCGCGTTCGTGTCTCGTATTCCGGCGCGCCAGGGCGACCGCCGCCGCACCACGTTCAATTCTCCAGGCCTGGTCCTGTTCATATTCTTCGTCGGCCCGGTCATCCTGGCGCTTGAACAGGTGCAGCGCATGGAAATGAGCGCGCTGCCGATGGCGCTGGGATTACTCGCCTTCGGATTGGTCTCGCTCGGGCTATTGATCTGGCAGGAACAACTCACAACCTCGCCGCTTATTCCGCCGCGCCTGTTCGAGCAGCCCTCGATCTGGCGCAGCGATGCCATGGCCGCCTGCCACGGCGCGGCGCTGGTCTCGTTGATCACCTTTCTGCCGATTTATCTGCGCGCGGTGCGCGGCGCTTCGCCCGGGCAAACCGGCCTGATCCTGTTGCCGCTGACGGCCGGCATCGGCATCGGCTCGATGCTAACCGGGCAAATGGTGACGAGGACGGGCTACACCGCGATTTTCCCGAGTTGCGGCCTGCTGGGGGCGACCGTGGGCCTGTTGTTCCTGGCCTTTTGGCTGCCGTACCTGAGCACCGCGGAAATGGCTTGGGCGTTCTGCATCATCGCGCTGTTCATGGGCACGGTGATGGGCGTCGTTCAGGTGACGGTGCAGGCAGTGTCGGGACCCCGGCTTTTGGGCACCGGCGCAGCCATGGTGCAATTCTCCCGCTCGGTCGGCGCCGCGTTCGGCACGGCGACGGTCGCGGCGATCCTGTTCTCGATTCTCACCGCGACCAACCGCGACACGGCGGTTTTGTTCGGCATGATCATCGAGCGCGGGCCCGATGCGCTCGCCAGTCTCACGCCGGCGCGGCAGGCCATCGTCGAGGCGGAAATCGGCAGTGCGTTTCGCGCTACTTTCATCACCATCGCGACATTTACCGGCGTCGCCACTTGCCTCGCCTGGTCGCTGCCGCTGCGCCGTGTGTGAGCCGATCAAGAGCGACGGCATTGCAGCGCGCCCGCGCACGCGGCACACTTGAACGACAAAATCCGGGAGGCAACGCCATGACGATCGTCGACGCCCAAGTCCATCTGTGGAAGCCGGAAGCGCCGGACCGGCCGTGGGAGCCGGGCCGCGTCGCGCAGCTTCCGGGGCCGTTCCTGATCGACACGCTGTTGCCGATGATGGACGAGGCCGGCGTCGATCGCGCCGTCATCGTGCCGCCGTCCTGGGAAGGCGACCGCAACGACTATGCGCTCGAAGCCGTGCGCCGCTATCCAACGCGCTTTGCGGTCATGGGCCGGCTGCCGCTCACCGAGCCCGCGATGGCAAAAAAGCTTCCCGACTGGAAGAAACAGCCCGGCATGCTCGGCGTGCGCGTGACCTTTCATCCGCCGCAGTGGAAGTGGCTCACCGACGGAACCACCGACTGGTTCTGGCCGCTGGCGGAAAAGCACGGCCTGCCGGTGATGTTCTACGGCGCGCCGATGCCGAGCTTCGCGCCGATCATCGAACGTCATCCGGGACTGATCATGATCGCCGATCATCTCGGCACCACCGGCGATGTGGTCAAAGCCGGCAGACTGGCCGAGGCGGTCAAGGAAACAGCAGCGCTCGCCAAATATCCGAACGTCTCGGTGAAGCTGTCGACCACGCCGTATTATTCGTCCGAGTCCTACCCGTTCCGCGACATGACGGCGCATATCCGCCGCCTGTTCGACGCCTTCGGCCCGCGCCGCTCCTATTGGGGCACCGACCTGACCAATTCGTACAACAAGGCGACCTATAAGCAGCGCATCACCCACTTCACCGAGACGCTGGATTTCCTCTCGGCGGAGGACAAGGAATGGGTCATGGGCCGCGCCATTCGCGAACGGCTGGGGTGGAAGTAACGCGCTTGCATGACTAAAATCCTGCTGACCCGCCACGGCCATGTCGAAGGCATCAAGCCGGAGCGGTTCCGCGGCCGTGAGCCGCTCGATCTGACGGCACTGGGACGCACGCAGGCCGCCGCGGTCGCGCAACGCATCGCCTCGGGCTTTCGGCCGAGCTACATTTATACCAGCCCGATGGGCCGCTGCATCGAAACCGCAACGACAATCGCCAAGGCCTGCGGCATTGCGGCAAAAACCTGCGACGACCTCAACGACATCGATTACGGCGCCTGGCAGTTCAAAGGTTTTGATGACGCCGAGAAGCAGGACGCCACTTTGTTCCTGGCCTGGTTCGCTACGCCGCATCTGGTCCGCTTTCCCAACGGGGAATCGCTGCAGGACCTCGCGGGCAGAGTGGCGAACGCGCTGCGCATGGTGCTGGCGCGCCATCCCGACGAGACGATCGTGCTGGTCGGCCATGACAGCGTGAACCGCGCGCTGCTTCTGGAACTGCTCGACCTGCCGCTGTCGGCCTATTGGCGTTTGGCGCAGAACCCCTGCTGCCTCAACGAAATCGACGTCGCCGGCGGCAAAGTCCGCATCCAGCGCCTCAACGAGACCGCTCACCTGGAGACTTAAAGCGCATGACCTTCGTCGGTCGCTCGCTGCCGCGTCTCGAGGATCCGCCGCTGGTCACCGGCAATGGCCGCTTCGCCGGCGATATTTCGTTCGCGCATCAATTGCATATGCGCGTCATTCGCTCCGCGCACGCCCATGGCCGCATCGTGGCGATCGATACGCAGGTGGCGCGGCGCGTGGATGGCGTGGTCGGGGTGTGGACCTCAGCCGACGTCGCCGACATTCCGCCGATCGATTTCCGCCTCACCCGCATCGAAGGGCTTGAGCCCTACCGCCAGCCGATCCTTGCCACCGAGCGCGTGCGCTATGTCGGCGAACCGGTTGCGGTGGTTTTCACCGCCGATCCGTATAGCGCCGAGGATGCCGCCGACCTGGTGGCGGTCGAGATCGAGGTGCTGCCCGAATTGATCGCGGCCGACGCGCCGCCGGGCGAATTCGCTGCCGGATATTCGACCGAAGCCGCGATTGTGCGCAAGGGTTATGGCGACGTGGCGGCCGCTTTCGCCGGCGCGCATGCGACTGTCGCGCTTGAGCTGAAGATCGGCCGGCATTCCGGCGTGCCGCTGGAAACGCGCGGCGCCATCGCGCGCTTCGATACCGGACGCGATGTACTCGAACTTTACGGCGCCGCCAAAGTGCCGCACTGGAACCGCGACTCTCTCGCGCGCATGCTCGGCCGCGCCGCTTCCTCCGTGCATCTGCATGAAGGCCATACCGGCGGCGGCTTCGGTGTGCGCGGCGAGCTTTATCCGGAGGACGTGCTCGCCTGCCTCGGCGCGCTGCGGCTGAAGCGTCCGGTGAAATGGATCGAGGACCGCCGCGAGCATCTGATCGCGGCCAATCACTCGCGCCAGCAGCATTACCGCGTCCGCGCCGCGGTCGACGCCGACGGGCGGCTACTCGCCATCGACGGCGAATTTTTCCACGACCAGGGCGCCTATGTGCGCACCCATGCCGCGACCGTGCCCGATCTCGCCGCGACCATGATGCTCGGCCCCTACCGGGTCGCGGCCTATCGCATGGCCGGCCGCATTCGGCTGACCAACAAGACGCCGGGCGGCACTTATCGCGCGCCGGGGCGCTTCGAGAGTACGTTTGTGCGCGAGCGGCTGATGGACGCCGTCGCCGAGCGGCTTGGCATCGATCCGATCGAAATCCGCCGCCGCAATCTCATTGCCGCAGCCGACATGCCTTTCGCCCGCCACCTCGACACGCTCGGCACGGAGATGACTTACGATTCCGGCGATTATGCAAAACTCCTCGGCAAGGCGCTGGCCGCAATCGGCTGGCCGAAATTGCGTGAAGAGTTAACGCGCCGGCGCGCCGGCGGCGAAGCGGTCGGCCTGGGGCTTGCGATGTTCGTCGAAAAAAGCGGACTCGGACCTTATGACGGCGTCCATGCCAGCATCGACGCATCCGGCGCGGTCGAGATCGTGACCGGCGCCACCTCGGTCGGCCAGGGCATGGAAACCGTCATCGCGCAGATTTGCGCCGATGCGCTCGGCGTCGATTATCGGTCCGTGCGCGTGGTGCACGGCCAGACCGACCGCATCGCTTACGGCATGGGTACGTTTGCATCGCGGGTGACGGTGATGACCGGCGAAGCGACGCGCATTGCGGCGAAAAAATTGCGTGCCAAAGCAATCGCGGCGGCGGCCGATCTTCTGCAATCGCCGCCCGAAGCGCTCGACGTAATCGACGGCAAGGTGGTGCGAAAGTCGGCCCCGAAGGGACCTTCGGTGACGCTCGGCGAAGTGGCGCGCGCGCTCAATCCCGGCTCAAAACTCCTTGGCGACGCCAATCCCGGGCTTGCCGCCGATGGTCTCTTCGAGTCGCAGCATATGAACTACCCTTATGGCGTGCATTGTGCCGTGGTGCGCGTCGACCGCGATACCGGCGCGGTCGCGGTCGAACGCTATTTCGTCGCCTATGACATCGGCAAAGCGGTCAATCCGATGCTGGTCGACGGGCAAATCGCCGGCGGCGTGGCGCAAGGGTTAGGCGGCGCGCTGTTCGAGGAGTTCCTCTATGACGCGCGCGGCGAGCCGCTCTGCGTTAATTTCGCCGATTATCTGATGCCGACTGCGCGCGAAATCCCGCCGATCGAGGTGCTGGTCACCGAGGACGCGCCGAGCCCGCTCAATTCGCTCGGCGTCAAAGGCGCCGGCGAAGGCGGCGCCAATGCCGTCGGCGCCGCGATCGCCGCCGCCATCGATGACGCGCTGGGCCAGCCCGGCGCGGTGACCGAGCTTCCGGTGACGCCGCAGCGGCTGCGCGAGATCATCCGGTCCACCGCCGCGCCACAGTGAAGCAGAACCGGTTGTTGAATGATCCGGCGGTTTGACAGATAAGCGGCCAAACCATGCAGATCCGCGCCCATCACATCAAATGGGGAGCACTTTTGCTCACCTCGGCGGGCACGCTGGTCGGGCTTTATTTCCTCTTGGCTTACATCGTGCTGCCGCTGTTCTGGCGGCACTACGAGCACCAGCGCGATCTCGCGGCTCTGCCCATGGTGACACGCACGGCGACCGGCATCCCAGGCGATCCGATCAATGTCGGCCTGGTCGGCTCGCGCGAGGACGTGCTCTGCGCCATGAACGCCGCGGACTGGTACCCGGCCGATCCGATCACGTTGCGATCGAGCGTCGAGATCGCCGGCAGCGTGCTGCTTGACCGGCCCTATCACGACGCGCCGGTCAGCCATTTGTATTACAACGGCAAGCGTCAGGACCTTGCCTTCGAGAAACCGGTGGGCAACAGCGCGGACCGCCGGCATCACGTCCGCTTCTGGCGCGCGATGGAGCGCGGACAGGAGGGGCGCGCGGTGTGGCTCGGCGCGGCGACCTTCGACCGCGGCGTCGGCTTCAGCCACAACGACGCCCGCGTCACCCATCACATCGGGCCCGATATCGACGCCGAACGCGACCTCATCACCGTCGATCTCAAAACCGCGCGGGTCGTGCAAACGATCTACGAAGTGGCCGGGATCGGTCCGACCATCGACGGCCGCAACGGCGAAGGCGACCGCTATTACACCGACGGCGACATCAAGATCGCAGTGCTGGTGGCGGGTTGCAATCAGCGGAGCCAAAATATCGCCGTGCTGGAAAATCCGCCTTTGGTGGCGCTGAAGAATTTGGCGTGGGATACGATCGCGAGGAGCATTTTGTCCGAAGCGATTCCCGGGCCGCAGAAGAAGTAGAAAATACGCGCCGCCCGCTAAGGCTCGGCGGCGATGAAATGCGTCACCTTCGGCTCGCCTTCGCAATGGAAGCGCTGCACGGCTTCCTGCACCACACGGTCGGCATTGGTGACGCGCTCGTGCTGACGTAAATGTTCCATCCAAGATTCCACAAGGAAAGTCTCGACAAAACGTCCGGGCTCGGCGGCATCCTCGAAGATACCCCAGGCATAGGCGCCGTCGCGACGCCGGCCGTGTTCGAGCTTGGCGACGGCCTTGAGGAAAGCATCTTGATCGGCCGGCCGGACACGGTATTCGACCGTCACCAAAACCGGCCCGCGGTCTCGCTCGATGTCCACCGCGGTGACCGGCGCCGGCCAATGCATCGACGGCGTCAGGTCAATACCGGCACCGGTTTGCAGCTTCCATGGCCAGGTTAGCACGATGGCCGCGACCGCCCCCGCGGCGGCAAGAAAATGCGCCATCGGCAAGTCGACCACTGCGGCAATCTCGCCCCAGACCGCGCTGCCAAGCGCAAGGCAGCCGAAAAACACCGTCGCGTATATGGCTAGCCCGCGTCCGCGCACCCAATCCGGCAGCGCGACTTGCACCGACACGGTGAGCGTCGCCAGCGCGGCGATCCATGACGCCCCGGCAATCGCACTGGCCAGAAGCGCCGTCGCCGGGTCGCGGGCGAGGCCGTAGAGCACCATGGCGGCGGCCTGGCCGAGCGCGCCGAGCGCCATCAGGCGATCCGGCCCAAGCCGGGCTTTCAGCCACGGCAGAAAAAAAGCGCCGCCCACGGCGCCGACGCCGATGACGCCGAGCAGCATGCCGTAAAGCCCTGGTCCGCCGGCGATCTGCTGGCGGGCAACAAGCGGCAACAGCGCCCAATAGGCGCTGGCAAACAAGAAGAACCCGGCTGCCCGGATCAGCGTGGCGCGCAGATGTGGATTATTGTGGGCATAGCGCAGCCCGGCCCAGATCGCGTGGCCAAAACGTTCCGCCGGCAGCAGCGTGCCGGCGTGCGCCTCCGGCCGCCACCACAACAGCGATGCCACGATGGCGAGATTGGACGCGGCATTGATCCAGAACGGCGCGACGATGCCGTAGGCGGTGATGATCGCGCCGCCGAGCGCGGGGCCGAGCGCGCGCGAGATGTTGACTCCGACGCTGTTGGCGGCAATCGCCGGCGACAGATCGCGTCTGGGAACGAGCTGCGGCACGATCGCCTGCCACGCCGGGATGGTCAGCGCTCCGGCGGCGCCGATCACAAAGGTGGAGACAAGCAAATTGACCGGCGTCGCCAGGCCCAAGCCGACCATGACGGCATAGATCGCGCTGACAACGGTCGCCAGTATTTCGACCACAATCAGAAATTTGCGCTTGTCGAAAATATCGGCGAGCGCGCCGGCGGGAAGCGCGAACAGGCAAATCGGCAACGTGCTCGCCGCCTGCACTAGCGCGACCAGGAAGGGATCGGGATTAAGGCTCGTCATCAGCCAGCCGCAGGCGGCGCTATACATCCAGCCGCCGACGTTAGACACCAAAGTCGCCGTCCAGATAACGGCGAAGGCCGGATGACGAAACGGAGCGAAGGATGACGCCCGCGCCGGCTCCGCGCTGCCGGGAGTGCTCATGGTCTAGGCCGGCGGCTTATGCGCGAGCCAGCGGCAGGCCTCGGCGGCGGCAAACAGCTCCGCGAGCGCGGTGTTGACGACGTCGGGCTCCTCGCTGGTGATGGTGTGGCCGGTGCGCGGCACGACCAGCAGTCCCGCCGTCGGCGCCGTGCGCTTGAGAAAGACGCTGCCGTCGAGGCAGGTTTCGTCCTCGTCGCCGACAATGATCAGAAGCGGCGGCGAAAACTTCTTCAAGTCCGCCTCCATGTCCCACAGCGTCGGACGCTTGCTTTGCAGCATGGTCATGGTCAGCGCGTGACCGAGCGCGGCGTGCTCGGAGAGCATGCCGACGAATTGCGCGTAACCGCGCGGATCCTTGTATTTTTGCGTGTTGCGCGTCGGGCCGTCGGCATAGATCGCCGCGGCCTCGGCCATGGTTTTCTCGGTGAACAATTTGGCGTTTTGCGCGGCCTGCGTGCGCATCGCCGCCCGCGCCGCCGGATCGGCGAGCGAACCCCAGCCGCAGCCGGCCGCGGTCACCGAGATGCAGCGTTGCGGATGGCGGATGCCGACATGCAGCGCCGTATAGGCGCCCATCGAATGGCCGACGACGTGAGCCTTGTCGATGCCGAGTGCATCCATCAGCGCGACGACGTCGCCGCGCGCGATATCCTGGCCGTAGCGAGCCGGGTCGTTCGGCACATCGGATGGCGGATAGCCGCGCTGACTATAGGTGACGCAGCGATGCGAACGCGCGAAGTGGCGCATCTGCGGTTCCCAGGTGCGGTAGTCGCCGGCAAATTCATGCACGAAAACAACGGGCGTGCCGGTTCCGGCCTCTTCGTAATAGAGCGCAACGCCGTCCGCGGTTTTGATTTTTGGCATTAGCCGCGTTCCTCCCGATGGCCGCCGTTTCGGCCCTCACCGCACCGGCATGCTACAAATTGCCGTATGCCGCGTCAGGTAGAAAAGTGAATGGGCCGCCCGTGTCGCCGGACGACCCATTCCGCGTGGCCTGATATGGCGCGGGCTAATCAGATTTTAGCTGTCACGCCATCCAGAAAGGCTTCTGCATTTCGCGGTGCGCTTCACAGCGTGTGATTCCGATGTCGCGCAGCGTCGCGTCGCTGAGGTTTTCCAGCTCGTAGCGCGATCGCGACCGGCGCTGCCACTCAGAGATGGAGAGTTTGATCTGACCCCAACGCGACAGGCGGTGCGTCCGGAAACTGGTCATTGTGGTGGTAACCATGGCTCGCTCCATACCCGGCCTTAATTCGTAGTTTAAACATAGCCGCAGGTTGCGATGCGGGATGTGATGGCAAACACAATATATCGCTTTTCAATAAGCTATTGAAACAGCAAGGTTTCTAGACACGTCCAGGGTATATTGCAGGTGCTGTCCCCGGCCGTCGCCAGGGTTTGGCAAGCGAACAGATCGCGTAAGCGCGGCTCAGGCGGCCTTTGGCGTCAGCGGGGCCGCGATCTCGCACATCGCCGTCACCGGTTCGGGCAAAAGCGCGTCGGTCTTGTCATAACCGACGGCGCGCAGAATGCCGGACGCCGGGCACATCGCGACCGCAAGCCGGGTATAGGGATTAAGAACCGGCTCGCGCACCCAGTCGAATCGCAGCGCCGCCAGCGCGCCGGCAAAACCGGCAAGCGAGTCGCGGCGCGCGCGGCTATAGCTTGCGGCATCGGCGAGCGAACTGGTCAGGAAGCGCCGGGTTCCGATTCGCCCCTCCCAGCCGGGCCGGCTCGGCAGCCAATCGTTGGCCGCGCTGGTGTCTTCTTCGCGGGTGACGAAGCCGGTTTCGGTGCGCTCGATCACGCAACGCTCATTCGCCACGCAGCCGACCAGGATATAGATCACCGGCCGCGCCACCGGCGTGCGCTCCAGCATGTCGCGCGCGGCCGCATAATCGCGGCACCGCTCGAATGTCCGGCGCAGCAACTGGTCCGGCGGCATCAGGCCGCTCGCGCCCCAAATCTCGAGCGCATTCGCCGCAAAATCATAGGCGCGCAGCCAGCGATGCGCCGTGCGCCGCCGCATCGGCGCCTGGTTGACGCTGGCCGCGAACCGCGACGGCGCCATCGCGGTGAGCGCGCCGACATAGCCGGGCCAGGTGACGCTGAAGTAATCGCCGCAGTCACCGCGCATCTGCGCCACTTCGGCGTGACGGCCAAGCCCGACAAACGGCCAATCGAGCGTGCGCACCAGCCACGGCACGCCATTCTGTTCGCAGGCAAGCGATGTGCAGGCCCATTGATAGGACGCATTGAGGAGCCACACGCCGGAGAAATCGAGCAGGCCCGCGATCTGCGCAATCTCGTCCATATAGGGCGAGCGCGAGCGCTTGAGCCAGTTGCGCGAGGCCCGATCCAGCGCCGGGATGAGCGGCAAGGCCGCGCGGGGAAAGAAACCAAGGCAGGCGTCGCGCAACGCGCGCGATTTTGCCGCGCGTTCCCGCGCATGGCGCGGCGGGCCGCCGTCGCGCAGGTCGATCACCGACATGGCTTGCAGTTGGGTCATGGCGAACCGGTTGGCGTCGTCATTATGGCATTACTTGACTTGAACCAACCCGTTTTTCAACGGGATTTAACCCGGCATGGAACCGCGGCGCGCGCTGTGCAATAGGAAATAAGCAGCACCCATGGGAGGAATTGACGATGGAGCTGAAATCGACGCGCCGGATCGTGACCGGCCATGACGCCAAAGGCAAAGCGATCGCGCTGTTCGACGCAGCCCTGCAAGCCAAACAGCGCAGCCCCGGCGGCAACGGCATGACGATGATATGGACGACAAGCGAATTTCCGGTCGACGTATCCGCCCCGGCCGATCGCTCGCTCAACCATGTCGGCGTTCCTCCGGTTACCAACGGCACGGCGTTCCGCATCGTCGATTTCGCACCGGTGGTGGCGCACACGGGGCCGGTCGATCACAATCAAATCCTCATTTCGATGGGGATCGATCCGGCGACGCAAGGTTATGGGCGCCACGCCAATACGCACCGCACCAGGACCATCGATTACGCCATCGTGCTCGACGGCGAAATCGACATGCTGCTTGACGACAGCGAGGTCCACGTCAAAGCCGGCGACGTTGTGGTGCAGCAGGGCACCAATCACGCCTGGGTCAATAACGGCTCCAAGCCGTGCCGCATCGCCTTCATCCTGATCGACGGCAAAGCGCCGCCGGCGTGGGGGCAAGGCTGGAAACCCTAGGTTTTCAGGTTCACTCCGCCGCTTCCTGGCGGGAAAGAAACAAAGGCATAAGGCGCGCGCGCTCGCCCGCGCAAGCGATCACGACGTGGTTTTCCGGCACCGCCACCCAGTTCTTGTCGCGGTCGGTCGGCTCGGAGACGATGACGATGCCGTGCTCCGATTCTCGGTAGTAGAGCGTGTTGGCGCGATCGTTCACCGCATAACGGAAGGCATAGAGGTCGCGCCCGTTCGCCAGCGCCGCGGTGAAGCGGAAGCGATCGCCGGGCTCGCTGCTATTGGCGAAGCCGGTGAGGCGCGCCAGGACTTTTTCCGCCGCGGCGACCGGCTGGTCGATGCCGGCGCCCATGATGGCGAGAAACATCGCTTCCGAGTCGGTCGTGCCGTTGCGGGAGGCATAGAGCTCGTCGGGAATGAGCGCCTCGACTTTACGGCGCCAGCGCGCCCAGTTGCCGAGAAGGCCGTTGTGCATGAACAACCATTTGCCCGACGCGAACGGATGGCAATTGACGCGGGTGATGGCGGTGCCGGTTGTGGCGCGGACATGGGCGAAGAACAGATGCGATTGCAGGTGCCGGCACAGGTAGCGGAGATTCTCGTCCGACCACGCCGGCCTGACCTCGCGGTACAGGCCGGGCTCCGCGTGCAGGCTATACCAGCCGAGGCCAAAACCGTCGCCATTGACGCTGGCCGTCGATTCCAGCGCGTGGATGCTCTGCGAGATCAACGAGTGCGCCGGCTCGGTCACATAGTGTTCGAGCGCCGTCGTTTCTCCACGATATGCGATCCAGCGGCACATCGCCTTTGCCTTAAGCTTCAAACATCAAGCCAGCACCGTGGCATCGCGAATCCAGCGCACAACCTTATGCAAGGCAATCTCGGCACCTTCATGTTGATTTTCAGTAAAGATTCGCAATTGAGTGTCGGCCGACGTGCCCTCGGCGACGATCGACCGGCAGTGTTCCAACTGATCGGCGCAATCGAGCGCCTCGGCATCGGCGGCGATGAGGCCGAGGACCCGGTCGAGCATGTCGCCGATGGCGACGGCGCCCGAGCGCGTCACGAAAGTGCCCTGGGCGCCGTAACGCTGGGCGCGCCATTTGTTCTCGACCGCAATGGCCCGGTCGACCACGTCGAGCCCGGCATTATGCTCGGGATGCCCATAGAGGAACCGCGCCAGCACGCGATAGAGCGCGGCGAGCGCCAGCGAGTCATCGAGACGCGTGCAGCAGTCCGGCGCGCGCAGTTCGAGCGTCGGATAATTAAGCGAAGGCCGGATCGACCACCACACGTGGCTTGCATCCGGCAATGCGCCGGAACGTGCCATCGCATCGACATAGGCGTCGTACTCGGCATTGCTGCGGAACAATTCCGGCAGGCCGGTGCGCGGTAGTTCGTCGTAGGCTGCGAGCCGATAACCTTTCAACCCGGTGGCGCGGCCCTGCCAGAACGGCGACGAGGTCGCGAGCGCGATAAAGAGCGGCAGGTAGGGCAGCATCCGCATCATCACATCGACGCGGCGTGCCGGATCGGGGAATTCCACATGCACATGCATGCCGCACAGCATGTTGCGCTGGCCGATCATTTGCAGATCGTCCATCACCTGGGCGTAGCGGTCTTTCGGGCTCTGCACCGACTCGCGCCAGAATGCCAGCGGATGCGTGCCGCAGGCTAATATCGAAAAGCCGTGCTCGGCGGCAGCGGCGGCGGCGTTCAGGCGCAATTGACGCAGCTCAATGCGCGCCTCGCCGCAGACGTTGTGCGGCTCGGTCGCAACCTCGATCTGCGCCTGCAGGAATTCCCGCCCGATGCGGCCGGATCCGCCGAATTCGGCGCTCTGAAACAGCGCATCCGGCGTTTCCGCCGGCGCCTGCAGGGTCTGCGCGTCGGCAAGAAAATATTCTTCCTCGATGCCGAACTGAAACAGATCGTCCGGCGCGAAAATGCGTAGCTGCCGGCCCGCGGGAATGCGCGGGTGCAGCCGAAAAATCCGCTCGCTTGGATCGAATCTGAATTCCATGGCATTGCATCCTTGGATTTCAAATTGCCCGTTGAATTGTTCGGAATTGACGCCGCACCCAGTCCGCTACAACGCACAGCGGGAAGTCAGGTTCCCTGCAAAACGCTGCGTTGTGTCGCAAGTGCTTGCGGCAGCTTGTTAATTTCCAGTGTTGGAAAACGCGGCTTACGCCAGCAGGCGGCGCACCGCCGCGCTCCAAGCGCCGAGCTTTCGCTCGCGCGTTGCGGCATCCATCTGCGGCGAAAAACGCCGCTCCAACCGCCAATGCTGCTGCGCAAAGCGATCCGGCTCCGGAAAGAAGCCGGCGTGCAGGCCGGCCAGATAGGCGGCGCCGAGCGCGGTGGTCTCCTTGATCTGCGGCCGGTCGACCGTAGCGCCAAGAAGATCCGCAAGCCGTTGCATGGTCCAGTCCGAATTCGTCATGCCGCCGTCGACGCGCAAAGTCTTGAGCGCAGTCCCGGCCTCGCGGCAATCGGCTTTCATCGCCGCGAGCAAGTCCGCGGTCTGATAACACACGCATTCGAGCGCGGCTTGCGCCAACTCCTTCGGTCCGGTCGCCCGCGTCAGGCCGAACAAGGCGCCGCGCACGTCGGGCCGCCAATAGGGCGCACCCAGTCCGACAAAAGCTGGAACCAGAATGACCTCCTGCGTCGGATCGGCCCCCGGTGCGAGCTCGTCGGTCTGCGCGGCGCTTTGCACCACGTGCAAGCTGTCGCGCAGCCACTGCACCGCGGCGCCGGCGATGAAGATCGAGCCTTCGAGCGCGTAACTGCGCTTGCCTACGAGCTGGTAAGCGACGGTCGTCAGAAGCCTGTGCGTCGATGCCACCGGCGCCGAACCGGTATTGAGCAGCGCAAAGCACCCGGTGCCGTAAGTGGCTTTGAGCATTCCCGGGGCAAAACAGGCCTGCCCGATCAAGGCGGCCTGTTGATCGCCGGCGATGCCGCAAATCGGGATTGCGCCGCCGAACAGTTCGGGCGCTGTCGTGCCGAACGCGGCCGATGAATCCAGCACCTGCGGCAGCACGGTCTTCGGCACGCCGAAAAGCTTCAAGAGCTGATCGTCCCACCGGCCGTCATGGATGTTGAAGAGAAGCGTGCGCGATGCATTCGTTGCGTCGGTGGCGTGGACTTTGCCGCCGGTGAGCCGCCATAGCAGAAACGTATCGACCGTGCCGAACGCGAGTTCGCCGCGCGCGGCTTTCTCCCTCACGCCGGGGCGATCCAACAGCCATGCGAGTTTTGTGCCGGAAAAATAGGGATCAAGCAGAAGCCCGGTCTTGGCCGCGACCAGCGCCTCATGACCGGCGGCCTTCAGCCGCGCGCAGAACTCGGCGGTGCGCCGATCCTGCCAGACGATGGCGTTATGAACCGCGCGCCCGGTGGCGCGGTCCCACAACAAGGTGGTTTCGCGCTGATTGGTGATGCCGACGGCGACAATATCTTTGGCGCCGGCGCCCGCCTCGCGCATCGCGCCGCGGCAGGTCGCGAGCGTCGTCGCCCAAAGATCCTCAGGCTCGTGCTCGACCTCGCCGTCGGCGGGAAAATGCTGCGGGAATTCCTGCTGCGCGACGGCGGCAATCGACATGTCGGCGTCAAACAGGATGGCGCGCGTCGATGTCGTGCCCTGGTCCAGCGCAAGGACATAAGATGTCACGCGTTTCCTCCCGGAGCAGCGCAGACCTGTCACAATCCGGCATCACAATACATTGATTTGCCAGCATCGCGACCGGCCAACGCCGCTTGCCGGGCTCAACTTCGTTCCAATCGCGCCTATATCCGCCTATCATCCGCTCGACTGCCGGCGGAAATCTGCACTACTTTTCTTGGTTGCATGGACCGCGCAGCCGATTTCACAGTCAGTTCACAGTAAGCCACGAAGGAACCCAGCCATGAGCCCCCAAGACGCCAAAGCACTGCGGCAAGCCCCGCTCGCCACGCCCACCGACCTCAAGCCGAACGCGGTGCGCGATCTCGCCGGCGCGCTCAATATCCTGGTCGCCGACATGTTCGGGCTTTATCTGAAAACCAAGAATTTCCATTGGCATGTCTCGGGGCCGCATTTCCGCGACTACCATCTGATGCTCGACGAGCAGGGCGATCAGATCTTCGCCACCACCGACGCTATCGCCGAGCGCGTGCGCAAGATCGGCGCCACGACGCTGCGTTCGATCGGCCACATCGCGCGCCTGCAACATATCGAGGACAACGATGCGGATTTCGTGACGCCGCTCGATATGCTGGCCGAGCTGCGCGACGATAACAAACAGCTCACCACCTATATGCGCGAGGTGCACGACCTGTGCGACGAGCACGGCGATGTCGCCACGGCAAGCCTGCTGGAAGTCTGGATCGACGAGGCCGAGCGGCGCACCTGGTTCCTCTATGAGGCTTCGCGCGCCTATAAATCCGAGTGACGGAAGGCGTTACGGCCCGGTGACCGCCAGCACCGCTTCCTTCATCTTGGCAAGGGCGTAGTTGCCGATCTTGTCAAGTTCGAGATGCGGGAAGTTCGGCATCTCATCGGCGGCGACGACGCAATCGACGATCGCCGGACCGTCGGCCCGCAAAGCCTCCCTGATCTTGCTTTGCTCACGAAGTGCGCCAGTGCAAGACGACCTTCTCCGCTTGAGCAATAATCTGTGTCGCGGTGACGCTACAGATCACAAGCAGGAACACACCCGCAAAGATGCCCGCGGAATTAAATTTGCCCGCGGCATTTTCGATAAGGAAACCGATGCCCCGATTGCCCGCAATCAATTCGCCGAACACGGCTGCCGTAAAGGCGTAGCGAACGGAGATGCGCAGGCCCGAGAAGATCCAGGGCATAATACCCGGCAGCAGCACATGCCGAATGATTTCTTCTCGTCTGGCGCCCATGATGCGGTAGGCGGTCGCCCAACTGCGCTCTATATCGTGAAGGCCATCAAGCGTGTTGTAGAGCAGCAAGAAATAGACCGTGACGGCCACGAGAGCGATCTTGGACTCGATGCCGATGCCAAGAAAGATCACGAAAAGCGGCGCCAGCGCCACTTTCGGAAGAGCATAAAACGCGGTCACGAAAGGACTGAGAATTTGCTCCAGGCGCGGAAATAGGCCCAGCAGCAAACCGCTGGCGATCCCGCTGAGGCTGCCGAGGACGTAGCCGCCCGCCGCTGCAGTCAACGTCGCGGCAAGATGATACCAGATCGATCCGTCGGCAAACCACGAGACAAGGCGGCTGAAAATGGCGCTCGGTGACGAGACCCAGACGCGTGGCAGAAATTCGCCGGAGCCGGTCTGCCAGATTGTTAGCAACAAAACCACGATCGCAATCTGCCCCGCAATCCTGCCGGCCGGGCAGGCGAAAAACTGCCGCAGCCATTCTGAGCGTCCTGTTGGGCGGATGTCCGGTCGCACCGACACGGCGGCGGAGACGATGCGCTCCTCGCTATCGTGCCCGATTACCGTCACGTATTCACGCCTCTATGGACTTCGTCCTTCAGTTGGTCCCAAAGCTCCTCGTGCAATTCCGTAAATCGCGGTGCAAAGCGAATCCGGAAGACATCGCGCGGCCGTGGAAGATCCACGGCGCGGATAGTCTTGACGCGGCCGGGACGGCTGGAGAACACGACGACGCGATCGGCCAACGCGATGGCTTCGCCGAGATCATGGGTGACAAAGAGAACGGTTTTCTGCCCCATGCCAACAATGCGCTGGATTTCGTCGTGCATCACGAGCTTGAGTTGGGCGTCGAGCGCACCGAACGGCTCGTCCATGAGCAGCGTTTCTGGATTGTAGATCAGCATCCGCGCGAGCGCGACGCGGCGGCGCATACCGCCCGATAATTCGCCCGGATAGTGATTCTCGAAGCCTTTCAGGCCGACAAGCTCGATCATCTGCCTGATTTTCTCCAGCCGCTCCGACTTGGAGGTCTTGCGGCAAGCGAGCTCGAGCGGAGACCCGATGTTATCCGTCACCGTTCGCCAAGGCAGCAGCGTGTCTTTTTGCGTCATGTACCCGACGCGCAGATTCAAGTCATTGACGGCCTGTCCGCCATAAGACAAGCGACCTTCGCTCGGGCGCAGCAAGCCCGCGACCATATTCAATACCGTCGATTTCCCGCATCCGCTCGGCCCAACCAATGCGACAAAATCGCCATGCTTAACCGAGAGGTCCGTCGGCGAGAGCGCCATGATTGCGCTCGAACCGCGCTGGAAGGATTTTGAAATCCCCTCGAGTTTAATGAGTTCGCCGGTCATTGCGATCCTAAACCGACAAGACCCGCCAGCGCATGAGATGGCGCTCGAGCAAGTTCACCACTTCGCCGACAGCCACGCCCGCGACCATGAGGATAAAGAGCGCGGCGAACATTCCAGTCATGTCGATCTGCTGGCTTGCAAACATCAGGAGATAGCCAAGGCCCGCACGGGCCAGCAGCATTTCGCCGACAACGGCGGCAATGAGCGAGTATGGCAACGCGATCCTCAGCGCCGACAAGATCCAGGCCAAGCAGGCCGGGGCGATGACTTTGCGCAGCAGTTCGGTCCGTGTTGCCCCGAGCAATCGATAATTTTCAATCAGTTCGCGATCGATGGTCTGCACGCCGGCAAATGTCGTGAAGAACAAGAGAAAGAACGTCACGATCGCAACCAGAACGATTTTGGGCGTTAGATCGAGGCCGAACCAAAAGATGAACAATGGTGCGAGCGTTACAAGCGGAATGCTGTAGAGCCCGAAGATAATCGGCCGCACCACCCCCGCCACGACCGGCAAGCGGCCCAGAATCAAGCCAAGCAGCGCGCCCAGAGGCACGCCTATCATCAGGCCGCCGGCCATTTCGGTGAGCGTCGTGGCGACATGCATCGCCAAACCATCGCCGGCCCACGTCCAGATTCGGCCGAAGATCAAGCTCGGCCGGCTGAACCACGTGTCGTCGATAAAGCGGCCGTAAAGCTCCCACCCGCACAGCAGAAAGGCCAATAAAGCAAGACGCCAAAAAAACACGATGCGCCGCTCGGTCACGTCATCGTGGGGCGGCGCATCGAACATCGGCTACTTCTTCAGGTCGGCCAGCGCCTCGTTGGCGAGGCTGTCATCGACGACATCTTCGAACTTGGCTGTCGTCTTCTTCTGCGCCCCAATATTCATCCATGCCACCGTTTTGTCCAATTGTTCTCTTGTGAGAACGGGCGAGCGCGGCGTCGCCTTGCGATAGGTCTCCACGACCTGGTTGAACAGCGACTCGTCGATATCCGGGAAATACTGCCGCATGATTTTGGCGGTTTCCTCTGGATTGTTGTGCGCAAACTCCATCGCCTCGGTCAGGGCCCGCATGGCACGCCGCATCAAATCGGGCTTCTTTTCCAACGTCGCGCGGCTTGTCACCGTCACAACGAACGGCACATCGACCAGCTCCGGAACTTCGTTTTTAAACGGATTGATGACGGTTTTGCCTAGGCCCTTTTGCTCGATTATCTCGGGCACCGGCGCGACATAAACCACGCCGTCGGTCAGACCCTTTTCGAATGCAGCGAGGATCGATGAGCCGGCCCCGAAAGGAAGAAGACTGACCGTTTTGTCGGGATCGTAGCCGCGCGCGAGCAGGATGCTGCGGATCAATTGGTCGGTGGAACTGCCCGGTGACGAAATGCCGATCTTCAAGCCTTCAAGACGCTTCACTTTCTCGTCGATCGGCATGTCGAGCTTGATGCCTTTTTTCTCGATCGCCGCATTCGAGAGCGCCACGGTCATGCCATACACATCGAACACGTCGCCGATCGCGACCATATCCGCTCCTTCGGCGCGCGCCTCGATGACGTGAAAAAACGCCATCGGCGTCATATCTGCACTGCCGCCCACGACCGAAGCGGCCTGGCGCGTTCCCGAATTCACGTTGACCCACTCGGCGTCGATCCCCTCCTTGGCAAAAAATCCGCCGCCGCGGGCAATATAATATGGGAAATAGTGCATTCCGTCGCCGCCGGAAGTAATCGTCAGCGTGTCGAGTTTCTGCTGAGCGTTCGCAGACCCCGGCAGAAGAAAACAAGCGGCCAAGAACAGTCCCGCCAAAATCCTTCGCATCCTATCCTCCCTTTTTTGTCATGCCTTTTGCTTAGTGGGTCATGCCGAGCAGATTGCGCGCCTCGCTCGGCGAAGCGACCGGACGCCCCCAGATTTTCGCGGTCGCGGTCCATTGCTCGACGGATTGCGCATTGCTCTTAGCGAGCTCGCCGGGACGTAAATAGATGAAGTCTTCCATTCCGCAACGAACATGACCGCCTTGCACGAAAGCCTGCATCTGCAAAGCGATATAGGTGTTTGGGTCGGAGGTTTGCGCCGAGATCGCCCATTCCGTTCCGTCCGGCATGTGTTCAAGGCACATCGCCAGCATCCGCGGGTCGGTCGGCATTCCACCCGGGACGCCGAACACGAATTGAATGAAGTACGGCGCTTCGAGCAGCTCTTTCTTGATAAGGTCGTCGATGGCCTGAAGGTGACCGACGTCGAAAATCTCGATCTCGGGCTTGATATTCCGCCTCAGCATTCGCCCCGCCATCTCCTCAAGATAAGCAAGCGAATTGTTGTAAATGCGGTTTCCGACATTGATCGGGCCGGCATCGAGCGAGACCATCTCAACGCCGGCGTCGGCGATGCTCAAGCGCATCTTGTGATCCGCCTTGCCACCGTCATCTCCGGCGCTGAGATTGATGATCGCGTCGCAGCCGGCGGCAACGATACGATCGATGATGTTGCGATAGGCGCCGACCTCCATGATCGTCGAGCCATCTTCGAGACGGGCGTGGAGATGGATCATCGCCGCGCCGGCGCGCCAGCACGCGAGAGCTTCGTCGACCACTTCCCGCGGGGTGACCGGGTGGTGGGGTGTTTTGGATTTCGCGGGAGCGCCGCCGGTCACCGCGGCGCAGATAATGAGCGGCTTCATGCGCGGGCGCCCTCCCGCGCCAGCCGCTGCGACATGAATGGCACCAGGCCGCCGGCCGCGATGATCGCGAGGATCGAGGGGCCGAACGGGGCGAAAGCGGCGGACTTGCCTCCGCTTTCGACGACGCCGCGGTCGAAATCGACCGTCATTTCGTTGTCGTCCTCGGCGAAAGCCACGGCGTCCGGACAGACCACTGCCGGCAAGCCGATATTGATCGCGCTGCGATAGAAGATCCGGCTAAAGCTGCGCGCCACCAAACAAGAAATACCCGTCGCCCTTATCGCGATTGGCGCGTGCTCGCGCGAGGAACCGCAGCCGAGATTTTCGCCGCCGACCAGGATGTCGCCTGGCTTCACTTTGGCGGCGAATTGCGGGATGAGGTTTAAGAAGCAACCCTCGGCCAGAACCTTCGGATCGAGTGAGCCGAGGTAACGGGCAGGAATGATCTGATCGGTATCGATGTGATCACCAACCAAGTGAACGCGGCCCTTCATGATCATGACGGAATCGCCTCGGGAGACGCGATTTCGCCGGCGATGGCGGTCGCCGCCGCGACATAAGGGCTGCTCAGATAAATCTGCGCCGATGGGTGCCCCATGCGGCCGGGAAAATTCCGGTTGTGAGTGGCGACGCAGACGTCCTTTTCACCCAGCACGCCCTGGTGCCAGCCGGCGCAGGGGCCGCAGCCTGGCGGATTGATGGTCGCGCCGAGCGCCCGGAATTCATCGATCAGGCCAAGCTTTTCGGCCTCGCGCATGATGATATTCGTCGCGGGTGTCACGATAAGACGAACGCCGTTCGCCACTTTGTGACCGCGTAAGACCTCAAGCGCCTGCTGCATGTCGATAATTCGTCCGTTCGTGCACGTCCCGATGCAAACCTGGGTAACGCGTATGCCCCTTAATTCGGAGACCGGCACGACGTTGTCCGGACTGTGGGGCTTCGACACCACCGGCTCGAGCTTACTGACATCGATATCGACGGTCTGTTCGAACTCCGCGTCCGAATCCGATTGGACCGCCTGCCAAGGCACTTTCGTACGCGACGCCAAATATTCCGCTGTCTCGGCATCGGGAGCCATGAAGGAAGTCTTGGCGCCCATCTCGATGCCCATGTTGCTGATCGTGAAACGTTCATCGACCGAGAGCGCGTCCAGCGCCGGTCCGGAGAATTCGATGGTCTTGTAGCGCGCGCCATCGACGCCCAGCAGTCCCTCAGTAGCAAGCACGTAATCCTTGCTCGTCACGTATCGGCTCGGCTTTCCGGAGTAACGCACGCGAATGGTTTCCGGCACGCGCACCCAGGTCTCGCCGAACGCAAAGATGTAGGCGATGTCGGTTGAGCCCATCGGCAGCCCCCACGCTCCCATCGCGCCGTAGGTGCAGGTGTGCGAGTCCGCGTTGCAGACCAGCATGCCGGGCCGGATGAAGCCGAGATCCGGAATCAAAGCGTGGTCCATGCCTTCCATGTTCGCATAGAAATTCTTGATACCCTGCTCGCGGCAAAATTCGCCGACGCCGCCGACGGACTTGCCAAAGGCCTCGTCGCGGAACGGCATGTGGCGACCAGCCACGATGCAAATGCGATCAGGGTCGAACACGCGCTTGGCGCCGGCAGCGCGGAATTGCTTGACGGCAAGCGGAGCGGTCATGTCGTTCGCCATCGCAAGATCGACCTTGACGGTGACGGTCTCGCCGACCGCAACGCTGTCACGGCCGCAGGCTCGGGCGACAATTTTTTGAGTGGCGGTGAGGCCCACGGCGTCCTGCCCTCTTTGGTACCGATACCATTGTTTATTGTTATCGATACCAATTAAGTAGAACCTTGCTAATCCGTCAAGTACAATCTCGGCGCCATGTCAAAAAAGCCGCAGACCTCCCAGCCACAGGCCCGCATGAAGGAGGTCGCGCTGCGCGCGAGAGTATCGGCGATGAGCGTTTCGCGCGCGCTGCGATCGCCCGATCGGGTTTCCGCCGAAACGCTGCGGCGCGTGCAAAAAGCTGTCCGCGATATGGGTTACGTACCCAATCGTTTGGCCGGCGGATTAAAAGCCCCGACCCGCACGCAGCTTGCAGCGGCCATCGTCCCGAGCGTGCGAAACTCTCTCTTCGCCGCAACCTTGCAAGGACTGACCGATACGTTGCGCAAGAGGGGCATCAGCCTGATGCTGGGCGACAGCGGATATTCTTACGATGACGAGGAAACGCTGATCGCGGCATTCCTCGCCCACAGGCCATGCGGTCTAGTCTTGCACGACACCGCCCACACCGCACGCACACAACGGCTCCTGCAAAAATCCGGAATCCCGATTGTCGAAACCGGAAACTTGACCGAGCAGCCGATGGACTTGGTCGTCAGCTACTCGAATTTCGAAGCCGCCAAAGCGATGACGAGCTACCTCCTCGGCCGCGGCTATTGCCGGGTGGCGTTCGTCGGCCTGCCGGGTGCCGGCAACGAGCGCGCCAGAGAGCGCCGGCGCGGATATCAGGCGGCTTTAACAGCCGCCAAAATCCCGCGCGATGACACACTCATCGTTGAGACCACCGGAAGTTTTGAAAATGGCGCGCAGGCCCTCTTGCGACTGACCGAGGGCGGGACGGAGGTCGATGCGATTTTTTTCGCCGGAGACGTGCTTGCCATCGGCGCGATGATGGAATGCGTCCGCCGCGGATGGGAAGTGCCGAAACGGGTCGCGATCGCCGGGTTCGACGACTGGGAGGTTTCCAGGCAATTCAAGACCCCGATCACCACGCTCGACATTCCGCGCTATCGAATCGGCGAATGCGCTGCGGAACTCATGCTGCGGCGTCTCGACGGCGACAAAGGCAAAATCGAGCCGGTCGACGTCGGCTTCCGAATTATCGAACGGCAAAGCACTTAGCCTGCGGCTGGCGCCACGCATTCATCGAACGCGCAGTTGGCGCATCTGCGACGCGGTGCGTCACCTTCGGGCGCAACGTCACGGCCCGGTGACCGCCAGCACCGCTTCCTTCATCTTGGCAAGGGCGTAGTTGCCGATCTTGTCGAGCTCGAGATGCGGGAAGTTCGGCAACTCGTTGGCCGCGACGACGCAATCGACGATCGCCGGACCGTCGACCTGCAATGCTTCCTTGATCTTGCTTTGCAGTTCGCCGGGCTTCTCCGCCCTGAAACCGTGGCCGCCGCAGGCCGCCGCGAGCGCGCAGAAATCCGGATTGGGAAATTCGATGCCCTTCCTGTAAGCCGGGAGCCCGATGGATTCCGCCTCCAGCGTGATCAGGCCGAATGAGGAATTGTTATAGATGATGACTTTCACCGGCAGTTTGTGGTGCACGGCGGTGAGGAATTCGCACATCAGCATGTTGAAGCCGCCATCGCCGGTAAGCACGATGACCTGGCGCGCGCGATCGAGCGCCTGGATGCCGTTGGCCATGCCGAGCGCGGTGCCGACCGCTGCGTTGTTGAAGGAGCCGATGATGCGTTGCGCGCCGCTCTGGCGAATCCAGTTCGCCGACCACAGCGTGTTGAGACCGGTGTCGAGGACAAAGACCGCATCGCGTTTGGCAAGATCGCTCGCCGCGCGCGCCACGGCTTGCGGATGAATAAGGTCCTTGCTGCGCGCCGGATCGGATTGCTTGTTCAGCATCTCGTCCCACTTCTTGCGCTCCGCCGTGACGCGATCGAAAAATTTGCCGTCGCTCCTGGCCGCGACTTTGCCGAGCAGGAGTTTTAGCGTCGGCTGCACCGAACCGACGACGCCGAGCGCCGTCGGCGTGCGGCGGCCGAGGACCTGCGGCCGCTCGTCGATCTGGACGACGCCGCCCTTGGTCGGCAGAAATTCCGAATACGGGTAATCGGTGCCGAGCATCAAAAACAGATCGCAATGCATCACCGCGTTGTAGACCGCCTTGGTGCCGATCATGCCGATGCCGCCCATCCAGCGCGGATCGTCGAACGGCATGATGTCCTTGCCTTTGACCGAATGCATGAGCGGCGCCTTGAGCCGGTCCGAAAGCGCGCGCAGTTCTTCCGCGGCGCCGTGGCAGCCGTTGCCGCACATGATGACGACACTGCCGGCGGCGTCGATGCGCTTGGCGATGTCGGCTACGTCTTCCGCACTCGGCGCGATTTCCGGCCGCGGTTTCAAGGTGGCGACGCTCGACACATCGCCCTCGGCTTTGGCGGCAATGACATCCTGCGGCAGCGTCAGATGCGCGACACCACGCCCGGCATAGGCCGCCGCGATCGCTTGATGGATCACCGCCGGCGCCTGCGCAGCCGAAGAAATTGTCTCCGTATAGACCGAGACGTCGCGGAACAGGAGGTCGGGCTTGGTGGTCTGGATAGAATCGGTGCCCTGCATTTTGCGCGGCATGTCGCCGGACAGCGCCAGAACGGGCGCATGATCGCGGCTTGCTTCATAGAGTCCGGGGACGAGATGCGTGCTGCCCGGACCGGTGGTGCCGCAGCAGACCGCGAGCCGGCCGCTGAGCTTGGCCTGGCCTGCAGCGGCGAGCGCCGCGCCTTCCTCGTGGCGGACGCCGATCCATTCGATGTTGCTGCGGCGAACTGCGTCAGCGAGCGGATTAAGCGAGTCGCCGATCAACCCGAATATGTGTTTGACCCCGATCCGTTCGAGCACACCGACCAAAATGTCCGCCACGGTCTGAGACATATTGATCCTCCACTTCGTGAGATGGCTCACCGCCCCGATGATTTCAGATATGATCGGCGCACGCTACATCAAGGACGAACACAATGACAGATAATGGACAGGCGGCTTGGCTGGCGGCCGGCGTGCGTACGCCGTTTGTCGCCGTGGACGGTCCGTTCGCCAAGCGCGACTCGCTAATGCTATCGGTCCCCGTGGTGCAGGCGATGGCGTCGCAAGTCAGCGGCACCATCGATTTCGGCGTCTGGGGCGCGGTGGTGCTCAATCTCGCCTACAACAATTTGGCCCGCGAAATCTGGCTTGAAAGCAAGCTTGATCCGCATGTGCCGACGTTCACCACGATCATGCAATGCAGTACCAGCATGGTCGGCGTGTTCGAAGCCGCCGGAATGCTTGGCACGCGGCGGGCTTCGCTCGCGCTTGTCGGTGGTGTCGAAAGCATGAGCCGCGCCCAGATCGGCCTGACCGAGAACCTGTCGGTGTGGCTCCGCCGCATGGCGCAAGCGCGGGGCATAGAGCGGCGCTTTAAGATTTTTTCTACGTTACGCTTCCACGACATCCACCTCCATGTGCCCGAGGTGAAGAACCGCGTCACCGGCCGCAGCATGGGCGAGCACACCGAGGATATGGCGAAGGACTGGCATATCGGGCGGCAGGAGCAGGACGAGCTTGCGCTCGAGGGCCATCAGCGCGCCGTCGCCGCGCAGGACCGCGGCTTCTTCGCCGATTTGATCGTCGCCGTGGATGGCGTGAGCAAAGACCACTTTCCGCGCCGCGACACTTCGCTGGACAAGCTCGCCAAGTTAAAGCCGGTGTTCGACCGGACCAGCGGCCGTGGCACGCTCACGGCGGGCAACAGTTCGCCATTGACGGATGGCGCCGCTGCCGTCTGGGTCGGCACCGAGGACGGCATGAACCGGCTGCCGGCTGGGCTGCCGCGCGTGCGCCTGGTGGATTTCGAAATGGCCGCCGTCGATATTTTCACCGAGGGCCTGCTGATGGCGCCGGTCTCCGCCATTCCGCGATTATTGGCGCGGCACGGATTGAAGTACGAAGACATCGCGTTGTGGGAGATTCACGAAGCGTTTTCGGCGCAGGTGCTCTGCCACATCAAGGGACTGCAAGACAAAGACTTCGTCCGGGCGAAGGCCGGCATCGACAATACGTTCGGGCCGTTTCCGCGCGAGCGCATGAACCCGAATGGCGGCAGCGTGGCGCTCGGCCATCCCTTCGCCGCCACCGGCGCGCGGATTCTGAGCCAGGCGGTGAAGGAGCTTGGCGCACTGCCGATGGGGAGCCGCGCGATCGTCAGTGTCTGTTCGGACGGCGGCCTTGGCACGGTCGCGCTCCTGGAACACTAAAATACGATCACGCTGCGGATCGACCTGCCCTCGCGCAGCGCCGAGAATCCGTCGTTGATGCCGTCAAGGCCGATGCGCCGGGTAATCAGTTCGTCGAGCATCAAATCGCCATTCAGGTAAGACTGCACCAGCATGGGAAAATCCCGCGCCGGCCGCGCGTTTCCGTAGCTCGACCGCCGTATCCGTTTTTCCTGCATCAAAGAGCCCCAGCGGAACGAGACTTCTTTCTCGACGTCGATCTTGCCGAGCCAGACCACTTCGCCGCCGGGCCGTACTGCCTGCAAGGTCAACGCAAAAGCCGGCGCGCTGCCGGCCGCCTCGATCACGCAGTCGACGCCGCGGCCTGCGGTTTCCTTCCGGCTCAGTGCGACGGCGTCCTCGTTTCGCGAATTTATCCCGAATGTCGCACCCATTTTCACGGCGAGTTTTAGTTTCGCGTCGTCGATATCGACGGCGATGATGGTCTTGGCGCCGGCGAGACGCGCGCCTTGCACAGCTGACAGGCCGACCGCGCCGCAACCGACCACCATGATGGCATCGGCGCGCCCAATACGCGCGACGTTAAGCGCGGCGCCGACGCCGGTCATAACGCCGCAGCCGATCAGGCAAGCGCGATCGGGCGGCATGTCTTTGGACACCGCGATGGCCTGCTGGTCTTGCACGACGCAATATTCGCCAAAGGCGCCCAGGAACATCAGATGCTTGAGCTCGTCGCCATCTTGCAGGCGCGCTTTGCTGTTGCCATCGAACTGCACGGCTAGCGGACCTTTGGCGAGATAGCCTTCACACAGGATCGGCAGATCGCGGTCACAGTAAAAGCAGTGTCCGCAATGCGGGTTCCAGGAAAGAATGACGCTTTCGCCTTTGCGCGATTTCGCAACGTCCGAGCCCACGTCCTCGATCACGCCGGCGGCTTCATGGCCGAGCACAATCGGCATCGGATAGCGCAGCGCGCCATCGATCACTTCTAGATCGGTGTGGCATAGCCCGGCCGCGCCGATCCGCACCAGCACATCGGATGGCCCAAGCGGTGCCGCTTCCACCTGTTCGATGACAAGCGGCGCGCGGGCGCGATGCAGCACGGCGGCTTTGTAGGGCAAGGTCACTGCGGCCTAATCACTGTCAGCGGGGGCATCTGTGTTAGCACGAGCGTGGAATTTTGGCATTGTCGCGCAGCGCCTTGCGAAACTTTCTATCGCGCTTGATATACCATTCGCAACTCATGGCCGCGTTGCGGGTCTTGCAGCGTTCGGAATAAAGCAGAGTCCATTTTCGGCCCTTGGTCGACTTGGCGCCCTTTCCCGCGTTGTGCTGCCGGAGGCGGCGCTTCACATCGGTCGTCCAGCCGACGTAGGTTCGGCAATCTTTGCCGCGGCGGCTTCCCAAAACATAGACGAAAAAAGGCATCTGGTGTTCGTGGAACGGTTTGCTGTCTGCGTCTCACGCGGAATCGAAACTGGGCGTTGGTGGCGGACGCAGTCTATGTCGAACGCGTTTCTGCAGCAAAACTCCCTGCTAACAGGGAAATTAACAGGGAAAATCTCTGAAATGGCCCTGACGCGGCGGAGCGACCGTCACTTTATGCAAGCGATTACGGTGGTTTCTGGCGAAATTCCCTGTGAAAACTAACAGGGGGTATTATTAGAGCGGACGCAGTTCCCATTTTTGACCACAGCACACGCTATTCCGCTGGAATCTCTAGTGGCGGGGAAATTAAATCCTAATGCAATAGAAAAAACACAGCAGCGAGTATGGCTGCCACTGCCGACGCCAGCGCAGCCCTCGAATTCCACTTCGATTGCAGTGTGTAAGTCTGAAGAAAATCGACGACAGCTCCCTTGTGATCCCTGACATTTACGGGCGACCCGCCATAGCCAACGCCTTCATTGGCACCGGGCTTCGCGGCGACCTTTGCGTACGCGGCCCTCACCCAAAACGCGCCAGATAAAAGTCCCGCGATAATTACCCCGGCACTCACCAGAAATCTCACGATGTTCATGGCTTCCATCAAATTGAACGAAACATAGTATAGTCCACCGTTAGATCCCGAGGGTAAACACGATGTCCACGTGGCTCCCGATGTTCGCATTGGCGAACATCGAGATTAGGCGACCGATTGAGGTTGACGGCTTCGCGCTTGCGTCGATCCATGACGCGCGCGTGCAGGAATTGGCCGAGGCTCATCCGAATTTTCGCGAATTCCTAAACCGGTTTACTACAGAATTCGACCAACCCATCGTTCCGAGCATTTTCATCTGCCGCGACGACGCTCCTATCACATACCGCGGAATTGACGCCATTGCCGGATTTCGTGACGCCGTTGCAATGTCTGTCATCCCCCAAAGCTGGGCAAAGGTTCTGCGGTTTGGAAACACAATGGGGATCAAATACTCGGACTATTTCGCGGTCTACCCGTGGATGCTCGATAAGAACTTCGAGCATCTCATGGCCTCAACGCTCAACATGCTCGGCTTCCACCAGGTCAGTGATCTTCGCGCCCAATCTTCAGCCGCACTTTCGCGTGAATTCTTTGACATGGGTCCGCTCGACGAGCCGCTGTTGAAGGGTTTGTTGGCAAGGTGGGAGCGGAGCTTTCGCACGGCGACGCCGCAGCCCGACGACATTAAGCTCTTTCGCTCTCTAAACATGGCCAATGCCGCCGCGATGCTTCCGGCTGGCGCGGACGCAACTATGCTGGACATCGGACGATCAGTTGCCCTGTGGTCGAGTGCCTTCGAAATATTGGCTCCCGCAAAGCGCGAGGCGTATTTGGAGGTCTACGCCCTACTCGACAAAAATACGTGGCATTACACGCCATGCAAGGAACTCACGTACGAAGCCTACGGATTTGCAAGGGATCAGACCTTGCGAAATCTGCCCTGTTGGCTGTTTGGTGCAATCAACCACGCTCGCAACGACTGACCGGCCCCCTGCGAGTGGTCCGTTTGGAATGTTAGTTTAGAGCTGGGATTTGCGCCATGGGCTTTGCCGGCCAGACGAGTGCCTCTGGCGCCGGCGGTCGATATCCCAACGAGGAATGCGGCCGCACTTTGTTGTAATGCTGCCGCCAGATTTCGATCATGACCTGCGCCTCTTTCAATGTGTAGAAGATCTCACCGTTTAGAAGCTCGTCGCGCAGCTTACTTCCGTCACCCCTATCGCTCGAACCGCATCAGTAACCAGCCCGCCTTGTGCCATCAGAACATCAACCTGCCGAAGCTTCGCGACAACCTCTTCGGCCGTATGCCGCTTCCTCGCCATCGATCTCATCCTCCATGGTCAAAACATACCTCAGGGAGGACCACTTCAAAGGGGGCAGATCAATCGTCCTTTGGCGGTCAAAAAGATCTGACATCTAGGAGGACTGTCAGGATGCGGCTCAACCGAGACGAGTCCCAATCCAGCGCCACCGTTCCTGGACCGCTTTCCAATATCGCTGAAATATCGGGATATTATGGAGCCATTTACACCAAAATCGCGGGCGTACGCATTGACGCCTTTGCCTTCATCATGGGCGATCATCAAGAACGCCATCACAAAGCGAAAGGGCATGCGGCGGCGAAGGTTTTGGGGTAAACTAGCTACCGGTTCCAGTGCCCATAAAAGGGCCCCGATGGCCTTTTTGTCTCTTTGCGATAGCTGCTTGTTGCGGTTGATGGTCGAGCGCGTAATTGTGCCTGAGGCAGGCGATGTTGATGCCTTGGCCACGACACTACGACGTCCGACCGACTTCCGTCAGTAGTTGAACTTGTAATTGACGCCGACGCGCACCAGGCTCTCGGTCAGGCTGGCGTTGATGTTGACAGGGCCGGGAGCGCACAGTCCGATCGTGCAGCTCACGGACTGGCTGCCGAGATCAGCGTAAAGATACTCGACCTTACCCGTCCAGTTCTCCGCGAAGGCGACTTCGACGCCGAGACCCGCGGTCCAGCCGGACTGATTGTGGCTGGTTTGGTTGCCATTTATTGTCGTTTGGGCATTGGCAAAGACGCCGCCACCCGTGCCATAGAACAGGACGCGATCCACCGCATAACCTACTCTTCCGCGCAGTGTAGCCAGCCAATTGTTGCCGGTTTGACAAGTGCCGAATGTGCTGCAGACCGTACCCGAAGTACCAGTATTAACGCCGGAATAGTCCCAATCGCCTTCTACGCCGAGCACCAATGCGTTAATTTGCCAATTGGCTCCGAGCGTGCCGCCGACAACGCCGCCGTTGTCGTTGTCGCTACCGGAGACTGACGTGCCGTTGCCAGTAGCGGTCCATTTTGCGCTCCCGAAGCCCCAACCGCCATTGATGCCGACATAGATGCCGCCCCAATTGTAAACTGGCATCACAACGGGGACATACGCGGCCGGCGCCTGCGGAGGTGGCGGCTGTGGAAGGTCGGCGGCCATTGCATAGCCGCCGGCCATGATCGACAACGTGGCCGCTATAACAATCCGTTTCATCAGAAGATGCTCCCGAATCCTTGCCCTGGTTTCCATTTTACCAAATAGCACCGTTGAATGCTGTGGCGAAAAAGGCACAAACAGCAACCATCTCGGGAGCGCAAAGTGTCCATTTCCGGGCTTTTCGGTGACTATCCGGTACCATTGTTGGTCTTATTTCGCTATCGCGCCTGTTCGCGGGGCCGGCGGTCGCTCGTCTGGAACCTCGCCTAGTGGTCAACGGATAGGTTTTTCGTTGGCGTGATGCTGCGATCAATGTCCGCTATTGGCCCTTAGCTGCCGCGCCGGTCATCCGCCTTCGTGTCCGCTTTCGGGGGTAAAGCAGCCGCGCCTTTGGTTAGGCCGCGTGGCAGCTAATGAGCCAAAGCGGACATACATGCACGGCTAATTTATGTCTGCTTTTGAGACAGGAGCATTTGCTCGACCGCACCGAGTAGCGAGTTTGGCGTAGTCAGTCCAAGCACATTGCGCAATAATCACGACCAACGCGGTCTTAGTCCTCGCCGAGAGCATCTCGCCAGGAGGACACATATGAGTCAAACGTTCGAACGCCGATCGATATTACGCTTTGGCTTTGTTGGCGCCGCTAGCGCCGTATGGTTGGCGTTCGCTTCGCCAACATATGCTGCAACCTTGCAGTTCAAGGCCGAACTCAAAGGATCGAGCGAAGTACCTCCGACCCAGACCACAGGTACTGGCACTGTGATTGTAACGTTCGATCCGACGACCAAGCAATTAACGTGGAACGGCATCTATTCGGGACTGACAGGTCCCGCGACCGGGGCGCACTTCCAGGGTCCGGCCAAGCCGGGAAAGAACGCCGGCATCGCCGTGACGATCACGCCCGCTACAAGCCCGTTCAAGGGTTCGGCAGCGCTAACCGACACGCAAGCCGTTCAGCTCATGGCCGGACGCTGGTACGTCAATATCTACACCGACGCTTATAAGGGCGGCGAATTGCGCGGCCAGATCGTGAAGATGTAATCGCGCTTGCATTATCCGCAGAGATCGAACGTCCTATAGCCCAAAGCCGACGCGCCGGCCGACCTCCTTTGAGTCCGATATCGGAGGTCTTGCTGCCGCGCTGGCTCCATGTTCGGCGAGGCGGTTCCTGCGTTGCGAGGGGCAATTATAGATCGATTGGACGAAGCGCTGGTCGGATCGAGCACAGTAAGTATTCAGCGGTCGCCTGAGCTGGGGATTGCCCCCCTAGGGTGCCCCGCTCAAATCCATATTCTGAATAAAGTCTTTTAGCGCATCGGTATCGAATGGCTTGCGCAGTATCCTCAAATCCGGCGGCACGGCTTGCGCGGCGTCGCTGTAGCCGGTGGTCAAGATCACCGGCATATGCGGATAGCGCGACCGGACCTCACTCGCCAGTCCAACGCCGTCGATCGCTCCTGGCATGACGATGTCGCTGAAGACAAGATCGATCTTGGTGCCTTCCGCCAGCAATTTCAGCGCTGCTTCGGCGGAGTCGCGATAGACGGTGTCATAACCGAGATGCTCGAACAGTGACGATGTCACCTCCGCGACCTCCGCGCTGTCGTCGACAACCAGAACCATTGGTCGTTGCAAATGCGGTGCGTCGATCTGGGAACTTTCCTTGCTGGCAATTTCCTTATCGAGGCAGGACGGCAAATAGACGGTGATCGTCGTTCCCAGTCCGACCTTGCTTTCCGCCTGCACCGTTCCGCCTGCCTGATGGGTAAAACCATAAACCTGCGACAGACCAAGCCCGGTTCCCTTGCCGACCTCCTTGGTTGTGAAAAACGGATCGAAGATCTTGGACAAAAGATTTGGCGGGATACCCATTCCACTATCGCTGAACTCGATCGCCACGAGATCCCCGTTGCGGTGCGGGCCGCCGAGCTCGCCGTTTGTCCTTATGTTACCGGCAGTCAAAGTGAATATGCCGCCGTTCGGCATGGCATCCCTGGCGTTGACGGCAATGTTGACGATCGCCAGTTCTAACTCGGCAAGGTCGACTTCGACGGGCCAAATGCTCGGACCGATATTTTCGTTGTAGACAATATTCCCGCGTAGCGAGCTTTCAATCATCGCTCGCATATTCCTGATGCTGGCATTCAAATCGACAACCGTCGGATTGAGATGCTGGCGGCGGGAAAAAGTGAGCAATTGACGCGTCAGACTTTCGCCGCGTTTGGCCGCCGCCTGTATAGCCTCGATCGCCCGCGGCAGTTTCGGATCGAGCAGACGTTTGAAGGTCTGCGCGTTGCCGCCGATGATCATCAACAGATTGTTGAAGTCGTGCGCGATGCCTCCGGTCAGTTTGCCGATCGCCTCCATTTTTTGCGACACCGCGAGCTGTTCGCGCGCCTCGACCAGCTTCTCCTGGGTATCGCGCCGCTCGGTTGCGTCGCGGATGACATTGGCAAGACCGACCAGATTGCCATTATCGTCGCGGATTGCGGTCAGCGCACCGGTCGCGAAAAACGGCGTGCCGTTCTTCCTGACGAGCCATCCCTCCACTTCGTGCTTGCCGTTTTGGATTGCCAGTTCGAGCGCATGCTTTGGTTCACCGGCGCGGCGCTCGTCCGGCCGAAACAATATAGCAAAATGCTTGCCGATGATTTCGTCTGTCTTATAACCGATGATGTGCTGTGCGGTGCTGTTCCAGCTGGCAACGCGCCCGGACGTATCAAGTAAGAAAATGGCGTAGTCGGCGACGCCTTCAACGAAGATCTGGAAGTGCCGTTTGGCAATCTTGAACGCCGCTTGCGTCTGCTCCAATCGACGGTCCAATTGGCTCCTCTCTGCAAGCAGGCGTGTTTCCGTGTCACGACGCGCGGTGACTGCCGCGCCTAAAATGAGGGGCGCGATCGACGTACTGATCGAAAGCAGCAGCAGCAAGACGAGCGAACCATTCAAATCCGCTGACGGAAATGGGCTAGCGCCAGCTGAGAAGCCCCACGCGGCCGTGCCGCAGAAAATGAGCGCGACAGTTGCGGCGTCACGTTGGTTGCCGCGCAAGCCGGCCCACATCAACGGGAGTAAAATCAGAAATCCAAGCATGCCGCGATAGGGCAAAAGGTCATTCAGATCGCCGGCGACCAGGGGCAAGTATGCAACGACACCGATTGTGGCCGCGGCAACGAAGATTGCGGCTGTTTCCAACACGCTTGATCTGGAAAGCGGACGAAGCGGCGTCGTCGTCCAGAGCACAATAATGGGCGTAATGATCGCGGTGCCGGCCGCGTCTGCGAGCCACCATGTCGTCCAGGTGCCGGCATAATCTGCAAAGGCAGAAACATTGGGGAGAACGCGGCCTGACACTGCAATCGCTGAACCGATCATCGCTGTCGGGACGAAGCAGATAAGCCCGAATTTGGCGATGCCGAGAGCGGTCGCGAACGTCTTACAACCGTGCGACCAGCGATTGATGAGCCATGCTCCGGCCAAGGCTCCGAGAGTGATGCCGATCCCAATCAAGGCCGGTTCCAAAAGCGAGCCGAGCGTCATCGCATCGGAACGAATGGAGGAAACGGCCGGTGCGGAAAAAGCCCCCCAGAGAATTCCGGGCCAAACCCGATAACCGCGCAGCAATACAAGAGCGAGGGCAACGCCGGTCGGCGGCCACAATGGGGTTGCGGCCGGATTGATCGCCGGCAGGAAGAGCGCGGCTTCGCCCAGTCCGATATAACTTCCAACGATGATTGCGAGTTCCAGCGCATAGCCTGCGGCGCCCAGAACTACGGGAAGAGCGGTAGTGTTAGCTTCGCCAGTTCCAGCTCTTGTCATGGGGGAACCTCGCGCCGGAATCCGAAAAATACCCGATATTTCCCGCTTGACTAGTGCGCTGTTCGGCTTCGGCTGAATAAGTCGGGAGCGCACACACAGGAATTAAAGCCCTGCTGCACCCTATGATTCCCCCGCGAGAATAGCGCGGCAAGTTTCGTTGAAACCAAAGGGAGAGCGCCGCTTTCAAGGCTGCCAAAAGCCAATCGCCTCACAATCGGCCAAAGGGACCTGCCGATTGCGTTACTCTTCCAGTGACACTGTAGTGATACTAAGGCGCACACTTTTAGACCGCCGCGAGGCGGTCTTTCTGTTTGGGCCGCGTCGATAATGTTGCAGTGCATGAGTTCGCTTTTGGCCCAAAGCGGACGCGATGGCGAACGAATTTCGCGGCTGCTTTTGGGGGTAAAGCGGCCGCGCCTCCAGCCGGTCGCGCGGCAGCTTTTGACCCAATGCGGACATTGTTTTAAACCTCGGCGGCGGCCCGGTGCCGATCGGGCGGATTTTCAAGGTTCTTGGCCTCTCGCCGTTATCGCTCGTAACATTTGATATCGTTATCTTGTGTGACGTTTTGGGTCCAGATTTGGGTCCGAGGGGAACAATGCTTATGCGCCGTCAGACCCACCCGCAGACGACCTCCGAGAAAGTAAGAGCAATGGCGATCACCCTAACGGAAACAGAGATCGGGCTTTTGAAAGAATTAAGAGGGGCCGGCGAGCGTGGCCGCTTGAAAAGCCGAGCGTCACGCGGTGATGGGCTCCATCGTCTATTGAAGGCCAATTTCGTAAAGGTAAAGCCAGCGAGCGAACTGTCCGCGGTATATTTCATCACCTCGTTGGGGAGCCACGCTCTCGAACGCGCAGGCTGACAGTCTGGGCAGATGCCCACAGGAACCAATAGCAAGCCGCTATCGCGGCGCCGATCATCCCGAGCGACCAAAGAGGAACACAAAGTGTCAGATATGCCTGACAAGCTCATCGGCGAAGTGGCTCGGCACGCTGCTTTCCCGGCCTGACCGCCCCGCTTCCCCGCCGCCCTGGACGATCGAGGAGGCGCCCGGCCGGCGCTCGGCGGCCAAACTGCTCACCCGCGATGAGGCGCGACCTCTCTATATTGATTTGACGCGAGGCTGATTAATCGCGCTAGCAGTGAACTTAGCTTGGCGCCGGGCAGGCGTGCCAGCGCCGTAATTCAAACTTCGAGACAAATCACATGAACGAAAAACTCCCCGCCCCGTGCGAGCGTTGCCACGCGTCGGGACTTCGCCACGGCAGCGTATGCGACGAATGCCAAGGCAAGGGCTATCGCCTGTTCATCAACGGAAATCAGATGCCAGTCCAACAAGATAGACCGCAGCGATGGCGAGGCCAGCGTCCGCCGCACCAACGGCCTCCCGTTCGCTGAGTCGTAAGCGGAGCCGGCCGGCAAACATCGGCAAGCTGCCGGACCTTTTGAGGCATCGGCGAGTTGACAGTGCATAATGCAACGTGGGGCGATCTTCGGACGTTCGCCATGCGCGATTGGCTTCGAATCCTAGTGCCGATAGCGGTTGTCCTCTACTTTGCCCTCAACCCCAGTCAGTTTTGGGTTTTCGCGGATTGGCTTACGAGGATCATTTGGTGACCGAGCCCCCAAACCTAATGGACCTATAAACTCATTACTCGTCTGGATTGGCATAATCTTCATCGTCGCTGCCGTGCTACTTCACGTTCGACCAAGAACAGAAAAGGATTGCCGACGCATGGCGGCGCGAGGATGGAATCAGAGATTAGCGTCCCGATCACAGGCGGCGCCAGGCGCGGAGCTCGCTGCACTTAGCTAGCTATGACCAGTGCAAGCGCAACAGCGAAGGCACAGACTACGAGCCCCTGCAACAACCCGACAGGCATAACCGCACGGACGGTTTTAGGGTTTCGATATCCGACGGTAGAAATCCATCCGCGCACCAAGCCCCCATACTTTGTGAAGTCATTGCGGGCGGTTCGCCGCAGTAGGCGCACACAGAAGGCGTGACGACTCGAAGAGATGGATCGGGCATGCATGGTTCTCCTCCAAGAGGGAAACGGGGCATTCCCGGCCCAAAAATGATCGCCGTTCGCTGCCTTGATTCTCAAGTCCAAAGAACAGGCACGGCGCGCAAAAAAAATGGCCCCGACACTGCTGCCGGGGCCAGGCCATGGTGACTGCGAGCCGCATTCAAAAACTGGCGCGCAGGTGTCAGGGGGGCCCGAGGGTGCCGGGTGCTGCGCCAGCCCGAACGGCATTGCTAGTCAACATATCTGAGTCGCGGGCATACATCGAGGACGATTGGCAAAAGCGTTTCACATCGCCAAGGCTAAGCTGACAACAATCAGCGCGCCACCTGCCATCACCAAAATCTCGACGGCATCAAAGTGTGGAAAGTAGTGTTGTACGAAGCGCATGTCCAAAATGCCCTATGTTCCCTTCGTTTAACTCCCGTTCCATTGATCGGTTCCCGACAAAGGTCTGCGGCGCGTGGCCCCTGGGCTGGACTGTCGGGGCTGGTACCCAGGGGGCACTGGCGCGACCGGAGGGGGTAGGTGGCGCGACCGCACATAACTCGCCGCAAGTGGTCAAATTAAAGGTACGTCCGACCTGTCGACTTTTGTACCAGATGTTTTTCCCTTCTTCGCCGCTTTCTTGGCCGCCCTTTTTTCTGCTTTTTTGATGATTTTCCGTAGCTTTTTTTGTTTGACCACTTGGTACGCTCCTTTGTGCGTCTCGATTGATTTATCGCTGGCCCTTCACCCGACACTCTACGCCTTCCATGCTCAACACCATCTGGGCCGGATATTCGCGCGCGGCAGCGTTCGCTTTCGGGGGTAAAGCGGACACGACCACCGCCAGCCGTCACGGCAGCTTTTGACCCAAAGTGGACATTTGAGGATCAAAATAACTGCGAGTGAGTTGAGCGGTTCAATAGAACAGGCGGCCGCGAAAGGTCCCGGCCGCCTGCTGATTGTTGCAGTATGCGGATTAGGTTCGTTACGCCTCAAGGATCGCGACGATTTCGTGCGACCGCGGATCGATGACGAGAACCTCGTCGCCGACCACGATGTACTCATAGCCGCGCCATTCGGGGTAAATCACGAATACTTCCTGCGGCAGCGGATAGAAGTGGACACTGTCGGGAACGCGGGTTCCCACGCTCGCCGCGACGTTAAGATGCTCCGGCGCCACTTTGTTCTTTGTGAAGATGGCGCTGATCTTCGTACGCTGTTCAGTCGAGAGCTTGGCGGAGTGTGTTGTCGCGCCCTGACTTGTGGCGCTGCCTTTACCTTCTTCGGCGGATTTGCCAGACGCTGATGCCGCACCGGCGCTGCCTTCGTATCCGCTTTCGGGGGTAAAGCAGCCGCGCCTCTGGTTAGGCCGCGTGGCAGCTAATGACCCAAAGCGGACATCGACGGTGCAATAAACACGTCATACAATGACTCATAAACTCGCATCCTGATGACGGAGGGGCCATGGCTACCGTCGCAGTGCATACTTACTGTCCGATGTGCGTTGCCCAGTGCGGTGTGGTCGCGGTTGTTGAAGATGGCCGCTTGACCAAGATCAAGCCAGACTCCGATCATCCCAATGGCGGAATCTGCATCAAAGGATCGGCCGCGCCGGAACTGGTCTACTCGCCCGATCGGCTCCGTCACCCAATGAAGCGCACGCGGCCTAAAAACGATCCTGATCCTGGTTGGGCCGAAATATCCTGGGATGAGGCGCTCGAAATCGTCGCGTCTCGCCTCGCGCAGATCAAGGCGGAGAGCGGCCCCGAGGCGGTGGTATTCGCATGTGGAACTCCATCCGGCGGCGCTTCCGCGGACTTTGCTCCCTGGCTAACGCGACTGGGCAACGCCTTCGGCACGCCAAACCGCATGTCGGCCATTCATATCTGCACCTGGAATGTATCTGCAGGCGCAAAGCACACCTATGGTACCCCGACGCCGTCGCCTGATTACGAAAACACGCGTTGCATACTGCTCTGGGGCGCGAATCCGCGTGCGACATACCCAACCGCCGCCCAGCGTATCAGCCGGGCGCGAGGCCGCGGCGCCAAGCTCATCGTCATCGATCCGCGACGAAACAATCTCGCGCGCAGTGCCGATTGCTGGCTGCGGGTTCGTCCCGGCAGCGATGCGGCGCTGGCCTTGGCAATGATTCACGTACTCATCGAGGAAAGGCTTTTCGACGAGAGCTTCGTCCGTGACTGGACTACGGGTCCGTTTCTGGTCCGCGATGATACGCAGCATTTGCTTACAGGCCGCGATCTGACGTCCTCGGGGTCAGCCCAATCTTTCGTGGTTTGGGACACGACCCGCGACGCGCCTGTCACGTATAACCCGAACCAAGGTTTTGCGGACAGCGACGTTAAGGCGGCAATTGCTGGAAGGATTTCCTGCCGTCTCGCCGATGGCAGAGAGGTGACTTGCCGACCGGCCTTTGCGCTGCTCGCCGAGCGGGCCGCGCAATGCGCCCCTGAGCGCTCGGAGTCCGTCACTTGGGTCGCGGCAGGTGATGTTCGGCGGGCGGCGAGACTTTTAGCAACGGAACTACCGTCCTGCTACTTTTCCTGGACCGGACTCGAAATGCACAGCAACGCCATGCAGATCAACCGCGCGGTGTGCTGCCTCTATGCCTTGACCGGCCAATTCGACGCGCCCGGCGGCAATGTGCTGATCGCGACACCGCCCAGCCATCCGCCCGAAGGGCCGCACCTTCTTCCGAGGGAGAAGGCGGCGATACGGCTTGGCATCGGGAATCATCCGCTCGGGCCGCCTAACGATCCGGGGCATGTACAAGCTGGCAATGTTTATGAGGCCATTCTGACCGGCCGGCCCTACAAGGTCAGGGCCATGGTCTGTTTCGGCAGCGATCCACTGATAAACCAAGGCGACGTGCAACGCGGGAGGGAAGCGTTGGCGGCTCTCGAATTCTACGTTCATATGGATCTGTTCGCCAATCCCAGCGCGGCCTTCGCCGATCTGCTGTTACCCGCTTCGACAGGCTGGGAATACGAAGCACTCAAGATGGGATTTTCGGGGGCCGGCGCCAAGGGCGCCAGCGCTGAGGCGTCGCGTTGGGTGCAGATGCGCAAAGCGGTGGTGCCGCCTTCGGCCGGTGCGCGCTCGGACCTCGCGGTTATCTTCGACCTCGCTTGCCGGCTCGGGCTCGGCGAGCATTTCTTTGGCGGCGATGCCGAGAAGGCTTGGCGCCATCAACTTGAGCCGTCCGGCTTGACCTTGGAGGAGTTGCGCGCGCATCCACTCGGAGCCAGTGCGACGGTCACAACCCACTATCGCAAGTACGAAAGCATCGACCCGCAGACAGCACGCCCACGCGGCTTTGCTACGCCATCCCGAAAGCTTGAGCTTTATTCGACGCGTTTTGCCAGTGCCGGCTATGACCCCTTGCCGCGCCATGACGAGCCAGTGGAGAGTCCATTGCCCACGGCCAATGGCGCTCTACCGCTGATCTTGACTTATTTTCGTACGGTGCAGTTCGTCAATGAACAGCATCGGAATATTCCGCGGCTTCGCCACGAAGCCCGCGAGCCCGTGCTCGAAATACACCCGGTCACAGCAATCGGCCTGAGCGTTGGCGACGGCGAATGGGTGACAGTCGAGACCGTCACGGCGAAAATCAAACTACAAGCGAAATTCAATGACTCGCTTCATCCGAAGGTCGTTTGCGCACATTATGGCTGGTGGCAAGCGTGCCGAGAATTGGGGCTTCCGGGATACGATCCCTTCTTGCCAGAGGGCGCCAATGGCAACTTGCTCATCTCCAATCGGCACGTCGATCCAATCAGCGCCTCCGTCCCACACCGTTCTAACATGTGTCGCGTCTCAAAAGCGGCATAGGCATGTCCGGTAACGGCCCATAGCTGACACCCGGACCGTCCGCGGTCGTGTCCGCTTTTGGGGGTAAAGCGGACACCGCGAATTAGTACCGTCGCGACAGCTAATGACCCAAAGCGGACATAAGCTTGGCGGAAGGAAATCCACGGGGCATCGGCATGTGAGTGGCTCTGGAATTGGCCCCATAATATGGGTAGCGCTGTCTTGATCGAATCCGCCTAGGCCTTAAAGTTAGCCATTATTCTGCCGGGGTTTTTGGCACGCGATGGCAGGCAAGATATTCATCAATTATCGCCGCGGCGACGATCCCGCCGCTGCTGGCCGGTTGTTCGATCGGCTGCAAGACGCATTCCGGCCGGAGCAGCTTTTCTTGGATGTCGACAACATCGCTCCCGGCGTTGATTTCGTTCGCGAGTTGGATGACCGCGTCGCCGAATGTGACATCGTGCTTGCGGTCATCGGCAAGGGCTGGATTGACGCGCGCAACACGTCAGGGGCGCGGCGGCTCGACGATCCCGAGGATTTTGTCCGCATCGAAATCGCGGCGGCCCTAAGCCAGGGCAAGAGGGTGATTCCGGTTTTGGTCGGGGGTGCACCGATGCCTCGCCCGGAAGAGTTGCCGGAAGCGCTGCGGCCGCTGACGCGACGCAACGCCGTGCGCCTGACCCACGAACGCTTCCGCGCCGATACGCAGGGGCTGGTCAAAGCGCTGCAGCAAGGCCTCGACGAGATGGATGCACGCCGCGAAGCGGATGCGGCGGTTGCCCGCAACGCGCAGGCCGAGGAGGAGCGCCGGCGACAGGAGTTCGGAAGCGGCGCAACACGCCGCGGAGGAACGGCGGCGCCAGGAGGCGGAAGCCGCGCGCCGCGCCGAGGACCAGGAGCGCGGGAAGAAAGCCGAGATCGAGTCGCGCGAACGCGCCGCGGCGGAGCGCCAACGCCTGGAAGCCGAAGCAAGGATTCGCGCCGAAGCGGAGCGGGCGTTCACGGTAGCCAAGCGCGCCGGGACCTTTCTCGCATACGATGCGTTTCTGTCCATTCATCCCACGAGTGCGTTCGCAGACGAGGCACAAAAGCTGAAGGCGGTGCTGCTGGCCCGTGACGAGGCGTATCACCGCGCCTCGGCGAGCCACGACCCGGCCGTGATCAAGTCGTTTCTCGCAACGTATAAGAAAGGTGCCGATGTCGATCAGCTGCGCGTGCGCCTGGCGCTCCTCGAACCGCAGAAAACGTGGCCGCCGACCAGCCCAGCGATCCTCATTCCGGGCGCGCTCGCAGCCGTCCTTGTCGTCGGGATAGCCGTTTGGTTCGCGGCGCGGCCGAGCGCAAACAGCCAGCAGACCTCGGTAGCGTCGATGCCGCCGCCTGTAGCACCTAGCGTGGTGGTGGCACCCGCGGTTCAACCGGCGCCCAGCGCGCCACCCGTCGCAAATGCCGCGCCGGCGGCCACGCTGCCCGCTCCGGCCATGCCGGCGCCAGCGCCGCCTGCCGCAGCGCCGGCGCTAAAATCCGATGAGATCTCTTGGTCGTTGCTTAAGGATACGACTGACGCGACCGCGTTACAGCGGTTCGTGACGGAATTTCCCGACAGTCCGCTCCGCAAGGATGCCGAGGCGCGGGTCGCCACGCTTGAAGCGGCGCAGAAACCCGCAACGGTGAGCGCGCCCGATCCGCATGAATTGGCCCGTGCGCTGCAGTTCGAGCTCACGCGAGTCGGCTGCTTCAACGGCACCGTGAACGGCCAGTTTGACGACGACACCAAAGCCGCATGGCGCAAATTCATCAAGCTCACGTCCGTCAACATGCCGGACGACGTGACGCCCGATGCGATCAACGCTGTGCGCGCCATCAATAAACGAGTCTGTCCGTTGATCTGTGCGAATGGTCAACACGCCGAAGGCGACGCCTGCGTCGCCGACGAGCGGCCGTCGAAGCGTGCCGCAGGCACAACCCCACCGGCGACCGCCCCCAAACCCGCTGCGGCGGTTCCGGCCAATGTCGGGACGCCGTGCTTCGACCATAACAGGTACAATTCGCCATTGCAGTCGACGCACATCCTGCCGGGTGGCGGTTGCGGATATTAGTCACTGATATGTGACCGGCGCGTGCGCCTATCGCTATGTCGGACTTGGACATCATCCGCTGTCCGCTTTTGGCCCTTAGCGGACACGCCGGCCCGTGATTACCGCGGCAGCTTTCGGGGGTAAAGCAGACACGACACGGAACAAGTCGCGCGGCAGTTATTGACCCAAAGCCGACATCACAACATTTATTCAATCACCTCGTCAGCATGGCCGAGTAGCGACAGCAAAATCGTGCTGTTGCGGCAGTCGTTATTTTTATTATTCTCTACGGGTGGGTGGCGCGCCAAGGGAGGCGCGCCAATCATGGACGTCGGGATCATGGCAATCCTCGTTGGGGTTGCGATCACGTTCATCATTCAAAACGGACTGGACGCGCGCTGGTATGTCTCCGTTCCTGCAGGAGTTCTCGGCTACGTCGTCTCCCGCCTTATCGGATGGGCGATCAACGCGCACAAACGTCACAGCCAGGCGAAGCAGAGAGACCCATTCGTGAAATAATGGGGCGGCTCTCGGGGGTAAAGCGGACATTCTAATTTGACCGCGCCGCGGCAGCTAATGACCCATAGCGGACATCGACCCACTAAATTCTCCTAACGGAAACTATGGAATATCCCGCCGAAAGGGCGCGATCATTCTGATTTGATCCACGCGAACCTGATCACCTTGGCCCGCTTCTCCTTAAGCTCGCGAGAAATAGAAATTCCTGACAACTGCTGCATTAAACGGATGCTCAACAGATTCTCGGACAAGATTATAAGATGTTTTTAACCATGAAGTCTCTAGAGCAAGGTCGTTCCAGGGCGGTTATTAACTTTGAGCGTGCATTAATTCCACGGTGCGGTTTATGTCGCTGGTCCGGTTCGATGTTGTTGGATTCCTATGCACGGAGTGGTCACCGCGATTATAGCGGCCGCTCTCGTTGATTGGCAGCCCGCCCTGGGGATTTTTCTGATCGGCTTAGACGCTTAGCTATATGCGCCCTCTTGGGCTTTGTTTACCCCTTCACAAGGGCCTCAAGAACTCCCAACAGTCGTGCAAGCGTGTACAGAAATGGCCGAGGCAAAACAGCTAAGTGAGCAGGCGCTGCAGTTAGATGCGGCCCTCAACAACATGTCTCAGGGCCTGTTGATGTTCGACACGCTCGGGCGAATTGTCATCGCCAATCGGCGATACATCGAGATGTATGGGCTATCGCCAGATGTGGTGCAGCCCGGATGCACGCTTCATGAGCTCATTTGTCATCGCAAGAAGACCGGGGAGTTTTCAGGGGACGTTGAGCAATATTGTGCCGATATTCGGGCGGCAATCGCCCAAAAGAAGACCACAAGCCTGATAGTGGAACTCCCCAAGGGGCGTTCAATCCGTATCGTGAACCATCCGATCGCGGCCGGTGGCTGGATTGCCACGCACGAAGACATTTCAGAGCAGCGGCGCGCCGAACAGGAGCTGGACAAAACCAAGCAATTTCTCGACTCGATAATCGAGAACATCCCGATTGCGGTGGTCGTCAAGGATGCGAACACGCGAAAGTTCGTTCTCGTCAATCACGCGTACGAGGCACTGCTCGGTTTGCCGCGGAGCGATTTGCTGGGTAAGACCGTTTTCGACTTCTACCGGATCAAGGACGCGGAACTTTTACATAAATTAGATACCGAAGCTCTTCAGCACAGCGTCGGCGTCTCCTCTAGCGAATACGAAGTGGAAACAACAATGCGCGGCTCGCGCATTCTCGCCATGAACCGCATCGTCGTCCACAATACGCAAGGTGATACGAAATACCTCATCGCCGTGATCGAGGACGTAACCGATCGGAAAAAGGCCGAGCAGCAGATTGCGTTCATGGCGCATCACGACGCGCTGACAGGTCTCGCCAATCGTGTGGCCTTAACGAAAAAGATCGAAGACGCTGCTGCGCGTCAGCGCCGGTTCGGAGATCCGTTCAGCGTACTGCTGTTGGACCTCGATAGATTCAAGGATGTCAATGATACGCTCGGCCACTCCGCCGGCGACGCCCTGCTACGAGAAGTAGCAACGCGTCTTAAGACATCCCTGCGGGAAACGGATGTACTGGCGCAACTCGGCGGCGACGAGTTTGCCATCATTCAGGCAGGCGAGACCGACCAGCGCAAGGCCGCAAGCTTGCTTGTGGATCGCATCGCCGACTTTATCGCCAAGCCGTTTAACATAGATAGCACAGAGATCCACATTGCCGCGAGCATCGGAATTGCTTTAGCGCCCGATCATGCGACCGATACCGATAGCCTCTTAAAGATGGCAGATATAGCCCTCTATAGTGCTAAGTCGACCGGCCGGAACAACTATCGTTTCTTCGGCCCGGAGATGAGCGTGGCCGCGGACGAACGGCAGGGTCTTGAGAGCGATTTGCGCCGTGCAATCGCGCAAGACGAGCTTGAACTTCACTATCAACCGATTATCGACACTAAGACACGTAAGATCTGCGGTGCAGAGGCGCTGATCCGCTGGCGGCATCCCACGAAGGGCATGATTCCACCCGAACAGTTCATTCCGCGAGCCGAGGAGACAGGATTGATTACACAGATCGGCGAGTGGGTGCTCTTTACCGCGTGTGTTGAGGCCGCAACCTGGCCTGCGAGCGTCAAGGTCGCGGTCAATCTGTCGCCAGTGCAATTTCGCAAGAGCAATCTGCCCGACGTCGTGATGTACGCACTGGCCCAATCGGGGCTGCCGCCCGAGCGGCTAGAACTTGAAATCACCGAGACGGCGCTTATCCAATCGGCGGTGGATTGTCTGCCGGCTTTGCGCCAGTTCAGGAACCTCGGCATTGCGATCGCACTCGACGATTTCGGGACCGGATATTCATCGCTCAGTCAGTTGACGATGTTCCCGTTCGACAAGATCAAAATCGATAAATCATTTACTCAGAATTTGACCAGACGCACCGAATGTGCCGCAATCATCTCTGCGACCCTTACCCTTGCGCAGAGCCTTGATATAGCGACGACCGCAGAGGGCGTCGAAACTGTGCAGCAGTACCAACTCTTGCGATTGGCCGGCGTGACGTCGATGCAGGGTTACCTGTTCAAGCATCCGGGCCTGGCCAGCGAAATTAACTTCGATGGCGTTTACAGTGTTCCTGGTTTGGAAGATGCCGCGTAACTTTGGGTCGGAATCGAACGCCGTGGAACGACGTAAAGTTTCGTACGGCGGCCAAGATGCTCTCGTCAAAGCGCACCAGACGTTGATCGAGGAGCTCGAAGCCGTGCTTGTCAATCGGAACATTGGCTCACGCGCTGACGTTCTGCGCCGGGTAACTGATCTGTTTGTGACCGGCTCCGACCGCTTCAATGGCGAACAACGGGCCTTGTTCGACGATGTTATGGGCCGATTGGTCGACGAGATTGAGAGTTCCGCCCGCGCCGAGTTCGGGGAACGGCTCTCCACAATCTCCAATGCGCCACCCAGGGTCTGTCGCGTGCTGGCGCTTGATGATTCGATCGAAGTGGCCGGACCGCTGCTCGCGCATTCCGATCAGCTAAACGACGAAACGCTGATCGCAGGAGCAAAGACCAAGAGCCAAGAGCATTTGCTTGCAATTTCTCGGCGTAAACTGCTTACCGAGGGCGTTACCGACGTGCTTGTCGAGCGCGGCAATCAGCAGGTTGTTGTCAGCACGGCAGCAAATTCCGGCGCGCGTTTTTCCGAAATCAGCTACTCAACGCTCATAACACGGTCCAAAACCGATGATGAACTCGCGCTCACGATCTGGGCACGTTCAGAAATTCCACGCGAGCACCTGTTGACAATGTTCGCAACAGCCTCCGAGGCGGTGCGAGTCAAGCTCGAGGCCGCAGATCGCGGGAAGGCCGCTTTGGTCCGCGATATGATTAGGCAGGCGACCGATCGAATTCAAACGCAAGTGCGCGAGCATTCCCCCAAATTCGTGGCAGCGCAAGCACAGGTCCTACAATTGCACCATGCGGGAGCGTTGACCGAGAATCGGCTGTGCGAATTCGCAAAAGCCGGCAAGTTCGATGAGACCGCGGTAGCATTGGCGCTGCTGAGCGATCTGCCGATCGGCGCGATCGAACGCACCTTGGTGCATGAGCACAGCGATCAGGTGCTAGTATTGGCCAAGTCAATCGATCTGTCCTGGGACACGACCAAGGCAATCTTGCTGATGCAGCACACGACTATGACCAAGAGCAGATCGACCCACGAATTCGAGCAATGCCATTCTAGTTTCACGAAGCTGAAACCGGAAACGGCCCGGACCGCCATTCAATTCTACCGGTTGCGAGAACGCGCGACCCAAGCGGTATCGAACTAGAGTCCAGCTGCACCCCGTATCTCGATGAAGTGCAATGCCAAACTAGCACGCGCACTGGATCATTTCGAACAATAACACGCCTCGATACCGTGGTCTGTGACGTATTTCATAGTCCAATCATGTTGCAGTGCATGAGTCCGGTTTTGGCCCGAAGCGGACACGCCGGACGACGACAGCGGTGTCCGCTTTCGGGGGTAAAGCAGCCGCGCCTCCGGTTAGGTCGCGCGGCAGCCAATGACCCAAAGCGGAAATAAATCCGATATGCTAGAGTGTTGTCGTCAGCGGGGGCAGACGGCCCGTGAGGCGGCGCGAGTTCATCACGCTTGTCGGTAGCGCGGTAGTCTCATGGCCGCCGGCCGCGCGTGCGCAGCAGCTAGCGATACCAGCTATTGGCTTCCTCAGCAGCCGAACCCCCAAACAAGCGGAATACCTTGTGGCCGCCTTCCGCGATGGCCTTAAGGAAGTTGGCTATATCGAAGGTCAAAACGTTGCGATTGAATACCGCTACGCGGATAGCCAGTACGACCGGCTTCCTGCCCTTGCGGCGGGCCTAGTGGGCCGTCAGGCGCCGTGATCGTTGCCGGCGGCACATCCGGTCCGGCAATTGCGGCCACCAAGACGATCCCAGTTGTATTTACGACCGGCTACGATCCGGTATCTTCCGGACTCGTCAGCAGCCTCAATCGACCCGGCGGCAACGTCACCGGCGCGACGTTCTATTCCGGTGCGCTCGGCGCCAAACAAATGGAACTCCTTAGTGAACTGGCACCAAAGACTGCTACGTTCGGCGTACTCGTCAATCCCAATGGCACAAGTCCCGCGACGCAAATTCGGGATACGCAATCCGCGGCGCGTACTATCGGACGCGAATTACACCTGCTCAACGCGGGCTCCGAAGACGAGATCACCGCGGCCTTCGCGGCGCTGACCAAGCTTCCGAACCCCGCTCTACTCATTAGCGTGGATCCCTTCTTCGATAGTCGTCCTACTCAACTGATCGCGCTTGCGGCACGATACTCGCTGCCGACCGCCTATTATCTTCGCGATTTCGTGCAAGACGGCGGACTTATGAGTTATGGCGCAAGCATCACCGACGCTTATCGACAAGCGGGCCTTTACGCCGGGCGGATACTCGGGGGCGAAAAGCCTGGTGACTTGCCGATCCAGCTACCGACCAAGTTTGAATTAGCCATCAACCTGAAGACCGCGAAGACACTCGGCCTCACTGTTCCGGCCAGCATGGTCGCCACCGCCGACGAGGTGATCGAGTAGTCGAATCCATCTCTGCTTTTGGCCCTTAGCAGACACGCCGGTCGGCGACAGCCGCGGCAGCTTTCGGGGGTAAAGCGGACACCAACTGGAAGGACGGTCGCGGCAGCTAATGACCCAAAGCGGACATGGCGCTAGTGAGGTGACCCATTTACATCTAAAAGTGAGAAAGGGCCCGCCTCACGCTCACCGTTGCTGGATTTTAGAGAAGTTGGCCGATTGGGGGGGACGCACCGGTGACGTGCGCTTGGGTTAACGTCTCGCGAAAGCCAGTTAGTTGACGCAGGGAGCAAGGTCGAGGGAGAACGCCGGATGCAAAGAGATCGATTGGAAAATGCGTCGCTCGTTTGCCCTCGGTCTACTGGGGTCACGCGCAACGCAACCTTGGCGGCCATAGCGCTGATATTGCTGGCGGCGTGCTCGCAACAAACTCAATCGCTTGCCGATTACATCTCGTCGATTTGCGCCGCCCATTTCCGCAACGCCTCGCACGAAGAAGCGCCATTCCTCGCCGACAATGTCAGCGCCATGTCGAAAATGATGGTCGATATGGGCATCACGCCGTCCGGCGACATCGACCGCGATTTCGTGGCGATGATGGTCCCGCACCATCAGGGCGCTATCGCCATGGCGCAGGCCGAGCTGCGCTACGGTCATAACGAGATACTCCGGCGCATGGCGCAAGAGATCATCGTTACGCAGCAGCAAGAGATCGGCGCGATGCGGCTCGCGACCGGCGAGCCGCTACCGCCGGCCGCCGCGCCCGATCGGCAATCATCAACGGGTGAGCATACGACGTCCACCCTTCGATAACCCTTCAGATGTCAGGAGCGCCGAAATGAAAGCCACATCGATTATGATTGTCCTTCTGGCCACGGCGGCTCTCGTCAACGTGCAATACGCCTGCGCCGGCCAAGCGCCGGGCGCTGCGAATGCGCCGGATATCGCGATCAGCCATAAGGACCGTTTCTATACGTCGGACCAGTTCTCGAACACGGTTTCTGTTGTCGATCCGGTGGACAATAAATTACTCGGAGTCATTCGTCTGGGTGACACGACGCCTGCCAATTTCAGTCCCCTCTACAAAGGGCAGTTGCTGGTCCACGGCATGGGCTTTTCGCCCGACCATGGCACGCTCGCGGCAATCTCCATCGGTTCCAACTCCGTGACATTTATCGATACCGCGACGAATACGATCAAGCATGTCACTTACGTCGGGCGTTCGCCGCATGAAGCGTTCTTTACACCGGACGGCAAGGAAGTATGGGTCGCGGTGCGCGGCGAGAACTATATCTCCGTGCTCGACGGCGCGACTTATGAGGAAAAGACCCGGATCGTCGTGCCCAACGGGCCAGGCATGACGATTTTCTCGCCGGACGGGAAATATGGCTATGTCTGCTCGTCGTTCACGCCTGAGACCGACGTCATCACCGTCGCCGACCACCAGATCGCCGGCAAGGTCGTTCAAGCGAGCCCATTTTGTCCGGACATCGCAGCGACGCCAGATGGTTCTCAGGTCTGGTTCACTTTGAAGGATGTCGGCAAAACCGAGGTGTTCGATGCTCAGCCGCCGTTCGACGTGCTTAAAGTGATCGACACCGGTCCGATCACCAATCACGTCAACATCGCCCGAAACGCGAAAGGTCAATTTGCCTACGTGACGATTGGCGGATTGAATGAAGTGAAAGTGTTCAGGACCGATAATTTCGAGCAAGTCGCGGTCGTTCCGACTGGCGTACTGCCTCATGGTATCTGGCCGTCGGGCGACGGCACGCGCATGTATGTCGGGCTCGAAAATGCGGATTTGGCCGCGACCATCGACACGCTGCAGAACAAGGTCATCGCAACCATACCGATCGGACAAGCGCCCCAGGGCGTCGCCTACGTTCCTAACGCGGTGCCGGAGGGCGATGGCATGCAGAATTTGCAACCGCTTGGCGTGGCCGCAAATTCGGTTCATCTGACTTTGGTCGGTCAGGATGCAAAGCCCATGACCCAAGTCTCGTTATTCGATCAAGGCGCGGTTCAGGTTTTACAGGCCGCCGTCACCGGGTTGTTGCCGAAACAGCCGTATGTTTTGGCGCTCTCCGACCATCCCAAAGGCACCGGCAGTCTTGAGACGCTCGCCGCATTCATAACCAATCCTGCGGGCGCGGCCATCGTCAATACGATTGGACCGATCCGTCAGGTGGTGCAGGGCGACGTAAGTGTGCCTAAGCGCTATCTCGTGATTGCACCCGGCACCAACGACGATCACGGTTCCGCGGTGCAGATCCAGGCCGATCGGTAGTTCTAAGGCTTCGTCGTTGCCGGGATCGCCGGCGCGCCGAATTCTGTGAAGTAGGCCTTCGGGGCCCGCTCTTTCTTCGATTCACGATTTGATGAATTCGAGCAAGTCGGCATTGATCGTGGCTGCTTCGGTGATGGGCATGCCCGCGGCATACGACAGGGGCATTACCGCGCTTCTCTAAATCCACTTAACCAATGAGTAGCGGGCGCGACGGCCCCCTCTTTTCGAGGGAACGCGTACCGGGGATTCATCATTCGCGATGTCTCCTATTGGCCCAAAGCGGACACGCCATCCCACCATGTTCGTGTCCGCTTTCGGGGGTAAAGCGGACACGGCCTTCGTCAGACGGCGCGGCAGAAAATGACCCAAAGCGGACATAAGGCGGAATGTGCCTCAGGCTACCTTGGCGGTCGGAAACTTAATCGAACTGAGGAACGCAATGATGTCAGCCATGGACTGATCGAAGTGCTCATTCAGGAAGAAGTGGCTCGAATTAGGATAAAGCTTGAGCTTGGCTCCGGGGATTAGGCGCGCAAGCTCCTGCGAGCAGCCGACAGAGCACCATGTGTCCTCGCTGCCGCAGTTCGCCAGCGTCGGCACGGTGATCTGGCCAAGGCGCGAACGTGCATCATGACCGATGCAGGCTTCTGTCGAACGGACGAACGCATGGGTCGGACGCTGAGCGTCGCCGATCGACTTCTCCTTGGCGTCGATCTCATCCTTGTGGGTATTAAAGTACGGCAACGTGTAGCAAAACAAGGTCATGTGGCGAGCGGCTTCATGCGGCCCCTGCGCCTTATAGACGTTCATAATATTTTCCGTCACCCGCGCGCCATAGCGATCCATCTTGGCGAATGAGCAGTTGATCACGAGGCTCAAGATCCGGTCGGGATGATTGATCGCAATCTCCTGTACAATTCCGCCGCCCATTGAGATGCCGTAGATGTGCGCGCGTTTAATCCCGACCGCATCCATCAGGCCGACAGTATCGTCGGCAAAGAGTTTGGTCGAATACGGCCGGTCCGGGCAATCGGTTCGTCCAGTGCCCCGGTTGTCGAAGCAGAGAACCTGGTGGTGCTGGGCAAGATGTTCGATCTGCCGCATCCAGGTGCGCGCGTCTCCGGCAAGCCCTCCAATATGGACGAGCGGCGTGCCCTTGCCGTGAATTTCGTAATACATCTCGATGTCGTTGACGCGAACCCTGGGCATGCTCCCCTCCCTCGGCTGTTCAGAGGCCTGGAACTATAAGTCGCCTTGGTCGCACCTGAAAAGAGTGACTGCGGCTGGCCCAAATCGGCCGCGCCACCCTGCCGACTTCGAGTCCGTTATTGGGGGTAAAGCAGCCGCGCCTCTCGTTAGGCTGCGCGGCAGCTAATGACCCAAAGCGGACATGCACACGATCCGGCGCGTGGATTGCCGGCGAAGCCGGCTGCTTATACAATTCACAGTTTCCCTGAGATGCCGACTTCGAGGGCCATCGAGGAACATGTCCGACCGCCTGAAGGCGTTACACGGCTTTGCGGCGGTGTTCTACGCGGCTGCGTTTGCTGCTATCGCGCTACTTCAGCCTGCTTTCGCCGCCAGCCACGACCAGATCGTGGATATGTGCCGGCAGCAGATGCATCCGCAAGTCATGGCCTGCGCTCTCGCCAAGGGTTTAAAGGGCGATCCCGAGGCGGTTCGCCAGCAATGCGGCGCGCCACTAGTACGCCCCTGCGTCATGCGCGAAGAGCAGAAGGAGTCGGCGGGCACGCCGGCACCGACGGCGCCGACGGATACTACAACCGTGTCGCCGGCAGCCGCGACTGCCATCCAGCCAACCTTCGTCGCCCCGCCGCGCACTATCGCCGACATCACCGCGATCCTCGACAGCGAAAAGCCCGACGACGCGAAAATCGCCGCCCGCAAAGCCGCCGCCGACGCGACACCGCCGGGCAATCTGTCGGCCAGCAAACTAGCGCAATTCTATTACGACCGCGGTTCTGCTCGCGGACTTCTCGCCCGCAACAAGGACGCGCTGGCCGACGGGCTGCAAGCGGTCGCTGTGGCCAAGGGCGGAGTTGAACCTCGTCTGCAGGTACGCGTGTTGCAGTTCGTCTCGCAGGAATACAAAGCGCTCGGCGATCCGAAAACCTCGATTGCAACCTCCGAGACGATCGTGCGGTCCGCCGACGAACCGGGCCGCCGGGGCAGCCTGATCAACGCCATGGCCAATATCGTGCGGACGCTGATTTCCATGGGCGATGTCAGCCAAGCCAGCACCTACGCGGGTCGCGTCCAACAACGCATCGAGGAGGCACGTGGCAGCCCGAATCCGACATTTCGCCAGGCCTACAGCGTCTACGGTCATTCCTGGGAAAGCTCGGTCAACTCGATACACGGGACACTGTTCGAAGCGCGCGGCCAATATCCCGAGGCCGAAGCAGCCTTCCGCCGCGCTTTGGCGTTTCGCCGCGCTTCGCTGAAGGACCTGCCGCGGTTTGATTTTCCGCCGCCTCCGGAACAGATCATGCAGTCTGCGGATAGCGAGCTTTTGTCGGTCGCACGTAATGAATCCAAACAGGCCCGGCTGAGCGAGGCCGAGGCGGACGCGCGCCAGGCATTGCTTGAGATACTGCACGCGCAGGGCAAATACAGTCCGGCCACACCGCAATTCATCGTCGGGCTGGCCAGCATTCTGGTCGAACAGGGCCGCTACCAGGACGCCGAGAAGCTTGCGCGTTCGGCCCTTGACGTGCAACACACGCTCGGCGTCGCTGACGACGCGCCCGAAACCGTCCAAATCCTCTCTCAGCTCGGCAATATCCTCATCGCGGAGCGCAATGCGAAAGACGCAGCCGTCGTTTATGCGCAACTTGACAAGGCCATAGCGCAATGGCCGCCGGAGCAGCGCGACGCATTCGAGCTCAACGGCTCGCGCATCGCGGCACTCTATGCCACCGGCCAGCTCGACGCCGGGATTGCTGCTGCTGAGCAACTGGTCAAGCGCCAGGTCGGTCGCACCGGCGAGAACAGCTACGACGCGGCCTCCGCGCACGGCACGCTTGCGGTCGGTTATGCCCGCGCCGGGCGCGACGCCGACGCCATCCGCGAGTTCAAGGTCGCGCTTCCCATCTTGATGGCGGCGACGAACGAAACCGATGACGACGATCCGACACTTCTGGCGGCGCGCAGCGCCCGGCTGCAGCGCACCGTCGAGACCTATATCGGCGTGCTGGCGCGCAGCACGACGGTGTCGAACGACACCGCAGTCGAAACTTTCAGGCTTGCCGATGCCATTCGCGGTCATGCGGTGCAACAGGCGCTGGCGGATTCGAGCGCGCGGGTTGTGGCCAAAGACCCGGCGCTTGCCGCGCTTGTCCGCACCGACCAGGATACCGCCAAAGAGATAGATGCAGAGCTCGGCGCGCTCAACAATATGCTGTCGTTGCCGTCGGACCAGCGCGACGACCAGACCGTTGCCGGGGTCAACGCCGAAATCGCCAAACTACGCAACGATCGCAAGACGGCGCGCCAGCAGATCAACAAGCAATTTCCCACCTATGCCGATCTGATCGATCCGAAGCCGCCGACAGTCGATGACATCAAAGCGGCGCTGCGGCCGGGGGAGGCGATGCTGTCGTTCTATTTCGGGCAGGACGCAAGCTTCGTCTGGGCCGTTCCCAAGGACGGTAACGTGGCCTTTGCGGCGGTGCCGATGACCGCGCTCGATCTTGACGCCAAGGTTCAGACACTGCGCAAGGCGCTCGAGCCTCAGGTGACGATGGTGTCGGAAATCCCACCGTTCGATCTGACGCTGGCCTACGGGCTCTATACGTCGCTGCTCAAGCCGGTCGAAGCGGCCTGGCAGCCGGCCAAGAGCCTGATCGTGGTGACCAACGGCGCGCTCGGCGAATTGCCGCTCGGGCTGTTGCCGACCGCGCCGTCGCAGGTTGACCCCAACGCCAAGCCGCTATTTGCCGGCTATCGCGATGTGCCGTGGCTCGCCCGCACCCATGCGGTGACGGTCGTACCGTCGGCTTCGGCGCTGGTGACGCTGCGGCATCTGCCGCCGGGCTCGGCCGATCGCGACAAGCTGATCGGCTTCGGCGATCCCTATTTTAACTCCCAGGAGGCGGCCGACGCGGAAGCAGAGGCCACCGCCGCTGCCGCGCCGTCAGCAGCGTCAGCCCAGGTCGCTTCAGCGAGTGAGGGCGATAGCGCCGCGGCCACGGTGACGCGCGGTATGCCGCTCAAGCGGCGCGCCGCGCCACACACCGAGGACGTCGACACCGCCGAGTTGACGATGCTCCCTAGGCTGCCCGACACGCGTGAGGAATTGATGTCGGTTGCCAAGACACTCGATGTCGATCCCACCAAGGCGCTCTATCTCGGCAAGGACGCCAACGAGCAGAACGTCGAGACTCTCGACCTTTCCCACTATCGCATCGTGTATTTTGCCACTCACGGGCTTGTTCCCGGCGATGTCGACGGCCTTACCCAACCGGCGCTGGCGCTGACCGCGCCCGACATTGCCGGCGTCAAGGGCGACGGCCTTTTGACCATGGAGAAGATCCTTGCGCTGAAGCTCGACGCCGACTGGGTGGTGCTGTCGGCCTGCAATACCGCGGCAGGGGCCGGTGCGGGCGCGGAAGCGGCGTCTGGGCTTGGCAGCGCGTTCTTCTACGCCGGCACGCGCGCGCTTCTGGTCACCAATTGGTCGGTGCAGTCGGAGTCGGCGCGGGCGTTGATCACCGATATATTCCGCCGCCAGGCCGCCGATCCGACGCTGTCGCGGGGCGAAGCTTTGCGGCAAGCCATGATGGCGCTGCTCGACGGACCGGGTTCGCTCGATGCTGCGGGCCACACTGTGTTCACCTATGCGCATCCACTATTCTGGGCTCCTTATTCGGTGATCGGCGATGGCGGTTGAAGTCCGCTCATGGCCCTTAGCGGACGTGCCGACACAGCCGCTTGGTATCCGCTTTCGGGGGTAGAGCGGACATCGTGGCGAGGTCTTGGCGATCACGACTTAAGTGCCAACTCCGGTAGCTTGGCTACTGCAGTCGCAATCTGTAATGCCTCGTCGCGGGTAAGGTGTTTTATTGTGGAGCGCTGCTCTGACTCATTTACAAAATAGAAATAGCCGAGCGCCTGTCCGGTAGCGTCGCGAACGACAAATAGTCCGGACTTTTCCTCGACGGCACAGTGCGGGTGAGCTTGCCGCCGAAAGGACCGCCGCGCGACCGCTGGCTAACTCGGCACGAGGCCGCCAAGCTGATCTGGGCGTGCTGGCGGTATCGCGAGCAACAGACAGTGCACCGCGGCCGCGCCAAAGGCCAGCCCGTGGCAACGGATAAACGGCCACTTCGTCATCTGGCCCGGTTCATCTTGATCGGCCTTTATACCGGCACCCGAGCCAGCGCGATTGCCGCGGCATCACCGTACCGCGACCTTGGTCATTCCTTCGTCGACCTTGACCAAGGCATCTATTATCGGCTCGCCATCGGCAAGCGAGCGACCAACAAACGGCAGACGCCCGCCCCGATACCAGCCCGGCTCCTGGCCCACATGCGGCGGTGGGTGCGGCGCGGCATCGTCACATCGCATTTCGTGGAGTGGCACGGCGCGCCCGTCAAATCGGTCAAGACGGCCTTTAGGCATGCTGTGGGCTTGGCAGGATTGTGGGGCAAAGTGACGCCCCACACGTTACGGCACACTGCGGCGACCTGGCTGATGCAGGCCGGCGTGCCGATCTGGCAGGCGGCCGGCTATCTCGGCATGTCGGCGGCGATGATCGAACGCACCTACGGCCACCATCACCCCGATTACATGCGCGGCGCCGCCGCGGCGATTACCGCGAAACAACCGGCGAACATTTCGGGACGTTCGAGCAACGTTTTATTGGTCAATTCATTGGTCGAGCCGGAAAACGGCAAGGGCAAACGGCAAAAAACCTAACGAATTCATGGTGGGCCCGGGAGGACTCGAACCTCCAACCAAGCGGTTATGAGCCGCTAGCTCTGACCATTGAGCTACGGGCCCGCGCGGCAACGCAAAGCGCGCGAACGTGACGCCACCTGACATTATATAGCAGAACCCGCCCTAGCCCTGCCGGGACAGCAGGAATACCGCCTGTTCGCCGAACAGATTCCAGAACCACCACGGCATTTTCAGCCGCATCCGCCGGCCCCAGGCGTTGAGCGATACGGCCTGTTCGATCTTGGCGCCGGAGACCTGACAGAGCTGCCGGAAATCCTTGATGCTGCAGAAGTGGATGTTCGGCGTCTCGTACCAGGCATAGGGCAGGTTGCCGGTGAACGGCATGTGGCCGCCGAAAAATATCTGCATGCGGATTTTCCAGTGACCGAAATTCGGAAACGAGACAATCGCATGACGTCCGATGCGCAGCATGTGTTCCAGCACCACGCGCGGCTGGCGCGTCGCCTGCACTGTCTGCGACAGGATGACGAAAGTCGAAGGCGTCGTCGGGATAGTCCTCAAGGTCGGTGTCGGCGTCGCCCTGCACCACCGCAAGCCCTTTGGCGACGCATTCGTTGACGCCCTCGCGCGACAGCTCGATGCCGCGGCCGTCGACGCCGCGGGTTTCGAGAAGCCGAAGGAGCTCGCCGTCGCCGCAGCCGACGTCGAGCACGCGCGCGCCATGCTCCACCATATTGGCGACGACCAGCAAGTCGACGCGCGAGCCGCCGGGGCCGCGCGCCGCCTCCGCCATGGTGAGATCGTATTTCAGACGCGACAGCATCGTTACCTCGCCGCAGCCGGCAGGCCGCGCGGCCTTCGCGGCGCCTTCCAGGAAGCCGCGCACGATGGCGAACAATTCCGGCTCGTCGAGCAGGAAAGCGTCGTGGCCCTTGTCGGTCGTGATTTCGGCAAACGAGACGCGGGCGCCGGCGGCATTGAGCGCATGCACGATGGCGCGCGATTCCGACAGTCGGGAACAGCCAGTCGCTGGTGAACGAGATCACGCAAAAGCGCGTCGGCGCGCCGCGGAACGCGTTGGCGACCACGCCGTCATAGTCGGCGGCGAGATCGAAATAATCCATCGCGCGCGTCAGGTAGAGATACGAATTGGCGTCGAAGCGCTCGACGAAAGTGATGCCCTGGTGGCGCAGATAGGACTCGACCTGAAAGTCGGCGTCGAACGAGAAGGTCGGATTGTCGCGGTCCTGGAAGCGGCGGCCGAATTTGCGGTGCAGCGCCGCGTCGGAGAGATAAGTGATGTGCGCGCCCATGCGCGCGACCGCGAGCCCGCGGCGCGGATTGGTGCCATCGGCAAAATAGCGGCCGCCGCGCCAATCCGGATCGGCCATCATCGCCTGGCGGCCGACTTCGTGGAAGGCGATGTTCTGCGCCGAATGCCGCGTCGCCGCCGGCGATCGGCAGCGCCGCGAAGACGCGCTGCGGATAGCTCGCCGCCCATTGCAGCACCTGCATGCCGCCCATCGAGCCGCCCGCCACCGCGAACAAGCGTCTCGATGCCGAGATGATCGAGCAGCATCGCCTGCGCGCGCACCATGTCGCGCACGGTGATGACCGGGAAAGTCGAGGCCCCACGGCATGCCGGTCGCCGGATTGGTCGAGGCCGGACCGGAGGAGCCCATGCAGCCGCCGACGACATTGGGGCAGATGACGAAATAGCGGTCGGTATCGATCGGCCGGCCGGGGCCGACCATGGTCTCCCACCAGCCCGGCTTGCCGGTGACCGGATGCGCGTTGACGACGTGCTGATCGCCGGTCAGCGCATGGCAGACCAGGATCGCATTGCTGCGCGCGGCATTGAGCGTGCCGTAGGTCTGGTAGGCGATCTGGAACGGGCGCGAAATCGACGCCGGCATCGAGCCGCAGCGGATTGTTCGGCGGCAAAGCGCACGACCAGCGAATGCGGCTCGTCCGCTTCGCGGGTGCGGTCGGCGAGATCGAGCGTGGCGCTGACGTCGGCCATCAGGATTTCCCGGAATGCCGCGCTTTCCCGGCACGGTCCAGCCGCTGATGGGGCGGTCAAAGGGGCGTAAATAGGCCGGTTCCGCAGGGAGTCAATGTTTTCTTTGATTTCGGCCTTCACGGCACCTATCAATCGGGCCAATTGCCGGGTCAAACCATGCCAAAACCGCCGCCCACAAAGGACTTCACGCTCGCCGATCTGCGGCGCGAGATCGACCGCATCGACGCAGCGATGCACGCGCTCCTGATCGAGCGCGGCGAGATCATCGACCGCTTGATCGCGGTGAAAAAGACCCAGGAAATCGGCTCCGCTTTCCGCCCGCCCGCGAAGCCGAAATGATGCGCCGGCTGGTCGACCGCCATCACGGCAACCTGCCGCTCGACACGGTCGAGAGCATCTGGCGTGTCATCATTTCGACATTCACTTACGTGCAGGCGCCCTTCGCGGTGCATGCCGATCTCTCCGCCGGCGACGCGCTGATGCGCGATTCCGCGCGCTTTCATTTCGGTTTCACGGTGCCGTTCGTGCCGCATATGGGGGCGTCGAGCGTCGTCGAGGCGGTTACGGAATCGAAGGGCGATCTCGGCCTCGTTCCCGCCTTCGCCATTGCCGGCGGCGGCCCGTGGTGGGCGGCGCTCGAATTCGCCACCGCGCCGAAGATCATCGCGCGGCTGCCGTTCGTCGAGCGCGCCGATCACCCGGCCGCCATGCCGCTCTTCGTCGTTTCCCGCGTTGCCGCCGACGCCATGGTGACCGAGACCGAAGTCTGGAGCATGCGGGTTTCGGGCTGGAGCGCGGCGGCGGTCAATGCCGTGGCCGAGATCGCCGACATCATCGCGGTGCCCGATCGGGCCTTCGACGGCGCGGCACTGCTGGTCTCGGTCGCGCGCGGCGGCATCGATGCGGTCACCACGGCCTTGCTCGGCATCGGCGCCTCGATCCGCTCGGCGGCCCTCGTCGGCAGTCACGCGACCCGCTATACGGTCCCCGCAAACAAAATTCCTCCCGCTGAAGGACGGAGGAACGATGTTCGGAGGCGAAGATAATGACTGCCATGCGTCCCCAACCCCGTCCCGGCGTGCTCGATATCGAGGCCTATGTGCCCGGCAAGAGCAGCGCGCCGGGCGTCGCCAAAATATTCAAGCTGTCGTCGAACGAGACGCCGCTCGGGCCGAGCCCGCAGGCGATCGCGGCCTATAATCAGCCGGGCCGATCACCTGGAGGAATATCCCGACGGCTCGGCGAGCGATTTGCGCGAGGCGATCGGGCGCGCGTTCGGGCTCGATCCCGATCGCATCGTCTGCGGCGCCGGCTCGGACGATCTCCTGCACTTGTTGGCGCACGCCTATCTGGTCGACGGCGACGAGGCGATCCACACCACGCACGGCTTTCTGATCTATCCGATCGTGACGCTCGGCGCCGGCGCCAAGCCCGTGGTCGTGCCGGAGACAAATTACACCGCCGACGTCGACGCGATCCTGGCCGCGGTGACGAAGAGGACGAAAATCGTCTTTCTCGCCAACCCGAACAATCCGACCGGCACCTGCCTGCCGTTCGACGAGGTCAAGCGGCTGCATCGCGGCCTGCCGGCCCACGTGCTGCTCGTGCTCGATGCGGCTTACGCCGAATATGTCCGGCGCAACGACTACGAAGCCGGCATCGAGCTGGTCGCGACGTCGGAAAATGTCGTCATGTGCCGCACGTTCTCGAAGATCTACGGACTCGCTGCGCTGCGGCTCGGCTGGATGTTCGGTCCGGCGCACATCGTCGATGCGGTCAACCGCATCCGCGGTCCATTCAACGTCAGCGGCCGGCGATCGCCGCCGGCATCGCGGCGATCGAGGACGTCGCGCATCAGGAGCGTTCGCGCGAGCACAATACGCGCTGGCTCGCCTGGCTGACGGAAGAGATCGGCAAGCTCGGTCTGAAAGTGACGCCGAGCGTCGCCAATTTCGTGCTGATCCACTTTCCGCAAACCAAGGGCCGCACCGCCAAGGACGCGGACGCGTTCCTCACCGCGCGCGGACTGATCTTGCGCCAGACCACCGCCTACAAATTGCCGAACGCGCTGCGCTTGACGCGTCGGCACCGAGGAGGCGAACCGCCTCGTCGTCGCCGCGCTCAAGGATTTCTTGGCGAAACCGGAGTGACGCCGTGACGAAAAAGCACCTCGGTCCCGCTGTTCAATCGCCTGGCGCTGATCGGCGTCGGCCTGATCGGCTCGTCGATTGCGCGCGCGGCGCGCGCGCAAGGCACGGTGCGCGAGATCGTGGCAACCGCGCGGTCCGCCGCGACGCGGCGGCGTGTCGCCGAGCTCGGACTTGCCGACCAGGTGGTCGAAACCAACGCCGCCGCCGCGGCCGGAGCCGACCTCGTCATCGCCTGCGCGCCGGTCGGGGCCTGTGGCGAGATCGCGCGCGAAATCGGGCCGCATCTCAAGCCTGGGGCGGTGGTGTCCGACGTCGGCTCGGTCAAGGGCGCGATCGTGCGCGACATGGGCCCGCACCTGCCGGCGGCGTGCATTTCGTCCCGGCCCATCCGGTCGCCGGAACCGAACATTCCGGCCCGGATGCCGGCTTTGCCGAACTGTTCGTCGGCCGGTGGTGCATCCTCACGCCGCCTGAAGGCACCGATCCGGCGGCGGTTGACCGGCTCGCCGCATTTTGGCGCGCGCTCGGCGCAAACGTCGAGACGATGCCGCCCGATCACCACGACTTGGTGCTGGCGATCACCAGCCACTTGCCGCACCTCATCGCCTACACCATCGTCGGCACCGCCGATGAGTTGGCCGAGGTGACGCGCTCGGAGGTGTTGAAATTCTCCGCCGGCGGATTTCGCGACTTCACCCGCATCGCCGCCTCCGATCCGACCATGTGGCGCGACGTGTTCCTCACCAACAAGGACGCCGTGCTGGAAATGCTCGGCACCTTCAACGAAGACCTGTCGAAACTGACGCGCGCCATCCGCCGCGGCGACGGCGAGGCGTTGTTCGATCATTTCGCGCGCACGCGCGCCATCCGCCGCGGCATCGTGGAGATCGGCCAGGATTCGCCGGCGCCCGATTTCGGCCGCGCCCATCCGGACTTGCCGGTGGAGCTGCCGCGGCCCTACGCAGTCTCGAGCGACAATTAAACGCTCAGGCCCGCGCGCCCTGACGGCCAGCGCTTCGTTCACCGCGCCGCGCAGCGATGTGACCGAGAACGGCTTGGCGAGCACATCGTGGACCAGGGCATCGAGGCCTTGCGCGCGCTCGCGCTGGTCGGCGTAGCCGGTCATCAAGCAGAATGGTGAGTTCGGGAAAGTCGCGCGCCGCGGCGAGCGAAAGCGCGATGCCGTCCATGATCGGCATGCGGACGTCGGTGAGCAGAAGATCGAAGTGGCCGCCGTGCTGTTGAGCACGTCGAGCGCCTCGCTGCCGTCGTGGCGGTCTGTACCTCGTGACCGACGTGGCGAGAGCGCGCGCGCACATGTCGCACAACGCTTCCTCGTCTTCGGCGATGAGGATGCGCGCCATGGTCAGCGGTTCCCGGCACGATGTCGTTGCGGTTGAGGAAGCGCACCAGCAGTCATGGGCTCCGGCGGCGGCGAAGCGAGCCGGCTGTGGAACGCGACCTCTTCGCCCGGCGGCAGGATGGTGCGCGCCGGCAACGGCGGTCCAGGAATAGATCTCCTGGTGCGCGGCGTTGCGCACCGCGAACCTGAGATGCGGCACGTCCACGATCTTGCCGGTTCGTTGACGACGTTGCCTTCCACCACCAGGATCGGCACGCCTTCGGTCGGTGGAGGTCGCCGAGACCGTCGAAATCGAGGCCGCGCAAATTCACCGGCAGGCCGATCGCGGCGTAGAACGACGCAGTTTGCGGCATCGCCCGGACGAAATCGGTGCGCCAGCCGACGATAATCGCATCGACGATGATCAGCACGAGAATGGCCGACTGCAGAGCACGACAGCGGCCATTGCCAGCCTTTGCGCTTAGCGCGCTTGGCATAGCGCCGCGCCGCGACGCTCTCGATGTTCTCGATCGGCGGAGCGACCTCCGGTTCGTTCAGATCCGGCTCGGGCGGCTTCCTCGCTGCGTCGAAATCCACCAGCGCGATAGGTGGCGATTCGATGTCGACGGACGTGTCGGCTGCGGCGGCGGCATCCGGACCCTGGACCGCGTCGGCGCGGGAATCCTCAACCGGCGGGTCGAGCGGGGCCTGCGGCGAGGCTCGGCCTCGGCGCTGGTGCCGGCGGCAATGTGCTCGGCCGACAGCTTCGGCCCGGCCGACTCGGCAACGGCTTCGGCTACCGCCTCGACCGTCCGGCGCGCCGGCGCAGCGCTTCGGCCGCGGCGATAAGCTTGTCGGCCTGGACAGTCGGCGCGCCAGACCGTGCGACAGCGCACACAGCGGACCTGCGGCCGTGGTCGCAGTCTTGCTGGCTTGACATCGTAGGATGTAGCGCGGAATGGGCAGACGATCAGCATCGGGGAGTCCGTTGCACGGCAGCTTTTCGGCGACATTAGCTTCAATCCGTTAACGGACCGGAAACCACGCCCACCCGGCGACCCTCCAGCGACAATCGTGTTAGGAGTGCGCAAGGGAGGGCGAATCAGGATCCCTGGCGGGCTGCCAGGTCGGGCGTTTCGGAGGGACCGCGTGATCCTGTTCGAGAATGTCGGCCTGCGCTACGGCCTCGGGCCGGAGGTATTGCGCGACCTCAACTTCCGCATCGACAGGCATTCCTTCCAGTTCCTCACCGGGCCGTCGGGCGCCGGCAAGACCTCGCTGCTGCGGCTATGCTGTTTCTCTCGCTGAGGCCGACCCGCGGCCTGATCACCATGTTCGACCACGACGCGGCGACGCTAAGCAAGGACGGCCGGGCGACGCTGCGCCGCCGCATCGGCATCGTGTTCCAGGACTTCCGCCTGCTCGACCACATGACCACCTACGAGAACGTGGCGCTGCCGCTGCGCGTGCTCGGCAAGGAGGAGGCGTCCTATCGCGCCGAGGTGGTCGAACTGCTGCACTGGGTCGGTCTCGGCGAGCGCATGGACGCGTTGCCGCCGGTGCTCTCCGGCGGCGAGAAGCAGCGCGCCGCCATCGCGCGCGCGGTGATCGCGCGGCCGCAGCTGCTGCTCGCCGACGAGCCGACCGGCAACGTCGATCCCAATCTCGGCCAGCGGCTGCTGCGCCTGTTCATCGAGCTCAACAAAATCGGGAACGTCGGTGGTCATCGCCACCCATGATATCGCCCTGATGGACGAGTACGACGCGCGCCGGCTGGTGCTGCATGAGGGACGGCTTCATGTCTACGAGTGAACCGCTCGAGGCCGACGACCGAGCCGTGGGACGGAATGGCTCGGCGCCGCTCCGCGTCGCCGCGCAGCACGCCGCCGACGGCGATCGTGCCGCACAACTCGATCGCCGGGCGCTCGCTGACCGCAGTCGTCGCCATCATGACCTTCCTCGCCGCGCTGACGGCCGGCGCGGTGATGATGGTGGTCAGCGCCGCCAGCGATTGGCGATCCGACGTCGGGCGCGAGGTCACCATCCAGGTCCGTCCGGTTGCCGGCCGCGACATCGAGGCCGACGTGCGCACGGCGGTCGACATGCGCACGGCACCGCCGGCATCGCCGACGTGCGCGCCTATACCAAAGAAGAATCCGCGCAGCTGGTCGAGCCCTGGCTCGGCAACGGCCTCGCGCTCGACGAACTGCCGATGCCGCGCATGATCGTGGTCAAGCTCGGGTCCGGCGCGACGCCGGATTTCGCTGCGCTGCGCAAGACGCTGGCCGCGCAGGTGCCGAGCGCGATCCTCGACGATCATCGCGGCTGGATCGACCGCATGCGCACCATGGCGGGACGGCGGTCGCGGCGGCGTCGCGATCCTGGTGCTGGTCATCGCCGTCACCGTGCTTTCGGTCACTTTCGCGACGCGCGGCGCCATGGCGACCAACCGGCCGATCGTCGAAGTGCTGCATTATGTCGGCGCGACCGACGGCTTTGTCGCCCGCCAATTCCAGCGCCATTTCCTCATGCTTGGTTTCAAGGGCGGCGCCATCGGCGGCGGCGCCGCGATCGTGCTGTTCGGCTCCTCGGCGCCATCAATGCCTGGTTCTCGGGCACGCCGGCGGCGACGAGGCCGCGGCTTTGTTCGGCAGCTTCTCCATCGGCTTTGCCGGCTATATGGCCATCCTCGCGCAGATCGTGCTGATGGCGGTGGTGACGGCGCTGGCTTCCCGCCATACCGTCAACCAGACTCTGGAGACGATCGATTAGGCCCTGGCCGAAAGCTTGCAACTGCCGCCGGAATTGCGGCTATAATTTCGCATCTGCGATTCTGCGATGGACTAGCGCGGGGGACGCGCCGGCAATGGTCAGCCTTAGACCGCGGTCAAAACGCGGCGCCTCAGGTCGATCGGCCTGGGCTCGCCGTGCTGTGCGCCCTTGTGCTCGTTGCCGGCTTCGCATCTTTCATCTGGCTGTTGCCGGACAGGAGGTCGTGCTCGACCGCGACGCCGACGGCATCGTGGTGCTGACCGGCGGCACCTCGCGCGTCAGCGACGCGCTCGAACTGCTTGCCTCCGGCCGCGGCAAGCGGCTGCTGATCACCGGCGTCAATCCCGGCACGACGACCACCGACATCGCCACGAAACGTCGACTACGACCGCGTGCTCGCCTGCTGCGTCGATCTCGACTATTCGGCGCATCAACACGCTCGGCAATGCGGTGCAGACGCGGCTCTGGGCGCGGCGCACAAATTTCATTCGCTGATCGTGGTCACCTCGGCCTATCACATGCCGCGCGCGCTGGCCGAACTCGCGCATCAATTGCCCGACGTCGCGCTGATCCCTTATCCGGTCGTCTCCGATCGCCTGCGCATCGAGCCGTGGTGGTCGAACGGCGACACGACAGGTTGGTGTTGTCGGAATATCTCAAGTATCTGTTCGCCAAGGTGCGCATGCGGTTCGACTCGTTTGCGGCGCAGACCGCCGCCGTTGCCAGGCGCGAAGCCGCATCGATAGCCCGCGTGATCCGTGCCCCGATCGTTTTCGATTCTCGCTCCGCTCGATCGCTGTTCAACGCGCTGTTCTATGTGAACCTGACCGTTCACATGATCGTGGCGCTGCCGACGCTGGCGCTGCCCTATGCGGCGTTGCACGCCTTCGTGCGCTCCTATGCTCTCACCAGTCTGTGGCTGCTGCGCGTCGTCTGCGGCACCAAGGTCGAATGGCGCGGCGTCGAGAAAATCCCGCAAGGCGCCTGCATCGTCGCCTGCAAGCATCAATCGGCATGGGAGACATTCGCGCTCTACGCGCTGCTCGACGATCCGACTTACATCCTCAAGCGCGAATTGATGTGGATTCCGCTGTTCGGCTGGTACATGCGCAAGGCCGGCCTGATTCCGATCGACCGCGGCGCCGGAATGTCGGCGCTGGCGCGGATGACGGCGCGGGCGCGAAAAGCGCTTGGGCGCCCGGCCGCGCCAAATCGTCATTTTTCCCGAAGGCACGCGGCGCCCGCCCGGCGCCGAGCCGGCCTACAAACCCGGCGTCGCCCATCTCTACGGCAAGGCCGGCGTGCCCTGCGTGCCGATGGCGCTTAATTCCGGACTGTTCTGGCCGCGGCGTTCGCTGCTGCGTTGCCCGGCACGATTCTGGTCGAAATGCTCGATCCGATCGCGCCCGGCCTCGACAAAACACGTTTCTCGCGCGCCTGCAGAACGCGATCGAAACCGCGACCAACGGCTCCCGGCAATCAGGAAACCGGCGCTCCTGACCTGATGCCTGATTGCTGATCCGTGACTCCCGAGCCGCTCGGCGAGCAGATGCAACTCGCTTTCGCGATAGCCCAGCGCCTCCAGCGCGCGCACGGTTTCGAGCACATAATCGCGATTGGCGCCGGACGGCCGTGGCCCTGCCGCACGTAATGCAGGCTCTCGGCGAGCGTCAGCCGGCCGGCATATTGCACGTGGCTGCGGTCGACGGTGTAGCAGAGCGCCCGCACCTGTCGCCTGGCTGGCTCCTCGAGCTCGATCTGCCGCATGGTCTCGAGATAAACTCTGGTGACCTGCTCGCGCCCGCGCAAATAGGCGATGGTCTCTTCGCGCGCCGCGGCGGCGACCCGATAGGCGATGCCGCGGCACATGCCGCCGCGATCGAGCCCGAGCACCAGGCCCGGCCGCTCCGGCGTGCCGCGATGCACGAAGGAAAAGACGCAGAGCGCCCGATGCAGGCCGATCAGGCGCGCCGGCACGCGTTCGAGATAAGCAAAGCCCGGGCGCCACATCAGCGAGCCATAGCCAAAAACCCAGAGTTCGCCGGTTTCGTGCTCGGCATTGCTGTCATTGATCCTCGTTGACTCCGTGCTCCGACATTGGTTCGCCTAACAGGGCCGGGAGGGCGGCACAATGGTGCCCTCCTCAGTCTTTGAAACGCCATTACTGCGGGCGAAAAAGGACAATGCCGCCGAATCGCCGTTCAGCATGATGCAGCCGCGCCGCCGCGTCTGCGAAGCGCGCGCCCGGCCCGCGCCGGCGGCGGCTCCGGCTGTTCCTCGATCCTCGCCGCTCGTTGTGCTCGCGGCCGGCTGGAGCTGGCTGTGGTATTACGCCGCCTAGATTGCCGACAGCGCGGAAGCCGGCTGGATCGAGCGCGAGGCGGCGCTCGGCCGCGTCTATGCCTGCGGCACCCAGGGCATCGGCGGCTTCCCGTTCAGCATCGTCAGGCGCTGCGACCAAGCCGCGGCCAGCTTCAAGACAATAAGCCGCCATTCGACGTGCGCGCGACCGGAGTCACCTTCTCGGCGCAGGTGTTTCGTCCGACGCTGCTGACGGCGAAGTCACCGGTCCAGTCACGCTCGCCGACCGGGCCAGCAGCCGGTCTTCGTCGCCAAGTGGTCGCATGGGCGGCTGAGCCTGCTCGGGTTGCCGCCTGATCCCGAAAGCGTCGCCGTTCGCTTCGTCAGCCGCAGCTCGATCGCGTTGCCGGTCCCGGCACCGGCATGATTTTTCGGCCGACGACGTCGAGGTCGACGGCCGGATCGTTGCCGGCTCTGCGCGCAACAATCCGATGATCGAGTCGACCGGCATTCACGTCGGCCATCGCGCCGACCTTGCATCCTCTGCTCGCCGATCCGCTGCAAGGCGACATCGAGGTGGTCATGCGCGGCTTTAAGGATTTCTCGCCAAAACCATGGCCGACGCTGTTCCGCGAGATGCCGGCGTCCGGCGGCGGTATCGAGATCAAGTCGCTGCGGATCGAACGTCCCGATGCGGTCATCGTCGGCACCGGACATGACCGTGAACGGTCACGGCAAGCTCGACGGCGCCATCAACGTCGCCATCGCCGGCATCGAGAATATCGTTCCGCTCCTCGGCATCGACCAATTGATCGGTCAGGGCATCGATCGGCTGACCGGCGGGAACGGCCCGCCCGAGCAAGGGCTCAATGCGCTCGACCGCCTGGTGCCGGGCCTGAGCGGCGTGGTTCGCCAGAGCGCCAGACAAGCGTGATCGACAACATCAAGAAGATGGGCCAGCCGACCGAGATCGACAAAAAGCCCGCGACGTACTGCCGCTGCGCGTTTACGACGGCGTGATCTTTATCGGCATGATCCGCTCGGCGTCATGCCGCCGCTGTTTTAGAGGCTCACCTCTTGCGTTGGCGTGCCAGCCAACATGAGCGTCGGGCACCGAATCCGTCGAGGCAAAATACGGCTTGATGTCGAGCAGCGGCGTGTTGTCGAGGCAATCGATACCGACAACCGAGAGCTGTTGCCATCGATGCGCATAAGCCGCGCCACTGACAGCGCGATGGGATTGGGCCGCGCCGGTGAGCGCAACGCAAAGGTGCCGCTTCGCTCGGCATAGTGGCGAGGCGATTGCACCACGAGGTCGCGCCGCGCCTGGTCCATCCAATAAAGCAGGATGACATGGCTGACGGTCTCGAGACCTGAAGCCCCTCGGCCCAGCGCGGATCAAGTTCGACCGTGCAAACCGCATCCGACTGCGCGCGTTCTTCGGACAATCTTCGCGCCGCTGCCACGGCGTACGGATGCGGCCGATGTAATAGAGCGAGGCGTCGAACCCCGCAGGCAGTTCGACTACGGCTTCACCGCCACCGGAAGAAGCGTAAGGATCGCCGTTCGGCAAAGGCGGCCGCAAATGTTTCGGTTTTACTGTCTCGGCCATGAGTGGAAATTGCCATGCGGTCAGGGCAGCCGCCAGAGCCGCGCTGGCCTCATTCCGACGGGGAACGTGCCCATCACTCTTGGGAGGCGTCCCATTCCCCTTGCGGCGATCGACTTAATGATATAAAGATATCTTTATATAGAATTCGATACTGGGAATGACTTAAGTGACTGAGCCACTGACTTTTACCGGTCTGACCGAAACGCTCAAGGCCGCCGGCGAAGCGACCCGGCTGCGC
>CAWBQV010000002.1:0-2072500 GCA_963790975.1 uncultured Alphaproteobacteria bacterium
GCTGGCTGGGGCGCCTGGATTCGAACCAGGGAATGGCGGAATCAAAATCCGCTGCCTTACCACTTGGCTACGCCCCACTGCACCGCCGGGATTTTGCCTCCGGCGCGTCGCCTTCGGCCCGGGGCAACATAACGGCGCGGACCGGGCCGATCAATGCGCGTGGCCGGGCGAAACGGCTATCGACGCGCGCTGTGCACATTATAATGGCTGCCAACCGCGCCACCGCCACGACGCCGGCGGGTCGAAAGAGGAGCCATGTCCGATCTCGTTCTCGTGAGTGACGAAGGCGGCATCCGGACCATCCGGATGAACCGGCCGGAAAAGAAAAACGCGCTGACCCAGCCGATGTATGCGGCGATGACGGCGGCGTTGCGCGAGGCCGCGGCGAGCGAGGCGATCCGCTGCGTGATGATCGCCGGCGGGTCCGGTGCGTTCTCCGCAGGCGGCGATATCGGCGAATTTCAGCAACGCGCCGAAGGCGGACTCGAACCGGTCACGCTCGACTTCCTGCTGGCGCTGGCAAAGAATCCAAAGCCGCTCGTTGCCGCGGTCAATGGGCTGGCGGTAGGCATCGGCACGACCATGCTGTTTCATTGCGATCACGTCGTCGCCTCGACCAGCGCCACGTTCACCACGCCGTTCATAAGGCTCGGCCTCATCCCCGAAGCGGCGTCGAGCCTGCTGGCGCCGATGCTGATGGGGCATGCGCGCGCGTTTTCGCTTCTGGTCATGGGCCGCCCGCTGTCCGCCGAAGACGCCAAAGCCGCTGGCCTCGTCAACAGCGTGGTCGATGCCGCAGTGGTCGAGGATACGGCGCTCAAGGCCGCGCGCGAGATCGCGGCGCTGCCGGCCGGCGCCGTCGCGCTGGCGCGCCGCCTCATTCGCGGTCACCTTGACGATATCGTCGAGCGGGTCGATACCGAGGCGATGCATTTCCAGGAGCGCTTGCGCTCCGACGAGGCGCGTGCCGCTTTCACCGCCTTTTTCGCCCGCAAGAAGTGAGGCTGCGCGTGTCGCTTGCCGGCAAGACCCTGTTCATCACCGGCGCGTCGCGCGGTATCGGGCTCGCGATCGCGCTGCGCGCCGCGCGCGACGGCGCCAATATCGCGATCGCCGCGAAAACTACGACGCCGCATCCAAAACTTGCCGGCACCATCTATACCGCCGCCGACGAGATCGAGCGCGCCGGCGGCAAGGCGCTGCCGCTCGTCGTCGACGTGCGCGACGAAGCTTTGGTGCGCGATGCGCTCGAGCAGACGGCGCAGAAATTCGGCGGCATCGATATCGTCGTCAACAATGCCAGCGCCATCCAGCTCACGCCTGTCGCCGACACCGACATGAAGCGGTTCGATCTGATGCACCAGATCAACGCCCGCGGCACGTTCATGGTCTCGAAATGGGCGCTGTCTTATCTCGAAAAAGCGGCCAATCCTCACATCCTCATGCTGTCGCCGCCGCTCGACATGAAAGAAAAATGGTTTGCGCCGCATACCGCTTATTCGATGGCCAAGTTCGGCATGAGCATGGTCGTGCTTGGGCTTGCCGGCGAATTGCGGACAAAGGGCATTGCCGTCAATGCGCTGTGGCCGCGCACGGTGATCGGCACCGCCGCGGTGCAGAATCTCCTTGGCGGCGATGCGGTGATGCGCCAAACGCGCAAACCCGAGATCGTGGCTGACGCGGCCTATCTCGTCTTTACGACGCCGGCGCGCGAACTCACTGGACGCTTTCTCATCGACGACAGTTTTTTGGCCGAACACGGCGTGACCGATTTCGACCGCTATCGCCTCGACCCGTCCGAACCGCTGGCCGAGGACTTTTTCGTTCCCGACGACGCCACCGCGCCGCCCGGCGTTGCCATCGCCACCGCCGATCAACAGACCCGCACCGCACATTGGGGGCGCCCATGACCTACAAGGCCCCGCTCGCCGATATCGGCTTCGCGCTCAAATACGCCGCCGCGCTGGCGCCCGCCATCGAGCAGGGCTTTTACGGTGACCTCACGCTCGACGACGTCGACGCGGTGCTGGCGGAGGCCGGCCGTTTCGCCGGCGAGGTCATCGCGCCGCTCAATCGCATCGGCGACACGTTCGGCGCCCAGTTCAAGGACGGCGCCGTTACCACCGCGCCGGGCTGGAAAGAGGCGTATCACGGCTGGCGCACCGGCGGCTGGAACGCGGTCACGGCGCCGGCGCAATGGGGCGGCCAGGCGCTGCCGCAGATCGTCAACGCCGCCTGCACCGAAATGTGGCATGGCGCGTCGATCGGTTTCGCCAACGGTCCGATGCTGACCATGGCGGCGATCGACGCGCTCAACGCCCATGGCAGCGACGCGCTCAAACACACGTATCTGGAGAAGCTCGTGTCCGGCGAATGGATGGGCACGATGCAACTCACCGAGCCGCAGGCCGGCTCCGACGTCGGCGCGCTGCGCACCCGCGCCGAGCGCGCGGGCGATGGCACTTATCGGCTGAAGGGCCAGAAAATCTTCATCACCTATGGCGAGCACGATTTCACCGACAACATCATCCATTTCGTGCTCGCGCGATTGCCCGATGCGCCGCCAGGCACGCGCGGCATCTCGCTGTTCCTGGTGCCAAAATTCCTGCTCAAACCCGACGGCTCGCTCGGCGAGCGCAACGATATTCGCGCCCACTCGGTCGAGCACAAGCTCGGCATCCACGGCTCGCCGACCTGCACCATGATCCTTGGCGACAATGCGGGCGCGATCGGCTTTCTGATCGGGCAGGAGAACGGCGGCATGGCCGCCATGTTCACCATGATGAACCGCGCCCGGCTCGCCGTCGGCCTGCAAGGCGTCGGCGTTGCCGAATGCGCCACGCAAAAGGCGATCGCTTATGCGCGCGAGCGGCGGCAGGGCCGCGCTGACGGCGCCAAGGGCGCGGAGGCTTCACCGATCATCATGCATCCCGACGTGCGTCGCATGCTGCTCACCATGCGCGCGACGACGCAGGCCGCGCGCGCCATCTGCTACGCGACCGCTATGGCGCTTGATCGCGCCGAGCGCGGCGCCGACAAGGCCGCACGCGAGGCGGCGCATTCGCAGGCTTCATTACTTACCCCGGTCGCCAAGGCATTCTCCACCGACATCGCCAACGAGGTGACTTCGCTCGGCGTGCAGGTTCATGGCGGGGCCGGCTATATCGAGGAAACCGGTGCGGCGCAGCTGTTTCGCGATGCGCGGATCGCCGCGATCTACGAAGGCACCAACGGCATCCAGGCGATCGACCTCGTCACCCGCAAACTGCCGCTCGCCGACGGCGCCGTGGTCGCGGCGCATCTCGACGACTTGCGCGCCATAGTCGCCACCGTCAGCGCCAACAACGATCCTGCCTTCGGCTGGACCGCGATACGGCTTGGCGACGCGGTCGAATCTCTCGCGCGCGCTACCGACTGGCTGATCGCCCGCCTCGACAAGGAGCCGGATACGGCGCTTGCCGGCGCCACGCCCTATTTGCGGCTGTTCGGACTGGCAACCGGCGGCTGTTTCCTGGCGCAACAGGCGCTGGCCGCGATACGGCTTGGCGCCGACGCGCCAGCGCGCCTCGCGCTGACGCGGTTTTTCGCCGAGAATTTCGCGGTCCAGGCCGGTGGGCTCGAGCGCATCGTGGTCGAATGCGCGGCAGGCATGCTCGGCGCCGACGCGGCGCTGGCGTCCTGAAGTGGCCGCAAAGCGCTCGCCCCTTCCCTGCTCGCCCGCTTCATCTTAAGTGTGACAAATGTCGACGCTGCTGATCACCCACCCTGTCTGCCTTGAACATCTCAGCCCGCTCGGCCATCCCGAGCGGCCCGACCGGCTGCGCGCCATCGAGGCCGCGCTTGAGGCGGAGAAATTCCAGAGCCTGCATCGCATCGAGGCGCCGCTTGCACCGCTCGAAGTCGTCGCGCTCGTTCATCCGATGGACTACATCACCGCGATTCGGGATGCCACGCCGAAGGAAGGCATCATCCATCTCGACGGCGATACCTCGATGTCGCCCAAAAGTTTTGAGGCCGGCTTACGCGCAGCCGGCGGCGCCATTCGCGCCGTCGACGAGATTGTCGGGAAAAAGGCCGCCAACGCCTTTATCGCCACGCGGCCGCCCGGCCACCATGCCGAGACGGCGCGGCCGATGGGCTTTTGTTTTTTCGACAACGCCGCGATTGCCGCGCGCTATGCGCAGGATCATCACGGCATTGACCGCGCCGCGATCGTCGATTTCGACGTCCATCATGGCAACGGCTCGCAGGAGATTTTCTGGGCCGACAAAACGGTGATGTATTGCTCGACCCACCAGATGCCGCTGTTTCCGGGCACCGGCGCGGTGATCGAGAGCGGCGAATACAACACCGTGGTCAACGCGCCGCTGCGTCCCGGCGACGGGCCTGAGAAATTCCGCGATGCCTTCGAGAGCAGGATTTTGCCGCGGCTTGCCGAATTTCAGCCGGAACTCATCATCATTTCCGCCGGCTTCGACGCCCATTACCGCGACCCGCTCGCCAATATCAATCTGGAAGAGGCGGATTTCGCCTGGGCGACGCAAAAGATCATGGATGTCGCCGACCGTCATGCCGGCGGCCGCGTCGTCTCGCTGCTTGAGGGCGGCTACGATCTGCAGGCTTTGGGCAATTCGGTTGCCGCCCACGTCACCGCGCTGATGCGGGGATAATGTCGTAGCCCGGATTGCATCATGTGCAATCCGGGGGCATGACTCTCCCGGATTACGCGCCGCGTAATCCGGGCTACATTGAGAGTACGATGGCGCAGCAGAAGACCAACAGCGATATCGCGAAATTGCCGTTCGAGCGGGCGATCGAGGAGCTCGAATCGATCGTCAAGCGGCTCGAAGAGGGCAAGGTGCCGCTCGAGGAATCGGTCGCCATCTACGAGCGCGGCGAGGCGCTCAAGCGCCGCTGCGAGGATTTATTGCGCCAGGCCGAGGCGCGCGTGGAAAAGATCACGCTCGACGCCGGCGGCAAGCCGACCGGCACCGAGCCGCTCGACGTCGAGTGATTTTCAGCCGCCTAAACCGTGCCGGTTGCAACGCGTCCGCTCTGGGCCTTCTGCGGTTCCATCAGATCTTCGGCCTTGAAATAATGCCTGGCATGGGCGACGAGTTCGCCGCCGGTCGGATGATCGACGGTTTCCACGCCGACAATGATCTTCATCAGCGCATGATCGTGGTGGTCAATATGCTTGACCAGCTCGTGCTTGGCGTTGGCCGGTCCGGTAATGAGAACGGCGCCGGCGTCGGCGATCGACTGGGCGACGGCGTGCGGAAAATTCTCATCCTCGGCGGCGTGTCCGCTGCCGATGGAATTGGCCTTGTGGTGGATGTGCCGGGTCGGATTGTCCGGATGCAGCACCAGCGTTGCGACGTCGGTCGGGCTGAAATGGAACACGCGCGCTTCGTGATGGTCGATCCAAACGACGGCGTGAAAGTGATGGGTTGCCATGGCACAAAATCCTTTGGCGCGGCTGCAGCGCTATCCGCATCTAAGTATCGGAGCGGGGGTTTTCCCAAGCCCCGGCCGCTCATGCAATCGTGCCAACAGAAAAGGCTTGACAGATAGGAACAAATAGGGAACATTCGCCGGTTCGGGTCATCATGGGTCTTGGGGTAACGGCGATGGATTCGGATCAGAAAAGCCAAAAAGAGCAAAAAAGCGACTGGCTGCGCAAGCTTGACGAGGAATGCCCGTATCAGGTGGTGCTGCCGCGGCAGCAGCTCGCCGACGACGGCGAGATTTTGGATTTCCTCATCCGCTATGTCGAGAAATTCGACATGTATGTCGAGGACGAATACGCCGCCTTCGTGCGCTACTGTTTCGCCGACCCGCTCGATGCGGAGATTTTCCGGTCGCGCTTCGAGCCGAAGGCCGAGCGGTTCAGGCTGGCGGGGTGAGGAATTACTTTTTCGGCAACCGCTGCCGCACCTTGCCGATGTCGGCCCAGGCGTCGTTGCGCAAATGCTTTTTCAGGTTGAGCACGGTGAACTGGCTGCCGCCGGTGGTGCGGGGCAGCGCCTCCCATGACACCGGCACGGAAACCGGCGCGCCGGCGCGTGCGCGCGTCGAATAAGGCGCGACCGAAGTCGCTTCGCGCGCGTTGCGCAGATAATCGATGAAGATTTTGCCCTTGCGCTGCGCCTTGACGATCGTGGCGAGGTAGAGGTCCGGGCTGTCCTTGGCCATCGCCGCCGCGATGCGCGCGGTGAACGCCTTGGCCGCGTTCCAATCGGCGCCGTCGATCGGCACGACGACATGAATGCCCTTGCCGCCGGAAAGCTTTGCAAAGCTTTTGAGCTTTTCCGCTTGCAGACGCTCGCGCACCTCCTGCGCGGCGGCAACGATCGCCTTCCACGACACGCCCTCCCCCGGATCGAGATCGAACACGATGCGGTCGCAAACTTCCAGCTTTTCAAGTCTCGAGCCGCGGGTGTGAATTTCCAGCGCGCCGGACTGCACCAGCGCGATGACATCGTCGAGCTTTTCCACCGCGATGACGTCATGCTCCTTGGCGGTGACGGCATGGCGGAGCGGCGATTGCTTGATATTGGCGGCGATGTGTTTCTGGAAAAACATTTCGCCGGCCGTGCCGTCGGGACCGCGCACGATCGCCAGCGGCCGGTCGACCACATGCGGCGCCATGAAGGGCCAGACGTCCACATAATAGCGCGCCAGATCCTCCTTGGTGACGCCGGCATCGGGCCAAAAGACCTTGTCCGGATGCGTCAGACGCACATTGGCGATGTCCACGCTGGCATTGCCGGCGCGTGTGGCGTTCGCCTTCGCCGGCTTCGGCGATGAAGATCTCCGCACCACCTGCCGCCGCGCCATCGCTGCCGAAATATTGGGAGCGGCGACTTCGCGCACCACTTCGCGCGCCGGTTTATCCTCACGCAGCCCCTTGAACGCGGCCTGCCGCAACAGGCCGTCATTGGTGAAGCCGCGGAATTCGGTCTCGACGACAACTTGCGGCTTCACCCAGATCACGTTCTTGCGCCGTTCGTCCGGCGGCAGCGCGACCGGCGCGCGCTCGACCCGTAGCGGTTCGAGGAGCCGCCACAATTCGCGCGCGGTCTGGCGCGTATAGCCGGTGCCGACGCGCCCGGCATAGCGGAGCTTGCCGTTCTCGTGGAACGCCACCGTCAGCGCGCCGACCGCTTTGGCCATCGCATTGGAGGGACTAAAGCCGGCGACCACGACTTCCTGGACGCTGTGGCATTTGGTTTTGACAAAATTCTCCGAGCGGCCGGAGCGATAGGGCGCGTCGCGCAGCTTCGACACGATGCCTTCGAGATTCATCTCGCAGGCATGCTTGAAAATCACGGCGCCGTCCTCGCCCAAATGGTCGGCATAACGGATGGGCCCGGTCCGGCTGTGGCCCTTAAGGAGCCGTTGCAGCGCGGCCTTGCGCTCAACCAGCGGCTCGCCGGTCAGATTGCGGCCGTCCAGATACAACAGATCGAACACCCAATAGACGAACCTGTCGCCGCGGCCGTCCTTCAGATCGGTCTGCAGCATCGCGAAACTGGAGACGCCTTTGTCGTCCTCGACGACCAGTTCGCCGTCAAGGAGCGCGGTCTGTGCCGGCAGTGCCGCGACCGCCTTGGCGATGCGCTCGAAGCGGTGGGTCCAGTCGAGCGCTTTGCGCGTGAGCAGTTTCACCTTGCCGTGGTCGAGGCCCTTATCGAGTTCTTGCCTCGATGCGATAGCCGTCGAATTTGATCTCGTGGAGCCAGTCACGACCGCTCGGTGGTACGTCGTGCAGCGTGGCGAGGCTCGGCGGCACGAAGTCCGGGAGACGACCGCTTTTGCGCCCGCTTTTGTCGCCGTGCGGCGCTGGAGATTTCTTGCGGGAGACAACGGCGACCGTGGCTTTGGCTCTCGACTTGGTTTTTGCGGGCCGCTTCACGTCGGCAATTGCCCGTAATTGCGCGCGAAACTCGGCCTGGCTTTGCGGCCTCGGCTTCGCCTCGGCTTTTTTGGCTTTCTCTTCGTCCCGGTTGCTGTGCCAGACTTGTTTTTTGCCTTTGCCGCCGGCGATTTCCGCCATGGTGCGGCCGCTCGCCACCGAAAGCGGCTCTTGCTCGCCGATGTCCGCCTGGCGTCCGGTCCGCACCCACTCGTCCTTGCCTTTGATCAGGAGCCAGTTGTCATGCTTCTCGCCCGGGCGCGAGCGCATGCGCACGAGGTGCCAGCGGCCGTGCAGTTTGTCGCCATCGAGGGTGAAATCGAGGTGGCCCTTGGTATAGCCCTTGTGCGGATCGCCGTCGGTAACCCAGCGCCCGCGATCCCAGATCATCACGGTGCCGCCGCCATATTCGCCTTGCGGGATAGTGCCCTCGAAGGAATTGTATTCGATCGGATGGTCCTCGACATGCACCGCAAGCCGCTTGTCGGCGGGGTCGAGGCTCGGGCCCCGCGTCACCGCCCAGCTCTTCATGACGCCGTCGAGTTCGAGGCGGAGGTCGTAATGCAGCCGGGTCGCATCGTGCTTCTGGATGACATAACGGTTGCCGCCGCGTGCTCCTTTGTGGCCGCGCGGCTCCGCGGTGACATTGAACTTGCGCTTCTTGCGGTAGGTTTCGAGCGCCACGGTGCCTAGCTCGGGAGTTTTGCCACAATCGAGTGTTGCCGAAATGCCGCTAAATTGTGTTGCGGTACCCTGGCAATTGCATGAACCTTGCATAGGTTCAAGAAAACACAGGTATTGGGGTTGTACGGGGTAATACCGGACTTTAGGATAGAAGGCCTTGGAAAGCCTAGCGGTTCCATCCAGGCCGTTGCTTTGCGGCAGGTCCGTTCAAATTGCGTTCCCGGCGGAGAATGGTGTAAGGACGCCAGAATCTGTGTGAGCCATGCCGGGCCCACCAAGCCCCAATAATCGGCATTCGGCCGAAACAAACATTGGTCTGAAATAAGGAGCGTAGCGTGACGGTTTCGTCAAAGACCCCATTGCTCGACCGAATCAAGACCCCCCAAGATCTCAGGCGCCTCGAACGAAGTGACTTGCGGCAGGTCGCCGACGAACTGCGCCAGGAAACCATCGACGCTGTCGCCGTCACCGGCGGCCATCTCGGCGCCGGACTCGGCGTGATCGAGCTGACGGTGGCGCTGCACTACGTGTTCGACACGCCTGCCGACCGGCTGGTTTGGGACGTCGGCCATCAGGCCTATCCGCACAAGATTCTCACCAATCGCCGCGACCGCATCCGCACGCTGCGCACCGGCGGCGGGCTTTCCGGTTTCACCAAGCGCGCCGAGAGCGAATACGATCCGTTTGGCGCCGCGCACTCCTCCACATCGATTTCGGCTGCGCTCGGCATGGCGGTGGCCCGCGACCTGGAGAACAAGCAGAATAATGTCATCGCCGTCATCGGCGACGGCGCCATGTCGGCCGGCATGGCCTATGAAGCGATGAACAATGCCGGCGCCATGAATTCGCGCCTGATCGTTGTGCTCAACGACAACGACATGTCGATCGCACCGCCGGTCGGCGCGCTCTCCGCCTATCTCGCGCGCCGGGTTTCCGGCCGCGGCTATCGGCGGCTGCGAAAGATCTTCAAAAGCGTCGTCAAGCATATGCCGAGCAAAATGCTCGAGCAGCGTGCGCTGGCGATGGAGGAATATGCGCGCGGCCTGGTCACCGGCGGCACGCTGTTCGACGAGCTCGGCTTTTTCTATGTCGGGCCGATCGACGGCCACAATATCGATCACCTGTTGCCGGTGCTGGAAAACGTGCGCGACGCCAAGAACGGGCCGTTCCTGGTTCACGTCGTCACGCAAAAGGGCAAAGGCTATCTGCCGGCCGAAAATTCCGCCGACAAATACCACGGCGTCGTTAAGTTCGACGTCGCCACCGGCGCGCAGCAGAAGGCGAAAGCCGCCGCGCCCGCCTATCAGAAGGTCTACGGCGAAAGCCTGATCAAGGAAGCGCGCAAGGATCCGAAGATCGTGGCCATCACTGCCGCGATGCCGTCGGGTACCGGCATCGACCTGTTCCAGAAGGAATTCCCGACGCGCACGTTCGACGTCGGCATCGCCGAACAGCATGGCGTGACGTTCTGCGCCGGGCTTGCGACCGAAGGTTTTAAGCCGTTCGCGACCATCTATTCGACGTTCCTGCAGCGCGCCTACGACCAGGTCGTGCACGACGTCGCTATCCAGCGCCTGCCGGTGCGTTTCGCCATGGACCGCGCCGGCCTGGTCGGCGCCGACGGCCCGACCCACGCCGGCGCTTTCGATATCGCTTATCTCGGCTGCCTGCCCGGTTTCGTGCTGATGGCGGCGGCCGACGAAGCCGATCTGGTGCACATGGTGGCGACGGCCGTTGCCATCGACGATCGCCCATCGGCGCTGCGCTATCCGCGCGGCGAAGGGCTTGGTGTACCGATGCCGGAAGAGGGTAAACCCCTCGAAATCGGCAAGGGCCGCATTCTGCGTGAAGGCACCAAAGTGGCGCTGTTCTCCTACGGCGCCCGCCTCGGCGAATGCCTCAAAGCAGCGGACGAACTTGCCGGCTATGGCCTGCCGACGACCGTTGCCGACGCGCGTTTTGCCAAGCCGCTCGATGTCGACTTGCTGCTGCGGCTTGCCCGCGAGCATGAAGTGCTGCTGACCATCGAGGAAGGTTCGGTCGGCGGCTTCGGCTCCTTCGTGTTGCAGGCGCTCGCCGATCATGGCGCGCTAGACCGCGGCCTCAAGGTCCGCACGCTGGTGCTGCCGGATATCTTCATCGATCAGGATTCGCCCAACGCCATGTACGCCAAGGCCGGACTCGACGCCAAAGGCATCGTCGCCAAGGCGTTCGAAGCGCTCGGCCAGAACATCGGCGGCGAAGCGGTGAAGCTGGCCTAAACCCTCTGGCGTCATGGCCGGGCTTGTCCCGGCCATCTCGATTCTAATGGCAAAGCTGTACCGAACTGATCGGGATGCCCGGCACAAGGCCGGGCATGACAACGTGCCATGACCACCCGAGAACGGGCCGATCGTCTTCTGGTCGCGCGCGGCTTGTTCGAGAGCCGGGCGCGGGCGCAGGCCGCGATCGCCGCCGGCCGGGTCAGCGCCGACGGCGTCGTGGTGCAAAAACCGTCGGAGGAGATTTCATCCGCCGCCGTCATCGCCGCGACGCCCGAGCACCCTTACGTGTCGCGCGGCGGCGTCAAGCTTGCGGCGGCGCTTGACCATTTCGGCATCGAGGTCGCCGGCCGCGTCTGCCTCGACGTCGGCGCCTCGACCGGCGGCTTTACCGAAGTGCTGCTGGAACGCGGCGCGCAAAACGTCTATGCGGTCGATGTCGGGCGCGCGCAATTGCATACGCGCCTGCGCAGCCGCGATAATGTCATCTCGATCGAGCACACCGATATCCGTAAACTCGATCCGTCGCTTTTGACGCAACAGCCGGATTTTGCCACGGTCGACGTCAGTTTCATCTCGCTCAAGCTCGTGCTGCCTGCGGTCAGCGAATTGCTGGCACGGCGCGCAACAATCCTGGCGCTGATCAAGCCGCAATTCGAGGCCGGCCGCCGCGACAACAAGAAGGGCATTGTGTGCGATGAGGCCGTTCATAAGGTCATTTGCGACGACATCGCCGCGGTTCTGACCTCGCTCGGCTGGCGGCCCGGCGGGATCGTTGCCTCGGCGATCCGCGGCGGCGACGGCAACCGCGAATTCTTCATCGAGGCCGAACGTGACTGAGTCTCGTGGTTGAGCATCTGGTAATCGAGCGGATCGGCCATCGCGGCGATGGCGTCGCCCATGGAGCCGACGGCGCGATCTATGTCCCCGGCGCGCTGCCGGGCGAAAGCGTCGAAGTGGAAAACGTGCCGGGCCAACCGGACCGGCGGCATCTCCTCGCCATCGAAAAACCGAGCGCGCAGCGTATCGCACCGATCTGCCCGCATTTCGGGGTCTGCGGCGGCTGTGCCCTGCAGCATTGGCAGACCGAAGCGTACCGCGCCTGGAAGCGCGATCTTGTCGGCGAGGCGCTGGCGCAGGCGGGCATTGCCGCGCCGGTCGCCGATCTGATCGATGCTCATGGCGAGGGCCGCCGCCGCGTCGTTTTCCACGCCAGGCGCGGCACCCACGACGTGCTCGAGGTTGGCTTCTCGGCGGCGCGCGCGCATCAGGTGATCGCAATCGACCGCTGTCCGGTTCTGGCCAAAAACCTCGACGGCGCGCTCAAGGCGGCCTGGGCCATCGCCGAACGCCTCGATGCCACTCGCAAGCCGCTCGATATCCAGGTGACGGCGACCGATGCAGGCCTCGACGTCGACGTGCGCGGCTCGGGGCCGCTGACGCCGCAACTGGTCGCAGCTCTGGCGCGGGTCGCCGCCGGGGAAAATCTGGCGCGGCTCACGCGCCATGGCGAATTGATCGCGCAGGGGCGCGCGCCGACGCTGCGCATGGGCGCGGCGAGTATTGTCCTGCCGCCCGCCGCGTTTTTGCAGGCGACGGCGGAGGGCGAAGCCGTGCTGTCGCGGCTGGTGCTTGACGCCTGCGCCGGCGCCAGAAAAAGCGTCGCCGACCTGTTCGCGGGCGTGGGGCCGTTCGCGCTTCGGCTTGCGGATCGCGTGCGCGTCACCGCGGCCGATGACGACGAGGCCGCGCTTGCCGCGCTCCAGCGCGCGGCCGCGGCAACTGCCGGATTAAAGCCTATCGTGGTCGAGCGGCGCGATCTGTTCAAAAATCCGCTGGTCGCCGCCGAGCTCGACCGCTTCGACGCCGCGGTGTTCGATCCCCCGCGCCAGGGGGCGCAAACGCAGTCGCGCGAACTCGCGGCCAGCCGCGTTCCGGTCATTGTCGCGGTGTCGTGCAATCCGGCAACGTTTGCGCGCGACATGCGGCAGTTGATCGACGGCGGCTACCGGCTCGTGATGGTCACGCCGGTTGATCAATTCCGCTACTCGGCGCATGTCGAGATCGTCGCCCGGCTGGAACGCTAGGCCGCCCATCGCCCGTACAAATCACAGTTTCCAACGCCCGGCCGTGCGCTAGGCTCTCTTCGAAGCTATTCCGATTCGCCACGGGTGATGCGATGGGCTGGCAGATACGACAAGCGCTGCTTTGGACCGCCGTCCTGTTCGCAGGGCTCGATGGGCGCGCGGCGCAAGCGGCCGAATGGCGGTACTGCGTGGCATTATCGCCGGCGCAGCGCACGCTCTATATGTCGCCGCCGTTTGCCACCGATGAATCGATGGAAACGATCGAGGCTGAATTCGGCAGTGTGCTCGATCATGGGTCGATTCAACACGATGCCGTGCAATGTCCGCGCGGCGAAGCGGGCTCGATTGCAGCGATGAGGCAGCAATCGATCCAATATAGCCAGGCCAGCGGCAACAAGGTCATGCAACTGAATTGGCGGCCGTAGCGCCGGCGTGGTCGCTCCATCACGCAGCTTTTCCGCGCGCCAAGGCGTGCACGTCTGCAGTCGTCAGAGCGTTGCCGCCGATTCCCCAGTCGCCGCTTTCCACCTCCTCGACGACACACCAGGTGACGCCGCGCATGCTCTCGCCTTCGACCGAGACCATGGCGTCGGTCAACTTGCTGATGATCTGGCGCTTCTGCTCCTTGCTGAATACGTCCTTGATGACGCGAACCTGAATGAGCGGCATTCGATTTCTCCTTTGATGCCCGATGGGCATTGACACGCGCAGCATCCTGCCAAACACTTGCCTAGACAGTAATGGTCAGTTTTGCTGTCAGTTGGTGTAACTGTACCGGTCCGGGTACGGGCCAATTCAATGAGGCGCGGCATGCTTTCCCTCACGATCAGCCCGCGCAGCGGCCAACCGCTCGCCGACCAAATCGTGGCGGGCATCAAGCGACAGATCGAGGATCGGCATCTGCGGTCCGGGACCAAGTTGCCGTCCATCCGCAGCTTCGCCGACAGCTACGGTGTCAGCCACTTCACGGTGGTCGAGGCCTACGACCGTCTGGTGGCAATGGGTTATCTGCAATCGCGCCGCGGTTCCGGCTTCTATACAGCAGCGCCGGCCGCGCCTGCGGAGACTTCGCATCCCGCGCCTGCCGACGGCCACAAGCGCAACGAGGAACTGGTCTGGCTCGTCCGCCGGCTTTTGGAAGCGGACGAGAACACGCTGCTCGCGGGCGGTCCGTGGCTGCCAAATTCTTGGCTCGATGAAGCCGGCATCCGCCAGAGTCTCAACGTGCTGGCGCGCAAGAACGGCGCCTATCTGCTCGAATACGGCCACCCGTTCGGCTACCTGCCGCTGCGCGAGCATCTTACGCTCATGTTGTCCGGGCTCGGTATCACCGTGCATCCGGGCCAGGTCCTGCTCACGCAGGGCACCAGCCAGGCGCTCGAACTCGTCATCCGTTATCTGCTCAAGCCGGGCGACGCGGCGCTGGTCGACGACCCCGGCTACTACAACATGTTCGGCAATCTGCGCCTGCATGGCGTCCAGATGCTGGCGGTGCCGCGCAACCCCGACGGGCCGGACATTGCAATCCTCGAAAAGCTCGCGGCCGCACACCGCCCGAAGGTGTATTTCACGCAGTCAGTGATGCAGAACCCGACCGGAACCGACATGAGTCCGCATGTGGCGTTCAAGGTGCTGCAGGCCGCCGAGAGCTACAACTTCATGATCGTGGAGGACGATATCTTCTGCGATCTGCAGGTGAAGACGACCCCGCGGCTGGCGACGCTCGACCAGCTCAACCGTGTGATCTATGCACGCAGTTTTTCCAAAACTCTGTCAGGCAGCCTGCGTGTCGGTTTCGTCGCCGGCGCGCAGAACATCGTCACCGATCTGGCAGACATCAAGATGCTGACCAGTCTTACCACCTCGCAATTCACCGAGCGGCTCGTCTACCTGATGCTGGTCGACGGTCACTACCGCAAATACCTGTCACGCTTGCACGAGCGCCTGGGCGAGGCGCGTCTCAATGTCGTGCGCGCCTTCGAACGCATGGGGCTGGAGTTGTTTGTGGAGCCCGCGGACGGCATGTTCGTCTGGGCGAAGTTCCCCCATGTCGAGGACTCGCTCACGCTGGCGGAAGCCGCGCAACGCGACGGCATCATGCTGGCGCCGGGCGCGGTGTTTCGTCCGCATCTCGAGCGCACGCCGTGGATGCGATTCAACGTCACCGCCTGCGAGGACACCCGCGTGCAACGCTGGCTGGCGCGACAGGCGGCGAGCAAGGCTACCTAACGCAGCGTGCGGACTAAGCGCGAATTACTTCTTCGGCTTTAGATCGTCGGCGAGGAAGCTCGTATCGACGATCTTCGACCAGTCCACGTCGCCGGTGAGCGAACCGACCAGCTTCTGCGCCCGTATCATGCGGTCCATGCCGGCGAGATCGAAATTGCCGTGCCCCCAATAAGGCACGCCCGATTTACTCGGCGCGACCAGGTTATTGATCGTGCTCTTGGCGACGTCGAGATCGATATTGTAAGCCTTGGCCACGATTTCGGCGGCCTCATCCGGATGTGCCGACATGAAATCGACCGCCTTGCGCCGCCCGCGGAGTATAGCGCGGATGAAATCGCCCTTGGTGGCTGCCGCTTCGGCAGTGGTCACGCCGATGACGTTGCACAGCGGCGGCAGCACGTCGCTGGCTGACACCAGCACCCGGAATTGACTTTTGTTCTTCGACCAGACCGGATCGGCAATTGCCGCGGTATCAATCAAACCGAGATTGAGCGACACAATGGATTCGCCGAAGCCGCCGGTCTTGACCAGTTCGGCGTCCTCGGGTTTGAGCCCCGCCGCCTCGAGGAGGAGAATGTCGAGCGCCTGGCTGGTCGAGCGCGGGTTGGTGTAGCCGATCTTCTTGCCGGCGAGGTCCTTGAGGGTCTTCATCGGCGAATCCTGCTTCACCGCCCAGACGAATTCTGCGACCGTGAGCACGTTGTCGCTGATGATCTTGAGGTCGGCGCCCTGCTGGATCGCGGCGATCGTGCCGGCGAGATCGATCTCGCCATAGGCGAGATGACCGGTCATCAGGTTGCGCACCGTGGTGCCGCCGCCGGCGGAGGACAGAACGCCGCTGACGTCGGCGCCCTCGTCCTTGAAGAAGCCTTTCGCCATCGCGACTGCATAAGGCATGCCGTTTGCGGCAATGCCGAAATTGCTGACGACGATCTGTTCCTGGGCCATAGCGCGCAACGGCAGCAGCGCCACGATGAGGGCGAAAGCCGCGACGCGCAGCCCCGGCGTGATGATTGAAGACATGGTTCCTCCGGTATCGATTTTGTTATTTGTGGGCGGTTGCCCCGCTGCGGCGGATGCCGCCGGTACCGGGTAGTTTACGACATCCGCAGATGGAGTCGATGGTCGATGACGATCAGGAGCGTGCTCACCGAGGCCGCGAACAGAACGATCAGCAAGGTCACGGCCATGATCAGCGGCACGTTCTGCAAGCCGATAGCGGTCATCAACAAATAGCCAAGGCCGCGTTGCGAGCCGAACATTTCGCCGAGCAGCGTGCCGATTAGTGTCAGCGAGAATCCGAGGCGAAGGCCGGTGAAGATTTCCGGCAAAGCCGCGGGAAGCAGTACCGAGCGGACAACTTTCCCGGGCTTGAGCCGCAGCACGCGCGCGGTCTTGAGCAGAATCGGATTGAGGTTGCGCACCGCCGCCATGGTGAAGATCGCGACCGGAACGACGCCATGAATAGCGCCGAAGGCGATCTTGGCCGGCAATCCAAGGCCGAAAGCAAGCAGGATGATCGGATAGAGTGTAATCTTCGGGATCGAGTAGAAAGCCACAAGAATCGGCTCGAATATGTCGCTCGACAGCCGGTGCGCGCCCAACAGGAAACCGATGGCAAGTCCCAGCACCACCGCAATCAGCAGCGCGAAGAAAAAGGCGCGCGAGGTCTCTTGCAGATGCCCCCAAAACGCATCCGTTGTCAGCAGATAGCCGAGATAGCGGAAGGTCGCGAGCGGCGGCGTCATCGCCTGGCTGCCGGCAACCGCGAACAGAATTTGCCACGCGATAAGCAGCACAGCGATCAGGATCAGGCTGTTGACGGCGGGCCGCCAGGAGCGCGCGGTCATGAGCGACTCCGCCTGCGCAGGAGGACTTTTTCCCAATGTGAGACGGCCGCATTGAGCGCGATCGAAGCGCCGATGATCAGCAGGATGAGCGGGTACATCGTCTTGTTGTCGAAATTGTTGTAGGCGAAGCTGATCTCGTAGCCGATGCCGGTGCGCGACATGATGAACTCGGCACCGATCACGCCGATGAAGGCGTAGGCGACGGCGAGCCGCACCCCGGTCAAAAGATACGGTGCCGCAGACGGCAAGGTGATCTTCAATGCGGTCGCGACCGGCCCGAGACGATAGACCCGCGCCGTCCGTATGAGCGCGCGCGGCACCCGGTCGAGTCCGTTGAGCGTGTTGACGATCACCGCTACCACCGCGAGCATGAAGCCGATCAGGATTTGCGGCAGGTCGCCCAGCCCGAACAGGATGATGAGCAGCGGATAGAACGCATAGATCGGGATCGCGTAATAGGTCGCGAACAGCGGCTCCAGAACCTGCCGCACCGCGTGACGGCCGTGCAGCGCCACGCCGAGGACGACCCCTGCGATGATCGCCAAACCGCCAGCGATGGCGACGTTGACGAAGGTTTTCAGCATCGCCGTATTCATCGAGCCGGAGGCCAGCAGCACGACGAGATCGTGCACCATGTCGCTAGGCGGCTGCATGGTCAGGTGATCGATCACGCCGGTACGGCACAATAGTTCAAGCAGCACGATGGCCCCGCCGATGAATGCGAGGCGATAATAAGCGGCGCGCGTCATGGCTGCCCCCCGCTCCTACCCAGCGCCTTGAGCGATTCGCCCCGCAATAATCGCCACAGCCGGCCGGTAATCTCGCCAAAGGACGCTTCGGCGACGATCCGGCTATCGCGATCGCGCGGCCAGCCGGTCTCGACGATTTCCAGCACGCGTCCGGGGCGCGCCGACATAACCCCGATCCGATCGGCAAGCATCGCTGCTTCGTCGAGCGCATGGGTGATGAGCAGCACGGTCGAGCCGGTGTCGCGCCAGACCCGCAGCAGCTCGTCGCCCATCAAAAGACGCGTCTGCTGGTCGAGCGCGCCGAACGGCTCATCGAGCAGGATCAACCGCGGCTGCAAGGCCAGCGTGCGGGCAATGCAGACGCGCTGGCGCATGCCGCCGGAAAGTTGCGCTGGATAGGCGCGCGCAAAGTCGCGAAGTCCCATGAGATCGAGCGCGTGATCGAGCCTGCGTTGCATGTCTGCACTGCCGACCCCGGCCTCACGCATGCCGAATGCGATGTTGTCGGTGACAGTGAGCCAGGGGAAGCAGGCGTCTTCCTGGAACACGACGCCGACACCATCGGGCACCGTGCCCTTGATCGGACGGCCCTCGAATTCGATCGTGCCTTGCGTGGGAGGCGTGAGACCCGCCATCAGATCAAGCAGTGTCGACTTGCCGCAGCCGGACGGGCCAACCACGGCGAAAAATTCGCCTTTGCTCAATTGCAGCGTGACCGGACCGAGCGCGTGCACCTCGTGTCCGATAGCGCCGGCCGAGTAAACGCGCGTGACATCAGATAACGCGACATGAGCGGATAACGAGACCTGAGCGGATAACGAGACCTGGGCGGGCAACGAGACATGGGCGGGCGGCATCGGGTTTTGGTCCCTCGCGTTCAAATCCCGAGGAAGCGGGATTTCACTTCTTCGTTGGACCACAGCTCGCCCGGCGGCGCGGAGTAGACCAGGCGGCCCTTGCTCATCACGTGCACGAAGTCGACGAGCTTTAGCGCCAGCGCCGCGTTCTGCTCGACCAGCAAAATGGAAAGGCCCTCCTGCTTGAGCGTGGCGATGGCTTCCCACAGGCCCTGGATGATGATCGGCGCCAGACCTTCCGACGGCTCGTCCATGATCAGGCAATCGGGATTGGTCATCAGCCCACGCCCGATGGCGAGCATCTGCTGCTCGCCGCCGGACAGCGTGCGCGCGCGCTGATTGCGCCGTTCGCGCAACCGCGGGAACAGCGCGTAGACCCGCTGCAGGCTCCAGCCGTGACGCTCGGGGCTGTGCTCGGCGACCAACAGATTGTCCTCGACGCTCAGCGACGGAAAGATACGGCGGCCCTGCGGCACCAGTCCCATGCCGCCGCGCACGATGGCAAACGACGAATTGCCGGTGATATCGGCGCCCTTGAAATAGATTTTGCCGCGGCGCGGCGGCACAAAGCCGACGATGGAATTAACCAGCGTGGTCTTGCCGACGCCGTTTCGCCCGAGAAGCCCGAGAATCTGGCCCTGCTCAAGCTTGAGCGACAGGCCCTGGAGCACATAGGCGTCGCCGTAATAGGTGTGAATGTCCTGGACGTCGAGGATGGTCATGATTGCGCCTGCGCTCAGCCGGTTCCCAGATAGATTTCCTGGACTTTGGCGCTGGAACGGATGCGCTCGGCCGATCCGCTTTCCAGCACTTCGCCGAAATGCAGAACCGATATTTCGTCGGCAACGTCGAACACGATGTCCATGTCGTGCTCGATCAGAAGGATCGCGAGCTTGCGGTCGAGCTTCTGCAGGAACGCGGCCATCTCGGCGGATTCGCCCGAGGACAGGCCGGCGGCCGGTTCGTCGAGCAGGAGAATTTCCGGATCGCCGGCGAGCCCCAGCACGATTTCGAGCTGGCGTTGCTCGCCGTGCGATAGATAGCGCACCTCGGTATCCTTGCGGTCGATGAACGCCGCGCGCTCAAGGAGCCCGTGCGCCTTGTCGTAGACCTCGCGATAGGACGACAGAAATCGCCACATTACGAATTTCGAGGCGCGGCGGCCCTTGATCGCCAGCAGCACGTTGTCGAGCACGGTGAGTTTCGGAAATAGGCTGGTGACCTGAAAGGTGCGCGCCATGCCAAGCGTGGCCCGCCGGTGACTCGGCCATGACGTGACATCGCGGCCGAACAGTAGCACCTGCCCCGACGTCGCCGGGAAAATCCCGCTGATGAGATTGAACAAAGTGGTCTTGCCGGCGCCGTTGGGGCCGATGATCGCCTTGCGGTCGCCGGGCATGATTTTGAGCGAAATGCCGCGCACCGCGCGCAGTCCGCCGAAGGCCTTCGACAGGTCCCTAAGCTCGAGCGCCGGCACTTGAGCATTCGTTGGGCCGTTGCTTCGGCTAGCTTCACTCACGCACAAATCCGTATCGAGAAAGTTGCGCCGGGGCGGCTTGTGCCCGCCCCGGCCGTCGGCGAGCGGAAGTCTATTCGCAGTTCGTGCAGGGCGGGAAGTCGCGGCTATAGACCGGCTGTTGCAGGAACTTGTCCTTCCCGTAGGTCCAGAACTGGCCGACATTCGGATAGGTCTTGATCACGGTGTTCCACAGCATCGGCTTGTCGTCGCCGAACAGCGCCACCTTGTCGACTTTGCGGATGTAGATATTCTCGATCGGGTTGCGCATATCGTCGAACGACACCGGCCCGCGCGCCGCATCGATCTTCAAGGCCAGCATCGTCTTGATGAAGGCGTCCGAGCCGGGGAACTTGCCGCCGCTCTTCTTCATGGCTTCGTCGATCATTTGCGCGGTGGTGTAGTTGGCTTCCGCGTAATAGCCGGGAACCTCGTTGTATTTGGCGCGGAACTCCTTGACGAAGGCCGCGTTCTTCGGCGTCTGCAGCGCGGCGCTGTACATCAGCGCCGAAACATCGCCGATAACATCGTCGCTATCGAGCGCCACGTTGTAGTCGTCATAGCTGGTGCCGCCGGCGATGATCGGCAGCTTGACGCCGGCCGCGCGCAATTGCTTGGGAAATTGCGGCGACATCGGTCCCACCATCAGCGTGTAGATGGCGTCGGCGTCGGCTTTGATCGAGGGGATATACGGCCCGAAATCCTTGTTTCCGAGCGGCGGCCAGATTTTCTGAATGACCTTGCCGCCGCAGTCCTCGAAGGATTGCTGGAAGCCGCCGACCAATTCATAGCCGAACGCATAATCGGCGGCGATGGTCACGACTTTCTTGTAGCCCTGGTCGCAGGCCCACTGGCCGAGCGGATGATTGGGCTGCGAGCTCGCCCAGGTGGTGCGGATGAAATAGGGATACTTGTCGAGCTGACGCTGGGTCAAATCGTCGGCCGCTGCGATGGAAGCGATATAGAGCGTCTTTTCCTCGGTCGACACCGGCGCCAAGGCGTAGCCGGTCGAGGCCAAGACGCCGCCGATGAACATGTCGACATGATCCTGCAGCACGAGTTTCTTGGCCTTGGTGACCGCCTCATCGGGCTTTGCCTGAGTGTCTTCGATGATGAGCGTGACTTTGGCGCCGCCGAGCATGCCTTGGTGATCGTCCAGATACATCTGGAAGCCGTGAACCATGTCCTGGCCGGTTTGCGAAAGGAACCCGGTCACCGGCGCGAGAAAACCGATACGCAAATCGTCGGCACGGGCCGGCGCGCTCATGCTCAATCCGAGCATGAAGCAGCCGCCCAACAGCAACCGGCCCGTTCGTTGTCGCAATGTCCCTCTCATGTCTTCCTCCCTTGTTGTTTAGCGCCTTCGTCACGTCTCAGGTGGGCGCCAATTTCTCCGGCGTCGCCTCGTCCGACGATCCGGACAAAGCGCGCGATTGCCGAAGGCGCGCCGGAATTCCCATCAAGCCCATCGGCAGATAAAGGATCGTCAGCACATAGACCCCGCCCAGCACATACTGCCACCAGTGCACCAGCGTTGAGAGATATTCACGCAGGCCGAACACGATCGCCGAACCGATGACGCCGCCAACCAGCGTGCCGGCGCCGCCGAGCACCACCATCAGCAGCGCGTCGACCGAAGTGGTCAGCACCACGCTATCGGGGCTGACCAGACCGTTGGTATGCGCCCATAACACGCCGGCCAAGCCGCCGACGGCGCCGGCGATGATAAAGGCGATATATTTGTGCAGCCAGGTATTGTAGCCGAGAACCTGCATGCGCAGTTCGCGCTCGCGGATCCCCTCCAGGCTGCGGCCGAACGGCGATCGCACCAGCACGTAGAGCGACAGCAAAGTCACCGCGAAGACAGCGAACACCAAAAAGAAGAACGTCCGCTCGTTGGTCAGGTCGAGCCCGAAATTCGGCCGGCTGGTGACATTGATGCCGTTGTCGCCGCCGGTGAGCGAGTTCCAGCGATAAGCGAGCCCCCACACGCATTGACCGAGCGCGAGCGTGATCATCAGGAAATAGACTCCGGTGGCGCGCACCGCGAACAGCCCGAAAAACGCCGCCGTCGCCGCGCTGACCAGCATGCCCAACACCACGACCAGCCAGAAATCCCAGCCCAGGCCGACATGGTATCTGGCGGCGAGGATCGCCGTCAGATAGGCGCCAAGCCCGAGATAGGCGGCCTGGCCCATCGAGGCGAGACCGGCAAAGCCGAGCAGAATATCCACGCTCATCGCCAGGATGCCGAACACCAGCGCGCGCGTGGCGAGCAGCACCACGAAAGAGCTGGAGTGCGGAACAATATAGGCGAGCGCCAGCAGAACGGCGGCGACGGTGAGGATTTTGCCTTGCTGGCTCATGCTCGCGCCGCCTCACTCGCGCCCGAACAGGCCGGTCGGCTTGACCGCCAGGATCAGCACCATCGGCGCATAGAGCGTGAAATAGGACAGTTCGGGAAACAGCGCCTTACCGAAATTGTCGGCAAGCCCGACCAGCAAGGCGCCGATGGCGGCGCCGGCGAGACTGCCCATGCCGCCGATAATGACGACGGCGAAAGCAAGCGGCAGAATTTCAAAATCGAGGCCGGGATAGACGCCGAGAAAGGCGCCGCCGATCACGCCGCCTAAAGCCGCCAGAAACGCGCCGAGCGCGAAGATGAACATGGAGATTCGATTAGTGTCGATGCCGACGCCGCGCGCCATTTGCGCATCGTCGACGGTGGCGCGCACCGCAGCCCCCATGCGCGTCTTCTCCAGCATCAGCCATATCGCAATGCCGATCGCGAGCGCGGTGACGATCATGAACATGCGGTAGAGCGGGAAATAGACGCCGCCGATCACCACGCTGTGCGTCAGTGCGGGCGGCGGGTTGATCTCGAAATTATTGCCGCCCCAGATATCGAGCGCGGCCTGCTGGAACAGATAGGCAAAGCCCACCGTGAGCAGCACCTGCCGCAGCGGATCGAAACCGAGCGGACGCAGAAATACGCGCTCCATGAAAAGGCCGATCACCGCGACCGCCAGCGCCGCGAGCGGCAGCGACAGCGCCCACGAGCCGGTCGCCCAGATCACCGATAGCGCGATATAGCCGCCCCACAGAAAATAAGCGCCATGCGACAGGTTGACGATCCGCATGACGCCAAAAATCAGCGACAGCCCGCTCCCGACGAGGAACAGGAGCGCGCCATAAGAGATGCCGTTAAAGGCCTGTATCAGCCAGAACCGCGCATCCACGAGCCCCGTCCCCTTCCCTGATCCCCCCAAATTGGGGTGAGCTTACCCCAGCTTTGCATGAAGCGGATAGCCGAAGGCTGCGACGGATTGATCCTGCCGCCGGGTTTGGTGATAGTGCGGCATCCGGTCGGATCTCAGCACCCAAGGGGTTTTATGATGGCTAGCGTCCTGTTCTCTCCGATCACGCTGCGCGGGCTTACTTTGCCGAACCGCGTCGTGGTGTCGCCGATGTGTCAATACAATTCCGACAACGGCTCGGCCAACGACTGGCACCTGATGCATCTCGGCAGCTTCTCACTCGGTTGCGCCGGGCTCGTCATGACCGAGATGACCGACATCAATCCTCAAGGGCGCATTTCGCCGAAATGCGCCGGCATGTGGTCGGACGACAATGAGAAGGCGCTCAAGCGCGTGCACGATTTCTGCCGGCAATACGGCGTCGCCAAGCTCGGCGTGCAGCTGGCCCATGCCGGACGCAAAGGTCCGACCACGCCGCCTGCCGCCGGCGGAAAGCCGATCCTGACCAAGGAGGAAGGCGGCTGGACGCCGGAGGCGCCGTCCGCGATCCCCTACGACACCGGCTGGCCGGTGCCGCACGCCATGACCAAGGACGACATCAAGCGCTGCATCGGCGAATTTGCCGAAGCGGCCAAGCGCGTTGACCGCATCGGCTATGACCTGATCGAGCTGCACGGCGCGCACGGTTATCTCGCCCATCAATTCCTGTCGCCGATTTCCAACAAGCGTACCGACGAATATGGCGGCTCGAGCGAAAATCGCATGCGCTTTGCCATCGAGATGTATGAGGCGGTGCGCGCGGCATGGCCGGAAGGCAAACCGATCGGCATGCGGGTGTCCGCCACCGACTGGGTCGACGGCGGCTGGACGCCGGAGGAAACCGTCGTGCTGGCCAAGGAACTCAAAAAACGCGGCATGGACTACATGGACGTGTCCACGGGCGGCCTCGATCCGAAGCAGAAGATTCCACTGGCGCCCGGCTACCAGGCGCCGTTCGCGGAAAAGGTGAAAAAGGAAACCGGCATACCCGCCATGTCGGTCGGCCTGATCGCCGGCTATCATCAGGCCGAAGACATCGTCGCCTCCGGCAAGGCCGATTTCGTTTGTCTCGCGCGCGGCGCGATGTGGGACCGCAACTGGGCCTGGCATGCCGCACAGGAGCTCGGCGCCGAGACGCCCTATGCGCCGAAAATGGCGGGCTGCAATCCCAAACTGCGGCCGCAAGTATTCCCCAACGGGCAGCCGATCGCCTAAAGGCGGCCTGGAATTATCGGCCTTCGCTATTCGAGCACTTCATCGTAACGGAGCACGACAAAGCATGACGGAACAATTTGGACGGCTGGCGCTGCATTTGTGGACGATCGACACCACACCGCTTGCGACCGCGCTCGATGCGGCGCGGGTGGCCGGCTACGACGCAGTCGAGCTGCGGCGTACGGATTTTAAGCGTTGCTTCGATGCCGGCATGAGCAACGCGCAGGTGCTCGATCTGATCCGCAAAGGCGGCATCCCGGTCGGCGTGCTCGGCGTCGAATATGGCTGGCTGTTTGCCACCGGCGACGAAAGCAAGCGGCTATTCAAGGTGTTCCGCGAGAGCTGCGAGAACGCGGTCGCGCTTAACTGCGGGATGCTGATGAGCGCGCCGGGACCGGTCAGCGGCCCGATCAAGGACGCGATCAAATATCTGCGCGACGCCGGCGACATCGCCGCCGAATATGGGCTGCGGCTGGCGATCGAATTCAATTCGCAGCATGAGGTGCTCAACAAGCTCTCGATGCTGAAGGAATTGCTCGATGGCGCCGGCAAGCCGAACTGCGGCTATCTGATCGACGCTTATCACTTTACGAGGAGCGGCGCGGGCGGCCGCGGCTTTGCCGACGTGCCGGCGGAGAAGATTTTCTGTTTCCAGTACAGCGATCTTTCGCCCAATCCGGTCACCGGCGTGAAGCGTCCGACCGACCGGCTGCCGCCCGGCAAGGGCGTGATCAAATGGCGGGAGATGCTGGGCCTGTTGGCGGAGAAAAAGTACACCGGCTATCTGAGCTATGAAGCTCCCAATCCCGAGCTATGGGCCCGCTCGCCCTACGACGTCGCGCGCGAGGGCGTGGAGCTCACGCGCAAACTATTACAGGACGCCGTCCCGAGTTATGTCAGCGCATGATGCGCAAACCGAGTTGAGGTAGGTCATGTCAGAACAAGAACTCCCGGTCTTTCTCGGCCTGAACGACAAAACCATCACCGCGATCCCGGCGACGGTCGAGAAGCAGCGCTATATGACAAGCGTCGCACCGAAGGCGGCAAATCCCGGCAAATGGATCGAGCAGCCGCGCATGCCGATCCCGACCGGCGAACACGCCGTCATCGAATGCAGCGGCAAAATCCACAGCATCGCCGGCTACGCCAAGCACCGCGTCGATCAGAATTTTCATCAGGTTTACGACCCCGCAGCGAAATCCTGGTCGCTCAAGGCCCCCTTCCCGGTGCCGTGCAACCATGTCGCCGGCGTTTCGATCGGCACGAAAATCTACACTTTCGGCGGTTTCATCGAGCAGAACCGCTGCCCGCATTCCAAATGCTTCGTCTACGATTCGACGACCGACCAGTGGGCGCCGATCGCGGGATTGTCGCGCCCGCGCGGCGCGATCTCGGCGATCGTGTTTGACGGCAAGATTTCATCTGCTCGGCGGGCGCGATGTGCGCTCGGTGGAGTGGCACGAGGTCTACGATCCGGCGGCCAATAAATACTCGGACTTGGCCAGCATGCGCGGCTCGACCGGCACGCAACCCTTCGTCGGGCAGCGCGACCATATGGGCGTCGCCGTGGTCGATGGAAAAATCCACGCCATCGCCGGCCGCATGGATTCCTACGACTTCAATACTTCGCTCAACGCCGTTTACGATCCGAAGACGGACGGTTGGAGTTTTCGCGCGCCGCTGCCGACGGCGCGCAGCGGGCCGTCTTGCGTCTATATCAACGGCAAGATCGTTGTGTTCGGCGGCGAGGCCACCGGCCGGGTATTCGGCACCAACGAGGGCTACGATCCCAAGACCGACAGCTGGGAAGCGTTGACGCCGATGGCGATACCGCGGCACGGGCTACACGGCGCGACCTGCGCGGTGATCGGCAACATGGTGCACGTGCCCGGCGGCGGGCCGGTGCCCGGCGGGCAGGTGCAGGGCGCCTATCACGACGCCTTCACCTTCGGCTGAGGCTTGCGGGGATTTCAGTTCTCGAGATCGACGCCCTTGGTCTCCGGCGTGCGGATGATCGCGACCATCGCCGCCACCGCGTAACACATGACTATGATCCCGATATAGAGATAGGCCTGTTGCACGCCGTAGGCGCGTAGCAACTGCCCCGAGATGATGGGAATGAGGCCGCCGCCATAGACCTGCGCCACCTGATAGCCGGCGCTCGCTCCCGAGGCGCGATAGCGCGTCGGAAAATTCTCGGTGTAGAAGGTCGGGATCGCGCCATAGCCGAAACCGAACACGAAACCGAAGCCGATGACCTCTGCGACGGTCGCCAGCAGGAAGCTGCCGGTATTGACCAGATAGAAATACGGCAGCGCGAACACAAACAGCACGCTGGCGGAGATCAGCAGAATGGTGCGGCGATTGATGAGGTCGGCAAGGAAAGAGCCGATAATCATGAAGATCAGCATGAAGCCCGCGGCAATGAGCCCGATCTCCTCGGGCTGGTTGCCGGTGAAACCGACCGCTTTCATGTAACCCGTGCCGAACACGAAGTAGAGGAAGAACGCGCCGCCGAACATGGCGTTGACCAGCGAGGTGCGCAAAATGGTCCACGGCATTTCGCGCCACACCTGACTCGCCGGATATTTCATAATCGTAACCTGCTGCTTGTGCTGCTCGAACACGAAGCTGTCCATGGTGCGGGTACGGATGATCAGGCCGACGATCGCCACCAGGAATCCGACGATGAAGAAGATGCGCCAGCCCCACGACGCGAAGTCTTCTGGCGTCATCAGCGATTTGACGAAGATCACCGAGCCGAAGCCGAGCAGCAACCCGATCGGAATGGCAAAGCCCACCCACGCGCCCCAGAAGGCGCGGTATTTCGAGCGTGCCGCCTGTTCCACCACCCAAGTCGAGGCGGTGCCGAATTCGGCGCCAAAGCTGATGCCCTGGCACATGCGGAAAATGACGAGGAGGATCGGCGCAGCAATGCCGATGCTGTCGTAGCCAGGGGTAAGCCCGATCAAAAGCGTGCTGGCGCCCATCAGCACCAGCGCATAGACCATCGCGTCCTTGCGCCCGTAGACGTCGGCGATATTGCCGAAGATGAAGGCGCCGACCGGACGAATGATGATGCCGAGACCATAGACGGTGATGGCGGCGGCAACGGCGGCGAGACCCGGCAGCTTGAAAAAGACGCCGCCCCAGACCGTCGCCGCCATCACGCCGGTGATCAGAAAGTCGTATTGCTCGATCACCGAGCCGATGATGCTCGCCAAGGCGACTTTATAGATCTGCGCGGTCGTCGGGGTTGCGGCTGGCGTTACGATCGAAGTGGCGGCTGCACTACTCATGGTCTTCCCCCCAAATTTACAAATCTCCGATTTGCCATCGGATTTTCGGCCGGCCGCGATCGCGCGCACCAGGCGGTTAAGCGACGATTATAGGCTGAATAAAGTTCGCGCCAACCCGGTCATCCGGCCTGCAGCGGGGATTCGCTCACCACGCGGAAGGAGGCATCCGGCGTCGTCTGCTTGAGTAGCGCAAGCCGATCGACTGGGACCGAACTTTCGACTTGCATGCTATGAAAACCGCCGAGCAAAAGGCCCAGCACCGTTTTGCGCCGGCGCGGCGGGACCTTGCCGGTCAGCGTCATATGGAAGCGAAATTCGGACAAGACGTAGGGAAATCCCCAGCGATCGAGATTGTGAATCTGGCTTTGACTCAAGCCGAGCGCGATGCGGCGGGCACGTTCCCGCGGCGACATCGGCGCGCGATAGGCATCGAAGATCGTCGTGCAGGACGCCGCCAGTGCGTCGAGCGCAGCCGCCGCTTCGAGCGGCATGACGGCGAAGAAGCCATCGAGCAACCGCACCGCCGGCGCAAAGCTATGAACCGCGTGGCCGAGACCGGCGAAACTTCGCAGCGCATTGGCGAGCTGGAGTTCGGTGCAGGCCGGCGACAGATAAAACGGCGCTTTCATCGTGGCGTGGAAGCCGTAACGCCGCGGCAGCGCGGTGAGTTCGTTCCAGTTCACCGCGCCGTCGCCAAAATACTCCCGCGGAAAGTCCACCGCATTCCCGGAATAACAATCGCAGCCGAGGATGGCGCTGCCGTAGCGATAGAGGCCGGAATCCGGCGCCGGCACAAAGTAGATCGCGTAGCGTGGTCCTTGGTCCACGGCGATGCGGCTCGTGAAGAATTAAGGTGTTCGGCGAAAGCACCGGTCAATGCGAAGCCCGCGGTTCCAATATGAAAATTCGATGACGGTGGCGTGACTGCCGGAGACGTCGTCCAATGCGCTTACACAACGTAGAGCCGATCCGGCAATTCGTTGGCCGATCCGTCAGGCGGAGCGTGCTCTGCAAGCACCGCGCCGCAGCGTTCGATCGCCGCGGTGAAAGCCTCGACGAGGCGGCCGTCGCGCATGTGCGCGGTCAAAGCATCGATTGCGGCCTGCCACTCCGAACTGGGCACCTTTGCGGCGATTCCTTCGTCGGCAATGATTCTTGCGTAATGCTCCGCCAACGAGACGAAGATGAGAATGCCGGTTCGGTTTTTGGTCCGGGTGATGCCGCGCAGCACGAATTGTTCGAGCGCGGCGCGGTGCGCTCGTGCGCGCCGCACGACAGGAGGAACGAGCGCCAATCGCAACGGCATCCAGGTCAGCACGAAGCCGACAACGATGAAGACCACAAGCTGAAGCAGAAATATCCGCTGCACGCTCCAGGGCGTGAAATAGATGAGCGGCCAGGGCGTGACAAGCGCCACCACGCTTGCCCACAGGATCGGAATATAACTGTAGGCGGATGACGAATGCGCCAGCACGCAGACGATCTGACCGCAGGTTCGCTGTTCGGCCTTGCGAATGGCGGCGGAAACCGCGGCGTAATCTTCCGGTGTAAAGTGCATCACCAGCTCCCCGACGCTCCGCCGCCGCCCGACGAGCCGCCGCCGCCGGAGAAGCCGCCGCCGAAACCACCACCACCGAAACCGCCGCCGCTGGAAAAACCGCCGCCACTCCCCCAACCCGAACCGCCGGAAGGAATAAAGAGCGGACCGACGCCGCCGCGGCGCGTGCCGCCGCCGCCGGGACCGCCGGCGTGGTGAATGAGATACCAGCAGATGAAGATCAGCAGCAGGAAAAACAGGATCGGGAACAGCTTGTCGAAGTCGGCCGAAGCGTCTTCCTGGCGGACATCGGGTTTCGGCTGCCAGTCGGCGGTATCGCCGGACAGCACGCTGATGATGCCGTCGACACCGCGCTCGATACCGCCGGAAAAGTCGCCGTCCTTGAAGCGCGGGATGATGGTGCTCGATATGATGACCGACGACAGTGCGTCGGTCAGCGTGCCTTCAAGGCCGTAGCCGACTTCAATGCGGACCTTGTGCTCGGCCGGCGCCACCAGAAGCAGCACGCCATTGTTCTTTTGCGCCTCGCCGAGCTTCCAGAAGCGAAACAGTTCGTTGGCGTAAGTCTCGACGTCGCCGCCTTGCAGCGTCTTTACGGTGGCGACGACAAGCTGAATGCTGGATTTATCTTCGAGGTCCTTAAGCTTGGTCTCGACCGCGGCGCGGCTATCGGCCGACATCACGTCAGCCTGATCGACCACGCGGCCGGTCAGGGGCGGAAAATCGAAAGCGGCGAAGGCAAAGGCCGAAATCAGGCCGAGGATGAGTACCGCGGCGAGGCCACGTATCATCCGCGCTTGCGCCACGATTAGAACTTCACCTGGGGCGGCGTTGCCGCGCCTTCATTGGCGGTGAATTCCGCCATCGGCTGTTCGCCGGAAAACGCCGTCTTGGCCCAGATGACAGTCGGGAACGTGCGCAGCGCCGTATTATAGGCGCGCACCGCGTCGATATAATCGCGCCGCGCCACCGCGATGCGGTTCTCGGTGCCTTCGAGCTGGGATTGCAGCGCCAGGAAGTTGGCGTTGGATTTGAGATCGGGATAATTTTCCGACACCGCCAATAAGCGGCCCAGCGCGCCCGTCAACTGCGCCTGGGCTTCCTGAAAGGCCTTAAGCTTGTCCGGATCGGTGAGATCGGATGCGTTGACCGTTATTTGCGTCGCCTTGGCGCGGGCTTCGACAACCGCGGTGAGCACGTTCTTTTCCTGCGCGGCATAACCCTGGACCGTCGCCACCAGATTGGGGATCAGATCGGCGCGGCGCTGATATTGGTTCTGCACGTCGGACCAGCGCGCCTTGGCCGCTTCTTGCAGCGTCGGGATCGTGTTGTAACCGCAGGCCGATAGCACAAGGCCGAGACACGTCACGGCCACACCTATGCGAATTCGGGAAACCAAAGCAGTCATAGCGGCCCCTCCTGTTGTCTGTCAGTCGCGCAACTTCGCCGAACCGTTCAGCCCTCGATCGGTTCCGTGCCCGCGATCTCGATGCCAAAGCCCGAGAGTCCGACATAGGTCATCCGCCGCGACGACGTTAACAGCCGTATCGAATTGACGCCGAGGTCTTTGAGGATCTGCGCGCCGAGACCCACTTCGCGCCATTGCTGGGTGCGCGCCTCGCTCGAGGCGGTCTCCGACGATTTTGGGATGGAGATCACCGGCACGCCCGCGGTGCCGTCGCGCAACAGCACCAGCACGCCCCTGCCCTCGGCCTTAAAACGCGCCAGCACGCAATGGATCAGCTTGGCGCCGCCGAACACGTCGGCGATGATATTGGCGCGGTGCAGCCGGGTCAGCACATTATTGCCATCGCCGATGCCGCCATAGACGAAGGCCATGTGATGGACCGCATCGAACGGCGTGATGAAGGCGTAACCGGCGAGCGTGCCGATTTCGGACTCGACCGGAAATTCGCCGACCCGTTCGATCAGCTTGTCGCGCGCCTGCCGGTAGGCGATCAGCTCGGCAATGGTGATGCACAGAAGCTTTTGCCGCTCGGCGAAAGCGGCAAGCTCGGGGCCGCGCATCACCGTGCCGTCGTCATTCATGAGCTCCGCGAGCACCCCGACCGGCGACAGTCCGGCGAGCCGGCACAGGTCGACGCAGGCCTCGGTGTGGCCCGAGCGCATCAGCACGCCGCCCTCCTTGGCAACCAGCGGAAAGACGTGGCCTGGCCGCACGAAGTCGGAAGCTCCGGAATTGCCGTTGGCGAGCGCGCGTACCGTATTGGAGCGCTCTTCGGCGGAAATGCCGGTGCTCAGTCCGTGGCGGACATCGACCGAGACGGTGAACGCGGTGCCGAGCGGCGCATCGTTGAGCGCCACCATCGGATCGAGATGCAGCCGGCGCGCTTCTTCCGGCGCCAGCGGCGCGCAGACGATGCCTGATGTGTTGCGGATGATGAACGCCATCTTCTCCGGCGTGCACAGGCTCGCCGCGACGAACAGATCGCCCTCGTTCTCGCGGTCGTCATCATCGGCGACAATAACGATGTCGCCGCGCGCGAAGGCGGCGATGACGGACTGGATGCGTTGATGTGCTTCGTTCATTTCGTAAACGGCCACGCCGGAGTCTCGCCGACCTGGCCGCGCTGACGTAGATAGTGATCCGCGATCACGCACGCCACCATGGCTTCGCCGACCGGCACCGCGCGGATGCCGACGCAGGGGTCGTGGCGGCCGGTGGTCGAGATTTCGGTGTCGTTGCCGTAGCGGTCGACGGTGCGGCGCGGGATGAGGATCGAAGAAGTCGGCTTGACCGCAAAGCGCGCCACCACCGGCTGCCCGGTCGAGATGCCGCCGAGAATGCCGCCGGCATTGTTGGAGAGGAATCGCGGCTTGCTGTCATTGCCCATGCGCATCTCGTCGCCGTTCTCCTCGCCGGAGAGTTCGGCCGAGCCGAAGCCGGCGCCGATCTCGACGCCTTTGACGGCATTGATGCTCATCAGGGCTGCGGCGAGATCGCCGTCGAGCTTGCCGTAGATCGGAGCGCCGAGCCCTGCCGGAACGCCCTCGGCGACGACCTCGATGACCGCGCCGATGGAAGAGCCGGCCTTGCGCAGGCCGTCGAGATAGTCGCCGAGCACGCTCGCGGTTTTAGCATCGGGACAGAAGAAGGGATTTTTGTCGACCTCGGCCCAGTCCCAGCGCGCGCGATCGATGCGATGCGGCCCCATCTGGACCAGCGCGGCATGCACGTTCAATCCCGGCACGATTTTGCGCGCGACCGCGCCGGCGGCAACCCGCATCGCGGTTTCGCGCGCCGACTGGCGGCCGCCGCCGCGATAATCGCGCACGCCGTATTTGACGTCGTAGGTGTAGTCGGCGTGGCCGGGACGATATTTGTCCTTGATGTCGGAATAATCCTTGGTGCGCTGATCGACATTATCGATGACAAGCGCGATCGGCGTGCCGGTAGTCACCTGTGCACCAGCCTCGTCGACAAAAACGCCGGAGAGAATTTTGACCGCGTCGGGCTCCTGGCGCTGTGTGGTGTAGCGCGATTGGCCGGGACGGCGGCGGTCGAGAAAAGGCTGAATGTCGGCCTCGGTGAGCGCAATGCGCGGCGGACAGCCGTCGATCACGCAGCCGATTGCCGGCCCATGGCTTTCGCCGAAGGTCGTGACCCGGAAGAGATGACCGAACGTATTGAATGACATGACGCACGTGTGACGCTGAATGATTTGAGTAAAGGCACATCTGGCTTGGCCGGGGCTTGGTAGCCCGCACATTCCATGGGGTCAAATGTACTCCGGTCTCGCGTCACCTCGTTCGCAGTTGCGGCAGAAACAGTGGCCGCGTGTTCGCGCTTGCAATAATCTGCCGACGAATTGCGCAGGCTTTAACCGATCTTACTACAAATATTCATGCCGCATTCATCTCGCTGAACGCCGATTAATGAAAACCTGAATATCCGTTAAGCTACGGAAAAATCAGGGTTATTTGCCATTTTTCGATTGCGGTCGACGGCCTTTTATGGCATCGTTGCCTTCGGTAAGGGGGCGAAGACCCAGGGACCGAGATCTGAGACCGAGATCGCCTGCGACTGAACCAACCCTTCCGTAGGTTCATCACACACCAAGGAACAGCAATCATGGCGAAGAAGAAAAAGGCCAAGAAGAAATCCAAGTCATAAGCTTGGAATTTTTCCCGAAGCGCCCTTGTGGTGCTTCGTCAAAGCGGCCGGACGAAAGTTCGGTCGCTTTCGTTTTTGGGAGCTCGTCATTGCGAGGAGCGAAGCGACGAAGCAATCCAGAACTTCATCGCCGGACTGGATTGCTTCGCTTCGCTCGCAATGACGGATCACGCGTAGCGCGCCATCTTGCCGTCGGCAAAAACATAGACGACGCCTTGCGCGATTTGCGTGTGGGTGGCTTCTTCTTCCGGCGCCAGGTTGAACATCGCCATGAGCGCGCGTACGCCGCCGCCATGCGCCGCAACCACGGTGTCGCGCTTGAGCTCGGCATACCACGCGCTGATGCGACTGGTCAGGTCGCGATAGCTTTCGCCCCCGGGCGGCGCAAAATCCCACTTGTCGCGCTCGCGCCGTTCGAGCATGCCGGGACAGCGCACGCCGATTTCCGGCAGCGTCAATCCTTCCCACTCGCCGTAGGAAATCTCCATCAGCCTGTCGTCGGTTGCGTAAGCATGCGGATCGAGGCCGAGCGTCGTGCGCAAAATCTCCATGGTCTCGCGCGCCCGTTTGAGCGGGCTTGCCACATAGGCGAAGGCCGCGGGCTGGCGGTTATCCCGCGCGAACAAATCGTGCAGCAGTCGCCCACACTCGACGGCCTGCTGCCGGCCGCGCACGTTGAGCTCGGTATCGCGGCGGCCCTGCAGGCGCCCCTCGACGTTGAAATCGGTCTCGCCGTGGCGGACGTAATAGAGGGTCGGCATTGTTAGGTTACCGTTCGTCCCCGCGGAAGCGGGGACCCAGCGAAACAAATACTGGATTCCCGCTTTCGCGGGAATGAGCGGAGAATGATGCCGTCACTCCTTGCCGACGGTGATATCCGGCGCGTCCGGATGCTTCATGCCGACGATGTGATAACCGGAATCGACGTGGTGCACTTCGCCGGTGACGGCGCGCGACATGTCGGACAAGAGATAGACGCCGGCCTCGCCGACGTCCTCGATCGTCACGTTGCGCCGCAGTGGCGCGTTATACTCGTTCCATCTGAGGATGTAGCGGAAATCGCCGATACCGGACGCCGCCAGCGTCTTGATCGGTCCCGAGGAGATGGCGTTGACGCGAATGTTTTTCACGCCGAGATCGGCGGCGAGATACCACACCGAAGCTTCGAGCGCGGCCTTGGCGATGCCCATGACGTTATAATGCGGCATCCACTTTTCCGAGCCGTAATAGGTCAAAGTGAGCATTGAGCCCCCGTTGGGCATGATCTTCTCGGCGCGCTGCGCGATGGCGGTGAACGAGTAGCAGCTTATCAGCATGGTCTTGGTGAAATTGTCGGCCGTGGTGTCGACGTAGCGGCCGTCGAGCTGATCCTTGTCCGAGAACGCAATGGCGTGGACCAGAAAATCGATACTGCCCCAGGCCGACTGCACCGCCGCGAAGACCGCGTCGATGGTCTTGGGCTCGGTGACGTCGCAGTCGCCGACCACGATGCCGCCGATCTCCTGGGCGAGCGGCTCGACCCGTTTCTTCAGCGCGTCGCCCTGATAGGTGAAAGCAAGCTCGGCGCCGTGCGCGTGGCACGCCTTGGCGATGCCCCAGCCGAGCGAGCGATGGTTCGCTACCCCCATGACGAGGCCGCGCTTGCCGCGCATGAGGCCCGAGACTTCTGGCATTCTCTTGACCTCGTACGGCGATTTCCAGCCCCGGCCTCCTATGGCATAGGGTCATCGGCCCAGCAAGCTTGCGGAATAGTAGGCGGAGGGTGGGGTTTTTGTTTGTAGGCTCCTCGTTGAAGACCGATCGAGGCGCCGCAACTCTTAATGGTCCTTAACGGGTGAATGTTTGAGCGAATTCCGGAAGCAGATCGAGGCGGCTATTCCGGCGCTGCGACGTTATGCGCGTGCGCTCACCCGCGACGCCGAGACGGCTGACGATATTGTGCAGGATACGCTGGTACGGGCATTGCGATCGGAGCATTTGTTTCACGGCGGGGATACGCGCGCATGGCTGTACACCATCCTGACCAATCTCAACCGCAACCGGCTGCGCACCTTGTCGCGGCGGCCGGTGCTGACCCCGATCAAGGACAGCGACGCGGCGACCGGCGGCCCGGAATCCGGCGGCCGCGATATCAGCCGCGCGCTCGCGGAGCTCGCCGAGGACCAGCGCTCGGCCTTGCTGCTGGTGGTGCTCGAAGGCCTCACCTACCGCGAAATTGCGGAAGTACAGGGCGTACCCATTGGGACGGTGATGTCGCGGCTGGCGCGTGCCCGCAACCAGATCAAAGCCTATCTCGACGGCGAGCGCCCGGCGCTGCGCCGCGTGAAATGACGAAGAGAGCGAACCATGATTGATCGAGACCAGATTGTGAGCGAGGACGAGCTCAGCGCCTATGTCGACGGCGAGTTGGCCGACGACCGCCGTGGCGCCGTCGAGGCTTGGCTCGCAACCCACCCCGACGATGCGGCCAGGGTCGCCGCCTGGCGCACGCAGATTGAATTGATCCGCGCGCGCTACGGCGCCGTCGCTGACGAGAAACCGCCGCAGCGGCTCGATATCCGGCGCCTGACGCGTCAGCGTCGCAGCGCCTGGGCGGCGGTTGCCGCCGCGGTGGCCATAGCGTTCCTTGGCGGCGGCGCCGCCGGTTGGGGAATCCGTGGCCTCGAGACGGGCAGTCCGTCGGATCTGGCGCTGTTCACCACCGACGCGCTTGATGCCTACAAACTCTACACCGTCGAAGTCCGGCATCCGGTCGAGGTGCCGGGCGACCAGCGGCCGCATCTGGTGGAGTGGCTGTCGAAGCGCGTCGGTTCGCCGTTGCGCGCGCCCGAACTCGACAATGTGGGACTGAAGCTTGTCGGCGGCCGGCTGTTGCCGGGACCGAATGGCGCCACCGCCTTCTTCATGTATGAAGGCCCCTCCGGCGAGCGCTTCACGCTCTATTGCGGGCGCACCAGCGATCAGGAAACGGCGCTGCGCTACACCACGGGCGAGCAGAACGCGGCCTATTACTGGGTCGATCAGAACCTGTTCTACGTGCTGAGCGGACCGGCGCAGCAGGACAAGCTGCACGGCATCGCGCAAGCGGCCTACGACCAGATCGACCGCCGCACGACGCCACAGGGTGGGTGAGACGCCGTTCCTTTTCCGCTAGGATGCGGACAAGGAAATTCGATGTCGCGCGTATTCATCACCGGCTCGTCCGACGGTCTCGGACTAATGGCTGCACGTCTGCTTATCGAGGGTGGCCACGACGTGACGCTGCACGCGCGCAACGCCGCGCGCACCGAGGCTACGCGGCGCGCCCTGCCGCATGCGCGCGCGATTGTCGTGGGCGATCTTTCGAGCATCGCCGAGATGCGGCGTGTGGCTGAGCAAGTCAACGCGCTGGGCCGGCATGACGCCGTGATCCACAATGCCGGAATCGGTTACCGGGAGCCACGCCGCGCCCAAACCGCCGACGGTCTCGAGCATATATTCGCGATCAATGTGCTGGCGCCCTATCTGCTGACGGCCTTGATCACCCGGCCTGATCGGCTGATCTATCTCAGCTCGGGAATGCATACCGGCGGCGACGCCGGTCTGGACGATCCGCAATGGACGAAGCGGCGTTGGAACGGCTCGCAGGCCTATGCGGATAGCAAATTGCTCGATGTGGCGTTGGCATTCGCCGTGGCGCGGCGCTGGCCGAACGTGTTGTCGAATGCGCTCGAACCCGGTTGGGTACCGACCAAAATGGGCGGGACGAGCGCGCCTGACAATCTATCGCTCGCCCCGGTCACCCAGGCGTGGCTCGCCGTGAGCGACGACCCGGCCGCGAAGGTCACCGGCCAATATTTCTATCATCAGAAACTTCGCCGCGTGAATCCGGAGGCGCGGCGGACAGATTTGCAGGATGCGCTACTGGCCTATTGCGCCGATCTGGCGGGTGTCGCGCTACCGAACTGAAATCACACGTCCTTGCGCGGGTCGTAGGGCTTGTCGGCCTGCCACTTTTTCATCAGCGCTTCGAGCTCCGGATCGCCGTGCTCGGGCAGCACGATGCGCACCGTGGCAAGAAGGTCGCCGTGGGCGGACTTTGTCGGAAAGCCTTTGCCCTTGAGGCGGAAGGTGCGGCCGCTCGAAGTCCACGGTGGAATGGCGATCTCGACCGGCTTGTCCAGCGTCGGCACGCGCACCTTGGCGCCAAGCGTCGCCTCGTAAAGCGTGATCGCCAATTCAAGCCGCACATCGGTGCCCTCGAGCGTGAACAGCGGATGCGGCGCGACCGAGACGGTGATCAGCAAGTCCCCGGGACCGGCCTGCCCCGCCATGCCCTGGCCCTTAAGCCTGATCTGCTGGCCGTTGGTGATGCCGGCGGGAGTTTTGACGTCGACATTCTTGCCGTTCGGCAGATGCAGCCGCTGCGTCGAGCCATTGGCCGCGTCCGGCAGCGACACCGACATCTCGGCCTGGACGTCGGCGCCGACGCCGAAATCCTCGGGCTCGAAGGCCGACGCGCCGCCGCGGCCGCCGCGGCCAAAAGCCTCTTTGAGGATGTCCTCGAAACCGCCGAAGCCGCCGCCGGCCCCGCCTGCCGGTCCGCCGCCACGCCCGCGCCGGGTGGCGCGGGTAAAACCTTCCGGACCGAAATTGAAGCTTTCGAAATTGGCGTCGGGGCCAAAGCCCGCGCCCGGACCGCCCGGCCTTGCGCCACCGCCAAAGCCTTCGAAGCCGCGAAACTTCGGCTTGCCTTCGGCGTCGATCTCGCCGTTATCGAACGCCTTGCGCTTGTCCTCGTCGGCCAAAAGCTCATGCGCGGCGTTCAGTTCGGAAAAGCGCGATGCCGCCTTGGGATCGTTTTTGTTGGCGTCGGGATGCAGTTTTTTTGCAAGCCGCCGATAGGCGCTCTTGATGTCGCCCGCGCTCGCCTTGCGGTCGACACCCAACACGTCATAGGGATCACGCATCCCCGAGGGACTCCGCGTTCAGGATTTTATTTCCGGGCCGGCCCAGCCTGCCCCATTTCACGCCGCACGAGAAGCTTATGTGGGAACAAGGCGGCCGGGAAGCAATGCAACAGCAGGCGATGCAACGGCCGAATCGGCCGGGCTTTAAGCGATGATAGCCCGCTTTAGCTCGACTTGAGCGGCTTGAGCCGCGTGACTTCCCAGGCGCCGCTCGAGGTGCGGCAGGCGGCGCCCGAAAGCCAGTCCTGCGACCCGCCGTGCACATAGCTCGCCAGGAAATCGCGGCACGGCAGGCCACCTTCGCTATAGGCGGTGGCGAGCGGGGTGATATTGCCGCCGGCGCCGGTTTGCGGATTCTGCCATGGGACACTGGCGTCCTTGCCGCCGCGCGCCAGCACGTCGGTGACCGCCGCGCGGGCATAGGCAAGATCGTCTTCCGACGGCGTGGTGGCGGTGCTGGCGACGGGATTGGCCTCGCCGCCCGGCCGCGCGATCGAGCCGGTCGGCTGCGTGTCGCTGTCGTCCTTCGAAAACATCGAGGAGAGCTGGTAGGAGCAGCCGGAAACGCCAAGCGCGCTCACCACGGCCATCACGGCCGCCGCAAGATTGCAAAGCCTTGGCAACCGCCGACATAGGCGTAGCGCCGCCGTTCCATTATATAGAGACCGGCGGAACGCTTCACGATCGTCCCACGCGAGCACTTGGGTACTCCGAGAATGTCCGACGCGGCGCCTATTGAACACCCGGCATGGTTAACGGGCGGTGACTTCACCGCCGCCGACGAGCCATTGCGCCTGTTCGCCGAATGGTTTGCCGAGGCCAAGCGCGCCGAGCCGGTCAATCCCGACGCCATGACGCTGGCGACCGTCGACGATGACGGCATGCCCAATGCGCGGATGGTGCTGTTGAAGGGGTTCGATGAGCGCGGCTTCGTGTTCTACACCAACCTCGACAGCATCAAGGGCCACGAGCTTGGGGCCGCGCCGAAAGCGGCGCTGACGTTCTACTGGAAGGCGCTGCAGCGCCAGGTACGCCTGCGCGGCAGCGTCGAAGCGGTGTCGAGCGAAGAAGCCGACGCCTATTTCGCCTCGCGGTCGCGCATGGCGCAGATCGGCGCCTGGGCGTCAAAGCAATCGACGGCGCTGGAAAGCCGGCTCGCCTTTGAAAAGGCGATCGCGCGCTATACTGCGAAATTCGCCATCGGCACCGTGCCGCGGCCGCCCTATTGGTCGGGCTATCGCGTCGTGCCGGCGGAGATCGAGTTCTGGCAGGAGCGGCCGTTCCGCCTGCACGACCGCATCGCGTTTACGCGTGCGAACGTCAGCGCGCCGTGGACCAAGACGCGGCTTTATCCATGAGCACTACAACGTCATTGCGAGGAGCGAAGCGACGAAGCAATCCAGAACTTGCTGGGACGCTGGATTGCTTCGCTTCGCTCGCAATGACGATTAGGATTGTATAATGCCAACCAGCAACCAGCCGCGCCGAACGCTCCTCCTCACCGGAGCGAGCCGTGGCATCGGCCATGCGACGGTAAAGCGTTTTTCCGCCGCCGGCTGGCGCGTCATCACTTGTTCGCGCCATCCGTTTCCGGAAAATTGTCCCTGGGAGGCCGGCCCCGAAGATCACGTTCAGGTCGATCTGGCGAGCCCGGAAAATACCGAGGTGGCGATTGCAGAGATCAAACAGCGGCTGCACGGCGAGCTGCACGCGCTCGTTAACAATGCCGCGATCTCGCCCAAAGCCTCAGGCGGCAAGCGGCTCGGCTCGCTCGAGACCTCGCGCGACGCCTGGCATCACATTTTTCAGGTGAATTTTTTCGCGCCGATCATGCTCGCGCGCGGACTGCTCGACGAACTCGGCGCCGCCAAGGGCTCGGTGGTCAACGTGACCTCGATCGCGGGCTCGCGCGTGCATCCCTTCGCCGGCACCGCTTATTCGACTTCGAAAGCGGCGCTCGCCGCGCTCACCCGCGAGATGGCGGCCGATTTCGGCCCGCTCGGCATCCGCGTCAACGCCATCGCGCCGGGTGAGATCGACACCGCGATGCTGTCGCCGGGCACGGAAAAGATCGTCGAGAACATTCCCATGCACCGGCTCGGCACGCCGGACGAAGTGGCAAAGATCATCTACGTGCTGTGCACCGACACCGCGTCCTACGTGAACGGCGCCGAAATCCACATCAACGGCGGCCAGCACGTGTAACTAGCGCACCTTGATGATGAGCTTGCCGCGGAAGTGGCGCGACTCGCTCAAGCCGTGCGCCTCGGCGGCCTGCGACAGTGCATAGAGCTTGACCTCGGGCGGCCGCACGGCGCCCGACACCACCGCGTCGGCGATGCGCTCCATCGCCGCCCGCGAGCGCCCGACCGCCGGCCGCAGCGAGGTCACGTCGGTGCGCTCGGGCTTTGGCGCCTCGGCGCCGGACGCGATGAACGCGGCACGGCCGCCGGGCTTGAGCACCGCAAAGGATTTTTCCGCCACATCGCCGCCGACGGTGTCGAAGACGGCATCGATGCCGCTTATTACTTTGGTGAAATCCTGTTTGTTGTAGTCGATCACTTCATCGGCGCCCAGTCCGCGCACATAGGCGATGTTCGCAGCACTCGTGGTCGTGATGACGCGCGCGCTGAGGTGTTTTGCCAATTGAATAGCGAAACTCGCCACGCCGCCGGCGCCGCCCTGAACCAGAATCGTCTCGCCGCGTTTGAGTTTCAGCGTGTCGACAACCGCACTGATTGCGGTGAGGCCGGTGAGCGCCACGGCGGCGGCGTCGATATGCGATAGCGTCTGCGGCTTGTTGCCAAGCAGCGTCGATTTGATCGCGATCTTCTCGCAACAGGTCCCTTCCCGGCCGGCATCGAGCACGCCGAACACCGCGTCGCCGACTTTAAGATCGGTGACGCCAGCGCCGAGCGCGCCCACCACGCCGGAAAAATCCCGCCCCGGGATCGCCGGAAATTTCGTCGCACCGCTGTTTGGATATTGGCCAGCGCGGAATTTCCAGTCGGCAGCGTTAACGCTCGCCGCGGCAACATCGACGATCACCTCGCCGGGCGCCGCCGCCGGATCGGGCAAATCGCCGTATTTGAGGACATCGGGACCGCCGAAGTGGTCGAAAAATGCAGCTTTCATTTGCGTTCTTGCCTCCCGATCCAAAGCGGACTTATGAGCCGGTTTTCCGCTTGCCGGTTAATACCACCTCGCGGCAAAGCCGCCAGCCATAAAAACCGTCCGGGCGGGCGAGCCCGGAAGCTTCGCCGCGGAAGTTGGAATGGGCTATTTCTGGGCGTGGATTATCGCGCCCGACTGGAATAGCCTCACGGCTGTGGTTGCGAGGGGCGGCCCGTAATGGTTGATTTTTTTCCTGTTCTGGCCCGCGCGGTGTCGAGCTTGGCACCGGACGACGTTCAAGCACGCCGCGATTTGTATGCGCGCGCGCGAACCATCGTCGTAGAGCAACTGCGCGGCCGCGGCCTGCAGGGCGCGGCGATCGAAGCGATACGCGAGCAGGCCGCACTCGAAACCGCCATCGGCCGCGTGGAGGCGGAAGTCCGGACCACCCGGACCAAGATGAACGGAACGGCGGCCGCGCCGCGACCTGCGGCGAAGCGTGCTGCCGTCAATGGCGGAACCGAGCGAGCCAAAACGACGGCGAAGTCACTGGCGAGGATACTTGAAGCCGTTCAGTCGGACGCGCAACACGACAACGCTGGCAGCTTGGCAATATCCGAACGAAAGACCACGAACGGGACAAAATCGCTGGTGGCGATCGAAGCAACCGACCGCATCGACATCGGCGCCAAACAGACCGCGCCGGCGGCGGAACAACTGGCTGGAGCGCCCAATTCGCTGGGCATGATGTTTTTTGTCATCGCCTACGCGATGGTCGCCGTAGCTTTCGCCGGCCTGACCTATATTCGCTGCAGGGTCTGGATCGCCCAGGGGGTCATCGGCTATCTGACATTGCTTTTCGTCATGGCGATCACGTTTGCTCTGTTCATTGTTCCGCCCGTGATGATTTACAGACGGGCATCGCCTTTGCCGCGCTTCGGCTTCTTGCTACGCTTCATCTATTCAGCGTCGCGGCGGGTGTCGTAGAACATCGCTCGCCGCGATCACCGTTCTGCTCGGCGAGCGGAATGTCATCGCATCGAGGAGCGTTTCATGATCCGCAAGGCGAAAGCGGTTTGGCGCGGCACGGGTCGCGCCGGCAACGGCAATCTTTCCACCGATTCCGGCGTGCTTGCCGAAACCCCTTACTCTTACAAGACCCGTTTCGAGAACGAGAAGGGCACCAATCCTGAGGAATTGATTGCCGCCGCGCATGCCGGCTGTTTCACCATGGCGCTGGCTTTTCAGTTGCAAGCCGCGGGCTTCACCCCGACCGAGCTCTCGACCGAAGCGGCGGTGAGCCTCGATCCGGACGGCCAGGGTTTTCGCATCAGCCGGTCGGCGCTGACGCTGCGCGCCAGCGTGCCGAACCTCGACGAAGCCACCTTCACCCGGCTCGCCGCCGCCGCCGAAAAGAACTGCCCGGTGTCAAAAGTGCTCAACGCCGAAATCACATTGGACGCCAAGCTCGTCTGAACTCAGGCGTGCAGAAAATCGAGCACCGCGGTTTCGGCGAGCACGGCTTGCGGAATGCTGTGGCGCGCCGAGCGGGCGCGCTCTTCGGCGGTCTGGGTGGCTTGCAGATAGGCGCCGAGGTGGCGCGCACGCTCGATGATTTTCCTGTTCTCCGGCAGGCGCTGTGCCTCGAAACGGCGCAGCGCCGCTTCGACGTCATCGCCGGCATCGAGCGCGGCGGTGAGCGCTGCCGCGTCGTCGGCCGCCTTCGACACGCCCGCCGCAACATGCGGCCGCGCCACGAACGCCGCGTCGCCGATAATCGCGACCCGCCCGAAAGCGAGACGCGGGCTCTCGAGATCGTAGATCGGCTGCAGGATCGGCTCGTCGATCAGGCCGACGATGGCGCGGAATTGCGGCGCCAAAAGCCGTTCCGCCGCGGCCCGCATGGCGGCGATCGGTTCGGCGCGAATAAGCGGCGGCGGGATCGAGATCGAATGGCTGACGCCGTTTTTGTCGGTCAGGAGCGCCGGCAACTCCGTTGCCTCATCGGCCGGGCGATACCACACCACATTGTAGCGGCGCTGCCCTTGGCGCAGATCGTTGTCCGGCCCAGCCACCGGATAGCCGAGGCATTGCTCGCCCGGCGGCAGGCAGAACGTCATAGCCATAAACATTTCGCGGTGGATCTCCGGCGGCATGGCGCCTTCGGGGAGCAGCGCGCGCCAGGCGACATAGCCCGCATAGAGCGGCAGCGCGGTCGGCAGGCATTGCTGGCGCACAGACGAGCGCAAGCCGTCGGCGCCGATCAGAACGTCGGCCTGCCTTGTCGTGCCGTCGTTGAAATGCGCGGCAACGCCGCCAGCGCTCTGCTCAAAGCCCGTCATCCCGCAGGCCCGATGGTAGCGCTCGGGCGGAAATGCGTCGCGCAGCACGCGGTACACCCGCTCCCAGGCGGTCAGCGTCTGGGGGCATTCGAGCGTCAGGGTGATGCGGCCTCCGCGATCTAGGATGTTGCGGGTGGTCATGGCGACGCCGAGATCGCCGGTGTCGAGCCCAAGCGCGTCAAGGCGTGCGATCAGCTCGGTCTGGGCCACGATGCCGGCGCCGCGGCCGGCCAGCTCCTTTTCGACGCGCTCGAAAATATCGACCTCGAAGCCGCGCCGATCAAGCATGATGCCGGCCAAAAGCCCGCTCATCGAGCCGCCGATAATGAGCGCGCGGCGTTTCCTCGCCATATGAAATCCCGCTAATCCCGAAGCTTTCCTAAGCCGGAAAGGTTTTCTATATTGTGCCTATAATCTTTGGAGGAACGCTATGGCTCTGACCATGCTGGACAAGACCACCGATCGTGCCGACAGGTCGGCATGGCCCCCCGCACTTGCGGCCGAATTCGAGCGCGAGCGGCAAAACAATAACGGCTGCGTCGGCTCCACGCTGTTGTCGGAGAACGACAAGGTGCGGGTCTGGATCATCCGGCTGGCTCCCGGCGAGCGGATCGGCTTTCATCGCCATGTGCTCAATTATTTCTGGACCGCGGTTTCCGGCGGGCGCGGCCGCCAGCACGTGAACGACGGCACCACCGTCGAATATACCTACCAGCCTGGTGAGACGCGTCACGAGACCTATGGCGCCGGCCAGTACAAGGTCCACGATCTCGAAAATCTTGGCGACAAGGAGATGGTCTTCATGACCATCGAATTCCTCGACAGCGCCAACAAACCGCTCGCCATTCCAGATAAAGTCCGCGCTGCGGCATAACGTAGCGAACTGCCGAACATCGATTGTCCTCTCCCCGCGCGGCGGGGAGAGCTTTTTAATAGCCAATCCGTAGCGGTTCCTGCACACTTGCGTGCGGCTGAGTGAGCGAGCGTGGGCTGAGCGACCGAGTGATGATCTTTTCGTCCGATCTTCTCGTCAATGCCATCGTGTCAGGCATCCTGATCGGCGGCTTCTATGCCGCGGTGTCGTGCGGCATCACGATTGCATTCGGCATTCTCGACATCGTCAATATCGCCCACCCTGCTTTCATCATTCTCGGCTCCTACGTCGCCTATATCGTCAACGCCACGTTCGGGCTCGACCCGATCGTCACCAGTATCATCGCGATCCCGGCGTTCTACGCGCTCGGCGCCGGCATCTATCAGATCTACTACGTCTCGTTCGAAAAGCACGGCCAGGAATTGCTGCGCGGGCTCGCCTTCTTCTTCGGTCTTTTGTTCATCACCGAAGTGTCGCTGGTGCTGTATTTCGGCGTCGATTATCGCTACGTCGACGCGCCCTATATCGGGCCGACCCTGCATTTTGGCTACCTCGACATGCCGCTGCGCATTCTGGTGCCGTGCCTTGTCTCGCTGCTCCTTATGGCGGTGCTGCAACTCATCCTCACCCGCACCTTTGTCGGCCGCGCCATCATGGCGGTGGCGCAGGATCAGCTGGCGCTGCGGCTGATGGCGGTCGATCCGGTGCGCATCAAGCGCATCGCGTTCGGCATCTCGATCGCAACCGCCTCGCTCGCCGGCGCCTTTCTCATCATTATTCAGCCCGTCGAGCCTTCGGTCGGACGCCAATATATCGGCCGCGTCTTCGCGGTCTGCGTGCTGGGCGGCATGGGCAGCCTGCCGGGAACCGTGATCGCGGCGATGCTGCTCGGCGTTGTTGAAAGCCTCACCTCGACATTCTACGGCCCGTCATGGGCGCCGGCGGTGTCGTTCGGCTTCCTCTTGCTGACGCTGGCGGTGCGGCCGGCCGGCCTGTTGGGACGGTGACCGTGCGCACCCCGGTTTTCCTCATGCTCTGGCTCGCGATCGCCGCCGCGGTGTTCGGCGCCTCGCTCGCGGTCGGCAACGATTACGTGTTCTTCGCCGGCTACGTCGTGATGCAATATGTCGTGCTCAGCACGGCGTGGAACATCCTCGGCGGCTATTGCGGCTACGTGAATTTCGGCACCGCCGCCTTCTTCGCACTCGGCGCCTATTCAACCGTGGCGATTTACAACATCACCACTGATCCCGACATCTATCCGATAGACGTGCCGATTCCGGTCCTGATGCTGGTTGGCGGGGTGGTGTCGGGCGCGGTCGGGTTCGGCATGGGCTATCTGACGCTGCGGCTGCGCGGTGCCTTCTTCGCCATCGCCACACTCGCGCTCGCCGTGGTGCTGCAAACGCTGGTGGTCAATTGGGATTATGTCGGCGGCTCGCGCGGCGCCTATATCATCCGGCCGGAAGAGATGTGGCCGTTCGGCAATTACATCCGCTATCTGTTCCTGACCATGATGCTGCTTGCGGTAGCCGCCATCACCATCGCGCGGCTGATCGAGCGCTCGCGGCTTGGCTACGGCTTCGCCACCATCCGCGACGATGAGCTCGCGGCCGAGGCGTCGGGCGTGCCGACGCTGCGATTGAAACTCATCGCCACCACCATTTCCGGCGCGCTGATGGGAATGGCCGGAGCGCCGTTTCCCTATTACATCGGCTTCCTGCAACCGGATTCGACGTTCGGCCTGGATTATGCCGTCAACTCCATCGCCATGCCGCTCATTGGCGGCACGACGAGCTGGGTCGGCCCGCTGATCGGATCGGTGCTGCTCGGCTCGCTGCAGCAAATCGCCACCGTCACGATTTCGTCGGCGGTCAATCTGTTGATCGTCGGTTGCCTTCTGGTCGGCTTCGTCATCGTGGCGCCGAACGGCATCGTCGGACTGGTGCACAAATATTGGCAACGCAAGCCGGAGGAGTTTGTCGGCCGCCGCCGCGTCGAGACTGATGCGCCCGGATCCGTGCCATGAGCGGCGACATGAACAATACCAATGCTGATTTGCTGCAGATCGACAATCTCGGCAAGCGCTTCGGCGGCTTTGTCGCGCTCGAGAACATTTCCCTTTCGGTGCCGGCGGGCGAGCGCCTCGGCCTGATCGGGCCCAACGGCTCCGGCAAGAGTACGCTGGTCAATTGCATCTGCGGCACGTTGCACAACGAGCAAGGCAGCGTGCGCTTCGACGGCCGCAAGATTGACGGGCTTGCCGCGCACCAGCGCACCCATATCGGCTTGTCGCGCAGCTTTCAGTTGCCGCGCCCGTTCGCCAGTCTCAGCCTGATCGACAATATTCGCGTGCCTTTGCTCTACACCGTCGCGACGCGGGGCAGCCTGCGCAGCGCGGGCGAAGTCCAGGATCGCTGCGCCGACCTGCTGCACGAAGTGGGCCTCGAACCGAAGGCCCGGCACCTGCCGCGCGACCTCACGCAATGTGAAATGCGCAAGCTCGAGCTGGCGCGCGCCATGGCGGCGGAGCCGAAACTCTTGATCGCCGACGAATTGATGGCGGGACTGACCCACTCGGAAATCGAGGAAATATTGACGCTGCTCGTCCGCTTGAACGAACGCGGCGTCACTATCATCCTGATCGAGCACATCATGCGCGCGGTGATGAGCTTTTCGCGCCGGCTCGTCGTGCTGGTCTCCGGCCACAAGATCGCCGACGGCCCGCCCGACGAGGTCATGCGCAATCCCGAAGTCGAGAGGGCCTATCTTGGCTAGCAGCATCACCATCGCCGGCATTCACGCCGCCTACGGCGCGGTGCGCGTGATCGACGACGTCTCGCTCAAGGTGGCCGGCGGCGAGACCGTGGTGCTGCTCGGCACCAACGGCAACGGCAAATCGACGCTGATGAAATGCATCATGGGCATGGTGGTGCCGAGCGAGGGCTCGATCGTCGCCGAGATCGACGGCATCCATCACGACCTGATCGGCCGCACCACCGAGGAAATCGTCGATCTCGGCATCGCGCTGGTGCCGGAGGGCCGCCGGCTGTTCCCCAGGCTGACGGTGGAGGAAAATCTGTTGCTCGGCGCCTATCGCCCCGCGGCGCGCCGCGAGCTGACCCGCAATCTCGCCATCTGTTTTGAGACCTTTCCGCGCCTTGCCGAGCGGCGCAAACAACTTGCCGGCAGCATGTCGGGCGGCGAGCAGCAGATGCTCGCGCTCGGCCGCGCGCTGATGCTGGCGCCGAAAATCCTGCTGGTCGACGAACCCTCGGTGGGCCTAGCGCCGATCCTGGTCAGCCGCACCATCGATGCGATCAGCGAGATGAAACAGCGCTATTCGCTCACCGTGCTGATGGCCGAGCAGAATTTCACCCAGGCGATCCGCATCGCCGACCGCGGCTACGTCATCGTCCACGGCAAGATCGCGTTTGAGGGCCGCTCGATGGACGAATTGAACAATAACGACTTGATCAAGAAATTTTATCTGGGGCTGTGATCTGGGGCTGTGGACCCTTCCCTCTGTTGGGAAGGTTAGGGTTGAGGTCGAGAGGCTTTGTGTAGGCGTCGATGGACGCGAGTCACCTCCCGAACATTGTTTACGCTGGAGACCATCGCCCGTCAGGGCGATAACCATCCCGCCCATAAATTCAGCACGTTGTCGGTCAAGATTTCGCCGCTCGCCTCGGCAGCAATATTGTCAAGCCGGTGGATTTGCGGAGATTGAGGGTCTCATTCTCCGCATATATTGCGGAGAATGCCATTGCCTTTGCGGTGATTAGGCACCATATTCGCCGCATAAGGTGCGGAGAATGACGACTTACATCCATGAACGGACAGACTGGCCCCACTTCACATGGAGCCAAAAAAGCCTCGTCAAGCAGCTTGGCGCCGTGCGCAACAAGCAGGGGCGATTGACAGGACAAATGGAAGCACTTGGCTTCACGCTAAAGGCGGAGGCAAACCTTCAATCCCTCACCGAGGAAGTAATCAAATCGAGCGAGATCGAAGGCGAGGTACTCAATCGCGAACAAGTACGCTCGTCTATAGCGCGCCGTCTCGGGATCGATATAGGTGCCCTCACTCCCGCCGATCGGCACGTCGAAGGCGCCGTTGAGATTATGCTCGACGCCACCGAAAGATATGACGCGCCCCTCACATCCGAACGGCTCTTCGGATGGCACGCCGCCCTGTTCCCTACGGGACGCAGCGGCATGAGAAAGATTACAGTCGGTGCTTGGCGCGATGATAAGTCGGGACCCATGCAGGTCGTATCGGGTTCTATTGGCCGCGAACGGGTTCATTACGAAGCGCCCGTCGCAGCCAGCCTCGATAAGGAGATGAAAACCTTTATTGACTGGTTCAACAACAACGGTGCCATTGAACCAGTGCTTAAGGCGGGCATGGCCCACCTATGGTTCGATACTATTCACCCCTTCGACGACGGCAATGGCCGCATCGCCCGCGCGATCGCAGATATGGCGCTTGCGCGTTCAGAGAAAAGTGCGCAGCGCTTTTACAGCATGTCGGCTCAAATCCAGCAGGAGCGCAATGCGTACTACGATATTCTTGAGGCAACACAAAAGACCGACCTGGACATTACGTCATGGCTGCAATGGTTTCTGGGCTGTCTGGATCGGGCTTTTGATGGTGCGGAGACGATACTCGCATCTGTGCTTAAGAAAGCTCACTTTTGGAAGGTGCGTGCCGGCGCATCGTTCAATGATCGTCAACGCGCCCTCATCGATAGACTGCTCAATGGATTTGAGGGAAATCTTACATCGTCAAAGTGGGCGCAACTCGCACAATGCTCGCAAGACACGGCGCTCCGCGACATTGACGATCTTGTTCGGCGCGGCATCCTGACGCGAGACCCTGCGGGTGGCCGCAGCACCAGCTACTCGCTTGCGAATATCAAATAAGCAATCAAACTCATTTCTGCTTCAATGCCGGAGAGGCACCTAGTCACCTTACCGGAAAATCGAAATAAGTCTCCGGAAACGGCTCGTTGCGCAGCGTAAAATGCCACCATTCCTTGTCGTAGCCGCGAAAGCCGCGCCGGCGCATCGCCGTTGCCAACAGCACGCGGTTGGCATGTTGCTGCGAGCTGATGCTTGAATCGTCGGTCCATGATTTCGGGCTGAAGAAGTCGAAATGGGTTCCCATGTCGAGTTCGGCGCCGTCCGTTGTCGCCAGCGTCAGATCGATCGTCGAGCCGCGCGAATGGCCGGAGCGCGAGGCGATATAGCCGTCGCGGAATAGCGTGCGTTTGTCGACGTCCGGGTAGAACTCCGCCTTCTCCGCTTGATCGTTGAGGTCGCGCGCCCAACGCACAAAATTCATCACCGCGCGCACCGGCCGGTAGCAGTCGAACGCCTTGATGACCAAACCACGCGAACCGAGATCGCGCGCCACGTCGGCGAGCGCATTCGCCGCGGCCTGCGTCAGCAAACAATGCGGCGCCAGGTAGCCATCGACCGGCCGGCCGACGAAATTATGCGAGCCGGCATAGCGCATGTCGGCGACGAGGCCCGGCACAAGCGTCGCGGCATCGACGAAGGCCGAGGGACGATCCTGCGCGAACGCGGCTTGCGTGCCGAGCGTCGCGATCAGCGCAAGCGAATGCTTGAGCATCTCAATCCGGGTGGGCATGCACTTCCACGGTGACATGCGACAGGCCGGCAAGACCGGCGAGCCGCTGCTTGTAGACTGCCGGCGCTTGCGGCGCCGCGGAAACCACCGAAATCATTACCGCAAGGTGCCCCGGCCCCACTTGCCAGACGTGCAGATCGCACACCCGGTCGCCGTTGAGCTCCATGAGCCCGCGAATGTGCTTTTGCAGGTCGGAATCTGGAACAACGTCGAGCAGCACCCGGCCGGCGGCGCGCAACAGACCGAACGACCAGCTTGCGATCACGACCGCGCCGACCAGTCCCACCAGCGGATCCATGAAATTCCAGCCGAACGCCCAAGCCGCGGACAGTCCGGCAATCGCCATGATCGAGATCAGCGCGTCAGCGAGCACGTGGACATAGGCCGCGCGCAGATTGATGTCGTGATGGCGGACACTGTTCGCGTGGTCCGCATGATCGTGGCTGTGGCCATGGTCGTGATGATGATCGTGGTCGTGGTCATGATCGTGACCGTGCGCGTGGTTGTGCTCGTCGCGCAACAGCCAGGCGCTGACGAGATTGACGCATAGCCCCAGCGCCGCGATGGGAATGGCTTCCCGAAAATGAATGGCGACCGGATGAACAAGCCGTATCGCCGATTCGTAAGCAACACCAACCGCGATCATTCCCAGAATAATCGCGCTGGAAAACGCCGCGAGCTCGCCGAACTTGCCGGTGCCGAGCGAAAAGCGCGCGTCCTGCGCATGGCGGCGCGCGAACAAATAGGCAAACCCGGCGATCGCCAGCGCCGCGACATGGGTTGCCATGTGCCAGCCGTCGGCAACGAGCGCAATCGAGCCGAACAGGGTGCCGCCGATAATCTCGGCGACCATCATGAAAGCGGTCAGCGTCACGACGCCCCAGGTGCGCCGCTCGTGCTTGCCGTGATGCTCGCCGAGGAAGGTGTGATTATGTGTCCACGGATCGAAAAACTGCGACTGCATCATGCACCTAATTTTGCGGCACCTGGATTTATTGCGGGCACGCCGACACCCACTGGCCCTCGAGCATATTTTGCGAATCGGCCATTGGCATCCCCGCCATGTCCGCCCTGGTCCGCACCGTCGCCGTATAATGATGCGGGCTGTCGAAATCGAACTCGCCGGCAAGATCGACGTTGAGCTGACCCTTGCACACCAGGTGCCAGGTGAGCCGCGGCCCTTCCAGGCTGCGTTCGATCGGCGCGCAGACCGAATTGACGGTCTGCGGGACCGGCGAGAATGTCGTGCCGAGGTCGCGCGTCTGGTCGGCGGTCAGGCATTTGGACGATTCCATCGGCGGCCCGGCCGCGCCGCCACCGTTCGAGGTCCGGGTGATGACCTTCCACAGGCCGGGGTCGATGCCATCGGCATAGGCGCCCGCGGCGGACAGCAAAAGCATGACGGCCGAGAATGCGAGACGGTAATTCATGGTCATTTGCATCTTGTACCCGTTCCGAGCGGAACGCGGGCCCGAAACCTCACCCAGTGTTAACCACCCAGTAACCATATACCCGGCACATTTTGCCTGGGAGGCGCAACCCGTTCCACCGCACTCTCGGGGGCAGCCTTGGACACCAGCGCGGCTTCGATAGCCCGTGCCGGCGGCCCGCCAGCCGCAGCGCAAAGCTTTGAACCACGTGACCGTAAACGGGGCGGATCAGCCGGCATGAGTGAGGCAACACCGGCGCAGGGCGGCGACACGGCGCTGTCGCGGCTCGTCGACATCGGCACCATGCTCCGGCGCAGCGATATCGTGCTCGCGGTCGGCATGATGGCGATCCTCGTCATCCTTATTTTGCCGTTGCCGCCGGTCTTGCTCGACTTCGCGCTTGCAATATCCATCACCTTTTCCGTGCTGATCCTGATGACGAGCCTGTTCATTCAGGCGCCGCTCGAATTCTCGGCCTTCCCGACCGTGCTCCTGATCTCGACCATGCTGCGGCTGTCACTCAACCTCGCCTCGGCACGGCTTATTCTGTCGCGCGGCCACGAGGGCACGGCCGCCGCCGGCCACGTCATCCAGGCGTTCGGCAACTTTGTCATGAGCGGCAATTTTGTCATCGGCATCATCGTTTTCACCATCCTGGTGATCGTGAATTTCGTGGTCATCACCAAGGGCTCCGGCCGCATCGCCGAAGTGGCGGCGCGCTTCCACTTGGACGCCATGCCGGGCAAACAGATGGCGATCGACGCCGACCTCAATGCCGGCATGATCGACGAGAAAGAGGCGCGGCGCCGGCGCAAGAATCTGGAGGACGAATCCGGCTTTTTCGGCGCCATGGACGGCGCCTCGAAATTCGTGCGCGGCGACGCCATCGCCGGCCTGCTGGTGGTGATGATCAACATCATCGGCGGCATGGTCATCGGCATCGTGCAGCAGGGCCTCAGTTTCGCCGATGCCGCCCATACCTACACGCTGCTCACCGTCGGCGACGGGCTGGTGACGCAAATTCCGGCGCTCATCGTCTCCACCGCCGCGGGCCTTCTGGTATCCAAGGCCGGCGTCAGCGGCGCGGCCGACAAGGCGCTGCTGAGCCAGTTCTCCACCTACCCGAAGGCGCTCGGCATGTCGGCTGCCGTCATGCTGGTGATGGCGCTGTTGCCAGGTATTCCGATGATTCCGTTCATCGCCTTGGGCGGCGGCACGGCGAGCCTTGCTTATATGATCGACCGGCGCGCCAAACAGGCGGTCGCGGCGGAAGCGAAAAAGGTCGAGACCGCCAAGGCTACGCCCGCCGAAGAGCCGATCGCGGCGTCGCTCAAGATGGACGATCTCAAGATCGAGCTCGGCTACGCGCTGTTGCCGCTGGTCAGTGCGCCCGACGGCTCCGATCGCCTGACCGAGCAGATCAAGGCGCTGCGCCGCTCGCTGGCGATCGAAATGGGTTTTGTCATGCCGGCGGTGCGCATTCTCGACAATGTGCAACTGGAGGCCAACACTTACCTCATCAAGATCAAGGAGGTCGAAGCGGGAAGCGGCAAGGTATGGCACGGCCAATACATGGTCATGGATCCGTCGGGCAATCAGGTGACGCTGCCCGGCGTGCACACCACCGAGCCGACATTCGGACTGCCGGCGACCTGGATCGATGCCGCGATGAAGGAGGAAGCTTCAGTCAAAGGCTTGACCGTGGTCGACGCCGCAACCGTACTGGCGACCCATCTCACCGAACAGATCAAGGCCAATATGGCGGAACTTCTGTCCTACGGCGAGGTGCAGAAACTGATCAAGGAACTGCCGAAAGAGGAGAGCGAGCTGATCAAGGACATCGTGCCCTCGCAGATCAACATTTCCGGTATCCAGCGCGTGTTGCAGATATTGCTCGCCGAGCGGGTGTCGATCCGCGATCTGTCGACCATCCTCGAAGGCATCGCCGATGGGCTGCCGGCGACCCGCAACGCCACGATGCTCGCCGAGCATGTCCGCGCCCGGCTCGCCCGGCAGCTCTGCGCCCAGCATATGACCGCGGCCGGCATGCTGCCGATCATCGCACTCACCGCGAAATGGGAGCAGGCTTTCGCCGAATCGATCGTCGGCCAGGGCGACGACCGCAATCTCGCCATGCAGCCGTCAAAACTCACCGAATTCATCAATCTGGTGCGGGACAAGTTCGAGCAGGCGGCCAAAGACGGCGAGGCACCGGTGCTGGTGACCTCGCCCAGCATCCGGCCGTTCGTGCGCGGCATCGTCGAGCGGTTCCGCGCCCAGACCAGCGTGCTCGCGCAATCCGAAATCCACCCGCGGGCGCGGCTTAAAACGGTCGCAAGTATTTAGGGCAGTATTTTATTTAAGGCGCGACCGACAGCCCGACGACGTTGTGCTTGCCGATCAGGCGCGCCACCAGGCCCGACTTCTTGGCTTCGGCGACGAACTCGCGAAGAAAGGCCGCACCGGCCGTATTGGCTTTCGCCGTGCCGATCGCCTGCTGGATCGTGGTGTAATTGTCGGGAAGGATTTTGCCGCCCGGCACCTTTTTGATGTCCGCCAACAGCCCCTGCCGCAGGCTGGCGAGCGCATCGAGCTTTTCACCGATGAATTGATTGAGTGGTCCGTCCGCCGAATCCGAGCGAAGCAGCGTGGCGTGCTTGATATTGCGCGTCAGCCACAGATCGTAGGCGGCGCCGCGGCGCACCGCGATGCGTGCACCGGGCCGGTCGACGTCGGCAACGGATTTGAACGGCGAACCGGCAGGCACCAGATAGGTCGCCTCGATCTCGCAATAGGCCGGGGTGAAGTCGATCTTTTCCGCGCGCGCCGGCTCGGCCCCGATAAGCCCGATATCCCAGACATTCGTATCGCCGGCATCCGCGAGTTGCGACGGCCGCTCGAACTTCACGTAGGCGACGGGGACACCAAGCCGCTTGGCGATCTCGGCTGCCATATCGGGCGCCACCCCTTGCGGATCGCCCGACGGACTTTTGCCCGTGACCAGAAGCCCATTGCCCATATTGATCCCGGCGCGCAACACTCCGGTTGGCGCGAGTTCGGATACGATCTGGCTCACGAATCTGTCCCCTTCCAAAAACCGCTGGCGCGGCATCAGTTTAGCCGAGTTCCCGGCGTTTCCATCGCGCCGCAGCACGGAACCAAGTGCCCCGATCAATCGTTATCACGGGTCTTCAAGGTTCGGTGAAGACGCATTTTGCACCCGTAATCAGTACCTACTTGTTTAGCGCGAGTGAACCCTTATGCCCGGCTGCCGCGACTAATAGGCAGAAACGGGAGGCCGTTATGAACCATTCCATGTACAGCGCCGACCGCGCCACCCATTTGAAGATCGTGGTGATTGGTCTGCTTTGCGCGACGGTGGTCGCGGTGGTCGGTATTTTCGCCCATGTCAGCGATCTCGATCTCGGCACCGCGGCTTTGGTCAAAGCCGGCCAGCCGACGACGCTCAGCGGCAGCATCCCGACGGTTCACTAAATCAGCGGCAATTGAAATCTTTTCCGCTGCTCCTCGCCGATGCGGGGACCAGGCTTTTTGCGTGCGTACTGCGTCAGCTCGGCGGCGATCCGGGCAGCGACTCGACCATATTGCCGGTGAACAGGATCGGTCCGGTCGGCACCCCCTTCGGCGAGCCGCCAGCCGGCTCGAGCGAGACCGCATAGTGCGCCGCCCGCAACGCGTCGGCGTTGAAATCCGCCGGCAACGGTCGGGTGGTGAATTCCTGATTGCCGACGAGACCGAGCGAAAGCGGGCTCGAAGATTGGCTCGGGATCAGCCAGAGCTCGTAGCTGCGGTCGGCATCCGGGGCTCCGGTCAGCCGGCGCACCGTCAGCGTGCGGTCCTGCAATTCGACCGTCAGCAAAAATGCCGGCGCGGTCGGCTCCTGCTGCAGCACCGCGACCAGCCGAGCACCCGGCGGTTTTGTTGTTTGCCCGGCCACGACGGTTGGCGGCTGACGGTTCATAGGAAGAAGGCCGGGAGCGAATTGCTCAAGCCCGACATAGATCGCCAGCAGTGCCGCAATCGCACTCATAGCGACGGTGAAGCGGCGCCAGCGCCGCACGTTGCGTGCCAGATAGACGATTTCGGCGCTGCGCTCGATTCTTGCCTGTGGCGACACAGCCGGTGCCGCAGCTTTGGATGGCGGCACGTTTGCCGAATCCTGCGCCAGCTCGGGCGGCAACAGGCTCAAGGCCAGTGCCGCGACGACCGACTCCTCATCCAGAATTCGCGGCTCATCTATATTCCGCGCCTCGTCTGAATTCCGCGGCTCATCTAAATTTTGCCCCTCTTCCAAATCCTGCGGCGGCCCGGACAGGTCCAGATCCTGCGGCGGCTCGGACAGGTCAAGATCCTGCGCCGGCTCCGACAACAGATCCGGCGCCGTCGTGTCGGGCGTCATCTCGAGCGTCGGTGCGGTCTGCGGCGCGGCTTCCCCGATCGGCGGAAAGGCTGTCTCGGCTTTGGCGTCGCTGCGCCGCGTCCCACCACCGATCCCGGTGCTGATCTTGTCCCACACGTCCGGCGGCGGCTCGACCGCTTCGACCATGACATTGAGCTCGCCGAGCCGGCGTTCCCAGACGCGAACGATCTCGGCAAAGCCCGGATCGATCACCAGCAGTGCCTCGGCCTGGTCGCGCTCGTCGCCGGAGAGCGTTCCCAGCACGTATTCGGCGGCAAGAGCATCGCGGTCGTCGTCGTACATATCTACCCCATCTCCTGCGCGGGTCAGTCGCCCATACACTCGCGAATTTCGAGCAGACTGCGGCGCAGCCACGTCTTGATCGTGTTCACGGGAATATCGAGCTTCTGCGCCAGTTGATCGCGGCTCCAGCCGCTGTAATAGGCCAGCAGCACAATGCGCTGTTTTTCCGGGTCGAGCTTGCCGAGGCAGGACAATAGCCGCTTGAGCTCCTCGGTCATTTCGCGGCGCGCCAATGGCGGCGGTGCTTCGGACGCGACCTCCAGCGCCTCAGGCTCGTCCTCGATCGACAGATCGCCGCGTTTGCGCACGATGTCGATCGCCCGGTTGCGCGCCATCGCCACCATCCAGGTGATCGGGCTGGCAATCGCGGGGTCGAAGTCTTCGGCCATCTTCCACACCTTGAGATAGGTCTCCTGCATGACCTCTTCGGCCAATGCCGGTCTGCCCAAGATACGGAGCAGTACCCCGTATAGTTTCGCCCGGGTCGCGATATAGAGGCGTTCGAATGCAGCCTCATCGCCCTTGGCGACCTCGCCGAGCAGCCAGACGAGTTCCGCCTGCATCAACATCACAACTCTGGCCCCAACGCCCGCCACCCAGACCTTCGCCCAGGCCGATTATCGCCGCGGAGCGTGGCCTTCGTCGAGGGCGAAAGGGGGATGAATAGACGCGGGGTCCGTTCGCTCCAGACCCGCTCATTCCCGCGAAAGCGGGAATCCCGGATTGGCACAGCGACAAACGGCTGGGTCCCCGCTTGCGCGGGGGCGAGCGGATAATGCCAGATTGAGGACTTAGGCCGGCGCGGCGCCGCGCACGCGCATCAGCGCGATGGTGTCGAGCTCGGACTGCTCGGCGGCATTCTCCGCCTCGCGTTCGCGCATCTGGTCGCGCTCGTCGAGCAATTCGACCTTCTTGAGGTCGTCGAAGGCCTCGCCAAGCGCCGATTTGGCGTCTTCGAGCTGGATACGCAGCTCGTCGGCCGAACGCTTGAGGTTTTCGCGCCGCGCGATCGCCGCCTTGGCATAGGTCGGATAGGCAAAATGCCCGGGATCGTGGATGCCGGCGCGATCCTGCTCGCCGCGAATTTCGCGCTCCAGATCGCCCGCCATGCGCTCGAATTCGGCGATCATGGTTTCGATCTGCGCGACCTTGCGCCGCTTCTCGTCGACCTGAAACTTCTTCAGGCGAATAAGCGTCTCACGGGACTTCATCGACTACTACTCCCCCGAAGCCATACCGAAACCGTTGGGCCCTGAATGCGGCGCAAACTCCGCCGCACAGCGCCCCGATGGCGAGGATTGTGGCATGGATAACGTTAGCGTTCGGTTTCCAAGCGTTCGGTTTCGCCGCCGGCCACAATCTGGGCCAACCGGCGATATCCTTCGGCCAAGCTGGTTGCTTCTTCCTTACTTTGGGCGAGAAAGTCCTCCAGCGGCTTGTGCAGCCGGATGGCCTCGTCGACCTCGGGGCTGGTTCCGGCGCGGTAGGCCCCGAGCCGGATCAGTTCCTCCATATCCGCATAGGTCGCCATGATCTGCCGGGCCCGGTTCAGGGCCGGCAGATAGGCCTGGTCGGCCGCCCGCGGCATGGTCCGCGAGACCGACTTGAGGATATTGATGGCCGGATAGCGCCCGCGCTCGGCGATCTGGCGCTCCATGACGATATGGCCGTCGAGAATGCCGCGCACGGCATCTGCGATCGGCTCGTTATAGTCGTCGCCGTCGACCAGCACCGTGAATATGCCGGTGATGGTGCCCTGCTCGGTGCCGGGTCCGGCCCGTTCAAGAAGCCGCGGCAGTTCGGTGAAGACGGTCGGCGTATAGCCCTTGGCGGTCGGCGGCTCGCCGGCCGAGAGGCCAATCTCGCGCTGCGCCATGGCAAAGCGCGTGACCGAGTCCATCAGCACCAGCACGTCCTTGCCCTCGTCGCGGAAATACTCGGCGATGGCGAGCGTCACGTGAGCGGCCTGGCGGCGCATCAGCGCCGGCTCGTCGGAGGTCGAAACCACGACCACCGAACGGGCGAGGCCGGCATCGCCGAGGTCGTCCTGCAAGAATTCCTGCACCTCGCGGCCGCGTTCGCCGATCAGGCCGATCACCGTGACATCGGCCGACACGTTGCGCGCCAGCATCGACAGCAGCACCGATTTGCCGACGCCGGAGCCGGAGAAAATGCCCATGCGCTGGCCGCGGCAGCAGGTCACGAAGGTGTTGAGCGCGCGCACCCCGAGGTCGAGCGGCGCGCCGACCCGGCGCCGCGCATGCGCCAGCGGCGGCGTATTGCGGAACGGATAGGGCGAGGGTCCGAACAAAAGCGCGCCCTTGCCGTCGATCGGCTCGCCGAGCGCGTTCACCACCCGGCCGAGCCAGCCGCTCGACGGCCGCACGGCGCCGGCCACCGAGGTGACCAGCGCCCGGCAGCCGCGGCGCACCCCCTCAAGCGGCGCGAACGGCATCAAGAGCGCGTTAAGGCCGGAAAAGCCGACCACCTCGCAGGGAATGTTCTTGGCGGGGGTCTCGATAACCACCCGCGCGCCGACCGACATCGCATGCAGTGGGCCGGCGACCTCGACCATCAGGCCGCGTACGCCGACCACGCGGCCATAAATCTCGATGCCGTCGAGCTCATTGATCTGTTCGGCAAGCGCCTTCATCGCCGGCTCCCCTGCCGGCGCCGGCCACGGCCCGGCCACGGCTGCAAAAGAATGGTTACCTCGCAGGCCGCCTTCTTAATCGCTTGTTTACCCGGGCCGTTAATCATTGCGTCGTCGTCCTTAGGGCCAAGGCAGGCTCGCCCGTCCAGGACGGAGGGGCGAGTTGGATGAGTCGGTTAGCGCCGAAACTTAATCTGGGACATGAACGCAAACGTGGCTAAAAAACCACTACTACGCAACATCTTAAGGCGATTCGCGAGAATTTGCCCAGGGAATGCTTGCGTGGAGGAATCAGGTTTTGTTAACCATAGCGCCGTTACTGTCCCGAATCAGTTTGTCCATGGCGTTTTCCAGGGGCCGCCGCTGCGGCGCGCCGACCTTGAGCCAGCGCGGCGAAGAAGGGGACTGGCATGCGCGTATTGCTGATTGAAGACGATAGCGCCACGGCGCAATCGATCGAGCTGATGCTCAAATCCGAGAGCTTCAACGTCTACACGACCGATCTCGGCGAGGAAGGCATCGATCTCGGCAAGATCTACGACTACGACATCATCCTGCTCGATCTGAACCTGCCGGACATGTCGGGCTTCGAGGTGCTTCGCAGCCTTCGGGTTTCGAAGGTCAAGACCCCGATCCTGATCCTTTCCGGACTGGCCGGGATCGAGGACAAGGTCAGGGGCCTCGGCTTCGGCGCCGACGACTACATGACCAAGCCGTTCCACAAGGACGAATTGGTCGCGCGCATCCACGCCATCGTGCGCCGCTCCAAGGGTCACGCCCAATCGGTCATCAATACCGGCGATCTGTGCGTCAATCTCGACACCAAGACGGTCGAGGTCAACGGCGCCCGCGTGCACTTGACCGGCAAGGAGTACCAGATGCTGGAGCTCCTGAGCCTGCGCAAAGGCACGACGCTGACCAAGGAAATGTTCCTCAATCACCTCTATGGCGGCATGGACGAGCCGGAACTGAAGATCATCGACGTCTTCATCTGCAAGCTGCGCAAAAAGCTCGCCAATGCCTCGAACGGCAAGAACTACATCGAAACGGTGTGGGGCCGCGGCTATGTGCTGCGCGAGCCGGCCGAAGAAGAGGCCAAGATCCCCGCTTAAGGGTTTCCGCTTAAAGTTCTGAGACCGAGAGTGCGAAAACCCCGGCTTCGGCCGGGGTTTTTGTTTGCGGATTTTTTCGGCTGGCGGCGGCTTAAGTCCCCGGCTGGAAGCCTTCGGCCATCCAGCTTTCAAAAATGTCGAGCCACTCCTGCGGCCACTTTTTGTCGGGCGGCATGACGCCCTTTTTCAGGGCCGCGTAAACATGGCGCGCATTGCCGTGATCGGCAAAGCCGTGATTGGCGCTTGGGTCGCACATCCACTTGCCGTCACCGAGCAAGACCGCCGCCCGTGACATGCAGGTCATGTCCTGGGCGCGGAATTTTGGCCGGACGTCCTGTAAAAATGTCGTCGCCATCGCGGACCTTGTGGGGCCTTAACGAGTAGCACAAAACCAAAGGGGCTTGTAGCGGCGGTGGCGGGTGCGGCTGCCTTATCGCCCGCCATTGATGGCGATGAGCCGCGGCGGGGGCGTTGCGGCGCTCGAATCCAACAGTCGCGACGGGCTCGCGTTCGGCGCATAGAGGCCGCGCTTATCGGGCACCATCTTGAAACGATCGGTGAGCCCGACCACCGTTTCGGCCGCCCCGAGCACCAGATAGCCGTCGGCGGCGATGACGCGCGCCATGCGGTTGAGTACGTCGATCTTGGTGTCCTGGTCGAAATAAATCAGCACGTTGCGGCAGAAGATGAGATCGAACATGCCGAGCTGAGAGAAATCGGCCAACAGATTGAGCTGCCGGTAGCGAACCATGGCGCGCAGGTCAGGCGCGATCTGCCACAGTTCGCCGATTTGGGTGAAATGCTTGACCAGAAGCTGGATCGGCAGCCCGCGCTGCACTTCGAACTGGGTGTAAAGACCGGTCCGCGCCTTCTCCAGCACTTCCGTGGAGAGGTCGGTCGCGAGCAGTTCGATGCGCCAGCCGGCGATCTCGCGTTCGATCTCTTTGAGCGCCATGGCAAGCGAATACGGCTCCTGGCCGGTCGAGGCTGCGGCGCACCAGATGCGAATGGTGCGCGCGCTTTTGCGCGTCGCCAAGAGCGCCGGCATGATCGTCTTGCGGAAATGATCGAACGGCATCTTGTCGCGGAAGAAGAACGACTCGTTGGTCGTCATCGCTTCGACGACGGTCGTCATCAGCGCCGGCTCGCGCGCCGACTTAAGCGCAATGACGAGTTCGCCGAGATTGGCAAGGCCGGCCTTGCGCGCGACCGGCAGCAGCCGGCTCTCGACCAGATATTGCTTGTCGGCGGACAGCACGAGGCCGGAGCGTTCCTTGAGGCATTTGCGCAAATAATCGTAATCGAGCGGCGTCATGACCGGCCCCCCGAAAGCAGACTGAGAATCTTCGGCGCGATCCTGTCGAGCGGCAGCACCGCGGAGCACAGGCCGGCCTGCGCGACGGATCGCGGCATGCCCCACACGACGCTCGTTGCCTCGTCCTGCGCGATCACGCTGCCGCCGGCGGCCACGATATCGGCGGCGCCGCGCGTGCCGTCGGCGCCCATTCCGGTGAGAACGACCGCGAGACTGGCGGCACCCCAGACCGCGGCCGCCGAGGTGAACAGGGCGTCGACCGCCGGCTTGCAAAAATTGATCGGCGGCATCGTCGCCAAGCGCGATCTTGATGCCGTCGGCCTCGCGCACCACCCGCATATGGCGGCCGCCCGGCGCCACATAGATACCGCCGGCAAGGACCGGCTCGCCGTCTTCGGCTTCATGCGCGCCGCGGCCGCCGATGCGCGACAGATGCTCGGCCAGCACCGTGGTGAAGGTCGGCGGCATGTGCTGCGTGATCAAAAGCGGCGCGCGGTCGATCGCGGCGGGGAGTTTTTCGATCAGCGCCGCCAGCGCCTGCGGCCCGCCGGTCGAGGAGCCGATCAGGACAGCGCGCGGCGGCGGTCAGGCGAACGGCCGCAACTGCAGTGGGGCGGCCTCGGTCTCGAACGCAATTTTTCGCAGCTGCGGCGCCGGCGTCACCTTGACCGGCCGCGGCATAATCCTTCCAGGCGCTGGCGCGCGCGCGTAAAGGCGCGGCGACAGCCGGCTGCGACCAAGGGTGCGGATTTTTTCGATCAATTCGCGGCGGAACGAGGTCGATGTCGTGGCCTCGCGCGCGGTCTCGGGCTTCGGGATGTAGTCGGCGGCGCCCAGCGCCAGCGCCCGGAAGCTGATCTCGGCGCTGCGGCGCGTCAGCGTCGAGACCATGATCACCACGAGGTCGCGCTTTTTTTGCAGCAGCAGCGGCAGAGCCGAAATGCCGTCCAGTTCCGGCATGTCGATGTCGAGCACGACGACATCGGCATCGCTGTGCTCGATCTGCGCCACCACCTCGCGGCCGGTCCGCAGCGAGGCGACGATCTGCATGTCGGGTTCGGCATCGATCCAGCGCGCCAACAGGCTGCGCACGACGATGGCGTCGTCCACGACCATGACGCGGATGGGCTTGTCGGCCCGGATCGCGGGGCTCGTCGCTGCGAGGACGGTACTCATGCTACGCGAACTTTCGGTACGCTATTTCACGCAACGGCCGCGGGTCTTAGATCAGCCCGACTTCCTGGAATTTCGCCTCGACGATGTCCTTGTCGAACGGCTTCATGATGTATTCGTTGGCGCCGGCATGCAGCGCCCGCGCGATGTGGGCGACATCGTTCTCCGTGGTGCAGAACACCACTTTGGGCTTGTCGCCGCCGGGCAGCCGGCGCAGCTCGCGAAGGAAATCATAGCCGTCCATTTTCGGCATGTTCCAATCGAGCAGGATCGCGTCCGGCATTTGGCGCCGGCAATTCTCCACCGCCTCTTCGCCGTTCTCGGCTTCCGCGATCTGGAAGTCGAGCCCTTCGAGAATGCGCCGCGCCACCTTGCGGATGACGCTGGAATCATCAACAATCAAACACGTTTTCATGGCTTCCTCACTCTACCCTTGCGCGGTCGAAGCCGCCGCGACGCTTCATCTCGGTCTTGTTCATTCACGCTGCCGCCGCCTCGGCGTTAAGATCGAGCACCCGGTCGACGTCGAGCACGACCAGAAGCTGACCGTCGAGCCGGAACACGCCGGCGGATACGCGAGCAAGCTTGCGGTCGAGATTGATGGGATTGGCCTCGCGCTCGCTGTCCGGCAGCTTGAGCACTTCGCCCACCGCGTCGACCAACAGGCCGAACGACTCGGTGCCGGATTCTATACCGATCGCCATCGGCCCCGCCCGTTCCGGGCGCGATTGCAGATCGAGCCGGTTGCTCAGGTGAATCGCCGTCACGATGCGGCCGCGCAGATTGAGCACGCCGGCGATCTCCGGTCCGGCGAGAGGCACGCGCGTCATATTGGACGGCTTGAACACGTCCTGCACGCGCTCGATCGGCAGGCCGAATAGCTGACCGGCGGTGGTGAAGGTGACGTATTCGGTAAGATTGGTGTGCTCGTCCATTGCTGTCACGCTGCCCGATCGACGTCGGCGCTCTGTTCCTTGATCGCCGCGATCAGTCCGGTCCTATCGAACTTAGCGACGAAGTCGTGGAAGCCGACGGCGCGTCCGCGCTCGATCGCCTCGGCCGATACCATGGTAGCAAGCGCAATGATGGGCATGGCGGCGGTGGGCGGCGCCGCGCGCATCGCCTCGGCGAGCGCGAAGCCGTCCATGTCCGGCATGTCGACGTCGGTCACGACGAGATCGAAGCGGGTGCCGGCTTTGAGCGCCGCCAGCGCTTCGGACGCCGAGCCGACGGCGACGACGTGATAGCCGGCAGCCTTGATCAGCGGCGCCAGCATGTCGCGGAAGAAGGCCGAAATCGTCGACCAGAAGAACGGTGCGCGGGCCCCGCTCGGCCACGTCGCGGCGGCGGAACCAGTCCTCGAAAGCCTGCGGCAGAAAATGGCCGACGTCGATGATCTCGGTCGTGTTGCCCTTGATCACGGCGTAGCCAAGCACACCGGGACGGTTGCTGGCGACTTCGATGTCGAGCTTGTCCTCAACGATGTCGACGATCTCGTCGACCACAAGACCCATCGAGCGGCCGTGCGCGGAGAACACCAGGATCGGCTGTGCACCGTCCTGCTTCAGTCCCGTTTCGGTGTCGATGCGAAGCAGCGGCATCAGCTGATCGCGATATTGCACAAGATGCCGGCCGTCGGAGATTTCGATGCGGCGGCAATCGATTTCCTCCAGCCGCGTCACCAGCGACAGCAGCACCGCCTTCGGCCGCTGCGAGCCGGCGCGGAACACCAACAGCGAGACTTTGTCCTCGATGACGAACTCTTCGCTTTCCTGGCGTTCCTGCGCATTGGCTTGCACGGTCTGCGCGGCGCGGCCAAGCGCCTGCGCCACGCCGTTGGGATCGAGAATCATGATGACCGAGCCGTCGCCGAGAATGGTGGTGCCGGAGAACACCGCGATATCGCGGAGCTTGGACGACATCGGCTTGATGACGATTTCCTCGGTGTGGAACACGCCGTCGACCACGGCGCCGAAAATCTGGTTGCCGACCTGGGTGACCACGACAAAGCCGTTGTCGCTGTCGGGCGCGCCCAGGCCCAGAACCTCCTTGAGATGCAGGAGCGGCAACAAGGTTTTGCGCAGCCGCAAGACCGGCGTGTCCTTGATCCGTTCGATGCGATGCTCGCCATTGCCGCCGGCGCGAACGAGTTCGAGCACCGAGAGCTGCGGGATGGCGAAGCGCTCGCCGCCGACCTCGACGATCAGCGCCGCGACGATGGCGAGCGTGAGCGGAATCTTAATGGTGAAAGTGGTTCCGGCGCCGCCGACCGACTTCAACTCCACTGTGCCGCCGATCTGCTCGATATTGCTACGCACGACATCCATGCCGACGCCGCGGCCGGAAATGCTTGTCACCTGCGCTGCGGTGGAAAAGCCCGGCGCAAAGATGAAATTGCAGATCTCACCGTCGGATTTTGCCGCCAGCTCGGCTTCGCTGGCGAGCCCCATCTCCAGCGCTTTGGCCTTGATGCGCGCGGTATCGAGGCCGCGCCCGTCGTCGGCAATCTCGATGATGATGTGACCGCCCTGGTGACAGGCCGAAAGCCGGATCGTTCCGGCGGGCGGCTTGCCGGCGGCAATGCGGCCGTCTGCGCCTTCGAGGCCGTGATCGGCGCAGTTGCGCACCAGGTGCGTGAGCGGATCCTTGACGTGTTCGAGCACTTGGCGGTCGAGCTCGGTCTCGGCGCCGTGCATTTCGAGCTCGATATCCTTGCCAAGCTCGGCGGACAGGTCGCGCACGATGCGCGGCAGTTTCTGCCACGCGTTGCCGATCGGCTGCATGCGCGTCTTCATCACGCCTTCCTGAAGCTCGGCGGTGACGTTCGACAGCCGCTGCAACGGCGCCTTGAAATCCGAATCCTCGTGGCGGCGCACGATCTCGAGGAGCTGGTTGCGCGTGAGCACCAGCTCCGAAACCGTGGTCATGAGATGATCGAGCGTGTCGACGCTAACGCGGATCGAATGGTTCGCGAGCTTTTCGCTTGTCTCGGCCGGCTTCCCGCCGGCCTCGCTGCCGCGGCGATCGTCGCCGTCGCGGCGATCTTGTTCGTCGCGGCGATCGCCGGCGCGCTCGGATATCGCATCGCCGGGCGGCTGCGGCGCTGCGGGCGCCGCGCTCTCGCCGCGCGCCAGACGGCCGAGTTGCTCGATCAGGCCGCCGTCGTTGCCGGCCGGTTCCTGCTCCTGCGCTTCGAGCCCAGCGAGGATCGCCTTGATGCAATCGATGGTGGAAAGGATCACCGTGACGGCGTCGGCGGTGACCGGCATGCCGTCGCGGAATTTGCCCATCAGTGTCTCGGCGGCGTGTGCCAGCGCTTCGAGCCGCGGCAGTCCGAGAAAGCCGCAGGTGCCTTTGATGGTGTGGACGAGGCGAAAGATGTTGCCGAGGATTTGACCGTTATTCGGTTCCTGCTCGAAACGCACGAGCTCGGCGTCGACCAGGTCGAGGCTCTCGCCGGTCTCGGTCAAAAAATCCCGCAACAACTCGTCCATACCAGGCGCCTCGTCACGGCCGGGGCGTCCCCCCCGCCGGCACTCGCACAACATGCAGTCCGCGCTCGGCCGCGCACGGCGCGCGCCGTCCTCGCCAGGCACCAAGCCTGATCGGGCAGCCTCACTCTGTTGCCAAAGGGTTTAATTTCGGTTGCGGATGACACCGATATCCGGCCGTAAAGAGCCGAAAAAGCCGCTTAACCGGCGGTTACGACCACCGTGTCACCCTCGGTGGCGGCAGCCACCGTAAGCCCGCAATCCCGGGCCAGGATGCCGGTGTAAACCGGCTGGATGGCGTGGGCGTCGACGGTGTGCGTTGAGGTGCCGCTGAGAAGCTCCGCGGCCGCCTGGGGCAAGCGGGCGTTGAGCCCTGCAGCCGTCACCCGAAAGCCCATGCCGGCCGGATCGACGGTCAGCGTGCCGCCACGCGGGATGGTGCCGACCGCGACCATCAGCATATTGAGCAGCAGTTTTGCCCGGTTCTTCGCCACCAATTCCCGGGGCAGATTCCAGACAATCGTCGTCTTGCCGTCTTCGATGAGGCCGCGCGCCGCCTTTTCGGCATCGCCCAACTCGATCTGCGCGCCGGCGGAACCTGCCGCACCGAAGGCCAGCCGGCAGAATTGCAGCTTGGCGGAAGCCTGGCGGGCGCTTTTCTTGATCAGGTCGAGCGCGAAGGTCCTGGTTTCTTCGTCCTTGTCCTCATCCATCACTTCGAGGCCATTGACGATGGCGCCGACCGGGCTGATCAGGTCATGGCAGACGCGCGAGCAAAGCAGCGCCGCAAGGTCGAGGGCTGACAGTACGACCGGACCGGGCGATGTGCCTGACCCGGCGGCGACGGAAGCGGTGGCGGCGGACATGACGGGCTCCGCTGAGGGACGGGGTGGCTTGCGTGTCACAGCGCGGGCGATTCGGCAATCGTGCCCTTATCGCGGGGGCGTGCTAAACCGCACCCCATCCAGCGCTTCAGGAGTTCCTGGTGCCGACGCTCGACGCTGCCGCCTGCGCGGCGCTCATGGATCCGCTGACCGCACTTGCCGCCAGCGCGGCGCAAGCGATCCTTAGCGCCGACGGCACAAACGTGCGCCGCAAAGCCGACGGCTCGCCGGTGACCGACGCAGACGAGGCCGCCGAGACCGTCATCCGCGACGGTCTTTCGCGTCTCGCACCGGACGTGCCGATCATTTCTGAGGAACATGCGGAACGCGAAACGCCGAACCCTCCGGTGGGCAAGGGCGCGAGCTATTTTCTGGTCGATCCGCTCGACGGCACGCGGGAATTTATCGCTGGCAGCGACGAATACACGGTCAATATCGCCGTCGTCACCGACGGCGCACCGATCCTCGGCATCATTGCCGCGCCGGCGATGGGGCTTGCCTGGCGCGGCATCGTCGGCCGCGGCGCCGAACAGCTAAAACTTGACGGCGACAGGATTTCAACACCCAGCCCGATCCATACCCGGCCGCGACCCGCGCGCGACATGGTCATCCTGGTCAGCCGCTCGCATCTGGAGCCGCGCACCTGCGCCTATCTCGAAGGCTTTCCGCAGGCGAAACTCGTGCAATGCGGATCTTCGGTAAAATTCTGCCGTATCGCGCAGGGCGCGGCCGATCTCTATCCGCGGCTCGCTCCGACACGGGATTGGGACATTGCGGCGGGGCATGCGATCCTGACGGCGGCAGGCGGACAAGTCGCTTCGCCGGGCCTGTCGCCGCTGGCTTATGGCGGTCCCGACCTGTTGATCCCGTCTTTTATCGCCTCAGGCACTCCACTCACGGCGTGAGTGTCTGCAACACATCCGGCCATCTGCGGTCGGCCGTGCCGATCACGCGATCCGGATCGGAAGCGAACTTGCTGCGGCGGTCGCCGTCGTAAAACAGGAACAGTCTTTCGCCGGTGATGAGCCACTCATCCGGATTACCGGCGACCGCCACGCCGTGGGCGACGCCGAGCGGGTCGTAGCCGCCATATTGCGGCATATAGACGTCAGGGTTGGCGGCGAAGGCCGCGCGGTTGCCGATATTGGCGAAGCGCCAGATCGCGCCGCCATAGCGCAGTTCGAGATCGGCGCTGCCGGCGACCGGCTTGCCATCGGTGAAGAAGGCGACTGGGTCGTAGCCCCCGATCGCAAGCCCGGTATGCCAATCGATCACAATGCGTTCGTTGGCGGCGGCGCGCGACGTCGGCGGGCCAGCGGCCAGGACGAAGACCAGGGCGGCGTAGGCGGCGAGCCCGGCGAAAGCCGCAAAGCCGGCGTAGTACTGCTTCCGTTTTGGCCGTCCTATGGTCATAGTCGCCGGCAGGGCTGCAGTGATTCGCCTTGTTACCGCCTTGGGTTAGACCGATCGTGTGAGCAAGGGGTTAAGCCGGGAGCTGACCATGAATCTCACCCTGCGGATCGCCAGTATCGCGGTTCTTTTGGCCGTACTCGAAGCCACGCCGGCTTTGGCCCAGGCCGTGCCGCCGGAGCCGCCCACCGGGACCATCCCCGCCGCACCACCCCCGCCTGCGCCGCCGCCGGTCCGACCGGAGCCGGCAAACCAGTTCTCCCCGAACGAATTGATCGATGCCGGACATCGCTTTTTCGGCGGGGTATCGCGCGGACTTGCCATGATTATCGAGAAAGCGGTCAGCCAGTGGGGGCAGCCGAATGGCTATATTTTGGGCGAAGAAGCCAGCGGCGCTTTTGTCGGCGGGCTGCGCTACGGCGACGGCACGCTTTACACCAAGAACGCAGGTGATTTGCGCGTGTTCTGGCAAGGCCCGAGCATCGGCTTTGACGCCGGCGCCGACGGCGCCCGCACTATGATGCTGGTCTATAACCTGCCGCGGACCGAGGCGATCTTCGACCGCTTCGGCGGCATCAACGGCTCGGCCTATTTCATCGCCGGTTTCGGCATGACGGCGCTGGTGGCCGACAATATCACCGTGGTGCCGATCCGTTCCGGCGTCGGGCTGCGGCTTGGCGCCAATCTCGGTTACCTCAAATTCACCGGCAGCCCCACCTGGAATCCGTTTTGATCCGCCGGTTCCCGGCCGCAAGCCCAACCGATACCGAAACGATGGCGCGGCGGGCAAAGTCGGTTTAGGTTAACGCTTCGTCAATGTGGTGCAGTCGGCACCTGCGTGGCATGTTCGTGCCACCGCAGCGGTGCGGCTGGAGGCGTAGCGTCATGATCGAACCGGTCATGTATTTCGGGATCGGATTCCTGGTTGCAGCATTGCTCGGCCTGCTGTTCGTCCCGCTCGTGCATAATCGCGCCGTGCGCCTGACCATGAAGCGGCTCGAAGCGGCGACGCCGCTGTCCATCGCCGAAATCCGCGCCGACAAGGATCAGCTGCGCGCCGAATTCGCGATGTCGACCCGACGGCTCGAAATGAGCGTCGAGAAGATGAAGAACAAGACGACGACGCAGCTTGCCGAGCTCGGCAAGAAAACCGACGCCATCAATCAGCTCAAGAAAGAGCTCGGCGAGAAGACCTCGACGATCTTTGCGCTGGAGGCGCGCGACCGGACGCTGCGCGATCAATTGCGCGCCACCGAGGAAGAGTTCCAGCTCAAATCGACCTCGTTGCGCGAAGCCGAGCGCCAGCTTGCCGATAAGGAAGCAGAACTGACCAAGCTCCTTGGCGAACTCGGCGAGCGTTCGCTCATCGCCGACAGTCAGCGCACCGAGATTGCCGCGTTCCGCACCCAAGTCGAGGCCATGAAGGTCAGCGTCGCCGATTATGAGCGCGCGGTGGCCGAAACCGAACAACGCCTGACGCGCGAACGCGCCGACGCCGAAACGACGGGCAACGATTTGACCGCCGCGCGCGGCAAGCTCGGAGATCTCGGCACGCGCACCACCGATCTCGAGCGGCAACTGTTCGCGCACCAGACCGAGGCCGAACTGCTCAGCCGCCGCGTCCAGGAGCTCGAAGCCCGCCTCCGCGATCAGGGCCGCATGCTCGCCGAACGCAATTACCAGGTCGAACGCGCGCGCAACGAACTCGAAGACGCGCGCAAGACCGAAGCCGATCTGCGCAGCGAGCTGTCGACCTCGGGCAGCCGCAGCAGCACTGCGGTAGACCGGTTCCGCTCCGATATCGCTTCGCTCGAAGCGCAGCTTGCCGCCGCGGTCGAGGAGCGCACCAAGCTGCAGCGCGAAATCGGCACGATGAAGCGCGATACGGAGTCGACCTGGGCCGCCGAGCGCGTCGAGAACGCGCTGTTGCGCGAGCGCATCAACGACGTCGCGGCCGAAGTCGCCCGCCTCACTGCGACGCTGGAGGGTCCGGGTTCGCCGATTGAATCCATGCTGGTCGAAGCCGCGAACGTCACCCGCAACGTGTCGGCGACTAATAGCGGCCGAGACGAAGCGGATGCCGGAAACGGCGACAGCGCGCCGGAAAACAAAAACACGCTGGCCGATCGCATCCGCGCGCTGCAATCGACCGCCTCGCGCGTGGCGTCGACCAACTAGATCATTTTCCGCTCATTCCCGCGCAAGCGGGAATCCAAGCTGGGTCCCCGCTTTCGCGGGGACGAGCGGTTGAGCCATTTCCTTGACACTGCGAACCATCGCACCTTAAATCCGCGCGCACTTGGCAAACTGTCGCGAGACGGGCGCTTAGCTCAGCGGGAGAGCGTTCCCTTCACACGGGAGAGGTCGTAGGTTCAATCCCTACAGCGCCCACCAGCCTTCGCTGCTTCGCAGCTGCGGCTGCATTTTTTGCAAAACGCAGCGACGGCCGTCAGCGCGAGCCCGCCTTGGGGCCGTCATAGGTAAAGCCGATGCTGACGACGATCTCGTTCATCCACAGCGATTGCTGAATGGTTCCGAGATAGGCCGGTAGATTGTCGAGGCGGGCGTAAGCGATCTTGTCGGTGACCTCAAGGTAGACGGGTTTATACAGCACCACGCGAAGGCCACCTTCCACGCCGGCGGTCCAGCCGTTGAGCTGCCACCAGCCATTGTTGAGGCCGACCGAGTTGCCCAGCGTTTTGGGGCCCACGCTGTTGGCGTTTCCCATAATCGTGTCCGAGGTATGCGGCAACATTATTCCCAGGCCGGCTTTGCCGATGGCGGCGACACTGAGGGTTTCGTTGGTCTGGCCGATCAGGGGATAGCGATAGACGCCGTTGAGCATCACGTGATTGGCGCCGTTATGCAGCACTTCGTTAAAGTAGCTGGTGCTGAGCACTTGGCTTGAGTTGACCGGCATGCCGTTGATCTGCCCCGACACTTGCGCCGTCTGGCCTATGGTCGTCTGGTACTTGGTGTGATCAAGGCTGAACTCGACGGCGATCGTGCGTTCATCATTGATGAAGCGGCCGATGCGGATGTTGTATTCCGGTCCAAAGAAGTCCGTCGGGTTGAACAGATCGGAGGATGAGAACTCGTCCGTGCCATGGACGTTGTAGAGGGTGAAGTTATTGCCGAGCGAGGGCTGCGACACATGGATGTCCGAGGGCGCCCAGTATTGCTTGCTGTAACCCCACGAACCGTACCATTCGGCATCGCGAAAGAAATCCCAGAACGGATTGTCGCCATCCCCGCCGGCGGGCGGCAGTTTGGCCGGCGCCGGCTGGGTTGACGCCGCCACGGCTGCAGCGAGCGTGGAAGATTGCGGCTGGCCCTGCGCCTGCTGGGCATGCGCCGGCGCGCTCACGGCCAAAAGGGCAAGGAGGCTTGCCTCAATCGACCAAGGCCAGTGACGCATCGCACGTTCCAACACAACGACCACGACAGTAGGCAAAAAACTGCCAACTCCCGATTAAAGGGGATCCAACGAAGGCTCGAACTCACTGAGACGATAGCGGTTTCTTCGCCTGCCCGAAAGCAACCCGCGGGGTTCAGGCAGCAGCCTCATACCCGCTCAAAGCGTGCTTTTTCGGACCGTCTTCGCCTGCCACGCGGGTAAAGACCTGGCGGCCGCAGCTTTGGCGCCGGGCAAGGTCAGCGCGCATCACGCGGCGGAATGCTTTCGCAGCAGACCGGCGGCACCATATTTGCTGACGAAGTGGGTATCGTCCCGCCCACCGAGGACGCCGCGCGCTCGATCGCCGCGTCGTCAACATCGCAGTACAGAATGTCTTCGCTGTCGGTGTCGTCGTTCATGGTGCCGAACTCCCTCTGGGTGTCATCGTCAAACGGCTTCAAGCAATGTAATACCAAATGAGCCAGCGATCCGCCCCATAAAATCCGTGACACGCGCTAGGCTCCGGCGCCGAGATGCTGGCGCGGCAAAACGCCGAGTCCGTTGAGCGGTGCGCTGCCCATGATCTTCAGCGCGTGCCACAAACTGACCTGGTTCGTCGTCAGCACCGGCTTGCCCAGATCGCGTTCCAGCTTGTCGATGACGGCGAACGTGGTCCAGTTGCCGCAGGCGAGCATCACGGCATCCGCTTCCGGCCGGTCGACGCGGCGGCCAACGTCATAGGCGGTTTGCGCATCGAGTAGGCCGATGTCCAGATTGCGGACGTGTCCCAGCGCCTCCTGCGCCAGAACTTGAAATCCGTTGGCTTCGATAAACGCCGCGGCGGTTGCATTGACGGCCGCGCTCCAGGGCGCTCCGAGCACGATCCGTTTGGCGGCAAGCGCGCGCAGCGCCTCGATGAGCGCGGTCGAAGCGGTGGTGGCCGGCTTGCCGCTTGCCGCGCTTATCCGCGCAATCAGTTCGCGGTCATAGCCGATGCCGTTACGCGACGACGGCGCGGTCGCGGCAAAGAGGATCACATCGACGTCGACATCGGCAAGCTTGCGGCTCTCGCTCTCGATCTCCTGCACGATCCGCAGCGTGGAGTCCGCCTCCACCATGCTCAGCCCCATTCGCGCGACGTGCAGCGTGATGTGCTTCGGCAGCACGCTGGTGAAATCCGGCTCCTGCACCGAATTCGACGATGGCAGGAGTAGACCGATGCGCCGAGAGTTTTGCCGCCGCGCCATGGGATCTCCTTTGCGATGCTCAAGGTGGCGATCAGAGCATCATGCTGCCGAGATGATTGATCCGCCTATTGCTCAACCTTCACGCCGCCGCGTTTGACGACGTCCGCCCATTTCGCGATCTCGGTTTTGACAAACGGCGTGATGTCGGGAAGCGGCATGTTGAAGGGCTCGCCGGCGACCGCGGCGAGCCGTTGCCTCACCGTCGGGTCGGCGAGCGCCTTGGTCACCGCCGCGCGCAGGTTGTCGATGATTGGTTGTGGCGTATTTTTCGGCGCCCACAGCCCAAACCACACATAATATTGGTATTCCGGAACGCCGGCTTCGGCGACCGTCGGCACGTCAGGCAATAGCGGCGAGCGCTCGGTGCCGGTGACCGCGAGCGCGCGCACCGTACCGGCCTGGATCTGGCCCAATGCGCTTGCCAGATTGTCGAAGAAGACCGGCACTTGGCCCGAAATGACGTCGGCATAAGCAGGCTGCGCACCGCGATAGGGCACGTGGGTGAGATTGATGCCGGTCGTCAGCTTGAACAGCTCCATCGACAGATGCTGCCCGGTGCCGTTGCCGGCCGATGCGTAGTTGATCTCGCCCGGTTTCTCCTTAGCGAGCGCAATGAGCTCCTTGATCGAATGCGCCGGAAAATTCTTGCTCACGACGACGGCGAACGGATACTTCGTGAGCATCGCCACCGGCACGAAGTCCTTGACGGGATCGTAGGGCAGGTTTGCGAACAGGCTCGGATTAACCGCCATATCGGCGATCAACCCTGCAAGCAGCGTGTAACCGTCAGGCGTGGCATTGGCGGCGGCGACGGTGCCGACCACCGAGCCAGCACCAGGCCGGTCATCGGTGATGAACGGCTGACCGAGCTCCTTGGACAGCTGGTCGTCGATGATGCGAGCGTTGATGTCGGTGCCGCCGCCCGCGGTCGAGGGCACGATGACGGTGACCGGCCGCGTCGGGTAATCCTGCGCCGCGACGGGTGTGGCGGCCAAGCCGATGCTCACCAGCGCCGCGGCGAATGCCGCGGCATGTACTCGGGCCATCACAGCGTTCCCCCTGCTTTCGTCTTTTTGCGCGGCCCTACTCGGCCGCGTCGTCCGGCATTACCCTACCCGAATAACGATTTCTTCAAAATGCGTGTCCGGCGACGTGCGCGTATAGGCCGCGGACGCGCCAGCGCTGCGACAAAAGCCGTCACACTTCGGCGACGAGCGCCTTGGGTCCCGTCCAGGAATTTGTCCCGGGCCCCCAAAACACGACGGGCCAACCCGGCGCATTCGTGCCGGTCTGGTTGATCACGAATACATCGTATTGATTCTGCACGCCGAACTGTGTCGACACTGCGATGTATGCACCGCTTGTGGTGACCCCCGTATCGCCGATCTGCTGCGGACCGCTCCAGGCGGCCCCGGTGTTTATCGAGAACAGTTGCAGCGTTCCTTTTTTGTCGGTCACGAACACGTTGGTCTGCGTGCCGCCGGACTGGATCGACACCGCGACAGGCGCGCCCGCGGCGGCAAAATCGTCGGGACCGATCGCGACCGGACCGGTCCACGGACCGCCGCTCTGAGACGAGAAGACGTTCAACTGACCCTTCTTGTCGACAAGGTACACGTCGGTTTGATTGCCACTACCGGCGCGTTGCCCAACCGCGATGTGTCCGCCCGACTTGGCGAAATCCGCCGCACTGATTTTCTCTGGGCCCTGCCAGCTCGCTGTGCCGGTCGACCGGAAGGCGCTGAGCGTGCCGGTTGTATCGACCGCGAACACGGCGGTTTGATTGGTAACGAACAGCTGCGACACCGCCAGTTGCCCTCCCCTCGACACAAATTTCTCGGCGCCTATTTTGACGGGGCCTTGCCACGCGCCGGTGGCGGTCGCGCCGAAAACGTTCAATTGCTCATTGTTGTCAAACAGGAACACGCCGGTTTGAATCCCCCCGGGCGGCCGCACCGCGACCAATGGCGCGCCCCTCGGCGCCAAGCCTTTGGCGCCAATGGCCGTTGGCCCAGTTATGCCGCTCGGGGTCGCCAGGAAAGCCTGCAACTGCTCGCTTTGATCGATCAGGAACACGTCGGTCTGATTGTCGGTGCCGAACCTTTTCGAGGCGGCAATTGAAGCGTGCAGAACGGTCATGTTGATCGCACCATAGGCGGCCGATTGGGTCCAGCGCCCGGCGGCCTTGGCGGAGAACACGACCAATTGGCCCTCGATGGAGGCGACGTAGAGATCGGTTTGATCGACGTCGAACCGTTGGGAAACGGCGAACGGGCCGCCGGGTCGGAAGGTCGGCTTATCCACCGCCTCGAATGTTTGCGTGAACTTCTTCTTCGGTCCGGCGTCCATTTGGCCGTACACTATGTTTGATGTTTCGGCCGTCACTTCTCCTTCCGCAGAGATTTTTTTGGGCTGCTTATTCTCGACGGTCATCGGGACCGACGCTTTGTAAGTGATCTTTCCGGCGCCGGATTTGATGTAGCTATACCTGCCGCCGTTGAGCCCGACGATATTCAGCTCGAATGCCAGGACCGGAACCATCGCATCGGGGGTGACCGCCACCTTGGTATGGTCGAACTTGAACGTCTTGAACTGCTGGAGTCCACTGCTGGTGGATTTACCGTGGTTGTCGGTGACAATGACGGTCACACCGATCACCCCGCCGTTCGCGTCATAGTCGAGCGTATATTCGGATTTGAACCCGGCCGGGATCGTCACGCCAGCCGCCGCCATCGGCAGGGTAATCAACGATCCAAGCTGGTTGAAAAGGTCGCTATTGGCCGGAAGCCCAACCGTTTTAGTCAGTTGCTGGTGATACGCTTTCGACGGCCAGTATTCGACCGACCATCCTATCTTCAGTTTTGGGCCGGACACCGGATCGAACCCGAGACAATATTGCATCCAGTCCGTGCCTGCATTCGCGTCCGAATAGGCATTCCACTGCGCGTTGATGCCGTTTTCCGCGACGATATCCTTGGTGACCTCGATGGTGACCGAAAGGCCGGTTATCGGATTGCCGTCGCTGTAGAGGAAATAGTTGGAGTTGCTGGTAAGGCCGCCGCCCGGTGGCGGCACTTTGCTCTTGTCGTCGGTATCTTTGGGATTCTTTGTGGCATCTGACGCGGTAGGCTCGGCCGCCAGTGCAAATCCCGGCGCAACACCATGAGCGACGACGGCGCCCAAGCCTTTGACGAAATCTCGGCGCTGTACCATGTAGGACTGCCCCCGCCGTCATCCGACGCTGATCACGATTTTACCGAAATGCGCGCCTGACGCCATGTGCTCGTAGGCCACTGGCGCGTCGGCGAAGACGAAGACCTTATCGATGACGGGTTTGATGCCGTTTGCTTCGATGGCGCGGTTCATCGCCATGAACATCTGCGTCGAACCGACGGAAATACCCTGCACATTGGCGCGGCGGGAAAAGATCAGCCCCGGATTGAGCTCGGTCGCGCCGCCGCTTAAGCCGCCGATCATCGAAACCTTGCCGCCGGCGCGGATGGCCTGGAACGAGCGCGTGAGCGTCGCCGCACCGCCGACTTCGATCACGTGATCGACGCCGGCGCCGCTGGTGAACTCCATCGCCGCCTTGTCCCAGTCCGGCGTCGTCTTGTAGTTGATGCCGAAGGCGGCGCCGAGCGCTTTGGCGCGCTTGAGCTTCTCGTCGCTCGACGAGGTGACGATGGCGCGGATGCCCATGGCATGGGCGAATTGCAGGCCGAAGATCGAGACGCCGCCGGTGCCTTGCAGCAGGATGGTGTCGCCGGCTTTGAGCTTGGCGTGCTCCATCATGGCGTGCCACGCGGTGACGCCGGCGCAGGGCAGCGTCGCGCCTTCCTCAAGCGACAGATGCGGCGGGATTTTCACGGCGCCGGCTTCTTCCAGCAGCGCGTAGTCCGCGAGCATGCCGTCGATGCTGCCGCCGAGCGCGCTGGTATGCACGTCGGCCACGGGCTCGCCGCCTTGCCAGCGTTGAAAGAAATTACCGGCGACGCGATCGCCGACTTTGACGCGTGTGACGCCGGGACCGATCTCGATTACCTCGCCGGCGCCGTCCGACAGCGGGATGATGTTGTCGCGCACCGGCACGCGGTAAGTGCCGCGGACAATGCCGAGATCGCGGAAATTGAGCGCGCAGGCTTTGACCTTGACCAAGACCTGGCGATAGGCCGGCTTGGGATCGGGACGTTCGACCCGAGTGAGCGACGCGATGCCGGCGCCGCTCTTGGGCAATTGATAGGCTCGCACGATTTTCTCCCCCTGTTCGCGTTATACATGCTGGCGCCGTTAGCGCCGCTGGCCGTTGCCGTTGCCTTTTCCGTTGCCTTGCCCGCGCCGCCGCTGCTGACCAGAACCGCCGCGGTTGAACGGTTGCGGGCCGCCCGGCGGATGCGGATTGTTGGGCCCGCGCTGGTTCGGTCCGCGCTGATTGGGGCCATGCTGATTGGGCCCGCGCAATTGCCGCCGCTGGATCGTCATCTGCCGGCCGATCGCGTGCGAGGTGTTGAGCCGCTGCAACACGCCGCGGTCGCGCGCGGCTTCCTGCGGCGGAATCTGGTAGCGCACGGCGGTTATGCGGCCGCCGGGGCCGGCGCGTAGCGAAAACGCGCTGGCGCCCTGCGTCAGCGTGCCGAGCCGGCCGCCCTGGCGATCGAACACTTCGATCTGCCCGACATGGCCGTCGGCGTCCGGATAAAGCTTGATCGTCGGCGCGGCGGCACCGCCGCCTTGCGGCACTTCGACAACGCCGGTGGTGCCGCGAATGCCAAGTGTCGCTTCTGGCGTCGCGATCCTCATGTCGCCGGTCTTGGCGACAAAGCTCGCGACGAAGGCGGCAGTGCCGGTTGCAACGTTGAAAGTGGCGGCATTACCACTGCCGCCCTGCTGATAAATGAACTCATCGACGGTGATGCGGGTATTCGCCGAAAGATCGAACGTGGTCTCGTCGTCGAAAGTGACGCCGAGCGTGGAGTCCAGTGCGGTCTGCAAAATATCTTTTTCGTAGATCGGATCGGCAACGCGCAAGGCCGTAGCGGCATTGCCGCGCGTCACGCTGGCGCTGCCTTGCAGCGTCGCCACCTGACCCACCGAAGCGTCGGCGGACGCAGCCGACGGCGCTTGATTTGGCGGCGCCGGACTGGGTGGCGCCTGCATTGGCGTCGCCTGATATTGCGCGCGTACCGTAAACGGCCAGATCGACGGCCAAGTCGCCGCCATACCCGAAATGAGTGTGATGAATTCCCGCCGCTTCATGCCCGCCACTGAAAACCCAACTGCCGCCGGTATCGTAATGGCCGAACGTGGCGCCGCAACGTCTTAATTGACGAATTTTTTGCCCTAATGGAATACCGCTGCGAGCTCCTGTGCGCCCGGCTTCTTGATCTCCTGGTCCATTTGCCCATTGGTCGCCGCAATCAGCTTTGACACGACATTATTGCGTTGCGCGACCGGATTGTCGGCATAGCCGCTCGGCTCAAAGAAATTCGCTGTCGGCACCTTGTCGCGCCAAGGAAGCGGCATGGTCACCATATCGAAGCCGTTGCCGTCGCCGGTAAGATTCATCATTTCAAGATCGGCGGCGCTCAGCGTCGCGGTGATCCCCTTGCGGCGCGCGAAGTTCACCGAATCCAGAAGTTTTTGCGTTTGCAACAACGGGCCAATGTCGAGATCGAGATTGAGCGCATGCACACCGAGACCTTTTTCGGTATTGGCCAGAATCTCGTGCTCGCCCCAGGCATCCGGCACGCTGCGCGCGAACGCGATCATCCTGCGCAGGATATCGATCTTGTGTTCCAGCGCGGCGCGCTGATCGGGAGGCAATTGCGCGGCTTGCTCGCGCAAAACTTCGACGAAGCGGTTGCCGCTTTCGGCGACGATCTCGACCGAGTTGGTGCCGAGGAGCTGGTTGTAGCCGAGCGCGGTAGTGATGGCGCGCGCGTGCTTATTGTATTCGAGCCCGGCTTCGACCTGGTAGTCGCCGTTGCCGGTGGCCTCGAAAGCATAAATCCGCACCACCTGGTCCCTGGTCAGGCCAGCGGCTTTGGCGACGCCAGCATAAGCAAGCTTGAATTCGCTGTCGCTTTGCGGCAACCGCGGGCTGAACTGGAATTCCGCCCGCGCGGCGGCGAGAAAATCGGCAGCGGTAGGAACCCGCAGTGGCGGCGGCGCTGGCACCGCGGGATTCCGCGGCTTCGGCGGCCCGGTATAGACCGGCGGCTGATCGAGCACGTAATCATCGAGCGCAAGATCTTCACCGCGCGCACGCTTGCCGTTGCGCGATTTTCGTTTTTCGGAAACCGAACTCCAGTACGTGCTCGCCGCGGCGGCGTATGGCGCGTGTGCCAGATTATATTGTTCGAGCAGGCGATCGTATTGCGCCATCGCCGCCGGATCGGCTGGCTGCGTGGCAAACGCGGCGAGCGAACAGGCCAGCGAAACGCCGAGCAGGTAAGCGATGCAGCGAGATGTCCGGCCGAACCCCATCGCGCCTGTCTTATCCGATTCTATGACGCAAAGAGGGCGGCAAAGCTGCCGCCCGCTGATCGTCCCCTAGTGGTCCTAGGGGACCAGCAAGCGTTTTTGCCGTCAAGCGCGGGAACGCTCTGTCAACCATTCCAGCAAAAAACGGGTCGGATGCTAAGGGCGCCGATGAAGCGGACGCGGGCCGCCTGCAAAAAAGCGAACGGCCCCGGTCCCGAGGGAAAGGGACCGAAGCCGTTCTGATGCCGGATGGCGCCCCATCGTCCGCCCCACCCCGACACTATTGCAATCATGCCGAAGCGAGGTTGACTGATCGTTGACGTGGGGATTGACGGCGGCCGATCGGACGTTTCGTTATTTCAGAGCGGTCGAGACGGTTGTGAACGTCGTATTGAGCGCGGTGCCTAGCGCCGCCACGGTGGCGATAATGGCGACGGCTATGCCCGCCGCCAGCAGGCCATATTCGATTGCCGTGACGCCCTGTTCGTTGTTCAGAAACTTGCAAAGCAAATTGCCGAATTTACCCATGACTTTGATCCTCTCGCCGTTGAAGTCGCCCCTCGTGCCGAATGCCGTGCTCGAGTGCACGTCGATGACGCGCGAGCGGAAATCTAGCGACGGGGATGAAGCGAGCCGTTAAATCCGGCGCGGCGATTCTCGGCAAAACAAATGTAAAAATGCGGGCGTTTTGCGCGTTCACCGCGCCGGCGCACGCGAAAGGCTCTTTTCCTTCAGCTCGTCGAGATAGGCGCGCCAATATTTGTCGCGATTTTGACCGAGTTCGAAAAGATAGTCCCAACTAAAGATTCCGGTCGAATGCATGTCGTCGAAAACCAGCCGCACCGCGTAGTTGCCGACCGGCAGCAACTCCAGGATCTGCACATTTTGCTTGCCGGGGACGGTGCGCCGCTCGCTCGGCGAGTGACCCTGAACCTCGGCGCTCGGGCTGCGCACGCGCAAATATTCCGCCGCCAGATCGAAACTCCCGCCGTCCTCGAAGGCGACGGTGAGAGTTTTACGATCCTTGTGCAGGCGCAGTTCCGTCGGCCAGGGTCCGGTCATTGCTCATTCATCGGCGTCAATCGAGCGTGATATGGCCGTCAGTGATGACTTTTTTCCATTTCTCGTATTCCGACTTGGTGAAGGTGGCGCCCTCTTGCAAGCTCGTCGGCACAGCCGTGAGACCGAATTTGGCGAAGGCCGCCACAAGGTCGGGATCTTGCAGCGCCTTTTTGACCGCGCCGTTGAGCTTGGCAAGCACGCCAGGCGGCGTGCCCGCTCTGCCGTAGAGCGTGAGCCAAACGTCGACATTGTACCCCGGCAAGCCGGATTCGGCGACCGTTGGCAGATTGGGATAGACCGCGGAGCGGACGGCGCCCGTCGTCGCCAGCGGAATGACGCGGTTATCGCCGGTGAACGGCAGCGCGCCGGGAATGCTGGAAAAGGCCAACTGCACCTTGTTGCTCATGATATCCGGGAATGCACCGCCGATGCCTTTGTAAGGGACGTGCACGGCCTGGATGCCGGTCCCCAATTCCCACAGCGCGGCGGCAAGATGCGGCGCGGTGCCGACGCCGGCGGAGGCGTAATTGAGCTTGCCCGGATTGGCTTTGCCATAGGCGACGAGTTCGGCATAGGTTTTGATATTGAGGAGCGGTGAAACCACCAGCACCTCCGGCGACGAGCTGACCCGCGAAATCGTCACGATATCCTTGAAAATATCGTAAGGCATTTCCTTTTGCAGCGTCGGATTGATGACAATGCCAGGATCCATCAGTACGATGTCGTAACCGTCGGGATCGGAATGCGCGACGTAGTCGACGCCGACGATGCCGCCCGCCCCAGGCTTGTTTTCGGCGACGACAGGCTGGCCCACTACCACGCTCAATTTCTCCGCCAGTTCACGGCCGGCGAAATCGACAATGCCGCCCGGCCCGTAGGGGATGATCAAGTGAATCGGCCGTGACGGAAAATCCTCGGCGCATACCGGCGCGGCCAAGGCGAAGAACAACGCCGGCCAGAGCAAAAAACGCGCGGTGGATTTGAGGCACTTCATCCGAATTCTCCCTGTTTCATTCTCGACGAAATCACCCTTTCGCGCTTTGCGCAATCAGCGCGACAAGCTCGTGCGGCCTGATCGGCATCTGCGCGATGCGTACGCGAAACGGGGACAGCGCATCTTCGATCGCGGAGATCACCGCGGCGGCGGCCGGAATGACGCCAACCTCGCCGACGCCCTTGACGCCGAGCGGATTATGCGGCGACGGCGATTCCTTATACAGCGTCTCGAACGTCGGCATTTCAGCCGCGGCCGGCAACAGATAATCGGCGAATGTCGTGGTGATGGGCTGGCCGGCCGCGTCATAGCCCATCCATTCGAACATCGCGTTGCCGATGCCGTGGGCAATGCCGCCGTGGACCTGACCCTCGACGATCAGCGGATTGACGCGGCGGCCGCAATCCTGAAGCGCGATATAGCGCGCGATGCGCACCGCGCCGGTCTCGGCATCGACCTCGACCTCGACGGCGTGACAGGCGTTGGAATAGGCAAGCTGATCGACGCGAAACATCGCGCTCGATTCGAGTCCGGGCTCGAGCCCCTGCGGAAAGCCGTAGCCCGGCGCGCCTTTGAGAACGCGGGCGAGTTCGCCGAGTTTTACGTTAAGCTGCGGCGCACCGACGACGCGTACCTCGCCGTCGATGATTTCAAGGTCCTCCTCGGCCGCTTCAAGCAGGTGGCTGGCAAGCTTGCGCGCCTTGGCCGCGACGGCCGCTGCCGCGATCTTGACCGACGAACCGGCCGTGACCGTTTGCCGGCTAGCAAATCCGCCAAGGCCGAGCGGCGCCGCCGCCGTGTCGCCGGCAATTACGGTTACGTCTTGTGCGTCGATGCCGAACGCGTCGGCGCAAATTTGCGCAAGCGCAGTGGCGAGCCCCTGCCCCATCGGCGCGGCGCCGGTCGACACCGTGATGTGGCCAGTCGGCGACACCCGGACGTTGCCGAACTCGAACGGGCCGCGGCCGGTGCCCTTGATGCCGTGCGCGAGCCCGATGCCGATGTAGCGATTTTGGGCCCGCGCTTGGGCTTGCCGGCGTGGAAAGTCGTCCCAGCCGACCGCGGAAAGAAGCTCCGCCTGGCAGCCGGGATAATCGCCGCTGTCGTATTGCACGCGCTCGCCCGAGCGCGCCTTGAGCGGTTTGAGATACGGCATTTTCTCCGCCGCGATCAGATTGCGGCGGCGCAACTCGGCGCGGTCGAGTTTGAGCGCCTGCGCCAGGCGATCCATCATGCGCTCCATCGCGAAGGCGGCTTGCGGATAGCCGGCGCCGCGCACTGAAGAGACCGGCGTCTTGTTGGTATGGACTGCGGCGACCTCCATCGCCAGCGCCGGCACCACATAGGGGCCGGTCAGCGTGGTCGCGGAGTTGTACGGGATGTTGACGTCTTGGAGCGCATAGGCGCCGATGTCGTGAATGAGCCGGCCGCGCACGCCGCGCACCTTGCCGTCATCGTCCGCGGCAAGTTCGATCGACCAATACTGATCGCGCTCCTGCGCCGCATTGGTGAAATGCTCGCGGCGGTCCTCGATCCATTTGACCGAGCGGCCAAGCAGTGTCGCCGCGGCGACCACGGCGACGTCCTCGGGATAGACGCAAAGCTTCGGTCCGAAACCGCCGCCGACGTCAGGCGTCGCCACGCGCAGCCGGCTTTCATCGAGATCGATATAGTCGGCAAAGGCGGTGCGCAGATCGTGCGGTTTCTGCGTCGAGGCCCAGATCGTGGTTTCACGATCCGAAATCTGCGCCAGGATGCCGCGTCCTTCCATCGAATGCGCAGCACCGCGATGGACCCAAAGCTCCTCGCGCACGACGTGGGCGGCCTTGGCGAAAGCCGCTTCGCTGTCGCCGTAGGCGACGGTGTAAGAGATGACCTGGTTTGAATTGAGCTCGCGGCGCACCGCCGGCGCGCGTTCGGCGTTGCGGCAATCGGTTGCTGCCGGCCTGACGTCGTAGTCGACCGCGACGAGCATCGCGGCGTCTTCGGTGAGGTAGCGGTCGGCGGCGACAACGATCGCGACCGGTTCGCCGACAAAGGACACCTCGCCGTCGGCCAGCGCAAACGGCCAGCTCCGGTCGAGCCCGGTGCCCGAATTGGAAACCCGCATCATGCGGCGCTGTCTCATGACCGGAGCGAGATCGTCGAGCGTGAGCACCGCGACGACGCCGGGCAGCGCACGCGCAGCCTCCGCATCGACGTTGCGAATGAGCGCGTGCGGATGCGGGCTGCGCACGAAGGCAGCGCTCAAAACGCCGGGGCAGGTAATATCGTCAACAAAACGGGCGCCACCGATGAGCAGCGCCCGATCCTCAAGGCGCGGAACGCGCGCTCCGATCATTTCGTTGGCGATCTTGCCGCTCACTTTAGATTTCCGCCGAACAGCGCGACGATTTTCGACCACAAGACACGGGCCAAAAGCGACAGGCCGGAAATCGGCTTGGCCGGCGGCGGCGCCTGATGAGCCGCCGGCGCGGTTGGAGGTTGGCTCGCCAATTGCGCCCGCAAATTTTGTGCGAACTGTCCGATGATTTGCCCAGCCGTCGCCTCGATCATGCCGGCGCCACGGCCGTATTGCGCTACCGCACCGGACAGCATCAGATCGCTGTGGATCAATACTTTCGAGCCGGTCCCGGCGGGCTCGATCCGGAACGTCGCCGCGGCATTGGCGCCGCCGCGGCCTTTGGCGTCGCTGCCTTGCGCTTTGACGCGCGCGGTGTGATTGACCGCGTCAACGCCGTCGAATTCGACACGGCCGGCAAAAGCCAGCGCCACCGGGCCGAGCCGGACCGAAATTCTGCCCTTGAAGTTTTGCGGATCGACAATTTCGGTAAGTTCGGCGCCCGGCATGCACGGCGCGATGCGCGGGATATCCATCAATAGCGCCCAGGCTTTCGCCGGCGGCAGCGGAACCTCGAACGAATTGTCGAATTCCATTCAGTTGCTCCGGCGCGCCCCGACCATGTCCGGCGCGCCGATCTTGCCCCAAATCCAGCGCGTGCAGGCCAACAAACGATCGTCGTCGTAACGCTGCGCCACCAATTGGATGCCGACCGGCAAGCCGGTCGGGCCGCGGTGCGTGGGCAGCGTCATGGCCGGCACGTGCAGCGCCGTCCATATCGCCTGCATGTTCGGATCGCCGGTCGAGGCGAGTCCTTGCGGCGCTTCGCCGGGCACGCACGGCGTAAGCAGCACATCGAGGCCGTCGAACACTTTTGGCAACAGCGTGCGGCATTCGTCGAGGCGGCGCATGCCGGCGACATAGTCGTCGCGCGAAATCTTTTGGCCGTTCTCGATATAGGTCCGCATCTGCGGCGAGAGTTGCTCGCGCTGATGATCCCAGGCGAAGGCCATGCAGGCGGCGCGCTCGTAGTAATTAATCGTGCTGCGCGCCACGGCATGCAGCCCGGCAAAGGGTTTTGGCAATTCGACGTCGCGGACGGCGGCTCCGGCTTTGCCAAGCGCGACGGCGGCGCCTTCGACGGCGGCCTTGGTCTCCGGCGCGGCAGTGTCCCAAATCTCGGTGCGGCAAAGCCCGATGCGCGGCGCTCCAGCGGGCGTGCGCGCCGGTCGCGGAGCCTCCATACGGAGCACGGCCGTGAGGAGTTCGACATCGTCGATGGAGCGCGCCATTAAGCCGATCGTGTCGATGGAGTCGGCGGCCGGCCAGACGCCGGCTTTGTTGAAAGTGTTATAGGTCGGCTTATAGCCGAAGATCCCGCAAAACGACGCCGGACGCAGCACCGACCCGCCGGTCTGGGTGCCGAGCGCGGCCGGCACCATGCGATCAGCAACGCCTGCCGCCGATCCGCTCGACGAGCCGCCCGGGGTGTGGGCGGCATTATGCGGGTTCGTGGTTTCCGGCGGCGCCGAGCCCGCAAATTCGCAAGTGGCGGTCTTGGCGAGGATCACGGCGCCCGCGCGGCGCAACAGCGCGACACAGGCGGCGTCGGCGCGCGGCCGGTGGCCGCGATAGAGCGGCGAGCCCAGCTCGGTCGGCATGTCGAACGTGTCGATGGTGTCCTTGAGCCCGATCGGCACGCCACGCAGCGGGCCGCGCTTTGCGCCGCGGTCGAGCTCCCGCGCCTGCGCCAGCGCCAGATCGGCATCGAAATTGACAAAGGCCTTGACCACGCCGTCGCGCGCGGCGATCCGCGCCACGCAGTCGCGCACCACCGCCTCGCAGGTGATTTCGCCCGCGGCGATTTTTGCCGCGATCTCGGTCGCGGCGAGGTCGTTGAGCGGGTGCTCGATTTTCGCGTCCATTGCCGGACCCGGTCAGTTCTTGCCGGCACGGCCGGCCGAGGTGCCGGCGATCTTGCCGAATACGGTGCCCGACATCAGGCCCGACCCGCCGGGATAGTTGAAATAGAACAGGCCGCCGACCAATTCGCCCGCCGCATAAAGCCCGCGGATCGGCTGGTAGTCGGTATTGAGTACCTCGCCGTCGGTATTGATGCGCACGCCGCCGAACGTAAAGGTGACGCCGCAGGTGACGGCGTAACCCTCGAACGGCGACGCATCGATGGTGTTGGCCCAATTGCTCTTGTTGATGGCAAGACCGGTCGTGCAGCGACCGTCTTTGATGTTCGGATTGAACGGCACATCGGTCTTAACCGCGGCGTTATATTCTTTGATAGTTTTCAGGAACTCGGCGGCGTTCACGCCTTCGAGCTTTTGCGCGAATTCCTCGATGGTGTTCGCTGTGACCTTCGTGATCTGCCGTATGCGGTACTCGTCGCGTTGCAGGTGCTTGGTCTTCTGATCGAAAATCTGCCAGGCAAACTGGCCCGGCTGTTCCAGCACGACACGGCCATATTTGGCGTAGGTGTAGTTGCGGAAATCGGCGCCCTCGTCGACGAAGCGCTTACCGGTCGCGTTGACCATGATGCAGAACGGATAAGAGTGCTTCTGAAACTGATCACCGACGGCAAGGTCGCCGAATTCCGGCGCGTTCATCTCCCATTGCACGGCATGGCAGCCCGACCAGTTGCCGCGCGGCACGGCGCCGATGTCGAGCGCCATGCGGATGCCGTCGCCGGTATTGAAGCGGCTGCCGCGCACTTTCGCGAGGTCCCAGCCGGGTCCGAGATAGCGCGTGCGCCATTCCGGATTGGCCTCGAAGCCGCCGCAAGCGAGCACCACCGATTTGGCGCGCAACTCGCGCACGTCGCCGTTGTCGCGCACGCGAATACCCTCGACGCGGTTGCCGTCGAACAAGAGATCGAGGCCGCGGGCCTGGTAACGGACTTCGATGCCGCGCTTCTTCGCGGCTTCGGTCTGCATGGCGACGAGCCCCGGGCCGCCGCCGACCGATTCAACCGTAAGCCCGCCCCAGAACTTGAACTTGCCGTCGATCTTGAACGCCTGCCGGCCATAGATCGGAATAAGCCGCACGCCTTTTTGCCGCATCCAGTTGAGTGAATCGAAGCTTTTGGTGACGAGGAGTTCGACCAGATCGGGATCGGCGCGATTTTGCGTGATCCGCGCCATGTCGTCGTAAAACTGGTCGGCGGTATAGGTGCCGAAATCGGTGGTCTCGACTTCCGCCGGCGTGAGGTCGGGAACCAGCGTTTTGATGTCGTCGATGCCGTTATAGACGACGCGGATCGAGCCCGCGGTGAAGCGGCTGTTGCCGCCGGATTCTTCCTCGGGCGCGGCTTCGAGCATGATGACCTTGGCGCCCTGTTCCTGCGCGGCGAGCGCAGCACAGAACGCCGCATTGCCGGCGCCGACGACGATCACATCCGCAGCTTGATCTGGCATTTCTCGACCGCTCTCTTTCTTTGTCAATCATCCGCGAAGGCGGATAATCCAGTACTCGCAAAATTCCACCATTTCCCGACAACGCCTCGCTTACTGGATGCCCGGCCTGCGCGAGGCATGACAACGTTCACTCCGCCGCCTGCGCGGCGCCGCCGTGCGCCTTCGACCAGGCGGCGGGGTTCTTCATGAATTTTTCCACTTCCCGAAGCTTGCCCTTGTCGAACTTGCCGCTCTTTTTCGCAACGTCGAGCACGTCCCACCAGGTCGCGAGCGCGTGCAGCGTGACCTCGAGATCGGCCAGGATTTTTTTGCCCTCCGGGAAGATATCGTAGAAGAAGAACACGAAGACATGGTCGACCACGGCGCCGGCATCGCGCAGCGCCTTGCAAAAATTGACCTTGCTGCGGCCGTCGGTGGTCATGTCCTCGACCAGGAGCACGCGGTCGCCATCCTCGATATGGCCCTCGATCTGCGCGTTGCGGCCAAAGCCTTTCGGCTTCTTGCGCACATATTGCATCGGCAGCATCAGCCGGTCCGCCATCCAGGCCGCGAATGGAATGCCGGCGGTCTCGCCGCCGGCGACCGCATCGAATTGCTCGAAACCGACCTCGCGTTCGATCGTCGACACGCCGAAGTCGATCAGCGTCCGGCGCACGCGCGGAAACGAGATCAGCCGGCGGCAATCGGTATAGACCGGGCTCGCCCAGCCGGACGTGTAAATGAACGGCTTGTCGGTCATGAAGCGCACCGCATCGACTTCGATAAGCATCTTCGCCGTCAGCTCGGCCATCACCTTTTTGTCGGGGAAGCCTGTCATTTCACCACCTGCCACGCGATGGTTTCGCCGCCGCGGTAGATCAAGGCGCGCTCATCGGGTCCGGCCACCTTGACCTCCTCCGGCGCGGTCCACGGCGTCTTCTCCAGCGTAATCCGTTCCTCGTTCGGCGGCATGCGATAATGCTTCGCTCCGTTGAGCGACGCAAAGGCTTCGAGCCTGTCGAGCGCGCCCTCCTCCTCGAAGATTTGCGTATAGGTCTCGATCGCGACCGGGGCGTTGAACATACCGGGAATCCCCGACACTGAGACCTTCTTGGCATAAGGATGCGGCGCAGAATCGGTGCCGAGGAAATAACAGGCCTCGCCGGAAGTCGCGGCTTTGCGCAGTGCGAGGCGATCGCGCTCGGTTTTGATGACAGGCATCACATACATGTAGGGTTTCAGCCCGTGGCCAAGCCAGTCATTGCGCGTCAGCATCATGTGGTAGGGCGTGATCGTGCCGCCGACCTGAGGGGCCGCGCTTTTGACGAAATCGACGCCGTCCTTGGACGATAGATGCTCCAGGATGAAGCGCAGGCCGGCATATTGCTTGACCCATTTCGACAACAGCTTGTCGATGAATACCTTCTCGCGGTCGAAAATGTCGACGTCGGGCGCGACGTATTCGCCGTGCATGAGGAACGGCATGCCGATCTTTTCCATCCGCTCAAGCACGCGCGCGACTTTGTTGTAGTCGGTGACGCCGAATGCCGAATTGGTCGTGGCGTGCGCCGGATAGAGTTTGACGCCGGTGAATTGACCGTCGCGAAAGCCGCGCTCGACATCGTCAGGATCGGTATCATCGGTGAGATAGCAGGTGATCAGCGGCTTGAATTTCGAGCCTGCCGGCAGCGCCGCCATCACCCGCTCGCGATAGGCGATGCCATCGGCCGTAGTGCGCACCGGCGGCACCAGGTTCGGCATCAAAATGGCGCGGGCAAAATTCTTCGCCGTGAACGGCAGCACGGCCTTGAGCATTTCGCCGTCGCGAACGTGCAGGTGCCAGTCGTCCGGCTTGCGGATGGTGATACGCGTGGTCATGACGCTTTAGTTTACCCGACTGGCGCTGCCGCCGCAGCAAAGGTCTCCATCGGCGGCTCGTCGATCATGGCGCCCGTGAGATCGGCAACGCGCGCAAAACCGCGTTTGGCGCACCACGCCTCAAGGCCTTCGATGATGGCGATCATACCGGTCGGATTGCGGAAGGTGAGGTAGCCGATCATCACCGCGCTCGCTCCGGCCAGCATATATTCCACGGCATCCTCGACCTTGACGATGCCGCCGCAGCCGATGATCGGGATTTTGACCGCCTTGGCGCACTGATGCACCATGCGCACGATGATCGGCTTGATGCCTGGCCCCGACAAACCGCCGAATTTGTTGCCGATCGCGGGGCGGAACGTGTCGGTATTGATCTTCAGGCCGAGGATGGTGTTGGCGACCACAAGTGCATCGGCGCCGGCGCGCTCGGCAGCCTGCGCGACCGTGACGATATCGCCGGCATTGGGCGACAGCTTTACCCACATCGGCTTGCCGGTCGCGGCGCGGATAAGCTTGACCACCTCGTAAGTGTGCTCCGCGTGCAGCGCAAAATTGCCGCCTTTGGGATCGCGCGTCGGGCAGGAAATATTGACTTCGAGCACATCGATCGCGGATTTGGCGACGTCGCGCGCCATCGCCGCGAAATCCTCGATCGTTGTCGCCGAGATCGAGCCGACGAGCGGCGGCGTGAAGCGCTTATAGTCCGGCACCTGGTGCTCGAAGAAATAATCGATGCCCTTGGTCGGCAGCCCGATCGAATTGATCATGCCGCCTTCGACTTCGGCGGCGCGTGGCGGCGGATTGCCGGCGCGGTATTCGCGCGAGACGGTTTTGGCGACCAGCGCGCCGAGCCGGTTCAGGTCCATGACCTGGGCGAGATCGGTGGAGAAGCAGCCGGACGCCGGCATCACCGGGTTTTGTAGCGTCACCGACCCGATCTGCACGCGCATATCTACCATCCGACCGCCTCCTGCATGTCGAATACCGGACCTTCGATACAGACCCGGCGCAGTTCCTTCTTGCCGTCGACTTCGAAGGTGCGCACACAGACGTAGCAGGGGCCGAGCCCGCACGCCATCACTTGCTCCATCGCCACCTGGCCTGGAATATTGTGCGCCTTGCCGAGCCGCTTCATGAGCTGGAACAGGCGATTTGAGCCGCAGGTGAAAAAGGCGTCGGCGCGCTTTAGTGCGATCAGGCTGTCGAGAGTTCTTTCGACATTCTCGACGGCGCTGGTGCCGTCGGTATCGAGCACGCCGATCACTTCGCCGGCCTCGCGGAAAAACGTATCCGCCATGATGAAATCCTTGTCGCGCGCGGACAGGATCGCGGTGACGCCGACGTCGCGTTCGCGCGCGAGCTGCGAGATCGGCCCCAGCGTCGCAATGCCGACGCCGCGGCCGAGGACGACGATCTGCCGCCACGCCGGATCGAGCTTAAAGCCGACGCCGAGCGGACCGACCATGTTGAGATCGTCGCCCTTTTCCAGCGTCGCCAGACCGCGCGTGCCGCGGCCGACGCATTTGTACAAAAACTCGATGCGGCCGCGCCGCCGGTTGACGCGGTAGACGCTTTGCGGCCGCCGGAAGAACAATTCGCCGACGTCGGGCGACGGACAGAGCAGATTGAAGAACTGGCCGGGCGTGACGGTCAGCGCCTTGGGCGAAGCCTCGACCACGAGGTGCTTGTATTCGGAGTTCACCCAGTCGTGGGACACCACCGGGCACAGCGATTCTTCCGCAGGAATTTGCGATGGCGCGGCGTCCGGCATCCTTTTGCCGACGACATAAGGATCGGATGCGAAAGGCTCACCTGCTGCCATATCTCACCAATGAACTATGTCTCACCAATGAAACAGGCTCGTCCCAAAATAAAGATTTGTTCCAATTTTTGAACATGTCAGTGCTTCTATAAACAGAGCGAGATTCTTGGGTGACTGCCCCGCGCTACGCCGCGACCACCGCCGCGGCGGCTTCGGCGTCGGGCTGCCGATAGGCTTTCAGCCGCGGAAAAATTTCGCGCGAGAACAGCGTGAGATTATCGACGGTCTGCGCGTGGGTGAGTTCGCCGGCCTGGCCCATCATCAGAAGATTGCCCATGCCGCCGCAATGTTCGCAGAAGTCGGCGATCTGCGCAAAAACCTCGTCGGGCGTGCCGCAAAACAGGATGCCGGCGGCAATCAATTCATCCACGCTGGCGGTTTGCATCGTGATCACCCGGCCGTCCTTGGTGAAGGAACGCGGCGGCGTCTCGCCGCGAAGCAGCCGCGCATTGTCTTCCGGCGGCAGATAACCCGGCGGATTGCGGAACGGCAGATGCACGATCGGGCTGGTGCGCAAATAACCGGCGATCAATTCGCCGCGCTTTCGCGCTTCGTCCCTGTCGTGCGCAACCGCTACCAAGCCGAGATAGGCGAAGCGATCGGCGCCGGGCGCCTTGCCGAACTTTGCCAGATAGGCCTTGCGATAGGCGTCGTAGATCTTGCGCGTGCCATAGCCGGTGCCGAGTGTCGCCATGACATAGCCGCGCGCGCCAAGCACGCGCGCCTGCGTGGTACTGCCGGTGGTCGACCAGATCGGCGGATGCGGCTCCTGCCAGACGCGCGGCCAGACGTTGACCTGGCGATAGTGGAAGAATTCGCCTTCCCAATTGAATGTCCCGTCGTGCGTAGTCATCGCCTTGAGGATGAAGTCGTGGGCTTCCCAGAAGCGGTCCATCAGCTCGACCGGATTGCGGTTCGACGCTGCGATTTCGTAGGGAATGCCTTTGATGAAACCCATATCGAGACGGCCGCGCGAAATCACATCGATGGTCGAAAGTTCTTCGGCGACGCGCAGCGGATCGGGCCGGTGCCCGATCGGATAGCCAAGCACCAAAAGCCGCGCCTTCTTGGTGGCGCGCGCCAGCACCGAGAGCCCGACCAGCACCGCCGACGACATACAGGTTGCACTTTGATGGTGCTCATTGAGCATGATGTCGAGGCCGAGCTCGTCGCAGAGCTGGTATTCGTCGTAGTAGCGGTGGAACAGATCGGCGGCGACGCGCGGATCGCACTTGCGGTTGGGCAGAATGACGCGCAGCGATCCGGAATGATCGTTCCAGGTCGGGTAATAGGCCTGCTCGCTGAACTGGTAGACCCGCATGGCGCGCACTCGCTCCCGTCACCGCAATATTGTCATTTGGATATTGTCATTTGTTGCCGGCGAAGGCCAGAACGCGCTCGGCAAAGATTTTTGGCTGTTCCTGATGCGGGAAATGCCCGGCGCGCTCGATCGATTCGAACCGCGCGCCCGGAATCATCGCGCAGAAAGCGCGGCCATAGGGCTCGCTGAGCATGCGGTCGTGGCTGCCCCACAAAAACAGCGTCGGGATGCGCACGCGGTGCAGCCGGCTCGCAAGGCGCGGATTGTGGAAGTACGGACTCCAGGCGAACCGCGCCGTCGCCTCGCGGGCACGCGCGGCGGCAAGCACCTCGGCATCCGGCAGCGCCTTGTAGTCGCGCCGCCCAACCGCCGGATCGCAATAAGTCATGGCGAGATATTCCGGATCGGTGAGCGCGAAAATGTCGACGATGTCACGGGTCTCGCGGTCGCCGACCTTGACGCCGACGGCGTTTGCCATGACGAGCCGCGACAGCCGCGCGGTCGATTTCACCGCGATCTCGGCGGCGATCCAGGCGCCGAACGACACGCCGACCACGGTGAGACCGGACAGATCGAGCTGCTCGATGAGATCGAGATAGAAATAGGACAGATCGTCGACCGTGCGCATGCCGTCGGGCAATTCCGAACGGCCGAAGCCGGGATGCGTCGGCGCGATGACGCGCGCGCCTTTGGCAAGCTCGTCGATCGCGGCCAAAGCCGGCTCGATGCCGTTTTCGGGATGAAGGAAAAGAAGCGGAGGTCCCGCGCCGCGCTCGATCAGATCGATGCGCGTGCCGGCCACGGCGAGCGAGCCTGCCGCACTGCCTGCGGGCATTTCCTCTCCTAGTCTTTTCATATTCGGCGGGTTGTTCTACCACGTGAAACTCGTTTTGCTATTGCGCGCGGCTCAAGGCAGGAAACCTGAAAGTGAGGGCCTGGAAATGACTGATGGCGCCGTCACCATCCATAGCGGCATCGCCTATGCCAATCACGACGGCGTTGAGCTCTTGGGCGACCTCTATCTGCCGCAGGGCGCGAAATCGGCGCCGGCGCTGGTCGCCGTTCATGGCGGCGGCTGGGTGGCCGGCGTGCGCAGCACGTTCCAGTATTGGGGATCGTATCTTGCCGCGCACGGCTGTGCCGTATTCTCCATCTCGTATCGGTTGGCGACCAAGACCAAAACCTTCCCGCAGGCCGTGCAGGACGTGCTGGCCGCCGTGCAATTTCTTCGCGGCAAGGCCGGCGGGTTCGGAGTCGATCCGGCTCGTATCGGGCTCATCGGCGCTTCCGCGGGCGCGCATATCGCGGCGCTGGCCGCGCTTTCCGGCAAGACGTTCACCGGCGCCTATCCTCAGGATGCCTTCGCCTCGACCGATGCCGGCGTGAAGGCGCTGGTTGGCGTTTACGGCATCTACGATGCGGTCGCGATGTGGACGAATTATCAGGTCCAGAGCGGACGCGACAATAATTTTCAGAAATTCATAGGCGTGTCGCCGATGGAAAACCGTCAGCTTTATTTCGACGCCTCCCCGATCAGCTATGCGACCTTCGCCAATAATGCGATCGGCGTGCTGCTGGTCACCGGTACCGAAGATGCGCTGGTCGACCGCAAGACCCAGACCGACCCGTTCGAGCTTGCGCTCAAGCAGGCCGGCTTCTTCGTGCGGCCGTGCATCCTTCCCGGCGCGCCGCATTACTGGATGAGCGATCCGATCGACGAGCCGGGAAGCTTGAGCGGCTTTCTCGCGCCGCGGCTGCTGCGCTTTCTCGCCGAGCGGCTCTAGGCCGCGCGCCCGCGACCATCAGCGCTGCGTGTTTATGAGCGGCGGAAACTGCTCCAGGTTCGCCTGCCATGCGCGCTGGTATTCGATGATTCTCGCGGTTTCCGCCGCGACTTCGGCGCCGAATAATTTTTTGAGAAGGTGGAGCATCGTGTCGATGCAAAGCGATACGCCGCCGCCGGTGATGATATTGCCCTCGTCCACGAGGCTTGCTTCGCGAACCATGACGTCTGGATGCTCGTCGCGCAATTGCTGCAACGGCGAAAGCTCGGGCGGAACGACCGCACGCTTGGTGGTCGCCGCTTTGTGGTCCAACAGCCCGCTGGCCGCCAGGATGAGACCGCCGGTGCATACCGAGACGACGGGGATCTCTGCGGCACGGCGGCGGAGAAAATTCAGCATTTCAGGCGACCGCGCTTGTTCGGGCCAGCCTGGCCCGCCGGTGATAATCAAAACATCAAGCCGCGGCGCAGTCGCAAGATCGTAGTCGGCGATCACCCGCAGCCCGCTGGCCAGCACCGTAACGCCACTCTTTGGCGCAATCGTGCAAAGCTCGATATCGGACCGGATGCGCCGCGCCATCGACAGCACGCCGAAAGTCGCGAGGTCGATCGGCTCCACGCCCTCGTAAATCAAGACTCCGAACAGCATGCGACCTCCGCCTGATCCTTGTCTGTCTCGCGCGCGTAACGTTCGATAGTTGAGCCGCAGGCAGCTCCGACGGCGCACTCAACCGAGCGGCCAATAGCCAAATCGCGCCATCTGCTCGCGGTGGACTGCGACCACGCGCTCCACTTGCTGCGGGGTCAGCACGTCGCGCCATTGACCGCTGCGGCCTTCGCGAAAGAAGCGCTCGGCTTGCTGCGGTTTTTCCGTAAATCCCGCGCGCGCCTCTTCATCCTGAAGGCTATCGAACGATGACCGGCTGACGGCCAACTCAAGCTGCGCCGGAGTTGCATCGAGCTGCAAATGCCGCGCCAGTGCGGTGAACGATGAGTGCGGATCGGCCAGCATGTCTTCGTAGCGCATGACGCGGATGGCCGGATGCGGCTTGCGCCTCCAGCTCCCGACATTTCAACTCCAGGACGACCAGACTTCATTGACAAGCTTGTCACCGACAGGGGTTTCGATGTCCTCCAGCGCCATGAGGCCGCTAGAGCCCCAAATACGCCCGCCGGATCTCCGGCTTGGCCGCAAGCTCAGCCGGCAAGCCCTCGGTGAAGATGCGACCCTCGGCGACGACATAAGCATAATCGCTAAGAGCGAGCGCCAGATGCACGTTCTGCTCGACCAAGAGAATGGTTAGGCCGGCCTCTTTGAGCTGCTTTAACGTGCCCAGCAATTGATAGACCACGACCGGCGCCAGACCGAGCGACAGTTCGTCGATAATCAGAATGTCGGGATCCGACATCAGCCCGCGCGCGATCGCCACCATCTGCTGCTCGCCGCCGGACAGCGTGCCCGCGCGTTGCCGCTGCCGCTCCTTAAGCCGAGGGAACAGCGAAAAGACCTGATCGAGCCGTTCGGCGTAGGAGCGCGCCGAGCGCTTGGAGAACGCGCCGAGTTCGAGATTTTCGGCGACGCTCATGGCGCTGAACAATTGCCGCCCCTCCGGCACCAGCGCCAGCCCGCGCTCCGCCTTGATGTGGCTCGGCACCCGCGTCACGTCCTCGTCCTCGAACAGGATCCGGCCGCGCCACGGCGCGATCGAACCGGCGACTGCGCGCAATGTGGTGGTCTTTCCCGCGCCGTTGGCCCCGACGATTGCGGTGAGCTTGCCGCGCCGGGCTTTCAGCGACAGGCCCCACAGCACCTGTACTTCGCCATAGCCGGCTTCGAGCGCCTCGACCTCGAGAAGCACGTCAGACATGTGACGCACCCCCTTGCAGCGCGGCAGCCAATTTCGGATCGCCCAGATAAGCCTCGATGACCTGCGGATTCTGCGCGACCTCGGCCGGCAGGCCCTCGGCAAGCTTCTCGCCGTAATTGAGGACGATGATGCGATCCGACAGGCTCATGATCGCCTGCATCAGATGCTCGATGATGAGAATGCTGATCCCGCGGTCGCGGATGGCGCGGATGACGCCGATCATGTGCTCGACCTCGGTCGGATTAAGGCCGGCCAGTACTTCGTCGAGCAGGAGCAATTTCGGCTGCGCGGCGAGCGCGCGCGCCAATTCGAGCCGCTTCTTGCCGGCGATGGTCAGGTGCAACGCCAGCATTTCCATGCGGTCGTCGAGGCCGACGGCGACGGCGGCATCGCGCGCCACGCCGCGCGCCAGCGCCAGCGGCAGGTTCTCGCGGCCGAAACAGGCGCCCACCGTGCAATTCTCCAGCACCGTCATATTGGTTAGCGGCTGCACGATTTGATGGGTACGGGCGAGGCCGTGGCGGGCGACGACGTAGGGCTTCGCACCGGTGATGTCGATGCCGGCGAACACGATGCGCCCGGTATCCGGCGCGAACACACCGTTGATCAAATTGAACAGCGTCGACTTGCCGGCGCCGTTGGGGCCGATCAGCCCCATTATTTCGCCCTCGCGCATGGCGAAGCTGAGATCGTGCACGGCTTGCAGGCCGCCGAAGCGCTTGCCGACATGGTCGAGTTCGAGAATTGCCGTCATTCGAGCACCCGCTTCAAACGCGGGAAGCGGCTATAGACGAAGCCCATCAGGCCGGACGGAAAGAACAGCACGATGATGAGCAACAGCACGCCGGCAATCGTCAGCTGGAAATTCGAGAATGTCGACGAGGTGAGGAGATAGCCGCGCAATTCCTCGTAGAGATAGGCGCCGAACGCCACGCCGGTCACCGTGCCCTGCCCGCCCAGCATGCAGATGACAATCGCCTCGGTCGACAGCGTCAGGTCGAAGGCGTCGGAGGGCTGAATGAAGGCGCTCTTGAAAAAATAAAGCCCGCCGGCGACGGCGGGCAGGAATGCGGACGTGCTGTAAACCATGGCTTTATAGTGCGGCGTCGGCACGCCGAGAATCGCGGCGGCGTCTTCATTCTGGCCGATGGCGAGCAGGCCCAAACCGAATTTCGAGGTTTTAATCGCGTAGCTCAGATAGAGCGAGGCCCCCATCACTGCCACGAACAGAAAATAGATGACCCAGAGCGCACGCGCCGACCCGCCCAGCGGCTGGAAAACCTGGGGCGAGATGTAGATGCCCGACGATCCGCCCCACGGCCTGAAATTCTCGACGAAAGCCTGCACTCCCTCAACGATACCGATCGTCGACAACGCGAAGAACGGCCCGCGCAGCCGCAATATGCCGATGCCGAAGATGAACGACAGTACGCTCACGCCCAAGCCGGCCGCGAGCAGGCTTAAGCCCAGCGACCAACTATGCGAGTAGACCAGCCAAATGCAGATATAGCCGCCGAGGCCGAAGAAAACGATGCTGCCGAAATTGATGTAGCCGGCGTAGCCGAGCATCAGATTGAGGTTGCTCGCCAGGATTATGTACATGGCGGCAAGCACGAGGCTCTCGCGCAGTCCGACATTGTTGCCGATGACAGGGGCGACCGCGAAAACGGCAATCACCAGCGCAATGATCCAGAAGAACGGCCGCCGCAGCATCTAAAGCGCTCCGCGCCGCGACGCGAATATGCCGCCAGGAAAGGCGATCAGCACCAGAACGAACAGCGCGAACTCGATCACTAGCGTCCAGCTCACCGGTACGAATGGCGTGACCGCACCTTCGAGCAGACCCAGCGCGACACCGCCGAGAAGTGCGCCGACCGGATTTCCGAACCCGCCGAGCACGGTGACTATGAAGCCCTTGAGCTGATAGCCGTCGCCCGAGAGGACGGTGAAAGGAAACAGCGTGCCGATCAGCATGCCCGATACGCCGGCGAGCGCGACGCCGAGGCCGACGGAGATCGCAAGTAGCCGGGTCGTTGGTATGCCGACGAGCTCGGCGGCCTCGCGATTGTTGGCGACCGCGCGCAACGCCTTGCCCAATCGCGTCCAGTGCAGAAACATGTAGAGCGCGGCGGCGATCACGGCGGCGAGCACGGCGGCAACAATGTGTGCGCCGGGGAACGTGTAGCGACCAATGCTGACACCCGGTAGCGACACCTCCACATTGAACAATGCGGTCCCCCAGACCGCGGTGCCGACGCCGATCAATATGAGATTCACCGCAAACGTCGATAAGAGGCTCATCAGCGGCGGCCGTCCGACCATGCGATGAATGGCGATCCAGTACAGCGCGACGCCGACAAAAAAGCCGCCGATCAAGACCGGCGGCAAGGTCAGATAGGGTGACACGCCAAGCGCGCTCACCAACAGATAGAGCGCCATCATGCCGGCGACGACCATCGCGCCATGGGTCAAGTTGATGACGTCCATGACGCCCCAAATCAGGGTCAGGCCCATGGCGGCCAGTCCATAGACCAGCCCCACCAGCACGCCGTCGATGAGCGAAGCGAGGATGCCGAGCATAGGTGATCTAAACAGTCGGGGCCGGCGTCGATTCGCCGGCCCGGACCGATTATTGGCTGGCCGAAATGGGATAGACCAGATCGGCGGATTTCGCCGCTTCAGGCCAGACCAATTGGCGGCCCGGCTGACCGTTCACCTTTTGCCACTGCGCCAGCACCATCTCATGGGCGGCTTGGAGCCCATGATGTTCCGGATCGGTGGCAAATTTGACGCGGCCGAAGAAGGTGGTGACGTCGGTCGAGTTGAGCGCCGCCGTGACTTTCTCCGGGTCTATAGAGCCGCCTTGCTCAATGGCGTGTTGCAAGATCATGCCGTCGGTATAGCCCGAAGCCGCGTGGTAATCCGGCTTGGCGTTGAATTTATCCTGAAACGCCTTGGCGAATTCCGCAGGCGTCGGTCCGAAGTCGGGCTTGTAGGAAACTTGAGCCTCCCACTGTGACGGCGCGGTCACGCCCATTGCGGGCGCCCCCAGCTCGCCGAATTTTGCGTCGGCCGGAGCCACCAGAATCGACATCCACTTCATATTCGCCTTTTGCTCGTACATCTGACGCGCCAGCGTCGCGCCGTCCGAATAATGGCCGCCGCCCATGAATGCATCGGCGTTCGATGAGATGATCTTGTTGACGATCGGTCCGAAATCGGTGGTGGACGGCGAGTAAGATTCATCCATCACGACCTGGAGCCCGGCCGCCTCGGCTTGCTGCTTGGCCGCCGCCAGCACGGCCTTGGAGAACGGATCGTCGGAATAGACCATCGCGATCTTGGCCTGCGGATTCTTCGTCTTCAGCGCCGCGATCGCGCCGGAGAGATAATGGCTGGCCGGAGTGATCACCATGAACAGATATTTGTTGCCGAGCTCGAAAGGCTTTTCCTCGGCGCCGCCGGAGTCGAGCATGATCTTGCCGTACTGCTCGGAAATGACGGCCGCCGGCGCGGTGAGGCCGGAAGAGTACGGGCTGAACAGAAATTGCGCCTGATCGTCGTTGATGAGGCGCGTGTAGAGCTGCTGCACGCGGCCGCCCACCGACTGATCGTCGTAGCTGACGAACTTCACCATGTAGCTCTTGCCGCCGGCCTTGATGCCGCCGGCGGCGTTAACCTCATCGCGCCACATCTGATAGCCGCGGCTCTGACCCAATGAATCGACATTGAGCGGACCGGTCTGCGATTCGGTGAAGCCGATGGTGACGGTGGCGTCTTCAGCAAAGGCCGGTGCGGCGAATAAAGTCGCGGCGGCGGCCAATAGATAAAGCCGTTTCATGTATTCCTCCCTGTTCGCCTCCCAAAAGGCGAAATTTTATGGTGTCCTCGGCTTACGCCAGATTTTTTGGCCGAGCCGCCCCGCGACAAGATTAGCAAAAAACATCGCACAATCCGGGACTAAAGACCATCCGCGACAAAATCTCGCGCGGCACCGCGAGACTGTGATTTGCGACTGGAATGAATGGTCGGAGTGGCAGGATTTGAACCTGCGACCCCCTCGTCCCGAACGAGGTGCTCTACCAGGCTGAGCCACACTCCGACTGATGACGCGGCTTATACAGTTGGCCTTCCGGGCCTGCAAGCCGGGAGCAGATCATGCGCTTCGTGCTTGCCTGCGTGCTCTATTTAGGCACTGAGTTCGGCGATGATAGCCTTTTTGACGACACGCGTAGCAAAAGCCGATAGCGCCGCGATCGCGGAAGCGGCGCGCCATCTTGCGGCCGGCGGCCTGGTCGCTTTTCCAACCGAGACCGTTTACGGGCTTGGCGCCGACGCGACCAACGGCGAGGCCGTGGCCCGGCTCTACGAGGCCAAGGGCCGGCCGGCATTCAATCCGCTGATTTCGCATGTGCTCGACCGGGCGGCAGCGCAGAAGCTTGCGCGCTTTAGCGCCGACGCGGCGCGCCTTGCCGAAGCCTTTTGGCCGGGGCCGCTGACGCTGGTGCTGCCGAAAGCCGCCGGTTGCGCCGTCGCCGAACTGGCAACAGCCGGCCTCGACACCATCGCGGTGCGGGTGCCGGCGCACGAGGTGGCGCGAAGGATACTTGCGGCATTGGCGCGGCCGGTGGTGGCGCCTTCGGCCAATCGCTCCGGCCATGTCTCGTCGACCACGGCGGCGCACGTGCTCGCCGATCTCGGCGGCCGTATCGATCTGATCGTCGACGGCGGCGCAACACCGGTCGGCGTCGAATCCACCATTGTCGCCTGCCTCGGCGAGCCGGTGCTGCTGCGTCCCGGCGGCGTACCGCGCCAAGCGATCGAGCGCGCGCTTGGCCGCCCGCTTGCCGATCCTGCCGTTACCGGAGCGGACGATGCGGTGCTCGCGCCCGGCATGCTGGCCTCGCATTATGCACCGCGCGCGCCGCTGCGGCTTAATGCCGAACGCGTCGAGACCGGCGAAGCGCTGCTGGCCTTCGGACCAAAGCTCGCCGAAGGCTCGAAAGGTGCGGCGCGCATCCTCAACCTTTCGCCGCGCGGCGATCTCACCGAAGCGGCGGCCAATCTGTTTTCGCACCTGCGGGCGCTCGACGAAGCCGGTGCGAAAACCATCGCGGTGATGCCGATCCCGCATGACAATCTCGGCGAGGCCATCAATGACCGGCTGGCGCGCGCGGCCTCACCGCGGTGATTGGGGCGCTTGCGCAGCGATAGGCCGGCTGTCATCTATTTGGCCTATTTTGACAGAGGAACTCGCCGGAACCCGCCCGATGCTCGATAAACCGCCCAAAGTTCCGCCCGCCGGGCTCGATCCGGCCCTGCTCGCGCGCTTCGCCGCGATCGTTGGAGAAAAATACGCCATCACCGACCCGGCGCTGCAGGCGCCCTATGTCGTCGAGATGCGCGATTTGTTCCACGGCCGCACGCCGATGGTGCTGCGGCCGGCATCGGTCGCCGAAGTGTCGGCAATCGTTCAACTCGCCGACGAGACGGCAACGCCGATCGTACCGCAGGGCGGCAATACCGGTCTCGTCGGCGGCCAAATTCCGCATCACAACGAGATCGTGCTGTCGCTCAACCGGCTCGACCGCATCCGCGAGGTCGATCCGACCTCGAACACCATCACCTGTGAGGCCGGCGTCACCTTGCAGCGCGCGCGGGAGGCCGCCGCCGCGGTCGACCGCCTCTATCCGCAATTGCTGCCGTCGGAAGGCACCTGCACCATCGGCGGCAATCTTTCGACCAACGCCGGCGGCACCGCGGCGATTGCGCACGGCATCGCGCGATCGCATGCGCTCGGCCTCGAAGTGGTGCTGGCCGACGGCCGCGTGCTCAACAATCTCAACAAGCTCAAAAAGGACAATACCGGCTACGATCTGAAAAATCTGTTCATCGGCGCGGAAGGCACGCTCGGCATCATTACCGCGGCGGTGCTGCGGTTGGTGCCGCGGCCGCGCTCGATCGAGACTGCCTTTGCCGGCGTTGCCTCGGCGGAAGCCGCGCTTGAGCTTTTGGGTCTGGCGCAGAACCGTACCGGCGGCGATGTCACGAGCTTCGAGATCATGACGCGGCGCGGCATCGAGCTCGTTCTCGAACACGCTGCGGGCTGCCGTGATCCGCTCGCTGCGCCGCACGACTGGTATGTGCTGATCGAACTCTCCTCGCAGCAGCGCGAAGGATTGCGCGAGGTACTCGAAGAGATTTTGGCGGAGGGCATGGCGAAGAGCCTCGTCACCGACGCGACCATCGCCGACAGTCTCGAACAGGGCAAGGCATTCTGGCGCATCCGCGAAATGTTCGGCGAGGTGCAGCGTTATGCCGGCGGCTCGATCAAGCACGACGTGTCGGTGCCGGTTGCCGCGGTACCGGCTTTCATCAGGGACGCCAATGCCGCCGTGACCGCGCTCATCCCCAGCGTGCGGCCGTTGCCGTTCGGCCATCTCGGCGACGGCAATATCCATTACAACGTCAGCCAGCCGGCCGGCGCCGACAAAGCCGAATATCTCGGGCGCTGGGACGAGGTGAACGCGGCCGTGTTCGCAGTGGTGAGGAAATATGGCGGATCGATCTCGGCCGAGCACGGCATCGGCGTGATGAAGCGCGATCTTTTGCCGTCGGTGAAGGATCCGGTCGCGCTCGACCTCATGCGCAGCCTCAAGCGCATGCTCGATCCCAAAAATATCCTCAATCCCGGCAAAGTATTGTAGCGGAAGATTACCCCGGCGGGTCTGGCATGGTTGTTTCGCGTTTGGCAATCGGACTCGTGGCGGCCGTCTTTGCCGTCGGCGCCCTGACGCAGAATGCAGCTGCGGCGAAAGCCAAGACTCGCAGTTTTTCGGGGCTTGCCGCCTATTACTCGGAACGCGAGCGGCTCTCCACTGGAGGGCGCTATAACCCGAACGGGCTCACCGCGGCGCATCGCACCTTGCCCTTCGGCACGCGGGTGCGGGTGACCGATCCGAAAACCGGCCGTAGCGTGATTGTCACGATCAATGATCGAGGCCCCTTCCGCAGGGGCCGCGTGATCGACGTTTCGGTCAGCGCGGAACGGGCGCTGGGCATGATCAATCGTGGCGTGATCTATGTCCGGGCAGAAGTCCTGTAACGGCTTTGCTTAGAACTCAAGCGTGCTAAAATCTGGATTTCCTGGTCCAAGCAACGGGGCCGAGGGTGTCCACCAAAAAGTAGGGTCGCGTTATGAAGAAATTCGCCATCGCCGCCATACTGTTTGTGCTGCTGCCGGTATCCGCTTATGCGCAGAACCAGGGTCCGCCGACGGCACGGACCGATGCGGAAAAGAAACAGGATGCCGAGATCAATAAAGCGTACCAGGATGCGCTTAAGAGAACGGGGGACAGCGGACAACCCGCCAACAACGATCCGTGGCAAACCGTAAGACCCGTGACGACGGACGACAGCAAGAAACAGCACTAATCTCGTGGCGTTCGTCGCATTACGCTCGCATTTCCGAATAAGTGCGCCGGCGTCTCGACCAGCCGGTCGCAGAGCGAATAAGGCCGCGATGACTAAACCGACAGCGCGAAGAATTCCAAGAGGCCGCGGCGGCCGGCAGGCGTGATCGTGAGCGCGAGGCTATCGCGCATCCGCTCGACCCATTTCAGATCGAAGCAGCGCTGCGCCAGAGCCGCGCCGACGGCGCCGCCGATATGCGGCCGGCGTTCGGTCCAATCCAGGCACGGACGGCAAAACACCCGGCGTTTGCCGCGCGCGCTAGACAGATCAACGCCGAGCTTTGAAAAAAACTCCATTCCCGACGGCGTGACCTCGCCGGCTTCATCGCCGAGCACGACAAATTCGCGCGCGGTCATCTGATCGGCCAGTCCGACGCCGAGCACGCCGGCGATGTGATCGTAACAAGTGCGCGCGTGTCGCAGCTTGTCGTCGAGTTTCGATTTCGGCTGAAACCGCGGCGGCCCGTCGAGCGCGACATTCATGATGCTTTCCAGCATTTGCCCGACTTGCGGGCCGGCCAGCCGATAGTAGCGATGGCGGCCCTGCTTCATCAGGACGATAAGCCGGGCCGTATTGAGCTTGCCGAGATGCCCGCTGGTGGTTTGCGGCGACACCCCGGCGGCGAAGGCCAGCTCAGTCGCCGTCAAGGCGCGCCCGCCGAGCAGAGCGCACAGCATATTGGCGCGTGCGGGATCGCCGACCAAAGCGGCGACTTCGGCGATTTGCGGCGCATTCGACATGACTTGAATATGCGTGAGCCGGGCCCGCATTACCACCGCCAATACTTCGGTCGCGGCCGAAGCAAATCGGGTGCCTGATCGCGCTAATCGGGTGTCGCCGAAAAATTATTCGCGACAGGATCGCACCAGATCATCCTTTGGAGACTAGATCATGTCCTATTGTGTCCACGGCAAATCGGACACCGCGTTCGTAGAACGCCCGGTCTTGTCATGGCGGGCACTCGTCAATCGCGTCACCAACCTGGTGCGAACCTGCTACACGCGCCGACGCCAACGTCAGGACCTTCTCGACTATCTGGCGAGCGATTTTCGCGCGGCAGCCGACATCGGCATCACCAACTGCGAGGCGCGCGCCATGTCGCAACAGCCGTTCTGGCGCGCCTAGAATAGCGAGGCCTGATCGTCGGGCCCTTTCGCCTTTTTCGGCTTGGCTTTCTTGATCAGCATCTCCGGTACGGATCGCTCGGTCGCGGCGGCCGGCGCGATCAGTCCTTCAAAATCGTTCGCCACGCGATTGACGGCCGGCGAAATCTCGTAGGCTTCGAGCAGCGCCTCGCCGGCGGGCCTGATCAGCGCCGCCGCGACATTGGCCTCGACATTGGCGCAGTCGAGCCACAGGTCGAACGCTTCCTTCGCCACGAAGACCGGCATGCGCCCGTGAAGCGCCGACAAAGTGCGGTTGGCATCGGTGGTGACGATTGCGGCGGTGTCGATCTCTTCGCCGTTCGGTCCGGTCCAGGTTTCATACAATCCGGCAAATGCGAGCGGCGGCGCATTGCCGTTGGCGTCTGCTTTTGCCCGCACAAAATAGGGGCGCTTCGGCCCCGACGTACCCTGAGCCTGCCATTCATAAAAGCCGTCGGTCGGAATGAGGCAGCGCCGCCGCCGCATGGCGTTGCGGAACGCCGGCTTCTCCAGCACGGATTCGCCGCGCGCATTGATCAGGAACGGAAATATTTTCGGGTCTTTCACCCAGGACGGTATCAAGCCCCAGCGCATCAGCGCGAAGGAGCGCTTGCGGTCGAGGAGCCGCGCCACCGGGATCGGCTGGGTCGGCGCCACGTTGTAGCGCGGCGGAAAATTCGGCTGCTCGCCATAGCCAAACAGCGCCCGGATCGCTTCCGGCGTCGAGGTGATGACATAGCGTCCGCACATGGCTAAGCACAGGGTCCAATAAAGCGTAGCCCGCATATAAGCCGGAACGGACCCAAATTTAATGAGCGATGCCGCCAATGCGCGAACTTATCCAACGCGGCCTTTTCTCGCCGTCAGCGCCGCTATTTTCCGCGACGGCCGGGTGCTGATCGTGCGCCGGGCGCGACCGCCGGCGCACGGCCTTTACACGCTGCCCGGCGGCGGCGTTGAGCTCGGCGAGACGCTGGAGCAGGCGGTGGTCCGCGAAGTCCGCGAGGAGACCGCGCTCGAGATCGAGCCGATCGGACTTGCCGGGTTTCGTCAGGCTATCGTACGGGACGGCTCAGGCCGCATCGAGCGGCACTTCGTCATCCTGCCGTTTGCGGCACGCTGGATCGCCGGCGAGATTGTGCTCAACGAGGAATTGACCGAGGCGCACTGGCTTGCGCCCACCGAGCTTGCCGGGCTTAAGACGACAGAGGGATTGGCCGAAATTGTCGCCGCCGCCGCGGAGCGGGTCGCCGCACTGCCTTAACGCATGCCTCAACCATGCCGCGTTCTCCTGCTTGCTGTGCGGTCCACTCCACCCCTATCTTCGCGGCCATGCCGATGTTGCGGATTGTGATTACTGTCGTGTTCGCGCTCTCGCTCGCCGCCATGCCGGCGCGTGCCCAAAATTATTGGGGCGCACCGCAGGCCCCTACCCCCGCGCCCGCGCCGAGGCCCGCCGCACCGGTTCTCCCAAAACTTCCCCCGCAAGCGGGCCTGCCGGGTCAACCGGGCCAGGCGGCGGGTCCGCCCTCGCCGCCCGCACAGGACGAGCCCGCCCCTTATGATCCTGATCTGCAGAGGCTGTCGGAAATCCTCGGCGCGCTGCATTTCCTGCGCGGCATCTGCAACTCGAACGAGGGCCAGAAATGGCGCAACGAGGCGCAAGCGATGATCGATACCGAGGCGCCGACCGGTAACCGTCACGATGAGATGGTCGCGAGCTTTAACCGCGGCTATCGCGGCTTCCAGCAGAGTTACCGGACCTGCACACCGGCGGCCGACGTCGTCATCCGCCGCTATCTCGAAGAAGGCGCGAAAATCGCCCGCGACATTACCGCCCGCTACGCCAATTAGCGTCGGAACACGCGGTGCCACGGCCATTAACCCTGCCCCAAGGTTCGCTATCAAAGGCCCGCGAGCGGCGTGCTAACCTGCCTTTTGGACAGGGACGCCGCGGGACTGCGGCGAAGGCGTGATTGCAATGACGACAGCGACGCAAAATCTCGTGCCGCGTGAGCCTTTGGCGGAGCACGAGCAAAAGCGGCTGGCGCTCGGCTATCTTCACGACGCCTGGACCGAGGCGTCTCACGACGGCATCGACGGCGACTGCCTGGCGCAGACCGCGTTGTTTTTGGCGCTGGCCGAATTGATCTCGACCTATGGCGAAGATGCGGCCGCCCGTTACGCCGAGAATCTCGGCGCGCGCATTCGCAACGGCGAATTTTCCGTCCAACTTTCGCGCCAGTAAAATCCTTCAGATCACGCGCGTTTCGGATTGAGCGCGCGCAAGCCGTAAAAGCTGCACAACACGGCTTCGATGTCGGCCGGAAAAAACGGCTTCCTGAGGAAGCCCACGCCCAGCGCGCGGGCGCGTTTGGCAACTGCGGCATCCTGCGCCGACGTCATCAGCACCACATTGACGTCCCGCCCCTCGCGTTTGAATTCGGCGAGCGTCTCGAACCCCGAAAAATTGGGCATGTAGTGGTCGAGAAAGACGATGTGGAAGTTGCTCTGGCGCACCAGTTGGAGCGCGGCGAAGCCCTCCGCCGCTTCGCTGACGTCGAGCGGGAAGCGCGTTCCGGACAAGGTTTTTCGCACGATTGAGCGCATGGTCGGTGAATCGTCGACGATCAGCACGCGGCTCGGCAGCCGTACCCGCATCGAGCGTTCGAGCAGCCAGCGCGCCTGTTCCGGCCGAAATGGCCTGCCGGCGAGGCCATCGCAATCGAACGGATGAGCGGCGGCGCTGGGCGCCAATTGCAGGGTGAACGGCGGCTTGGCTGCGGCGCGTGCCGCGGCAATGATCTGAGTTATCTGCTGGCCGGGCAGCGCGCCATCGACATAGACGAGATCGGCGCCGGTAAGCGACACACAGGCCAAGGCGGCATTGGCCGCCTCGACGATTTCCGTCGGCACCGTGGCAGCCGCAGCCGCATGCCGGAACAGGCCGCAAAGGTCCTGATCCGGCGATACCAGAGTTACACGCAAGGAAAAAATGTCGTCGGTCATGCAATCCCGCACTCGCGCCCGTGCGAATTCTGTGGTCGAAACAAATAACCCTTGATTATGGATTGTCGTTCCGCAACCGCCCCGCCTACGCCGCCCCAAAGGCGCAGGTAACATTCCAGCAAGAACCCCACCAGGGGAATGCCATTTCACAACCCGGGAATTAGTTTTTCAGGTCGGGAAAAGCAAGCTGAAAAAGCCTTAACACCGATATAGACCTTGCACCGATATAGACCTTGCACCGATATAGACCTTGCACCGATATAGACCTTGCGATCCCATCACGGCGGGCTTAGGCATGGCCCATGAAGGCCTGCGCGAAGCTTTGGACCGCATGAAAGCTGCCCTTCTCCTTGACCGTGGCGTGATCAAGATCGCCGGCGAAGGCGCGCGTAATTTCCTTCATGGCCTCGTTACCGTCGACATTCTCAATCTCACGCCAGGGGCGGCGCGCTTCACCGCGCTGTTGACACCGCAAGGCAAAATCATCGCCGATTTCATCGTGGTCGAGGCGGCGGCCAACGGCGGCGGCTTTTTTCTCGACATTCCACGCACGTTTGGCGCGAGTCTGGTTGAAAAATTCAATCTCTACAAATTGCGCGCCAAAGTTACGATCGAAGATCTTTCCGGCAGTCTCGGCGTGCTTGCAGCCTGGGACGGCGATGGCACGACGAAGCAGGGCTTGAGCTATCGCGATCCGCGGCTGCCGGCACTCGGCTTGCGCGCAATGATCGCGCCGCAGCTTGCCGGTAGCGCAGCCGCCGATCTCGGCGCGGCGCTGGTCGATGCGCGCGAATACGAGGAACACCGCATCGCGCTCGGCGTGCCGCGCGGCGGCGTCGACTTCAGCTATGGCGACGCCTTCCCTCATGAGACCGACATGGACCAGCTTGGCGGCGTCGATTTCACCAAGGGCTGCTATGTCGGCCAGGAGGTGGTGTCGCGGATCGAGCATCGCGGCACCGCGCGCACGCGCGCCGTGCCGGTGCGCTACGACGGCGCCGCGCCGCAAGCCGGTATCGCGATCACCGCCGGCACGCACCAGGTGGGCACCATGGGCTCCACGAGCGGCGGGTATGGTGTCGCGCTGGTTCGCCTCGATCGGATCGCCGAGGCCATGTCGCGTGGCGAGGAACTCGGCGCCGGCGGCGTGCCGATAAAGCTCGTCAAACCGGATTGGGCGCTGTTTGCATTCCCCGGCGAAACCAAGACTGCCGCAGGCGAAACAAGAGCGGCCGAATGAACGAAGCCGCCCATGCCGATACCGTCAAGCGTTGTCCTTGGCCCAAACAGGACCCGCTCTACATCGCCTATCACGACCAGGAATGGGGCGTGCCGGAATATGACGACCGCGCACTCTACGAAAAGCTCGTGCTCGACGGCTTTCAGGCCGGCCTGTCGTGGATCACCATCCTGCGCAAGCGCGAAGATTTCCGCCGCGCCTTTGACGGCTTTGTGCCGGAAAAGATCGCGCGCTATCGGCCGGCCAAGATCGAACGCCTGATGGCCGATGCCGGCATCGTGCGCAATCGCGCCAAGATCGAGGGCGCGGTGCTTTCGGCGCGCGGCTGGCTCGAAGTGATGGAAAAGGGTCCCGGCTTTTCCAAGCTGTTGTGGGACTTCGTCGGTGGCAAACCCAAGGTCAACCACTTTCGCACCACGGGTCGGGTGCCGGCGGAAACGGCGGTCTCGCGCGCCATGTCCAAGGAATTGGCGGAGCGCGGTTTCAAATTCTGCGGCCCGACCATCGTTTACGCCTTCATGCAGGCCGTCGGCATGGTCAACGACCATCTCATCAGCTGCTATCGCCATGAGGCCGTTCAAAAAACCCGCAAATAAGAAGGCCGCGGCGCGGTCATCGCGGGCCTGGCAGCGGATGCTGTCGGGCCGCCGGCTCGATCTGCTCGATCCCTCCCCGCTCGACATCGAGATGGAGGACATCGCGCATGGGCTCGCCCGGGTGGCGCGCTGGAACGGCCAGACGAGCGGAGCGCATATCTATTCCGTCGCGCAGCATTGTCTTCTGGTCGAGGCATTGGCGCGCGCACGGGTGCCGCGGCTCGACCGCAGCCGACGCCTTGCGGTCTTGCTGCATGACGCGCCCGAATATGTGATCGGCGACATGATCTCGCCGTTCAAGGCGGTGATCGGCGACGCCTACAAGGCGGTCGAACACAGGCTCCTCGCCGCGATCCATGTGCGCTTCGGGCTACCGGCAAAATCGGCGGCGGAACTCGAAGACCTGATCAAACTCGCCGACCGCCAGGCGGCCTATCTCGAGGCGACGCGGCTTGCCGGTTTTGAAGCCGCCGAGGCGCAAAAATTTTTCGGCCGGCCGCCGGTATTCTCGGCCGCGATCGAGCGCGATTATCTCAAACCCTGGCCCGCCGAGACGGCGCAGGCGCGCTATATCGAGCGTTTCAGAAAGCTTGCCAGCGAGTAAACAGACACGTCATACTTGCGCCACCCCGGATACTATATGAAAAGCACGTTGGCTTTGGGCTTTTGATTCCATGATTCACGTCTGCCCGCTGGCGCGCTTGCAGGAAACGGTCGAGGACACCGGCGCGCGTCATGTGGTGTCGCTGATCGGCGACGAGGCGCGCGTCGAACGGCCGGTCGGCATCGCGCCGGATAACCATCTCTGGCTGCGCCTGCACGACATTTCCACTCCGCTCGACGGCTACATCATGCCGGGCGAGGAACACATCGCCGATCTCATCGATTTCGTGCGCGATTGGGACCGGCAAGCGCCGCTCGTGGTGCACTGCTTCGCCGGCATCAGCCGGTCGACCGCCAGCGCGTTCGCCAGTGTCTGCGCGCTCAACCCGCATCGCGACGAGACCAGCATCGCGCAGGCGCTGCGGCAAGCCTCGCCGACGGCGACGCCGAATATCCGCATCGTTTCGCTGGCGGACCGGCTACTCGGCCGCGACGGCCGCATGATCGCTGCGATCGAAACCATCGGCCGCGGCGCTCTCGCCGCGGAGGCGGCGCCGTTCCGGCTCGATCTGGAGTGAGAAACCCGTAAGAGCGGGGGCTACTCTTGCAGCGACGGCCGCAACACCGGCCGCGTATTGGCAACCGGCGTCACCGATGACGTCATTGACGGCGCTGCCGCCTCCGGCTCGGTGGTCAGCCGCACGCGCGGATTGCGCTGGTAGAAGTCGCAATAGGCGAAGCCCAGTCCGGAGAGCGAGCCGCGGAAGCTTCTGTAATCGAGCCTCTGCACCCGAAAACAGGGCGTGATCGGCAAGCCCGACAGATGCGCACACATCGAGGTGCCTTCCACCTTGATCGTGCCGGCGGGCAGCGCCGCGAAGCGGGTTTCGCCTTGGCCGCGAATTTTTATGGTGCCGACGACGGAGCCGTCGGCAAAGACACGGCCGACGCCGGTCGTGCCCTCGAAACAGTTATAGGCAAAGAGTTTGCCGACCACGAACGCCCGGGCCTGCTCCGGTGCAAGGTCTTCGGCAATGGCGGCGCCGACCCCCACTATGCCGGCCCCCAACAGACACGCACTGACGACAGCCACGCGCAGCAACATCGACAACTCCACTTTGCGCAACAGGACTTCACGCACCAAGACTTCGCGCACCAGAACTTTGCGCACCAAGACTTTGCGCACTTGGACGATGTTAACAAGATTTCTTAATCGTCCCCTTACCATAGCCCCCTCGCATACTGATCGAATTCGCGGGGAAATTCGATCCGATTTTACCCGATCTTTACCACAATGCGCCCGCGCACCTTCCCCTCGACGATACGCTGGCCCGCGGCAATGACGTCGGCGAGCCCGATTTCGCTCACTATCGCCGCGATCTTGGACCGGTCGAGGTCGGTCTCGAGCCGGCGCCAAGCCTCTTGCCGCAGCGGCAACGGACACATGACCGAGTCGATGCCGAGCAGCCACACCCCCCTTAGAATGAACGGGGCGACCAAGCCCGGCAAGTCCATTCCACCGGCAAGTCCACAGGCGGCGACCGCACCGCCATACCGTGTCATCGACAGCACATTGGCGAGCGTCGTCGAACCTACGGAATCGATGCCGCCGGCCCAGCGCTCCTTAGCGAGCGGCCGCGCCGGGCCGGTCAGCTCCTTGCGTTCGACGATGTCGGTGGCGCCGAGCCCCTTGAGATAGGCCGCTTCCTCGGGCCGGCCGGTCGAGGCGATGACCGGGTAGCCGAGCTTGGCCAGAAGCGCGACCGCGACCGAGCCGACCCCGCCCGCGGCCCCGGTTACCACCATCGGGCCGCGTGCAGGATTAAGCCCGGCCCGTTCAAGCGCCATCACCGCGAGCATCGCGGTATAGCCGGCGGTGCCGATCGCCATGGCGTCACGCGTGCTGATACTTGGCGGCAGCCGCACCAGCCAATCGCCCTTGACGCGCGCCTTCGCGGCATAGGCGCCGAGATGGGTCTCGCCCAGGCCCCAGCCATTGAGGATGACTTTGTCGCCCGGCTTCCAGCCGGGATGCGAGGAGGATTCCACCGTGCCGGAGAAATCGACCCCGGCGATCATCGGGAAGCGGCGCACCACCGGCGCCTTGCCGGTGACCGCAAGGCCGTCCTTGTAATTCACCGTCGAATATTCGACGCGGACGGTGACGTCACCCTCCATCAAGTTATTTTCGTCGAAATCCGTCAGCCGCACCGTCTGACCGGCTTCCGCTTTGTCGATGACGATTGCCTTGAAGGTGCCCATCGCAATGCTCCCGGCGCTAATTTGTCATGAGATGGCCGTTGAGGGAACGGCGTCAGGCCGGCACGGCGGCCATGCGCGGGATCGGCTTTTCGACAATCGGCAGATTGATCAAAGCCGAAAGCACGCCGAACAGGATCGCCAGCCACCACACCGGATCGTAGGAACCGGTGCGGTCGAACACGACGCCGCCGAGCCAGACGCCGAGAAAGCCGCCGACCTGGTGGCTGAAGAAGGCAAAGCCGCCGAGCGTCCCCAGCCAGCGTGTGCCGAAGATCAACGCGATGATGGCGTTGGTCGCCGGCACCGTCGACAGCCACATCAAGCCCATGATCGCGCCGAATAGGAGGCAGTTGACCGGTGTGACTGGAAACGAAATGAACGCAAAGATCGCGGCGGCGCGGACGAAATAGATGAACGACAGCAGATAGCGTTTGGGCATGCGGTCGCCGAGCCAGCCCGCGGCGATCGAGCCGAAGATATTGAACAACCCGATCGTCGCCAGCGTCCAGCCGCCGACTTGCGCGGACAACCCGCGATCGACGAGATAGGCCGGCATGTGCACAGTGATGAAGGCGAGCTGGAAGCCGCAGGTGAAAAAGCCGAGCACCAGCAGAATGTAGGAGCGGTGCGCGAAAGCTTCACCGAGCGCATGCCGCAGCGATTGCGACGCTACTTCTGCGCCCGTGGCCGTCGGCGACGCCAAGGCCATCGACAGCGGCAGTACCGCCAGCATGCTCACCGCAAAGATCGTCAGCGTTTCTTGCCAGCCGAACGTGTCCATGAACGCCACTGCCAGCGGCGAGTACAGAAACTGCCCGAACGAGCCCGCCGCCGTGCCAAAGCCGTAGGCGCGCGAGCGCCATTGCAGCGGCAACAGTTTTCCGAACGCCGCGAGCAACACCATGAACGAAGTGCCAGACAGGCCGAAGCCGATCAGCACACCTGCCGAAACATCGAGCATCGGCCCGCTGTTGGCGTGCGCCATCAGCGCCAGACCGACAGCGTACATCGCGGCACCAACGCACAGCACCCGGCCGGTACCATAGCGGTCGGCGATAATGCCGGCGATCGGCTGACCGATACCCCACAGCAGATTCTGCAACGCCAAAGCGAAGCCGAATACATCGCGGCCCCAATGATTGGCGGACGAGATCGGAGTAAGAAAAAAGCCGAGCGAGGAACGCGGCCCAAACGACATCATCGCGATCAGGCAACCGGCGATGATGATTATCGCCGGCGTGCGCCAACTACGAGTTATCTTTGCAGTGTCGCTCATCGCCGCCCCGGCAATCGAAGAATTCGCAAAGCCGCGCAGTTTAGGACATAGGCGCGGTTCGCCCAAACGATAGTTGTGGCGTATTCCAGCTCGCGCATGGCTGCCCCGCTTGCCGGCGCATGGGTTTGCCATATTTGCCGGCACTGGCTATGGCTTTCGCATGTCGCTGTTGCGCTCAGATGCTTTTCTGTCCCCGCTCGAAATCGAAGCCGCGATAACGCGCGCGCTTGAAGAGGATCTCGGCCGCGCCGGCGATATCACCTCGACCGCGACGGTGCCTGAAGACACCACAGGCCGCGGCGTCCTTAACGGCCGCGAAGCCGGCGTAATCGCCGGCCTGCCGCTCGTGGTGGCGGCATTCCGCCGGCTGTCGCCCGAGATCGAGATCACGCCGTATGCGCGCGACGGCATCGCGATCAAAGCTGCGACCAAGCTGATGACGATTTCCGGCAATGCGCGCGCCATTCTCGGCGCCGAGCGTGTCGCGCTCAACTTTCTCGGCCATCTCTCCGGCATCGCCACCGCGACCGCCGAATTTGCGCGGCGCATCGCGCACACCAAGGCGCGCGTGGTCTGTACGCGCAAGACGACGCCGGGGCTTCGGGCACTGGAGAAATACGCGGTGCGCTGCGGCGGCGGCTACAATCACCGCTTTGGTCTCGACGACGCGATATTGATCAAGGACAACCACATCGCGGTCGCCGGCGGCATCGCGGCAGTGCTCAAACGCGCCAAGGAAGCCGCCGGGCATCTGGTCAAGATCGAGATCGAAGTCGATTCGCTCGATCAGCTCAAAGAGGTTCTCGATGTCGGGCTTGCCGACGTGGTGCTGATCGACAATTTCGATCTGGCATCGATGCGCAAGGCCGTGGCCCTGGTCGCCGGCCGCCTGGTCATTGAAGCTTCCGGCGGCATCACGCTTGATAGCGCGGCGGCAATCGCCGAGACCGGCGTCGATTATCTCTCGTCAGGCGCGCTCACGCACTCGGTCAAGAATCTCGACGTCGGGCTGGATATCGAGATGTGATCGTCAGAGCTTCGCGGTCGCCGTGAACGGGTCAACCAACGGCGCGGGCGACGCCGAGGCTTGCGGACTTTTCGAAGCTGAGTCGGCGCTCTTTGGCGCGGGCTCCGGATCTTCGTTCAAAACCTCGGGATCGAGCCGCACGCCCATCATGGCGGGACCTTTGCCCCAGACCGGCTCGTCGCCGCCATCGCCCCAATTGCGCGGCCGGTAGAACGTGTGGACGCCGAGCTTGTAGAGCCGCGTCATCTCGTTCACCCAGCTCGGGTGCACCCAATACGCGTGATAATGCGTGGCGTGACCGACATCGGCGAGCCAGATCTTGCCATCGAGCATATCATTCGCGATCCGTTTCGCCTGTTCCCACATATCGGGCTCGTCGATCTTGTTGAGATCCTTGCCTTCGCAGGCGAAGGTGAACTGGCAGGCGAGATGACGGCTGGCGTTCTGGTAGACGACGCCGCAAACGTCGTTCGGATAGACGCCAGAGAACACGCGGTTCATCACCACCTGGGCGACGGCTTCCTGGCCTTTGTACACTTCGCCCCGCGCCTCGAAATAGACCGCATCGGCAAGGCATTTTTCCGCGCGCGCCAGCGGTTTGCCTTCGAGCCCGAGTTGCTGCGCGGGGCTGAGCACGCGGCTATTGTCCTTGCCCGTCATCGTTTCGCCGGTGTCGGTATCGGTGCCTTCGAGCGCGGAGAGCCTTAGCGCGGGATCCTCCACCGGCGGCACCAGGATCGGCTCCGCTCCCGGCGCCCAGCTCTCAAGCGCCGACGGCGAACCCAGACTGCCGTTGCCGAAATAGATTTCCGCGCTGTGGTCGGTAGCGTCGCCGTCGAGAAACGACATCTGATCGAGCGTGCTCGGCGCGTCATTGGCGTCGGCATCGCCCGGCGCAGGAATCTCCGGCGGCTTGTCGGCCAGCGCGGCATCGTCGTCACTATTGCCCGGCAGATTGACATGCGAAGGCGAAGGCGCGGCCCATGCAACCGCTTCGTCATAGGTGTCCATTTGCGCGACCGGGGGCACCGCGGCGGCAGCAGGCTGCTCGACGTGCTGGTCGGTCTTTAAGGGCTGTGGCGCTGCGGCCGGCGCAACCGGCTGCGCCGCCGGCGCGTTGATCGGCTGCAATTGCGGCAAGCTCGACGGTTGCGGTGGCGCGGGCGCAACGCTGCCGACCGGCAGCCGGTCGCCCTTGTGATCGCGATTGACCGTCGGATATTCGACCTGCCGCGTCTGCTGGGTTGTCAGCGACTCGTCGACTTTCCAGGAAAAAGCATCGAGCGAGCGCGGATCGAAATTCACCGTCTGAAAATTGCCGAGCGGGTCGGGGATGGCCGTTCCGATCGGACGCGAATAATTGAATGTCGCAGGTTCGATGGTTCCAAACGGCGAGGCGATCAAGTGCGTGCCCCAGCCGGCGGTCGCGCCTGGCTCATGCGCGATAAGCGCGGCGAGATCCTGATATCCGATCGAGGTCGGCATCAAGGCGGCACAGCACGCGCTGAGCCAGAAGCGCGCCGAATAGGCAGCGCTTATTACGCCAACACGCGACGCAATCATTACCCCTCACGCCAACACGCGCTACGCAACGCGTACGTCTGGTTTAGGAAGCACCACCGCAGTGGCGCGAATTCGACAGTCCGATTTATTGTCGAGTTAACGTTGTGAAGGCGTTAATCGCAGCGATATGCGCGCGCCTTGCGGCGACGCTTTGCAATTATGCTTGCGAAAGTGTTTTTAAAATTTCGCGCCAAGGCGCTTTATGCGCGCGGCGTTGGAATTTGATTAACCACAATCACGGGAACTCGGCGGTTCTATCCAGATTTTCGTTTGCAGCAAGATCTTTTCCGAAAACCGGCTTCCACTTTTCGGGATCATGCTTTAGCCGTCGACGGTGGCACCCTTGCCGAGCGCGGCCTGCGCCGCGGCGAGCCGCGCAATCGGCACGCGAAACGGCGAGCACGACACGTAATCGAGCTCGATCGCGTGGCAGAACGCCACCGAGGCGGGATCGCCGCCGTGTTCGCCGCAAATCCCGAGCTTTAGTTTAGGCCGCACTTTGCGGCCGCGCTCGGCGGCGATGCGGATGAGTTCGCCGACGCCGTCACGGTCGATCGACACGAAAGGATCGGCCGGCAAAATCCCCTTCGCCGTATAGATGCCCAAAAAGCTCGCCGCATCGTCGCGGCTGATGCCGAACGCGGTCTGCGTCAGATCGTTGGTGCCGAACGAGAAGAATTCGGCGCTTTCCGCAATCTCGCCGGCCCTAAGCGCGGCGCGCGGCAGTTCGATCATAGTGCCGACCTGATATTTCAACTTGCTGCCGGTCTCTGCGGCGACCTTTCTCGCCATGGCGTCGATGCTCTCTTTGACCAGATCGAGCTCGGCCTTGCCGGCGATGAGCGGCACCATGATCTCCGGCGCGACTGGCTTGCCGGTCTCGCGTTCGGCTTGCGCCGCGGCTTCGAAGATCGCGCGCGCCTGCATCTCGGCGATTTCAGGATACGCGATGGCAAGCCGGCAGCCGCGAAAGCCGAGCATGGGGTTGAATTCGTGCAGTTCCCTGGCGCGATCCGCGAGCTTTTGCGGATCGGCGCCCATGGCTTGGGCCACCTCGGCGATTTCCTTCTCGGTATGCGGCAGGAATTCGTGCAGCGGCGGATCGAGCAAACGGATGGTCACCGGCAGGCCACCCATGATCTTGAACAGATCGGTGAAATCGGCGCGCTGCATCGGCAAAAGCTTGGCCAGCGCGGCGCGGCGGGATGCTTCGTCCTGCGCCAAAATCATCTCGCGCATGGCGCGGATGCGATCCTCGTCGAAAAACATGTGCTCGGTGCGGCAAAGCCCGATGCCTTCGGCGCCGAACCGGATCGCGGCGCGGGCGTCGGCCGGGGTGTCGGCATTGGCGCGCACCTTCAGTTTGCGCACGCCGTCGGCCCACTTCATGACGGTGGCGAATTCGCCGGCGAGCGCGGCTTCGAGCATCGGCACTTTGCCGGCCAGCACCTGGCCGGTCGAGCCGTCGATGGTGAGCGTTTCGCCTTTCTTGAGCACGGTGTTTCCGACCGTCATGGTCTGCGCGCGGTAATCAACGCGCAACGCGCCGGCGCCGGAGACGCAGGGCTTGCCCATGCCGCGCGCGACCACCGCCGCGTGTGAGGTCATGCCGCCGCGCGTCGTCAAAATGCCCTCGGCGGCGTGCATGCCGTGAATATCTTCCGGCGAAGTCTCGACCCGCACCAGGATCACTTTGCGGCCCTGGCTCTTGAGCGTCTCGGCGTCCTCCGATGAGAACACGATTTCGCCCGAGGCCGCGCCGGGCGAAGCCGGCAGGCCGGTGGCGATCACCTTGCGCTCGGCTTTGGGGTCGATGGTCGGGTGCAGGAGCTGTTCGAGCGCTGCCGGATCGATCCGCGCCAGCGCTTCCTCTCTGGTTATCAATTTCTCCTGCGCCAGTTCGACGGCGATGCGCAGCGCGGCCTGCGCCGTGCGCTTGCCGTTTCGCGTTTGCAGCATCCACAGCTTGCCCTGCTCCACTGTGAATTCGAGATCCTGCATGTCGCGATAGTGCCGTTCGAGTTTGGCATGAATGCGCTGAAGTTCGGCGAAAGCGTCCGGCAGCGCCGCCTCCATCGACGGCTTGTCGGAGCCTGATTCGTTCCGCGCGGCTTCGGTGATGTCCTGCGGCGTGCGGATGCCGGCGACGACGTCCTCGCCCTGGGCGTTGATCAAGAACTCGCCGTAGAGTTTTTTCTCGCCGGTCGACGGATTGCGCGTGAAAGCGACGCCCGTGGCCGACGTCTCGCCCATATTGCCGAACACCATGGCCTGCACGTTGACCGCGGTGCCCCAGTTTTCCGGAATATTGTGCAGGCGGCGATAGGTGATGGCGCGCTGGTTCATCCACGAGCCGAACACGGCACCGATCGCGCCCCATAATTGCGCATGCGGGTCCTGCGGGAACGGTTTGCCGGTTTCCTCTTCGACGCGTTCCTCGTAACGGGTGACGAGCTGTTGCAGATCGTCGGCGTCGAGCTCGGTATCGAGCATGTAGCCGTGGCGGTCCTTGTGGTCGTCGAGAATCTCCTCGAAATGATGGTGCGCGATGCCGAGCACCACGTCGGAATACATGGTGATGAAGCGGCGGTAGCTGTCGAGCGCGAAGCGCCGGTCGCGCGATTCCCGCGCCAGCGCCGCGGCGGTGACGTCGTTGAGCCCCAGATTGAGCACGGTATCCATCATGCCCGGCATCGAGGCGCGTCCGCCGGAGCGCACCGAAACCAGCAGCGGATTTTCCGGATCGCCGAATTTTTTTCCGGTGATGCGGCCGACTTCGGCAAGCGCAGTCTCGACCCGGGCTTTCAGGTCCTTCGGATAGGTTTTGCCCTGCTGGTAGAAATAGGTGCAGACCTCGGTGGTGATGGTGAAACCGGGCGGCACCGGCAGGCCAAGATGCGCCATCTCGGCAAGCCCCGCGCCCTTGCCGCCAAGGAGATTGCGCATGCCGGCGCGGCCGGTCGCCTTACCGCCGCCGAACGGATAAACCCATTTGGCTTTGGCAGACGACTTTACCGGCTTTACCGCCGGGGATTTTTTCACCGGCTGGCGGGACGATTTTGCGCGCGATTTGGTCATGAGATTCGTGCGATGTGGCTCGTTCGATCCGGCCGGCTCTCTTTAGGCTAATGCCGGCGTTTGATGTAACGCCGGGCAAAGCTTGATGCAAGAAGCTCAATGCAGGTTGACGAAATGATGGATTTCATTGAGCCCGACGAGACCGATGAAGATGAGATAGATCGCGACGATGAGGTTTAGCAGCCGCGGCATGACCAAAATCAGGATTCCCGCGATAAGCGCGACAAGCGGCGAGAGTTCGGTGGCGGAGATGACCATGATTGTCCTCGGTGCTGGAATGAATTGATGCTCAAGGCGCGGCTGAAAATTGACAGGACTTTAACGCACAAGCCGCGATTCGGTTCTATGCGACATATGCAGCCGATGCCAGTCCGGCGCGCGACTTAGCCCTCGATCTTGGAAAAGTCAGCCACGGCGCGGGTCGCGGCGCGGATTTCGTTGAGCAGTTTTAGGCGGTTCTCGCGCACGGCCTTTTCCTCGACATTCACAGTTACTTTGTCGAAGAAAGTATCCACGGCGGGCCGCAACTTCGCCATGGCACGCATGGCGGCGGCGAAATCTTCGGATGCAACCGCGCGCGTGGCCTCCGATTTTGCGGCGTCGATCGCTGCGGCAAGGGCCTTTTCCTCGGGCTGGCTGTGGAGCTTCGGATCAGGTGCGCCGGTATAGTCGCGATTGTCTTTCTTTTCCTCGATGCGGATGATGTTGGTCGCGCGTTTGTAGCCAGCAAGCAAATTTTTGCCGTCCTCGGTGTCGAGGAATTTTCCCAAGGCCTCGACCCGGCGGACGATGAGAAGGACATCGTCCTGGCCTTCGAGCGCAAAGACCGCATCGACCAGATCGTGCCGCGCACCCTGATCGTGGAGCTGAACTTTGAGGCGATCGGCAATGAAATCGAGTAATGCCTGAGCATTTTCTTCGCCCAAGCCGGTCCATCCGGGGACCATATCATCGTTTGAATCAAAGGCCTTGACCGAACCAGCTACACGTTCGGCATATTTTTCCAAGTCTTCGCTCCGAAGTCGGCTCGCTATTTCTGCGATTGTACGCGCGGCTTGGAGTTTGGGCGTGTAGGTCCAATAGAGATATCCAAAAATCGGAAATCCAGAGCGATAAAAGACACTGGCTAGGCCAATCCGAAGTTGATTCTCCAAAATTATTCTCACAATTCCCACGGCCGCCCGTCTGAGTGCATAAGGGTCTTTTGAACCCGTCGGCTTCTCATTTAAAATCCAAAAACACTCAAGAAGATCGATCTTGTCAGCCAGCGCGACGGCGACCGAGACAGGATCGGATGGAACGAGGTCACCGGGACCTTTCGGCTTGTAGTGATCCTCGATGGCATGAGCGACCGCTTCGTCCTCGTCCCATTCTTCGGCGTAATTTTTCCCCATAATGCCTTGCAGTTCGGGAAACTCGCCGACCATTTCGGTTAGCAAATCCGCCTTGCACAGCCGTGCGGCGCGCTTTGCCTTCGTCACGTCGGCGCCGACTAGCGGCGCGAGCTGCGCGGCCAGCCGCTCAATACGTTCGATCCGGTCGGCCTGCGATCCGAGCTTTTCGTGAAACACGATGTCCTTGAATTTCGGCAGGCGGTGTTCGAGCGGCACTTTGAGATCGGTCTCATAGAAGAATTTTGCGTCCGACAGCCGCGCGCGGATGACGCGCTCGTTGCCGGCGACGATAGCCTTGCCGCCGTCTTCGGTTTCGAGATTGGCAACGAGGATGAATTTGTCGATGAGCTTGGCGTGCGCGGCGTCGCGCAGCACAAAACACTTCTGATTGTTGCGGATGGTGGCGCGGATCACTTCTTCCGGGATGCGCAAAAACGCTTCGTCGAACGAGCCCATCAGCACCACCGGCCACTCGACGAGGCCCGCGACTTCATTGAGCAGGCCCTCGTCCTCGATGAGTTCGAGGCCCTGCGCGAAGGCAATCTGCTTGGCTTCGGTTAGGATGATCTTCTTCCGCCGCTCGGCGTCGAGCACGACCTTGGCTTTGTCGAGCTTGGCCATGTAGTCGTCGAGCCGGCGCACCATGAACTTTTGCGGCGCCATGAAACGGTGCCCGCGCGTCTCGTTGCCGGCTTTGATGCCGTCGACCGAGAACGCCACGATATCCGGATCCTCGGTCTCCGGCCCGAAGGTGGCGATGATGGAATGCAGCGGCCGCACCCAGGTGAGCGAGCCGGGTTTGACCGATGGCGCGCCCCAGCGCATCGATTTCGGCCACGGGAAGCTTTTGATCACGGCGGGCAGAATTTCGCCGATCACTTCGATCGCGGCGCGGCCGGGCTTCTCGATCACCGCGACATAGAAATCACCCTTCTTGTCGGACTGCACTTTGGCTTCAGCGATCGATTTGAGCCCCGCGGCTTTGAGAAATCCGGCGATGGCGCCTTCCGGCGCGCCGACGCGCGGGCCCTTTTTCTCCTCGCGCAAATCGGGCTGGCGCACCGGTACGCCGTGCACGGCAAGCGCCAGCCGCCGCGGCGTCACGAAGGCCTTGGCGCCTTCATAGACGAGGCCTGCCTCGACAAGACGGTCGGTGACGGCTTTACGCAAATCCTCCGCCGCCCGCGCCTGCATGCGCGCCGGTATTTCCTCGGAGAAGAGCTCGAACAGAAGATCGGGCATCAGGGCAGTTGCTTGTGGCTGCCGTCGCAGAGCGGCTCGTGCGAGGAGCGCTTGCAGGCGCAGAACCACACTTCCTCGCTGGCTTCGGCCTTCCATTCCTGGGGCACGAAGCCGGTGCCCTTGTGCGAGCCGTCGCAGAACGGCTGCGACTTCGAGCGCCCGCAGGCGCACCACCAATAGCTCTTGCCGGCCTCGACATTGATCGGGATCGGTTGCCGTCCGCCGATTTCACGTACACCGCTCATGTTGCCTTCCCTCCGCCTTCGGTCGCGAGCCACGCTTGCCCGCACGCTATGGCAAGTTCGCGCACCCGCAGGATGTAGCTCTGCCGCTCGGTCACGGAAATCACCCCGCGCGCATCGAGCAGATTGAATACGTGGCTCGCCTTGATGCACTGATCGTAAGCCGGCAGCGCCATCAGGTGCCGGCCGCGCCCGTCGACATTGGCGCCGTCCGCCTCCCAGCCGGCCTCGAGATATTTCCGGCACGCCAATTCCGCCATGCGGAACTGCTCGAACAGCATGCCGGTGTCGGCATATTCGAAATTGTGCCGGGAATATTCCTGCTCCGCCTGCAGGAACACGTCGCCATAGCTGACGCGCTCGGCGCCGTCGCGGCCGTTGAAATTGAGCGCGAACACGTTGTCGACGCCCTGCACATACATGGCGAGCCGCTCCAGCCCGTAGGTGAGTTCGCCCGAGACCGGCGCGCATTCGACGCCGGCGACCTGCTGGAAATAGGTGAACTGCGAAACCTCCATGCCGTCGCACCAGCATTCCCAGCCCAGCCCCCAGGCGCCGAGCGTCGGGCTTTCCCAATCGTCCTCGACGAAACGGATGTCGTGAAGTTTTGGATCGATGCCGATCGCATAAAGCGATTGCAGATATAGCTCCTGCAAATCGTCGGGCGACGGTTTGAGGATCACCTGCAACTGATAATAGTGCTGCAAGCGGTTGGGGTTCTCGCCATAACGGCCATCCTTGGGCCGCCGCGACGGCTGCACATAGGCCGCGTGCCATGGCTTCCGCCCGAGCGCGCGCAAGGTCGTTGCCGGATGGAAGGTGCCGGCGCCGACTTCCATGTCGTAGGGCTGCAAAATGACACAGCCCCAATCCGCCCAATAGCGCTGCAGGGCGAGAATGAGCCCCTGGAATGAGCGCTCCGGCCGCAGATGCGGCGGCAGATCCTTGTCGGTCAAACCCTTGTCGCGGATATCACTCATGGCCGGCCGTTGTTGGTAGAACCCCCGCGCAAGGTCAAGTCTTGCCTGCATTGCGAGCGCGCGATGACAATTCGCTTTGCGCGGGCTATGCTAGCCGTTACAAAGTTCGGGACACAGCGGCTTTCACCGGCTGTACGGGGAGGAAATTGTGCGCAGAATTGCAGGTCTATTGCTCGCCTTTACCGCTTTACTGCCGTTGGGCGCGGCGCAGGCACAGGATTTTCCCACCCGGCCGGTCCGTATTGTCGTCGCGTTTCCCCCGGGCGGCCCGACCGATTTTGTCGGCCGCGTGGTCGCCGACAAGATGACCGCGCTGCTTGGCCAGCGGGTCTATATCGATAACAAGCCCGGCGCCAACGGCACGCTGGGCGGCGGCGACGTGGCGAAATCCGATCCCGACGGCTATTCGCTGTTTCTCACCACCGCCGGCGCGGTGACGGTGTCGCCGCATATCATGTCGAATATGCCGTACGATGCATTGCGCGATTTCGCGCCGGTCGCCCTCGTCACCAAAGTCACCGAGGTGCTGGTCGTATCGCCGAAGCTCGGCATCAAGACGGTCAAAGAGCTCGTCGCGCTCGCCAAGGAAAAGCCCGGCACAATTACTTTTGCCTCGACCGGCATCGGCTCGCCGCCGCATCTCGCCCAGGTGTTGCTTGATTCATCGGCAGGCGTGGAATTCCTGCATGTGCCCTATCGCGGCGCGGCGCCGGCACTGACCGATCTGCTCGGCGGCCAGGTGCAGGTCGTCTCGCTCGACGTGCCGGTGGTGATCGGGCAAATCCAAGCCGGCAACCTGGTGCCGATCGGCGTGGCATCGAACAAGCGCGATGCCGTCCTGCCGGACGTGCCGACGCTTGCCGAGCAGGGCTATCCGAACACCGACGCATCGAACTGGTACGCGTTGCTGGCGCCGGCGAAGACGCCGCCCGACGTCATCGCCAAGCTCAATAAAGCCGTCAACGACGCGCTCAACGATCCCGCGATACATGACAAGCTGGTCAAAACGGGCGCCACGCCGGTCGGCGGCACGCCCGAGTCGCTCGGCACGTTCATGAAGGCCGAATACGACAAATGGGGCCGCGTGGTTGCCGAGCACGGCATCAAGGAGACGCAGTGAGGCGCTGAGCTACCCCGGCCGGTATTCACCGGTTTTCGGATCGGGCTTCAGTTTCGGCAAGGCATCGCGATCGAGCGGCTCGACGGCGGATTTTGCCCGCACCTCATCGAGCTCGGCGTTGACGCGGCGCACTTCCTTGGCGCACCAGCGCACCAGCACCGCCGCTCCCGTGACTGCGAGCGCGAAGACGACCAGCGGCGGCATATCAGTCTCCTAATATTGGTTGAGCATGATCTTATCCGAAAACCGGAACCCACTTTTCGGGATCATGCTCTAAAGCCCATAACGCGCCCAGATCGCGCGCGCTTCAAGCGCCGAAATCAGGTCCTCGGCAAGACCGAGCCGTCCAAGGTCATCCTGCGACAGTTCGCTGCGGCCGCCGCCGAACAGGCGGCGTCCCAGCAGGCCACGGTCCGGCGCAATAACGGGGGTAGCAACCTTATCGCCGAATCGCTCACGTAGCACGCCACGGAAATCACCAAGCGCATCGACCAAACCGAGTTCCAGCGCCCGCTTGCCGGTCCAGTACTCACCCGAGAACAAGTCATTTTCCGGGCCGTTGAGCTTGGCGCCGCGCCGCGATTTAACGAGCGCGATGAAATCGTCGTGAATTTCGCGTTGCAGTTTTTTGAGCCGCTCGACGTCGCCCTGGTCTTCCGGCAGGAACGGATCGAGCATCGCCTTGTGCTCGCCCGACGTATAGAGCCGGCGTTCGATGCCGAGCTTGGCAATCAGCTTGTCGAAGCCGAACGAGCCGCCGACCACACCGATCGAACCGACGATCGAATTCGGATCGGCGACGATTTCGTCCGCCGCGCAGGCGATCATGTAGCCGCCGGAGGCGCCGGCGTCTTCGATGAAGGCGATGACGCGGCGCTTTTTCTCCTCTGCCAATTGGCGGATGCGGCGGAAGATGAGGTGCGATTGGGCCGCCGATCCGCCCGGCGAATTGATGGCGAGCGCGACGGCGGAGGCGTGACGCATGGCAAAGGCGCGATCGAGCGCCCGCGCCATTCCGGCAAGGCTCAAACCCGGCCGCAGCGGGGTCGAAAATCCGATGATGCCGGTGAGCCGCACCACCGGCACCACGGGCCTGTCGCCGCGAAACCGCTCAGGGATGAGCGGCCGCAAGGCCGTGACGATCCGGCTGGAAAAATTTCGGACGTGCTCTCCGGTCCACGGCTCGGTCATGAGGCCTCGAAAATAGGAGGGGCGGCGTTAACCATCAAGTAACCCTTCGTTAACGGATGGAATGCTTTTTGCTTTGACTGTCAGTGCCATAAACAATGGCGGAGGCGAAAAAGCGATGAAGATCTACTTCCTATTGATGCTAATCAGCGTATTTGTTGGCCTTTCTCTTATTCCCATTCGCACCGAACCGAAGAAGAGCACTGCCGCGCCGCCCAATTCCGTGCCAGCGTGATGCCTAACTGCTGGGCAGAATTAGCCTGTAGGTACCCGTGATCTGCCCCCTTTGAAGTGGTCCTCCCTGAGGTATGTTTTGACCATGGAGGATGAGATCGATGGCGAGGAAGCGGCATACGGCCGAAGAGGTTGTCGCGAAGCTTCGGCAGGTTGATGTTCTGATGGCACAAGGCGGGCTGGTTACTGATGCGGTTCGAGCGATAGGGGTGACGGAAGTAAGCTGCGCGACGAGCTTCTAAACGGTGAGATCTTCTACACATTGAAAGAGGCGCAGGTCATGATCGAAATCTGGCGGCAGCATTACAACAAAGTGCGGCCGCATTCCTCGTTGGGATATCGACCGCCGGCGCCAGAGGCACTCGTCTGGCCGGCAAAGCCCATGGCGCAAATCCCAGCTCTAAACTAACATTCCAAACGGACCACTCGCAGGGGGCCGGTCACCCGTATTAATTCTGGTTTTTGGTCAGCGGCGTTAACTCCGTATCAGTCTCAGTTCCCGGCCAAAATGAGAGCTGCGCCGTCGCGCAGCACGGCTTGCGCATATGCGGTCGGCTTGCCGTCGGCGTCGGCAAGGACAAGGCCAGGATAGAGCGTGAGCGGCCCGCTGCGCCCCTTGGCGGCACGGATCAGCACGCGGATCGCCGCCGCGTCCGGCTTTGGATGGATCGGCAATATCGAAATCGCGCCGAAGGCGGATGCGAGTGCGCCTAGCACGTCGCCAAGACCATCGGCGCGCCAGATCAGCGTGACCACGCCCGAAGCGCGAAGAAGCCGCGCCGCCGTGAGAAGCCACTGCGGCAGCGTCTCCTGCGAAGCAGTGTGCGCCATGCGGCGATCGCGATCGGGCGACGGATTTTGCGAAGCGTTAAACGGCGGGTTCATCAGAACCCGATCCACCGAGCCCGGCGCGAGCCCTGCCGCGGCGAATGCGGCAGCGGGCGCCACGACATCGAGACAGACGACGCTTACGCGATCGGCAAGACCGTTGCGGGCGGCGTTTTCGCGGGCAAGCGCAGCAAGCGCCGGATCAAGCTCGATCAGCGTGACGGTGACGCCGCCGACGCGGCGCGCCAGCGCCAGTCCGGCCGCGCCGACGCCGGCGCCGAGCTCGACAGCCGCTTCGCCCGGTTCCGCAGCCGTCGCCGCGGCGAGCAGGATCGCGTCATGGCCGAATCTGTGGCCGCGCACAGGCTGACGCAGGACAAGCTTGCCGCCGAGGACGGCGTCCTCGCTCACCTTGCCGGCATCAGGGGACATCAGGGCGCAGCTCATTGCCGAAGCCTGCTTCCTCAAGCAGTTCGCGCGCGGCGTCGGCGTCATCGTCCCCGACCAGGATACGGCGGGGAAAAATGCCGATCGAGCCTTCCAGCACGCTCATATTCTGGTCGACCACCATATGCTTGATGCGCGCGCCGTTAAGTAGCGCTTCGATCGCCGATATCAGCACGGCATCGTTGGTGCGGACGAGTTCGCGCACATTCAGCTCCGCCGGAAGTCGCCGACCACTTTGGTGATGGCGCGGCCTTCATTGTAGCAAGGCACCAGGACCGCCACGTCAAACCCGCCGGTATTTGCGCTTGCTCGACATGCGCTTTTCCTGCCCCTCGCCGCCGCCCGGTCATCTGGCAGGACCGGTGCCTGTGGATATATGCTGGCGCCGGCCGGCTTGCGGCGATACATGCCGTGACACTTGCCGCGTCACCATAGCGTTTCTATGCTTCGGCGTCCTCTGTGGAGAAGCCTCTCGTGGCCGTTGTTGTCCCGTTCGAAAGTGCGCGTGAGCCCTCGATTGATCCGCTGGTCGATCTGGTCGCCGCCGACATGGATCGCGTCAATTCCACCATCATCGCGCGCACCGGCTCCGAGGTGACGATGATCCCGGAGGTGGCCAACCACCTCATCAATTCCGGCGGCAAGCGGCTGCGCCCGATGCTGACGCTGGCCCTGGCGCGGCTTGCCGGTTATGCCGGCGACGGTCATATCAAGCTCGCCGCCGCGGTGGAGTTCATGCATACCGCAACGCTACTGCACGACGACGTGGTCGACGAAAGCGAGTTGCGGCGCGGCCGCATGGCGGCGCGCATGCTGTGGGGCAACGAGGCGAGCGTGCTGGTGGGAGATTTCCTGCTCGGCCAAGCGTTCAAGATGATGGTCGAGGTCGGCAGCCTCAAAGCGCTCGAGATACTCTCGGCCGCCGCCGCCGTGATCGCCGAAGGCGAAGTCATGCAGCTTGCCGCCGCCAAGAACACGGCGACGACGGAGGACGAGTATATCGCGGTCATTCGCGCCAAGACCGCCGAGCTGTTTGCGGCGGCTTGCGAGGTCGGGCCCGTGGTGGCGGCGCGGCAGAAGGCCGAGCAGGCCGCGAGCCGCTCGTTCGGGATGAATCTCGGCATCACGTTCCAGCTCGTCGACGACGTGCTCGACTACGGCGGCGCCGCATCGCGCCTCGGCAAGAACATCGGTGACGATTTTCGCGAGGGCAAGATTACGCTGCCGGTCGTGCTGGCGTTCCGCCGTGGCAGCGATTACGAGCGCGAGTTCTGGCGGCGCACGCTGGAACGCGGCGAAACCAAAGACGCCGACCTCGATCATGCCATCGGATTGATGGCCAAGCATCGCGCGCTTGAGGACACGATCGGGCGCGCCCATCACTACGGCGCGATCGCGCGCGACGCGCTGGCGCTATTCCCCGATTCGAAGATGAAAGCGGCGCTCGCCGAGACCGTCGATTTTTGTATCGCGCGCACGCACTAGCCAAGTTTGGTTTCGGATACCCACCAGTCCGGATGTAGGGCGCGCAAGATGCTTGCGGCTTTGGTCATTTCTGCAACGGACGAAAAAAGCCCAAAGCAAGTCGACCCCGAGCCCGACATGCGGGCCAGCCGGCAGCCGGCGAGCGCGCGCAGCGAGGTGAGCACGCTTGCGATCACCGGCGCGAGCTTGATCGCCGAAGCTTCAAGATCGTTGGCTTGAGTCAGCATGAAGTCCAGGAATTGTCCCGGGCTAGCTGCCTTTGCCAGTGCCGCGCGGTCGAACGGCGCTGCGGGTTCGGTGGCGGGCGTCCAGCCGGCAAAGACAAGCTTGGTCGCAAGCGCGGTGCCGGGATTGGCGAGAATGGCCGCAAGTGGCGGCAAAGCGAGCGGTTCGGACAATATTTCGCCGATGCCGCTCATCAGCCGCGGGCGCGGATCGAGACAGACCGGCACATCGGCGCCGGTCGCGTACGCCGCCGCGTAAAGGCGCGGGTCGCCGGGGGAAAGATCGTTGGCCCGCGCCATGAGCCGTAGCGCCGCAGCCGCATCGGCTGATCCGCCGCCGAGCCCGGCCGCGACCGGCAGGTTTTTGTCAAGATGAAAAGCGCCGAGCCTGATGCCGGGCACGTTCGCGGCCAAAGCACGCGCCGCGTTGAGCACGAGATTGTCAGCGTCCGCTCCCGCCTGCGCCGCCCGCGGCCCGCTTGAGGCGAGCGTAAGCTCACCGCCCGGCACAAAGCTAAGCCGATCGCCGAAGTCCGCGAATGCGACCAGGCTTTCGATTTCGTGATAGCTGTCGGCGCGACGGCCGAGCACCCGCAGCGTAAGATTGACCTTGGCCTGCGCGTTTTCGACAAGCGGAACAACCAAGGCCGCCGCTCAGCCGCCGTTGCCGGTCTTCTTTGCCTTGTCGGCGTCGGCGGAATTGCCCTTGTCGGCGTCGGCCGGCGATGCCGGCTTGCTGGCATCGGCCGCAGACGACGTATCGGAGGGCAGCCCGTCCTTGAGCTTAGCCTCGATCTTCGGCAGGTCCTCGGGTTCCGGCTTGAGATCCTTGGCGTGCGACCACTGGAAGTGCGCTTCCAGCGTGCGCCCGACGCGCCAATAGGCGTCGCCGAGATGGTCGTTGATGGTCGGATCTTCCGGTTTGAGCTCGACGGCGCGCTCGAGATTCTTAACCGCTTCGTCGTAATTTCCGGTGCGGAAATAGGCCCAGCCCAGCGAGTCGACGATGTAGCCGTCATCCGGCCGCTGCTCGACGGCTTTGCGGATCATGTCCATGCCTTCGTCGAGATGGACGCCCTGGTCGACCCACGAATAGCCGAGATAATTGAGAACGAGCGGCTGGTCGGGATAGAGATCCAGCGCCTTCTTCATATCGGCTTCGGCGGCCGGCCATTGATGTGAGCGCTCATAACAGATGCCGCGGAAGTAGAACAAAACCCAATTCGACTTTTCCAGGTTAGGCACCGTGTCGATGGCCTTGCCGTAGGTATCCGCGCAGCCCGCAAAATCCTTGCGTCCGCGCTGAATATTGCCGAGCTCGATGATCGCCTCAGTATCTTTGGGATGCTCGGCGATGACGCTCTGGAGCTTTGCCTTGGCTTCATCGGTGCGATCGAGCGAATTGAGATCGACGGCCATCTGAATTTGGGCGTTGCGCGAAAGCGGCGAATTGGCCGGAACCCGTTCGTAAGCTTTGATCGCGAGCTCGGGCGTTTTGAGATCCTCGTAGAGATCGCCGAGCGAAAGCAGCGCCATGGCGTGCGAGGGCTGCAGATAAAGCGCAAGCTGAAGATAAATGAGGGCCAAATCCTCGCCGCCGCGGCGTCCGATCGAGGCGCCGAGACCGTATAGAGCTTCGGCGGCGCCGGCCTGGGGTGACTCGATCAGCGGCGGCAGCTTGTCGCCGTCGGTAATGGCTTTGATCTCTTCGTTGATCAGCGGATGATCCGGCAGCTGCTTGGCGAAGTCTTGATAGACTTTCAGCGCATCGTCCTTGCTGCCGTTGCGCGACAGCCAGCGACCATAGGCCTCGACGGTGCGCAGAGCCGTCGGATCGGCTTTGTAGGCGCTGGCGAGGCGAACGCCGGCGTCTTTCTTGTTGTTGGCGAAATCGAGGATCAGGCCGGCATGCAGATCCTTGAAGATGCCGTACCAATCCGGACCGGAAAGCTTATCCAGAGTATCGACCGCCGCGCGGCTATCGCCGACGCCGGCGAGCGCCCATGCCTGCAACAACGCCGCGGTAAGGTCGGTCACCGGACCACGCACCGACTGGGAAAATTGCTGACGCGCGATTCCATAATGCTTCAGCTTGAGCTCACGCACGCCGATCACCAGGCGCGAGATGCGATCGGTGTGATCGACGTCGAGTAACCGCTCGGCAAGTTTGCTGGCCTGGTCGATATCGCCGTCGGTCAGCACGGAGAGAAAGGTGCGGCTGAGCAGATCGGGATTGCGCGGATCGAGCTTCAGCACGTCCATGTAATAGGCCGCCGCCGCCGTCGCGTCGCGCTCCGCTCCGGCATGCCGGGCGGCGAGATAACTGCCGGCCGCGTTTTCGGGCGAGAGTTCCTCTTGCGCCGGCGCTTGAACAGTAGCCGCCTGGACGACGAGGGCTGACGAGAGGCTGAAAGTAAGGGCAATGCCGACAATGGCGGCATGCCGGGGCAGCAGCGAATGAATCACGATTTCTCCATTGGCGAACTGGATCGGCGAAGTGGAATCGGACGCCGAAAACCCTTAAGTCGGCGCGAGAATGACCTTTTTGCCTTACCGCCGCAAGGACGCAAACACCGGCAGCGCCGAACCGCATTTCGCGCGTTGCACGGCCTTCTAGGCCCGAAGGGAGGCAAAATCGCGGCGCCTACGTCCGTCACATATTCGGATAGTTCGGGCCTCCGCCGCCCTCCGGCGGCTCCCAGGTGATGTTCTGGTTCGGGTCCTTGATGTCACAGGTCTTACAGTGCACGCAGTTCTGCCCGTTGATCACATAACGCGGCTGCCCCGCTTCTTCGACCCATTCATAGACACCGGCCGGGCAATAGCGCGCCGACGGGCCGGCATAGACGTCATGCTCGGACGATTTTTGCAAAGCCGGATCGCCCACCACAAGATGCGACGGCTGGTCCTCCTCGTGATTGGTGTTTGACAGATAGACCGACGACAATCGGTCGAACGTGAGCTTGCCGTCAGGCTTGGCATAGACGATGGGCCGGCATTTCGCCGCCGGCTCCAGCGTCGCGTAATCCGGCTTGCCGTGCTTGAGCGTGCCGAACAGCGAGAAGCCGAGCGTATTGGTCCACATGTCCAAGCCGCCGAGCGCGATCCCAGCGGCGGTGCCGAGTTTCGACCATAGTGGCTTGGCGTTACGCACCCGCCACAGATCGCGCCCGACCGGGGAAGCGCGCCAGGCTTCCTCGTAACCCGAAAGCTCGTCATTGCCGCGTCCGGCACTGAGTGCCGCGGCGACGCGCTCGGCCGCGAGCATGCCAGACAGCATGGCGTTGTGACTGCCTTTTATGCGCGGCACGTTGACGAAGCCTGCCGCACAACCGATCAGCGCGCCGCCGGGGAACACAAGCTTGGGCACCGATTGCCAGCCGCCTTCGGTGATGGCGCGCGCGCCGTAGCAAATGCGTTTGCCGCCGGCGAAAGTGTCGCGAATGAGCGGATGCGTCTTGAAGCGCTGGAACTCCTCGAACGGCGACAGATAAGGGTTGCGGTAGTTAAGGTGCACGACGAAGCCGACCGAAACCAGATTGTCGTCGTAGTGATAAAGGAACGAGCCGCCGCCGGTGGCGTTACCGAGCGGCCAGCCGAGCGTGTGTTGCACGAGGCCGCGGCGGTGGCATTCCGGAGCCACCTGCCAGAGTTCCTTGAGGCCGATGCCGAATTTCTGCGGTCCGCGATTTTCGCTCAGGCCAAAACGCTCGATCAAAATCTTGGTCAGGCTGCCGCGCGCGCCTTCGGCGAACAGCGTGTATTTGCCGCGCAGCTCCATGCCGCGGGCGAAACCGGCTTTGTGATGTCCGTCCTTGCCGATGCCCATATCGCCGGTGGCGATGCCGGCAACGGCGCCGTTTTCGAATAACAGTTCCGACGCGGCGAAGCCCGGATAGATTTCAACGCCGAGCGCTTCCGCCTTGCGGGCGAGATAGCGACAGACATCGCCGAGCGAGACGATGAAATTGCCGTGATTGCTCATCAGCGGCGGCATCAGCATCATCGGCAGGCGCAGGGCGCCCGAAGCGCCGAGCACGTAGAAGCGATCCGCGTTGACCGCGGTCTTGATCGGGGTGTCCTCGTTGCGCCATTCGGGAATAAGACTGTCGAGGCCGATCGGATCGATCACGGCGCCGGAAAGGATATGGGCGCCGACCTCCGAGCCCTTCTCCACCACCACCACGGATTTTTCCGGTGCGAGCTGTTTGAGCCGGATGGCGGCGGCAAGGCCGGCCGGCCCGGCGCCGACAATGACGGTGTCGAACTCCATCGCTTCCCGGGCCGGCAACTCTGCAGTGGTCATGGCCTACTCCGTAACCCGGGCGATAGCCGATGATTTTTCACGAAATTAGTGCAATGACAATCGCTGGATCGCCAACCCAGCGCCAGCCATGATTCCCACGACCAAGGACACGCGAGAACTGATCGCGTTTTACCTGGACTCCGGCGCCGATGCGCTCATCGGCGAGGAGCCGGTCGACCGTATGGCCGACGCCCCCGCCCCCGCAAAGGGCGGGCCTGACAGCAAAGCCGTCCCGGCGGGGGGTGAATCCCCTTTATCGACTATGCGGAACGGACCCGCCTCCCCGTCCCTTCCGCGCAAAGCGAGCGGGACTAGTCTCGCGCCCGCTTTGCCCGAGGTCGCGGCAATGGCGGCGCGCGAGGCCGCGCGAAGCGCCGGCACGCTCGATGAGTTACGCGCGCTCCTGGAGAAATTCGAGGGCTGCGCGCTGCGCACCACCGCAACCCAGCTCGTCTTCGCCGACGGCAATCCGCAAAGCCGCGTCATGTTCGTCGGCGAGGCGCCGGGCCACGACGAAGACGTCGTCGGCCGCCCATTCGTCGGCCGTTCCGGCAAGCTCCTTGATCTGATGATGGCGGCGATCGGGTTGGATCGCACGCAGGTCTATATCGCCAATGTCGTGCCGTGGCGGCCGCCGGGAAACCGCACGCCCACCCCGCAGGAAACCGCGATCTGCCTGCCGTTCATCCGCCGCCAGATCGAGCTCGCCAACCCGGATATCGTGGTCTGCCTCGGCGGGCCGGCGATGCAGACCTTGCTTGGCATCAAGGACGGCATTACCCGGGCGCGCGGCCGCTGGTATCCGTTCGACACCGGCAGCCGCGAGATCCGGGCGCTGGCGACCTTCCACCCGGCGTTCCTGCTGCGCAGCCCGCTGCAAAAGCGCTTCGCCTGGCGGGATTTTCTGGCGCTCAAAAAGGCGCTTTCGGCATAGCTCAGCCCACCGCGAACTTGATCGCGAAGATCAGCGCCAGCACCAGCACCGCGGGCTTGGCGTCGGCAAATTTTCCGGCGATGAGTTTGCAGAGCGCATAGGTGATGAAGCCGAGCCCGATGCCGGTCGCGATCGAATAAGTCAGCGGCATGGTCACCGCCGCGACCACCGCCGGGGCGGACTCGGTGATGTCGTCCCAATCGATCTCGGCAAGCCCACGCGCCATGATGCAAGCGACATACAAGAGCTCAGCCGAGGTAGCGTAGGCCGGCACCATGCCAGCGAGCGGCGCAAAGAATAAAGCGAGCAGGAAGAAGATGGCGACGAACAAGGCCGTCAGCCCGGTGCGACCGCCGGCTGCGACACCGGCTGCGCTCTCGATATAGCTTGTCGTCGTCGAGGTGCCGATCAGCGAACCGAACATGGCGGCAAAGCTGTCGGCGACGAGCGCCTGCTTCATGCGCGGCAGGTTGCCGTCTTTGTCGGCAAGCCCGGCGCGGTGGGTGACGCCGATCAGCGTGCCGGCATTATCGAATACGTCGACGAACAGGAAGCTGAAGATCACGATCAGGAACGACGCTTCGCCGATACGCGAGAAATCGAGCTGCAGCAAAGTCGGCTTCAGCGACGGCGGCGCCGAGACCACGCCGGTGTAAGTGGCAAGGCCGAGCGGTATCCCGATCGCCGTGACGGCGAGAATGCCGATCAGCGTACCGCCGATGATGCGGCGGGAGTTCAGCGCCGTGATCAGGACGAGGCCGAGCAAACACAGGATAGCGGCCGGATTGCGCAAATCGCCGAGCGTGACCAGCGTCGCCGGCGATGCCACCACGATCTTGGCTTCCTCAAGCGCGATGATGCCGAGAAACAGCCCGACGCCGGCCGAAATCGCCAGCTTCAGGTTTTTCGGAATCGAATTGATGATGTATTCGCGAATCCGCAAGATCGAAATCAAAAAGAAGATCACGCCCGAGCAAAACACCGCGGCGAGCGCCTGCTGCCAGGTGTATTTCATCGTCAACACGACGGTAAAGGCGAAGAAGGCGTTAAGTCCCATGCCTGGCGCCAGGGCGATCGGATAATTGGCGTAGTGCGCCATCACCAGCGTCGACACGGCGGCGGCAATGCAGGTGGCGACGAACAGCGCGCCCTTGTCCATGCCGGCAGCACCGAGAATCTGCGGATTGACGAAGACGATGTAGACCATCGTCAGGAACGTGGTCAGCCCGGCGATGAACTCGGTACGCAAGTTGCTGCCGGACTTGGTGAGGCCGAAGAAACGATCGAGAACGGATTGTGACGGTTCCGCACGGTTCGCGCTGACGTCGTCCATGGCCCTCCCCCTCGGCTCGAAATCAGCATACCATAGGACAATTGCCAGCCGCAGGTGACGGTGCCATGGATCACGTCATGCAACTCGATCCGGTTTTTCTGGCGCGGCTGCAATTCGCTTTCACCATTTCGTTTCACATCATCTTCCCGACGTTCACGATGGGAATTGCGGCTTATCTCGCCACGCTTGAGGTGATGTGGGGCTGGACCGGGGCCGAGCGCTACAAGCAGCTCGCCGCGTTCTGGACCAAGATCTTCGCCGTGTCGTTCGGCATGGGCGTCGTTTCCGGAATTGTGCTGTCCTATCAGATCGGCACCAATTGGAGCCATTTCTCGGCTGTCGTCGGCAATGTCATCGGTCCGTTGATCGGTTACGAAGTCTTGATGGCCTTCTTCCTCGAGGCTTCGTTCCTCGGGGTCTTGCTGTTCGGCGGCGACCGCGTGCCGCGCTGGCTGCACGTGTTCTCTGCCGTCGCGGTGGCCGTCGGCACCTCGATGTCGGCATTCTGGATTCTTTCCGCCAATAGCTGGATGCAGACGCCGGCCGGCTACACGATGATCGGCGGCATCGCTTATCCGACCGACTGGTTCGCGATCATCTTCAATCCGAGCTTCCCTTACCGGTTCGCGCACATGCTCAATGCCTCGTTTCTCACCGGGGCCTTTGTCGTGCTCGCAGTCGGCGCGCGCTATTTGCTGGCGGGCCGCCACGCCGAGGAAGCTCGCACCATGCTGCGCATGGCGATTTCGCTGACGGCAGTATTGGCGCCGTTGCAGCTCTTGCTCGGCGACATGCATGCCGAGAACACACTCAAATACCAGCCGACCAAGATCGCGGCGATGGAAGGGCATTGGGACGGTAGCAAGCCGGCGTCGTTCGAACTGTTCGCGTGGCCGGACGAAAACTCGCAGAGCAATCTCTACTCGATTTCGCTGCCGCATATCGGCTCGCTTCTCGTTACGCGGCATTGGGATGGATTATTTCCCGGCTTAAACGACGTCTCGCCACAAGACCGGCCGCCGCTGCCCAACGTGTTCTTCGGCTTCCGCATCATGGTGGGGGTCGGCATGTATATGATCGCCGCGGCCTTGTTCGGCGCCTGGCTGTTGTGGCGCGGCAAACTGTTCGAGACGCGCTGGTATCTCACGATCGTAGCGCACACCTGGTGGGTCGGCTTTATCGCCGTCATCGCCGGCTGGGTGGTCAGCGAAAGCGGCCGGCAGCCGTGGATCGCCACCGGCATATTGCGCACGGCGGACGCGGCATCGCCGGTGCCGGGCGCCAGCGTGGCGACGACGCTCGTTCTATTTGTCGTCGTCTATCTCACCGTCTTTTCGTTCGGCATCTACTTTATCAACCGGCTGATCGCACGCGGTATCGTCGAGACAGCGCTGCCGGAGCGCATGCCGCACCTTGCCGCCGGCCATCCGACATTCGAGCAAGCGCCATGATAGGAGAGATGACTGGAAACGCGGATGTCGCTACGGTCCTTGCCCTGATCTGGGCCGCGCTGATCGGCGTCGCGGTAGCGTTCTACGTCATCCTCGATGGTTTCGACCTCGGCATCGGCATTTTGTTTCCATTCGCCAGGAACGACGACGACCGCGATCGCATGCTGGCGACAATTGCGCCGTTCTGGGACGGCAATGAGACCTGGCTCATTCTTGGCGGCGCCGGTCTCCTGGTCGCCTTCCCGCGCGCCTACTCGATCGTCATGCCAGCATTCTATTTGCCGCTGATCGTGATGCTATTGGCGCTGGTCGCTCGCGGCGTAACCTTCGAATTCCGCGGCTTGGCGCAGCGCAAGCGGTTCTGGAACGCGGTGTTCGCCGGCGGTTCGACACTTGCGGCGCTGTGCCAGGGCGTCGTGCTGGGCGGGCTGGTGCAAGGGGTCAAGATCGAGAACGGCGCCTATGCCGGCGGCCCGTACGATTGGCTCACACCGTTCGGTCTGCTGTGCGGCTGCGGCGTGGTCGCGGGTTACGCGCTTCTTGGTGCGACCTGGCTGATGCTCAAGACCGACGGCGCCATGGCGCGGCGCGCCGAGATACATGCCAAAGAGCTGCTCGTCGCCGTGATCTTGTTCATGGCGGCGGTCAGCCTCTATACGCCGATGACGTCGCCGCGCATCGCACACCGCTGGTTGACGCTGCCCAACATTTTCTATCTCGCGCCGGTGCCGGTTCTCACCGCACTGATCGCGCTCGCGCAGTGGCGCTGGATCGGAGCGCGCCGCGAGCTGGCGCCGTTCCTCGCCAGCATCGCACTGTTTCTGCTCGGCTATCTCGGCCTCGTGATTTCGATCTTTCCCTATATGGTGCCGCCGTCGCTGACCATCTGGCAGGCCGCTGCCGCGCCATCGAGTCAGTTGTTCATGCTAACCGGCACGTTGCTGCTGTTACCGCTCATCCTCTGTTATACCGCCCTCACCTATTGGCTGTTCCGCGGCAAGGTGCGCGAAGGCGCGACGTATCACTAGCCACAAGCGCGCGATCAGCGTGACGCCGCCGTAGTCGGTGCCGGCGCCGCCGCCACGCTGCCCGGCCTGATCATGCCCCAGCCGACGCGAAGGAGCGGCAACCGGCCCTGCACCGGCCGGTCGAAAGCGCGTGGCACTTCGGGAACAAGATCGGGGAAATAGGCGCGGATGTCGGGGGGCGGCGTCGGCGTCGTGTCGGCGGTCAGCCACAGCACGATGGCGCCTTTCTTGCGGATGTCGTCGGCGGTGACCCAGGGCGAATGCGCCGGATCGGCATCGAAGAACACGCTCGGACGGCTCGGTGCCGCGAGCGCGACCAGAGCGGCCGTGCGCGGATCGCCGGTCACCACGGCAAGCGGCTGGCCGGTCCGCCGCTCAAAGCTGTCGGCAAAGAAGCGGCCCATGTCGTTTGCCGGCTGCGCGACATTGAGATCGGTGCCGACGGTCCACGGCAACAGCACGATCAGTATCGGGACGAAGATCGCCGGCACCACCAGGAGACCGGTCCAGGCGAAGCCGAGAATGCGCTGGTGATAAAGCTTGATGCTGTCGCCGGCCAGGATGACGACGGCAAGGCCGGAAAGCACGACCAGCGGCGCAGCACCGCCGAGCGGCAGGCTTTGCCCGGCCACGACCGCAAAAATCGTGGCGAGCAAAGCCGGCACCAGTGCAAAGATCTTTACGAAAGTGATCGCAAAAGGCTCGACCGGCTTGCGCGCGATCGGCGGCGCCGGGCTTGCCCGCACGCGCGGCCAGCCGCCGGCCAGCACGATCAGGATGAGGAGCCCGGCGTGCGCGAGCAAAAGCGCAACGAGGAGCCGCAGCCAGTCCGACGTGTTGCCGCTTTCGGTTTGTACTTCGCGCAGCCGTACCAGAAGCGGCGTCAGGCTGCCGCCCGGACTGCCGATCATGCCCTGCAGCCAGAGCAGATGCAGGAACAGGATGAGGGCAAGCGCGGTCGCGACGATCCACGGTTCGGTCGCTTCAAGCGCGGCGCGGCCGCGCTCGGTGACCGCGGTGAACAGAGCGAGCACGCCAAGCAGGACGAGCGCGACATCGCTGGTGAGAAGCATGAGCCCCGCCGCAGCGCCAAGCACGTACCATGACCGGCGCTGCCCCTGCATCACGGCCCGCCAGTAATGCAACAGCACCAGTGCCCACAGCGCCATGGCCAGGATCGGCGGACCGAAATTCGGCGACGGCACGGTGAACAGCAAAATGCCGACCATCAGCAGGATCGCGAGCACGGCATGCGCCGGACCGACGATGGCGCGCCCGAGCGCGAACACGCACCAATAGGTCGTGACCACGCAAATCTGCGCCAGCACATAGACGCCGAACAATCCGGCGATGCGAAACGCAATTTCGGCGAGCCAGTATGCCAGGGGCGGCCCGACATCGCCGAACAAGCGGAATTCGTGGCCGATGGCGAGAAGCTGCGCCAATTCCTCGGGCGGCGCCGCGTAGAACAGCATTGGTACGGCAATCCAGACCAAGGCCTGCGCCAGTGTCGCCACCCAGAACAGCAAAAGTGGGCGCGAACGCAGCCATTCAACGTAAAGGGGGACGAAAAACATCGGATTTGGCGGGCACCGGATGCAGCTTCGCCAAGCGATTGTTTGGCGGTGGCCCTATACGGCCCCGCGGCTAGAGAGGCAATACGCCGGCGGCAGCCTCGTCGGGGTCGTCGGCCGTCAGCCCCAGCGCAACGGCTACCGGAGCGAACGAGCGGCGGTGATGGACGGTCGGGCCGAGCCGGTCGAGCGCGGCAAAATGCTCGGGTACGCTGTAGCCCATATGGCGCTCGAAGCCGTAGCCGGGATGGGCGGCGCCGAGACAGGCCATCAGCCGGTCACGCGTCACCTTGGCGACGATGGAGGCGGCGGCGATCGAGGCGACGAGGCTATCGCCGCCGATGACGGCCTGGCAATCGCAGCCGGTATCGATGCGGTCGCGGCCATCGACAAAGACCAGACGCGGCTTAACCGGCAAAGCGAGAACGGCGCGAGCCAGCGCCCACAACGAGGCGCGTAGGATGTTATCGCGGTCGATGCGCGCCGGCGGCGCCAGCGCCACTGCGACCTGCGCCCGCGCGCAGATGCGTTCGTACAGAACTTCGCGCCGCTCCGGCGTCAGCCGCTTCGAATCGTCGAGCCCGCGCGGCACATTGTCCGGATCGAGAATGACAGCCGCGGCAACAACCGGCCCGGCAAGCGGGCCGCGGCCGGCCTCGTCGCATCCGGCGATCGGCCAAATCCCGCGCTTGAGGGCCGAGCGCTCGCGCCGGAAGGTCGGCCGGGCGATCTCCTCGCCGAGCGGCAGGCGGCCGTTTCCGGCTCCCGTTCCATTGCGACTCATGCCCGCATGATGACCACGCCGCGGCGCGATCCGCAACGCGGCCAGAACGCCGCGGGGGATTACAGGGATGAAACGCTAAAACAGATCGAGCTGTTGCGTCGCCGGGCGTGGCGGCCGGAAATGCTCGGTCGTGACCTTCACGCTCGACACGTTGAGGCCGAGACGTTCGCAGGCGACTTCAAAACGCCGGCCGATCATCCAGGCGATTGGGCCGGAACCGGTCATCCGCTTGCCGAATTCGGAGTCGTAATCCTTGCCGCCGCGGGTGTCGCGGATGAGCTTGAATACATGCTGGGCGCGGTCGGGGAAATTCTCGTTCAACCACTCGCGGAACAGATCCCGCAGTTCGAGCGGCAAACGCAGCAGCACATAGCCGGCATTGCGGACCCCGGTTTCCGCAACCGCTTCGAGAATGCGCTCCAGTTCCGCGTCGTTAATCGCCGGAATGACCGGCGCGACCAGCGTCGAGGTCGGCACGCCCGCAGCCACCAATTGGCGTAACGTGTCGAGCCGGCGCGGCGGCGTTGAGGCGCGCGGTTCCATGGTGCGCGCCAGTTTTGCATCGAGCGTGGTGACCGAGACCGCGACCTTGACCAGATCGCGCTTGGCCATGCGCGCCAGGATGTCGAGATCGCGCAGCACCAGCGCCGATTTGGTGACGATGCCGACCGGGTGGCCGGCGCGCTCCAGAACTTCAAGAATGCGGCGGGTGATTTGATGACGCCGCTCGATCGGCTGGTAGGGATCGGTATTGCTGCCGATGGCGATCATTTTCGGCACGTAGTTCGGCGCCGATAATTCGCGCTCGAGCAATTCCGGCGCGTTCGGCTTCATGAACAGTTTGGTTTCGAAGTCGAGGCCGGGCGACAGGCCGAGATAGGCGTGGGTCGGCCGGGCGTAGCAATAGACGCAGCCGTGCTCGCAGCCGCGATAGGGATTGATCGAGCGATCGAACCCAATGTCGGGCGAGTCATTGCGGGCGATGATTTTTCGCGTGGAATCGACCGTCACCGTGGTCTTGAACGGCGGCAGTTCATCCAAACCCTGCCAGCCGTCATCGAAGGCGACGCGCGCGAGCGGCTCGAAACGCCCGACGGCATTGGACAACGTACCGCGTCCGCGGCGGCGCTCACGGTCGACGGCAGGGCCTAGAAACTCGCCCGCCGGCGTGGAGGGCAGCGGTGCCGGCGGGCGCTTCAACACGGATGAACTATTCATGCCTCACGACTCACGGGCTCATGACTTCTGGGTCTAAAGCTAGCGCGTCTGTGTGAACAAAACAAGAACAAGTTTTCGTGAATGCTGCCTCCGGTAGTGTCTCAGTTTGAAAGTGTCTCAGTTTGAATTTTGCGCGCGTTCGCCGCGTCTTGATTTCTCGACAACTTCATCCATTTCTCGGCGGCGGCGAACGGCGCTCAGTGATTGCCGATCCTGCGTAGCGCGCCAGGAGATAGCCAAGTATTCCGAGGGGCACAGCGACATACGAGGGTGCGCCTAGTACGAACTCCAACAGAAACAGGATAGCGATGCCAACTAAGATCGCGACAATTCTGACACCGTTCATCCCTGTCCCTCCCGCATCCGCTCATTCCGAGCGATAGTAGACCGATGCCCCGAGGCCCCAAAGGCGAAAAGCGCCCTGCCGACGCGAATGCTGCCTCCTGAACGAGCTTGGATCGCGCCAGATCAGGGCCTATTGAGCGTCAGGGGCACTTGTGGGGGAGCCGGCGCAAGCCGCGGCTTATGCTCAGCGTCATCATCCCGACGCGGAACTCGGACCAAATCCTGGTGCCGACGCTTTCCGCGCTCGTTTCCGGTGCCACCGCCGGCATCATTACCGAAGTGCTGATCGCGGACGCCGGCTCGCAGGATGAGACCGCAGCAGTCGCCGACATCGCCGGCTGCAATCTGATCGTGGTCGAGGGCTCGCTCGGCCGGCGTCTGAAAGCGGCGGCGGGCAAAGCGCGCGCCCCCTGGCTGATGTTCCTGCCGCCCGGCACCGTGCTCGACGCGCCGTGGACCGGCGAGGTCGAACGCTTCGTGCAGCAACCGGCGCGCTACGGGCAAGCGGCCGTGTTTCGCCGCGGCGGTCCCGCGCCATCGACATTGCGCGAGACCATGGCGCGGCTGGCGACGCTGCTCGGCGGTTTGCCCCGCCCCGAGCAGGGCCTGCTGATCTCGAGCGAGTTCTATGGCGCGCTGGGCGGCCATTCCGACCGGGTGGTCAACCCCGAACACGATTTGCTGCGCCGGATCGGCCGGGCGCGCATCGTCAAGCTTGCGACACAAGCTTTCGCACCTGCCGGGTGATTCCGGGGATACTTGACTTAGTCAAGTATCTGGCTGAACCTCTCGCCATGGCTAGCCGGGACCGCGAAAGCCGTATCGCGCAAGATCGCATCGCCATGGTGCGCCGCTTCAACCGCTTCTACACGCGGCAGATCGGCGTGTTACGCAAAACCTTTCTCGACAGCCCCTACTCGCTCGGCGAAGCGCGCGTGCTTTACGAGGTCGCCAGCGGCCACTCGCTCACCGCAAGCGATGTCGGCCGCGCGCTCGACCTCGATGCCGGCTATCTGAGCCGCGTCCTGCGCAATTTCGAAAGGCGCGGCCTGATCGAGCGCAAAGCCTCGGCAAGCGATGCTCGGCAAAGCCATCTGGCGCTGTCGCCGCGCGGCCGAACCGCTTACGCGCCGCTGGAAGCGCGTTCGCAGCGCGAGGTCGGCGCGATGCTTGGCAGACTTAAGCCCGCGGACCAGTCGCGATTGATCGCGGCGATGACCACGATCGAAACGCTCCTCGGCGGCGCAGCGGAGCCAAAGCCGCCGGCGAGCCACGACTACGTGTTGCGCGCGCCGGTGCCGGGCGATTTCGGCTGGATCGTCAAGCGCCACGCCGAGCTTTACGCCAAGGAATACCGGTGGACGACGCCGTTCGAGGGCGTGTGCGCGCAAATCGTCGCCGATTTCGTCAACAACTACGATGCCAAGCGTGAGCGCTGCTGGATCGCCGAGATGGACGGCGAGAATGTCGGCACCGTGATGCTGGTGAAAAACTCCGCGAGCGTCGCCCGCATCCGGCTCCTTCTGGTTGATCCGAAAGCGCGCGGGATCGGTCTCGGCGCAAAACTCATCGACGAGTGCATCCGCTTCGCCCGGCGGGCCGGCTATAAGAAAATCACCTTATGGACCCACAGCGTGCTCACCGCCGCGCGCCACATTTATCAGAAAGCCGGCTTCAAGCTCACCAGCAGCGAAAAGCGCAAGAGCTTCGGCCAGCAGGTCGTGAGCGAGTACTGGGATTTGGAGCTGTAACTAGACCGACGCGCCTTTGGCCTTCGGCCGGCGCAGATGCTCGTCGAGCCGCGGCATGATCTCGACGAAATTGCACGGCCCATAGCGATAATCGAGCTGGTGCACCAGAATTTCATCCCAGCCGTCCTTGCAGGCGCCGGGCGAGCCGGGCAGGCAGAAAATATAAGTCGAACGGGCGACACCGGCGGTGGCCCGCGACTGGATCGCCGAGGTGCCTATCTTGGGGAAGCTGATCACCAGAAACAGCGCCGAGAATCCATCCATCTTCTTCTCGAACAGCGGCTCGACCGCTTCCGGGGTCACGTCGCGGCCGGTGAAGCCGGTGCCACCCGTGGTGATGACGACGTCGATCATCGGATCGGCGATCCAGGCCTTTACGCGCGCGCGGATGGCGTCGATGTCGTCGTGCACGATGCTGCGCTCGGCAACGTAGTGCCCGGCCGCCACAATGCGCTGCACCAGTAGCGCCCCGGACTTGTCGTCCTTGATGTCGCGCGTATCGGAGACCGTCAGCACCGCGATCTTGAGCGGCACGAACTGCTTGGTCTCGTCGATCCCAGGCATGGGCACACCTTTACGCAACACGCTTTCCCCGCCAAGCGGGGAACCGGAACATACCGGATCTCCGCTAACGCGGGAATGAGCGGAGTATAGCCTAAAGCGAACTCGCCGACATCGTATCGCAGGCCGTGATCTGGCCGGAATTGAAGCCGTTCGAGAACCAGCGCTTGCGCTGCTCGGACGTGCCATGGGTGAAACTGTCGGGCACGACATAGCCCTGCATCTCCTTTTGCAGGCGGTCGTCGCCGATGGCGGAAGCGGTTTGCAGCGCCTGATCGACGTCGCCCGGATCGAGGAAGCTGTGCTTCTGCTGGGCGTGGTTGGCCCAAACCCCGGCGTAGCAATCCGCCTGCAGCTCGACGCGCACTTGGAGCGCATTGACCTGGACCTTGCTCGTCGCCGCCTGCTGCGCCGCCGTGACCCGCGGCAGAAGACCGAGCTCATCTTGCACGTGGTGGCCGACTTCGTGCGCAATCACATAGGCTTCCGAGAAATGGCAGGCGTTGGCGTCGGTGCAGGCGTTGAACTTGTCCTGCATGTCCTGGAAGAACGACATGTCGAGATAGACCTGCTGGTCCTGCGGGCAATAGAACGGCCCCATCGCCGATTGCGCCACGCCGCAGCCGCCCTGGATGGCGCCGCTGAACAGAACGAGCCGCGGCGGATGGTAGGTTTTTCCCATTGTGGCGAACATCTCGGTCCAGCGGTCCTCGGTGTCGCCGAGCACCGCGGCGACGAAATCCTTGGTCTTGGCGGTCTGCGCGTCGTCGACCGGCGGCGGGCCGCTCTGCTGCTGCGTCGGCGCGCCGCCGCCGGCGAGAATTTGCGCGCCATTGATCAGGACGCTCGGATCGATGCCGAGCGCCCAGCCGACCAGGCCGAGAATGATAATCGCGCCGAGGCCAAGACCGCCGGTGCCGCCCGGCAAGCCGCCGCTTGCGCCACGCTCGTCCTCGACATTGCTGCTGCGGCGGAAATCATCCCAACGCATGTGCCACTCCCCCTTCTCAAATCCGGCGCGGAAACGGCCATCCTGTAGCCAATAGACCGCGCTGCCAACGTTCAATTAACCAAGAGTTTCCCGGCATTTATTGCCTAGTACCACGTGATTTTCAGTAACGCGTTTTTTACCTTGCACCGGCAATCTCCCGGTTGTCGGTTTGTAGGTCCCGCGTCGCCGACTCGCGTCGCCTGAGTCAGAGTTCTGAGTCATGGTTGTGTCGCGTCGCGGGGCGTCCGTAAGGGCGCCCCGCGTGAGTTTTGAGTCCCAGCGCTCGCACGCTTCCGCGCGAATTGTCGTCGGCGATTGCGTTGCCGAGATGACAAAGCTGCCGGCGCAATCCGTCGATCTCGTCTTTGCCGATCCGCCGTACAATCTGCAGCTCCAGGGCGATCTCAAGCGCCCCGACAATTCTCGCGTCGATGCCGTCAACGATGACTGGGACAAGTTCGCCAGCTTCTCCGCCTATGACGATTTCACGCGCGCCTGGATCGCCGCCTGCCGCCGGGTGATGAAACCGAGCGCCACGCTGTGGGTGATCGGCTCCTATCACAACATTTTTCGCGTCGGCACCGTGCTCCAGGACCTCGGCTTCTGGATCCTCAACGACATCGTCTGGCGCAAATCCAACCCGATGCCGAATTTCCGCGGCCGCCGTTTCACCAATGCGCATGAGACCCTGATCTGGGCGGCGCGCGACGCCGCAAAGCGGGATTATACGTTCAACTACGAGGCGCTCAAGGCGGGCAACGAAGACATCCAGATGCGCTCCGACTGGTTCATTCCGTTATGCACCGGCGAGGAGCGGCTCAAAGGGCTCGACGGCAAAAAGCTGCATCCGACGCAAAAGCCGGAGGCCTTGCTGGCGCGCGTCATTCTCGCGGCGTCGCGGCCGGACGATCTCGTGCTCGACCCGTTCTGCGGCAGCGGCACGACCGGCGCCGTGGCGCGGCGGCTGCGCCGGCGCTTCATCGGCATCGAACGGCAAGCCGATTATGCCGCCGCCGCCGAAGCGCGCATCGGCGCGGCCGAGCCGATGGCGGAGCCGGCGCTCGCCTCCTTCATGACCGCGCGCGAGGCGCCGCGGGTGCCGTTTGCAGCGCTGATCGAGCGCGGCCTGGTGTCGCCCGGCATAAAACTCGTCGACGCCAAGCGCCGGCATCGCGCGCTGGTGCGCGCCGACGGCGCGCTGTCGTTCGGCGACGCGGTCGGCTCAATTCATCGCATCGGCGCTTTGGCCCAGGGACTTGAAGCCTGCAACGGCTGGACCTTCTGGCACATCGAAACGCCGCAGGGCCTCACCGTGATCGACACGCTGCGCGCGCAAATGCGTTCGGAAATGGGCCTCAGCTAATCTAAAACGCGCGCCAAAACCTTGCGCATGAGGCTCGGCAGGGCCTCGTGCTCAAGCACCGAGATTTTGACCCAGCGCATACCGTCGGGCGCAGCCGTGCCCGCCGGCAGTTCCACCGCGTAGACGGTGAGTTCCAGCGGGAAGTGCGTGAACACATGCCGCACCACGCCTGGAACACGCCGCGACGTCACCGCCCCTCGCCGCTTGGCCGCACCGAAACGCGGCGCGCTTTTGAGCGCGTTTTTCTCGTCGAAATCCGCCGCCCATTCCGAAGTCGGCACTTCGGTCATGCCGCCGAGAAGGCCCTTCGCCGGGCGGGTCCGCACCAGCACAAAGCCGTCTGCCCGGCGCGCGACAAACGCGGCGCCGCGGCGTAGAACGCCTTCGCGCTTCGGTATCCGGCGCGGAAAAGTCCCGGCGTCCCCGTGGGTACGGGCGACGCAGCTTTGGTTCCACGGGCAGAGCACGCAGGCCGGGTTCCTCGGCGTGCAGAGCGTGGCGCCGAGATCCATCATGGCTTGCGCGAAATCTCCGGCGCGGTGCTGCGGCGTCAACGCCCGTGCGCGCCGGGCAATCTCCGGCTTGGCCGCCGGCAACGGCGCATCGATGGCATAAAGGCGCGCGATCACGCGCTCGACATTGCCGTCGACCGCGGTTGCGGGCGCCCCGAACGCGATGGCGGCAATAGCCGCGGCGGTATAGGCGCCGATGCCGGGAAGTTCACGCAAGCCTGCTTCGCTCGCCGGGAACTTTCCGCCATGGCGCTCGGCCACGACACGGGCGCAGGCATGCAGATTGCGGGCGCGGGCGTAATAGCCGAGCCCGGCCCAGACCTTCAGCACGTCATCGAGCGGTGCGCCCGCGAGCGCGCCGATGTCAGGCCAGCGCGCCAGAAAGCGCGCGTAATAAGGACCGACGGCCTTGACCGTGGTCTGCTGCAGCATGATTTCGGAGAGCCAGACCCGGTAAGGATCGGCGCGCTCTCCCGGTGGGGCGCGCCACGGCAGTTTGCGGCGGTGGCGGTCGTACCAGGCGAGCAGATCGGTGGGTTGCGGTGACGAAATCGCCGCACGGGGTTTGGCGCGCTGTCGCGCGGCGGGCTTGGCTGCTAGCGTGGTCATCCTCGCCATCTCGGTCGAGGCATGACAGAGCCAAGCCTTGTGAACAAGATTTGATCATGAACAAGTCCGCCCGCCCATTCGCCAAGCCGCTGCGTGAGATCGCCGGCAAGATCGTGGGCGAGACTTTTACGCGGCAGGGTTTTGCCTCCACCGAACTGGTGACGCGCTGGTCCGATATCGTGGGCGCGGACATCGCCGCGCATAGCGAGCCGATCAAGATCCAATGGTCGCGTCCGGCGGACGGCGAGCAGCAGGAGCCCGGCGCGCTGGTGTTGCGGGTCGAAGGCCCGGCCGCGATCGAAATTCAGCATCTCGCCAATGTGATCTGCGAATGCGTCAACCGTTTCTTCGGCTGGCGCGCCGTGGCGCGGCTCGCGCTGCGCCAGGCGCCGCTACGGCGCGGCGAACGCAAACCGGCACGCACCGCCGACCCCGTGGCGGCGGCGCGGATTGCCGAAACGCTATCGGACATCGGCGACGATGAACTCCGGCAGGCCCTGGCGCGGCTTGGAGCGTCGGTCAAACGCGGCTAGGACGGCCGCTGCAATCAAACCAGCGTGAGTGCCGTGGCCTTGGCGTTATGGCGTGCTAATGCCACAATTGGCGTAGTAGAAATCCCCTTCGCGAGAATAGGAGCTGTCCTTGACGCTTACTCGTCGTGAAACCTTCATGGCCGGCGCGGCATTGGCCCTAGGTGCCGGCGCGGCGGGTTCGGCATTGTCGTTGCTGACGGCACCGGCCAGGGCGGACGACACTACCTCGGCGGCCGACCTGGCGCAGAGCGGCCCCCAGGGCGACGTCGTGCTCGGCTCCGACAAGGCGCCGGTGACCGTCATCGAATATGCCTCGATGGACTGTCCGCATTGCGCGCATTTTGCCACCACGACTTACCCGGAACTCAAGAAGCGCTACATCGATACCGGCAAAGTGCGCTACATCTTCCGCGAGTTTCCGCTGCATCAGATCGCGCTAGCCGGCTCCATGTTGGCGCGTTGCGGCGGCAGCAACGAAAAATACATGGCGATCGTGGAAGTCCTGTTTGCCAAGCAGGCCGATTGGGTCGTCGAGCAGCCGCTGCAGCCGCTCATGGCGCTTGCCAAGCAGTTCGGGCTCACCGAGGACACGTTCAAGGCTTGCCTGTCGAATCAGAAGCTGGAAGACGAGATTATGGCGGTCCGCGACCATGCCGTTGAGAAGTTCGGGGTCAATTCGACGCCGACTTTCTTCGTCAATGGCAAGAAGCTGGTCGGCGACGTTTCAATCGACCAAATGGCCAAGGAAATCGACCCCTATCTCAAGGAAGGATAAGGGTTTTTTGCTCCGGCCCGGCGCCGAGAGACAGCGCTTGCGGCGCGCTTCCGGCGGGATTGTGGCAACGCAAATGTCTGGATAATTCGGCGGCGCTGTTGCGCTTGGAGTCCCGACGATTCATTCTCCGCGCCGATGCGGCACCCCTACCACGCGCCGAACGGCTCAAATCCCCGGCGTGAGCACTTAACGATTCCCTTCGCCGCCGCAGCGAGCGACATGGATCAGCCCACCGAATGAAGCTCACGCGGCTACGCCTGATCGGCTTCAAGTCCTTCGTCGAACCGACCGACTTTGAAATCGAACCCGGGCTGACCGGCGTCGTCGGTCCGAACGGCTGCGGCAAATCCAATCTTGTCGAAGCCGTGCGCTGGGTGATGGGCGAAGCGTCCTACAAGGCGATGCGCGGCGCGGAAATGGACGACGTCATCTTCTCTGGCAATACCGAGCGCCCAGGGCGCAACCACGCTGAAGTCGCGGTCACGATCGACAATAGCGAGCGCAAAGCGCCCGCTTTGTTCAACGAGTTCGATTTGCTCGAAGTGTCGCGCCGCATCGTGCGCGAACAGGGTTCGACCTTCCGCGTCAATGGCCGTGAAGTGCGCGCGCGTGATGTGGCCATGCTGTTTGCCGACGCCTCCACCGGGTCGCGTTCGCCGGCTTTGGTGCATCAGGGCCGCATCGGCGAGATCATCCAGGCGCGACCCGATCAGCGCCGTCGCGTGCTCGAAGAGGCCGCCGGCATTTCCGGGCTGCATGCGCGCCGGCACGAGGCGGAACTTCGCCTCAAGGCCGCCGAGCAGAATCTGGCGCGGCTCGAAGACGTCATCGGCCAGCTCGCCGCCCAGGTCGCAGCCCTCAAGACCCAGGCGCGGCAGGCGGTGCGCTATCGCAACATCTCCGGCCAGGTGCGCCGGACCGAAGCGCTGTTGTTTCATTTGCGCTGGATCGCGGCGAAGACCGAGGTCGCCGAAACCCAGCGCGGCAAGGACGAGGCCGTTCGCGTCGTCGCGGCACGCACCGGCGAGCAGGCGCAGGCGTCGACCCGCCAGGCTCAGGTCGCCGCCGGCCTGCCCGGCCTGCGGGAGGCCGAGGCTAGGGCCGCCGCGGCGCTGCAACGGCTCCTGATTGCGCGTGAAACGCTTGAACGCGAGGAAACCCGCGCCAAGGAGCGCATCGGCGAACTCAACCGCCGGATCGAGCAATTCTCAGCCGACCTGCAACGCGAGCAGGTGCTCGCGGCCGACGCCAAGGCGGCGCTGCAACGGCTGACCGCCGAGGAGACCACGCTCAGGTCGGTGGCGCGGGAAACCGATACGCGGCTCAACGGCGTCAACAACCGCGTCGCAGCGGCGGACTCGGCGCTCACCGGCTCGGAAAAGTCGTTTGCCGAATTGACCGGGGAGCTCGCCGATCTCAGCGCGCGGCGCAATCAGCTCGAGGGCGCTTTGCGCGAGCACGCGCAGCGCGCGGAACGGCTGCAAGCCGAGCTCGCCAATATCGATGCCGGCTTGGTCGCGACCGACAGCGGCGCGCCGGATGTCGCGACGCTGGCGGCGGCGCTTTCAGGCGCACAGTCCGAGCTTGCCAAGGCCGAGAAGGCCGCACGCGATGCCGAAGTCGCGCACGGAAAGGCGCGCGAAAAGATCGATGCCGCGCGATCCCCGCTCACCACCGCCGAGAAGACGGTGCAGCGGCTGGAAACCGAGGCCAAGACCATCGGCAAGCTGCTCGCGGTCGAAAGCAAGAATCTGTGGCCGCCGGTGATGGATGCAATCGCGGTGACCAAAGGCTACGAGAAGGCGCTGGGCGCCGCGCTCGGCGACGATCTCGACGCGCCGGTCGGCTCGTCGGCGCCGATGCACTGGGCCGGCGCGCTGCTCGATCCGTCCGATCCTGGCCTGCCGCAAGGCGTGGCGGCACTTTCCAAATATGTGAAGGCGCCGCCGGAACTCGCCCGCCGGCTCCAACAGATCGGTGTCGCCGATCGCGCCAATGGGCCAAAACTCGTTAGCCTGCTCAAGCCCGGCCAGCGGCTGGTTTCGCGCGAGGGCGACTTGTGGCGCTGGGACGGATTTTCGGTTGCGGCCCATGCACCGACCGGAGCGGCGCAGCGGCTTGCGCAGCGCGGACGCCTGGAGGCCATCGAGGGCGAACTCGTCTCAGCCCGCAGCGAGGTCGAGGCCAAGCGCCACGCCGTCGAGGCGGCGGAAGCCGCGCTCGCCGCCGCCGCCGCCGCCGAGACCGGCGCGCGGGAGCGCTGGCGCGAGGCACAACGACTGACTGATGCCACGCGCGAGGAGCATGCCGCCGCTGAGCGCGAGATCGGCCGCAACGCCGCGCGTATTTCGGCGCTCAAGGAAGCCAAGCAGCGCATCGGCAGCGGCCGCGACGAGACGAAACTTGCCCGCGGCGAGGCGGAAAAGGCACTGGCGGCGCTGCCCGCCGCCGCCGAGATCGAAAAAAAGCTCGCCGCCGTGAACGATCTCATTGCGCGGCAGCGCAGCGCCTGCGCGGAGTTGCGCGGCGAGGCGCAGGCAATCGCGCGCGAGGCCGAGCTTGCCAACCACCGCCTCCAAGCCATTGCTGCCGAACGGCAGGCCTGGAACGAACGCAACGACAACGCGGCGGCGCAGATCGCCACGCTCGGGCAGCGCACGCAAGAAGCAACAATCGAGTGCGCTGAACTTCAGAACGCGCCGCAAAAATTCGCCGCCGAGCGTCAATCGCTGATCGGCGCCATCGAAAAGGCGACCGCCGATCGCCGCGCCGCCGCCGACCGGCTTGCCGCGGCCGAGACCGAGCTCGCCGAAGCCGACAAGTCCGCGCGCATTGCGCTCGAAGCGGTCGGCGAAGCGCGTGCGGAAGCCGCCCGCGGCGAGGAGCGCCACGACGCCGCCAAGCGCCGGCTCTCCGACATCGAGCATGAAATCCGCGAGCTGCTTCAGGTCGAGCCTGCCACCGCGGCGGAAGTCGCCGAGCTCAAGCCGGACGGGCCGGCGCCGTCGATCGCCGAGGTCGAAGGCAAGATCGAGCGCATCAAGCAGGAACGCGAGCGGCTCGGTTCGGTTAATCTGCTCGCCGAGCAGGAATTGCGCGACGTCGAAGCGCAGCACTTGAAGCTTACTTCCGAGCGCGACGATCTGATCGAGGCGATCCGGCGGCTGCGCCAGGGCATTCACAGCCTCAATCACGAGGCGCGCGAGCGGCTGCTCACGTCGTTCAAGATCGTCAATGAGAATTTCCAGAAATTGTTCGCCGAACTGTTCGGCGGCGGCACTGCCGAATTGCAGCTGATCGAGAGCGAAGATCCGCTCGAGGCCGGGCTTGAAATCATGGCAAAGCCGCCGGGCAAAAAGCCGGCGACGCTGTCGCTGCTCTCCGGCGGCGAGCAGGCGCTGACCGCGCTGGCTTTGATCTTCGCAGTGTTCCTGACTAATCCGGCGCCGATCTGCGTGCTCGACGAGGTCGATGCACCGCTCGACGACTACAATGTCGAGCGCTTCTGCGACCTGCTCGACGAGATGACGCGCTCGACCGACACCCGCTTCGTCATCATCACGCACAATCCGATCACCATGGCGCGCATGAAGCGGCTCTACGGCGTCACCATGGCCGAACGTGGCGTGTCGCAGCTCGTTTCGGTCGACCTCGAAGGCGCGGTGAAGCTGCGCGAGGCGAGCTGACCGCAGCCACTCGTCAGCGGAACATCTTGAGTTCAAGCATAGGTCATCGAGCGCAGTGGCGGACCGGCGTTTACCGCGACATTGACCGTCATGCCGATATAGTCACCGGTCGCTCCGACAAAGCTGCCGGAGATGGGAACCGCCTGGTCGATTTCGCGGGTGACGGCGACGCGGATCAGGTCGGCGCCGCCGATCGTGCCATTGGTCGGGTCGTAGGCGACCCAGCCCGCTCCCGGAAGATAGATGTCGGCCCAGGCGTGCGTCGTGCCGGCACCCACAACGGCGCCGGCCCGACCGTCGGCCGCAGGATTGTAGAGATATCCGGTCACGATGCGCGCGCCGAAGCCGAGGCTGCGGGCCGCTTCGATCAGCAGCACCGCGAAATCGCGACAGGAGCCCCAACCGCGATCGAGCGTCTCGATCGGGGTCTGCGTGCCCTCGGTTTCGCGGCTTTGATAGGAGATCCAGGATCCGATGCCACGATTCAAATCGTCCAGAAGGGCGAGAGTCCCCGTTGGATTGCTGCGGACGAAGCCGCGAGCCCAGGTTTCCAGACGGCCGTTGCGGTCGGGGTGTTGCCGCTCGAGCATTCTGCCGAGATCGATCCGATCATCCGCGGAATAGACGAACGGGTATTTCTCCGCCTCCGCGGCGATCTGAAAAGCCGGTTGCTCGACCGCAAAAGTTTCAAGCTTGAGACGGCTTTCGATCCGCAGCTCGGTTGCAGGCTCGGCAAACGACGCTACAGCGACGGAGTTGCCGAACACGTCGAAGAACCAGCGCACCTTTGCCGGAGGCGAGATATCAAGATTTGTCTGGATGAGACGGAGCGCATGACTGTCGCGCGGACGCAGCATCAGCCGATGATCCTGAAGCCTCACCGGGCGGCGATAACGGTAAACCGTCGTGTGTTGCACATTGAGTGTGGTCAAGACAGGAAACCTTGGCGCCACGCATCAAAAAACAATGGTTGTTTGATCGTGCCCCGCCGCACATCCAACATGGTGTGCGAATCCGAAATAGCTAGACCTGTTAGGCTATTAGATCGAACTCGTGCCTGCTGCGGCACTAAAGCCACAATTTGCCCGCGTTGAATGTTATATAGTCGTGATACGTCAGATGATGTTCGCTTGTTTGGTCGAAAGACCGATTAAGTGAGTCGCGCGGTTTCGAGCGCAAACCCCAACCACGGACACAACAATTTTGGAAAACGACCCAATCGTTGCCGCCCCTCTGCCGCAACCAACGCCGCGGGGTTGGGCGCAAATCCTCGCGAGCTACCGCGAGCCCAGCCATGCCCGCAGCATCGTCGAGATTGCGATCACGTTCGCACCGCTTGCGGCGCTGTGGACGCTGGCCTGGGCGGCGATCCACTTCGGCTATTGGTGGTTAGCCTTGCTGCTCGGGATACCGAGCGCGGGCTTCCTGGTGCGGCTGTTCATGATTCAGCACGATTGCGGCCACAACTCATTCTTCCGCAGCCGCATGGCAAACGACTGGGTTGGCCGGGTCATCGGCGTGCTGACGCTGACGCCCTATGATTTCTGGCGCCACGCCCATGCCATCCATCACGCCACCTCCGGCCACCTCGATCGGCGCGGCATCGGCGACGTCGATACCCTTACGGTGAGCGAATATCTGGCGCTCTCGTTCTGGGGCCGGCTTCGCTATCGCGCCTACCGGCACCCGCTCGTCATGTTCGGCATCGGGCCCGCTTATCTGTTCATCCTGCGGCATCGGCTGCCGGTTGGTTTGTTCGGCAGCGGCTGGCAGGGCTGGTTCAGCACCATGGCGACCAACCTCGCGATCGCCGCCGTCATTGCCGTGCTCATCTGGTTGATCGGCGTTGGCCCGTTCCTCCTCGTGCATATGCCGATCATGCTGCTGGCAGGCTCGGTCGGGGTGTGGCTGTTCTATGTTCAACACCAGTTCGAAGGAACGTTCTGGGCCCATGACGGAGAGTGGAGCCTGCAAGAGGCGGCCCTGCATGGCAGCTCGCATTACGACCTGCCGGCAATCCTGCGCTGGTTCACCGCCAATATCGGCATGCACCACGCTCATCACCTGTGCAGCCGCGTTCCCTTTTACCGGCTGCCACGGGCGCTTCGCGACCATCCTGAACTCGGCGGCATAAACCGGCTAACGCTCCTCCAGAGCATCGGCTGCGTGCGCCTTGTGCTGTGGGACGAAAGCCGCCGCCGGCTCATCTCTTTTCGCGAGATGGGTCAGCGATCGACTCAAGCCAGGGACGTGTCCAACCAAGAAACCGTTAGACTTTAGCCGCCGTCGAGTGCACGGTGCCAGCGATCGAAAGCGCCAACGCAAGGCGTTGGGGCCTTAACGACAAATCGTCCGGCCGGCATCCATCCGGTACCCTTCGTCCCGAAACAAATTCGGCGACTGGATATTTTCGTGCGTGTTCCTGCGGCGAGAGTCCTGCGCCAAGAGTTATGAGATGACCGCCAAGCAAAACGCCAGGACGTTTGACATCATTACGCTCGCCTTTGTCTTGCTCGCCGTTTTTCTCGTCGGAGAAGCAATCATCGCGATCTCGATCTGGTGAGAAAAGTCGGTCCAACGATCCCCAGGCTCATGAGCTTTACTCCGATCCTCCTGAAATCCGAATCAAAGCAGTCTCACTACACGAACCTATTCGCCTGCATTACCGAAGAGGAAGGCAGTTTCTCCGTTCAAGTACGGCTCTATAGTAAGGCCTCGCCGACGGACGCCGCCTGGGGTGAAGAGGTCGCGGATTCCCTGCAAGCGGCTTCCATGCTGGTCAACGCCCTTGCCACCGAGTTTTCGATTACGCAGGAGCGCATCGAGCTCGAGTTACGGATGCTCGATCCGAAAGCCGGCACGCGGCACTGATCGTCGGCTTATATGGCGCCGGGAGGCTTGCCGGCGATGCCGAGATGATTTTGCGCCTCGATGGGCATATCGGGCACGCAGATAGTGCGGCCCATATAGGTGACCCAGGGTTTCTCGGTGGGCGGCTGAAGCTGCGCAAAATTCCAGAATTGCCGCTCGTTCATCTCGATCTCGGTGACTTTGTTGTCGAGCACCCAAGTCCGCAGCATGGTGAGGCGGCTTCGTTCGGGATCGCTGAACATCGCCTCCGGAAGAATTTTTTTCATAACATCATTCCTGTATTCCTGTTGCCAAATGCGGCTGAATTCCGCCTTGCCGGCGCATCCGCAGCCGCCTGACTGAGTGGGAAAACAGGAGCCTACGATGTGGCGCGGCGGCCGGACTGCGTCGGGTCCCAAGGCCGCAGACTATTGCACGCCATTCGTAACGTTTGTCTTAGCGTGACCGCGAGCGGTCCAAACCGCTAGAATTTCCTGCCGCCGCCTTTTTCGGCGGGCCGTTGCAGCGAAAACGCTGAGGCTGCCGGAGCGTCCTTCTTCTTGTTTTTGTCCGCTTTCGGCTTCTTCTTCTCGCGATTGCTTCTCATTTGTCCCTTCGCCATGTCGTCCTCGCTGCTGCCGTGGGTGAACCGTTATCGACTCGTTTTCGAGGTTACTCGCCTTCACCTGACAATTGCTTGAAGTCGGCGATGACGGCCGCGATAAGCTTTTGCCGCCGCGGATCTTGCGCTCCGAGCGTCGCCGCGAAGAGATTGAGAAGGTAGCGTGCTTTCTCGGCGGCTTCATGCCAGTTCGCCGCCGGCGCCGCGATCAATTGTGATTCCAGTTCATCTTGCCTCAGGCGCAGCGCCTTTTCGTTGGCTTCCACCTCGGCCAATATCCGGCGAAGTCCGGTGGCCTTCTGTGCCGCCATCCCGCGACGCTGATCGAGGTCGATGGTCTTGTCCGTCATGACGCAGCGCGGCGCCGAGCTAAAGGATAGTCTTCCCTCTCGTACAAGCGGCGGATTTCCTCGCTGTTGAACCGCCGCTCGTCGACCTCGAGAAAAGCGCCGTTCAGATATTCAGCCGGAAGATCTTCGATCGCAAAGCGGATGGCCTGCGCGGCGTGTTCAAACCGTTTGTATCCGAGCGGCTGACGTCTGGGCATCCGTTTTCGCGTCGGGAACAATTCCGCCGCGGCTTCGTAATCAAAGTCGGACATCGGTCAGCCATCCTTACAATAGACGTTATGGATCGCCCGAATACCCGTCATTCAAGCGCTGGATACGTATATAAGCGCAAAATGCGGCAATACATCTACGGCCGGGAGAAATGTGCCCGGATCGCGTACCCGCTGGCTGCCGTCAGGCGGGAAACTCGGTCAAGAACTCCTTGAGAGCCTCTTTTCCCGCCCGGTTGGCCGCCTCGACGGTTTCATAAAGGACCGATGAATACTCTATCGGGCTATTCCGGCCGGCCCGATAAATCTCCCATCGCCATGGTTTTGGAGGGGTTCCCCGGTTTTTAACAACCACTGAAAAATCGGTTTGGTCGAAAAGAATGCTCATGGCTGGCAATATGCACCTCGCGGCACCCGAACACCAGCGGATCGATCGCGATCCTTGCCGCGGGTCGGCGCGGTCTGTATCGTGAGCTGTCAACACTGGAGACTGCAATGGCGACAGGTACCGTGAAGTGGTTCAATCCGACCAAGGGTTATGGGTTCATTCAGCCGTTAGGCGGCGGAGGCGGCAAGGATGTGTTCGTCCACATTTCAGCCGTTGAGCAGGCCGGCCTGAGCACCCTCAACGAGGGTCAGACCGTCGAGTACGAAATCGAGAGCAATCGGGGTAAAGAGTCCGCGGTCAAGCTCAAGGTCAAGTGAGCGATACGTCGACGCCACGCGCCGAGCTTACCGCCGCCGCGTGTCGTACCTGCGGGGCGTGCTGCTCGTTTTCGCCGGAGTGGCCGCGGTTCTCACTGGAAACTGACGCCGACCTCGATCTCATCCCCCGCGCCTACGTCGATGATCAACGGGGCCGCATGCGATGCAACGGCAATCGCTGTGCGGCCCTCGTTGGAGACGTCGGCGTCGCGACGGCGTGCGCGGTCTATGCTGTGAGGCCCGACGTTTGCAGAGCTTGTTTGCCCGGAGATGACGCCTGCCGAATGGCACGACAGCGCTTCAATCTCTAAGCCCCGGCAGCATCGCCCGTATTTCCGTCAGCTCCCGAGCTTGAACAGCCGCATCGCATTGTCGCGGCCGATCTTCTTCCGGTCGGGCTCGCTGATCGGACAAGCATCGAACCAGCGCGCGGCGTGGTCGATATTCTCGAACGGCCAGTCGACGGAAAACATGATGCGGTCGGCGCCGAGCACCAGCATGGCGTCGATCAGCGCCTGGGTGTGGAAATTGCCCGACGTCGTAATATGGAAATTGGCGCAGAAGTAATCGCGCATCTGCTTCTTTGCCGGATAATTGTGGCGCTGCTCGATCCAGCCATTGGCGTTGTCGATGCGCCACATCGCATAGGGCAGATTCTCGCCGAGATGGCCTAGAACAATGTTGAGCCGCGGGTGCTCGTCGAACAGCCCTGAGCCCATCAAGCGCAGCGCATGCACCGCCGTCTCGTGGCCGAAGGCCCAAATCGGGCCCATCAGCCACGAATGGCCTTCATAGATTTTGGCGTTGCGCGGCACCGGATTGCGTGGATGCAGATAGAACGGCACGTCGAGCCGCTCGACCATCGCCCAGAACGGCCGGTATTGCGGCTGGTCGTAATAGGCCACCGTATCCACATCGCCGACCTGCGAAAAGCCGTTGACCAGCGCGCCGCGAAAACCGAGCTGCTTGACGCAGCGTTCGAGCTCGCGCGCCGCGCCTTCGGGATCCTGCATCGCCAGCGCCGCAAGGCCTTGAAAACGATCCGGCCGCTTGCGGACCTGCTCGGCGAGGTAGTCATTGGCCTTGCGCGCGACCTCGGTGGCGCGTCCCGTTTCGGGAATGGCCTGCACGGCGGGCGCATTGAGCGACAGCAAAAATATCTCGATGCCCTGCTCGTCCATCTCGCGCAGCCGCCGGTCATGAATATCCAGCACGCGGCTTTTGACCTCCTGCCACACGCGGTCGGGAAAATAGCCGTGGGAATCTTCAAGGGTTTCTGGAATGGCGAAATGTTCTTCGAGCGCAATCTTGCCCCGCATAATTCCTCCCTTAAGCCTCGCGGCATCGTCCGGCTTTGCGCCGGCCCGTTAATCCTAACACGGCCTTCGGGCGCCGCGCTCCTTCACGGACCGCATGGCTCAAATCCTCTTGGCACGGTTCTCGCGACTTTGCGGCTGGACCTCTCGCGCCGTCCCATTTCGGGGCAGCGGCGGGCTGCGTCCGCCGTAAGGCAACCGAGTAGCCGCGTCTATGAATTTGCAGTCCAGTTACACGCTGGCATCCCCGCCGCAGACCAGCCGGCTGTTGCGTGGTTGGGCGCTGCTTTCGCGCGGCACTTTCTCCACCGCGATCTTTCTCGCCGACGTTGCCTGGATCGTGGCGATGTCGTGCATCACCGGCGTCATCTATTACCGCATCGCCTATGGCGACATCGGCATCATCTCTTCTTATTTCCAGGTTGGCGTGCTGGCGGCGAGCATTTTCACCATCTCCAACGTGTTCCGCGGCGAATACCGGCTGCCGAACTTCTTCGCCTTCAAGCCGCACGCCCGGCGCACCATCCAATTGTGGAACGTCACTCTGATCTGCCTCTTGATGCTCGGCTTCCTGGCGGAGATCAGCATCGACTATTCGCGCGGCTGGATCGTGCTGTTCTATTTCGCCACGCTCGCCGGCCTGATCGTGCTGCGCTTTGCCATCGTGCGCATCACCGCGCTGGCGCGCGCCGCCGGGCTGATTTCCGCACAGCGGATTTGCCTGATCGGAACCGGCACGCATATCGGCGCCTTCATCCAGCATTACGAGCTGTGGGCGCTCGGGCTCAACGTCGTCGGCTGCCGCTTTCTCACCCCGGTCGCGGTCACCGCGCCGGCAGAGACCCGCCGCGCCGTGCTCGATCGCGATCTCGCCGAGGCGGTCGCCAGCGTGCGCAACCTCGAACCCGACGCCATTTACCTGTTGCTGCCGTGGTCGGCGACCGAGACCATCGATCGCTGCGCCGAGACCTTCTTGGCGCTGCCGGTCGAGATTCATCTTGGCCCCGAGCAAATCCTGCACAAATTCGACGAGGTCGAGCTGGCCAAGGTCGGCCCGCTGGCGAGCCTGCAATTGACGCGCCTGCCGCTGTCGCGTGCCGAGGTAGTGCAGAAGCGTTGCTTCGATCTGGTCTGCGCGGCGCTGGCGCTGGTGATGCTCACGCCCGTCATCGTCCTCGTCGCCGTCCTGATCAAGCTTGACAGTCCGGGGCCGATTTTCTTCGTGCAGCGGCGTTATGGCTTTAATCAACAGCCGTTCCGCATCATCAAATTCCGCACCATGCGCACGCTCGACGACGGCGCCGTGGTGCAGCAGGCCAAGCGCGACGATCCGAGATTGACGAAAATCGGCGGCTGGCTGCGGCGCTGGAACATCGACGAGATTCCGCAGCTGTTCAACGTGCTCACCGGCGACATGTCGCTCGTCGGCCCGCGCCCGCATGCGCTGTCGCACGATCACGACTACGAGCGGCGCATCTCGCTCTATGCCCGCCGCCACAACGTCAAGCCGGGCATCACCGGTTGGGCGCAAATCAATGGTTATCGCGGCGAAATCGACAGCGAAGAGAAGATCAGGAAGCGCGTCGAATACGACCTGTTCTATATCGACAATTGGTCCCTCTGGCTCGACCTGAAGATCATCGCCCGGACGCTGTTGTCGGCCAAGGTCTACCGCAACGCCTATTGAGCCGAATTAGCCCCTGAGCGGAATTGTCACTTAGCCCGCAAGCGTCGCGATCGCGACCACCGCTCCCGCGGTGACGAGCGCGGTGGACAGCCACAGCGTGCCGATGAGAAGCCACAACGGCCGCGCCTTGGGGATCACCACCGCCGGTTTGCTCCAGGATTGCAGCGCCGGCTCGGCCAGCCGCAACGCGGCACTGGCGCGTTCGATATCGGCATATTCGCGCGCCAGCTGTTCGCGCTCGAAGTGCAGCAGCGCGCTGATATCGGCTGCGCCCGTGTCCGTCGCGCGGCGCCCCGCCGGCTCAAAGGCGCAAGCTTCGAGCGATGCGGCGCCGTCGCCGGAATGGTCCGATAGCTCAAGACCGAGAGAATGCTCGGACATTTGCGTGCACCTGTTCGGTATGGCTGATTTTCTAGACGACGCAGGCGGTCGACGCGACGCCGATCCGGGGCTAACCTTAATGGCCAAACCGGCGCTTTTTAGGGTGCGGCAAGGGCGCCCGGCGGCTGAACCGACGGGCTCTCGCGATCGTCCTATAGTGCGCCTATCTATCGCTTGCCGCCGTAGACCGTCGCGCTGCTAAACCCGCCGGAGGAGCCCGTCATGTCCACTTCGACTATCATCGTCCTTGCCGTGATCGTCGTTGCCGTGGTGTGGGCGATCTCGGTCTACAACTCGCTGATTTCGATGCGGCAACGGGTCAACCAGGCGTTTGCCGACGTCGATGTGCAGCTCAAGCAGCGCCATGACCTCATCCCCAACCTGGTCGAGACGGTAAAAGGCTATGCCGCCCACGAGTCCGGCACGCTCGAAAACGTCGTCAAGGCGCGCAACGCGGCAATGACAGCGCAGGGGCCGGCGCAGCAGGCGGCGGCGGAAAACATGCTCAGCGGCGCATTGCGGCAGCTTTTTGCGCTGTCGGAGCAATATCCCGACCTCAAGGCCAGCGCCAATTTTCAGCAATTGCAGGCGGCGCTCAGCGATCTCGAGAACAGGATCGCGGCCGCACGGCGCTTCTTCAACAACGCGGTGCAGGAATACAATACCGGCATTCAGCGCTTCCCCGCCGCTTTGTTCGCCGCCTCATTCGGCTTCGCGCCGAAGACGTTCTTCGATCTCGGCGACGACCGCGCCACCGTCGGTGAAGCACCCGCGGTGAAGTTCTAGTTCAGTCATGGCCGCTTATGGTCTTTACAGCCATATTCAGTCGAACCGGCGCCGTTCGATAATCCTGCTCGTTGGACTGTTCTTCCTTGTCTATGTGCTGGTCTTTGCCGGCGCGCTGGTGGCCGAAGGGCTGGAGGTCGACGCCGACCTCAACACGCTCATGCAGCTTGCCTGGGTCGATTTTCTGAAAGCGGCGCCGTTCGCGACCGTCGGCACGGCGCTATGGATCGTCATCGCCTACTACTTTCATCAGAACATGATCGACGCGCTCACCGGCGGACGGGAAGTGCAGCGCGCCGACGCGCCGCGACTCTACGATCTTCTGGAGAATCTCTGCATCTCGCGCGGCATCACCACGCCGAAGCTTAAGGTCATGGATGCCGAGGCGCTCAACGCGTTTTCCACCGGGATGAACGAAAAGCAGTATTCGATTACCGTCACCACGGGGCTACTCAAGCAGCTCAACGACGCCGAGATGGAATCCGTGCTCGGCCACGAGCTTACCCACATCCGCAACGGCGACGTGCGCATGATGGTCATCGCCGTCATCATTGCCGGCGTCGTGTCGTTTTTCGCCGAGCTGATTTTCCGGCTGTGGTTTTATACAGGGTTCGGCTCCCGCGGGCGATCGAGCAACCGGGAAGGCGGCGCCGGCGTGGCAATCCTGATCGGCATAGGCTTGCTTGTCGTCGCCTATATTTTGTCCTTCGTCATCCGTCTCGCTCTGTCGCGCTCGCGCGAATATCTTGCCGATGCCGGATCGGTTGAGCTCACCAAGAATCCCGACGCCATGATCTCGGCGCTGCGCAAGATCGAAGGCCGCGGCGAATTGCCGGGTGCGACGTCGTCGGTGATGGAAATGTGCGTCGATAATCCGCGCGAGGGTTTTGGCGAATTGTTCGACACCCATCCAACCGTCGATGAGCGCGCTGCGGCGCTGGTCAAGTTCGCCGGCGGCCATGATCCCGGGCCGATCGGGACGCCAGCCGGCCCGGACGATCAATCCGATCCGCCGCAACCGGCCGGCCCCTGGAGCGCCGGGGAGGATCGCCCAACCGAGGCCGGCACCGCGCCGCCGCCGCCATCCGGAGCGCCCGACAGCCCTGCCCCCGGTCCGTGGTCGGAGCCTGCCGCCGATGCCACTTCGGTGCCCGCAGCCGCGCCCGGGCCGTGGGGCCCACACCGCGGCAACTAAACTGGCGGTTCGGCACCGCCACAATTAACCATAACAAGTTACAAATAGGGCTTAAACCGGCTTCACCGGCCGCGCGGTACCCGATCAGGCTTCCAAACGGGACCGCGGCTGTGTAGAACCGAAACTAAGAATTAGGGCGTCAGTGAGGGTTCGATCATGGCTAAGCCAGCATTGATCTTGGTCGGCGCGGACAAAGGCGGCGTGGGCAAGACCACGGTCGCCCGTACCTTGCTCGATTACTTTACGGCGCATCATGTGCCGACCCGCGCTTTCGACTCCGAGACGCCGCGCGGCACGCTTAAGCGTTTCCACGGCGACGCGGCTGAAATCGTCGACGCCACCTCGGTGGCCGACCAGATGCGGATCATCGACACGCTGTCGACCACCGACTCGACCGTTACGGTCATCGACGTGCGCGCGGGCCTGTTGTCGCCAACGCTACGCTCGCTGCGCGATATCGGTTTCCTCGACGCGGTGAAGAAGGGACAGATCACGTTTGTCGTCTTCCATATTCTCGGCTCGTCGATCGCCTCGCTGAATGAGATCGAGGAGACCGCTCCTTTCACCGCCGACGCCAAATATTTCCTGGTCAAGAACTTCATCAACAACACCAGCTTCTTCGAATGGGACCAGGCTACCCATGCCTCATATTTCAAGAAGCTGAAGGACGCGGTGGTCATCACCATCCCCAAGCTCAACGAGATGGCCTACGAGCAGGTGGAACTCGCTTCCGTTCCGTTCCTGACCTTCGTCGCCAACAAGAACCCGAAGGGCGACACCGCCAATTACTCCTTCGTGCTGCGCGGCTATGTCCGGCACTGGCTCGGCAATGTCTGGGCCGAATATGACCGGGTCAAACTGCTCGATATCTTCGACACCGCCAGCAGCTCGGTCACCGGCCAGCGCGTGCAAGGCGCCAACCGCTCGTAATCGCACCGCCATTGTCCTGTGGGCTGTCCTCCGCGGCTCTAGCAAATAGCTAGAGCCGCGTGTCATTTCATCGTAACCTTGCGGCAATGCCGCAGCCCGTCCCGCTTTACATCATTGCTTCGCAGCATCCGCGCGCCGGCAAAACGCTGATCGCCCGGCTTTTGGTCGAATTCTTGCGCGTCAGTAGCCGGCCGCTGGTCGGCTACGATCTTGACCCACGCGAGCCGGCGCTTGCCGCCCATTTCCCCAACCTAGTCTGGACCGTCGACATCGCCGATACGCGCGGCCAGATGGCGCTGTTTGACCGGCTGATCGCGGACCATTGGCGAACCACCGTCATCGATCTCGGCTATGGCCTGTTCGAGCAGTTCTTCGCCGTGATGGCGGAAATCGGCTTCGAGCGGGAGGCGCGCCGGCAAGGGATCGAACCGATCGTGCTGTTCATCACCAATTCGGCGCCGATCACCGCGCGCAATTATGCCGAACTGCGGCGCCGCTTGCCGCAAACCACCTTCGTGCCCGTCCACAACGAAGCGACGTCGTTCATGTTCATCCCGCAGGATTTTCCGCCGTCACGCCCCGAATACGGCGTTATCCGCGTACCGCGGCTGTCGCCGATCGTCCGCGGCGTCATCGACCGGCCGGGTTTCTCGTTCGGTGCCTATATGGCCAAGCAACCCGGCGGACCGACGGAAGTGCACAGCTGGATCGGCAGCATTTTCAACGAATTTCGCGAGCTTGAGCTGCGGCTCCTGATTGGCGCGCTCGAATCCTCGCTCCGCGGCGTAAGTGAGCCGATCCAGCAAGCCCGGTAATCGCGGCGTTAATGCCCGCCGAAGCTGACCAGCGTGCGCACCGGCACGCCGAGCTTCTTGATTTTCTCGGCGCCGCCCAAATCCGGCAGATCGATGATGAAACAGGCCGCGACGACCTGGGCGCCCATCTGCTGCAAGAGCTTGACCGCGGCCTCGGCGGTGCCGCCGGTGGCGATGAGATCGTCGACCAGGATGACCCGTTCGCCGCGCACCACGGCGTCCTCATGCATTTCCATTTCGTCGACGCCGTATTCGAGCGAATAGCCGATACTCACGCACTTGAACGGCAGCTTGCCCTTTTTGCGGATCGGCACGAAACCGCACGAAACCTGATGCGCGACGGCGCCGCCGAGAATGAAACCGCGCGCCTCGATGCCGGCGACCTTGTCGATCTTGCTGCCGGCCCAAGGCTGCACCAATTCGTCGACGGCGCGGCGGAATGCCCGCGCATCGCCAAGCAAAGTGGTGATATCGCGGAACATGATGCCCGGCTTGGGATAATCCGGGATGGTGCGGATCGCAGCCTTGAGATCGTTTTCGAGAGCGACAGTGGTCATGGTCTCGGCCCAGCAGCCGCTGCGACGCTCGTTAGGCGCGCGGCTTCTCCAAGTCCGGATCGTGCAGCACGGCGTGCCAGACCCGCTTCTTGGTGAAATAAAGGAGCCCGGTGAAGACGATGAGGAAGACCATCACCTGGAAGCCAAGGCGTTTGCGGGCGTCCAGCGTCGGCTCCGCCGCCCACATCAGGAAGGCGGCGACGTCGCGGCCATATTGGTCCACCGTAGTCGGGGTGCCGTCGGTATATTCGACCTGACCGTCGGTCAGCGGCTTCGGCATGCCGATGCCGCCGCCGGGAAAATATTTGTTGTACTGCCCGCCCGGCGGCATCACGAAGCCGGCCGGCGGATCGGTATAGCCATTGAGGATGGCGTGGATGTAGTCAGGGCCGTCTTCCTGGTACATGATGAACGCATCGAAGACGAACTGCGGAAAACCCCACTCGTAGCTGCGCGCTTTGGCGAGATCGGACATATCCGGCGGCAGCTTGCCGCCAAGCGCGGCGCGCGCGGCCTGGTCGTTCGGGAACGGCGGCGGGAAGTAATCGGAAATCTTGCCCGGCCGTTGAAACATCTGGCCCGTGTCGTCCGGACCGTCGGTGACCTGGAACGTGGCCGCGATCGCCGCCGCCTGCGCCTCGGTGAAGCCGGGGCCGCCCGGATCGGCGAGGTTGCGGAACGACAACAGCTTGATGCTGTGACAGGTCGAACAGACTTCGCGATAGATCTTGAATCCGCGTTGCAGCTGCGCCTGGTCGTAGATGCCGAACGGTCCGGAGAACGACCAATGTTGCCGCGGCGGGGCTTCGGCCTCCTGCGCAGAAGCGATGCGCGTTGCCACGCCCGAAAGCGAGGCCGCGAGCAGCAAAGCGGTGACGATGTGGCGACGAGGATTCATGATGCCGCCCCTAACCCTTGGCGCCCAACACCAATTCCGAGATCGAATTCGGCAGCGGTTTGGTCTTTTCGAACAAGCCGAGTAGCGGCAGGATGATGAAGAAGAAGGCGAAGTAATAGACGGTGAGGAAGCGGGCCGCGATCACGTAGCCGCCGACCGGCTCCTGCGATCCGAGATAACCCAGTCCGATGACGCTGATAAAATAGATCAGCAAAAACTGCCGGTACAGCGGCCGATAATTCGCCGAGCGCACGCGCGAGGTATCGAGCCACGGCATGAAGGCCAGAACGATGATGGAAGTGGCCAAAGCCGTCACGCCGAGGAGCTTGTTCGGGATCGCGCGCAGAATGGCGTAGAACGGCAGATAGTACCATTCCGGCACGATATGGGTGGGCGTCTGGCTCGGATTGGCCGGAATGTAGTTGTCGGAGTGGCCGAGATAGTTGGGGATGTAGAAGATGAAAATGGCGAAGACGATGCAGAACGCACCGATGAAGAAGGCATCCTTGACCGTGGCATAAGGCGTGAACGCGACGGTATCCTTCTCGGACTTTGGCTCGACGCCGGTCGGATTGTTCTGCCCGACCATGTGCAGCGCCCAGATGTGCAGAACGACCACGCCGGCGATGACAAACGGCAACAGGTAGTGCAGCGAGTAGAAGCGATTGAGCGTCGGATTGCCGACGGCATAGCCGCCCCACAGCCAAGTGACGATCGAGCCGCCGACACCGGGGATCGCCGAGAACAGATTGGTGATGACGGTCGCCGCCCAAAAGCTCATTTGCCCCCACGGCAGCACGTAGCCCATAAAGCCCGTTGCGACCATGAGCAGGAACAGGATGACGCCGAGGATCCACAGCACTTCGCGCGGCTCCTTATAGGAGCCGTAATACATGCCGCGGGCGATGTGGGCGTAGACGGCGGCGAAGAAGAACGCCGCGCCGTTGGCGTGCATATAGCGCAACAGCCAGCCGTAATTGACGTCGCGCATGATGCTTTCGACGGAATTGAAGGCGTAATCGACATGCGGCGTATAGTGCATCGCCAGCACGATGCCGGTGACGATCTGCACGCCGAGCATGAAGGACAGGATGCCGCCGAAGGTCCACCAATAGTTCAAATTGCGCGGCGTCGGATAGGCGATGAACGAGGAATAGACGAGGCTCGCGATCGGTAGCCGCCGTTCAAACCATTGCATAAAGGGGCTTTGCGGCTGGTAGGTCGAGTGTCCGCTCATATTCGAACCTTATCTGCCTGATTGGGCGATGCTTCGCCGATCCGTCACAACGCCAGCAGTCGCAGTCGCAATGGCAAGGAAATCGCGGCGCGTGGACTTCGCCGGTGAGTTTGCTGTCACAGCCTTCGACCCTCTTCCGTCTTACCGGTCACCCCGTCCGCGCTGCAAACCGCCCCCGGTAGACCCGAGCGGCGGCGGAAGGACCCGGTCGCATCCGACCTGGGGAAGGTCAGCCACGACGAATTCCGGCGCAGTTTTATTGGCACCCTTGCCGCGAGAGTGCAAGTGTACCGGCGAGAAGACCCACAATGTGACCTCAGTGCAACATTCGCGCCATTTGCAGCCGGTACCAAGCAATGCCGCGGCGGCTCGGAAATGACATGCACATAGCCCTCTACGAGCCCGATATTCCGCAAAACACCGGCACAGTCTTGCGACTTTGCGCGTGCCTTGGGATTGAAGCGCATCTCATCGAGCCGGCCGGTTTTGCCGCCTCCGACCGGACGTTCCGCCGGGCCGGCATGGACTATCTCGATGCCGTCGCGTTGGTGCGGCACACCTCGTGGCGGCATTTCGAGACGTGGCGGCGGCAGGAGCATCACCGACTCGTGCTGTTTACGACCAAAGCGACGATGTCCTATCTCGATTACGGCTTCGAGACCGGGGATATTTTGCTGTTAGGCCGCGAATCGGCCGGGGTGCCGCAAGATGTCCATGACGCGGCCGACGCTCGGCTGGTCATCCCCATGCGGGCGGGCCTGCGTTCGCTCAATATCGCTATCGCCGCCGCCATGGCCGCGGGCGAGGCGCTAAGGCAGACCGGCGGGATTGGCTAACTCTCGCGCCGCCGCGCCGTTACGGGCTAAACTGCGCAAGCATCATGGATAAGATCGAACAGCGCAAAGACGCGACAAAGATCTGGTTCGAGACGCTGCGCGATCAGATCGTCGCGGCCTTCGAGGCGGTGGAGGACGCGCTGCCGTCCGGCGCGCCGCTCGCCGATCGCCCGGCGGGCCGTTTCGTGCGTACGCCGTGGAGCCGCACCGATCATACCGGCCTGCCCGGCGGCGGCGGCATCATGGCGATCATGAAGGGCCGCGTTTTCGAGAAGGTCGGCGTCCACGTCTCCGCCGTGTTCGGCACCTTCGCCCCCGAATTCCGCGAGGAGATTCCGGGAGCCGGCGACGACCCGCGCTTTTACGCCGCCGGCATTTCGCTGATCGCGCATCCGCACAACCCGCATGTGCCCACCGTGCATATGAATACGCGCTATGTCGTAACCACCAAATCCTGGTTCGGCGGCGGCGCCGATCTGACGCCGGTGCTCGATCGCCGCCGCCGGCAGGGCGATCCCGACACCATCGCGTTCCATGCCGCGATGCGGGCAGCGTGCGACGCTCACGCCGGCATCGCACCCTACGAAAAATTCAAAAAATGGTGCGATGAATATTTCTTCCTCAAACACCGCAGTGAAATGCGCGGCATCGGCGGCATTTTTTTCGATTATCTCGAAACCGATTGGGATAAAACCTTCGCCTTCACCCAGGACGTCGGCCGCGCCTTCCTCGGCATCTATCCGCAATTGGTGCGAGGAAATTTTGCGAAAGCCTGGAGCGACGCCGAGCGTGAGGAGCAACTCATCCGCCGCGGCCGCTATGTGGAATTCAATCTGCTGTACGACCGCGGCACCATTTTCGGCCTGCGTACCGGCGGCAATGTCGAATCGATCCTGTCCTCGCTGCCGCCGGTGGCGAAATGGCCGTGACCGATATCTACTAACGCAGCGCCCCGAAAATCATCATCGTGCCGCCGATGATGACCACGGCGTCAAGCAGCACCGTGTGCACATGGACCGGCAGGCGTTCGACGATGAGCTTCGCTAAAAATGTGCACGGGAACGCGACGCCGCCGATCAACAGCGCGATCACGATCACCTTCGAGGTCAGCACGCCGGCGAATCCGAACACGAGAATTTTGACGATGCCCATGGCGATCGAGATCGTCGCGTCGGTCGCAATCACGGCGGCGCCTTCGAGACCCGTCGCCATCAACAGCGACAGCAGGATTACGCCGGCGCCGGCGGTGCCGCCCACCACGATGCCCCAGCCGGCGGAGGCGGCGGCAAAACCCTTGTCACCGAGCTTGTGGCCACGCCGCTTGAGTAGCCGCCGCAGCGGCACAGTCGCGATCAAGGTCGAGCCGATGACGAGCGCCGCGCCGTGGCCGGTGAGCAGCGTATAAAGCCAGGCGCCGAGCACGCAGGTCGGCAGTGCGCAAACCAGCGCTATCAAGGCGCGACGCTTATCGAGCAAATGGCCGAAGGCGACGATGCGTGCGGAGTTGGTGAACATCGCCGAAATGGCGATGATCGGCACCACCGGCGCGGCGCCGACCACCGGCACCAGGATCAGCGGCATCAGCGCGCCGGTGCCATAGCCGGCGACCCCGCCGGTTATGGCGGAGAACGCCGCCAAGGCGACGATGATCGCAAGCTCGACCAGCGATATGTCCGGGAAGATCGACAAGACGATTAAGCCGTTGACTTGAGGTCGCCCAGTTACGAGAACAGTCGCCCGCAAACCAAAAGACGCTCGGGGGTAACGCATGGACCTTGGAATCGCCGGCCGCAAGGCGATTGTCTGCGCCTCGAGCCGGGGGCTTGGCCGTGCCTGCGCCCATCGGCTGGCGGAAGCCGGCTGCGAGGTGGTGATCAACGGCCTCGACAAGGAGCGCCTCGCGGTGACGGCGGCCGAGCTGCGTAAGGCGACCGGCGCCAAGATCACGGCGGTGGCCGTAGACGTTGCCTCGCCGGAGGGTCAAAAGGCGCTGTTTGCCGCCTGTCCGGAGCCCGACATTCTGGTCAACAACAATGCCGGTCCGCCATTTCGCGATTTCCGCGACCTCGACCGGCAAAAGATGATCGACGGCGTCATCGGTAATATGGTGGTCGCGGTGGAGCTGATCCAAAAGGCAATCGACCCGATGATCGCCAAAAAATTCGGCCGCATCGTCAATATCACCTCCGGCTCGGTGAAAATGCCGTTGTTCGGGCTCGATCTGTCGTCGGGCGCGCGCGCCGGCCTGACCGCGTTCCTCGCCGGCGTGGCGCGTTCGGTCGCTGCGTCCAATGTCACGATCAATTTTCTGCTGCCGGGAATATTCGACACCGACCGCTTCCGCTCCAATGTGGAGTCGACCGCGAAAAAGCGCGGCACCAGCTACGACGACGCTTTGGCGCTCAACGTTAATTCGGTTCCGGCGCGGCGCCTCGGTACGCCCGACGAATTTGGCGCCACCTGCGCCTTCCTGTGCTCGGCGCAGGCCGGCTATATTACCGGACAGAATTTTCTCATCGACGGGGGACGATTCCCAGGTGCTTTCTAAAAAGGTGCTTTCTAAAAAGGTGCTTTCTAAAAAGGTGCTTTCTAAAAAATCCGGCGTTCTAAGAAATAATCCAAGGAGTAAACCATGAAACTCGTTCGCTACGGCGCACCGGGGCGCGAAAAGCCCGGCATGATCGACGCCAACGGCAAAATCCGTGACCTGTCGAAAGTCGTTCCCGATATTTCCGGCGACACGCTCTCGCCGGCAGGATTGACCAAGCTGCGCAAGCTCAAGCCGGAAAAACTGCCGCTGGTCAAAGACAATCCGCGCATCGGTCCCTGCGTCGGCAAAATCGGCAATTTCATCGCCATCGGGCTCAACTATTCCGACCACGCCGCCGAAGCCGGCATGCCGATCCCGCCGGAGCCGATCATCTTCAACAAAGCGCCGTCCTGTATCTCCGGGCCCAACGACAACACCGTCATCCCGAAGGACTCCTCGAAACTCGACTGGGAGGTCGAACTCGGCATCGTCATCGGCCGCCGCGCGCGTTACCTGAGCAAGGACAAGGCGCTCGACGTCGTTGCCGGCTATTGCCTCGCCAATGACGTCTCCGAGCGCGTGTTCCAGATCGAGCGCGCCGGGCAATGGACCAAGGGCAAAGGCTGCGAGACGTTCGGGCCGCTCGGGCCGTGGCTCGTCACCAAGGACGAGATCAAGGATCCGCAAAAGCTCGAAATGTGGCTCAACGTCAATGGCGAGAAACGCCAGCGCGGTAATACTTCGACCATGATCTTCGACTGCCGCCATATCGTGTGGGCCTGCTCGCAGTATTTCGTCATGGAGCCCGGCGATGTCATCATCACCGGCACGCCGCCCGGCGTCGGGCTCGGCATGAAGCCGGAGCCGAAATTCCTCAAAGCCGGCGACGTGGTCACGCTCGGCATCGCCGGCTTGGGCGAGCAGAAGCAGAAGATCGTGAAAGGCAAGGCGTAAGGCGGCAGCGCGAAACGCCTAATACCTGCGTGCGGTCGGCCGCGGCGCGGCGAACAAGGCGTTGATCGCCTGCGCGCTGCGCCCGACCACGACCACACCGTCGCCGGCCGCAATGCGCGTGCTCCGGTCGGGCTTGGTAATCGCGTCGCCATCGCGCCGATTGATCTGGATGACGAAGAACGCGCCTCTGGCGCGAGATTCGATTTCCTCGATGGTTAAATCCGTGAGCGCGCCATGCTGCGGAGCGACGACGACCTCCATGACCAGGCCGAGATTGCGTAATTGCAGTTCCAGCTCGCGCATGCCTTCCGATTCGTGGATGAAGCGCGCTGTAGCCGGAAACAGCAAGATCTCGGCGATGCGTTCGGCGCCGATATGGGTGGGCAGCACCACTTTATTGGCGCCGGCGTGAACCAGCTTGCGCTCCGTCGAAACTGCGTCACCGCGCGCGATGATTTGGAGCTTGCCGTTTAAGCTGCGCGCGCTGAGCGTGATGAAAACGTTGGCGGCGTCGTTCGGCAGTACGGAAGCCAGCGCCCGGGCCCGGACAACGCCGGCATCGAGCAAGGTCGTCTCGTTGGTGGCGTCACCCTGCAAGCAGGGATGGCCGGCATCGCGCGCCTGCGCGACGCGCCGCTCTTCCCGCTCGACCACCACGTAGGGCGCGCGGCCGTCCTTGAGCGCCTTGGCAAGCTCGACGCCGATACGGCCATAGCCGCAGACGATGATGTGATTTTCGAGCTTGTCGACTTCAGACTGCACGCGTCGGCCACCCAGCAGTTGTTGCAGCGGATTGAGCGTCATGAACTGAATCAGCGCACCGGTCAGAAAGATCATGCCGGTGCAGCCGATCGCCATCGTGCCCATCGTGACGACGTGCAGGTACAAGGTGTCGATTGGCCGCACTTCGCCATAGCCGACGGTAAACACCGTCAGCGTGACCATGTAGAGCGAATCCTGAAAATCCCATCCGGCCCTCATGTAGGCAGTCGTCGCGCCGACCCAGACGATCGCCATGAAGGCACCGCCGCGGATCAGATTGCGCGATGGATGCAGAAGCGGATTGTCCATCGCGGTGTTCGAGCCCGTCTGCGCTCCGCCCGGCGGTGGAAATGCCCGCTAATACTGCCTTTGTATGCCATGCGATTGCAATGATTTTCCGCTTCTTGGCTGGACGCAGGGTGCGCGGCCATGTTGCCGCCGGCCAAGGCTTGCACGACCGAAAATTTTCGGACAGAGGTGGGCAGGGTTAAGAACCGAAGTGGGAGAACGTCATGGGAGCGAATTTCGGCATTGCGGGCCTGGATTGGCAGCAGCGGGTCAACTGGGACCGGCTGCGCAAATACCGCACCGAGCGGGCCCGGGCGATGATGAAAAAGCACGGCCTCGGCGCGCTGTTATGCATGTATGACGAGAACGTGCGCTACGTGACCGGCACGCTGACCCCGGGCTGGAACCGGCTTAAGCCGGGGCTGCGCTACGCCATGCTGTGCGGCGACGGCGCGCCGATCCTGTTCGAGCAGGGCGACCTCGGCTTCCAGATCGAAAAGCACTCGCCGTGGATCCCGAAGGAGAACGTGCGGCATTCCTTCGCCTGGATCAAAGGCGCCGCCGGGCCGGCTTCGACCCAGCAGGTCAACAAATTCGTCAAGGCGGCGCTGCAGGCGATGAAGGAAAACGGCGTCGCCGGGCAAAAACTCGGCGTCGACTTCATCGACATCAACATGATCGACGTCTTCAAAGAGAACAATATCAACTGGACCGACGGCATGAGCGCGATGATGGACGCGCGCGCGGTCAAGAGCGAGGACGAGCAGGAATGTTTTCGCATCGTCGGCGCCATCGGCGACGCGACGCACTGGGAATGCATGAAATTCCTGCGCCCCGGCATCACCGAGAATCAGGTGACCGCGCATCTGATGCACTATCTCTACAACATCCCCGGCATGGAGGACGTCGAGGACGTCATCGTCTCGTCGGGGCCTAACACCTGGCCGAACTGGCGCAATTTTTCCGACCGCATCATCCAGCCGGGCGACATCGTGTTCATGGATTTGGCGGCGCTGACCTGGAACGGCTACAAATCCTGTTATTACCGCACTTATTGCGTCGGCAAGGAGCCGTCGCAGGAGCAGAAGGACACCTACACCACCGCACTCAAATGGCTCTACGACTCGATCGGCGCGGTGAAAGTCGGCGCCACCACGCGCGATATCGCGCTCAAATGGCCCTCGGCGATGGAGACCTGGGGCTACGAGGATGAGGACCAGGCCGCCGCCAACCTCTGGGGCCACGGATTGGGTCTCGCGCAATACGATCCGCCGGTGATTTCGCGCATCTGGTCGCTCGATCATCCGATCGATATCCAGGAAGGCATGACCTTTGCGCTCGAGACGCAGCACGGCAAAAAATTCCGTTACGGCGTGCGCATCGAGGAAATGCTGATCGTGAAAAAGGACGGCATCGAAATCGTCTCCAATTTCCCGGTCAAGCAGATCACCGTGGTCGATCCGCTGCCGGGTTATGGCGATCACGTGAAGTGATTTTCACCTCTCCCCGCCGCGCGGGGAGAGGTCGAGCGAACGGAGTGAGCGAGGGTGAGGGGGCCTCTCGGCGATTCTGAGCGCCGAAATTCTGCGCCGAGCGGAGAGGCCCCCTCACCCCACCCTCTCCCCGCACGCGGGGAGAGGGAGTGCGCAGCGATACCGCCGAGCGAGACTCGTATGATGCGTTTCATCCTCCCCCTCGCCGCCGCCACCGACCCCGATCGCGTCGGGGCGAAGGCGGCGAATCTCGCGGCGCTTATGGGCGCGGGCCTGCCGACGCCCGGCGGATTTTGCATCACCGCTGACGCCTATCGGCGGCAGATCCAGCATCTCGGACTGACCGAAGCGATCCGCGCCTATCCCGACGCCGATCAGCCGACGCAGCGGCGCCTCGCGGTCGAGATCAGGCTAAAACTTTATCAGAGCGATCTCGCGCCCGACGTTTTGGCGGATGTGCTTGCAGCCTGGTGGGAAGAACCAAAGCCCGCGGCGGTACGTTCGTCGTCGCTGATCGAGGATCGCGCCGATACCAGTTTTGCCGGCCAGTTCGAGAGCTTTCTCGGCGTGACCGACGACGGTGCGTTTCTCACCGCGCTGCGCGCCTGCTGGGCGGCGCTGTGGACGACCATCGCGCGACGTGCCATGGCGCAACATGGGCTCGATCCCGCTGGCACCGCGATGGCCGTGCTGGTGCAGCCGCTTGTCGCGGCGCGCGCCTCCGGCGGGGCGTTGAGCGTAACCGCCGACGGCCACATGCTCATATCCGCCACCTGGGGCCTCGGCACAGCGATCGCCCAAGGCGAGGTGGTGCCGGACCGCGTCGTGCTCACCCGCCAAGGTTTCGTGCGGTCGAACGAAGCCGGACGCAAGCACCACCGCGAAGCCTGCCTGCATGGCTCTGGAAATGGCGCGGGCATCTCGGCGCAGGCAGTGCCGGACGCGCTGGCGCGCGCGCCATGTCTCGAAGCCGGCCAGGCGACGACACTGGGGCGTCTGTTGCGCAAGGCCGAAGACGTGCTTGGCATGTCGGTCGAGATCGAATGGGCGCTGGACGAACAAGGTTTCAAACTCCTGCAGGCGCGGCCGCTGCATGTCGCGCCGGCGCAGGTGCCTGACGAAATCTGGCTAAAGCATCCCGGATTGAACGGCCATCCCGCCGGCGTCGGCTGGGGCTCCGGCCGCGCCGTGGTAGTCAATTGCGAATGCGAACTCAGCCGCGTCGCGCCCGGCGATATTCTGGTCACGCGCGTCGCCGGGCCGGCGCTCAGCCACATCCTGCCGCGGGTCGGCGGCGTCGTCGCCGAGCTCGGCGGCTCGACCTCGCACCTTGCTTCGCTCGCCCGCGAGCGCGGCATTCCGATGGTGCTCGGCGTGCTCGATGCGACACGGCGTATTCCGGACGGCGCGCAGGTCGCGGTCGACGGCGTTGCCGGCGTGGTGCGATGGTTCGCCTGATGCGTTCAGAGAAACCGCGTATCTTTGTCACGCAGCCGGTGTCGGAGCACGCGCTCAAACGATTGCGCGCGGTGGCGAGTGTAAAGGTCTTTCCGGATTCGGGCCGGATCATCCCCAAGCGCGCGCTGATCGACGCCGTACGCAAGGCGGATATCCTGTTTTGTCTCCTGCACGACAAGATCGACCGCGCCGTAGTTCTGGCCAATCCCAAGATGCGCCTGATCGCGGCGCAATCGATCACGCCGTCCAATATCGATGTCGAGGCGGCCACCGCGCAGCGTATTCCGGTAACGGTGACGGCGCCGATCACCACCGAGGCGACCGCGGACCTCAATTTCGGGCTGATGATCGCGGTGGCGCGGCGCATCGTCGAAGGCGACCGGCTGGCGCGCGCCGGAAAATTTCCCGGCGGCCAGTCGGCCCACCTGATGGGGGCGCTAGTCTGGGGCAAGACCATTGGGCTCATTGGCGGCGGCGGCTTGATCGGCAAGGCGGTGGCGCGCCGCGCGCATGGTTTCTCGATGCGGGTTTTGTACTGGACGCCGCGACGAAAGGGCGAGCATGAGGAGCGCGAAGCCGGGCTTACTTATGTGCCACGCGACCAATTGCTGCGCGAATCCGATTTTGTTTCGCTGCATTCGCCGCTCAACAAGGAGACGCGGCATCAGATCGGCGCGCGCGAGCTTGCGCTCATGAAAAAGACCGCGTTCCTCATCAATACCGGGCGTGGCCCGCTTATCGACGAGTTGGCGCTGGTGCGCGCGCTCGCCAAAAAACAGATCGCCGGCGCCGGTCTCGATGTGTTCGAGCACGAGCCCAAGATCGCAAAGACCTTGAAGAAAATGCACAACGTGGTGCTCACGCCGCATCTCGGCAGCGCCACGCCCGAGGTGCGCGAGGCGATGGCGAGTATCGTGGTCGATAATATTCTCGCCTTCCTCGGGGGGCATAAGCTCCCCAACTGCGTCAATCCGCAAGTTTTTGCGTTGTGAGAGAGTTCTTGCCATGCCCCACCCCTTGATCGCCATCACCGACAGCCCGTTTCCGTCCCTCGACCCGGCCAAAAAGGCGCTGGCCCGGCTCGACCCGGAATACCGCATATCGAAGAGCGCGTCGGCCGATGACATTCTCGCCGTCGCACGCGACGCCGATGCCGTGCTCGTCACCTATGCCAAGCTGCCCGGCGCATTGCTGCGCCAGCTCAAGAACTGCAAGGCGATCGGCCGCTTCGGGCTTGGCGTCGACAATATCGATCTGCCGGCGGCCGAGGAGCTCAGCATCGCGGTCAATTACGTGCCGGATTATTGCCTGCGCGAAGTGTCGGACCATGCCATGGCGCTGTTGTTGGCGCTGGCGCGCAAGGTGACGCTGTCCAACAAGCTCGTGCAGTCCGGCCGCTGGGAAGTGCCGCCGATCGTGCCGCTGCGCCGCCTCGAAGGCCAGGTGCTCGGCCTGATCGGCTTCGGCAACATTCCGCGCACGCTGGCGCCGAAGGCCAAAGCGTTCGGCCTGAAGGTGATCGCTTACGATCCCTATGTCGTGAAGGAGGCGGCGGACGCCGCCGGCGTCGAAAGCTTCAGTTTTGACGATCTCTTGGCGCGCTCCGATTTCATCTCGGTGCACGCGCCGTTGCAGCCGGCGACGCGGGGGCTGATGAACGCCAAAGCTTTCGCCAAGATGAAAAAGGGCGCATTCCTAATCAACACCGCGCGCGGCCCCTTAGTGGACGAGACAGCGCTTATATCCGCGCTCGATTCCGGCCATCTCGGCGGCGCCGCGCTCGATGTGGTGACGACGGAGCCGCTGGCCAAAGATTCGCCGCTCATCGGCCGCGACAACGTGATCCTCACCCCGCACACCGGGTTCTATTCGGTCGAAGCACTGGAAGAATTGCAGACCAAGTGCGCGACCGACGTGGCGCGGGTGCTGTCCGGCGAAAAGGCGATTTATCCGATCAGCGCCTAGGGTCCTGTCAGAGAGGCCATAACATGCGTCGTCTGTTTCCTGCGCTCTTCGCGCTCGCCGCAACCGCACTGCCCGCTGCGGCGCAGGACTATCCGACACGGCCGATCCGGGCGATTGCATCGCAGGGTCCCGGCGGCTTGAGCGATCTGTTCATGCGCGCGCTCGGCGACCAGATTGATCCTGCGCTCGGCACCTCGTTCGTGGTCGAAGACCGCGCCGGCGCGGAAGGCACGATCGGCGCCAAGGCCTGCGCCGACGCAACGCCGGACGGTTACACGATCTGCATTCTTCCCGGCGAGGCGATCGTCATCAATCCGCTCATCCAGCCGTCGGACTTCGACCCGTCGAAGACTTTGGCGCCGGTTGCCCGGCCATACTATTTGACACAGACATTTGCCGTGAATGCTGCGCTGAATATCAAATCGTTCCCTGAGCTCGCGGCGGCGGCGAAGGCGAAGCCCAATGCCTTCAATTACATGGCGCCGTCGCTGTCGAAGGTCGCCTTCATGCAGGAATTCAACAAGGAAAACGGCACCGACATCGTGCGGCTGCCGTTCAAGGGCGGCGGCGATGCCGTCAACAGCATGCTCAACGGCACGACGCAAATTGCGCTTTTCGGCATCGGCAATCTGGTGTCGTTCATCCGCGACAACAAAATCGTCGGCCTGGCGATCGACGGCGATACGCGTTCGCCGCTCGCTCCCGAAATTCCGACCTTCAAGGAGGTCGGCTACACCAAGCACATCGCGGCGACGTTTTTCGGCATTTTCGCGCCTGCCGGCACGCCGAAACCGATCATCGACAGGCTCAACGCCGCGATCGTCGCGGTCGAATCGAAGCCGGACTTCCAGCAGAAGTTCCTGGTCAGCCGCGGCCTGACGCCGGTCCTGGAATCGGCGGACCAGTTCGCCAAGGAGCTCGTGGCCGACCGCGCTGAAGGGTTATCCGTGGTGAAGGCTTCAGGCCTCTATCCCGACGTGAAGTAACCGTGGCGCGTCACTTGATCGCTTGCGGATTGATCGGCGAGCCGGTGCCGCCGGTGATGATCAGCGGCGGGCCGCAGAAGAAGAACTCGTAGACGCCGTCCTCGTCGCAATCTTCGGCAAGCTCCTTGAGATAAAAAATCTCGCCCATGCAAAGCCCCATGGCCGGGATCACCACCCAGTGCCACGGCTGGTTGGCATCCTTGGTCTCGTTCGGTCGCACTTCGACACCCCAGGTATCGGTGCAGATCGCGGCGATCTCCTTCTCCTGACACCAATAGCAATTCTCGAATTTTACGCCGGGCGCGTCGCCGCCGGCATAGCCGCCCCACTCTTTCTCGGTGAGACAGCGCTCCATCTGCCCGGTGCGGATGATGACAAAATCGCCCCGCCCGATCGCCACGTTCTGGTCCTTGGCGCATTTGTCGAGCTCGTCGTTGGAAATGCTCTCGCCGTCGGCCATCCACTTGACGCCGCGAAAGCGCGCGATGTCCAGCAGCACGCCGCGGCCGACCATCTTGTTCTTCGAGTGCTCGATGCCGAGCACGTTGAGGCCTTTGGAATCGATGAGCTTGGCGTCGTGGCCGTTATAGGCCTTATCTTCGTAGAACACGTGGCCGAGCGCGTCCCAGTGCGTGGCGCCCTGCACGCACAGCATCAGCGTATCGTCGGCATAGCGAATTCTGTTCCAGTCCTGCCGCCCGGCGATGGCGTCGGTGCCGGTCGCCAGCATCTGATGGATCGGATTGAAACGGCCGCCGAACAGCCCGTTCTGTGGACCCTGCGCGTCGAGCGGAATGCCGAGCGCGAAAACCTTGCCGGTGCGGATGAGGCTCGCGGCCTTGACGATGTCCTGCGGCGTGACCTGGTTGAGCGTGCCGATATGATCGTCTTTGCCCCAGCGGCCCCAGTTCTTGAGCTTCGCCGTCGCCTCCGCGATCGCCTGCTTGCCGGCCTTGATATCCATTGCAATTCCCCATCCCCTGCTGTGGAATTTTCCCGCGGCGGTCAGGGGGCCACCGGAGGGTGCGGCGGCAGTTTGACACAATACTGGAATTCGTGCGCGGAATATTCTGAGCGAACCGCGACGCAAGCGGAATCAACAGGGAGAACGACATGAAACGCAACCGTTGGCTGCCGGTCATCGTATTGGCGCTGATCTTTGGCGCGGGCGTGCCTGGTCTGCGTGCCGCAACGATTATCGACGAATGGGCGAGCGTGAAGGCGCCGCCGCCGCCAGAGCTCAAGCCGGTCACGGTCGATTCGAAGACCACCGCGCTTCTCATGATCGATCTTCTGCAGCGAAACTGCGGCCACCGACAACGTTGCCTCGCCGAAATACCGGCGATGAAGAAGCTTCTGGACGCAGCGCGAGCGGCGGATGCAACCGTCATCTACAGTGGCTTCGGCCAAGTCCCACCGTCCGACATCATCAACGATGTCGCTCCAACTGCAAATGAGCCAATGATCCACTCCGACGCCGACAAGTTTCTCGATACCGACCTGGACAAGATGCTCAGAGACAAGGGCATCAAGACTGTCATTACCGCCGGCACTTCGGCCAATGGCGGCGTGCTCTTTACCGCAGCAGCCGCTGCGCTGAGAGGCTACGACGTCATTGTTCCGGTCGACGGCATATCGTCCGATGACCCATATGGGGAACAGTTCACGGTTTGGAACTTGGCCCGCGCGAGCCCAGTGTTCGTCAAGCACGTGACGCTGACCCGAAGCGACATGATCAAGTTTTGAGCGACGGCATCCCGTCTTAAGCAAAACGGGCGAGCGCGAAAGCGCCGCGAAAAAAGGGGAGTGAAACGATGAAGCTTTTGAGTTTCGCCGCCGGCGGTAAGGACTATTTCGGCGCGATAAGCGGCGACGGCGTCATTACGTTGAACGATAAAATCGGCGCGCCGGATCTGCGTGCCGCGCTCGCGGCCGGCGCCATGGACGCGATCCGCAAGGCGATCAAGGACGCCAAACCCGACTGCAAGCCTTCCGACATAAAATTCCTGCCCTTGATCCCGCACCCAGAGAAAATTCTCTGCGCCGGCATCAATTACCGATCGCATGCCGCCGAAACCGGAAGCGAATTGCCGAAACAGCCGAGCATGTTCGCGCGCTTTAGCGACACGCTGGTCGGCCACGACGGCGAGATGATCCGTCCGACTGTCTCCGACAATTTCGATTTCGAAGGTGAGCTCGCCCTCGTCATCGGCAAGCCGGCGCGCCACGTCAAAGCCGAGCACGCGCTCGACCATGTCGCCGGCTATACCTGCTTTGTCGACGGCAGCGTGCGGGACTTTCAGAAATTCTCCGTCACCTCGGGCAAGAATTTTCCCTCAACCGGTCCGCTCGGGCCGTGGCTTGTCACCACCGATGAGATACCCGATCCGAGCCGGCTCACGCTGACGACACGGCTCAACGGCACGCAAGTGCAGCACTCCGCGACCGATCTTTTGATTTATTCGATCCCGCAGATCGTCGCGTTTTGCTCCGACTTCACCGTGCTGGCGCCGGGCGATGTCATTGCCACCGGCACGCCCGAAGGCGTCGGCCACAGACGCAAGCCGCCGTTGTGGATGAAGCCGGGTGATGTGCTCGAAGTCGAGATCACCGGCATCGGCACGCTGCGTTCGCGCATCGTGGACGAGCGATAATCTCCCTCTCCCCGCGTGCGGGGAGAGGGAGGGGTGAGGGGGCGTCGCCGCTGGGCCCAGAATCGCGGTGAGGCCCCCTCACCCGCCGCGCTTCGCGCGTCGACCTCTCCCCGCACGCGGGGAGAGGTGAATTATGCCGCAAGCCCAAACAGCTTCTCGGCGTTGCCGTGGCAAATTTTCTCGCGCTCGGCATTCGACAAAGGAATCGAGTTGAGAACTTTGATCGTGTCGCGGATGTAACCCGGTCCCTTTTCCTTGTCGAACGGGCAATCGGACGCAAACACGACATGATCGGCGCCGAAGAAATCCAGGCCGCAGACCGTCGCCGCGCGGGCGCCTTCGACCGCGGTGTCGCCGTAAAAATCCTTGAAATAATCGAAGGGACGCCTCTTCAGGGATTTGAGGAGCGCGCCGTAATCCTCATCCGACGTGCGCACGCCGAGCTGGTCGAACGAATGGCCGACGCGGCCTTCGAGATAGGGCACGACGCCGCCCAAATGATGCGCGATTACTTTCAACCCGGGATAGCGGTCCATAATGCCGGAGAAGATGAGCCGCGCCAGCGTCACGCCGGTCTCATAGGGCCAGCCGAGCACGCTGCAAATCTCGTATTTTGAATATTTTTCCGTCGGATAATCCGGCATGTCGCGGGTGCGCGCCGGATGCAGCAAGATCGGCTTGCCGGACCGCGCGATGACTTCAAAGACCGGCAAAAATTGCGGCGCATCGAGCGGCACGCCATTGGCATTGGTGCCGAGCTGCACGGCGTTGGCGCCGTTTGCGAACGCGCGCTCGGCTTCTTGCGCCGCGGCTTCCGGCGCATTCATCGGTAGTAGCGCCGACCAGCCGACAAAGTGTTTTGGATATTTGGCGACGACTTCGGCGAGACCATCGTTGGCAAGCTTGGCCATATCCGGCGATTTGTCCGGGGCCCATAGCCGCTCCATTGGCGGCAGGCCGTGCGACAGCAGTTGCGTGTAATTGTCGAACGACTCGACGATGGAGCGGCGCAAATCGATGTCCGATAAAGCCGGAATGCCGCGCACGCGCTTGCCGAGATCCTTGGCGCCCGCCGGCGTCTCCAACAGCGCGTCGTAATAGCGCTTCGGGAAAAAATGGTTGAAGGCGTCGATATAGCGCATGCGATTTTCTCTCCTTCGTTCTCTGGCCGGTCGTACGGGCGAGAGCGCTGCCGATGGGGGTGCGGCGGCGCCGTTGCAATGAGAGGGGCCGCATTGTACATGGGGAGAATACTTGAGCAATCGAGCGACAACTTCGCGCGCGAGACGCCGCGAACTTCGTCGCCGCCAAGAAGCCGCCGTAAAAAAGGCGCGTAAGAGGAAGCTCGCCGATGCACGAAATCGCCGGCCAGGTTCATTGGCACGAACCGTCAGGTTTCAAGCGCGCCGGATTCGGCAAGTTCGGCCGTCCAAAAACGCCGTACGACCTGTTCATGGAGTCCGACGGCATTCCGATCTATCGCGATATCGGCGTGAGCAAGGTGCAGAACCTGCCGCTGGTGCCGTGGCCGCGGCTGGGCGGGCGCGGCAGTTACATCCAGCTCCACGGCACCGAAGGCAAATGGGGCGCCTATGTCGTCGAGGTGCCGGGCGCCGGCGCGCTCAATGCCGAGCAGCATCTCTACGAGGAAATCTATCTCGTCGTCGAAGGCCGCGGCTCGACCGAGGTCTGGCTCAACGGCGAGACCAAGCGGCATGTGTTCGAATGGCAGAAGGGCTCGCTCTTTTCGATTCCCGTCAACGCCATGCATCGCATCGTCAATGCGAGCTCGGCGCCGGCGCTGCTGCTTGCCGGCACCACCGCGCCCAATCTGATGAATCTCATCGACAATGTCGGGATGATCTTCGATTGTCCGTATCAATTCCGCGACCGTTTCTCGGGCGCCGATGATTTCTATAAATACAAGGACGATATCGAGCCCGACCCGGTGCGTGGCCTCGCCATGCGGCGCACCAATTTCATTCCCGACATCGTCAATTGCGATCTGCCGCTCGATAACCGGCGCTCGCCCGGCTGGCGCCGCGTCGAGCCGTTCATGACCGGCAACACGTTCTATCTGTGGATCGGCCAGCATGAGAACGGCCACTATTCCAAGGCGCACGCGCACACTTCGGCTGCCGTGCTGATTTGCGTGAAGGGCAAGGGCTACACCTACACCTGGCCGGAGCAGCTCGGGCTCACCCCGTGGCAGGACGGCAAAGCGGATCAGGTCAAGCGCGTCGATTACGAGCCGGTCGGCATGGTGTCGGCGGCGCCCGGCGGCGCGCGCTGGTACCATCAGCATTTCGGCGCTTCAAAAGAGCCGTTTCGCCTGACGGCCTGGTTCGGTCCGCATAATCCCGGCCGCGAGCCCGGCCCGCCCGGCGAGAAACATATCGATTACACCGCGATGGATATTCCCGAGGGCGGCAGCGCAATCCCCTATTACATGGAGGATTCGTTCCTGCGGCAGGAATATGCGGAACGCATGAAACGCGAAGGCGCCGAGAACCGCATGCGGCCGGAATACTACGAACGCGATTATCGCGGATTGCTGCCGAAGGAATAGTGGCAGCGCATGAACGAAGCGGAACAGGGCGGCCGCATTTTTTTCTCCAATACGGGACGCACGTTCGGCGAGGAAGACGAACTGTGCGTGCTCTCGGTCGGCGTCGATATCGGCTCGTCCACCTCGCACCTCGTCTTCTCGCGCATCGTGCTGGAACGGCTCGATGCCCGCTATGTCGTCACCGAGCGCGAAGGCTTTTATCAGTCCGACATTTTGCTCACCCCCTACTCCGCCAAAGACTTAATCGACGCCGAGGCGCTCGGCGCATTCCTGCAACGCCAATACCAGGACGCCAAAGTCGATCCCGACGAGATCGATACCGGCGCGCTGATCCTGACCGGCGTTGCGGTGCGCCGGCGCAATGCGAAAGCCATCGGTGAACTCTTCGCGCGGCAGGCCGGGCGAATGGTCGCCGTGAGTGCCGGCGATAGTCTGGAGTCGGTGATGGCGGCTTATGGCTCTGGCGCGGTGGCGCGCTCGATCCGCAACGGCGCGCCGGTGATGAATGTCGACGTCGGCGGCGGCACCGCCAAGATCGCAGTCTGCGCCGACGGCAAAGTGCTCGACGTCACCGCGCTTGACGTCGGCGCGCGGCTTGTCGTGCTCGACGAGGAACGCCGCATCGTGCGCCTCGAACAAGCCGGCAGGCGCTTTGCGGCGGAGCTCGGATTCGAGCTCGATCCGGGCGCGATACTCGCCGAGCCGCAAGCGCGTGCGCTTGCCGCATGCATGGCCGACAGTCTATTCGCGGCCATGCGCGGTGGCGCTCCGCGCGCCGGCGACGCCGATTTGCTGCGGCTCGATCCGCTGCGCTATGGCGCAAAAATATCCGACGTCAGCTTCTCCGGCGGCGTATCGGAATATATTTATGGCGGCGAGGCGAAGGCCTACGGCGACATCGGCCGAGAGTTTGCCGACGAACTTCGCGCGCGGCTGCGCGAATGGGGCGTGCCGCTGGCGCGGCCGGACGCACGCATCCGCGCCACCGTGATCGGCGCCTCGCAATATACGATGCAGGTCTCAGGCTCGACGATTTTTGTGTCGCCGCTGGAAACCCTGCCGCTGCGCAATGTGCCGGTGATCGCGCCCGAGCTGCCGCTCGGCGAAGACAAGATCGATCCAGCGGCCATTGCCGCTGCGATCAAGGCGGCGCTCAAGCGGTTCGATCTCGGCGACGGCGAAAGTCCGGTCGCCATGTTCGTGCCGTGGCGCGGCTCGGCGACGTTCCAGCGGCTCGACGATTTCTGCAAAGGCGCCGCCGACGGGTTGCAAGCCGTGCTCGCGCGCGGCCATCCCATCGTTCTCGCCGGCGACGGCGATGTCGGCGGGCTTCTTGGCATTCATTATTGCGAGGAGATGAAGCTCAAGAATCCGATCGTCTCGATCGACGGTCTCGAACTCAAGGAGTTCGATTATATCGACATTGGCGCGATGCTCGACACCTCGGGCGCGGTGCCTGTCGTCATCAAGTCGCTGGTGTTTCCGTCAAGCGAAGGCCTCGGCAAGGATTGGCAGGCCGGGCGCTCGATTTCCGCTCTGCCCGCGGCTGGCACCTAGGGCAACTCGCACCGCTTCCGGCGTTTCTCTTGCGCTGCACAACGACGAGGCTGTGTGCGTCGAAAACGGGCAGCGACGGCCCCGCGAGCGATGCGCAAGAACGCCCGTAAGCTACTCTAAATATTTAAGAAATGTGACGTTGCCGCACCAAGCGGGCATGGCATCCATCTTGCTGTCCTTCTCAGCAGAGGCGTTTCGCGCGCCGGTCGAAGCGCGCGCGCAATAAACAACGTTGCAGGAGACGGACAATGGACACAGCCGATTATGTGAAACCGGCCGACGTTGCGGTCGCGATGCTCGAGGCCGGGAGGCGCAAGCTTGCGCTATCGCCGCGCGATCTCCTGATCCGCGGCATGCTGTCGGGGGCGCTCCTTGGCGTGGCGACGAGTTTGGCTTTCACCGGCGCGGTGCAGACCAACGTGCCGCTGGTCGGCGCGCTGATTTTCCCGGTCGGTCTCATCTCGATTGTGCTGCTCAATCTTGAACTCGTTACCGGCAGCTTCGCGCTAGTGCCGCTACCGTGGCTCAATCGCGAGGTCAGCGCCTCGGCGGTACTCATCAATTGGGGCTGGGTCTTCATCGGCAATCTGATCGGCAGCGTCGCTTACGGCGCGCTGATCGCCATCGCGCTGACCAATATGGGGACGGCTGCCCCCACCGGCGTCGCGCTGCGTATCGTGCAAGTCGCCGAAGCCAAGACCATCGGCTATTCGGCTCTCGGCTTCGCCGGCATGGTTACGGTCTTTGTCAAAGCCATGCTGTGCAACTGGCTGGTGTGTCTCGCCGTCGTGCTGGCGATGACGACGAACTCGGTCATCGGCAAAATCGCCTGTGCCTGGATGCCGATCTTCATCTTCTTTGCCCAAGGCTTTGAGCATTCCGTCGTCAACATGTTCATCATCCCGACCGGCATGATGATGGGCGCCAAGGTCTCCGTGTCGGATTGGTGGCTGTGGAATCAAATTCCGGTCACGCTCGGCAATCTGGTCGGCGGCTTCACCTTCACCGGACTTGCCATCTACATCACCTACAAGCCGAAGACGGCCCCACTCATGGCGCCGACGCCGACGGGCGTGCCCGCCGAGTAGCTCACTACCGCACCCTCGCGACAGCGGAGGTCGTGAACGCACGGAAGCGGAAATGTCGGGAGATTTTGAGCCGGAACAGAAGCGCTATCTGGAAGGCTTCGTCGCCGGACTGCAGATCGCCAAGAACGCGCGAACCGCAGGAGGCGGTGTAGCGCCGGGAGCGAATGCGGCACCGGCGGAGCCGACCGGCCCTGACGCAGCGGCGTTACGCGCGCAAGATCGCGTGCTCAAGGCCGGCGGCAAACTCTCCGATCCGGAAAAATTCAAGCGCGAGCTCAATCCGTTCGACGGCTACGAGAAGCTGAAAGAACAGGCCGCCAAGAACGAAGCGCCGAAAGCGGACGACAATTTCCGCTGGCGCTTTTTCGGCCTGTTCTACTGCGCACCGACGGCGCAGTCCTATATGTGCCGCCTGCGTATCCCCAACGGCATCCTCTCGCATTGGCAGCTTGCGGGCCTCGCCGACCTCGCCGAGCGCTATGCCGGCGGCTACTCCCATGTGACCACTCGCGCCAATCTGCAAATGCGCGAAGTGCTGCCGAAGAACGCGGTCGCCATGGTCGAGGCGATCCTGGATCTCGGCCTGTGCTCGCGCGGCTCGGGCGCCGACAATATCCGCAACGTCACCGGCACGCCGACGGCGGGTATTGATCCGCAGGAGCTGATCGATACGCGGCCTTACGCCCGCGAATGGCATTTCCACATCCTCAACGATCGCTCGCTCTACGGCATTCCGCGCAAGTTCAATGTCGGCTTCGACGGCGGCGGCAGGATCGCGGTACTCGAGAATACCAATGACATCGGTTTCCAGGCCGTCGAAGTGAAGGACGGCCACGGCATCGAGCCCGGCATCTGGTTCCGGCTCATGCTCGGCGGCATCACCGGGCACAAGGATTTCGCCCGCGATACCGGCGTCATCGTCAAGCCCGGCGAGGCGACCATGGCGGCGGACGCTGTGGTGCGCGTCTTCATCGACAACGGCGATCGCACCAATCGCGCCAAGGCGCGGCTCAAATACGTGCTCGACGCCTGGGGTTTTGAGAAATTCATCGCCGCGATGGAAGAGAAACTCGGCCGCAAGCTTCTGCGCGCGCCGCCCGAGGCCATTGCGCCGCGTCCGGCCTTCGATCGCCTGGCGCATATCGGCGTGCATCCGCAGACGCAAAGCGGCCTTTGCTGGATCGGCGTCGTACTGCCGGTCGGCAAGCTCACCGGCGATCAGATGCGCGGGCTCGCCAAGATCGCGCAAGAATTCGGCGACGGCGATATTCGCCTCACGGTCTGGCAGAATCTGCTGCTATCAGGCGTTTCCGCCGACCGAGTCGCGGCGGCGGAAGCGGCCATCGCTGAGCTCGGGCTTTCGACCAAAGCCACCTCGATCCGCGCCGGACTTGTTGCCTGCACCGGCAATGCCGGCTGCCGTCTCGCTTTGTCCGATACCAAACGCCATGCCGAGGACATCGCCGGCTGGTGCGAGTCCCGCGTCCAGCTCGACAATCCGATCAACATCCACCTCACCGGTTGCCCCAATTCCTGCGCGCAGCATTACATCGGCGATATCGGGCTCCTCGGCACCAAGGTGCAGGTGTCCGAGGATGGCGACCAGGTCGAGGGCTATCACATTTGTGTTGGCGGCGGCTTCGGGCCGGACGCCGTGTGCGGCCGCGAGGTTTACCGCGACATCAAGGCGGAGGATGCGCCGTGCGCTGTCGAACGCATGCTCAAAGCCTATCTCGCCCATCGCACCGCGGCGGACGAGAGTTTTCTGGCGTTTACGCGCCGGCACGAGGTCGCCGCTCTCAAGTCGCTGTTCGAGCAGCAGGCCGTCGAATGACGCAGACCACTACGCCGCCGATCCCGGCACTGATTCCGGAGAGCGCGCCGTTCTCCGCCGAGCAACGCACCTGGCTCAATGGATTCTTTGCCGGCCTGCTTTCGCTTGACGGCGGCGTCAACCCGCTCTCTGCCGCGGAAACCGCGGCGCTGATGCACGACGTCATGAATGGCGGCTTAGGCGACGGCAGCGGCGCACCACCTGCCGCACGCGGCCCGCTCGATGATGGCGATGACGGGCAAACGCCGTGGCACGACACGGCGATACCGCTTACCGAACGCATGCAGCTTGCCGACAAACGGCCGCTGCGGCGGCGAATGATGGCGGCGATGGGCCAGCAGGATTGTGGCCAGTGCGGCTACAATTGCGAGGATTACGCCAACGCCATCGTCGTGAAAAATGAGGAGCGTCTCAATCTGTGCATTCCGGGCGGTAAGGAAACCACCCGCATGCTCAAGACGCTCTATGCCGAATTCGGAGTCGTCCCGGAAAAGGCTAAGGCGCCGGCGGAGCCAAAGCCGAACGCGGCCGAGCCGGGCGTGCCGGCGGAACCGTCTCGCGACAGCCCCGCACCGATCGCGTTCGTCTCGCGCACCAGGCTCAACAAAAAAGGCTCGACCAAGGAAACCTGGCACATCGATCTCGATCTCTCCGGGTCCGGCATCACCTACACGGTCGGCGATTCGCTCGGCGTATTCGTGCAGAACGATTCCACCTTGGTCGATGCCGTTATCGACGCACTGCATGTCCCGCCCGATTTTCCGATCGCGGACCGCACGCTGCGCGAGGTTTTGACCGACAATTCTTCGCTCGGGGTGGCGCCGGACATGCTGTTCCAGTTCATCTCCTACCTCACCGGCGGCGAGCGGCGGCAGAAGGCCAAGGCGCTCGCCTCCGGCGCCGATCCGGACGGCGATGCCGCCAGCCTCGACGTGCTCGCGGCGCTGGAAAAGTTTCCCGGCATCCGGCCCGATCCGGAGGCCTTTGTCGAAGCGCTCGATCCGCTGCAACCCCGGCTCTATTCCATCGCCTCGTCACCCAAGGCGGCGCCGGGCAAAGTCGCTCTCACCATCGATGCCGTGCGCTACACGATCGGCCAGCGGCGCCGGGTCGGCGTCGCATCGACCTTCTTCGCCGAACGGATTGCATCAGGCACCCCGCTCAAGGCCTACATCCAGAAAGCGCACGCCTTCTGCTTGCCCGCCGACGCCTCGGTCCCGATCATCATGGTCGGCCCCGGCACCGGTATCGCGCCGTTCCGCGCCTTTCTGCACGAACGCATGGCGACCAGGGCGCCCGGGCGCAATTGGCTGTTCTTCGGCCATCAGCGCCGCGACCACGATTTCTTCTACGAGGATGAACTCACCGGCATGCAGGCGGCCGGAACCCTCCACAAAATCTCACTGGCGTGGTCGCGCGACGGCGACAAGAAATTCTATGTCCAGGACCGCATGCGCGAGGACGGCCGCGAGCTGTGGGCGTGGCTCGCCGAAGGCGCGCACTTCTATGTCTGCGGCGCGATGAACATGGGCAAGGACGTCGAGCGCGCCTTGCTCGATGTGATCTCGGCGCACGGCGCGCGCTCGCCCGATCAGGCCGCCGCGTTTCTTGCCGAGCTTAAGAAGAATCACCGCTACCAGACCGACGTCTATTGAGGTGCGGCGGCGCCTCGCGCCCCAGCCTCACTCCAGCTTCGCGCCGGACGCCTTGATGATCGCCGCCCATTTCGGAATTTCGGATTTGATGTAGGCCGCGAATTGGTCCGGAGAATCGGGCGCTATATCGACACCGAGCGCAGCGAGTTTTTGCTGCACGCCGGTATCCTTGAGTGTCTCGACGATGGCGCGATGCAGCGTGCCGATGATGTCCGGCGGCGTCCCGGCGGGCGCGACGAGACCGTGCCATGTCGCGGCTTCGAATCCGGGAAGACCGGCCTCGTCCATTGTCGGGATGTCCGGCAGAATGGCGGTGCGCTTGAGTGTGGTCACCGCCAGCGCCCGCACCTGGCCGTTCTTGAGGAAGCCCATCACGCCCGACGTGGTGGCGAACATCATCTGGTCCTGGCCCGAGATGACGTCCTCCAGCGCCGGCGCCGAGCCCTTATAGGGCACGTGCACGATGTCGATATGGGCCTGCGCCTTGAACAGTTCGCCAGCCAGATGCGCTGCCAAGCCGTAGCCCGAGGAGGCGAAGTTGAGCTTGCCCGGCTTGGCTTTGGCAAGCGCGATGAGCTCGGCGAGCGAATGTGCCGGTACATCGTTGTTCACCACCAAGACATTGGCCTGGGTGCCGATCAGGCTGATCGGGGTAAAATCCTTCACCGGATCGAAATTGATCTTGCTGTAGAGGCTGGCATTGGTGGCGAGGATCGCGTTATTGCCCAAGAGCAGCGTGTGGCCGTCGGGCGCGGCATGAGCCACAACCTCACCCGCGACATTGCCGCCCGCGCCGGGACGATTATCGACAACGACGGGCTGGCCGAGCAGACTGCCGAGCTTGTCGGCAATGATGCGCGCCAGAATATCGCTCGCACCGCCAGGCGGGAAACCGACGACAATCGTGACCGGCCGGCTGGGATAGTCCGCCGCGGTGGCAACCATCGTCCCGGCCGCGAGCGCGAGCAATCCTGCTAGCGCGGCGCGCATCACCTTGAGCATCGTCGTCCTCCCTGTCGCGGACGACGTTAAAGCCGCGTTCCGTGGCCGCAGCAAGCCAGCCGCGGTCGCGGCACGCATGCAGTTTCGCCGTGGATGGCACATGACACACCGGCCGCGCCTAGGCAGAATGCTGTTTTGAATGGGGAGAGAAAAGACGGATGCGCTCAGGGGCGGACTATCTGCGCTCGCTCAAGGATGGGCGGCGCGTCTTTGTCGACGGCGAACGCGTCAAGGACGTCACCGAACATCCGGCGTTCCGCGAGGCGGCGCGCTCAATCGCGCGGCTCTACGACATTGCGGCGGCGCCGGAATTGCGCGAGCGCATGACCTTTACTTCGCCGAAGACTGGCGAGCCGGTGCAGCGCGGCTGGCAGATACCGAAGAACCACGCCGACCTGCGGGCACGGCGGCTGTTCTCGGAAACCTGGGCCGAGGCGACATTCGGCCTGATGGGCCGCGCGCCCGATCATGTCGCCGGTTTCTTTGCCGGTTATGCGGCAGTGCCGAAATTCTTCGCCTCTGCCGGGCAAAAGCAGAGCTTCGCCGACAACCTAATCGCGTTCTACGAATTCATGCGCGACAATCACATCTATTGCAGCTACGCGATCGTGCCGCCGCAGATCGATCGTTCAAAACCGGCGCATCAGCAAAGCGATCCGACGCTTTACGCCGGCGTGGTCAAGGAGCGCGACGACGGCATCGTGATTTCCGGCGCGCAGCAGCTCGCGACCGGCGGCGCGATCTCCGATTACCTCCATCTCAGCTGCATCCAGCCATTAGCGCCGGGCGACGAGAATTACGCCAATTGCCTCGCCGTTCCGGTTTCCGCGGATGGCCTTAAGTTCTATCCACGCAAACCCTATTCACGCGCCGGCAGCGCGGCCGATTATCCGCTGTCGAGCCGGTTCGACGAATCCGACAGCTATGTCGTCTTCGACAACGTGTTCGTGCCGTGGGAACGCGTGTTCATCTACCGCAATGTCGAGCTGTCGCGCGATCAATGGCGCAAGACGCCTTCGCATCTTTACGGCAATCATCAGGCGCAGACGCGCTACGTAACAAAATTGCGTTTCATGGCCGGACTGGCGCAGCGCATGAACGAGTTGACCGGCAATATCGCAAACCCCGCTGTTGTCGGCATGATGGGCGAGCTTGCCTCGCTGGTCTCGATCTACGAATCCATGCTGCTTTCGCATGAAGTCGCAGGAACCATCGAAGACGGCGTGCTGTGGCCATCGCGGACCGCGTATTACGCGGCGTCGGCGATGCAGTCGGAATTCAACGGCCGGATGCTGGAAATCATTCGCGAGATGGCCGGCTCGGCCTTCATCACGCTGCCGTCGTCGGAAGCCGACTTCGGCAATCCGGACATCGCGGCCGACCTCGACCGTTACATGCGGTCGGGATCCGCCGACGCCAAGACACGCGTCGCGCTGATGCGGCTGCTTTGGGATTTCCTCGGTTCCGAATTCGGTAGCCGCCACGCGCAATACGAAAAATTCTACGGCGGCCCGTCCTTCGTGGCAAAGCAGCATCTTTATCGCTATTTCGACTTCAAGCGCGCCGGCGCGCTGGTCGACCGCGCGCTCAGCCTGCCGCCGGTGGAATAGCGAATCACGCCTCGGCGCCGGCAAGTTTCGGAACGGCAGCCAGCGCCTTGTCCGCCGGTTTCGCCGGCTCCAGCGCCGCCGCCACCGCTTCCTCGACGCGCTCGAGCCAGATGAACTCGACCTCTTTGCGCACGATTTCCGGGATATCGTCATAATCCCGGCGATTGCGCGCCGGCAGCATGATGCGCTTGATGCCGGCCGAGTGCGCGGCGACGACCTTCTCCTTGATGCCACCCACCGGAAGCACGAGACCGCGCAGACTGATCTCTCCGGTCATCGCGGTGTCGCTGCGGATGGTGCGGTCCGTCATCAGCGAAACGAGCGCCATGAACATGGCAACGCCAGCGCTCGGCCCGTCCTTCGGCGTGGCGCCGGCCGGAACGTGGACGTGAATGTCGCTCTTCTCGAAACGGTTCGGGTCGATGCCGAGCGAGACCGCGCGGTTCTTGACGATGGAGAGCGCGGCCTGCGCGCTTTCCTTCATCACGTCACCGAGCTGGCCGGTGAGGATCAGCCGGCCGGAGCCAGGAATCCGGGTCGCCTCAATGAACAGAATATCACCGCCGACCGGGGTCCAGGCGAGTCCGGTTGCCACGCCGGGCACGCTTGTGCGCATGGCCGCTTCGCTTTCGAACTTCGGCGCACCGAGGATCGTCACGACATCGTCGCGCGTGATGCGGATCGGACCGCTTTGGCCCTCGGCAATACGCACGGCGGCGTTGCGCAGCGCCTGCCCGATCAGGCGCTCGAGACTGCGCACACCCGCTTCGCGGGTGTAGTTCTGGATCATGTCGCGGACCGCGTCGTCGTCGATTTCGACTTGCCCCGGCTTGAGCCCGTTCGCCTCCATTTGCCGGCGCAACAGGTAGCGGTGCGCGATCTGCATCTTGTCGTCGACCGTGTAGCCGGACAGGCTGATGATCTCCATGCGGTCGCGCAGCGGACCCGGAACCGTGTCAAGCATGTTCGCCGTTGTGATGAACACCACGCGGCTTAGGTCGAACGGTACCGCGAGATAATTGTCGCGGAACGTATTGTTCTGCTCGGGGTCCAGCACTTCAAGCAAAGCCGCGCCGGGATCGCCGTGGAAACCGGCGCCAAGCTTGTCGATCTCGTCGAGCATCATCACGCAATTGCGCGAGCCGGCCTTGCGGATGGCCTGGATGATGTTGCCCGGCAATGCGCCGATATAGGTGCGGCGATGGCCGCGGATTTCCGCTTCGTCGTGCACGCCGCCGAGGCTGACGCGCACGAATTTGCGGTCCATGGCGCGCGCGATGGACTGGCCAAGCGAAGTCTTGCCGACGCCGGGCGGACCGACGAAGCACAGGATAGGCGCCTTGCCTTGCGGCGCGAGTTTGCGCACGGCGAGAAATTCGATGATCCGCCGCTTGATCTTGTCGAGATCGTAGTGGTCCTCGTCGAGGATGCGTCTCGCCTGCACGATGTCGATCGGCTTCTCTTCGGGCAACTTCCACGGCAGCTCGATCAGCCAATCGAGATAGCTGCGCACCATGCCGTATTCGGCGGCCGCATCGGGCATGCGTTGCAGCCGGCGCAATTCCTTGCGCGCCTGGTCCTCGACCTCTTTCGGCATGCCGGCATTGGTGATGGCCTTGTCGACCTCGGCGAGCTCGGCGGCCTTGCCTTCCTCGCCTTCGCCGAGTTGGCGTTGAATCGCCGCCATCTGCTCGCGCAGCAGCACCTCGCGCTGCCGCTCATCGAGCGCGGTCTTGGTCTGCCGGCCGATTTCCTGCGACAGCCTTAAGACCTCGATGCGGTGGCTGAGCATGCGCAGGACCTTGTCCATGCGCGCGGAAATATCGATGGTCTCGAGGATTTCCTGCCTCTCTTCCGGCTTGACGTCCATATAGGCGGTCGCCAGATCGGCGAGCTCGGACGGCGCCTCGATCACCTGAATGGCGGCGAGCAGATCGGCCGGCGCCTGCGGCAGCAAGCCGATAGCTTCGAGCGTCTGCGCCTTCAGGGTGACGAAGCGGGCCTCGACTTCCGAGGTGCGGGTTTCCGGCTCGGGAATCCGCAGCACGCGCGCGACCATAAACGGCCAGCCGCTGAGATATTCGACGATCTGGAAGCGCTGCTCGCCCTGACAGACGACATGGTGGGTGCCGTCCGGCGTCGTGACAAAACGCATGATATTCGCGAGCGTGCCCATGCGATGCATGTCGATCGCGGACGGATCGTCGACCTCGGCGACGCGCTGCAACAGGATGCCGACCGGCCGCTGATCGCGCACCGCCTGCTGCGCGGCCGCGACCGATTTCGGCCGGTTCAGCGTGATCGGCAGGACAAGGCCCGGAAACAGCACGGTGTTGCGCACCGGCACGATGACGAGCGCATCGGGCGGCAACGGCGGCAGCGCGCCGCCGGCAGCGCCGCCGCCGCCGCTCTGGGCCGAACCGTCTTTTGCTCGAATTTCCTCAGCCACGAGTTCCACTCACTTTCTGCAACGTAATCACAAAGCATCCGTTGGCGCCGGCGCGGCGCACGCCGCTGTAGCGCCCGGCCGGCAGCCGCAGCCGCCGGAAAAAGCGCCCTTGCGGAAGCTCGAGCCGGTGAATGGTTGCGGTACGCCAGGCGTCCGGCACGACGCGGGTCCCGGCGATAACGAGATCGCCACCCTCGATTACGGCCTGCACATTCTCGCTCTCGACGCCGGGGACCGCGACAAGCACCAAAACCTCGAGTTCGGTTTCCAGAATATCGACGGGGGGCTCCCAGGCTTGCGTCTGCCGGCCCGCCGGCCGGAACAGCTCGCGGTGCATGCGCTCGGCCCGCGCCAGCATTTCGCAGGCCTCGGACCACATCCAATCGCGAGCCAAATCGCGGGCCATGGGTGTCCCCCTCCACTCTGGTTTGCATATGTGTGAAGCCGGGGCCAAAAATTCAACGCCCGCACAGCGGCTTAGAAAGTCTGCTAGCTGGGGGTCCCGGCTGGGAGGCGGCGCGCCGCACGCACACCGTCGGCCAGCGCGCCGACAATCTCCGTAACGGCGGAGACCGTTGCCGGCGTCGACTTGGCGTCAGGCCCGAGACTCTTGCGTACCGCCTCGACCAGCGCCGAGCCAACCACCACGCCGTCGGCGCCTTCTGCGATGGCGCGCGCCTGCTCGCCGCTGCGCACGCCGAAGCCGACGCAGACCGGCAGCTTGGTGTGGCGTTTTATGCGCGCGACGGCGGCGTTGACCTTGCCGGGGTCGGGCGCGGCGGCCCCGGTAATGCCGGTGATCGAGACGTAATAGACAAAGCCCGACGTGTTCGCGAGCACGGCCGGCAGCCGCTTGTCGTCGGTCGTCGGCGTGGCAAGGCGGATGAAATTAAAGCCTGCTTTCAGCGCCGGCAGGCACAATTCGACGTCCTCTTCGGGAGGCAAATCCACCACGATCAGCCCGTCGACGCCGGCCGCCTTGGCGTCGGCCAGAAATTTTTCGACGCCGTAGATGTAGATCGGATTGTAGTAGCCCATCAGCACGATCGGCGTCGCATCGTCGCCGGCGCGGAATTCGCGCACGGCGGCAAGCGTCTTCTTCATGTTCTGTCCGGCCTTGAGCGCGCGCAGCCCCGCTGCCTGGATCGCCGGCCCGTCAGCCATCGGATCGGTAAACGGCATGCCGAGCTCGATCACGTCGGCGCCGGCCTTGGGTAGCGCCTTGAGGATAGCGACCGAAGTCGCGTAATCCGGATCGCCGGCCATGGTGAAAGTGACGAGCGCGGCGCGACCGTCATCTTTCAGCGCAGCAAAACGGCGGTCGATACGGCCAGTCATCGCGCTCTCTTCTCGAGATATCGCTCGACCGAATCGAGGTCCTTGTCGCCGCGGCCGGAGAGATTGACCACCATCAGGTGATCCTTCGGCTTTTGCGGCGCCAGATCGGCAACGCGGGCGAGCGCATGCGCCGGCTCCAGCGCCGGGATGATGCCCTCAAGCTTGCTGCAAAGCTGAAACGCCGCCACCGTCTCGTCGTCGGTGGCGGAGAGGAATTGCACCCGGCCCATGTCGGCGAGCCAGGCGTGCTCGGGCCCGATGCCGGGGTAATCGAGGCCGGCCGAGATCGAATGCGCTTCCTCGATCTGGCCGTCATCGTCCATCAACAGATAGGTGCGGTTGCCATGCAGCACGCCGGGGCGCCCGCCGGCGATGGAAGCCGCATGTTTGCCGCTGGGGATGCCGTGGCCAGCCGCCTCGACGCCATAAATTTCGATTGCCGGCTCGTCGAGGAACGGGTGGAAGAGCCCCATGGCATTGGAGCCGCCGCCGATGCAGGCGATCAAAGAATCCGGCGGACGGCCTTCGGCGGCCTGCATCTGCTCGCGGGTTTCGCGGCCGATGATCGACTGGAAATCCCGCACCATGGCCGGATAGGGATGCGGACCGGCGACCGTGCCGATGCAGTAAAAGGTGTCTGCGACATTGGTCACCCAGTCGCGCAGCGCCTCGTTCATTGCATCCTTGAGCGTGTGCGAACCCGACTCAACGGCGCGCACCTCGGCGCCGAGCATTTTCATGCGCAGCACGTTCGGCTTCTGCCGTTCGACGTCGACTGAGCCCATGTAGACGATGCAGGGCAGGCCGAACTTGGCGCACAGCGTCGCGGTGGCGACGCCGTGCATGCCGGCGCCGGTCTCGGCGATGATGCGGGTCTTGCCCATACGCCTGGCCAGCATGATCTGGCCGAGCACATTGTTCACCTTGTGCGCGCCGGTGTGGTTGAGCTCCTCGCGCTTGAAATAGATTTTGGCGCCGCCAAAATGTTCCGTGAGCCGCTCGGCGAAATAGAGCGGCGACGGCCGCCCGACGTAGGTTGCGAGGTAGCCGTCCATCTCGCTCTGGAATTTCGGATCGGCCTTGGCCTGCGCGTACGCCTTTTCCAGATCGAGGATCAGCGGCATCAGCGTCTCGGCGACGAAGCGGCCGCCATAGATGCCGAAATGGCCGCGCTCATCGGGGCCGGTGCGAAAAGTGTTGGGGCGCTGCACGGTCATCGTCAAAGCCTGCTACACGACGCGATCGATTTGCTTTGCCGCAGCATCGCGGGCCGCGCGAATAAAGGCGCGTATCTTGTCGAGGTCTTTCTGCCCTGGCGCGCGCTCGACACCCGATGACACATCGACACCCGGAGCCCGCGTGATGCGCAAGGCCTCGGCGACATTTGCGGCGTTGAGCCCGCCCGACACCATGAACGGCACGCCGGGTTTCAGATTTTCAAGAAGCTGCCAGTCGAACGCCTTGCCGAGCCCGCCGGGCCGCGTCGCCTCGCGCGGCGCGCGCGCGTCGAACAATAGTTGGTCGGCGACGGCGGCATAGCGGGCAATCGCCGCAAGGTCGGCCTTGTTCTCGACGGCGATGGCCTTCATCACCGGCAGCTTGAACCGCGCCTTGATGTCGGAAATCCGCATGGCCAACTCGTTGCCGTGGAGCTGGAGCATATCGGGGCCCAGCGCATCGACGATGTAGGCCAGCATCGTATCGTCGGCATCCACGGTCAGGGCGACTTTCTGCGCCAGGCCGCGCACTCGCGCCTCCAAAGCCGAAACCGCCTTGAAGGATACGTTGCGCGGCGACGGCGGGAAAAACACAAAGCCGACCATGTCGGCGCCCGCATCGAGCGCGACATCGAGGGCCTCAGGCGTCGAAAGGCCGCATATTTTCACGACGAGCGACATCAACTTGCCCGGTGGTCGAATTGGCTGTCCTTGACTTGGGCCCTTCTACACCCCCGGCGCGGGCTTTGTCTTGCGCGCGGCGGGCGGAATTTCTAGTGCAGCGGCAGCGGCGGCCGCAGCTGCAGCCGCTCCGCCGGCGCGGCCGGTTCCGGAGTTTTTGCCTCGCGGCCGGCCGGCCGCCTGAGCGACGTCAACTCCTGGCGAAAGGCGGCGATATCGCGTTCGAGCCGGCGCGCGGCGCGGCGCCCATTGCCATGGCGCAGCCATGACGCAAAACCGCCGATCACCACGCCAAGGATCAGGATGATAAAGAGCAAGAGGAACAGCGGCAGCGTCAACGACGCCGCTGGCCGCTCGGCGCTGAACGGATCGAACGAAACGGTGATGATCTGACGATTGGCGACCGCGAAGGCGACGATGACAACGGCGAGCGGCACGAGAACGAGGACCGCAACGATCTTGCGGAAGACGCTACCAGCCGATCGCGGGGTGCCGGTCAACCTTCGCCCGGGCGATTGAGCCGCTCGCGCATTTCCTTGCCGGTCTTGAAGAACGGCACGCATTTTTGGTCGACGGCGACATGAGCGCCGGTGCGCGGATTGCGCCCGGTGCGCGCCGGGCGTTGCTTGACCGAAAAGGCGCCGAAGCCGCGCAATTCGACGCGGTCGCCGCGCGCCATGGCCGCGATGATCTCGCCGAGGATGGCGTTGACGATGTTCTCCACGTCGCGCTGGTACAGATGAGGGTTCTGCTCGGAAATCCGTTGAACCAGTTCAGATTTGATCATGGGCCCCCGCGAACGCTGCTCCAGGTCTCAAGACGGCGGGCCGAAGCAAAAGACGCCGCCGCTCAGTTCGCGCCCGCAGGGTGCCAAAGGGCTAATAGACCGTCAAGATTGAAACGCTCTACGGCGTCAACCGCGCCCAGCGTATCGAGTTGCCGGGCCAGCACGTCCAGCCCGGCGGCGCCGAGGACCGCGCGAGCCGCGGCGTGCAGGAACGGCAGATCGCCGAGACGGCTCTGCAGCTCGTAATCGCGCACCGGCAGCTTGGTGTCGACGTTTTTCTCCTTGGCGAGCCAGGCCAAAGCGGTGCGCTCGTCACCGAGCTCGTCGATGAGCTTTAGATCGAGTGCCTGATGTCCGGTGAAGACCCGGCCGTCGGCGGCCGTCGCCAGTTCGGCATCGGTCAGATGCCGGCGATCCTGCACCAGGCCTTTGAACCAGGCATAGGAGTCCTGGATGATCGAATTGAGCGCCGCGGTTGCCTCGGGACTGGTCGGTTCAAAGCCGTCCGGCGCCGCCTTGAGCGGGGTGGATTTCACCGATTCCACCTTCACGCCGATCCTGTCGAGGAGCTCGGCGAAGTTGGGATACTGGAACAAGACGCCGATCGAGCCGACCAGCGAGGTCTGCTGCGCCACGATGTGATCGGCGGCAATCGCGGTGATGTAGCCGCCCGATGCCGCCATGCTGTCGACGACGATGACCAGCGGCTTTTTCTCGCGCAGCCGCGACAGCGAGTTCGAAAAGCTGCTCGGAACCGGCGGTGGTGCCGCCGGGGCTGTCGACATGGACGATGACGGCACGCGTCATCGACGATTGAGCGAGTTTGTCGAGTTGCTCGACCCGTTCTTGATCGCCGCGGATCAAACCCGACACCGTCACCCGCGCGATGTAGGGACGCACCCCGAGAAGACCGATCCGGTTGCCGGACAGGGCCGCCACCCCGGCAATGCCGAGAACGATCACCGCGATGGCAAGCACGCGCCAGAACGTGAGCTTGCGCCGCATGCGGCGGCGGTCGACGATCAAGTCCGCATCAAGCGACATGGTTCGTTCCTTCTCTGCTTCCCCGCCCCGCTTGCGCGACTACGTCACTCCTCCGATTCTTCCTTTTCGCCGTCCTCGTTCTCCTCACCCTTGCGCTTGAGCGCGGTGCCGAGGATGTCGCCCAGCGTCGCACCGGAATCGGACGACCCATATTGCGCGATCGCCTCCTTCTCCTCGGCGACTTCGAGCGCCTTGATGGAGACCGTGACGCGATGCGTGCGGCGGTCGAACTGGGTGACGCGGGCGTCGAGCTTCTGGCCGACCGCGAAGCGATCGGGACGCTGTTCGGAGCGGTCGCGTGCCAGTTCCGAACGTTTGATGAAGGACGTGAACTCGGTGCCGACGATTTTGACGTCGATGCCGCCTTCCTTGACCTCGGTGACTTCGCCGGTGACCACCGCGCCCTTCTTGAGTTCGCCGGCGGCGGGTTCCGCGGCCGCAGGCACGCCGGAAAGCTGCTTGATGCCGAGCGAGATGCGCTCTTTCTCGACGTCGACGTCGAGCACCTGCGCTTTGACCTTATCGCCCTTCTTGTACTCCTCGATGACCTGCTCGCCGGGGCGTTTCCAGTCCAGATCGGACAGGTGCACCATACCGTCGACATCGCCGTCGAGCCCGAGGAACAGGCCGAATTCGGTCTTGTTCTTGACCTCGCCTTCGACCTCCGAACCCGCGGGATATTTTTCCACGAACACTTCCCAGGGATTGCGCATGGTCTGCTTCAGGCCCAGCGAAATGCGGCGCTTGACCGGATCGACTTCCAGCACCTGCACCTCGACCTCTTGCGACGTCGAGACGATCTTGCCCGGATGCACGTTCTTCTTGGTCCACGACATTTCCGAAACGTGGATCAGGCCCTCGATGCCGGGCTCGAGTTCGACGAACGCGCCATAGTCGGTGATGTTGGTGACGCGGCCCTTGAACCGCGTGCCGACCGGGTATTTCGCCTCGATGCCCTGCCACGGATCGTCGAGCAGCTGCTTCATGCCGAGCGAGATGCGGTGGGTCTCGTGGTTGATCTTGATGATCTTGACCTTGACCTGCTGGCCGATATTGAGCACCTCGGAGGGATGATTGACGCGCCGCCAGGCAATGTCGGTGACGTGCAATAGCCCGTCGATGCCGCCGAGGTCGACGAAGGCGCCGTAGTCGGTGATGTTCTTGACCACGCCGTCGATGACCTGGCCCTCCTCGAGATTCTGCACCAGTTCCTGGCGCTGCTCGGCGCGGGTCTCTTCCAGTACGGTGCGGCGCGAGACGACGATATTGCCGCGCCGGCGATCCATTTTGAGGATCTGGAACGGCTGCTGGTTGTTCATCAGCGGCGAGACGTCGCGGATCGGGCGGATATCGACCTGCGAGCGCGGCAGGAAGGCCACCGCACCGTCGAGATCGACGGTGAAGCCGCCTTTGACTTGATTGAAGATGACGCCCTGCACCTTCTCGTTATTCTGGAATGCCTTTTCGAGCTTGCCCCAGCTTTCCTCGCGGCGCGCCTTGTCGCGCGACAGCACGGCTTCGCCGAGCGCATTCTCGATCCGCTCGAGATAGACCTCGACGGTGTCGCCGACCTTGATTTCGTTATTGCGGCCGGGCCCGGCGAATTCGCGCAGCGCCACGCGGCCTTCGGTCTTTAAGCCCACATCGATCACGGCAAGGTCGCGTTCGATCGCGACGACGGTGCCTTTGACGACGGAACCCTCCTGGGTGTGGCCATGACCGAACAATTCCTCGATCATGCTCGCAAAATCCTCGCGCGTCGGCGCGGGGGCAGCAGGTTGAGCCGTAACTTGAGCCATAAAATACTCCGAGCCCCTCGAATTGAATGATCCCGAACGTGCAGCAGCCACCGGCAAGACCGGCGGTTGGGGCCAAGGCCATACGTTGCGGAAAGCTTGCGTTCGGGCGCCTTGCAAACGAAACGCTAAGCGGGCTTACCTCCAATGACGAAAGCGCGGTCAACGGCGCTTTCGGCCCGCTCGAACGGCCTCGATGATATCGACGGCGGCCCGGAACGCCGCGTCTATACCCAAATGCGTGGTGTCGAGCAAGTGCGCGTCCGGCGCCTGCATGAGGGGGGCGGCGGTGCGCCGGGAATCCCGCTCATCGCGCCGCAACAAGTCGGCCAGAACCTCCTGCTCGTCGGCTGTCTCGCCGCGCGCCCGCAGTTCCAGCACGCGCCGGCTGGCGCGCACTTCCGGGCTTGCCACGACGAATAGCTTTACGTCGGCGCCCGGCGCAATGACGGTGCCGATATCGCGGCCGTCGAGCACCGCGCCGGGCGGTTTTGTGGCAAATTCGCGCTGATAGTTCATCAAGGCCTGACGCACCTGCGGGATGGCGGCCACCACCGAGGCGGCTTCCGTAATCACCGCCAATTTCAGCGCATTGTCCTCAAATTTTGTCGGATCGAGCACGACCGCGGCTTCGGTGGCGCGTCTGGCATCGTCGGGCGGGTGGCCCCCGTCGAGCATGGCCTTGGCGACCGCGCGATAGAGCAGCCCAGTGTCGAGATGATGCAGGCCATAGACCGCCGCGATTTGCCGCGCGATCGTGCCCTTGCCCGAGGCGGCCGGTCCGTCGATGGCGATAATCATGACAATTCCGCTCCGAGCCCGCGCATCAATTCGACGAATCCCGGAAAGCTCGTTGCAATGAAAGTGCCATCATCGATCGCCACCGGCCGCTCGCTGCCGAGACCGAGAACCATCGCCGCCATGGCGATGCGGTGATCCATGTGGGTCATGACCGAGCCGCCGCCAGCGGCGCGGCCCTTGCCATGCACGATAAGGTCGTCGCCTTCAATGTCGGCTGCGACACCATTGGCGCGAAGCAGCGCCAGCGTTGCGGCAAGCCGGTCCAACTCTTTCACCCGTAACTCCTTGAGCCCGCGCATGACGGTTGTGCCTTCGGCGAAGGCGGCCGCCACCGCGAGCACCGGATATTCGTCGATCATGGAGGGCGCGCGGGACACCGGCACCTCGACGCCGCGCAACACGCCTGAGCGGACGCGCAGATCGGCGACCTCTTCGCCGCCTTCATTGCGGGCTTCGACTTGCTCAATCGAAGCGCCCATCTCCCCAAGCGTCGTGATGAGACCGCTGCGCAGCGGATTAATCATGACACCGTGGAGGACTACGTCCGAACGCGGCACCAGAAGGGCTGCGACCAGTGGGAACGCGGCCGACGACGGATCGGCCGGCACCATGATCGGCCGCGGCGCGAGTTCCGGCTGGCCGCCAAGGGTGATGCGGCGGCCGTTTCCGTTTTCCGCTTCAACACGCAAGACTTCGACACGTATTTGCGCGCCGAAATGCGCCAGCATTTTTTCGGTATGGTCGCGCGTCGGTTGGGCTTCGATCACCACGGTTTCGCCCGGCGCCGCGAGACCCGCAAGCAGCGTCGCCGATTTCAACTGCGCCGATGGAACCGGAGGCTTGAACACGATCGGCATCGGATCGCGCGCGCCGGCGAGCGTCAATGGCAGGCGGCCATTTTCCGAGGCAAGCGTGCGCGCGCCGATCCGTTCCAGCGGATCGAGGACGCGGCGCATCGGCCGGCTGCGCAGCGAAGCGTCGCCATCAAACGTCGCGGTGATCGGGCAGCCGGCAACCGCGCCGAGCGTAAGCCGACAGCCGGTACCCGAATTACCGAAATCGAGCGCAGCCGCGGGCTCGGCGAAGCCACCGACACCGACGCCGTGGATCGACCATTGCCGCTCGCCGGTGCGCTCGATGCGCGCGCCCAGCGCCCGCAAGGCCTTGGCGGTATTGAGGACATCTTCGCCTTCAAGCAGGCCGCTGACCGTGGTTTCGCCAACCGCGAGCGCGCCAAGAATGAGCGCCCGAATGGAGATCGACTTGTCCCCCGGCACGCGGGCGCGGCCGGCCAGGGGGCCGCTGCGGCGGGCGGTGAGCGGAGTGGGGTCGCCATGCATAGGGATTAAATCCAGCCGGCGCCTCGATCGGCGCCGCACAGGCGCCCTCTATCATGGGCTGCCGCGGCCCGTCATCCCGTCGTTTTTGTGACACGGCACCATGCCGCAGGCCGCCGCCGATCGACTATTGACAGCGCCGTTGCGACTAGCCAAGTGAAGCACCCTAATAACTCGAAGGATCCGGACCGTGGCCAAACTCGAGCTTGGGACCAAGAGGCTCTGCGCCGGTTGCGGCGCCAAGTTCTACGATCTGAGCAAGGATCCGATCCACTGCCCGAAATGCGGCACCGTCGCCGTTATCACGCCGGTCGTGAGCCGCTCGCGGCCGGAGGCAGCGCCGGTCGCCGTGCCGCGGCCACCCGTCCCTGTTGAGGAAGTTGCGGTGCCGGAGCCGGCCGAGGTTGAGACCGTCTCGCTCGAAGAGGCCGACGCCGAGGCGCAGGGTGCCAAGAAGCCGGTACCGGCGGAAGGCGAGACCGAAGAGGAAGAAGTCGAGATCGAGGGGGCGATCGACGACGACACCTTTATCGAGGAGCAGGAGGAAGAGGACGCCGATGTCACCGACATCATCGGCGGCGACATCGAGAACGAGGAGGAAGGGTGATCAGGAGACGGTAATCAGTGGTCAGTAATCAGAACGCTTGTTCCAGATTTACTGACTACCGATTACTGACTACTGATATCCCTGAAGGGGCCATAGCTCAGCTGGGAGAGCGCCTGCATGGCATGCAGGAGGTCGGCGGTTCGATCCCGCCTGGCTCCACCAGCTTAGCCGCCTCTTCCCGCGCGGCGAAAAAGCGCCTCAATTGCTTCCGCAAATGGCGTAGAAAATGTGGGTGCGGCCAGCCGCACCGGGCATGTTATATTGCCCGGGGCGTGGGGAACGGAGGCGGGAATGCGTGAGGGGTGGATCGGCATGGCGCCCGGTGCGGCGCTTGCGGTGGTGGCCATCTTACTGACTGCCGGCCCGGCACCGGCGCAAACGGCGCAGCCGGCGAGCCCGGACCAGCCCGACCAGACGGCACCTCCGGCGCCAAAACCCGTAAAACACGCGAAGAAGCCCGCTCCGGTATCGCAGACCAATCCGGACCTCGACACCAACGACCAGCTTGCGCCGTCGCAAATGAACCAGCCGGTGCCCGCGGCAGTGGCGGAGCCAGGCAGCGCCCCCGCCAAGCCGGCGCACCCTGCCACGCATGCGGGCGGGACAGCGGGTCTGCCCCCGGCGGCAAGCATCCACGCGGTTGCCTGCAGCGGGATCTTCGGCAAAGACTCGAGCCATCTCAGGCTAGCGATGACCTTCGAAACCAAAAACATCACGTTCACTGAAGTGGATGCCAATGGCGGCACCAAAGTTCCGGCCTCGGTCGTCTACCCCAACGATCCGAAGCGGCGTCTTGAAGTGTGGTGGTCCAATCCTGCCGAGCGCAGCGGCATCTATCTCATCGACATCCACGGCAAATCGACCTGGACCGCACCCGGCGGCATGAAACTCGGGCTCACGCTGGCGCAACTGGAAAAGCTCAACAAGAAGCCGTTCAAGATCAAAGGCTTTGATAAAGACGGCGTCGCCACCGTCAGTGATTGGGACGGCGGCGCTTTGGCGAGCCTTCCCGGCGACTGCAAATCCGGGGTCAATCTCGCCGCCGACCCGAAAGCCGCGGCGGACGCGACCGGCGCATTGACCGCCGACCAGGTCTACAGCTCCTCCGACCCCGCGATGCGCGCGGTTAAACCGATCGTCAGCGAAATTCTCATCGGTTATTAGCGGACGTCGCGAAAGCCGGAATCAACCGCTCACTGCTGGCTCGGCTGTGCCGGCGGCGTCGCAGCCGCAGGCGCCGCGGGTGCGATAGCCGGCGCGACCGGTTTGGCGGTGGGTGCCGCGAGCGATGGCGCGGCTTTCTGGCCAGACGTGTCCGAGTCGTTTTGTAAATTCCGCACGTCACGCGCCATTTCCAGGCAGGTGAGCAGTTCGGTGTAACTCGAAATCGCCGCCCATCCGCAATTCATTGGTGCAAGCGACCTTGTCGGCCGGCGCGAAGCTCGACCACTCCTTGGACAGCTCGTCGCGAATGGCCTGCTCGCTGTCGAGGCAATTCTTCTTTTCTTCGGAGATGTCGGTGTCGTGGAAGGACACGCCGCCCTGCTGGGCGATGCCCGTGCAGACCTGATCGACGTTGAGCGCCGGCACGCTGTCGGCGACCGGCATGAGCAGATGCGCTCCAAGAATAAAGGCCGGGGGAAGAATCATCACCGTGCTCCGTCATCCATCGCACTTATTATATAGCGCCACCGCCGGTCCCGCTATGGCTCCGGATAAGCTCCTCCCGTCTCGCCCGGCACCCACCCACTGGCGCACGCCGCTCATGCCGCCGCGGAGCCGTATCGGCGCTGCAACGCGCCGCGCAACACCGCCGAGAGCGGCAGGGTCAGTAATACGAAGGCCGCGACCAGGACCAAGGCGTGCCACACCCCGAGCGCGTCGCCGACGCGGCCGAACAGCACCGGGGCGATCGCGCCGGAACCGATAGTGCCGGTATAGAAAATGCTGAGCGCGCGGGTCCGCCATTGCGGCGCGACCAGATCGGGCACCGAGCCGTAAAGTACCGACGACGTGCCGTTGAGCGCGACGCCGATCAGCGGCAAGAACGCGAGCGCACCTGCAAGTGGCAACGGCAACAGCGTGATAATTGCCACCGCCGTGATGCCTTCGGTCAGCCACACCGTTCCGATCGCCCCGATGCGGGCGCCGATGAAGGTGCAGGCAAGTTTTCCTGCAGCCCCGCCGGCGAACACTAGCGTCATCGCCAGACCGATGGTCTGTTCGCTCGCTCCCTTGCTGCGCAGCACGAAGGGAAGAAACAGCAAAAATCCCATGCGGGTGGCGCTGTCGATGATGCCGATCGTCAACAACAAAGCGAAGGCGAAGGGTTGCTGCTTGGGATCCGGCACAACTTTTGTGCCGATCGGCGGCTTGGCGGCGGCGGTGGCGCGTTCATAGCGCGGCGCGGCAACAAAGATCACCAATGCCATGGCGACGCCAAGACTGCCCAGAATGGCGAGCGCCGGACGCCACGCCATCACCAGCAGCATGAGCGCCAGCGTCGCCGGCAAAGTCATCTTGCCGATATCGCCGGCGAAATTGTAGGTACCGAGCGCCTTGAGCGAACGCGGCCCGGCGAAGGCGCGGGCGACGAGCGCGGAACCAATCGGATGCTGCGTCGAGGCGCCAATGCCGCTGATGAGGAGTGCCCCGAGCAACATGACGAAGCCGGTGCTCAGGCCGGCGAAACAATAACCGAGACCGGCCAAGGCCGTGCCGAGCGCAAGCACGGTGGCGGCACCGAACCGCTCGGAAGCAAAACCCGCCGGAATTTGCAGGCAGGCCATGGCGCCGACGAATACGCTGCGCAACGCGCCGAGCGCGGCGTAACTCAGTGCGAATTCCGCCTGCCATAGCGGCAGCAGGATGTAGATGAGATCGGTGTAGCCGTCGTGCAGCGCATGCGCGGCGCCGGCGATCGAAACGGCGCGCCGTTCGTCGCCCGACATGTCCGGTGCCAGCGCCGAAAGATCCCCCCAATGAAGCCTGCGCATTAACGGCCTGCGGCTTGGTTTCTCTCCACGTCCTAACGGCCTGCCGGAATGTGGTCAATTGTTGGAGCGAATCCGCCTCGATTGACCGCTGCAATCGCGGGGTGCAGTCTGCGGCCCGAAACGGGAATCACGCGCGGACTTTTGCGAGGAGGATTTATGTTCGGCCTCGGCGACCTGTTCCAGTGGGAGCGGTTCGTGACGCCCACCGTGATCAAGGTCTTCTATTGGCTCGCCGTCGTCATTTCCATTCTGCTCGGCTTTGCCGGCGCAGTGAGTTCGCTGACGACCATGGCGTACAATCCGTTCGTCGGCATGATCTTTCTGATCGTGAGCGTGCTCGGCGCCGCCATGGGCGTGATCGCCTCGCGCATCGTGGCCGAATTCGTGCTCATCGTGTTCCGCATGAACGAGCATCTCGGAGCGATCAGGAATCAGGGAATCAGAAATCAGTAATCAGGCATCAAGGATAAGAATTCTCGGTGCCTGATGACCTGATTCCTAGTTCGCGAAGCGGAAGTGCATAACGTCGCCGTCCTGCACGACATAGTCCTTGCCTTCCAGACGCATCTTGCCGGCATCGCGCGCGCCGGCTTCGCCGCCGCAGGCCACGTAATCGTCGTAGGCGATGGTTTCGGCGCGGATGAAACCGCGCTCGAAATCGGTGTGGATGACGCCGGCGGCCTGCGGCGCCTTGCTGCCGCGTGTCACGGTCCAGGCGCGCGCCTCCTTCGGCCCAGCGGTGAAGAAGGTCACGAGATCAAGAAGCGCGTAGCCGGCGGCAATCAGACGGTCGAGACCGGCTTCTTTTAGTCCGATGGCGGCGAGATAGTCGTCGCGCTCACCACGCGACAACACGGCGATTTCTGATTCGATCTTGGCGGAAATCGCAATCGCGGCCGCCCCTTCCGCTTTCGCTCTGGCCTCGACCTTCTGCGAAAACGCGTTGCCGCTCGCGGCGGCCCCCTCGTCGACATTGCAGGCGTAGAGCACCGGCAGCGAGGTGAGCAGGCCGAGCATGTGAAAAGCCTCGTCCTCCTCGGGCTTGCGTTCGGTCAGCCGCGCCGGCTTGCCGTCGCGCAGCAGCGCGAGGGCGCGGTTGACGAGATCGAGCGCCTCCTTTGATTCCTTGTCGCCGCCCTTGGCTTTTTTGCTCAAGCCATCGACGCGCCGCTCAAGACTCTCCAGATCCGCGAGCATCAATTCGGTATCGACGGTTTCGATGTCGGCTATCGGATCGATGCGGCCTTCGACATGGGTGACGTCGGTATCCTCAAAGCACCGCACCACATGCGCGATGGCGTCGACCTCGCGGATATTGCCGAGAAACTGGTTGCCGAGCCCCTCGCCTTTGGAGGCGCCGCGAACCAGCCCCGCGATATCGACGAAAGTCAGCCGCGTCGGCACGATCTCCGCCGACTTGGCGAGTGTGGCGAGCGTTTCCAGCCGCTTATCCGGCACCGCGACCTCGCCGACATTCGGGTCGATGGTGCAGAACGGATAGTTCGCCGCCTGCGCCGCCGCTGTCTCGGTCAACGCATTAAAGAGCGTCGACTTGCCGACATTCGGCAGGCCGACGATGCCGCATTTGAAGCCCATGGAATTCTATTCACCTTCGCTCGGCGCAGCTTCGCCAAATCCCTTCGCCACCATGGCGAGGTGGACCTTGTTCTGAAAACTCGCGTCCTCGCCGCGCGCAAGAAGCTCGGCATTGTCGGCGAGGATTCCGAGCAGCGCTTCCACCCAACCGCGCTCGCTTTTGGCGAAATCGCCGAGCACATAATGCTGCACCAGGTTTTTGTCGCCGGGATGTCCGACGCCGATGCGCACCCGCCGATAGTCGTTGCCGATATGCTCGGAGATCGAACGCAGACCGTTGTGGCCGGCAACGCCGCCGCCGGTTTTGACGCGGACCTTGCCGGGAGGCAGATCGATCTCGTCGTGAAACACGCTGATATCGGCGAGCGGCAGCTTGTAGAAGTGCGCCGCTTCCGCCACATTGCACCCTGAATTCATTCATATAAGTGCCGGGTAACAATAGCAGCGCGCGTTCGCCGCCGATCGGCCCCTCGCAGGCAACGCCCTGGAAGCGCCGGCGCCACGGTCCGATGCCGTGGCGCTTGGCGATCTCCTGCACCGCCATGAAGCCGATATTGTGCCGGTTACCGGCATAGTCCGCTCCCGGATTTCCGAGTCCGACCAGGAGCAGCATCAGCGTGGTCCCGTGAGGCTAAGCCTCACTTCTTCGTTGGCGCAGCGGCAGGAGCTGCGCCAGGAGCGGCACCAGGAGCACCACCAGGAGCTGCGCCAGGAGCGGCACCCGGAGCGGCGCCAGGGGCCGCACCTTCGGCCGGCACGCCGGCAGCGGCAGCCGCGGCGGCAGCAGCCGCGGCAGCGGCGGCGGCTTCGGCCTGCGCCTTCATTTCTTCCGCGTAGCCCGACGGCGGCACCACCGTGACCAAGGTAATGTCGCGGCGCTCCACGACGCTGACACCTTCGGGAAGCGTGATATCGCTCAGATGCTTGGAATAGTTGATGTCAAGCTCGCCGATATCGACGTCGATGCCTGCCGGGATGGCGTCGGCGCGGCAGCGCACCGCGACGGTGTGGGTGACGATCGAAACCGTGCCGCCGCGCTTGACGCCGGGCGACTGCTCGGCGTTGCGCACGTGGATCGGAATATTGACGCGAATCGTCGCGCCCTCGCCGAGCCGCATGAAATCGACATGCAGCGGCAGGTCGTGCACCGCATCAAGCTGAAAGTCGCGCGGGATCACCCGATGCTTCACGCCCTCGATCTCGACGTCGTGGATGGTCGTGAGGAAATGGCCGGCATAGATGCGCTGGCGCAGATCGGCGTAATCGAGCGAGATCGGCAGCGGCGGCTTGCCGTCGCCATAGATGATTCCGGGAACGCGGCCGGCACGACGTTCGGCCCGGGCGGTCCCCTTGCCTGCCCGCGAACGTGCTGCCGCCTTGATCAGATTGACGGTCGCCATGATTGTACCCTCGTCTTAAGACCCTGATATGCAGGGAAAATTCCGCGCCGAGCCTCCAGGGGTGCTGTAGCGGGTCGCGGAAGCGGCGCTTATAGCGGCGCAACTCGTGAAAAACAAGGAACGCGCGGGCAAGCCGCCCCTTTAGAAACCGGGATTAATGGGGCCAAGCGGCGGCACCGAAGGCGAACCCGAGAAGCCGCCGCCAGGAGCAGGTCCCGCGGGTCCGCTTTGCGGCGGAGCGGCTGGCGCAGCGGCTTGTGCCTGCATACCGGCGACCGTGGCTTCCAGCGCGGCCACACGGGATTTCAGCGCCTCGTTCTCCTCTGCGCTGGCCCTGGCGACCGTGGCTTCGAGCGCGGCAACGCGGTTCTTGAGCGCTTCGTTCTCCTCGCGCGCGATGCGGGCCATCTCCTTGACCGCCTCGAAATCCTCGCGCTTGACCACGTCGAGCTCGCGCAAGATGCGCTCGGCCTGGCCGCGGAACAGCGTTTCGAATTCGCGCCGCACGCCTTGCGCGACGCCTGCCGCGTCATTCATTAACCGTGCGACCTCGTCGAAGAACCGGTTCGTTGTCTGCACCATCACCGCCTCCGAAAGCTTAGTGGCGAAAAGCCTGCTGCCGAATCTGGCGCGCCTTGCTATGCGTTGAGACAATGGCGATGGTGCGGCGCGGCCGCAAGGGGCTCGGCGGCAATGTGCCCAAAGGAAAATGCGCCCGATGTTCGTTCTGCCGGTCATTCCTTATCCCGCGATCAATCCGATCTTGATCGCCATCGGACCGTTCGCGGTGCGCTGGTATGCGCTGGCCTATATCGTCGGCATTATTACCGGCTGGTTTTATGCGCGCGCCATCATCGTCTCGGAGCGTTTGTGGGGCGGTCCGGCGCCGTTCGCCGTGCTCGACTTCGACGACTTCGTGATCTGGATCACGCTCGGCATCATCCTCGGTGGCCGCACCGGCTATGTGCTGTTCTACAATTTTCCGTATTTCGCCGCCCACCCGCTCGAAATCCCGCAACTGTGGAACGGCGGCATGTCGTTTCACGGCGGCCTCATCGGCTGTACCGTCGCGGTCGTCCTGTTCGCGCTGCACCGGCGCATTCCGGTCTTCTCGCTCGCCGATGTGACCGCGGCGGTTGCGCCGATAGGACTGTTTCTCGGCCGCATCGCCAATTTCATCAACGGCGAATTGTGGGGGCGGCCGACCGACGTGCCGTGGGCCATGGTGTTTCCCAATGGCGGACCGATCCCGCGCCACCCCAGCCAGCTTTATGAAGCGGCGCTGGAAGGCGTCGTTCTTTTTATCGCGCTCGGCCTGCTGGTGCGGGCCGGCGCGCTAAAGCGGCCCGGCGTTGTGACGGGGTGCTTTGCGCTCGGCTATGGCGTGGCGCGCATCACTTGCGAATTCTTTCGCGAGCCCGATGTGCAGTTAGGCTTTCTGTGGGGCGGCCTCACCATGGGCATGCTGCTCTGCATTCCACTGATGCTGGCCGGCGCCGCCGTCCTTGCCGTCGCATTCGCGCGCCAGCCCGATACAGGTAAAGCGGCCGCCGAAGATGGCTGACGAGCGCTCGCCGCTGGAGAGCGAAATCCGCCGCCTGATCGGCATCGCCGGGCCGATGCCGATCGCCCAATATATGCGGCTGTGCCTGACGCACCCGCAATACGGCTATTACATCAATCGCGACCCGTTGGGCGCCGGCGGCGATTTTGTCACCTCACCCGAGATCAGCCAGATGTTCGGCGAGCTGATCGGATTATGGATGGCATCGGTCTGGCGGCAGATGGGCGCGCCGGAAGACGTGCGCATCGTCGAACTCGGCCCCGGACGCGGCACATTGATGGATGATGCGTTGCGGGCGGCAAAGGTCGTCGACGGCTTCCGCGACGCGATCGTCCTGCATCTGGTCGAAATCAGCCCAGCCTTGCGTCAGGTTCAGGAGCGCCGGCTGCGAAACCTCGACACCGCGATACTATGGCACGACAAACTCGAAGAGGTTCCCGGCGGACCCAGCATCGTCATCGCCAACGAATTCATCGATGCGCTGCCGGTTCACCAGGCGGTCAAGCAATCCGGCGGCTGGCATGAACGCGTCATCGACATCGCGCCGGAAGGCAATTTTTTCATCGGCGCGTCACCCGATCCATTGCCGCATTTCGGAGCGTCGATGCCGCGCGGATTGCGTGACGCCCCGGAAGGCGCGATCTACGAATGGCGCGACGACGGCATCGCGCTCGAACTTGGACGGCGCATGCGCACGGCGGGGGCTGCTTTGGTCATCGACTATGGCCACGCCCATTACGGATTGGGCGACACGCTGCAGGCGGTCGCCGGACATTCCTTCACCGATCCGCTGCGCAGCCCGGGCAACGCCGATTTGACGGCGCATGTCGATTTCGAAGCGCTGGCGCAATCCGCCGAAAGCATGGGTGCGAACATTCACGGGCCGATCCGGCAGCGCGATCTTTTCCTGCGGCTGGGCATCGAGAAACGCGCTTCCGCGCTCAAAGCGAGCGCGCCGGGCAAGGCCGCCGAGATCGAGATCGCGTTCTCGCGGCTGATCGCGGATGGCGCGCGCGGCATGGGCGAGCTATTCAAGGCCATCGCCATCGCGGCGCCCGAACTCGGTCCGCTGCCGGGATTTGAAGGCACTTCCCGATGATAGAAGCGCGCTCGTTGGCGCTGACCGGCATCCGTCATGCGTTCTTCACCCGCGCCGGCGGGGTTTCCGACGGGCTTTATTCAAGCCTCAACGGCGGCATCGGCTCCCGCGATGCCGCCGAGAATGTCGCGGAAAACCGGGCGCGCATGGCGGCTGCACTCGGCGTCGAGCCGCGCCGCTTTCTCACCGCCTTCCAAATTCATTCGCCTGAAGTCGTCGTCGCCGAAGCGCCATGGACGGCTGATGCGCGGCCCCGCGCCGACGCCATTGTGACGCGCATGCGCGCGCTTGCCATCGGCGTGACCACCGCCGATTGCGGGCCGGTCCTCTTGGCCGACCCGCAGGCGCACGTCATCGGCGCCGCGCATGCGGGTTGGCGCGGCGCGCTTACGGGAGTGATCGAGGCGGCGGTCGAGGCGATGGAACGGCTCGGCGCCGCGCGCGGCCAGATCCGCGCCGCCATCGGCCCCATGATCAGGCAAGCCAATTACGAAGTCGGGGCCGATCTCATTGCGCGCTTTGCCGCCGAGGATGGCGCCAGCAGCCGGTTCTTCGCGCCCGCGGCGCGCGAGGGCCATGCTTTGTTCGATCTCGGCGGCTATATCGCGGCGCGGCTCAAACGGGCCGGCGTCGGCCAGATCGAGGACCTCGCATTGTGCACCTATGCCGACCCGGAGCGATTTTTCAGCTACCGCCGCACCACCCACCGCGCCGAAAGCGACTACGGCCGCCACGTCAACGCTATCGCCATGACGGGCGAATAGTCATCTTGGCAACGGCGCCATTCGTCATTCGCCTGCGGCCCTGTCCCTTAACCATGATGCCCCGGGGAAACCGTTGGCGGCGCAACGAAAAAGCTTGCGGGGATAGGTCCTGATTCATGTTGCCAGCCCGCCGAGCGGCTTGTATCAGAACTTAGCTTTTGTGCCGGAGCGCGCAGGAGAGCGGGGATGGCTGGCAACAACGGAGCGATCAAGCTCGTCGCCGGCAATTCCAACCCTGTGCTTGCCCAAGCCATCGGCGGCTATCTCGGCATGACAATGACCAAAGCCGTGGTTCGGCGCTTCGCCGACATGGAGATCTTCGTCGAAATCCTGGAGAACGTCCGCGGCGCCGATGTCTTCGTCATCCAGTCGACCTCGTTTCCCGCCAACGACCATCTGATGGAATTGCTGATTATCATCGACGCACTGCGGCGCGCGTCGGCGCGGCGCATCACGGCGGTCATCCCCTATTTCGGCTACGCCCGGCAGGACCGCAAACCGGGGCCCCGCACCCCGATTTCGGCAAAGCTGGTCGCCAATCTCATCACCAATGCCGGCGTCGATCGCGTGCTCACGCTCGATCTTCATGCCGGGCAGATCCAGGGCTTTTTCGACATCCCGACCGACAATCTGTTCGCCGCCCCGGTGATCGTGCGCGATATCAGGCAGCGCTTCGATCTCAGCAAGGTGATCGTGGTGTCGCCGGACGTCGGCGGCGTGGTGCGCGCGCGCGGGCTTGCCAAGCGCATCAATGCGCCGCTCGCCATTGTCGACAAACGGCGGGAACGGCCCGGTGAATCCGAAGTGGCCAACGTCATCGGCGAGGTCAGCGGCGGCATCTGCATCCTGGTCGACGATATCGTCGATTCCGGCGGCACGCTGGTGAACGCCGCCGACGCCCTTCTGGAGAAGGGCGCCGAGGAGGTTTACGGCTATATCACCCACGGCGTGCTGTCGGGCGGCGCGATTGCCCGCGTCGGCAATTCGCGTCTCAAGGAACTCGTGATCACGGACTCGATTCAGCCCACCAAAGCCGTCACCGAGTCCAAAAACATCCGCGTGCTGTCGATTGCGACGCTGATCGGCGAAGCCATCAGCCGCACCGCCGCCGAGGAATCAGTGTCGAGCCTGTTCGACTGATCCGCGCCGGCGCGGACGTTGCCTCCCTGCCCCCTGAGTCAACCTGTCGCAGTCCGGTCGCTGTGGACGGCACAATTTCGAGGATTGTGCCCGGCGGGCAAATCACTTCATGAGTGCCGGTAGCGGCGACGGCAGAGGCTCTTGCGCTTACTTTGCCGGAGTGATTCAAGCCAAGAGGGTCGGCGCGGCGGCTGATTCGCCGCGTGCCGTCAATCCACGAGCCGGACTTGTTCCTGCGTCAAATCGCTGCCGGCTTACGGGCAGGTCTTTACGGACAGGTCTTTGTGGCGTGCGCATTTCCACTCTTGTTCCACCCTTGGCGGCACTGTGGAGGCGGCATGTCCCTCATCGAGATCGCACGAGAACAGCATAACAATCCTCTCGACGTCGTCGAACGCATGGCGACCGGGAACAATTGGCCGTTCGAGCGCGCGGGCGAAGACGAGATCGGCATCGTCGTCACCGGGCGCTGGACCAATTACCAGGTCTCATTCACCTGGATGGGCGACATCGAGGCCCTGCATCTGGCGTGCGCCTTCGACATGAAGATACCGGAACCGCGGCTTGCCGAGATGCAGCAGCTCATCGCGCTCATCAACGAACAATTGTGGATCGGACATTTCGACGTCTGGGCGCAAAACGGCACGGTGATGTTCCGCCACGCGCTGGTGCTGGCGGGCGGCGTCATGGCGTCGGGCCGGCAATGCGAAGCGGTGTTCGGCACCGCGCTCGATACTTGCGAGCGCTATTTTCCGGCTTTCCAGTTCGTGATCTGGGCCGGCAAGTCTGCGCGTGAAGCGATGGACTCCGCCATGTTCGAAACCGCGGGCCACGCGTGACCGCCGGTCCCGGTCCGGACTTGCGTAATTTTTCCGGCCTGCTTGTCCTGGTCGGCGCCGGCAAAATGGGCGGCGCCTTGCTCGAAGGCTGGTTGCGGCTCGGGCTCGATCCAAAACGCGTCGCGGTATTGGAGCCATCGCCCTCGCCGCAGGTTGCCGCGCTCGCGGCAAGCGGTTTGCGGCTCAATCCCGATCCGGGCTCGCTCAACAATGCTACCGCCGTCGTCATCGCCTTGAAGCCGCAAGTGGCGGCGCAGGCGCTGCCGGCGCTGGCGCCGCTCCTTGCCGCCTCGACCGTCGTCGTCTCGATCATGGCCGGACGCACATTGCAATTTCTCTCCGCCGCGCTGGCGCGCCCCTGCGCGCTGGTGCGCGCCATGCCGAATACGCCCGCCGCAATCGGGCGCGGCATTACGGTCGCGGTGCCGCGCAACGCCAACACCGCGCAACGCGAACTCGCGGACCGGCTCCTTGCCGCAACCGGAGCGGTCGAGTGGATCGACGACGAAGCGCTGATGGATGCGGTGACGGCGGTGTCGGGATCGGGGCCTGCTTATGTCTTCCTGCTCGCGGAAACATTGGCACAGGCCGGCGCGGCGGCGGGTCTGCCGCCGACGCTTGCGGCAAAACTCGCGCGCGAAACCGTCGCCGGCTCAGGCGAGTTGTTGCATCGCTCGGCGCTCGACGCCGCCGCGTTACGCGAAAATGTGACCTCGGCGGGCGGCACTACTGCCGCGGCGCTGGCGGTGCTGATGGGCCAAAACGGCCTTGCCCCGCTGATGACCAGGGCGGTCGCCGCCGCCACCGAGCGCTCGCGCGAACTGGCCGGCTGACTTCGCGCGAGCAGCTTCCGCGCTCTGGAACCGTCCTTGGAACCGTCAAGCGATGCGCCTACATTGAGTACAGTGATAAGTTAGTGACGCCACGCCGTGATGCGTCCAGGAGTAGTCCATGGCTCGCAGACCCAAAAAATCCGCCCCCAAAAAATCCGCGCGAACCTCGGCGCCCGGCAGCACCGCGCCGGCCGGCGACCGCGACAAAATCATCGCGGCCTTCCTCGCGCTTCTGGCCGAGAAGCGGATCGAGCAGATCGGCCTTGCCGAGCTCGCGGAAGCGGCCGGCGTATCGCTTGCGCAATTGCGCACCGAGTTTGCCTCGACGCTTTCGATCCTCGCCGCCCACATCAAAGCCATCGACCGCGCCGTGCTCGCCGAGGATTTTTCCGACATGGACGAGGAGCCGCCGCGCGAACGCCTGTTCGACGTGCTGATGCGCCGGCTGGAAGTGCTCAGCCCGCACCGTGAAGCGGTTCGCTCGCTGTTACGCTCGGCGAGCCGCAATCCGCCGCTCGCCATGGCCCTCAACGGTCTCGCGGTGCGGTCGCAGCAATGGATGCTGACCGCCGCGGGCATTACCGCATCGGGGCCGCGCGGCATGATGCGCGCCCAGGGCCTCGCGCTGTTGTTCGGCTCGGTGCTGCGAACCTGGGTTGGCGACGACGATCCGGGGCTTGCCCGCACCATGGCGGCGCTCGACCGGGCGCTGGCGCGCGGTCAACGCTTTGCCGGCTTGCTCGATGACCTGTGCCGGGTGCCGTCGCGGCTGTGCCGGCTACGCCCTGGCCGGCGGCGGCGGCGGTCTGAGGACTCCGAGGAATCGGCGGCCGCGTAAGGCATCTGTCGGCACTTCACCGAGTAGAACGATAGAGTCCTCGCTCACGGCCGGTCCGACTTACCGATGTCGTGGCCCAAATCCCCGTTATCGTCTTCATCCACACCTTTTTTCTTCTGGATTTCGGCGCACTTTCGCGCGGTTGATCTACAGTATTCGAGCGCGATCAATTGCGGATGGCAAAACCTGTTTGTTTTCTTTTGCGATTTACCGGCGATTACCCAAGAAGTGTTTTTGGCTTACGAAGATTAGAATTCCTATAAAAAGAGATTTTATCTTTGCAACCGAACACCGCCTGCTCTATGGATGGTTTCAGATCGTACCAATTTGCCGCCGGGCCTTTGTTCGATGATTGTCTGCTCCTGCAACGTCCTCACCGACCATGATGTGCGCGCGACGCTGTCTGACAGCGCCGATGCGCCGCGCACAACGGGTCAAGTCTATCATTGCCTCGGATGCAGCGCCCAATGCGGACGCTGTGCGCGGACCATCCGCCGCATCATGGACGAAGCGCTCGCCGCCGCTGAACCGACGTGCTGCAAGAACGCCCGCTAGCGCCTCTTAGCTTTACTTCGTCGGCACGACAGCCCGCCTGACCTGTCTTTCAGCGATCATTGCGGAAGGCTATATAACTAAGGCGCCCGCCACACGCGTTGCGGAATCGACGTCAATCGCAGGAGCACGATCATGAAAGGCGAGCCTGGTGTCCTCGATTACCTCAACAAGGCGCTGCGCCACGAACTGACCGCGATCAACCAGTACTGGCTGCACTACCGGCTGCTCGGCAATTGGGGCTACAAGGCGCTCGCCAAGCAGTGGCGCAAGGAATTGATCGAGGAGATGCAACACGCCGACAAGCTGGTCGATCGCATCATCTTTCTCGACGGCTTTCCCAACATGCAGGTGCTCGATCCGCTGCATATCGGACAGAACGTCAAGGAAGTGCTCGACTGCGATCTCGCCGCCGAAATCTCGGCGCGCGCGCTCTACGAGGAGGCCGCGACCCACTGCCATTCGGTGAAGGATTACGTGTCGCGCGACCTGTTCGAAAAGCTGATGCACGACGAGGAAGAGCACATCGACTTCCTCGAAACCCAGCTCGACCTTGTCGCCAAGCTCGGGCTTGAGCTCTATGCCCAGCATCACATCGGCGAGCTCGACGAGGATGAAGACTGATCGGCGATTTCCGCCCCGCATCGGGTCCATCGTCACAATCGTTTACGAATCTTAACGGAATCCCGTTGGCCGCCGCGGCGGCGGATTCAATGCCGTGAGTCCGGCGCGTTGCCGATCGTCGCCCCGCGCGATCGTTAAAGACCATGGTTAAAAGTTAAGGTTAAGACCCGCTTAAACATTTCCGGCCTACCTTCGACCCGGCTTAACGACGGTGCGTGCCGCTGCGCGTGCGGCCGCTGTCGAGAAAAGGTCGAAGTGATGACTAGCGTCAGGCTCCTCATCAGCGCCGCTGCGGCCACCATGGTCGGTAGTGCGGCATTTGCCGCCGACATGCCGCAGCCTCTGCCGCCGCAGCCGCAGATCGCCTATCAGCCGATCGTCGTCGAGCAGCCCGAAGGTGCCTGGTATCTGCGCGGCGATATCGGTGTCGGCATAATGAGCCAAGCTGACGTCGTCTTTTTGCAAAATCCGCTCAATGACCTCAATTTCGCCATCTCTCATTCTTCGATGGGCGACACCACTTTCTTCATGGGCGGCGTCGGCTATGAGTTCAACAACTGGCTTCGCTTCGACGTCACTGCTGAATATCGCAGCAGGGTTCCAGTCAACTTTTTCGGCACCTATACATTCGCAGGCGGAACATTCGGGGACACCTATCAGGGTTTCCTGCAGTCCGTGGTCTTCCTCGCTAATGCCTATGTCGACCTTGGTACTTGGAATTGCGTGACGCCGTTCATTGGCTTTGGCATCGGCGGTGCGCGGAACGAGTTCGCGGACTTGACTGATACTTCATTCGCAACGCTTTCCGGAGGCGCCGGAGCCGGCGTCGGTCGCGACAGCACTAACTTGAATTTCGCCTGGGCCCTACATGCCGGCCTTTCTTACGCCGTGACCCAGAATTTCTCCGTTGAGTTCGCCTACCGCTACCTGGATTTCGGTTCGGTCACCGATACGATCGACTGTGCGGGCGGTTGCAACCCCGACTCCTACAAGCTCCAGAATCTCACCTCGCAGGACTTCATGCTGGGCTTCCGCTGGAGGTTCCCGATCGAGTCGGCGCCAATGGTGGTGGAGCAGCAGCCGGTGATGCTGCAGCAGGCTCCCGTCATGGCCCAGCCTGCCCCCGTTATGGTGCCGCAACAGACGCCGATGATGTATCCGCAGCAGGCGCCGATGATGTATCCGCAGCCGCAAGCGCCGCTGTCGACCCGCGGCTGACGCCCGGCCCCGGCTTTTCCTCAAGCAACGATAAGGCCTTAGGCGGCACGGCCGAGCTAACGCTCCATTAAGGTTAATGCCTGATGATCGCGCCCGATTGGCCGCTCTTTGCGCGCCGAGGGATGGAAATGGCGCGGCTGATGCGGTGGGTCATCTGTGCTGCAGTCGTCCTTGCATTCGCGCCAAGCGCGTTCGCGGACGATCTCGACATCCTGCGCGGTTCGCAAACCGTCGGGCCGGCAACATTCACGAACTGGACCGGCTTTTATTTCGGCGGCGAGCTCAGCTATAGCAGCGGCAACGCCAATTTCAGCAACGCGACGCAAGGGCCCATCGGCTACGCCCTGCGCAATACCGAACTTGAGGGCGCATTTAGTCCATCCAGCTGGCCGGTACTCGGTTCGGCCACCGCCACCACGACGACATATGGGGCTTTTGTCGGCTACAACACGCAGTGGCAGGATCTGGTTATCGGCGGCGAGGTTGATTACTCGACCGCCAACATGTCCTTCGTTGCGCCGAGCACGCCGATCTATCGTCAAGTGAGCACCACGGACTCCAACACGACGGAGGTCACCGCCTATAACGTCTTTGCCTCCGCTAACGCCACGCTGCATCTCATCGACTATGGCTCGCTGCGGGCGCGGGCCGGTTGGATCGTCGACGGCAACTTCCTGCCCTACGGATTTGCCGGCGTTGCGCTTGGACGAGGCACCTACACCACCTCGTCACTGGTGGAGTGGCAGCAAGACACTGCCTTGCCCCCTGCCGAGCCCACGCTGCCCTGCACCGTCGGCATCGGCACCTGCGCCGATTTCGCCTACCCCAACAGCAGCATGGGAAGTGTCACTCTGATGTACGGTTACACCGTCGGCGGCGGCGTGGACGTCGCACTGACATCCAACCTTTTCGTGCGCGGCGAATTTGAATATGTCCATTTCTTCCAGTTGGACGGCATTGTGGCCACGGTCGCCAGTGCCCGCGTCGGCGCCGGCTTTAAGTTCTGAGCTCTCGCCACAGCCACGGCGAAACCTGATCGCGCTTGTTGCGTCTTGACGGCCCGGCCTGCCTTCCTTATTTGCGACGGCGGGACACCCCTCCCCACCGAGGGGCGACTATCTGGAAGGATAGATCATGACGCTCGCGACGCCCCCCGTGCGGCCGATTGTACCGCATTTTTCGTCCGGCCCCTGCGCCAAGCGGCCCGGCTGGACCGCACAAAACCTCCATAACGCCGTGCTCGGCCGCTCGCACCGCTCCAAAGCGGGCAAGGCAAAACTCAAGCGCGCCATCGATCTCACGCGCGAAGTGCTGCAGGTGCCGGCCGACCACCGTATCGGCATCGTGCCGGCCTCCGACACCGGCGCGGTCGAAATGGCGTTGTGGTCGCTGCTGGGCGCCCGGCCGGTGACGATGTTGACCTGGGAATCCTTCGGCGAGGGCTGGGTCAGCGACGTCGCCAAGGAGCTCAAGCTCAAGGACGTCAAGGTGCTGCGTGCTCCCTACGGCGAATTGCCCGATCTTGCGGCGGTCGATCCGGCAAGCGATATCGTCTTCACCTGGAACGGCACCACCTCCGGCGTGCGGGTGGCGAATGCCGACTGGATCGCAGCCGACCGCACCGGACTTTCGATCTGCGACGCGACCTCGGCCGCATTCGCCCAAGCGCTCGATTGGGGCAAGCTCGATGTCGTCACCTTCTCCTGGCAGAAGGCGCTGGGCGGCGAGGCCGGCCACGGCATGCTCATTCTCTCGCCGCGCGCGGTGGCCCGGCTGGAAAGCTACACGCCGCCATGGCCGTTGCCCAAAATTTTCCGCATGACCAAAGGCAACAAGCTCAACGAGGGCATCTTCCAGGGCGAAACCATCAACACGCCGTCCATGCTGTGCGTGGAGGACTATCTCGACGCGCTGGAATGGGCAAAATCGGTCGGCGGGCACAAGGGCCTGCAAGCCCGCGCCAATGCCAATGCCAAAGCGATCGCCGACTGGGTAGCGCGCACGCCGTGGATCGGCTTTCTGGCGCGCGATCCGGCGCTGCGCTCCAATACCTCGGTCTGCCTGAAGGTCATCGATCCGGCCGTCGGCAGGCTTTCGGTCGATGCTCAAGCGGCTTTTGTCAAAGACATCGCGGCCGCGCTCGAAAAGGAGGGCGTCGCCTACGACATCGACGCCTATCGCGACGCGCCAGCAGGGCTTCGCATCTGGTGCGGTTCGACGGTCGAGACAAGCGACGTCGCGGCGCTCACGCTGTGGCTCGATTGGGCCTACGCCAGCGCCAAAGATGCGCTGGCAAAAGCGGCGTAGCTCCGATGGCCCCCAAAGTTCTGATCTCCGACGCACTCTCGCCCGCCGCCGTGGCGATCTTCAAGAATCGCGGCCTCGACGTCGATTTCCAGCCCAATCTCGGCAAGGACAAGGACAAGCTTGCCGCTGCGATCAACGGCTTCGACGGGCTCGCGATCCGCTCCGCGACGAAGGTTACGGCGAAGATGCTGGAGCAGGCGAAAAGCCTCAAAGTGATCGGCCGTGCCGGCATCGGCGTCGACAATGTCGATATCCCGGCGGCGACTGCCCGCGGCATCATCGTTATGAACACGCCGTTCGGCAATTCGATCACGACCGCCGAACATGCGATCACGCTGATGCTTTCGCTGGCGCGGCAAATCCCCGAAGCCGACGTGTCGACGCGCGCCGGCAAATGGGAGAAGAACAAGTTCCTCGGCGTGGAGATTTTCGGCAAAACGCTCGGCATCATCGGCTGCGGCAATGTCGGCTCCATCGTCGCCGACCGCGCGATCGGGCTGAAGATGAAAGTCATCGCCTACGATCCGTATCTCTCCGCCGAGCGCGCGCGCAATCTCGGCGTCGAAAAGGTCGAGCTCGACGAATTGTGGCGCCGCGCCGATTTCATCACGCTGCACACCCCGCTCACCGACAAGACCCGCAATATCATCAATGCCGAGACGCTCGCTTTGATGAAAAAGGGCGTTCGCGTGATCAACTGTGCGCGCGGCGAGCTCGTCGATGAGGCGGCCTTGGCCGCCGCGCTCACATCCGGCCACGTCGCCGGCGCCGCGCTCGACGTGTTCGCCGAGGAACCGGCGACGCAAAGCCCGCTGTTTGGCCTGCCTAACGTGGTGTGCACGCCGCATCTCGGCGCTTCGACCATGGAGGCGCAGGAGAATGTCGCGCTCCAGGTCGCCGAGCAGATGTCGGATTATCTGCTCACCGGCGCCATTTCCAACGCGGTCAATTTCCCCTCGATCAGCGCCGAGGAAGCGCCGAAGCTGAAACCCTATGTGGCGCTCGCCGAAAAGCTAGGCTCGTTTGCCGGCCAGCTCACCGAGACCGGCATCAAGCAGGTGCAGATCTCCTACGAGGGTGTGGTGGCGCAGATGAACACCAAGGCGCTGACCTCGGCCGCTGTCGCGGGACTGCTCCGCCCCATGCTGCAGGACGTCAACCTCGTCTCGGCGCCGATCGTCGCCAAGGAGCGCGGCATTATCGTCGAGGAGACCCGGCGCGACGCCGAAGGCGATTACGATAGCCTGATCACGGTCACCGTCGTGACCGACCGGCAGACCCGTTCAGTGTCGGGCACGGTCTATGCCGATGGCCGCCCGCGCATCGTCAATATCAAGGGCATCCGCATCGACGCCGAATTCGGACCGTCGATGCTTTATGTGACCAATCAGGACAAACCGGGTTTCATCGGCCGCTTCGCGACGCTGTTGGCGGAAGCCGGCATCAATATCGCGACGTTCCATCTCGGCCGCGAATCGGCCGGCGGCAATGCCATTGCGCTGGTCGAAGTCGACGGCGCGGTGGCGCCCGAGGTGCTGGCCAAGGTGCAGCAGATTGCCAACGTCCAACAGGTCAAGCCGCTGCGATTTTGAGGTCACGCGCGCATTGCCGCAGCCACGGTTAACGGCGAAATTGCTGCAATACCAATAATTTGCCACAAAACGCGCCGACAAGCCGCGGGCTCCGTTCCTTGCGTCGGGCGGCATCATCCAGTATCCGGGTCAGTCGGCTACGGCCGGTATCCGATCAGTACTGAGCAGTCATCGGCCCTCTTGGGGACATCTCCTCATGGCAAATGTTGTCGTGGTCGGCTCCCAGTGGGGGGACGAGGGTAAAGGCAAGATCGTGGACTGGCTGTCCGAGCAGGCCGACATCGTTGTCCGCTTCCAGGGCGGACATAATGCCGGCCATACGCTGGTGATCGACGGCACCACTTATAAGCTTTCGCTGCTGCCGTCGGGCGTGGTGCGGCCAGGCAAGCTGTCGGTGATCGGCAATGGCGTGGTGCTGGATCCGCATGCGCTATTGGCCGAGATCGCTCAACTCAAGAAGCAAGGCATCACCGTCACTCCCGAAAACCTGCGCATTGCCGAAAATACCGTGCTGATACTGCCGCTGCATCGCGAACTCGACGCCATCCGCGAATCGGCGAGTGCGGCACTGAGCATCGGCACGACGCGGCGCGGCATTGGGCCGGCTTACGAAGACAAGGTTGGCCGGCGCGCCATCCGCCTCATGGATCTCGCCGACGGTAAGACGCTTGATCGCAAGATCGAGCGCCTGCTCACCCACCATAATGCGCTGCGCAAAGGGCTTGGTCTCACGCCGATCGATGGCGGGGAAGTGCGCAAGGAACTGTTGAGCGTGGCGCCGCTCGTGCTGCCCTATATGGACTCGGTATGGTCGCTGCTCGATCAGAAGCGCCGCGAGGGCAAGCGTATCTTGTTTGAGGGCGCGCAGGGCGCGCTCCTTGACGTCGACCACGGTACCTATCCATACGTCACGTCCTCGAATACTGTGGCAGCACAGGCGGCGACCGGATCGGGGCTTGGGCCCGGCGCGATCGGATATGTGCTCGGCATCTGCAAGGCCTATACGACGCGCGTCGGCGAGGGACCGTTTCCCACCGAGCAGAAGAACGAAATTGGCCGAATGCTTGGCGAGCGCGGAAAAGAGTTCGGCGTCGTGACCGGCCGGCCGCGGCGTTGTGGCTGGTTCGATGCGGTTCTTGTACGCCAGACGGTGCGAACCAGCGGCATCCAGGGTCTGGCTCTGACCAAATTGGACATCCTCGACGGGTTCGACGAGATCAAAGTCTGTATCAGCTATCGTCTGGATGGACGCGAGATCGATTATCTCCCCGCCAGCGAGCACGCCCAGGCGCAGGTCGAGCCGATTTACGAGACCATCGCCGGCTGGCGGGAAAAGACCGCGCGAGCACGGTCTTGGGCCGACTTGCCGGCCCAGGCGATCAAATATGTGCGCCGGATCGAGGAGCTAGTCGGCTGTTCAGCCGCCGTGCTCTCGACCAGCCCGGAGCGCGAGGACACGATCCTCATGCAAAATCCGTTCGAAGCATAAGATGAATCTTCAAGGAACCGAGCGTAAGCTCTAGCAAATGGCCGACTATCATCCGCTCATCGCCCGCGCCGTGGACGGGCTCGGTACCAGCACCGGCGAAGCTCGCCGCGCCCTTTACGAGAGGGCGCGCGCGGCCTTGGTCGCGCAGTTACGGGCCATCGAGCCGCCGTTGTCGGAAGCCGACATTACGCGAGAGCGCCTGGCGCTCGAAGATGCGATCCGTAAAGTCGAGGCCGAAACCGTGCGCAAGGCGCGCACCGAGCCGCGCCCAGCGCCGTCGCCAATGCAGCCAAATCCACCCGCCGCAAGGCCGCAAGTCCCACCGCCGCCGCCGGCACCGCCGGGCCGCGACCCACTGAGCCCGCCGCGCGGGGCAACGCCACCGCCGCAGCGACCCGATATGCGGCGGCCCGAACCGCCGCCGCCGCGGACCCCCAATGTCATTCCCGGCAATGCACCGCTTCCCGCCGCGCCACCCGGTGCCCGCGACCGGATCCTCAATGCCCGGACAACGCCGATTCCGCGTGAAGGACTAAAAGGTCTTCGCGACGTACTCAATGAGGTCGACGATCTCGGTCCCGCGTCGGCCAAGTCGGCGCAATCGGCGCGCGACACGCGCGATTCTTACGGCACCGCGTCGCCGCAACAATTCTTTGGCGACGAGGACGAAGCGCCGGCACTGCGCAGTGGCGCAGAGCCGCGGTTCGATACCGATGAACAAGATCTCCTCGATGAGGATGCGCCGGAGCTGCGAAGTCTCGAACCGTCTTTCGAAGGCGAGGACGATGAACCAACGGCGGCGCCGCGTTTCGGGCGGCCGCATGCGCCGCGCGGGCGGGAACCGGACGACCGCTACGAAGAACCGCGTCCGCCGCGCTCCTATCGCGGTATCGCCCGGCTCGTGGTCGTGTTGTTCATTATCGCGGGTCTCACCGCGACGATCTCTTGGCAGTGGTCCAACATCACTGGTCTTTATGACTTCGTCATGCAGCTGCGGTCGCGGCCGACCCAAACGGTGCAGACACCACCGGGCACGCCCAAATCAGACGACCGCGTTCCGCAGCAGCAGGCTGCCGGACAAACGCCCGCTACGGGCGCGCCGGGCCAACAGGCCGGACCGGAGGTGGCGCAACGTGTCGTGCTCTACGAGGAGGATCCGAACGATCCTCAAGGCAAGCGCTTTGTCGGGTCTGCTATTTGGCGCACGGATACGGTTTCGCCGGGCAGCGGGCTTGCGCCTGAACTCGAAGTGCGCGCCGACATAACCGTTCCGGATCGCAACATGACCGTGACGTGGACGCTCCGCCGCAACACCGATCAGGCGCTTCCGGCCAGCCACACCATCGAAATCATGTTCAATGTGCCGCCCGATTTTCCCGGTGGCGGCATTGCCAATGTCCCCGGCGTTTTGATGAAGGACTCCGAACAGGCGCGCGGTGTTCCGCTGGCCGGCCTCGCGGTCAAGGTCACCAACGGCTTCTTCTTGATCGGTCTGTCCGCGGTCGACACCGACGTGCAACGCAATATGCAACTGCTCAGGGACAAGCCGTGGTTCGACATCCCCGTCGTGTACAATAATGGCGGCCGCGCCATTCTGGCCCTGGAAAAGGGCCCGCCCGGCGACCGCGCATTTGCCGATGCTTTTGCGGCGTGGGGAAAATAGGCTTGGGCTTGTCCCAGGTCGTCCGGTATTGTTGCAGTGACGTCAAACCGTGATGTGGAGTTCCGAGTGGGCAGTCGCGCGAAGATGAGTTCATCTGACGCCAGCAAGCCGAAGTCGGCTGCAAACCCCTACATTGCCTCTGCGCTGCGCACGTTCGATACCGAATCCGACGGCCTCGCTGCGCTCGCCGCGGCAATGTCCGACGGATTAGGGGCTCCCTTTGTCGCCGCCGTCGACACGATTCGCGGCGCGCGCGGGCGCGTGATCGTAACCGGCATGGGCAAGTCCGGTCATGTTGCGCGCAAGACCGCGGCGACGCTCGCTTCGACCGGCACGCCGGCGTTTTTCGTGCACGCCGCCGACGCCAGTCACGGCGACCTCGGCATGATCACGTCTGACGACGTGATGCTGGCGCTGTCGTGGTCGGGCGAGACCGAGGAACTCAAGGAGCTGATCAATTATTCCCGCCGCTTCCGCATCACGCTCATCGCGATCACGGTCAATGTCGAAAGCACGCTGGGCAAAGCCGCCGATATCGTATTGGCGCTGCCGGAGATCCGCGAAGCCTGCCCGCACAATCTCACGCCGACGACGTCCTCGCTGATGCAGCTCGCGCTCGGCGACGCCTTGGCGATCGCGCTTCTTGAAAGCCGCGGGTTTACCGCTATCGACTTCGGCGTCTTCCATCCGGGCGGCAAGCTCGGCGCCGTGTTGAAATTCATCCGCGACGTCATGCATCCAGGCGATGCCGTACCGCTGATCAAACGCGGCGCGCCAATGTCGGAAGCGATCGTCGAAATGTCAGCCAAGGGTTTTGGCTGCGTGGCCGTCGTCGAGGAGAACGGCAAGCTTGCCGGCGTCATCACCGACGGCGATTTGCGCCGTCACATGCGCGTGGACTTGCTCCAAGCGCCGGTCGACACCGTGATGACCGCGTCGCCGAAAATCGTTCGGCCTGGCCAATTGGCAAGCGAGGCGCTGCAGCTCCTCAATTCGTCGAAAATCACGGCGCTGATCGTCGTGGAATCGGACCGGCCGGTCGGCATCGTGCATTTCCACGATCTGCTGCGCGCCGGTGTGGCCTGATGCGGCTAGTACAGCCCGCCCTTTACGACGCTCGAATCTTCAGGGGGAACATCGTTGAGCGGCGGCGTGGCCTGCTCTGCCGCGGTGGCGGGCGGCGTGGCCTGCTCTGCCGCAGCGGCGGGCGGCGCGGTCTGGTCTGCCGCGGTGGCGGGCGGCGGCGGCGCCGTCTGGAAGACGGGCTTTGCCGTCGCACCGGTGGCGGTCTTGTCGTTCGCGGCCGGGGCCTTTGCCGCATCCTGGCTGGCCTGCCCATGCGCGATGAATTCGTCATAGCCGGGAGCGCCGGGCCGCGGCGGCACGTCGTCCGGCATGCCACCGGCCCAATGCGGCCAATGATCGGCGACATACCCGGAGAATCCGTTCTCGCTCGCCCCGCCGCACGAGCCGAGCAGCGGGCCGAGGCAGAGCAGAACCGCCGGAATCAATCGCTTGACGATCATGTCCGCCGCCGGGATTTTGCACCCGCTCGCAGATCGCTTCGCGCGCCGTTAACCATTCTGTCCGATCGCGCAACGGTTCGATAGTGGTGTCGTCATGCCAACGCCTCGCATCGCGACGCCTCGCTTGCCGCGGTCCGTTTTAGGACACGAAACTTGTCGGTTTCAACCGGCGGGGCGCGTCTCCCAATGGACGGCGTTCGTGGCGGCACTGTGGTCCGGGGCGCGAATTCGTTCTGCGCCGCGCGCGATTCGGCACGCCATTCTTGCGCTTACTCTGGTCACCTTGCCGGCATGCAGCGAACTTGCAGAATCGAGCGACAGCGCGCCGCCAACCGCACAGCCACCCTTCGTGTCGCTGGCGGCCCAGCACCTGCAGTCGGTGTTGAAGGATCGCGCTTCCTATGACGACTTCGAGATTTCGGGCCTGCGCTGGATCCATGCCCTCAAGGGCTGGAGCTGGCTTGCTTGCGTGCACTTTCACGATCACGGCCATCTGCGCAGTTACGCGCTTTTTATCCAAGACGATACTGTCACCGACTCGCGCTATGCGGTCGAAACCGATGCCTGTGACGCGCAGACTTATACGCCATTCGATCTGGTGACGGGCGTGCTCGGGCGGCCGACCGCCCCGGTGCAGCCGGCACTGTATTAGCCATGATCCCGCTCTACTATCCTGCCGCTGCCGCGCTTGCCGCCGTCTTGATGTCACGGCTGGGACTGCGATCGCCCAAGCGAGGCAGAAAAACGAGTCGCGTGCTGGTCACCGGTGCATCCGGTTTCCTCGGCCGCGCCGTGATCGAGTCACTCGCGGACGACGGCTATCCGCTGCGCGCGGCAGTGCGCCGCGACCCTGTTCCGGCCTTTCCCGGCAGAGTCGAAGTGGTCCAGCACCCGGATCTGGAGGATTCGTTCGACTGGCGCGCTGTGTTGCGCGGCGTCGACATCGTGATCCACCTCGCCGGCATTGAGCAGGGCGGCCGTCGACTTTCGCCGGACTATTACGATCGCATCAACACTCAAGCCACTGCACAGCTTGCAACCGCCGCCGCAAAGGCCGGCGTCCGCCATTTCGTGTTCGTTTCTTCGATCCGGGCGCAAAACGGACTTGTCGCCAATCACGCGCTGACCGAGCGCGATGCGCCGGCGCCGACCGATGCCCAGGGCCGCTCAAAGCTTGCCGCCGAGGATGCCGTGCGATCGAGCGGCGTTTCTTTTACGATCTTGCGGCTGGTGCCGGTCTACGGACCGGGCATGAAAGGCGGCCTCGGTTTCCTGGTCCGCGCCGCAGCCTCGTCTTTGCCGCTGCCGGTGAAGGAATTCGCCAACCGGCGCTCCTATCTCGGCATCGACAATTTCATCTCGGCGCTGCGTTTCGTGCTCGCAACGCCGGCCACAATCGGCGAAACCTATGTGGTCGCCGATCCGGGAATCCCACCCGCCACTTCAGATCTGATCGCATCGATGCGTCGGGCACAGGGCCGCAGGCTTTTGCTGCTTCCTATCCAAATCCGCTTTGCCGAAAAGCCGCTGCGCATGATGCGGCTCGGCGATATGTGGGACCGCTACTGCGGCAATTTGCGCGTCGATCCGGCCAAACTGATCGCCGCCGGCTGGCAGCCATTGCACGACAGCCGCGCGGGCTTTGTGGCGATGGCCGAGCAACCGGGTGTCACGCCGCCTGTCGCACCGCAAGCGCCTGATCGACCGCGGACACAACCTGACTGACCGAAAGTTCGTCGAGACACTGGCTGTGGCTGTCGAGCCGCCGCTCGCAGCCTTCCAGCTGGCACGGCAGGCAGGGCAACGGATTTTGCACAAGCCAGACATTGCCGCGGCTCTGGATCGTGCCGGCGGCGGACCACGGGCGATCAAGGCCGCCAAGCGGCCAGGGGCCCCACAGCCGCGGATCGGTCGGACCATAGAGCGCGACGGTCGGAACGCCGCTGGCGGCGGCGAGATGGGTGACGGCGGTGTCCGGCCCGATATAGGCCCGCGCCTTGCCAATGAGCGCGGACAAATCCGGCCAGGTGAGCTTGCCGTCCAGCCGCACCACGTCGCTGCCGCGCCAGACTTCGTCGAGATAGGCGCGATCGGTCGCGGCGCCGGTAACGACGGTGCCGAGGCCGCGCTCGCGCAAGGCCGCCGCGAGCTTGCGCCAGCCATCGAGCGTCCAACGCTTATAGATGTACATCGGCGCGGCGTGCACGACGGCGTAAGGCTGTGCCGGCGCCGGTGCCGGGCGAACACCGCCGGCCGGACAGACGATCTCGGTCTGCGCGGGAATGCCAAGCAGTTCGGCGAGGCGCAGAATTTCCGGAACGCGATGCCGGCCGTGGTCGCTCACATAAGAGCGGCTAAGCGCAAAACCTTTGACGGCGGCGGCAAGGCCCGTCGCTTCGACCGGTCCGGCACTTTGTCGTCCGGCCAGGGCGGCCAACAGCGTCGGCCGGTCGCCGGTCTGCGTCGATAGCGCGAGGTCGTAGCGCTTGCCGATCCGGCGCAACAGCGCGAGAATTCGCCAAGGCGCGGGCGCTGCGCGATCGTCAGGACCGCGGCAAGATCGGGATTGCCCGCCAAGATTCCTTCCGTCCCGGCGAATACCAGCGCGTCAATCGTCGCTTGCGGATAGGCGCGCTTGATGCTGCGCATAAGCGGCGTCGTCAGAAGCACGTCGCCAAGCCGTCGCAACGCCACGACGAGGACGCGCGGATTGCCGGGCAATCGGACAGGCTTCATTGCTGCGCCATAGTGCTTTGCTGCGCCACGGAGCTTTGTTGCGCGACGGAACTTTGCTGGGTGCGCATATCGTCATCGGCCCCAAGCAGCGAAAGGCCGCGCAAAGCGCGCACGCGCGTACCGCCGATGACCTCGTCGAGCTTCACTTGGTTGGCCGGCAATTGCGAGCGGTCGTTCTGCGGATGCCACAAGTGCAAGACGCCGGTCGCAAAACGTCCGTCCTTGCGCCGCACCCCGGCATGCAAGAGACGCACTACGAGATCGGAATCCTCCAAACCCCAGCCGGTATAGGCGCAATCGAAGCCGTCGACACCATCGAGATCGCGCCGGTCGACCGCCAGATTGCAGGTTTGCGCGCCCTGCCAATTGTCGCGGTTGAGCCTGCGCAGCGGCCCGAGCGGCAGGCGCAGCGCCGGCAACAGGCGATTGACGCCGCCGCTGAACCGTTGGCGCAGCAAAGCGGAAAAATTCCATTCCTCAACGGCGACGCCTTGAGCGAGCACGGCCTCGGTGAATTCGCGCGACAACAGAATGCGATTTCCGGTGACAAACCATCCCGGCTCATGGAGCTGGCGATGCGTAGCGATGAAATCGGCTGTTGCGAGGCAATCGCCGTCGAGAAAGATGCAAATCTCGCCGGCGCTGGCGCAAATGCCGCGGTTGCGGATCTCGCCGCCGCGGAAACCGCGGTGCTCGTGCCGGACGTGCTTGAGCGGCATCGGCAGCCGCGACTTCCAGTTTTCGACGACGCGCGCGGTTTCCGGCCGCGAACCGTCGTCGGCGATGACGATCTCGAAATTTTCGTCCGATTGATGGGCCAGCGCCCGCAAGGCGGCGTCGAGCGCATCCTCGCGATTATAGGTCGTGACAATGACGGAAATGAGTGCCGCGCCGCTCATCGGCTTTCTTTCCGGGTTTAATCTTCGGCCGATTGCTTTACCGGCCGCGCGCGTTCGACCATCGCCGTGGTCGAGTGGCCGGGCACGAACTCAACCAGGACCACGTCGCCGCCGGCCGCCTCCACGACCTCACGGCCGACAACGTCTTCACGTTTATAGTCGGCGCCCTTGACCAACACGCTCGGGCGCACGCGCTTGATCAGTTCGAGCGGCGTATCCTGCTCGAAAACAACGACGAGGTCGACGGCCTCGAGCGCCGCCAGCACCTCGGCGCGGCCCTCGGCCGGATTGATCGGCCGGCCTTTGCCCTTGAGCCGCGCCGTTGAGGCGTCGCTGTTGAGGCCGACCACGAGGCGGTCGCAGGCGGCGCGCGCCTCGGCGAGCAATTTGACATGGCCGCGGTGCAGGAGATCGAAACAGCCGTTGGTGAAACCGATGCGCAGGCCGTGCCGGCGCCACTCGTCAAGCCGCTCATCGAGCGTCGACCAGTCGAACACGATCTTGTCGCCGGGCGCGAGCGATGCGGCGGGCAGGATGCGGTGGCGTAATTCGGCGAGCGAGACCGTCGAGGTGCCGCGTTTGCCGACGACAACGGCGGCTGCGGCATTGGCCGCGCGCATGGCGGCATCGAACGGCGCTTGCATCGCCAACAGCACCGCCATGACGGCGGCCACCGTATCGCCGGCGCCCGATACGTCGCGCACCTTGACCGGATAGGCGGGAATGTGAACCGGCGCCTCGCCCTCAAGGTGAAGCGTCATGCCTTCCTCGCTACGGGTCACGAGCACGGCGTCGCTGTCGACGAGGCGCGCCAATTCGGCCGCGGCCTTGGCGATCTCGGCCTCGCTCGTCACCGGCCGATGCACCGCCGCTCCGAGTTCCTGGCGGTTCGGCGTGATCAGCGTCGCACCGCGATAGATGCTGTAATCGTGACTTTTCGGATCGACCACGACCGGCTTGCCGAGACGCCGCGCCTCGTCGATGACGGCGCGGATGACGCGTTGCGTCAGCACGCCCTTGGCGTAATCCGACAGCACCACCGCGCCACATTGCGGCAGCGCCGCTTCGGCCTGCGCGATGACCGCGGCCTCGCTTTCAGCGCTTGCCGGCTGCGCCGTCTCCCAATCCGCCCGCATCAGATGCGCTGAATGGTGCTCGGACACGAAGCGTACTTTACGCGTGGTATGCCGTCCGGCTTCGATCACGAGATGGGGCACGATCGAGCCATTGAGTTTGGCGAACGCGTCGGTCAGATCCCGTCCCGCGTCGTCCTTGCCGATGAGCCCGACAAAAATGCAGCGCGCTCCGAGCGCCGCGATATTACGCGCGACATTGCCGGCGCCGCCGATCTCGATCTCGCTGCGCGCCACCGCCAGCACCGGGGTCGGCGCCTCTGGCGAAATGCGCGTGACTTCGCCATAGACGAAATCGTCCAGCATCAGATCGCCGACGCAGAGCACCGTCTGCTTCGCTACGAGCTTGAGGGCTTCTTCAAAATCGAACATGCATATTGCCGCCGCGCCTGACCTTCATGCTCAGCGATAGTGATCGGCGCGATCGAGGTAATCATTCACGTAGCGTTTCACGGCCGTTTCGAGGGGCATGAAGTCGGCATTATAGCCGGCGCGCCGGAGATTTTCCGTTTGCGCCTCCGTGACGTATTGGTAGCTGTCGCGGATCGAAGCCGGCATGTCGATATATTCGATACTCGGCGGCCGCCCGAGCGCGGCGAACATGGCCGTCATCAGGTCGCGGAAGCTGCGCGCCACGCCGGTGCCGACATTGAAGATGCCCGAGACCGCCGGCGTCTCGATGAGCCAGCGCACCACCGCGATGGCGTCGTCCACATAGATGAAGTCGCGTTTCTGTTCGCCGTCGCCGATGCCGGCGCGATGCGACTTGAACAGGCGGACCGGCTTGCCGGCTTTGGCGTCGTCGAAGCGCTTGGCGACGAGGCTCATCATTTCGCCTTTGTGGTATTCGTTGGGGCCGAACACATTGAAGAATTTCAGCCCCGCCCATTGCGGCGGCATCTTTTCCTTGTTGCGAACGCGCTCGACCACGGCGAGATCGAACAATTGCTTGCTCCAGCCGTAGAGGTTCATCGGTTTGAGCCGTTGCAGCTCGCCCCGCGACCAGTCGTCGGAATAGTCCTCGTTGCCGTCGCCATAGGTCGCAGCCGAGGAGGCGTAAATAAGCGGCGTGCGGGTCGCCACGCACCAATCAAGGAGGCGAAGCGACAGCCGGAAATTGTTTTCCATGACGGCGTCGCCATCGGTAGCGGTGGTCGAGGAAATGGCGCCGAGATGGATCACGGCGTCGAGCTTGCGGCCGTCGAGCCAACGCATGAGATCGCCCGGCGGCACGAAATCGGCGATGCGGCGGCTGGTGAGGTTGCGCCACTTGCCGTCGCTGCCGAGTATGTCGTTGACGGCAATATCGGTGCGTCCGGCCTCATTGAGACTGGCAACGACATTCGACCCGATGAACCCGGCCCCGCCGGTGACCAATAACATCGACGCTTTATGACCGGTTTGATGGTTCGATCAGCCTGTCCCGATCGGACAGCGATCCTTTGCCCCAGTCTGCCACGCCGGGCAACACCGGACCTAATCGCGGGCCATAACGTCCTTAATAAGTGAACTGAAATTCATTTTATCGAGACGGAACGATTGGGCTGGCGGCCCTAGGCGGGAATTCGCAAAGGAGTGCCGCCGGTTGGTATGGTAGCGTCCGCATCATCCATCATGGCCGCCGGCACCGCTTCTTCGCGTATGCAAACGATCTCAGCTTATATCCTGGTGTTCAATGAAGCCGCAAAGCTCAAGGCCGCGGCCGAGAGCGTGTTGTGGGCCGACGAGATCGTCGTTGTCGATTCCCACAGCACCGACGATACCGCCGCGATCGCCGCAGCGCTTGGCGCGCGCGTGGTGCAAGTGAGCTTCAACGGCTTTGGCGATTTACGCAATCACGCCATCGACGCTTGCCGCTGCGACTGGATTTTCAGTCTCGATGCCGACGAGCGATGCACGGCCGCGGTGCGAGACGAGATTCTCGGCCTGCTTGCCGAAAACGCGCCGGCGGCCGACGTTTACCGCGTACCGCGCAAAAGCTTCATGATGGGCCGCTGGATCCGGGGTTCCGGCTGGTATCCGAATTTCCGCCAGCCGCAGCTGTTCCGCAAAGGCAGCATGCGTTACACGCTCGAGCCGGTGCATGAGGGCTATGAGCTTCTCACCACAAAGCCGGTCGGGACGCTGCACAATGCGATCTGGCAGTTCCCGTTCCGCGACCTCGAAGAAATCCTGAGCAAGGCGAACCGTTACTCATCGCTCGGAGCGGCAAAACTCGCCCACAAACGCGTGTCCATGGCGAGCGCGCTCGGCCATGGCCTGTGGGCTTTCCTGAAGCATTATGTTTTCAAGCTCGGCTTCATCGACGGCTGGGCCGGTTTCGTCATCGCTTTTGGCAATTTTGAGGGGACCTTTTATCGCTACGCCAAGCGCTATGAGCAGGCGCAGAATTGGCGACCCCCGCCGAGCGAACCGCTTCGGCGCGACGGCAAATCCTGAGCCGGCATCTAATAATGAATCAAAGTTCAAATAATGGTTCGGACGCTGCTGCGGGCAGCCCCATTCTCATCGTGCCGTATATGTGGATCGGCGACTTCGTGCGGTGCCACTCCGTCGTGAGCCTGCTCAAGGCGCGCTTTCCGAAACGGCCGGTCGACATGCTGGCGACGGCGCTATGCGCGCCGCTCGCCGATTATATGCCCGGCCTGCGGCAGGCCATCGTCGCCGACCTGCCGCGCCGCCGTCTTGCCTTGCGCCAGCAATTCGCGCTCGCCGAACGGTTTAGGCGCGAAGGCTACGGCACGGTGCTGATCATGCCGCGGACCTGGAAATCGGCACTGGCGCCGCTTCTTGCCGGCATTCCCGAACGGACCGGCTTTGTCGGCGAGGCGCGCTTTTTCCTGCTCAATGACCTGCGCCATGGCGAACGGGTGTTGCAGCGCATGGTCGATCGCTGCGCGGCGCTGGCGCTGCCGCGCGGCGCCAAGTTGCCGCCGGATTGGCCGTTGCCGGAACTCAAAGTACCCCACGCCGAGGTCGAATCCTGGCGCGGCAAACGCGGGCTGAACGCGGATGGTCGAGCGGTTGTGGCGCTGTGTCCCGGCGCCGTCGGACCGGCAAAGCGCTGGCCCGCCAGCTACTATGCCGCGCTCACCCGGCAATTCTTAGCAGAGGGTCTCGCCGTCTGGGTGCTGGGCGGGCCCGCCGAAAAAAACCTGGCCGCGGAAATTATCGCCGATACGCCGGCACGCGATCTGACCGGCACGGACTTGCGCGACGCGATCCTCGCGCTGGCTGCCGCGTCGGTTGCGGTCTCGAACGATTCGGGGCTCCTCCACGTGGCTGCCGCGGTCGGCACCCCCTCGATCGGCATTTTTGGGCCCACAAGCCCCTGGCACTGGGCGCCGCTCAATCCGCTGGCCGCGACCGTGGAAACGGCCACCGAACTGCCCTGCCGGCCGTGCCACAAGCCAACCTGCCGGCTCATCCACCACCGCTGCATGCGCGACATCGCCCCCGAAGAGGTCCTTGCCGCCACCCGCCGGGCGCTGGTGGCCATCAGCCCGCCGCACCGCCCAGAACGGGCTTAAACGAGGGGCTTAACCCGGTATTTGGCAAATCCGGGTAGGCCTAAAGGACGCGCGCGTGGGCGGAGCAACATGGCGGTCCTGGTCACCGGTGGCGCCGGCTATATCGGCAGTCACATGGTCTACGAACTGATCGACGCCGGCGAACAGGTCGTCGTGCTCGACAATCTTTCCACCGGCTTTCAGTGGGCCGTGGCCGAGGACGTGCCGCTGATCGTCGGCGAGACCGGCGATCAAACGCTGGTCGGTCGGCTCATCCGCGAATACAGCATCGACGCGATCATTCATTTCGCCGCGTCCGTCGTGGTGCCGGATTCGGTTCGCGATCCGCTCGCCTATTATCGCAACAATACCTCCAACACGCGCGCGCTGATCGAATGCGCGGTCACCGGTGGCGTGCAACACCTCATCTTCTCGTCGACCGCGGCCGTTTACGGCAACCCAAGCGAGTCTCCGGTCGGCGAGGATGCACCGACGCTGCCGATCTCGCCCTACGGCTGGTCGAAGCTGATGACGGAAATCATGCTGCGCGACGCGGGCCGCGCCTACGGTCTGCGCCATGCCATCTTGCGTTACTTCAACGTTGCCGGCGCCGATCCGCATGGCCGGGCCGGCCAATCGAGCCGGGCCGCCACGCACCTGATCAAGATCGCCGCAGAAACGGCCTTGGGGTCGCGCCCGATGCTCGAGGTTTTCGGCACCGACTATCCGACGCCGGACGGCACCTGCATCCGCGACTACATTCATGTCAGTGATCTTGTCGCTGCGCACAGTGCGGCGCTGCGCCACTTGCGCGCCGGCGCATCGTCGTTGACGCTCAATTGCGGCTATGGCCACGGCTTCTCGGTGCTCGACGTTATCGGCGCGTTCAAGCGTGTCTCGGGGGTCGATTTCAAGGTCGTACACTCACCGCGGCGGCCGGGCGACGCGGCCCAAATCATAGCGGCAAGCGAGCGAGCGCGCACGACGCTCGGCTGGCAGCCCCGCTTCGACGATCTCTTGACTATCGTCTCCCACGCACTCGCCTGGGAACGCGAGCTCATGCGGCGGCGCTCGGTCAGTCAACTGCAATCGGTGAGCCGCCGTGCCGCAGCACTGGAGCGCGCGCGGGTCGCGGACCGGCGCGCCTGAGCGGCGGCACCGGTTTAATTTCTTCGCATCGCTGCATATATGTTGGTTGTCATTGGACGATATTGCGCGGCAATTGCATTTGCGCGCCGCCTCAAGGAGAGAACGTTGTCAGACAAATCGAGCGACGCTCAGGTTCGCGCCGAAGCGAGTTTCAAGAAGGCAGAGCGCGCCAAGGACGGCGCCAAGGCGATGATGGAATATCAGGCCAACGGGCGTATCGAGCGCGAGAAGATGGCGCGATTGAGGGCGCTCCGTCTGGCCAAAGAGGCCGCCGATCAAAAGCAAGAACCCGCAGCCAAATTAAAGTCCGGCAAGGCGAAAGCACGTGCGGTGGGCTGAGGTGACCGACAGGCGCGTCGTCACCTGAAAAATCGTTACCTGAAAAACAGAAACAAAAACCAGGCCGCGCCGAGTACTGCAAGAAGCGAAGCAGCCGAATAGAAGATTACCTCGACGGAATGCACCGGCGCCTGATTCGACATCGCCGGACCATGCGCGCGTTCGCGGCAGATTGACAGCGTTTCTCGGGGCTTAGATGGAATTGCTGCATTCAGCCTTGAAACGAACACATCTATGGCCCATATCGAGGGCGTAGCCTTAAGGGCTCGCGAGCCGCGTGATACGGACTCCCGTTAAACGGTTTCTGGCTTGCTCTCCAGATTTTCATCGACACCCAGATCGCGCGGGGTGTCTTCATCCCCGACCGCGAACGTTCCGCGCATTGTTCTGCATAGCCGCGACGATTCGCATTACAGAAAGACAATTCGTTGACCTCATTTGAAGGCTTCGGCCTTAACGAAGCAATTACACGCGCACTCGCAGAGGAAAAATACCTCGTTCCAACCCCGATCCAAGCCCAGACAATTCCAATCGTCATGTCAGGCCGCGATGTGATCGGCATCGCGCAGACCGGCACCGGGAAAACCGCTGCATTCGCATTGCCGATCCTGCATCGGCTTACCGAAAATCCGCGGCCGACCGCACCCAAGACCTGCCGCGTTCTCGTACTTAGTCCGACACGCGAACTGTCCGGCCAAATCCTCGACAGCTTTCGCGCTTACGGCCGCCATCTGCGGCTGCGATCCGCGCTGGTGATCGGCGGCGTGCCGATGGGCGCACAGGTCCGCTCGCTATTCAACGGCATCGATATCCTGATCGCGACGCCGGGGCGATTGCTCGATCTCGTGCAAAGCAACGCGCTGCGCCTTGGCGACGTCGAATATCTCGTGCTCGATGAAGCCGACCGGATGCTGGACATGGGATTCATCCACGACATTCGCAAAATCATCGCCAAACTTTCGGCCAAGCGGCAGACTTTGTTGTTCTCGGCGACCATGCCTCGCGCCATCTCCGAACTCGCGGCGCAGATGCTGCGCGATCCGGTCAGGGTCGCCGTGACGCCGGCCGCAACGACCGTCGAGCGGGTCGAGCAGCGCGTTATCCGTGTCGATCGCGGCGGCAAGGCCACGGTCCTGATCGATGTCTTGCGGCAGGAGACGATCGACCGCGCGCTGGTCTTCACACGGACCAAACACGGCGCCGACAAGGTCGTGCGGGGCTTGGTGAAAGCCGGCATCCCGGCCGAAGCGATCCACGGCAACAAATCGCAAAATCAGCGCGAACGCGTGCTGGCGGCCTTTCGCAAAGGCGCGGTCAGGATTCTGGTTGCCACGGACATTGCCGCCCGCGGCATCGATGTCGACGGCATCAGTCACGTCGTGAATTTCGATGTGCCGAACGTGCCGGAAACCTATGTCCACCGCATCGGCCGCACCGCGCGCGCAGGCGCGCAAGGCATCGCCATCTCGCTGTGCGATGGTGAGGAAGTGGCTTTCGTGCGCGACATTGAAAAGCTGATCCGGTTGTCGATTCCGGTGACCGACCGGCAAACCCACGCGCATCGGGCTGCGTCGCCGCCGGCAACCCGCGACGCGCCACGCCAGCGTCAGCAATGGCGCGGCAGCGATAAAGGCCGTCATCAGCCGCATCGCAGTCAGTCAGGCAAACATCACGACCAGTCGCGGAAATCGCCGGAAGGTATAGCTTCGGTCGCCTTCCTGCATCGCCCGGCGCCGTCCCGCAACGAGGTTGCTCCCCGCCCGCCGCAACGGGCCATCCATTCCAAAGGATCGTAACTTGACGAAAGAAGAACTCCTGCAATTCGAGGGTCTCGTTACCGAGATATTGCCCGACGCCCGCTACCGCATTCAGCTCGACAACGGCCACGCTTTGATCGCCTATACCGCAGGACGAATGAAGAAGAATCGGATAAAGACTCTTGCCGGTGACCGCGTAACGGTCGAAGTGTCCCCATACGACCTGGAGAAGGGGCGGATGATCTTTCGCCACAGGGATGAGCGAGCCGGTGCGGCCAGCCGCCCGCCGGCGCGCAACCAATTCCACCGCCGGTGACAGCAATGGCCCGATCGGGCGGACTACCGCGTACTGCATAAGGAGTATCTGCGATGGTCGATCAAACCTATAAATTCAAGGTCGGGCAAACGGTCGATCTCATTCCATCGACGTTTCGATCCGCGGCAAGAGGAGCTTACGAAATCGTAAGTCTGCGGCCGGCCGAGGACGGCACGACGCGCTATCGCATCAAGAGCAAAAGCGAATCCCACGAGCGGGTGGTCTCGGAAAGCGACCTGATCCTCTCCGGCGGAGCTGAGTTTTAGTCTTGAGAATGCCTCTTCGAGGAAGCCGACAATGTTCAAAATTCTCGAACTGAAAAGTGCGGCTTCCGCTCCGGCGATGGAAGTTGGCCACCGCTATTCCACGCGCGAGGAAGCCCTGGCCGCGATCAAGAAATACCTCAAGACTTTCAGCGTGACCGGACACAATCCGGAAGGAAATTACTGGTGGGCGCGGGATGCCGAAGGCCTGCGCAAATGCTGGATTTCCGCCGCGGATTGAAGACGGCGATTAACGCTCCGCCGCGAACCGCTTGTGCATCACGACCGGGCGGCGCGGCGATTTAAGGGATAATCGGGGCTCTCATACAGGCGGCGGATGTCATCGCTGCTATAGCGGCGTTCGTCGACTTCGAGAAAAGCGCCGACCAGAAGTTCCGGCGGCAAGTCTTCGATGGCGAAACGGATGGCGTGAGAGGCCCGGCTAAACCGCCGGTAGCCGAGCGGTTGACGCCTGGGGATGCGCCTTCTCGTCGGAAACAATTCGGCCGCGGCGTTATAGTCAAATTGGGCCATCAGCCTGGCCCTCCAAATAATGATTAGACGTGATCTGAATGCGCTTCATCATTCAGCGCAAATATAAGTTCTATCGGCGAAGAATGCCAGTTGTCCGGACGGCTACGGCCGCACGCTATCCATGAAACGGCGTCGCCGTGACCAACAGTCCCCGGCAGGCGAGAGCCTGCTTTAGCTGTTGGACCGCAATGTCCGCGGTGGCGGAGCTATTGGCCCGCTCGAGGTGCCGCAGCAGCACCTTCAGAGCAGGATCCTTGTCTCTAATCACCCACCTGCGGGCAAATATCTTGGCCTCGTGGAGGTTCGTTACCCGCACGGTTTGCGTGGCGCCGGGAAAGCCGGCATCGAAATAATCGTTTGGGGGCACTGACATTCAATCACCGCGGTTTCGACCAGCATGCAACGGCGCGATGATGCATTCAATCGTGCCGGCGTGATGTCCCCGCTGTTCTGTGCCGGACCCCGGCTCCCGCTTCGCTTTGCCGCTGCGGCGGCACGCTACCGCCGGCATCAAGCGCAGGTCCGCTTTATATCGAGGTCTGGACTTGGCTCAGCTGCCGTTGCGGCGGCGTCGGAAGCCTCGAATTGGCCGATACTGGGCTGAATTTACTTGAAAATCTCCCGCAGGGCGGGCAAAAACGCGCGGCCGCAGGGTTGCCCTCAACGGCCTATGAAGGCAAAACGGATCAGCATGAAACCTGCCACGGCCCAACCCGCGGACGACTATTCGACCCTTGCGCTGGTGCGCCGCCTCTTGGTGGACGAAGCGCTGTCGCACTGGCCGCGCTACCTGATCGCTTTCGCCCTGATGCTGGTTGCCGCCGGCGGCACGGCGCTGACCGCCTATCTCCTCGGCTCCATGACCAACGCGGCCTATGTCGACCGCAATTATCACAAGATCGTCGTCATCGGCCTCATTGCGATGGTGATCTTCGCGGCGAAGGGATTCGCCACCTACGGCTCCACCGTCACGCTGTCGTGGATCGGCAACCATATCATCGCGGATAATCAGCGGCGGCTGTTCGACAAGCTGTTGCACGAAGACATCGGTTTTTTTGCCGACAGGCATTCTTCCGAATTCATCGCCCGGCTCACCACCGGCGCCGCCGCGGTCAGCGGCGTGATCAATCTCCTGATCACCGCCATCGGCCGCGATCTGATGTCGCTGATCGGGCTGGTCATCGTCATGGTGATTCAGGATCCGGTCATGTCGCTGATCGGCTTCATCGGAGCGCCGCCGGCTTTCTTCTTCCTGCGCAAGGTGATCCGCCGGGTGCGCGGCATCGCGCGGCTGCAATTCACCGGTGGCACGCAGATCATCGAGACGATGCAGGAAGCGCTGCAGGGCATGCGCATGGTCAAGGCCTTTGGTCTTGAAGACGAGATGCGCCGCCGTCTCGATAGGAGCGTCTCCAATGTGCAGCACGAGTCGAACAAGATGGCGCGGGTTTCCAATCGTGCCAGTCCGATCATGGAAATGCTCGGCGGCTTTACGATCGCTTTGGCCACGATCTACGGCGGCTATCGCGTGATCGAGACCGGAGCGACGCCGGGTCAGTTTGTTTCCTTCATGGCGGCGTTCTTGCTCGCCTACGAACCGGCCAAGCGGCTGGCGCGGCTCAACATCGATCTCAACAATAACTTGGTCGGCGTCCGCATTATCTATGAAGTCGTCGACAGTCCGCCGGGCGAACCGGACGACGACGGTCTGCCGCCGCTCAAGCTGACGACGGCGCGTGTCGAGTTCGACGACGTGCATTTCGCCTATCGCGCCGACACGCCGGTGCTGCGCGGCATGAATTTTGTCGCCCAGCCGGGCAAGGTCACCGCTTTGGTCGGTCCATCCGGCGGCGGCAAGTCGACGGTGCTCAATCTGCTGCTGCGCTTCTACGAGGTCGGTTCCGGCCGAATCCTGATCGACGGCCAAAATATCGCCGCGGTGTCGCGCGGTTCGCTGCGGCAGGAGACGGCGCTGGTCGGCCAGATCGTGCACCTGTTCCGTGGCACGATCCGTGAGAATATCGCGCTCGGCAAACTCACGGCGAGCGAAGCGGAAATCGTCGCCGCCGCCAAAGCCGCGCATGCGCACGATTTCATCATGAGCTTCCCGGCCGGCTATGACACACCGGTCGGCGAGCACGGCTTGCAACTTTCCGGCGGGCAGCGCCAGCGCATCGCCATCGCCCGCGCTTTGATCAAGGACGCGCCGATCATCCTCCTCGACGAGGCTACCGCCGCGCTCAATTCGGAATCCGAGCACCACGTGCAGGAAGCGGTCGCCGAATTGTGCAAAGGGCGCACGACTCTTGTCATCGCACACCGGCTTTCGACGATCATGCATGCCGATTGCATTCTGGTCGTCGAGAACGGACTGGTCGTCGAATCCGGCCGCCACGATGAGCTCTTGCGCAAAGGCGGCCGTTACGCCTCGTTCTACCGGCTGCAGCTGCGCGAGCAGCCGTCACCGCCGCTCGAGCCGGTCGCCGCGATCGCCTCGTCGGCGTGAGCGAGGAACGTCACTTTGACCGCCAAAACGCGTAAGCTATAAGCCGTTCTTTCCCTCCAACATGAAACCGCATCATGAGCACCGACGCCAAGAGCTATGTCATTCCGCCGCCGCCGCAGGCCTCGATCCCCGTTGCCGGCACCGGCAAATCCTTCCCGGTCCGTCGGTTGTGGTGCGTCGGGCGCAATTATGTCGAGCACATCAAGGAGATGGGCAACGACGTGCGCGAGCCGCCGTTCTTTTTCGCCAAGCCTGCCGACGCCATCGTGCCCGACGGCGGCACGGTGCCTTATCCGTCGCTGACCAAGGACATGCACCATGAGGTCGAGCTTGTGGTCGCGCTCAAGAGCGGCGGCCGCAACATCAAGACCGACAAAGCGCTCGATTGCGTCTACGGCTACGGCGTCGGCATCGATCTGACGCGGCGGGATCTGCAAATCGCCTCGCGCGATATCAAGCGGCCATGGGAGATCGGCAAGGCGTTCGACCATTCGGCCCCGTGCGGGCCGCTAAAGCCGGCGTCCGAGGTCGGCAATCCGTCGAAGGGCCGCATTACGCTCAAAGTCAACGGCAAGGTGCGCCAGGACGGCGACCTCAATCAGATGATCTGGAACGTGCCGGAGATCATCTCGAAACTGTCCGAAATGGTCGAGCTTGCGCCTGGCGACATCATCATGACGGGCACGCCCTCGGGCGTCGCCGCCACCGTCGCCGGCGACAAGATCGAGTGCGAGATCGAGGGGGTCGGCAAGCTTGCCGTCACCATCGGGCCGCCGCTGTAGTCGAAGCACAGCGCACGAGCCGCTCAACTCGCCAATTGGCGCTCTATCGCTGCGGCAATAGCGAGGAGCCTGTGATCCTGGCCGTTGCGCGCGGCCAGCATCAGCCCGACCGGAAGCGCGCCCGGCGCCGGCAGCGGCAGCGAGATGGCGCAGAGGTCGAAGAAGTTGATGATCGCGGTATTGCGCAATACCGCCGCGTTGCGCGCAGCAAAGATTTTCAGGTCCGCTACTTCGGCAATCGTCGGTGCGACGATAGACGTCGTCGGCATGATCAGCACGTCGAGCTCTTCCAGCCGCTCATCCATGGCGCGCACAAGCCGCGCCCGCTCGGCCAGCATCCAGGCATAATCCGCCTCGGTCACGGTGCAGCCGCGCTCGATGCGCACGCGGATATTCGGATCGATGTCGGCGGCACGCCGGTCGAGCCGGTCGCGGTGCACCGCGCAGGCCTCCGGCGGCGGGATGCCGCCTTTGTTATTGACGGCAACCATATCGTCGAACAGTGGCACGGTTTCGTGGCTGACGCGCACGCCGGCGTTGTCGAGCCGCGCCAGCGCAGCGGCAAATGCGGCAGCGACACTCTGGTCGAGGCGATCGAGCGGCAAGCCTTCGGCGATGCCGAAGCGCAGGCCCGTGAGCGCTATGGACTCAAGCGGCGCAAACTCCTCGCCGGCCATGACCGCGTCGGCCTTGGCGCAATCGGCGACGCTTTTGGTGATCGGCCCGATCGAATCGAGCGTCTTACTCAATGGAAACGCGCCGGCGGTCGGGACGCGCCGCCGGCTCGGCTTGAAGCCGACGAGACCGCACAAAGCCGCCGGGACCCGCACCGAACCGCCGGTATCGCTACCGACGGCGATATCGCACATGCCGTCGGCGACGGCGACCGGCGCGCCCGCCGAGGAACCGCCTGGCACCCGCGCGCGGTCGGCTGGATTTCCCGGCGTGCCGAAATGCGGATTGGTGCCGATTGCGGAAAAGGCGAACTCGCTCATATTGGTTTTGGCGACGATCACCGCGCCTGCCGCGCGCAGGCGCTGCACCACAGGCGCATCAGCGGAAGCCGGCGCCGCTTCCTCGGCAAGAATCTTCGAACCGGCGCGGGTCACCTCGCCGACGACGTCGAACAGATCCTTGATGCTGACGATGACGCCATCGAGCGGGCCTCGTGAAATCGCCGCGCGTGGCTCGCACATCGGCGGCATCGGCCGCGGTGCGGGCGCTCTCCGCATACACTGACAGGCAGGCTCGCGTCCCCTCCCCGCTCGGGTCGGCGATGCGCGCCAGCGCCTGTTCCAGTCGATCGCGGCAGGAAAAACGGCTCATGGCAGTACTCGCCGGTTGCGCCATTGTGGAATATATAACGAACCTGCCATCATCGACGCAGGATCACGCACCCTTAGGGATTTAGCACGATGCCGAACGGAAAACCCGCTCTCGCATTCATCGGTTTCGGGGAAGCCGGCCAAGCAATCGCGGCCGGGTTGCGCGAGGCGGCCCTCGAGCGGATGGCGACCTGGGACATTTTGTTTCCGAAGGCCGAGGGCGAAAAGCTGCTGCGGGCAGCCGCGAACAGCGGCGTGCGTGTCGCCGGTTCCGCCGCCGATGCGGCGCGCAACGCCGACATTGTCATCTCCGCCGTCACCGCCGCATCGAGCGTCGAAGCGGCGCGTTCGGTCAAAACCCATCTTGCCGGAAATCCGTTCTTCCTCGACATCAACTCGGTCTCGCCCGGCCGCAAGCAGGAGACCGCGAAGCTCCTTGGCGATGCCGCCCGTTACGTCGACGCCGCCGTGCTCGCTCCGATCTATCCGGCGCGGCATCAAACGCCGATGCTGCTTGCCGGCCCCGATGCCGTAGCGATCGCGCCGGTGCTCGCCGCGCTCGGCATGCGCGTGACTGCCGGCGGCACCGAAGTGGGTGCGGCCGCCGCGATCAAGATGGTGCGCAGCGTGATGATAAAGGGCATCGAGGCGCTGACGCTGGAGTGTTTTTTGGCCGCGGCCCGCGCCGGCGTGATCGACGAAGTGGCGGCCTCGATGAAGAACAATTATCCCGGCCTCGATTGGGCGAAAATTGTACCCTACAATCTCGAGCGCATGGCCAATCACGGCGAACGCCGCGCCGCCGAAATGGAAGAAGTCGCCGACACGCTGCGCGAACTTGGCGTCGAGCCGCTGATGACGACAGCCACCGTCAAGCGCCAGCGCGAAATGGGCCAGATCGGCACCCAGCAATCCGTGCGCGGGGTCCTCAACAAGGATCGCGCCGCCATGCTCGGCGCCATCAGCGCCGCGGCGCGTGACCGGCATTGAAGATCCACCGGCGGATCAGCGGCGCGCTCGAGCCCCTATAAGATCGGCCAGCCACCGATAAGACGCCTTCGGTGTCCGATTGAGCGTCGCGTAATCGACCCGGATGACGCCGAAGCGGCGGCGATAGCCTTCCGCCCATTCAAAATTGTCCAACAGCGACCAGACGAAATAACCGCGCAGCTTGACGCCGGCTGCGAGTGCGCTCTGCGCGGCGGCAACGTGGCTGCGCAAATAAGCAATGCGGTCGTCGTCCTGGACGGCGCCATCCGCCGCGACCGTGTCGTCGTAGCAGGCGCCGTTCTCGGTCACGTAGATGTCGGGGCCGCCGTAGCGGGTGCTCACGCGGATCAGCTCTTCGGTGAATGCACCGGCGTCAACCGGCCAGCCGATCGACGTGAACGGCGTGCCCGCCGGCACCGCGCCAAACCAGGCACCGAACAAGCTTCCGGGCACGGCCGCGACATACATCGGTCCGTAGTAGTTCAGGCCGACAAAATCGATCGGCTGCCGGATCGTGGCGAGATCGCCGCCGGCGACCAGGGATGCGAAATCGGCGGCAACCGCCGCGGGATAGGCGCCGAGCAAGAGCGGATCGAGGCAAGCTCCGTTCCACATCGCGTCGAACCGCTCGGTGGCGCTGCGATCCTCGTCGCGATCGCTCGACGGCCGCGCCCGCTGCAACGACATGATCGTGCCGACGCGAAAATCACCGCGCTCGGAGCGCAGCGCCTGCACCGCGCGGCCGTGCGCCAGGTTCTGGTTGTGCATCGCCGCAAGCATATTCGGCAGACCGGTTAAGCCCGGCGCGTGCTCGCCCGTGCCATGGCCGAACAGCGCGTGAATATTGGGCTCGTTGAACGTCGCCCAATGCTTGACCCGGTCGCCGAGCCGGCCGGCGACAACACGGGCGTAATCGGAAAATTTTTGCGCAGTGTCGCGGTTGAGCCAGCCGCCCTCGTCCTGCAACGCCTGCGGCAGATCCCAATGATAGAGGCAGAGCCAGGGCGTGATGCCGCTTGCGATCAGGCCGTCGACCAGCCGGTCATAGAAATCGAGGCCGCGCTGTTCGACGGCGCCGGCGCCCGCGGGCATGATTCGCGGCCAGGCGATCGAGAACCGGTAAGCGGCAAAGCCGCCGCGCGCGATGAGTTCGATATCCTCGCGCCAGCGGTGATAATGATCGCAAGCGACGTCGCCGGTGCTGCCGTCCTTTATCCGTCCAGGCGTGTGGGAAAAGACATCCCAAATGCTCTCGCCGCGGCCGTCGGCATCGACGGCGCCTTCGATTTGGTAGCTCGACGTCGAAGCGCCCCAGATAAAATCTTCCGGAAACATCGGCTGTTCCGCGCGCGCCGGACTCGGCCGCAACGGCCCGGTCAAGGTCAAAGGCGCAAGCGAAGCTGCCAACAGGCGCCGGCGCGACAGGATCATGCCGAAATGGTGCGCCGGCCCGGCTTGTCACCGGCGCCTCCTGCCCTTGCGCCGCTCGCGCGGGGTGACGCGCGAGGTTTTCGGCACCGGCCGGCGCGCCACCTTGGCGCTTGAGCGCCGCGGCGGCATGCCGCCGGCCGCTTCGAGCCGCATGCTCCAGTATTCCCATGTTCGCGTCACGACGTTCGGTAACAGGCTGAGCGTGCCGGCGAGCTTGACTTCACCGCGATGCAACGGTTGCGGCGTACCGAGCGCCAGCGCGCGCAGCTGATATTCGGCGTTTTGGCACATGAAGATCGACCGCGACACCAGTTCCTTCAGGCTGCCGCCGACGACGGTCGCGCCGTGACGGTTCATCAGCACGGCCGGGTGTGCTCCGAGCGCGCGTGCCAGCGAGCGGCCCTCCTCCGGTTTTACGACCAGGAGGTTGGTATCGCCGAACTCGTCATGCTGATCCCAGAACGGCATATCCTCGCCTGCCGCCGCGCCGAGATGGAAGACCGGCACAATCGGCTTGCCGGCGATGGCAAACGGCATCACCGCGGGAGCATGATGATGACATACCGCCATGACGTCGCGGCGCGCCTGAAAGATGCAGCCGTGAATGACGCGCTCGGAATAAAGGCTCACCTTCGGCGGCTGCACCGGCTCGGAATCGAGCGTGTATTCCAGAATATCGTCAGGTTCGATGAGCAGTGGCGAACGCGAGCGCGACAGTAGGTAACGGTTCGGATTGGCCGGATGGCGCACGCTGACATGGCCGAACGCGTCGAGTACGCCCTCATGGGCGAGGATCCGGTTGGCGAGCGCCAGTTCCTCGATCAATTCGGTCATCTTGTCGGGCACGATTTCCCCCTTGTTATTGCGGCTTTGTGAGCAAGACTTGCGCCTCATGCGCTCAAATCGCGCACGTTGAAGGCACGAATGGGGCGATGCAGGCCTTTTAGGTCCAGTTCGCCGAGCGGCTCGATCGTGGCGATCGATTCGACGGCGACCTGGACCCTGCCGTCGATCAGGATTTGTCCGTCGGCGGCTTGCGCGCATAACCGCGAGCCGAGATTGACCACGGATCCGTTCGCCGAATACTGAAAGCGGTTTTCGTAGCCGATGCTGCCCAAGGTGGCGTGTCCGGTCGTGATACCGATGCCGAAGCCGAGCTCGTGGCCGAAGCGGCGCCATTTTTCCGCCAGCGCCGCCACGCGCCCGCGCATTTCGACCGCCATGCGCACGGCGCGCGCCGCCGGATCGGGGCACGGAATCGGGTCGTTGAAAATGATCATCGCACCGTCACCGGCAAAATGCTGCAACGTACCCTCGAAGCGATCGATGGATTCGCCGAGACAGCGGTAATATTCCTGCAGCACCGCGATGATGTCTTCCGGCTCGGCGCGCTCTGCAAAGGCGGTGAAGCCGCGCAAGTCGCAAAACACCACGGCGACGTCGCGGCGGTGGCTTTCCAGAAGCTTCTCGCCGCCCGAGGACACCACAAGCTTGGCGATCTGCGGCGGCAAAAACCCCTTGAGCCGGTTCATGCGGTCAAGCTCGCCGACCTGCTCATTGACGCGCTGTTCAAGCGTCTGGTTCCAGGTGGCGAGGTCTTCGGCTTGCGCCTGAACCTGGTCGTGCAGCTCCTTGACGCGCAGCATCGAGCGCACGCGCGCGACCAAAGCCGCCTGATCGATGGGCTTGGTCAGATATTCGTCGGCGCCGGCGTCGAGACCCGTCACCACGTCCTGCGAGGCCGCCCGCGCCGTGCACAATATGATCGGGACATACGGCATCGCCGGATCGTTCTTTAGCCGCCGGCACACTTCGAAGCCGTCAAGCTTCGGCATTTCCACGTCGAGCAGGATCAGATCGGGACGGTGCTGCGCGACGCTGGCGAGCGCCTCTTCGCCGTCGGCCGCCTGCAGCGTCTGGTAGCCGTGCTTCTCCAGCCGCGTCACCAGAATGTCGCGGTTGGTCTCGTTGTCGTCGACCACGAGGATACAGGCGGGATTGTTCATGCTGATGCAAAAACTCTGTTACGGCAGGAATTCCCTGATCTTGGCAAGCAATTGTCGCGGACTGTAGGGTTTCGTCACGTAGGCGTCGCAGCCGGCCTCGCGCGCTTTGCCCTCGTCGCCGCTTAACGCGTAAGACGTCACCACGATGATCGGGATGCTTTTCAATTCCGGGTCGGCCTTGATACGGCGGGTCGCCTCGTAGCCATCAAGCAGCGGCATCTGAATATCCATCAGGATGAGATCGGGCCGCTGCTCTTTGGCCGCCGCGATGCCCGCCTCGCCATCCCAGGCTTCCGTCATCTCGTAACCGACGCTGCCCAAAAGGTCGCGGAGGATCTGCCGGTTATCTTCCTGATCCTCGACAACGAGAATGCGCTTGCTCATGCCTTCCCCACCTGTTCAGCGCGCAGCGGCAGGGTGACGAAAAATGTCGAACCGCTGCCAAGGCTGGATTCGACCCAAAGCTTGCCGCCGTGCATTTCGACGATTCGTTTTGCGATCGACAGGCCGAGCCCGGTGCCGCCCTTGACCTTGGTCTGCGCGCTTTCCGACTGCTTGAACTCCTCGAATATCTTGGCCTGGTCGGCTTCGGCGATCCCCGGCCCGGTATCACGCACCGCTATGGTGTAGCTGCCGTTCTCGGCACTGGCCTTCATGGCCACTTCGCCGGTGTCGGTGAATTTGATGGCATTGCCGACGAGATTGAGCAGCACCTGCGACAGCCGCCGCTCGTCGCCATGCGCGCGCGGCAAATCCGGCGGCGCTTCGAGCCGAAAGCCGAGCTTCTTGTTGCCGGCCAGCGGCTCGATCGCAACATAAACGCCCTGCATCATGTCCTTGATCGAATAATCGTTGAGCGTCAGCACGAGCTGGCCTGCTTCGATCTTCGACAGGTCGAGCACGTCGTTGATCAGGCCGAGAAGGTGCTTGCCGTTGGTTTGAATGCGCATCAGCACGTTGCGCATCTTTTCCGGCGGCTCGCCGTAAATGTCGTCGAGGACAAGCTCGGTATAGCCGAGGATGGCATTGAGCGGCGTGCGCAATTCGTGGCTCATATTGGCGAGGAATTGCGATTTGTGCGTGCTCGCGACTTCGAGTTGCCGGCTCTTTTCCTGGATTTCCTCGAATAGCCGCACATTCTCGATGGCGATGACCGCCTGGTCGGCGAAAGTTTGCGCGAGTTCGATCTGCTTTTCGGTAAACGGCTTTACCTGTTTTCGCATCAGCAGGATTACCCCCGTCGGCATGCCCTCGCGCAACAGCGGAATGCCCAGTGCGGTGCGAAGATTCCCGACCCTTGCGGCATCCATCATTCTGTAGTCCGGATCGGCGGTCACATCGGCAACGTGGATGGTTTCGCCTTTCATCACGGTGCGGCCGACGATCGAGGCTTGTCCACCCGGTATTGCGTAATTGCCCATGAAGGCAATGAATTCCGGTGTGAAGCCGTACATTGCGTCCTGCCGATAACCGTCGCCATGCGCGCGATTGATGGACGCCATGTCCGCCTCGCAAAGCCGCGCGGCCAATTCCACGAGCGTGTCGAGCACGGTCTGCAAATCGAAGGTCGAGCGACTGATGATTTTCAGCACGTCGGCGGTGGCGGTTTGCTGCTGTAGCGATTGCCGCAACTCACTGAGCAGCCGCGTGTTCTCGATGGCGATGACGGCCTGACTGGCGAAATTTTTCAAAAGTTCGATCTGCTTATCGCTGAAAGGACGGACTTCCTGCCGGAAAATGGAGATGGCGCCGACGAGAACATCGTCCTTGAGCAATGGCACGCCAAGCCAGGTCCGCGAGCCGGTAACATTGATGAACGGAGTAACCCCCGGATCGCCTCGGACGTAGGATGGCTCCGCCCTCATGTCGGCGATGTGCTGGACCTCTTGGGATTCTGCAAGACGGCCAAGAGGATGGTCAGGATCGGCGCGATACGCAATGTAGCTCTGCCGCAGCGCGCTCCATTCTGGCAGCGCGCCGTGCATCGCCATGATCCGGAACGCATCTCCATCGTGAAGCAACAGATTGCCGAACGTGGCGTCGCAGATGCGCGTGGCATTCGCCACCATCGTTTGGAACACCGGCTCCAAGTTGCCGGGCGAGGAGCTGATGACGCTGAGCACCTGTGCGGTGGCCGTCTGCTGCTCCAGCGATTCGCGCAATTCGCTGAGCAGCCGCGTGTTTTCGATGGCGATGACCGCCTGATTGGCAAAATTTTGCACCAGCGCGATCTGCTTGTCGGTAAAGGGGCGGACTTCCTGGCGGTAGATGCCGAATGCACCAACGAGCTCATCCTCCTTGAGCATCGGCACGACGAGAAGAGTACGGGCGCCGGCGACGTCGACGAACGCGGTAAATGCCGGTTCGTTTTGGACGTATGATGCGTCCGTTTTGAGGTCGGGGATGTGCTGGACCTGCTTGGTCGCGACGAGACGGCTAAGGGCGCTGTTGCGGCCCGGATGTACCGTGGGCTCCCGCCGCCGCAGCTCATTCCACTCCGGCACTCCGCCGTGCATAGCCGTGACCCGGAATGCATTTCCGTCGTAGAGCAAGAGATTGCCGAATGCGGCGCCGCAGATCCGCGTCGCATTTTCCAGCATCGCATTGAACACCGGTTCCAGCTCGCCGGGCGACGAACTGATGACGCTCAGCACCTCGGACGTCGCCGTCTGTTGTTCCAGCGACTCGCGCAGCTCGGTGAGGAGCCGCGTGTTCTCGATGGCGATAACCGCTTGGTCGGCGAAATTCTGCACCAGCGCAATCTGCTTGTCGGTGAACGGCTTAACTTCTTCGCGTTCAATCGCAAAAACACCGATCAATTTTTCTTCTTTTAGCATTGGGACGACAAGAGTTGCTCGCACATTCGCCTGCTCGACCCCATAGACAGCGAGGGGTTCGCGCTCCAGATAAGCCTGATCTTCAGCGAGATTCGGCACGTGCACGATCTGCCGGGTCAGCGCAGCCCGGCCGATTGGCGTCGATGGACCGAGCTTAAACGCCTGGCCCTTCATCTGCTCCTCGATGCCGGCTCGCTCGCGCAGCCATGCCACAACCCGGAACCCATCGTCGTCAGAGCGCAGCAATAAACCGGACTTGGCCTCGCAGATGCGCGTTGCCTTCTCCAGCATGGCCCGGAATACCGGCTCCAAATCCCCGGGCGACGAACTGATGACGCGCAGCACCTCCGCCGTCGCCGTCTGTTGCTCGAGCGATTCGCGCAACTCGCTGAGCAGCCGCGTATTCTCGATGGCGATCACGGCCTGGGCGGCGAAATTCGTGACCAGCGCTATCTGCTTGTCGGTAAAGGGTCGCACTTCCTGGCGGAACATGCCGAATACACCGACCAGCTCATTCTCCTTGAGCATCGGCACCGCGAGCAATGTCCGGGCGCCGGCGTCATCGACGAGCCGAACTAGCGCTGCCTCTCCTTCGACATAGACTTGCTCGGTCCTGGCGTCGGCGATGTGCTGCAATTGTTTGGTCGCGGCCAGGCGTCCGATGGGATTGTTCGGGCTGGGCTGGAACGAGCGCTGGTGCTGCCGGTAATCGGCATAAGCAGCCGGCGGATTGTGCATAGTGGCAACGCGGAATTCCTTTCCATCGCAAAGCAGGAGGTTACCGAAACTGGCCTCGCAGATGCGAGCGGCGTTTTCGAGCATTGCCTTGAAGACGGGCTCCAGCTCGCCGGGCGACGAACTGATGACGCTCAGGACCTCGGACGTCGCCGTCTGCTGCTCCAGCGATTCGCGCAACTCGGTGAGCAGTCGCGTGTTTTCGATGGCGATGACGGCTTGCGCGGCGAAGTTCGTAAGCAGTTCAACCTGCTTGTCGGTGAACGGGCGGACTTCCTGGCGATAGATGCTGATCACGCCGATCAGCTCTTCGTTTTTGAGCATCGGCACGTCGAGAAGAGTCCGCGCTCCTGCCAATTCAACAAGGCCGACGAAACCCGGGTAGCGCTCCTTGTAGCCCGCGTCCTCGGCAAGGTCCGAAATGTGGAGCAACCGTTTCGTCGCGGCCACGCGCCCTAGTCCGGACTGCGGGACGTGACGGACCGCCGGATCACGTTGCCTGAGCTCGGCAAAGGCGGGCGGCAACCCAACTCCTGCCGCGAAGTGGAACGCTTCACCGTCGAAACGATGCAGGATACCGAACTTGGCCCCACAGATGCGTGTCGCGTTTTCCAGCATAGCCTGGAACACCGGTTCCAGCTCGCCCGGTGAGGAACTAATGACGCGCAGCACATCGGCCGTCGCCGTCTGCTGTTCCAGCAACTCGCGCAATTCGCTAAGCAGCCGCGTGTTCTCGATGGCGATGACGGCCTGATTGGCGAAGTTCGTCACCAGCTCGATCTGCTTGTCGGTGAACGGCCGTACCTCCTGGCGGTAGATGCCGATGGCGCCGATCAGCCTGCCGTCCTTGAGCATCGGCACATTGAGAAGGCTGCGCGCTCCGCCAAGCTCGGCTGTGGCAACGCGGAACGGCTCGCGGTCGGCATAGATTTGCTCGGCTTGCGTATCGACGACCTGGATTGTCTGCCGCGTCGCGGCAACGCGGCCAAGCGCGGTCGCGGGGCTAGGCCGGACCGGGCCGCGATCGAGGTACTCCGCATAGGCCGGCGCCACGCCGAGCATCGAGACGGCGGTATAGGCGCCATCCTCATATCTAAAGAGAATCCCGATTTTAGCCGCGCAGATACGCGTGGCATTTTCCAGCATGGCCTGGAATACCGGTTCCAACTCGCCGGGTGAGGAACTGATGACGCGCAGCACCTCCGACGTCGCGGTCTGCTGCTCAAGCAACTCGCTCAATTCGGCGGTGCGCTGCTGTTCCGCTTCGAACAGCCGCACATTCGCGATGGCGATCACCGCCTGGTCGGCAAAGGTCTCGGCCAGTTCGATCTGCTTGTCGGCGAACGGCTCCACAATGGTCCTTTGCAGCAGCAGGACGCCGATGGGCGTGCCTTCGCGGAGCAGCGGCACGCCGAGAATCGTGTGTATGTTTCCTGACTTCGATCGGCGAGCCACCCCCTCGTCGGCGTCAGCCTGGGCGTCCACGATGTGAACGGATTTGCCTGTTAGCACAATCCGACCGGCGATCGATCCCGGGTCGGCGCCGGTCGGCTCACTCTCCATGCGTTGCTTGTGCTCAGGCGAAAAACCGTAGTTGGCGACACTGTGGTAAAGGCCGCCTCTTGCCAGCCGGATCGCGGTGCGCTCGGCACCGCACAGCCGCGCCGCCAACTCGACCAGCGTATCGAGCACGGTTTGCAGATCGAAGGTCGAGCGGCTGATGACCTTGAGCACGTCGGAGGTCGCGGTCTGCTGCTCCAGCGATTGGCGCAATTCCTTGAGCAGCCGCGTGTTCTCGATGGCGATGACGGCCTGCGCGGCGAAGTTCTTGAGGAGCGCGATCTGCTTGTCGGTGAAGGGGCGAACCTCCTGGCGGTAGATGGCGATGACGCCGGTTACTTCGCCGTCCTTCAGCATCGGCACCGAAATCAGGCTGCGTGCCTTCGCTATATCGATCGTCGCAATTCGCACCCGCATGCCGAGAGTCGGCGCTGTCGCGACGTCCTCGATTTGAGACGGTTCTTTGGTGCTGACGGCTCGGCCGAGTGCGCTTTCGGGATCGGGATCGACGAACGGATCGCTGAGAACGGCTTCGCGGTATCCCTCAGGGGCGCCATAGATCGACACGACGCGAAACCTTCCGCCCTCACGAAGCCACAAGTTGCCGAACTTGGCCTCGCAGATGCGCGTGGCATTTTCGAGCATCGCATTGAACACGGGTTCCAGTTCGCCCGGCGACGAACTGATGACGCGCAGGACCTCCGCCGTTGCCGTCTGCTGCTCGAGCGAGACGCGCAATTCGCTGAGCAGCCGCGTGTTCTCGATGGCGATGACGGCTTGCGCGGCGAAGTTCGCCAAAAGCTCCATTTGCTTGTTGCTGAAGGGGCGGACCTCCTGGCGATAGATAGAGATGGCACCGATCAGCCGACCATCTTTGAGCATCGGCACGTCGACGGTGGATCGTGCGCCGCCGAGTCTCACGACTGGACTGGCAGGGGCATCTGCGGCCTGGTCGTTGGTGTGGCTCGGGCCCTTCGTTTGCATGACCCGCTCGAGCTGGCCACCGGGTGTCGGCTGAAACGATCCACGCTGCCTCAAGAAATCCGCAAGCGCCGGCGAAGTGCCGACATCCGCTGCGAACTGGAATCCTTCACCGTCGAATCGGAAAAGTATGCCAAACTGGGCCTCACAGATGCGCGTCGCATTTTCCAGCATGGACTTGAACACCGGCTCCAATTCGCCAGGCGAACTGGAGATGACACTCAGCACCTCGGATGTTGCCGTCTGCTGCTCCAGCGACTCGCGCAACTCGCTGAGCAGCCGCGTGTTCTCGATGGCGATGACGGCCTGCGCGGCGAAATTCTGCACCAGCTCGATCTGCTTGTCGGTGAACGGCCGCACTTCCTGCCGGTAGATGGTGATAACGCCGATCAACACCCCGTCCTTGAGCATTGGCACCCCAACGGTGGACCGCGCGCCGCCGAGCGTGGCTGCCATGCCGGGGATAGCTTCAGCGGCATAGTCGGCGGTATAGACCACCTGTTTTGTCCGCATAACCCGATCGTTCACGGTGCCTGGTCTCGGTTGAAACGAATCTCGCTGTCTTTGGAATTCGGAAAATTCCAGCGGCGTGCCGACCTCGGCCGCAAAGTGGAACGCCTCGCCGTCGAAGCGGTGTAGTACGCCGAACTTGGCGTTGCAGATACGCACTGCGTTCGCCAGCATGGCCTGGAAAACCGGCTCTAAGACGCCGGGTGATGAGCTGATGACCTTGAGAACCTCCGAAGTCGCTGTCTGCTGATCCAACAACTCGCTGAGTTCGTGGGTGCGCTGCTCGACCTTCCGTTCCAGGTTGGCGTAGGACTCCTGCAGCCGGCCGGCCATGTCGTTGAACTGATCGGCAAGCCCCTCGACCTCGTCGCCAGTCTTGATCGAGATGCGCTGAGAAAGATCGCCCGAGCCGATGCGCGCGGCGCCGTCGCGCAGCGCCTGGATCGGCACCACCATGCGGCGGGCGAGAATGGTGCCGCCGATGAAGGCGAGCGCCAGCGCGCCAAGCAGCACGAAGCCGGTGCGCTGGATCGACATATAAAGCGGCGCATAGGCTTCCTCGATCGGCGTCTCGACGAAGACGAACCAGCCGAGCGGATTAACCGGCGCATAGGCGGTGAGCACCCTGTGGCCGCCGATATCGTCGGCCTCCTGCACTTCCTGCGCGGCCGAGCCGGCGCGCGCGCTCTGCACCTGCGCGAGCTTGGTCATGTCGGTATTGCGCAGGACCAGACTGATGTCGGGATGCGCGATCAGGCGGCCGTCGGCGTCGACCACGTAGGCGCGGCCGTGCTGGCCGACCTTGATGTTCGACACCACGTCCCAGATCAGCTTGAGATTGACTTGCGCGATGCTCACGCCGGTCTCGCGCCGCGTGCCGGCGAGCGACAGCGTCATATAGGGCTCGGATTCGCGGCGGAAATAGACCGGCCCGTAATAAACCTTGTTGGCCACGGCCTGGGTGAATTCCGGCTTGTCGGAATAGTCGATGCCGCTGCCGACCACGTCCATGGTGAGCCGCGACACTTTGAGCTGCTCATGGCCGGTCGCATCGATCTGCGCGAGTTCAGTGATGGCTGGCACCTGGCGCAACAGCCGCAGCGCATCGAAGCGCCGCTGGTCGAGCGTTGAGTCCGACCACGGCAGTTGCGTGGTCCAGCCGACCTGGCTTTGGATCTGGGTGATGAATTCTTCGATCTTGTCGGCGGCGGCCTGCGCCTCCTGACGCTGGGCGCCGATCAGCGCAGCTTTGTTCTCCTTATAGGAGAACCAGACTTCGAAGGCGCCGTTGGCGATAAGCGCAAGGACAACGAGCGTTACCAGCAACGCGACATATTTGACGAACAGCCGGCTGCGCACCACCGATGCGCCCTTGCCCGGCGCGGCGCCGCCGAGGCGGCTGGTCAGGCCGCTCGCGGCTCCGCCGCTCTTGTCATCTACATCGGCTTTCATGCGCTCATCTTAGCATTTTTCGTCCTGCTGCCGCGCCGGTGCGTGCCGTCCCTCACCCTCCCCCTGGGAATTAAGGTAAAGGGCGCTAGCGCCGCCTCATTCGATCACCTGGTCAGCGAGCGCGAGCACAGTCGGCGGAAATTCAAGGCCGATCGCCTTCGCGGTCTTTAAGTTCACCACGAAAAGGTAACGGGTCGGCAGCTCGAACGGCAGGTCGGCGGGCTTGGCGCCCTGGAAAATGCGGGCAGCCAGCGCGGCGGCGACGTCGAAGGATTCTTTCGGATCGGCGCCGTAAGACATCAAGCCGCCATCGCGCGCCATGAAGTCCTGCTCATAGATTGCCGGCAGGCGGTGGGCGGCGGCGTAATCGAACACGCGCTTGCGATTGAGCAGAGTGAGCGAGTCGGTGACCATCAGAATGGCGTCCGGGCGGTCGCTATCCATCGCCGCAAAGGCGCCATTGAAATCGTCGGGCTCGCGCACGCCGAGCGGCAATACAGTGACGTCGATATCGCGCGCGGCTTGCGCCGACGCGTCGTAACGCTGCGTCATGCCGAGGTCATCCTTGTTCCAAAGCATGGCGACGCGGTGCAGCTGCGGCACCACCGCCTTCAAGAGACCAAGACGCTTGGTGGAGAGTTCCGCGGCGTTGTCGGATATTCCCGTGACGTTGCCGCCCGGCCGCGCCAGGCTCGAAACCAGCCCGGTCGTAACCGGATCGCCCGAGCCGCTAGCGATCACCGTCGCGACGCCGGAGGCCTTGGCAGCAGCCGCAGCCGGATAGCCGACGGTCACAACCACATCGACATTGGCAGCTTTCAATTCCGCCATCAGGTTGGCCATCTGGCCGATATTACCCGCAGCGCCGCGTGCCTCGTAGGCAAGGTTTTGCCCGAGCGTGTAGCCGCGCTGCGCCAGCCCGGCGACCAGCATGGCTCCGGTGCCGCCCGTGGGCGGGATCGGCGGCCCGACGGTGAGCGTACCCAGGCGATAGGTCTTTGCCGGCGTCTGCGCAGCGACACCGCAGGGCACGGCAAGCGTCGCGCCGGCGAGCAATTGAAGGACATCACGACGTCTCATGGATTGTCTCCTTCGGCCAAGCCCGAATAATCAGCGGGTAGCCGCTTGGTAAGAACACCGGAAGACCCCAATACCTTATTGGTTTTTGCCCTGCGCCGAGCGCCCGGGGCCAAGCCGTGACCCTACCATATCTACCGGACGGTTTTGTGCCTTGTGTCACACGGCAATCGGCCGCCAAATCGGGCTTGCGGCGGCCTAGGCCGGGCGATCGTCGCGGTGCGAGATTTCGACGACGCGGCCGCGTGCGGCGAGCTTGTCGACCAGTGCGTCGGCCGTGGCCTTGTTGGCGGCGTCGAGATTGGCGTCCCACTCGTCGAGCAGATAGATCTGCGCGCTGGTGGCGTCGACGATTTCCTGCAGCGACTTGAGCTGCCGCTCACCCGAAGAGAAGCCGAGCTTCTTGTCCATCGATTCGGCAACGACTACGACATCGTCTTCTTCGTCGCCTTCGACGTCGACCGGCACGACGCCGCCGGTGAACTGAAACGCCAGCCGGTCGGTCGTCGGCCAATAATAAGCGCGCTTCTTCAGCTCAGTCTTCAGGCTCGCCAAGAGCGAGGATTTGCCGGTGCCGTTGCCGCCGCGCACATTGATGCGGCCGGTCGGCTGCGCGAGCACGATGCGGAGCGCGTCGCCCACCGAGGAGACGACATTGGCGTGCTCGGCCTCGCGCAAGACCAGGCGGTCGAACTTGATGCGCTTGTCGAAATCCGGATCGGGCTGCGGCAGCATATTGTCGGCGACGCCGCCAAACCGCGTCCAGATGGCGATGAAATCATTCCAGCCGGTGGCGAGCAAATGCAATTCGTAGGTCATCTCGATCTGCCGCGGCAGCGTCGTCGCCAGCCCGACCAGCAACACCATATTGCCGACATTGTGCACGGCGACATTGGTGATGGCGGTGAAGACGATGGCGAGGCTGACGATGCCGCTCATCGCGCTCATGCCTTCGCGCGCGACGATGGCCCGGATCTGCGCCACCAGGCCTTCGCGCAACCGTGTTTTGAAGCCGAACAGCCAAAGCCGAAGATTGTAGCTGTTGCCGGAAAACACGTTATCCCACGCGGTATAGCCTTGCGCGGTGATGCGGTTGTTCTTGCGCTGATTTTCGAGGTAGGCACTGGCGATCGGTTTCTGCAGCACCCACTGCATCAACAACAGCGTGCCGAAGGCGCCGACATAGGCCACCGGCAGGCTGGGCGCGATCTCCGCGCCGAGCACCAGCGCGTTGAAGACCAGGCCGAGGAACAGCTTTAATGCGAATTCCAGCTCGTACATGACATTGAAGAAACACTGGAACGTCTCGCCGGTGAGGAACGGCTCGACCTGTTCGCGGGAGGGCTTTTCGTTGAGCAGTTCCACCTTGTCGCGGTTCTCGCGCGCAAACCGCAGCATGAATTTGCCGAAGCCGCGATAGCCGGCCCGCTCGGCGAAAATCCAGCTGATAACGCCGACGACATAGGACGCCGATTGCGCGGTGAGGATCCAGATCAGGTCGCCGAGCAGAAATTCGCCGATGGCGACCCGGCGTCCGGCATTGATGACGAGCCAGGTCGTTGCCGCGGCCAGCATGGCCTCGACCACCATCAAGGTCACCATCACGAAAAGCGACGGCGAGAGCAGATAGCCCGCCAGTTCGTAGCGCGAAATCTGCTGCCGTTTCATGGAGGTCCCGGAACGATGGCGCAACAAGCGGACGGCCTTGAGTCGGCGTGCAGTCTAACGGCATCCGGCTGCGAATTTAAGCGCGGGCGCGGCCGCCGCGAGGGTGAATTTTCGTGTCTTGACAATATGTTTTCCAGGCGGACGGGTCCGATCCAACCTGGGTTCAGGCCGGCGCCGGCTTCTGGCGCTCCAGGTCGCTTTGCAGGCGCTGGATGTTGTCGAACAACCGCGCAGTCGCCAGACGCAAGAAATAGAAGCCGAAGGTCGGATTTTGGTAGTAGAGTTGTTCGACCTGATCGTAAGAGATCGACAGCGCGTCGCCGTCTTCGATGCATTCGAGCGTCGCGGTGCGCCGATTGTCCGGCGCCAGCATCGCCAATTCTCCGACTACCTGGCCGGGCTTTAATTCGATGCCAAGCTCGAGCAACAAATAGCGCCCGGTCACGGTGCAGAACATTTCGTGCGCCTCTTCCCCCTTGGCGAACAGAATGTCGCCCTTGCGGTAATGCCGTTTGGCCATGAACGGCTTGAGCCAATCCATGGAGGTGTTGCCGCGGATCGCATCGCGGACGCTCCGGATCAACCCGACCATCTGATAAAGGCGCCAGCCGTTGAGCGGCAGCGCGACCGCCTGCAGCGCAAACGGGACCCACTCGTGCGACACGGTGTAAAACACTATCAGGAAGCAGTTGGCGATGATCGCGAGGATGCGCAGCGGGACCATTGTCTTGGTCGACGCCGTCGCCACGATCATGAGCGATCCGACGCTGTTAAACAGGCTAGCCCAATGCATGGTCTCCTCCGCCGCTCTCCGGCGCCGCCGTTGCCACGGCGCGGTGAGGCGGGCGGAATTTAATGCCTTATCGGCTCCGATGGAACGAGATTCGGTCGGCGATTTTTACCAAACGCCGACTTTCGCTGCGCGGATTCCGATCGAAGGGGCGCTAGCACTAGCCGATCCGGCTGCGACGGCGTAGCTTGGTGGCCAAAGCCTTATTTGCCGCTGGTGAGGGCCCGCGTGATATTCACGACCGTGCTCACGAACGTTGCGCAGCATACTGCGCCGCTGCGCCGCTTCGGCGCGTCGTCCACGGCTCGGCTTGTCGTTCTTACCGTCGGACTTGCGGCGATGACGGCCTATACCGTGCCGGATCTACAGAGCTCGGCCGGCGTCTGGCTCGTCGCCTGCCTGTGGTGCTGTCTCGCCTATTTCGCCATCGACAGCGCGGTCCGCGCCCGGACCGCGATCCGCGCCGGGACCGGACGAAGTCATATTCTCTCGGTGTCGGGATTTTCCGACCTTATGGGCGTGGCCGCCGTTCCCATCGCGCTGTTGTGCGGCCTGCCGGCGCCGACGGCGTGGCTGTTTGCTTCGTTTTGGGTGCTCAAGCTGGCGCAGAATTCGCCCGGCCTCGCACAGCTCGGACGCGTATTCGTGCTCGAGGCAAAGCCGCTGACGAGCGTGCTCGCGTTATTTGTGATCGTGCTGTTCCTGTCGTCGGCCGCCATGTATGTGATCGAGCGCGACAAGCAGCCCGGCGCCTTCGGCAATATGCCGGCGGCGTTGTGGTGGGCGGTCGTGACGCTGACCACCACCGGCTACGGCGACGAGGTGCCGATCACGCAACTGGGACGCCTGCTGGGCGGCGTGGTGATGATCTGCGGCATCGCCACCTTCGGCCTGTCGACCGGCATTCTCGCGACCGGCTTTGCCGCCGAAACCAGGCGGCGCAATTTCATTCAGACCTGGGACCTCGTCAGCAAGGTGCCGTTTTTCCAATCGCTCGACCCGTCCGCGATCACCGAGATCACCCACATGCTGCGGCGTCTCGAAGTACCCGAGCGGACGGCCATCATTCGCCGCGGCAAGATCGGCGATTGCATGTATTTCATAGCGGCCGGCGAAGTGCAGGTGGATATCAAGCCGACGCCGGTTCATCTCGCCGCCGGCGCGTTCTTCGGCGAGCTCGCCCTGCTCGGCGATTCGGTGCGCAGCGCCAACGTGACCACGACGACGCCGTCGACTTTGCTCATGCTCGATCTCGCCGACTTCCGCACGCTGACCGCGCATCATCCCGATCTCAAGCGCGCCATCGACGAGGAAGGCCAGCGGCGCATGAGCGAGAATCAAAGGATGCGCGATCGGCAGCGCATAAGCACCACAACGCCGTCCTGACTTGACTACCCGATACCATTAGCACTCATGTGACACATGACGAATCCCGTTGCACTTATTACCGGGGCGACTGGCCAGGATGGCGCGTATCTGGCCGAGTTGTTGCTTAACAAAGGTTACATCGTCCATGGCATCAAGCGGCGTTTCTCCTCGTTCAACACCGCGCGGGTTGATCATCTGTATCAGGATCCGCACGGTTCCGGCGTGTGGTTTTTTTTGCATTACGGCGGCATCCGCGCCAACAGCACATTTCCCGCCGATTTTATCGACGACAATCTCGCCATCGCGCTCAATACCACTCGTGCTGCGCATCGAAACGGCGTGAAGAAGCTCGTCTATCTCGGTTCGTCCTGCATTTATCCGCGGCTGGCCCCGCAGCCGATGACGCCGGACCTGCTGCTCACAGGTTCGCTCGAGCCGACCAATCAATGGTACGCCATTGCCGAGATCGCCGGCACGCCGAGCGTCGCGGTTTGGGGCACCGGCGCGCCGCGGCGCGAGTTTCTTGACGCCGACGATTTTGCCGACGCCTGCGTCTTCGTCATGCAATCCCATTCGGACATCGAATTCCTCAATGTCGGCACCGGGCAAGACGTCACCATCGCCGAATTTGCCCGGCTGATCGCCGAAGTCGTCGGCTACCAGGGTAAGATCAGTTTCGACACGTCGCAGCCAGATGGCGCGCCGCGCAAGCTTCTCGACGTGTCGCGCATCAATGCGCTGGGCTGGAGGGCCAGCACGCCGCTGCGCGACGGCTTGGCGCGCATGTATGCCGATTTCCAGGCGCGCTATCGCGATATCGTTGCCGCGACCGAAAAACAGCCCTCGCACTGAGCGGCGCAGCACGATCCCATGCCGATCCCGCTCAACGAAACCCACGATCCCAAGCGTCGCAGCTTTGTCGAAAGCGCCAACGCGCCGGACTGCGACTTTCCGATTCAGAATTTGCCGTTCGGCGTGTTTCGCTCGGCGCCCGGCCAGCATCCGCGCGTCGGCGTCGCCATCGGCGACCAGATCCTCGACGTCGCGGCGGCGGCCGCCTCGTTCGACGGCCTAGCGGCCGACGCGGCGCAAGCCTGCCGCCCAAGTCCTTATCTCAACACGCTGATGTCGCTTGGACCGCAGACCTGGTCGGCGCTCCGCCTGGCGTTGTCGCGCGCTTTGAGCACCGAGCATGGCGACAAAAGCTTGCGCGAACATCTGACGCCGATGGCGCAGGTGGAAATCCAGGAACCGGTCGCCGTCGGCGACTTCACCGATTTCTTTGCTTCGATTTTTCACGCCACCAATGCGGGGCGCATGTTCCGCCCCGACAATCCGCTGATGCCAAATTACAAATACGTGCCGGTGGCCTATCACAGCCGCGCCTCGTCGATCCGCGTCAGCGGCACACCGCTCAAACGGCCGCGCGGCCAGCGCAAGGGGCCCAACGAGGCCGCGCCGAGCTACGGGCCATCGCAGCATCTCGATTTTGAGCTGGAGCTCGGCTTCTACATCGGCACCGGCAACAAGCTTGGCGAACCTATTCCGGTCGGCCAGGCGGCGGAGCATATTTTCGGCTTCTGCCTGCTTAACGACTGGTCGGCGCGCGACATCCAAGCGTGGGAATATCAGCCGCTCGGACCATTTTTAGGAAAAAATTTCGCCACCACGGTGTCGCCCTGGGTGGTGACGGCGGAAGCTCTGGCGCCGTTTCACACCGCCGCCTTCACACGGCCGCCCGGCGACCCCGCGCCGCTCCCGTATCTCGACGATGCCGGCGACCGCGCCAAGGGCGGGATCGACATCACGGTCGAAGCCTACATTCTGACGGAAACCATGCGGCAGGCCGCAACCGCGCCGCTCCTACTGACACAGAGTTCGTTCGCGAGCGTCTATTGGACCGTGGCGCAGATGATCGCGCATCACACCTGCAACGGCTGCGACCTGGGCAACGGCGATCTCATCGGCTCGGGCACCATTTCGGGCCCGGAGAAATCGAGCTGGGGCAGCCTCCTCGAACTCACCGCGCGCGGCAGCGAGCCGATCACTCTGCCGAGCGGCGAAAAGCGCGGCTTCATCGAAGACGGCGACGAGATCATCTTTCACGGCTTTTGCGAAAAGCCCGGCTTTACGCGCATCGGCTTCGGCGAATGCCGTGCGATGGTGCTGCCGGCGGGTTGAAATCCACCTCTCCCGCGTGCGGGGAGAGGTCGAGCGGAGCGAGGGTGAGGGGGCCTCTCCGCGAGTCTGAGCCCAGCGGATAGGCCCCCTCACCCCAACTCTCTCCCCGCAAGCGGGGAGAGAGATCTAATGAATCTCCGGCTCCGCGATCGGCGCGGTGCCTTGCAAAAAATCGAAATCGCAGCCCTCGTCGGCTTGGCCGATATGTTGCGAATACATCGCGCCGTAGCCGCGCGGATAATGCAGCGCCGGCGGCTTCCAGGCGGCGCGCCGGCGCGACAGCTCCTCGTCTCCTACATGCAAATGGATGCTGCGCGACGCCACATCGACGTCGATCTCGTCGCCGGTTTGCACCAGCGCCAGCGGACCGCCGACAAAACTTTCCGGCGCCACGTGCAGGATGCAGGCGCCGTAGCTGGTGCCGCTCATGCGCGCATCGGAAATGCGCAGCATGTCACGGGTGCCGGCTTTGAGAAGTTTTTTCGGGATCGGCAGCTGGCCCCATTCCGGCATGCCGGGACCGCCCTTCGGCCCGCCATTCTTAAGCACCAGCACATGGTCGGGGGTGACATTGAGATCGTCGCGATCGACCTCGCGCGCCATCTCGTCGTAATTCTCGAACGCGATCGCCTTGCCGCGGTGATGCAGAAAGCGTTTGTCGGCGGCGGCGGGCTTCATCACGCAACCGCGCGGCGCGAGATTGCCGGTCAGCACCGCGGTGGCGCCCTCGGGATAGAGCGGTTCGCCGAGCGAATGAATGACATCACGCAGATGCACCTTGCTGCCGGCGATATTGTCACCGACGGTGCGGCCGGTGACGGTGATGCAGGATAGATCGAGCAAGTCGCGCATCTGCCCCATCAGCGCGCGCAAGCCCCCGGCATAGAAGAAATCCTCCATCAGATATTTGCCGGACGGCGTGATATTGGCGATCACCGGCACTTGCCGCGAGATCGCGTCGAAGCGCGCCATGTCGAGCGCGACGCCGGCGCGGCGCGCCATGGCGATGACATGGATGATGGCATTTGTCGAGCCGCCGAGCGCCATGTGCACGCGGATGGCATTGTCGAACGCGGCCGGCGTGAGAATCTGCTGCGGCGTCAAGTCTTCCCACACCATCTCGACCGCGCGGCGGCCGGCGGCGGCGCACATGCGCGGGTGATTGGCGTCGACTGCCGGGATCGACGACGCGCCGGGCAGAGCGAGCCCCAGGGCCTCGGTAATCGCCATCATGGTCGCAGCCGTGCCCATCACCATGCAGGTGCCGAACGAGCGCGAAATGCCGCCCTCGATCTCGTTCCATTCCTCGTCGCCGATGCGGCCGGCGCGCTTCTCGTCCCAGTATTTCCAGGCATCGGAGCCCGACCCCAGCGTGTGACCGCGCCAATTGCCACGTAGCATCGGACCGGCCGGCACATAGATCGCCGGCACGCCCATCGAGATCGCGCCCATGACGAGGCCCGGCGTGGTCTTGTCGCAGCCGCCCATCAGCACCGCGCCGTCGATCGGGTGGCTGCGCAACAATTCCTCCGATTCCATGGCGAGGAAATTGCGGTACAGCATGGTCGAGGGTTTGACGAACGGTTCGGCAAGCGACATCGCCGGCAATTCGATCGGCAAGCCGCCAGCCTGATAGACGCCGCGTTTGACGTCCTCGGCGCGGTCGCGCAGATGGCCGTGACAGGCGTTGATATCGCTCCAGGTATTGAGAATGCCGATGACCGGCTTACCGACCCAGTCCGCGCGGTCATAACCGAACTGGCGCAGCCGCGAGCGGTGGCCGAACGAGCGCAGGTCGTTCTTGCCGAGCCAGCGATAGCTGCGAAGATCTTCAGGCGATTTTTTCATGGCCATGCTTTTCTGATTATCGGCGAACGCGTCTATTCCGCCGTCGCGCCGGTGGCCTTGACCACTTTGGACCATTTCTCGGTCTCGCTGACGATGATTTTGCCAAAGTCTTCCGGCGTGCCGGCGATCAGCGTGCCGCCCATCTCGGCCAGGCTCCTTTGTACGCTCGGCGAAGCCAGCGCCTCGTTCACCGCTTTGTTCAGCTTGTCGATGATCGGGCGCGGCGTGCCTGCCGGCACGGCCATGCCGAAGAATGCGCTCGCCTCGTAACCGGGAACGGTCTCGCCGACGGTGGGCACATCCGGCAGCGCCAGCGAACGCGTCGCCGTCGTCACCGCGAGCGCGCGCAACCGGCCGCCGTCGATATGGCCGATCGAGGACGGCAGGTTGTCGAACATCACTTGCACCTGCCCGGCAAGCAGGTCGACGAGTGCCGGCGATGCACCGCGATAGGGCACATGCACCATGTCGACGCCGGTCATCATCATGAACAGCGCGCCGGACAGATGCACCGAAGTGCCGATGCCGGAGGAGGCCATGTTGACCTTGCCGGGATTGGCCTTGGCATAGTCGATGAATTCCTTGACGGTAAGCGCCGGCAAGTTCGGGTTCACCTCCATGACATTGGGCACCCGGATAAAGCCGGCGACCGGCGCCATGTCCTGGATGAAGTTGAACGACAGGTTCTTGTACAGCGTGGCGTTGATCGTATTGGCGGGATTGACCAGGAATACGGTGTAACCGTCGGGCGGCGAATGGGCGGCCATTTCGGTGGCGAGATTGTCGCCGGCGCCCGGCTTGTTCTCGACCGTGAATTGCTGACCGAGATGCTCCGACAGATATTGTCCGATCAGGCGGGCACAGATGTCGGTCGATCCGCCGGGCGGATAGCCGACCAGCCAGCGCACGGCATGGTTCGGATAATCGTCCTGAGCGCGCGCCGCGCCGGCAACGCCCAGCGCCGCGCAAGCGATGGCAATGACGGCTATTCCCCGGAATAAACGCTGCATCCCGCACTCCCTGGCGCAATCGCTTTTGGCCCCGATCCGGTGAACCTACTCGGCATCGATGATCGGACACAAGATCAACACGCGGGGCGCTGTCATAATTTGAGTTAGGACGCATCTTTGTCCGACTCACGGGCGTCTGACAGCACCTTCCACAGCGCGGTCCCGAAGTTCACGACGTGCTCCTGTCGACAATGATCGCAGCGGTAGGTCCGCATGTCGTCGCCCGTAAATGTGGTCTTATCCACCAGGATCATTTCCTTGCCGCATTTGGGACATTGCGTCAGAGACGCTGCGGCTATCGGTTTGCGGTGGTAGCTCAGTTTGAACCAGGACGGCCATTTCATCTGAGATTTCCCGCTTATTGTGATGTTCGCTCCACCAATTCACCCCAGGCCGGCACACCCTTGCCGGCCCGCAACGGGACCGGTAATTTTGCGGTCCTCCTCAATATCGAGAAAAGAACCCAAGGACATCGCCATGATCGATCTTTATGCGTTGACCAGCCCGAACGTGCAAAAAGTCTACATCATGCTCGAAGAGACGAAGCTGCCTTACAAGGAGCATTTCGTCGATGTGTGGAAGGGCGACCAGTACGACGCCAATTTCATCAGGATCAATCCGAATTCGAAAATCCCCGCGATCGTCGATCATGACGGTCCCGGCGGCAAGCCGATCACGATTTTCGAGTCGGGTGCGATCCTGATGTATCTCGCCGAAAAGACCGGGAAATTCCTGCCCAAGGACATGGCGAAGAAATACGAAGTCCTGCAGTGGCTGATGGTTCAGCTCACCGGCGTCGGCCCGAATTTCGGCCAGTTCACCCACTTCAAGATGTTCGCACCGAAGAATGTGGACCATTCCTATTCGATGTTGCGCCATCAGACCGAAGTGAAGCGGCTCTACGAGGTGCTGGAGAAGCGCCTGGCGCTCTCGCCCTACCTCGGCGGCGACGAATACACCATCGCCGACATCGCCACCTTTCCGTGGACGCGCAATCACGACATCCAGGGCGTGAAGTGGGAGGACAATCCCAACCTGGCGCGCTGGTTCAAGGCGATCGACGAGCGGCCGGCGGTGAAGGCGGCGCTCGCCAAGGTTGGCGCCATCAAGTCGAACCGCGACACGGCCAACGACGATCAGAAGGACCGCTTCTTCAACCGCGGCAGATACGCGCGGGGGTAACACACTTCGAAACGAAGCGGCATCAGGTCATTTGGCGGAGCCGCTTGGCGGCGTCGAGCGCGGCGATGACGATGTTCTGGTAGCCGGTGCAGCGGCACAGGTTGCCGGAAATCCCGATCCGTATGTCTTCTTCGGTGGGGTCGGGATTGTCGCGCAGGAGCTCGATCAGCGTCGTCAATATGCCCGGCGTGCAGAAGCCGCATTGCAGGCCGTGATTGTCGCGGAACGCTTCCTGCAGCGGATGCAGCACCTTGGCGTCGGTGGCGATGCCTTCGACCGTCATGATGTCGTGGCCGTCGGCCTGCACCGCGAGCATCAGGCAGGAGCGCGCGGAATAGCCGTCGAACAGGATCGTGCAGGCGCCGCACACGCCATGTTCGCAGCCGAGATGCGTGCCGGTCAGCCCGAGACTATGACGCAGAAAATCGGCGAGCGTCAGCCGCACCGGCACCGTCGCCTCGCGGCGGGCGCCGTTCACGGTGACCGCGATGGTGCGCGTCTCGCTCATGCTTTCCCCGCCGCGATACGCTCATGCGCCTTCAGCAGCGCCCGGCGCGACAGCACCGTCGCCAGTTGCTGGCGATAGGACGCTGGCGCATGGATATCCTCGATCGCATCGAGCTTGCGCAACGGTTCGCAGATTTCGCGCAGCCGCTTGTCCTCGATTTTTTCGCCGATCAGCGCGCGTTCGACCTCGCGAGCGCGCACCGGCGCCGGTCCCATGCCGCCGAGCGTGACCGAGGCGCGGATCACTTTGCCGCTGTTGTCCTCTTCGATGAGAGCTGCCGCGGACACGATGGCGAAATCACCGTGGCGGCGGGAAAATTCGACAAAGGCATAACCGTGCCCAGCGGGCCAGGAGGGAAATGTCACGCCGGTGAGCAGTTCATCGAGTTCTAGCGCCGGCGTCATATAGGCGACCGGAAAGGCGGCAAAATCGATGCTCCGTGTGCTGTTCTTGCCGGTGACCGTCACTTTGGCGTCGAGCGCTGCCGCGACGGCAACCAGCTCGGCCGCCGGATCGAGATGACAGAGCGAGCCGCCGAGCGTGCCGCGATTGCGCGTCTGGCGATGCCCGACTTGCGCGATCGCCTCGTGCATCAGCGGACAGGTTTTGCGCACGAGGTCGGAAAACTCGATGTCGCGCTGGCGCGTCATGGCGCCGATTTCCAGCGCGCCGTCGCGCTCGCGGATATAGCTCAAGCCCTCGACGCAGTTGAGGTCGATGATGTGATCGGGCAGCACGTAGCGCATATTGAGCATCGGCATCAGCGACTGCCCGCCGGCGAGCAATTTGGCGTTGTCGAGGCTGGTAAGCAGGCCGACGGCTTCGGCAACGTTGCGCGGATCGTGATAGGAGAACAGCGGCGGTTTCATGCCGGGATTGCTTGTCGTTCTTTGACTCGGTAGCGAAAACCGTGCATCACTTCAATAACATACGCCAATGGGAAACTGAAACCAACCGATGAAGCCCGCGGCGTTCCGCTATCATGCGCCGAAAACCGTGGCTGAGGCCGTGGCCCTTCTTGGCGAACTGGCCGCGGAGGACGGACGCGTGCTCGCCGGCGGCCAGTCGCTGGTGCCGACCATGGCGTTCCGGCTGGCGCGGCCCGGTCATCTCGTCGACATCAACGGCGTCGAAGCGCTCAATCGTCTTGCGGTCGCCGACGGTAAGCTTTGCATCGGCGCCTGCGTGCGCCACGCTGCCTTTCACCGCCCGGTCTGCGACGGCCCGCTGGGCAAAATTTTGACCGACGTAGTGCGCCACATCGCCCATTATCCGATCCGCAATCGCGGCACCTTTTGCGGCTCTCTCGCCCATGCCGATCCGGCCTCGGAGTGGTGCCTGGTGCTGGCGGCGCTCGACGGCGAAGTTTTGGCCAAAAGCGCGCGCGGCGAACGCGTCATCGCGGCGCGCGATTTCTTCAAGGGCGTTATGACCACGGCGCTCGCCGACGATGAGCTTCTTGTCGAAGCGCGCCTGCCGATGCTTCCCGCCGGCACGCATTGCGGTTTCTACGAGTTCAACCGCCGCGCCGGCGATTTCGCGCTGGCCGCGGCGCTCGGCGTCTATCGCCTCGACGGCGGCAAAATCGCCGAACCGCGGCTGGCGATCGGCGGCGCCGAGGTCAAGCCGCGGCGCATCGCGCAAGCCGAGCGCGCGCTCGTCGGCGCGGCGCCCGGCGACACGGCATTTCGCGCCGCAGCCGTTGCGGCGACCGCCGCCATCGATCCGATGGAGGACATTATTAACAGCGCCGAATTCCGGCGCGACCTCGTGCTTGCCGTGACGCGCCGGGCGCTCGAACGCGCGGCGGCGTCGTGATGCGGCCCGCTTCGCGGGGGCGGACGCATAGTTGGATCGGCCAATCGGTCACGCGGCTGGAAGATCCGCCGCTGGTCGCCGGGCGCGGCACGTTCGCCGGCGACATCAATTTTCCGCATCAGCTTTACATGCGCGTGGTGCGCTCCGCGCACGCCCACGGCCGCATCGTGACGATCGACGCGGCTGCCGCCCGCGCGCTGCCCGGAGTGTTCGCGGTGTGGAGCGCGGCCGACATCGCCGAAGTGCCGCCGATCGATTTTCGCGAGGGTTCCATCCCGGCGCTCGATCCGTACCGCCAGCCGGTCCTGGCGACGGACCGTGTGCGCTATGTCGGCGATCCGGTTGCCGCGGTCTTTGCCACCGACCCTTACGTCGCCGAGGACGCCGCTGATCTCGTCGCGGTGGAGATCGAGGAACTGCCGCCGCTTCTCGACGCCAGCGCCGCGCCCGGCGAATTCTCCGCCGGCCGTTCGAGCGAAGCCGCGCTGATCCAGCAGGGCTATGGCGACGTCGACGCGGTGTTCCGCGGCGCTCCGCATATCGTCGCGCTTGAGCTCGCCGTCGGCCGGCATTCCGGCGTGCCGCTGGAGACGCGCGGCGCCATCGGCCGCTATGACGCCGGCCGTGGCATTCTGGAACTGCACGGCGCCGCCAAGGTGCCGCACCGTATTGCGGAATTGCTGTCGCGCATGCTCGGCATCGCGCCGAGCGGAATCCATGTCCACGAGTCCCACGTCGGCGGCGGCTTTGGCATCCGCGGCGAGCTTTATCCCGAGGACGTTCTGGTCTGTGTCGCCGCCAAAAAGCTCAACCGGCCGGTGAAATGGATCGAGGACCGGCGCGAGCATTTGATCGCGGCCAATCATTCGCGCCAGCAATTGCACAAGATCCGCGCCGCGATGGACGATAACGGCGTCATCCTCGCCATCGACGACGTCTATTTCCACGACCAGGGCGCCTATGTGCGCACCCACGCGGCGCGCGTCGTACACATGACCGCGGGCATTTTGCCCGGGCCCTATCGCGTGCCGGCCTATCGCTCGATCGGCCATTTCCGGCTCACCAACAAGACGCCGGCGGCGACCTATCGCGCGCCCGGCCGCTACGAGACGACCTTCGTGCGCGAACGGCTGGTCGATGCCATCGCGGAAAAACTCGACATCGACCGTATCGAGATCAGACGGCGCAACTGCGTTGGGCCGCAGGAGATGCCTTATCACCGTCCGCTCGAAGCTTTGGGCGAGGAAATCGAGTACGACAGCGGCGACTATGCCGGGCTCCTCGACAAGCTGTTCGCCAAGACCGGCTGGGACGAGCTCAACGCCGCAGTGAAAAAACGCAAAGCCAAGGGCGAGCTTGTCGGCATCGGCGTCGCCATGTTCGTGGAGAAAAGCGGGCTCGGTCCGACCGACGGCGTGAAGATTTCGATCGACACGTCCGGCGCCGTCGAGGTCGTCACCGGCGGCGCCTCGCTCGGCCAGGGATTCGAGACCGTGATGGCGCAGGTCGCCGCCGACGTGCTCGGTGTCGATTACCGGCGCTGCCGCGTCATCCACGGCCAGACCGACCGCATTCCGTTCGGCATCGGCGCGCATGCCTCGCGCGCCACCGTGATGACCGCTTCGGCGACCCATATCGCCGCCTTGAATGTGCGTGAAAAGGCGCTCGGGGTCGCCGCCGAATTATTGCAGTCGACGCCCGATGCGCTCGACATCGTCGATGGCGAGGTGGTGCGCAAGGACGCCAAAGCCGGCCCTTCGGTCAGCCTCGGCACCATCGCGCAAAATCTCACTCCCACCGCCAAGGCGCGCGGCGACCGCGAACCGGGGCTGTCGGCGGAAGGCTGGTTCAAGACCGAGCATCAGGTCTACCCCTACGGCAGCCACGTCGCCGTGGTACGCGTCGACCGCGAAACCGGCGGCGTCGCGGTCGAGCGCTATTGCATTGCCTACGATATCGGGCGCGCCATCAATCCGGCGCTGGTGCGCGGCCAGATCGTCGGCGGCTTCGTGCAAGGACTCGGCGGAGCACTGCTCGAAGAATTCACCTATAGCGAGCGCGGCGATCCGCTCGCCGTCACCCTTGCCGATTATCTTCTCCCCGCCATGCACGAGACGCCCGAGCCCGAGGTCTTGCTGCGCGAGGATTACACTTCCCCGCTCAATCCGCTCGGCATCAAGGGCGCCGGCGAAAGCGGCATTACAGCGGTCGGCGCCGCCATCGCGTCGGCCATCGACGACGCCATCGGCATTCCCGGCGCGGTGCGCGAGCTTCCGGTCACCCCGCAACGGCTCAAGCGGTTACTGGATGCGGCGCATTGATCGCCGTCTCACTCCGCCTTGAGGTTGGCGAACTTCACGACCTTGCCCCATTTCGCGGTTTCCGAAACAACGAAGGCGCCGAATTCGGAGGCTCCGCCCGGAAGCGCCGTGCCGCCCAGATCAGCGAGGTGCTTCTTGAATTGCGGATCGGCAAGTCCGGCGTTGATCTCCCGATTGAGGGTCTCGATGATTGCCGGAGGCGTGTTCGCCGGCACACCAATTCCAACCCATTGGGTTGCCTCGAAGCCCGGCACGAACGAACCGATCGTCGGAATATCCGGCAACAGCTCCGCCGGCGTCTTGCTGGTTACCGCCAGCGCGCGCAGGCTTCCGGCACGGATGAAATCGATGAGCAGGAGCACCGTGCCGATAACGCCTTCGATTTGCCCGCCGAGAGCATCCGTGATCGCCGGCGGCCCGCCGCGATAGGGCACGATGACGAAGTTCGTTCCAGCCATCATTTTCAGGAGTTCGCCGGCGACGTCTTGCGGCGAACCGATAGGCGGCGTCCCCAAATTGAGCTTGCCGGGGTTGGCCTTGGCGTAGGCGATCAGGTCCGGAAGGGTTTTGATCAGTGACTGCGCGCGCACCGTAATGACCATCGGGAAGCTGACGACGCCCGAAACCGGCGCGATGTCGCGGATGAAATCGAAATTCAGATTGTCGTAAAGCGACGTGTTGATCGCGTTGCTTCCGGAAACCAGCAGCAGTGTATAGCCGTCCGCCGGCGAGCGGACCACGTCCTCGACGGCGAGATTGCCGTTACCGCCGACGCGGTTTTGGACCACGAAGGATTGGCCAAGCCGTTCCGACAGCCGTTGCGCGACCAGGCGGGCAACGACATCGGGAGAGCTGCCGGGAACGGCGCCAACGTGAATTTGGACGGGACGGGACGGATAGGTGTCCGCCCTGGCGAGGCGTGCGCCCGCCGGAAGCATGGCGGTGCCCGCCGCCAGATGCAGAAATTTTCGTCGTGGGAGATTCATGTTTGACCTGTCTGATAAGTTTCTGTGGTGGTAAACCTGTTCAATCGAGCCGCACGCCGATCGATTTGACCAGCGGCGTCCAGCGCGCGACTTCTTCGGTCACGAACTGATTGAATTTTTCCGGCGTCCAGCCGATCGCCGGAATCACCGCCGCATCGATCAGCGACTGTTGATAGGTCTTGTCCGCCAGCGCTGCCTGATTGGCCGCGGCGACCTTGGCGACGGCATCCGCCGGCGTGCCGGCGGGCGAAAACAGCGCCAGCAGTTGCTGGCTGACCAGACCCGGAACTCCGGACTCGGCCGCCGTCGGTATTTCGGGCGCGACAGGCAGGCGGTTCGGATTGGTGATCGCGAGCAGGCGCAATTTACCGGTGCGATGGAATTCCAGCACCTGGCTGGTCATCGCCGGGATGAAAATAGGAATCTGCCCGCCAATGAGGTCCGCCATGCCGGGCCCGGCGCCCCGATACGGCACATGCGGAAGATCGGTTATGTCGGTCAGGGATTTGAGCATCTCTCCGCTGAGATGGTTCATCGTCCCCGCGCCGGGCGTCCCGTACGTAAGCTTGCCGGGATTGGCTTTCACGTAAGCGATAAGCTCTTTGAGATTCTGCACCGGCACTGACGGATTAACCGTGATGCCGAAGCCGGTGAAGGCCAGGGTCGAAATCGTCGTCAGATCCTTTGTCGGATCGAGCAGCGGATGCACGCGCAAAATCATCTCGGCGAGATCGATCGACGAGCTGCCGAGGAAAATCGTGTAGCCGTCGGGCGTGGCATGCGCGACCAGTTGCGCGGCGAGCGAACCGCCCGCGCCCGGCTGGTTGTCGACAAACACCGTGCCGAGGCTGGTCTTGACCTTGTCCGCCCACGGCCGTCCGACGATGTCGAATACGCCTCCGGGCGGGAATGGCAGGACGAGGCGGATCGGCCGCGATGGATAAGTGTCCGCACGCGCCAGACCCGAAACGGCGGGCAGCGCGGCCGCGCCCGATGCCAGCGATAAAAACCGGCGGCGTGAGAATGCCATGATGATTTCCTCCCGATCGCTTTGACGCCAATTACCGGATCATCCCAGCTTGACGCCCGCGAATTGCACCACTTTAGCCCATTTTTCGATATTGGCGGCGACGAACTTGCGAACCGCGGCGGGCGACATTGCCGCAGGCAGGAAGCCGAGGTCGCTACGACGCGCCGTGGTCGCCCCTCGATTGCGCAACGGCCCCTCAGTTCGCCTTGGCACCGGAGAATTTTACGGCCGTCGCCCACTTTCCAATCTCTTCCGTCAGGAACGCGCCGAATGCAACGGGCGACATCGGTTGCGTTTCGCCGCCGATATTATTGATCCGCTCCTTGAGTTGCGGGTCGCCGAGCGCCGCCGTGATATTGCTGTTGAGCGTGTCGATAACGGCGGCCGGCGTGCCCTTGGGCGCGCACATTCCGTTCCAGGTGGCGGCATCGAATCCGGGCAGCGTTTCGCTGACGCTCGGCACATCCGGCAAAACGTCGCTCCGCATCGCACCCGTCACCGCCAGCGGCCGAACCTTGCCGCTCTTGATAAAGCCGTAGGCGGTCGAAACGGTGATGACGAACGCCTGCACCTGCCCGGAGATGACGTCGGTCATCCCGGGTGCCGCGCCGCGATAAGGCACGTGAACAAGGTCGATGCCGGCCATCATGTTGAGCATTTCAATCGCAATATGCATCGGCGTGCCGACGCCGGGTGACGCTACATTGACCTTTCCGGGATTGGTCTTGGCGTAAGCGATGAATTCGGGAAACGTATTGACCGGGAACGCCGGATTGACCAGCAGCACCATGGGAAAGCGGACGATCCCGCCGACCGGAACGAAATCGCGAAGAAAATTGTAGTCGAGCTTTTCGTAGAGCGAGGCGTTGATCGCGTGCGCCGTCACGCAGGTCAGTAGCGTATAGCCGTCGGGCGCCGTCCCGACGACAGCTTCGGCCGCAACATTGCCGCCCGCACCGGTGCGGTTCTCGACGACGAATGGCTGGCCGAGGTGATCGGACAACCATTGGCCCCATAGCCGCGACACCAGATCGGGCGTGCTGCCGGCGCCAAAGCCTTCGAATATGCGCACCGGCCGCGTCGGATAATCGAGCGCATAGCCAGTTCGCAAAAAAGCCGGTGACGCGGCAACGCCCGCAGCCAAGGATAAAAAGCGTCGACGGGGAATTGTCATGTTGCGGGACACCGGCACGTACCGCTACTGGCGGAAATGAGCCTATCCCGCCTGCATGCGGGTGAGAAGTGCCGCAGTTTGCTTTGTCCGGTCCGCAATTGACGGCGGAATGCCGCTCACGCCGGCTTTTTCGGAACCTTCTTGCCCTCCTTGCGCGGCTCCGACAGCGCGATCGCGATGGCTTGCTTGCGGCTTTTCACTTTGCCGGCTTTGCCGCCCTTGCCGCTTCTCGCAGTGCCGCGCTCAAAACGCCGCATTTCCCGCTCGACGTCTTTGCCCACACTCGGGGAATATTTGCGCTTTTTCTTGGCCATCCGCTCGCTCCAACTGGTTCGCCGCGTTCGTTCTGCAAACGTCAAAATCGCCGGAATTGTTCCGCGCCGCAAGGCGCAAATGCCTGCATCGGCGTCGCTGCTCCCCTTCGCGCGAAAGCATCGGTCGTGTACCATTCGCAATAAGCCGCCAGCGACACACGCCGATCGCGTGCCAGCCGATGACGGTCCGATTTAACGAAAAGACGTCAAGTTCATGGGGGAACCGTCATGACACTTCATCGCCGAAGCATTCTGCATTTAGCCGCCGGCGGGCTTGCGCTTCCGCTATTGCCTCGCGCGGCCAGCGCGCTAGATTATCCGGCGCGGCCGGTGCGAATCGTCGTCGGCTTTGCTCCCGGCAGCACGACCGACATTCTTGGCCGGCTGATCGGCCAATGGCTGTCGCAGCGGCTCGGGCAATCATTCATCATCGACAATCGGCCGGGCGCGGGCGGCAATGTCGCCACCGAGGCGGTGGTGAATGCGACCGCCGACGGCTACACGCTGCTCATGGTGGCGCCGGCCAACACCATCATTCATGCGCGACATGGTTCCGGTCGCCGGCGTTGTCCGCGTGCCCAACGTGCTCGAAGTCAATCCGTCGCTTCCGGTCAAGACGGTTCCCGAATTCATCGCCTTCGCCAAGAGCCATCCGGGCACTTTGAGCTTCGCCTCGGCGGGCATCGGCACCACAAGCCACATGGCCGGCGAACTGTTCAACGCAATGGCGGGCGTCAATCTGGTGCCGGTGCATTATCGCGGCGACGGCCCGGCAATGATCGATCTGGTCGGCGGCCAGGTGCAGGTCGGCTTCGCGACCATGGTCGCGTCACTCGGATTTATCCGCGCCGACAAGCTCCGCCCGCTGGCGGTCACCACCGCGGCGCGTTCTCCGGCGCTGCCCGACCTGCCGACCGTCGGCGATTTCGTTCCCGGATATGAAGCGAGTTCGGCGTTCGGCGTCGCGGCCCCGAAAGGTACGCCCGACGCAATTGTCGAAATGCTCAACAAAGCAATCAATGCCGGCCTCGCCGATCCGGCGATCGCGGCGCGGCTCGCCGATCTTGGCGGCATGTCACTTACCGGATCGGCAGCCGATTACGGCAAATTTCTTGCAGCCGACGTGGAGAAATGGGCCAAGGTCATTCGCGCCTCCGACATCAAGCCGGAGTGATGCGCCGCCGGCTAGACCATGATCCGATTCAATCGAATTGGATCATGGTCTAGGCCGCGCGCGGCAGGGCGCGAAATTCCTTGGCGCTCGCCATCGCCCAGGGCATCTCAAAGCGCCTGTCGCCGGAGCCGGCGATCAGCTCACCCGGTTCGAGCGACGGATAAAGCTCGGCGAAGCTTTTGACCTGATCCTGCGAAACCCGCCGCGAAAAATGTACCGGCGCAAATTCGTGCGGATGATCGAGCCCCGCCGCCGCCACGATCTCGGCAAGCAACTCGATGGTGGCGCGATGAAAATTGTACACGCGCTCGGATTTGTCGGGGACCACGAGCGCGCGCTGACGACTGGGGTCCTGGGTCGAAACGCCGGTCGGACAGCGGTCGGTATGGCAGGACTGCGACTGAATGCAGCCGAGGGCGAACATGAAGCCGCGCGCCGAATTGCACCAATCGGCGCCCAGCGCCATGACGCGCCCGATATCGAAGGCGCTGATGATCTTGCCGCTGGCGCCGACCTTGATGCGGTGGCGCGCATTGATGCCGATCAGCGCGTTGTGTACGAAGTTCAGTCCTTCGCGCAGCGGCATGCCGAGATGATCGGCGAATTCGAGCGGCGCCGCGCCGGTGCCGCCTTCCTTGCCGTCGACGACAATAAAGTCGGGATAGATTTCGGTCTCCAGCATCGCCTTGCAGATGGCGAGAAATTCCCACGGATGACCGATGCAGAGCTTAAAGCCCGCCGGCTTGCCGCCGGACAGTTCGCGCATTTTGGCGATGAAGTGCATCATCTCGATCGGCGTCGAAAACGCCGAATGGCTCGACGGCGAGATACAGTCGACGCCGACCGGCACGCCGCGGGTGGCGGCGATTTCGGGGCTGACCTTGGCGCCGGGCAGAACGCCGCCGTGACCGGGCTTGGCACCCTGGCTGAGCTTGAGCTCGACCATCTTGACCTGGTCGCTCAAGGCGTTGGCTTGGAATTTTTCCGGGCAGAATGTGCCGTCGGCATTGCGGCAGCTGAAATAGCCGGAGCCGACTTCCCAGATGATGTCGCCGCCGTTCTCGCGGTGATAGGGGCTGTAGCCGCCCTCGCCGGTGTCGTGCGCGAAATTGCCTCTCTTGGCGCCGGCGTTGAGCGCCAGGATGGCGTTGCGGCTCAATGCGCCGAAACTCATCGCCGAAATATTGAAGATGGAAGCCGAATAGAGCTTTGCGCAATCCGGTCCGCCGATGACAATGCGAAACGGCTCCTTGTTGACCGGCTTCGGCGCGATCGAATGATCGAGCCATTCAAAACCGCTGGCATAGACGTCGTTCTGCGTGCCGAACGGCCGCTTGTCCAAGGCCTGCTTGGCGCGTTGATAGACCAGCGCGCGCTTGTCGCGCGAAAACGGCGTGCCGTCTTTTTCGCTTTCGAGAAAATACTGCCGGATCTCGGGACGGATTTCCTCGAGGATGAAGCGGATATGCGCCGACAGCGGATAGTTGCGCAGCACCGCGTGCCGGGTCTGAAACACATCGACGGTGCCGACCACCGCCAAAGCAATGAACACGACGAGGGGGATGTCGATGAGGAGCGATCTGATTCCAAAGATGAATTCAAGCGCAAGTGCGGCTGCGATCAGCAGCACGAGCGTAAAGACGATAAAGCGCCCTTGCAGCGGCAATGGCCACGTGTGCATGGATTCCCCCCGGCTCAAAAATTCACGCGCGAGTCCGCCCAGCTGCTCGCGATGCGACGAACTTAAAAACAATAGTTGTCAGTTTGATTAACCCGTTTCCAGTCCGAAGCACGCGTTATTGCACCGCACATTTGGTTGCAGCGCATCAATTTCCGGTTTTCATGCGCTTTTCGGCTCGGCATCGAGACGCGCAATCCAGCCTTCGAGGCCCGCTTTGGCCGCCGGGTAGCGCGAAAGCACCATCGGATCGTGCCCCGGAACGACGTAGCGCGGCGCGCTGGCGAGCTTTTTCAGTGTCACGTAGCCCTCGACGACTTCCTCGACATTGTAGGTGAGCGGGAACACCCGGCCGCCGTCGATATGGGCGTAGAGATGCGAAGCGTCGGCGGCGAGCACTACATAACCAAGCCGCGTTTTCACCCGCACGCTCTGCAAGCCCTTCGAGTGGCCGCCGATGTGATGCACGGTGACGCCCGGCACGATCTCGTCGGTGCCGTCGTGGAACGCGCAACGCCCGGTAAAAACCTTGCGCACCATGGCAATGACGTCGTCGACTTCGAACGGCGCCCGCAGCGCCCGATGGCACATACAGCGTCCGGTCGCATAAGCCATTTCGCGATCCTGCAGATGGTAACGCGCCTGCGGGAACAGGTCGTAATTGCCGCAATGGTCGTAATGCAGATGGCTGATGATGACGTCCTTGACGCCGTCGGCCGCGATGCCGAGCGCGGCAAGCCCCTCGCGCACCGGCTTGACCATTTCGCGCTTGCGTTTCTTGCCCATAGCCTCATCGAAGCCGGTATCGACGACGATGGCGCCGGACGGACCGACGATGGCCCAGACGAAGAAGTCGAGTGGCTGCAACACGTCGTGCGGGTCGCCGTCGATGAAATTCGCCGGCGAACGGCGCGAATGGCGGCCGTACTTGATGGCGTAAATCTCGTGGATGTCGTCGGCCATATTTCCCCCGGGCTGTTTTTGCGTGTTTTGCGGCCGAACACTACGCGAGGTCGCGCGGCTGGGGAAAGGGGCCGGCGCGAGACGGTCAAATCACCGGCGGACAGACGAGAACGACGGCTTTTAATCAATCTTGTTCGCGATGGACGTCGTGAATGACGATACCTGCGCCCAGCGGCGGCATGGTGAGCCATTTTTGGTGCTTGAGCGTACGCTTGGTGTCCTCATAGCCGCTCTGCCAATGCTCGCGCATGGAGGTACCGGAAAATTCATGGTCCTTGGCGTGTCCCTCGTAGGCCTTTTGTTGATAGATGATGTGCAGAATAGCGATGTCGGGGAGCTTCGACAGTTGGTCCTTCAGCTCCCGCTCGTGATCGGTCATATTTTCCTCCGGGATCCGGAGCAGTGCCTGATAAAGCGCCGCCTTCAAATTGTGAATGCGGCGAAAGACGTCGGTGTTGTAGCGGGTGCGCGAGGAATACATAATGTCTTTGTGGCGGCCCAACACATCCTCGATGTCGCAGGGCAAGACGCCTCGAGCACTGAACAGATCGACTTGCAGCACCATGGTGCGGAGATTGTCCTCCTGATCGAGCAGGTGCTGTAGCGGCGTGTTCGAGACGATGCCGCCGTCCCAGTAGTGATCCGTTCCAATTTTCACCATGGGCAGCGCCGGGGGCAGCGCTCCGCTCGCCATAATGTGCTCCGGTTCAATCTGTTCGACGGCGTTGTCGAAATAAACGAAATTGCCGGTAAGCACGTTGACGGCGCCGACGGAAAAACGCGTGGAGCGATCGTTGAGCAGCGAGAAATCTACCAGTTCGGTCAGCGTTTCGCGTAACGGCGCGGTATCGTAGTAGCTGGTTGCGCTCTGGGCGCCGGTCAGGCTCATCCACGGATTGGGAAAACGCGGCGAGAAAAACCCCGGCTGCCCCTGCGCCATGGTCATCCAGGAGCTCGTCGCGTTGCGCGCCTTGCGGAAGATATCGCCGTCGGGCGTAAACGGCCAGATTTTGCGGTCGGTGATGCGCTCCCAAAAGCTGCGGAGCTGGCGCAGCCGCCGGCCGGGCGGGTTGCCGGCGATGATCGCGGAATTGATGGCGCCGATTGACACGCCGGATACCCAATCCGGCTCCAGGTGGGCCTCGTGCATGGCCTGGTAGACGCCGGCCTGATAGGCGCCCAACGCACCACCGCCTTGCAGCACCAGCGCGACGCGGTCGCAACGGTCCGGACGCCAGGGACCTTTATGTTCGCCAGGCGCAGCCCTCGGCACGGGCCTGGCCGCCTCGACGCGAAGCTCCGAGGAAATGTCATTCATCGACAAACTCGCAATTCAGAAGCCTGGGAGGCGGAGCGGGCGATGCTCGGCAATGTGTATGACAGCGTAATGACGGCACAAAACGGGTGGCGGAAGCCGTCAAATCGCTATGGCGTCATTCAAGTGTCGGCATTCGTTCACACGCGATCCGCAATTTGGCGGGGCCGCAACGTCACTCCCCAATGTCAAAGAGACAACGAGCCGCCCGTGCGCAAAGAAGATATCTTAAAACTCCCCTCGATGCCGGCTGCCGGTCCGAGCTATCCGGCGGGTCCCTATCGATTTATCAATCGCGAATACATGGTCATCACTTACGAGACCGATCCGGAAATCGTTCACGCGCAATTGCCCGAGCCGTTGGAGCCGATCGCCCAGCCGCTCATTCATTACGAGTGGATCAAGATGCCGGACAGCTCCGGCTTCGGCGCTTACACCGAATCCGGAATGGTCATTCCGTGCCGGTTTCGCGGCACCGACGTCAATTTCGTGGCGCAGATGTATCTCGATGACGATCCGCCGATCGCCGCCGGCCGCGAGATCTGGGGCTTCCCCAAGAAGTATGCCCATCCGAAGCTGGAAATCGTCAAGGACACGCTGACCGGGACTCTGGAATATGGCGGCCAGCTCGTCGCCATGGGCACGATGGGCTACAAACACGAGAGCATGTCCGGAAACGGCGCGCTGACCACGGCGACATTGGCCAAGACGCAGGTCAATCTCAAACTTATCCCGGGTGTCGATGGCCGTGCGGAAATCTGTCAGCTGGTCTCCTATAATCTGACCGAAATCGTGGTGAAGGGGTCGTGGATCGGTCCCTGCCGGCTTCACCTCGTGCCGCATGTCAACGCGCCGGTGGCGGACTTTCCGGTCCGCAAGACGATCGCGGCGCACCACTTTCTCGCTGATCTGACGCTGCCTTACGGGCAAGTCCTCTACGATTATAACAAGGACGCCTGAGCCGTCCTCGACCGCCCTGACTTACCCACCGCGGCAGGCCGCCGTCATCCACCTTTCATGGTCCGTCAGCACATTAGAAGACCTGCTGAGGGAGAGGTTTCATGAGTGACATCGCATTACCCGGCTCGATCGAGCCTGCACGCGGTCCTAAGCTCGATCACGGTATCAACCCACTGACGGCGATCATTTTCACGGGCGTCATCGCCGCCGGCCTATTGTTCGTCGCCTACAGCATCTACAGCGATATCGACTCGGCTGGCGTAACGATTTCCAGTTACGCGCCGTTCATCCTGCTTTTCGTTGCGCTCTTGATCGCGCTCGGCTTCGAATTCGTCAACGGCTTCCACGACACCGCAAACGCGGTCGCGACCGTGATCTATACGCGCGCGCTGCCGGCGAACATCGCGGTCGTGTGGTCGGGCATGTGGAACCTTTTCGGCGTGCTGTGGTCGTCCGGCGCGGTCGCCTTCGGCATCATCTCGCTGCTGCCGGTCGAGTTGATCCTCCAGGTCGGATCGAGCGCCGGCTTTGCCATGGTGTTCGCACTGTTGATCGCGGCGATCATCTGGAACCTCGGCACCTGGTATTTGGGGCTGCCGGCCTCGAGCTCGCATACGTTGATCGGCTCGGTCATCGGCGTCGGCATCACCAATGCGCTGCTGCACGGCCGCAGCGGCACCTCGGGCGTCGATTGGGATCAGGCCACCTCGATCGGCAAGGCGCTGCTGTTGTCGCCGATATTCGGCTTTGTCCTCGCCGCCATCCTGCTGGTGGCGGTGAAGTACGCTAATCCCAAGCAAAATGAAGGAACAGTTATTCGCCGAGCCGAAGGGCGATCAGCCGCCGCCGACCTGGATCCGCGGCATTCTCATTCTCACCTGCACGCTGGTGAGCTTTTTCCACGGCTCCAATGACGGCCAGAAGGGCATGGGCCTGATCATGCTGATCCTGATCGGCACGGTGCCGACGACCTACGCGCTCAACCGCGTCCATGCCGGCAAGCCAGATCGCGCAGTTCGAGGCGAACTCGCAGGCCGCGAGTGCAGTGATCGCGGGCAAGGCCGCCGGCTACAACGTGCTCGGCGATCCGCGGCCGGCGGTCACAGCTTACGTCGCTGAACATCAGATCAACGAAGGGCACCTATCCGTCGCTGGCCGTGCTGGTGACCGATATTTCCAAGCAGGTCACTCAATACGGCTCGATCGCCAAGATGCCGGCCGACCAGGTCGGCAATACCCGTAACGACATGTATCTCGCGTCGGAAGCGATCCGGTTCCTGGTGAAGGACAAGGAGAACGATCTGAGCGCGCAGGACGTCGCGACGCTGAACGCCTACAAGAAATCGCTGGACAGCGCGACCAAGTTCATCCCCGGCTGGGTGAAGATCGTCGTCGCCATCGCGCTCGGGCTTGGCACCATGGTGGGCTGGAAACGCATCGTCGTCACGGTCGGCGAGAAGATCGGCAAGACGCACCTGACCTACGCGCAAGGCGCCTGCGCCGAAATCACCGCCGCCGCGACCATCGCCGCCGCCGACGGCTACGGCTTGCCGGTGTCGACCACGCATGTGCTGTCGTCCGGCATCGCCGGCACGATGGCGGCGAACGGCTCCGGCCTGCAATGGGCGACCATCCGCAACATCGCTATGGCCTGGGTGCTGACCCTGCCGGCCGCGATGATCCTTTCGGGCACGCTCTACTTCATCTTCTCGCACCTGTTCTGAGCGCGCAGCGTATCGACCGACTGCGAAGAAAAACCCCGGCGCTTTGCGGCGCCGGGGTTTTGTACTTTCACGCTACTCTACTGAACTAACCGAACGCGACGCTACGCAACGCTACAGAACCAAGCGCGCGGCAGCGATCACAGTTGGCCGTATTTGCGCAAAACCGCGCGGCATTCGTCGCCGACGCGCCAGCTATGGGCGGCAAGCGTCGCGCCGCAATGCAGCAGATTGCTCCAGGTCATGCCGGCCGGAGCGGTCGCACAGCTTGGCGGCGGCCGGCCGGCACGGCGCCAGTTCGGCGAGATCGATCGCGTTGGCGGCGGTGGCGGAAAGGCCCAATAGAATACACGCGGCTACAAGCTAGCTTCATCCTCGGTCGTCCCTCAATGTCCGCTGGAAGCGGTCTGCTTACCGTCTTGTGACACTAAACGCCAGCTTTTTGTGCAACGCACAGAAACGATATAAGTTGCTGAAATAACGCGAAATAATTTTGGTTACACGAGTTGCGCGCGCGTTCCATGCCTCGATTGTGCCGCAATTGGGCGTCGAACGCCAAAGAAAATGCCCGGCATGGGCCGGGCATTCAACCGCCGATTCCGGGAATCTGCGATTTAAGCGGCGGCGGCCGCGAGATTGCCGAACCGCTTGAGATTCTCTTTCTGCTTGTCGTTGCGCGGCGGCAGCTTGAACAGCCGCGCCGCGGTGCCGCCGAGGATATTGTGCTTGGCCTTCTCCGACAGGAACGGCAGATCGTAGATCGTCGCCGGCAGGTCGAAGTCCCAGTGCGGATAGTCGGAGGAGTACAGAAGCTGCGTCTCCGCATTCATCATGCGGAACGTGCACTCCATCGCGCCGTAATCCTGGATCTCCATCGGCTGCGATGAATAGAACATGTCGCGCATATAGTCGGACGGCTTCTTCTTCAGAAGCGGCGCTTCCGACGGCCGCAGCATGTATTCGTGGTCGAGCCGCTGCATCAGGAACGGCACCCAGGCGATGCCGGACTCGATCCAGATCACCGGCAGCTTGGGAAAGCGCTCGCCCATGCCGTTGATCACCCAGTTCGTGCAATGGATCACGTTGTACCAGGTGAAGCCGAGCGCATGCGCTGAGAGGAAGCGGTTGCAGCTCTTGTAGATCGGCTCGCCCCAGTTCGGGCCGGAATGGAACGACAGCACGAGGCCGCGCTCCTCCATGCGCCCGGTAGAGCTTCATATAGCGATTGTCGTAGACCGCCATGTCCGAACGCACCGTCGTCACCATGAAGCCGCCGACATGCTTGCGGTCGCCGAATGTCTCGACATGGCGCAACGCCGCTTCGGGATCGGAGAACGGCAGGCACAGCATCGAATAGAAGCGGTTGTCGCCTTCCGGCATTACTTTTTCAGTGAGCCAGCGGTTATAGGCCCAGCACAGTTCGACCTCCATTTCCTTCTGCGGATGCAGGCCGATATTGAGCATGCCGGTCGGGAACAGGCAGGAATAATCGACGCTCATCGCGTCCATCCAGCGATGGCCGAGCTGAATGTCGCGCTCGGCGCCGGTGCGATGGTCGGTTTTCTCGGTCGCTGCGCATCGGATAGCGCGTGACGCGGCCGCCCATGTCCTGATAGCCGACCTGGCTCGGCGATGATGCCGGCGCGATTGTTCTTGCTGCGGCTCGACATGGCTGAGCTGACGGAGCACGTCGTTTTCCATATAGGGCAGGAATTCGTCGTAATTCTCGTTTTCGTAATGATGAGCGTCGACGTCGACGATCACCATGTCGTCGAGGTTGCGCTGATGCGCCTGCTTGCGCGCATGCGACAACAGGCGGCTGGTGTTGAGCTCCTCGATCGTTACGCGGCGGCCGCGATCAGCGATGAGATCCATGACGTTTCTCCGGTCTCTCATTCTCACGAATAACGTTAGCGTCCCGTCCAGTTTTGCCACATGCCGAGCTCGAACACGGCGAGATCGGTGGCTTTCAACAATCCGCTCGCCGTGACCATGACGTCGGTGGCGGAAATCGAATTCTTCGGCACCGGCGCGAATTGCTCGCCGGCTTCGCGGCGCGCGGTATAGACGCGGCAGGCGGCGGCGATCAGCTTTTGCAGCGCTTCGGCGGAGACGGTATCGAGTTTGCCGTCGACGATGCTGCGCTCGAGCGCGGCGGCAAGCCGCTTGGCCTCCGCCGAGGCGCCGTTCGTCGGCACACGGCTTGGTCACCGCCCGCAGCGCGGCCGCGTTGCGGCGTCTTCGGCCGCCAGGTTTGGCAACCGGCTTTGGCGCGCGCTTAGGCGACGACATAAAGCTCATCCCCTTTTTGCACGGTCTTGTATTTCTTCAGCTTCATCTTGCGGTTCGACTGACGCATTCGCCGGTCTTCATGTCGTATTCCATGCCGTGCCAGGGGCAGACGAAGTGCATCTCCTCCTCGGAGAAGAACAGGCCCATCGAGGTCTTGTCCGGCCGCAGCCGCTCCTCGACCTTGGCGATGGTCAGCCCTTCGCAGGCCGGCCCGCCCTGGTGCAGGCAGAAATTGCTGTAGGCGAAGAATTCGCCCTCATGCCGGAACACGCCGATCTCGTTGTCGCCGACAAAGACGATGCGGCGGTCGCCGTCCTGGAATTCCGAGAGTTTTGCGACGAATTTTTCGGCCATTTGCGTTACGCCCTCGCGTTTCACCCTGATTTGAGACGATCCGGCTCGCCCTCGTTCGGGGCGATTGGGCGGCCGAGACTCGGCCGCCAGTCCTTCGAGCCATGCTTTTAGCACAGAGCAAGGCCGCGCGCGACGGGCATAAGGCGATGCCCAGCCATGCCGCCTATGTTGCCGCCTACGCCATCCGGTTCTCGATCTCGCCGATACTTTCGATCCAGATTTTCACCACGTCGCCGGCTTTGAGGAAATTGCCGCTCTCGGCGCCGGTGCCCGACGGCGTGCCGGTGAGGATCAGGTCGCCGGGATGCAGCGTCATATTGATCGACAATTGCTCGATCTGCTCGGCCAGCGTGAACAGCATCTTGCCGGTGTTGGAATCCTGCTTCAGCTCGCCGTTGACCCACAGTTTGAGGCCGAGATTTTGCGGGTCGGGGATGTCGCTTGCCGGCACGATCCACGGCCCGATCGGGCAGGAACCCTCGAAGGTCTTGTGCTTGGTCCAGTCCATTTTGAAGGGCGAGGTTTCGCTGACGCCCGGCCGGCGGCCGCGGTCGCGCGCGGAGAGGTCGTTCGAGGCCAGTGTAGCCGGCGACGTAGGCGAGCGCCTTTTCCTTCGGCACGTCCTTGGCCGGCCGGCCGATGACGGCGGCAAGCTCGATCTCCCAGTCCATCGCCTTGGAGTAGCCGGAGATCTTGATGGTGGCGCCCGGATCGGCAATGGTGCGCGAGGCTTTGAGAAAGTGGAAGGGTTTTAGCCCCTGCGCGTGCGGATCGGGCGGCGGCGGATTGCCCTCGCGCGCCGCCATCGCCGCGGCGTGGTCGGCATAGTTGGCGCCGGCGCAATAGATCGCCGACGGGAATCGCACCGGCGCGAGCAATTTGGTCTTTTTGAGCGGCTGGCGCTTGGCCCGGCTTTTCGCGGCGCCCGCGGCCGCCTTCTTCAGTGCGCCCTCGGCCGACTTCCAGTCGTCGAGGATGCCGATGACCGTGGCATAGGCCGGCTTGCCGGTGAGCTTTGCGGCGTCGAACACCTCCTCGCCGATGACGAGGCCGGCGCGCGGCCCCTCGCTCGATTTATAGGTCGCGAGCTTGTAGCCGGCGGTTTTTGCCGAAGCCATTTTTGCCGAAGCCGTTTTTACCGATAACCATGGACGTCTCCGTCCGATTTGCCCCCGACAAAACCGCGAAGCCGGCCGATTGGCAAGACCACCGCGAAGTCTGCAGCAGAGGCCGCGCAAAGCGCGGCCTTGAGTTCATGGCGCGCGGTGGTTGATTCCGCCCCGGACGCCAGCGGCAGGCTGGAGAAGAACGATGATCAAGCCCCGGCGCATCGGACACGCCACATTCGAGACGCCCGATCTGGAACGCCATGATCGACTATTACACCGAAGTGATGGGGCTCGTTCTCGCCGAGCGCGAGAAGGATCGCGCCTTCCTCACCACCCAGATCGGCCAGCTCGCCATCCAGATCAACAAGGGCGACGCCGAACGCTGCACCATGCTGTCGTTCGAAGTGGCGCCGGATTCCGATTTCGGCGCGCTCGCCCGCGAACTCGACAAGGACGGCGTCGAGAGCGAGCTGCGCAACGATTCCATTCCCGGCATGGGCCCGGTGCTGACGTTTCGCGACAACAAGGGCACCACGATCGCGCTGTTCAAGGAGTGGAACTATCTCGGCAAGCACCTGGCGCATCACGGCGTCGGGCCGCTAAAGCTCGGCCATATCGCCTGGGTGGTCGACGATCCGCAGAAGATCGCCGAGTTTTACGGAAAAGTCCTCGGCTTCAAGGTGTCGGACTGGATCGCCGACTTCTTCGTCTTCATGCGCTGCAATACCGATCACCACACGGTGAATTTCATCCGCGGCAGCGCCAGCAAAATGCATCACATGGCTTTCGAGCTGAAGGACTTCATCCATTTGCAGAATTCCTGCGACCTGTTCGGGCAAAAGAAAATCCCGATCATCTGGGGACCGCTGCGGCACGGACCGGGCCACAATGTCGCCACCTATCACCGCAATCCGGACGATCAGGTCATCGAATTCTTCTGCGAGCTCGATCAGATGCTCGACGAAGAACTCGGCTATTTCGAGCCGCGGCCGTGGCATCAGGACACGCCGCAGCGGCCGAAAACCTGGGAAGCCGGCAAGACCAATATCTGGGGCCTGCCGCCGACGCCGGATTTTCATCGGGCGCGCGACGCCATATCGCCGCAACGGTAAGTCTTTCCTGCCCCGCAATAGCGGGGAAGGGGGACCGCGCACTTGCGCGGTGGAAGGGGCGTGGGCCGCGACGATAGTCCTGCGACGAAAGCGAAGCGACGAGTCAGACGCCCCCTCCACCATGCTTCGCATGGTCCCCCTCCCCCGCTAGCGGGGGCGGATGAAAGTGTGAGTTCCTTCTGCTCCCCATAAAGCCATTCCATCCCGGCCATGGCATCTTCCGGCGTGCGCGAGCCGAGCATCATGTTGCGCAACTCCTTGGCGACGCCGCCAGCGTGATAGAACTCGCCGTAGATGCGCGCCATGATCTGCACGCGGCCGGTGCGCAGATAGCGCGCTTGCTGATAGGCCTGGAACGCCGCGGCGTAATCGCCGTCCTTCTCCACAGCCTTGTTGGCGAGACATACCGCGTCCTCGATCGACATGCAGGCGCCCTGCGCCAGATATTGCAGCATCGGATGCGCCGCGTCGCCAAGGAGCGTGATGCGGCCGCGGCTCCAGTCCTTGATCGGCGGCCGGTCGCACAACACCCACATGCGCCAGCTCTCGATCTTGTTGAGAAGCGCGCGCACCGGCTCGCACGTCTTGGCGAAACGCTCGTGCAGCTCGGCCGGATCGCCAAAGCTGTCCCAGCCTTCTTCGTAACGGTCGGAATGGAACACCGCGACGAGATTGTAGAGTTCGCCGGTGCGCAGCGGATAAAGGACGAAATGCACTTTTTCGCCGGCCCAGAATCCCATGTCGTTCCAGCGATATTGTTCCGGAATTTCCGACCGCGGCAGCACCGCGCGATAGGTGATGTGGCCGGCCGGTTTCGGCTTGCCGTCGCCGACGACGATTTGGCGGATCGTCGACCATAAGCCATCGGCGCCGATGAGCGCCGCGCCACGATAGTCTTTGCCGCTTTCGGTTTTTGCCGTGATGCCGGAGCCGGTGTCGTCGACTTCCACGACTTTCTGCGCGGCATCGAGCTGAATGCGATTGGATTTGCGGCATTCGTCGAGCAGAACTTTATGCAGATCGGCGCGGTGGATGAGTGCGTAGGGGTAATGGAATTTTTTCCGGAACGCCGCGCCGAGCGGAATGCGGGTGACTTCCTCGCCGGTGATCGAGTCCATCATGATCAGATTGTTGGGAAACACCGCGAGAGCGCTGATCGGCTCGATCAGGCCAAGAATCTCCAGCATGCGGAACACGTTGGGGCCAAGCTGGATCCCGGCGCCGATCTCCTTAAGCTCGCTCGCCTGCTCGAGGACCTGCGAGGCAATGCCCTGGCGCGCCAGCGCCAAAGCCGCCGCCAGCCCGCCGATGCCGCCGCCGACGATGACAACCTGCTCGTCTTTCCAGCTCATTGCCGTGTCCCATGCAAAGCTGCGAGCACGCGTTCCGGCGTAATCGGCATTTGCGTGATCGGTGTCGCGCCGAGCGGGCGCAACGCCTCATTGATGGCGTTCATGATGCAGGCCGGCGCACCGGCGGTGCCCGCTTCGCCCGCGCCCTTGGCGCCAAGCTCGGAATCCGCGGTCGGCGTCACCACGTGGCCGATTTCCATATCCGGCATTTCGCCGGCCATCGGCACCAGATAATCCATCATGGTGGCGTTGAGCATCTGGCCTTCGTCGTCATAGAGGCAGTGCTCGAACAAGACGCCGCCGATGCCCTGCACGATGCCGCCGCGAATTTGCTCGTCGACCAGCTGCGGGTTGATTACGGTGCCGCAATCCTCGACGCACCAGTGTTTGAGGAGTTTTACCTGCCCGGTCCTGATATCGATTTCGAGGTAAGACGCCTGCACGCCGTTGGTGAAGGCGAACGGCCATTTGCGCGGCACGTAATGGCGCGTCACCATGAACTCGGCCTGAAAATCCGGCGGCAAAGTATCGGGCCGGAAATAGACGACGCGGGCGACTTCATCGAGCCCCATGCGCTCGCGCCCGGTATCGGCGTCGACGACGATACCGGCGCGGATATCGAGCGCTTTCGGATCGGCTTGCAAGATCGAGGCGGCGGCGGCGAGCACATTTTCGCGCAGCGCCTTGCCGGCCTGCCACGCCGCCTCGCCGCCGATGCCGGCCGCGCGCGACGCCCAGGTGCCGCCGCCATAGGGCGTATTGTCGGTGTCGCCGGTGATCACCCGCACCCGCTCGATGCCGATGCCAAATGAGGTGGCGACGACCTGGGCGAGGATCGACTCGGTGCCCTGCCCTTGCTCGGTGACGCCGGACTGGCAGATCACCGCGCCGGTCGCATCGAGCCGTAGCGTGGCGCCGTCCTGCGATGAAATCTTTGCGCCGCCGACGCCGTAGAACGCGGCGGACGGATTCGTCACCTCGATGAAGGACGCAAAACCGATGCCGCGATGCACGCCGTTTCCGCGCAGCCGCGCCTGCTCGGCGCGCAACGCGCCATAGTCCATCATCTTGACGAGCTTGTCGTGCGAGGCGAAGTGCGACAGGCCCTCGAACTTCAGGCCGGACGCACTCGTCGCCGGATAGGCGTCGTCGGCATACAAATTCCGCCGCCGCAGTTCGATCGGATCCATGCCGATCTTCGCCGCGGCAAGCTCGACCAGGCCTTCGGTCACCGCGGTCGCGATCGGGTGGCCGACGGCGCGGTATTGGCACATCACGTTCTTGTTCTGGAACACGACGCGGGCGCGGGCGCGGTAATTCGGGCAGGTGTAAGGGCCGCCGGTGAGATTGACGACCTGGTTCGCCTCGATGCCGCTGGTGCGCGGATAGACCGAATAAGGACCGATCCCGGTCAGGTCGTCGATCTCGAACGCGGTGATGGTGCCGTCGCGCTTGACGCCGATCTTTGCCTTGACCCGATGATCGCGCGCATGGATGTCGGTGACAAAGCTCTCGAAGCGGTCGGCGACGAATTTGACCGGCCGCTTTAGGAGCTTGGCGAGCGCCACCACCGCCATCTCGTCGGCATAGATGTGGACCTTGATGCCGAACGAGCCGCCGACGTCTTTGGTCAACACGCGCACCTGGTGCTCTTCGAGCGCGAGATGTTTGGCGAAAATATTCTGCGTCATGTGCGGCGCCTGCGTGCCCTGGTACACGGTCAGGCGCGCTTCGCCGGCGTTCCAGTCGGCGACGATGGCGCGCGGCTCGTTGGTGACGCCGGTATGGCGGCCGAACAGGAAGGTCGTCTCGACGATCTCGTCGGCTTCGGCAAAGCCCTTGTCCGGATCGCCGGCATTGAGCACGCGCTCGAAGGTCAGATTGTCGCCAAGCGCGGGATGGATCACCGGGGTTTTGGCGTCGAGCGCGGTTTCCGGATCGGTGACGGCGGGCAGGACTTCGTAATCCACGCCGGCCAGCGCGCAACCGTCCTCGGCTTCGGCGCGTGTTTTCGCGACCACGGCGCAGACCGCTTCGCCCTGCCAGCAGGCCCGCTCGATGGCGATGGCGTGCTGCGGCGCCGATTTGATGCCCTTGAGATGGGTGAGCACGCCGACCCAGGGCGCAATGACCTTGGCAAGCTCGGCGCCGGTGACCACCGCGATGACGCCGGCGGATTTTTTCGCCGCCGCCGTGTCGATGCTTTTGATGCGGGCATGCGCGTGCGGTGAACGCACGAAGGCAACATGCGCCATGCGCGGCAGCACCACGTCAGTGACATATTGGCCGCGCCCCTGCGTCAGCCGCGCCAGATTCGGCCGCGGCACCGAGCGGCCGATATAGGAATTCGGCCGGTCGAGCGCGCTGAGGCCGGACGGCTGGTCGTCGGCGATTTTCATTTTCCTCCCTCCCCCTTGTGGGGAGGGCGGGGTGGGGGTCGGGAGGTGACGACTAGCGTCGACGCCTGTGAACCGCCTTCCTACCCCTACCCCTACCCCTACCCCTACCCCTACCCCTACCCCTACCCCTACCCCTACCCCTACCCCTACCCCTACCCCTACCCCTACCCCTACCCCTACCCCTACCCCTACCCCTACCCCTTACCCTACCCCTACCCCTACCCCTACCCCTACCCCTACCCCTACCCCTACCCCTACCCCTACCCCTACCCCTACCCCTACCCCTACCCCTACCCCTACCCCTACCCCTACCCCTACCCCTACCCCTACCCCTACCCCTACCCCTACCCCTACCCCTACCCCTACCCACAAGGGGGAGGGGAATTTTCACCTCACAAAAATCGCGTCGGCCACATCAGCGTGCGCCACATGTGCGCCGACGGTGAATTGTCAAAGCCGAGGCCTTCCTTCGGCTGCCGGAAATTGCGGCCGATGATGTCGACGAAGTCATTGAGATCGACCTTGGCGTCCGGATCGAACGAATAGATGTCGTTCACGCAGATCAGGCGCGAGGTCATGTAATGTTTGTGGTTCTTCGCCCGCTCGTATTCGGCGACGATGTAAGGCTCCGGCTTATAATCGGCGCCGAAATATTTGATGTACATGTCCGGATATTCGTAGCCGACCGAGGGATCGGGGAAAAAGCGCAGCGCCTGGTGCGTGCGCACCGCCCAGCTCACTTCCTCGTCGACATAGGGCTCGATCATCTGCGCGCCCCAATAGCCGTGGTCGCAGCGGATGAAGCCAGTGACGCCGATGTCGTGGAGGAGACAGGCAAGCACCACCTTTTCACTGTGGCCGCCCTTAAGCGCATGGGTCGCACTTTGCAAAAGATGATTGAGGGAAGCGAAACGGTTGTGGAAAAAGTCGAGCAGCGTCGGCTTCTCCGGCATTTTCGGCAGCCGCGGATCGGCGCCCATGAGAAAATACTTGTCGGGGTTCGCGGCCTTAAGCGCAGCACCCATATCCATTTCCACCTTGCCGTCGGCCAGATTGAACAGCACCGACTTGGTGGCGATGCGCTCGCCGAGCTGGTGCATCATCTGCTCCTCGAGCTCGTCGGCGCGTTCCGACAGCGTGGCCGGTTTTGCGTGCTCGTTCATGGTGAGCCTGCCTTTGCCGCCCGCGTTTGGGCTGTAAACTCAATGGCGTCGACGATGGCCTGGTACCCGGTACAGCGGCAGTAATTGCCGGAAAGATGTTCGCGAATTGTATCACGACTCGGCACGCCGCCACGCGCTAGAAGCGCTTGCGCGCCGATCAGCATGCCGGGGGTGCAAAAGCCGCATTGCAGCGCGTTGCGCCGTTGGAAGGCCTCCTGGAGATCGGCAATGGCGCCGGAATCCGAGATGCCTTCGATGGTTTCGACCTCCGCGCCGTCGCATTGCACGGCCAGCACCAGGCAGCCGCGGACCACCTCGCCGTCAACCAGCACAGTGCAGGCGCCGCAGACGCCCTGCTCGCAGCCGATATGGCTGCCCGTGAGGCCCAAGTCTTCGCGCAGGAAATCGACCAGCGTTTTCCTGGCCTCGATGCGCTCGCGCACGTCTTCGCCGTTCACGCGCATGGCGATGTCGAGCTGGCGTTCCCCCATGAACCGATCCTACTGGCCGACGATGTCGCGGACAATGTCGATGGCGCGCCGCAACAGCGTCATCGAGGCTTCGAGCGTGCGGAACGCCGCGTGCGCGGTGAGCGTGACATTGTCCATGCGAGTGAGCGGATTGTCCGGCTTGAGCGGCTCGTGATGAAACACGTCGAGCCCGGCATGGCGGATGCGGCCGCTCCGCAGTGCGTCGATGAAGCTTGCCTCGTCGACCAAGCCGGCGCGCGCGGTATTGACGAAGATCACACCCCGCTTCATGCGCGCGAATTGTGCAGGGCCGAGAAAGCCGCGCGTCTCGTCGTTGAGCGTGAGATTCATCGAGATCACATCGGAGCGCGCCAACAGTTCGTCGAGCGGAACGAGCGGCGCACCGGGTTTTGGCGAGCGGTTCCAGCCGATCGCTTCCATGCCGAGCCCACGGCCGATGCGCAAGACTTCGCTGCCGATGCCGCCAAGCCCGATCACGCCGAGCGTCTTGCCGAGAAGCTGCACGCCCTCGTGCGGCACCCAGGTGCCGGCGCGCACCTCGCGATCCATGCGCGCGATATCGCGGCATGACGCCATAAGCAATGCGATCGTATGTTCGGCGACGGCGGTGTCGCCGTAATTCCTGATGATGTGAACCTTGATGCCGCGCGCCGCCATGTCGGCAAGGCTCATATAGCTCGCGGGACCGGTGCCGAGAAAGACGATGTGCTTGAGCGCCGCGCATTGCTCGACCAGCTCGGTCGGCATGTAGGAGTGGTCGTCGATGGCGATGTCGTAGCCCTTGAGCACGGCCGGCAGTTCGGCGCGCTCGAACGGCTTGCGATTGACGTCGATCGGCGGATCGCCGGGACGCAAAACGCGCTGCCACACCGGCGCCAGCTGATCGTTGCAGTCGAGGAAAAGGGCCCTCATTCCCTCTCCCCGTTTACGGGGAGAGGGTTAGGGTGAGGGGGCCTCTCCGCGGACGCTGCTGACAGGATCGTCTCCCAAACGCCTTCGAGGTTGCCCGTTACTTCGTTATTCCAGAAGCGCAGGACCCGATAGCGATGATCAATAAGCCATTGATCTCGTATGGCATCCCGCTTGTCAGTCGCGTGCTGACCGCCGTCAACCTCGATGACGAGCCGCCGTTCGCGGCAAACGAAATCCATAATGTAGGGTCCGATTGGCTCTTGCCGAACAAATTTAAAGCCAAGCAGCGCGCGTGATCGCAGGTACTTCCAAAGTCGCTTTTCTGCGACGGTTGAGCTTCTCCGAAGGCGCCTGGCTAAATCTGTCTTCGCTATTTTTGCGCCGCGCATTCGGCTAGGCCCCCTCACCCCACCCTCTCCCCGCGCAGCGGGGAGAGGGAGAACTCCGTTGACGCCTAATGCGCTGACTTCTAACAACATCGCTCGAACCGTGGAAGGCGGCTGACCAGCCGGGAGAAGTGACATGCGCCTTGCAAGCTACACTCTGCGCGGCCGGCCGAGTTTCGGCGCCGTGGTCGGCGAGGGCATCGTCGATCTGCGCCCGCGGCTGCACCGCTTCCAAACCCTCAGCGAGGTGTTCCGCGCTCAGGCGCTCAAGGAGGCCAAAGCCGCCTCCGACGGCGTGCGTCCCGACGTACCGCTTGCCGAGGTCGAGCTGTTGGCGCCGCTGCCGGCGCCGGAAAAAATCCTCTGCATCGGCGTCAACTATAAGAACCGCCCCCAGGACTACGACATCGCCACGACGCCGAAATATCCGAGCATGTTCTACCGCGCGCCGAACTCGATGGTCGGGTCGGTGCAACACCTGGTGCGGCCAAAAATCTCCGAGCAGCTCGACTACGAAGGCGAAATCGCCATCGTGATCGGCCGCGACTGCAAGCATGTGGCGAAAGAGCGCGCGCTCGACGTCGTCTGCGGCATCACGCTGTGCAACGAAGGCACGATCCGCGACTGGACGCGCCACGGCCAGTTCAACGTCACCCAGGGCAAGAATTTCGACGCGTGCGGCGCCATCGGCCCCTGGATCGAAACCGAGTTCGATCTCACCAAGCCGCTGCATCTCATCGTGCGCAAGAACGGCGAAGTCACGCAGGACGACACCACCGCGAGCATGATCTTCTCGTTTGCCGACATCATCGCCTATACGACAAGCTTTATGACGCTCAAGGCCGGCGACGTCATCTGCACCGGCACGCCGGTGAAAAAAACACCGAAGGTCGATCCGCCGATTTGGCTGAAACCCGGTGACACGATCGAAGTCGAATGCCCCGAGATCGGCGTACTGCGCAACACCGTGGTGGACGAGGCGTGATCGCCAGCACCCGCGCGGCCTGCATCATCGGCTGGCCGATCGATCATTCGCGCTCGCCGCTCATTCATAACTATTGGCTCAAACATTACCGCATCGCCGGCGACTACCGGCGCGAGGCGGTGCGTCCGGAGGAATTCCGTGCCTTCGTGCAGTCGCTCGCCTCACGCGGCTATGCCGGCGCCAATGTGACGGTGCCGCACAAGGAAGCGGCGCTGGCGTGGTCGCAGCCGGACGACCGCGCCCGCGCGGTCGGTGCCGCCAACACGCTGTGGCTCGACGGCGTGCTGCGTTCGACCAATACAGACGTGGAAGGTTTTTTGGACAGTCTCGACGCCTGCGCGCCGGGCTGGGATCGCAATCTGGACAAGGCCGTCGTACTCGGCGCCGGCGGCGCGGCACGCGCGGTGATCTATGCACTGATCGAGCGTGGCGTGGGCCGTGTCGTCGTCGTCAACCGGACGCAGCGGCGCGCCGAAGAATTGCGCGAACGTTTCGGCGCGCGCGTTCATCCCGCGCGCTGGGACGAGCGCAATGCCGCGCTCGATAATGCCGCGTTGCTGGTGAACGCCACGACGCTCGGCCTGCATGGACAGCCGGAACTTGCGCTCGACATTGGGCTGTTGCCCGGTCATGCGATTGTCGCCGACCTTGTTTATGTGCCGCTGGTGACGCCGCTGCTGCGGGCGGCAAAAGCCCGCGGCAACCGCACCGCCGACGGGCTTGGCATGCTCATGCATCAGGCCGTGCGCGGCTTTTTGCTGTGGTTTGGCAAAAGGCCCGAAGTGACCGCGGAATTGCGGGCGCTGCTCGAGGCCGATCTCTCCCTTTCGCCGCCGAAGACTCCGGAATAACCTTTCGTCTTCGGTGTTTTACCCAGGGGGCGCACTGGGAGGATTACGATGACAATGCTTAAGACGGCGGGTGCGAGCGCATTCGCTTTGCTGTTCGCCGCATCGGTTGCCGTTGCGCAGCAGGCGCCGGCGCCGCAGACCATGCGCGTCAGCGGTACTATCGAGAGCGTGAACGGATCGACGCTTGTCCTCAAGCAGAAGGACGGCACCGACGTGACCGCGAAGGTCACCGGCAACGCGCAGATATTCGGCGCACAGCCCGCCAAGATCGCCGACATAAAAGCCGGCGACTTCATCGCGGTCGGCGCCATGCCGCAGCCGGATGGCAGTCAGAAAGCGGTCCAGGTGACGATCTTTGCCGAAACCCTGCGCGGGGTTGGCGAGGGCTTTCGGCCTTGGGATCGCCCGGGCGGCACCATGACCAACGCCACCGTCGACAGCACGGTGTCGGGCGTTGACGGTCAAACGGTGATGGTCAAGTACAAGGACGGCACCCAGAAGATCGTCATCGGTCCTGACGCCGAAATCCGCCAGTATATTCCGAGCGACAGCAGCGAACTGAAAGCCGGCGCCGTCGTCGCCGTTCCCCGCGCCGAAAAACTAGCCGACGGCACGCTGCAGACGGCGCGCATTTACGTTGGGCGCGGCGGCGTGAAGCCGTAATCATCACCGCTGGCTCAATCGTGATGCCCGGCTTCGCGCCGGGCATCACGTTTTTCTGCGCGAAAGCCGATGACTTACCAATGCCTGTCGCAATGGCGATGGAAACTGTTGTCGGTCCAGCAATGGCCCTTGCTGATCGAGGGGCCCCAGAACGGCTTGCCCCAGACCGCGCCGACCACGCCACCGACCACGGCGCCGGGAGGACCGGCAACGAGCAGGCCGGTTCCGGCGCCGGCCACCGCGCCCACCATGTCGGCACGTGCGCTCAACGAACCTGCCGCAGTCAAGGAGGCGACCGCTGCTGCAGCCAAAACAAACTTGCGCATGACTTCTCTCCTCATGTTTCCTCAGGCGACGCCGCTGGGGTCGCAAGAAAGCGAGGATTCCAATGTCTGGAAGAAGACCCCGCCCCAGGGAAGAACGCGCCAGTCGTGAATTAGTTCGACACGGCCTTCATAGGTTCATAAGGTTGAGGCGCGGTGATCGAACAAGGTTGATGAGAGGTAAACGCGCTGCGCCTTGGCGCCGCTCCTCGGCAATCTCCTGAAATCCCTTGCTCTCGATCACATGCCGGCAATGACGCGGCGATCGATCTCGGCGATGCTGGTGACGCCGGTCAGCGCCATGCTGACGTCGAGCTCCTTGCGGATGATGTCGATGGCCCAGGCGACGCCGGCCTGACCGGCGGCGCCGAGCCCATAGATGTAAGCGCGTCCGCTCATGCAGGAGCGCGCGCCAAACGCAATGGCGCGCATAATGTCCTGCCCGGAGCGGATGCCGCCGTCGAACATGATTTCGATCTGCGAGCCGACCGCGTCGGCGATCGGCGGCAGCATGGAAATAGAGGATGGCGCGCCGTCGAGCTGCCGGCCGCCGTGATTGGAGACGACGATCGCCGCGGCGCCGGTTTTGGCGGCGATGCGCGCGTCCTCGACGTCGAGAATGCCTTTAAGGATGAGCTTGCCGGGCCACAGGCTTTTGATCCACTCGACGTCTTTCCAGCTCAACGACGCATCGAACTGCTCGGCAATCCACTTCGATAATACGGTGACGCTCTGCATGCCGGGATAATGACCGGCGATATTGCCGAAAGTCTTGCGCTTGCCACCCAGCACGCTCAAAGCCCAGGCCGGCTTGGTCGCAATGTCGATGAGATTTTTGATGCGCAGTTCCGGCGGCACGGTCATGCCGTTCCTGATGTCCTGGTGGCGCTGGCCGATGACTTGGAGGTCGACGGTGAGAACGAGCGCGCTGCATTTGGCGGCGGCGGCGCGCTCGATCAGCGCGCGGATGAAGCCGCGGTCTTTCATGACATAAAGCTGAAACCAGAACGGCTTGGCGACGGCAGCCGCCACGTCTTCGATCGAGCAGATCGACATGGTCGACAGCGTGAACGGAATTCCCGCGTCCTGCGCGGCGCGGCACGCCAAAATCTCGCCGTCGCCGTGCTGCATGCCGCAAAGCCCGATCGGCGCCAAAGCGAGCGGCAGCGCCGCGGGCTCGCCGAGGATCGTGGTTTTGGTGCTGCGATTGGTGACGTCGAACAGGATGCGCTGGCGCAGCTTGATGCGTTCGAGATCGTCGCGGTTGGCGTGCAACGTCTGTTCGGCATAGGAGCCTGCTTCCGCATAATCGATGAATGCACGCGGCACCTTGCGATGGGCGGCCTGCCGCAGGTCCTCAATGCAGGTCATGGTTCTCATGTTTTTAAGGCTCCCAGCTTGTAACCAACCCTAGCACAATGCTCGCCTCCTTCTGGCTGCCATGCAGCGGCGACGGAACACACGCGCGCGCCGATCGTTATATTTGTAAGCAAGCGGAGACGCCGGCGCGGCGCCTGCGGCTATTGAGGATGCAAGAGCATGATAGAGCAATGGCACAGGCATGAGGACCGACCACTCCAACTCGATCGTCGACGCGATGAGCGAGATTTTGAAGATTTGGACCTGGAGCGCCGGCGCGCGAAGCGCCGCGACCTGGCGGCGGAGCGCTGGAAGGCGCTCGATGAGGCGCTCGAGCGCGGGCTTGAAGATACTTTTCCGGGCTCAGATCCGGTTTCGGTGATCCAGCCACAACGCAGCGTGTGGGATAGGCCGGGGACATGACGGCGCTGGCCGGTTCCAGCCGGCCGCCGCCATTATTTGCCATAACTCATTGATTTCAATGGCCGTTATGGTGAACGGAAAGTTGCGCCAATCGGTAAGATTGGCCGATATTTTTTGAACCAGCAAAGACGCGGAACGGGCTAATATCGCGGTCCAGTGAGGGCTGGCGGCGGGGGACTCCACAATATGGTTCGTAAGTATTTCGGCACCGACGGGATTCGCGGCCGCGCCAACGGCGCGATCACGCCGGAATTGGCGCTGAAGGTGGGCCAGGCCGCGGGCCTGGTTTTCCGCCGCGGCGAGCACCGCCATCGCGTGGTCATCGGCAAGGACACAAGGCTGTCCGGCTACATGATCGAGAACGCTCTGGTCGCCGGCTTCACCTCGGTCGGCATGGACGTGCTGCTGCTCGGCCCGATGCCGACGCCTGCCGTCGCCATGCTGACGCGCTCAATGCGGGCCGATCTCGGCGTCATGATTTCGGCCTCGCATAACCCTTACGACGACAACGGCATCAAATTGTTCGGACCGGACGGTTACAAGCTGTCCGACGAGGTCGAGCACAAGATCGAGGCGCTGATCGACGGCGACATGACCAAGCATCTCGCCAAGAGCGCGGAGCTCGGCCGCGCCAAGCGCATCGACGGCGTGCACGACCGCTACATCGAATTCGCCAAGCGCACGATGCCGCGCAATCTGTCGCTTGACGGCCTGCGCGTCGTCATCGACTGCGCTAACGGCGCCGCCTATCGCGTGGCGCCCGACGCGTTGTGGGAACTCGGCGCCGACGTCATCTCGATCGGCGTCGAGCCGGACGGCTTCAATATCAACCACGACTGCGGCTCCACCGCGCCCGATACGCTCACCCGCAAGGTGCGCGAGATGCGCGCCGACGTCGGCATCGCGCTCGACGGCGACGCCGACCGCGTCGTCATCTCCGACGAGCACGGTCACCTGATCGACGGCGACCAGCTTCTGGCGGTGATCGCGGAAAGCTGGGCCGGCGACCATCTCCTCACCAAGCCGGGCATCGTCGCCACCGTGATGTCCAATCTCGGGCTCGAGCGCTATCTGCAATCGCAAAAGCTTGCGCTCATCCGCACGCCGGTCGGCGACCGCTATGTGCTCGAATATATGCGCGAGCACGGCTACAACGTCGGCGGCGAGCAGTCCGGCCACATCATCCTGTCGAATTACACCACGACCGGCGACGGCTTTATCGCCGCGCTGCAATTGCTCGCGGTGGTGAAGAAAAAGGACAGGCCGGTATCGGAAGTTTGCCACCGTTTCGAGCCGTTGCCGCAGGTGCTGCGCAACGTGCGCTACCGCAGCGGCAAGCCACTCGAACATTCCAAGGTGCGCTCCGCGATCACCGATGCCGAAAATCGCCTCAACGGCCACGGCCGCCTCGTGGTGCGGCCGTCCGGAACCGAGCCGGTGATCCGCATCATGGGCGAAGGCGACGACAAGGCGATGGTTGAGGAGGTCGTCGACGGCATCGTCGATGCACTGACCGCGCACGCGGTCTAGTCGTCATTGCGAGCGCAGCGAAGCAATCCAGCGCAAAATCTTGGATTGCCGCCTCGCTTCGTTCTGCGCAATGACGAGTTCAGATCAGTTCGTCAAACAGATCACGCCAAGTCGGATTCGCCGCTTCGATTAAGGCGAGCTTTTTTGTTTCTTGGTCCACCCTTTAGCTGCTTTTCTCGTGCGATGGCGTAGGTCATGGTTGAATGCAATTCATACCAAACAAGGACTTTGCAGCCGTATCGCTTCGTAAAGCCGCCGATGACGCCGGCGCGATGCTGCCAGATCCTTTGCGGCAGATTGGACGTGACGCCAATATAGATGGTGCCGTTGCGCCGGCTGGCCATGATATAGACGGCAGGCTGCTTCATGGCACCTATGTCGTCATTGCGAGCGCAGCGAAGCAATCCAGTCTGAGCGTGCCGCCCTGGATTGCTTCGTCGCTATCGCTCCTCGCAATGACGGCCTAACCCTGCGATTTGAGAAACTGCGCAAACACTTTCAGGGTATTTTCCGAAACGTAGTGCTCGATGCCCTCGGCGTCGGCCTCCGCCGATTCAGTCGGCACGCCGAGCGCGCGCAGCACATCCACGACGAGGCGATGACGCACGCGCACGCGATCAGCCAAAGCGTGGCCCTTCTCGGTCAGGAACACCCCGCGATAGGGACGCGCCGTCGCTAGCCCAGCGCGCTTTAGGCGTGAGATCGTCTTGATGGCGGTGGCGTGGGACACCCCGAGCCGGCGGGCAATGTCGGTCGGCCGCGCCTCGCCTTCGCTCTCAAGCAGATCGGCGATCAGCTCGACGTAATCCTCGAGCAAGGCGGTCGATTGCGCCGACCGCGTCTTGCCGAAGCGGCGCGCCTGGGTTCCTTCCGCCGGAAGCTTGCCCATTTCGATCAGGACCGCGGCTATTGCGACCACGACCGACGCCGATCCGGCGTCGCCTCGTGCCGTGGCGCAGCCGAGACCATATTTTACCGGCCGTGTCAAAATGTAGCCTTTGCTATATTATGCAGCCATCGACTAGCGCGGGTTTCGTCCTTATACTGTAACCCATGCTACACTTTGGTGTAATTGCTGCATGAAGCCGTCCAACTTCAAGAGCTGGGACATGACCACGCCGACGATAGCCGAGACCATCGAGGCCCAGCCGGCGTCGCTGTCCGAGCGCACGGTCGCGACGGCGCGCGGTCTGCTCGCCGGCAAACGCGGCGGATTTCGCGCCTCGCTGGCCTTCGCCGGTCCCGCCGTGGTGGCGTCGATCGCCTACATGGACCCGGGCAATTTCGCCACCAACATCCAGGCCGGGGCGAAATACGGCTACGGGTTGTTGTGGGTGGTGTTGCTCGCCAACGTGATCGCGATGCTGTTTCAGAGCCTCTCAGCCAAGCTCGGCATTGTCACCGGCAAAAATCTCGCGGAAATGTGCCGCGACCGCTTTCCCCGTCCGGTCGTCTGGGCGATGTGGGTGGCGAGCGAGATTGCCGCCATGGCGACCGATCTCGCCGAGTTTCTCGGCGGCGCCATCGGACTGGCGCTCTTGTTCCACATGCCGCTGTTGGCCGGCATGGGCGTCACGGCGGTCGTGACCTATGCGCTGTTGATGCTCGACGGCTACGGCTTCCGGCCACTCGAACTGATCATCGGCTCGATCGTCGGCATCATCTGCGTTTGCTATCTCGTCGAGATGTTCATTGTACCGGTCGATTGGGCCGCGGCGGCCTACCATACTGTCACGCCGCAAATCGTCGACGCCGAGGCGCTCTTGCTCGCGGTCGGCATTATCGGCGCCACCGTCATGCCGCACGCCATCTTCCTGCATTCCGGCCTGACCCAAGCGCGCATCCCGGTCCGCGACGACGGCGAGCGGCGCCGAGTGCTGCACTTTTCAAATCAGGAAGTCGTCATCGCGCTGGCGATCGCCGGCCTCGTCAACATGGCCATGGTGATGATGGCATCGGGCGCCTTCCACGCCGGTCATTCCGACGTCGCCGAGATCGAGACCGCCTATCACACGCTCACTCCGCTGCTTGGAGCCGGCGCGGCCGGCGTGTTCTTGGTGTCGCTGATCGCGTCGGGCGTGTCGGCCTCGACGGTCGGAACCATGGCCGGCCAGATGATCATGCAGGGCTTTGTCGGGTTTCGCATACCGGTCTGGCTGCGGCGCCTGGTCACCATGGTGCCGGCTTTCGCGGTTGTCGCGCTCGGCGCCAATACGACGAATGCGCTGGTCATTAGCCAGGTGGTGTTGAGCATCGTGCTGCCGCTGCCGATGATCACGCTGATCATCTTCACCAGCCGCGCCGATATCATGGGATCGTTCGCCAACAGCAAGCTGACGCGCGTCGCGGCCGTGGCCGCCACGGCCGTGGTGCTTGGTCTCAATGTTGTTCTGATTGCGCAGACTTTGGGTTGATCCAGCACGGCCTGGTGGCGCGCGCCGGAATTTCCGTCTGCTCGATGAATGATTGAGACGCGGACCGGCCGGTGGCCGCGCCTCAATGCACTTACACGGTCTTCAGATTCTCGGCGGCCGACTTGCCGGTCTTGCGGTCCACCACGACCTCGAAGGAAACGCGTTGGCCTTCCCTCAACTCGCGCAGGCCTGCGCGTTCGACGGCGCTGATATGGACGAAGACGTCCTTGCCGCCGCCCTCAGGTTGAATGAAGCCATAACCCTTCTGCGCGTTGAACCACTTCACGGTACCGTTGTCCACGGGTCTCTCCTCATAGACGTGTCGACGTGAGCCGCGCGAATGTGCCCGGCCCGGTTAGCTCGAGATTTTGGTGAAAGATCGTCAGTCAGGCGCGCTTGTCTGTCGCTGCAAGGCCAAGTCATTCGGCCGAAAACTCGATCCGATCTATTTAGCGGCAACGCCGCGGCTTCGCAAGACCGTGCCGGGCCGATTGTGACAGCCTTAATAAAATGCAAATCGCATTTCCGCCGCGTTCATTTCGCGCCGGTCCGCTCAATTCCGGAGATGCAACAGGAGTTTGCTGAAGTCGGCGGGATTATATTCTTGAGCCAGCAGCGTGCACTTGTGCCTTGCGAGCCGGGATGAACGTAAGTCCAGGCCAGGCATTGCGTGTCGGCCTTGCACGCGGTCTGGCACAGCGTCGCGTTATCGGTGGCGAGCTCGAAGTTGCGGTAGCTCGAACCGTACAGATCGGTATTGGGCATCGCGGTGCCGACGGCCGCAGGCAATGGCGGCGCGGTTTGACTCACATCCGCGGTCTGCCGCTCGAAGCCGGCGATGCAGCACGGACTGTAAACCTGGTTCGAAGCGCTGCTCTTCAGAAAGCACCGTGCATCCGCGCCGAATACGCCGGGACGCACATAATCCCACGCCAGGCATTGTCCCTCGGCGCGGCATGCTGCCTGGCAGGCTTGTGGGGCCGCTTCGGCGCCGACGAAATAGCGGTACGTGCCTCCCTCCAACTCGATCCCGGGCTTCGCGCCAGTGACGTCGGCGGGAACCGGCGGCGGCACGCGCATCGCCGGCGCCGGCACACGCTCGACAGCGGAGGTGCAGCAAATGTCCTTGAACTCCTGGGGGATGACCGCTTTGAGCGAACACTGCGCGTCGCCGCCCGACACTTTGGGCTGCGTATAGGTCCAGACAATGCACTGCATGTCGGCACGGCACGCGGCCTGGCAATTGGCTGGATCCGCGGCAATAGAGGTGACGCGGTAGAGCGAGCCCCGGAACGCGACACCGGGCATGACCTCGCCGAGCTTGACGCCGGCGGGCAATCCGTCCGGACCGACCGCGCTTGCCGCCGCGGCCGCCGGTGCCGATGCCGGGGGAGTTGGCGCGGCGAGTGGCGCGGCGGCTGGCGGATTTGCCGGCAATGCTGATGGGCTCATGGCGACCTGCGGCGCGGGCGGCGCGGGCGCGTGATGAAGTTTCGGCCACAGCACGACGGCGATGCCGACGAGCGCCGCCACCGCGACGCCGGACCGGCACCGGCCAGCATCAAGGGCGAGCGGCGCCGCGGCACCACTTGTTCGAGCGCGTGCATGATCGCATCGGCGTCGGCGTTAAAGCGCGTGTGGCGCAATTCGAGCGCGTGGCGGCGGGCAAGCGGCTTCAAGTCGTCGGGCAAGCCCTCTTCCGACGGCATCTGGGTGCCTTCAACCAGCACTGGAATCACCGCGATGTCGCGCTTGAGCGCCGAAGCGAGTTCGACGCGCACGGAATCCTTGGCGTTGTCGAGCCGGCGCTTGCCGGCCTGGTCGTGGGCATCGAGCCAGTGCGGACCGATCATGGCGAGCAGCACGTGGCATTGCGCGACCTGGGTATCGAGCTGCTTGGCAAAGTCGAGGCCGGGCTTCATGGCGTCGACGTCCATGAACAGCTCGTCGCGTGAATATTTCAGCGCGAGGTGATCGAACAGCCGCCCGGCAACGCCTTGCGTATCGTCACGGCGGTAGTTGATAAAAATACGAGCCATGACCCTATAATATCATGGCTGCGGGGCGCGTGGCACGCTTGCCGGAAGGCCTCCCCGATGCGACAACGCTGCGCCCATGGGGAGGAAATCGCCTATGCGTGTTGTTGCACTCGAGGAGCATTTTGCGGTCCCGGCGATCGCCGGCCGCATCTCTAAGGACATCATCAGCCGGCGCGGCTACCGGCCGAGAGCGCTCACGCCGGGCACTCCCAATCCCGTGGAAATGCTTCCCGAGATCGCCGAGAAACGCCTGAAATCCATGGATGACGCCGGCATCACCGTGCAGGTGCTGTCGCTCTCCGGGCCTGGGCCCGATCTCCTTCCCGGCGCTGACGGCATCGCGATGGCGCACGAAATCAACGATCACCTGGCGGCGGCCATCGCCAAATATCCCACTCGCTTCGCCGGCTTTGCCTCTTTGCCGATGCAATCGCCCGATGCGGCGCCGGCGGAGCTCAAACGCGCCGTGAAGGAACTGGGTTTCGCCGGCGGCATCATCAACGGTCCGACCGACGGCCGCTTTCTCGATCATCCGAGCTTCGATGGCCTGCTTGCCGCCGCCGTCGAGCTCGACGTGCCGCTCTATATCCATCCGCACATTCCGCCCGAGGCGGTGCGGCTGGCTTATTTCTCCGACCTGCCGGGAAGCTCGGGCCGCGTGCTCGAGACCGCCGGCTGGGGCTGGCATTCCGAGACCGCCGTTCACCTCTTGCGCATGGCGGTCGCGGGAACGCTCGACAAGCATCCGCGGCTGCGCCTGATCGTCGGCCATATGGGCGAGATGCTGCCGATGATGATGGCGCGCATCAATGACGTGTTTCAGCACGACATCGGCCATCTCAAGCGGCCGGTCGATCGCGCCATTTACGATCAGGTCTGGCTCACCACCAGCGGCATTTTCGACCAGCCGCCGTTCATCGCCGCGCTGCAGACTTTTGGCATCGACCGCATCATGTTCTCGGTTGACTATCCCTATGCGCCGAACTCCGACGGCCGCAAATTCCTCAACAATGTCGCGCTGTCGCCGACCGACAAGGAAAAGCTCGCGCACGGCACCGCGGACGCGGTGCTGAAGCTGAAGGTCGGAACGGCTTAGCCGAGAGTACGGCGACTTCGCGCCGCACAAAATTTTTGGCGCTCCCTAGGGGACTCGAACCCCTGTTTTCGCCGTGAGAGGGCGACGTCCTGGGCCGCTAGACGAAGGGAGCCTCACCCCGAAATAACCGCGATGGCTTTGCCGCGCAAGCGCCATCGCGCGTGTTCATCGCGGGCTCATGTTCCATGCGCGATGATCCCGCATGGTAAGATAGCCTGACCGGATACGCGGCGGGCGCCATTGCGGCGGGAAGCGCGGGAATGAATATCCACTCGCAGCACCGATGGTTGGATGCCGTCCGGCTTTCGGGGCTGCTGGCCTGCATCATCGTGGTGTTGGCTCAAGCCGCGCCGGCGGCGCGCGCCGATGCCGGATTCGACCGGCCGGGCAACGATTACGACAAGTTCGTCGTCAAATCGGGCGATCCGGAAGACTGCGCATCGCGCTGCGAACGCGACGGGCGCTGCCGTGCCTGGTCGTTCTCATATCCGCGCACCGAGCAGGTCGAGGCGGTCTGCTGGCTCAAGAAGAGCGTGCCGGCGCGCATGAAGAGCGACTGCTGCGTTTCCGGCGTGCGCGGCGCCGGCGTCAACGAGCCGGTGACCAAGGATCTTGAATTCGGCATCGATCGCAGCGGTGGCGATTACCGGAACTTCGATACGCCGGCGGACAGTTCGGGCGCAGCCTGCGCGACGGCTTGCAAGAGCGAGCCGCAATGCCGCGCCTGGACCTATGTCCGTCCCGGCTATATAGGCGCCGCCGCGCACTGCTCTCTCAAATCGAAAGTGACCGTGCCACACCACAAACCGTGCTGCTTGTCCGGCGTCATACGCTAGGCGTTGGGCCGCCGGACCTTGCATGAAGTCGAATATCGACTAGAATCCAAATTCGAGCGGCATTTCGGGGGAAATATTCTTTACCCGGCGTCGGCACCGTGAGCGGCGCAGCCCTAAATCGTTATGGCGGGCATTTTTATAAATTATCGGCGTGATGACGTGCGCGGCGTCGCCGGGCGCCTCTACGATCATTTGACGGCAAAATTCTCCAAGGACGAAGTTTTCATGGACGTCGACGCCATGAAACCCGGCATGGATTTCGTGCGGCAGCTCGATACCAGCGTTTCCCAGTGCCACATCTTTCTCGCCATGATCGGTCCGAATTGGCTCGACGCCAAGGATCGCGAGGGCAAGCGGCGGCTCGACGACAGCGGCGACTTCGTGCGTGTCGAACTGGCGTCGGCGCTCAAGCGCGAGATCCCGGTCATTCCGGTGCTGATCGACGGCGCCGAAATGCCGCCGGAAGACCGGCTGCCCGACGATCTGAAGCCGCTGGCGCGCCGCCATGCGCTGGAACTGCGCCACACCCGCTTTAATTCCGATGCCGACACGATCGTCGGCGTACTCGAGAAAATCTCGCCGCCCGCGCGTCATGTGCCGTGGCGGCTGATCGGCGCGGGAATTGCCGTCGCCGCGGTTGTTGTCGCGGGCGTGGTGCTCGCACCTATGTTGATCGGTTCGTTGCACCCGATCCCAGCGGTGCCGACCAGTTCGCCAGTCGCCGCACTCATTCAGACCAAGCCGGCGCCGGTAAGCCCGAATATCGCCGGCACCTGGAGCGGGACATACTATTACGACGGCAACGCCAACAAGCCCGTCGCATTTTCCTTCTACTTCGATGCGGCCGGCAATGGCCGTAGCGAAGAAGACAACACATTCGGAGATAAAAGCGCGCCAAAGCTATTCGCAACGCTTAAGAGTTCGGTGAACTCGCTTGCCGCCGGCGAGGACATCACCATCACCAAGACCTATGACGGCACCGGCGGCGTATCGCATGGCGTGACTTATATCGGCAGCGTGTCGGGCGATCTCAGGTCGATCTTCGGCAGGTGGGAGACCGCCAATTGGCGCGGTAATTTCACGATTTCACGGTGACTTTTGATCGCACGTCATTGCGCGTAAAGATAACGCAGCAATGTCCGCCCGACATCGGCGAGGCTTGCCGCCGAGCATTTGTCGATGGTGTCCTGCGTGGTGTTGAACCATGGATCGTATTCGAAATCGATGACGAGCAGGCTCGGAATTCCGGCCTGCGTCAGCGCGGTCTGGTCGTCGCTGACCGGATAAGGCGTGGTCGTGCGCAGGAAAACCGACGGCGCGATGGTGGAACCGATGTTCCAGAATTTTGAGGTCTGAGCCCTGGCATAGAGCACGGAGGTCAGTTCGGGTTTGAGCTGGAGCTCGCGGTAGCACACCATGTCGAACACCACGCCGCTCTCGGGTTTGCGGCCCGGATAGAAATCGGAGAGATGCTCGGTGAAGTATGGCGAGCCGAGCGCTTCCCAGTGCGGGTCGCCGGCGCCGAGCGATTTCGGGCCTTCCTCGCCGTCGTAGAAGATCATGTCGATGCCGACCGGCGGCGGCGGCAGACGGCCGAGCGCACGCGCGGTCTCCAGCAGCAGCGCGACGCCTGAAGCGGAATTGTTGGCGCCGGGCATCGGCGCGTCGGGATGACCGGTGTCGGCATAGGCCCGCACGATGCTGTCATAGTGCGTCGCGACGATGATGCGGCGCGGATTGCCCGGCTCAAGCCGCGCGATGACGTTGGTCATGGCGTGATCGGCGCCGTCGTCGCTGCGGTAGGTCCAGCGTTGCCTGCTGACCGCGGTGAACGGCGTCTTCGCCAGTTCGGATTCGATGTAGCCGATCGCCTGTTCGTGGCCCGGCGCGTCCATCGAGCGCGGCGTGAACTTCAACAGCGCCGCGATATCGGCCATGGCGCGGTCGCCGCTCCAGACCTCGACCGGAACCGGATCGGCCGCGGCGCGATCGGGCGCACCAAAGCGCAGGCCGGCCGCGGCTGCGATTGCCGCAGCAACCAACGCCAGCACAAAAATCATTGCCCGCGTCACGAAGTTTTCTTTCCGATCGGCAGGAACAGGATGCCGGCGCAAACGGCAAGCGCGATGGCATAGAGATAAGTGATCGAGCGCGACCCGATGGTCGGAATGAGCACAAACGTCGTAAGCAGCGTGCCAACGACATTGCCGATAGTTGAAATGCCATAGACCAATCCGGCGACGCCGCCACTCTCTTCGGCGGAACGCGTCAGTAGCCCAACTGCAACAGGCGAGAACGTGCCAAGCAGAGACAGCGGAATGAGAAGCAGCGCCGCCGACGCAAGCAGAATGGCCGAAGGACCGTCGCCCATCGAATTGAGTATGCGCATCATGACCGGGTCGGCGGTCGCCGGTACCAGCGCCAGATAGATCGCCGCGATCAGGATCGCAGCAGCGATGATCCGCGATGAATGATAACGGTCGACGAAGGCGCCGCCGGCGAAGTAGCCGATCGCCAGCGCGCAGAGCACCGTCGAGATCAGGCTCGCCCAGGTGCCAATGCCGCCGCCGAAATACGGAAACAGGTAGCGGCTGCCCAGCATTTCGAATCCCATCAGCACGCCGCCGACGACGAAGGCGTTAAAAAAAATCGAAATGGTCAGAAGCCGGTTCGCTGGCGTTATTGCCATTTTCGATTATGGGCCTCTATGGCTTTGAGCGCTTCGACGGGAGCGAAATCGTCGGTCAGGATCTTGGCGTTCGCGGCGATGACGGTGCCGCCCTCGATCGGGATTTGCCGGCGCTGCGCCAGCATATCGTGCAGGCTGTAGCGCAGGTTATAGGCGGCATCGCGCTCGTGCGCGACGCGGTCGAGATCGTCGGTAGTCCGCGGCGGGCCGTCGTAGGCAATGGTGACGACATTGCCTCCGGCGACGTAGAAATCGACCTGCGGAAACACCGCGTGAATGGTTTTCGCCGCCGAATCAAACAACATGGTCGACGGTTCGACGTTCTGCGCCACGACGCCGCCGTCGGCGAGGTGATCCTTGACGATCTGATAAAATTCCTTGGTCAGCAAATGAAACGGCACGAACGGGCCGCGATAGGCGTCGATCAGGATAATGTCGTAGCGGTCTTTGGTGCTGTTGAGAAAAATCCGGCCGTCGCGATTGACGACCTGGAAGTTCGGCTCGTCCTTGATGCCGAAATATTTGTGCGACAGTTCGACGATCGCCGGATCAAGCTCGACCGAAGTCACCGGGACTTGCGGCAGGAAACGGTGCAGATACCAGGATGTGCGTCCGCCGCCGAAACCAATTTCAAGGATGGCATTGATATTCTTGGCGTACATCAGGCTCGCGGTCATGTAGCGGGTGTATTCGACCGGCAGATCGCGATCGTCGAGCGTGTTGTAAACACTCTCGGTATAGATCGTCCGGTTATAGCCGAACGTCATGCTGTAATAGGGACCCTGACGGTAGACGTAGATATTGTTGTAGAGCGACTCCTTGGTTTCCACGAGGTCGCGGGAATCCTGCGCGGGGGATTTGGAAATCAGCACCGCAGCGCTCAGCACAATGCCGGCGACGCCGATGGCAAACCGACGAATGATCATGATTGGGAAATCCGCGCCTGCAGCCAATTTTACCGCGCCCGCGGCCGATTTTGCGGCCGGACACTGCCTTGCGGGCGCGCAACGGTCAAGATATTCACTGGATTAGAAGCCAAACGTGAGCGAACTAAGACAGCGGAATTGACGTGCGACAGGACGCCGCCCGGCTGCATTGACCGCGGCAAATAAAAAGGTGCTTTGCGGTGCTTTCCTTCCGCGCGGCCGTTATTGCGGTACAAGCCTTGCTGATCGGAACCGGATCCGCCATGGCCGCCGATGCGCCTCCTACCATCGCCAAGCTCATGGAACAAAAGAGCGCAATCGCCTCCGCGCTCGCCCGCCAGGTGGCGTTTTGCAGCGCGCGGCACGACACCGACTATCCGGCGTTCAAGGGCTGCATCGATTGGCATTCGGCCGTCCATGGCATGTGGGCGCTCACCGCCTACCAGCGGGCGACCGGCGACGAGCAATATGCGCCGCTGGTCGCGCAAATCCTCAAGCTCGATGCGCTGGCCAGCGAGCGCGAGCATCTGCGCCAGTCGCCGCTATTTGAAATGCCCTATGGGCGCGCCTGGTTTCTCCGATTGGCGATCGAGCATCGGCTGTTGACCGGGTCCGACGATTTGGCGGATTTTGCCGACGACGTGGCGCTCAGCATCCGCGATTACTACCGCGCTCACCCCGTCGACCGCTTTGCCGGCGCCTATGACAGCGCGTCGTGGGCGCTGATCAATCTCCTCGACTATGCACGGTTCCGCCACCTTACCGATGTCGAGGCGGAGGTGACCGAGTGGGTCAAGAACGATTTCGTCAACGTCGATCAAAGTTGCGGCTATGATCGCGAGCGCAACGAATTCATGGGCATTTGCACCAACTGGGCGGCGCTGGTTTCGCGGGTGCTGGATCGGGACGCTTACGCGGCCTGGCTTGACAAATTCATCGCCGCGAACGGACTGCCCCAGCCGGTCGTCGAGCCTTCGACCGACCACCAGTTCGGCCTCAATTTCAGCCGGGCCTGGGGGCTTTGGGATATGTACGACAAGACCGGGCGCGAAGACGTTGCCGCCGCTTATGCCGCGCACTTTGAAAACGGCTACGCGCCGGCGTCGAATTGGAGCGGCAGCTATGAGGCGGTCGGCCACTGGGTGGCGCAGTTCGGCATGTTCGCGGTGCAACCGCTGTTCGGACCGGACCGCGGCCGCTAGCGCGGCTACCGCGCTCCGTGGCTGCCGCTAAGGCTCGGTCGAGAAGTGCAGCCGTCCGGTTTCTTTCAAGGTCTTGATGTCGAAGACACGCAATTCGTTCTTGCCGTCGACCTCGATCATCACTGCGATCCGCCCCGCGGAACTCACCATCGAAACGATGTGCGCACCCTTCGGCAAGGCGAATGCTTCCTCGGCCGGCGCACCGAAGCCGCCGCCGTACATCCGATAACCGATAACCGTGACCACAGCGGCGATTGCCAGCACGGTCGTGAGCGCCGATATCGCCATCATGGTGCGCGCCCGCGCCATGAGCCCCGCCACCTCGGACTCGGCGGGCTGCGCCACCCCTGATAGTTTGACGCGCGGATTGCCGGATAGATTGTTCATGATGCCCCCCACCACGCTTACACCATCCACGCCGGCATCCGTCCTTGTCGCAGCGGAGGAGGCCGGCGAGAGACTCGACCGCGTGCTTGCCCGCCATGTCGCCGCGCTGTCGCGGGTGCGGCTCAAGGCGCTGATTGAAGCCGGCGCGGTCGCGCTCGACGGTCAGACGATCCGCGATCCGAACCGCCGCGTCAATTCCGGCGCGGTGATCCACATCGACATACCGCCGCCGGAGCCGGCCAAGCCCTCGCCCGAGTCCATTCCGCTCAAAATCGTCTACGAGGACGACGACATCATCGTCGTCGATAAACCCCGCAACCTGGTCGTTCATCCGGCCGCCGGAAATTGGACCGGCACGCTGGTCAATGCGCTCATCGCGCATTGCGGCGACAGCCTGTCCGGCATCGGCGGCGAGCGGCGGCCGGGCATCGTGCACCGGCTCGACAAGGATACGACCGGGCTGATGGTGGTGGCGAAAAACGACCGCGCGCATCGGGCGCTGGCGGCGCAATTCGCCGACCACGGTAAGAGCGGCGAGCCGTTCGAGCGCAGCTACCTCGCTCTGGTCTGGGGTGCGCCCGAGCGCCCGCATGGCACGATCGACAAGCCGATCGACCGCGATAAAAGAGCCCGCGATCGCATGGCGGTGCGCCAAGAGGGCAAAGGTGGCCGCGAGTTGGTGACCCATTGGCAGGTGCTGGAGCGCTATGCCGGCCTGCCGGCTCCGCAGGGCGGCAAAACCGGCAAAAATGCAGCAAAATCAGGCGAGCCGGTCGCGAGCCTCATTGCCTGCCGGCTCGAAACCGGCCGGACCCATCAGATTCGGGTCCATTTGGCCTCGATCGGCCACCCAATCCTGGGCGATAAGGTCTATGGCGCCGGATTCCGCACCAAATCGGCACTTTTGCCGCCAGAAGCCCAGGCCGCACTGGCCGCTCTTGGCAGGCAGGCGCTGCATGCCCATATATTGGGGGTCAAACACCCCGCAAGCGGCGAATTTTTTCAGTTCCGGTCGGAACTGCCGCTTGATTTCGCGCGTTTACGTGGTGTGCTGGCCGGCCGTCGGGCCGATACCGGCGCCAAGTCGAGTACCAAGTCGGGAACTAAATCGAGTATCAAGTCGTCTGGCGATAAGTAAGGATTTACCGATTCCGCGTCTTTTCACAGTCACTTGACCAAGATCAACGCAGCGTCGCGGCGATGTGATGCGGGCTTACTTCCTCTCGCCCGATTTGACCGTGTATGTTGCGGGTGCGAAATCATCAAATTGGCGCCGTCGGCTCGGGGAGCGGCGGAGCTGTTTGCCTGCCGCTTTCGCGGGGGCATGTAATAAGGAGGGCGCTGTCATGGCCCAAACTGCAGCTTTACCGATCTTATCCGGCGAAACCGGTCTCACACGATACCTGGAAGAAATCAGGCGGTTCCCGATGCTGGAACCGCAGGAAGAATTCATGCTGGCCAAGAGCTGGCGTGAGCACGGCGACCGTGACGCCGCGCACAAGCTTGTCACCAGCCATTTGCGGCTCGTCGCCAAGATCGCCATGGGCTATCGCGGCTATGGCCTGCCGATCTCGGAAGTCATTTCCGAAGGCAATGTCGGGCTGATGCAAGCGGTCAAGCGCTTCGAACCCGACAAGGGGTTTCGGCTGGCGACTTACGCCATGTGGTGGATCAAGGCTGCGATCCAGGAATACATCCTGCGTTCGTGGTCGCTCGTGAAGATGGGCACCACTGCCAATCAGAAGAAGCTGTTCTTCAATCTGCGCAAGGCCAAGAGCCGCATTTCCGCGCTCGACGAGGGCGACATGCGGCCCGATCAGGTCAAGCTGATCGCCAAGCGGCTTGGCGTCACCGAGCAGGACGTGGTCGACATGAACCGCCGACTCGGCGGCGACGCTTCGCTCAACGCGCCGATCCGCGAGGACGGCGATTCCGGCGAATGGATGGATTGGCTGGTCGACGACAGCGTCAGCCAGGAGAGCCGTCTTGCCGAATCCGAGCAATCGGATAACCGCCACAAGGCGCTCGGCGAAGCACTTTCCGTGCTCAACGAGCGCGAACGACGCATCTTTGAAGCGCGGCGGCTGGCCGACGACCCGATCACGCTGGAAGAGCTCGCCGACGAGTTCGGCGTGTCGCGCGAGCGGGTGCGGCAGATCGAAGTGCGCGCCTTCGAGAAGGTGCAGAAGGCGGTGAAGAACAACATCGCCCACATGGAAGAGCCCGCAGCGGCCTCCGCCGCGGTGCATTAAATCCCATTCCGCTCGTCCCCGCGCAAGCGGGGGCCCAGCTTTTATCCAGCTACTGGATTCCCGCTTTCGACCTGTAGGGCGGGTTAGCCGAAGGCGTAACCCGCCCGGTTTAGGCCGCGCGTTGCTCCTCATTAAGTTCCCCGAACCGACTCCACCAGGGCAGAACGTTCTCCATGTCAAAAGGATAAAGCTTCGGCTTACCGAATTCCCTGGCCGCTCCAGTGTCGCGGTGTACCTCCCTCAGCATCCAGCCTTGATATTTGTCTTCGTTTGACGCCTTCAGCGAAGCAAGCAGCGAGTTTTCAGTAGCCCGCGAAAGAATGGACTCAAGAACGTAGATGGGGCAAATGACTACGTGCTTGCGATCTTCGGGCGTAATATTGCCGTCCTCGTCCGCCAGAGCATTTGCTTCAGCAAGCATCTTATTTTGCGGGTCCCGCGCCATCTGCATGAACGCGTCCAGCGTGAACACGATCGCGTGGCAGTCGCACGCCGGGGCTTCTTCCACGAGGCTTCGACGCACGTGTGAGAAGAATTGCCAGAGCTGGAAGACGCCCTTTGCCAGTTGCGTATACTGCTTTTTAGCGGCTTCAAACGGATCTTCCGCGAACTGCGCCAGATAGGTCAGCTTGGTCGCTTTGCACTCCGCAACGATTACGAGCTTGCCTTGGTCCTTAATAAGGACATCGGGCGAGTCGAATTGTGCGCCCTTGGGGCCGTACCTATAGGCACCGCGGACCTCGAACCGCTTCATCATGGCGTCGATCAGGTGAACGCAATACTGTTCGAAGCGAGCATTCGCATCGTTGATGATGTCCTGCCCCCCGGAAGAAGGTCGTGATACAACCCCGCAGTAACTCGTAGAAGGATCGTTTCCGGTATCGGTGATATCAACTGATTGGGGTTATCAACGTAGATAAGAGGCGTTTTACGGAGGATGCTCGGCAGCAGTGCCGTCGGAATTGATGAGCCATGTTCATCTTGTGCTTGTGCCGCGAGGGCAACGGTTCCTGTCCGCGCCTCGTCCCGAGAACACGACATCATCGGAAACGCTCGTTGAACGATCTCGTCGGTCAGTCCGACCTCCGGAACTGAAGTCTTCCGGGGCACCCAGGAATCAGTGAGATAGGCGGAAAAAAGACCAAAACCCGTGAAAATAAGGTCCGTAATTTCGAAGCCGTAAGCTCGTTTGAAATAGTCAGCGCATTTGCCTTGCGCGTACAAGTAGGCATAGCGGTAAAACTGAGGCGTATTAAAGTAACCGCGCTGCCAATGAAATTGCCGCTGCGCAATCCGATGCATCTCACCCCAGATAGAGAAGTCACCTGACAGATAGCGCGCGGCTTCAACATTTTCGAGCGCGCGTAATCGATTGATTGTTTGCAGGATGGACTCAAATTTCGAACAGTCGAGCACCAGATTACCCTGCTCGCGCGATAACTCTTTCGGAACTAGAAACAGCTGCACAATCAGCGTCTCCAGTTCCCATCGGTGAATGCTGAACGAGGACGGCGGTAGCGACGACTTTGCTGCCGCTCCCGGTGGATAGGTCGAAAAGTAGGGCTTGGCTGCGGCCTCTCGCCCGGACTGCAACGCGTCAACGGCCCAAATCATCTGAAGAAACGCCGCGTCATTCGCCCGGGCGAACATCTTTACGAGTTGCGTCAGGTGGTAGGCGACTTTGGCTTCGCTCGCCCTGGGCGGTCTGGGTTTATCCGGCATACGCGCCCTCCAAATGGGTTAAATCAAAAAGCAAGCGGCCCAGATAGGGCGAAGCAAAATCCGGGGTCAACCCTTTCGCTCGCTGAAATCCATCATGAGTTCTTCGACATAGCCCGACTGGATTCCCGCCTTCGCGGGAATGAGCGGAAGATTACTCCCGCAACATCCCGTGGCGGCCAGCGGCAGGCGAAAATGATCGCGCAACGATCACCCACCTCGAAATTTTGTAACAAGCCATCGCAGGAATACCGCTCGGGGCCGTGGCACGATCGCGCCTGATGCTTCCGCGTCACGCATGAATTGACGATAGCGTTGCTTAACGTTGGACTCTTTCTCGCCGGGATAGGCGCCACTGCCACCCATTCGTATCAGGTCGGTTTGATTGGGAATCCGAAAGCCCGCAGCGGTGCAATGCTCATGTTACCAGCTGCGGGTTTTTACGACGAATTTTTCAAGATGAGGTTCCGTATAGGGCGCTTCCACCGTCTCCCACCAAAGAAGCACAAGCGCTGAGATTCTTCTCTCCATGTCATCGAGATATGCCGGATTTGTCGGCGCGATCCCGGCGCAAACGTGCTCAACAATGCGATGCATGTAAACGAGCAGATACGGCAGCCGGCTATAGATGTATGACCATTGCGTTAGCATCGCGTCCCAGCCCGTGAAGATAAAATTGATGTTGAGAGGTTCGGTCAGGATCGCTTTGTGGCTCGTGAAGAGGTGCATGGCCTTGTTACAAACACCGTCGAAGCCGTCGCGGGCATTTTTGTCATAGCGAAGCTGGGCAAGGTATTTTGCATCGAAGCGCTCGGTTTCATCCAGCACCTCAAGGACCTTCTGAATATTTCGAGTATGAACGTCATGGCCACCAGCCGCTTGGCTCCAGAGTTTCAGCGGGTCATAGGAGAGCTTTTTCGCAAAACTAGCGCGGTCGGCAATCACTGTTTCAAGAACAAACAGGCTCTCTTGCAGTGGCTTTCGCAAGAGCATGAAAGAGATCGTCAGCTTACCTTTCCTGGATGTTTCCAAGGCTTCGTAAAAGCAGTGGAGCATGTCGCTGAGCACCGCTGGGAAGACGGTCGTAACAAGAACCGCGGCTCTCTCTTCGATCCCCCAGCGTTTCTCAAGCCATTCGAAGACATCAGCTTTGAAGGCAGCGCTGTCAGCCTCGTCATGGAGTTCAAACTCGACTTGAAAAGCGGAAGCTTGCTGCCCAGAGCCGAGCAACTGGGTCATGATGTCGTGCACCGTGAAGCACAGCTCATGGCCCGGCCAATATTTATCGGGCAAAAGGGTTCTGATCCGGCCGTCGAGGGAGGAATAGCGCGACATAGGGTTCTGTATCCTCTCTAGTCTCTCCCGCGCCATCGTGGGGATTTACAAGAATTCAAGTTGGTCTCAAACGGTTGTAACGCCGTCGCCCAGGGATTGCTGCGCAGTCCGACCTCTCCCCGCGCAGCGGGGAGAGGTTTTTTATTCCCACAACATCCCCCGCAACGGCCGGCGGCAGGCGAGAATCATTAAGCCGGCGAGCGCGGCGATGGCGCCGACCATCAGGAAAAATTCCGGTTTTTCCATCCGGCTCCAGAAGCTGCCGATATAACCAGCGAGGAAGCCGCCGATAAAATTCGTCGCCAGCCACACGCCCATCATCATCGATAGCACGCGCGCCGGCGCGATTTTGGTGACGAGCGACAGCCCGACCGGGGACAGATAAAGCTCGCCCACCGTGATGATGGCGATGGAGCCGAGCACCCATAGCCAGCTCGCTTGTCCGGCGCCGGCATGAAACGCGGCAAAGGCCTTCACGAGGTTCGCCGCCGTGACGGCAAAACAGCCAAGCGCCATCTTGGTGATGGTCGACGGCTCGGTGCCGCGCGCGCCCTGGCGCCCCCACAGCGTCACCACGAGCGGCGTGAAAGCAAAGATCATGAATGGATTGAAAGCGAGAAACCACGTGGTGGGGATTTGCGCGGTCAAGCCGAACAGATCGACGGTGCGGTCGACATTGGCGTCGATCCACAGGATCGTCGTATTGCCCATCTGCTCGTAGGTCGCCCAGAACAGCATATTTGGCACGAACAAAACCAACAGCGCGATGATCACGCGCCATTCGTCGCGATCGAGCGGACGCGTTTCGACGTGAGCCGACATGGCTCTCTCTTTGGCCCTGTGCAATTCATCCGGCGGCAGAAACGGCAGCGCGTAGAGATAAATGCAAAGCCCGATGCACATGCCAACGCCGGCGGCGGCAAAGCCATAATGCCAGCCCGCTTCCAGTCCGAGCGTGCCGCACACCAGCGGCGCCAGGAACGCGCCAACATTGATGCCGACATAGAAGATCGAATAGGCGCGGTCGCGGCGATGATCACCCGGCGCGTATAGCCCGCCGACCTGGGTGGAGATATTCGGCTTGAAGCAGCCATTGCCGAGAATAAGCGCCAGCAGCGCGAATACGAACAGCTGTTCGACCGCCATCATGAAATGGCCGATCGCCATCAGCACCGCACCGATAATGACGGTGCGGCGCCGGCCGAGCACGCGGTCGGCAAGCAGCCCGCCGAAGATCGGCGTGAAATAGACGAGCCCGGTATAAAGCCCCCAGATCTGCGACGACAGCGGCTGCACGTCGAGCGGACCAAAAACGGTTTCCAGCGCATGCTTGACGGTGAGGAGACCAACTACGTTGCCGGCGTGCTCAGGCCACAGCAGATATTTCGTCATGTAAAGAACAAGAAGCGAGCGCATCCCGTAATAGGAGAAGCGTTCCCACATTTCGGTCGTGAACAGGAACGTGAGCCCGCGCGGGTGGCCGAACAGTTCCGCGGGCGCGGCGGAAGCGATCGATGGGGATTGAATACGATCAGCCAAGAGGGCAGCCTTCGTCACCTCTCCCCGCTGCGCGGGGAGAGGTCGAGTGAGCGAAGCGAACGAGGGTGAGGGGGCCTCTCCGCGATTCTGAGCCTAGCGGAGACGCCCCCTCACCCCAACCCTCTCCCCGCACGCGGGGAGAGGGAGTTCGCATGAGCAAGTCCATTGAACGGAGTCATGTATGCCCGCCACCTACCCCGAAGAAGCAAAAAATTTCCGCCTCATCGGCCACGACGCCTCGGCGGCCTGGGGCGGCGGCAGTCTCGTCCAGGTGCACAAGGGCCATGCCTATGTCGGCGCGGTCGGCGGCTCGAGCTTCAACGGCCCCGAGGGCTTTACCGTCCACGACGTGCGCGATCCGAAGAAGCCGCACAAAGTCGGCGAATTCCGCGCCCCGCCCGGCGTGCATTGCCACAAGCTGCGCATCGTCGGCGACGATCTGCTTTACGTGAATTCGGAACGGCTCGCCGGCGACAACGGCAAGAACGCGCGCGCCGGCTTTTTCATCTTCGACATCTCGAAACCCGCGGCGCCGAAGCCGGTCGGCTTCTACGACATGCCCGGCTCCGGTCCGCATCGCTTCGGCGTCGATCTGGCGCGAAAACTCGCGTTCATGCCGAGCGACGCGCCGGGCTGGGACAAGCGCGTGATCTGGACGCTCGACATCAGCGACCCGCTCAAGCCCGAAATCATCAGCATCTGGGGCCTGCCGTGGATGAAGACCGACAGCAGCGAAGTCGGCAACGATCCGCATCCGGCGGAGGAAGCGACCACCTTGCACGGCCCACCGATGATCCGCGGCAACCGGATGTATTGCGCGTGGTGGGGCGGCGGCATGGCGATCATCGACTGTACTGATTTACGCGCCATGAAGCTTATCGGCCACATCAAATGGTCGCCGCCGTTCCCCGGCTCGACGCACACCTGCTGGCCGATCGGCGACCGGCCCTATCTCGTCGTCACCGACGAAGCGCGCGGCAAACAGAAATTCTGGGACGCGCAATTCATGTGGATCATCGACGCGCGCGAGGAAACCAATCCACTGCCGATCGCGACCTTCATGCCGGACCGCGAGAAATATTACGATCGGCCCGGCCGCTTCGGCGCGCACAATATTCTGGAAAACCTACCGGCCGAGGGGCCGTGGAAGGACATCGTGTTCCTGACCTATTTCAACGCCGGGCTCCGCGCCGTCGATGTCAGCGATCCGCTGCATCCGAAGGAAGTGGGTTGCTACGTGCCGGAAACGCCCGCCGGCACGCCCGGCATCCAGTCAAACGACATCGGCAGCGACGACGACGGCCGGCTTTATCTGATCGACCGCTGGGGCCAGGGCATGCACATTCTGGAATATACCGGGTGAACGCGGTCTCGCCGGCACAGCCGCAATCAGTCTCGGCGAACGGATCGGCGCTGCGCCTGCGCTGGTGGGAAATCATCGGCGGTATCGAGCTGCCGCTGGTTGCCGCCGTCGGGCAGGTTTCGCTGCTCAAAGAAGACATCGTGGGGCCGTGGCTGTCGTGGAGCTATGCGCCACTCGGCGTTGTTGCCCTGCTTGCCGCCACCAAAGACTGGGGCAGTCCGGTTCACCGTGGATTTCTATGTGGCGCGAATCTTGGTTGCGTGGCCGGCTCGTTGCTCAACGCAGCCGATCATCTGCTCTACAGCTACTTTTTTGTCTGGCCTGCCGCGCTGGTTCTGATTTGCTTACCCGCGTTTGCGGCGGCGTATGTGAATGGGCACCGTAGTGTGCAATTATCGCGGCAAGGCTCCGGCGTGCGCCGGGGAGCGCTCGCGCTCGGGGCATTGATCATTTTCTTACCACCCGCCGCGGCTCAGTTTACCGAGGCCCGCTGGCTCGCGGCGATCGATCGGCAATTATGGTCCCACGACAGCAACGCCGTTGCGGCGGGTTTGCGATCGCTGAACGATTACCCCTTGTGTTTGGGACGCTTCAACGAATACGTCTGCGAATGGGTCGTGATCGATCGAGCCGACAAATGGGACGACAATACGGAACTCGTGGCTCAACTCACTAGAATGCTCGGGCCGGATTTCTGGGATTGCGAGCCAATCGACCCCCACGGCTAAGACGCCCGCGCCGCTACTCCGCATCCGCATGATTCTCAGTCGCGTGCCAGTTCGGACCTGGCGGCGGAGGCGCCGGCGCGAAGCCGAATGTCTTCTGGAATCGCCCCGCATAATCCGTCCAGACCTGCGGATTGATGATGCGCGGCACCGGCTTGCCGTCGAGCGCATCGAGAATTTGCTCGGCGGCGATCTGGCCCATATTGGCGCGCGCCTCCAGCGTGACGCCCGCCATGTGCGGGGTGACAATCACGTTGTCGTATTTCATCAGCGGGTGCTGGGCCGGCGGCGGTTCCTTGTCCCACACGTCGAGCCCGGCGCCGGCGATTGTCTTGTCGCGCAACGCGTGCTCCAGTGACTCTTCATCATGGATCGAACCTCGCGCGGTCGTGATGAAATAGGCTGTAGGCTTCATCAGTGCATATTGGCGCGTACCGATCATCCGCCGCGTTTCGCCGTTGAGCGGACAGTTGATCGAAACGAAATCGGAGCGCCGTAACAAGTCGTCGAGCTCGACCTTCTCGGCGCCGCGCGCGCGAATGACGTCGACGCTCAGATGCGGATCGTAAGCCAGCACCTGCATGTGGAACAGCACGCGGCATAATTCGGCGATGCGCTTGCCGACATTGCCCAGCCCGACGATGCCGATGGTCTTGCCATAGGCCTCGCGGCCGATATAGCCGGCGCGGCTCTTCAATATGCCGGCGCGCAGCGCGCGGTCGGTCTCGGTGAAACGCTTGACCAGCGACAGCATCATGCCGACCACATGCTCGGCAACGGCTTCCGCATTGCCCCCGGACTGGTTGACGACGAGGATGCCGCGGTCGGTGCAGGCCTGGACGTCGACGGTGTCGTAACCGGCGCCGTTCGTTGAAACGATCAGCAGGTTCGGCGCTTTGGCCAATAGCTCGGCGCGTGTGTGATAATGCGGCGCAAGCTCGTCGCGCGCCGAGCTCGTCTGATAGGCATGCGCGGCGGAGAGAATTTCCAGCGCCGCCGCGCCCGGCTTGTCCTGCTCGAGCACGTCGAGCCGCACGTCGCCGCGCTTGCCAAGAATTTCGCCATAGCCTTGCGGCCGGTGCGGCGTTACGCAGAACACGCGCTTACTATTGACCACGTTATTCATCGATGTTCCCCACCCCTTATTGTCATGGCCGGGCTTGTCCCGGCCATCTCGCTTAGTTTTGCACAGTGCCCACCGAAACGGGATGCCCGGCACAAGGCCGGGCATGACGGTGGAGGAATTTACTCGCGCGGCACGCTGAGCGCCGCCAGTTTCGAAATATCCTCAGCTCTGTCCAGCGTCCAGATCGCGGCGATCAGCGGCGTTATGTCGTGACGCGGATTCCAGCCGGCCGCGGCATTGCGCAGCTTGTCCTCAAGATCCTTATCGCTCATCGGATTGGCGTCGCTGCCACGCGCCGCCTTTGTCGACAGTTTATGCATCTTGCCGTCGGCAGTCGTGATCTCGACGGCCGCAGCGATGGTGGCAAAACTTTCATCGCGGCTGACCTCGACCTTGCCGCGCAGCGCGACGACTTGCGGATCGTTGACGCAGGCGTCGGCGAACTGTTCGACGCCGGCTTTGCCGGTGACCAGCGCGGCGGCGACGCCGTGTTGCACGCTGACTTGCGACTGGGCGCTGGTCGAAATTTTCGGCCGGTCGGTGCGGATGCCGAGGAGCGGATTGCCCGTCACCTTCACATTAGTCACGACCGCCGCCGGATTGGCACACCGCCAGTCGAGCACGCAATCGAGCACCGGATGCATCACAAAGCCGCAAGGATAAGGCTTGTACGAGGTCTTTTCGATTTCCCAGGTCTCGCCCAGACCGCCGGTGATCGCGGCGAGATCCGGCGTTTCGTTGAGCGCATGGTAATAGCCCTGCACGCCATTGAGCGGCTCCGGCGGCCCGGTGAAATTCTTCGCCGCCAACAGCGCCGACCACAACCCGTTGCGCGCGGCATTACCGACGCTGACGCTTTTCGCCGGCGTACCGAGGCATTCGCACAGGCCGGCCGCTTGCGTCGCCGCGATGCCGAGCGCCCATACCGTTTGCACGGCATTGAGTCCGAGGAGCTTGCCGCTGCCGGCGGCGGCGCCGAAGGTGCCGCAGGTCGAGGTGATGTGCCAGCCTCTGTTGTAATGGCTCGGCGACATCGCGAGCCCGATACGGCACTCGATCTCGTCACCGAGCACTAAAGCGAGCAGGAGCTCGCGGCCGCTGACGCGCTGCAGCTCGGCGAGCGCCAAGAGCGTCGGCGCCACCGGCGCGATCGGATGGATCACGGTGGGCACGTGAGTGTCACAGAAATCGAGCACATTGGCGCCGGCGGCGTTGAGGAACGCAGCGCCGAGCGCGTCGATGCGCTCGCGCCGGCCGACGATCGTCGCCTGCTTGCCGCCGGAAAATGCGGCGAGCGACTGCAGCGCCGTCTCGATCGTTGCATTGCGGCAGCCGGTCAGCGCCACCGCGAAAAAATTCAGCAGCGCGCGCTTGGCCTGATGCGCGACGTCTTGCGGCAGGTCGTCCCACCGCGTTTCGACGACGAATTGGGCCAGCCGTTCGGTTACGCCGGGATTGGTCAGCATCGGGGCCTCGTAAAAAGGACCGGAAGCATCGACCGGCCGGGGCAAAAGTGCAAGGATGGAAACCACGTCAGCGGGCGAGGAAAATAATGACAACCTGGAAGTGTTTGACACTGGCTGCGGCACTCACCGCCGCCTTCGTCATCAACGCGGCGGGCGCCGACGATTATCCGTCGCATCCGATCAAGCTGATCGTGCCTTTCGCGCCGGGCGGCGCCGCCGATGCCATCGCCCGCATCATCGGCAAGCGCGTGAGCGAAACCATCGGCCAGCCGATGGTGATCGAGAACCGCGGCGGCGCCGGCGCCATCATCGGCACCGAAGACGTGCACAAGGCCGATCCCGACGGCTACACGCTCTTGCTCGGTCAATCCGGCCCGATCTCGATCAATCCCGGCGTCTACAAGAACTTGCCCTACGATCCGGAAAAGGATTTCGCGCCGATCACCATGACCACGGACTATCCCTACGTTCTCGTGGTCAATGCCAAACTTCCGGTCAAAACTTTTCAGGATTTTATCGCGATGGTGAAGGCAAAACCGGGCGAATACAATTACGGCACCACCGGCGTCGGATCGTCGAACCAACTCGTCACCGAGCTCCTCTCCAGCAAAGCCGGCCTGAAAATGGTTCACGTGCCCTATCGCGGCACGGCGCTCGCGGTCGCCGATCTCCTTGCCGGCCAGGTGACCATGGTGTTCTCCGATCCGGTTTCGGCGCTGCCGCATCTGCAGGCCGGCACGTTGCGGGCGCTCGCCGTGACCACAAAGCAACGCTCGGCGGTCGCGCCCGATGTTCCGACGATCGCCGAAAGCGGCTATCCCGGCTTCGAGGCGATCGCCTGGCACGGCATTCTGGCGCCGGCCAACACGCCGGCGCCGATCATCAATAAATTGCACGACCAGATCGTGGCCGCCCTCAACGATCCGCCAACCAAAGCGCTGATCGTTGCCCAGGCGATCCAGATCGTAGGCAGTACGCCGGCGCAATTCGCGGCTTTCATCAAGCAGGACATCGCGCAATGGAAAGCCGTCGCCATTCAGGCAAACGTATCGGTGAGCCAGTGACTGCAACGAGTATTGCTTCGCTTTGAACTTATCTCGCCGATCGATTGAATAGCGCGGAAGCCACGCCGGCGACCACCGCGAACGCCGCAGCGACGACGACGATATAGCCGGCGTGCGGAAGCACGGCTTCCGGCGAACTCGTCCACTCTCCGGTGACCTGGTATGAGGCCGCGCTGGCGCCGAAGAACGCGGCGCCGATCGTAATGAGCGGCGTATTCCACTTTGCCGGCTTCATTGCGGCCCTTCCAACGCTTTGCTGGCAAGGGCCGCGCGCGTTACTCCGCCGCGAGGCGCGCGCCGATCTGACCGTCGCGAACCAGCCGCCCCGGCAGCGCGCCGGTGTGCTCGCCGCGGTCGAAAATTTGCGTGCCGGCGACGAAGGTCGCCTCGTAGCCGTCGACTTTTTGCACGAAGCGCCGGCCGTTTGCCGGCATGTCGTGGACCAGTTCCGGCTTTTGCACCTGGAGCCGGTTGTAGTCGATCAGGTTGACGTCGGCGCGCAGTCCCGGCGCGAGACGGCCGCGATCCGCGAGCCCGAAGAAATCGGCGGTCTCGCTGGTCTGCCGCTTGATCATCATTTCCACCGGCAGTTTTGGCCCGCGGCTCCTGTCGCGGCTCCAGTGGGTCAGCATGAAGGTCGGCACGCCGGAATCGACGATCGAGGTGCAATGCGCGCCGCCGTCGCTCAAGCCAAGGAGGCAGGCCGGGTCGTTGAGCATTTCCAGAATGGGCGCGTGGTCGCCGGTGACGTAATTGACCACCGGGAAATAGAGATATTGGCCTTCCTCGATGATGGTGTCGTAAGCCACTTCGTCGGGCGGCCGTCCGGTGCGCGCGGCGATAGCGGCCACGCTCTTTTCCGGGCCCGGCTCGTAGTCCGGCGGATTGCCCATGACGTAGAACCGTTCCCATTTGCTGGTGACGGCCTGGCGGAACTGCGCCAGCTTCGCGACTTCGGCGTCCGAGGGTTTCTCGGCAAGAATTTGCCGCCGTGTTTCCGGATCGCGCAATCGCCTGCGCTGCTCCTCGATCGGCAGGCTTTCGAGCTTCTTGTAGCTCGGCCGTACCGTGAACGGATTGAGCGCCGTACCGATGCCCATCATGACGCCGATCGGCCGGCCGGCCATCTGCGCGGTGATCGGCAGCCCCTGCGCGCGCATTTCGTGCACGGCCTTGATCAGGCGGCGCCAGCGCTGCGGATCCTCGTAGCGGTCGGTGAGCAGGAACCAGACCGGGCGGCCGGTGTCCTTGGCGAGCTTGCGCATCCAGCGCAGCTCGAATTCCTCGTCGTCGAAGTCGGAGTTCATGCCGAACGCGCCGGTGCCGGTGACGCCGAGCGCGGAGCCGATGCCGAGCAATTCGTGATCGTCGGCGTCGCGCGACGGCACCAGTTCCCCGTCCGGGAACTTGTGCGAATCGGTGCGCGAAGTGGTGAAGCCGAACGCGCCGGCTTGGAGCGCCTCGATGGTCAGCTTGCGCATCTCGGCAATATCATCGGGCGTCGCCGCTTCGCGCCGCACCGCGCGGTCGCCCATGACATAGACCCGGGTCGGCAGATGCGCCGCCTGCGCGCAAATGTCGATCGCGCGCGGCCGCCGCTCGAGCTCGTCCATGAATTGCGGGAATGTCTCCCACTCCCAGCTCAGCCCCGCGGCCAGAACCGGATTGGGAATTTCCTCAACGCCCTCCATCAAATCCATCAGCGCGCCGCGATGTTCTTTTTTCACTGGCGCGAAGCCGACGCCGCAATTGCCGAACATAACGGTGGTGACGCCGTGCCAGCATGACGGCGCCAACAGCGGATCCCACATCGCCTGGCCGTCATAATGGGTGTGCACGTCGACCCAGCCCGGCGTGACCAGAAGGCCGGACGCATCGATCTCGCGCTTGCCGGGTCCCTGCTTGCCGCCGACTGCCGAGATGCGGCCGCCGCTCATGGCAACGTCGCCGGTGAAAGCCGATTTGCCGGTACCGTCGACGATGGCGCCGCCGCGAATGACGATGTCGTGCATGGGTGCCGCTCCTTGGCTTTGCGACTTTCAAAAGTCTTTTGCCGATGATGCACCCGCGTCCGGGAGTGTGCAACGGCCCGTTAACGCTTCATTCACCATAACGTTCTATCGAGTTTGCATGCGGAAAACCCGGCTTTCGGCCCTGACAGCGGCGATAATCCTGGCGGTCGCAATGCTTGCCGACCGCGCCGTGGCGATGCCGTTTGCCGCGCCGGCCGGTAACTCGGCGCTGGTCGAAAAAGCCGCCATCGTCTGCGGCGGCAACGGCTGCTCGCCGGTGCAAATCAAACCCCACGGCAAGCGCAAATTCATGCCGCTTGGCTATACCAAGCCGCTGCCGCAAACCGCGCTGCCGCCGAAATCGTAATCCCGCGGCTCGCGGGCTTCCCGACAAGTCATTATAAAGACTGGCTACACTTGAGACTTGGCCACTTCGGTCAGAGCGTTCCTGCGTGACAGCATCCCCCGAAAAAATCCGGCTCGGCGTCGATATCGGCGGCACGTTCACCGACGTCGCGCTGGAAGTCGGCGACCGCCGCTACACGGCGAAGGGGCTGACCACGCCGCGCGCGCCCGAACAGGCGGTGCTCGCGATCATGCGCGCGATCATTGCGCAAGCCGGCATCAAGCCCGGCGACGCGCAGCTCATCATCCACGGCACGACGCTTGCCACCAACGCGCTGATCGAACGCAAGGGCGCCAAGACCGCGCTGCTCACAACCGAAGGCTTTCGCGACGTCGTCGAAATCCGTCACGAAAACCGCTTCGAGCAGTACGACGTCAATATCGACCTGCCGCCGCCGCTGGTGCCGCGCCGGCTGCGCCTGCCGGTCCGCGAGCGTGTTGACGCGCAGGGTGCGGTGCTCGTGCCGCTCGACGAGGCGAGCGTGCAGCGCGCCATCGACACGCTGGCCGGCCTAGACGTCGAGGCCGTGGCGGTCGGTTTTCTGCACAGCTTCACCAATCCGGATCACGAGCGCCGCGTCGGTGACGCCATTGCGCGGCGGCTGCCCGATGTGCCGGTATCGTTGTCGTCGGACGTTTCGCCGGAGATGCGCGAATACGAACGCTTCTCGACGGCCTGCGCCAATGCCTATCTGCAGCCGCTGATGGGCAGTTACATCAAAAAGCTCGAACGCGAGCTTGGAGAAGCCGGCTTCCGCTGCCCGATGCTGCTGATGACCTCGGGCGGCGGCATCACCACGACCGAGACCGCCATCCGCTTTCCGGTGCGGCTTGTCGAATCCGGCCCGGCGGGCGGCGCGATATTTGCCGCCTGCATCGCCCGCCAGCACGGGCTCGACCAGGTCGTCTCCTTCGACATGGGCGGCACCACGGCAAAAATCTGCTTCATCGACAAGGCGCGCCCGCAGACCGCGCGCGCGTTCGAAGTGGCGCGCATCTACCGCTTTGTGAAGGGCAGCGGGTTGCCGCTGCGCATTCCGGTGATCGAGATGGTCGAGATCGGCGCCGGCGGCGGCTCGATTGCCTCTGTCGACGCGCTCCGCCGCATCGCTGTCGGTCCGCAAAGCGCCGGCTCGGAGCCCGGACCGGTCTGCTATGGCCGCGGCGGCAGCGAACCGACCGTGACCGATGCCGACGTGGCGCTCGGGCGGATCGATCCGGCAAACTTTTCCGGCGGCAGGATGACGCTCGATGCGGACGGTGCGAAGGGTGCCATCGCCGCGCGTATCGGCAAGCCGCTCGATCTCGCCGCCGAGCACGCCGCGCTTGGCATCAGCGAGATGGTCGACGAGAACATGGCGAACGCGGCGCGCGTGCATGCGATCGAAAGCGGCAAGGATCTGCGGCCGCGCACGCTGATCGCATTCGGCGGCGCAGCCCCGCTGCATGCCGCCCGCGTCGCGCAAAAGCTCGGCATCGGCCGCGTGCTGGTTCCGGCCCATGCCGGCGTCGGCTCGGCGGTCGGGCTTTTGCGCGCGCCGGTCGCCTACGAGATCGTGCGCGGGCAACTCATGCGGCTGTCCAGGCTCGATGCCGGCGCGGTCAATCGCCTGCTCGCGCAAATGCGCGCCGAAGCCGAAGCGATCGTGCGCCGCGGCGCGCCCGACGCCGTGCTGTCCGAGCAACGCGCGGCCTTCATGCGCTATCGCGGCCAGGGCCACGAAATCGCCGTCGAGCTTCCGGTGCGCGATTTTTCCGCCGCGGATCGCTCGGCCATCACGGCGCTGTTCGAGGGGGCCTATCGCCGGCTCTACAGCCGGCCGATCCCCGGTGTCGACATCGAAATCTTAAGCTGGGTGGTCTCGGTCAGCGCGCCGGCGGAGGGCGTGCTCGCTACAGCGGCCTCGGACCGTAAGGGCGGGTTTGAAACCCGCCCCTACACGCCGAAACCGCATACGCATCGCCCGGTGTTCGACCCGGACGCCGGCGAATTTCTCGATGTGCCGATTTATCGGCGGGACGACCTCGCGCCGGGAGCGCGCATCAAGGGACCGGCGGTAATCACCGAGAACGACACCTCGACCGTGGTCAGCCCATTGTTCGACGCGCACATCGACAAGTTCGGCTATATTGAGCTTGTCCGCCGTGAGGACTCTTGATCATGGTCGCAAATCTAAAACACAGACTTGCCAACGCCGCACTGGCGCAGATCCATACCCAGATCATGTGGAACCGCCTGATCGCGGTGGTCGAGGAGCAGGCGCAGACCATGATCCGCACCGCGTTCTCGACCTCGGTGCGCGAGGCCGGCGATCTTTCCGCCGGCGTATTCGACCGCCAGGGCCGGATGCTGGCGCAAGCCGTCACCGGCACGCCGGGCCACGTCAATTCGATGGCGAACGGCGTGAAATATTTTCTCGACGTCTTTCCCATCGCCAGCATGAAGCCAGGCGACCATTACATCACCAACGATCCCTGGCTCACCTCGGGCCACCTGCATGACATCACAGTGGTGACGCCGAGCTTTTACCGCGGCGAAGCGGTTGGACTCTTCGCCAATACCATCCATGTCGTCGACATCGGTGGGCTCGGCATGGGACCGGACGGGCGGCAGGTGTTCGAGGAAGGCTTGTCGATCCCGATCATGCCGCTCGCCCGCGAAGGCCGCATGAACGAGGATCTGCTGCGCATCGTGCGCGCCAATGTGCGCGAGCCGTTGCAGGTCGAGGGCGACATTTACGCCTGCGCCGCGTGCAATGACGAAGGCAGCCGGCGGCTGAGCGAAATGATGGACGAGTTCGAGATCGCCAATCTCGACCGGCTTGGCGACAGCATTCTCGAAGCCTCGCGCGAGGCGACGCTGGAGCGCATCAGAAAACTGCCGAAGGGCACCTACCGCAACGCCATGACCACGGACGGCTACGACAAGCCGCTTACGCTCAACGCCGCGCTGACGATTTCCGACGACGGCATCCTTGTCGATTTCGACGGCACCTCGCCGGCATCGAGCTATGGCATCAATGTCGTGCTCAATTATTGCATCGCCTATACCGCGTTCGGCGTGAAATGCCTGGTGGCGCCCGACGTGCCGAACAATGCCGGCTCGCTTGAGCCGATCACGGTGACCGCGCCGGAAGGCTGCGTGCTCAACGCCAGGCGGCCGTGGCCAGTGGCGGCGCGCCATACCGTGGGGCAGATGCTGCCGGACGTCGTATTCGGCTGCCTGCATCAGGTCATCAAAGGCGGCGTGCCCGCCGAAGGCGCGTCGTCGCTATGGAACCCGCAAATTTTTGGCGGCGGCTCGCTGGTCGATGAGGTCGAAGACGGCACCGACGCCAATGCGCTGCCGGAATTCTCCACTGTGATCTTCCATTGCGGCGGCGCCGGCGCGCGGCCGGAGAAAGACGGCCTCTCCGCAACATCATTCCCCTCCGGCGTGCGCACGATTCCGGTCGAAGCGACTGAAAGCATCGCGCCGGTCGTGTTCTATCGCCGCGAATTCCGCGAAAGCTCGGGCGGCGCCGGCAAGCGCCGCGGCGGGCTTGGCCAAACAATCGAAATCGGCGGCGCCGGCGCCAATCCGGTCGCGCTCCTTTGCAATTTCGAGCGTGTGCACAACCCGGCGCGCGGCCGCAACGGCGGCTGGCCCGGCGCGCCCGGCACCGTGACGCTGCGCTCCGGCCGGCCGATCCGGCCCAAAGGACGCCAGACCGTGCCGCCGCGCGACGCGCTTCGCTTAGAACTTCCCGGCGGCGGCGGCTTTGGCGATCCGCGCGCGCGCGATCCGGAAAGCGTGCGCGACGACGTGCTCGACGGCCTGATTACGCGCGACGAAGCGTTGAGCGATTATGGCGTGGTCATCGACGCACAGGGCGAAATCGATGTCGCCATGACCGCGCGCAACAGAAACCGCTAAGCGAGGCCGGCAATGCCCATGCGAGTGATCGGCATGATCGGCGTCACGCCACCGGCGAGCGCCGCCACGTTGCATGTCATCGAGGGCGGATTGTCGCCGCCTTATGTGACCGAGGCCGCGCGCGCCCACGAAAAATCCGGCTTCGATCTGGTGCTGGTCGGCTACTCGTCGTCATCCGCCGAGGGTTTTCTGGTGGCGCTGCACGCCGCCGCCCATACCGAGCGCCTCGGTTATCTCATCGCGCATCGGCCGGGCTTTGTGGCGCCCACTTTGATGGCGCGAAAGGTCGCGACCTTCGATCATCTCACCGGCGGGCGGCTTGTTCTGCACATCATCACCGGCAAGACCGACGACGAGCAGTGGGGCGACGGCGACTTTACGCCGAAAGCGGAGCGCTATCGCCGCGCCGCCGAATATCTCGAATTGATGAAGCTCGCCTGGGTGAACGAGCGGCCGTTCGACTTCGATGGCGAATTCTATCGGGTGAAAGGCGCGCACTCGGACGTGCGCCCGCTGCAAAAACCGCATCCGCAACTGTTCTTCGGCGGCGCGTCCGACGGCGCGCTCGAGATGGGGGCGCGGCTTTGCGACGTCTACGCCATCTATGCCGAGCCGCTCGCTTCGACGCGCGAGCGCATCGCCGAGTTCCGGGCACGCGCGGCGCCGTTTGGGCGCAAGCCCGGATTCAATGTCTCGGTGCGCCCGATCATCGCCGCGAGCGAAGGCGCGGCCTGGGACAAGGCGAACAAGATTCTTGGCGCCATGACCGGCGAAAACAGCAGCAAAGGCTGGAGCCGGCAGGAGGCGACGTCCGGGCCGGTCGACAATGCCGGACGCCGGCTGATGTCATTCGCGCTCGAAAGCGACATTCATGACGAGCGGCTGTGGATGCCGATCGCACGCGCAACCGGCGCGCTCGGCAATACGTCGTGCCTCGTCGGCACGCCGGAACAGGTCGCCCGCGCCATCCTCGAATATTATAAGCTCGGCATAAGCTCGGTTCTGATCCGCGGTTTCGATCCCTTCAACGATACGGTGGAGTTCGGCCGCGAGCTCATTCCGGCCATCAAGGCCGGCGCCGCGGAGATCGATCGTCTGCAAGCCGCGGGATAGCGTTCAAAAAAAGTACAGGGAAGAACACATGATCAAGAAATTCCATGTCCTCTATGTCGGCCAGATCGAGCTCGACAACGTGGGCTTGAGCGGCACGCCGGCCAATGACCGCAACTATTCCGACGAGCGGTTGCGCGAAGCATTCTTCACCGCGCGCGATGTTGCCCAACTCATGGACGAACTCGGCTTCGACGTGCTGTGGACCGCCGAGCATCATTTTCAGCGTGAGGGCTACGAAGTCTTTCCCAATCTGATCCAGCTCGGGCTCTGGCTCGCCACCCAGACCAAGCGCCTGAAATTCGGTTGCGCGTTCAACGTGCTGCCGATGTGGCACCCGATCCGCATGGCGGAAGACTACGCCATGGCCGACATCGTCACCGACGGCCGGGTCGTCATGGGCGTCGGCCGCGGCTATCACACCCGCGAAGTGGAGAGTTTCGGCGCGCCAATTCTCGACGCCGAGAAAAACCGCGAATTGTTCGAGGAGCAGCTGCGCTTGCTGCTGACCTGCTTCAACGAGCGCTCGTTTCATTTCAAGGGCAAATATTATGAGGCGCCGCCGCCGGTGGATTATCGCGGCTACAAGCTTCAAGACATCACCATGGTGCCCCGGCCAAAGCATCTGCCGGTGGAAATCTGGATGCCGGTCGCCAGCGGCAAGACCATCGACATGATGGCGCAATATGGCCTCAAGGCGATGGTGACGCTCAACGGCGAAAAAATCCTCGACGACGTCGTGCGCGCCTACCACGCCGCCTGCCTCAAACACGGCCGCAAGAAGCAATTGGGCGAAGACATGATCTGGGGCGCCGGCGTCTATCTCGCGGCTAGCCGCGACGAGGCGATGCGCAAGCTCGAGCCGGCGCATGACGAGCGTTTCAAATGGTTCGCGCCGTTCGGCTTCGTGCGTTATGCCGACGAGCAGGGCCGCACCTGGGGCACGCCGGGCGCACCCTCGCGCACGCCGTCGCTGAAAGACGGCGTGGCGCAGAAGGCGTGGTTCTGCGGACCGCCGGCCGAAGTGATCGACGGCATCAAGTCGATCGAGGCAAAATATCCGGGGCTGGAGAATTTCATGATCCATTGGGTCGAAGGACTTTCGCCCAAGGAATTCAAGGAGCAGCTGCGCTGGTTCGCCAAGGACGTGATGCCGGCGTTTAAGTAGGGCGGCGTGCGATGACTGGTTAGGTCGCGCACTCGTAAATTGTATCAGCTCGTGCTGCCGGCGAACGTCCGCTTTGGCTCCGAAAGCGGACATCGCCGAACACCGTCGTCATGTCCGCTAAGTGCCAGAAGCAGACATCGCGCGTAGCACCAGAACCAAACAAAAACCCGGGGACATTGCCCGGGGCTTTGCTTCATCACTGCGATTCGATCATTGCGCCTAGAGCCCGGTCCGGCATGGCCGGACGCGCCTCATTCCCTGTTGGAAATCTCCCATGCCGTGAGAGTATCAAACCCGGCTTGTGCTTGGTAGAATTCCTCATGGACCAAAAGCTGCTCAAATCCCTAGAAGATATTGCCGACTATCGCGTGGGCGAGATTGAATTACCTTCCCAGGCGCAGATTGAGCAATGGGTGAAGCAATTCGACAAAAACGTGTCCACGTGAGATTGCGGCTGCATCGCCTCAGACGATTAGCGGCATCTGGCTCGCCGGTTCTCTTCGCTGGCGTGATAGCCCTTGCGGGATTAGCCATTTCCAGCATTACCAAAGACGTCAAATTAAATCCTCTCATCCTTTGTGTACTTCTGGTCTTGTTGGCGATCCTTCTAGGATTGCAAATGAACGCGGAATACCAGCGTCGGACTTACGACCCCACGTGGATGTTCAAGTTTGATGATGATTTCAATTCCGACGATACGAGACGTAAGCGTTCCAAGGCCGCCAACGACTTAAAAACGAATCAAACGCAATTGCGAGACGAGAACTTCAAGTCGGACGCATTAGAGGACATGCTCGATTTTTTTGAAGGAATTGGCTATTTGATGCAAGGAGATGAGATAACGCCCGAAGTCGCGCACCAAGCGTTTTACTATTGGATAGAAGTCTATTGTTCGATAACGCGTGAGTACATTGAGAAAGTTCAGAAAAAGAAACCGACGGCGTGGGAACGCGTGAAGGGACTTTTGCAACTCACGACTGAAGTTGAGAAAGAACGGCTTAAAAAGCTAGGAAGGAATTGGGAGCCCCTCGACGCCACCGATGTTGGCGACTTTCTGAAAGAGGAGATCGCCTTAGTAGAATAGGCTCCGCCCTTGGTTGGAAGGACATCCTTGGCGACGACATTCGCTTCTAAAATTGAAAATGGGCATATCAGCCGGAGCGCAGCGGAAATTAGCCCCGTCCCTTGTGCTGGGCGATGAGTTGATCAGCCACGTCGTTGAGATCGTTGCCGACAATCTGCGGCTGAGGGCCGACTCCCAGAACATCGTTGCCGACACGCTTGATCAGCGCTGCCTCCCAGCCCGCCGCGACGGCGCCGAGCGTGTCCCAGGTGTGGCAGGCAATGAGACAGAAGTCGGAGGGCTTGGCGCCAAGCTCTTTCTCGACATAAGCGTAAGCCTGCGGCGACGGCTTATGGTGTTTTACGCCGTCCGCGCTGAATCGCCGCTCGAACAGATCGACGATGCCGCCATGTTCGAGCTGGCGCGTTTGCACTTCAAGCAGATTGTCGGTGAGGCAGAACAGCCGGAAACCGGCACTGCGAAGCTTGCGCAGCGCCGCCGGAACCTCGGGATGCGACGGCATCGTTGAGAATTTTTCCGTCAGCTCTTTCTTGTCGTTGTCGTTGATCTTGATGCCACGCGTATCCGCCAGCATTTTCATCACTGCCGAACCAATGTCGGTGAACGGGACGTAGCAGCCCGCCACGGTCAGCGCCGCGGAATACAGGATCAAGTCGGCGAACCACAGGCGCATCGCGCTCTTGTCGCCGAAGATGCGCTGGAAGGTTGGCTCCATCGTTCCAAGATCGAGGAGCGTCTCGTTGACATCGAAGACGATCAGCGGAAGAGCGGCCATGGTGTTGACCCCTGTTTGCCGCCCCCGGCCCGGAATTCGTCGGCTTGTCAGTACCTGTTGAGTTCAGTAGGAGATCGAAGCGTTCTCTATGTAGGAAACGGGCGATGGCCGTGCCACAGGCGAGAAGGTCCCCGGAACGACTGAGCGCATTTTCCGACGCTGTGTTTGCTGTCCTTATCACCGTGCTGGTTCTGGAGCTGCGCCCACCTGAACTCCCTACGTTCAAAGCCCTTCTGTCGCTTTGGCCGACATGGCTCAGTTATGCGGTGAGTTATTTGTTCGTCGCCATCGTCTGGGTCAATCACCATCATCTCATGCATTACGCCACCGAGGCCACGCCGCGCCTGATGTGGTTCAATTTCGCGCATCTGTTTTCAGTGTCGCTGCTTACACTTTCCACCGCCTGGATGGCCGTGAGTGAGTTGGCGCCGCAGCCTGTGGCCTTCTATGCCGCGGTCTTCTTCCTCGTCAACGCGACTTATATCGCTTTGATTTGGGAACTTATTGAGCGAACTCCGGTCAAAGAGGTGTCGCAGAAGGAGCGCAAGATCATGCGCTTCCGGTCGATCGCTACTCTATGTGTTTTCGGGGTGGCTGTGGCCGTGGCGTTGAAATATCCACTGATCGGACTCGCAATGTGTTGCTGTTGCCTGATCGTTTACCTGAAACCAGAAGCGCCGGGAGCCGAGAAGTAACAATCCCGTGCTGCTAACCCCCTACGCCGAGATCGCCACCGGCGCGTCGGCGCGCGCGTCTTCCAGCACCATATCGGACCCCTTCTCGCCGATCATCACGGTCGCGGCATTGGTGTTGCCGGAGGCGACAGTGGGCATGATCGAGGCATCGATGACGCGCAGCCGCTCGAAGCCGCGCACGCGCAGCCGTTCGTCGACAACGGCAGTCGGGTCCGGTCCCATGCGGCACGTCGAGGTCGGATGATAAACCGTGGTCCCGGTGTCGCGCGCGTAGGCCAAGAGATCGGCGTCGCTCTGACACTGTACACCCGGCTCGCGCTCTTCGGCGATGTAGCGGTGCATCACCGGCTTGTCCATGATCCGGCGCAACAGTTTTAGCCCGTCGACCACCGTGTCGCAGTCGGCACGGCTCGTCAGGTAGCGTGGCTGGATGGCCGGCGCCACGGCCGGATCGCGCGATTTGATGCGCACGAAGCCGCGGCTCTCCGGCCGCAACTGGCAAACCGAGACGATGAAGCCCGGGAATGGATGCAGCGCCGCGCCCGCGGCGTCGGCGGAAAAGATGAGGAAGTGGAGCTGCACGTCGGGCGTTGCCAGATCGGGGCGGGTGCGCAAAAAGGCGCCGGCATAACCGGCGCCGATGGTGAGGAGCCCTTTGCGCGTCATCAGATAGCGCAAGCCGGCGGCGTAGCGATAACGCCAGTCATTGATCACCTCGTTCATGGTGATCGGCTCGGTGCAGCGGTACTGCATGCGGATTTGCAAATGGTCCTGCAAGTCGGCGCCGACGCCCGGCATGTCGGCGATCACGCCGATGCCGTGCTCGCGCAATAATTTTTCCGGCCCGACGCCGGAGAGCTGCAAAAGCTGCGGCGAATTAAACGCGCCGCCGGCGAGAATGACTTCGCCGTCCGCATAGGCGGTGTGCGTCGTATCGCCCTGGCGGTATTCCACGCCGATCGCGCGCCGGCCTTCGAACAAAACGCGGGTCGCCAGCGCATTGACTTCGACGCGCAGATTCTGGCGGCGCCGCGCTCCCTTCAGATAGCCGACCGCCGTCGACCAGCGGCGGCCGTTTCGCGCGGTAAGTTGAAAATAGCCGGCGCCTTCCTGGGTCGGGCCGTTGAAATCGTCGTTGCGCGGAAATCCGGACTCCTGCACCGCCTCGATGAAGGCTTCGCACAGCGGATGCGGCTCGCACACGTCGGATACTTTCAGATGGCCGCCGGCGCCGTGCAATTCGTCGGCGCCGCGTTCCTGATCCTCGGCGCGGCGGAAATACGGCAGCACGTCCTTGAACGACCAGCCGGCATTGCCGAGCTGCCGCCAGTGATCGAAATCCTCGTGCTGGCCGCGAATATAAAGGAGCCCATTGATCGAGCTCGATCCGCCCAAAACCTTGCCGCGCGGCTGGATGATCTGGCGGTTATTCAGTTCCGGCTCCGGCTCGGTCTTGTAGAGCCAATTCACCTTGGCGTTGGAGAACAGCTTGCCGTAGCCGAGCGGGATGTGAATCCAGATATTGCGGTCCGGGCCGCCGGCCTCGAGCAGCAGCACGCGATGGCGGCCGGAAGCTGTGAGCCGGTTGGCGAGCACGCAGCCGGCCGAGCCGGCGCCGACGATGATATAGTCGAAGGATCCTTCGGATGGGACCGTGGCCATTGTTCGTTCCTCCCTACTCCATTTTCATTGTCGGCAATCGCAAGTATAGATCGTCCTGCCCCGCCAAACGGGGAGGATAGCCGTTACGGAGGCGTGCGTGAACAAGTTCGGCATTGGCCAGCCGGTGACGCGGGTCGAGGATCCCCGCTTCATCACCGGGCGCGGCCGCTATGTCGACGATTTCGACCTGCCGCAGCAGTGCTACGGCGCCGTGGTGATGTCGCCGCATGCACATGCCCGCATCAAGCGCGTGGACACCGCGAAGGCGAAAGCCGCGCCCAGCGTGCTTGCCGTGCTGACCGGCGCCGACGTAAAAGCCGACGGGCTTGGCGGCTTCGCGCCGCCGATGCCGGAAGACATGGGCGGCCCGAAGGGATTCCGCACGCGGCGCGACATCCTCGAAGCCGACAAAGTGCGCGCCGTCGGCGACCGTGTCGCCTTCGTCGTCGCCGAAACGCTCACGCAAGCGAAGGACGCCGCCGAACTGATCGAGATCGAATACGAGCCGCTGCCGGCGGTGATCGCGGTCGAGGACGCCGTGAAGCCCGGCGCCCCGGCATTGTGGGACGAGGCCCCCAACAATGTCGCGTTCACGCTGATGATGGGCAACAAGGACGCGACCGAAGCCGCCTTCGCCGGCGCCAAGCACGTCGTCACGCTCAAACTCAACAACAGCCGTATCACCGCCAATTCGATCGAGCCGCGTGCTGCGATCGGGCACTATCATCCCGACGGCGACAATTACACGCTCTATTCGACCTCGCAGAACCCGCACGGCACGCGCTCCGCCGTCGCCGGCCAGGTCTTAAAAATTCCCGAGACGAAATTGCGCGTCATCTCGCCCGACGTCGGCGGCGGCTTCGGCATGAAGCATGGCGGCTATCCCGAAGATGCACTGGTGGTCTGGGCGTCGCGCTGGGTCGGCGGCCGCCCGGTCAAATGGGCGGCGACGCGCTCGGAAGCACTGCTTGGCGACGCGCAAGGCCGCGACCAGGTGGTGACCGGCGAATTGGCGCTCGACGAGCGCGGCAAGATTTTGGCTCTGCGCGTCAATGCGCTGCATGCCATGGGCTCGCATGTGTTCGGCGCATCGATGGTGGTGCCGCTTTACGCGATGCGGCTGGCGCCGGGCGTCTATCAAATTCCTGCGCTGCATGTCGTCGCCAGGGCCGTGCTCACCAACGCCATTCCGACCGCACCCTATCGCGGCGCCGGGCGGCCGGAGGCGACTTTTCTGATCGAGCAGTTGCTCGACCGCGCCGCGCGCGTCGTCGGCGTCGATCCGATCGAGATCCGGCGGCGCAATTTCATTCCCGCTACCGCCATGCCGCACAAGATCGGCACCGGCATCACCTATGACAGCGGCGATTTCGCCCATGTCATGGACGAGTGCCTGAAGCTTGCCGACTGGGACGGCTTTGCCAAACGCGCCGCGGTATCCAAGAAGGACGGCAAGCTGCGCGGCCGCGGCATCGGCTATTTCCTCGAGGAAGCGGCCGTGTTCAACGACCGCATGGTGCTGCGCTTCGATCCGAGCGGCATGGTGACCATCCTTGCCGGCACGCATTCGCACGGCCAGGGTCATGCCACCGTCTATGCGCAGATGGTGACCGAATGGCTCGGCGTGCCGTTCGAGAATATCCGCTTCGTGCAGGGCGACACCGACGCGGTACCGATCGGCCGCGGCAGCTACGGTTCGCGCAGCATGCATGTCGGCGGCAACGCGCTCAAGCGCGCCGCCGACAACATCATCGAAAAGGCAAAGCCGATGGCGGCGATCGTGCTGGAAGCCGCTGCCGGCGACATCGAGTTCAAGGACGGCTCGTTCCGCATCGTCGGCACCGACCGCGCGCTCAAACTCACCGATGTCGCCAAGGCGTTCTATCGCCCGGCGATGCTGCCGCCGCAATTCGACGTCGGGCTGGAAGCCTCCGGCACGTTCGCGGCCGAGCCGCCGAATTATCCCAACGGCTGCCATGTCTGCGAGGTCGAGATCGATCCGGAGACCGGCGCGGTGACGCTTTCCCGTTACGCGGCGGTCGACGACGTCGGCAAGGTGATGAATCGCCTGCTCTGCGAAGGCCAGATCCACGGCGGTGTGGCGCAGGGCGTCGGCCAGGCACTGATGGAAGCGATCGTGTTCGATTCCGGCGGGCAACTCGTCACCGGCAGTTTCCAGGATTACGCCATGCCGCGTGCCGAGGATTTTCCCGACCTGGTCTCGGAACTGATCGAGGTGCCGGCCAAGACCAATCCGCTCGGCGTCAAAGGCGCGGGGGAAGCCGGGGCCACCGGCGCGCCTCCGGCGGTGATCGGCGCCATCCTCGATGCGCTCAAACCGCTCGGGGTCGAGCGTATCGACATGCCGGCCACACCGAGCCGTATCTGGGCGGCGATCAATGCCGCCGCGCCGGTGAAAGCCGCGGCGGAGTGAGAAGTGCCATGACCGAAGCCGCTAGCCTTTTCCCCGACGGCAAAGCCTATGAGCGGATCATGGGCCGCTGGAGCAAGCTTGTCGGCGAGAAATTCGTCGACTGGATCGACGCGCCGAAAGGTTTGCAATGGATCGACGTCGGCTGCGGCAACGGCGCCTTTACCGAGGTGCTGATTTCGCGCTGCGCGCCCGCCGCGATGACCGGAGTCGATCCGTCCGACGGCCAGCTCGCTTATGCGCGCACGCGGCCCGGCACCAAGATGGCACAATTCCGCATCGCGGACGCGCAAGCGTTGCCGTTCGCCGATAACAGCTTCGATACCGCCAGCATGGCGCTGGTGATTGCTTTCCTGCCCGATCCGGACAAGGCGGCCGCCGAGATGGCACGCGTGGTGCGCCCCGGTGGAATCGTCGCGACTTATATGTGGGACATTCCCGGCGGCGGAATCCCGCTTGCTCCGATCGCCGTGGCGATGAAATCGCTGGGCATGACGACACCGACGATGCCGAATGTGGATGCTTCACGCCAGGACAACATGCGCGCGATCTGGAAACAGGCCGGGCTCACATCGGTCGAAACACGCGTGATCCGAATTCCGGTCGTCTATGCCGACTTCAACGATTTTTGGGACTCCGTCAGCGCGCCGGTCGGAGCCTCCGGCAAAGCGATCGCGGATTTGTCGCCGAGCGCGCGGGGACAACTCAAAGCGCGCTTGCACGAGCAGCTGCCCATCGCGGCCGACGGCCGCATCGCCTACGAAGGCTTCGCCAACGCTGTGAAAGGCCGCGTGACTACCTAAATAGAGGCCACGGCAGGCAGGCAAAGATGCTATTCTCGCGTCGCAGCCGACGTGGCCGGGAATTTGACCAATGGCAGGTTCGGCAAGACAAGAAGTCAATTCGACTCGGGAATGTGGCGGGATGCTCTCCCGCCTCACCTATTCGCGCGCCAAAAGCAAAGGCGTCGATGTCGCGCCTTTGCTCGCGCAGGCCGGGCTGACCACCGCGGCCATCGAGGACCGGAACGCCCGCGTCGGCGTCGCCAATCAGATCAAATTCGTCGACCGCGTCGCCAAAGCGCTTGGCGACAAGAACCTCGGATTTCATCTCGCCTACGATCACGACGTGCGCGAGATCGGACTGTTGTATTACGTCGCCGCCTCCGCAGATACGTTCGGCAGCGCGTTGCGCCGGGTCGAGCGCTACAGCGGGATTCAGAACGAGGGCGTGAGAATCAGGGTCACCAGGGGAAAGACCCTTCGCGTGAGCTTCGATTATTCCGGGGTGGCGCGACATACCGACGTGCAGCAGATCGAGTTCATTATCGGCTCGCTGCTGCGCATTTTCCGGCAATTGACCGGCCGCATGCTCAGTCCCACGCGCGTGCAGGTGATGCACCGGATCGGCGACGACAAGCGCGAGCTTGAACGCTTGCTGGACGCCACCATCGAAGACGAGGCCGGCGCCGACAGGATCGAACTCCCGGCGTCGAGTTGGGACTTGCCGCTGGTGTCGGCGGACCCGCATCTGCACCGGCTGTGCGTACAACGCTGCGAAGAGGCGCTGGCCGGCCGCGCCAAGAGCCCGAGCCCGCTGAAGGTGCAGGTCGAGAATGCGATCGCGGCGCTGTTGCCGCACGGTCAGGCGCGTCATGACGTGGTGGCGGCGCAGCTTGGCATGAGCCCGCGAACCCTGGCGCGGCGATTATCCTCGGAAGGTTCGTCGTTTGCCGGAATTCTGGAGGAGGTCCGTTCCGCGCTGGCGCAGCGCTATCTCGCGGATCGCACGCTGGCGATCTCCGAAATTGCCTGGCTGCTTGGCTACCGGGAGATTGGGACCTTTACGCGCGCTTACCAGCGCTGGACCGGGATATTGCCCAGCGCCGCGCGGGCTCAGCAGCGGCCAGACCGCCGGAGCATTCGGTAAGCGCGACGGCCGATATTGGCGTCAAACAACAAATTTCTGGCAGCAAGCGACAAGACAGCTGGTTCCTTATCCCTTACGCGGACCCCTCCCATTAACGAGACCGGGTTTCGATGATCAAAAGCGTTGTCGCGGATTTGCGGACCATTGCGGAACACTGCTCGGGATTTGCCCGGGATTGCAAGAGATATGAGCTGTCGCGAACCTTGCAGGAGCTCAGTATTGACCTGATGACCAAAGCCTCCGAACTTGAACGGAAGTTCGGCGAATAATCGCGTTGCCTGGTACCGGCGCAGCGCGAAGCAATCTCACTGCATCCCTTCCGGCAGGACCGCCTGGCGGCCGAGCTGTTGCCAGGCCGTAGGCGCCCCGGCTTGTTTGGCCGCTTCGGCGGGCGGCAGCTTGGCGTCCCAACGCGCGCCGATGAAGCGCTGGCCGGTGACGCCGTCGGACGCGTTCGAACACAGCCACAACAGCGGCGCGATCATGACCTCCGCCGGGATAAGCTTGCTGCGATCGGGCGCCAAGCTGCGCGGAGCAATGCGCGTATCGACGGCGCCGCCCGGCACCAAAACATTCGCGGTGACGCCAGTGCCGTCGAGTTCCTGCGCCAGTGCCGTGAGCAGCGCCTCGTTGGCGGCCTTGGAGGCGCCGTAGGGCTGCATCAGGTTGCGCCACATCGTGTCGAGACTGGTGGTGACGTTGATGATGCGGCCCCAGCGCCGCGCCAAGAGCGCCGGCAGCACGGCCCGTGTCATCAGGAAAGCGCCGGCGACATTGACCTCGATCACGCGGCGAAACTCTTCCGGCGTGGTTTCCCATAATTTTCCGGCCGGCTGGCTCTCGCCGCGAATGACGCCGGTGCTGATGCCCGCATTGTTGATGAGAATGTCGAGCCGGCCGAACCGTTCCACGGTGGCGCGCAGGATTTTCGGCCCGCTGTCGTCCCAGGTGATGTCGGCGGCAATGTTGATGATGCGGTCGCCAGCGCCGCGCTTCTCGGCGGTGTCTTGCAACTCCTCAAGCGGCTCGGCGTCGATCTCGGCTGCGCTCACGCAGGCGCCGGCGTCGAGCAGTCCGAGCGTCATGGCCCGGCCGATGCCGCGTCCGGCCCCGGTCACGATCGCAACTTTTCCGTCCAGTATTCCGGCCATAATGCACCCTTCCCGGTCTTGTAGCGGCAATAAATGACGTGATTATAAGGCTATATCGCCGGCGGCGAAGCCTACATCGGCTGGTTGCGCAAGCTTTCGCGCCCGCCTATATTCCGGGCGCTTTCCAGTCATCCCCGATGACGTTGAGTGGCTTCGCCCGGACGGGCGGGCGGAGCTCGGAGAAGATTTACCTACCGGAGATTACGCCATGGCGACCGCGCCTTTGATGCCCAAAGCGACAGCCGTGTGGCTGGTCGAAAATACCTCGCTGTCGTTCGACCAGATCGCGCAACTGTGCAACCTGCATCCGCTGGAGGTCAAAGCGATCGCCGATGGCGACGCCGCGCAAGGCATCAAGGGGCTCGATCCGATCCTCACCGGACAATTGACGCGCGACGAAATCTCCGCCGCCGAAGCCGATCCCAGCTACACGCTGCATATCGCCGAGCCGAAGGTGCGCCTGCCCGAGGCCAAGCCGAAGAAGGGGCCGCGCTACACGCCGGTGTCGCGCCGCCAGGATCGCCCCAACGCCATCCTGTGGCTGGTGCGCAATCATCCCGAGCTCAAAGACAGCCAGATCATGCGGCTCGTCGGCACCACCAAATCGACCATCTCGGCGATCCGCGACCGCACCCACTGGAACTCGGCCAATCTGACGCCGCTCGATCCGGTGACGCTCGGGCTTTGCTCGCAGATCGATCTCGATCTTGAAGTACAGAAGGCGGCCAAGGAAAAGCCCGTTCCGGTCGAGGCCCAGGGCGCGACGCTGTTGCCCGCGTCGGTCACCACGGCGCCAAAGCCAGAGCCGGAGCCGGAACCCGCGCCCGGCGAAAAGCCCCGCGACGATCTCAATGTCGAGGCGGTGTTCGCCAAGCTCAAGCAGCTCGGCGGCAAGAGCGAGTAAACTTCTCCTTCGCTCCGCTCACTCGACCTCTCCCCGCGCAGCGGGGAGAGGTGAAAGTTCACCCGCGATCATTGCGCAGCACCACGCAGGCGCCGCCAGCGGCAATCAGCTTGTCGCAGAATTTTTCCAGATAGTTGCGGTCGTCATCGGCGATGCGGATGTTGTAGCGGATGGCGCTGCCAAATTCGATGCCGCGACTGCGCACCACGATCGGCTCGCGATCGCCGATCAACTCCGCATAGCGCTTCTGGATCATGCGGTAGATCGCCCAGGCCCTGCCCTCCGACCAATTGGCGGTGAGCTGCATGCCCCACTTCGGCACGTAAGAGGCGATGCGCTGCTGTTCGGCCTTCGGCGCCAGGATCAGATTGGCAAGCCGCGTGCACGGCACGCCCTGCGGGATCGTGGTCTCCGAAGTTTGCGGCGGTTTCGCCGAGGCCCAATCGTCGGCGGTCCAGCCGGTGATGATGGCGACATAATTGCGCGTCTCCTGCGGCAGCCCGCGGCCGCCAGTCAGGAATGCGGATACGCGCGACGGGCCGGCATTGTAGGCGGCCGCGGCAAGCCCGAGATTGCCGAATTGCGCCTTGAGATCGTGCAGATAGCTCGCCGAATTTTTTAAGGCCTCGATCGGATCGAACGGATCGACAAGCCCGCGCCAATCCGCCGTCTGCGGCATGAATTGCGCGATGCCCTGCGCGCCCTTCTTGCTGACGGCAAGCGCATTGAAGCGGCTCTCCTGCCAGATCACGCGGGCGAAGAATTCGACCGGGAGCTCGTTCTCTGCCGCGTCCTGCTCCACCGCGCGGCAGATGTCGTCGGCGGTTGGGGGTTGGGTGGCTGGCGGATTGTTCGGTGCAGCGGATGGCGCGGGCTGGCTTTGCGCCGGCGCAAGTGCTTGCGCATTCGATTGGGCGCTCCAAATCGTCAAAGCAAATAGGATCAATCGTCCAGCAAAATGGGCCATTCGAATTAGCGTATAAAATTTGGTAAGGCGCTGCCACAGCAAGTTCGATATACTTGGCGGTCATAATCACAGTCATTGCATATGGACAAACTAATGCTTGGAAAAAGGCCAAAGCCAAAATTCGTTACGGTTAGGTGGTTAACTAGCAGAACGATACGACAGGACCCCTGTCTCGAGGTGTTGGCGGCAAACAGCCAACACCTTAGCCAGATTTTTTCGATGCTTTGAACGAGAAACGCGTCGAGTATGACAAACAATTCTGGAGGGTTGCAATTCTTCAACTTACAATTACGGGCTTCCTCCTGCTGTCATTGGTTAATCTCAAGGGCGTCAGTTTTTCGATTTTTGGTCTGTCCGCCGAAGCGCTCGCAAACACCCGCGAGTTTCTTCTATTCGTTCATGCTTTAACAGTTGGCTTTGGAGTTGTTCTCCTCCAACATGTGCATAAGCTAGAAGACATTCTTGTCGTGCACGGACGGCATACCGTCGGGGACGGCAAACCTGACAACGAAGAACTAAAAATCTATCTACTTAGATACCTAAGCGCAATTGAAACATTCAATCTCATATTTCTACCATACCGAAAACATCTCTTCTACAACACAGCCTCCAAAATACTACTTTGGGATCACAACATATCGCGCCTCATCACTGCGGTCGGATTTGCGGTGTTCAGTATTTTGGTTCCCATCATCGTTTCCTTCACAGTTTGGGAGCATCCAAATTTTGGTTGGTTGAGTTACACAGTGTTCGCATATTGGTGGGCGGTCTCTATATTTAGCCTCGCCTCTTCGTTATTTGGCGCATTCCCGTTGCCTTACCTGGATTATTCTTACGTGATGAAACTTCAGGATCTACAGAAGACGGATCCTGAACGACACAAGAGAGTTATGGTAGAGATAGCAAAAATGGGAAGTCTGCCAGAAATTTGAAGTGCATTTTTACGTTTCAGCCAGCCCATTTAGCGAATCTTAGCCACCCACACCCTTCCCCTTCAACGCACTACCGATCTCATCCAATACCACCGGATCGTCGATAGTGGCCGGCATTTGCCAGGCATCGCCGTCGGCGATTTTCTTGATGGTGCCGCGCAAAATTTTTCCCGAGCGCGTTTTCGGCAGCCGCGCCACGGTGATGGCGAGCTTGAACGCGGCGACGGGGCCGATTTTGTCGCGAATGAGCGCGATGCATTCCTTCTCGATTTCGGCCGGCGGGCGGTTGACGCCGGATTTGAGCACGATGAAGCCGCACGGCACTTCGCCCTTGAGTTCGTCCTTGATGCCGAGCACGGCGCATTCGGCGACGTCCTGGTGCGAGGCGAGCACTTCCTCCATGCCGCCGGTCGACAGCCTGTGGCCGGCGACATTGATGATGTCGTCGGTGCGGCCCATGACGAAAATGTAGCCGTCCTCGTCCTTAAAGCCGGCGTCGGCGGTTTTGTAATAGCCGGGAAATTCGTCGAGATAACTTTCGCGCATGCGCGCATCGGCCTGCCACAGCGTCGGCAGGCACGACGGCGGCAGCGGTAGTTTGATGACGATCGAACCCATCTTGTTGGTCGGCTGTTCGTGGCTTGCCTCATCGACAATACGCACGTCGTAGCCGGGCATCGCCACCGTCGGCGAGCCGTGTTTGACCGGCAGCATGCCCAAGCCCACCGGATTGCCGGCGATGCACCAGCCGGTTTCGGTCTGCCACCAGTGATCGATCACCGGCTTACGCAAAAGTTTTTCCGCCCAATCCAGCGTCGGCGGATCGGCGCGCTCGCCGGCGAGAAACAAAGTGCGGAATTTCGCCAAATCGTATTGTGCGAACAATGCGCCTTTCGGATCCTCTTTCTTGATGGCGCGAAACGCGGTCGGCGCGGTGAACATGGCGACGGCGCCGTGCTCGGCGATAACGCGCCAGAACGCGCCGGCGTCTGGCGTGCCAATGGGTTTGCCTTCGTAAAGGATCGAGGTCGCGCCGTGGAACAGCGGCGCATAGACGATATAGCTGTGGCCGACCACCCAGCCGATATCGGACGCCGTCCACCACACCTCGCCCGGCTCGATGCCATACAGATTCTTCATCGACCATTTGAGCGCGACCATGTGGCCGCCATTATCGCGCACCACGCCCTTGGGCCGGCCGGTCGTGCCGGACGTATAAAGTATGTAGAGCGGATCGGTCGCCGCGACCGGCACGCAGTCCCAGGCGTTGCGCGCATAGACCAGCGCATGATCGCGCATCGCCGCCCAGTCGCGGTCGCGGCCTTCGACCAGTGCAGCGAGCGCTTGCGGCCGTTGCAGGATCAGGCAGGCGTCGGGCTTGTGCGATGCAAGCGCGATCGCCTCGTCGAGCAGCGGCTTATATTGCACGATGCGGCCCGGCTCGAGCCCGCAGCTTGCCGATAAGATTACCTTCGGCTTGGCGTCGTCGATGCGGGTCGCGAGTTCCCGGGCGGCAAAGCCGCCGAACACCACGGAGTGGATGGCGCCGATGCGCGCGCAGGCGAGCATCGCGAACACCGCCTCCGGCACCATCGGCATATAGAGAATGACGCGGTCGCCCTTGCCGACGCCAAGGTCGCGCAACATGCCGCCGAGCACCTGCGTCTCGGTGAGCAGGCGATGATAGGAGATGGTGCGCTTTACGCCGGCGAGCGGTAAATCGTAGATGATCGCCGCCTGCTCGCCGCGGCCGGCATCGACGTGGCGGTCGACTGCGTTGAAACAGGTGTTGCAGACGCCGTCGGTGAACCAGCGGCCGTAAATGCCTGCCTTCGCATCGAACACCGTTTTCGGCTTTTCGAACCAGTCGATGTCGGCCGCCGCCTCGCCCCAAAAGCCCAACGGATCGCGCTGCCAGCGCGCGTAGACTTCGTGATAACGGCTCGAACGGGCGTCCATGGCGGCGTCTCCGTACTCCCTCTCCCCGCGTGCGGGGAGAGGGTTGGGGTGAGGGGGCCTATCCGCTGGGCTCAGAATCGCTGAGAGGCCCCCTCACCCTCGCTTCGCTCGACCTCTCCCCGCGCGGCGGGGAGAGGTAATCTTCTGCTGCCGCGCTAAGTTTGCAAGCGTACTGCGCCGGTCTTAGGCTAGAGTCTCGGCAGCTAACAAAATCCATGGCGACACATTACGATACCGACCTCGAGCGCAATGCGGCGAATTTTCAGCCGCTCACGCCGCTGTCCTTCCTGGCGCGCGCGGCGGAGGTCCATCCCGACCACACCGCGATCATTCACGGCGCGCAATCATGGACCTATGCCGAGTTTTTTTCGCGCGCAAAGCGGCTCGCGTCAGCGCTTGCGAAGCGCGGCATCAAGCGCGGCGACACGGTCGCTGTGGTGCTGCCCAATGTACCGGCGATGCTGGAGGCGCACTACGGCGTGGCGATGGCCGGCGCGGTACTCAATTCCATTAATACCCGGCTCGACGCGGCCATCATCGCGTTTACGCTCGACCACGGCGAAGCCAAGGTTTTGATCACCGACCGCGAATTCTCCAAGACGGTGAAAGGCGCGCTGGACGCCTGCAAAGCGCGGCCGCTGGTCGTCGACTATGACGATCCCGAATATAGCGGCGCGGGCGAGCGGCTCGGCAATCTCGAATACGAGGATTTTTTGCGCGAAGGCGACGCCGACTTCGCCTGGCTGATGCCGCAGGACGAGTGGGACGCCATTGCGCTCAATTACACCTCCGGCACTACCGGCGACCCCAAGGGCGTCGTCTATCACCACCGCGGCGCTTATCTGCTTGCGCTCGCCAATGTCATCACCTGCGCCATGGCGAAGCACCCGGTCTATCTGTGGACGCTACCGATGTTCCACTGTAATGGCTGGTGCTTCCCGTGGACCTTGTCGGTAGTCGCGGGTACTCATGTTTGCTTGCGCGCAGTCCGTGCGGCGCCGATCTACGACGCCATCGCCACGCACAAAGTCACGCATCTGTGCGGCGCGCCGATCGTAATGTCGACGCTGCTCAATGCGGCAGAGAACGAGAAGAAGCCGCTGCCGCATGGTGTCGAGTTCGTCACCGCGGCCGCGCCGCCGCCCGAAGCCGTGCTCGCGGCGATGAAGGCCGCCGGCTTCAACGTCACCCATGTCTATGGCCTCACCGAAGTCTATGGCCCGGCCAGCGTCAACGACTGGCATGCGCAGTGGAACGCGCTGCCGCCGTCCGAGCAGGCGGCAAAGAAAGCGCGTCAGGGCGTGCGCTATCCGGTGCTCGAAGCGCTCGACGTGCTCGATCCGCAGACGATGCAACCTGTGCCGCGCGACGGCGAGACGCTCGGCGAAGTGATGTTCCGCGGCAACGTGGTGATGAAAGGCTATCTGAAGAACAAGGCTGCGACCAACGCGGCTTTCGCCAGCGGCTGGTTTCATTCCGGCGATCTCGGCGTCATCCATCCCGACGGCTATATCCAGCTCAAGGACCGCTCCAAGGACATCATCATTTCCGGCGGCGAGAATATTTCCTCGATCGAGGTCGAGGACGCGCTCTACAAACATCCGGCAGTGAGCGTCGTTGCGGTGGTCGCTAAACCCGACGAGAAATGGGGCGAGACGCCGTGTGCCTTCGTGGAACTAAAAGCCGGCGCCAGCGCGAGCGCCGATGAGTTGATCGCCTGGTGCCGAAATAACCTCGCCGCCTACAAATGCCCGCGCACCATCGTGTTTGCGGAAATCCCGAAAACCTCGACCGGCAAATTACAGAAATTCAAGCTGCGGGACAGGGTAAAACAAATGTGACCGCGCTAGTCCCGTGCCGTCGAGAATCCGCAGACCCATCCAAATCCAAATTAAAGGACTCTGGGTCCCCGCTGCCGCGGGGACGAGCGGATAAAATCGACCGCTTTGATTTGACCGACTAGTGGACGAGGACGTCTTGCCTTAGCCGCGCGATCTCGTCCTTGACGTGCAACTTACGCCGCTTGAGTTCCACAATTTGTAGGTCGTCGATGGAGAGGTGGGTGAGAGCTTCGTTGATTTCGGCTTCGAGCGCCTGGTGCTTTTTTTCGAGTTCCGCAAGATGCGATTCAATCGCCATGTGGCCTGCCTCCTTGCGTCGGATTGCTGCTTGTCATCCTACACCCTTACAATCTGGCCTAAGAATACTCCGTTTTTACGGTTACGAAAATCCCCGCTGTGCATGGTTTTCCGGCCGGTTCCGCGGGCTTGTGGGGCAACGGCCAAAACGCGATAATCCATAGGAACTTACCAGGCTGCGACCGTGCCGAAGGCGCGACCAGGGCGGCGATGACAAGAGAGGAAGAACGCGAGCTTCGGACGCAACTGGCGCGCCTGCAGCAGGAGCATCGCGACCTCGATGCCGCGATTGCTGCGCTGCAGGAATCACCGGGCTCGGACCTCATTCAGGTGCAGCGCCTGAAGAAGCGCAAATTGCATTTGCGCGACCGCATCACCTTCATCGAAGACCAGCTCACGCCGGATATCATCGCGTGAATGGCTCCTTCTCCCCGCGTGCGGGGAGAAGGCATAGGCGGCCTGCGGTCGCCGTCCTTGAAGTAAGAACGCGATGCGAAGCATCGCCATGATGAGGGGGCCTATCCGCTGGGCTCAGAATCGCGGAGAGGCCCCCTCACCCGTCGCGCTACCGCGCGCCGACCTCTCCCCGCACGCGGGGCGAGGTGTGTCGCTTCGCCTTGCGCGCATACATCGCCGCATCGGCGCGCTCGAACACCTCGGCGGGCGTGTCGAGCGCACCAAGCATCGCGACGCCTGCGGAGGCGCCGACGACAAGGGTCGAACTGGCCCAACGCACTGGCGTCGCATAGACGGCAGTTTCCAGCACCGCCGCCTTGGTTGCCGCGGCGGGTCCGTCGACGTTCCACAACAGCACCGCGAATTCATCGCCACCTAGGCGGGCCACGACGTCGGACGCGCGCACGCTGCGCGTGAGCGCCGCCGCGATGGCGCGCAGCACGGTGTCGCCCGCGGCATGGCCATGGCGGTCGTTCACCGGCTTAAAACCGTCGAGATCGACATAGACCAGCGCGGCGCTGGTGCCGTAGCGCTTGACGTAGGCCAGCGAACGGCGAAGCTCGCGCTCGAAGCCGCGCCGGTTGAGAATATCGGTGAGCGGATCGATGTCGACGCGCGCCTCGAGATCGCTGATGCGCGCCCGCGAGATTTTGAGCTCGGCGGCGAGCGCGTCGACTTCGGCCGCGAGCCGCATGACTACGGCGCGCGACGGCGGGCGCGATAATTTCGGCTGGTGGGTGTCCTCGCGGGCGGCGGCCCGGGAGCGGTGCGGTTTCGGCTGCGGCCGTGCCGCGGGCGCGCGGACCGATTTCGGGCCCGATTTCGCCGCCCTGTTTTTCATCCAGAAAGTCCCCGCCGCGAATCGCCAGCGAGCATAGCGCCAAGCCTCTGGCGTTGCATGGCGGGCGGCGACGGCAGAATTCGGCGCGCTTGCCGATCACATTTTGCGATTTGTGCAATGCGCCATAGTCGCGCCGGGGTATCTTCCTAATAGTGGCTGGATTCGGGCATGATCGTTCAGTCTGCGTTCACCAATAAATGGGAACTTTAGGCAGAGTGGGGCGGTTTGCGTCTGGGTGGAACACCCATGGTCGAGGTGATGTCATGAAAAAGTTTGTGACTGCTCTGGTTATGGCGGCAACTCTCGCCGCGGCGGCCGTAGCAACGTCCGGCACAGCGGAAGCGCGCTGGGGCGGCGGCTGGGGTGGCGGTTGGCGCGGCGGCGGCTGGCGTGGCGGCGGCTGGGGCTGGGGAGCTGGCGGCTTCGCGGCCGGTGCGCTTCTCGGCGGTGCGATCGCCTCGTCCTACTACTACCCCTACGGCTACTACCCGTATTCTTACTATGGCGGATATCCGTATTACGGCCGTCCCTGCATCTGGCGGCGGGTGTGGAACGGCTACGGCTGGGTCCGCGCCTGCGTCTAAGCGGCGCCGATGTTCGTTGGTCCAAAATGACAGCGGTCCCCTTACCGGGGCGCCGGCAATTCGGAGTCCCATAGGCGGCGGGTGCAAAAGGGCGGGTAGCAAGTTCGGGACACCCAACTTCCGCCAAAGAGTTCAGGCTTAAATGTGCGCGGGTCTGACACAAGAATCGGGGGTTTCGGGGCCTTCCGTTCAGCCACGTTCCCGATCGGCACCCGGCCGGTCATATGAGGAAAACACATGCATAAGTCGCTAATCGGCTTTGCCGCGGCTACGGCCCTCGGCCTTGCCACATTGGCCGGCCCGAGCACCGCGAATGCCGGCTGCTATGGCTGCGCCGTGGGTGCGGGAATCATCGGCGGCGTCGCCGCCGGCGCCATCATCGGCAGCGCCATCGCCAACAACCCACCGCCGCCGCCCGGTTATTATCCGCCGCCGCCTCCCGGCTACTATCCGCCGCCTCCGGCCGCGTATTATCCGCCACCCGGCCCCGGCTATGCGCAGCTTGCGCCCGGATGTCATTGGGGCCACCGCCAGGTCTGGGTCGAAGGCGCGGGCTACCAGTGGCGGACCGTGCAAATCTGTCAGTAGCAAGTCTGCCCGTAACGGGCCTGCCGCTGATCGCTCAGCGCGTGTCGAATTTGGCCGGCCGGCTTGAAAGAGCCGGCCGGTTTGTTTTTGTACCGCGGCAATAATTCGAGACTACAAGATTTCGCCAGTGCGGCTCCGCCATGCGACCATGCCGATAGAGACGATGACAGACGGGCTCGCCAGCGCAGCTGCATTCGCCGCCCGCGCCTGGAGCAAACGCGGATCGGCGTCGCGCACGATGAGCGTACTCGGTTGGATCGCCGCAATCGCGCTGTGTCTTTATGTCGGGCTGGCGACGATGATGTATCTGGCGCAGCGATCGCTGATGTATTTTCCGGAGACGATCCACACCACGCCGGCCGCGGCGGGCCTGCCGCAGGCTGAGGAAGTACCGCTCAAAACCTCCGACGGCGCGCAGATCCTGGTCTGGCACGTACCGCCGCAAGACGGCAAACCGGTCATCCTTTATTTCCACGGCAATGGCGGCGCTCTGAAATATCGCGTCGAGCGTTTTCGCAAGCTCATCGGCGCCGGCATCGGCCTCGTTGCCGTCGAATATCGCGGCTACGGCGGTCTCCCCGGCAGCCCGAGCGAACAAGGCCTGATCGCCGACGCCGAAGCGGCCTATGCTTTCGCGGTCGCGCACTATCCGGCGCAGCAGATCGTGCTGTGGGGCGAGTCGCTCGGTTCCGGCGTGGCGGTTGCGCTGGCGGCCGAGAAGCCGGTCGGCCGCGTTATCCTGGAAGCGCCGTTCACCTCGGCGCTCGCCGTCGGGCAACAGCGCTATTGGTATCTGCCGGTGCGGTTCCTGATGAAGGATCAATTCCGCTCCGACGAGCGCATCGGCAAAGTCACGGCGCCGCTCTTGATCCTGCATGGCGTGCAGGATCGGGTTGTTCCCTACGCGATGGGCGAGCATCTGTTCGATCTCGCCAATAAGCCCAAGCACATCGTGCGTTTCCTCGATGGCGGTCACGAGGACCTCGACCAAAATGGCGCGTTCGACGCAGTCGGCCGCTTCCTCGCCGGCGATTGGGATTAGAAACAAAATCAAAACGTCGGATAGACCTGCCCGATCTTGCCGCCGACGCGGGCGAAGCCGGTCTTGGCCGGCTCGTATTTGTCGTTGATATTGAGCGCCTTGGCGTAAGACCCGGCCGCTTTGTCGTTGGCGCCAAGGCGCTCGTAAGCAAGCCCGCGGCTGGTCCAGGCGCGAAGATCCAGCGGATTTAATTGCACCGCCTGATCGAGATCGGCCGCCGCCGACTTGTTATCGCCGAGCGCCAGATAACTGAGCGCGCGCGCCACATAGGGCTCGGGTTTTTGGCCGGAAAGCCCGATGGTGGTCGAGAAATCGTCGATGGCAAAGGCGTGCTGGCCCTGGCTCTGATAAAGCAGCCCGCGATTGTAATAGGCCTCCGCATTGTCGGGGCGCAACGCGATCGCCTTGTTGAAATCGGCGAGCGCCTGGCTTGAGCGGCCTTGCTCGCGATAGACGACGCCGCGGCCGAGATAGGCCGGCACGTAGGAAGCATCGATCGCCAGCGCCTTGTCGTCGTCGGCGAGCGCGAGGTCGAGCTTGTTGGTCTTGCGATAGATCAGCGCGCGATTGGCGTAGGCCTGCGCGTAATTGGGGTCGAGGCTGATGGCCTTGTCGAAATCGGCGAGCGCCTCGTCGGTGCGGCCTGCCTCGCCATAGACCGAGCCGCGCATATTATAGGCCTGCGGATCGTCGGGATGTTTCTGGATGACTTCGCCGAGCGAAGTGAGGTTCGATTGCGAGGTGCCGTCGAGCGGATTGTCGGTATCGGACGCCGGCGGGTTGCCGAGCGTCGCGCAACCGGCCAGCGCCAGCGCCGCCGCCAAAATCGCCGAGCCCTTTGCAACCTTGGGCGCAATACGCCCGGTGGCGGGCGTGACGAGGGTCGATCGGGTCATCGGACAGCGACGATACCACCCCGGCGCGCCAAAAAAACGGCGCGGGCAAAGCATGATCCCGAAAAGTGGTCTTCCGGTTTTCGGATCAGATCATGCTCAAAAAATCAGAGCCTTATCGATTCTGACAGAATCGATAAGGCTCTGGGCCCGCGCCTTCAGCAAACACTCTATTCTTTAGAAGCCGAAACGAGGGGTGCGCGGCGGCCCGGACCTGCCGGGGCCGGCGCCTGGGCCAGTGGTCGGTTTGGGCTTCATCGGCAACAGGCCCTCGCGCTGCAATCGCTTGCGCGCAAGCTTGCGGGCGCGGCGGATCGCTTCCGCCTTCTCCCTTGCCTTGCGTTCCGAGGGTTTTTCGTAATGGCCGCGGAGCTTCATCTCGCGGAAAATGCCCTCACGCTGCATCTTTTTTTTCAGCGCCTTGAGGGCTTGGTCGACATTGTTGTCACGGACGAGAACCTGCACGCGTGCTCCTTTGCAGTCGGTTCGTGGGATTTGCTGGCGGCGTGAGCGCGAACGCCTGCGCCACCTTGCCGCGGCGTGTAGCAGAACCGCGCCGGAAAAGCTAGCCGGTAAACACTCGGGTGACGTGGCCCATTTTGCGGCCCGGGCGCACCACGGCCTTGCCGTAAAGGTGCACCGCGGTGCCGGGAACGGCGAGGAAACGCCGGTAATCCTCGACTTCGCGGCCGATGAGGTTCGTCATCTCGACGCGGCCGTAGCGAACAGGCTTGGCCAGCGGCCATCCGGCTACCGCCCTGACGTGCTGCTCGAACTGCGATACCGAAGCGCCGTCGAGCGTCCAATGCCCGGAATTGTGCACCCGCGGCGCGATCTCGTTGACGACGAGGCCGCCGTCCTGCAGCACGAACATCTCGACCGCCAGCACCCCGACATAGGCGAATTTTTGCGCGATCGTCTCGGCGATGCGCCGCGCCTGCGCCGCGCCTTGTTCGGACAACGCCGCCGGCACCCGCGAGGTCTTTAAAATATGATCGCGATGCTCGTTCTCGGTGACGTCGAAACATTCGACGGCGCCGTCCGATCCGCGCGCGGCAATGACCGAGACTTCGCGTGCAAACGGCACGAAAGCTTCGAGGATGCTGGGCTGGCCGCCGACCTCGCGCCATGCCGCCTGCGGATCGCTGGTGGTGCCGATCGTCGCCTGGCCTTTGCCGTCATAGCCATAGCGGCGCGTCTTGAGCACGGCCGGCCGGCCGATCCGATCGAGCGCGGCGTCAAGTTCGGCAGGTTGCGCAACATCGGCGAACGGAGCTACCGCAATACCGAGCGCGGTGATGAAATTTTTCTCGGCGAGCCGGTCCTGGGTCGTCGCCAGGATTTTCGGGTCCGGCAATACCGGAACGCGTGCGGCGAGAAACGTCGCGGTCTCCGCCGGCACATTCTCGAACTCATAGGTGACGACATCGACATCCGCCGCAAAGCGGCCCAGCGCCTCGGTGTCGGAGTAATCGGCGCAGGTTACGCGATGCACGACGTCAAAGGCGGGCGAATCGGGATTGGGCGAGAAGATATGACACTTAAAGCCCAGCCGCGCCGCGGCGAGCGCCAGCATGCGGCCGAGCTGGCCGCCGCCGAGAATGCCGATCGTGGCCTCGGGCTCGAGTGCGGGCGAACCTTCGCTCACGCGCCGTCCTTCGGTTGATCGGCGACGGCGGCGGTCTGCCGCGCCCGCCACGCTTCGAGCCGCTTGCTTAAAGCTTTGTCGCTCAGCGCCAGCACGCTCGCCGCAAGCAGCGCGGCATTGATCGCGCCGGGCTGCCCGATCGCCAGTGTGCCGACCGGCACACCGGGCGGCATCTGTACGATGGAATAAAGCGAATCTTGCCCCGACAGCGCCTTCGATTCCACTGGCACGCCAAAAACCGGAAGGCTAGTTAGCGAAGCCGTCATCCCCGGCAGATGCGCCGCGCCGCCCGCGCCGGCGATGATGATCTTGAAACCTTGCGCTTTGGCGCTTTTGGCGAAGGCATAGAGCCGTTCGGGGGTGCGGTGGGCGGAGACGATGCGGGTTTCGTAGGCCACATCGAGCGCGTCGAGCGTCTCGGCGGCGTGCTTCATGGTCTGCCAGTCGGACTGGCTGCCCATGATGATGGCCACGGATTTTTTGGCGGATTTTGCTTCCGGCGGCGGCACGGCGAAAATTCCCCTGCGCGAAGGAAGCGGCGGATTATAAACTCGCGCGTTGGACTAGCAAGGCGGCTATGATGGCGTCACCGGCCTTTTGGTTAAAGATTGTGGAGCACCGCCGATGCAGATGAGCCAGATGCACTACCTGCCGATCGCGCCAGCCTTTTTTGCCATCCTGGTTGGAATCTTTCTCATCGTGCTCATCCTGCGTTCAGTGAGCTATGCCTATGAGAGCCTCGGCGTCAGTCACCACGCCGCCATGTGGCTATTGTTCGCTTCGCTCCTTGGCAGTTTTTTCAACATCCCGGTCGCCGAGCTGCCGCCGGGACAGGTGATGTCCAATCAACAAGTCGTCAATTTCTTCGGCATGCAGTACGAAGTGCCGGTCGTCAGCCATTGGGCGGGCACGGTGATTGCGGTCAATGTCGGCGGCGCCGTCATCCCGACTTTGATGTCGATCTATCTGTTGATCAGAAATCAATTGTGGGCGAAGGGTCTGGCGGCGACCGCGATCGTCGCCGTCATTATTCACTTGATGGCAAATCCCGTCCCCGGGCTCGGCATCGCGGTGCCGGTATTCGTGCCGGTCGTGGCCACCGCCATCGTCGCCATGCTGCTGTCGCGCCAATACGCAGCCCCGCTCGCCTATATCGCCGGCAGCCTCGGCACCCTGATCGGCGCCGATATCACCAATCTCGACAAAGTGAGCGGGCTCGGCGCGCCGGTCGCCTCCATCGGCGGCGCCGGGACCTTTGACGGCATTTTCCTCACCGGGATTCTTGCCGTGCTGCTGGCAAGCTTTTACGCGCCGCCGCGCGCCGTGCAGACGGGCTAAGTAAGCGGCGGCCGTTTCAGCCCGGCTTTGCCATCGCGGCCGCATGGATCGCCAGACAATGGCGCACCAGGCTTTCGTGCGCCACGACGAATTCCTTGAGCGGCGTATCGATGGCGTAGAAATAGATATTGGCGATGAAGCCGTAGATGCCGGCGTCGGTGCTGACCGGCTTCGGCCCAAACACATAACCCGACGCCGGGATCAGATTCGCCAGCACCCGTAGATCGGCGAGCCCGCGCGCATAGGCGGCGTCCGGCGCATAACGGCCGATGCCCTGAAAGTGATAGCGCTGAAAATTGAATTCGCGCGCTTTGAGCAAATCGGCTTCCTTGAGATCGGGATGTTGCGTGAGCAGCGCGTCGCGGAAGGCCGGCCAGTAGCGGTCGTCCTTCCAGCGCGAATACGACATGACCCAATAAAGGTCGTCGAGCAGGCGCGTGATCAGATGGCCGGTATCGCGCTGCGCCGCGGTCAATCCGTCGTCGATAGTCAGACGATATTTGCGGATGAGAAAAGCGATGATGGTGTCGCTGTCGCCGAGCGTCTCGCCGTCGTCCGTGATATAGGGCAACTGCCCGCGCGGCGCCGCCGCGGCGTCGAGGATGTGCTCGTGGCGGAAGGCTACCTTGCATAGCCGCAGGAACGCGAACACTTTGAGGCCGTAGCCGTTGTTGTCGGCGACGCCGAACAGTTCGGGATAGGAATAGAGCGTGAGCATGCCGGAACTTCGCGTCTTCGCGTTGCGCGGTCGAGCATGGATTGTCAAGCCGGGCGGCGCAAGATAATCGTGATGCAGCGACAAGGCGCGACAGCAATGGCCGATCCAGGCTCGATCAAGGATTACCACGCCCACATTTATTACGATCCGGCGAAGAGCCGCGGCCGCGCCGAGCGGCTGCGTGAGCGCGTGGCGAAGGAATTTCCGCAAGCAAAACTCGGGCGCTGGCACGACGAACTGATCGGCCCGCACCCGCAATCGATGTATCAGATCGCCTTCCCGACCGCGATGCTGGCGGGTTTTGTGCCGTGGCTGATGCTCAACCGCGACGGCCTCACCGTGCTGTTGCATCCCGAGACCGGCGACGATCTGACCGATCACACCGCGCATGCGGCCTGGTTCGGCGCCGTGCTGCCGCTGCGTGTCGAAGTGTTCAAGAAGAAGTAGCGCTCAAAGCCCGTGCTCGCGTTTAACGCGATCGATGTAATCTTCGACATCGTGCGGCAGCAACTCCAGGCCCTTCTGCCCGGCGGCGGACAGATAGGGCCGCAGCCGCGATCCCGCCAGGAACGGCGGTTGATGATCCGCCGGAATGATGCGGTCGAACACGACCACAATCAGCATCGCGACCATGAAGATGCGCACCGCGCCGAGCGCGGCGCCCGCCACGCGATCGAACAGGCCGGCATCGGGGCCGATGATCTCATTGACGAAGATGCGAAACAGCGCGCCGATGAAACACCACAAAGAGCGGCACCCAGGTCTCATCGGGCGGCAAGGCGACGTGCCCAAGCACGAACGACATGAGCCAGGGCGTGATCGCAATCGCGACCGGGGCGGCGATCAAATAGGCGAGGATCGTGGCCAGACTGCGCAATAGTCCGGACCTGAAGCCCATCACGATGGCGAGGAGCGCGACGGCGGTGACAAAGGCATCGAAGGGATTCATCGGGATGATCTATTTGAGCGGCATCTTTTGCGCGTGACCTTGTCCGAAAGCCGGCTGCCACTTTTCGGGATCATGCTTTACCGCGGCTGGCCGTCGTCGAAGCTGCGCTCGTAAATCTCGCCGAGGCTTGCATAGAAGAAGCCGTTGAGCCGGCCGATCGGATTGAGCTTCTTCATGTCGATATAGCCGCCGGTCATGCAGGCCGGATCGACGTGCATATAGACCACCTCGCCGATCACCAGCGGATGCCGGTTGGGGCCGAGCTCGATCACCCGCTCGAGCTTGCACTCGAAATGGATCGGCACCTCTTTGACGCGCGGCGCCGCGACCTTCACGCTCGCGATCGGCGTCAGCCCGGTTTCGGCGAATTCGGAATCGTCGGCGGGAAACGCATTGGCGGTATCGACCATTTCCTTCCACACCGGCTCGGTCACCACGTTGAAGCAGAACTCGCCGGTCTCGCGTACGTTCCGCAGCGTGTGCTTCTCGCTGCCGTCGGGATTGCGCGCGATGGTCAGCGAGATCATCGGCGGGATGACGCAGACCACGGTGAAAAACGAAAACGGCGCGAGATTGGTGACGCCGTTCTTGCTCACCGTCGAGGCCCAGCCGATCGGCCGCGGTACCACCGCGCCGGTAAGCAGGCGATAGATCTGGCGCTTGTCGGCGACGGCAGGATCGAATTCGAGATAATCGGCCATGGTATGCAAGCTCTGTGGCGAATAAAGCGAAGGTAGCCCGGATTGAGCGGCCGGCGAAATCCGCGAGTTTTTCGCGGAATAACGGCCCGCGTAACCGGGGTTGGCTGGTCCAGGCGATATTTGACTTTGTCAACTATCTGTCGGACGATAGCGAATGTCCCCTTCCGCGCAAACGCCAGGCCGCCTGACCGTCGCCGTGATCGGGCTCGGCGCCATCGGTGGCGGCGCCGCCGGCAGCCTTGCCGCCGCCGCGAGGCACGACGTCGTCGCCTGCGTGCGCCAGCCGATCGCGCGGCTCACGCTGGAGCGGCCGGAAGGCGAGGTCACACCGGAACTCACCGTGCTCACCGATCCGGCGCAGGCCGCACCGGCCGACTGGGTGCTGTTGTGCACCAAGGCGCATCAGACCGCGGCCGCGGCGCCGTGGCTCGAACGCCTGTGCACGGCGGCGACTTTTGTCGCCGTCATGCAGAACGGCATCGACCATGTCGCCCGCGTCAGCCCATTCGTCAAAGGCGCAACCGTGGTGCCGGTGCTCGTCTATTACAACGGCGAACGGCTGGCGCCGGATCGGGTGCGGCTGCGCCGCGCCGGAAAATTCGACGTCGTCGCCGCGGACGATGCCGGCGGCCGCGCCTATGCAAAGCTTCTTGAGGGCACGCCGCTCAAAGTGCTGCTCAGCGAGGATTTCGCCACGCTCGCCTGGCGCAAGCTTTTGATCGACGCGGTCGCCAATCCGATCACCACGCTGACGCTGCAGCGCCAGGCGGTGTTGCGGCGGCCGGACATGCAGGAGCTCGGCCGCGCCATTGCCGAGGAAGCCGTCGCGGTGGCGCGCGCCGACGGCGCCAAGCTCGCTGACGATGAAGCCGCGCGCACGCTCGGCACGCTTATGACTTTTTCCGGCGAGCTCGGCACGTCGATGTATTTCGACCGGCTGGCCGGCCGGCAGCTCGAAGTCGAGGCGCTGACCGGCGCCATCGTCGCCAAGGGCGAGCGCTACGGCATCCCGACGCCGCTGAACCGCGCCATGCTCACGCTGCTGCGCGCGATTAACGATGCGGACAAGACGTAGTCAGAACGGATTTGCCTCCGCCTTCGGGGGGTCGCCAAACCGGCCTTCCGGCTGATATGTTTGTAATCAGACGATTCCCCCAAAAAGGACGCGAAATGGCGGAGAAATCCAAATATGAGGCGAACGCCCAATTCGCCAAATTGCAGCGGGCGCAGGACGCCAAAAAGGCCACAGCCGACTACGAGACCGAGGCCGCCGCGGTGCGGGCCAAGACCGAGCGGCTCAAGGCTTTGCGGCTAGCGCGCGACGCCGCCATGCCGCCGCCCGAGCCTGCCGCGCCCAAGCGCAAGGCCAAGAAGAAGGGCAAGGACGGCAGCTTGTCGGACTGGCTCGATGGCGAAGCCAAGGCGGGCCGCAACGGTTGACGGGGCAGTAGCGCGCGGCGCGCGCGGACGAAGCTAGGCCGCGTTCAAGGTCGTCTCGGGCGCCACTTCGTCGGCCCAGACGCGAAACTCCGACAAGATACCGGGTCCGAACATATGGGTCAGCGGCACGTCCGCGGCGTCGCGGCCTTGCGCGACGAGGATACGTCCGATCCGCGGCGCGTTGTTGCGCGGATCGAACATATGCCAGCGGCCGCCGAGATAGACTTCGATCCACGCGGCAAAATCGTTCGGCGGGTAAGGCGGCGGCAGACCGACATCGGTGAGATAGCCGGTGCAATAGCGCGCCGGAATGTTCAGGCAGCGGCAAAACGTGACGGCAAGATGCGCGTAGTCGCGGCAAACGCCCCGCCGCTCGACATAGACTTCACTTGCCGTCCTGGTGTTGCGGGCATGTTCGTAGCCGAAGCTGATGTGGCTGCATACGAAGTCGCAGATCGCCTGCACCCGCGGCCAGCCCGGCGGCGTGTGCCGGAACAGGCGCCACGCCTCGTCGGCGAGCCGATCGGTTTCGCAGTAACGGCTGCCGAGCAGGAACACCACGACTTCCGCCGGCAGGTCGCGCACAAGGTGCTGCTGCGCGTTGAGGTCGATCGGATCGGGCAGGCCCGCGTCGCGGACAGTGGCGTCAGTGCCGAGGCTGAAATGACCGGCCGGCGCAACGAGGCGGCTGCACCAATTGCCAAAACTGTCACGGTAGCCGTCGATGGCAACCGAAGGGTTCGTTATCAGATAATCCGGACGCTCCAAATCGGAGACGCGCGAGAAGTGCACGTTCAGCGTCAGAATCATGGGCGTCGGCTGGGGAAACTCGAAGCCAAGCTGGCAGCCGATATGGATACGCATGAGATCACCGTTTCCCAGTAAGCAGCGTCTGGATTCGACGCGCGCATAATTCACCGCTCACGGGCGACCGCAGCTCGGCGTTGCGCGTGATGGTTCGCGATTTATTTGGCGGCGAGCGCCATGGCCGATGCTGATTTGCCGATGCGCCGCGTGACCTGCGTGTCGCAAGAGCGGCAGGCGAAGGTCTGATGTTCGTAATCGCTCGGCTGGAATAAGTCGGACGACCGTCTGCTGATATACATTGGGGCGCTACATCCCGGGCAAGAGCGTTCATCATCGGATCCAACGGCCTGTTGCGGCTGCGGCATGAAACTCCTCCCTTGGATCGGCCCGCGCCAGCGCGAGGGTCTAAAGCCCTTCACGCCCTGAACAATGCTGCGGCCGGCCATGGCCAAAGGCCTATGCCGCATCGGAACAATTTTCTGCGCAATTCTGTACACTTCCGGCGGCACAGGCGCCTGGCGCGAACGCTCGGCCGGTCGTGGTTCATTATGTGGCTCTTCAACTGCGTTGCCGCAATGCGACCAATCAGCCGGATGGTGATTAAATATGAGCTTGGCAGGCCGCACCCGGCGCCTGGTGCGTGGTTCTCCAGCGGGGAATGGCGGGTTACGCCGCCGCGCGACTCGGGCTACACTTGTTGCGGTGTGGGGGACGACAGATGCGGACGTTTGTTCTGGCATTCGGCCTGGCGCTCACGGCGGCGCCGGCGTTCGCGCAGACCGTCCAGCCCACCGATGCCCAGGCCCATGTCGGCCAAACCGTGACCGTTGAAGGCTCGGTCAGCAATGTCCACCAGATCCCCTCCGGCATCACCTTCATCGATATCGGCGGCCGTTACCCCGACAACGCCTTCACCGCGGTGATCCTCGCCGCCGACGCCAAAAAATTCCCGGACGTGACGTCGTTCAACGGCAAGACCGTCGACGTCACCGGCGCGGTGCAGCTCTACAAGGGCAAGCCCGAGATCCTGCTTACCGACGCGGCGCAGATCAAAACCAAGTAGCGCACGCTTTCATCCTGCCCCGCGAAAGCGGGGAAGGGGGACCGCCCGAAGGGCGGTGGAAGGGGCGTCGGACTCAACGATTTTTCTGCGACGACAATGGAGCGGCAAGTCAGACGCCCCCTCCACCACCCTGCGCTCACTTCGCGAGCTTGGGCGGTCCCCCTCCCCCGCTATCGCGGGGGCGGATCAGCGCGTCCGTTCCCACGACTTTTTCACTCATCGCGCCAAGCCTTAACCGACTGGCTCTCGCCCGTTTAGCCATAAACCGCGCCGCGCATTGCCACAAACCACACGCTAAGATAGTATTATATGTAATTACAACCATCCTCAGCGAGATGGCTGGAGCAGGCGCGATGGCGGATTTCTTGGGTGACGGCTTCGGCATTATCATTCTTCTCGTCGCGGCGGGGTGGTTCATCGGGGTTTTCCCCGGAACCTTCTTCACCCTGATGCTGGTCGAGCTTGGACTCTTCGCCGCCTTCCTGATCAAGGAAAGCTGGGCCGATAAATCCTGGCGCGCCAACGAAGCCGCCCGGCAGCGCGCCTACGGGGCGCAGATCGTTTCGGCGTGCCGCGCATCCTCGGCCGCGTTGGCGACCGCCACGAAGGATCTTGCGAGCGCAGAGCTCGTGCTGGACTCAGCCGAAAGCCAATTTCGCGACCGCATGAGCGCGCCGTTCTGGGACTCGATCGAGCGCGCGATGCGCAGGCTTGGCGCGGTCGATGACGGCATCACGCTCATTGTCGACCGCTTCAATCAGTACGCGGCGCTTGCCGCCTCCTATTACGAGGGCGAACCACCGGCCTTCCCGGTGGACGCCGCTTCGGCGCGCCAGCTGCAAAGTGCCGGCGCCGCGGCGGCGCGCCTGCAAGCCATCGCGCACCAGGCGCAGCGCGAGCCGCGGTTCGCCGCCGGCTACGACGAGCGCAAGAGCGGCGAAATTTTAATGCCGGGTTTCGCCACGCTCGGCGACGCAATCCAGGGGCTTGGCGCGCGTCTTGCCGAGTTCGATCGGCTTGCTCGGCGATCTTGCCTCGCCTTTGCAGAGCATGCACGAACTGGTCAGCGCCGTTGAGGATGCGGCCGCAGCAGCCGGCGCCGGCACGAGAGCGCAGACCGCGATCACCGATCGGACCGCGCGGCAGGACGACGCCGGCAAGTTGCCGGACAATATCCGCCGCCTGCCGACGCCGTTTAATAGCCGCTAGATCGTGCGGTAGCCGCCATCGGCCATGACGATCGCGCCGGTGACATAGGCCGACAGATCCGAGGCGAGAAACAGCGCCGGCCCCACGATGTCCTCAGGCTTGCCGGTGCGGCCGAGCGGCGTGTGATCGAGAAGATTCTTACGATCTCCGGACGGGTGGCGCGCACTTGCGCGTTCAACGGCGTCTCGATCAGGCCGGGGCGATGGCATTGACGCGCACGCCATCCTTGCAGAGCTCGGCGGCGAGCGCGCGGGTAAAACCGAGCACGCCGTGCTTCGACGTGGTGTAGGCCGGCGAGTTCGGCGTGCGCACATGCATGAAGGACTGAATCGAGGCGAGGTTGACGATGCGCCCCTTGTTGGCGCGCAAGGGGGCGAGGAACGCATGCGTCACGTTGAACAACCCGTCGAGGTTCACCGCCATGATGTCCTCCCAGTCCTTGATCATGGCATCGGCATCGCCGGCGAAGGCGTTGCGCCGGTTGATGCCGGCATTGTTGACCAGCACGGATACCGCGCCGACTTCGCCCGCGACTTTTGCCGCGATGGCGCGGCACGCCATGCGGTCGGTGACATCGAGCGTAAAGTCTTTCGCGTTACCGCCGGCGGCGCGGATATCGGCCGCGGTCTTGGCCGCGCTCGCGCCATCGATGTCGAGCACAACGACCCGGGCGCCCTCCTTGGCAAAGCCCAGCGCAATGGCGTGGCCAATCCCGGAGCCGGCGCCGGTGACGGCGGCGATGTGGTTTTGTAGAAGTGCGGGCATGGGTTTTCCTCCCGTTGATTGTTATGTGGGGGAGGATAGCAATAGCGGGCGACGCGATCATCCTGCCCCGCGATAGCGGCGAAGGGGGACCGCGCACTTGCGCGGTGGAAGGGGCGCTGGCCTCGACGATTTTCCTTCGACGAAAGTGAAACGGCGAGTCAGACGCCCCCTCCACCACCCTTCGGGTGGTCCCCCTCCCCCGCTATCGCGGGTGCGGATGCGCAAAGGGCCGGGTTGCCGGATGTCGCTTTATCAGCCAATGCTACGAACGATGCGCGTTATCTGTTGCTGCATGGCGCTCCTGGCGGCGCTCACCACGGAGTTGTGGGCGGCCACCCGCGCCTATGTGATGAACGGCCTCTTTGTCGGCACCGGACTGGCGACGATCGCCGCCCGGCTGCGCGAGCGCGGGTATATCGTCACTTACGGCAGCTTCGAGCAGAACCGCGCGTTTGCAGCGGATGCCTGCGCCCATACCGACGACCGCATTGTCGTCATCGGCCATTCGTTCGGCGCCGAGCGCGCGGCCGAGGTGGCGACCGCGGCGGCGGCCTGCGGTGCCCGCGACGTGACGCTAATCGGCATCGATCCGTCGCAGCCGGTCGAAGTGCGCGGCGTCGCGCATGCGGTGAATTTTGTCGGCGAACTCGGCGGCACGATCGCCGGCGCGCAGAATATTCCGACTCCCGGCTTCACCCACATGAGCATCATCGAAAGTCCCGCGATACAGCAGCGCATTCTGGATGAAGTGGACCAGGGAGCGAGCCAGTAGTCCGGCAATGGCCTACGCTCGCTGACAAATCCCCGGTAAAATCACCCTGCAATGTTGCACTGCTGGCATTTCAGGGGGGAAATTCCGTGGCAAGAGGACACAAGGACAAAGTCGCTGTTATCACAGGCGCCGCCAACGGCATCGGCCAGGCCTTCGCCAGGCGGCTGGCGGAAGATGGCGTGCATATCGCGGTGGCCGATATTGCCAACGGACGGGAGACCGTGAAGCTCGTCGAGGCGGCGGGGCGCAATGCGCTCGCGATCGTGTGCGACGTGTCAAATCCGGACTCGGTCGCCGCGATGGCCAAACAGGTGCAGGCAAAATTCGGCCACGTCGATATCGTGGTGAACTGCGCCGGAATTTTTCCGCAACAGGGTTTTGCCGCCATGACGTTCGCCGATTGGCGAAAAGTCCTCTCCATCAATCTCGATGGCACGTTCCTCGTTACCGCCGCCTTCGTGCCCGGCATGCGGGCGCGCCAATGGGGGCGCGTGGTCAGCATGGCCTCGAGCACGTTCGGTTCGGTCACCACCGGTTTTGCGCATTACGTCGCCAGCAAGGGCGGCATCATCGGCTTCACTCGCGCCTTGGCCGGCGACGTCGCCGCCGACGGCATCACCGTCAACGCCATCGCGCCCGGGCTCACGCGTTCGCCGGGAACGGTAGCGCGAAAACCGCGCCCGGGCTTTGCCACCATGGACGAGGAATTCACCGCCGTCGCCGGACTGCAGGCGATCAAGCGGCCGGAAGTGCCGGACGATCTGGTGGGTGCGCTGTCGTTTCTGACCAGCGACGACGCCGCCTTTATGACCGGCCAGACGCTCAATGTGGATGGCGGAAGGGTAAGGTCGTAGCGAAATTCGCCGCTCCCCCATTGGGGAGAGGCCGCAACGAGGCTGCGTTCATATCTGATGGCGAACGTATCCAGCAATTGATCTACGATTGGCTCGACCGGAATTATCCCGAAGGGGTCGGTGTGTACGCGCACGCCCAAGGAACTATTTTACCCGCCCTGGAAATCAGGATGATTTGGGCGTTCGATGCCATCGAATACAACCTCGGCAATGGCGGCTGGGCGCAGTTTCTCTGGAACTGTTTCGATGACTGGCGCGCGATTATTGATGTCGCCAGGGACGGATATCTCTTGATCGGCGCGCCCGAGCAAAGCGCGGCGCTCACTAAGCTCTGGGCTTTGTGCAAACGCGACGAGCGCGAATGCCGCGAGGCGATGGAACAGCCGACGTGGTTGTTTGCGGAATTCACCGCCCGCAGCTATTCCGCGCCGCCTAACGGTTGGGAGGATTTGTTCATTGACAGAGGTGTCTACGAGAAGCGGCTGGCCTGGCTTGCGGCCAACGAGGCGCGCGTGCGCAAAGCCATAGGAATGCTGGATTAGCCAGCGCTCCGGCTTGACATTTATTGGGGGTACATTTATTTGAAGATCAACTTCGATCCGGCCAAACGCGATCTCGCGCTCCGGCATCGCGGTCTGGACTTCGCGCGGGCCGGCGAAGTGTTTGCCGGCCGCACCGCGACGATCGTCGATGAACGGTTCGATTACGGCGAGATCCGGTTTCTCACCGCGGGCCATCTCGATGGCCGGCTGGTGGTGATGGTTTGGACGCAACGCGGCGAGGCTCGCCACATTATCTCGATGAGGCACTGTCATGCGAAAGAGGAAAAAGTCTGGCTCTGCCGCATGGGTCGATCCGGACGATGCGCCGACTTTGACGGACGCGTTCTTCGACCGGGCAGAAATCCGTCAGGGCGACAAGATCGTCCGCCGCGGCCGGCCGCTGTTGCCGAATCCGAAACAGGCGGTGAAACTCCGTCTCGACGCCGACGTGCTCGCCGCCTATCGCAAGACCGGCGACGGCTGGCAGACGCGCATTAACACGGATTTGCGCAAGGCGCGGAAGCTGAAGACCGGGTGAGGCTGCCCGGTTGAGGCGGCACGCCATCGCGCCGGGGCTCACGCGTTCGCCGGGAACGCTGGTGCGCAAGCCGCGACCGGGCTTTGCCACCATGGATGATGAATTCACCGCCGTCGCTAATCTTCAGGCGATCAAGCGGCCAGAGGTGCCGGACGATCTGGTGGGGCCGCTGTCGTTTCTGACCAGCAACGACGCCGCCTTCATGACCGGGCAGACGCTGAATGTGGATGGGGGAAGGGTGAGGTCGTAGGCGCGAGTGGGAGTCGTCATGGCCGGGCTGTCCCGGCCATCCACACTGCGCCGGTCATGGTACACTGCCGAATCGCCCATGCGCCGCGGCGCTTTTGACGTGAGGGAGAATTTACGATGCAAATCTTGTCGGGGATGAAAGCCTTGTCGGGATTGAGAGCCGGCCTCCTCGCCATCGCGGCGCTCGTTGGCGCGGCGTCGGTTGCCAACGCCGACGACGGCACGATCTTCATCCGCATCTTCAAGGCCGGGTTCATCATAGGCGGCTCGGCCGGCGAAGGCGTGCTGACGTTCCAGGGCCACAACTACCCGCTGTCGATCGGCGGGTTGAGCTACGGCTTCACCTTCGGCGCCTCGGAGACGCGCTTCCACGGCACCGTCAGCAATATCCACCGCCCGTCCGACATCAACGGCGTCTACGCCCAAGGCGGCGCCGGCGCCGCCGTCATCCATGGCGCGCAGGCCGTCGCGCTCGCCAACCAAAACGGCGCCGTGCTGACGCTCACGGGTGAGCAGAACGGCCTGATCGTCAGCCTGGATTTGAGCGGACTGGCATTGTCGCTGAAGTAAGCGGCGAAGCGGCGCAGTGTTCGAGCAGATAGCCCGGATTGCCTGATCCGTTCCGCGCCAGCGGGGCGGATGATTTTTTTATTCGTCATTGCCGGACTTGATCCGGCAATCCATGATGCACGGCGGCGCCCCCTTGCAAGAGAGGAAGCAATGAGGGCATTCATTCAGTTGTTCGGCATTTTTCTAGCTGCTACGCCCGCAATGGCCGACACGATTCAAGCGTGTGACGCTGATAAGTACGTGGGAAAATTAGTCACCGTTGAAGGCGTCGTTGACGAAGTCTATCACGCAAAATCGGGCAAAGTCACATTCGTTGATATGTGCGGCAAATTCCCGAATAATGCTTTTGCGGGCACACTTTTTTCCGACGATGCGTCGAAATTTCCCGACATCAATTCGTACCAAGGCAAGGTCAACGACATGACAGGCGCGATAAAACGCTTCCAGGGACGACCAGAAATCATTCTGAACAATCCGGCGCAGATCAAAGCGAAGTGACATCACTCACAAGCCAAAAGATTAAACTGTGCCGACAACCGACCCCCAATGGCGAATTGCGCTCTCCCAGCTAGGTGAGATCGTTCAATTAGCCTCAATGCTCGACCATCAACTCACTCATGTCGTCATTGAGGTCCTACATCTCACAAAATCTCCGATGCTTGAGCCTGTGGCAGCCACGCTAGAATCCTCCCGAAAATTAGAAATCTTGAAGGGACGGCTAAAGCACATCAAGCAAGCGGATTGGAAAAAGGCAATACAAACGTACGTCGATTTAGTCGAGCGAGTAAATAAATCGAGAAATATCGCTTGTCATTCCCAAATGCTTCGTGAAGGGGATAAATTCGTATTCTCATCATCTCAGGCCGCCAAACTATTTAAAGGATTGAAATTGGAAGGTGTACCGACAGTTGAGCGCACACCGCTCGATTCCGTGGTCCACGCTATTGGGCTGGCCGAAAAGGCGCTTGGCGCTGGCCAGAATTTGATCGAAAATTTCGGAAGGGTCCAATCCGAACTGGATCGGCGCCGCAAAAATCAGGAGGATAACAAACAGTGAGATCGAACTTGGGGCGAGTTCGGGGAACGCAGGGCGGGGTTAGGCGAAGCCGTAACCCGCCATAGTGATGATGAGGTGAAAGATGAGTTGGCGGATTACGCTTCGCTAATCCACCCGCCAGACTAAGAGCTTGCTCACCCAAATGCATGTTTGAACATCATTTGTGTTTGCGGCTCAGCAAAGATATCCGCTGGATCGCGCATTACATTTGAAAATATGTCTTCTCCTGCGAGCCATCTTTTTTCCACGTCAGGCTCGTCCAGCGCGCGAACGAGACCGGCATTGAGTTCGTATGCTTCGTACGGCAGATTCGAATGCTTCAATGCAACTGCCAGCGCAATTGCATAAACAGATCGCGCCGCCAGATGCAGGGCGGGCGTTGGAATATCCTCGTTTGTGACGTTATGATACGAGCGCGCGCATATCTCAGCATCGGCAGATGCGGCGAGGCGGCATGCTTTTGGCCTCGCTTCATAAATCGAGCAAACGTTCTCTTCCAGCAAGGGGCAAGGATGGGGATGATTGGCGCGGCTATCAAAGTCAAATTGCTTCGTTGCTTCGTGGGCCGCCGTAACTTTCGCAATTGCTTTGTTTCCGCGACCTTTGATTATTTTGGCAATCGAGAGTAGCTCGGGCGCTGTTGCACTCACCCAAATGTAACAACAGTGTGAGCAGCCCTTTTTGCAAGCAATCGGGAGCCTATCAAACGCCCGGATGGTCGTATCAAGCTTATCACGAATGTACTGAAGCGGTGGATCGACATTGCCCTCTTGTTTTGCGGTTTCGAACATTGAATGGAGAGCGCGAGCGAAGACGGCCGTTGGCTCTGGATCGCGCGAAGTAACGTCGATGCGCGGCCCAAGTCGCTTTAGAGCGTCAATCTCCGCCTTCCGAATCTTTGCTTGCCCCATCTCACACTACAGCGCCTTATCACTCTCCTTCGCCTTATCCGCATCGACATAGACCTGCGCGCCCATGTCGATGAACTTCTTCGACATTTCTTTCATGCCCTGTTCCGCCGTGCGCGCATCCGCACCCGCGACCGCGCGCTTCGCCGGATCATTCAACGTCGCCGCATAATCCCGCACATCCTGCGTAATCTTCATCGAGCAAAACTTCGGCCCGCACATCGAACAGAAATGCGCCACTTTGTGCGCTTCCTTCGGCAGCGTCTCGTCGTGGTATTTGAGCGCGGTGTCGGGATCGAGCGAGAGATTGAACTGATCCTTCCAGCGGAAGTCGAAGCGCGCGCGCGACAGCGCATCGTCGCGCAACTGCGCGGCGGGATGCCCCTTGGCGAGATCGGCGGCGTGCGCCGCGATCTTATAGGCAATGACGCCGTCCTTGACGTCGTTCCTGTCGGGCAGCCCGAGATGCTCCTTCGGCGTGACGTAGCAGAGCATGGCGGTGCCGAACCAGCCGATCATCGCCGCGCCGATCGCCGAGGTGATGTGGTCGTAGGCCGGCGCGATGTCGGTAACGAGCGGGCCCAGCGTATAGAACGGCGCCTCGCCGCATTCCTTGAGCTGCTTGTCGACATTGATCTTGATCTTGTGCAGCGGCACGTGGCCGGGGCCTTCGATCATCACCTGGCAGCCCTTGGCCCAGGCCACCTTGGTCAGTTCGCCGAGCGTTTCGAGCTCGGCGAATTGCGCGCGGTCGTTGGCGTCGCGGATCGAGCCGGGACGCAAGCCGTCGCCGAGCGAGAATGACACGTCGTATTTGCGCATCAGATCGCAAATCTCGTCGAAGCGCTCGTAGAGGAAGCTTTCCTTGTGATGCGCCAGGCACCACTTCGCCATGATCGAGCCGCCGCGCGAGACGATGCCGGTGACGCGATTGGCGGTGAGGTGGATGTAGCCGAGCCGCACGCCGGCGTGGATGGTGAAATAATCGACGCCCTGCTCGCACTGCTCGATCAGCGTGTCCTTGTAGCATTCCCAGTCGAGTTTGACGGGATCGCCGTCGACCTTTTCCAGCGCCTGATAGATCGGCACTGTTCCGATCGGCACCGGCGAGTTGCGCAAAATCCATTCGCGGGTGTTGTGGATGTTACGCCCGGTGGAGAGGTCCATCACCGTATCGGCGCCCCAGCGGATCGCCCACACCATTTTTTCGACTTCTTCCTCCACCGACGACGTCACCGCGGAGTTGCCGATATTGGCGTTGATCTTGGTGAGAAAATTTCGCCCGATGATCATGGGCTCGAGTTCACCGTGATTGATGTTGGACGGGATGATCGCGCGACCTCGCGCAACCTCGTCGCGCACGAATTCCGGCGTGACGAACAGCGGCACCGAGGCGCCAAAGCTTTCGCCGTCGTCATGACGCTCCTGCGCCACGTCGAGCATCTTCTTGCGCCCGAGATTTTCGCGCTCGGCGATGTAGATCATTTCCTTGGTGATGACGCCCTGGCGCGCCCATTCGAGCTGGGTGATGGGATATTGTTCACCCTCCCCTGCAGGGGGAGGGTCGGCGCGAAGCGCCGGGGTGGGGATGAGTTCCGCCGACGGCCCCCTCCCAGCCGGCTGCGCCGGCTGGCCTCCCCCCTGCAGGGGGAGGTGTGAGGAAACTGCGCGCATCGGCTTTGGCGTGTTGGGGAAATTGCGCGCCAGATGTTTTCCGGTGACGTTGCCGTTATCGACCGGCTTGATCGGGCGGCCCTGGTATTCCTCGACGCCGCCGCGCTCCGTCACCCATGCGATGCGCGCGCGTTTCAAACCCTTCTCAACGTCGATCGCGACATCGTTGTCGGTATAGACGCCGGACGGATCGTAGACCGGCAGGGGGGCTCGCCGGAACTCGCATCGAGCGCAATCTCGCGCAGCGGCACCCGCAGATCGGGCGCGGCCTCCGGCACGGAATAGATTTTCCGGGAGCCGGCAATCGGGCCGGTGGTGACCTTCGGCGTGGCGAGATCGGATTCGGCGAGCGGCTTGTTCATGCGTAGCACTCCTGTTGGACCGCGCCTGCGCGCGCTCCGGATGCTGACGGGCTGCAGGCGAATTTCGGGACGGGTTTTCGCTAGAAGTTTCCGTCCCTTCGCCGGCATGACCCGGATCAGGTTCAAAGGGTCACCGCAGGTTTTGCGGTCTCTCAGCTCCTTCCGGAGCTCCCCTCGAAACACCCTTAATCTAGGCCGATGGCGCGAGGTGTCAACGCGGTGAGCCACCATCCTCCCCCGCGAAAGCGGGGGAGGGGGACCGCGCATAGCGCGGTGGTAGGGGCGTCGGACTCGACGATTGTTCTTCGACGAAAACGGAGCGACGAGTCAGAGACCCCCTCCACCACCCTTCGGGTGGTCCCCCTCCCCCGCTATCGCGGGGGCGGAAAACCAAATTAATAATCCTTCAGCAGCCGCTCGATGTAATCGAGCTCTTCCTGCGGGCGGGCCATGTCGCCGAAGCGCTGGCGCAATTCCTCGATGATGCGGCGGGCGCGCTGCACGTCGATCTCGCCGGGCACTTTCACCGTGGTGTCGTCGCCGTAATCCCGCCCGCGCAGCGGCCGGCCGAGCGGGTCGGTGTCCTGGTCGCGCGGCTGGCCGAGCCGGCCGGAGCGGCCGGCGCCAGTGCCCTGCCCCATCTGCTGCTGCATCGATTGCGCGAGCCCCTGCGCGCCCTTGCGCAAATTGTCGAGCGCGCGGCCTTGCGAGTCGACGGCATTGTCGGTGTCGCCCTGGCCGAGTTCGCCGGCGGCTTCACCCATGGCGTCGCCGGCCTCGCCGAGCTCGTTCATCTGATCCTGGCCGCCGCCCGGACCTTCCGGCCCCTGCACGTTGTCGCCGTAGCCGTGGTTTTTGAGATCATCGAGCAATTTGTTGAGCTGGTCGCGCAGCGCCTGCTGGCTCTGGCGCAACTCGCCGCTCGCGCCCGAGCCCGGCTGCTGCGGCTGTCCCGGCTTGCCGTGATCGCCGGGCTGCGCCTGCTGCGCGCGCTGGTCCTGGCCCTGCTTGAAGGTGCGGTCGCGCAAATCCTGCTGCTGGCGGATCATGTCGCCGAGCTGATTGAGCTCCGACATCATGTCGTCGCCGTCGTCGCCGTTGTCGTCCGGCGACGCCATCTGCAGGTTTTCCATCATCTGCTCAAGCTGCTGCAACAGCGCGCGCGCGGCGTCCTTGGCGCCGTTGCGCGCCATGTCCTCGAGCCGGTTGAGCATGCTTTGCAGATCCTGCTGGCTCAGCGTCTTGGCATTGGGATCGAGCGGACGGGCAAGCTGCTGGCTGTTCTGCATCTGCTCGGCCATCGCCGCCATGAAGCGGTCCATCGCCGCGCGCAACTGATCCATCAATTGCTTGATCTCGTCGTCGCTGGCGCCGCGGTCGAGCGCCTGCTGCAGCGCGTTCTCGGCGTTGCGCAACGCGTCCTGGGCGTCGGAAATGTTGCCGTCTTCGAGCCCGACCGCCATCTGCCACAGCCGGGTCACCACGTCGCGCAGATCGTCGTCGCTTTTCGCCCGCACCAGCGACCAGAAGATGGTGCGCAGGCCGAGATAAGTGCCGGCGTCGGGGGTGAATTTCTCCGGCGCGATGGCGAGCGCATCGAGCGCGGTGATGACCAGCGGCCGCGAATTAGCGTCGAGCGCGAGATTGCGGCGCTGCTCGATCAGCGCCCGCGCCAGCGGTTTTGTGAACGTCCGCTCCGGCAGGCGGAACGTGAACGGCTCGCTCTTGCCTTGGTTGCCGCCCTCGTCGTGGGCGATCAGCGTCATGGTCACTTCGGCGCCGGCCCACGGATGGTCGGTGAGGTCCTTGATGGTCTGGCCGACGCCGTTCTTGGTGCGCGCCTGCGGCAGGATCAGCGCGAAATCCGGCGGGCCGTAAAGCGGATGCGGCTTGGCGCCGCTGGCGTCGGGATCGTCCTTGCGCGTAAAGGTCGCCTCGGCTTGCGTCACCCCGTAATCGTCTTCGAGCTGGTAGGACAACAACAGCGAGCCACGCGCCTGGCGCTGCGGATCCTTGGTCAGTGCGATGGTCGGCGGGTTGTCGGGAATGACGTTGAACGGCCACACCAGATCGTCGCCGGCGCCGCGCAGCGCCGCCGAGCCGGTGCCGGCGATCTTGAAGCGATGCTCCTCGGTGCCGGCCGGCGCATGCACGTCCTCTTTCGACGGCGTGACGCCGCCGGTGGCGGAGACGTCGATATTGAGCTTGCCGGTCGAGCGCACCACCAGCGTCGAGTTGACCGGCACCGCGATCGGTCCTTGCGCCGCCGCTACTCCCGCCGCCGCGGGCTCACCGGGATGAATGCCGGGCAGGATGACCGGCGGCTTGCCGGTATAGGCCGGCGGCACGACCCAGGCATCGACGCGGAAATTCGCCGGCAGCACGACGCCTTGCCAGTCGAAGGCCGCCGCGACCCGTTTCCAGCGTTCGCCGCCGGCAGCGACAAAAGTCGCGATGCAGGCGATCAGCACCAGCGCGCGCACCGCGTAAGGATCGCGCCAGGCGACGCGCGGATTGGGCTTGCCGGCTTTGAGCGCGCGCGCGGCCTGCCGCGCCCGCTCGATATGGGCGTTCCACAGCGCCACCGCGTAGGGATCCTTCGATGGCGCCGCGAGCGCGTCGGCAATCGCGGTGGCCGGCCGGTGCGAAAGCCCGCTGTCGCGGTCGAGCCGGCGCAAACCCTCTTTGATCGCCGGGATGCGCAGGAACACAAACGGCACGATAGCGGCGGCGACCGCGACGACGAAGGCGATCACGCCGACGGCGCGGCCGAGCGGCGGCAGCCACAGCCACAGGCCGAGCCAGGAAAGGCTAAGGAAAAGTCCGATCGCGGTTGCCAGCGTCGCCAGCGCCGGCCACAGCCGTTCCCAGAAAATCGTAACGCGGGCGCGCCACACCGCCGCCTGCAGCAGCGCGTGGGGCGCCGGATCGGCGCCTTCGGGCGCGGGAATTTTTGGCACAGGCGGTTCCGTCACAATTGTCCCGTGTTTTAGGGTTCCGCAGCGGCAACTGTGCGTGAGAACACGTTAACATGAGGGCCGGTTCAAGGCACTCGGCCGAAGGCCAGGCTTTAGGCAAGCAAGATCAAAGCCAGCTCACAGCCATGGCGGCAGGCGGTCGAGCGCGATCAGTTCCTCGGCGCCGAGCCGCGGCCGCACCACCGCATATTCGTCTTTGTGAACAAGCACTTCTGGCACCAGCGGGCGGCTGTTATAGGTCCCCGACTGGGTCGCGCCATAAGCGCCCGCGGTCATCACCGCGAGCAAATCGCCGGGCTTGGGTTCCACCAGCGAACGATCGAGCGCGAGGAAGTCGCCGGATTCGCAGACCGGACCGACCACGTCGACGATGATTCGGCGCGCCCCCGGCGCGCTCTCGCGAACAGCGCGGATGTCGTGATGCGCCTCATAGAGCGTCGGCCGGATGAGATCGTTCATGCCGGCGTCGACGATGACGAAGGTCTTGGCTTCGCCGCGCTTGAGATAGAGCACGCGCGTGACCAGAATCCCGGCATTGCCGACGATGAGCCGGCCCGGCTCGAATATGAGCTTGCAGTTGAGCCCCTTGGTGGCGCGCTTGATGATCGCCGCATAGGCGTCGGGATCGGGCGGGGGCTCATTGTCCTCGCGATAGGGCACGCCGAGCCCGCCGCCGAGATCGATATGACCGATGGAGTGGCCGTCGGCGCGCAGCACGGTGACGAAGTCGGCCAACAGCGCAAAGGCGTCCGCGAACGGTTGCAGATCGATGATCTGGCTGCCGATATGCATGTCGACGCCGATGATGCGCACGCCCGCCAGTTTTGCCGCGCGCAAATAGACGTTGCGGGCGTGGCTGAGCGGAATGCCGAATTTGTTCTCCGCCCTGCCGGTCGCGATCTTGGCGTGGGTCTTTGGATCGATGTCGGGATTGACGCGGATCGAAATATCGGCGACGCGGTCCTTGCTCGCCGCGATGCCGGCGAGGAGCTCGAGCTCGGGCTCGGATTCGACATTGACGCAGAGAATGTTGTGATCGACGGCCAGCGCCAGTTCATGCGCTGTCTTGCCGACGCCGGAGAACATGATCTTGTCGGGCGGAAGCCCGGCACTGCGCGCGCGCAACAGTTCGCCGGCGGAGACGACATCGGCGCCGGCGCCGAGTTTTGCCAAAGTCGCGATCACCGCCTGGTTGGAATTGGCCTTGAGCGCGTAGCAGACCAGCGCATCGACATCGGCGAAGGCGCCGGCAAAGACTTTATAGTGCCGCTCGATGGTCGCACTCGAATAGCAATAGAACGGCGTGCCGACGGCGTCGGCCAGCGTAATCAGATTGACCGCTTCGGCGTGGAGCACTCCGTCGCGATAGGCAAAATGATGCATGGCACGTGTCTTAGAGCATTTTTCAGTTGGCTTGCACCAGCTTCACCAGCGTCATGCCCGGCCTTGTGCCGGGCATCTCGATAAGACTGGCACTGCATTACTGGTCGGGATGGCCGGGACAAGCCCGGCCATGACGACATTGGTTGCGTGATGGGGCGGGTGGTGCCGCTACTGCAGCAGCGGATCGAGAATGAACGATTTTTTCTGGCCCGGCGTCGCCACCGGATTGCCCTGGGCGTCAAAGCCGGTTCTCACGGCGGTATCTTGCGCCGAGCCGGGCGCGGGCGAGCCGTTGGGCTGGGTCAGTTGCGCGCTCGGCGCCGGCGCGGTCGCGGGACCCGGCGGCAGTTCAAGCGGCCCGGCCCGCCCGCAGGCGGCTAGCCCGAGCGCCGCTAGAGACGCCGCAATAAGCGCAAGCTTGCGAACCAAAACACGCTCCCCAACACCGTAATCGTCATCAAACTAACAAAGGGCGGCGGCGACATTGTGTCGGCCAACTCTTGTCGCAAACCCGTTGCCAACCGGTTTAAGCCCGCTTGTCCAGCCGTTTGAGCCAGGCTTTGGCTTGGGCCCGCACGTTGTTCGGCGCCGTACCGCCATAGACGGCGCGGCTTTCGACCGATTTTTCGACCGATAGCACCGCGAACACCGCTTTGGTGATGCGCGGTTCAATCTCCTGCATGGTTTTCAGCGGCAGCTTGTCGAGCGGCAGCGCCGCGGACGCCGCCTTGGTCACGATCTTGCCGGTGATGCGATGGGCGTCGCGGAACGGCAGCTTCAAGACGCGCACGAGCCAGTCGGCCAGATCGGTGGCGGTCGAATAGCCCTCGCCGGCCAATTGCCGCATCCAGCTTACGTCGGGCTCGAGATCGCGCACCATGCCGGTCATCGCCTTGAGCGACAAAGTGAGCGCGCCGATCGCATCAATCGTGCCTTCCTTGTCCTCCTGCAAATCCTTTTGATAGGCGAGCGGTAAGCCCTTGATCACCGTCAAGAGCGCGACCAGCGCGCCGACGATGCGGCCGGTCTTGGCGCGCACCAGTTCGGCAGCGTCCGGATTGCGCTTTTGCGGCATCATCGATGAGCCGGTGGTGAATTTATCGGACAACCGGATCAGCCCGGCGAGCGGCGAGGACCAGATCACGATCTCCTCGGCGAAGCGCGACAGGTGCACGGAGGCGATCGCGCAGGCCGACAAGGTTTCCAGCACGAAGTCGCGGTCGGCGACCGCATCGAGCGAATTGCCCATCGGCCGCGCGAAACCGAGCGCCTTCGCGGTCATGGCGCGATCGATCGGGAACGACGTGCCGGCAAGCGCGCCCGCGCCGAGCGGACTTTCGTTCAAGCGTTTGCGCGCATCGGCGAAGCGGCCGCGGTCGCGCGCCGCCATTTCGACATAAGCGAGCAGGTGGTGGCCGAAGGTCACCGGCTGCGCCGGCTGCAAATGGGTAAAGCCCGGCATGACGGTTGCGGCATGGGCCAGCGCCTTTCCCGCCAGCGCGCGCTGATAGGCGGCGAGCCCGCCGTCGATGGAATCGATGGCGTCGCGCACCCACAGCCGGAAATCGGTCGCCACCTGATCGTTGCGCGAGCGCGCGGTGTGCAGCCGTCCCGCCGCCGGCCCGATCAAATCGGTGAGCCGGCTCTCGACATTCATATGGATGTCTTCCAGCGCCCGTTTGAAGGTAAATTTGCCGCGCTCGATCTCTGACAGGATCGTGTCTAGACCGTGAGCGATCCGCTTAGCATCTTGCGCCGTGATGATGCCTTTTTTGGCGAGCATCGCCGCATGCGCCTTGCTGGCGGCAATGTCCTGCCGGTAGAGGTGACGGTCGAAGTGGATCGACGCGTTGATGTCCTCCATGATCGGGTCGGGCCCCGAGCCGAACCGGCCGCCCCACATCTTGTTGCTCATGACACGTCCGCCGAGATCCAATCCGTTATGACCGAGCAATCCGGTAAATCGCCAAACGGCCCGTCACTGCGCAAAATCGGCCGTATGCGGCTGGTTTCGGCCGCTGCGGCTATCGGAATCCTTGTGGTCCTGGCGGGGGTATACGAGATAGCGCGACTACGAAGCAATCCGGCCGATGCGGCCTGCCAGGGGGCGGTTAATACCGCCAAACGGCTGGCGCCGCTCATTCACGGCGAAGTGGCGGCGCTGGCGGCGGCGCAAACGCCGTTCCGCGTCCCCGATCTCGCCTTCAAGGACGCCCAAGGCCATGACGTGACGCTCGCCAATTGGCGCGGCCGCACCGTTCTCCTCAATCTGTGGGCCACCTGGTGCGTGCCGTGCCGCCGTGAAATGCCGGCGCTCGATGCGTTGCAGGCTTCGCTGGGAGGGCCGGATTTCGAAGTCGTCGCCGTCAACATCGACACCCGCGATCCGCAAAAACCGCTCGCCTTTCTTAAAAAGGTCGGCGTTTCGCATCTCGCCTATTACACCGACGACAGCGCGACAATTTTCGAGGATCTGAAAGAGGCCGGCAAAGCCTTCGGCATGCCGACCACGGTGATCGTCGACCGCTCGGGCTGCGAAATCGGCACCATGGCCGGCCCCGCCGAATGGGCGAGCGATGATGGGGTGAAGCTGGCCAGCGCTGCGATCGCTTACCGGTAGCCGGACGAAGCACTGTCAGCAGCTGACGTCGAGATTGGTGCCGATGCCGGCGGCGACGTTGGCGAGCGGAGCCGCATTAGCGTCGGCCGCATCGGCCAATTGCGAGACCGACGAAGCGGTGCCGGGGATGTCCGTCCGCGCGATCTCGGCCGCCACGGAAAGCTGCATCTTGCCGACGTCGGCGCCGATGAACGCGGAGATGAGGCTCGTCATGTCCATGCGCGGTCCAATTAGCGCCACGACATTTAAGGACCGGTGAATCGGAACACTCACACTTTCGTCATTACTTACAGGTCAGCGAATATGGATTCCGGGGACCACTCGATCCGGGCTACAACTAACGGGCCAACAGCTGGAATCCAGCGATGACAATTTCGACGGCGATGAGCACGACGATGATCAATTCGAGCCGCAGCGAGCGCTCGGTATCGATGATGTCGGCGAAGGCTTTCGCCGAATCGGAAATCACGGTTAGCTTGCGGGTCAAGACGTCGGCGCGCTCCTTCAATTCGTATTCGTCCTCGAGCCGTGCATAAAAACGCTCCAGCCCGGGCCGTTCCCACAGGACGTCGGGTTTTTCCGCCACTGCAACCAGACCAGATACGCGGTGCTGCACCAGCAATGCGTTGCCGATGTGCTTGAGGATGGCGCGGCGGCCACCCGGTGTACGGCCGTGCTCCGCCAGCTCCTGCGCGATGGGCTGGATCACGTCGAAAACGGTGGCAACTTTTTTTTCGTCGTGGGCCAGGACCACGCTGGTGGCGAGCGCATCCGCGATCAGCAAGGTATGTTCAATGGTCAGCGTTTTCACCACGATAACGCCCGCAGCAAACTGGTCGTCTTTGTCCGGCGCGACTTCGATTTGAACGGTTTCTTCTTCGCGCGGCTTGATCGGATCGACGACGCGGCCATCCAGACGCCGGATGACCTCATCCTCTTCCAGCGGCGACATGTCGATCATGACCGCGACGCCATAGCGGAATAGAATGACAATCCCTTTTTCGCCGGCGCGAAACCCCAACGGCAGCGTCGACAGCACATCGCTGCGTTCCAACCCCGCGGTTTCGATGCGATCGCCAAGGAGCATTGCCCGAGCGGCAATGCGATGCTGGCGGGTGATCGGCAAGTCGATCATGACAGTTCCTGTGCGGGGGTCGGCGCGATGTGCCAGCCTCAACATAAATGCACGATTGCCACGGTTGACACCGCCTGCGCGTCTTGATACTAAACCATATGGTTAAGTTTTCAGACCCCGCCCTCGACCGCACTTTCGGCGCGCTGTCCGACCCGACCCGGCGCGCGCTGGTGATGCGGCTCGCCACCGAGCCTGATCTTTCGGTCAGCGAGCTCGCCGCGCCATTCGACGTATCGCTGCCGGCGATCATGAAACATCTCGGCGTGCTATCGGACGCCGGGCTGGTCAGGCGCGAAAAGACCGGGCGCGTCGTTGCCTGCCGGCTCGATGCCGAACCGATGCGCGAGGCGTTCGAATGGCTCAATCGCTACGAAAAGTTCTGGTCCGAGCGGCTTAACAGTCTCGCCGCATTTCTAGAGGAAGAGGAAGAAGCGTCATGGTCACCCAAACAACCACCAAACCAAGCCTCACGCTCAAGCGCCGGCTCAAAGCGTCGCCCGCCAAGGTCTTCGCGGCGTGGACCGACCCGGAAAAAGTAAAGCTCTGGATGGGCCCCGGCGGGGTCAAGGTGCTGCGCGTCGAATGCGACGCGCGCCCGGGCGGCCGCTTCCGCTGGGTGATGCAGTCGCCCGACGGCGAACAGCACGATGTCAGCGGCGTCTATCGCGAATTCGTGCCCGACCGGAAACTCGTCTTCAGCTGGGCCTGGATAACCACGCCCGAGCGCGAATCACTGGTCACGGTCGAGATCAAGCCCGACGGCGATGGCTCGCTGTTGACGCTCACCCACGAGCAATTCTTCGACGCCCACGCGCGCGACCGCCATCAAGGCGGCTGGAGCAGCGCGCTCGACAAGATGGAACAGATGTTCGCGTAATAGGAGTCAATCATGCGCGGTACACACGGCACATTCTACTGGAACGAACTGATGGCGCGCGACATCGCGGGCGCCAAGAAATTCTACGCCGATACGATGGGCTGGAGTTTTGACGCCATGCCGATGCCCGGCGGCGGCACCTATTGGGTCGCCAAAACGGGAGATCAGCCGGTCGGTGGCCTATTCGACATCAGCGGCGCGGAGTTCAACGGCATGCCGGAAGGCTGGATGCCCTACATCGCCGTCGACGATGTCGAAGCGCGCGCCAAAAAGGCGGTCGCAGCCGGCGCCAAAATCATAAAGACCGCGTTCGACGTGCCGGGCGTCGGCCGCATCGTGATCCTCAAGGAACCGGGCGGCGCCGGCATCGGCTGGATGACGCCTGTACAGTGATTACACCTCGCCCCGCAAGCGGGGAGAGGGAGAAGAGTAGGAGCAGCACATGCAACCGCACAAGATCGTTTCCCACGACGAGTGGATCGCCGCGCGCAAGGCGCACCTGGCTGAGGAAAAAGCCTTTACGCACGCGCGCGACGCCTTGAGCAAGAAGCGCCGCGAGCTGCCGTGGGAAAAAGTCGACAAAAATTATCTGTTCGACACCCGTCCGGCAAAGCAACGCTGGCCGATCTGTTCGGCGGCAAAAGCCAGCTCATCGTCTATCACTTCATGCTCGGCCCCCGCTGGGAAGCCGGTTGCCCGAGCTGCTCGTATCTCGCCGACCATTTTGACGGCGCCGCTGTCTATCTGGCGCAGCGCGACGTGACATTCCTTGTCGTGTCACGCGCGCCGCTGCCGGAAATCGAAAAATTCAAAAAGCGGATGGGCTGGAAGTTCAAGTGGGTGTCGTCGTTCGGCAACGATTTCAACTTCGATTACCACGTGTCCTTCACGCCCGAGCAAAAGAAGGGTTTGGTCGAATACAATTACGAGCAAACCGAATTTCCGAGCGACGAGGCGCCCGGCTTGAGCGTTTTCTATAAGGACGCCGCGAGCGACGCCTTCCACACCTATTCGAGCTATGGCCGCGGCCTCGATATTATGGTCGGCGCGTACAATTTCCTCGATATGGCGCCGAAGGGCCGCGACGAGGACGGCCTTGCCTGGTCGATGGCCTGGGTGCGCCACCATGACAAATACGAAGGCGCGGTCGTCGATACGAAAGCGTCATATCAGCAACCCAAAGCCGCCTCATGCTGCGACTAGGAAAACCTCTCCCCGCGCGCGGGGAGAGGTCGAGCGAAGCGAGGGTGAGGGGGCCTTACCGCAATTCTGAGCCCCAACGGATAGGCCCCCTCACCCCGACCCTCTCCCCGTAAACGGGGAGAGGGAGATCATCACTCAACCCCAGGAGTCGATCATGAAACTTTACGGCTTTGCTCCCTCGCCAAATTCCTGGCAGGTCCGCGCGCTCGCCGCCCATATCGGCGTGCCGCTCGATTTCGTGGCGATGGATTTCACCAAAGGCGACACGCGCACCGCGGACTTTCTCGCCATCAATCCCACCGCGCGCACGCCGGCGCTGGTGGACGGCGACTTCAAGCTGTGGGAGACGCTTGCGATCATGCAATATGTCGCGGGCAAGAAGCGAAATGCGCTGTGGCCGGACGACGCCCGCGCCCGCGCCGATATCGCGCGCTGGCAGAGCTGGAATCTCGCGCATTGGACCAGGGATGCCTGGGGCCCGGTGCTGTCGGAGCGGTTCGTAAAGAAGATGCTCAATCTCGGCCCGGTCGACGAGGCCGTGATCGCCAAGGCCACCGAGGCGTTCAACAAAGAGGCGGCGGTGCTGGACGCACATCTCGCCAAGCACAAATATCTGGTCGGCGACGCGCTCACGATCGCCGATTTCGCCGTCGTGTCGCCGCTGTTCTACGCCAAGGACGCGCAATTACCGCTCGGCCCCTACCCGCATCTGCGCGCCTGGTCGGAACGCGTGACGGCGCTGCCGTGCTGGGGCGAAACCGCTCCGCAGTTCTCGGCGCAGGCGGCGTAACACTGCGTCATTGCGAGGAGCGACGCGACGAAGCAATCCAGCGGAACCCTGGATTGCTTCACTTCGCTCGCAATGACGGTTTGAAAAGAATTATCTAGTCGGCACCGGCTTTTCGCCGCGGTAATCGTAGAAGCCGCGCTGCGTCTTGCGGCCGAGCCAGCCGGCCTCGACATATTTAACGAGCAACGGACACGGCCGGTATTTGGAATCGGCGAGCCCCTCGTGCAGCACCTGCATGACCGAGAGGCAGGTATCGAGCCCGATGAAGTCGGCAAGTTCGAGCGGGCCCATCGGATGGTGAGCGCCGAGCCGCATCGCTTTGTCGATGCCCTCGACATTGCCGACACCCTCATAGAGCGTGTAGATCGCCTCGTTGATCATCGGCAACAGGATGCGGTTGACGATGAAGGCGGGGAAATCCTCCGCCACCGCGATCTGCTTGCCGAGCTTGGCGACGAATTGCTTGACCAGTTCGAAGGTGGTGTCGTCGGTGGCGATGCCGCGGATCACCTCGACCAGTTCCATCAGCGGCACCGGATTCATGAAGTGAATGCCGATGAACCGCTCCGGCCGGTCGGTCGAGGCGGCAAGCCGCGTGATCGAGATCGAGGACGTGTTGGTGCCGAGGATGGCTTCCGGCTTGAGCGACGGAGACAGCGCAGCGAAGATTTTACGCTTGGTCTCCTCCTGCTCGGTCGCCGCTTCGATCACCAGATCGCAGTCGCCGAGCTCGGGCAGCGTGTTGGCCGGCGCGATGCGCTTGATCGCGGCCTGGCGCTCTTCGTCGCTGATGCGCTGCCGGCTGACCTGACGCGCCAGATTGCCGTTGATGGTGGCAATCCCCTCGGTGATGCGTTCGGGAGCGACGTCATTGAGCAGAACGTGATAGCCCGATAGCGCGCAGACGTGGGCGATGCCGTTGCCCATCTGGCCGGCACCGACGACGCCGATCTTGCGAATGGAATGGGCCATCGCCTGCTCGCCGCGCATCTGCTCGGCGCGTGTTTTGGGCCGTTCCTTGACATCGACCATGTCGATTCACCTTTTCAAATTCTACGCCGTTGTCGACCCACGCGCCAGTTTCGTCAGTGCTTGATCTTGCCGAGCTCGGTCGCCAGTTCCGGCAGGGCCTGGTAGAGGTCCGCCACCAGTCCGTAGTCGGCGACCTGGAAGATGGGGGCTTCCTCATCCTTGTTGATCGCGACGATGATTTTCGAATCCTTCATGCCGGCGAGATGCTGAATAGCGCCGGAAATGCCGACGGCGATATAGAGATCGGGCGCCACCACCTTGCCGGTCTGTCCGACTTGCCAGTCGTTCGGCGCATAGCCGGCATCGACGGCGGCGCGCGAAGCGCCGATCGCGGCGCCGAGCTCGTCGGCGACCGGCTCGATATATTTGGTGAAGTTCTCGCGGTTTTGCATGGCCCGGCCGCCGGAAATAATGATCTTGGCCGAGGTCAGTTCCGGCCGCTCGGATTTCGACAGTTCCTCGCCGACAAAGCCGGAGATACCGGGATCGGCCGCGGCGGCGGCCGTCTCGATCGGCGCTGAGCTCGTACCCGCGCCGGTCGCCTGGAACGCCGCGGTGCGCACGGTGATCACCCGTTTCTTGTCCTGCGAGCGCACGGTCTGGATGGCGTTGCCGGCATAGATCGGCCGCTCGAACGTATCCGGCCCATCCACTTTGATGATTTCGGAAATCTGCATCACGTCGAGCAGCGCCGCGACCCGCGGCATGATGTTCTTTCCGGTCGTGGTCGCCGCTGCCATGATCGTCTCGTAAGGCCCGGCCAGCGCCACGATCAGGGCTGCGGTCGGTTCCGCCAGCATGTGCTCATAGGCTGGCGCGTCCGCCAGCAGGACTTTCTTCACGCCGTCGAGCTTGGCCGCGGCCTCGGCGGCGGCTTTGCAGTTGTGACCGGCGACCAGAATGTGCACTTCGGCGCCGAGCTGCTTTGCCGCAGTCAGAGCCTTGTTGGTCGCGTCCTTGAGCGAGGCATTGTCGTGTTCGGCGAGCAGCAGCGTCGGCATCAAACCGCTCCGGCTTCTTTAAGTTTTTCGACCAGCTCGGCGACGGTCTTGACCTTGATGCCGGCCTTGCGCGTTGGCGGCTCCGCGGTCTTGATCACTTCCAGCCGCGGCTTGATATCGACGCCGTAGTCGGCGGCGGTCTCGTCCTCGATCGGCTTTTTTTTCGCCTTCATGATGTTGGGCAGCGACGCGTAACGCGGCTCGTTCAGGCGCAGATCGGTGGTGACGATGGCCGGCATCTTGAGCTTGACCGTCTGCAAGCCGCCGTCGACTTCGCGCGTCACCATGACGGCGTCGCCGTCGAGCGCCACTTTGGAGGCGAAGGTGCCCTGCGGCCAGCCGAGCAGCGCCGCCAGCATCTGGCCGGTTTGATTGGAGTCGTCGTCGATCGCCTGCTTGCCGAGGATGATGAGACCGGGCTGTTCGGCGGCCGCGATAGCCTTGAGAATCTTTGCCACCGCGAGCGGCTCGACCGGATCGTCGGCCTTGACCAGGATGCCGCGGTCGGCGCCCATCGCCAGCGCGGTGCGGATCGTCTCGGCGGCCTGTGCGGGACCGATCGAAACGACCACGATCTCGGTCGCCTTGCCTGCTTCCTTGAGCCGGATGGCTTCTTCGACGGCGATCTCGTCGAACGGATTCATCGACATTTTGACGTTGCCGAGTTCGACGCCGGAGCCGTCGGCCTTGACCCGGATTTTTACGTCCTTGTCGATCGCCCGTTTTACGGGCACGAGAATTTTCATCACTGATGGCTTTTGGCTGATGGCTTTTGGCTGATGGCTTGTCTGGTTTGTATTCGGCTGTTGTTCTTTGCCGCGCTCGGGCCGCTATAGGCTATGCGGGCGATGCTGCGGTGCGGGAAACCTACCGGTCAGCGCGCTAGCGGTCAACGGATCGGTCGCGTGAACGGCAAGGTTGAGGAAAGCCCGCCATCGACCGCAAAAGCCTGCCCGTTCACGTAAGACAACTCGTCGCTGGCGAGAAAGAGCGCCATGGCGGCGATTTCTTCGGGCTCGCCGCCACGCTGAAGCGGATTGAGCTGGCCGATTTTGCCGGCGGTGCCGCGTTCGCGCGCGTTGTCGTACATCGCCTGCGTCATGCCGGTTTCGATCAATCCCGGACAGATTGCGTTGACGCGCACGCCGGTGCCGGAGAGCGCGTTGGCCGCCGTCTGCGCGAGGCTGATGACGCCGGCTTTGCTGGCGCTATAGGGCGCATTGCCCGCCGCCGCGCGCAGGCCCGCGGTCGAGGCGGTGAGCACGATGGAGCCGTGGCCTTTTTTGATCATAAGCGGTGCTGCATTTTTGATGGCGAGAAAGGGCCCGAGAAGATTGGTCTGCAGGATTTGCAGCCACTGTTCCACGGTTTGTTCGAGGAGCGGCGTCGCGCCGCCGAGAATGCCGGCATTGGCATAGACGACCTCGAGCGTGCCGAAGCTCTTCACGGCGTCGTCCACATAGCCCTTAACGACTTCTTCCGAGCTTGTATCGCCAACCACGGTCTGCACCGTCCCGCCATCCTTCGCGATCGATCTCGCGGTCTCGATCACTCCCTCCGCGTTTTTGTCGACGATGACTACGCGGGCGCCCTCGCGCGCGAACAAAATCGCGCTGGCGCGGCCGATGCCGCTCGCCGCGCCGGTGACGATTGCGACCTTGCCGTCGAGCCGACCCATGAGTTCCTCCACCCGATAGCAACGAAGGGCATAAAAATAGCGGTGATGTCACGGAACGCGACGTCGCAAACGCCGCTGCGCCCAATATCCTACGATAATGAGAGCAATCGCCAGCGCCATCCAAAATCTGGAATAAAGGGAAATCTCGGCACGGTCCGCAAGCTGGCTGCCAAAAGCGGCTTCCCACAGGTCCCAATGGTGGACAACGCGAAGATCGTTGACGCCTTGCAGCAAACAAAAGGCAGCCGCCAAGTAAAGCAGCAGGACAAGGAACCAGCCCAGAACGCGAAATTGTTTGGCTGATTCCGGGAGATCGATCGGAACGCGAGACGGGTTGGATGCATCGCGTACCGCTAACGCCGGCAGCACGCCAATGCGGCCGCGCGCGGTAATGAATGCGGCCACGATAAATGCTGTGGCGCTGATAAGAGCTACGATAATGCTCGCGGTTAACGCATCCATGAGTCTTAGCGGTTCTGGCCCGGCTTCCACAGCACGTCGCGCGCGCCTTTGTCGTTGACGTAGCGGCCGGCGACGAACAGGTAATCGGACAATCGGTTGACGTATTTGAGCACGTCGGCGCCGACGTCTTCACCCGGTTTGTCCTTGAGCTCGGCGATGAGCCGCTCGGCGCGCCGGCAGACGGTGCGGGCGAGGTGCAGAAAAGCCGCCGCCGCGCTGCCGCCCGGCAGCACGAAGGAGCGCAGCGGCGCAAGCTCGGCATTGAGCCGGTCGATCTCAGCTTCGAGCCAGGTCACCTGGTTGCCGGTCACGGTGAGCCGCGCGCCGTCAGGGCCGCTGCCCTTGCCCGGCGTGCAAAGATCGGCGCCGACGTCGAACAGATCGTTCTGGATGCGCGACAGCGCGGCATCTAACGAAGTGTCGAGAGAGGACCCCTCTTGGGTGTATAGCCGCGCGATGCCGATTGCGGCATTGACCTCGTCGATGGTGCCGTAAGCGGCGATGCGCAGATCGTATTTCTTGCGCCGCTCGCCGCCGCCAAGCCCGGTCGTGCCGTCATCGCCGGTGCGGGTATATATTTTGTTGAGCTTGACCATCGCGGGGATCGATTTCACTTCCCCATGAACCACAGCGTCAGCATGATGACGCCGATGGCGAGAGCTTGCAGCAGCACGCGCAGCCGCATCAGTTTCTGCGACGTGTTGCCCGAGCCGCCCATCATCATATTGACGAGACCGGCGAGCAGCACCAGCGCGACCGCACCAATGGCGATCGGGACCGCGACATGGGACATGAAATTTGCCATGGGGTTCTTGTAGCCCGGGTTGAGCAATTGCGAAACCCGGGATCGGCATCGGCGCCGACCTTTCGGTCCCGGATTTCGCTGCGCTCAATCCGGGCTACATGATAAGAAAACGCCGCAACGCCAGAGGAACACGCGTATGATCGTCGATTTCCAGCACCATTTCACGCCGCGCGAACTGATCAAGGACGATCCGGGCGACCGGCTCGTGCTGCATTACGACGTCCAGGGCGCGCCGAGCTATACGGTGCATTCGCTGCTCTACGATCTCGACGAGCATGTACGCATGATGGATACGGCCGGCATCGATGCCGCCTGGCTGACCAGCGCGGTGGGCATGTGCGCCGATCTCGAGACCTCGCGGTTCGTCAACGACAAGGCCAAAAAGGCCGAGCGCGATTATCCCGGCCGTTTCATCGGCGCCGCGCATGCCCATCCGCTCGGCGGCACAGCCGCGCTGAAAGAGCTCAATCGCTGCCGCCACGAGCTCGGCTTCCAGGGCGTGACCATCACCTCGGAGTTCGACGGCCAATGGATCGACGATCCGGCGCTTGAGCCGTTCTGGAACGAGGTGTGCAGGCTCGGCCTGTTCGTGTTCGTTCATCCCGCGCTGAAGCTCAATCAGGCGGCGCAATTCGACGCCTACGATACCGCGCGCGCGGTCGGGCGCGAGTTCTCGCTGATCATGGCGACGATCCGGCTCGTTAATTCCGGCGTGTTCGACCGCCATCCCGAGCTGACGGTGCACGTGGCGCATCTGTCGGGTGGCATCGCCGGCATGCTGGCGCGCATCCGCTGTTTCCAGGACAAGGAGTTTTGGGGCACCGCCGGCAATGCGCGCCATGGCAGCAAGGGCAAAAAGGATTTCGACTATTACATCGCCAACAATCTGGTCTTCGATACCGCGGGATTTGCCGGCGGCATCGGCGCGGTCAAGGCGGGCCTGTGCGAAATCCCGGCGTCAAGAATGGTGTTTGCGACCGACTATCCGCAGGAAATCAGAAAGCGCGACGTGGTGGCCGACTTCGTGCGCGATATCCGCGCGCTCGGCGCCGACGGCGAACGGATACTCTCCGGCAATGTCGGACTGCTGCTGAAGGAGACACCGGTGGCGGCGAAGAAGAAGATCGAAGAGAAGTTGCGATAGTTTCACCTCTCCCCTCTGGGGAGAGGGAGCGCGCCGAAATCCGCGCTATTTGTCTTTTCCGTTGTTGTCCTTGGCCGGGAGCTTTAGCACCGGCCTGGGCGGCGCGACCGTCCTTGTTTTCGGCGGTGTGACTGTCCTCAGCTTCGGCGGGGTGACCGTCTTCAGCTTCGGCGGGATGACGGTTTTCAATGTCGGCGGCGTGACCGTCTTCAGGGTCGGTGGCGTCTCGTTTGTCTTCGGCGTCGTCGATTTTTCTCGCAGCCGCGATCGGTGCGCACCTCACCGGTGGGGCAAGCCGGCAAGTTCGTTCCGGGCGTCGTGACGGGGGCCGCGCAAACGCCCGCGGCATTGCGCTCCTCGCCGGACGGACAAGCCGGCGGTCCCGACGGCTTCTCGCATCCGCGCGGCGTCATCTCCTCACCGGACGGACAGGTCGTCGTTTCCGATGGCTTCCCGCAGCCCCGCGGCGTCATTGCCTCGCCGGGCGGACACGGCTGAGGCCCGTTGGTCCCAGGCGGCGGTGGCGGCACGAACGTGCCGGGCGGCGGCGGGACCAGGATTCCGGGCGGCGGTGGCGGCGGCAGCGTTGTTAGCGGCGGCGGGCTCACACAGGTGCCGTTGGGACCGGCGATCTCGCCCGGCGGACAGGTCGTGGTCAAGCGCTCGCACATGCCGTTGGCGCCGAGCACATAACCTGTGGCGCAGGACGGCGTCGGGGCTGGCGCCGGCGGCGGCGGTGTCGTCACGACCTTACGCGCGCATCTGCCGTTGAGCGGGTTCAGCACTTCGCCGTCCGAACATCCGGCGACGCATTTGCCGGCGGCATTGGCTTCTTCACCTGACGGGCACGCGCATGTTGCGCCGGCTGTGCGCGTCATGCCGGCTGGGCAATTCGGCGGCGGATCGCAGGTGCGGGTTTTCCGGTTAAAGATCTGGCCGCCCGAGCAAGTCTTCAGGATGCGCAGGACGGGCTGGCAGGTGCCGTTGGCGGCCGGTGCCTGACCGACCGGGCAGCACTGGCCGCTCGAAGTGACCTGGTTTTGCTGGCAGCATATGGCACCCACCGGCACGTAGCCCACCAAACAATACTTGGGCGGTGGTGGCGGGGGCGTCGGCGGCTTGCACACCGTGGTTCCGCTGATCGTCGTTGCGCCTGCCGGACAGCATTGGCCGGTGGCGAAGTTCGGCGTCAAGCCCGCGGGGCAACACATCGACGCGTCGAGCCCGCAAGACGGACCATTCGCCACGCAAGCCCCGCTCGGGGTCGGCGTCGATCCCGCGGGGCAGCAACCGCCTTTGACGGCCTGCTGGATTAGACAAACGACACCTTTAAGCGGCGCGCATTCCAGCGTGCCGCCGTTCTGCTGGCAGGAGTTGCCCGGCGGCTTCGGCAGTTTGGCGCACGATCCGTTCGGCTGCGGGACCTGGCCGGCCGGGCAGCATTGACCGGTGACCGTCAGCTGACTTGGCGGGCAACTCGGCGGAATTCTTGACACACTGGCCGCCGGCACCGACGTACGAACCCGGCGGACAACATTGCCCGGTGAAAGGATTGGGCACGGCGCCGGCCGCACAGCACATGCCGTTCGGCAACGGCGACTGACCGTTGGCGCAGCATTGCGTGGTCGGGAACGGGAAGCTGCCCGGCGCGCATATCTTCTGGCAGGTGCCGTTGAGGCCGACGCTCATGCCCTGGGCAGCGCATATTTTCTGCTTTGCCGTCGGCTCGCAGATCGAGACGCCGAGACTGGGATCGTTCACCTTCGCCCAGCCGTCCGGACAGGTTGTCGCCGTGACCAAAGGCGATTGCGCGATGCAGGCCTTGATCACCGGCACCGGGACCGGCGTGCCGTTGAGGCAGCCCAACCCCCCGCTGACGGGCACCGGACTGAAGCCGAGCATGCACAGCGCGACACTCTTCGGATCGGTCGCGCCGTTAGGACAGACCGGCTGACACTGGCCGGCGCCGTTGGCCATGTTGCCATAGGGGCAACATTGGAAGCCCGGTTGCGGCGAGGTACCGGCGCTGCAGGCGCACAACCCGCCCGCGCCGGGCGCCAAACCGCCGGGACACATGCAGGCGCCATTGACCACGTGCTGATACGACGGACAGCATTGGCCGTAAGCCGCCAAATGGCCCACCGGACAATAGGAGGCAGGCGGAATTCCGGGCGAGAACCAATCCGGCGGCCACCACAGCGGCAGCGCGAAGAACAGCCCCACGCCTTGGCCACAGTTGCGGGGGATCGCGACGTCGCCCATGCGGCCGCGCGCCGCCGGATCGTCAAGCTGGGCGTCGTAATCGACGAAATAAGAAAACAACGGCGGCACGTTTGCCGGCTCGACGAGATCGATCGAATTGCCCTGCATGCCATTGACGTAGGGCGAGCCGGTGGCGGCAAGGAGCGCCGCGAGATTGGGATCGGCGGCATTGCGCAACTGCTCGCCGGTCGACCACAAGAAGCCGCCGCAGGATGCGGGATCGAGATTTCCGGTCGCGTCGTAGCTGTAGCCGACGGCGACGCCGCCATTGGCGTTGGTCATCTGGCCGGGAAAGCCGATGGCGTATTGGTCCGGCACTGGCTGCCAGGACGAGCCAGGTGCTGCGGGCGCACCGGCCACGACCGCAGGCTGCGGCACCGGCGCATAGCGCAGCACCCGGCCGATCCCGGCTTGCGCCAGCGCCATCAATTCATAGTCGCCGGTCGGCGCAACCGCGCTCGGCGAGAATCATGTCGCCGGAATCATCGAAGGTGATCTTGGAAATCTCGCTCGGACCGAGCGCCGGCGGCACTTGCACTTCCATGCGCGCATCGGCGCCGAACGAACCGTCGGGCGCGATGCCGACCGACCAGATCGCAAGTCCGTCCGCCACCGCGTAATAGAGCCGGCCGCCGTTCACCCCGAGGCCGAAGATCAGCCGCTGCGGCGGCGCATAGTCCCAAGTCGCCGGATTATCGCTGGAGAATTGCGGGCTGGTGATATCGAGCGGGGTCGGCGTGTACGGCACCTGCGGCAGCCCGGCGGCGGCGAGGCCCTGCACGCCGTGATCGTAGATGGCTGACTTGCGTGCCGGAGAGATTGAAGCCCTGAATCATTCCGGTCTGGCGGTCGGCAACAAACAAAGTACCGGACACCGGATCGAAGGCGAGCCCGCCAAGCGCGGGACCCGAATTCGCCGCGCCGTTGAGCGTGACATTGGCAAATAGGCTGACGGCGCCCGAGACGCCGTCGATGCGCCAGATCGATCCGGGACCGCCGCCCGGTCCGAACAGCCCGGCCATGAAGGTTGCGCCGGGCGCGCCCTGATGCACCCGTATCGGCGCGCCGCCCGGACCCGGCACCACGATCGGCAGGCCGTAAGCAGACGTCGCGGCGATATACATGTTCGGCGGCGTCGCGTTGTCGAGCGCCACGCCAAAAACCTGCCCGACCTGGGCGGCGGTCACCGCGAATGGAACCGGCGCCGGTATCACCTGCGCCTGCGGCGGAGCGCCGGGTGACTGCAGATTGAAAACCTGCGCCGACGGTCCGGTGGGATCGATGAAGGTCAGATCGCCGGGATCCTGGCCCGGCGCGATCTGCGCCGGCGGCGTCGCACCGGAGAAGCCGGTGACGATCGCATTGCCAGGCGCCAATATGCCCGGCGTTTGCGCGCGCGCCGTGCCGACGCCCGCGATGGTCAAGATCGCAAGTGCGGCGAACGCTAACGATATCGAGATTGGCGCTAAAGGATTCCTTGCGTGGTCGCCGAAGCGTCCGCGCCGCCCATGTCGCACCCAATGGATGAGATCGAGCTTACTCAATGCCGATCCCCCTGCCGCGTCAGACACGGCGGCAGGATCATAGAGCCGGCAACTCGGCGGGTTCAAGCGGCTTCGCGTGCAAAACAAGACTCGATAAGACAAAAACAAAAATGTCACAGGTAATCCGGTAAAGGCCGGACTACTGTTTAATTCGAACCATCAAGTAAATTAATTCGATCCGTCGAGCAAACGCCGCGCGATGACCTGCGCCTGGATTTCGGCGGCACCCTCGAAAATGTTGAGGATGCGCGCGTCGCAGAGAATGCGAGAGATCGGAAATTCGACGGCAAAGCCGTTGCCGCCATGGACCTGCACGGCGTTGTCGGCAGACGCCCAGGCCACCCGCGCGGCAAGCAGTTTCGCCATGCCGGCCTCGAGATCGCAGCGCCGTCCGGAATCCTTCTGCCGCGCGGCGTAGTAAGTGAGCTGCCGCGCCATCATGATCTCGACCGCCATCATCGCCAGCTTGTCGGAGATGCGCGGGAACGCGGCGATCGGCTCGCCGAACTGCACGCGCGCACTGGCATAGGTCAGCGCCTGTTCCATCGCCGCCTGCGCCACGCCGATGGCGCGCGCCGCGGTCTGGATGCGCGCCGCCTCGAAGGTCGCCATCAATTGCTTGAAGCCGAGACCTTCGACGCCGCCGAGCAGATTCTCGGCTTTGACGGTAAAGCCGTCGAAGGCGATCTCGTATTCCTTCATGCCGCGATAACCGAGCACCTCGATCTCGGTGCCGGTCATGCCGGACGCCGGGAACGGATTGCCGTCGTCGCCGCGCGGTTTTTCGGCGAGCAGCATCGACAGTCCGCGATAGCCGGTCTCGGCTGGATTGGTGCGAACAAGAAGCGTCATCAGATCGGCGCGCACCGGGTGCGTGATCCAGGTCTTGTTGCCGTAGATCTTGTAGACGTCGCCCTGGCGCACCGCGCGGGTCTTCAGCGAGGCGAGATCGGAACCGGTATTCGGTTCGGTGAACACCGCCGTCGGCAGCACCTCGCCCGACGCGATCTTCGGCAGCCATTTGCGTTTTTGTTCCTCGGTGCCGGAGCCAAGAATCAATTCGGCGGCAATCTCGGAGCGGGTGCCGAGCGAGCCGACCCCGATATAGCCGCGCGACAATTCCTCGGAAACGACGCACATCGATTCCTTGCCGAGCCCCATGCCCTCGTAATCCTCGGGGATGGTCAGGCTGAACACGCCGAGCTCCGACATCTGGGTGATGACGTCGAGCGGGATGTAGTTGTTCTTCAGATGCCACGCTTGCGCATAGGGCACGACGCGGTCGTCGGCGAATTTGCGCATCTCTTCGCGGATCGAGTCGAGCGTGTCTTCGAGGCCGCAGGCGCCGACCGTCGCTTCATTCTGCAGCCGGATCAGCTCGACGAGGCGGGCGCGACGGGCCGCGGTATTGCCGGTGGCGATGAGATGCTCGACCGCGGGCGTCAGGCGCGCCGCGACCGCGGCCGGGCTCAAACCGAGGTCGGAAAGCCGCACGATCTCGCCCTGGCTCATGGCGATGCCGCCAAATACCTGCGCCAGATATTCGCCGGTGCCTATTCGCACCAAAAGCTCTTCGATCTCGCCGAAATTGCCGGCTTCCGAAAGCCGCTGCGCATAGGCTGTCAGCTGGCGGATCGCCTCGACATAGGTCGCGAGCCAGGCGAGCCCGTGAGTAGCGCGCTGTTCGCGATCGAACACGCGGGCGACCGTGCGCCCCTCGATTGTCACCCGGTCGGAGACGGCGCGGCGGGCGTCAACAAACAGCGCTTCGAGCGCCGTGACCGCGTCGCCGAGCGTCGCGATGACCTCGTGGCCCGCGGATACTGAGGAGGCGGCAAGCGGCATGACTGACTCCGGTAAGGTGCGAAGGAGGCCCACCCTAGGTCTGGAACATTACGCGTGCGGTGCACAAAAGCCAATGCACTCAGGAAAATGGGGCCTTCGGCCGCCGCCGGGGCCGTTTCTTGCCAAATATTAACCATTTTACGGTGTGCTGGCGTGGATTAGCGCGGCAACGCCCAGACTCACCGAGCGACCGGACCCTCGATGTTCATCGCGCATATTTTCTCAAAAATGTCGGTGCGCGTCCGCATCGTCGTGCTTGGCGTCATCCCCGTGGTGGGATTCCTCGCCAACGGCATCGCCTATCTGACCGGCGATGCCGAAGTCGGCCGCGCCTTCGACAGCGTGCACCGTAACACCGAAGTGGCCGACGCCAGCCGCGACCTCAAGGCGGGACTGCTTTCGATGCGCGCCGCGACGACCGAATTCGTTGCGCACCCCTCCGACGCCGAGGTCAAGTATTTCGACGACGGCCAGGCGCAGGCGATGCAATGTCTCGACCGTATCGAGGCGTCGCTCAGCGCCGCCCAGCGCGACTCCATCCTGCCGCTGCGCATCACCGTGCGTGATCTCAAGGCCAGCTTCGATAGTCTCGTCAGCGAGCAAAGATCGCTCGGCTTCAACCAGAACGAAGGCGTGACCGCCGATCTCATCGCTTCGAGCAATGCGATCGAGAGCATCATTCATGACGACCTGTCCTGGGTCGCCGAAGTCGACAGCGCCAAGCTGTTGATGTCACTGATGACGCTGCGCCGCTACGAAATCGAATACCGGCTCACCCGCGATTCTGCCGCCAGCCGGCATTTCACCGAAGAGGTCAAGCACTTCAACGATGTCTTCGAATCGGTCGACGGCGCGCCGCCGATGAAGGAAAAGCTCGACAAAGCGGTGCAGGCCTACAGCTATAGTTTCGCGCAATGGGTCGTCAGCACCGACAATATTCAACCGTTGCTCTCGCTTATCAGTCACGACGCCGAAAGCGTGCTGCCCGAGGCCGATCGCATCATCGAAACGGCGGAGTTCAACGCCAATTCCGCAGGCACGGCGCTGGCGCTATCGCGGACGCAGACCCGGCGTTTCATCATCTGGGTCGGATTGGCGGTGGTGCTGATCGGGCTCGGCTGCAGCTGGCGCATCGGGCGTTCGATCACCAGCCCGCTTGAAGATCTCGCCGACGCGATGAAGCGGCTCGCCGACGGCGATACTTCGGCGGCGCTTCCCCAAAGCCAATCCCACGACGAGATCGCCGCCATGGCGCGCACGGTCGTGGTGTTCCGCGACAGCATGATCGAGCGCGAGCGGCTATCCGGCGTGCAGAGCCAGGCCAATATGGCGCGCGAGCAGCGCGGCGAGGCGATCGCCACCCTGATCCGGGAATTCCGCGCTTCCATCGAGCAGGCGCTCGACCGGCTACGCGAGGCGGCGGGCCGCATGGAGAGCGCGTCGAGCGGGCTCAACACCGCCGCCGATTCGGTGTCCGCCGAGGCGCGCGCCGCCGAGAACTCGGTCGGCGCGGCGACGGTCAATGTCGCCACCGTCGCCAGTTCCATCGAGGAGCTGGCGGTGTCGATCGGCGATATCGCCATGCAGGCGACGAAATCGACCGACGTCGCCGGCCGCGCGGTCGCGGAGTCGCGGCGCACGGTCAACACCATGTCGGAACTCGGCAGCGCCGCAACCCGCATCGGCGAGGTCATCGGCCTCATCCAGGCGATCGCCGGTCAGACCAATCTGCTCGCGCTCAATGCCACGATCGAAGCGGCGCGCGCCGGCGAAGCCGGCCGCGGCTTCGCCGTAGTAGCCTCCGAGGTGAAATCGCTTGCGGCGCAGACCGCGCGCGCCACCGAGGATATCGCCGCCCAGATCGGCTCGATACAGTCGGCGACCGCGGATGCCGCGCAGGCGATCGAGCAGGTCTCCAGCATCATCGACGACATGTCGGACATCGCCACCATCGTCGCCTCGACGGTGGAGGAACAGAACAATGTCGTGGCCTCGATCGCCGAAGGCGTCAATCGCGCCTCGAACGAGGCGCGCAGCGGTTCCGAGGCGATGAGCCGCGTCGCCGGCGCCTCGACCGGCGCGCGGGCCACCGCTGCCGACGTCAAGGGGCTCGCCGACGCGCTCGCCATCGAGGCGGAAAACCTGCAAGGCGAAGTCCGCCGCTTCCTCACCGACGTCCAGGCAGCTTAAGCTAACGTCCACGCGCAGTTAGCTTTGCCTCATTGCGACGGCCGCAGCCCGGGCAGCGCCAAGAGGCTCGTCGCGATTGACAGCACCACGAGCGCTGAGAGCGCCAGCGACCAGTGCACACCGATCAGGCTGCCGAGGACGCCGACGGATACGCCACTGAACGCGCGCAAGCCGAGGCTCGCCATGTTGAACAGGCCGATGACGCGGCCGCGCATGCCGGGCGGCGCGTTGATCTGCACCAGCGTCTGCGCCATGGCGTTGAACGACAGTTCAAAGAAACCGGCGGCGAACAGCAAGACCAGCGCCACCGCATAATTCGGCGCCAGCGCAAAGCCGGTCAGCGCCATGCACCACAACATCGCCAGAACGATCGCGGTGCGCTGGCGCGGCGGCAATAACCCACGGCCCTCGAGCACTGCGCCGGCAAGAAACCCGCCCGCGGCATCGGCTGCTAACAAAAGGCTATACGACACGCCCGGGTCGCCGTGGCCGAGGTCGTGGGCGAAGTTCGGCATCTGCGCGTTGTAGGCATTGCCGACGAAGAAGGACGAACAACCGGCGAGCAGCGTCATCGCGATGATGACCTGATGCGCGGCGATATCGCCGATGGTCTGCACGATGTCGGCAAGCCCGCGCACCGCGCGTGGCGGCGGCGGTTTGCCGGCGCGAAAACGCGGTCCATAGGGCGCGTTCACCAGCCAGAGCACAAGCGGCAGATAGAACACAGTGTTGAGCAGGATGCCCCAGGACGGTCCGAGCGCCAGCAGAATGGCGCCGCCGACGGCCGGGCCGATCAGCACGCCGGCATAGCGCGCGGTGGCGTTGAGCCGCACTGCGCTGGTCAAATCGGCGGGGCCGACGATGTCATAGAGCAACAATTGATTCGGCGTGATCCACAGCACCCCGGCGCAGCCGTGGATCACCAAGAGCACCATGGCGTCGCCCATCCGCAACGTTCCGGTGAAGAAGAAGTAGCACCAGCCCAGCGAAGCGGTGATGAACAGGCCCATGCCGCACTGGATGAGGCGGCGCGGATCGAAATGATCGGCGAGCGCGCCCGACGCCACCGAGAACAACAGAAACGGCAGCCAATGCGACACCACGGCAAAACCCGCCAGCGCCGGGGAATGAAATTTCTGGAACAGCATCCAGTAACTGATGACGTGTTCGATATTGTCCGCCATCATCGCCAGTACGAAGGTGGCGAACTGGGCGCGAAAGCCCGGATGGCGCATCGCGGCGAAGGACCGCTGCGCAGGCGCCGGAGTCGAAACGGGTTGCGAAACGATGTTCAATGCAAACTTTCGGGACCCGGCGTGGCCACGGAGAAGCAATACTGTGCGCCGCTATGTGCCATCATTAGACATGATCGCCAATCGGCGATCCCGCGTGGCCCCCATGCAAGAATGCACTTTCTAATCCGTCTAATCGGGCCGCGCGGCGGCCGGGAAATAAACCGTCGCGTTGTGCTATCAATAAACCCGCCCACGGAGACCGCCAGCGTTGTACGCCATCCGCCTTTGGTATCGCGTCGCCATGGACGCGTTCTATCGCTTCAACGCCGACGACGGCTGGGCGATTGCCAGCCACATCGCGCTGTCGACCTTGATGTCGATGTTTCCGTTCCTGATCCTGGTGACGGCGATTGCCGGCTTCATCGGCTCGCGCAACCTCGCCGACGAAGTGGCCCGCATCATCATCGCCGCCTGGCCGCGCGAAGTGTCCGGCGGCATCGCCGAGCAGATCCATGACGTATTGACCACCGCGCGCGGCGACATCCTCACGCTCGGCGCGGTGTTTGCAGTGTATTTCTCATCGAGCGGCATCGAGAGCCTGCGCATCGGATTAAACCGCGCCTATGGCTTGAACGAGCAGCGGCCGTGGTACCTGTTGCGCCTGGAATCGATCGGCTATGTGCTGGTCGGCGCCATCGGACTGTTGGCGCTGGCGTTTCTGGTCGTGCTCGGTCCGCTGATTTTCAAGACGGCGCTCGTGCACTTTCATTGGCTCGCCAAGGTCGAAAGCCACTACAATGTGGGGCGCTTTGCGGTGGCGACCTTCGTGCTGACCGTCGCGCTGATGATCCTGCATATGTGGCTGCCCGCCGGACGGCGGCAGATCGAGCAGGTCTGGCCCGGCATCATTGCGACATTGGCGCTGTGGCTCGCCTGCGGCTTCGTGTTCGGCCGCTATCTGTCTGACTTCTCCTATGCCTACGTGACCTATTATGCCGGCCTCGCCTCGGCCATGATCGCGCTGGTGTTTCTGTATTTTACCGCCTGGATCTTCATCTATGGCGGCGAGCTCAACGCCGCGATCGCGCGGGAGCGGACCTTTCGCTCGATGACGCCGGATCGCGTGACGGCGAGATAAAAATCAGGTTCAGCGATCAAGCTTGCACAGGCGAACTCCCTCTCCCCGCGGGGGAGAGGGTTTGCGGCCAGCGGAAACCGCGCAGCGAGGCCAGCAACCATCCATCACGGTCCGTTCACGACGACCTGAAGGCTGCGGCATGGCGACCGCCGAAAAGGGACATATGTGACAATCGGATGCCAGCGCAGGCGCGCAATAGGACGGATTAATCGGCGGCGATGAGGCAAAACATGTCCCGGAAACATTTTCTGCAAGCGACGATCATGACACTCGGCATTTTGGGCGCCGCGTTCGCCGCCGGCCGGCCGGCGCCAGCGGCCGCGGAGGTGTATTATCCCTGGTGCTCCCAGGGTGAAGAAATACACTGCTATTACTCCACGCGCGACCAATGCGAAGAGGCCGTGGATTATCACGGCTTCTGTATCAATAATCCGGAATATTCGCCGTCCGACAGCGCCACGTCGCGGCGGGCGAGGCAGTAGCAGGCTCAGCCGGCGCCCGCCGCCTCGATCACGTCCTCAAAATTGCGCAGGCCCGGTCGCGGCGTGTTGACCAGCACCGACATATTGCCCGGCTTATGCTTGTTGGTGCGCATCAGCTCGTGGGCGAAAGGAATCTTCTCCCACGGGAACACGTCGCTCATGCACGGATCGACGCGGCGGTCGATGACGAACTGATTGGCGGCGCTCGCCTGTTTGAGATGGGCGAAATGCGAACCCTGCACCCGCTTCTGCCGCATCCAGACATAACGCGCGTCGAAGGTGATGTTGTAGCCGGTGGTGCCGGCGCAGAACACGACCATGCCGCCGCGCTTGACCACCAGGCACGAGACCGGGAATGTCGCCTCGCCGGGATGCTCGAACACGATGTCGACGTCGTGCTTGCCGGTGATGTCCCAGATCGCCTTGCCGAAGCGGCGCGCCTCTTTGACCCAGGTGTCGTATTCGGGCGTGCCGACTTTCGGCATTTGGCCCCAACACTTGAACTCGCTGCGGTTGATGACGCCCTTGGCGCCGAGATTGAACACGTATTCGGATTTCGACTGGTCCGACACGATGCCGATGGCGTTGGCGCCGGACGCGGCGACAAGCTGCACGCCGAACACGCCGAGCCCGCCGGATGCGCCCCACACCAGCACATTGTCACCGGGCTTGAGAATGTGCGGCGCATGACCGAACAGCATGCGGTAGGCTGTCGCCAGCGTCAGCGTGTAGCAGGCCGATTCTTCCCAGGTGAGATGCGGCGGCTTGTGCATGAGCTGGCGCGACTGCACGCGGCAGAATTGCGCGAACGAGCCGTCCGGCGTTTCGTAGCCCCAGATACGCTGTGACGGCGACAACAGCGGATCGCCGCCGTTGCATTCCTCGTCGTCGCCGTCGTCCTGATTGCAGTGGACGATGACTTCGTCGCCGATTTTCCAGCGCTTCACCTTGGAGCCGACCGCCCAGACGATGCCCGACGCGTCGGAGCCGGCGACATGAAACGGATTCTTGTGCACGTCGTGCGGCGAGATCGGCTGGCCGAGCCCGGCCCAGATGCCGTTGTAATTGACGCCGCCCGCCATGACAAAGACCAGCACTTCGTCCTCGGCGATCGGCCAGGTCGGAACCACTTCCAACTGCATCGCCTTTTCCGGCGGCCCGTGACGTTCCTTGCGGATCGCCCAGGCATACATTTTCTCCGGCACATGGCCGAGCGGCGGGATCTCGCGGATCTCATAAAGATCTTTGAGCGGCGCGGCTGACGGTTTCTTTTGCGCAATAGCCATGACGGACTCCCGGCTGCACCGGCGCGCGCGACAGCATGGCCGCGCGCGTCTACCTAGTGTGCCGCACCTTATGTTGCAGCGCAATAATTAGTTCGGGCTGGGAGAGGTGTTTCCTGCTGCTGACAGGCCCTGGGCAAAGTCCTAAGCTCCCTGCCGTCTTCCCTTGCCGGGAAGCGATTATCAGGGGGAAAAAATGGACGCACAAAGCCTCATTATCTGGCTGATCGTCGGCGGCGTTGCCGGCTGGCTTGCCGGCATGGTCGTCAAAGGCGGCGGCTTCGGGCTGATCGGCGATATCGTCGTCGGCATCTTCGGCGGCGTGATTGCCGGCTGGCTGCTGCCGACCGTCGGCATCGTGATCGGCAGTGGAATCGTCGGCGCCATCATCGATTCCTTTATCGGCGCGGTGATCCTGCTGGTCGTCATCCGGCTGATCAAGCGCGCTTGATCCAGCGCTAATACGGCGGAAAGAAATCCGCGGTATCGCAAGGGGGTGTTCGCCCCCTTGCTGGTTATTTGACCGCGGATCAATGACGCTCGTTGGCATTTGGTTATGCAACGCGCATATTGCGTTGCAACACGATCCGCGTCACATTAGCTCCACCGGAATGCACACCGATCGGCGACGAGCTTCGCCGCGACATGCCGATGCCCGATAAGCCCATAACCGACAAAACATTGCGCGACAAACCGTTGCGCGACAAACCTTGGATCTTCCGCACCTATGCCGGGCATTCGACGGCCACGGCGTCGAATGAGCTCTATCGCAAGAATTTGAGCAAAGGCCAGACCGGGCTTTCGGTCGCCTTCGATCTGCCGACGCAGACCGGCTACGATAGCGATCATCCTTTGGCCAAAGGCGAAGTCGGCAAGGTCGGCGTTCCGGTCTCGCATATCGGCGATATGCGCGCGCTGTTCGACGCCATTCCGCTCGACAAGATGAATACGTCGCTGACCATCAACGCCACGGCCGCCTGGCTCCTTGCGCTCTACATCGCGGTCGCCGACGAAGAGAATGCGCCGCGCGAGAAGCTGCAAGGCACGACGCAGAACGACATCATCAAGGAATATCTGTCGCGGGGCACCTACGTGTTCCCGCCAGCGCCGTCGATGCGGCTGATCAAGGACATGATCCTGTTCACGACGCGCGAACTGCCGAAATGGAATCCGATGAATGTCTGCTCCTACCATCTGCAGGAAGCCGGAGCGACGCCGGTGCAGGAGCTTGCCTTCGCGCTCGCGACCGCGGTCGCGGTGCTCGACACGGTGAAAGCGGCCGGCGGCGTCAACGATTTCGGCGAGGTGGTCGGACGCATCTCGTTCTTCGTCAACGCCTCGACGCGCTTTATCACCGAAATGTGCAAGATGCGGGCGTTCGTCGATTTGTGGGATCAGATCACGCGCGAGCGCTACGGCGTGACCGAAGCCAAGCAGCGGCTGTTCCGCTACGGCGTGCAGGTCAATTCGCTCGGGCTGACCGAGCAGCAGCCGGAAAACAACGTTTATCGCATTCTGCTCTCGACGCTGGCGGTGACGCTGTCGAAGGACGCCCGCGCGCGTGCCGTGCAGCTTCCGACCTGGAATGAAGCGCTCGGCCTGCCGCGGCCCTGGGACCAGCAATGGTCGATCCGCATGCAGCAGATTTTGGCCTACGAAACCGACCTGCTCGATTACGGCGACCTGTTCGAGGGCTCGCCGGTGATCGCGAAAAAGGTCGACGAACTCAAGCGCTCGGCGCTCGACGAGCTCGATCACATCGAGCGGCTCGGCGGCGCCATTGCCGCGGTCGAGATGGGCTACATGAAAGCCCAGCTGGTCGAGAGTAACACCGCGCGGCTCGAGGCGATCGAGCGCAACGAGCTCGCCGTCATCGGCGTCAACCGCTTCGTCGAAACCGAGCCCTCGCCGCTGACAACCGGCGAAGACACCATCCTGACCGTGCCGCCGGAGGTCGAGGCCGAGCAGATCGCACGGCTCAATGCCTGGCGCGGGGCGCGCGACGCCAAAGCCGTCGCGGCGGCGCTGGAAGATTTGCGGGCGGCGGCACGCGACGGCCGCAATATCATGCCGCCGTCGATTGCCTGCGCTAAAGCCGGCGTCACCACCGGCGAATGGGGTTTCGCGCTGCGTGGCGCATTCGGCGAATATCGCGCGCCGACCGGCGTCGGCCGCGCCGTGCGCAACGACACGACCGGCCTCGACGGCGTCCGCGGTGAGGTCGATCGCGTATCGAAGAAGCTCGGCCGGCGCTTGAAATTCCTGGTCGGCAAGCCCGGGCTGGACGGCCATTCCAACGGCGCCGAGCAGATCGCGGTGCGCGCGCGCGACGCCGGCATGGACGTCGTTTACGAAGGTATCCGCCTGACGCCGGAGGCCATCGTCGCGGCCGCGGCCGATGGCAACGTGCATGTCGTCGGGCTGTCGATCCTGTCCGGCTCGCACCTGCCGCTGGTCCGCGACGTGGTGGCGCGCATGAAGGCAGCCGGATTGCAGGACGTGCCGGTGGTGGTCGGCGGCATCATCCCGCCGGAAGACGAAATTGCGCTGAAAAAAGCCGGCGTCGCCGCGGTCTATACGCCGAAGGACTTTGAGCTCAACCGCATCATGACCGATGTGTTGCGCATCGTCGAAGGATCGGCGGAAGCGGCGCAGAAACCGGCGGACGCGGCGGAGTAACCGAGCCGCAGCGCGTCATCGCCGGGCTTGTCCCGGCGATCCCGATCAAAGATGCAAGGCATTGCCAAACTTATCGGGATGCCCGGCACAAGGCGGGGCATGACTAGGACGGCACGACCGCCGCGATCGCCGCGCTCAGCGTCGATGGGCTGACCGGCTTGCGCAAATAATCATTCATTCCCGCGGCGCGCGCGGCCTCGCTGTCGCCGGGCTCGGTGCGGCCGGAAATGCCGACGATCGGCGTTGCCGCCGTGGCGCCGCCAAGCGCACGGATGCGCCGGGCCGCTTCGAGACCGTCGATGCCGGACAGCGTTATGTCCATCAGCACCACGTCGTAGCCGCGTGCCACCGCGCCGACGGCTTCCTCGCCCGAGCCAACGAAGTCGGCGTGGTGGCCGAGTTCGGTGAGGATGGTGTTGAGGATGACGCGGCCGTAGGGGTTATCTTCGGCGCAGAGGATTTTAAGCCGCCGCGCCGGCGGCGCGCTTTGCCGCGCGCGCATATTCGCGGCGGCGTCGGCCGGCGCCAGCGGCAGAACGGCCGAAAAGCGAAAGCTCGAGCCGCGGCCGGGCGTGCTGGTGACGTCGAGGTCACCGCCCATCAGCCGCGCCAAAACCTTGACCACGGCGAGCCCCAGCCCGGCGCCGCCATAGCGGCGGGCGATCTCGGCGCTGGCTTGCGCGAACGGGCGGAACAACCGCTTGATCTCGGCGCGCGCAATGCCGATGCCGCTGTCGGTGACGACGACGATGAGCTTGACGTGTCCGCGCGCGGCGCGGCCGACGCGCGCATCGAGCCGGACCGTGCCGCGCTCGGTGAACTTCACCGCATTGTCGACGAGATTTTCCAGCGCGGCGCGCAATCGCACCGGATCGCCGAGCAGCACGTCCGGCATATCGTGCCCAATCGTGACCTCGGTGCCGAGCCCTTTGGTCTCCGCGCGCGCGGCGAGGCTTTCGCGCAGCTCCTCGATCAGGCGGCGCGGCCGGAAAATCTCCCGCTGCAGCGTCAGCGAGCCGGCATCGGCTTTGGCGGCGTCGATGACGAGCGTGGTGAGCGAGGCCAGATGCTCGGCGCTGCCCTTGATCCCGGCGGCCCAGCGCCGTTCGCGCTCGCCGAGATTGGAGCTAGCCAGCAATTCGCCGAGCGCGAGGATGCCGGTCAGCGCGGTGCGGATGTCGTGGGCAAAAACTGCCAGCACGGCTTCGTTGGTCGCAGAGGTTGTTTTGGCAACGAGCTTACCGGCGCGCCGCCGCGAACGCTTGCGCTCTTTGCGCCGCGCCGGCTTTTTGGCGGACTTTCGTTTGGTCCTCGATCTCGGCATTGGCGGCCCCTCGGCGCCGCGTCCAACATGACACGGCAGCGACGGTAACAAAACAAGGCCGCCCGGCCGATCTTCAACACCGAATTTTTAGTAGTTTAGACCTTCGGCGGCCAACCCGTCAGCGACCCAGCCCGATCATGCGCCTGACATCGAGCGGGCTTGCCCCTGAGGCGCGCAATTCGCGCAAAGCCGTCGACTCGGTCGACTTCGACAGCTTGTGGCCTTCCTCGTCGAGAATGAGCTTGTGATGATGGTAACTCGGCTCCGGCAGGCCGAGCAGCGCCTGCAACAGCCGGCGAATGCCGGTCAACCAGAACAGATCCTGCCCGCGCACCACGTCGGTGATGCCTTGCAGGGCGTCATCGAGCACGACGGCGAGATGATAGCTGGTCGGCGTTTCCTTGCGCGCCAAGACGACGTCGCCCCACATCTGCGGCGCCGCGGTGACAAGCCCGGTCTGGCCATGCGGCCCGGCGCCGGTTTCGCTCCAGGTGAGCACGCCGGTGCGCGCCACCGCGGCGTCCATGGCAAGCCGCAGCGCGAACGGCTCGCCGGCATCGCGGCGGCGCTTGCGCTCGGCGGCTGAAAGTCTGCGCGCGCGGCCCGGATAAAGCGGCGCGCCGTCGGGGTCGCGCGGCCAGCCGCCTTGCTGGTCGAGTTCGGCGGCGAGCGCGGCCAATTCGCGGCGGCTCTCGAAACTCGGATAGAGCAGGTTTTGCGCTTCGAGCTTGGCGATGGCGCCGGCATAATCGTCGAAATGTTCGTTTTGCCGCCGCACCGGCTCCTGCCATGAAATGCCGAGCCAGCGCAGATCCTCGTAGATCGCCTGCTCGAATTCCGGCTGGCAGCGTTCCGCGTCGATGTCCTCGATCCGCAACAAAAACCTGCCGCCGGCTTCGCGCGCCATGTCGTGATTGAGCAATGTGGAATAGGCATGGCCCAGGTGCAGATACCCGTTCGGACTCGGTGCGAAACGAAAGATGCGGCTGTACATCGGCGATGCGCTTCTCGACACTGGAATACTTCAACACGCCGCAGCGCAGTCCAGTATGCTTACTCATATCAAAAACGAAAGCGATCTCGATGACGCGCTTACGGCGCTAAGCGCAATCGACGCGCGTTTTGCCGCGCTGATCGCGCAAGCCGGCCGGCCGCCATTACGGCGGCGAACCGACGGTTTCGCCGGACTTGCCGCCACGGTTGTGTCGCAGCAACTTTCAACCGCGAGCGCCGGCGCAATCTGGGCGCGGCTCGCCGCGGCGTTCGATCCGATGGAACCGGCCGCCATCATCAACGCGCGCGCTCCCAAGCTCGCCCGGATCGGCCTATCCCGGCCGAAAATAAAGGCGCTGAAGGAAATCGCCCGCGCCGTCGCGAGCGGCAAGCTGCCGCTGGCCTCGCTTGCCGATAGTCCGGCCGACGCTACGCACGCCGCGCTCACCGCGGTGCACGGCATCGGTCCGTGGACCGCCGATATTTATATGCTCTCAAGCCTCGGCCATGCCGACGCCTGGCCCGCTGGCGATCTCGCGCTGCAGGAGGCGGCGCGGCTTGCCTTCGGCTTGGGCGCGCGGCCCGACGCGAAGGCCATGGTCAAGCTCGCCGAACCGTGGCGGCCGTTGCGCGCGGTGGCGGCGCGGGTGCTGTGGACCTATTATCGCGCCGTCAAAGGGCGTGACGGCGCTCCGGTGGTCGCAAAAATCCTGCCGAAAAAATCGAAACGACGAGGTCGCAATGGCCGCCGGGTTTGACGGTCCAAAACTTGACGGACCGAGATTGGCGCCGCGCTCGGGCCAGGCGCGGCAGCTCGTCGTGATCCTGCATGGCTATGGCGCCGACGGCAAAGACCTGATCGAGATCGGCCGCGCCTGGCAGCAATTTTTGCCGCAGGCAGCATTCGTTTCGCCGCATGCGCCGGAGCCGTGCGGCCAGGCGCCGGTCGGGCGGCAATGGTTTGCGCTGACCTTTCGCGATGAGAATGAGCGCTGGATCGGCGCCAACAAGGCGGCACCGGTCCTGCAGCACTTTCTCGATGCCGAACTCGAACGCCACAAGCTATCGCCTTCGACGCTGGCGCTGGTCGGCTTCAGCCAGGGCACCATGATGGCGCTCCATGTCGGGCTGCGCCGCACCACGGCGCCGGCAGCGATCGTCGGCTATTCCGGGCTGCTGGTGCTGCCGCCCGACGGCAATCTCGAAGCCTTCGCCGCCGAGATCAAATCGCGCCCGCCGGTGCTCCTGATCCACGGCGATCGCGACGATCTGATCCCGCCGCAGGCGCTGTTCCAGGCGACCCAAAACCTCGCCGCGCTCGGCGTGCCGGTCGAATGGCATGTATCCGCCGGCATCGGCCACGGCATCGATGCCGAGGGGTTGCGTCACGGCGCCGAGTTCCTTGCCCGACGGTTTGGTATAAACCGCTGAAAATACAAGCGGTTTTAACCTCTCCATAGAGTGTCCGGTAACGATTTCATAGCAAATTCGGCCTAGAAACGCCCCGTGGGATCAGGTGCGCTCATGGTCAAAACCGTCATCGAGAAATTCTGCCGGCGGGCGCCTTTGGCGCGGCTAGCGGCCCTCGTTTCGAATTTCCGCTTGAATACCCGCGGCAACGTCGCGGTCATCTCCGCCGTCGCGGCTTTGCCGATGGTTGCAGCCGTCGGCTGCGCGCTCGATTACGCCAACGCCAGCATGATCAAGACCAAGCTGCAGGCGGCCGCCGACGCGGCGAGCCTCGCCGCCGTCTCGGTCAATTCCAGCATCATTACCACTGCCAAGAGTATGAGTAAGAGCGGAACCATTTCTGGCGGCTCGACCTACGCCACTAACTTCTTCAATGCCAATCTGACGATGTCGCCGGAGGACACCGGCTATTCGAACCTGACGCCGACGGCGACCGTCACACTGAGCGGAACGACGGTCACTGCGGTCGTCAATTATACGGCGACCGTTTCCACCTATTTCATGGGAATTATGGGCTACAAGACCGTGTCGCTGAGCGGCACCTCCACCGCGAGCTACACGCTGCCGAACTATATCAATTTCTATCTCATGCTGGATGTGTCCGGGTCGATGAGTTTCCCGTCGACCACCGCCGAACAATCGAGGCTCCAAGCCGTCAATCCCGACGACTACACTGCCTATCCCAGCGGTTGCACGTTCGCCTGCCACTTCACCGCGCAGAACGCCTGCCAGCAGTCGGAGCAAGAGCCGAACGTACCTCCCGCCAAGTATGCCAGCACCTATAATCCAAGCCCGGGCGGTTATTGCCAGGGATTCACGATTGCGCGGCTGGGGACGACGCCTGCGGCATGCACCTCGACCACGAATTGCGCGAATATCACGCCCAGCGATATCAACTGGAGCAATACCAAGGTCAGTTCCTGCTCCACCGCCGGAACAAGCGCGTGCATCCAATTGCGCGCCGACGCCGTCGGCTACGCCGTGACCCAATTGCTGTCGACCGCAAATTCAAGCGAGCTGGTCACCAATCAATTCCAGGTCGGCCTCTATCCGTTTATCCAAAACCTCTATACCTACAACGCACTGACCACGAGCTTGACCGGCGCGATCAGCACTAACGCGCAGAATCTCGCGAGCCTGTTGGATACCGGCGCCAACGCCAGTCTTGGATCGGGTGGCACGCATTTCGAGAATGCCTTCTCCAGCATGAACAGCCTGATCACGTCGGTTGGAACCGGAACACAGGCCGCGCCACTGCCGTATGTGTTTATCGTCACCGACGGTTCGCAGGACTACCAGACGCAATGGAGCGGAAACTGGGGCTCGCAAAACTGGTCGGCCACCGGGGCGGTGCCCTACCAAAACTCGGCGGCGATCATACCGCCGAACTCGGTAACTTCCACCGACTATTGTACCACGATGAAGAACCGCGGCATAAAGATCGCAGTTCTCTACATCCCCTATGAGACGATTCAAAACGCGACGACCTTCGCCAACAGCGAAGATATCTATGCCAACAAAAATATTCCCAACATTCCGGCCGCGCTGCAAACGTGCGCTTCGCCCAACTTCTTCTTCACCGCGAACACGCCGACGGATATCAACAACGCGCTCATCGCGATGTTCGACCAAGCGGTGAGCACGGCCCACCTCGCGAACTAAAGGCTTTCGTCCTTCGCCAATCGCGGCCACGCGCGCCGCCGCGATAAGAGCGGCGCGTCAGGACGGTTGGCCGTCCTCACGCCCCATCCTCCCGATTGCGCTTATCGCCGGCGGCCGAAGCGGCGCATCTGGGCGCAGACCATTCGCCAATAATGATTGACTAAAGGTGGGGGAACTGCACGTTCGCTGATAGAGCGTAACCCAGTTGGCCGCGGCTAACCGACGACGCAGGTTGTGACGCTTTGCGGCGGGTAATTGATGCAATTGCTGACGCGCGGCGTGACATACAGATTGTCGAAAAAGCTGATAGTGCCGGCGCTGAAATAGCCGAACAGCGGTGTGAAGGTGTAGCTCACCTGGGCATAAATCACGTAGGTGCTATTGGTCAGGAGCGCCGCCGGAAGAGCGAACGAAGACCCCTGCACAAGCGCCGTGCCGCCCTGCGAGTAGCTCCAGCTCACGGTCGCGACGCCTTTGGCGCTAACCGCGACCTGCGAAATCGTAACGACAGCCGGAGCGCTGGAATATGGCGCCATCACCACGGCAGTCGCACCAGTGATCGACGTCATGTCAGCGGATTGGATCGTCGAATACTGGTTGGTGATGGCGGCGAGCGTGTAAGTCGCCGACCGCACTTTCATGTACATGGCGATCGCCCTGCCGCCGTCGAGGGACGCCAGGAACAGGGTCGCGAGCACCGGCATGATCATAGCGAATTCAATCGCAGCGACGCCGCGCGTCGAAACGAGAAACCGCCGCAAAATGTTCGCCGATCCCGCCATGATCAATACGGCTCCACCCGGAAGGCGGTGACGCCCATCATTTCCACGCTGCCGTTGCCCAAATTGGGCAACACCGATCCGATGGGCATGCCGACAACCGGCCATTGGTAAATCAGCTGCACGACCATGATTTCGCCCTGGCTGCCCGGGCTGTACGACCAAGTGTTCGAAACCGAGCCGTTGGCGTTGTACGTCAATGTCGGCGCTGCCGTGCTGGCGTTTGAGAACGACGCATAGCTCGAAACATTGACCATCAGATTGCCGCAGGTGAATAAGGCCGACACCATCGGGCAAATGTCGGCGGCGAATTGGCTCTGCGTCAGGTTTTGCGCCTGGCCGGTCATGAACAGACGCCCCGCCTCACCGGCGGCGTTCTGCAGGGTCGCCTGCGCAAACGCGAAAATCGTGGTCTGGATTACGGCAAACAGCGTCGCCAGAAAGGCCGGCGCGATCAAAGCAAATTCGACGGCCGTTGCGCCGCGTTCGGCGGCGCGGAAACCGGAAATCGTCCACCGGAAACGTGCCGCGAGATGTCGCAACATAACGAGCGTGTCCCGTTTGACGCAGAGCCGGCCGATCGCGTCGCGAGACCGGATCCGCACCTTGCGCTAATAGTTGAGACACATTGATTATTCGTTGCGGGAACCGGATAAACTCGGGGCCTGCCGGCGCGCGGCAAGGCCTTGTTAACGATACTTGGCGGGAGCGCGATTTGCCGCCGCGGGCGCCCTCACAACGCGGCAAAATCGATCGGCTTGTGCCGGTCGAGCGAGCGATGGATCGGCGGCAGCGGATATTTGAGCCCGGTGGCGCAGTTGAACAGCACGGCCCGTTCGCTCTTTTTGACGCGGCCGTCGGCGAGGCTCGCCTTGTAGGCGGCGTAAGTGGCGGCGCCCTCCGGACACAGCAGAAAGCCCTCCTCGCGCGCGACTTCGTCCAGTCCCGCGGTAATCGCTTCGTCGGACACCGCGATGGCAAAGCCGCCGCTCTCGCGCACGGCGCGCAGAATCAAAAAATCGCCGATCGCCTGCGGCACGCGAATGCCAGACGCGATGGTCTGCGCGTTTTCCCATCGTGCTGCGTGTTCGACGCCCTCTTCGTAGGCGCGCACCATCGGCGCGCAGCCTGAAGCCTGCACCGCGATCATGCGCGGGCGTTTGCTGCCGATGAAGCCGATCGCCTCCAGTTCGGCGAAGGCTTTCCACATGCCGATGAGCCCGGTGCCGCCGCCGGTCGGATAGAAGATGATATCCGGCACGGTCCAGCCGAGCTGTTCGGCAAGCTCCAGTCCCATCGTCTTCTTGCCTTCGATGCGGTACGGCTCCTTGAGCGTGGACACGTCGAACCAGCCGGCCTTGGCTTTGCCTTCGCCGACGATTTTTCCGCAATCGTCGATCAGGCCGTTGACGCGATAGACGGTCGCGCCTTGCAGCCCGATCTCGCTGACATTCACTTCCGGCGTGTCTTCAGGACAAAAGATCGTGCTCTTGATCCCCGCCCGGCTGGCATAAGCCGCCAGCGCCGCGCCGGCGTTGCCATTGGTCGGCATCGCCATGTGCTTGATGCCCAGCGCCTTCGCCATCGACACCGCCATGACCAGGCCGCGCGCCTTGAACGAACCGGTCGGCAGCCGGCCTTCGTCTTTCACCATAAGCTCGCCGGCGCCCATTTTGGCCGCGAGTTTCGGCAGCGGCAGAAGCGGCGTCATTTCTTCGCCGAGGCTGACGATGTCCTCCTTGCGCCGCACCGGCAACAATTCGCGATAGCGCCACAGATCGGGCGGCCGGCTTGCCAGCGCCTCCCTGCTCAGCGCCTTCTTCACGCCGTCGAGATCGTAACGCACCAACAACGGCTTGCCGGCGCGCGACAGATTGTGGATCTCGTCGGCGGCGTGCCGCTCGCCGGTGAAGGCGCATTCGAGATGGGTGACGAAGGTTTTGCGTTCGCTCGTCAGGTTGTCATCATAGTGCAAGCGGGCTCTCCGGCTTTAACCGCGGGGCCAAGGTAGACGGCGCTCGGCGGCCGGTCCAGCGGCCGTGACATTGGTCATGGACAGAGCCGCGCCGCACTGGCTAAGCTTTTGATCGCGGGTGCGCCAATGCCGAACGATAAAAACTACGACATCATCATCATCGGCGCCGGTTCTGCCGGCTGCACGCTGGCCAACCGGCTGAGCGAGGACAGGAGCACCCGCGTGCTCGTGCTCGAAGCCGGCGGCTGGGACCGCGATCCCTGGATCAAAATCCCGATCGCCTGGGTGCGCATGCTCGCGCAGCGTAAGCATGACTGGAAGTATTTTGCCGAGCCCGAGGCCACGACCGGCGGCCGCGGGCTCGAATGCGCGCGCGGCCGGGTCATCGGCGGCACATCGTCCATCAACGCTATGGCCTATACGCGCGGCCATCCGGGCGATTACGACCGCTGGTCGGCGTCAGGGCTGACCGGATGGTCCTATGCCCATGTGCTTCCCTATTTCCGGCGGCAGGAATCCTGGCAGGGCGGCTCCAGCTATTACCGCGGTGGTGACGGTCCGCTGACCACCCAGATGACGCGCTTTTCCGACCCGCTGGTCGATGCCTTCGCCGCCGCCGGACGCGCGGCAGGATACAAAGCGACACCCGATTACAACGGCGCGCAGCAGGAAGGTTTTGGCGCCTGGCAGATGACGGTGAGGGACGGCCGTCGCTGCAGCGCCGCCGACGCCTATCTGCGGCCGGCGCTCGCACGCGACAATCTCACCGTGGAAACCGAAGCGCTGGCGACCAAAATCATTTTCGACGGCCGCCGCGCCGCGGGTGTCGAATATGTCCAGCGCGGTCAAACAATCACCGCGCATGCGGATCGCGAAGTGATTTTGAGCGGCGGCGTCATCAATTCGCCACAGCTTTTGATGCTCTCGGGCATCGGCGATCCGGCCGAACTCGCCGCCCACGGCATCGCCGTGAAAGTCGCGCTGCCGGGCGTCGGCAAGAATTTGCAGGACCACATTTCGGCGGCGATCGCTTACCAGCGCAAAGAGCCGGGGCCGTTCCACCGCGCGATGCGCTTCGACCGCATCGTGGCGGCGCTGTTGCGCGCTTACCTCAACGGCGAGGGGCCGGCGACGGAATTGCCGACCGGTCGGCTCGCCTTCCTGAAATCGCGCCCGGACGCTGCGCTGCCCGACATCGAACTCATCTTCAATGCGGCGCCGATGACGGCGACGCCATATTTCCCGCCGTTCCGGCGGCCCTATATGGACGCCTACGCCTGCCGCGCCGTGGTGCTGCGGCCGGAGAGCCGCGGCCGCGTCGAGCTCTTGTCGGCCGATCCGCAAAAGCCGGTGCGCATCCGCCAGAATTTTTTGGCCACCGACAACGACTGGAAGACGCTGCGCGCTGGCCTGCGCATCGCCCGCGACGTCTGCCGCCAGGCGCCGATGGCCCCGTTCATGGCCCGCGAAATCTCCCCGGGCGACGGCGCGATCAGCGACGCCGATCTCGACGCCCATATCCGCTCGAGCTCGATCACCGTTCATCACCCGCTCGGCACCTGCAAGATGGGCACTGCCTCCGATCCGCTCGCGGTGGTCGATCCCGAACTCCGCGTGTTCGGCACCGAGGGGCTCCGCGTGGTCGACGGGGCGGCGATGCCGGACCTGGTCGGCGCCCATATCAACGGCCCGATCATCATGATCGCGGAAAAGGCCGCGGACCTGATCCGGGGCCGCCAGCCGCTCGAAGCGGCCAGAATCGCGGGCGCTGCGGAATATTCGCGGCAATAGGCAAGCCCCGGAGCGGGCTTCACAATCCTGTCACGCCTGCCTATAAACTAGCACCCAAAGCCGCACTGCGGCATTGAGTTCGAGGTGGGAGCGTCATCTTGAACGCTCATGTATCGCAATCGGGCTGGCCGGCTTTAGTGCTGAACGCGGACTTTCGGCCGCTCAGTTATTACCCGCTGTCGCTGTGGTCGTGGCAGGACGCCATCAAGGCCGTCTTTCTCGACCGGGTGAACATCGTCGCCAATTACGATCGCGCGGTGCACAGCCCCAGCCTGGAGATGAAGCTGCCGAGCGTGGTGTCGCTGAAGACTTTCGTAAAACCCTCGACACATCCCGCCTTCACCCGGTTCAACGTCTTTTTGCGCGATCGCTTTTCCTGCCAGTATTGCGGCACGCGCGACGACCTCACCTTCGATCATCTCATCCCGCGCTCGCGTGGCGGGCACACAGTGTGGAGCAACGTCGTCGCCGCCTGCTCGCCCTGCAATCTGCGCAAGGGCAACCTGACGCCGGATGAATCCAAGATGTGGCCGTCGCAACGGCCGTTCCAGCCATCGGTGCAGCACCTGCACCGCAACGGCCGGCTGTTTCCGCCGAATTACCTGCACGACAGCTGGCTCGATTATCTCTACTGGGATACCGAGCTCGATCCGTGAGCGTCAGTAATTCGCCAAAACATAATTTCGATCGTCATGGCCGGGCTTGTCCCGGCCATCTCGATTCAAACGGACCCTACGCCGCGGCATCCTTGTGCGCGCCGGCAAATGACGGCGCCACCTCGGCCATGAAGCGCGCCATCTCGTCCTTGACCTGAGCATGCGGCTTTAAGCCGACGTTGAAATAGAGGATCACCTCATCAAAACCGGCGGCCTCAACTTTCTTCAGCGTATCGGCGATGCGCGCGGACGAGCCGAGCAGCACAGAGTTTTCCGTCAGATCCTCCGGCCTGACCTTGCTTAGCCGCTCGACCATGTCGACGAAATAGCGGTAGCTCGGCGGCGCGGTTTTCGGATCGCCCGGGAAGGCCGGGATCACGCACTCCTTGTAGTAGCGGATTTGCCGCGCGCGCTGGGCATCCTCGTGCGCCTTGTTGTCGGCAAAATGGATGAAATAGCTGCACATCAGCCGCCCCGGCCTGGTGCCGTGCTCGGCGCAGGTCTGGTGATAGAGGTCGGCGACCTGCTTGAGCCCGCCATAGCTGATCGCCGCGGCGAACGGCGCCACGATCAAGCCGCAGCCGAGCCGCGCGGCAAGCTCGATCGACGGTTTTGAGAATGAGCCAACATAAGTTGGGAGCGGCCGCTGCACCGGTTTTGGCGTGATGCGCACGTCGTCGAACGAATAATATTTGCCGTGGTGCGAGATGCGGTCGTCCGCCGACCACAGCCGGCGCACCAGTTCGAGGCCCTCTTCGAAAATGCCCTGGTTGTCCTCGAACGAGACATGGAACGGCTCATATTCGCGCTTGTCGTAACCGCGGCCACAGGCGAAATCGACGCGGCCGCCGGACAACAGATCGAGCGTCGCCCATTGCTCGGCGACGCGGATCGGATGGTGCAGCGGCAGTACGGTCACCGCGGGCGCGAGCCGAATGCGCGTGGTGTTGGCGGCGACATAGGCCAGCACCATGTCCGGGCAGGACAACACGCCGAGCGAGTTGAAGTGGTGCTCGCCGATCCAGGCCGAATGCATGCCGAGCCTGTCGGCAAGCAGCGCCTCGGCGGTGATATCGGCGACGAACTGGTTCGAATTGCGGGTGTTGTTCTCATAGTGATTGTCGCTCAGCGTGAAATAGCCGAAGTCCATTATCGCCTCCCACAGCTTGGCATTTTCCAACCCTTATTCCCAACAACGATAATTGGAAATGCATCTGTTGTAAATGCACCGATTTACCGATAACCTGCGGCGCGATGGCGCCCCTAAAACCCCCATCCAAGCTCGATCTTGGCGATTACGTGCCCTATCTCGCCAACCGGGTCGGCATGATCATCGCCGAGCAGTTCGGCGAGGAAGCGCTGGCGCCGCACGGCTTAAGCATCGCCATGTGGCGCGTCATGGCGGTGCTGGCGGCGAACGGCAGCCAGCGGCAGATTGACATCGTCGACAACACCAGCATCGAGGCCTCGACACTGTCGCGGCTTGTCAGCCGGCTGGTCCGCATGGGTCTCGTCGCTCGCACCCGCTCGGCGAACAGCAATCGCGAAGTCGCCGTCGAACTCACCACCAAGGGAAGCGCACTCGTCGCCCGTCTCATCCCGATGGCGCGCCAATACGAGACCGACGCCATCGCGGGTCTGTCGTCGCGGGAGCTGACGCTGCTCAAAAGCAGCCTGCGGCGCGTCTATGACAATATGAAACGCCGGCGGGCGGCGAAGAATTAATTCGCCGGTGCCGGCAATTTTGCGAACGCGACGTCGAGATCGACGGTCACCGCGACTTTGTCAGTCAAATCGCCGGGCTGCTTCCAGGTGCTGGCATTGAGGCTATGCGGCGCGGTAATCGTGAACTGCCCCGACAAAGTCGGCTGGCCGTTGATCATGGCGCTGAACTGGGCGAACTGATTCTTTTTGGCGCTGTACACCATGATCGGGAACGACCACGCCGAATGACCGCCCGACGACATCATGCTGAAAACGAAGTATTGCGAGTCGGGCGACCATTTCGCATTGAAAACGTAATAGCCGTTGGCGCCATCGGGCGAGGAATAATCTTTCGAGCTCGACATGGCGCCGGCGCTGGAATGGATCTCGACGCGGCTTTCCATATCGGGCGTGTCGTTGAGGCTTAAGTCGGCGGGAAACACTTCCGCCTTCAGCTTCTTGCCGGGCGACGTATAAGTCTTGGGCTTGAGGTTTTGGCAGCTGCCCTGCGGCCGCGGCGCCGACAGGAGTTCATGGCCGCTGCACGGCGTATCGGCGAAGGCAGCGCACGGCAGCAGCGCCGCCGAAGCCGCGGCGAAAATCAAAAGCGTCAGGGATTTTGCAAAGCTCAGCGGCCGCTCCATGACTACGGGAATTCCCGAACCTGCGTCAGAACAAACGCTACACTACCCCATCGCCCCTTATCCGCATCGGCAAACGGCGAGTATGCGATACCGTCCGGCGGCGCTTCCGCTATTGGCTTTCACGTTAGGCGCAGTCTCGGACATTGTCCTGATCAGCTAAGATCAATCGACCTTCGTGCCTGGGACTGAGTCTTCAAACACCGAGACCGCCATCGGCTTGCCGGCAAAGCCGAGTTCGTTCCAGCGCGCCACGACCTGCTCATACATCGGCTTGGACAGTTTGGTGCGCTTGGAGAACGTCTTGATGTACCGGTAATCCATGCAGGCATTGATCAGCGCCTTGGAGCCCCAGGGGCGGATTTCCGGCGGATTGAGGCTCGGATCGAGGAAGGTGCTCCAGGTCTCGCGCAAAATGTCGATCGATTGCGCTGGCCGCGACCGCGTCGCCATCGCCCACAACACCTGGCTGACATTGCTCGGATCGATATCGTCATCGACCACGATGATGTACTTGCCGAAATAGGCGCCGCCGGTGCATTGCGCGGCAAGCGCCATGACTTGTGGAGCGTGGCCGGCATACATCTGCTTGATCGATACGACGGTGATGCCCCAACCTGCCGCTTCCGGGATCGACCAGACGCCCTGGACGCCAGGAATGCCGAGCTTGTTGAGATCGGACCAGATCGCGGCCGAACGCAGCGCCGCCCAGAACAGGCCGCACTCGTTGGCGGGACCGTCCGCCATCAGCGCGCAGGTCAAGGTCGGATTGTTGCGGAAGCGGACCTTTTCGACGCGCATGAACGGCGTGGCGCCGGACGGCCTGCCGTAATAGCCGGTGAACTCGCCGAACGGACCCTCGGCAAAAGTCTCGTCCGGATAGACAAAACCTTCGAGGATGATTTCAGCGCGCGCCGGCAGCGGCAGGCCGGTGAGGTCGCTCTTGAACAGTTCGATCGGCACGCCGTTGATGCCGCCGTAGTAATCATATTCGCTTTCGGTTTTCGGCACGCTGGTCGCCGCGATCAGGAACAATAGCGGATCGATGCCGTAGCACGCCGCAATCGGCATCGGCTTGCCGAGCTTCCACCATTTCTCGCGGTCGATGGTGGCATCCTTGCCCGGCGAAGTGTAGATGCCGATCTCGCGCGGCCCTTTGACCATCATGCGATAGGTGCCGACATTGACCCGGCCGGTTTCCGGGCATTGCGTCACCACGGCGTCGCCGGTGCCGAGATAAAGCCCGCCGTCGAGCGGCCACATGCGCTGCGCCGGGAATTTGCGGATGTCGACCGCCTCGCCGCTTTCGATGTTCTGATTGCAGATCGCCGTCTCTGCCGGCACCTCTTTGGGCGACATTTTCCGCCCCATTTTCTTCTGCAGGGCCTGCACCGCCTGGAGCGGATGCTCGAGCGGCCCCTCGCCGATCATCAAGCAGAAGCGCGACAGGTTACAGCCGATCATATTGTACAGCGCGCGGTGGCCGGGATGGCCCTTGATGTTCTCGAACAACAGCGCCGGGCTTTTCTCGCTGCCGACGAGATAGGTGATGGTGGCAGCTTCGAGGTCGGGATCGACTTCGGCGGTAATGCGCTTGAGCTCGCCCATCGCCTCGACCTTTGCCAGCCATTCGTCGAGGTCGCTGGAATTCGGCCTGGTCCGGATCGGGCCCGGCTTTGACTCGTTCGGCTTCGCTGCTTCGTCGGTCGTCACTGATACGCTTATTTCCATGGCCGTTTCCCCTGATGCCTTTGGCGCATCATAGTTCGGCGCCGGGCGATTATCGAGCGCGATTGCGGGCGGCGGCCCAACGCGCCCGCGCGTGAATGCCGCTTTCCTTTGCGCGGCGGGTGCCCTAGTTTTCGATCCCTGTTCGGAGCTTGGCGGCAAGAAAACTTGCGCCACAAAAACACTTGCGGAGGAAACCATGGCCGAAGTTCAAGTCTCGCACTTTCTCGACGAGCATGGGCTTGGTTCGTTCCAGATCAAGCTGATCGTCTGGTCCGCGCTTCTGGCCATGATCGACGGCTATGACATCGGCGCTATCGCCTTTGCCGCGCCGCATCTGATTGCCGAATGGCATATTCCGCCGAAGGCGCTCGGGCTGGTGCTGTCCGCCAGCAATATCGGCGTGCTGTTTGGCTCGCAGATTTTCGGCTGGATCGGCGACCGCTATGGCCGCAAGACCGCGCTGATCGCGGCCAACGTCCTGTTCGGCATATTCACCTTCATCGCCGCCTATTCGACCGACCTCACGCAATTGTCGTGGCTGCGCTTTATCGCGGGGCTCGGCATCGGCGGCGTCATTCCGAACCTCGTTTCCATCAACGCCGAGTCGGCGCCGCGCAATCTGCGCGCGACGCTCGCCATCATCGCCGCGGGCCTCGTGCCGCTCGGCGGCGCGCTCGCGGGATTCACCGGCGCCATTCTGGTGCCGGATTACGGCTGGCAAATCCTGTTCGAGATCGGCGGCATCGTGCCGATCGTGCTGGCGCTGGCCGCCATCGTCGGCTTGCCCGAATCCATCAAATTCATGGCGATCCATGAGAGCCAGCGCGCGAAAATGGAGGCGCTGATCGCCGATATCCGGCCCGATTTCAAGGTGCCGCCCAATGCGCGTTTCGTGATCGAGGACGAGCGGCAGTCGCCGAGCTCCAATCCGATCTATCTGTTCGGCAATGGCCTCGCCGCGATCACCCCGCTGACCTGGCTGATGTTTGCCTGCAATCTGATGGGCTATTTTTTCCTCATCAGCTGGACGCCTACGCTGATGGGCGCAGCCCACGTCGCGCCGGCGACGGCGGCACTGGCTGGAGCTGCGCTCCAGGTCGGCGGCACAGTGGGCGCGCTGGTGCTGTGCTGGTGGCTGCAACGGGCGCGCTTTTTCGCCATCGCCATCCTGTTCGTTATCGCCGTGCCGGTCGTCGGTTCGATCGGCTATGCCGGATTGAGCTCGACGGCCGCGCTCATCGCAGCGACCTTTCTCGCCGGCTTCATCGTTCTTGGCATCCAGTCTGGCATCAATGTCGTTGGGGCCCTGATCTATCCGACCTCGCTGCGCGCCAACGGCTCCGGCTGGCAGCTCGGCATCGGCCGGCTCGGCGCCATCGCCGGACCGTTCCTCGGCGCGCTGTTTGTCGGCCTGCCGGTCGATCAGCTCTACATGTGGTCGGCGATCCCGTTCGCCGCGGGCGCGGCGGTGACGTTCATCATCTATGCGCTGAACAGTGCGCGGCTGAAAGCGAACCCCGAACTGGCGAAGGCGCAGTAGCTAGAACGGCTCATAACCCCGCAGCGCCGGGATCACTTGCTCGCCGAACAGCCGGATCGAGCGCAGCAGCGCGTCTTCCGGCAAGTCGGAAAAGTTGAATTCGCCCATGAACACGTTGAACACGCCGGCTTCGGCGGCGGCACGGATTTTCCGGGCGACGGTTTCAGGCGAGCCGATGAAGACGAGATCGTTCTTGAACAGGTACTCGCCGTCGAACAGATGCTGCATGATCTCCGAGGCGCCGGGCTCGCCGCGGCCGATGAACATTTTGGCGTGCTCGCGGGCGCGATCCTCGAATTTTGCGCCGGGCTCCGCCGGCTTGAGAAAGCCCTCATAGGCGCGGCTCGCGCGAAACAAGGCCATCTCGCGCGCCTTGTCATCGGTCTCATCGACATAGACCACCGTGCAATAGGCGATATTCGGCTTTGCCGCTTGGCCGGCGGCCTTCCAATCGGAAAGAAATTTGCGGTAGCGCGGCGCGGCGTCGGCGCGCGGATAGACCAGGAAATAGCCGGGACTGATGCCGTTCTTGGCGCAAAATTCGAGCGTCTGCGGATCGCGGCTCATCATCCATAGCGGCGGATGCGGGCGCTGCGCCGGCGGCACCGAGATCTGGGCGCTGTCGGTATGGAATTCCGCGCCGTGGAACGAGAACGGCTGGGTGTCGCCGAAGGCCGCGCGCAGATAATCGACGAATTCGAGCGTCGGCGATTTGCGCTGGCTGTAGTCGAGCCCGAAGGGCCGGAAATAATCGGCATTGATGCCGGGCACGAGGCCAAGCTCCATGCGGCCGCCGAGCATCTGGTCGACGATGGCGATCTCTTCGGCAAGCCGCAGCGGATGATAGAGCGGCACGATATAGCCCATTGGCCCGATGCGCAGCCGCTTGGTTCGCGCGCCGGCGCCGACCGCATAAAGGCTCGGCGACGACATCCAGCTTTCGTCGGGACGGAAATGATGCTCGACGCAGAACGAAAAATCGAAGCCCAGCTCATCGCACAATTGCAGTTCGCGCCACAACTCTTCGTAGCGCTGGTGCGCCGTCATGCCGGGCTTGGCCCAGATGTGGGAGAAATGTGCGAATTTCATGGGGTGCTATCCGTCACTCAAAGGCCGCGATCACTTCGCAATTTCCACCATATCGAATGGATACAGCCTATTGATCTTGGGATCATCGCGATCGTAGACGACCGTCGGATTGGCGAGCATCGTCGCGATCCTGGGATTGGCAATAGGTCCGCCGCTGAGAATTGCGACGGGCAAACTCGACTGAACTCCCCGGTAAGTTTGTCCATTGCTATCGGTAAATTCATAAATAACCTCGGCCCGAACGAAAGTCGGCGTAGAATATTTTTGTTTTTCCACAATGGTGGCCGTCCTCACCTCTCCCCTTTCCAACAGACGCCTTTGCTGCCTGGACGACAATATCGGCACAAGCCCCAGGATAGCGAATATCAACAAATCTACCGCCGCTGCGGAAAGTACGGATATCGTCGGGTTCACATTGGAGCGATCGACAATTAGAACTGTCGCAATCGCCGCCATGATCGTCGCGACAGCGAAAAAGACGCCTAAACTTCGCTTAGCCTTAACCCGTCGCGGAGTGGGTTGGCACAATTCAGAGGGAATTCCCGCATTCGACATGGCGAACGTCATCCACCGACAAGTCCTTCAGGTCAGCAGCTAAGGTGGCCTGCCAGCCGAAGCTCGCGGCAACTATCAACTATACAGTCCGCCTTCGCTAAAGCTACGGCGCTACAGCCTTCACTCGCTGCGCGAGCGAAGGCTGGTGCCCGTGGAGGGAATCGAACCCACACTCCTTGCGGAACACGATTTTGAGTCGTGCGCGTCTACCAGTTCCGCCACACGGGCACAGACCGCTCTCTATATATTCGGCCGATGCGCCCGTCTATCGGATGACCCGCTTTGGGTGGCCTTGCTTCCGCCTTCAGGATCGGCACATTGCTGCCGCTGGGGCGCGGCAAGGCTGCTACGATGAGCAGACTGCCACGATGAGCACATTGTTACGATGAGCACACTGTCACGATGAGCACGGTGAACCGGACTTCCACCATAAAGCCGGGGTGGATCGACTGGGTGCGCACCGAGCCGGCCGCCACCGCGGCGCTGGCGGTGTTCGCGCTTGCCGGCGCGACACTCGCCGGCGCCTGGTATTTCCAGCTTGTCGTCGGGCTGCCGCCCTGCCCGCTGTGTCTGCAAGAGCGCATTCCCTATCACGTCGTCATTCCGCTCTCGCTGTTGATGGCGATTGCGGCTGTGGTGCGCGCGCCGGCGAAACTGCTCACGGTCGGCTTTATCGCCATCATGGTCGCCATGCTGTGCAACGCCGTGATCGGCAGCTATCACGCCGGCGTCGAATGGCACCTGTGGGCCGGTCCCGCCGATTGCACCGGGCCGCTGACCGATTTCAACACCGGCGGATCGCTGCTCGATCAACTGCATTCGGTCAAGATCGTGCGCTGCGACGAGGCGGCGTGGCGCTTTCTCGGCATTTCGCTTGCCGGCTATAACGTCCTGATCTCGCTCGTGCTGGCGGCGATCGCCGGCATCGGCCTATTGGCGCACAAGCCGGCCGCCTGAAACCGTGCGGCAGAGCCCTTTGCAGGGCGCGCCGCCTCGACTAAGCTTTCGTCGCCGTAGTGACACAGCGTCGGCCTAGCATTTTTTCGAATCGGCGCATGGAGGACGATCATGGGTTTATTTGACAGTCTTAAGGGTGCGCTGGAATCGGAAGCCTTGCCGGCGCTGCTCAATACCGTGCTGGCGCAAACGCAGTACCACGATCTGCCCGGCCTGGTTGCCGCGCTGGAGAAGGGCGGCTTGGGCCCGCAGGTACAATCCTGGCTCGGCAATGGCCAAAACATCCCGATCACGGCCGATCAGCTCAAAGCGGTTCTCGGCAATACCCAGGTTCAGGACTTCGCGCGTCACCTCGGTCTGCCGGTCGACGAAACATTGAAGGTTCTGGCGCAATATTTGCCTCAGATCATCGACAAGGCGAGCCCGAACGGCGTACTGCAGTCACACTAGAGTCGCTGATAACTGAAGTTGCTGACATACGAGAGTCTCTGGGGCGGCATTTCTAGACAGACCGGGAAGGCAAGTAAGGAGCGAACGATGAAGACGATTGCGATTGTTTTTGCCTCTTTCTGTGTCGTGGGCGTCGCGCTGGCGCAAACCGCGCCTGCGCCAGCCCCGGCTCCGGCCCCTGCCGCACCGGCGCCGGCAGCGCCGGCCGCCGCCGTCCTGCCGTCGGACGCCGCGGGCGCCACCTGCCTCAGCACCATCGGCCCCAAGAATCTGAAAGGCGCCGCACTGAAGAGTTCGGCGACGAAATGCTGCAAGACCGCAGCCAAGGCGGCGAAGCTCGCCGGCGCCGCGGCGACCAGCTTTACCAAGAAGTGCGTATCGGACGTCATTCCTCCGGCTCCGCCGAAGAGCTGATTACCGAACGTTCAAGTTCTGTCTTAACCGCATAAACGCGCGCGCCCGCGGGCTTGACCCCGCGGGCGGGCCGCAGCTAAACCCGTGCCTGCTGAGCATGATCGGGAAAAAGCCTGCCCTCAGACTTGATCCGAGGGTGGTCACCGGTTTTCCGATAAGATCGTGCTCCGCAAGGGTTATCCGGGCGGTTAGCTCAGCGGAAGAGCACTTCCTTGACATGGAAGGGGTCAGAGGTTCGATCCCTCTACCGCCCACCAGTCTTCGCTCGCGAAGCGAGTGAAGACTGACCCGCCGAAGCTTCAGCGAAGGCGGGCAGCGCAAGCCCCCGCGAGCTACGACTGGCACGCCAGCCTCCAGACGCGTTTAGCGGCCCCCTATTCGTGAATTAGCGTTTGCCAGTTTGAAGGCACCGCTCCGACCGGTCCGGGCGCCGGTTGATCCGACGGATGCGAGTGAGGAGCGTGAAGCTTCGGGCCGGCGAAGGATTCTTCTGTACGATAGTCGTAAAACCAGTGCTCGCCCGGCTCGAAGCTGGTGATTATCGGGTGACCCGTGGCGGCGTTATGTTTCGATGCATGCTGATTTGGTGAACTATCACAGCAGCCGATGTGCCCGCATTCGGCGCATCTACGAAGATGCAACCACCATCGGCCCGAAGCCAAGCATTCGACGCAACCTGTACCGCTTGGCTCGGCCGCCGGGTTGATACCGTCCCTCTCGGACTTCATAGGTGTCGTGCCGTTTAGCCGTAAGTAACGCCCGGGTTGCTTTGCCCGACTTCTATGATGTAGCCGTCAGGATCGCGAATGTAGCAGCGCGTCTCGCCGTACTTGGGCTTTGGCTCCGTGATAAACTCGGCTCCCCGGCTTTTCCACAGTTTGTAGCACGCTTGAATATCGGCAACGCGGATATTCATAAAGCTGCTGACTTTATCGGGGTCGGGAGGGACGCGGAGCGTTACCGTTGGTTTGTCGGGCGTCGGACCGCCCCCGGGGTTGACGATGAGCCACGTGTTCGCGATCTGGAGGTAGCCCGGCGCGCCGCTCTGGTCGCCTCTGCTGTCGATGCGACCGCCGAAGACCGTTTCGTAAAATCGAAGCGATCGCTCGACGTCGGCGACGGTGAGAAAATGCGCGACGGTAAACCCATCCTTCGGCGGCATCTGATAGGTTTTCTTGTCAACTTCTACCTGGCTCATGGACGACTCCAATTCCGATACGGCATTGATCAGCTCACCCAATGCGATTGTAGGCGGTTCTTCAGGGACCGGTAAGAGCCGCTTTCGACTTGTGGTCACAGCCGCCCCAACATTGCAACGCGGCGCGTGAAACAAGGTCCCGATCGGTCAGACGGAATGTTTGGCCAAGAACGCGAGAACAAGACTCGCGATGTCGTCGTTCTTCTCGTCGAGCGCGAAATGGCCGGCATCGAGCAGGTGGATTTCGCTGTTCGGCAGATCGCGCTTGAACGCCTCCGCGCCGGCAGCGATGAACGAGGGATCGTTCCGCCCCCAGACCACTAAAACCGGCGGCTTGTGCTCGCGCAACCACGCTTGCCACGCCGGGTACGAAGCGACGTTTGTCCGGTAGTCGTACAACAGATCGGCCTGGATCTCGCGTTGGCCGGGCCGCGACAGGTGGGCGTACTCGTCAGTCCAGGTGTCCGGGTTATAACGTTCGGGATGCGAGGTGCCCAGCGTGTGACGCTGTTCGGTCGCGGCGAACGACACGAAAGCATCGAACACTTCGGGATGCGCTTTCGGATCGGCCCAATATTGCGCAATGCCGGCCCACTTGGCGCCCAGGCCTTCCTTATAGACATTGGCATCCTGGATGATAAGCGCTTGCAGCCGCTCCGGATGCGCCGAGATGATGCGAAAGCCGACCGGCCCGCCATAGTCATGAAGGAAGAAAGTGTATTTGTTGATCTTGAGTTGATCGAGAAGAGCGTTGATCGTCTTGGCCAAATTGTCGAAGGTGTACGCATACGACGACGGTAGCGGGGCGTCACTCTGACCGAATCCCGGAAAATCCGGCGCTATCAAATGATAGCGTGTTGCGAGCAAGGGGATTACCGCATCGAACTCGCGCGAGGACGACGGGAACCCGTGCAGGAACACGATCGTCGGCGCATTCTTCGGCCCGGCTTCGCGATAGAAAATTCCGACACCCTCGACCGTCATGCGGTGATAGGTCGTTGTCGCCGACGTCGACTGAAGCACCGTCGTCTTTGCTTCCATCCGCTTGGCTCCGCCGCTTTAAGTCCGGTCGGCTCAATAGCCCGCAAGTTATGGCGCGGCGATGCCGAACAAAGCATCGATCGAATATTTTCCCGGACCGGTAATGCACAACAGCAAGAAGCCTCCCATAATGGCGAGATTTTTGTAAAAGTTGTCCATGCTGTCGACGTAATCCGCACCTTTGACTGTCCAATAGTGATGCCCGATAAGCGCAGTTCCCAGCGTGTATAAAGCCATGAGCAGAGCCGCGGGACGCGTGAACGCGCCGACAGCGACCGCGAACGCAACCGGAAGCTCCATGAAGGTCGATACCGCAGTAGCCAGTCCCGGCAGGTGAAGACCCTCATGCACCATTTGACTGAACGTGCCCGAAAGGTCCGTCAGCTTTCTCCAGCCGAAAATCAGAAACAGTGCCGCGAGAAGAAGGCGGGCGGCAAGAATGATCTCATCGTTGATGCCGTTTATCATGATGCTACCCTCGCCGCTTTATTCAGACCGATCATAAGAAATCTCGAGGAATGGAGCGATCCCAGTCGCGACGACACACTTCGTTCGTGCCCTCGAAGGCGCGTAAACTTCCCTGCAGCAGGAAGGCGCTGCCGGTTGACGTCAACCGCATATGCGTCTCGACCCGGATTCGCCATTCGTTTCGCGACATCGTCTGGGTGTTTTGTAGTTCGGCCACCGCGCTGAGCGGATCATTCTCCTCGACGTGATACTCCGACTTGTACTGTGTGCCTAATTCCAGACTAATGCGGTCGATGCGTTCGATCCGCACACCATCGCGATGAATGATGGTTGGCTTCTCGGGTGGCGCCGTCTCCGGTTCAGGAAAAGGCGGGAGCCCGGCGTCTGCGGCGCTGGGCGAGCGTTGCGGCAGATCGAGCGTGCCAGCAAAGATCGTCGCAGTCGCCGTCTGCGGACTGGGCCAGATCATCGGCCAGTAAGCCGTAGATATCGCAAGCCTCACCTTGTGGCCGGGTGGAAATACCGAGCCTGCATCATTGAGCTGGATGCGCACCCGGTAGCGCTCACCTGTCGCCAGCAAAGCGGGCTGTTCGTGGCCCTCGCGATGAGTGAGGTTGAGCACACCATAGCTGACACGCAGCGATTCACCGGACGGGTGCACATCGCATAACCGAACTACGAGACTAGCAATCGGCCGGTCGGACGCGACATCGAGCGTTACGATCGGAGCGCCAAGGATCTCGATCGGCTCATCGAGCGGCGTCGTCTCGAAAACCAAGGAGCGCACGTCATCGTCTTGCTGATCGCGTGCCTGATCGCGCCCACGGCCGAATGGAACCCAGTCGCCTGAACACTTTCCAACCGTCTGCGGCGAGCATACGGCGCGAGCCGTCAAAGGTGCCGCGGCTTCGCGCAGCCCCGCATCGGTCAAGAACAGCCGCCGCGGCGTTATTCCCGGCGGCGGCCACGAAGGTTCTGCAATCCACCGGCCGGGCAACGTGTCGTGGTGGTTCGCCGGTTTCACGCTTTCCGTCATCCACGCGCGCAGCATCGGTTCATCCATCACGCCGGTATCGACGCCCTTGAGCCAATGATCCCACCAACGCAGGATTTCCTGGAGGAATCCGATCTGGGGTCCGGGAAGTGCAAAGTGCGGATAGGCGTGTGCCCATGGCCCGATGAGACCCTTGCGGGGCACCTCCAGCCGCTCGAGCAGGCGCGGGATGGCATTCTTATAACCATCGGTCCAACCACCGACGGCATAGACCGGGCATTGGATCGCTGCGTAGTCCTCGCATACCGATCCGTGCTTCCAATACGCATCGCGCCGTTGGTGCTGCAGCCAATTTTCCTGGAACAGCGGTATGTTCGCCAAGCGCTCCAACCACATCGCTCGCCAGCTATCGCCGACCAGCTCCGGATCGGGCGGCAGGCACATCAAGCCGAAAAAGAAAAAGGCCCACTCAAGTGCAGCAGTGGTAAGCAGCGTGCCGCCCATGTAGTGCGCGTCGTCGGCGTACCGATCGTCGGTTGAACAAATGGTTACGATTGCTTTGAGTGCCGGGGGACGGCGCGCCGCAATCTGAAGTCCATTGAACCCGCCCCAGGAAATTCCCATCATTCCAACCGAGCCATTGCACCAGGGTTGTGCGGCCAGCCAGGCGATTAGCTCCACGCCATCGTCTTGTTCCTGCTGGGCGTACTCGTCGAACAGCAAGCCCGTCGATTCACCGCTACCGCGAATATCGACGCGGACGCCGGCGTAGCCGTGACCTGCGAGATAGGGGTGAGTCAGCGCGTCCCGCTCGTACGTGCCGTCGCGCTTGCGATATGGAAGATACTCAAGGATTGCAGGAACTGGGTTCTGCTCAGCATCCTGCGGCAGCCAGATGCGAGCCGCCAGCGTCGTGCCGTCTTTCAACGGTATCAAAGTATGCTCGATAACACGCACAGCGCTTGGAAAAGTCGTGACAATCACGGCGGACCATTCACGCGACGTGCTTATTCATCAGGCCCAGGATCAGGGCATCGAGGCTGTAAGGCCCGGCGCCGGCCGAGATGATTATGATCAACATAAAGGCATAAAGCGTCTCCGGTAAATAGAGCCAATCGTCGATGCGATCCGCTTCATCGATCGGCTTGTAGAGCTTGATACGCTGCGGTCCCGACGTGACGATGGCGACGAGGATGAGTACCAGTAGGCCAAGCGCGGCCAGCGGCGCAAGGAACCCGATGACGACAGCGCCGCCGGCGGCGAACTCGACCAACGGCGCCCACCATTGGTTAAAGCCCACTGCATGAACGCCGAGCCCCTTGAGTTCATCGACGAATGAACGGTGGCGGTCTGCGTCAAACAGCTTGTGATATCCCGACAGCATGAAGAATGCCCCAACCGCGATCCGGTTCAGGGTGATCGCAAGGTCGGTCCATCCGACACCATTGAACAGTATGTCTATCATTGTTGCTGTTCTTTCTCGCGCCGCGATGTCGACCCCGGTGCCGCGGCCCGAGTTCGAAGCCGGGGATCAATAAGAAACGCGAAAACCGCGTACTTAGTCGCCTCGATTTCATAGCGAACTTTTCAGCGCATCCGCTCGACCCATTGAGCGCGCGACGCCCCCGGCTCGAAGGGATCGCCGAAGTACTGGGTCTCACGGGCAACCTTCCCGGCTCTGAACTCCATGATACTCACCGTGTAAGACGGCAAGCCGTCGTATGTAAGGACGAGTTCCGTGACCCAAAGGTCGGCAGCACCCAGTACGCGCTGCACTGTAAAGCGCTTCTTGCTCGGTTGCGCAAAACGAGACGCTTGAATATTGCGCCGACCGCGGATCCGCTCCCCGGACTGCGGGTACTCAAGCACTGCATCGTCCTGGTAAATCTCGTGCTCTGCCTCGAAATCATTCGCGTCTGAAGCTGCCCAGTGGCGATCCAAAGCCGCTCGAATGTTCCGGTCTTCATTCATTGTCTTCTCTCACATCGCGGTGCCAAACAGACATAGCTTCGGGCTCGATGGGGTTTAATACACCGCGCGGCCGCCGGAAATGTCGAACACGGCGCCGGTCGAGAACGAACAATCCTCCGATGCGAGCCACGCCACCATCGCCGCGATTTCATCGACCGTGACAAAACGATTCATCGGGATTTTCGACAGCATGTAATCAATCTGCGCCTGCGTCATCTGGTCGAACATATCCGTCTTCGCCGCGGCCGGCGTGACGCAGTTCACCAGCACCCCTTTGGTCGCCAGTTCCTTGGCCAATGACTTGGTCAAGCCGATCAGGCCGGCTTTCGACGCCGAATAGTGCGAGGCGTTCGGATTGCCCTCCTTGCCGGCGATGGAAGCGATGTTGACGATCCGCCCGTAACTGTTGGCCATCATATGCGGCACCACTCCGCGGCAGACGAGATACGGCGCGATCAGATTGACTTCGACGACGCGCCGCCACACCTCGGGCTCAAGCTCCCACAGCGGCGCGTTGCCGCCGGTGATGCCGGCATTGTTGACGACAATATCGATCTTGCCGGCCTCGCCGAGCAGCGCCGCCACGGCCTTGCCGATCGACGCCGCATCGGTCACGTCGACGACCGCGGTGTAAACCTTGCCGTTCTGCCGCAATGCCGCAGCCGCTTTGGCAAGCGCTGCGGCATCGATGTCCCACAGCACGACCGCGGCGCCCGACACCAGCATCTTTTGCGCGATGGCAGAGCCAATGCCGCGCGCGCCGCCGGTGACGATCGCGGTACGGCCCTTCAGGTCGATGGCGTTCATGTCCGTTCCCCACATCGAGCGTCATTGCGAGCGAAGCGAAGCAATCCAGTGCAGCGGTGAGGTCTGGATTGCTTCGTCGCTTCGCTCCTCGCAATGACGCGGCACTAGAACTTCACGCGATCGCCGCCCTTGAGCCCGAGCGTCGCCCGCGCCTCCGCCGGCGTCGCGATCTCGAAGCCAAGGTCCTCGACGATGCGGCGGATCTTCGTCACCTGCTCGGCATTGCTCGCCGCAAGCTTGCCGGGCCCGATATAGAGCGAGTCCTCCAATCCGACGCGCACATTGCCGCCCATCATGGCGGCGGCGGTGCAGAAATTCATCTGATGGCGGCCGCCGGCGAGCACCGACCACAGATAATCCTTGCCGAACAGTTTGTCGGCAGTGCGCTTCATGAAGAACAGATTGTCGAGATCGGGGCCGATGCCGCCGAGGATACCTAAGATGAGCTGCAAAAAGATCGGCGGCTTGAACATGCCGCGGTCGACCAGATGCGCGAGATTGTAGAGGTGGCCGGTGTCGTAGCATTCATGCTCGAACTTCACGCCGTGGCCTTCGCCGAGCGTCTTGTAGACCTTCTCGATGTCGCGGAAGGTGTTGGGAAAGATGTAACCGTCGGAGTTGAGCAGATAGCTCTCCTCCCAGTCGTATTTCCAGGTCTTATAGCGCCGCGCCATCGGATAGAGCGCGAAATTCATCGAGCCCATATTCATCGAGCACATTTCCGGCGACAGCGTATTGGCCGCCGAAATGCGCTGGTCGACCGTCATGGTCACGGCGCCGCCGGTGGTGATGTTCACCACCGCGTCGGTCGCCTGCTTGATGCGCGGCAGAAATTGCATGAACACGGAAGCCTCCGACGACGGCCGGCCGTCCTTGGGGTCGCGCGCGTGCAAATGCAGAATGGCGGCGCCGGCCTTGGCGGCGTCGATTGCTTGCGTTGCGATCTGATCGGGCGTGATCGGCAGCGCGTCCGACATGGTCGGGGTGTGAATCGAGCCGGTGATCGCGCAACTGATGATGATCTTGTTCGCCATGGTCTGTTTCTCCCTGTCGGTTTCTATCGGCTCTTCAGCTTTCCTGCCCGTCCGGCGCACCACTCGTCAAGAACCACGCGCGCTCACGTCTGGTGCGCCTTGTCGCGTTCTTTTGCTTTCTGGATCGCCGACCAGATCGCATAAGGCGTCGCCGGCATCGCAATCTCGCGCACGCCGGCGCCGCGCAAGGCGTCGAGGATGGCGCTCGTCACTGCCGCGGGCGCGGCCGTGGTGCCGCCCTCGCCGCCGGCCTTGATGCCGAGAGGATTGGTCGGCGACAGCACTTCGGCAATGCCGACGTCGAACGACGGCACGTTATCGGCGTGCGGCATGCAGTAATCCATCAGCGACCCGGTCAGCGGCTGACCGGAATCCGGATCGAGATAGATTTGTTCGCAGATCGCCTGGCCGACGCCTTGAACGATCGCGCCATGGGTCTGGCCATGCACGATCAAGGGATTGATACAGCGGCCGACGTCGTCGATCGAAGCATAGCGCGTGATCGCCATCGCGCCGGTATCGGGATCGATCTCGACTTCGCAAATCGCCGTGCCGTTGGGAAACACCGGCTCGTGCATCTCGTTGTCGGTGACGACCGAAATGCCGTCCTTGAGCGCTTCGGGAAGCTTGTGGTTCGCCGCCTCGTTGGCGAGCTCGAGAAAGTCGAAAGAGCGGTTGGTGTCGCGCGCGCCGAACCGGCCGTCGTCGAAGGTGACATTATCCAACGCCGTATCCAGGACGACGGCGGCGATCTCCTTGCCGCGCGCAATCAGATCGACGGCCGCCTTGGAAAATACCGTCGCGGCGTGCCGCATTGAGCGGCCGGAATGGGTGCCGCCGCCAGCGCGCACCACGTCGGTATCGCCGAGGATGATGTGCACGCTCTGGTCAGGAACGCGAAGCAGATCGGACACCACCTGCGAAAAGCTGGTTTCGTGGCCCTGCCCTGCCGGCTGCGTGCCGATGACCACGTCGACATGGGCAGGAACATGGACGGCGCCGGATTGTCCTTGCGGCTGCACCTTGATGCGGGCCTGTTCGCGCGGCGCCCCGATCGAGGATTCGACGTAATTCGCCAGCCCCAGGCCAAGGAGCTTGCCGCGCTTTTTGGCCTCGCGGCGGCGCGCCGAAAATCCTTTCCAATCGGCGATATCCATCGCCCAGTCCATGTTCTCCTCGTAGCGGCCGGAATCGTAGAGCATGCCGACCGCGTTGCGATACGGCATCGCGTCGGGGCGGACGAGGTTCTTGCGGCGGAGCGCGACGCGGTCGATGCCAAGCTCGTCGGCCGCGGCGTCGACCAGCCGCTCGATGGCGTAGGTCACTTCCGGCCGGCCGGAGCTGCGATAGGCGTTGGTCGGCATCGTGTTGGTGAACACCGCCACCGCGCGCAGCGTCGCATACGGAATGGCATAGGATCCGGGAATAAGTCCCGCGCCCTTGCTCAGCGGCGACAGCGAGACACAGCGCGCGCCGACATTGCTGATATTGACGGCGCGCATCGCCAGGAAGCGGCCTTTTGCGTCGAGCGCCAATTCCACCCTGGTGACGAGATCGCGGCCCTGGTAATCGCTCAAAAAAGCTTCCGAGCGCGTGGCGAGATATTTGACCGGCCGGCCGACCTTGCGCGACGCCCACAGCACCAGGCCGAACTCGATAAACACCCGGTTACGGGTGCCGAAATTGCCGCCGACGTCGTGCGACAGCACGCGCAGCTTGTCAGGCGGCACGCCGAGCACGGTGGAGAGCTCGCTCTTCTGCCGCACCGCGCCGCCGGAGCCGGCATAAAGCGTGTAGCGGCCGGTGGCGGCATCGTAATGGCCGAGCGCGGCGCGCGGCTCCATCGGCACGCCGGTCACCCGGCCGATGTGAAAATCGCGGGCGACGACGTGAGCGGCGCGCGCGAAGGCCTGATCGGTCGCCGCCGCGTTGCCGAACAGCGTGTCGATCAGAATATTATCCGGCGCCTCGTCCCAGACGACTGGCGCGCCGGGCGCCATCGCGTCCTCGGAGTGCAGCACAAAGGGCAGCTCCTCGTATTGCACCTCGACCGCTTCGGCCGCGTCCATGGCCTGGGTTTTGGTTTCCGCCACCACCATGGCGACGGCCTCGCCGACGTGGCGCGCCTTGTCCGTGGGCAAGAGCAAATGCGGCCCGATGAACGCGGCGGCGCCGCCCCCCGGTCCGGTCAGCTTCATGTCGAATTTGGTCTTCGGCACCGGATCGTGCGGGATTGGCCGCAGGTTATCGGCGGCGCAATCGGCGCCGGTGAAGACGCCGAGCACTCCGGGCATCGCCGCGGCCCGCGCGGTATCGATCGCGACGATGCGCGCGTGCGGATAAGGCGAACGCACCATCACCGCAAAAGCCTGGCCGTCGAGATTAAAATCGTCGGTGAAGCGGCCCTTGCCGGTAATCAGCCGCGCATCTTCCTTGCGCGGCATGGGCTTGCCGATGAAGCGATAGTGGTCGTCCGGTGATCCGGTGTCGTTCATCGCATCTCGCCGTTTTTTCTTTTTCGCTCTTTCTTGCCGGCTCACGCCACGCGCCGAAAATCCTGCTGGCAGCGCCGCACCCGGTACTCGTCGACTTCGATGCCGAGACCGGGGCGGTCGGGCACACCGACATGGCCATGCTCGACGGCAAGCGGGGTGACGACGACATCCTCGGCAAGACCCGAACTGGTCACGGTGAGGCCCCAGGCAATCGCCGGAACGGCAGCGGCGGCATGCAACGCCGCGGCCGATGCGACGCTCAACTCGCCGGTCTTGCAGGAAATGTTCACCGCCATGCCGAGCCGGTCGCATAGCATGCCGGCTTGCAGCATCGCGCGCAGTCCGCCGAGCTTGATCGCCTTGAGGCTTACGCCTTTGGCGCCGCGCGCGTGATGCCGCTCGATATCGTGCGGTGAATGGATGCCTTCGTCGGCGCCGATCGGCACGCCGCTTGCGGCAGCGACCCGCGCCAAGCCGTCAAGGTCGTGCGCCACAAGCGGCTGCTCGAAGAAATCGAGCCCGCAGCCGGCGACCACCCCGACATAGCCGAGCGCGTCGGCGACGCTAAAACCCTGATTGGCGTCGGCCGAGACGAGGCAAGCTTCCGCTTGCTTCTTGAGCGCAGTGCAAATCGACCGCGTGCGCTCGGCATCGGCTTGCCACGAACCGAAACCGACCTTGATCTTGTAAGCGCGGTAGCCCGCGGCCCAGCGCGCCTGCGCTTCGCGCAGATCGGCTGCGACGTCGTCGGTACCGACCACCGCGAGCACCGCCATGCGGCTCCTTCGCCTGCCGCCAAGGAGCGCGTAAACCGGCTGCCCGGTGGCGCGGCCGACGAGATCGTGCAGCGCGATTTCGATGGCCGCCTTGGCGCCGCTATTGCCGTAGATCTGCGCGTCCATCGCCGCCGATGCGCCGGCAAAATCCTCAGGCGCACGGCCAATGAGAGCGGGCGTCATGTGGCCGACCGCCGCCATCATGCTGGCGACGGTTTCCCCGGTCATCGTCGGCGCCGAAGCCGCTTCGCCCCAGCCGACGGCGCCGTCTTCGGCTTCGATGCGAATGAGCACATTGTCGGCGCGCGTGACGGTTTCGCCGGACATCTGCACCGGCTTCTTCAGCGGCAGACTGACCGCGATGGGCTCGATCGCCTTGATCTTCACGCCGGGTCCCTAATCCTTAAGGCTGCAAAAACAGAGCGGCGAATAGTAGCGGGGCACCCTACGTGACCACAAGCCGCAGGCCGGCGGGGCGGACACAACACATGCGTGGCATCATTTGGCCGCATGGCCAGGCCGCAATTGCGGCGGCGGCCATTGCGGGAAATCGCGTAGCGGCCTATTTGATTTTGCAATCGCCGCGGGGGCGATACGCGGGGGCCCGGGTTCCTGGGAGTTCGGCGGATGCGAGCGAGACTGCTGGCCGTTGTCGCGGCATTGCTGCCGCTTGCTGCCGCTATTTTGGCCCCCAGTGCGGCCCCGAGCGCCGATGCGACCACGCCGGCCGGGCTGTGGCAGACCGTCGATGACACCACCAAGCAACCGACGGGCTGGTTTCTCATTACCAATCGCGACGGCGTCTATGACGGCATCATCGCCAAAATGTTCCTCAAGCCCGGCGACAATCCGAATATCGTTTGCGGCCAGTGCAAGGACGATCGCTACGATCATCCGTGGCTCGGGCTCGAAATCATCCGCGGCATGACGCAGGAGAGCGAAGACAAATACGGCGGCGGCACGATCCTCGATCCGCGCGACGGCAAGATCTATCACGCGACGATGAAGGTCGCGCCGGACGGCCAGACGCTGATCGTGCGCGGCTATCTCGGCATCGAAATGCTCGGCGAGAACCAATATTGGACGCGGCTGCCGGATTCCGCCTACAGCATGCTCGATCCGTCGATCAATCCCAATCCGGCGGTCAAGCGGTAGAGATTGCCGGCACGGTCACGCGCTCGGTTCCTGCTCGCGCGGCTTGCCCATCAGGATCGGCTGGAACAAAGCGGCCGCCGCCATGGTCGTGAGCAGCGAAATCGCCAACAGCTTGCCCATGCTCGAGGTTCCAGGATGGCTGGAAAACCACAGGCTGCCGAAGGCGGTCGCCGTGGTGCAGGCGGAAAACGTCACGGCGCGCGTCAGCACCGACTGCAACAGGTTGGTCTGCCCCTCGCGCCACGCCATGATGTAATAGATCTTGAACGCCACGCCGACGCCGAGCAGCAGCGGCAGCGCGATGATGTTGGCAAAATTGAGCGGCAGATCGACAATCACGCAAATCTCGAGCGTCACCACGCCGGCCAATAACAGCGGCACGAGCGTCAACAGCACGTCGCTAAAGCGGCGCAGCGTAATCCAGAGGATGAGCCCGATGGACAACAGCGCGAAGGCGCCCGCCTCGATGAAGGCGCTGACGATCGCGCGCCGCGCCTCGAGTATGGAAATCGGTCCCTCGGTGGCGGTCGGCGCCACGGCCTGAACGGCGCCTGCAAACGCCCGCAACGTCGCATTGTCGTTGGCATCGCCCTTCGGCGCGGCATCGACGCGCGCCAGCCCCTCCGGCGTCACCCATTGGCGCACCAATTCCGCCGGCAGATTGGCGCGGGTTATCTCCTGCGCCTTGAACAGATTGCGCAGATCGTTGAGCGCCGTATGCAACGGTTGCACGAACACGGCTTCGGCGCGCTGCCGCACCGCCGGATCAGCCTTGGAGAGCGCCGTCATCGCCGTGGCCAGGCGCCGCGCCGCAACCGCGCCGGGGCCGGTGTCGTTGCCCGCGAGCCGGTTCATGAAATCGATGGTGGACCCCATCATGCTGACGTTTTGCGCATCCGTCGGCGGCGGGGTCGACGCGGTCGGATTGAGTATCGGCAGCAGCGTCTTCGCGGCGTCCTGGATCAGCGGCAGCTTTTGCTGCTGATTATCCGGAATAAAGTTCGACAGCGTGAGCGCGCGCGCAACCTGCGGCAAAGCCCGAAGCGTGGCGGCGGCCACGTCCGCTTCGGTCAGCGACGGTTCGAGCACCTGGATGTCGTTGGCGCCGCTGTCCGGATCGTTCTTGAGCTCGAGATAGGTGGCGACCGCCTCGGTTTTCGGATTGCGCAGATTGATCGGATTGAAATCGAAGCGCAGCCAGAACAACAGCGGCAATCCGGAGGCGACGACGGCCGCGGTGACGATGAGGATCGCGACGCGGTGGCGGGCGAGAAAGCTGTCGACCGGCGCCAGCACGGCGTAGCCGAGTTGCGCCGGCTCGCTCGGCGGCTTGAGCAAACTCAATAGCGCCGGCAGGAGCGTGATGCTGGTGGCAAACGCGATCAACATGCCGAAGCCGGCGATCAGGCCGAGCTCGGATACGCCCTTGTAAACCGTCGGCAAAAACGACAGGAAGCCGGCCGCGGTCGCCAAGGCCGCAAGCGTCAGTGGCGCGCCCGCGCGTCTGCCGGCTTGCAAAAGCGCCTCGCGCACATTGTCGATCTCGTGCCGCTCGGCGCGATAGCGGACGCTGAATTGAAGTCCGAAGTCGACGCCAAGGCCGACGAATAGCACCGCAAAATACACCGAGATCAGATTGAGCGTGCCGACCATCAGCATGCCGACCGCCGCGGTGATGGAGAGTCCGACGACAAGGCAGAGAAACACCGCCAGGATGATGCGGGCCCAGCGCAGCGCCAGCCACAAGATGAGGAGCACGATGGCAATGGTGACCGTGGCGTTGAGTGCGGCATTCTCCTTGATCGAGGCGAATTCCTCGTCCGCCATCGGCACCGGGCCGGTCAGCCGCAGCCGCGCCTGATATTTGCCGGCGATATCGAGATCGCTGGCGGCCTGGCGAATGAAGTCGGTTGCCTTTTTACCGGGCTCGAGCTCGGAGTAATCGAGCGTCGCCTGGATCTGCAGGAAGCGCAGCTTCTCGTCGAGCGTGGCGGGGCGGCCCTGGACCAGTTCGTGCCAGGAAAAGCTCGCCGGCTGGCCGGCATTGACCTTCTCGATCGCATCGGCGGCAAGCGTCAGCGGCAACGCCATCTGGTCGAGCTTGAGTTCACCGCCCTGCACGCCGAGCAGACCGAACTGCAGCACCTGAATGACGCCGCGCAGCGTCGGATCGCCCGCCAGCACCTGGACCAGCCGCTGCGCCTGCGTCAGCGCTTTCATCTGCGGGGCGAGATCGGCGACGGATTCGAACAGCAAGCCGTTCTGCGCGAAAAAGCTGCCGCCTTTCGGCTTCTCGATGGAATGAATGAGGTCCCTTTGCTGCGCCAGCCGCGTCGACAGCGCCGCGGTCGCGGCATCGACCAGTTCCGGGGTCGGCGCATCGATCACCGCCACGATCAGCTCGAATTGCGGAAAGGCCTTTTCCAGGGCGGCCTCGCGCTGCCGCCAGGGAAGGTTCGGCGAAATGAGCTGGTTGACGTCGGTGGTCATGGCGAAATGCGTGGCGGCATACCAGGACGACGCCACGGCAAGCACGATCGATACCGCGATCACCGGCCAGGCATAGTGCACGCAAAAGCCGATCGTGCGGACGACAAAGGCGGTGATCATTTTCATGGGGTGGTCAGCGCAATGGGATGGGCAGCGGGATCAGATCAACCAACGAACCAAGGTTTGAGGCGTCAAGAGAACGGCAAAATGGAGGCGGGTATATCCGGCGATTCGGACCTAAATGCCCTGAATGGCGGCAAAAGTGAAATCGTGGATATTTTCCTAGCTCGCTTGCCGTCATCTGCGCCTGTTTAGAATTGGACCAACCGGAATGCCGTCTTAGTAGCCGAATCGGCATCCCGATGCCTCGCAACGCCTGATCTATAGGATCCCGAACCGGTTGCAGGGTAAATGCGTTAATGTTGGACGGCCAAAGCGCGCCGCCGGTTCAGTTGGCGGCGGAAAGCCCTGATAAGCCGCGTAGACCAAGCCAGACCGAGCCCATGCCGGGCCCTGAATTTGCATACCAGAGGCTGGAGGGGAATGCGGGACATAAACGCGGAACATGGGCGGCTGGACATTGGCCCCTATTTCCGTTCAATGATGGCGGTTTAGAAGGGTCATTGATCGCGCCGGCCCGGCGCGGCGACTAAGACCCCAGGGGGCAGTCCGGGCTTGATTGTAACGGTTTGACAGCCAAGTAAGAACCCAACCACGGGACATAAATCGGCTCTGCCGCGCAGGTTGCGGCGCATGGCCGCAGTTAAGCTAATCGCAAGTCGTAACCGGCCAATGGACCGGGAGGTGTTGATGAAAGTCATTCTTGCCCAACCTCGCGGTTTCTGCGCCGGCGTCGTGCGCGCCATCGAGATCGTGGAGCGGGCGCTGCAGAAATTCGGCCCACCGGTCTATGTCCGCCACGAAATCGTGCACAACAAGCATGTCGTGGAAAGCCTCAAGGCCAAGGGCGCGCGCTTTGTCGAGGACCTTTCCGAAGTGCCGCCCAATGCGGTCACCATCTTCAGCGCGCACGGCGTCGCCAAGAGCATCGAGGAGGAAGCGGCATCGCGCAATCTGCCGGTGCTCAACGCCACCTGCCCTCTCGTCACCAAGGTGCATAACCAGGGCAAACGCTATGTCGGCCAGGGCCGAAAACTCATTCTCATCGGCCATGCCGGTCATCCGGAAGTCGAGGGCACGATGGGCCAGATCGCCGAGCCGGTGACGCTGGTGCAGACCGAGAGCGATGTCGCTTCGCTCGACATTCCGGCCGATACGCCGGTCGCCTATGTCACGCAAACCACGCTGTCGGTCGACGACACCCGCGGCATCATCGCCGCCCTGCATAAGCGCTTTACCGACATCGTCGGCCCGGAGACGCGCGACATCTGCTACGCGACGCAGAACCGGCAGACCGCGGTGCGCGAACTTAGCAAGGTAGTCGACGTTATCCTGGTGGTCGGCGCCAAGAACAGTTCCAATTCGAACCGGCTGCGCGAAATCGGCGAGGAGGATGGCACGCCAAGCTATCTGATCGCCGACGGCAGCGAGCTCAATCCTGATTGGTTCGGCAATGCCAAGATCGTCGGCATCACGGCCGGCGCCTCGGCGCCGGAGGTGCTGGTCGAAGACGTCATCGACGCGCTGCGGCGGCTTGGTCCGGTCGAGGTCAGCCAGCTCGCCGGCCGCCATGAAACAATAGAGTTCCGTTTGCCGCCGGAATTGACCGGCGGCGTCACCGCAGGCCGCGTCACGGCAAAAGTCTAAGCCGGGTCAATCGATCCGGCGCCAGCAACAAAAGCGCAGAAGAAAAGGGTTACGGTTTTGGGTGTCTCTCTACGTCAAAAAGTGAAAGTCGGCGCCTATGTGATGCGGCAGCGGCTGGCGGGGCGCAAGCGCTATCCGTTGGTGCTGATGCTCGAGCCGCTGTTCCGCTGCAATCTCGCCTGCACCGGCTGCGGCAAGATCGATTATCCCGACGCCATCCTCAACAAGCGCCTTTCGGTCCAGGAATGCCTCGACGCGGTGGACGAATGCGGCGCGCCGATGGTCGCCATTCCCGGCGGCGAGCCGCTCATTCACAAAGAGATCGGCGAGATCGTCAAAGGCATCGTCGCACGCAAGAAATTCGTGTCGCTGTGCACCAATGCGCTGTTACTCGAAAAGAAGCTGCATCTCTTCGAGCCGTCGCCCTATTTGTTCTTCTCGGTGCATCTCGACGGCATCAAGCACCATCACGACAAGTCGGTGTGCATGGACGGCGGCTTCGACAAGGCCGTCTCGGCGATCAAGGCGGCCAAGGCCAAGGGCTTTGCCGTCAACGTCAACTGCACGATCTTCGACGGCCATCCGGCCGAGGACATCGCGAAATTCCTCGACCTCACCGCAGAGCTCGGCGTCGGCGTCTCGATCTCCCCCGGCTATGCCTATGAGCGGGCGCCCGATCAGGAGCATTTTCTGAGCCGCCGCAAGACCAAGGAACTGTTCCGCAACGTCTTCGCGCTCGGCAAGGGCAAGAACTGGAATCTGACGCATTCCAGCCTGTTCCTCGATTTCCTCGCCGGCAATCAGGAATTTCATTGCACGCCGTGGGGCATGCCCACCCGCAACATTTTCGGCTGGCAGAAGCCATGCTATCTGCTCGGTGAAGGCTACGCCAAGAGTTTCGACGAATTGATGGACACCACCGACTGGGACGCCTACGGCACCGGCCGCTACGAGAAGTGCGCAAACTGCATGGCGCATTGCGGCTACGAGCCGACCGCGGCGCAGGCGATGATGGATCATCCACTGCAAGCGGCGATGATCGCCTGGAAGGGCATCAAGACCGAAGGCCCGATGGCCCCGGAAATCTCGCTCGAAGACCAGCGGCCGGCACAATACATGTTCGACAGCAACGTGCAGCTGAGGCGCAGATGCGCGCCAACGAGGCGCGCGAAAAGGCCGCCAAAGCGGCAAAGCCGCCAGCGCAGAGTTCGGCCAGCGCGGCGTAATCTTCTCACCTCTCCCCGGTGGGGAGGGGTGATGATTACGAAGCTACATCCCCCACGCCACCTTGCGCGCATTGCCGCTTTTGAGATTGCGGTAACGCGCCAGCGCCCAGAGCGGAAAAAATTTCGGATAGCCGTGGTAGCGCAGATAGAGCACGCGCGGGAAACCGACGCCGGTGTAATGCGCCTCGTTCCAGAAGCCGTCGGGCCCTTGATGGTCGGCGAGATATTTGATGCCGCGCGCCACCGCCGGATGATCGATCTCGCCGGCCGCCATAAAGCCGAGCAGCGCCCACGCGGTTTGCGATGCGGTCGATGGCGCCTTCTCGTAGCCGCGATAATCGAGCTTGTAGCTTGAGCCGTCCTCGCCCCAGCCGCCGTCTTCGTTCTGGATCGTGGCGAGCCAATCCACCGCTTTGCGCATTTCCGGCGCATCGCGGTCGAACCCCGCTGCGTTGAGCGCGCAAAGCACCGACCAGGTGCCGTAGATATAATTCATGCCCCAGCGGCCGTACCACGAGCCGTCGGCAGCTTGCGTCTTGCGCAGATAATCGATGGCGCGCTGCGCCGCCGGGCTTTGCGTGTCGCCGAGCTGCGCCAGCATCGACAGGCATCGCGCGCTGACATCCTCGGTCGGCGGATCGAGTAGCGCGCCGTGATCGGCGAACGGAATATTGTTGAGATAATAATATTCGTTGTCGGCATCGAACGCGCCCCAGGCGCCGTTTCCGCTCTGCATGCCGACGATCCACTCTTTCGCACGCGCGATTGCAGCCTGGTAGTTTGCGTTACCGAGATTTTGCATGCGGTCCATCGCCATCGCCACCACCGCGGTGTCATCGACGTCGGGATAATGCGGATTGGCATATTGGAACGCCCAGCCGCCGGGCCGCAGCTCCGGCCGCCGCGCGGTCCAGTCGCCGCGGACGTCGAGCACCTGCATCGGCTTGAGCCAGTCAAGGCCGCGCTTGACCAGCGCGTTGACCTCGTCACCGCCGACTTCCATCAACGCTTGACAGACAAGCCCGGTGTCCCAGATCGGCGACACGCAAGGCTGGCAATAGGTCTCCCCGTCCTGCCCGGCCAAAAGCTTCTCGATCGATTTTCGCGCAATCGCGCGCTGCGGATGATCGGCGGGATAGCCCAGCGTGTCGTACATCATCACGGCATTGGCCATGGCCGGGTAAATCGCGCCAAGGCCGTCTTCGCCGTTGAGCCGCTCGGCGACCCAGGCGACGGCGGCGTCGACTGCGCGCTGCCGCGTCGCTTTGGGAAAATACGGCTCGGCGGCGCGCAGCACGTCGTCGACGACGCGGAAGAACCAGAACCATGACGCCTTCTGCTGTGGCGCTCTCGGCGCCGGCCCGAGTGACTGCGGCGGATCGAGGAACAGCTCGTTGATGGTAACGCCCTTCGCATTGCGGGCCCGCGGCTTTTTAGCCATCAGCACCAGAAGCGGCACGATCACGGTGCGGCTCCAATACGAAATCTTGTCGAGGTGGAACGGAAACCATTGCGGCAACAGCATGATCTCGACCGGCATCACCGGCACCGCGCGCCACGGCACGATGCCGTAGAGCGCAAGGAGACACCGCGTGAACACGTTGGCCCGCTCCGCGCCGCCGCGCGCGCGGATCGCCTCGCGGGCGCGGCGCATGTGCGCGGCTTGCGGCTCGTCGCCGATCATCTTGAGCGCAAAATAGGCCTTCACCGTCGCGCTCATGTCGAAGGTGCCGTCGTGGAACAGCGGCCAGCCGCCATGGGTGCCCTGGGTGCGGCGCAGATAGGCCGCGATTTTGGCTTCGAGCCCGGCATCGACCGGTTCGGCGAGATAGTGCCGCAGCAAGACATATTCGGCCGGAATGGTGGCGTCGGCTTCGAGCTCGAACAGAAAATGGCCGTCGGCATGCTGGCAGGCGATGAGCGCCTGCGTGGCGGCGTCGATATGCGCTTCGAGGTCGGCGTCGTTCATGACTGATCCCGGCCTGCGATCAGTGCGGCGGCGCGGTTGCCGGACCGGATCGCGCCTTCGATGGTGGCGGGCAAGCCGGTATTTGTCCAATCCCCGGCAAGAACGAGATTGCGCCACGCGGTTTGCGCGCCGGGGCGCTTTAAATCCTGCGCCGGGGTCGCGGCGAAGGTGGCGCGGCGCTCGCGCACGATCTGCCAAGGCGGCAGCTCGGCCGGCAGGCCGGTCGCGCTCGCGACCTCCGCCCAGATCGCCTTGGCCAGTTCCTCTCGCGGGGTGTCGATTAATCGGTCACCCGCACTAATGGTGACCGACAGCCGGCCGGGAAAGGCGAAAATCCATTCCACGGTGCCGTTGAGCACACCGAGGATCGGCGGCTGTCCGGGAGGCGGCTCGATCCGGAAATGCGCGTTGACGATGGCGCGGAACTCGGTCGGCACGTCGAGACCGCGGATAAAGGAGGCTGCGGCATAGGGCGGCACCGCGAGGACGACCGCATCTTCGGCGGCGAGCGCGATGGTCTCGCCGCCGAAATCGAGCGCGTCGACGCGGCTGGTGCCAAAGCGGATGGCGCGGAGCTGATGTTCGAGCCGCACCGTGGCGCCGCGCTGTTGCAGCATGGCAAGCGCCGGCGCGATGAGCGTCGCGCTCAAACCGTCGCGCGCGATCAGCGGCCGGCAGGCGCGCCCGCCGGCAGCGAGCGTTTCGCGGATCACGGCCGACGCCAGTTTTGCCGAGCCATGCGGTGGATCGATGTTCAGCGCCGCCAGCAGCAGCGGCTCGACCAGCCGCCAATAGAGCGGGCCTTTGGAGGCAATGACCGCGCCGACCGTCTTACCCGGCGGCGGCCAAAGAAGCCGCGCCAGCATCAGATAATCGAATGCGCGCGTCCCCGGCGGCCGCCGCGCCGGATCGAAGATCCAGAACGGCAGCCGGCCGTCGTTGAAACGCAACGTCCAGCTCTCGCGGTCGGCAAGGTCGAGGAACGGGAATTCCGCCGCCGGCGGGCCGATCAGACGGTCGCTCGCACCGATGTCGCGCAGATAATCGAGCGCGGCGCGATTGCCCGACAGCAAGAGGTGATTGCCGTTGTCGATCACCATGCCGACCGAGGCGTCGTGATAGGATCGGCAGCGGCCGCCGGCAAAAGCGGTCGCCTCGTGCACGATCACCTGCTCGCCACGCCCGGTAAGCTTGAGCGCGGCGGCAAGGCCGGCAAGACCGGCGCCGATGATGTGGACGGTGCGGGCCATCACAGCAGATTGCGCAACACAATGAGCAGGAATTTTCCGCGCGGCAGATGCACCCGCTCACGCGGCGGGGCAAAGCCGCGGGCGACCAGTGCTTCGAGAATGAGCCGATAGGCGTGGCCCATGATGCGCGGCGCCTTGACGACCTTGCGCGGGTTTTGCGCCATGATCTTATTTGCCGCCGCGAATTCGCTTCGCGCCATGGCGACGATGGTGTTGCAGGGCTCGCCAAGCATCGGATTGGCCAGCACCATGGCCGGGTCAGCAGCGATGATTCCAGCGTCGCGAAGCGCCTCGCGCGGCAGATAGAGCCGCCCCAGCGCCGCATCCTCGTCGAGATCGCGCAGGATATTGGTCAATTGCAGCGCCCGGCCGAGATGATGGGCGAGCGCCAAACCCGGCTCGCGCGCCATGCCGAACACCCGTACCGACAGCCGCCCGACCGCGCAGGCGACGCGGTCGCAGTAAAGGTCAAGCGTGGCGCGGTCAGGCGCGCGAATGTCGGCAAGCACGTCCATTTCCATGCCGTCGATGACCGCGAAAAAATCCTCGCGCGGCAGGCCGAAGGCGCGCACCGCCTGCGCCAGGCCGGCAAGCTGCGGCGGGGCTGCGCCGGCATAGAGCGCGTCGATGTCGCTTCGCCATTTCTGCAACGCGGCACGCCGCGGCTCGCGCGGGCCAAGATCGTCGGCGATGTCGTCGACCGCGCGGCAGAACGCGTAGATTTCGAACATCGCCTCGCGCTCGGCGCGCGGCAATATCCGCATCCCGGTGTAGAACGAGCTGCCGGAAGCGCGCGCGGCGGCTTGTGTCGGCTCGCCCACTCACGCGCCTCGCGGCTTATGCGACGCGGCGAAGAAACGCCGCCCGAGCCGGCGCGAGGCGCCACCCATGATGCCGAGAAGCGTCAGACCGGCGACGGCGGGCAGCGCAAGATGAACGCGCTCGCTCAACGGATCGCGCGTGCGCAACATCTGTGTCAGGCGATGCGCCAGCGTATTGATGACGGCGACTTCGAGGGAAAGCCGCCGGTCGGCGATCAGGACGGCAAAGTCGTCGCTTTCACTCAACAGGCTTTCGGTGCGCGCAGCGAGCTTGTGCAGGCAATCGAGCAGCGCCGGAGAAGCGCGCTCGCCGCCGAGCGCTTCGACGCTAGTCCCGCTCCCGGCGATTGCGTCCTGCGGGATATAGACCCGGTCGAGATTGCGGTAGTCCTCTTGGCAATCTTGCAGGTGATTGATGATCTGCAACGCGGCGCACAGCGCGTCGTTCGCCGGCCACACCGCGCGGCTCTCGCCATGGACGTCGCAGACGAAGCGGCCGACCGGCATCGCCGACAGCGCGCAATAGGAAATGAGATCGTCCCAGTCGCGATAGCGCAGCTTGGTGACGTCGAGCTTGAATGCGGCGATAAGATCCTGGGCGTGTTTGGGCGATAGCGCGCGCTCGGCGAGCGCCGCGCGCAGCCGCACCGCGACCGCGTCGTCGGCATTGCCGCCCAACAGGCCGTCTTCGAGACGATCGAGCAGCGCGAGCTTCTCGGCGGGCTTGAGCGACGCATGATCGGCGATGTCGTCGGCGGTGCGCACGAAATTGTAGAACGCCAGAATCACGCCGCGATGGCGCGGCGCAATAAGCCACGACGCCACCGGGAAATTCTCATCCCGATGACCCTTGCCCGAGCGCCAATCTTTGGCGTCGTATGTAGCCGCGTCGTTCATTGCAATTCCGAAATATTGGGCTTTTTCGCTAGATCAGCTTGCGCCCGGCCTTTCCACATGCCGCCGCGCCCGCGGGCATGCTGATAGGCGGAATCAAGCGTAAACGCCATATAGATCGCGGCAATCGCCGGCAGCGCCGGGGCCCATAGCCACGACAGCGCATAGAACCGCAGCGTCGGCCGGAACGCCAACGCCATGATCATCCAGACGAAGATTCCGATGAACTGCGGCACGCCACTGGCGAACAGCGCAAGCGCGACCGGCGCAAGATAAGTCAGCGCCAGACCGAGGACGGTGCCGGCGAGCAAAAGCGGCGAATAGCGTAGTTGCGCATAAGCCGTGCGCGACACCATGCGGCGGATATCGGCGAGCGCCGGATAGGCACGGATCGAGCGCACGCGCTCGGTCAGCGCCAGGAAAATCGGGCCGCGGCGCTTTAAGAGTTTCGCCAGCGCGCAGTCGTCGATCAAGGCGTCGCGGATCGCGGCGAGGCCGCCTTGCTCGCGCAACGCGTCGCGGCGCACCAGCATGCAGCCGCCGGCCGCACCGGCGGTCGAGCGGCGCGGATCGTTGACCCAGGCGAACGGGTAGAGGATCTGGAAAAAGAAAATGAAGGCCGGCACGAAGGCGCGCTCGGCGAAACTTTGGCAGCGCAATTTCGCCATCAGCGAGGTGAGAACAAGGCCGTGCGCCTCGGCCCGCGCCACGAGACTCGACAGCGCATCAGGCGCATAAACGATATCGGCATCGGTGAACAACAAATAGGCCGGTAACAGCGGCGCATTCTCGGCGTGCTCAAAGCCCTGCTGCTGCGCCCATAATTTGCCGGTCCATCCGGCCGGCAAGGGCCGCCCCGCAATGATGGTCAGACGGTCGCCGGCGCCAACGGTTGCCGCAGCATCGCGCGCCACCTGCGCGGTCGAGTCGCTGCTTTGATCGTCGACCAGGATCACATTGAACGGGCCGGGATAGTTTTGCCGCAACAGCGAGCCGATGGTCTCCCCAACCGATTCGGCCTCGTCGCGCGCCGGGATGACGGCGGTGACAGCCGGCCATTGGCCGCCGGCTGGACCGTCCGACGGGGCGTTCTCGTCATCGCGCTGGGCCCCCTGCCAGAAGCCGCCGCGCGCCGCGACCAGATAGAGCCAGATCGCCAGCACCATTGACGCTAGAAGGCCGTTTGCCACAGATAGTCCCTTCCCGGGGGCGGATTTGCGCCGGCTTTGAGGGGGCTCCCCCTGCGGCCGGCGGCTCGTTATCCCCTAAATGTAGGACCTGATACAGGACCCCGCAGCGACGCTGGAATGCCGGTTAGCCACGCAATGGATGCCCCACAAACCCCTTTCCTGACCCGCCTCGATGCGGTGGCGGCGGAGACGGTGACGCTGATCGACCGGCTCCTCGCCACGGCGCCGGCGGCGGGCGAATTAAGCCGCCCGGCGCGCCTCATCGAGGTCATGCGCTATGCCAGTCTCGGCGGCGGCAAGCGGTTTCGGCCGTTCCTGGTGGTGGAGTCCGCGGCCTTGTTCGATGTGCCGCGCGGCAACGCCTTGATGGCGGGCGCGGCACTGGAATGCGTGCACTGCTATTCGCTGGTCCATGACGACCTGCCGGCTATGGATAACGACGACATGCGGCGCGGCCAGCCGACCGCGCACAAGAGATTCGACGAGGCCACTGCAATCCTCGCCGGCGACAGCTTGCTCACTTTCGCCTTCGATATCCTGTCGCGCCGGGAAACCCACTCCGATCCGGCCGTGCGGAGCGAGCTTGTGAGCGCGCTGGCGCGCGCCTCGGGCGTCGGCGGCATGGCGGGCGGCCAGATGCTCGATCTTGCCACGGAGGGCCGCTTCGGCGCGCAAAAGCTCGGCGAGCGCGAGGTGCGCCTGTTGCAGGCGATGAAGACCGGCGCGCTGCTGCGCTTTGCCTGCCAGGCCGGTGGCATTCTCGCAGCCGCTGGCCCGGTCGAGCGCGACGCGCTGGAACGTTACGGTTCGGCGGTCGGTGAGGCTTTTCAGATCGCCGACGACCTTCTCGACGTCGAAGGGGATCCGGCTTTGGTCGGCAAATTAACCGGCAAGGACGCGGCCGCCGGCAAGGCGACTTTTGTCAGCGTGCTCGGCATGGCGGGCGCCAAAGCGAGATTGCAGCAGCTGGTACTGGATGCCGAAACGGCGCTCGCGCCATTCGGGCCGGCGGCGGCGATCCTGGTCGAGGGGGCGCATTTTGTCGCCGATCGCCATGCTTGATCTGGTGGGCTGAGCCGATACGTCGCAGAGCCGTAACAGAGGCGTGACAATTCACAGGCTTTAGGATGGGACTGTGACGACATACTTGCTGCCGGGTGTTAACCGGGCAATGCCTATTGGGTCGTAGATAGAGCCGAACCTTCCACCGTGTTCCGGACACTCACCTGATAATGACCGCTTCCGCGCGCTGGACAATCTGCACGTGCATGGCCGTTGCCTTGCTCCCGGCGACGGTATTGGTTCTGCCGGGCGGCGGCCTCGCGCTGGCGCAGGTGCAAAGTGCGCACCCTATCAAAAAGCCACCGACAGGGCCGGCCGCGCCCACTGTGCAGCCGCCGAAATTGCCGCCGCGCATTCCGTTCAGCGCAGCCGACGAGGCCGCAGCCGTCATTCCGGGCATGCCGGATGCGCGGTTCTGGGCGGATTCGGTTGCCGACTTCACCAAGGCGGTGCCGGCGCAACCGGGACCGTGGCTCATTCTCTCGACCGGCGGCGGCGACGGCGCTTTTGGCGCCGGCTTGCTCAACGGCTTGAGCGCCGCCGGCGCTCGGCCGGATTATGCGGTCGTTACCGGCGTGAGCACCGGCGCGCTGATGGCGCCGTTTGCGTTTGCCGGAGCGAAATATGACGACGCGCTCAAGGCCGCCTATACGCAGATCACGGCCGCGGACATTTTTGAGGTGGGCTCGACCGGCGAGAGCTTTGTCGATTCCTGGCCGCTCAAGGACCTGATCGCCAAAGAGATCACGCCGGCTTTGCTCGCCGACATTGCCGCTGCCTATCAAAGCGGCCGGCGGCTGTTCGTGGTCACCACCGATCTCGATGCCGAGCGCTCCGTGGTCTGGAACATGGGCGCCATCGCCGTGCATGCCGGCGGACCCGGCGGCGATGCGGCGCTCAACTTGTTCCGCAGCGTGCTGCTTGCCTCCGGCAGCGTTCCCGGCGCGTTTCCGCCGGTGCTGATCGACGTCGAAGCCAACGGCAAGCATTTTCAGGAGATGCATGCCGACGGCGGCGTCGGCGGACAGTTCTTTGTCGCGCCGCCGGCTTTGATGGCAAGCACCAGCGGTTACAAGATTCCGGCGACGCAGCTTTACATCGTCGTCAACAGCGGACTGCAGCCGGATTTTGACGTCGTCCAGCCTTCGACGCCTTCGATCCTCACCGAGGCAGTCGGCTTCGCGGTGATGACCGACCTGCGGCTCATGCTCGATCGCACTTATGTCGCGGCGAAGAACAGCGGCATCGGCTTTAACGCCGCCACCATTCCGGCAAGCTTCAACGCGCCGAGCCGGGGTGCGTTCGATCCCGATTACATGAAGGCCTTGTTCAATGCTGGCTACGACCAGGGCAAGAGCGCCAATGCCTTCGCCGACAAGCCGCCGCCCTATGCGGCGGCGCCGGCGACCGACCCAGCCGGCGGCAGCGGCAAACCATAACCGGGCGATTCCGGAAAACCGAGAGCGATCAGATGCGGACTTTGGGCGGCGTAATCACGGCAATCGCGGTCGGCGGCCTGCTCATGGCGGCGACGCCGTCGGAGGCGGCGAAAAAACATTACACGCGATCGGGCGCCTATGACGGGCTGTGGAGCGTGTCGATCCGCACCCAGTTCGGCCCCTGCGACCCGAGCTACCGCTATCCGGCGCGCATCGTCGCCGGCCAGGTGGTGCAGGCCGAGAACGACTTTAGCTATCAGATTTCCAGCTTCGTGGTGGGAAGCGGCGCCATCGCGGTGACCGTGAGCAAGGGGCTGGGCAGCGCCACCGGCTACGGCCGGCTGCACGGCGCATCGGGCGGCGGCCGCTGGAGCGCCGGCAACAACCAGTGTTACGGCACCTGGACCGCGATGCGGCGCGCGTCGAACTAGACATGCCCGCGGGAGCGACAACGAATTTTCGGCAAGCGATCCAATCGGGATTCGCCAACTACACCAAATTTTCCGGCCGCACCTCGGTCATGGAATTTTGGTACTGGGTGCTGTTCACCATTATCTGCACGGCCGTGACCGGAATTCTCGATGCCGTGCTGTTTCCGTCGCTGACGCTGGTTTCGCCGTTCAGCGATACTTTCGCTGTGGCAACCTTGCTGCCGAGTCTGGCCGTGTCGATGCGGCGCTTGCACGATACCGGCCGCAGCGGCTGGTGGATGCTGCTGTTCCTCGTACCGCTGATCGGCGCCTTGGTGCTGATCGTGTGGTGGGTCGGGCAAGGCTCCGCGGGCGATAACAAATACGGCGCTGATCCGTCCCACTCCGGCGCGGCCGTCGGCCAGAACCCGGCAGCCTAGCCGATCTTGCGCGCGCACATTGGCGACCGCGGGATTCGGCTAACCGGCTAGAGCGCCACCCTCAACTCTTTCGGCCGAACGGCGTTGTTGGCCGATTGGCGCAGGCGCCGCACGGCTTCAGTCGCTTCGTCGAGAGTGAGGCTCGCATAGCCGAGGCGGAGCCCCCTTTGCTCGTAGGGCGCGATCGCGAACGACCGCGAAGGCAGGAAGCGGACGCCGCATTTCTGTGCGTCTTTCTCGATCGTGTCGAGCATCGCGGGATCGCCGAATTTGATCCAGAATGACAGGCCGCCGTCGGGCACTTTGAAGTCGATGGTGTCGCCGAAGTTTTGCCGAAGCAGTTGGGCGAAGGCGTCGCGGCGGCCGTGATAGACCTGAAGCGCCTTGCGGGCGTGGCGATGCAGCTCGCCCGAATCGATCAGTTCCGCCACCGCCAGCTCCGTCGGCACGTTGCCCTGACGATCGATGATCACCGTCTCATTCGCCATCAAACGGATGACGTCCGGAGCCGCGGCAACGTATCCGATGCGCAGGCCCGGCAGCAGCAGCTTGGACATCGAGCCGATATAGACCGTGCGGCGCGGCGCGTAGCTGGCGATCGGCAACAGCGGCTGCTGCTCGAAATGAAACTCGTGATCGTAGTCGTCCTCGATCACCGCGAAGCCGAACTGGCTTGCCAGATCCAGAAGCCGCAACCGCCGCTGCGGCGTGAGCGAAACGGTCGTCGGGAACTGATGATGCGGCGTCAAATAAAGCGCGCGGACTTTATGCCGGCGGCAAAGCCTTTCGACGTCCTCGATATCCAACCCGTGGTCGTCGAGCTTGGCGCCGACGACCGAAGCGCCGGCGGCGCGGAACGCTTCCCAGGCCGGCGAGTAGCTCAGCGCTTCGACCAGAACGGTTTCGCCGGGCTTGAGCAGAATCCGGGCGGCGAGGAAAATCGCCATCTGGCTGCCGCGCGTGATGCAAATGTTGTCGGCGGTCGTTACCAGACCGCGGTGCGCCGTGAGCATGTTCGCGATTGTCTCGCGCAAGATCGACACGCCGCGGGGATCGCCATAGCCCAGCCAATTGCCGCGGACGGCCTGCCGGATCGCCGTTCGATAGGCGCGCGCGAGGACATCCGGCGACAACAGCCGCGCATCGGGCGCGCCGTCGTCGAAGGTGAGCGCGGTATTCTCGACAAAGGCGGGAAGCGGATCGGCGGCAGGGTGGATCTCGAACTCGGGGGAAGCGCCCTCGTAGCCGACATCGCATTGCGGGATCGGCGACAGCCGTGGCGCCAATTCAGGGAGCGAATCGGACACGATCGTTCCCCGCGTGCCGTCGGATGCGAGCCAGCCCTGCGCGATCAGGTCGTCATAGGCGAGTACGATCGTCTTGCGGTTGACGCCAAGCGTGGCGGCGAGCTCGCGGCTACTCGGCAGAAAGGTGCCCGGCGATAGCCGGCCGCGCTGGATGTCGTGAATCAGTGCCTGAACGATCTGCTGATAGACGGGGATGCTTCGTCCCCGATCCACCCGCTCGGCAAGGCTGATTTTCCAAGGTCGCAGCACTGGACCCCTCCATCAGTCATTATTGGACCTTTTCCCTGGCCCGTGGCGTCCCTAGGCTCACGGCCCGGGACATGACAGAGGGCCCTGCAAAGACCATGCCTCCGGTGGCCCGCGTCACGCTATGCCGCAGCGGCAAAAGCTTCTCGGTCAATCGGGACGAAGTGATCCTGGAAGCGGCCATGCGCCAGGAAATTTGGCTGCCGCATGCCTGCCGCGGAGGCACTTGCGGCAGTTGCCGGGCAGTCCTTGTCGCCGGGGCCGTCATTTATGACGGCGGCATGCCGCTCGGACTGAGGCAAGCCGCTTGCGAAGCATTGCTTTGTTGCGCCAAGCCCCTGGGCGACGTCACGCTCGACGTGACCGAGCTTGAGGCACGGCCAATCGGCACAGTATTTCGGCGCCCGGCCCGCGTGGTCGGCATCGCCAAACCATCGCCTGACGTCGCAATTGTGACATTAAAACCGCCGCCGACGGCCGCGATCCGGTTCCTGCCGGGCCAATACATTACCATTATCGCCGAGGACGCCCGGCTGCACCCGTTCTCCATCGCCAACGCGCCGCGAGCGGACGGAACGCTCGAACTGCACATCGGACGTATCCCCAACGGGCGCTTCACAACTTACGTGCACGAACAATTGCGTCCGGGCGACATCGTGCGCTTCGCCGGGCCGTTCGGCGAATTTGGATTTTCCGGCGCGCCCGAGCGTTCTGCGCTCCTGCTTGCCGGCGGAACGGGAATAGCGCCGATCAAGGCGATGCTCGAATCGCTGCTGCCGGCAGGCAACAAGCGCGAGCTTCACCTGTACTGGGGCAGCCGCCGTAGGGCAGGACTTTACGCCATCGACACCATCCCGGTTTCGATCTGCTCGCGCGCGACGCCCGTCCTGTCCGAACCGCAAGCATCGGACGACTGGCCGGGACGCGTCGGGCTCGTGCATCGCGCCGCGCTCGAGGATTTTCCGGATATGTCGTCCTTCGACGTTTATGCGTGCGGCAGCCCCGGCCTGATCGATGCTGCGTTCGCCGATTTCACGCAGCGCGCCGGGCTGCCGCGGGATCGTTTTTTCGCCGATGCCTTCAATCATGCGGGAACGGCGGCTCAGTTCGCCAGCGCCGCAGGATAACGCCGGGGCTACCAGGAGAACGACGATGCCAAAAATCTCAGACCTGTTCGTCTACCCCATCAAGTCCTGTGCCGGCGTCCGCATGGACGAAGTCTCGATTGTGCCGACCGGATTCGCGTTCGATCGCAATTGGATGGTGGTGGATGCCAATGGGGCATTCGTCACCCAGCGGGAGCATTCGAAGCTCGCGCTGGTGAAGCCGGAATTTGCCAACGGCGGCATGATCCTGAACGCGCCGGGCATGGCGCCGCTGCATCTGTCTGGCAACGGCGGCGGAACGCTTATCACCATCACGCTGTTTGGCGAAACCCATGAAGCGCTCGCCACCAATGTCGCGGCCGACGCCTGGTTCAGCGAATATCTCGGCGCGCCGTTCCGGTTGGCGAAATGCGATCCTCGCACGCTGCGCAAGGGCGGCGTTCAATACCCGGAGCGCGACGCGGCGCCGACCAGCTTCGTCGATAATTACGGCGTTCTCGTCATCTCGCAGGCTTCTCACGCGGCTCTCAATCAGAAGCTCCCGGAAGCCGTGCCGATGAACCGCTTCCGGCCGAATATCGTCGTGACCGGCGTCGACGAACACGACGAGGACTATTTCACCAACGCCCGCTGCGGCGAGGTCGCGCTCCGCTTCGTCAATCCGTGCTTCCGCTGCAGCCTGACCTCGATCGATCAGGCGAGCGGTACACAGGGACTCGAGGTGCTGCCGGTGCTGACGACCTATCGTTATGACGACGCCGCCAAAGGCGTGAAATTCGGCGCTTATGCGGCGGTCAGCGCCGGCGTCGGCTCACATCTTCACGTCGACTCAGACCTCGACGTCGACTGGAATTTCTGATCGGGCCGAAGCCTGAGGCGAGATAATCGCGGCCGCGCTCAGCATGGCGTGACCGGTCGTCGGAGTTCGATGACTTTTCCGAACGCTGAAATGCGGCGTTTTTCGGTTGCGATGTTGTGCGCTCATCGCGTCGGATTGCCCGAAATTTTAACGTGGACATAGTCCATTGGACCCCCAGCCATTTGAAAACTGGATGTGTTGACCGGTCCATTCGCGCCATAGCGTGGAGTTTCGGCCTGCCGCACTGTGGGTCTTGAGACCGGGCTCGGACGTCGACGCGTGCAGGGCACAACGTCCACTTCAACGGAGCCTATGGTCATGCCAAATATCCCGCTGAAAGCGAATTGTCTGAACTTTTATGAGGTGCTGGCGCAAGCCGTCGCACTGATTTCTCCCACCATGACGGCAGCTCTGATTATCCCGGTGATGTATTCGAATACCGGGGACTGGAGCTGGATGTCCTATGCCCTGGGCACCGTCATGTTGCTGTTCGTCGCCTACAATCTCAACCAGTTTGCCAGCCGTTCCACGACCTCCGGGTCGATGTATGCCTATATCTGCCGCGGCCTCGGCGTGACCGTGGGCGCGGTCGGAGGCTGGTCGCTGATCTGGGCCTATGTCGGCATCTCGATTGCCGGCGCAACAGGCTTTACGATCTTTGCCGACACGCTCCTGAAAATGATCGGTCTGAATTTGCCGCCGATCGTGCTGTTTGGGATTTGCGTCGGCACGTCCTGGTATTGCGCGTGGAAGAACGTCGCCCTCTCGGCGATGTTGATGCTGGTGTTCGAGGCCATCTCAGTGGCCTTTATCCTCATTCTCTCCTTCATCGTGCTGACGCAGCATCACTTCGCAGTCGACACGGCGCAATTCGACGTCAGCAAACTGCCGTGGTCGAGCGTCGGCCTCGGCGTCGTGGTCGCGATCTTCAGTCTCGTCGGGTTCGAATGCGCCACCGCGTTCGGCGATGAGGCAAAGGATCCGCTCAAGACGATCCCGCGCGCGGTCATGGTGAGCCTCATCCTGTCGGGCGCGTTCTTCGTGTTCATAACCTATGTGGAAGTCTTGGGCATACGCGGCTATTCGCAGACGCTCGACCAGCTCGATACGCCGCTGAACACGCTGGCGACGCTCGCCCATGTCCCCCTGCTGTCGATTCCGCTGTCGCTCGGCGCGATGGTCAGCTTCTTCGCGCTCAATCTGTCGTGCATCAATGCCGGCTCGCGCATCATCTATGCGATGGGCCGCCACGGCATCTTCCCCGAGGCAACGGCCGACTCGCACGCGCAGAACGAGACGCCGCATGTCGCGGTGACGACGATCTCGATCATCTCGTTTACGCTGCCGACGATCGCAGCGCTCGGCGGGCTGGCGCCGCTCGACATCTTCAACTTCGCCGGCACGCTCGCGGCATTCGGCTTCGTCACGCCGTATTGCCTCATTGCCATCGCCGCGCCGGTCTATCTCAAGCGGCTCGGCGAGCAGCGCCCCATCGATCTCGCGATGTGCGCGGCCGCGATTCTGCTCCTGATGATCCCCGCCGTCGGCAGCGTCATTCCGATCCCTGCCCCGCCGGTCAACTACTTCCCCTACGCTTATCTCGTCTACCTGGCCGTCGGGATCGCGTGGATCTTCGGCTTCCACGCCCGTAAGCCCGCTGCGGTCGGGGAGATCAAGCAGGATCTCGAGCGGATTCACGCTCGATTTAAGGAAACGCCGGCGGCGATGCCGGCGCCGGCGATCGGACAACCGAAAGCCGCTTGAGACCTTAGCCGGACGACGCGAGCAAGCCTCCCCCTCGCGCGGCACGGGCATCGGCCGTCATGGCCGGGATTGACAAATCCCGCTCATGACGGTCGGTGGGGTCGTTTATGGGGTCCCGCATGAACGGCAAAATCAGGTCCTTGAACGTCGGCGAGCCAAAGCTCGTCACCTACCGGGGCATGTCGTTTCGCACGGGCATCTTCAAAAAGCCGGTCGGCGAGCCGCTGATACTGACGCAAACCAACTTCGTCGGCGATGGGCAGGCCGACTTGTCGGCGCATGGCGGCATCGACAAGGCCGTGTACTGCTATCCGGTCGAGCACTATGACTTTTGGTGCCGCGAGACCGGCCGGCCGACGCTACCGATGGGCCAGTTCGGCGAGAACGTCACCACCGAAGGCGTGCTCGAAGCGGAGCTTCGGATCGGCGACGTTCTGCGCATGGGAACGGCCGTCCTGCAGGTCTCCGAGCCCCGGATTCCCTGTTACAAGCTGGTGATGCGGATGGACGCCGGCAGCGATTTCGCCGCCCGCTTTCTCGCCGCCAATCGGACCGGCTTCTATTGCCGGGTGCTGCAAGAGGGAATCGTCGAGCGGCTGGATGCGATCACGCTCTTGTCGCGCGACATGTCATCGCCGACCGTGAGCGAAGTGATCACGGCGACCCAGTTTGCCGGCCGCAACCCGGTTGAGCTCCGCCGGGTCGTGCGCGCCCGCGACATTTCGGCGAAATGGCGGTCGCGCGTGCGGCGAATGATCGATTCGGAAATGCGCCGGCGCATGGAAACAGCCGCGCCACCGACGAATTCGCTGCGCGTGGCCAAGATAATGCCCGAGGCGACAGACGTCGTTTCCATCTGGCTTCGGCCAAACAACGGAACGCCGCTGCTTGATTCGTTGCCGGGCCAGTATCTGACGATCGTCTGGCCTGACGGTCTCAAACGCACCTATAGCTTGTCCGCGGCCCATCCGGCTGAAGGATACCGCATCACCGTGAAGCTGCAGCGCGATGCGCACGGTGTGCTCGGCCCGGGATCCGCGCGGCTCGCGGCGCTCAAAGCGGGAGATAGTCTTGCGGTAGAGCGGCCGCGGGGTAATTTCCATCCCGACGTGGACGACGACGCGCCGCTTGTCTTCGCGGCTGCCGGAATCGGCGTGACACCGATCATGAACATGCTCGAACGCGTGACGCGCGATGGCCGGCGCGATGTGTTTGCCGCCTTCGGGATGCGGCGGCACGGCGAACATCCGCTTGCCAATGAGCTCAAGGGCCTGGTGGCGGAACGCCGGCGCCTTGCCGTGAAGCTGGCTTATTCGCGGCATGACGGCGCGCTCCTGCAAGGGCTACCTGCACCGAAACACGGAAGACTGACGGCAACCGATCTTCTGCCCTATGCCGCGGCCCCGTTCGCCGAAGTGTTCCTGTGCGGGCCTGGCGACTTCATTCGCCAGATGCATGACGGGCTGGTCGAGGCCGGCATCAGCCCCTTGAGCATACGTTACGAATCGTTCGGACCGTCGACGCTGCTGCCGGCGCGCGGCGCGGTTGCGGCCGATCCGGCCGCGAGCTTTGCGGTTTCATTCACGCGAAGCCATATGGAGGCGGTCTGGTCGCCGGCATCGGGAACGCTTCTCAACCTTGCCGAGGCCGCCGGCGTATCGCCGACATTCGGCTGCCGCTCGGGAAGCTGCGGCCTGTGCCGCACGGCGATCAGCGCCGGGCGCGTCAGCTATGTCGAGCCGATCGATGAGCCCGATGCCGGCTATGTGCTGCCGTGCTGCGCTATTCCGGAGACCGACTGCCGGTTGGACCTCTAGCGCAATCGGCGTCATGAATTTGTTTTTTGGGCGATGTTTCACTTGACTTACCCCATACTGGGGGTAGCCTGTGAACGCCCTACTCGATCACAGATGGGGTGTCAGCCGCGCGCAAGATGCGGTTTGGGCACAGGTCACTGGGATAGCCCCGCGCTTGGCCGTGGGGCGATTGCTAATGGTGCTCCAAGCTTTCGTAGATGAGAGCTTCACGCAGACCGCGACGTATGCCCTTGGAGGCTATATCGCGGATGCGGAAACATGGGCTCGTTTCGCAAAAGATTGGGATGAAATTCTGCCTCTTGCGACGCGCAGCAAAGGTGGCTCCCTGCGTTTCAAAATGAAAGAAATGGCGGCAAATCCCGACCGTATGAAAAACGTCCCCACTTTTTATTCGGTAATCGAAAAATATGATCTATTTTCGCTTTCGTGCCGGTTCGATATCGCTGACCTGAAGCGCGCAAAACAACGCGTCTATGTCCCAAATTTGAAAATTGATTGGGGGTACATCGATAACCCCTATTCGTTCGCCTATCGCGCTTTGATGGACATGTTCCATACCAACAGAGCAAGCTTTGCTCCGCTATTTCCACTGGGTCAGAAAATCGATTTTATTTTCGATAAACGCAATGAAAGCAAAGTAATCCTCTCTACGTGGGACGATTACATCAAGGCGCGTCCAGACGCTTCTCGCGAACACTACGGAGCTAATCCTCGTTTCGAAGATGACGAAACGTTCCTGCCCCTACAGGCCGCTGACTTTTGGGCTTGGTGGGTAAGACGATGGACTGAAGAAGGCGCACCTGAAAAAATAGAGACGCGAGATTTTGGCCGATGGAAAGCCACTAAGCGCCCGCGCGGGGCTGATATTTCGTTCACTGAAGATCAAATACACGAAGCTCTGGTCACGCAAATCCGCGAAGGAATTGAGCCCGGACGGCCTATTTTCGACGTGAGTCCTTTTCAGTGGAAGGGGTCTTCTTAGCGATGGCAACCCTCCTAAAAGCGCGGTCAGCACCTTTTTCGGTTTCATCGGCCTGTGCTTCGCGCGCGGCTTCTAGAAACCTTTTGTATTGCTTGGGATCGTCGGGCTTTGGCTTTTTGTCCATAGCCCGACGATATCATGATTTGCGCCAGAATGGCAGTTCGAGTTGGAACGGTGACGCTGACTCAGGTTTGCGAATGAGTTGTTTGGTAGGTCAGGCGCTTGCCAGCAGCGCCTTTGACCGCAATTCCTTCGCGTTGAACGTCATTGATGCCAAGCTTTGCGCGCGTGTTCTGACGGAAATCAAACTCGGCCAGATAGCGGTTAAAGTGTTTGGCATCGACGTGTTGATAAGTGCCGATCAGCCCGCGTTTGAACACGCTGAAAAAGCCCTCCAGCGTATTGGTGTGTACGTCACCGCGCGCCCATTCGTATTTGGAATGATCGACGCTTTCGTGTTCTGCCACGTTGGCGAGCAAGTACGGCGGCCCCTTGTCGGTTACCAAGCGGCTTCCGCGGTGAACTCTCTGGTTGACCATGACCGCAACGCCGCGATGGTCGATGACCGTGGAGCGGATCGGGCCGCCGCGCTCGACCAGCGACAGCACGACGGTATGCGGCTTCTTGCGTCCCGGCCCGCGTTTGGTCTTGCGCGAATTAGTAATTGCCGTTTCGTCGGCTTCGACCGTCTTGCCTTCGCCACCAATGCGGCCCGGACCCGTAGGCGTCATCATTTCGCGGATGCGATGCGAAAGGTGCCACGCGGTTTTGAGGCCGCAACCAAGCATCCGCTGAAGCTGGCGCGTCGAAATACCCTTCTTCGAAGCGCAAAGCAGATGGATGGCCTGAAGCCACATGCGCAGGGGAAGGTGGCTATCCTCGAAAATCGTGCCCTTGCGCACGGTAAAGGCGGGACCACGGCACGAGTAGCACTTGCGCAAGCCGATCTGCACGACGCCTTCGGGGTTCTTTTTGGAGGCCTTCGAGCGGACGCCTTCAAGGCAGCCAATCTTCTCGGCCAGCGAACCGCAATGCGGGCAAACGGGACCCTCAGGCCACAACTGACCTTCGACGTAATCGAAAGCGGCTTCCTCGCTAAAGAATCGGGGATCGGAAAGGACGGGCTTGGCCATGGCTAATCTCCAATGGAATCAGCCTATACCTAGCGGTTGGGTAAGTCAAGTGAAACATCGCCGTTTTTTGCCTATCTGCTGCTGCTGCTCGCGGCCGTACTTGAGGCCGGCGGCGACGCCCTGGTGCGGGTTGGCCTGCATCATCCGAATACGGCAAGCCGTGCCGCATTCTTTGCCGCCGGCGCTGTCGTGCTGTTCGCTTACGGGGGCGCGGTCAACGCACCGCCCTGGGACTTCGGCAGGCTGCTCGGCGTCTATGTGACGCTGTTCTTCTTGGTCGCGCAAATTATCAATCTGGTCGTCTTCGGAGTGCGCCCTCCCCCGCCGATCTATGTGGGAGGCGCGCTCATCGTGGCGGGCGGGCTCCTCATCACGTTCTGGCGCGCGTCGAACTAAGCAATCCCGCCCTGCTCATTCGCCCGCCTCGCCGCGGGCATGCGAAGTTCCATAAGTTCTTTTTACATAATCCATCATATCCGCCCTCGTCAGCGGCCGCCCCATCGCCGGACTTCCCGAATCCACCGCATTTGAAACGCTGTCGAGAAAAGCCACTTCATTTTTCGGCTGAGGTTTCGGCGGCGGCGGCGCCGCGGCGGCTTCGGCCTTGGGCGCATGAGGCGGCTTAGCCGGCTTGGGTATTTGAGCTTGCGCGGGCTCCGAATAGGACAGCGTGTCGATAAGATCCGACAAGTCCTTTGGCTGACGCTTCGATAGATCCGCCGTAGCGGGTTCAGGCTCGGTCGGCGCGGGGGTTACCGGTATTTCAGCTTGCGCGGTTGCCACATCGCCTTCGGTCGAAATCCTGGCGACTTCTGTTTTGACCAAATCGCGAAACTGCGAACTGAATTGCGCCCCCACATGTGAATCGTCGTTCTCGATGTACTCGATATTGTCGCCGATCAGCTTCTTCGATCCCATGCCGCCAAAGGTCATCCATGGATTTGGATTATAGATTTCGATCATCCGTCCCACCTTTCCGGGGTCAACAGGTGGATTCCAGCTCAGCATCGAGGGCTGCAGCGCAATGATCTCATTGACGTATTTGGCGTTGTTGGCGACGAAAGCCGTGCTGTTGGCTCCCAGGCTATAGCCGATGACGATCGTGCGCACGCCTTGGGGCTGGCGGTCGAGATCGTCGACCAAAGACGGCCATGCCTGATGCACGTAGGTTTCGACTTCGACATCCGGCATCGTCTTGAGTTCCGCTACCAGTTCGACGAGTCCGATCGCCGGAAGCGGGCCGAACATGGGCCATAATACGGCGACGAACGTCTTGGCGTGCACTGGCGAGCAGGCCAAGGAGCCGCACAACGCCAAAGCGAGCGATAGCTTCTTCACTTGCTGCGTCCCCGGAATTGGCTTTCCGCAACTCCCGCCCGGACGATGATTGCCCGAACATTGCGGGTATTTATGGGAAGCACATGGGACGCATTGCGGACGAAAAGTGTCCGCGAATTGACGTAGTTAAAAACTCTCTAACAATCGCGAGTTTCGCGGGGACGAGCGGATGCGGCTTAGCCGGTCTTGCGCGTCGGCACGTTGGCGTTCCACCACGGGCAGACGTCGGCGGCGCGCAGATAATTGCCGTCCATCACATTGACCGGCTCGCGGCCGCCGGCCTCGGCAACGCGCATGCGCAGATCGCGCGCCGCATCGCGGCCGTCTGCGGTGAGCCAGGTGCGGTCATGGCCCCACAGACTCGGGCCTTCGGTACGCTCGTGCGGCGTCCAGTTTGCGGTGTCGATCGAGCGGCCGCCCCAGCCGTATTCGACCAAAAATTGCGACGGCGAGTACGAATAGAACGAGGTGACGTGATCGTTGACGTGACGGCCGAGCGTGGTGCCGATCATTTCCGGCTTGCGCAGCGCCAGATCGTAGGCCTGCCCGACATCGTCGAGGTAGCAGACCTCGAACATCATGTGATGGATGCCGTTCTTGCCGGTATCGATGAAGGCGAGCGAGTGGTGCCGCGGGTTGATGTGGAAGAAATAGGCCTTGAACGGCTCCAGGATGTAATCGGTCGGCTTGAAGTTGAGGATTTCGGTATAGAACGGCACGACGTCTTCGAGCCGCTCCGCCGTGAGCACGGCATGGCCCATGCCGAGCGGCCCGGTGCGGAAGCCGGAGATCGAACGGCCGGGCTTGAAGGGGTCGCCCGCGATCTCGGCGCCGTAAAAAACTTCGAGCCGGTTGCCGATCGGATCGGAAAACACGATCAGATCCCGCACCCGGCGCTCGTCGGCTAGCGCCCGCGAGCCGCGCGCGATTTTGACGCCGGATTTTTCCAGATGCGCGGCAAGCCCGTCCAGCGCCGCGGCATCGGCGACTTCCCAGCCGTAGAATGACGGGCCCTCATCCTCGTCGCTATGGACGATGACGCGCTGCTTCTTGTCGTCCATGCGCAGCGCGAGCGTGCCGCGGCTCTTGTCGACCAGCTGCATGCCGAGGAAACGGGTGCCGTAATCCGCCCAATCGTCGAGATTCTTGGTGCGGATGCCGACATAGCCCAGCGCATTGAGATTCATTGGCAGTTCCTTGGCGGCGCACTCTTCGTTGTTCGGCCCTTTTCATATCACATTGCAGCCAATGCGTAAATTGATGAGCAATGCCCGAATCATGTCCGCTTTCGGGAGTAAAGCAGACATCGGCCGCGCGCCGCGCGAATTATCGCTTTTTCTTCCTCGCGTTCTTCTTCGCGAAAATCGCGTTCCAGTTTTCCTTGTAGGCCGTGGTGACCGGTTTCTGGCCTTCGCCCCGGCTATAGTTGGAAGGTGCAGCGGTGGCTGTCTCAGTGCCCTCGGCCTTGGATACGGCTTCACCGGGAGTGCTTTTGATCTTCGGAGCGACCTCTTTTTTTGGAGCGGGCTCGGCTTTGGTTTTTTTGTTGTCGCTGGCCATCGTCTTTCCTAACGCTGAGCGGGCTCATCCTTCACGTAACGCGACGATACGAGCTTAGCCTCTCGGGCCGCTCCGAGCATATCGCATCAACGTCACATGCTAGCCAAGCGGAAACATCGCAAGCCCGGTTCCGGCACTACTGCTGCACCGAAATGCTCAAGCCGCTGAGATCGAGGTTGATCTGCAAGCCGACCTGCATGCCGGTTAGCGTCAGAACGGCGCCCTTGTCATTGCGCAGCACGATGGCCTGGCCGCCGACGCCGAGCGCGGCGCCGCCGCCGACCGCGCCATAGATGCCGGCGACGTCATAGGGACTACGGATATTGCTGACGGTGCCGCGGAAGTTCGTCGCCGAGGCGCCGAACACGAAGCCCGCGCTTAAGCCGCCAATCGAGATCGGGTAGCGCTTGCCATGGAAATAAAGCGTGCCGCTGCCGCCGGACGCACCGATGATCCAGCCGCCTTTGATCACCTGGAAGCCGATCGTGCCGCCATCGGCGCGCGCGGCGGAGCTGAGACTGGCGCCGGCAAGCGCGGCCATCAGCGCAATCGCGCCCGCACGAAGTCCTAAAGGTAATCGCATGGTGTGCTCTCCCCTGGATGTATTTTCGAACCGTAACGCCAAAATGCCGCAATGAATACGGCGCTCAGCCTGTATCCGGGCTTTCCCGGAGGTAAGCAAGCGGGGCGGCAGACTTGAACTCGTCATGATCCCATTTCGCCGGCCGTAAATCCTTGCTGTAATCGTGTCGATTGCAAGCCAATGTGTCGTAATCCTGAGCCGCTGGGTGGCGCGATGCGGCGACGCAGTTTCATTTTCGGAATTGCTGCTTCTGCGGCATGTTCTGCGATTTGGCCGTTCGCTGCCCGCGCGCAGCAGCTCGCCACTGCCCTCGCCAGGGCCAAGCGCGATTATGGGAAAATTCCTCATCCCAGCGAAGCAGCTCGGTTGGCTTACATCACCCGCCTCATTCGGTTGCGCGAGAAGGCTGCCAGCCTCAATGAGTGGCAGCCGTTCGACGACGAGATCAAGCTCCATCCTGCGCCGAGCGATTCCGACGGCAAGAGCCTTTCCAGCCTTCGCGTCGGTGAGTGGACATCGCCCCGGCACAGCTATCTCTACCGCGCCGATGGCACCTGGACGATGTTGCCGGAAGAGGAGGGCACCACCCACGGGACTTGGCGTATTGAAGGTAATCAAAACGTTGAGACCGTTGCCACGGACCCACCGCAGACGTGGCAAGCCACCATTATTTTAATTACCAAAGCGGATTTCGTATTCATGGACCAAACAAATATCTTCTACGAGACGCGGTCCAGCTAGGGAACTGGTGAAGCGCGCACCGCTCGATTAGCCCGGCGGAAACATCGCGAGCCCGGTTCCGGCACGGAGGTAACCATCGCCGATGGCGCCCAGCAATCCCTGGATTTTTCCGATCGTATGATCGATCAAGCCCGGCGGGTTGCCGGCCGCAAGCTCGCCCTTGAGCTCAAGCAGCGCCTGGTTGGCGGCATCGACGCGCTGCGCCAAAACCGTCGCAACGTAAAGCAGCGCGACCGGGTCTTTGGTCAGCAGCGCTGAGGCATCGGCAACATGAAACTTCGAGTCTTCCACGGCGAGGACATCCGCGGTGTGCGGCTGATCCAAGAGCGCGGACAGCTCGCCGAGGATCGCGCCGGGTTCCGCAACCGTGGCGATCTCGGTGCCGCCCTTGACGATGCTGACCGCGCCGCTTTTGAGGATCAGGAGCTTTCCAGTTTTCGTGCCCTCAGTGAACACGGTCTCGCCGGCGGCGTAACTCGCGAGCGGAAGCGCGGCGAGCCGGCTTTGCCAAGTCTCGCTTTGCAAAGTCTTCTCGTTGTCGTTGATCGGCGGCACTGCAAGCCCCTCTTTGTCCATCTATCTGGGACTATAGCTCTGAAAGAATGTCGCGAACATGCCGCGCGATTTTTATGAGTAGGGGAACTCGCAGCTTCCGCCCCCGCGCTAGCGGGCAACTATATACTTGACAACGGACAGTATTATGGCCGAAACCGCGAAACGACAGGCCGACGTGGTGATTACTGTTGAGATGGCTGAGGCGGGCGCGGCGCGTCTACGTCAGTTGCTATCTGCGGGGACGGGGTCAGCCTATACGGCTGAAGAGGTTTATCGGGCAATGGTCGAAGTTGGCCATAACGGCGGTCCTCTAACCACAGAAACAGGTCAGCCCAGAGATTGAGCGTTGCGGCTGTATCATCTGCAACCCGCCGCAAAGTGGTCAGGGGCAGTTCGTAATAAGTGGTTCGCTCGGGATTGTTTCTCGCTCGCTTTGAGAGCCTCAAGGTATCCGTTGTCGAGCTGCGCTCCTTGATCGCGTGAAGCATGGTATTTCGATTATCGGTACAAATGTCGAAGCAGCGGATCGCGTAAAGCATCAATTCCTGCGCCGCCTTGTCCTTCTCACCGAAGCGGCTGATCGCGGTAAGCATATCGACGCGCTGGCGATTATTTAGGCCGTGGAAAAGTGAAGCCGAATAGTCGCCGTTTGCCGGAAAGCAGCATTGCCAGACAAATCCGAACATCTCTTCCAAGGCGTTGTACATTAGCGCAAACTGACCAATCGCATGGACGTGCGACGCGTCCGAGATTTTGTTAGGATCACTAGGCCAATCGTCAGGCATTTTGGACTCAGTCATGGCCAAGGCCCCTAAACCTGATCTCGACGAAGCCACGCTGCGGATCGCGGAACGGATGCTGAGTACACCGCCCAAGCCACACGACGAAATGAAGCTAGGGAAGCCTAGAGCAACGGCACAAAAGCGCAAATCAGGTCGGAAAGGGAAGAAAATCTAGCCGACCTTTTTTCGTGGCTTCCGCTTCGGTGGCCGTCTCTTATTCAGAAGTTCTGGATTTAGCTTTTTGCATTCTCTGTAGAGCCTGCGTTCAAGATTTCTGGCGGAGCGTGTTCTCAACACCCATGCGATATAAAGATTTAGCGGATTGACCTTACGCTTTCGGCACCATCGGTCGATTGATTGCCCGCCCGAGTGGTGGCCGATTTTGCGGCTATTATAAAGGCCGAATGCATCAGCCACTAAGTCGCCGACACGCGTTCTAAATCGCGAAGATTTTCCAGTATTGCCCCCGACATACAAAGGCACGCTTTTGCACGTCGGGTCACCTCGCCATTTCCTCCAGGTGATGACGTAGACGCTGCCACGTGCAGGTGGTCTCCATCTGCCGTGCCGGCCGCGCACAAGCAGCGTCCCGATCCGGATTGGACCAACCCAACGTTCGCGGCCTTTGCGCATCTTCATAGCTTAGAGACAGGGGGGAGCGGCCATGCGTACTGTCAGTTTCGTGGCCCAGCGGGCGCCGGCAAATTCAAGATTCGCGTGGCCTGTTTGGCGAGTTCCTCCGCAAGTTCTAGGCATTGTTGCGGTGTCAGGACCGTTTGAAGTGAGCGGCCTCCACTATCGATATCCTGCGGATTCTCTGAATATCGAAGCAACAAGATTATGGCCATGCTCTGCACCGGCGAAATCACCCAGCCCAAAACCGGCCGCGTAATAATCATGCCGTCGGCGTCAGTTTCAAACGGATGCTCCACGGCGTTTCCTCCAGCTCAAAAAGCGCTTCGCTTGTTGCTTGACTGTGCCGTTAGTTAGTCGGCCGGTACGTGAGACGCTTGCCTTCGATACCCTTGGCAATAAGCGCCGCACGTTCCCCGTCGCTAATCTTGCGGGTATTCCACTTGAAATCCCATTCTTTCAGATAGCGTGACAAGTGCGCTTCGCTGATCGAATGGTGCGTGCCGAATACGGCGCGCTTCATGAGGCTAAAGCGAGCCTCCGACGTGTTGGTATGCGCATCGCCGCGCACATATTCGTCGTTCTCATGGTTGACCGTTTCGTGCCGGTCAAATTCTTTGCCGACGTGATAGTACTGGCCGCCTTGATCAGTCATGAGCGCAGACTTGCGGCTCACATTGGCAACCAGCATCGGGCGTAGCGTTTTGCCCGAGACGTGTGCGACGTGAAACGAACGGGATTCGCCGTCACGTTCGGTTAGTGCCACGACGGCTTGCTTACCCATGCCGCCGCCGGTGCCCTTACGCTTGCCGACGTGTTTGTTTCTCTCTTTGCCGCCAATGTAGGTTTCGTCGACTTCAACGATCTTGCCAGAGCCGCCCAGAGGGCCGGTTGGCGTCGTGCCCATCGCTTCGCGGATACGATGGCAAAGGAACCATGCGGTCTTGTAGGTCACGCCAAGCATGCGCTGGAGTTGAAGGGCACTCATGCCCTTTTTGCTCGCACCCATGAGGTGCATAGCCAGCAGCCACTTGGAAAGCCCAATTTTGCTGCGCTCCATAACCGTGCCGACTGTCACCGTGAACTGGCCGTTGCACTCAGCGCAATAGTAGAGGCCGGGACGATGCGCTTTGCCTTCGCCCTTGGCGATCTTGTCAGGATTGGAGTTGCCGCAATGCGGACAGAACGGACCATCAGGCCAGCGGATCGCCTCAAGGGCTTCGCGGGCCTTGTCGTCATCGTGGAACGCGGGGTTTTGGAGAGCGGAAGCCATAGGAAATGCCCTGTTTACAGCCTAAATCTATAGGCTGGGGCTTCCGTTGTCAAGTATATAGTTACCCGCTAGCGGGGGAGGGGGACCACGCGAAGCGTGGTGGAGGGGGCGTCTGGCGCGAAGCTTCGTTGCCGTCGTAGGACGAATCAAAAAGTCGAAGATGTCTGTACGTCACCTTCAACGCTTGCGTCGCGTTGAGGTCGACGCCCCTCCCACCGCCCTTCGGGCGGTCCTCCCTCCCCGCTTTCGCGGGGCGGGAAAACGGCGCTCACCCAAACCCGAAAAACCTGCAAAACTCCCCAAGCTCGGCCCGCGGCGCGCGGAAATCGTTGGCGGCGTGCTTGTGGTCGCCGTAGCCGATGGCGACCGCGCAGAACAGCATCTGCTCCGGCGGCATGTTGACGAAGGGCCGGACGACCTCGTGCATCCGCGCCCAGGATTCCTGCGCGCAGGTGTCGAGCCCATGGCCGCGCGCCAAAAACATCAGCGCATGGATATAGCCGCCGAGGTCGGCCCACTGGCCGGGGCCCATCTTGCGTTCGATGGCTATGAGGAGCGCGACCGGCGCGTTGAAGAATTCGAGATTGCGCTTGTACTGATTGAGCCTTGCCGCGGCGTTGCCGCGGTCGATGCCGAGCGCGCCGTAAAGCTGAACGCCGTGATGCTCGCGGCGCCCTCTATAGGGCTCCCACATCGGCTCCGGATAAATCGGATATTCCGCAGCGACGTGGCGCGGATCGCGGTCGGCGGAGAAATCGAGCGCCTGGCGCTTGAGCGCGTTAAGCGGCGCGCCGGTGAGCGCATAGACCTGCCAGGGCTGCAAATTGCCGCCCGACGCCGCCCGCGCCGCGCGCGCGATCAGGTCGCGCACGATGTCGGGATCGACCGGCTTATCGAGAAACCACCGGCAGGAGATGCGGGAATCGACGGCTTCAAACACGTCCATGGGATACCATCCGGGCGGGCTGACTTGACGCCACGGTCGTATACCATCTACCGGCGAAGACGAATGCCGCGGCCGGCAAGCGGCGAAAACGGGGGACATCCATGGCGACGGATTCGGTTACGGTTGCGGCGCGGCTCGATCGTCTGCCGCCGTCGCGGCACACGCGGCGGCTGGTCACGCTCGTCTCGCTCGGCGGCTGGTTCGAGTTCTACGACCTGTTTTTCACCGCCTATGTGGCGCTCGGCCTGTTCAAGACCGGCATTTTCAAGCCGACCACGCAGGGCCTGTTCGATCTGCAAGGCTTTGCCAGTTTCGTCGCCGCCCTGTTCCTCGGCCTGTTCATCGGCACGCTCGCCTTCTCCTGGCTGTCCGACCGGTTCGGCCGCCGCTCCATCTTCACCTTCGCGCTATTGTGGTACTCGGTCGGGGCGCTGGTCATGGCGTTCCAGAACACGCCGGAGAGCATCGATATGTGGCGGCTCATCGCCAGCATCGGGCTTGGCGTCGAGCTGGTGAATATCGACACCTATGTGTCGGAACTGGTGCCCAAGGATCAGCGCGGGCCGGCCTTCGCCTATAACCAGTTCGTCATGTTCACCGCGGTTCCGGTGGTCGCGTTCCTCGCCTGGCAACTGGTGCCGCTGACGATTTTCGGCCTCGACGGCTGGCGCGTCGTGGTCATCATCGGCTCGATCGGCGCCGCGGTGATCTGGTGGATCCGCAGGTCGCTGCCGGAATCGGCGCGCTGGCTCGAGCAGCACGGCCACGCCGCGCAAGCCGACGCCGTCGTCACCGAGCTTGAAAATAAAATCCGTGCCGACGGCGTAACGCTGCCGCCGCCGCAGCCCGTCGCCGGCGAGGCCGAGCGCAAGGCCGGCGCCTGGATGGAAATGTGGAGCGAAGCCTATCGCGGCCGCACCATCATGCTGGTGATCTACAATCTGTTCCAGACCATCGGCTATTACGGCTTTTCGAGCTGGGTGCCGACGCTCTTGATCGCGCAGGGTATCGGCGTGACCAAGTCGCTCGCCTATACGTTCGTCATCGCGGTGGCGGCTCCGGTCGGACCGCTGATCGGCGTCTGGTTCGCCGACCGCTTCGAGCGCAAATGGCAGATCGCCGGCGCCGCGGCCGGCATCGCCGTGTTCGGATTATTGTTCGCGCAGCAGACCAGCGCAGCCGGCGTGATCGCCTTCGGGCTTCTGATCACGCTCTGCAACAACTGGATGTCGTTCTCGTTCCACGCCTATCAGGCCGAGCTATATCCGACCCGCATCCGCGCCCAGGCCGTGGGCTTCGTCTATTCGTGGAGCCGGTTTTCCGCGATCTTTTCCGGCTTTCTCATCGCGTTCTTCCTCGCCAATTACGGCACCATCGGCGTGTTCGGCTTCATTGCCGGCGCCATGGCGATCGTGTTCGTCGTCATCGGCGGTTTCGGGCCGGCGGTGACCAAGCGTCGGCTCGAAGCCATTGCGGCGTGACGGCTTCCGATCGGAGGATTTGAGATTCCATGAGAGCGCCGGCCCGTTTGACCGCCACCCTTTGCGCAGCCGCGATCATCGCGTGTTGCGGCGCGGCTACGATGACGAAAGCTCAGGACGCCTCGGCATCGAGCGCTGCGCCCGCCGCGCTCGTCGCCGAGGTGCGCAAGAGCTTCACCATCAACGGCAAGCCGATTCCGCCGGAGATTTTCCGCGATTTCGGCGATGGCGATCTCGCCGATTCCGGGAGCATCTGGGTCACCGTGGACCTGTTGGCTGCAACCGGCAGCAATATGTATTACGACACCATCACGGGCCAAAACGGCCCGTACCTTCAGAAAAAAGCCGACGCGTCCGGCGAAGAGACCGGCTACCTCTACATCGGCTCGACCGACAGCGGACTTCTCGTCGTTGTCGCCTCCTATAGCGGCGGCGGCTCCGGCGACTTTATCACGCTGCACATTCTCGATCTCGCCGCGGCGCAAGGCTTGGATAACGACGGTAAACCGTACCAGCGCATCAATCTCACCAACATCCGCAGCATGGCCTTGGGCGACCGCTGGAATGGCAAGGTGAGCATTGCGAAAAATTCGATCCGTGTCGTCACCACCCGCAATGGACCGGCCGACGACAGCGCGCGCGCTCCGTTCACAATCGAAGCGAAGCGGCCCTGAACTCGCGGCGGCGCATTAAAGCCGAGGCGGCAAAGGTCGCGTCACGAACCGTATTTGAACGACAGCGCGACGCGGGTGCGAAAGGCGGTGACCTTGCCGTCCTCCACCTTCATGTCCATCTGGGTGACCTCGGCCACGCGCAGATCGCGCAACGAACTGGCGGCGGTTTCGACAGCGCGCCGGCCGGCGTCCTCCCACGATTTTTCGCTGACGCCGACAACGTCGACGATGCGGTAGACGCTCTCCACTTGCTTCTTCGCCATTGGGTCGATCCTTTCAGGCTTTAAAGAAAGACAGCGCAGTGTAGAGCAAAGCGCAGCATTGGCCTATATGTGCAAGGTGATGCGCAAGGCTGCGGCAGTCGTGTTGCAGAGCCCCCTAAACATGTTGCGGCGCACCCCTAGTGCCTTGCCCAGACTCCCCGACAGGTAAAGACTGCCGGAAACAACTCGGGCGCGGTCCCTCGCGCCGGGCGCCAAGAAAAAGTGGGAGAACGGCCATGGAAGTGTCGCTCAAGCGACAAGAACTTGATGCGTCCGCGCCGCAAACTACGCCGGATGAGCTAGTCAAGCTGATTTGCAAATTGCGTTGGATCGGCATGGAAGACGAAGCGGAGCGTCTGTCCAGGCAACTGACCCGGCAAGAGGCCGCGACCGACAGCGTGGTCGCTTCGCCGCACGCTACCGACTAGCTGGTTGCGGCGCTCCGGCGGAAGTTTCTTGGAGGACTAACGCGTTCGAGAGGGAGTTGGCGATGGCAGGGATTATGGCAATCGGCTTTCTGGCCGCGATTTGGACTATCGTGATCTTGGGTTCCAACTACTTCAACAAAAACGTCGTCTGAGCGCAGCGGTGGTCAATACGCCGTCTTGTTGATCTCGCCCGCGCCAGTGACGTACCAGCGCTCGCTGATAAAGGGCTTGCCGGCCAGCCGGTCGGCGAGCCAGTCGGCCAGAAGAATGGGCGGAAACGGCCCGAGATTGGCGGCCGGCACATTGCCGACGGAATGCCGGGATTCCTGATACACCACCATTTGCTTCGGCCCTTTTAGCACGGCCATCAGCCGCTCGGAGTGTTCGAGCGGGCTTAGTTCCTCGGCTTCGCCGGCGACGCAGAGATAAGGCACTTTGATTTTGTCGGCATGCCCCTGCCAGGTGATCTTCTTGCGGAAGGCATCGAATTCGTCTTCATCGGTGATGCCCGACATATACATGAAGCGTTTCTTGAAGGTCGGCGACGCCTCCTGAAAAATCGTGTGGCAGCCCGGCTCATGGCACACCGACATCACCGCGCAGGCCTTTATGCGCGGCTCGTTGGCGGTGAGCACGGTGCCGAACAGCGAGCCAAAACTCGTTCCGGCAACGCCGATGCGCGTTGCATCGAGCTCAGGCCGCGCCGCGATCCAGTCGACCAAAGCCGGCCCCGTCGCCATCCAGTTTTCCATGGTGAAATGCAGGCCGATCATCGGCGCTTCGTATTGGCCCGGCCCATCGATCGCCAGCACCGCCATGCCGCGATTGAGAAACTTGTCGCCATAGAGCGCGACCTGGATTTCCTTGTAGCTGTCCATGCCCGGGATCGCGATCACCACCGGCAACCGCCCGCTCCCATGGTTCGGCGGCAGATGCAGCCAAGCCGGGATCGCCTTGTCCTTGAACGGCACCCACACCGCTTCGACGTGATGGTCCGCCAGCGCCGCATATTTGGCGTAGCACTCGCGCTTCTTGTTGTTATAGGCGATGTTGGTTTCGTCGTTCTCGTCATAGGGCCATTGCGCCGCGCCCCAATGCACCGCGGCCATGAAAAAATTATCGCGCGCCGTGACTTTATGGTCGGCAAGCGCCGCGGCATTGGCCTTGGCCTCGCGGCGGCGCGCCACGGCGGCAAAGGCCGGCCCGATATCGGCCATTTTCTTGACCCGCTCGCGGATGCCGGCAAAATCGGCATTGGCCTCGATGCCGCACGGCAGATGGATGTAGAGCGAGCGCGGCTGATCCCAGTCGATGCCGTTGGCGCGGATGATGTTGTCGATGAGCCAGCGCTGCTCGTCAAAGCGCCGCACGTTTGGCGCGCCGCGCTGGTCGCGAATGGGCGGGAATCCTTGCTGCGGGCGGTTCATGGCGTGACGCTCCCTTGCGGCGGCCGGTGCAATGTCGACCGGCGTTAATCGGACATTATCGGCGCGGCGGGCACCGTGTTGTCAACGAGGATCGGACGCCTGCGCTGCGAGTTGCGCGACGGCTCTTCGGTCCGCCTTGCCGCTCGATCCGCTGGGCAGCGTGTCGCGGAAGTGAAAAACGTCCGGCACCTTGAACCGCTCGGTGCGGGCCAGCAGCCAGTCGCGCAGCACGGTTGCGTCGAGACGGGCGCCGGCGCGCGGCACGACGACGGCATGAATGACCTCGCCGAGGCGCTCGTCCGGCACGCCGGCGCACAAAGCCGCGGCGACGCCGGGATGCTCGCCCAGGAGATTGTCGATCTCGAGCGGTGCAATCTTGTTGCCGCCGCGTGAGATAATGTCTTTGGCGCGTCCGACGAGTTCGACATAGCCGTCCGCCGTCATCCGCGCGAGGTCGCCGGTTTTGAAAAAGCCGCCATCGAACGAAGCCTCGGTCAATTCCGCATTGTCGAGATAGCCGAGCATGCCGAACGCGGTGCGGATTTGCAGTTCGCCAGTTTCGCCGGCCGCGGCGGTGTGGCCGTCGCGCGCAAGCCGAAATGTTACGCCGTCCGTCGGACGCCCGATGGTGCCGAAACCTTGCGGCTGATCGGCCGGCCCCAGAACGAAATCGCACGAGCCGGTTTCGGTCAAGCCATAGAGGTCATGGATCGCGGCGGGCGTGAGCCGCGTTAAGGCCCGCGCCAGTCCCGGCGCGAGCACCTCACCGCCGGTGAGGATCATGCGCAGGTTCGGCGCCGTCATTGCGGGGTTGGTCAGCAAGGCGCGAAACATCGAGGGCACGCCGGCCAAAACCGTGGCCCTCGCGCCTTCGCGCAGCATCGCATCGCTGGAAAATCTCGGCACCAGCACCAGCCGTGCACCTTTCATGAGCGCAAGCAGGCTCACCCAGAGACCAAAAATAAAAGTGAGCTGCAGCGGCGACACCACGACGTCGTTTGACTGTATGTCCAACAGGCGCCCGAGAACGGCGAGTTTGTCGGCGAGGCGGCGATGGCCGACGACGACGCCCTTGGGCTCCGCGGTGCTGCCCGAGGTGAAGATGATCAGCGCGGCATCGCGCAGCAGCCCGCGATCCGGCGGCGCCGATTGAGCGACAGCGTCGAGCCGCTCGCCATCGATGGAAAATCGCGCCTGCGATACGCGCTTCATCCGCTCGACGGTCGATGCCGCGGCGGCGGCATGAACCGGGACCGCGACCGCGCCGGCCTGCCAGGTGCCGAGCAACGCGGCGAGATCCGAAGCCCTGTTGCCGATAGTTACAAGCACTGGTTCATGCGGCGCGACGTCCCCGGCGAGGAGCGCATCTCGCGTACGCTCGGCCAGCGCCAACAAGTCGCCAGGCTGCGCCGGCTCGCCGCCCGCGGTCTCCACGGCACGATCGAGTGGCCCCAGCGCACCGAGAAGAACTTGCGCGAGAGCGCCGCTCATGGCGCACGGCCCGGAAACCGGGCATCGCGCCAGGTAAGCGCCGCTTTGAGGCCATCGCGCCGGGCAATCTCCATAAACTGAATCTTGTCAGGTGAGCCCGCGCCTTCGACCGCCAAATCGATAGCCAGCGCCTCTTCGAGGGCTTCCAGCATATTCCGCGCCTCGAAGGCCCGATTGATGGCGCGCTTGGTCTCCTTCACCAGATTTGGGTCGATCGCTGCGATATGGTTCGCAATGGCGAGAGCCGTTCGTTCAAGCTCGTCCACCGGCACCACACGATTGACCATGCCGATCTCGCGCGCCCGCGCGGCCGGTATCCGATCCTCGCCCAAAAGAATGATCTCCTTGGCGATTTTCGGGCCGACGACCCAGGGCAAGATCATCGCAACAATCCCGGCGCCGAATTTAAGCTCCGGTTCGCCGAAAAACGCATCGTCCGCGGCAATGGTGATGTCGCACGCCAAAGCGAGCTCGCAGGCGCCGGCGAGACAAGGCCCGCGCACCGCCGCAATAGTCGGGCGCGGAAAATGCCAAAAGCGCATGATGGTATCGAAATCGTTGCGCAGGATCGGCCGCCAGGCCTCGACGCCCTTAGGGTGGCGCTCCATCTGCTCTTTGAGATCGAAGCCCGACGAGAAGGCCGCGCCCGCTCCGGTCACGATCAAGGCCCGCACGCCGGCATCGCGTTCGATGTCGTCGAGCGCGGTGGCGATCTCACCGAGCATGACCGCGTTGAGTGCGTTGGCGCGTTCCGGCCGGGCCAAGGTGAGACGGGCGACCGGACCGATCTTTTCGACCGTGATTGTCTGAAAGGTCAATGCCCGTAATCCCGCCGCCGGCTTGTTACGCGGCTTCGATGACGACGCCTTCCTGCTCGCAGGAATTTGCGATGTCGCAGACAGTGGCGCGCTGCATGTCGCGCTTCCAGCGCAGATCGTCGAATTCGGTGCCGCGATGCATGGTGCAGCGGTCGTCCCAAATCACCAGATCGTGCACCCGCCAGCGATGCGTGTAGACGAATTGACGTTGCGTGGCATGCGCCACGAGCTGGTCAATCAGCGCGCGGCCCTCCGCCTCGGGCATGCCGAGGATACGGCCGGCATGCGAGGCGAGGTAAAGCGATTTGCGGCCAGACTGCGGTATGGTGCGCACCACGACCTGCGGCACCGGCGGCAGGCCCTGGCGTTCCTCGTCGCTGAAATCGGTGAAGCCGAGGCGCGCGCGCGAATTGAAGATCGAATGTTCCGCCACGAGCGAAGCGAGTTGGTGCTTCTTCGCTTCGGGCAGCGCGTCATAGGCCGCCCGCTCGTCGGCGAATTCGGTATGCCCACCGACCGCCGGAATCGACCGTGCATACAATAGCGATGCCCGCGCCGGCAGCCGTTTGAACGAGCTGTCGGTGTGCCAGATTCGGTTGCCCATCTGAAACATACGATGCCGGCTGTCCTTGCCCCACACCTTGTTGTCGGGATCGAGATTGGAAACGTCGGCAAATTCCTGGCGCACGCGCAACGGCCGATCTTTCCGGTAGAGCGCGATCGTGGTTTCAAGCGGCCCGAAGTGCTTCGCGAAGTCGAGATGCTGGTCCTGCGAGAGGCGCTGATCGGTAAAAATCAGAACCGCGTATTTCGCGAAAGCCTCGTCGATGGCCGCAAAATCGGCCGGCTCGATCGGCTTCGACAAGTCGACATCGCCGATTTCGGCGGCAAAGCTCGGCGTGACCGGACAGACGGTTATAGCCATGATCATTGCCTCCTAAGCCGTGGTTCCGGGGGTTTTGGCCGATTGAATCACAATGGATCAGCGCACGCAATTAAGCCCGCGGCCACCCCCTCATGAGGTCGGCCCCGCCGGCGAGCGTTGACACGGCAGGGGCGCGGCCAAATACTGGTTTCATAGCAACTAACCGGTCGCAGAACCGGGAACCAGGGAGGAACACGCCATGGCGACCTCACGCAGATCGCTTTTGAAGAATACCGCCGCAGCCACCGCCGCATTGAGCCTCGGCGGGCGCTTCGCGCGCGCCGATGCCGAAACGGTCCGCATCGGCGTTATCTACGACCTATCGGGTCCATTCGCCGCCGGCGGCTCGGCCGCCTGCGCGGTCGGCGCCCAAATCGCCATCGATCTCGTCAATGAGAAGGGCGGCGTTGCCGGCAAGTACAAGGTGGTGCCGATCAACGCGGATTCGCAAAGTAAGGCGGATGTCGCGATCAACGAAGTCGAGCGGTTGATCGACCAGGAGAAGGTCGACATCGTCAACGGCGTCTACTCCAGCGCTCACGCTGTGCCGCTGTCCGCCAAAATGGAAGAGCAGAAGAAGATCCTTTGGATCACGACGGCGGTCGCCACTGCGGTGTTCAAGAACAAGAACCTGCACTACGTGTTCCGCGCGCAGATCCATTCCGACCAATACGGCCAGGCCTTCGCACACTTCATCTCCGAAAACGCCAAGGCAAAACTCGGCGCCGATCCCGCAAACGTCAAGGTTGCGATCATCCACGAAGATGGGCCCTACGGAACCGGCGTGGCCGACGCCAGCGAGCGGTTCGGCAAGGAGCAAGGCCTTCAGATCGTGATGAACGAGGGCTATTCGGCCGCGGCGCCCGATCTCTCCTCACTGGTCACTCAGCTCAAACGCGCTGCACCCGATGTCATCTCGCACGCCGGCTATAATCCGGATATCACGCTCTTCCTCCGGCAATCGCGCGAGAACGGCTTGCGGTTCAAAATGCTGGTCGGTGACGGCGCCGGCTATAGCCAACTCGATAAATTGCGCACGACCTTCGGCACCGACATCGACAACTTCTGCAACATCGATCCGGTGCCGGCGCAATTGCTCAAACCCGAGACGCTCGCGCCGGGGCTGGGCGACCTCACCAAGACCATGGTCGAGCGCTACAAGGCCAAGACCAACGCCAACGACGTGCCGCCGCATTGCTCGATGGGCTTCAATCAGACCTGGATCCTGCTCACCAGCGTGCTCCCGGTGGCCAAGGCGAAATACGGCGGCTTCGATCCGGAGGCGGTGCGGCAAGCCGCGCTCGACGTCGATATTCCGGCTGGCGGCACCATCCAGGGTTATGGCGTGAAATTCTATCCGCCGGGAACCGAGCTCTCCGGACAGAATGAGCGCTCGACGCCGGTCGTCATGCAAAACGCCGGCGAGCACATTTCCGTCGTCTGGCCGAACAATATCAGGACCCAGGATCCGGTCCTGCCATTGCCGGCTTCGTCCGTCTACGCCATGCGCTGAAAATGCTCGCAGTCGACGGGCTGACCAAGCGCTTCGGGGGATTCCTGGCGGTCAATCAGGTCTCCTTCGAAGTGCGCCAAGGCGAAATCCTTGGCCTGATCGGCCCGAACGGCTCGGGCAAGAGCACGACGTTCAATCTGATCGCCGGCACTTTGCGCCCGACCACAGGATCGGTTCGTTTCGAGGGTGGCGAGATTGCCGGGCTTGCCGCGCATACGGTCTGCCACCGCGGCATCGCCCGTACCTTCCAAATTCCGCGGCCGTTCCGGCGGCTGTCGCTTCTGGAGAACGTGACGCTCGCCGCTTATTTCGGCGGCGCGGGGGGCCTGTCGCGCGCCGAGGCCACGCATCGCGCCGAGGAATCGCTTGCGTTGGTCGGGCTGCCGACTGACACATCGGCGATGACCGACGGCCTTGGCGCCGCGGCCCTGAAAAAGCTCGAACTCGCCCGCGCTCTCGCCACCAAGCCACGGCTCCTTCTTGCCGACGAAAGTCTTGGCGGTCTCGATTCGGCCGAGATGCAGCACGCCGCGAGTCTCCTCGAAACCATCCGCACCCGCATGGGCGTGACCATCATCTGGGTCGAACACATCATGGGCGTGCTGATGCGCATCGTCGATCGCGTGATCGTGCTCGACCACGGCGAGAAAATCTTCGACGGCGAGCCGGCCAGGGCCGCGGTCGATCCGCGCGTGACCGAGGTCTATCTCGGCAAGGGACGGACTTAAACGCGATGTTGTCGCTTGCCGCCGTTTCCGCTGGCTACGGTTCGATGCGAGCTTTGTTCGACGTGTCGCTCGATGTACCGCAAGGCGAGGCGGTTGGCGTGATCGGCCCCAACGGCGCCGGCAAGACCACATTGATGCGCGTTATTTCCGGGCTCATTCCGCTTCGCGGGGGCGCCATGACGTTCGAGGGCCGCTCTGTCGGCGGACTTCCGGCACACCGCATGGTCGAACAGGGCATCGCTCATGTCCCGGAGAACCGCCGGCTGTTTCCGCGGCTCACTATCGAGGACAATCTGCGTATTGGCGCCTTCATCCCGCAGGCGCGAGCGCATTTCGCCGAGCAGATCGACCGCATTTACACGCTGTTTCCGCGGCTCAAGGAGCGCCGCACCCAGCTTGCCGGCACGTTGTCCGGCGGCGAGCAGCAGATGTGCGCGATCGGCCGCGCGCTGATGTCGCGGCCGAAACTGCTGCTGATGGACGAGCCCTCCGCCGGTCTCGCGCCGCTCGTCGTGGCGCAGGTATTCGAATTTGTCCATCGCATCCGTGCTGAAGGGCTGACTGTGCTCATCGTCGAGCAGAACGTGCAGCAGGTGCTCGACGTAGTCGACCGCGCCTATCTCCTTGAAGTCGGCTGCATCAAGCTTTCGGGCACGTCGGCCGCGCTCAAGGGCAACGACTTCATCCGGCAAAGCTATATGGGGCTATAGCGGCGATGGACATCTATCTCCTCGAAGCGATTGTCAACGGCATCTTGCTCGGAGGAATCCTGGCGCTGCTGGCGCTCGGGCTCAATTTGATCTTCGGCGTGATCGACGTGGTGTGGATCGCCTATGCCGATATCGTCATGTGCGGCATGTATATCGTCTATTGGCTCCATGCCTTCGGCTGGCCGCTGCCGCTCGCCTGCGTCGCCGCAATCGTCGCGCTCGCCGCATTCGGCGTGCTGATACATCTCCTCATCATCGAGCCGATCCTCGGTTCGGCGCCGATCAATCAGCTGCTCGCCACCGGCGGTTTGCTGTTTTTTCTGCAAAGCTTCGCGACGCTGTCGTTCGGCACCGACTTCATGAATATCGGCGTGCGGCTGCCGATCATCGAGCTCGGCGACATCTATATCAGTTTCGCCCGCTTGCTGGCCTTCGGACTGGCGCTCGTCGGCGCGGTCGCGCTCTACCTCTTCCTGCGGCGCACGTTTATCGGGACCGCGATCCGGGCGATCTCCCAGGACCGCGACATCATCGGCCTGATGGGCGTCGATCAGCGGCGCATCTATATGATTACGTCGATGATCGGTGGCGCACTCGCCGGGCTCGCCGCCTGTCTTCTCGTCCTGCAGTACGACGTGCATCCTTACATCGGCAATACGTTCGGCCCGCTGATCTTCATGATCTGCGTGCTCGGCGGCCTGGGCGACATGATCGGTGGCTTTGTCGCCGCCTTCATCATCAGCCAGATTATTTCCATCGGCGGCTATTACTCCAATACGGAACTGTCTTATGTGCTGGCATTCACGTTCTTCATCGTACTGATGTTCTTGCGTCCGCGCGGGATTTTCTCACGATGAGTGCGCGCCAAGTCACGCAGGCCGGCGGACTGGCGATCCTCATTGCGCTGACGTTCGTCGTGCCGCCCTATTTCATGCATCTGTTGATCCAGATCCTGCTGTGGGGCTTCATCTACACGGCATGGTCGATGATGGGACGCTTCGGTTTTGTCTCGCTCGGCCATGGCGCCTTCATGGGTGTCGGCGCCTATGTGCCGGCGCTACTGTGGAACTATTACGACCTCACACCCTGGATCGGCATTCCGCTCGGCGTGGCGCTCTCCATGCTCCTTGCCCTTGTCATCGGCTATCCGTGCTTTCGCCTGCGGGTGGTGGGCCACTATTTCGCGCTGGTTACGCTGGCATTGAGCCAGGTTGTCCTGCTTTCGATCGTGGCGGCGCGCGACATCACCGGCGGCTCGCTTGGCCTGACGCCGCGCACGGTCGGATTTTCCTGGTATGCGCTGCAGTTCCCCGACAAGCGCTACTTCTATGCAATCTCGCTTCTTTTGTGGCTCGGCGGGCTTGCCGTCTGGCGCTCGATTGACCGCGGTATCGGACGTCAGGTGCTCGACGCGATCGCGGAAGACGAAGAGGCCGCTGCCGCGGTCGGCATCGACGTCATGCGCGAGAAGCTCCGCGTCACCGTGATCAGCGCGGCGCTCACCGCGCTCGGCGGCGCCATCTTCGGCCAGTACCTGATGTATCTCAATCCCGAGACCGTTTCCGGCATCGCCGTCTCGCTGCAAATTGTTTTCGCGGCGATCGTCGGAGGAATGTATACGATGCTCGGCCCGACCGTCGGCTCCCTGCTGACGATTTCGCTCAACGAAGGCCTGCGCGTCGCATTTGCCACCAATTTCATCGGCGCCGCCAACACGATCTACGGCATCTTGCTCATGGTCTGCATCATCTTTATGCCGCGCGGTATCCTCGGGCTCCTCGAACACAAAAGCCTTCGCCGCGCACCGCCGAAGCCGCAGGAGAAAATGGCGGCATGAGCACGTCCGGTATCGCAAGCGAGCCGGTGCTGCTCGGCGTGCTCGGCTCGCCCATCAAGCACTCTGCCGCTCCGTTCATGCACGAAGCGGCGGCGGCGGCGCTCGGGATGCGCTTGCAATATCGCCTGATCGACATTGCCGGCGCCGATCAAGCCAAGCTGCGCCTGCTGCTGGACGAGGTTCGGCTGCTTGGCTTCGCCGGGATCAATGTGACGTTCCCATACAAGGAAGCGGTCGTTCCGTTGCTCGACTTGCTGACAGAACCGGCGGCCGCGATCGGAGCCGTGAACACCGTCGTGGTCCGCGACGGCAAGCTCGTCGGCCACAATACCGACGCGAGCGGGTTCGCGCGGGCCTTTTCGGAGGTGCTTGGTTCGCCCGGCGAAGCACCGGCGGTTCTGGTCGGCGCGGGTGGCGTCGGAGCCGCCATCGCGTTTGCCATGGCTGAACTTGGCGCGCGCGAGTTGCGTCTGGTGGATACCGCTCCCGAGAAGGGCAAAACCCTCGCCGACCGGCTGCGCGGGCGCCTAGCGGTGCGCGTTTATGCCGATGTGGCGGAAGCTCTGCGCGGCGCAGGCGGCGTCATCAATGGCACACCCGTCGGCATGCTGCCGGATCGCGGCAATCCGGTGCCGGGAGAACTCATTGCCGAGACGATGTGGGTCGCCGACGCGGTCTATTGGCCGTTGTGGACGCCGCTCTTGCAGGCGGCGCGCTCGCGCGGCGCACGCGTGATGACCGGCCGCGAGCTCAGTATCTATCAAGCCGTCGATGCGTTTTACCTGTTCACCGGCCGCGAAGCTTCGCGCGAAAGCATCGCGAATGCCTTTGACGGCGTGATGGCGCGGCGAAACGCGTAAGCATTGTCAACGGCGGCCGGATGCCCCATCCTGCCCCCGTCACAGAGGCGCCGATGAACCAGCACAGCAACGTCAAGGCCGCGATCGCCTACGACGATCTCCGCGAGTGGCTTGCCATCGCCGACCAGCTCGGCGAGGTGCGCAATGTCAAAGGCGCGAGCTGGCAGGAGGATATCGGGCTTGCCGCGGAGGCCGTGTTGCGCGCCGAGAACGGCCCCTGCGTCGTGTTCGACGATATCCCGGGCTGCCCGAAGGGCTTTCGCGTGCTGCTCAACATGTTCGCCGGCACGCGCCGCAACATGACGCTCGGCTTTCCCAATCATCTGACCAAGTGGGAATTAAGCGACGCCTATCGCGAGGCCTATCTAAAGGACCAGAGAATAATCCCGCACGAGATTGTCGACGATGGCCCGATCCTGGAGAACGTGCTCACGGGCGACGACATCGACGTCACCAAGTTTCCGGCGCCGATCTGGCACGAGAAGGACGGCGGCCGTTATATCGGCACCGGCACTTACAGCATCACCCGCGACCCGGAAGAGAACTGGTTCAATGCCGGCGCCTATCGCGCGATGGTGCACGACCGCACTTCAGTCGGCCTCCTTATCGCCGCCGGTCACCACGGCGACATTCACCGCACCAAGTATTTCAGGCGCGGCGAGCCGATGCCGGTTGCCATGGTGCTCGGCGGCGATCCGCTGATCTTCTTCTATGGCGGGCTGGAAGCGCCGTACGGCGTGTTCGAGGCCGATATCGTCGGCGGCCTGCGCGGCCGGGCGATGAAAATGGTGCGCGGCAAGATCACCGGCCTGCCGTTTCCGGCCGCCGCCGAAATCGTGCTCGAAGGATTTGTGACGCCGGATAAGTGCGAAATCGAAGGCCCGTTCGGCGAATGGACCGGACATTATGCCGGCGGCGCCAAGCCGGCGACGGTCCTCGACATCAAGGCGATCTATCACCGCAACGATCCGATCCTGCTCGGCGTGCCGCCGATGGGCGGCGGGCCTGACGAGATGGCGCGCTATCGCGCGGTGCTTCGCTCCGCGACGATCAAGCAGAACATGACCAATGCCGGCGTGCCTGGCGTCCAACAGGTGTGGTGCCACGAGATCGGCGGCGCGCGGCTGTTCCACGGCGTGTCGATCACGCAGAAATATCCCGGCCACCCCGTGCAGGCGGGCCACATCGCCGCGCAATGCGGCGCCTCGGCCTATGCGTCGAAATATATCGTCGTGGTCGACGACGACGTCGACGTCACCAATCTCGACCATCTGCTGTGGGCGATGCTCACGCGCACCGACCCGGCGCAGTCGATCCAGTTCATCAACGGTTCGTGGGATTCGCCGGCGGATCCTGCCTTACCGCCATGGAAGCGCGCCGCAGGCGACATGACGCATTCGGTCGCCGTGATCGACGCCTGCCGGCCGTTCCACTGGCGCGACAAGTTTCCACCGACCAACACGCCGAGCCCGGAAGTCGCACGCAAGGCGCGGGAAAAATTCGGCTGGCTGCTCGAGGGCAAAAAGTAGGCTTACCCAGCACCTCCACGGAGTACCGATTATTTTCGGTATTTCATTGGCTTAGGGTTAGCGGACCAGGCAGGGGCGCTTGTTGTCGAAGGCCCAGCCGGGGATGAGATATTGCATCGCCACGGCATCGTCCCGGGCGCCGAGCCCATGCGACTTATAGAGTTCGTGGGCTTTGAGCATCTGGTCGAAGTCGATCTCGACGCCGAGGCCGGGTCTGTCCGGCACCGTAACGATCCCGCCCTTGATCTGCAGCGGCTCCTTGGTCAGCCGCTGCCCATCCTGCCAGATCCAATGGGTGTCGATGGCCGTTGTTTTTCCCGGCGCCGCCGCCGCTACATGGGTGAACATCGCCAACGAAATATCGAAGTGATTGTTGGAATGCGACCCCCAGGTCAGTCCCCAATCGCGGCACATCTGCGCCACGCGCACCGAACCCTGCATGGTCCAGAAGTGCGGATCGGCCAGCGGAATATCTACCGACTGCAACTGGATCGCATGTCCCATCTGGCGCCAATCGGTCGCGATCATGTTGGTCGCGGTCGGCAACCCAGTGGCGCGGCGAAACTCGGCCATCACTTCGCGGCCCGAAAAGCCGTGCTCGGCGCCGCAAGGGTCTTCCGCATAAGCCAGCACGCCGCCCTGGCCGCTGCACAGCCGGACCGCGTCCTCGAGCGACCAGGCGCCGTTCGGATCGAGCGTGATGCGGGCTTGCGGAAAGCGCTCGGCAAGCGCCGTCACCGCTTCGATCTCCTGTTCGCCTGCCAGCACGCCGCCCTTCAGCTTAAAGTCGTTGAAACCATAATGGGCGTGCGCCGCCTCGGCGAGGCGCACCACGGCTTTTGTTGTCAACGCTTCCTCGTGACGCAGCCGAAACCAGTCGATCGCGGCATCCGGCTCGGAGCGGTAGGGCAGATCGGTCTTGGTGCGATCGCCGACAAAGAATAGGTAACCGAGCATTTCGACTGCGTCGCGCTGCTGCCCTTCGCCCAACAGCGCCGCGACCGGCACACCAAGAAACTGCCCCAAGAGGTCGAGCAGCGAGGCTTCCAGCGCCGTAACGGCGTGAATGGCCACGCGCAGGTCGAATGTCTGCAAACCGCGGCCGGCGGCATCGCGGTCGGCGAAGCGATTGCGTGCGGCGTTGAGAATGCCGTTGTAAGCGCCGATCGGCTGGCCGACGACCAAGTCGCGGGCATCCTCCAATGTCTGCCGGATCCGCTCGCCGCCTGGCACCTCGCAGACGCCGGCGTGGCCGGCGTTATCGCGCAGGATCACCACGTTGCGCGTAAAGAACGGCGCGTGCGCGCCCGAAAGGTTGAGCAACATGTCGTCGTGGCCGGCCACCGGGACGACCAACATTTCAATGACTTTCGGCGACGCTGCAGCGCGGATATCGGGCATGATTGTCATGAAAACTCGCTGTTCGAACGTCTGGTCCAAGCCGGCGAGATAACGTTAGCGACTTGCGACATGCGATGGCAACATGGCAACGGCTACGCGCCTCGAATGAGGGAATGAAGGTTCATGAAGCTCGCCGTGCCGGACATGATCTCGAATTCCTATTTCCCGGCCGAGGCCGCGGTCGAGCTCGGATTCTTCAAGGCCGAAGGGCTTGACGTTTCGCTCGAACTGATCTTTCCGGTCGACAAGGCTTATGCGGCGCTGCGCGCCGGCGCGGTCGATTTCGTCGGCGGCTCGGCGCATTCGGCGTTGGCCGCGTTTCCAGCCTTCCGTGGCGTCAAGCTGATCTGCGCGCAGGCGCAGGGCATGTACTGGTTTTTGGTGATGCACGCCGATCTCAAAGCGCAGCGCGGCGATATTGGCATCGTCAAAGGCCGCCGCATCGGGGCGGCGCCCTGGGTCGATTATGGCTTGCGGCAATTGCTTATCGAGGCCGGCATCGACGAAAAGCGCGACAGCGTCACCGTCGCGCCGGTGCCGGGCGCCGCGCCCACCCCGGGAACGGTGGTGAATTTCGGCCTCACCGCGGCCAAGGCGCTCGAAGAGCGCAAGATCGACGGCTTTTGGGCAAACGGCATGGGCGCAGAGGTCGCGGTGCGCCGCGGTGTCGGCAGTGTCGTGCTCGACGTGCGGCGCGGCGACGGCCCGAAAAAATGCTTCAACTACACCGCGGCAACAATCGCCGCGACCGACGCCCTGATCGCGCGCGCGCCGGGCGAGGCCGCCGCCGCCGTGCGCGCCATCGTCAAAACGCAAGCCGCGCTCAAGGCCAACGTGGCGCGCGCCGCAGAGGTCGGACAAAGATTGTTTCCGCCTGCGGAGGCCATATTGATCGCCGAGCTTATTCGCCGCGACCTGCCCTATTACGACGCGACGCTGTCGCGCGAATTCGTCGCCGGCATGACGGACTTCGCGCGCGGCCAAAGGCTGCTGCACGGAAAGATAGCCTACGAGAATGTCGTCGCTACGCAGTTTGCGCCGCTGTGGAAAGGGTGAGCGGTCAGGCGGCGAGCGGCCGCTCGGTGCCTTTGACGAACATCCGGTAGCCCGAGCGCACGTTCGGCCAATAATCCCAGATCGCGTAATGCTGGGTGCAGCGGTTGTCCCAGAATGCGATCGAATGATCGGTCCAGCGGAAGCGCATGCTCCAATGCGGCCGCGCCAGGTGCTCGTAGAGAAACTCCAATATGCCCCGGCTTTCGCCCGGCGAGACATCATTAATGTGGCTGGTGAATTCGCGGTTGACGAATAGGAGCTTGCGGCCGCTTTCCGGATGGCAAACGACGACCGGGTGGACCGCCACCGGATAGACGTCCTTGCCCTTTTCAAACACGCGCGCGCCGTCGTGCGTCGCGGTCTTGCCCTCGAGATAGGTCTTCATCCCATCGCTGAGTTCTTCGTAGGCCTTATAGGCCGAGCAGAACAGCGTATCGCCGCCGCCATCGGGCGGGATGATTTCCTGGTAGAGCACGCTGTACATCGGCGGGATCTCGGCGCAGCTCTGGTCCGAATGCCAGCCTTCGCCTGAGATGCGCTTGGAACTGGCGTCGAAATACTGCTTGCGGATCGCGGGATGGCCGGGGACGGCGGTGGAAGCGGCGCCGTAGCCGCCGACATGGACGTGGGGCTCGCCGAAATAGCGCACAAAGCGATCATGCGATTCGAAATCGATCTTCTGGTCGCGGAAGAAGACGACACCATGCGCGATGATGGCGTCGTGCACCTCTTGCACCTGACGATTGCTCAGCGGCCGGGTCAGGTCAACGTTGCCGATCTCGGCCCCGATATTCGGCGTCGAGGGGGTGACGGTGATGGTGTCGTAGCTCATGGATGTGCTCCCTCGCTCGACCTGTGTGGAAGCGTCGGCTGCAAACAATGCTAATCGATTGCGGGGAGCGATGCCAGCGGGCCTAGGTAGCCGACCGGGCGTAATCAAAACCCGCCGGCGTTGAACTGGAAACGCTGGGTGACATCATAAGGCTGTTTGGCGATCGGATAGGCGTAATCGACCCGGATCGGCCCGAACATCGAATCCCAGATCAGGCTGGCGCCGAGCGAGGAGCGGATGGCGCGCGAATTGGCGATCTGCTGCGCCGGCGTCAGCGTTGAGGCAAAGCTCGAAACGCTCGATGCGTTGGTGGCCCACAGGCTGCCGGTGTCGGAGAACAGCGCCACCTTGAGCTGCGCGTCCGGGCTCACGAACGGCATCGGCGACTGCAGTTCGGCCGTTGTGGTCCAATAGATGTTACCGCCGAGATTATCCATGGTGGTGCCGGGGGTGATGTCGCGCGGACCAAAACCGTTGGGCGCGAAGCCGCGCACCAGCTGCGGGCCGCCGAAGAAGCCGTCGAGCAGCGGCAATTGCTGGCCGCCCCACGGCGTCACATACCCGCCCTGCGCGTGCACCATGCCGACGACGTCGCCGGCGATCGGCTGATACAAGCGGACGTCTTGCGTGGTCTTGGCGAATTGCGCGGCACCGCCCAGCCCGGCGAATTCGTTGGTGGTTTGCGCGCGAATGCCGCTGGTCGGCTCCTTGGCATTGTCGAGCGTGGAATAGGTGACGGAATTGCCGATCGACGACACCCAATAGGAGCCCGCCTGCGCCGCCTGCTGGATCGGCAGCGACGCCGTGCCCAGCGCCGGGTCGAGCGAGAGGCCTTGATTGTAGATCGAATAGTTCCAGCTCATGCCGAGGTTTTCATTGAGCGGCGTGGTGACGGAGAATTTCGCCCCGTAAAGGCTGGTATTGAAGCTTTGGTTGCTGTTGGCGAAGGTTTGATTGCCGAACGCATTGACGCCGACGCCCAGCCGCTGGCCGAGAAACCACGGATCGGCAAAACCAACATCAAAGCCCCTGGCATATTGGCCATAGGTCACCGACGCTTTCGCGGTGTCGCCGGTGCCGAGGAAATTTGTGTCGCTGATCGACACCTGGGCAAGCATGCCATCGGACGTCGAATAGCCCCCGGAGATGAAAAAGTTTCCGGTCTTTTGTTCCTCGAGCGCGACGTCGAGCACGACGCGATCCGGCGCCGAACCCGGTCCGGCCGTGATCTTGACCGACTTGAAATAGCCGAGCGCCTTGAGGTGGCGTTCGGCGCGGTCGACCAGTGCGCGGTTATAGGCGTCGCCCTCGCCGAAATCGAATTCGCGGCGGATCACCTCATCGTTGGTCCTGGTATTGCCGTGAATGTCGATGCTCTCGACATAGAGGCGCTTGCCCTGCCCGATGGTGTAAGCCACGTCGATGATATGGCGCGCCGGGTCGCGAGAACTGCGCGGCGCCACAGCGGCGAACGGCTCGCCGGTTTTGTCGAGCGCGATCGCGATATCCTCTACTGTCTTGTCGACGGCATCGGCGTCATAAATGTCACCAGCTTGAGTGTGCAGCGCCGGCCCGAGCGCGCCGGTGTCGACGCGGTTCAGGCTGGTATCGATCGTGACCTTGCCGAAGCGATATTGCGGGCCTTCGTCGACTTTGAACGTGACCACGACGCCTTTCTGCGCTTCGTCATAATCCGACGAGGTCGACACCCGCACATCGGCGTAGCCGTGGTCCCTGTAGAAACGGCGAACGAGATCGCGATCGTCGTCGATGCGGTCGGCGTCATAGGTGTCGTTGTCGAGAGCAAAGCTCAACAGATTGGACGTGCCGGTCTTGACCACGGCCTTGAGCTTGGTCGCGGAAAAGGCGGTATTGCCGGCGAACAGGATCTGGCGAACCGCGAGCTTGTCGCCTTCCTTGATTTCGAAGACGAGATTGACGCGATCGTCGGCGGAGGCATTTTTAGCGGTGACCGTTTTCGGCACGATCTTGACGCCGTAATAGCCGCGCTGGCGGTAGAGATCGATCATCCGCACGACGTCGCCTTGGACCAATTCGCGCGACAGCGGGCCGTTCGCTTTCGACTGCACCGCTTTCTTGAGATCCTCGTCCTTGAGCTTGCGATTGCTTTCGAAGGCAAGCACGCCGATGGTCGGATTTTCCACGACCCGGACGAGGATGCGGTCGCCCTCGTGAGCGATTTTGACGTCCTTGAACTGGCCGGTGGCGTAGAGGGCCTTGAGCGCCGCATCAAGCGCCGCGGCGTCGTAATGGCCGTCGGCCCCGGCATGAAAACAGGCGCGGATGACGTCGGCGCCGACGTGCCGGTTGCCGTTAACCGTGATCGCGGAATCGGCCGGGTCGGCCGCGGCGCCGCCGCACGCGGCGACCGCAAGCACTACGGCGAGAACCAATGTCCCGCGCCAGCCCATGGATTGCTGCACTCCCCGACCTTCCCTCGATAAAACCTATCGCCGGGGCGGCAGCATGACCGATTGTGTCGAAATGTGAGGTTTTGTTGGGGCGCTTGCCACAATGGTTTACGCGCCAGCGCTCAACCGACCTGGTTTGCCTGCTGGCGCAACGTTCCGCAAAAGCGCCTTTTGCGGCGCTTTTCGTTGTCAGCGTTCAGGCGCGGAGCAATCCGTCAGGCGGCGGCGCAAGCACGCCGGTCACGGACACTGAAATTGCTCGCCCGTGCGGCCAAAGCAGAAACGCTTGCCGACATTGACGAGCTGAACGCGCCGGTTGATCGCCGCTGTCCCGTGCGCCGGATCCTGCAACGCCTCCTCGCCGAGGCCGACCGCCAGAAGGACGGCTGGGTTGACCCCGAACGGATCGATCAAGGCGTCGCGAATGGCGTCCGCACGCCTCTGACTGAGACCCAGATTGTACTGGCGAGTACCGACCGTGTCGGTATGGCCGATCACCAGGATGCCATAACCGAGCAGGATCGGATTATGCAGGGCGTCGGCAACAGCGCCGACATTGCGGTACGACTGCGGCAGGATGGCCGACGAGTTGAAAGCGAAGTTAATCTCCACGGTGAACTGCGCGAGCTTATCGAGCTGCGGATAAACCAGCAGATGGCCGGGCGGCGGGACCGGGCCCGGATAATTGCGGATATTGTCTAGCGCGCCCTGACGCATCTGATCCGCCGTCAGCGATAATTGGGAGCCGCTGACGACCTGCAGGCCGCTCTCGATCTGAGTCGAGTTCAATCGCGTGTCCGCTACGGCGGCCGTGAGCGCCAGCGACAGAGCGAAAGCCAGCCCGAAATAGATGTGATGGGGTTTCATTGCTGCGCCCTCTCGGTACGCCAGCCGGTGTCGGTGAAGGCCTGGTTGCAGGCTGGGCTGATCGCAGCAGGCGAGACGCTCAGCAGGCATTCCACAAGGTGGGCATCGGCGTGCGAGGTACCGCATAATCTTGCGATATCCGCATCGCAGATATCCCCGATATCGCGCTGGGCGGCGATGCGCCGGGAAATGGACGAGTAGACATAGGCGCGGGCTTGCTGGCAGCGCGGCGACAGCACGTTCTGGTGCCCGTCGAGGCAGCCCTTGAGCTGTCCGCGGCCGAGCTCGACGCCCCTGCAGTATTTCTGCAGGTCGGCGCCACAGGCGCTGGCAAGCTGATCGATCGCGTCGGCGTAGCTTATGGTCTGCGCCGCCGCGCTACCGATCGTACCGATTAGAAAGAACAGTGCAAAGACAAAAGATCTTTGCCTCATCATCTCGCCCTCCCGGTTTAACGCGCATTACACCCAGCGCGCCCTCGCCTCACCACCCGGTATCGCGTTACTCCGCTGCACCGGCCGCAAGTCAATCGCACGATGAGCTTAGGCCGAATTCGCGCCGGGGGCGAGTGGAATTCCGCTATGCCGGGCGCTCGACAAAGGATTTCGGGACCGAATATCATCCTTGATCCACGCGGTTACGGGGGCTTTTTAGCGTGCACACCGCAAGACAAACCGGACGGATCGCCACCGGACCGATGCTGCTCTTTTTTGCCGTTGCAGCATCGTCCGGCGCCGTGGCCGCGCCCGCGGCGCTGTACGGCAAATCCGTCGTCGTAAGCTGGAGCGAGACCTCGCAGCAACGCTACGTGGGCGAGGCCAATTTTCGTTCCGTCTTACGAAGCGTATCGACGAGCATTTATATCAGCAGCATCGGACGGGTCTTCAGCCGACAAACCAACGCCACCCGCACCGGCTCCGGTTCGACCGAGCAAGTTGCGGGGCTCGGCGGCAACGGCGGACGCCAGTCACGTGTACCGGCCTTTAGCGGACAAGCGATGACAATGTTTGGCCCGGTGCAGGGCGGGGTGAGGCGTGTCTCGGTCACTTTCGACGCAGGATTTGGCAGCTGCACCGCTGACGTAGGTTTTGCAAAAGAAGTAGGCCGCGCCAGCTTCAACAGCATCAGCCCCATCACAAACAGGCCGCTGGAGATCGTATCGGTCACGCCCGGGGCCGCGAGCTGTTCGGTACGCGACGGCAACGTGTTTGCCGGCGAATAGCCGGCGCCCCTTGGGGGGATGCGACATTGCGCTCGCCGCGCCGGGATTCTATTTTATGGCATGCGCTGGCAAACGATTGCGTGCCGATTGATTGGGGCGTTCGCGGCATTGGGTGCCGTAACGCTCGCCGGCCCGGGCTTTGCCCTGCAGCTCATCACCAAGGCCGAAGCCGCCTTGCCGTCGGCTCCCGTCGTCGGCCAAGAGCGTGGCATCACGCGCGGGCCGTCGGTGGTGATCGTCTCGCCGCCGCCGATCGCGGGCACCGTGACGTCGCCGCTCGAACTGAAATTGAAATTCGAAGGCCACGGTGGCGCCCAGATCAACGTCGATTCGGTGGTTTTGACCTATCTGAAAGTACCTGCCGTCGATTTGACGCAACGGCTCAAACCCTACATCTCCGCGACCGGCATCGACGTGACCGATGCCGAAGTGCCGCCCGGCACCCACACGCTACGCGTCAATCTGTTGGATACCGATGGCCGTCCGAACACGGCCGAATTCACCTTTACGGTATCGAAGTAGCCGGGGCGAGCGGGCCGCCGCTCACTCGCAGAATTGCCGTCCCTGGAAGGTGAAGCACTTGCCGCTTCCCTTCGGCACGACCGTCGCCGGATGGCCGGTCTCGGCTTCAATACGCTTCGGCGCCGGCGGAGTGGGCGACAGAACCGGTTTCAGATAAATCGCTTCCTTGGACAGCGAGCCGTAGGTGAAGGGCTGCTGTGCGCTGCCGGTCGAGGCAATCACGTCGTCACGCACGTCGCGGAACAGAAAGTTGATCTCGAGCCCCGGCGTTTCCAGATATTTTAGCAACGCCGCCGTGAACGGACTGTTTCGCCCATTGCCGTCGGCGGCGGTGGTGCCGTCCTTTGCCGCATAGGCCACGAGCACGTTGTTAGTTGGCTCCACTGGTGCGCTCAAACCCTTGCCCACCGAGCGTGTCGCGACTGTCGTTGCCGTCGTCGATGCACCTCCGGTGCCGGGCGCGTTGATGGAATTATCCGCAGTTGGCTGCGTTATCTTAATCAGAAATGGATTGTTTCGGCAGGCGTCAAGGATAACCAGTCCGAGCTTCGAGGCGCCAGAGACGGCCTGCATAATCGCATTCAGCGTTATCGCTCCTGCCTCGACGCTCTGATCGGTATCGAGTTTGGCATCGACCGGAATGAGCCAATTCTCACCGCCGAGTTCGATGCCGTGGCCGGCAAAATAGACAACCGCCATCTCGGAACCCTGCGCTTGGCTACTGAATTGCTGGAGTGCCGCTTTCATGTCGTTGTAAGTCGCATCGGTCAGGAGGCGCACGGAGAAACTGAGCCGCCCGAATGCGGCGGCAATGTCGGTGGCATCATGTGGCGGGTTGGGAAGCGCCGGACCGTCGAGGTAAGCGCCATTGCCGATGATGAGGGCGACCTTCGTCGACGTGTTTGCCGGAACGGCGGGCGCGCTCGCTGCGGCGCTTTGCGCGCCGGCCGGTGCCGAAAATCCAAAGAGTGCCGCGATCGCCACAACGGCGGCGGCAACAATTACTGTTCGCCCCTTCAGGCCAATAGCGAGCTGCATTGCCCGCAAAACCCTGCGATAATTGGGTTCAAAATCGCCGACCACGGGTAGTTTTATAGTCTTCCGAGGACGCCAACAAGTGGCCGCAGCAGCATTCGCACTGGCGCCCCCTAGAGCGCCCGCGTGGTGTCGTCGAACAATTCCTCGACCGAATAACGCCGCGGAATGATCTTCATTTCCAGTGCATAGCTGGAAATGAGATCGAGCGCCGGTTTGACCGCGGCAAAGCCGAACGGAATGGTATCGAGAGCGCCGGGTTTTGGCAGGCCGGCGGCTTTCTTGCTGGCGGCGAGCATGCGGAAGATTTCGCGCACCGCGCCCGGATCGGACTTGGCGAGACTCGCCTTGACCACGACCATGTGGTTGACCGGCACGACGCCGTACTTCTTGTACCACTCCTTGGCCGCCGCTTCTGGATCGGCAATGACGCTTTTGAACTTCGGGTTCTTCGGCAGGTTGCTGCCGAAGATCGCGGCGTCGAGCTCGCCGTCCTCCAGCATCTTCAGCATGTCCTTGCCTGCCGCAGCGCGTTCGACTCCCGGCGGATCGCGATATTCGGAAATGTGTGCGTCCTCTAACGTGACCCATTTCACCCTGGAAAGATCGAGCCCGTAATCCTTCCAGAGAATACCGCGCAACCATACGCCGGTGGTCTGCGAGAAGGCCCGTACCCCGACGCGTTTGCCGGACAAGCTTTCCGGTGTCACCGTGCCGCGCTCGGAATTGTACAGCATGGTGCCGTGCTGAAACCGGCCCATCATGGTCGTGGGGATCAGGACGAATGGCTTGTCGTAGGCCTTGGCCTGCAGATAGGTGGCGATCGCCATTTCGCTGACGTCGAACTTCGCCTGGCGCACCATCAGCAGGAACGCCTTATTGATCGGCTCGACCTCGGTGAGGCGCAGAGCCACACGGTCGGATTTGATGTCGCCCCTTTTCAGTGGTTGCGTATGCGGATAGGTGCCGAAACAGGCGTCCAGCGTCTCGATTTTTTCCGTGGTCATTGTGCTCATAGCAGCTAATCTTCCAAAACCTTCGCTTACATGCTCATTTGATTTTATGATCCGGTGGCGTGTTAAGCCGGTCCTCGTGCCCCAATCAGGAATGTGACCAGTATGCCTCCAGAAAACACCGGGACCACCCGCGTTCCCGCCGCGAAGCTTGCAGCCTTCATCGCCCGCGCCTTTGTCGCCGCCGGATTGCCGGAAACGGATGCGGAAAGGCTCGCCGGCCTGATGGTCGAGGCGGATTTGCGCGGCAGCGACACTCATGGCGTGATCCGTCTGCCGCTTTATGTGCGCCGCATTCGCGCCGGTGGCGTCAATGCCAAGCCCAATATCCGCGTGATCAACGACCGGCCATCGGCGGCTTTGATCGACGGCGACAACGGCATGGGCCATCTGGTGATACGCCGCGCCGCCGAGGTCGCGATCGAAAAAGCCAAAACCACCGGGATCGGCTGGGTCGGCGCGCGCATGAGCAATCACGCCGGGCCGGCGGCGCTTTACGTGACCATGCCGCTGCATCACGACATGATCGGACTCTATTTCGCCGTGGGCAGCAGCAACCATCTGCCGCCGTGGGGCGGCAGCGAGCAGCTTCTCGGCACCAATCCGATGGCGATCGCTGTTCCGGCGCTGGAGGAGCCGCCGATTGTTCTCGACATGTCGCCGACGGTCGCCGCCTTCGGCAAGGTGCGGCTCAAGGCGCAGCGCGGCGAGGAGATGCCGGTCGGCTGGATGATCGATCGGCAAGGCAAACCACTGACCGACCCGAAGCGTGCCGACGAGGGCCATCTTCTGCCGATCGGCGAATACAAGGGCGCGGGCTTAAGCCTGATCATCGGTCTCCTCGCCGGCGCGCTCAATCGCGCTGCGATCGGGCGCGAAGTCATCGATTTCGTCAAGGAACCGGGCAAGCCGACCAATACCGGCCAGGCCATCGCCGCCATCGCTATCGAGGCTTTCATGCCGCCGGCCGCGTTCAAGCGCACCGTCGACGGCCTGATCCGCGATATCCGCAATTCGCAGCGGCTCCCGGGCGTCGAACGCATCTGGCTGCCCGGCGAGCAGAGCCACGCCAAGCTTCTGGACCGCCGCGCCCACGGCGTGCCGATTCCCAAACCATTGCGCGAGAGTTCTCGATACCGTGGCGCGCGATTTCAACATCGCGTTGCTGGACTAGCGGCAATGGCCGGCGCCAATCCTGTCGGCGTCATCGGCCTCGGCCTGATGGGCGAGGTCTATGTGCGCCGCCTGCTTGCTGCCGGATTCGCGGTCACCGGCTTCGACGTGGACGCGGCGAAGACCGAACGGCTGACGCAGTCCGGCGCCCGCGCCGGGACGCTTGCCGGCATCGCCCGCGATTGCGATCCGATCGTGGTCGCCGTGTTCAATACCGATCAGGTCGAGGAGGTGGTGGAGCGCGCGCTCGCTCCAGCCGCAGCAGGCAAGATCGTGATCTGCACTTCGACTTGCGATCCGGACCGCATCGCCGTGCTCGGCGAGCGGGTAGCGGGCCGGTTGCGCTTTCTCGAGGTGCCGGTGTCGGGAACCAGCGAGCAGGTCCGTCAAGGCGACGGCGTCGGCCTGATCGGCGGCGACGGCAAGATCGCGGCCGATGCCGCGCCGGTGCTCGATGCGCTGTTTCCGAAAAGCTTCCATATCGGCAAGGTCGGCGACGGCGGCCGGGCCAAACTCGCGATCAATCTCATCCTGGTGCTCAACCGGCTGGCGGTTGCGGAGGGGCTGGTTTTTGCCGGCCGTCTCGGCCTCGACCCGGCGGCGTTTCTGAAAGTCGCGCGCGCATCGGCGGCCGCTTCGCAGGTCATGGACACCAAGGGACCGAAAATGATCAGCGGCGATTTCGCCCCGGAAGGCCGCGTGCGCCAGACGCTCAAGGATGCGCATCTTATGCTCGACCAGGCGCGCAAGGTCGGGCAGGAGCTGCCGCTCCTTTCGATTCACGCTGAGATTCTCGAAGCCTGCCTGCGCCACGGCGACGGCGACCGTGACAACAGCATCGTCATCGAGGAGATTCGCCGGCGTAGACTTCAATAGCGGCGCCGACCCTACCTTCTCGCCTCATTGTATTGATCTGACTGAATAAAATTGGGTTCGTTTTGTAAAAAAAATTGGGCGGCAACATGCTGCCCAATCTCAGTCCTATCTTGTCGGAGACGCTGCCCGACGGCGCTCCTCGAGCAATGCCTGGATTGCGCGCTGGCGACGAGCAATGACACTGCGCTCGTAGCGATCGATGGCGACAAGCCGGCGCAGTGCTTGCTGCACCGTCCGAGCCATCGACGGATCGCCTGTTCCCGTCGTTTCCGAAAGGACGAGTGCGATCAATTCGGCTTTGACCTGTCTAATTCGCGCAAGATCGCAGTTCGCCTGCGCCGCTGCACGAGCAGCGGCAAGGATGCTAAAGTCCGTAGCGTCTCCGACGATGTCACGGGCCAGCGTCTCGATTCTGGCCTCGCGTTCACTGTTTGAGATCAGACGCGCGGTTAGGCCATGCGTCTGGGCATTGCGCCGCGTGCGCGCCTTGCCGGCCCGGGAGCGAGGACCGGTGCTGTTGCGGGCGTTGCGTCGGTTCGCGGCAATCTGCCGTTCGGTCGCCATGCCTGGCGGCCTATTCCTTAACCTTGCGCCCGCCGCCATCACGACTGCTGCTGGTATTGCTGCTTGCGGCCGGGCATGGACGCAAGTCACTGCGGTATTCGGCGAGCGCACGTAGAATCTTGATGCGCCGTTCCTCAAGTGACGACAGAAGGCCATCCAGCTTAACGATCGTGTCTAGCGACGATCGCACGATCTCACCTTCGATGGCGGATTGATCGAGCCCGAATTTCTCGAGCAGGGCCGCCACTTCTTTTTGCGCTGCTCGGTCGGTGAACCAGCGTAAGGCGAGATCTTGCGCAGCGTCGTAGACGTCACCATAGCTGTGGTCGGAATCTGGCATGAGTCGATTTAGCACTACCAGCAAAGCCTCACGGTACTCCGTGTTCTCGATGGCCGTCTTGGCGCGGCGTACGCGTCCTATCTCCGACATAAGATATTCCAGGTCTCTCCGGTACATCTTTTCGATTACTCCGCGCGGATGAACCTCCTCGTCGAGAGCGTCGCGAAGGTCCTTGCGCTTTCTCTTCAACTCCGAGATCAGCTCGTGCAAGCATGACGGCTGCGCCGACGAAGAAGAGCCGCGATTTTTGGTAAAGTTCGATAAGCTTGACATTATTCGTTCCTATTAAGTTTGTTTGATAAGTTTGTGTTTGAATTATTTCGATGCCAAATAAATTAGCGTCTTTTTCGGTCTGTTTTCCTCCTATTGAGTTTATGCATCGAGCTTGTCGACGCCGAATAAATTAGCGTTCTTTTTCGACGTAGCGCCGACATGAGCAGATCTTGCCGTCGTCGGGGCTAACCGACCAATCTTCTTGCCGGTTTTGCGCTGACGACATGGCTCTTGCCACGGCGCCGGGCTCGAATGCGATAATGTAAATTAGTGTCCTTCTTTCAGCCTTTTGCCTTGTCGCGGGCGCAAATTAAATTGCGTCAACTCGGTGGCCGTAGCTGGGTGCAATCAAGGCCCCAGTCGCGCCGACCGTCTTCGTGCGACGGCGCGTCCATCAAAGTGTTCCGCGCAGCTAATGTAATAATGAGGTGTCTAAAATGTTAGGGCGTGGAATCATTAACGCGCAGTCACAGGCCGATTGACGCGAGCTGGATGAATGCGAGGTAGTTTGGTGCGAGCTTGTCATAGCGCGTCGCGATACGCCGACGTTCTTAAAGCCATTACGAACGAGAAAGTTCTCGTCTGTTGGCATAAGGAATTGGCCGAAAGGAAGAAGAAGCTGAAAACTAGCAAAGCACGGCGCCGAGAATTCACGGGAGTGCCGGGTTATCTGCAAGGAGTGCGTGTGGACACTTCTTGCTCCGCTGTCCTCTGCAGGCAACTATCAGCACGCAATAGCATCGCGATTGCTTCGAAGCCGTCGGTAAATCAATTGTTCTCTCATCGCATATTACTCCAATGGCGCGGTATTAGCCGTCGTCACATATGAATGCCGAGGCAGAAATATCTTGAATGTCGCTCCACGGCCCGCTTCCGATTGACAAATGATGTGACCATTGAGGCTCCTAACAATGTGACGCGCCTCCGCCAAACCAAACCCGCAACCAAAGCCTTTTGAAGTAGCGAATGGCTCGAACAGCCGACCCGCAATTTCCTTCGGTATCCCAACCCCCTCATCAGCCACCTCAACAAGCACGTAGTCCGCGGCAACGTCCGCGCTCTTTGACTCTACTTTGCATTGAGCCTTCGTGACATTGCATGCTCGAACGCAAAGCGTGCCGCCGGAGGGCATGGCGTCCCGAGCATTCACCGCAAGGTTAATCAACATGTAGTCAATCTTCTTCACATCGCCTTGAATAGGCCAAAGGTCGTCATCGAGTGACATTTGCAGTCGATTATTTTCGCCCAAGAGACGTTCGATCAAAGAGGTCAATTGCAAAATCGTATTCCGTACATCGATCACGGTGGGCCAATCATCTTCACCACCAGTAGTCGTCAGAAGCTGCCTTGTAAGCTTCGCAGTAAATCCAGCCTTGCTCGCAGTACCTTTAGCCATCATCTTAATTACTGTGATCTTGTCACGAATATCTGGGGAGATGCGCTCATCATCGACCACAGCCTGCATGACACTCTGAAGAAAGGCTATTTGATCGCAGACATCGCGTGCATGTCGAGGAGCAAGATGACTTTCGTGTAGTTCGTCTATGTTGATTTCCTGCATTGTTCCAACTCCGCCCCGAATCATCGCGTTATTCCGAACCGAGGTGTCCAAAAAATCAATGGATCACCGGCCCGTTTGCGTCGTTAGGTACTTTTCTTGTCGCATATTGGCGCATCGCGTCATTTCGCTGCCGTGCACCATTTCGGTCGCTATCGGAGCGAAGCGGACATCCAGCGAGCCGCGCTTACTGAACCGGGTTTATGAGTACGCGCCCTAGACAAAACAAAAAACGAAATTGAAACTCTGGTCGATCGCAAGATTTGGAAAGGACTTATCAAGCCGGGCAAGCCCAAGAAGGTCGGCAAGCTTAACCTTCGAAGACCTTTGATAATCCAAAACCAGGGCCCGGGGCGGGTCGATGTTGCGTGGGAGCCGCCGATCAAAGATCTCGCGACGTATTTTTTCCGGTAACACAAACGTGATCGCTCTTTCCAGCTGGCCTTGGGTAATCGCGCCTGACACGCCGGCGACCTTCGTGCTTGAGGCGTCCCTTCTAAACGGTCAACCAGAAAGTGAAGTGTGAGGTGAGAGGGGTGGTCACAAGCGACCACCCCTCTCATTTGCCCAAAAGCAAGCTCGACAGTGAACAACTGCACGAAGCCGAGATCATCTTGGGCAGCTTGATCGCGACGCTCTGAGTGTGCCAGTTCCCGCTCAGTAGCTCGTGCGCGGTGAGCGGATGATCCAGCAAGTCGGTGAGCATATCGGCGCACCACGCTCGCGGGTCGACGTCATTGAGCCTGGCGGTGGCGACGACGCGCCGAGAGCCGATGCGTGCCGGCCCAAGCTATTGCGGCAGCCCACCCAACGCATAGGCGGCTTTCGCCAGAACGCCGGGATCAAGCCCAAGCTGGCCGAACCACTTCTGATAGACGCTGACAATGGCGCCGCTCCGGTAAATCTGCGCCAACCCGGTATTGACGGCGAGGCGGAGCGCCCAATCGCCGCGCGGTAACGTGATGCCATAGGACTCGATCGATAGGTCGTCCGGCAGCATCATATAGGCATCGGCGTTTTTCATATGGTTGCCGACCAAGAGCAGCTTGTCACTGGCATAGCCGTCGACTTTTCCGGCCTCCAGATCCGCAACTCCCTCGTCGCGGTCCTTCACCGACACCGTGGTTATGTTCAGGCTGTGCGCAAGGCTCTGGTCCTTCACGGCGCGCTCGTTGGTGGTGCCGGAAATGGCCGCGATTTTCTTTCCCGCCATGTCGGCAAGCGAATGGAAATTTGCCGCGCGCGTTACGACGACGCCGGTCGATTCGACAAAAATGATATTGGAGAAGTCGACGTCCTTCATGCGTCCAAGCGTGATCGTGCTGGAGCCGCATTCGAGATCTGCCTGGCCGCCGGAGACCGCGGAGAAACGCGTCTGCACGGTCACCGGAACCCACTGGATGGCGAGATCCTGCAGACCAAACTGTTGGGCGATTGATTTCGTGACCATCTGGCACAGATCAACCGAAAAACCGACCGCTTCGTTTTTGTCGTTGGCGAAGGCGAACGGCGTGGCGTCGGTGCGGTAGGCGATGCGTATGGTTTTCTGGTCGGTGATCGATTTGAGGCGGCTGTCGGGAGGAACTTGCGTCTGTGCCGACGCGTTCGCCACAATTACGAAAAACGAAAGGAAAAGGCTTGCTAAACGCAACATATTCGTACCCCCGGTCCGCGACAACAGAACTAATAAGTAGCTTAGTCCTGCCAACCTCTCGCGGCAACTCTCGTTGTGCGCCATGACCAGGGTCAATAAGACTGCGGCGTGACGGAGGTGCGGAATTATCGCGTCGCGAGGCCGCCCGTCGTTTCAATGAAACGAACGATCACTGGCAGGCCGTCGCCTTGGCGAAGGTTGGTCATGACAAACGGCCGCGCGCCGCGCATCCGCTTCGCGTCGGTCTCCATTTTCGTCAGCGATGCGCCGACATAGGGCGCGAGATCGATCTTGTTGATCACCAGGAGGTCCGAGCGGGTGATGCCCGGTCCGCCCTTGGACGGTATTTTGTCTCCCGCCGCTACGTCGATCACATAGATCGTCAAATCTGCCAGTTCCGGCGAAAACGTCGCGGCGAGATTGTCGCCGCCGGACTCGATCAGCACCAAATCGAGCTTTGGAAATTTTGCCCGCATGTCGGCGACCGCGGCGAGGTTCATCGACGCATCCTCGCGGATCGCGGTATGCGGGCAGCCTCCGGTTTCCACGCCGACGATACGATCGGCTTCGAGCGAGCCCGCCCGCACCAAAAATTCGGCGTCCCATTTGGTGTAGATGTCATTGGTGATGGCGGCGATGTCGTAGGCGCCGCGCATCGATTTACACAGTGCATCCATCAACGCCGTCTTGCCGGAGCCGACCGGGCCGCCGATACCGACGCGCAAGGGACCATTGGGACTTTGCATCAGACGATCCTCACGTCAGCTCCGGAACAGGCGGGTATATTGCGCTTCATGTTTAGCGCTGGCGAGGTCGGCGCGAAAGGTTGCGCTGCCGATATCGTCGAGCGAGGCTGCGAGCGCGCGCTGCGCCGTCGCCGCGACTGCCGGCTCCAGCGCCCTCATCAGGCGCTGGCTCTCAGTATGTCCAAGCGGGATCAGCCGCACGCCCGCGGATATCCAGCTCGACGTCACCGCAATCAGAAAGGCGTGCAGTGCCGCAGCCGGCGGGATGCCGTGTCCGGAACAGGCGACGGCGACCGCGACCGGGTAAGCGACCGGGCCGGACCAGAGCCGTTGCATCTTGTCGAATGCGGGACAAGGCCAGGCCGCGCGCGTCACTTCGAGAAAAGTACGGCCGAGCGTCGTGGTTTCAAGATGACGTTCGCGCGTGGCGACGAAGGCTGCCGCGAGTTCGGCGACCTCGACAAAGCCGCCATCGTCGCCATTGCTCACGGCGCGATGGGTCTGGGCGAAGAAAATGCCGTCGCTCATACCGCTGCCGGCTGACAGCATGGCCTCGAGCCAGCGGTGCAATGTTGCGGCATCGGCGATATCGCCTGCCTCGACCGCCCACTCGATGCCGCTCGAATAAGCGAAAGCGCCGACCGGATAGGCCGGCGACAGCCAGGTCATCAGGCGGTACAGCGCGTCGTGCGATAATAGCTCGGCGTTGGTCGCCGCAAAGCGGGCGGCATCGGCGCGCAACATGCGCTTCTCACCGGCCATGATGTGACCGCCGCGGTGATGGTGATGATTGGCCGCCGCGGCATAAGCGCCGGCTTCCGGATCGAACGGCGCCTCGAGCTCGGCGACAGCGGCGCCAAGCTGAGCGGCGAGTTCGGCAAGGACGTGATCGCGCCGGATGCGAAGCCCATTGCTCAACAATTGCGCCGGCACGTGCCTGTTGCCGAAATGCCAGGCGACGCGGACGAGATGTTTCGCATCGGTGCAACGGATTTCCAGCAACGGCTCCGGCGCGGCGATGACCTCGACCAGCCGGCCGTCTTCCAGGACCAGCGCATCGCCACCGCGCAAGCCTTCCGCCGCCGGCAGATCGAGCAGAAAGGCCGTGCCGTTCTTGCCGGTCATGGCGACGCGCCGGCGATGACGGTCGTCGTAATCAAGCACCACACGATCGGCCGCCTCGCCCGACCAGGTCGTCGCCGCCTTGGTTGCAATGGCGCGCATACCCGGACTTGCCTTTCGCCTCAGAACAGAAAATAGCGTTGCGCCATCGGCAGGACTTCGGCCGGCGCACAGGTGAGCAGTTCGCCGTCGGCGCGCACCTCGTACGTCTCCGGATCGACCTCGATCAGCGGCGTGGCATCGTTGTGGATCATGCTTTTCTTGGAAATCTTGCCGCGCGTATTCGCCACCGCGATCAGTTGCTTTTGGATACCGAGCTTTTTGCCAAGGCCGGCTTGCACAGCGGCCTTGGAAGTGAACACGAAGGACGACGCTGTGCGGGCGCGGCCGAAAGCACCGAACATCGGCCGGTAATGCACCGGCTGTGGCGTCGGGATCGAGGCATTGGGATCGCCCATCGGCGCGGCGACGATCGAGCCGCCCTTGATGATGCAGTCGGGTTTTACGCCGAAGAAGGCCGGCGCCCACAGCACGAGGTCGGCAAGCTTGCCCTTCTCCACCGAGCCGATCAGCTTTGACACACCGTGGGCGATGGCCGGATTGATGGTGTATTTGGCGATATAGCGTTTTGCTCGGGCGTTATCGTTGTCGCCCTTCTCCTGTTTCAGGCGCCCGCGCTGTTTTTTCATTTTGTCCGCGGTCTGCCAGGTGCGGATGATGACTTCGCCGAGCCGGCCCATGGCCTGGCTGTCCGACGACATCATCGAAAGCGCGCCGAGGTCGTGCAAAATGTCCTCCGCGGCGATCGTCTCCTTGCGGATGCGGCTTTCGGCAAAGGCGAGATCCTCGGCGATCGACGGATCGAGATGATGGCACACCATCAGCATGTCGAGATGCTCGTCGATGGTGTTCTTGGTGTAAGGCCGTGTCGGATTAGTCGAGGATGGCAGCACGTTAGGCAGTCCCGCCACCTTGATGATGTCGGGCGCATGCCCGCCGCCGGCGCCTTCGGTGTGAAAGGCGTGGATGGTGCGGCCCTTGAATGCCTTGATCGTATCCTCGACGAAGCCGGATTCGTTGAGCGTGTCGGTGTGGATCATCACCTGGATGTCGTAGTCGTCGGCGACAGACAAACAGCAATCGATCGCCGCGGGCGTCGTGCCCCAGTCCTCGTGGAGCTTTAACGCGCAAGCGCCGGCCTTGATCATCTCCTCCAAAGCCGCAGGCCGCGACGCATTACCCTTGCCGGCAAAACCGAGATTGACCGGAAAGTCGTCCGCGGCCTGAATCATCCGCCCGATATGGAACGGGCCGGGAGTGCAGGTGGTGGCGAACGTGCCGTGGGCTGGCCCAGTGCCGCCGCCGAGCATCGAGGTAACGCCCGACATCAGAGCGTCGTCGACCTGCTGCGGGCAAATGAAGTGGATGTGGGTGTCGAAGCCGCCGGCGGTCAGGATTTTTCCCTCGCCGGCGATCACTTCGGTACCGGGGCCAACGATGATGGTGACGCCGGGCTGAATGTCGGGATTGCCGGCTTTGCCGATGGCAAAAATCTTGCCGTCCTTGATGCCGACATCGGCCTTCACGATGCCCCAGTGGTCGAGGATGAGCGCGTTGGTGATGACGGTATCGACGGCGCCTGACCGATTGGTGATTTGCGATTGGCCCATGCCGTCGCGAATGACCTTGCCGCCGCCGAATTTCACCTCCTCGCCGTAGACGGTAAAATCCTTCTCGACCTCGATGATGAGATCGGTGTCGGCGAGTCGCACGCGATCTCCGGTCGTCGGGCCGAACATGTCGGCGTACACGCTGCGCCTGATTTTAGCCGGCATGACGGAGCCTTAGAGTTTTCCCATGATGTCTTTGCGAAAGCCGTAAATAGTGCGTTTGCCGGCCACCGCGACCAGTGTGACGTCGCGCGTCTGACCGGGCTCGAAGCGCACCGCGGTGCCTGCCGCAATGTCGAGCCGCATGCCGCGCGCTTTCTTGCGATCGAATTTCAGCGCCGGATTGGTTTCAAAAAAATGATAGTGCGATCCGACCTGGATCGGCCGATCGCCAGTATTGGAAACCGCAAGCGTAACGCTGCGGCGGCCCTTGTTGAGCTCGATCTCGCCGTCCTTGATAAAGAGTTCGCCGGGGATCATCTGCGCGGCCCTCTAACGGAAACTATCGGATCGGCTCATGAACCGTAACCAGCTTGGTTCCGTCCGGGAACGTCGCTTCCACCTGGATCTCGGGGATCATCTCGGCGATGCCATCCATCACTTGCGCGCGCGTCAGCACGTGGGCGCCATTTTCCATCAGTTCGGCAACGGTGCGTCCGTCGCGGGCACCTTCCAAAATAAAATCGGAAATGAGCGCGATGGCCTCGGGATGGTTGAGCTTAACGCCGCGCGTCAGGCGGCGCTGCGCCACGGCCGCTGCCATGGCGATCAGAAGCTTGTCTTTCTCACGCGGTGTCAGATGCATGTGCCCAGCCCTGCCTGTATCAGTTCAGCCACAACCGCGGCAGCGGCATGCCGCCAAGCTCGGTCAGCACCATCATCAGATCGTGACGCAAAGCCGCGCCGTCGGCGGCGACGCAGCGAACGAGCGTCAATCCGTTCCAGGCTGACGCGCCGGCTTCCCCGTCAAAATCCGGCTGCATGGCCCGGATCGCCTCGACATCGGCCTCATGACCGGGAATTTTAAGCACGCTTGCCACTGCCACACCGCCGGCGGCGATGGCCCGTTCCTGCAAAGCTTGCGCGATGCCGCCATCTAGCCGGACCGATTCGGCAAAAGCCAGCGCCCCGCCGATGCGCACGCGCCAGCGATCGAGAAAACACCCCGAGGTCACCGCCTCGCCCATTGCGGAGCGGCCAAAGACACTGGCTTCGGCAAGCAGCAGGTTTGCGTCCGGCGCGAGGTCGACGTCGATCCTGCGGCGCAAGCGCGCGCGATCGAACAAAATGGTTTCCTGCGGCAGCCAGGCGAGTCTGCCGCCCGGACCGGCCTCAAGCTTCACCGCAATCTCGGTATCGGGTCCCAGCGAACGGTAGATTTTTTCCGCTGCGGCAGTCGTCACGTTAAGGCTCGCGCCGGCTTCGACTTTGATGTCGATGTCGAAACGGTCGCCGCCGGTCATGCCGCCGGCGATATTGAGAATGACGGCGTCGAGCGTTTGACCGTTGCCGTTGGGAAAACGGGCTCGCAGCGATCCGGCTTCATGGATGCGCCCGCGCCGGGTGCCGGCGGGGCCAGCGGCTACCGTAAGCGCGATGCGTCCAACCGCGCGATTGGCGGCAAAGATTTCCTTATTGCGGAGTGGAGCGCCCGCCGTGGTTACCCGGTTCATCACATCGCGGCTCAAATAGCTATCGCTTAAATAGACATTGCTCAGATAGCCATGGCCCGCTTCAGCGCCGCTTCATCGAGGTTGTCGCGGTTGCACGAATAGACGATGGCGCCGCGATCCATGACCGCGAAATGGTCGCCGAGTTCGCGGGCGAAGTCGAGATATTGTTCGACCAAGACGATGGCGATCTTGCCGAGCGAGCGCAGGTAGCTGATGGCGCGGCCGATATCCTTGATGATGGAGGGCTGAATGCCCTCGGTCGGCTCGTCGAGCAGCAAAAGCCGCGGTCGCATCACCAGGGCTCGGCCGATGGCGAGTTGCTGTTGCTGGCCGCCCGACAGATCGCCGCCGCGCCGGCGCAGCATGCTTCGCAGTACCGGGAATAGCGTGAACAGGTCGTCCGGCATGCTGCGCTGATTGCCTGGCAAGGGCGCGAAACCGGTCTTGAGATTCTCCTCGACCGTCAGGAGCGGAAAGATTTCGCGGCCCTGCGGTACATAGGCGATGCCGCGCCGGGCGCGCTCCGGCGGCCGCAGCGTGGTGATGTCATTGCCTTCCCAGGTGATGGTGCCGCGGGTTACCGGCTGCTGGCCGGCGAGCGCATCAAGGAGGCTCGTCTTGCCGACGCCGTTGCGGCCGAGCACGCATGTCACCTTGCCGGGCTCGGCCTTGAGCGACACCGCGCGCAGCGCCTGCGCCGCGCCGTAGTGGAGGTCGATTGCGTTTGCATCCAGCATGGTCTTCTCACCGTCCTAGATAGACTTCGACGACCCGTTCGTTCTGCGACACCTCGTCGATGGTGCCCTCGGCCAGCACCGAGCCTTCGTGCAGGCAGGTCACTTTGACGCCGAGTTCGCGCACGAACGTCATGTCGTGCTCGACCACGACGACGGTGTGTTCGCGATTGATCTCTTTTAAGAGTTCTGCGGTCTGATGGGTCTCCACATCGGTCATGCCGGCAACCGGCTCGTCGACCAGGAGGAGCTTTGGGTCTTGCGCCAATAGCATGCCGATTTCGAGCCACTGCTTCTGGCCATGCGACAGATTACCGGCGAGCCGGTCGCGCACCGCGGTGAGCCGGATGATCTCGAGGAGCTTTTTGATGCGCTGGTCTTCATCCGCCGTTTCGCGCCACCACAGCGTGGCGCGCACGCGGCGATCGGCCTTCATCGCGAGTTCGAGATTGTCGAAGACGGTGTGGCTGTCGAACACGGTCGGCTTCTGAAACTTGCGGCCGATGCCAAGCTCGGCGATCTCGGTCTCGTCGAGGCGGGCCAGATCGTGGAATTTATCGAAAATGACCGCGCCCGAATCCGGCCTGGTCTTGCCGGTCACCACATCCATCATGGTCGTCTTGCCGGCGCCGTTCGGACCGATGATGGCGCGCATCTCGCCGGCGGCGATGGAAAAGGAAAGATGATTGAGCGCCTTAAATCCGTCGAACGACACGTTGAGGTCTTCGATGAAGAGGAGCGCGCCTTCGAACGCCTCCATCGCGCGGTCTTCGGCGAGCTTCAGTCGGTCCTGAATTTTCATCGGCCGATCCTCATTCCGCCGGTTGCGGCTCGGGCGGTGGCGGCGCCACGCCTTCCTCGGCCGCGGCCGAGACGCGTGCCCGCCGCAGACCCGTCCAGTGATGTAAGGTGCCGATGACGCCGCGCGGCAAGAACAGCGTGACGCCGATGAACAGGCTGCCGAGCATGAACAGCCAGTACGGCGCCAGCACCCCCGAGGTGAAAAAAGTCTTGGCGTAATTGACCAGGATGGCGCCGACCGCAGCGCCGATCAGCGTGCCGCGGCCGCCGACCGCCACCCAGATCACCGCCTCGATCGAATTGCCGGGCGCGAATTCGCTCGGATTGATGATGCCAACCTGCGGCACATAGAGCGCACCGGCAATGCCGGCCATGCAGGCCGACAGCGTGAACACGAAGACTTTGTAGGATTCCACGCGATAGCCGAGGAACCGCGTGCGCGCTTCGGCGTCGCGGATGGCGATCAAGACCCTGCCGAGCTTCGAGGAGACAATCGCCCGGCAGACGATAAAACCGAGCATCAGCGCGACACAGGTGATCGAGAACAAAGCCGCCCGTGTCGACTCCGCCTGCACGTTGAAACCAAGGAGGTCCTTGAAATCGGTCAGGCCGTTGTTGCCGCCGAAGCCGAAATTATTGCGGAAAAAGCCCAGCATCAGCGCATAAGTCAGCGCTTGCGTAATGATCGACAGATAGACGCCGGTGACGCGGCTTCTAAACGCGAACCAGCCGAATACGAAAGCCAGCACGCCGGGCACCAGCATAATCATCAGCGCGGCATAGGCAAAGTACTCGAACCCGTACCAGGCGATCGGCAGTTCCTTCCAGTTCAGGAACACCATGAAATCCGGCAGGATCGGATTTGAGTAAACGCCGCGGGTGCCGATCTGCCGCATCAGATACATGCCCATAGCGTAGCCGCCGAGCGCGAAGAACGCGCCGTGGCCGAGGGAGAGAATGCCGCAATAGCCCCAGATCAGATCGATCGAGAGCGCGAGCAACGCGTAGCAAAGGTATTTTCCGAACAGCGCGACGAGATAAGTCGGGATGTAAAATGCCGACGTCTGCGGCACCGCGAGATTGAGCACGGGAACCGCAACCACGATGACCGCGAGCACAATCAGAAAGATCGTCGCGCCGCGATCGAGCGAACGGATGAGAATATGAGAGGTCACGCCTCGACCGCCCTCCCCTTCAGCGCAAACAGGCCGCGCGGTCGTTTCTGGATGAACAGGATGATCAATACGAGTATCGCGATCTTGCCGAGCACCGCGCCGGCATAGGGCTCAAGAAACTTGTTGGCGATGCCGAGCACGAACGAACCGACGAACGTGCCCCACAAATTGCCGACGCCGCCGAACACCACGACCATAAAGCTGTCGATGATGTAGCCTTGACCGAGATTGGGGCTGACATTGTCGATTTGCGACAGTGCCACGCCGGCAATCCCGGCGATTCCGGAGCCGAGCCCGAAGGTGAGCGCATCGACCCGGTTGGTGCGGATACCCATCGAAGCCGCCATCGGGCGGTTCTGCGTGACCGCGCGCATTTCGAGGCCGAACCGGGTGTAGCGCAACAGCCCCAGCAACGCGACGAACACTGCAAGCGCAAAGCAAATGATCCAGAGCCGGTTATAGGTGATGGTGATACCGCCAAGGTCGAACGCGCCGCTCATGAACGAGGGATTGCCGACCTGGCGATTGCTCGGCCCGAACGCCGTGCGCACGGCCTGCTGCAGGACGAGTGACAGCCCCCAGGTCGCGAGCAGCGTCTCCAGCGGCCGGCCGTACAAGAAGCGGATGATGCAACGTTCGATCAGGATGCCGACCAGGCCGGCGAACAGGAAGGCGAGCGGAATGGAAATCGCCAGCGAATAGTCGAACAAAGCGGGCGCGCTGGTGCGGATGGTTTCCTGCACGACATAGGTGACATAGGCGCCGAGCATCACCATTTCGCCGTGCGCCATGTTGATCACGCCCATCACGCCGAAAGTGATGGCAAGGCCGATTGCCGCGAGGAGGAGGACCGAGCCGAGCGAAATGCCATACCAGGCGTTCTGCACGGCATCCCACAGCACAAGGTGTTGCTGGATGGCGGCAATGCCGGCGTCCGCGGCCGTCATGACCGGCGCCGCGGTGCCGGCCGGCAGGCTCGACAACAGCCCGAGCGCATCCTGGTCGCCGCGCTGGCGGATGATATCCACGGCAGCAAGCTTGTCGGCGTCGGAGGCATCGGCTGAATTGAGCACGATGGCGGCGCGCGCCTGCATCAGCGCGCGCTTGACGCGGGCATCCTGCTCCTTGGCGATGGCGGTTTGCAGCGCCGGCAGCGCGCTCGCCTGCCGCGACTTGAAGACCGCCTCGGCAGCATCGAACCGGGCGGCCGGATCCGCGGACAACAGCGTCAGCGCGCCGAGCGCGGCGTCGAGCGCGCCGCGCAGCCGGTTATTGATGTTGACGGTGTCGAGATCGGCCGGCGGATCGCCGGGAACCGGCGCTCCGGTGGCGGCGTCGGTCAGCTTGCCGGCGTCATCTTGGATGTAGACCGACTTGTTGGCGGCGCTGAACATCAGTTGGCCGCCCTGCAAGGCGCGCAGAATGGTTTCGGCGCGCGGGCTGCCGCTTGAGGCAACCTCGCTGACGCCAGTCAGCGTCTCGTCGAATTCGCCGGCGGTGAAATGGGTGATCGCCTCGTCGAGGCTTGCGGCGTGCGCGCTTGCCGAGCCCAGGGCGAAGCCGAAGGCCAAAAAGAGCGCGACGAGGCAAGCTCGGCTCAAACGCATCGCAATCATCCCCGGCGCTGTATCCAGGAGATGGCAGCGCCGTCTCCCGCCACGTCACGAGTCAAAGCACGGCGTTGCCCTGACCCGCATTTTCTGGAGACTACGACCCGCCGCAGGTTTTGGTCACGGTGTTGTAGTTACCGCAGTTGAGCTTCACCCAATCCGCCACCAGATCCTTGGAGCCGGGCAGATAGGGCGACCAGGCGTCGCCCGGCACCAGGCCTGCGGTCTTCCACACCACGTCGAACTGACCGTCGGCGCGGATTTCGCCGATGAAGACTGGCTTGGTGATGTAGTGGTTGGGCAGCATTTCGGAGACCCCGCCGGTGAGATTTGGCTGCTTGATGCCGGGCAGCGCGGCGATCACCTTGTCCGGATCGGTCGTGCCAGCCTTCTGCACCGCCTTCACCCACATGTTGAAGCCGATGTAATGCGCCTCCATCGGATCGTTGGTGGTGCGTTTCGGATTTTTGGTGAAGTCGTGCCATTCCTTGATGAAGGCAGCGTTCGCCGGAGTCTTGATCGACTCGAAGTAGTTCCAGGCGGCGAGATGGCCGACCAGCGGCTTGGCGTCGAGACCCGCGAGCTCTTCCTCGCCGACCGAGAAAGCCACTACCGGGATATCGGTCGCCTTGATGCCCTGGTTGCCGAGCTCTTTGTAGAACGGCACGTTGGCGTCGCCATTGATCGTCGAGACCACCGCGGTCTTCGTGCCGGCCGAGCCGAACGCCTTGATCTTGGAGACCTCGGTCTGCCAGTCGGAGAAGCCGAACGGCGTGTAGTTGATCATGATGTCATCGTCGGCCACGCCCTTTTGCTTGAGGTAGGCTTCGAGAATTTTGTTGGTGGTGCGCGGATAGACGTAGTCGGTGCCTTCCAGCACCCAGCGCTTCACCGAGCCGCCGTCGGCGCTCATCAGATAATCGACCGCGGGGATCGCCTGCTGGTTTGGCGCAGCGCCAGTATAGAAGACGTTGCGCTCGCCCTCTTCGCCTTCGAACTGGACCGGATAGAACAGAATACTGTTGAGCTCCTTGAACACCGGCAGCACCGACTTGCGCGACACCGAGGTCCAGCAGCCGAACACGGCCACGACGTGATCCTGGCTGATCAGCTCGCGCGCCTTTTCCGCGAACAGCGGCCAGTTCGAGGCCGGATCGACCACGACGGCTTCGAGCTTCTTGCCGAGCAGCCCACCTTTCTTGTTCTGCTCGTCGATCAACATCAGCATGACGTCCTTCAGCGTCGTCTCGCTGATCGCCATTGTGCCGGAGAGCGAATGCAGAATGCCGACCTTGATGGTGTCGTCGGCTCTGGCGGGCAGCGCCGCCGCGAGGCCAACGGACAGCGCGGCCGCGCCCGCGAGCCAGCGGCGCCGTGAAATTTGCAATGTGGAAAGCGCCCTTGAACCGACCATGACTGACCCCCTGCTTTATTGGGCGAGCGCTCGGATGGCACCCTGCTGACTAGGCAGTGTCGCAAAGCATGTGCCAACTCGCTGGAGAGGTTAAAGCGCTCACTTTCTTACCGAATCTCGACTGAGCAAAATCGAGGCTACATTTTTCATCAGGACTGACGCCTCCTTTATGAGCAGCTGCGAAAAGCGGAAGCAGTGACTTGTCGGACGGGCACCGCTCAAGTCGAGCAACTGCGCACTCGCCGATCAAGATTCGCCGGGGCGGTGCGTGTGCCGGCGCGGGATCGTTCTCAGAGGAAGAATAGCCATTTCGCAAAGCAAATCACAATCTAAGAATGAAATTATAATTTTACACACCCATAGCGGGTGAGAGCCGTTTCCGAGAGTCCGCAGTCGAAGGTAAGCAACCGTGCGGAGGTCGAGAATGAAAAATGCATCGAGATAATGCTTGCTAAAGAGCTGAATGAACGCGTGTGGCGCGACGGCAGTGAAATCTCCATGACCAAGCTGGAGCTGATGCCGAACTATCTGCGCTGCAACTTACTGTGCCGCCCATTCTAACGCCTTGGCTTTCTCTTCTTCCGTCACTTGAAATTTTTGCTCTGCGGCCGACTGAAGTTGGATCGTCGTGAGCCAGCTTTCCGCAAGCGCGAGCCAACTTTGCTTCTCGTCTTCGTTCCGAGCGATTTTCGCCGTTCGCAGACATTTTGCAGCTTCGGCGCGAGCTTCGTCGTTCTCAGTCATTTGGGCATTTTGCCCCTAAAATCTTAGGTATTTCTCACATGAGCGGCAGTAAGCCACGAATCAGATATTTTAATTGTTGCACGGCCTCATATTGACGCACGCTTGGGGCATCGCGTTAGTTTATGACGGCCAGCAGTCACTCATCTTGGCCCCGGCATCGTCCCCTTGTCGGCATCTTTTTTGTGCCACGCCGTTACGCTGACATCGAGCGCGCGATAATCACCCGGCCATTTCCGAGACTTCAAGTATCTCTTCTGCCGTAACGGCAAGACGGCACTGCTTGCACTCGAATGTTTGCGACGGCGCCTCGGCACCGAAACTAGGAAATGATTGCGCGAACCTCATAGGAGCGCCGCAATTCGGACAGTACGCCAGTCGATCGGCGGAAATTGTGTCAACACGCATGACTAAACCCCACCCGCGGCGCGGGAACGATTAGAAACCCCGACGTGAGGGGTCCGGGGCTTCCCCGTCCCAGGCCGATACTCATACACCCCGGCCAAACAAATCTTACCGCCGGACCAGTATTCGAGAGGTTAAGGCCCTGGAGGCTAAATTAGGTTCAGATATATGGTCGGACAACGGCGGTCCCGGCTACAACGGCGCCCAAGCACGATATTGCGAGAGCAGCGACCACGCCTGCTACGTGAAGAAAGTCCTTACCAACTCGGAGCAGTCCACACGTGGCGCTTAGCGGACATCCCGGCCCCCGTTTCGACCCAAATAGTTCTCAGACAAAAGCGACCCCAAGCAACGCCTCTCTCATCCAGACAACTCGGCAATGGCGCCGTTCGCCGTCGAACTCGAGATCAAAATGAGCTGGCAGTCCGGAACTGGTCGAAACCTGCAATCTTGCTCCGTTCTTTGATAGATTTCGAACTACGCACTCGATCTTTGGAGCCTTGTCGCTGAGAATGATCTTGGCAGACTTTAGTGTCCGCATCCTCGGTGTGTTTCGTCGCTCGCCCATGATGTTCCCTCGCGACAATAGCGATCCGAATTCTCCAAAGAAATGGCATCTCTATCAGATCACTGTATTCAATATGCGTCGATGTTTTTGTTCAATGCGAACTCTTTGGTTCTAACTTGAGAGGCGTTTGCTGTGCCATTTAGTCGAGCTGGCACCTGGACACGCCGCGTTCTCAATTGGGGGAGACAGTCGCCGTCTTCAATATTACCTGCCGCGCCAGCCCGCAACAACGAATCTCTGATATTGGGGATAAGCTAGAGACTACAAACACACACGTTGCGCGGAGGGCTTTCCTTTGAACAAACTTAAGGGTAAGACGCTTGGCCCTCATACATGGAGATACTTATGAAAAATGGATCTAAGAGACGCGCTCGGACAACGGCACAGGTCCGCGATTTGAAGACGTTCGCTCGAAAGAAAACGCCTGCGGGAAAAATAGCTCGCTCCTTGAAGCGGACTGAAGGCGCGACACGCCAAAAGGCATTCAGTCTCGGGTTGTCACTCAACTCGCGCGTTTGACAAAGCAAAGCCCAAAAATTTTGTCGCTCTGCTACCTACGATCTAAAGCCCCGCAAGCCAGCGGGGTTTTTCTTACTGTCGCGGCTCTCCTGGCTTCGCGTCTGGCTAGACGACCCATGAACGGCGTGCCTATTCGCTTTGTCAGGTCACGCAGAACGGTAATTTTCCGGCACGCAGGTCTTTTTGTTTAATTTAGCCACCTTCCCAACCATCCCGAAGTAGATGGACAGGGCCACGCGTGAGCAAGCGCCTCGAGTGCCAAACCCTGGAACTCCTCACGTAGTCTATCGGGATTGTGGTCAAGATAGGCGACGGCAACTCTGGCTAATTGCTGGCTTGTGACCTCCGCCGGAACGCAAGAACGAAGGTTCGGATCATTGGCTCCAGGAGCAAGCCAATTGAGCGCCTCGATTTCGCCCAAGCATATGCCCGCTTGAAAATTACTATCCGCATTTGGAACAGACCCACTGGCAACAATTCGGCAGGCATTGATCAGATCATTTCCTGTCGGTGTGTTCTGTTGCTGTGCGCCGGCCGGGCAAACAAGGACGGCTATTGCTACCATAACGATTAGTGTGCGTCGCATTGATCGTCCTCTTTGGACACGGCAAACCGCTGTATTGGGCCCAACGTCTGCTTTGCGATAAAAGTGGACATCGCGTCAGATCCGCTCCATGTCCGCTTCGACCCAATAAGCGGATATTCAACCCAGTCCCGTAATGTCCTTTTCTGCGCGAAAGTTTATGAAAATGCAGACGCTGTCGGAAACGGAAGCTTGGGACTTTGGATGCGTAATAGTGCTTAAGGGCGATCTTGCAGGGCTCTGGCCATGCGGGACTTAGCTTATATTTTGGCCCCACTCGCTGTCGCCGTCTATTTCCTGGTCAATCAGGACCAGTTCCGAGATCTGCTGGCATGGGTCACGCTAATCATTCAGTGATCTCATTATAGCGCGCCTGTGTGTGTCGGGTCGTTTGAGGTGCCGGCGGACGAAGGCTATTTCGCTGCACCATACCGAGTTGATCAGGTGATTTTGGCCCACTCTCCTTCATATTCCTCTTCAGGTGGATTAGCGCACCCATCAGCGCCCTCCGTGGGGCGTCTACGCGATCTGGAGAACCTGTTTTCGCGCGAACGAAACTTGCCGGCGCTGCAGCAAGTCATCTGCTTCTAATTTCAGCGCAGCTCGCCTCTGGTTCGCTTGACAATCGCTGTGGTCGAATGGCCTGGAACGAGGTCGATCAAAAGGACCTTGCCGCCGTTTGCCTCCACGACTTCGTGGCCGATAACCTGTTCACGCGTGTAGTCGGCGCCTTTGACGAGGACCTCGGGACGCAGGCGCTTGATCAGTTCGAGGGGCGTGTCCTCTTCGAACACGACGACGGAGTCGACTGCTTCAAACGCGGCGAGTACTTCGGCGCGATCGCCGACGGAATTGATCGGCCGGCCATTGCCCTTCAGCCGTGCCGCCGAGGCATCGCTGTTCAGCCCAACCATCAGCCAATCGCAGGCCGCCCGGGCCTCCGTCAGAAGCCTGATGTGACCGCGATGCAAGAGATCGAAACAGCCATTGGTGAGGCCGATGCGCAGGCCCTGCCGGCGTAATTCGGCCAGATGCACGTTGAGAACCGACCAGTCGAGCATGATCTTGTCCTCCGACGCGAGCGAAGCTGCCGGGAGCAGGCGATGGCGCAATTCGGCGAGTGATACCGTCGCAGTACCGCGCTTACCGACGACGACGGCGGCGGCAGCGTTGGCGACGCTCATGGCGGAACCGGGCGGCGTTCCGGCCGCCAGCATCACGGCCATCACCGCCGCCACTGTATCCCCCGCTCCCGATACGTCGCGCACCTTCACCCGATAGGCAGGCACGTGGTGCGGTGCATGACCTTCGCGGTGCAGCGTCATGCCTTCCTCGCCGCGGGTCACTAGCACGGCCTCGGTCTCGAGACTGCGCGCCATCTCGGCGGCGGCCTCGGCTATCTCGCTCTCGGTCGTGACGGCGCGATGTACTGCGGCGGCCAGCTCCTTGAGATTTGGCGTTATCAGCGTGGCCCCCCGATATAAGCTATAATCGTGAGCCTTCGGATCGACAACGACCGGCTTACCCAACTGGTGCGCCTCGTCGATGATGGTGCGAACGGCGCGCGCGGTCAGCGTGCCTTTGGCGTAATCGGAAATCACTACCGCGCCGACCTGTGGCAGCGCTGATAGGGCATATTCGATGACGGATGCCTCGCTGCGCGCGCTTGCCGGCTCAGCCGTCTCCCAATCGGCCCGAACCAGATGGGCCGATTGGTGTTCCGATACGAAGCGAACTTTGCGCGTTGTTTGCCGCGCGTTATCGATCACCAGGTCGGGCGCAATCAAATTATTGAACTTGGCAAGCGCATTGGTCAGCATAAGTCCCGCTTCATCATTTCCGATAAGACTGATGAGAATGCAATGCGCGCCAAGGGCAGCAATGTTGCACGCGACGTTGCCGGCACCGCCGATGGCAAATTCGTTGTGCTTGACGGAAAGGACGGGAATTGGCGCTTCAGGCGAAATGCGCGTAACCTCGCCGTAGACGAAATCGTCGAGCATGAGATCGCCGACGCACAGAATATTCTGATCCGCAATGAGCTTGAGTGCTTCGTCGAAGTCGAACATGCGCGCTTCCGCTCCACATTCCTTGGGCTCTTGCGCGCCCATACCGTCGGCGTAACAGCACGCCGAAAACGTCTCGCGCTTGATCCCCGTCGTCTCAGGCTGGTCTTATATCATAGAGTGCTCGACTCTTCGCTTGCGCTTGTGTGATCGGCACCCGATCAGGCGCTTCAACGATGCCCCCGGGCGATTTATGCTTAGCGCGAGACCGGATGCAAATTCTGTCGGCCGTTGATGCTAACTATTCTGCGGGTCGGGCACTCGTTTGCCAGGTCTTTTACCATGCTTCTTCGGAATGGCGATTTGCAGGCAGCCGATTGGACAGAAACTTGTGTGGGCGTTAACTTTGCTCGCTCCTGCGTCGCGGCGACGTCGGGAACTTACTGTCAGGTGAATACGGAATTGCAGGCGAAAAATGTCATTTGCACAACAACATCTAGCGGATACAAAACGCATCATTGATGGGTTAGATACTGAAGCCCTGGATCGAATGGCTGTGCTGCTTTCGGCCGTTCGTTCCAAGGGTGGCCGTCTGTTTTTCCTCGGCGTCGGGGGAAGTGCGGGGAACTGCTCGCACGCGGTCAATGATTTCAGGAAAATCGCTGGAATCGAATCCTATGCGCCCACCGACAACGTTTCGGAACTCACGGCGCGCATCAACGACGAAGGCTGGGAGTCCGTTTTCGTGGAATGGCTTAAAACAAGCCGCTTAAAAGCGGATGACGCGATCTTTGTTTTTTCGGTGGGGGGCGGAAACCTCGAAAAGAATGTGAGTCCAAATCTGGTTCGTGCGCTGCAATACGCCAAGACTGTAGGCGCCAAGATTTTTGGCGTGGTCGGGCGCGACGGCGGCTATACATCTCAGGTCGGTGATGCCGTTTGCATCATTCCAACTATCAATTCCGAATCGATTACTCCCCATACCGAAGCCTTCCAAGCGGTCATATGGCATCTCTTGGTCACACATCCAGCCCTGAAGATGAACCAAACGAAATGGGAGGGGTTACAGTGATCTGTAGCAGGCGATGAAGCGCATCGATCAACTCAAGGTAATCTCATAGCCGGCGAGACGTCTTTCTACGCAAGTCCCGAACAGGGGTCGCGAGACCCAACTGCGCTGGAAGTCATAGATACTTTTTCGCGCGCGCCGCTTTTTACGAGATGCCACTCCAAGGGGCTCGAGCGATTTGTGACGAAGCACACGGTCGCCCTCCGTCGTGCCGATATCCGGCAGGCCCGCGATCTGCAAATGCGCTGTGGATTGATGTGCATAAGCAACAAATGCATTCAGCTGTCACACGCTGGCGCTATTTTACGTTGAGCCCTTCTGTCGTTGGGGTCGCAATGCCCCATTGCTAAGTCCCCTTCCCCTACTTCAGCAAGGGCTCACCTTCGTCCAGGACGCCGGCGCGTCGGGTCTTTGTGGAGGACAAAGATGGCTACACCTGCGCTTGTCTTTGCGTCGAAGATCGTCGCTTGTCCCAGTTGTCCGAAATGTGGGACCCGAATGTCGCTCGCCTACATTTTCCCACACAAGCCTGGCCAGGATCAGCGCACATATGATTGCCCGCGATGCGAGTATGAAGTCACCGAGATCGTAAAATTCGATATTCGATCGAATGACGCGGCTTAGAGTGCGTGACTTAAAATCCTGGTCACTGGCGTGAAGGATGGAGGCAGCCCGAATCCAAAAGCTATTTCTAATTGCGATAAGAAATCCCAGGCTGTACACGAATTTGGATCGGCACCTCTGAATGAGAGGGCACGTGCAATTCAAAATATTCGTCGGATCAGTCTGGATCATGAGTTAGAAAGGCATCGAACGAGCGCCACAATCCATAGGCCCGGACCCTGTATTGGCACCACTGAAACCAAACGACGGCGGGCAGGGCGAGGAACGAGATTAGACGCGTGAGCTACTAATATTCTTGCGCGGCAGACACGGCTTGTAATCTCCGCAAATTGCTTTCGATAATAGCGCGTTGACTTAACGTCGTCAGTACTCGGGAGCGCTCCGCGACCTCCGCAACAGTTCCGGCAGCTTGACGATTTCGCCGCGATCCGCCGCGCCCCGTCGCGGGGCCAGCAGTCGGTTGCCCCGCGTCCAACGGCGGTGATAGCTTTTATTTACTGGGCTATCTTGCGATGGGGGCTACAATGCGCATGCAAATTATTTGCGTGGCTGCTCTAGCAGCCTCGATACATTTCAGCGGCGGCGCAGAGGCCGGGGAGTATGACTGTGATGGCTGCACACCGCCGAGCGACGAGCGGTCGAGGGCTCAAATAGAGCAGGAAAACCTTTTGAAATTTGAGAGCCCGGCCAGCGCGTTCCAAGTCTGCAGCCAACACTGTGAAGATCGATTCGAGTCCTGCAGCGGGACGCTGGACAATTCTTGTGTGCGGACTAGGGATTTTTGCCTGGACGGATGTAGCGATCGGATTCTTGGAGGAGCCGGAGGCCCAAGTCGGTGACGCGTGCGCAAAGAGGGGTGTATGTGATTGATGCCTACGTGCAAGCCCTAAACGCGGCAGGCACGACACGCGCACAGGCTCTCCAGCCGGCAGCGGCAACGAGAACATCGGTAGGGGCAATCGAGATGCTAAAACAGATCACTGTCGGGCCCGCTATTCCGTAACATTATTCGGGCGTTTGGTGTCAATACCATGATCTGCCCCCTTTGAAGTGGTCCTCCCTGAGGTATGTTTTGACCATGGAGGATGAGATCGATGGCGAGGAAGCGGCATACGGCCGAAGAGGTTGTCGCGAAGCTTCGGCAGGTTGATGTTCTGATGGCACAAGGCGGGCTGGTTACTGATGCGGTTCGAGCGATAGGGGTGACGGAAGTAAGCTGCGCGACGAGCTTCTAAACGGTGAGATCTTCTACACATTGAAAGAGGCGCAGGTCATGATCGAAATCTGGCGGCAGCATTACAACAAAGTGCGGCCGCATTCCTCGTTGGGATATCGACCGCCGGCGCCAGAGGCACTCGTCTGGCCGGCAAAGCCCATGGCGCAAATCCCAGCTCTAAACTAACATTCCAAACGGACCACTCGCAGGGGGCCGGTCAGGTCGTCGAAATACAGATCATCGACCTCCACTTCACGATCGTTCGCCTTGAAATTCTCAATAAATTGCCGATTCTCTCATTCTTTCAGTCGCTTGCGACAAACGACGGAATTGTGCCAACGATCACAGACCTAGTCGCGAGGGCGGCAAATCATGATTAGGTCGGGGTGGCGTAGGCGGAGGCGTGTCATGTTAGAGCGAACCGGAAAAATAGATTTGGTGGCGGCTGACGCTGTCAGTCTGACCCCACGTGAACGTGAAATCGCGCGCCTTGTTATGAATGGCCTGCGAAACAAGGAAATCGCCAGCGAGCTGTGTTTGTGTGAAGGTACCGTAAAAATTCACCTGCACCGCATCTTTCAGAAACTCGGAATAAAAAGACGCACGGCCCTATTGGCACGGCGGCCGTGACATCGTTAAGAACGACAAGATCGACCAAAAGCCGAATAACAAAACAGCGACGACGACCAAGCCGCATCGTATTGGGCTTGCATTTTTATTTGTTTCAACGAAAGTTCAAGGCTCGATGAGCAAGGTGGTCATCATCGGGTGGATCGTCATGTTGGCAGGGACCGCCCTGTGGTTTTATGGCTATCTTGTGACCGGCCATCCTTCACTGATCGATTGGCGCGCCGACACACCGTGGTGGATCGCCGAGTTCTTGCCAAATATCGAATTTGAAGCTGGCATGGCCCTTATTCTTGTCAGTATGGTGCCAATCTACTGGCCGGCCCAACGGTGACCACTACCCCAACGCGGACGGGCGAGATCTGCTGACAGCCATCGGCCGAGGGCATGACAAGGCCGCCAATCGGGACAGATTCCTAAAAGCCTTCACACGTTTTGCCACACTTATAAGCGCCGAGATAATCAAGATCTGGCAGAAGTTCTTCGCTTCCCATTGAGTTTACAAGGCCTTTGTTGCCTTTGACGCGACCGGCCAACACCACGAGTTCATGATTGTGAAAAAGACTGGGCGAAACGCCGGATACGAATACGCTGGCGCCCGACTGTTCGAAGACGGCGTCATTTCCCGAAAGCATATGGTCAAACTGAATGACCATTCCTACCACTGAGCCCTTAAAGAAATAAGGATTCCTCGCCAGCTGAACTCGGGTCAAGCCATGTCTGAATCCCCAGATCGGATTTCACCGTCTTTCGAGCCTTCGGTAGATTGATCTGAAGTGTCCACGGAGTAGTCAGGCCGTCGCTATAGGCCATAAATAGTCCCTTCGGCGAGTACGCCTCGAATGCGTCACCGACTTCTTGTATCGGTTCGTTCGCGCTATTCCTCAGCCGTCCTGACTTCAACGCGCTTGAGCAGGCAGCTCCGGCAGCACTCCGGAGACCATCTAACAATGAGCCCCAAGAGTTGTCTTCAAAAATCTGATAGCTATTTTTATCGTCATCAATAGCGATTTCAACGACCGACTTTTCGCTGAGTGGCGTGGCTGCAGCCGGATCATTCTGCTGGTGAGGCGGCAAAGCACTACACTCTATTGTCCCTCCAATTCCGTTCGCAAGCGCTGAAAAACGCAATCTCTGAAAAGTTGGCGCCCCGTTGGACCCCGATTCTCCCGAGCTTGGCGCGGTAGGTTGAATGTCGGGTGTTATTATTAGATTTTGAGTGGGTGGCGGCGAGCTGGCAGCCGGAATTGAGCCGGTTTGAGATCCGCCTTGCAAATCGGCTATCCGGTCGTTGATTGCATCCTCTAGGCATTGCTTGTCTAATCGAAGTTCAGCAACCGGCGCGTTGTCTTTTCCTACCAGATCGCATTTTTGATTTTGCTCTTGTATCCAGGCGCGCTGTTCATTCGCTAACAGAATTTGGTCATCTAGTGTTGCAGCTTTCTTGGCGTCTCGGAGCGCTATAATGAGGATAGACTCAACGGCAGCCAAATCGGGTTCGGCGCAGACCAATCGCGTGAAAGCGCTCCTGGCCGATGTACAGGCAGAGCCAGTATGGCCAGGCATTGCATTTTGCTGCGCGTTTTGTGGCGGGTTTCGGAGCACACTTTGCTGCGTGAAGAGGGACCAAGAAAACGCGTAAAGCGTTCCGCTTGATAAGGGCAAGAGTAGCGCTACCCCGATCATGCAACGCATTGCGTATGCGCCGCGGAGGACCCCGCCTGCCGGTCTGCGGGAATTTATCCGTTTCGGCTTCAACCGAAATGCTCCGTGTCAGGTCCTGATTTACGCCCTAGGCCAGTGGCGATGTCGAACATGTAGCAGTCGAACATGCAGCATCGGTCATCGTGCCGAGACGCCGCAGCGGCGGCCTCTGGGATTCACCTTGGCACCAAGGACATAATCCCTATTGGTGCACGGTTAACAAATTATAAATGCTGCGGGATGCCGTCGAATGTCAAAGCCGGAGCGCGCATTTTGACGGGGTTCCCGCGGCAACACCGCTCCCCTTTGCTTTCGATCCACTGCGGCCAGACGTTCGCGATTGTGATCGTCCAGTGTGTCCACAAGTCATTCAGCCTCAGCGAATTCTCCAGCGTCTGAAAGATAAATTCGCGATCGATCTACCACCGCTCTTCCGGCGCTCCTTTATAACTCGCACAATCACGACATACTCCGCGTTCATCTGAACCGTGTTTCTCTGAACGCACATCAGATCGAGCGCACCAAGAACCGGGCGACTGAATCCTCGGCGAGCGTCTAAACGTTGACGATTAAGGTTGATCGCGAATTCAGCGATTGATTTATCAAGAGTCCCACGGGCTTTTCTTCACGTTGCGCTCGAAAGCTGCTTGAAACATCCCGAGGGGTTCAGTTTTTCCGCAGTGCCTGAGCCAAGCACGTCGCTTCCACCGCAACGATCTGGAAGAGGCTTACTGCCACGATCTTCGATGAGATCAGCGGGAATTTATAGCTCCAACAACTGAGCTAACGTCAACTTGAGGGGTTTCGTTGTGAAAATGCAAAAGTTTCTTGCCGCCGCCGCGACGGTGTTCCTGATGAGTGCGGGAGCCGCGTACGCCAGCCCACTGACAGTCACGGGCACTTATAGCCTTTCCTACTCGGCGACCACGGGGAATGGACCATCATTCACCGACGACGGTAATAGGTTTGGTATCGACCCTGTGACGCTGAGCAGCCCCTTCACTGAAAGCCTTAACGTAGGTAGCCCAACAGCGAATGCAGCTTTCTTCACCGCGACGCCAGCGGGCTCGTGCGCAAACTGGCCAGCCTCATGCGGATTCAGCGATACGGCAAAGGGGACCATAACCGTCACATTCAGTTTCACGACACCGACCGGAGCGACCGGCGAGCTCTCGGATACTGGAACTTACACCGCTGACTACCAGAACCTGACTGACTCCATCGTCTGGAATTCTCCCGACCCTCTCGTGGTTGACTTTGCTGATGGCGCCGTTCTCGACATAACGCTGGTCAATGCAAGCGACTGGTCGATCACGCCCGATATTAGTTTTGATCTCACCAAGGGACCAAGCGCAACGCCGCTACCTGCCACGCTGCCGCTTTTCGTGAGCGGCCTCGGTGGGCTGGGTCTGCTCGGCTGGCGCAGGAAACGGAAGACTGCTGCTGTCGGCGTCTGATCAACTTCCTTTCGAGCCAGAACAAAACCCCGGGACCACGTCCCGGGGTTTTTGTTGTGAAATCCGTAGACGCGGCGGAACGAATTTGATCTGCCTATCTCCGCCAGTTCTTTCGTCGCCCGTCGGTGGGCGGGAAGCTCGCTGCGTTGAGAGATTGGGCCGTCGATTTTATTTGGCCTCAGTGGACCGGCCGTCGCGATATCTTGCCTGGCCCATAGACGTCGACATGGCTGCAATGCGGGCATGAAACGTTTGGCATTATTCGATAGCGGAGCGGATCGGGCTTTTCGGTCGGCGACGGAGATTCCGCGAGTGGGATAGGACTTTGGCAAGCCGTACAGTCGACGGCGAAATACCACTTCCCTGGTTCCGTTACCTTTTGCATCGTCCCCTGCCCCCGTATCCAGTGCGGTCCGTCTGTTCAAAGTCTCAGTCTGGGTCATTGATCGCGCGATGTAAATTTGGGTTCGCTCTGCCAACATACTACTCCTGAGAACGTCGGCGCAACCAAAGGTTGCGACAAATCGATAAAGGCCGAGCGCGATGCGATTGCAGCGGTTGGCTTCAATCCGCCTGAAGGACGTCATGGCCGTACGGATATCCTAGACGATGAGATCAAGCGGAACCCTGAGTACGTCGGTAATTTTTTTCAAAGCTGCGGCTGTTCCCTTTCTCCGGCCGCTCTCTAGGTCGGAAATGTAACCCTGTCCGATGTTCGCTTATGCGATACGGTGCGCTGCGTTTTACCCCGCCACTCGCGAAGCACGCGCAGCGCATTTTCGCCTCCGGCAATTCTGTCTACAACTTCTTTCGGAATGAGCGGCAAGCCAGCGGCAATCTCTTTCCGCGCGCGGGCTGCGAGGCGCGCAGTGCCGAAATCCTCGTCGGCTTCCTGAGGCTTGGCGGCAAGTGCTTCGTAGTCCTTGCGAGGAATGAATGCGACCTCGCCTTTACCGGTTTTTTTTGAATCGGACGTTCATGACGCTTTCTTCTCAGTTTCTTCCCAGTCGTAAATATCTTTACGATTGCCGACGGCAATGACGGTAATCGACCTCGCGTCCTCGATAAAGATAACGCGACCCCATCTGAAGAACGCTCGCCAGAGGCATTCAAGCGTCAGGCCGCACGTTTACGTTCAACTTTGATTAGCGATTCAGCGGGAATGCCAAGTCCATCGTGCAATCGCCAGATCATTTTGAGCGTCAGCGAGCGCCGGCGGTTGAGCACCTCATGGACACGATTGCGACTGCCGATGAAGGGAATAAGGTCGCGCGGCTGAAGTCCGTTCTGATCCATATGGTACTTGATTGCTTCTACTGGATCGGGAAGGTCGATCGGGTAGTGCCGGCGCTCCCATGCCTCGACCAGGGTCGCCAGGACATCGAGACAATCGCCCTCTGGAGTGCCGCGCTTTGCGGTCATCAAACCCTCGATTTGTTTTAGGGCGTGTCGGTAATCACGCCGGGTCTTGATAGGTGTAATATCCATGGCTCCGCCTTCAAACGCTCTGTGCGTCGATCATGTCGTACTGTTGGTGGGTTCCAACGAAACGGATGTAGACGACCCTATAGGGATAGTTGATCCGCACCACGATTCGATACTTGTTGCCCGCAACGTTAAATACGACACGGCCGTCCTTGAGGATACTCGCGCTGCGGACGGCACGCTTCACATCCGCGGGTGTCGCCCAGTCCGCTGCCTTGACCTGCCGATACCACGCCATTACCGGCTCGCGAGCATCGGCGTAGGCACTCCTTCGGCTGAGGAAGGCCTTGAGGGTGCTGAGGGCGATGATCCTCACTGGACAACGCTACCATAGTCCCAAGGTGGGACCAAGGGAATTCTGAGAGATTGCAAGGGTCGGCGTTTGACCCTCGATCTGTCTCCGCGGCGTCATGAGGAGTTATTTTCTCAAATGGCTTCGTTTTGTAATTCGGACCTCGTCCCCTGACCGACCGATCACGTTTGGCGTTATTTCGATTGGGATCAACGGCAACACTGGCGGTCGCGCCGGCGATACCTGGTCTATCGAGTGCCGGCAGCGGATGGGCTCAAGCGAGGTGCAGAACGCGAGGTCAGCGACTGCACGGAGGTTAGATTCGCCGGACCGCGGCCCCGAAACAAATACATGAGTTGAGGCAAATAGGATCGACAAAAACATGGGTCGCAATACAATTCACCAGCCAATCAACTAACTTTCAATTGCTTCGTCACTTTCCTTAAGCGTTGATTCCGCATACCCGAGCGAACCCGGTTGGGTAAAGTCCAAGTGGATTTCCAGTGTGGTTTCTAAACGCCTCAGCGGCTCCTTATCAGGGTGTCCATAGATGATCGACAGTTCGATAGAGCCAGTGATATTCTTGTTCTGGTAGTCTTTTAGATCGGACTGCGGGAACGATGAGGTTTTATAAACCCTGGTACCGCCGCGCGGCATGACACCGCTGTCTGTGCCTAGGTGGTGCGGGAATGGCCTTCCCCCAATATTCATTTCGAATTTCTCAACACTAAAGCCCAACGGTCCGCCGGTGTAGTTATGGAGTCGCACGCCCAATTGCAGGGCGGCTCTGGTATCGGACGGCGCGTAAACCGGCACGCAGCCTTCAAACAGAAGGCCGCAATCGAAATCTTGCCGCACACTGACGAGTTTTGGCCTCTGTCGGTCAATCAAAGTAGTGAAGCCAATATAGGTCCACAGCAACACCAAGAATGCGAAGGTGCCTGCGTCAACTTGCGGGTTTTGAACGAATCCGGAAGCCCAATCCGAACGACCAACGTAAAGGCCTATCAGGATGCTGACAACAATGCCCCAGTTTGTCGTCAGGAAAGATAGGACGTTCGCGAGAGCTATTCCAACCGGCCCAAATCTGCGAAGCCACTTCAAATTGAACATGACGAATCCATAATCTGAGTGAATATAGCCTGGTGAGTCTAGCGTATGAGTATCCTGCCAAAAAACCGGAGTGTGGAGCTTATAATCCTCCAAACACGGCTGCGGCCTTCCTTCAAAACTTGATCGCGCCGGGCTCAGACCCACAGCGATCAACTTTGGGCGCTCAACGCGTCTCAAGCGCCGAGTGGAGCTTTTTTACTGCTACTGTGAAATCATTGTCGCGCGCCGTTACACCGCGGCACCGTCGAGCGACCTGCGAGGATTTGATCCGTGGATAACTATCCTCGTTAGATTTTGGGGCTACCCAAATGTGCCGGTTGGCGGTCCAAGTTATAACCAAGGCGCCGGGAATGTCTGAGCCCCGGTAGTGTCAGACGGAGGGGCCTCGACTTCACAGTCGAGACTTTTTCATTTTGGCTACTTCGTTTGGCAGGCGCATGTACGTTCGTCACGATTCGAAAAACGTTCACCGCCACTACCGCAAAATGTTGACACGGAGCAGCTCTGGCGTGCTGGCGCGATGATGCCCGAACAGACGCGAAGGGCTTCTCAAGTTAAGGGAGCTCGATCCGCTGATCAGTGACCCTTCTTCGTGGACGGAGCCACATTGACTGACGTTGGGGTGATGGAGATACCTACACCAGTTCGGCCCCCAGCGCTGCACTTCGCTGCTGAACAGGTTGGGCGCTCGTTTGAGGAACGCCGTGATCTCGCCACAGCTCACTTTGGCGTCACTGGCGTCGGTTTCTGATTCGCTCTTGGGTGCTTTGCTGGATTGTTCCTCAGTGGGCTTCTTCCAGTCCTCCACCGAGCGGCCTGTAATAGCCAGCACGTAATTGTGAGTCTCCGGTGGGAGATCGTGTGACCCCGCTATGAATTCGCGCACCCGCTCGGGTCCCGCATTGTAGGCAGCGGCCGCGAGGCCCAGATTGCCGAACTGGTCACGCAGCTCGGCCAAAAGTTCACCGGATTTCGGCAGTGCTTCGACCGGATTGAACGGTTCGGACAGACCACGCTCGGTAGCGGTGCCCGGCATGAATTGCGCAATCCCTTGGGCGCGTTCGCCGGTGTAGGTCAAAGGCCCGATCTCGTCGGGACGGAATCGGCTTTCAACCCAGATCAGCCGCGCAAAGAAGTCGACTGGCAGCTCATGCGCCTTCGCCACCGACTGGATCATGAGGCAAATCGAGCCGTTCGACCCCGGCGTCGGCTCGGCCGACGGGCCCATCTGCGCCGATACGCTCACCGGGTTGGTCAGGATCAGCAGCGACAATGCAATAAAGAGACGAGACTTATTCATGCCAGCCGCTATGCCTTTGGTACTCAAGAGACTTTTTTCTGCGATCCAAAATGGAGCGGCGGTACTAGGTACCGTCTCCATGACCGGCCCCCTGCGAGTGGTCCGTTTGGAATGTTAGTTTAGAGCTGGGATTTGCGCCATGGGCTTTGCCGGCCAGACGAGTGCCTCTGGCGCCGGCGGTCGATATCCCAACGAGGAATGCGGCCGCACTTTGTTGTAATGCTGCCGCCAGATTTCGATCATGACCTGCGCCTCTTTCAATGTGTAGAAGATCTCACCGTTTAGAAGCTCGTCGCGCAGCTACTTCCGTCACCCCTATCGCTCGAACCGCATCAGTAACCAGCCCGCCTTGTGCCATCAGAACATCAACCTGCCGAAGCTTCGCGACAACCTCTTCGGCCGTATGCCGCTTCCTCGCCATCGATCTCATCCTCCATGGTCAAAACATACCTCAGGGAGGACCACTTCAAAGGGGGCAGATCATCCACCGCGATGATTCGACGAATGCCATTTCCGAATCGACACGGTCTTATTGTTCGAGTTCAGCAAGGTCGCGTCAGCACGAATTGTTGCAAAAATGGCACAAGGTGGCAACTTTTAGCCTCAACTGGCATGACACTGAACTGCTTTCCATGGAATCGCTTAGAGATTGGCATACGATTCGAATCGCGGTTGCCCCGTTACCGACTAGCGGCCGCTGCTGCGCTCAAACGAACCGGGGAGTGGGAGAGTGCGTCCTAAACTCCTGAGGTTGCTCGCAGTTACATTCGCCATCTTTGGGGCACGAGCGGCATCGGCCGCCGACTTGGCGTTGAAGGCGCCGGTTCTGCCAACGGCCACATCCGCATACAATTGGGGCGGCTGGTACGTCGGCGGTAACGTCGGATACGGTTGGGGCGTCCCAAGTGACCCAAGCGTCTCATTTATCGACCCTGCCGTCTTCCCCGGGCCGGTCGGCTTCGCCGGGTATTTTGCCGCTGGTGGCAACGTCAACCCCGATCTGAACCCCAGAGGCGTGATCGGCGGCGGACAGATCGGATTTAACTGGCTGCTTAATCCGACTTGGGTCGCTGGACTTGTGGCTGATTTCCAGGGTTCAGGAATCAAAGCTTCCGCGACCAACTCGGTCACGGTGGTCGGCGTAGCCACAAATCAAAGCAATAGCGAGCAAATCGATTGGTTCGGTACCGTCCGTGGCAAGTTGGGCTACGCGCAGAATAACTGGTTGGTTTATGCGACCGGTGGCTTGGCCTATGGCCAGGTTGCGACGTCTGGCAGTTTCGACATCGTCACCCCCCCTGCAGCGAATTTTCCCGGTTCAAGCAGCACCACAAATGTCGGTTGGACGGCTGGAGCCGGCTTGAATTATGCGCTCACCGCAAACTGGATCGTTGGCATCGAGTATCTCTATGTCGACCTTGGCCGCGTCTCTTACACGGAAACGGGTCCTGCCGCCCCAAGCTCAAGCCTCACGATTAGCAACCGTGCCGCCGCTCAGATCGCCCGCGCCTCGTTCGACTATAAATTTTAGCCGCTCCTGCACAGATCCTCTGTATGTCTGGCGGACAAGCTGAGAATCTCAGGTGTGTGCTGATCGGTTTTGCCCTTACGCTCACGTTTTTTGAGACCGAACGCGGGTATATTAAAAAACCGGCGACGCGCTGCCTTTAGGCCGCAATCGGTGCCGCGATTCCGACCGGCAAGGAAAGGAACTTCTTGCCCTCGGCATCGCGCACTTCAATAGACCAGCTGCACCATTCGCCAGCCAGACTGTCCCTTAAATGCTGTGCCATCGCTTCTGCAAATTCAAACGCACTTTGAAAGCTGTGGAATTCGGTACCCTGATAGTCATACAGAGTTTTTTCAGTCGTCGTATAATCGAAGAAGAAGCGCATCATCACACCTCTTGACGGTCGAAACAGTATCGCTTTTAGAAGAATTTTGCTGTGATTGGCTTAGATAAGCCAGTAAACCTGGACTAAAGTTAAGCGCCTAATACGATTAAGTTTATCTCGTATTTCGCCGCAATATCGCGCGGTTTAATGACCATCTTTAAGCTGAGCCGCGTCGGCGAGCCAGTGTTTTGCGTAGTGGCAGTCGATTTTGGTTGAACGCAACTTTTTGCCACGGACGGAAGGCCGACTGGTAAAGTACGGGGTCATGAAATCCGCCCCTCAGGCAAGGTCGCACGTTCGAATGATTCGCAATCATCGATCCATGCATCCTTGGCGAACCACTCGTGGGTCGCACGACAATGCGGGCAATAAGTGCGGCTGAAAAATACCGGGGTGGAGCGGAAGGTCGACGAGTCAAGGCAACGGCCAGTGAAGAGCGGCCGATTTGCCTTCGGGCATCGGATCATAAGCATGCCCACGAGTCGTCCTCCTCCTGCGATGACTATCGCCTACAGCCCTTGTGCGAAGGAGACTTAAAGGCTCTGTGACATTCCACCTGTCGGCTGTGGATATTGCTGCGGTTGCGACAGCGGTGCCGCACGCACCAGTCGCGGCTGGGTTTACGTTAATTTGAAATGCGCGTTGGAATGCCCCCGGGAAGCATGATCAAGTGCTGTCCTTGAGCCTGTACGCCGGGATAGGCGCTCAGATACCGGTAGGGAGTCTTCCGTATTTCTTAAGGCCAGAATCGAACCACAAGGTTCTTTGCGACGACAAATTGAGGGTGGCGTGTCTCGGGACTGACACGAGATCACGATATGTCACTCTGACGAGGAGAGGAGCAGTGGCTAGCAATTCATCAAGGCTACCGCCCACACTCTTCGAACGGATCTGGACGTCGGCCCTCCTCGTAGCGGGACTAGGACTTACCGTGGCTTGGATCGCCTTACTGGCCTACGAGTTCGTTGGGTGGCTTGGAACGACGCTATAGGGATTAGTCACCTTAGACTTCCCGGTATGGCGGACAGGTTCGCTGCTCGCTTCCGGTGCTGTTAGACGGTCCGAGAATTGCTTGGCTCCAGCTGCCTGACAACGATTGAGAGTATGTGTCCATGTTTGGCTCGATAGACATAACCCTCGGCGACGAGTGGTCGCAGGTACTGAGCCCGCGCGAGCGCCAAATCGCGATTTTGGTGGCACGCGGGTTATCCAATAAGGAGGTCGCTCGCGAATTAGGACTGAGCGACGGCACCGTGAAGGGTCACTTGCACGTCATCTTCCGGAAATTGGGTGCAAAAAGCCGTTACAACGTCATTGTCCATGGCCGGACAGCAGCGAGTGATAAGTAAACTGCTTGCCCGGGCCACAGCGGATTTTTGATCCAGATAATTCGTTACTTTCGCAAGTAACCCAAATCGCAATTGACAGTTGCTCGATCGCGTAGATCCGCATATTGGATCTCTTGTTGATGTTCCGCTGTCCCAACTGCCTAACGAAATAGCTAGAGATCGATTTTATTACGAAAAAATGTGTATTTGCGAAACTGAGCGTTAGTCGAAAGGCCGGGGCTTTTTTGATCGACTGACCGCCAGTCCGCCAGTCCGCCACAAGGGAAAATCGAACGCGCGGCTGATTCGCTAACGTGACTGATTCATCAGACGCTGGGCGGCATAACTCCCCTATTGAACTCAGTGAATGGCGGGAGATCGCGTCTATACATAAATGCCCTGACAGCGTTCCACTCGTTCCGCCTGAATGAACTGCTTCCTGCCGCAGTAGGGACATTTCCAAGAAAAGGCAGGCATCGCGGGATTGGCAACTTCCGCCAAAGCGGGCGCTTCACGTAATACATTGACGCGGTTGCAGTTTCCGCAATCAATGACGTAATACCACTTGTCCCGCTCGACGATATTCAACCCAAACTCCACCGTTGCCCCAAGGGGTCATTAACATTTTTTTTGCAGGTCGAAAATCCCGTGCAAGGAGAAGTTCAGCACTCGGGCTGCCAGGATCGGCAGACCTCTAAGGATCTATGGAGCGGCACTGGCCAGGATGCTGCCAGGCGCCGAGCGCGATGGCGTGGGTCGCAAATTCGGGTTGGGTTGTAGCAAGTAGCAATTGCCCAATTTGTTCGGCTGATTTTCGGTCTTGTCTACTCCCCAATTACCGCGGCGCAATTGCCCGAGCGATGTGTCACCGAGAGCATCTAAAGCCATGAAACGAAGCAAGAAGACTAAACGGGTTCGTGATGCCGCGGAGCGATTACCCTTATGTGTGAGCTCCCGATGGAATGACGCGAGCGTCCTATGGCGTAACCATAACGGCTAAGGTTGATGAACAATTCGTGCAGACTTCAATGACGTAATGGTTGCTGCGTGTGTAGCATTGGATAGTGTTTGCTCGTGGACCTAGAGCCTCAAGGAACGCGTGCAGCGAGCGTTATAAGTTATGCAGGATAATCTTCAAGAATCGCACCATGGACCAAAAAAGGTGAAGCATTGTTTTCAATGCAACGGGCGCTTCGGCTTAATGCGTCGCAAATTTGCTCTGAAGCAATTCTGTTCAAGGGCATGCCTGGATAAATACAGAGAGGATGCTGATCGCACGTCAACTCGCATCAAGCGGTGGACAGAATTCATAGGTCGAAAATTGTGAAAACGCCCTTGTTATCCCGTAGGATTACTGCGCTCGGTCTCAATGCTGCAGACTGGTCAATGCTTTTGATTGGCGTCGCGCTGGCAGGCTTGCTGCTAATGCTCATCTGACCGGACAGCCGCTATTGGAGAGCCTCAAAAAGGTAATCCCTGCGCTTGCGGCGTTTCATCGCAAATTCCGTGGATCTGGGACTTTGAACCGGCGATGATGGGTCAACAATACAGCGATCAGACTTTTTCTACCGGTTCCGGCTCGACGAATGTGTCTCGCTCGGCTCTCCCCTATCGGGGGTAAAAGCCAACGACTGAGTTTCTTGAGGTGAGACAAGTCGCGCGTTTACGGAACGAAGCCATCGAATTCGCAAAACCTTAATTCGATTGACGATCTCGGCAATTTGTTCGGCTGTACGGTCTGGTGATCGCTCTGGGACTGCCATGATCAACTTATTGGCGCCAACGGACTGGGATGAGATGCGAGGCTGGGTTTTATGTCGTGAAGTTCGGCACAGCTGATGGCGGATTTACGGGGTCAGCGGAACCAACGATATATAACTTTTCGTTCATGAAGCGTCTTGTGCCGGAGCCCGCCTGCAGTAGTTATTGCCGCAATTTATCGCTCTCTCTGGTGAATCAGGTCAACAGTCATAAAGATATATAACCTTCGTTATAGCCGCACACGCAGGATATCCCCATAACTACCTGACACGAAATGCATTTTTCTTTTCGCCAATAGCGAGTTTGGTAGTCGGTAAGTCGACAATTTCGGGCCCGAGTTATTCGACCCCTGACTTGTCTTTAAGGCCTCAGCGGAATAGAGAAAATATGGCTTAATCGTCACCCGCCGCGGTCCGTGTAGAAATTACCAATGTCCGTGAGAAGTGAGTCATCGGAAATTCGGGCGCGAGCCCAGCTCCAAGGTGCGGTGGGGCCAATATCGGCTAAGCCGAAGCGGTTTGCGGCATTTTATGCGAAAATACTGGCTCTTGAGTTCATAGCTGTCGCTACTGCCGCGTACCTTGCCAGCGTGTTCTACCAATACAGCGCACTGCAATTACAGCCCGACGTGAATGAATATGTTCCAGCAGCGCTATTCATTGCGGCTCTCGTTTCCGTAGTATCGCTCGGGTTCCGGCATTTCATCGCCATCCAACGTCAGCCGTTGCACGTGCAGATATGGAATGGAATCGGCGCGGTCGCGCTTTCGTTCTCATTCTTTCTGTCGACGCTCTTTCTGCTAAAGATCACTGGGGACTATTCGCGCGGCGCATTTGTCTTTCAAATTATAGCCGTGAGCGTCGCGGTTTGCCTAACCCGCACTATGTCCTACCTTTGGATGCAAACCGCAACACGCTCTGGTCTCGTCGAAGCTCGCCGCGTCGTTTTGATTGGCAACGAACGTAATCGGTTGCAGTTCGCCGATTTAGTGCGAACGGCGGCCGTTCGCAGTATCGCGTCGCTACCGTTCCCGCATCATCACGGCGCAAAGCCCGATCGGGACTCCAGTGTTTTAGTCGACTCCAAAACTGCCCGTAAGACCATTGAGTTTTGCCGATCCGTCCATCCCGACGACATCGTTATCCTGGCGTCACCAGAGGAACTTCCTGCAGCACCCGAACTTGCCCGCATGTTATCCGAACTTCCGGTCAATGTTCATATCGCACCGCTCGGTGGCGTCAACGTTTTCGGCACATCCCGAATAGCCGAATTGGGGGACCTGAAGACCCTCCAGGTATCCCGGCTGCCGTTGTCCTCGTTTGATCGGGCCATCAAGCGAATATTCGACATCGCTGTCGCTACCGCAGGGCTCATTCTGCTCGCGCCACTTTTTGCGATCGTTACGGTCGCCATAAAGCTGGAGTCGCGCGGCAATATCTTTTTCTGGCAAAAGCGTCATGGCTATAACAACACGACCATCAATGTCGTTAAATTTCGAACGATGTTTGTAGCGCAGGATGGCGACTGCTTTATCCAAGCTAAGCCGGAAGATTCTCGTGTGACACAGGTGGGACGCCTGCTTCGCCGGACAAATATTGACGAGCTTCCTCAGCTGTTAAACGTGTTGATCGGCAATATGTCGATTGTCGGTCCGAGGCCCCACGCGACGGCCCACAACGAGATGTTTGAGGGTAGAATTTTGCCGTTTTCTCGTCGCCACAACATCAAGCCGGGAATTACGGGCTGGGCTCAGGTGAATGGACATCGAGGTGAGACCGATACGTTGGAGAAGATGCAGCGTCGTGTTGAACACGATCTGTACTATATCGATAATTGGTCGTTTCTCCTTGATATGAAGATCGTACTGCTAACGCTATTTTCCAAGAGAGCCTACATCAACGCTTACTAGAAGGCAGCCGCTCGGTTGGGCAATGATCGCTGACGAGCTCCGCCTTGCGATGACATTGCACTGCAACAAAATCGATCGCTGCGCCAGTGGCCAACATGTTGAAACTAGGCTTCAGCGCTCGTGCATGCTGTCGTGAGCGTATCGCAACAAGGGAGATAGGAGATAAGAAATCACGCTCCGGGAACCGGTTTTGATTTCGACGGTGACCGCCATGCCGGGTGAGAGATTGGCGACGCCGTTGTCTAATTGAATCTGCGTCTGATCAAGTGAAACGCGCGCAGCATAGCTAAGTTGTTGGCCATCGGGTTCGCTGCTCGCGCCCTCCGCACCCTCGGTATCGTTTTTCGCCTTGTTCGCTGGAACATCGCGGACAATTGCGTCCTGTGAAACACTCAGAACACGGCCATTCAGGAGGCCGTAGCGGGTGAAGTTAAAGGTATCAACTTTTATTTGTGCATCCTGACCGTCGTGAACAAAGCCAATGTCTCGATTCGAGATCATGGCGTCGACCTCAAGGTTGGTATCCGAAGGCACGACGACAGCCAATTGCTGGGCCGGCGTCACCACGCCACCGACGGTATGAACCGATAGCTGCTGCACAACACCGTCGACTGGAGCAGTCAACACCTGGAGCTTCATCCGCTCCTCCGCCTTCGCGAGATCACCGCTAAGGCCGGCGGCTTTGCGTTCTGCCTCGGCAAGGTCACCGAACAACGTCCGATGAAATTCCGCCACCGCCTGGGCCCTGGTTTCGATGATTGCCGCCACCGCGGCATTTGCTTCTTCAAGTCGACTTTTTTGAATGGCAGCGTCCTTCTGATTTTCCGTCAGTTGTTGGAGTGTTTCCAGGTAAGTGAGCCTCGATCCAAGCTCCTTATCGGCAAGACCTTTCCGGATGTCGACGCGTTCGCTGATGATTGGCTCATCGGCTTCGAGCTTGTCGATCATCGCTGCTGTGGTATCGCGTTCAGCCTCCTTCTCGGCGCGTTGTCCATTGAGCGAAGACAGCTTCGCCCGATATTCATCGGTCTGCTGAAGCAGGAAGTGCCGCTGCATTGCGACAAGGTCCGCACTTGCTCCCGGTGGCGGCGTAAAGACACTCTCGGGAGTGTCTGTATCGCTCAGCGCAGCGCGCAATCGTGCAATATCCAATTGCGCAGCGATAAGATCGCTTCTTATATGCTCCTCGTCTGCTGTGCTCATTGTGGGATCGAGCTCGATCAACACATCGCCAGCTTTTACGCTTTGGCCGTCTCGTACGTGGATGGCGCGTACGACGCCAATCTCGAACGGCTGGATCAGTTTAATACGCCCGCTCGGCACGATTTTGCCGCTCGCGTATGCAATAATGTCGACATGACCTAAGCACGCCCAGATGAACGCCAGGCAAAAGAGCACAACGACAGTCACGCCGATCGCCCGACCAATTGGCGATGGCGGGGTTTCGACGATCTCAAGCGCTGCGGGCAGGAAAGCGAGTTCGTCCTTTTCGCGGGCCTCTCGCGATACCGGAAACGAGATGACGTTCTTAGCGATTCCCTTCGCGGCGTCGATCGCGGCTCTAGCCGACTTCATGGATGCCACTCTGCAATCGGAAGAGCGTCGCATAGCGCCCGCCCATACGGACGAGATCATCGTGATTGCCGTCCTCGATAAGACGTCCGTGGTCGAGCGTCAGAATGCGATCGGCGAATCGAACCGTGGACAGCCGGTGTGCGATAATTAAGACGGTGCGTCCAACACCGATCTGGGCCAGGTTCCGTTGAAAGATCTGTTCGCTTTCATAATCGAGCGCACTGGTGGCTTCGTCAAAGATCAGGATTCGTGGTTCGTTCAGAAGAGCGCGGGCGATCGCAATGCGCTGGCGCTGTCCTCCCGAAAGACTGCTACCGCGTTCACCGACGATGGTATCGTAACCTTCCGACATCTCCAGGATAAAGTCGTGAGCGCCAGCGAGGGTAGCCGCTGCGATCACGCGATCATTCGGAATGCCAGGTTCCGCAAGAGCGATATTGTCGCGGATCGAACGGTTGAACAGGATATTATCCTGCAGCACGATTCCCATCTGACGGCGTAACCAGCTGCTGTCCACCATTGCCAGATCGATGCCGTCGACGAGCACACGACCGCTCTCGGGGACATAAAGCCGCTGGACGAGCTTGGCGAGCGTGCTCTTGCCCGAACCGGACGGCCCCACAATGCCAATGACCTGACCCGCGGGTACACTGAAGCTCACGTCGTGCAGCACTTCCGATCCGTCGATGCGATAGCGAAACGTGACGTGGTCGAATTCAATGTCGCCGCGCAGCGCGGGCAACGCCGTGCGGGCAGTACTGAAGGTCGATTCTGCAGGGCTATTGAGGATATCGCCAAGCCGCGCGACCGACAATCTGGCTTGATGGAAATCCTGCCACATCTGGGCAAGACGCAACACCGGCGTACTCACTCTACCTGCGAGGATATTAAAGGCGACCAATTCGCCGATCGTGAGCGAACCATCAATCACAAGCTTGGCGCCGAAAAACAGGATCCCGGCAGTGACCAGCTTGCTGATGAACTGCACCGTCTGGCTCGCGGTATTGCCAAGCTTGACGACCCGGAAACTTGCCGCAACATAACCCGCAAGTTGCTCTTCCCAACGGCGTTGCATCTGCGGCTCAACGGCCATGGCCTTGAGCGTTTCGACACCAGTCACCGTCTCAACCAGAAAAGCTTGGTTTTCCGCGCCTCGCGCGAACTTCTCGTCAAGCCGTTCACGAAACAAAGGTGCCGCAGCAACCGAGATGCCGATGTAGAAGGGGAAAGAACCCACCACAATTGCGGTAAGTAACGGCGAATAGATGAACATCACGGCGAGGAAGACGAAGGTAAAGAATAGATCGATTACTAGCGTCAGAGCCGAGCTGGTGAGGAAGTTGCGTATGTTCTCAAGCTCGCGCACGCGTGCCACCAAATCGCCAACGCGTCGGGCCTGGAAATAGGCAATCGGCAGCGCCAGGAGATGGCGGAACAGGCGCGCGCCAAGTTCAACATCAATCCGATTCGTCGTATGTGCGAAGAGGTAGGTACGCAGAATTCCGAGGACCATATCAAAAAGCGCAATGGTCACGAGTCCGATAGCCAGCACGTCGAGCGTGCTCAAGGTCCGGCTGACCAACACCTTGTCGATAACCACTTGAAAAAACAGTGGCGAGATGAGTGCGAACAACTGGAGGAAAAACGAAGCCGCCAGAACCTCGCCGAGGAGATAACGATACTTATGGATGGCGCCAATAAACCAACTGATGCCGAAGTGGCGTGTTAGCTCCACGAGACCCGCGCGAGCGGCCATCAAGACGAGGCGACCGTCCCAAATCGCTTCAAACTCCTCGCGCCCCATGAGCTTCGGTCGTGACAAGCCCGGAGTCTGAACGATGATCTGATCCTCGCTTGCCTTTCCAAGAATCAAATAGCCGCCATCCCGCAGCGCCGCGATGCCCGGCAGTGGCGTCTTCGTTAGTCTTCGCCAGTTTGATTGATAGCTCCGTGCCTTTAGCCCAAATTCCTTGGCGCAACGGAGCATTTCGGGCACGCCGATAGCGTCGCCCAATCGATGGCGAATCTGCTCGGGATCGACGCTGAGACCGTGAAATCGGAGCAATAATACTAATGCGGCGAGCCCGGAATCCGCCGGGGCTAAATTATCAGTTGCTACAGACACCCCGTCACCCCTGTCTAGGCCCGTAATTCGCGAACCGATCGCCAATTAACGCGCGGAGTGTCCCGTGACTTACGTATGCTGAGGATTAGTCAGCAGCGATTGGGTCCCGCTTTGCGACGCCTCGGAGACCACCATTGTGCCGCCGTGGTTATCGCCGACTACGGCAAAACTCGATGCTATATAGTTGCCCAACAACGCAATATTGGCGCTGTGGCTGCCGTCTGTAACGGAAAGTGTACCCGCGGCTTGGTTAGTATTTGGTAAATAGCCAAGAGTGGTTTGCGCATCGAAGGCAATGCTGGGCAGGTCAATCGCGTTTTGTGCGCCGAAACCGGAAACCGTCCCAGTAAACGTCGAGGGTTGGTCAAGCACCAGCACGCCGGGGTTGCCTGATTGGAAAGCAATGTTCGCGCTGCTGGCCTGAGCGATTTCCTCCGTGCCGGCGACAGTCAGCGGCGCTGAACTGGCAGTCGGAGTGGCAGCCTGTCCTACTTCGGGATCGAGACCGGCTGAAAAACTGCTTGTACCTGCGGCGTTGGTCGCCGTTGCGTAAAAGATGTAGGCCCCGCTGGCCAGCGCGCCGGTAGTGAAGTTCCAGGAGCCGCCGGCATTGGCTTGTGTCGTCCCTAAATCAACTCGCGCACTCAGTAACGAGTGCAGTGCGTACACGGTGACTGTACTATCAGCTGCCGACGCGCCGGCAAGCGTGACAGTATTTCCGTTGACGGTATCGGCCGCGATCACCGGAGCGGCGGGTGGTGCATCAATCGTCACACTGAGAGCAGTGGAAGCGGCGCTGACATTGCCTGCGGCGTCGGTTGCTGTGGCGGTAAAGGCTTGGGTACCTGCCGTCAGCACGCCGGTTGTATAAGCCCAAACGCCGCTCGCGTTCGCCAGCGTCGTTCCCAGTTCCGCCTGTTCGTCGTACACCGTCACTGTCGTGTTGGCCTGCGCGGTGCCGCTCAGACTGACGCTGTCGTTGCCGCTGATACTATCTGTTGCAATGAGTGGCGTGGCCGGTGGCACTGTATCCACCGTCACACTCAGGGTCGCCGAGGGTACGCTCACGTTTCCGGCGGTATCAACTGCCTGGGCGGTGAAGCTGTGGCTGCCATTACTGAGCGTGCCCGTCGTATAGCTCCATGCGCCGTTGCCGTTGGCCGTCGTAGTGCCGAGCTTCGTCGAGCCGTCAAACACTTCGACGGTGCTATTAGTTGCCGCAGTCCCGGTCAGGGTCAGTACTGCGGCGTTGGTAAGATCATCGCCGGCAACGCCACTGTCGGGCGAGAATGATGTGATAATCGGTGCGGCCGGGGCAGTCGTATCGATTTGCGGACCGCCCTGGATCAGGCCGAACAGCGACAGGTTGGCGCCGTTGCCAGAACCGTCAGTGATGGTGGCGGAGTTGAGATTGACCGCGGTCACTGCCAGGTTGGGCGTGTTCTGTCCGGCCCCCACCCTATAGCTGAAGGTCAGCGCGCTGGTGCCAGAGCCGCCCGTATAGGTCGCGGCGCCCCTGTCGTTCAGCGTGAGCGACGGAATGCCGCCCGCCACCGTCACCGCCTCGTTCAGGTTAAGCGTCAGGGTTACCGTGTTACCGGCATCAAGATCACCGCTCGACGGCGACTGCACCAGCGACGATACAGCCGGCCCAGTGACTTGGCCAACGATCGGATCGACAGCGTTTGAAGCTGCGCTCGTGTTGCCTGCGGCGTCGGATGCCGTTGCCGTGATGGTTTGGCTGCCGGTAGCCAGCGCGCCGGTTGTAAAGCTCCACGCACCATTCCTATTCGCGGTCGTCGTACCGAGTTCAGTCGATCCATCGAACACTGCGACCGCATCGTTGGTCTCAGCGGTGCCGCTCAGAGTGACACTGTTGTTTCCGTTCACGGTGTCATTCGCAATGACCGGTGCGGCCGGTGTCGTGGTATCGATCTGCGGGCCTGACTGGGTCAGACCGGACAGCGACAGGTTGGCGGCATTGCCAGCGCCATCAGAAACGGTCGCCGCGTTGAGATTGACGGCGGTGGCGACAAGGCCTGCGGTGTTCTGGCCAGCACCGACGGTGTAGCTGAAGGTGAGCGCGCTCGAGCCGGAGCCGCCGCTATAGGTCGCGGTGCCACCGTCGTTGAGCGTCAGTGTCGGTGTGCCACCGGCAACCGTCACCGCCTCAGTAAGGTTGAGCGTCAACGTCACCGTCTTGCCAGCATCAAGGTCACCGCTCGAGGGTGACTCCACTAGCGAAGAGATGCCCGGCGTCGTGGTATCGATTTGCGGTCCTGACTGGGTCAGACCAGACAGCGACAGGTTGGCGGCATTGCCGGCGCCGTCGGTGACGGTAGCGGAGTTGAGGTTGACCGCGGTCGCCGCCAGGGCTGCCGTGTTCTGGCCGGCGCCGACGGTGTAACTGAAGGTGAGCGCGCTCGAGCCGGAACCGCCCGTATAGGTCGCGGAGCCGCCGTCGTTGAGCGTCAGTGTCGGGGTGCCACCGGCAACCGTCACCGCCTCGGTAAGATTGAGCGTCAACGTCACCGTCTTGCCGGCATCAAGATCGCCGCTCGATGGTGACTCAACGAGTGAAGAGATGGTTGGCGTGGTGGTGTCGATCTGCAGCGTGCCGGCCGGGTTGGTCACCGCACCGGTGAGATTGGCGGCATTGCCGCCACCATCTGTGACAGTTGCCGAGTTGAGATTGACCGCCGTCACCGTCAGGTCGGGTGTGTTCTGTCCGGCACCCACTGTATAACTGAAGGTCAGCGCGCTGGTGCCGGAGCCGCTGGCGTAGGTCGCGGTGCCGCCGTCGTTGAGCGTGAGCGTCGGGGTGCCGCCCGCCACCGTCACTGCTTCAGTAAGGTTGAGCGTCAGGGTCACCGTCTTGCCGGCATCAAGATCACCGGTGCCGCTCGTGATGCCGGTTCCCGAGGCCACCACCGAGGCCACGCTCGGTGTCGTGGTATCGATTTGCGGACCTGACTGGGTCAGGCCGGACAGCGACAGGTTGGCGACATTGCCGGCGCCGTCGCTTATCGTTGCCGCATTGAGGTTGACAGCAGTGGCGGTCAGGGCTGCCGTGTTCTGGCCGGCGCCGACGGTGTAACTGAAGGTGAGCGCGCTCGAGCCGGAGCCGCCGCTATAGGTCGCGGTGCCACCGTCGTTGAGCGTCAGCGTCGGGGTGCCGCCGGCAACCGTCACCGCCTCAGTAAGGTTGAGCGTCAACGTCACCGTCTTGCCGGCATCAAGATCGCCGCTCGAGGGTGACTCAACGAGTGAAGAGATGGTTGGCGTGGTGGTGTCGATCTGCAGCGTGCCGGCCGGGTTGGTCACCGCACCGGTGAGATTGGCGGCATTGCCGCCACCATCTGTGACAGTTGCCGAGTTGAGATTGACCGCCGTCACCGTCAGGTCGGGTGTGTTCTGGCCAGCGCCCACCGTGTAGCTGAAGGTCAGCGCGCTGGTGCCGGAGCCGCTGGCGTAGGTCGCGGTGCCGCCGTCGTTGAGCGTGAGCGTCGGGGTGCCGCCCGCCACCGTCACTGCTTCAGTAAGGTTGAGCGTCAGGGTCACCGTCTTGCCGGCATCAAGATCACCGGTGCCGCTCGTGATGCCGGTTCCCGAGGCCACCACCGAGGCCACGCTCGGTGTCGTGGTATCGATTTGCGGACCTGACTGGGTCAGGCCGGACAGCGACAGGTTGGCGACATTGCCGGCGCCGTCGCTTATCGTTGCCGCATTGAGGTTGACAGCAGTGGCGGTCAGGGCTGCCGTGTTCTGTCCGGCGCCGACAGTGTAGTTGAAGGTCAGCGCGCTCGAGCCGGAGCCGCCGCTATAGGTCGCGGTGCCACCGTCGTTGAGCGTCAGCGTCGGGGTGCCGCCGGCAACCGTCACCGCCTCAGTAAGGTTGAGCGTCAACGTCACCGTCTTGCCGGCATCAAGGTCACCGCTCGAGGGTGACTCAACGAGTGAAGAGATGGTTGGCGTGGTAGTGTCGACCTGCGGGCTGCCCTGGGTCAGGCCGGACAGCGACAGGTTGGCGGCATTGCCGGCGCCGTCGGCGATGCTGGCGGAGTTGAGATTGACCGCGGTCACCGTGAGGTCGGGGGTATTCTGACCGGCAAGTACCGTGTAGCTGAAGGTGAGCGCGCTCGAGCCAGAACCGCCGCTATAGGTCGCGGTGCCGCCGTCGTTGAGGGAGAGCGTCGGTGAGCCGCCGGTGGTATTGACCGTCACCACTTCGCTCATGGTCAGCGTGTAGATGACGGTCTTGCCGGCGTTGAGGTCGCCGCTTGAGGGTACCTCCGCAATCGCACTGATCGTCGGCGTGGTGGTGTCGATCTGCAGCGTGCCGGCCGGGTTGGTCACCGCACCGGTGAGATTGGCGGCATTACCGGCACCATCGGTAACGGTCGCGGAATTGAGATTGACCGCGGTCACCGTCAGGTCGGGTGTGTTCTGTCCGGCACCGACGGTATAGCTGAAGGTGAGCGCGCTCGAGCCGGAGCCGCCGCTATAGGTCGCGGTGCCGCCGTCGTTGAGCGACAGCGTCGGGGTGCCGCCCGCCACCGTCACTGCTTCAGTAAGGTTGAGCGTCAGGGTCACCGTCTTGCCGGCATCAAGGTCGCCGGTGCCGCTCGTGATGCCGGTTCCCGAGGCCACCACCGCGGCCACGCTCGGCGTCGTGGTGTCGATCTGCGGGCCTGACTGGGTCAGGCCGGACAGCGACAGGTTGGCGGCATTGCCAGCGCCATCAGAAACGGTCGCCGCGTTGAGATTGACGGCGGTGGCGACAAGGCCTGCGGTGTTCTGGCCAGCACCGACGGTGTAGCTGAAGGTGAGCGCGCTCGAGCCGGAGCCGCCGCTATAGGTCGCGGTGCCACCGTCGTTGAGCGTCAGTGTCGGTGTGCCACCGGCAACCGTCACCGCCTCAGTAAGATTGAGCGTCAACGTCACCGTCTTGCCGGCATCAAGATCGCCGCTCGAGGGTGACTCAACCAGCGAAGATATCGTCGGCGTGGTGGTATCGATTTGCGGTCCTGACTGGGTCAGACCAGACAGCGACAGGTTGGCGGCATTGCCAGCGCCATCAGAAACGGTCGCCGCGTTGAGATTGACGGCGGTGGCGACAAGGCCTGCGGTGTTCTGGCCAGCACCGACGGTGTAGCTGAAGGTGAGCGCGCTCGAGCCGGAGCCGCCGCTATAGGTCGCGGTGCCACCGTCGTTGAGCGTCAGTGTCGGTGTGCCACCGGCAACCGTCACCGCCTCAGTAAGGTTGAGCGTCAACGTCACCGTCTTGCCGGCATCAAGATCGCCGCTCGAGGGTGACTCCACTAGCGAAGAGATGCCCGGCGTCGTGGTATCGATTTGCGGTCCTGACTGGGTCAGACCAGACAGCGACAGGTTGGCGGCATTGCCGGCGCCGTCGGTGACGGTAGCGGAGTTGAGGTTGACCGCGGTCGCCGCCAGGGCTGCCGTGTTCTGGCCGGCGCCGACGGTGTAACTGAAGGTGAGCGCGCTCGAGCCGGAACCGCCCGTATAGGTCGCGGAGCCGCCGTCGTTGAGCGTCAGTGTCGGGGTGCCACCGGCAACCGTCACCGCCTCGGTAAGATTGAGCGTCAACGTCACCGTCTTGCCGGCATCAAGATCGCCGCTCGATGGTGACTCAACGAGTGAAGAGATGGTTGGCGTGGTGGTGTCGATCTGCAGCGTGCCGGCTGGATTGGTCACCGCACCGGTGAGATTGGCGGCATTGCCGCCACCATCTGTGACAGTTGCCGAGTTGAGATTGACCGCCGTCACCGTCAGGTCGGGTGTGTTCTGGCCAGCGCCCACCGTGTAGCTGAAGGTCAGCGCGCTGGTGCCGGAGCCGCTGGCGTAGGTCGCGGTGCCGCCGTCGTTGAGCGTGAGCGTCGGGGTGCCGCCCGCCACCGTCACTGCTTCAGTAAGGTTGAGCGTCAGGGTCACCGTCTTGCCGGCATCAAGATCACCGGTGCCGCTCGTGATGCCGGTTCCCGAGGCCACCACCGAGGCCACGCTCGGTGTCGTGGTATCGATCTGCGGACCTGACTGGGTCAGGCCGGACAGCGACAGGTTGGCGACATTGCCGGCGCCGTCGCTTATCGTTGCCGCATTGAGGTTGACAGCAGTGGCGGTCAGGGCTGCCGTATTCTGGCCGGCGCCGACGGTGTAACTGAAGGTGAGCGCGCTCGAGCCGGAGCCGCCGCTATAGGTCGCGGTGCCGCCGTCGTTGAGGGAGAGCGTCGGTGAGCCGCCGGTGGTATTGACCGTCACCACTTCGCTCATGGTCAGCGTGTAGATGACGGTCTTGCCGGCGTTGAGGTCGCCGCTTGAGGGTACCTCCGCAATCGCACTGATCGTCGGCGTGGTGGTGTCGATCTGCAGCGTGCCGGCCGGGTTGGTCACCGCACCGGTGAGATTGGCGGCATTACCGGCACCATCGGTAACGGTCGCGGAATTGAGATTGACCGCGGTCACCGTCAGGTCGGGTGTGTTCTGTCCGGCACCGACGGTATAGCTGAAGGTCAGCGCGCTCGAGCCGGAGCCGCCGCTATAGGTCGCGGTGCCGCCGTCGTTGAGCGTCAGCGTCGGGGTGCCGCCGGCAACCGTCACCGCTTCAGTAAGGTTGAGCGTCAGGGTCACCGTCTTGCCGGCATCAAGATCACCGGTGCCGCTCGTGATGCCGGTTCCCGAGGCCACCACCGCGGCCACGCTCGGTGTCGTGGTATCGATCTGCGGGCCTGACTGGGTCAGGCCGGACAGCGACAGGTTGGCGACATTGCCGGCGCCGTCGGCGATGCTGGCGGAGTTGAGATTGACCGCGGTCACCGTGAGGTCGGGGGTATTCTGACCGGCAAGTACCGTGTAGCTGAAGGTGAGCGCGCTCGAGCCGGAGCCGCCGCTATAGGTCGCGGTGCCGCCGTCGTTGAGCGTCAGTGTCGGTGTGCCACCGGCAACCGTTACCGCCTCAGTAAGATTGAGCGTCAACGTCACCGTCTTGCCAGCATCAAGGTCGCCGCTCGAGGGTGACTCAACCAGCGACGAGATTGCTGGAGCCACCGAAGCCACCGGCACCACCGTTAGCGTGACGGCCGCCGACATTGTGCTTACATTGCCGGCGGCATCCGTCGCCTCCGCCGCGAAACTATGGGGTCCGTTCGCCAGTGTCCCAGTCGTGTAACTCCATGCCCCACTGCTGTTCGCGGGCGTCGTAGTGAGAGGCGATAATACCTCAATCGAGCCACCCATTAGGAGAGGTTGGATCTCCACCAGGCCAGTGAACAGTTCGACCGTGCTGTTGGCCACAGCGGTGCCGCTCAGGGTGACGCTGTTGTCGCCGTTGATCGTGTCACTCGCAATAATTGGCGCAGGCGGCGCCACTGTATCCACTGTCACTGTCAAAATCGCCGATGCCGCGCTCACGTTACCGGCGACATCCACTGCCTGGGCAGTGAAGCCGTGGCTGCCATTACTTAGCGTGCCCGTCGTATAGTTCCACACGCCACTGCTGTTGGCTGTCGCAGTGCCGAGCTCGGCAGAACCGTCAAAAACCTCGACAGTGCTGTTAGCTGCTGCCGTGCCAGCGAGGGTCAGCGTCGTGGCATTGGTGATATCGTCACCGACAACGCCAGTGTCAGGGGAGAATGATGTAATCGTCGGTGCGGCCGGTGTCGTGGTATCGATTTGCGGACCTGACTGGGTCAGGCCGGACAGCGACAGGTTGGCGACATTGCCGGCGCCGTCGCTTATCGTTGCCGCATTGAGGTTGACAGCAGTGGCGGTCAGGGCTGCCGTGTTCTGGCCGGCGCCGACGGTGTAACTGAAGGTGAGCGCGCTCGAGCCGGAGCCGCCGCTATAGGTCGCGGTGCCACCGTCGTTGAGCGTCAGCGTCGGGGTGCCGCCGGCAACCGTCACCGCCTCAGTAAGGTTGAGCGTCAACGTCACCGTCTTGCCGGCATCAAGGTCACCGCTCGAGGGTGACTTAACGAGTGAAGAGATGGTTGGCGTGGTAGTGTCGACCTGCGGGCTGCCCTGGGTCAGGCCGGACAGCGACAGGTTGGCGGCATTGCCGGCGCCGTCGGCGATGCTGGCGGAGTTGAGATTGACCGCGGTCACCGTGAGGTCGGGGGTATTCTGACCGGCAAGTACCGTGTAGCTGAAGGTGAGCGCGCTCGAGCCAGAACCGCCGCTATAGGTCGCGGTGCCGCCGTCGTTGAGGGAGAGCGTCGGTGAGCCGCCGGTGGTATTGACCGTCACCACTTCGCTCATGGTCAGCGTGTAGATGACGGTCTTGCCGGCGTTGAGGTCGCCGCTTGAGGGTACCTCCGCAATCGCACTGATCGTCGGCGTGGTGGTGTCGATCTGCAGCGTGCCGGCCGGGTTGGTCACCGCACCGGTGAGATTGGCGGCATTACCGGCACCATCGGTAACGGTCGCGGAATTGAGATTGACCGCGGTCACCGTCAGGTCGGGTGTGTTCTGTCCGGCACCGACGGTATAGCTGAAGGTCAGCGCGCTCGAGCCGGAGCCGCCGCTATAGGTCGCGGTGCCGCCGTCGTTGAGCGACAGCGTCGGGGTGCCGCCCGCCACCGTCACTGCTTCAGTAAGGTTGAGCGTCAGGGTCACCGTCTTGCCGGCATCAAGGTCGCCGGTGCCGCTCGTGATGCCGGTTCCCGAGGCCACCACCGCGGCCACGCTCGGCGTCGTGGTGTCGATCTGCGGGCCTGACTGGGTCAGGCCGGACAGCGACAGGTTGGCGGCATTGCCAGCGCCATCAGAAACGGTCGCCGCGTTGAGATTGACGGCGGTGGCGACAAGGCCTGCGGTGTTCTGGCCAGCACCGACGGTGTAGCTGAAGGTGAGCGCGCTCGAGCCGGAGCCGCCGCTATAGGTCGCGGTGCCACCGTCGTTGAGCGTCAGTGTCGGTGTGCCACCGGCAACCGTCACCGCCTCAGTAAGATTGAGCGTCAACGTCACCGTCTTGCCGGCATCAAGATCGCCGCTCGAGGGTGACTCAACCAGCGAAGAGATGGTCGGCGTGGTGGTATCGATTTGCGCGTCCTGACTGGGTCAGACCAGACAGCGACAGGTTGGCGGCATTGCCGGCGCCATCGGAAACGGTCGCCGCGTTGAGATTGACGGCGGTGGCGACAGGCCTGCGGTGTTCTGGCCGGCACCGACGGTGTAGCTGAAGGTGAGCGCGCTCGAGCCGGAGCCGCCGCTATAGGTCGCGGTGCCACCGTCGTTGAGCGTCAGTGTCGGGGTGCCGCCGGCAACCGTCACCGCCTCGGTAAGGTTGAGCGTCAACGTCACCGTCTTGCCGGCATCAAGATCGCCGCTCGAGGGTGATGCGTTACCGAGTGAAGAGATGGTTGGCGTGGTGGTGTCGATCTGCAGCGTGCCGGCCGGGTTGGTCACCGCACCGGTGAGATTGGCGGCATTGCCGCCACCATCTGTGACAGTTGCCGAGTTGAGATTGACCGCCGTCACCGTCAGGTCGGGTGTGTTCTGGCCGGCGCCCACCGTGTAGCTGAAGGTCAGCGCGCTGGTGCCGGAGCCGCTGGCTGTAGGTCGCGGTGCCGCCGTCGTTGAGCGTCAGCGTCGGGGTGCCGCCGGCACACCGTCACTGCTTCAGTAAGGTTGAGCGTCAGGGTCACCGTCTTGCCGGCATCAAGATCACCGGTGCCGCTCGTGATGCCGGTTCCCGAGGCCACCACCGAGGCCACGCTCGGTGTCGTGGTATCGATTTGCGGACCTGATTGGGTCAGGCCGGACAGCGACAGGTTGGCGACATTGCCGGCGCCGTCGCTTATCGTTGCCGCATTGAGGTTGACAGCAGTGGCGGTCAGGGCTGCCGTGTTCTGGCCGGCGCCGACGGTGTAACTGAAGGTGAGCGCGCTCGAGCCGGAGCCGCCGCTATAGGTCGCGGTGCCGCCGTCGTTGAGCGTCAGCGTCGGGGTGCCGCCGGCAACCGTCACCGCCTCGGTAAGGTTGAGCGTCAACGTCACCGTCTTGCCGGCATCAAGATCGCCGCTCGAGGGTGACTCAACGAGTGAAGAGATGGTTGGCGTGGTGGTGTCGATCTGCAGCGTGCCGGCCGGGTTGGTCACCGCACCGGTGAGATTGGCGGCATTGCCGCCACCATCTGTGACAGTTGCCGAGTTGAGATTGACCGCCGTCACCGTCAGGTCGGGTGTGTTCTGGCCAGCGCCCACCGTGTAGCTGAAGGTCAGCGCGCTGGTGCCGGAGCCGCTGGCGTAGGTCGCGGTGCCGCCGTCGTTGAGCGTGAGCGTCGGGGTGCCGCCCGCCACCGTCACTGCTTCAGTAAGGTTGAGCGTCAGGGTCACCGTCTTGCCGGCATCAAGATCACCGGTGCCGCTCGTGATGCCGGTTCCCGAGGCCACCACCGAGGCCACGCTCGGTGTCGTGGTATCGATTTGCGGACCTGACTGGGTCAGGCCGGACAGCGACAGGTTGGCGACATTGCCGGCGCCGTCGCTTATCGTTGCCGCATTGAGGTTGACAGCAGTGGCGGTCAGGGCTGCCGTGTTCTGGCCGGCGCCGACGGTGTAACTGAAGGTGAGCGCGCTCGAGCCGGAGCCGCCGCTATAGGTCGCGGTGCCACCGTCGTTGAGCGTCAGCGTCGGGGTGCCGCCGGCAACCGTCACCGCCTCAGTAAGGTTGAGCGTCAACGTCACCGTCTTGCCGGCATCAAGGTCACCGCTCGAGGGTGACTCAACGAGTGAAGAGATGGTTGGCGTGGTAGTGTCGACCTGCGGGCTGCCCTGGGTCAGGCCGGACAGCGACAGGTTGGCGGCATTGCCGGCGCCGTCGGCGATGCTGGCGGAGTTGAGATTGACCGCGGTCACCGTGAGGTCGGGGGTATTCTGACCGGCAAGTACCGTGTAGCTGAAGGTGAGCGCGCTCGAGCCAGAACCGCCGCTATAGGTCGCGGTGCCGCCGTCGTTGAGGGAGAGCGTCGGTGAGCCGCCGGTGGTATTGACCGTCACCACTTCGCTCATGGTCAGCGTGTAGATGACGGTCTTGCCGGCGTTGAGGTCGCCGCTTGAGGGTACCTCCGCAATCGCACTGATCGTCGGCGTGGTGGTGTCGATCTGCAGCGTGCCGGCCGGGTTGGTCACCGCACCGGTGAGATTGGCGGCATTACCGGCACCATCGGTAACGGTCGCGGAATTGAGATTGACCGCGGTCACCGTCAGGTCGGGTGTGTTCTGTCCGGCACCGACGGTATAGCTGAAGGTGAGCGCGCTCGAGCCGGAGCCGCCGCTATAGGTCGCGGTGCCGCCGTCGTTGAGCGACAGCGTCGGGGTGCCGCCCGCCACCGTCACTGCTTCAGTAAGGTTGAGCGTCAGGGTCACCGTCTTGCCGGCATCAAGGTCGCCGGTGCCGCTCGTGATGCCGGTTCCCGAGGCCACCACCGCGGCCACGCTCGGCGTCGTGGTGTCGATCTGCGGGCCTGACTGGGTCAGGCCGGACAGCGACAGGTTGGCGGCATTGCCAGCGCCATCAGAAACGGTCGCCGCGTTGAGATTGACGGCGGTGGCGACAAGGCCTGCGGTGTTCTGGCCAGCACCGACGGTGTAGCTGAAGGTGAGCGCGCTCGAGCCGGAGCCGCCGCTATAGGTCGCGGTGCCACCGTCGTTGAGCGTCAGTGTCGGTGTGCCACCGGCAACCGTCACCGCCTCAGTAAGATTGAGCGTCAACGTCACCGTCTTGCCAGCATCAAGGTCACCGCTCGAGGGTGACTCCACTAGCGAAGAGATGCCCGGCGTCGTGGTATCGATTTGCGGTCCTGACTGGGTCAGACCAGACAGCGACAGGTTGGCGGCATTGCCGGCGCCGTCGGTGACGGTAGCGGAGTTGAGGTTGACCGCGGTCGCCGCCAGGGCTGCCGTGTTCTGGCCGGCGCCGACGGTGTAACTGAAGGTGAGCGCGCTCGAGCCGGAACCGCCCGTATAGGTCGCGGAGCCGCCGTCGTTGAGCGTCAGTGTCGGGGTGCCACCGGCAACCGTCACCGCCTCGGTAAGATTGAGCGTCAACGTCACCGTCTTGCCGGCATCAAGATCGCCGCTCGATGGTGACTCAACGAGTGAAGAGATGGTTGGCGTGGTGGTGTCGATCTGCAGCGTGCCGGCCGGGTTGGTCACCGCACCGGTGAGATTGGCGGCATTGCCGCCGCCATCTGTGACAGTTGCCGAGTTGAGATTGACCGCCGTCACCGTCAGGTCGGGTGTGTTCTGTCCGGCACCCACTGTATAACTGAAGGTCAGCGCATTGCTGCCGGAGCCGCCGCTATAGGTCGCGGTGCCGCCGTCGTTGAGGGTCAGCGTCGGGGTGCCACCGGACACCGTCACTGCTTCAGTAAGGTTGAGCGTCAAGGTGACGGTCTTGCCGGCATCAAGGTCGCCGGTGCCGCTCGTGATGCCGGTTCCCGAGGTCACCACCGAAGCCACGCTCGGTGTCGTGGTATCGATTTGCGGACCTGACTGGGTCAGGCCGGACAGCGACAGGTTGGCGACATTGCCGGCGCCGTCGCTTATCGTTGCCGCGTTGAGGTTGACCGCGGTGGCGGCCAGGGCTGCCGTGTTCTGGCCGGCGCCGACGGTGTAACTGAAGGTGAGCGCGCTCGAGCCGGAACCGCCGCTATAGGTCGCGGTGCCGCCGTCGTTGAGCGTCAGTGTCGGTGTGCCACCGGCCACCGTCACCGCCTCAGTAAGATTGAGCGTCAACGTCACCGTCTTGCCGGCATCAAGGTCGCCGCTCGAGGGTGACTCAACGAGTGAAGAGATGGTCGGCGTCGTGGTGTCGATCTGCGGGCCTGACTGGGTCAGGCCGGAGAGCGACAGGTTGGCGGCATTGCCGGAACCGTCCTTAATGGTTGCCGACTTGAGATTGACCGCGGTGGCGGCAAGTCCTGCGGTGTTCTGTCCGGCGCCCACGGTGTAGCTGAAGGTCAGCGCGCTCGAGCCGGAGCCGCCGCTATAGGTCGCGGTGCCGCCGTCGTTGAGCGTCAGCGTCGGAGTGCCGCCCGCTACCGTCACTGCTTCAGTGAGGTTGAGCGTGAGAGTTACTGTCTTGCCGGCGTCGAGAGCGCCGCTCGACGGTGACTCCACCAGCGACGATATCGTCGGTGCGGTGGGCGCCGCAGTGGCAATCTCCAATGGACCCGCAAGCGTCGTCACCGCGCCGGTAAAGTTGGCAGACTCGCCCGGGCCAACCGTCGGTGTCGTTGTTGGCCCTGTTGATTCCCCTACCCAACCCGTACCAACAGCCTCGTACCAATTATTCTGGTTATTCTTTGTCCAAATGGCACCATTTACATCCAGGCTAAGCGTCACTCCTGAGCCGCCGGCGTATTGAACCCCATTGCGCAAAATGTCGTAGCCACCGGGACCCGCTGCACCAAAGGACCAAACGTTACCATTCGCATCGGTCAGCGAGCTGCCACTGCCGGCCGTCACGGTGGTCGGAAGACTATTGGTCACGGTCGCGCCATTGAGATTGACCGCCGTCACCGTCAGGTCGGGCGTGTTCTGTCCGGCACCCACTGTATAGCTGAAGGCCAGCGCGTCGGTTCCGGAGCCGCTCGCATAGGTCGCGCTGCCACCGTCGTTGAGTGACAGCGTCGGCGTACCACCTGCCACGGCTACGGCTTGGCTCAAATTCACGGTCAGCGTGACGACATCGCCGACATTAAGGTCGCCAGCGCCCGCCGTGATCCCGCTGCCCGTTGCCATCACGGACGACACGGTCGGCGTCACAGTGTCGATCTGCGGGCCGCTCTGGGTCAGGCCGCTCAGCGACAAGTTGGCGGAATTGCCGGCGCCGTCGGTGACGGTTGCCGAATTGAGATTAACCGCCGTCGCGGTGAGGGTGGACGTATTCTGCCCAGCGCCGACGGTGTAGCTGAAGGTCAGCGCGCTCGAGCCGGAGCCACCCGCGTAGGTCGCGACGCCACCGTCGTTGAGCGTGAGCGTCGGCGTGCCACCGGCCACCGTCACCGCCTCGGCCAGGTTCAGCGTAAGGGTGACGATATTGCCGGCGCCAAAATCGCCACTCGACGGCGACTCGACGAGCGACGACACCGTAGGTGCCGTAGTGTCGATCTGCGGACCGCTCTGGGTCAGGCCGGACAGCGACAGGTTGGCGGCATTGCCGGAACCGTCCTTAATGGTTGCCGCGTTGAGGTTGATTGCAGTAGCGGTAAGCGCCGAGGTGTTCTGCCCGGCGCCCACCGTGTAAGTGAAATTCAGAGCGTTGGTGCCGGAGCCGCTCGTATAGGTCGCGACGCCACCGTCGTTGAGCGTAAGCGTCGGCACCCCGCCGGCCACTGTCATCACCTCGGCCAAGTTGAGCGTAAGGGTGACGGTCTTGCCGGCGTCCAGGTCGCCGCTTGCAGGCGATTCCGCAATCGACATAATTTGCGGATTGGGCGGATCGATTTGTAGACCAGAGAATGTCGTCAATGCGCCCGACAGGTCAGCGGCGTTCCCGTTGGCGTCGGTAATTGTTGCGCCATTCGGCTCATTTGCTCCAGTGATCGCGAGAGCTGAGACGTCGCTGTCGCTCGCCGAGACGGTATAAGTGAAAGTCAACGCGCCGGTACCGGAGCCGCCGCTATAGGTCGCGGTGCCACCGTCGTTAAGCGCGAGCGTCGGCGTACCGGTAACTGTCACTGCCTCGCTCATCGTGAGCGTCAGCGTGATAGTGCGACCTGGAACTTCGACACCAGTTGTTGGAGATGCCGCAACCGCCGTAACAACAGGTGCGGCCGGCAAGTAGGCATATCCCGAGCCGCTGAAGCCGATATAGACTTGACCATAGACGTTCGGATCGCCGGCAATGGTCGAGATATTATCGAGGCTGCCGGTCGGATATGTCCCTATCTGAGTCCATGATTGCGTATTATTATTGGATTGCCAGATGCCGTAGACGTCATTCACCCAGCCGACGATGTAGATCGACGGATAGGTCTGTCCCGGCGCAGCTGCACCAAAACCGAATGTCGTAACCTCCTCAACATTCGGCACTGCCGTCCAGGTGTGGCCTTGATCAACCGACCTCCAAAAGCCGAGACCATCCGGCACCACCCCGCTCTGTGGACCAGCAGTGAAGAACAGATTGCCCGCCTCACCAGGCGTGGCCACAATCAGAGAGTTGAAGGCGTTATACTCGGAGTTAGGACTTCCAACCTCAGACCACGTCGCGCCGCCGTTGGTGGACTCATAGACGTCCTGACCGTACATCAGATAGAACGTGTTCGGCAGCACTCGATCCGCGGCGACCGTTCTGGTGTTTAGATAGTAGGCATAATCAAATCCGCTCCAACTCGAGACACCAGGGAGCGTGATCGGATTCCAGGTTTCACCGCCATTGAGAGTGTAATATGGGTCGACCCCATTTGACGGCGCCCAGATAATGTTTTCCGGCGTGCTTGCTGCGATGGTGCCTCCAACCACGCCTTGCAGTTCGGTGGGGAAATCAGTCCAGGTCTGGCCGCCATTGGTTGAGTAGCCTGATTCCTCGGTGCCCCACCAGTCGGCAATCCCAACGATAAAGCTCGGGTCCGACGACGCGTAGTCCAAAGACCAGCCTGCAACGAATGAGCCGTTAACCGGTCCATAGGTCGACGGATAGGCGTCGGGATTGCTGATGTACATGAAGCCGCGATCCCAGGACGCGACCACCGGATCGCCACCCGGTGGCACAAGGATCTCGTTGGCAACCAGTTGTTCGATGCCGACGCTCTGGTCATTCCAAGTAACAAGCGTGGCCCAGTTATAGTTAGCCGTCGGCACAATTGTGTTCCAAACGCCAACGCCGGCGGAAGTAATGAGCTCGTTCGGATTTAAGGGATCAAATGCCAGGCCACCGATTGTCATATACAATCCGCTGTCGGCCAGCCAAGGAATGTCGGTTGAGCTAAGCTGGGTGTAGGCGCCGACCCCACTCCATGTTTGGCCCGCGTTATAACTGACGTCCAAGCTGCCGCCCTGATTGAGGGCTGCAATTTCGTTCGGATTGGATGGGTTGACCGCCACTGCGGCGATCCCAGCGCTGGCAGTGGTCAATTCAGTCCATGCACCGTTGTAATAGCTCCAAATCGAATCGCCATAGGCAGCCACATAGTAGACACCAGTGCTCGACACTGCGGCGTAAGTGATGTCGGTCGGTCCGCCGATCGACGACCAGGAGGCGCCGGCATTGGTGCTTTCGTAGACCCCGTTGCCATAGCTCGCAGCGAAGATCGTGTTGGTTTTTCCACCGGTGACGCCCAACGCTGGATCAAAAGCGATGCCATCAATACCAGGGTAGTCGCCACTGCTATCCGTCTGGCTTATCGGCACCGCGCTCACGCTTTGCCAAGTGGCCCCGCCATTCGTCGTTACAAACAGACCATTTTGCGGCGTGCCGACATAGACCACATTGGGATTTTCCGGATCGACGGCCATTTTCTGACCGTCCGGGCGATAAGCGTCGTTCGGGGACTCAGTAACCTGAGCGAACGAGGTTTCTGTCCAGGTTGCTCCTTTGTTGCTACTTTCAAAAACGTAGCCCTCAAACATCATATACAAGATGTTTGAGTTGCTCGACGCTATCTGGATTTCATAGACGCCTTGCGATGCGTTTGCCAAAGCGGCCGGGGTCGTAAAGGCGGCCGGCATGCTCGTTGACGTAACGAGCTGCTGCCACTCGGTTCCATTCCAGATATAGGCGCCGTAGGTGTCGGTACGGACAACCATCGTGCCGTCAGGAGCGACATCAAGTCCGTCAAGAAATCCGCCGGCCCCGACGTCAAGGGTCCGCCAATCGTTGGAAGAAACCGGATCGACGACGGTGGTGCCGCCACTGCCGTCGCTCGAGAGATCCCAGGTTGACGACAGGTAATTGCCTACAAGGGCAATGTTGGCTGTGTCGGTTCCATCGGTGACCGTGAGAGTGCCCCCGTTAGCATTTCCCAGAAAGGTCACTGTCGTATTGGCTCCGTAACTGACGTCGGCAAGATCAAGTGCGTCAGATCCGGCAAGTCCCGAGACATTACCCGTAAAGGCTACCGCGTCATCAAGCTTGAGCGTACCGGTCGTGCCTGTGAAGGTTACGGGCTGTGCGCTCCTGCTATCGATCTCGACAGTAGCACCATCGGCAATTGTCAAAGGTGGCGCCACAGTAACGGTGGCTGCAGTAACGGTGAACAACGGTGACACGGTGTCAATAGTCGCGACGACTGCCGCCGATATCGCGCTAGCGTCGACTAACGAAGCTATCGAGACAACCGGGAAGCTGTTAATGCCTCCCACATACGCGTTGGTAGCCAAGGCCCAGACGGCAACAGGATCGGTCTCAGCGGAGCCGACAGCTACATTGCCCTCAAATAAAACAGCGACACCTTGCGCGTCACTCGTATCGGCTGACGTCCAAACATCTTCATTCGCACTGTCGTCACCAAGATTACCAACGCTGTTTGAGAGTGAGCTGACCGGCGCAGTGGGATCCTGTGGATCCACCATCACGAAAAGTCCCGTAGACGCCCCGTTATTGCCGTCCGCCTCCATCGCGGTTGCGGCCAGGTTGTATGCGCTGTCCGCTGACGTTCCGATAGCGGAATTCCAGATGGCAGCGCTATCGCTCTCCGCCGAATTGAGCAGCAAATCGCCGTCGAACGAACTCACAGCGCTTTGCGCACCGTCCATTCCGTTTGACGCCGATAAATTAACGTCAGCGACGTCGTCGCTGGAGACATTTTCCGTCTCCCCGAGCACTTTGACGACTGGAACGACGATCAAAGCCGCTATTCCTTAGGTTTGAAGAAGATTGTTCACACGCATGATTGCGCGCGCCCACAGTCGCGAGCGAACGTAGGTGCCAGATTTGAAAAACTAGTTGGAAAACGGGGGAAACTTTTACACAGAATTACGGATGGATTAGCGACTGGGGAGTTAACTGTTAACCACTGCAAAAATGGGTGTGGATCGAGTAGTACTGGCTATGACGCAAAACGGCGTATCGCTTTGCCTTGGTTAATTTTGCTACAAGAGGCACAGCCATTAACAAACCGATAAGAGTCATCGCGATGCGGGGGGTGAGCATGTACTGTGCGATGCGGAAGTCTTTACTGATCAGAACACTTCTTTTTCTTGTCGCGGCCATCCTCGGTCTTGGCGTCGCGAAGATTGGTCTTGCTGCATCGAGCTCAGGCGATACCACGACGTGGCGGACCTTGAGCATTGGCGCCGGCGGCTACGTCACTGGTCTTGACATATCGATAGACGGCTCAACGCGAGTCGTGCGTACTGATACCTATGGAGCATACATTTGGCACGGTCCGAGCTCTAAATGGATGCAACTGGTGACCGCGGACTCGATGCCTGCTGTAGATGTTAAAGTCGATAATAATGCTGGCGTTTACGAAATACGCATTGCGCCCAACCTCCCAACTCGCCTCTACATGGCCTACAGAGGCTTCGTCTATAGAAGCGACAACCGCGGAGGCAATTGGATCCGGACAGACTTTGCCAACGTTGTCATGAATCCCAACGACAATTATCGTCCTCGCGGTCAGAAGATGGCTGTCGATCCTGCCAACCCAGACATCGTCTATACGGGGACGCCGCAGAATGGTCTGTTTGTTACGATAAATGGGGGAACCTCCTGGCAAAGCGTGAGCGCGGTGCCGGTAAGTCAGAAGAATGGTGATACCTATCCCGGCATTGGTGGCATCGCTTTTGATCCAGCGTTGGGCGTCACCGGTGGAAAAACCAACACGATCTTCGCTGCGAGCTATGGCAACGGGGTCTATGAAAGCACCAATGCCGGCGCCTCCTGGTCAGCAATTGGCGGACCGACCGACATCACTTACGCCGCGGTGTCGAGCACCGGCGTCTACTATGTGGCTGCCTATGGCGATTCGATTTGGAGCTATTACAACGGTGCATGGACTAAATTGACCACTGCCAGCGCCGGTATCGCCGCAGTGGCGGTCAATCCATCCAATCCGAACGAAGTTGTGGCCCTCAATCAAGGTGGCAGCTTGGACGTCAGTTATAACGCGGCCCAAACATGGAGTGGGGTCGGCGCCTACACCAGGCTTCGCTCAACCGACATTCCTTGGCTGGCCGACAGCGGATTGTATATGACAATCGGTGGCTTGGCATTTGATCCCTTAAATCCGAACGAGCTCATTACTTCCGCCGGCGTTGGCGTTTGGAACACAATTGTGCCGACGGCTAACTATACCTGGGGTACGCCTGTTACTTGGAATGACCAGAGCGTCGGCATCGAACAACTGGTTGCCAACGAGATCCTTGTGCCTCCGGGTGGCGATCCGGTGGTCGCGTCTTGGGATCGCCCTTTCTTCTATGTCAGCAATCCCGAAGTTTATCCGTCGACCTATGGACCGGTTAACGGCTCCTTTGCCGCAGGCTGGTCTTTGGACTACGCGTCGTCGGACCCGAGCTTTATCGTCGGGATTGCCGACTGGTGGGGCACCGAGGAATCAGGCTACTCAACCAATGGCGGTCGGACTTGGACGCCTTTTGCGACGTACCCGCCTCTGCCTGGCAAAATCGGCGGCGATATCGCAGCAAGCACACCGAAAAACATCATTTGGGCCCCATCGAACAACTCGTCACCTTTTTATACCGATGACGGAGGCGCGACCTGGACACCAATCAAGATTGATGGCGTTCCAACGACTGGCGATACGGGCTGGGGTGGAGCTTATTACTTACGTCGCCATATCGTCGCCGCGGATCGCGTCACCGCAAAAGCATTCTATATGTACAACTCTTCTAAAGGGCTCTATCGCTCAAGGGACGGTGGAGCAACCTGGGCTCTCGTCCACCACGGAGAAATCGCTCCATGGTCAGGCTTCAACGCCGAGCTTCGGTCGGTACCGGACTATGCAGGCCATCTTTTCTTTACCTCCGGTCCCCAAGGTGGAGCTGGAGATCGTCACCCCGCCGAAAATCCATTTATGCGCTCGATCGATGGCGGGTCCTTATGGTCTGCAGTTCCAAACGTCCTCGAGGTGCGCGCGTTTGGGTTCGGCAAGTCGCTGACCGATTACCCAACGATATTTATTGTCGGATGGGTCAATCACATCTACGGAATTTGGCGGTCCGACGATAATGCTCACTCCTGGATCCAAATTGGCAATTTCCCGGTCGGAAGTCTCGACAGTGTAACGACCATCGATGGCGACAAGAGCGTTTATGGAAAGGTCTATCTCGGATTTGGCGGTTCCGGCTACGCCTTTGGATCTTTGGAGAAGTAGTGTCTAAACGTTCTGACGCATCTTGGTTAGTGACCTAAGCAAACCCGCGAACAAGAAAAACCACAAACCAAAGTCCAACAAAGCTATTATGCGCCAACAGCGAATTTCTGAATCTAAGTCAGATTCTCGGTAAAAACCAAATCGCTGGAAAGAAACTACAAATCGTTCCTTGGTTCTATTTCCGACCCCAATAGCGAAGGGCGCGTCCACATCGCACATCCCTTATCGCCGCAATGAATATCAAGATATCGATGGTCGCCGCCATTACCGCGACTGGCAGACGTCGCAATCTCCGTCCTAGTGGCAGCTGGCGCCAGCGTGACCAGCGCCTCGTCCACCACTGCCTGGGCAACAGGCTCCATCCCCTCTCGTCGGCCTGCCGCTGGATGTATCGTGGCAGCCAATCCGGATCATCTTCTTGCCACTGCCGCATGAGCGCCATGGCGCTACAGCCGCCGGCGCATTCTCTCCAGAAACGCTCAAATAGCAGCATGCTGATGATTGATGACGAAACTATCCATTTTTCATGTTTAAATAACTCCGTAATTGTCGAGACGGACACAAAGTTATGTGCTGCAACAGGGTCTAACACGATCCGCTTCGGGTCTTCGGATCTGGTGAAGCCTTCCGTTACTAAGAGCGCGCGTAAAAACCCGTCTTCCACCGGCAGATAAATTGGTAACTCGATCTGGCGCAGCTCCTCGCTGCGGACGCAATAAAGTTGACCACATAATGGAGCGTTATTCGGATCAATCTCCGGCGTCGCAGCAACAAGGAGATGCTGAAAAAAACTACGTTTAGCAATTATTTCGATATCCTTGATGGGTCGATCTACGCATACGACAGCCTGAGAGTTTTGCATTAGAGTCGTAGCCATGGATGAAATCGTCCTGACGTTCGAAAACGTGATATCGGCATCCATCAAAATAAGCACTGATGCTAAAGGCAAACTAAGTTTATGGACGAACTGATTCCAAGCGTTGGTTTTTCCTGCGAGGACAAGCTCCTCCACTCTCGCCGAACCGCGATTGGACCATACCGCATAGTGATCGGCCAATGATTGCGCAGCTAATGCTGCGGTCTCATCTGTGCATCCATTTGTAACAACTATGATCTCGGTCGAAAAGTTTCGAAACACATCTTGCGTGAATAACGAATGTAACGTCTTTTCGATATTCAATTTTTCATTGTGCGCTAGAATGCCAATCGATAGCAGCGGACCTTGGACAACCATGATTCTTGCTCGATATCAGGGGTGAAATTAGAATAAGTGGAGGTTGTCCGAAGATTTTTGCTCTAACGATTGGAATTTTTCGTCGGACTTAAATTGCCGCGATCCGTTACCTCCAAGGCGCATTTTTCCGCGAAGCGCTACAGCTCAGCGTTGACCTCAGCTCGCGATAGCAGGAGTTAGGACAGCTTCGCTTCAGCGACGATGGGCCGGAATCAGAGCTCGGCAAGCGTCGTCGACATCGGGGCCCCAATATCCACCATTGGCGAATACACACTGGCATGCGCCGTTGGCGACGACGCAATCGCGAAATGAAGCGTAGGTGAACCCCCAAGCGTGAAATCGACAGTAACCGTCGACCCAATGGGCATAGAGGCATGCATGGTACACGGTCTTCTCAGTACCAGTGAGAAGGCCAGCATCCTGGGCAAAAATGGGTGATGAACCGATCAAAATTTGGCATGCGGTCAGCGCGGCTGCCATCAAGCGGACATTCATACGTCTGCTCCCGTAATGACCCGCATCGGGTCATGTTACCCCGTTACGTTCGATGTTAAACCAGGGAACATTAGAAATAAAGCAGCCAAAACTGGTCCTCGGTCGTCCGCGAAGCTCCGACTATAACTTTAAACCTAGCGCCATGCCACGGCAACATCCAGATCGGATCTCCAAAGTGGGCTCCATCGGTGAAACCACGGGGACCGGAGAGGTCAGGTGGACGCTCGACTGTTCCGAGCTCGTTAAGCGCCATGCCGTCGAAACGTGCTGCAACTGCCGCACGCTGGACGACGAACGTTGGCTCATGCGGGCAAATCCGACGTTTTCGGGTTTTTCTAATTTGTCACACGCCGCGGCGATGTCGGTCCGGCGATGGCATGCTTCCGGCTGGTACGGTCCGCGGCCATAAAAAAGTGAATGCCGACGCCGGCTGCGTAACCGATTTGGAGACAAGTCATGGCGACAAGTGCGGCACCGACGAATTGCGGGAAGGTACCGGTATGAGCGAATCCGACAGTTGCTGCGATCGCGAGCGCAATTGCGGGTATCAGAACCAGAACCTTAAAGCGCTGTCCCAATACGGCCCCGACCAGTAGGCAGATTAGCAACAACATTATCACGGCCAGACCTCTCCGTAGGTATAGTTTTGATGTCCAATTGTTAATTTTTCATGATTTGGCTTCAACGGCGCCGGGCATGACGCCCGATCGGCTCTAATGGCGGTTGCAACACAGGACGCACCATCGCCCGCCGTATCTTAATCCAATCGCAGCACGTGACGCGCCGTGAAGCTCTCCTTTTTGAGTATTTTGACGATTGCTTGGCGATTCGGACTCGTTACCTGCCCGGCACGAATCTAATCGGGGAACAAAGCATTCGGGCGGGGATTGCGCGTCATTAATCACCGTCCTGCTTGGATGTTGCAAAATGTTAGTTCCCATGGGACGTTGGTGCCATTCGACCAATGGGCTTTTCCGGAACAATGTCAGCGTTTACTGTACAGGCAGCACAGTCCAAGGAGCAATCACGAGAGCGGCCGTTGGTCGTGGATCTTGATGGAACGCTTGTGCGATCGGACATGTTGCTCGAGACGGCCTTTTCCTGCATCGGCCGGGATCCCTTCTCGCTGCTGGCGATCTGTCGTGCGCTACTGTCGGGAAAAGCAGGTCTAAAACATTTTTTAGCGACGAATACCGACGTTGCACCCGAGCTTCTTCCCTTTGATGACGCAGTCCTGAGCAAAATTCGTGAGGCGAAAACGCTGGGTCGCGAGGTCTATCTGGCTTCTGGAAGCAACAAGCGCGTGGTATCCGCCGTTGCGAACCACTTGGGTCTTTTCGACGGAATATTCGCTTCGGACGAAATAACAAATTTGACCGGGAGCGTGAAAGCCCAACGACTTGTCGAAGTTTTTGGGCAAGCTGGCTTCGATTATATTGGAAACGATCGAGCAGATTTGCATGTCTGGGAAAAAGCAAACAAGCGGATCGCGATCCGCTGTTCGCGGTCAGTTGTTCGGCGCTTGCAGTCATCCGAACAGGACGTCGAGGTTCTTCACTCCTCCGTTAAGCCAAGTTTTAGCGCATGGCTAAAGCTCTTACGAGTGCATCAGTACAGCAAGAACGCGTTACTATTTGTACCACTTATTACTGCACAGGTGTTTAGTGTTTCTGCGATTTTTACTGAAATATTGGCTTTCATCGCCTTTTCGCTTTGTGCGTCTTGTGTCTACATACTCAATGACATAGTCGACTTAGCAGCCGATCGATCACACCTCTCTAAGCGTTACCGTCCGATGGCATCGGGTGCAATTCCCATAGTCCATGGGCTTTGGGTGGCGCCGTTACTACTCGTCGCTGGCACAGCGGTGGCGGCGACTGTTTCGTTAAAGTTCTTAGGTGTGCTTCTGGGATATGTTGCTCTCACCACCGCCTACACCTTCTTTCTCAAGCGAAAACTATTGGTCGATGTCGTCGCTCTCGCGAGCCTGTACACGATCCGAGTCGTCGCCGGAGCGGTGGCGATTGACGTCTTCATTTCACAATGGCTACTCGGCTTTTCTCTGTTTATCTTTACCACGCTTGCCCTGGTGAAACGGTATACCGAGCTCGCAGTGCGACTCGACCAAGGTCTCGCCGATCCGAGCAATCGCAACTACAAGATCGGCGACCTTAGTGTCATTGCGGCGCTGGCGGCCGCAGCGGGCTTCAATTCCGTGACGGTGTTTGCGCTCTACGTTTCTTCGGATGCCGTGCACGTGTTCTACCGGCGCCCTGAAATACTCTGGCTGTTCTGCCCAGTCCTCATGTATTGGATTGGGCGCACGATAATCTTGGCGCACCGACGCCAGATGCATGACGATCCAATTGTCTTTGCGCTTTCTGATCGGATCAGCTACCTCACCTTGGCAATAGCTGCGGCAATCTTACTCGCCGCGAAGTGAGCGGGTGCGTTTGCCCATCAATGATTTCAGACATTACTGTGATGTCAGTCGCATGCAAACATGGTGGAAGGCCGACTCAACATTGGCTCTGGCGGTTCGGTATGGGCTATTTGCTGCTGTCGCGTCGCTTGTCAATCTGACAACACAAGCACTTGTCACATCGCTCACGCCCGGCAAACTCGCTTGGTCGATCGGCGCCGGCACAGCAACCGGCTTCGCTGCTAAGTATGTACTGGATAAGTATTGGATTTTTTTTGACGGTTTTGATGGGAGACTAAGCGAGCTTCGCAAGATGATGCTCTATGGCGCATTTAGCGTTTTCACTACACTTCTATTCTGGGCTTTCGAGATTGGTTCTTGGCTGTTTTGGCACACTGAATTAGCCAAATATTCCGGCGCGCTGATCGGCTTGTTGATCGGGTATTGGCTCAAATATCGTTTGGACCGAGCCTATACCTTTGGGACTCGGAAGCCATGATCGAACTCGATGGGTGGGGGCGATATCCGCGTCACTTCACGGACATCTTTCGACCGCGCAGCGCTGTTGAGGTCGCAAGACTTCAGTCGGTGTTACCTTTGCATGTTGCCCGTGGGAATGGTCGCGCCTACGGTGACGCCGCAATAGGTGTGGAAGCGACCATCGATTGCCGCGCACTTGACCGGAAAAAGCAGCTCGACCCGGTCACTGGCTGTCTAACGGTTGAGGCCGGTATCTTGCTATCTGACATCATCACATCTTTTCTGCCAAGTGGCCTTTTTCCCCCGGTAGTCCCAGGCACTAAGCATGTCACAGTCGGGGGTATGATTGCGTCCGATGTCCATGGCAAGAACCACCACCGCGTTGGCGGGTTTGGCAATGCTTTGGATGCGATTGAGTTGGTCTTACCGTCTGGCGAACGGCGGACTTGCTCGAACACGGATAATTCTGATCTCTTCAGCGCAACTATCGGGGGAATGGGGCTGACCGGAACCATCGTGGAAGCGAGTTTTCGCCTCCAGCCCATCGAGACCGGCTGGATCCGGCAGCGCACGATTGTTGCAAGGGATCTGAACCAGGCCCTGGACGCACTTGTCGCCCACGATCAGGCGACCCATTCCGTTGCCTGGATCGACTGCCTGGCCCGCGGATCAAATCTGGGACGTTCGCTGATTTATCTGGGAGAACATGCGTCACGGGCCGATTTGGCTCGCTTAGACCCAGATCTGCCGCTTTATCCGACTACAAAGCGACCACGGTTGTCGGTTGCTTTCGACGTCCCGGGTTTCGCACTGAACCGCTATTCGGTCGCTGCCTTTAACAAACTCTACTTTTGGCGTGGCGCGCGCCGCGCTGGGGCGGAGTTCCTAATTCCTTGGGACCAGTATTTCTTTCCGCTCGATGGGATCGAAAACTGGAATCGTGTCTATGGCCGCCGGGGCTTCCTGCAACATCAGTGCGTGTTACCAGAGATCAACGCCCATAGAGTACTGGGTGATATCCTGGAACGCGTCGCGACACGCGGGAAGGCATCCTTTCTGGCGGTCCTCAAGAAGCTTTCGGCCGGAAGCGGCTTGCTCTCGTTTCCCATGCCTGGTTATACCCTAGCGATGGACTTCGCCATTTCGGAGGGAATCTTCGCGTTTCTCGATGAAATTGATCAACTTGTCGTCGACGCGGGCGGCCGCCTCTACCTGGCGAAGGACGGACGCCAATCGCCCGCGACCTTTGAAAGCGGCTATCCGGCGTTGGGCAAGTTCCGTGAGATCAGAAAAGCGATCGGCGCTGATCGGTTGCTTCAATCGTACCAATCGAAAAGGCTTTTGATCTGATGTCAGTACCGAAGGTCGTGTTAATTCTTGGAGCCACCTCCCACATCGGCTCTGCCACGGCGCGCTGTTTTACAGCGAATGGCTGGAACGTGTGTCTCGCGGCACGCGACGAGGCAGCACTGCAGCGCAGCGCGAAAGATATTGAGGCCCTCAGCAAAAGAGATGTTCCTGTTAGAAAGCTCGACATCCTCGACACCACATCGTTTGATCGCTTTGTCGAAGGCCTGCCGCAGCTTCCGGACACTGTCGTTTGCGTTATTGGCCTATTTGGCGACCAGCAACTCGGCGAGACCGACCTCGCGCAGGCAAGTACTGTCCTACGGACGAACTTTGAGGGGCCGGCGTTGCTCCTTGGGTGCTTTGCCGAAGCTTTTGCCAAACGGAAATCCGGCACGATCATTGGGGTGAGTTCGGTTGCTGGCGATCGCGGCCGCGCATCCAATTACATATACGGTTCAGCAAAGGCTGGGTTCACCGCCTTTCTATCCGGCTTGCGCAATCGGCTAGCGCATAGCAATGTGCGCGTCGTCACCGTGAAACCCGGCTTCGTCGATACCCGCATGACGGCCGGTATGAAACTACCGCGCGCATTGACCGCCAAGCCGGAAGAGGTTGCAACGGCGATTTTTCGCGCCAATCAGAGAAAAACAGACGTGGTGTATGTCCGCAAGATTTGGTTCTTGATCATGTCAATTATTGTTTGTTTGCCGGAGCGAATTTTCAAAAACATTATGCGCTAGCTTACGCTAGTGAATTGGCCTGCTCAAGAAAATCGCAAACGTCCGTGTCTATAAAGCTAGTCAACAAACACATCAGTGCTCAACTTGAACAAACGTGCAAACTCTCGCCCGCCTATATACACCCAGTTCTATAAAAACATTAACCCGGTGCGTTCCGAACTGGGCGCCAGCAAAATCGCGTGACGGTAGTCAAGATTGCAACGGCCGCCAGCAAAGAAATCAAGGGATGGCTCGGAAAATGGAACCGGTCTGCAACCAGGATTACCGCGTAAACGACAGTGAAGTAAATCCAGATCAGCACTACCGGATGAGTGAGTGCATGCACGATGCCGCGTTCCCTGGCCATGACTACAACGCCGATTAGGGCAAGCAGAAATACGCCCAGCCAATAGCCCTCCGTGAGCATTTTTAACGGAAACAAAGCCCATTCGCCAAAACGTTGCTGGATGCCTTCAGCATTCCAATAGACTGCTATCGTCTCTCCAACATGAAGTAGCACAGCCTTTTTAATGGTGCGCAACACGAATGCGACAGGCCTAGCGATTATATATTGCTTAGCTTGATCTCCGAGCATTTTATTTTGCTCATATTCGTTCAATCCCGCAGTATACGGGGGCGGCGCCATATAAAACCCAGTCGCATTGGGGTTGTTACCCATCCAAAGATTTACGCCATCGCTACTTGTTAGCAGCATGACGTGGCCAAAAGCTTTTGTATTTCGGATAGACCACGGCGCATTTGCAGCAATTGCTATAATCATGGCCAGAAATGCCATCGGCAACTGGGTGCGGAGTTTCCTCCAATCCGGTAATGCCGTCAGCCAAAGTACAATGGGTAAAAGCAGTCCAACGGAACGAAAATAGGTCGCCGCGCCGAATAGCAAGCCACTCGAGATTGCGCGCGCGGAATTAGTCCAGCGCCCGCTGAACCACGCGGCAATGCCTAACAGCACAAGCAATGTGAAAGGCAATTCGCTAGCCAAAGTCGTCACATAGGCTACTTCGCTTGGCCAGATCGCCATGAGCGCACCGGCCGTAAGGGCTGTCGCATTGTCGAAAAAAACCCGGCCTAGCCAAATTGTTAAGCCGACAATTGCGCTACTGCATACAATATTGAAAGCAACAATGGATGTGAAGTTATATCCGAACGCAGAATAAAGCGCGGCATACACCGCTGATGTCCCCGGTGGCCAGAACGCTGACAATTGGTCGGTGCTCCAGCCATAAACCCCATGCTCGACGAGCGTATGCGCAAGGATATCGTACGCTTTGCCATCTGACACCGGGACAACTGTAACAAGCATCCCCCAAATTACCCGAGATGCTATCGCAACTACGAGCACGCCGCAGCCGATCTTACGAAAGTCCGCTTCTGGAGTAACGTTTAGTACAGGCATACAGATCGCTGCTCTGTTCGACAGATGATTTTCCATAAAATAGCACAGCAGTCATGCCTATGACACCTTAAGAAAATTCAGAAGGTGTCGTCCGTATGGGCCTCAAATCTCGCTGTAGAAATCTTTTGGACAGATCAATCCTGCAACAAGCTGATCAATGCGGCTCTCGTTCGTAAATTGCGTAATAAAGATCCTTCGGTGTCAATAAGCGCGCAAGCGGAGAGTGATCGAAATTGTCCACGACGAGCTTAAATCCCGGCATGTTTTCTGCCAACACGCCGGCGCCGAATTCGTTCTGTGCCCGGTACACAACATCCGCAGGAGGGGGATCATAGTTCAATTTATATTTTTCACCGAAGGAAAGGACTTCAATCTTCTTCAGTTTTTCCACATCATCGACCGCACCGATAAGGGGGGTGTCCATGGCAATCCGGCGATTCTCCGCCAGGTAATGATCAACCGAGGATGCGATGCCCTCAGAGAGACGATTGTGATCGTGGCGTTCGTATATCCACTGGGCCGTCCAAACTATTTGGCCGAATAAGCAAGCTACAGCGAATACGACAGTTGGACCGATGAATGCTATTCTCGCATAACGCTCCGCAACGCTGGCTTGGTTTCTATAAATAATTGCGACGAGTATTAAGGAAGGGACTAAAGCTGTGAAGTTATACCATGTCAGAGGAATGCGGATGGCCGAAAAGTAGAACAGATACAGGGAGGCCGCATAGATGAGGACGAACACCGTAAGAAAAAAGCGGTTCCTTGCTTGCCACATTTCCTTGAAAGCCAAAGCTGCGACTGCCGCCAACGTTATGAGCATTATTCCCACTAGCGGAAGGGCCTTTCTCAGAAAATAATATTTAAAAAAGCCGGAAGTGTCGGTGCGATGAATGTCTCGGAGCATGTGAAGCATAATTCCATCTATCCAAACGATCGGCGAATACGGATAAATGAAAGCGTAACCGATGACTAAAACGCAAATCGCGGAAATCAACGAAATAGCGCCCTCTAGGGCAAAGTCGCGGTAGCTGCGGTCGTGGCGTCGGAGGAAAGCCGTCGTGCCGGCCACGCCGAGGCCGGCGAACCCTCCAATAATCGGGCTTGTCAAGAAAGTGAGCGCGACAGCAATGCCTGACCCGACTCCGCGTGCAACAAACCGTCTGTTGCTGGGAAAAGAATAAAAGAGAAATACGATGCATATTAGCTCTAACGAAGCCAAGAGCTCCGGCCGAGACGAGTACTCGAGAACAAGTGAAACCGCAATCACATAGAGAGCCCAGCGCAAGAATATAATGCTGGTTATGATATTTACGACGACATACCAGATCGCGAGGTAGCCGATCCCTACCGCAATCACGCCCGCATTCACGCATTGCAGACTATTGCATGGTGAAAGCCGCGCGATCAGCATTGGCTGCAAGAAGCCATGCCAATTGAAGACGGTTGATCCGACGGGATTTACCCAAAAATTGTTGAACCCAAGCCCGTTCAGCCAAGAATAGCTGATTAAGAAGAAATAGCTGTCATCGAACGAAAGTGCGGGTGGACTAAAATAACGCAATGCCACCGGTAAACTAAATACGTACGCGGCATACAGAAACACACTCCCGAGGGTTGTGAACGATAGCGTGGAGGAGTTTGTGTTTGCAAAAAAAGCTTTCAAAGCAACTTCCCCATATGGGCCTTATTTCAACCCGTAGCTTCCCGAAATTTTTCGTGCCGAACCGATTTGGAATTGATGCGACTATTTGCACTTTCGCGAGCTTCCCGCAAGACCGAGTTGCGAACGCCAACGAGCATTGATCGGACGAAAACATCCAAAAGACTCTCCAGACTGGAGATATTGAACCCGTGGGCGCCGGTGATCCTCGAGTGATAGGCTATGTCTGGACCAAACAAGAATTCCAATTAATTATTAATAACGACTATGGCTGGCAGGGGGCGGGGGTGACCAAGCACAGCTGTCACGGGCTAGGAAAGTTGGCAGTGACGGTGAAGACTACAGGCACTGAGGACGGATGCCCGCTCGTCGGGCGGTCAAAGTTGCCCTTGAGGCTTTTGTTTATGCCGTGACGTCTCTACCATGTGGACCGTCAAACCATAAACGCTTGTCGATCGACATCGTATGAGAATACTTTTCGCTTTGCCGGGGCTTCATCGATACGACCGCGGCGCTGAGATAGCATTTATTTCTGCGGCCAGCGAATTAGCCAAATCCGGCGACGAGGTGACGCTTATCGGTTCAGGGTTGCCGCGCACAGCTGCACCCTACCGTTTTTTACGCGCACCTAGTCTCATGCGAAAGCATTTCGAGTCCCTGCCATCGATACCTCTACTGCGAAACGAATACGCCTATGAGGAGTTGACGTTCATCCCGGGTTTTCTGGCGCGCTATCGGCCCGAAGATTATGACGTAACCCTAACCTGCAGTTATCCATTCACCAATTGGATGCTCCGACGCCCCGTTTTAGGCGCCTCCCGGCCCCCTCACGTGTTTGTCACGCAAAACGGCGACTGGCCCGCGGTTGGGAACAATTCTGAATATCGGTTCTTCAGTTGCGAAGGCTTAGTGTGCACTAACCCTGATTTCTACGAACGCAACAAGGTTCGTTGGCGTTGCTGCGTCATTCCCAATGGTGTCGACACGATACGATTTCAGCCGGGTGCACCCCAGCGCCGGGAGTTTGGTCTCCCCACAGACCGACTAATCGTCTTGATGGTCAGTGCGCTCATTTCCAGCAAACGCGTTGACGCCGGCATCGAGGCGGTCAGCCGGATCCCTGATGCACATTTAGTGGTCGCCGGCGACGGCCCCCTGCGTCAGATGCTCGAGACCAAAGCTGCGCGCTTGTTGCCGGGTAGATTCACAAGATTATCGATCGCATCGGAGCGGATGCCACAACTTTATCGGTCCGCCGACATCTTCCTGCATCTTTCAAAGGAGGAAGCATTTGGAAACGTCTTTGTTGAGGCGATGGCTTGTGGTCTTCCCGTGATCGGTCACGACACGCCACGTTTGCGATGGATCGTAGGCAACGAGGGATTCTTGCTTGACACCGAGGACTTGCCGGCGGTTACCCGGCAAATTGAACTCGCCCGCGATGATGTCGCGAACAGGCAAGCGGCGAGAACTGCGAGGGCGGCAACCTTTTCCTGGCCGAGAATCGGCGAAATGTATCGAGCCTTTCTCAGAGAAGTCATCGTTTCGTATAGATCCGACCAACGGAATAAATCGCAATAGCCCAGCTAACAGGGTGCCAAAGCGTTCACGAACGCCACAAGCTGCCCACCTGTTTAAACTTGCGCAGGAAGCTATTTACTGGTCGCAGAAAAGCCAATTTATCAAAAGGGCTTGGCGTGATGTCACTTCGAGATGGCATTTGCCAACCCAATTTCGGATGGGCGATAAAGCATCTGACGTCCGGATTGTTACGGCGAAATATATTGTATGCTCCATCAACCGGCATCGGACCTCCCTCCTGATCCCCGATCCGGCCGCACGAGAGTTTATCAAGATGTGCGATCAATCTGGGTAGAACTCGACCGCTGACACCATAGAAGTGAGCGGTTAATATCTCCACCGTCCATAATTCGAAACTGAGCTCGCTCTCATTCGTATCCCGATGAGCCGACGCAATGTTACCAGTTTCATGGTGTCCAAAGTAGACAAAATCCCACTTCTGAGTCATGAGCCACGATTTTATTGAAGAAGTCAGCCGAGGCAATGAAGTGCTTAAGGCAATATCGTCCTCCAGAATCAATACGCTCTGACGACCCTCTGCAAAGGCACTGCGTAAACATTCGAGATGAGAATGGAAGCAGCCGCGGATAGGCGGATTTGGGAATCCCGCTGGCTCTGCAAATTTCAATGCTGGAAAGATATGGACGCCGGTGGGACCTACGTTCCAGCCAACTCGTGCTGACTGCTTTTTGGCCGAATTCAACCGGTCTACACGCTCCGGAAGGTTTATCAGATATGTGATCCCGAATAAATCAGGTAGGTTATTCATTCGTCGGCACTTGCATTAAATGTGACAGCAACTCTTGTTAGCACTAATTGACTCAGAATATCGCGCAATTGGCTACTAAGTCCTAGAGGCATGGTTTTTACGTGTCTGAGGCGACGGTTTGACCAATCGGATTTTCAGCATGTTCAGAGACGTTAGTTTGTCGTGGCTGTGATTGCGCGTAAACGGCCTTTATCACATACAATGGTCGCTGCTTCGTCTGCATGTATGTACGTCCGACGTATTCGCCGACGATACTCAAACACGCCAATTGGATGCTCGAAAATAGGAGGAACAGTAAAAGCAGGCTCGTCCAGCCCGGCACAGTATTCTTCGTGATCCACCCGACAATTGCATAGATGCTCACCAAGACTGCCAAAACAATAGAAATGACCGCCAAGATGAAGGCAAGCCGAAGCGGCGCGATTGAAAAGCCAGTGATGGCATCTACCGCAAACATCAGCATCTTTGTGAATGGATATTTTGTCTCTCCAGCGAAACGCTCGTGACGTTCATAAGCGAGTTCGGCCTGGCTGAGACCAATCCAGGCAATCATGCCACGGATGAAACGATACTGTTCCGGCATCGACAGAAATACAGTCAGTGTCTGACGGTCCATCAGGCGAAAGTCGCCAGTATCAACTGGAATTGGAAATTGAATGAGGGCGCGGAGAATTTGGTAGAACAGCTTTGCGGTTCCAACTTTGAGTTGGCTTTCGCCCCGTCGGTGAGTACGTCTTCCGTAAACGATATTGGCTCCCTGGTCCATCAACTTGAGCATGTCCGGTAGAAGCTCAGGAGGATCCTGTAGATCCGCATCTATCACCAAAATGCGCTGTCCGCGAGCAAAAGAAAGACCTGCGGTGAGTGCGATCTGATGCCCAAAATTTCTCGATAGATCGACGCCAACAATTCGCGGGTTTTGGCGAGCCATTTCGGCGATCAATTCGCCAGTTCTGTCGTGCGACCCGTCATTGACCAATATAATCTCGTATTTGTCAGGTGCGGTCTCATCGCAGACCTTGCGGAGACGGAGCTCTAGCTCGCTCAAGACGTCCTGTTCGTTGAAACAAGGTATCACGACCGAAAGAAACACGTTAGGGTCGGCAGAAGCCTGCGCCACTGAATTGGCTTCAACGCCAGCTGGCGATCGATAAGGGGCCATCGCTTTAAAACCTCAATGGACAACTCGTCAGTTTTTCGCAAACAAGAGAGCGTCTTGGCGTGCACCACAGCGGGTTGGCTCTGCAACAGGTCACGGTGTTAATCTGTCCTCACTCTGCGCGGAGGAGAAAATAGTCCCCATTGCGGAAATCGCAAGTTAGTGCACAAGCAGTGGTGGCGTAAGGATCCAGAATCATGGAAGTACCAGAATTTGATAGACTTGCCGAAGAATATTACGGCTTACATTCCGAAAACATTGTTATGTCCGGGGAGACACCTGAATATTTCGCCGAATACAAGATTAAGGAGGTTGCCGCACAACTACGGAAGGATCGGTGGAGGCCGCGAACGATCCTCGATTTTGGATCGGGTATCGGCAATTCGGTGCCGTACTTCCGCAAATACTTTCCAATCTCCATCCTTACCTGTGCTGATGTTTCGCAACCCAGCCTAGGCGTTAGCCGCCGGCGACACGCTGGCTGTGAGCACTACGTTGTGGTTGGCGGCGATCGGTTGCCCTTTGCCGATGACTCGTTCGACCTGATTTTTTCTGCCTGTGTGTTTCATCACGTTCCGCATGAGCAACATGCACGTTGGCTGAGGGAACTTAACCGCGTAGCTACGCCTAACGCTAGGTTGTTTATCTTCGAGCATAATCCGCTCAATCCATTAACAACTTTCGCAGTCCGCACGTGCCCTTTTGACAAGAACGCTTGCCTCATTGAGGGCCGTACGCTCTCCGGACGCACCCGCGACGCGCACTGGTCAAGCGTCGAAGTCCGATATCGGGTTTTCTTTCCGCGGATGCTTAGATGGCTTAGAAGCTTAGAGCCCCATCTTGGTTGGATTCCTTTCGGCGCGCAGTATTACGTGATCGGACAAAAGAAAGGCACGGCGGGCAAGTTGATTCGAGTCCGCTAGATCAAACTGTGCAGGTGTGCAAATGATCTCTCTGTTGCGTTAGCAGAAGAGGCCATCAGTCCATAACCACCCCCGCCTCTGCCGCGGTGGCCATACGACCGCAAAACCGGGGCGCGGCATTGTTGAGTACGTGGCTTTCCCACTCTATGTCCACACCGTCCCAGAATTCATCGAGGGAATGTTAGTTTGTGATGGCAGTCTCCATTTCCAAATTTCAAGGCTTGGTGGACCGGACAAAAAATCCAATCTTGGCGACAATTGCCGCTTTAGGGATCATTTATCTGGCACCCAAAGTCATTTCAATTCATGACACAAGCATCGGAAATGGTATCGATTTTCGATATATATGGCTCGCGGGAAAAATCTGGGCGTCTGGGCACAATCCATATGGGCCGCTATTTGCGAAAGAAGACCATGACAGTTTCAACCTAGCGTTAGGTACACTATGGGTCTACCCACCTTATTGGTATCCAATAGCTTTTCCCTTCGGGCTTTTGTCATTCCAAACGGCCAATATCATTTGGAAAATCTGCAATTTCTTGCTGCTGATTGCAGCAACCCACCTAATTGCACGAGCTCTAGCCGACGTCGTGCGTCAAAGTTATTTGCCAATCTTTCTTGGGGGTATCGGCTTCGCCTGTTTCATGCAATCAACCGCAGTCACGTTGTTCATCGGACAGACAGCCATTCTCGTCTATTTTGGACTTGCGGCAATGATTTTCGGGATTTTGAAGGAACGCCCACTTCTGATAGTTACAGGATTGGTATTTCTAGCGCTGAAGCCTCAAATCGGCATTGTAGCGTTTCCAGCCGTCGTCGCTCTTCATCGCTACAGATGGACTATTTTACCCGCGGGCGGCCTCTGCCTGCTGGCGACTGCGCCTATCGCCGTCTCCGGAGATTATAGCGCGTCGATAATATCATTTCTTTCAAATCTGACGGGTTACTCCGAAATTTCCAGCAACACTCCGCCGAATATGACTGGGTTAATTGATATCTCGAATTACCTGCTTACGAATTCCGTAACATCGTCTGCTACTCCAATTGTTGTCTTAGTAGCAATCATTTTCGCCGTCATGATCTTTTATAATTTGTCCTCCAACAAAGAGACGAAATTTGACGGCGCGCAGCATCTGGTTGCAAGTTTATCGTTGTTTCTAGCATCGACGTTTTTCTTCCTTCCATTGCATAGCTATGATCTTGTTGCCCTGACCACGTTGTTGATGATGATAATGGTGATCCCTTTTCCAGGCCGTTATCTTATCGCCTTTGGTTTATTAATATGCTTTCGATCACGTAACCTTTTTGACGCGTCTGGAATCGTAAACTCAAATGATTTGTCTTTTCCGGAAAGCCATCTCGCATCAGCTGGCCTATTTCTCATTTTTATTGGCGCTCTACGGTCAACGTTAAGCTATCAAATGGGAACTAAAACTTTGGCGCGGCTGATCAAGTGCGCAAGACCTCAAGATTGAACTCTGGCCTAAACCAACTTTTCTACGTGATGGTGCAGGCCAATCTCATCACCTGCCCTTCAGCCAGCACATAACTTGCCAGCCGGGACATAATATTTTGTCCGTCACTGAGCTAGGCTCGTGCCGCTAGTGCTCTCACACACTTCGACCGTTTGAGAGAACAATGCTACGAGCTTGCGCGCCTCCCGATCTACGTCATGCCGCGCCAATGCGTCCATACGCGCAGCCTCACCCATTCGAGTCAGTATTTCGATCGGCGCGTCAAGACACGCCCGCATGGCCTTAACCAACGCTTCCACGTCTCCGGCAGGCACTAGCCAGCCGTTCTCACCCGGGCAAACTAACTCGGGAATGCCGGCAATGTACGTGCTGATGACCGGCCGCCGCAGCGCCATTGCTTCCATCAGCACCATCGGAAGACCCTCGGCGAAACTGGGCAGCACAAGCGCTCGCGCTGCGAGTATCTCCTCACGTACTTTATCGCCACTGATCCAGCCGGTGATATGGACGTTGTTGTGAAGCTTGTAGCGCGCGATCAACGCCTCGATTTCACTGCGTAGCTCGCCGCCACCCGCAAGCACCAACTCAAACTCCGTTCCGTCCGTCAGGAGACGGCGTGCGGCTTCAACGAGGAGAAGCTGACCTTTCTGCTCGCACAGCCTTCCCACACATAGGAGGCGTCGGGTCGAGGATGGAGGGCTCGCCGGCGCGGCAAAGAAGCTTTGATCAAGTCCGCAATGCACGACCTTGACTTTCGGCCAGTCATCGTATGCCGCCCGCCTGTACAGCTGGCTTCGGCCATAGGAGCAGACGGCAACGACGAATGCGCAATGGCGCAGCTTTTCGGCCAGACCGATCAATGGAGCCTTATCGAATTCCTCCGGCCCGTGAACAGTGAAGCTCCAGGATGGGCCGCCAAGCACGTGCGCCAACATTGCGACTTCAGCGGTGTTTGTGCCGAAATGCGCATGAACGTGTTGAATTTCCTCTTTGCGAAGCCACGGTTCGATACGACAGGCCTCCGCCAGATAAACCAAGTGAACGGATAACGGCCGGTCTGCTCGCCAGCTCATCCTGCACGCGAGCCCGAACGCTCGCGCAAATCGCCCCGGTCTCGCCAGCAGCATTTGGAGTAAGGCCAATAAGAGCGCAGCGGGACCGTCGTGAAGAACATAACGGGTGCGTTCGTGCTCCGCCTTATCGTCCTTCTCCACGAGCTCGCCGTCCCAGGTACGCAGCGCTACCCGAAATATTTCGAAACCCTGCCGCTCGAGGGCCAAGATTTCACGGCGGATGAAGGTAGTACTCGTCATCGGGTACGAGTTCATGATGTACGCGATCTTCACAGTCTCTGACCTCTTGCGCGCATCAGCGCCGTTGATCCGCGCGCCCGATCGATGATGCGCTGTATGCTCAACGAGAGCTCGAGCGGGACGATGTCGCTCTCACGTGATCCCGCGCGCACAAGGCGGAGAAAGTGAAGCAGCTGTGGAAGGTAAGGGTCGACCCCGTAGCTGAGATATTCATAGCGCGTATTGGGGATGGCCCGTTTAAGTCGGCGCAACAACGGGCGCTGACGCAAGCCGCGCGCGAATTTCTGTCTCATACCCAAGAATTGGGCGGGGTCCGGCGGCGGATCGTGAACGACGGCCATGCGCCGCATCGAGACCATTTCGGCACCGATCAAAGGCTCTTCAAGACGGATCAGGCCGCCTGAGCAGGCGAGCATGGCTGAGTTTGACATCAGAGAAGTAAATGAAGCCGCGAGCTGCGATTGTTCACCTCCCCGATGCGATAGCTGTAAGGATACATGCCGGTCCACGCCGCCAGCGGTGACGTCGAGATTGGCGTCTACCGACTCGATCGGCCCGAACACGTCGAGAGCCAGCGCCACAAGATATATCCCGCGATCTAGCAACACGCCGCCTGTCGCCGGCGAGAACAGGCGCGGCAATGCTTCCTCGCTGACCGGATAGCCGAAGTCGGCGAATAGGTGGGTCGGTTTTCCGCAAGCTTTCGTACGAGCCAATTCGACGAATCGTCGGTACGCCGGCAGGAAGGTTATCCATATCCCTTCCATGCACAGTCTCCCGGTTCGCCTGGCTGCGTCTGCTACCCGTTCGGCCTCATTCGCGGAGAGCGCCAGTGGCTTCTCACACAGAACGGCTTTGCCCGCCTCCAATGCCGCGATGGCCGTGCTTGCATGCTCCGCGCTAGCGTTGGCAATGTAGACGGCATCGAATTCACTGCTTTGCAGGAAGGCCTCGACTCCTTCACCTGCGGTTGGGATGTGAAATGCGCTCGCGAACTGCCGCCCGCGCGCGGTGTCACGAGAGTTGACTGCGGCCACACGAACATTAGCATGGTTGAAGGTGGACATCATCGCTGCCGCCATGGTGCCAGTTCCGATCACCGCAAACCGAGGTGCGCTGTTGGTGTCCATCGTCTGCATCTAGGATTCGCGTGCCAACGCCCATGGCATGGGCTCCATGGGCGGACATGTTGTCTGCATCACGTGCACGCCATCTCCGGTTTGAATCGCTAATGTCAACTCGTTCAGATGAAGTGCGAAGCCGGCCGAAAGCCGGCTCGGCCTCAACTCTTTCAATGCCAGAAGCATTTCAGCCGGACCGAGCGCAAAGTTCATAGCGGCGGCCCCCCAGCGCTCTACCTTTGGGTGGGTGGCTCCATTGATCCTAACTCGTTTGGCAATCGGACTGTTCATCAGGCTGCGGCGAAATACGAAACGGCGGCGAACACGAACGGAGGCCTCATTGTCCCAGGCCTGGCTAACCTCCAGAATACCGTTATCGCCGATGATTCGAATGCCATGATTGTGGGGGGCGACAATGCTGCAGGTCAACCGTGCGACCGCTCCCGACTTAAAGAACAACGTCGCGCAGGAGAAGTCTGGGGCCGTTTGGACGCCGTCGCCAAGCTTGTCGGGCACGAGATTTGCCGAAGCCGCGCTGACCTTTTCGACGGTGCCGAACATTGCCATCAGCCAAGTGAGGTAGTAGCCGGCGTGCTCGAGTGTGCAGCCAACGATAAACTCGTCGCGAAACGGCCATGGCGCCCCTGATTCGCTCAGCCATTTCCGGTATGGCGCTTGAGACACGAAATCATCATCGAGTTCGGCATAGGCGAGGCGAACCTTTCCGATTTCGTTTCGACGCAGCGCTAGCCAAAGTGTTTGTGCGGATTCGCCTAGAACACTGCATGGTGCGGAAGCCAGCATGATACCTTTTCTCTCCGCGAGCGTACAAAGAGCGCCGGCGTCAGTCATGTTGGTCGCTAGCGGTTTCTCAGAATAGACATGCTTCCCGGCCTCAAGGCACGCATGGCTGACTTCGAAATGCGAACTTGGGTTGGTGAGATTCAAAATGAGATCTGGCGAATCTGGACCGCCACCCAGCAGCTCTCGCAGACTTCGCGCGGCACGAACCTTCCAGTAGGCACAGAAACTCGCAAGACGCGCTGGATCGATGTCGGTCGCGATGACGACTTTCAATTGGGGAAAGGTTTTGAGCGAACGCATATAAAGGTCTGCAACAAAACCGGTCCCGACGATCCCTATGCGAGCCAAAGTCATAACCTCGAAATTGTTGGACGCTTTGCTTATCTGGCGTCTGCTCGTATCCCAACACGCTAGCGATTTGCCTGAACAATTGATACTTCGGTCTGGCGAAGCGCCGTCACAATCCGTCCCGCGCTAAACTATTTCTTCGACATGGGACAAGCTCCCTTTGTCACAACGTTTGTCCAAAAAGGCCCGGCCTGCTCAGGAGAACAATACCCCGATCACTGGACGCTCGTGAATAATTCGCAAGTCTCCATAGTTTTGAGAAAGTGTTCCAGACGTTTGGTCAGCCAACCCATCGTTTCAAGCTCGATCATGGTCGAAAACGCGGCTTGCTGTCGCTCCACAAATTGCGGTCCTGATCGCGACGCGTAATCGTCGATGATTATATCGTACATTTCATTTTGCCGATTAAAGGGAATCCTGATCGAAACTCGATCCCAGTCGATCTCATCTGGAAGTACCATGTCGGTATCTATGATGACGGGGACCCTGCCGTACTTCAGAGCCTCGTAGACTCTGATGCTGAAGTTCTCAACTCCTCGCGGGCAAATTATATACGTCATTCGCTCCAGATGATCGGCGAATCTGTTGATATCGCACTCCGATCCTGAAAAGCCTGGCGTATCAATTATCTCAACTGTAATTTCGTCACTGGGTCTTTTGGATTTTAATATTTCCAGCGCTTCCATTCGAACAAAAATATTTAGGTTCTTTAGCGAAATTCCGAACCGATGCAATCGGGCCAAAATCCGTATCCGTCTCAAATAAATCCCGCGCACCAATCTACGTTTCACAGACAGCGGCAAACTCGCGACAATTCTTGCGGCTCGGGAGTTTGAAAAAGTCCGCCCCATGAATCCAATTCGAAGCGGCGGCTTGCCAGACCATTTTAGATGCGCAATCGATGACGGCATTTTTACATTCGTCCAGACGTGAGGTATTGTACTGACACGTTTTAAATCGTACCAACTTCGATAATGCGAGAATACGAACGGGCAGGCCACGTCGTCCAAAAAGAATTCTGCTAGGCCTGGGAAGAATATAACGAAGTGATCCACGGACTTTTGTCTTATGAGAGTTTTTATTATCTTTAATTTCTCGCTCGTCAGATCCTCGAATTCAAAAAATGGGATTCTAATTATTTCTGCATCGACGTTAAGCGTAGCTAACGCGCGACCAAAAGCCTCGGCGTAATCAAAGGCAATAGATTGTATTATGACAAAACACAGCTTGCGCATTTTGTGCCTGGCAAATTTCGACAAGTCGTTTCAGCTCTGGTTCGCTTTGAAGCCAGATACATGGGCCGGATCGAAGACTAAATCTACAGCAAATCTTAGGCGCGACGATCTCAATTCAACGCAGAGCAATCCGTTTCAATTCCATATCGACGGCAAACAATATCCAAGTAAGACTCTCGAGAGGGCGGCTTGTCGACAAGCTTGCCCAACCTCGAACGCCACATGTGTATGGCCCGCGTTTCGGGCTTGATCATACCTTCGATAACGTCGGCGGGGCCGAACAGCGCCTCCGCATCATCATAAGGTACTGGGTAGAAGACCGATGGCTCTTGTGCAAACTGGTCGAAACGATATTTTTTTGCGAGATAGGTTACGAACCCGGGTCCAGTCGTACCCCAAGGTAGTTCTTGGACTTTAACGCTGCCCTTTTTCAATCGCGCCCAGTAGTAGAGCAGAGTTCGTCTTGGACCAAAAAAAGGTGGGCACCAATTAGTTTCTGGTAGAGCGCAGAGATCGTGCAGCATATCAGATTGAGCGGGAATATTCAGAACTGCGTTGTTAATTGAATTTTCGCGTTCCCATCCGAAAACATAAGTCTCTCTGAAATCAAATGGCTTCAGGAAGTGCAAATCCATATCCACCCAGTAGCCCAGATTCCTAGCCAAAAGAGCATAACGAAAGAAATCTGAGCCTATTGGAGTCACAGAATATCGAACGAACCTATCTTCCAACATAATTTCACGTGCATCGCGAAGCTCCACGCCTTCCGGTGTACCACGAAGAGCCTTCGGCGTGTATGAATACAGCGTGAAGGGATGACCAACTGAAAGTGCAGAGACAAGACAGAGTTGCTCAAGATATCCCAGCCGGTCACCGACCCACAGTGAATTTAACCGCTCAAGCATATTTAGTTTTATCGTACAGATAGTACCAAACGCAATCTAAAGGTCGCGGCATCAAACTGGCTTTTCATGAAAGGCGAAATACGCTTTTGACAAGTTGACAGAAGGGCACGAGCGGCCGCGCGACTGAGGCGACCGACATTTCGTGCATCGCACGAACGATTCCTACCTCTTTGTCCGCCGGCACTGGCAGACGGGCCTTCCTAGATTGGACGAGCCCCGGAATGCGACCGCGAAAGTTCGCCAGGGCGCGGCAGACAGCTGGTTTACTTGTACTCGATTAATGTGCTGGATTGCTGGTGCAATCGGCGCCAGTAAAATCTTAAGATGCCTTGCAACTCTGCGAATTTGGCCAAAGTCAAAAAAAACGCATAAGACCAACACTTCGAGGAGGTTGGTCCATGGGCAATTGCAATCCGACAAATTTGGAGGGGATAGATCAGCAGAGCCAAAAGCGCAACGGGATGCAGCAATGCACAAAGACCGACAATCGTCGGTAGCACGGCGCTCCAGAAGATCGCACGCGCTAGTTCCCTTCTCCAAATTGCAAAGGGCGATTGCCAATGAAGTTGTGCTACTTCGGCCATGGCGTATCCGAACCTTACGGTGCGAACCCACCATTGACTAAGCCGCGTGATCGCAGCGTCGTGTCGGGTCATCTCTGCTTCTAATCGCCAAATCCTCCATCCTTTTTCGCGCAGCCGTACGCATAGCTCTGGCTCCTCGCCCGCGATCAATTGCGCTCTAAATCCATCCACTGACTCGAAGGCGTCTGCTCGTACGAGCGAGTCTCCGCCGCAGGCTATGGCTTGGCCCACAGGTGTATCCCACTCAATGTCGGAAAGGCGGTTGTAGACAGATTTCGACGGATGCCGCTCCCGCCGCCGGCCGCAAACCAGAGCAATATCATTTCGCTGCCTAAGGAAATCCGAGGCGGTGTTTAGCCAGCCTCCATCCAATTCGCAGTCGCCGTCAATAAACTGAACTAGTTGAATATCTGGGTTGAGTTTCCTGAGAGCCGCGAAGCCCTTGTTCCTGGCTCTTGCCGCCGTAAATTGCTGACTCGTACCCAACGCGACTACGCACGCCCCGAGCCGCTCCGCGGTTTCTACGCTGCCATCCGTAGAGCCGGAGTCTACATAAACTATGTGTTTCGCATTCAATTGCACTGACCTCAGACAATCGATTAAGCGGACGCCTTCGTTCCGACCAATAATGACGACGCCGATGTCATCCAAAGTCATAAGCGTACCCGGAGTTCGTCCACGAAGCGCTCAATCCCGAAGTGCGTTCTTAATACCGGTTTGGTCCGCCATCTAGATGAGAGCATGCCAATGCGGTAATCTCTCATTCGTTGGGACAAAAGAGCAGCGATATTACTATGCGTCAGCGCTACGGTCACACGATGAATTGTGGCTTTTGTCGTCATTCGGTTGCCAAGGAAATCCGCCACATCAATTAATTTGGCCGGCGTTTCTCAAGGTGAGGAAGCGATCGTCAAAAAAGAGTAGGATTATGACAGAGCGGCTTTTACAAGTTGTACCCAGCATAATCAGGAAAATCGATGACGGACTAGAAGTGGATGTCGATTTTTGCGAGTATGTCGCGACATGCTTAGATAATTTTGACCACGTAACAATAGCATGTCCCATAATCACGGAGCTTGCGGACTCGGGACTAAGGCGATGTACCCGCATAGAGGATCTGCCTTGGAAAAATAGAGTGAGGTTCGTTCCCCTTCCACTTGCCTACAATTGGTATAGTTTTCTACGCTACTATTACGCGATCAGGCGGATGCTGAAGGAGGAGATCAATAACGCCGATTATCTGATCTTCTCGCCTCATACCGTAATTGGCGACTGGGCAATGGTAGCAACGTATGAAGCCATCAAATTGCATAGGGTCTACGGCATTGAAGCCGATGTAGTATATAATGAGGTTGCACAAGTCGGTTGGGTTCGGGATGAGTCTTGGACGCGTGATATCAAAAGTCTTTTTTTTCTTCCCTTGTTTGATCGATGCTATCGCCATTGCCTGGGGCATTCCAGTTTGGCCTTGTTCCAGGGTCAGGATGTTTATGACGCCTATTCGAAATTTTGCCGCAACCCGTTTAATCTATACCATCACATCCCCGTTTATAAGGGAGACCACATTACGGAAGTTCAGTTGCAGCACAAATTAGAGTGCATTGACCAAAGCAGGCCGCTAAAAATCTGCTACGCTGGCCGCGCCATTGAAATGAAAGGTCCGATCGAATGGTTGAGTGTTCTCCTTGAACTAGTCAAAAGTGGCGTTAAGATAAATGCGACTTGGCTTGGAGATGGTTCTTTACTGCCGAGCATGAAAGATTTGGCGGAAACCCTTGGAATTTCCGATGATGTGAAATTTCCTGGGTTTATTTCAGACAGAAATGAAATCATTCGGACGCTGAAAGAGTCTGATATTTTTTTGTTCTGCCATAAAACGCGGGAATCAGCGAGATGCCTGGGAGAAGCTCTTGCTTCCGGATGTCCGCTGATCGGGTATGGCACCGCATATCCGAAAGAGATAGTTGCGCGATTGGCGGAGGACGATTCGCTCCTGTCGGCGACTGGAAAGAACTGGCAAAAATTGTTAAGGACTTGGACAGAAACAGAGGAAAACTTCGTGAGTTGATCAGTGCAGCTAGTGCATCAGGTCGCTTATACGATCGGCACGCAAACTTGCAAGAGCGAGTCAATTTGGTAAAGAAATATCTCAGACCACCCAACTTATCGTAGTTCTCCACTATGCGCGCTTTGAGTGGTGGGCATTTTCCCAACTGATGATTTGCGGGACGGTGGGTCGTAATTGTCTTGATCAACCTTCGTAATGCGGACTGCTCATAGCCTTCCAGTAGATATTGATTACGAAAGTCACCGATAATTGGGCGCGTGCTAAGTCGTCACCACGGCCGATCTGCTCAAGTCCTACGTCGATATCACTTGCATCGACGGCGACAAGAACCCATTGTCAACACTACTACATCGGCTTCGGCGGCAACGCCTGCGCCGCAGACTACAAGCACCAAGGACACAGCTAAATCCCAAGGCAATTGCCTGGCCGATAAAATATCGACGTCCAGGTCTTCCATGGCACTGCCGGTGCCATGCCCTCAAACTCGATCTGGCGGAAGCCATGTTCGGTGAGGAACTTCATCCCGTCGTGGTTGGCGGGGTGCTCTGTGTTGTCGAATAGGATAACGCCGGCCTCGTTTAACGTTGCGACGGCGTTCTTAGCACAGTTGGAACGGTCTTCTCCATCGATCGAGATCAGATCAAAGATAGGTCCGTATCGATTGACCGATTTCGAATAATCGGAGCCGGGTTCGAATTTCTCGAAAAGCATGGTGACGTTGCCCGGCATCGTGTTTGCAACGTGGTCGTACCAGCTGCGGTTATGCTCGCACGCGATTACCTGCTCCACACGGCGCGCATACCACAGCGTCGATTGGCCGGCGCCGAACTCGAACACTTTCATGGTTCGCGACAGCCGACGCTCAAGGAAAGCGATTGCGGGATAGCTGTACCAGGGGAGCGCCTCGCCATGCTGATCGACAGCATAACCGACATCGCAGCTACGAAACCATCCGATCTTTTGGAGATAGTTGCCGCGGCGAAGCAACTGAGCCGCACTCCTTATCTCGGCAAACGCGGATCGCGGCATAAGAGCGCGTCTTAAAAGCCCGCTTCTCGTGCCTTCAGCGATCTCAATTCCGTGCATTGCGATGTACCTATCTTTCGACGCTGACCTATTCAATTATTTTTCTGAACGCGGTCTCGAACCGGCATCCAACGACGATAGCACAGCATTCTTAGATCATGCCGCGCGAGCGGCATGCAGGTCATACCACGAGCCAGAATGCGTCGAGATTATTCTCTTGAGCGCCGGAGTCACCTTAGAAAGACCCAACAAGCGATTTTTCACAATTAACTGCAATTGTTTTGCGACAGCTCCCTTGACCGTTAGCCACGTGTCCGGCAATTCTTCACCGAATAAGCCCGACATGCCGAGGCCCAAAGTATAATCCGTATAGGTACCTTCCTTAGCTGGAAGGGGCGATCGTTGCGCGGGAACGCGAGTTTGGTCGATAATCTGAAATCTGGAATAGCCCATTCGTCGGAATAAGCGCATTTCGGTATGCAAGAGTGATTGATGATCGATCTCTACGGAAACAAAGCGAGGACGATCTTTGAACGGTAGCAGCCCTTCAAGGCACAGAAGGTCAGCCCCCTCGATGTCAACCTTCATGTAATATGGGGTACCAAATTGCTCGATCAGCGATGGAAACATAATTGAAGGAACGACAATCTTCCCCAACCCGGTGTGCGCAAGGGCATGACGTTCGGCGGCGTCGGGTCGGATCGTTCCCCAAATGCTCGCGTTCGGATTCACGAAAAACTCAACCTCGCCATCTTGCTCTGCTATCGCCTTTTCAATGAGCGTAAAATGGCCGGAGGCGATCTCGCTGGCGAAACGTTGCTTCAGACCGGCGCACAACACTGGGTTCGCTTCCACCGCGACAACGTGGAAGCCTTTTTTGAGATAGAATTCGGAATCTTCGCCAATATGGCAACCGACGTCGAAAATCATGGATTTTTGCATTCTTTAACCTGTCAATTTCTTTGGCCGCTGACAAGGTGGCTGCAGACGCCACTTGGGGCAATCATCCATGCTCTAGCTTAGCAGCTACGCTGCGTATCTAGGCCTCCGTGCCGTTGATGGGCGGCGGCTAAAAGCACCAACGGGTACGACTAGATCCGCGAAAATTGCCGAACCATCCCAAACACTGGAGAGAAATCCATCGGCAAAGCATCAAAAGAAGTTCCATATCCCGCTTCCCAACGTAGCCACTCCCAGAAGGCGATTAGAACGAACACAACCGCTGTTGCAAACATGTCCTGCCCAGCGAATGAGAACCGATCTCGAATTTGCCCGATGAGTAGGGGAACATATCGGCAGAGATCACCGAAGGCGATGACCATGACTCCTCCCAGTACGCCATAGTGCGCAACCCCAAGCGTAAGACCGATCAGAAGGAAGACAAATTTCGCACCATTGGCGAATGCACTATAGTAAGGTCTGCCAAGACCCAGAAGAGTCGGCTCGCTGAGGTTGGACATGATCGAGAACCAAGCACCGATGATCAACACGGGCAGCATCCAGCTCGCAGCGTGATAACGTTGGTCATAGAGAATTCTAATCATCAGATCCGCCGTGGCCGCAAACAGGGAGAATCCAAAACCTACGACCAGTAAAAATTTCATGCGAACTGGCGCCAACTGGAAACGCAGTTCGCTACGCGGCATCTGCGAATGCGAAGCAACGAATGGAAAAATGACCGTATTGCCCAATTGCAGAACTACTGAGCTTAATAACTCGGCGATCGACCGGGCTATTCCATAGACGCCCAGAAGCTCAAGCGGGATGGTCTTCGCTAGGTAAAGACGATCGAAGTTCGTTGACATGAAGTAGATAATCGACGAAACGAAGATCCATTTTCCGAACGACAGAATTTGTATCGCATACTGCCTGGAGATGAAAAACCTGTGTCGAATATCGGGCAACACAAAATGGCTCCCGATAGAAAATATAGTCACTCCAGCCAGAGAACCAAAAACTAGGGCCCAAATTGTCGGACTGAAATAAGCCAAAATGATTTGCACGACTGCAGAAGAGATCGCGACGATAATATCAAATGCGGTAAGTGTACCGTATTTCATTCTTTTTTGAAGAAGAAAGCGACTGACCGATGAAAACCCGCCAAGTACGATGACAAGTGCCGCGATTGGTATGATTAAAGCGAGAATCTGGGAGTGATAAAATTTGGCGGCAGGTAGGGCGATCGCACAAAATACAAACCACAAAAGAATTCCGCGAAGCAGTTGCAAAGTCCATGCGGTATTATAGAAATCCGGGTCGTTTGCGTTTTTGTTGTAAATGATATTTTGGTTGATGCCGACATCGGAGATCAACTCGACGCCAGTTCGCAAGCTATAGACGATCTGCATCACCCCGAAAAGTTCGGGCGCCAGTAGCCTCGCCAAGATGACGTTTGATGCCAAACGGATGAGCAGGGCACCTGCGAATCCGGTGAGAGTCCAGGCCGCGCCCTTTAGCAGAGGGATTTTCGATATTACCATTTCACTTTGACGTTGTTTGGGAAAGCTGTCGTAGCCCACCATCTAACTTTTAGCAGTCCCGCTTATGGTCCATCGACGAGAGATAGAGATTTTTCTTGGGCGTCCCCTTTTAGGTTAACGGAGCAAATTCGCGGCCGTAATTTTCATAGCAAACGACCCACCATCGTGCTCATCTAAGAGAACTTTGGAAGTTTGCGACGCATGACATTATCTCAAAGCGACTCACTGCAATTGGGTGTATTATTGATTCAATACACGATCCGGCATAGAGAATGCATCGAGTTATTCTTTCGCGCTGGAGAAAGGATTAATTGTGAAGTGGGCCGTTCTGGCTGTCGCATTGGCAGCGATCATTCCTCTCGCCGGATGGTTGCGGCGTAATCCGCGGGATGCGCCCAGAATTTGGGTCGTCATGGGCTTCTTGCCCTTCGTGGTCAAAGACGCTCATTTATATATGGCGGCGATTTCTTGGGCTGGATGGCCCGGTTTCGTGAAGGGTGCTGAGATCTCTATTATGGATCTCCTGGCGCTCGCTCTTTATTTAAGCCTTCCGCGCAATGGTCTTACGCTGCCGTTTCGGTTGTCCATGGTTCTCTACTTTCTCGCGGTTCTGCTGTCTGCATTCCAGACGCCAGTGCCGATTGCGACACTTTTCTATGCGTGGCAGCTCGCTCGGGTGTTTCTCATCTATACGGTTGTTGCCAAGGCATGCGTTGACGAGCGTGTAGTGCCTGCCCTGCTCACCGGCATGACGATAGGTTTGTGCGTACAGGCCTGCGCGGCGCTTTGGGAACGCTTCGGCCTAGGTATCCTCCAAGCGGGTGGCACGCTGGGTCACCAGAACTACCTGGGGTTAATGTCGCACTTTGTGACCTTTCCCGCGATAGCGCTGCTGTTAGCTGGTGAGCGGGGCTGGCAACCCATCGCGGGCCCGCTCATGGGCCTCATTTCAGCTGTGCTGACCGTATCACGTGCTACGATCGGACTCTTCGGGATCGGATTCTTGGGGCTGTTCAGCTTATCCGTCCTGCGAAAACCAACGTTACGCAAAGTACTACTTTTGGCGGCTAGCGTGGCTGTGGCGAGCATAGCTGCGCCTTTCGTCCTGTCATCATTCGCGGAGCGCTTTGCGTCGCAGCAGGCTGAAGGAAATTACGACGAACGCGCCGCCTTCGAAAAAGCAGCGGGCATGATCATCTCAGATCATCCAATGGGGGTTGGCGCCAACTATTACGTAGTCTCAGCAAATACAGGGGGCTACAACACTCGGGCGGGAGTCGCGATGGTCATAGGCAGTGATAGCGCCAATGTTCATAACATTTACTACCTTGTCGCCGCGGAGACCGGATACATCGGGCTGGTCACTTTTTTGCTGATGCTGCTCCAGCCGTTAGTCGTAGCTTTTCGATATGGCTGGCGCTGCGGCGACCGAAGAGGCGATCTGCTACTCGGTCTCGGGATGTCATTATTCATAGTTTATGTTCACTCTTATTTTGAATGGATCTTTATTACCTTCTCGGCCCAGTACATGTTTGCGCTTGTTGCCGGATCGGTGGCCGGAATCGCGACGCAATTGGGCTATAGGCGGCACTCTCAGGCCGCCAATCAAGTCGCCACAGTTAGTCCAAATGCAATTGCGCCGATTGCGAGAACGAGATCAAACTGAAACCCTTTGTCGACTTGTGTGAACCAGCTGAGTTTGACGGCCGGATATCAGTCTTGCCAAAGAAAAACCAGGCTGGGTGCCCAGAATGGCCTTGCGTGAGGATTTTAAACCAACGACGGCCTACTTCCGCTCTCTTTCATCTGATATCTGACATGCGGGTTGGCAACAAAATTCAATTCGTTACCTGACTAAGCGGGAACCGCGGATAACTCAAATGGTAGTCTTCGTTTCCATAGCATTGATGATCTTAGCTGGCTTGTTTTCCATTCCCGTTATGTTGTTTTGCATTGAAATTTTCGCCGCGTTGTTGCTACGCCAGCGGGAACCATTGCTGGCTCCAGAAAATCACGATCGCCCACGCCTCGCCATTTTAATACCGGCGCACAACGAGAGTGGGAAATTGCTTGCTACGCTCAATGACGTTAAGACCCAATTGCGATCGGGCGATCGTGTGTTGCTTGTTGCAGATAATTGTACCGACGATACTGCTGCTGTTGCGAGGGCGGCCGGTGCGACAGTAACAGAGCGCAACGATCCTACAAAAATTGGCAAGGGCTACGCCTTAGCGTGGGGGCTTCGACATCTCCGCGAGGATCCACCTCAGATCATTATTGTCATTGACGCCGATTGCAGGCTTGCAATCGGCACGATCGGCCGACTGGCTACAGCTTGCGCGGTGATGAACCGGCCGGTTCAGGGGCTCTATCTCATGAGCGCTCCAGACCAATCTCCCATTAACTACCAGGTCGCGATGTTCGCCTTTCGCGTGAAGAATAGGGTCCGACCGCTTGGCCTTCGGGCCCTCAGCCTGCCCTGCCAGTTGATGGGCACGGGAATGGCCTTTCCATGGCAACTCATCAATTCTGTCGATCTGGCGACCGGGGCCATTGTGGAAGACATGAAGCTTGGTCTTGATTTAGCGCGGGTCGGACATCCACCCTTCTTCTGCCCTTCCGCAGCTGTCAACAGCCAGTTTCCCTTATCAATGAAAGGAGCCAAAAGTCAGCGGAAACGCTGGGAGCAGGGACATATGGGGATGATTGCAACAACTATCCCACGCCTCGTCTGCGAGAGTCTCGTCCGGAGAAACTTCCATCTGCTGGCGCTTAGCCTAGACACGGCGGTGCCCCCTTTGACTCTACTCGGGATGCTGTTGACTGTAATGCTGCTGGTGTCAGGTTTCGGCTTTGTATTCGGACTTTCACCCGTCGCATTGATTGTGAGCGCCGCAAGTTTGTTGGCTTACCTCACAGCGGTTTTGCTTTGCTGGGTGAGATATGGTCGCGATATCTTGCCGCTTAGATCAATTTTGTCGGTGGTTTCTTATTTTGCCGAAAAACTTGCGCTCTACTGTCAAATCTTTTCCCGCGATAGCAATTCACAGTGGATTAGAACCGATCGCGATAAGACCAAAAAGGATGCCAACTGACCTTCCAATATGAACCCCTAGAAGCGAGCGCGAGCGTACCAATGTCGATCTACGCGTCGGTAAAAACCGTCAATCTCGACTTTCATGGGCAGCGAGTCATCTTCACTTATCCTGACGCTGGTAACATGACGGCCCTGCTACAACGGATTTTTAGCGGCACTGAGTATCCAATACTCGCCTTACGTGGCTACATGCCAAGTGTCATTTTTGATATCGGAGCCAATGTTGGAGCAACGGCAATTTACTTTTCGATGGCGTATCCGAAGGCGCAGATCAAATGTTATGAACCATCGCCGCAAAACTTTGAGTTTTTGACCCGCAACACGGACTCTTTTGCGCTAATTGAGAAGTTTTGCTTCGGGTTGGCGGAGGCAGAGGGCCAGGCACGACTTTTTTTTGGAAATTCTCAAGCTATGCAAAACTCGGTATTTTGCAGTATTGAGACCGCAACTACATCGGAAACCGTACACCTGCGCAGCGCGTCAACGGAACTGCGGTCTCTCGAGGCGGGCACGATTCTGAAGCTTGATACCGAGGGATGTGAGCTAGCAGTATTGGAGGCCATCAGGACGAAGTTACCGCTCCTTGATATGATTTACGTCGAATATCATTCCGAGGAAGACCGTCGAGCGATTGAATTACTCGTCGCTACCGATTTCATTCTCGCTACAAGTCACGCTAGTTTTCCGCATCGCGGCACCAACCACTATGTCGCGCGTCACTTGATCGAGCGGTTTCCGCAACTCGACGCTATGCGCATTAAAGGCGAGCGTCTAAGCTGAATAATTTGCGAGACTGCAGCAGAAAATCAAATACAGCCCCATCGGCTTTGCCATGACACGACCATTCGCTACGATCTGGCTTGTGAGATCTATTGCATTCTCAGCATTCATGATCGATGCCGTCGCGTGGCCGCTCGCCGGACACGCACGGCAGCCGGCAATGCCGATGCTCGGCTTCCTGAGCAGTCTGTCATCGGGCTACATCATGTCCCGCATGCCGCCGTTTCGCCAAGGCTTGAATAAATCGGGCTACGTCGAAGGCCAAAACGTCACGATCGAATATCGCTTGGCAGAAAATCAATATGATCGGCTGCCTAGCTTGGCGGCGAATCTGGTCGACCTTAAGGTTGCGGTGATCATCACCACCGGGGGCAACGATCCAGCGAAAGCAGCAAAAGCCGCGACGGCGACGATCCCGATCGTCTTCGGCAGCGGCGGCGATCCGGTCAAGGCCGGTCTCGTCACGAGCCTCAATCGACCGGGAGGCAATATCACGGGCGTTAGCCTGCTGCTCGGATCGGAATTGGAGGGCAAATGTCTGGCGCTTTTGCATGAAATTGTTCCCGAAGCCGCGTCGTTTGGCGTGCTGGTGAACCCGGCGTCTCCGGATGTCGATCTTGAAATGCGCGAGGCGCAAGAAGCCGCAGGCGTGATCGATCGACAAGTATATATTGTGCGCGTCAGTACGGAACCTGAAATCGACATGGCCTTCGCGACCCTTGCTCACCAGAGCGTAGGCGCTCTCCTTGTCGCCTCAGATCCATTGTTCGCTGGCCAAAGCAATCAGCTCGTGGCACTGGCGGCCCGCTATAAGCTGCCCACGATTTATTTTCAGCGTGAAATCGCTGAAATCGGCGGTCTCGTCAGTTGCGCACCCGACTATGCGGATGAGTATCGCCAAACCGGAATCTATGTCGGGAAAATTCTCAAGGGAGCCAAACCAGCGGAACTGCCAGTCGTGCGGCCGACCAAATTCGATTTGGTCATCAACCTCAAAACTGCAGAGGGTCTAGGCCTTACCATTCCGTCGGGCATCCTCTCCATTGCTGATGAGGTGATCCAATGAGGAGGCGCGATCATTGGGACTGAATGCCCACATTCTTAAGGAAAGCGATGCGCCTATTAACAATTAGCTGTCTCCCGGCATTTCTAATCGGTGCTATCGATATGCCGGCGGTCCGGCATAGGATCGACGCAGCGGCTGCAAACGCTGCGCTTTTTGGTATGTCGACCCCATTAATTTTCTAGTGAACCGTCAAACTGATCCGGCTGCGCCGCGTCGGCGATCCGTCACGTCGCGGCAATCGATCAAGGACGTTACAGCGCTAACGTTAATCCAATATCGCGCGCCGCAATTCCGGATGCATGTTACAAAACGCGATGCCTAGAGGGACCGGTCGTACTCTAACGCGATCTACATCTTCGGCCGGTGAGCAGCAAGTGACGCGCCCAAAGCTTTCGTCAGGAGCGCGCAACGCGAGTTTTGTGAAATGAGCCAAATGTCTTTATCCCGCGACTTCGCGGACATTACGCCGGCGTATAGCCAAAAGAAGTACGACCGAAATACCGTCAAGGTATGGGCAGGAGACAGCCAATGGCGAGCGTGCCGGGCGGAATTGGCACGTTTCAGGGAGAGCGGCTTCACTGGCTGGGGATCAGAGGGTTTCTGGGCGCTTGTACTCCACAGGCTCCAAAAGTTTGTTCGGCAGCGTCGGCCCGCTTGGCTTTGGGCACCCGCGCGATTGGTGCTGCATGTAGTAAGGAAGCTGTTTGTCATAGTGACACTCATCGACATTCATCCCGACGCTGAAATCGGACCAGGTCTGATTATCCCGCATGGCGGTCATATTCGAGTGCATGGTGACACCAAGATCGGGGCCGACTGTGCACTGAATCATATGTGCACTATTGGCGCGGGACCTCGACCAGGCGGGACTACAATCGGTGATCACGTCTTCATCGGGTGTCACTCGAGCATTATTGGGAAAGTAACCATTGGCGATGGCGCCATGATCGCTGCTAACTCCCTCATTATCAGCAATGTCCCCGCAGGCTGCACAGCGATCGGCGTCCCGGCAAAGATCCTTCCGAAAATGCCGCGGGGGTGGGGATAAGAGCGGCTCTTGCGCGATTATAGGCTGAAGGCCCCTCGGCAGTCTTTCAGTAGGCCATTTGTGTCGCCTGGTGGGTTGCGATCCAATGTTCTGAACCGTTGTCGCTTTAGGATCGGGAGCATCGAGGTCGTTCTCCCCCGGCGATGCCGACTAAAGTGAACAAGGTACAGCGGAACGACCGTTCGGCCGCACCAGGACCACCGGCAACATCTTTGCCGATCTTAGCTTACGGAACTCCAGGCAGGAGTTGCTGCGGCGAAAAATTGCGCTATTTTCGGTAGCAAGAAATTCCGGATCCCTGTAAACCGCGATCGTAGCTGGATTGGAATATGGCCGCCGCCATTGGCGATGATCTGTCTCGCGAGGTCTACTGCATTCTCGGCATACCCATCGATGCGATCGAGATGTCGGCCGTTTTGCAAAGCATCGACGACGCCGCCGCGAACGCGGTGCCGTTTGTTATTTCGACCTCTAATCTCAACTTCTTGGTGAACAGCCAAACCGATCCAGAATTTCGGGAATCGTTGTTGCTCAGCGATTTATGCCCCCCGGATGGCATGCCGATTATCTGGATTGCTCGGCTATTAGGAGTTCCAATCAAAAAACGGGTCGCCGGATCTGATATTTTTGAATCGCTTAAATCGCGGCCCGGCCGTGAACGGCCGTTAAAGATATTTCTATTCGGATCCACCGAGCCGGTTGCTGCGGCGGCCTGCAAGCGACTAAACTCTGACTCGATCGGCCTCAAATGCGTTGGCTGGGCCTGTCCCGGATTTGTTGACGTGGGTGAGTTGAGCGAGGATCGCTTTATCAATCAAATAAATTCGAGTGGAGCCGACTTCCTGGTGGCTGCCCTGGGCGCCAAGAAGGGACATGCGTGGTTACGGCAAAACCATTCTCGCCTGCGAATTCCAATTCGGTCGCATCTCGGTGCAACCATAAATTTCCAGGCGGGGACCGTTAAACGCGCGCCATATGCCATGCGGAGATTAGGTATAGAATGGCTATGGCGCATCAAGGAGGAGCCCAGTCTTTTCGGTCGTTATTGGCATGACGGTATGGTGTTCCTCCGCCTGCTGCGCAGCCAAGTCATTCCGCTCGCAATCAGGGCGCGATCTCGACAATTGCGACCGGACCGGCCCAGACATGATTTCGTCATTCTCCCGGTCCAAAACGACCATGAGGTGACGTTGCGCATTTCAGGCGATGCCACCGCGGTACAAGTGCCCCAGGCCATTGCTTCCTTCCGCGAGGCGGTAGCAAGCCAGAAACCGGTCACAGTCGATTTGTCGCGGACTCGCGCGGTGGACGCTCGCTTTTTCGGACTTTTTCTGATGCTAAGAAAACAGCTCAAGGGCAGTGGGACTGGCCTCCGCTTCTTCGGCGTTTCTCCGAGGTTGGAGAGACAATTCACGCTCAACGGACTAGGACATTTGTTGTCTTCTGATGGAAAAGACGATGTCATCCCTGTCCGTTAAACGGGCACCATTCGCGATTTCCGCCCCCGCCGTTCTGGCGATTGCCGCCGTTCTGGTCAGCCTCGTTGCGTTTGGTCCGGCCCTGTTGGAATTGATCAATCGGTGGAACACTCAGGAAGAGTATAGTCACGGCTTCCTGATTCCCGTCGTGGCCGCATGGTTGCTATGGACGCGCCGCGATGCCCTGCGTGCCAGCGTGGGCCGACCAAGCCTTGCTGGACCCGCCTTGATCCTTCTCGCGTTCGCGATGCATATCGTTGGCGAGTTGGGCGCCATCTGGATTCTTTCGCAGGTCGGGTTCGTTCTTGCCTTGATTGGAATTGTGCTCGCCATCGGCGGTTATTCGCTCCTCCGCGTGGCCTTTATCCCGATCGTATATCTGCTGTTTGCAATTCCACTGCCATACTTCATTGATGCGGTTCTGACCCTCAAGCTGCAACTTATTTCCTCGCAGCTCGGCGTATTCTTCATCAGGTTGTTCCAGATACCTGTCTACCTCGACGGCAACATCATCGACATGGGCGTATACAAGCTCCAGGTCGTCGAGGCCTGCAGCGGATTGCGCTACTTGTATCCCCTGCTTAGCCTGAGCTTCCTCGCCGCTTACCTGTTTAACGGTCGGTGGTGGCAGCGGACCTTGGTTTTCCTGTCCGGCATTCCAATCGCAATCGGAATGAACGGCTTCAGGATCGGGCTGGTCGGCTTTTTGGTCGACCGCTGGGGTACCGAGATGGCCGAGGGCGCGCTGCATTTCTTCGAGGGCTGGGTGATCTTTCTAGCCTGTTCGGCACTGTTGGCTGGCGAGATCTACCTGTTGGCGCGACTTTCGGGCCAGCGGTTTTTCGACGTTTTCCATCTGCCCAACGTCAAGGCGGCGTCAACCAACGTCAAGCCGGTGAAACCTTTGCGCCAGGTTCCGCTTGTGGCTGCATTGTCCCTACTCTGCGTGGGAGGGCTTGCGGTGTTCTCCATTTCCGGCCGGACTGAGATCATCCCGCAACGATCCCGGTTCGTTGCATTTCCGACTCGCCTTGCTGATTGGCAGGGTCATCTATCATCACTCGACGTGGCAACCGAGCAGTTTTTGAAGGTCGATGACTACATCCTGGCTGATTACAGCAGACCAAGCGGCAAAGCAGTCAATCTCTATGTCGCCTATTATGCCTCGCAGCGGACAAATGAGTCGCCGCATTCGCCGATCGTCTGCCTGCCGGGCGGTGGCTGGTTGATTACGCTCCTGGAACGTAAGACCTTCGCCAGCGCTGGCGCCGAATACCCCTATAACCGCGTCATCATCCAGAATGGCTCGAGCCGAGACCTGGTCTATTACTGGTTTGACGAGCGCGGCCGCGCCGTTGCGGACGAGTACTTGGCAAAATGGTACCTGCTAGCCAACTCCATCACAAAGAACCGGACCGATGGCGCATTGATACGTTTGATCACCTCGATCAATCCCGACGAACCCGAAGCAGATGCGGATCGACGCCTACAGTCGTTCATGCAAGTCGCGTTGCCGCGCCTGACCGACTACCTGCCGCCCGCAGATGCACCGCCTATCACGTCAGCCGTCCTGCAAGCTTCGGACTCGCGTTCCTAGAAACGTCAAGAGCTCACGATGTCACAACTGATTTATCCGCGCGCAACCAAAATCTACGTGGCGTTTGCCGTATTGTTCGCGCTCCAGCTCGCGGGCTGCAGCCCGCCGGAGGTGCGGGCGCAGCGCTATTACGAAGATGGAATGAAGTTGCTTGCCGCGCACGAGGATGCGAAGGCCGCCATTGAATTCCGCAATGCCCTTAAACTTAAGAAGGACCTGCTGCCGGCATGGCGCGGCCTCGCCCAGACCGAAGAAGAGACCCATAACTGGGGAGAACTAGCGCCGGTTCTGCAATCGATCTTGGACCTCGATCCCAAGGATGAGGCGACGAGAATCAAACTCGCGAGGCTTCTTCTCGAGGCCGGGGCCGCTAAACAGTCTCTCAAGCTTGTAGACGAGTCTACCGAACCGGACACCAACAACGCGAGCTTGCTCGCACTCAAAGCGGTCATTAATTACAAGCTCAAGGACATTGACACGGCCATTCGCGATGCCCAGGCGGCACTTAAGATTGATCCGGGCAACATCGATGCCTCAATCGTTCTCGCGGCCGACCGCTTGGCAAACAACGATCCGAACGGAGCGCTGCAGCTTCTCTCCGTCAGCCCACAGACCCAAGACCAAGATCTCGGTACGCAGCTGTTCAAACTCAAAATATACGACCAAATAAAAGATTATACGCAGCTCGAGTCGCTGCTCAAAACTCTCACTGAGCGCTACCCCCAGGACGTTGCGTTCCGCAAACAACTGGTCAATCTTTACATGTCTCAGCATCGTCCGGACGATGCCGAAAACGAACTCCGGGCGATTGTCGCGGTAGACGCAAAAAATACACAGGCCGGTCTCGATCTGATTCGATTTTTGTATGCCACCAAAGGTCCCGCCGCTGCACGGCAGGAGCTTGTTGCTCGTGTCAATGCTGGTGGCGACGTCTTCCCCTATCAGCTGGCATTGGCTGAATTCGATTTCGACCAGGGCAACCCTGGCGATGGTTTTAAGTTACTGCAAACGCTGATCAATTCTGGGTCTTCGACGCAGATTGTGATAGCAAAAATCATGCAGGCTGAATTAGATCTTCGCCAAAAAAATATCGGTGCAGCCGAAAAAATCGTCGATGACGTTCTTTCTAGCGACCAGCGCAACGTCCAAGCGCTGAAGATACGCGCCTCAATTCGGCTGGACAGTGGTCAGGTTGATGCAGCTATCGCGGATCTGCGCGAAGCGCTCAACGATCAACCACGTTCGCCGGAGCTCATGTTGCTCTTGGCAACCGCCTATGAGCGGGGCGGCTCAATCGACCTAGCTGACAAACAGCTGGCCGACGCAATGAAGGCGTCCAATTTCAACCCCGTCGTTGGATTAGATTATGCTGCCTTCTTGCGACGGCGTGGTGGCGACGACCGAGCGAACGATGTCCTGACCGAATTGGCCAACCACTGGCCAAACAACGTGCGGGTCTTGTCCGCGCTGGCAGAGATGAAGCTGTCGCGGCGAGACTGGGCTGGGGCCCAGCAGATCGCTGAAGCTATCAAGCGCATCAGCAATACTGGCGGCATTTCCGATCAAATTCTCGGCGCAGCCCTGAGCGGCGAGCATCAATACGACGCAAGCATAGCCGCCTTCCAGAATGCCGTTGCGGCCGCTCCTTCTGCCACGCAGCCGATGGCTGCTCTGGTCGTGGCGATGGTGAACGCCAAACAGACCGATAAGGCGATTGCCTACCTACAGTCCGTCCTGCAGAAAGATCCAAATAACGCTCAGGCTTATATTCTGCTGGGCAATATCGATCTATCGAGCAATCTGCCCGACCAAGCCGAAAAGAACTTTAAGTCCGCAATTGCCAGCCAGCCGAAGAGTGAGATTGGCTATCAGGCGCTTGCCAGTTTTTATGTACGTCAAAAGAACGTTGATGCGGCTATGGGCGAGATCAAAGCGGGTCTTGAGGAACAGCCGGACAGCGTAAATTTGCAACTGTCTTTGGCTGGCATGCTTGAGCTAAAAGGCGATTACGAGGGCGCAATCTCGGCATACGAGTCATTGCTGAAGCAGCAGCCGGGTTCCCTGGTCGTAGTCAACAATCTGGCAAGCCTGCTCGCCGACCATCGCACCGATAAGGCGAGCCTCGAGCGGGCAGAGTCACTTGCCGCGGGTCTTCAGGATTCACAGGTTGCACAGTTCAAGGATACGCTTGGCTGGGTGTACAATCGTCAAGGCGACTTCAAGGCGTCAGTTCCACTGCTCGAGGAAGCGGCGGCGAGCCTTTCGGGCGCTGCCCTGGTGCACTACCACTTGGGTATGAGCTATATCGGGGTCGGACAGCTTGCAAAGGCAACCGATCAACTGAAACAGGCACTCAACCAAACCACTGATAGCGATCTGCAAGCAAAAATCAAAGCCGGACTGAAAACGATCGCTACGCAATAGGATGCGCAGAATTTGCACTGGGACGAAGCCTCCGCTTCAAGCCGATGACGGAGTCAACGGAAGCACTCCATATTGCGTCTTGTTCTCGATAACCATTGTCACAATCTCGGTGGTAATCAATTCCGCCGACACGGCGAAACCATAAATCAGTGAAGTGTCGCAAAGAATGTTGATTGTTCGCGGAATACCTTGACTGGCGTGCGCTATGGACTTGCAAGCTTCAGGAGAAAACAACTGCCCTTTGGCACCTGCAGTCTTCAGTCGATAATGGATGTAATCACTGACCTCGCTTGCATTGAGAGGCTTGAGATGAAAATCAGACGATACTCGCTGGGCAAATTGCAGCAGTTGCGGTGAACGCAACAAGTCCTTCAGCTGCGGCTGACCGATCAGGATGATTTGCAGATATTGATCCTTATCGGCGTTAATGTTGGAGAGCATGCGGAGTTCTTCGAGGGGTTCCATTCCCAAATTTTGCGCCTCATCAACGATCAGAATAGTTCGTCCTCCCCTGCTGAACTGATCGTGCAGGAACTGTTGGAGCCGCTTGAATAACATTGGGTAGGAGTCTTCAAAGGGCTGATTCAGTGACATCAGGACCCATTGCAAAAGCTCTGCTTTGCCTCGCGGCGTGTTCGAAATTAAGCCAACCGTTATATTGCTCTCAAGGTTGCGCAACAGATAGCGCAAAAGTGTTGTCTTGCCGGCGCCGATCTCTCCCGTGATGACGGTAAATCCGGCATTATTCATGACGCCGAATTCAAGCATGGCAAAAGCCAAGCGGTGATTCTTGGCCCAATAGATCATGTCGGGGTCCGGTAGGATCGAAAACGGCTTCTCGCGGAGCCCGTAAAAGCTTTCGTACATCAGAATTCCATAAACTGCGTGATCGGGTTGTGCAAGTTGGCGGTCGCTGATCGCGGCTGGCCGACTCTGCTTAGAATTAGCGTCTTGCCCATGACCAGCAGAGCGGGCGCAGGTTCGGTGCAAGCCCACTTCTTGCCAGATTTAGCAGCAATGGTGTCGGCCTGCGACGCCTGGGTGCGAAGTTCCTTAACAGCTTCGCCTTAGGCTTAACATCGCTGCAAGCTAAATAGCAATTGAAGCAGCGAGGAAATGGCCTTATACGTTCGAACTCGCCTCGGTTGTGGGGAATGGTCATCGGAACTTCATCGAGTAATGATGATGCCAATTGTCGCGCGCCAAAGGGCTAAGGCCGAGTTGGTATTTGGGTAATGACGATGCTGCAAACCCTTAATCCCCAGCAACACGTTGTTTATGAGGATCATGGCCAAAGTTTTGATCTTTCTCATCTCATTGGCATCCTCAGACGAAGAATCTACTACCTCGCAGTTCCGTTCCTATTCATTGTCATGGTGGGATTTGGAGTCGTCGCAATCCAGCGACCGATTTTTCGTGCCGAAGGCAAGATACTTGTTGAGTCACCGGAAATACCTCCCGATCTGGTCCATCCCACGATCACGGAAGTCGCCAACCAGCGCGTTCAGGTGATTCAACAGCGCATTATGGCCAGAGACAGTCTCGTAGCGGTGGTGAACAAATACGACTTATTCCCGCGCGAGCGACAGTGGATGTCCGGAACTGACTTGCTCGACCTGATCCGGTCGCGGATGGAAATCAAGCCGGTAGAGCTTGATGCGGAAACTGCGGTGCCTGGCAACCCCACTATCGCATTCACATTGAGCTTTGATTACGAAGTCCCGTACCTCGCCATGAGGGTGGCGGACGAGTTTCTGACTTCGATTCTCAGTGAAGACGCTGCAACCAGGACTAACAACGCCGCCGAAACAACCAAATTTCTCGAGACTGATGTCAAGAGGCTCGAGGGCGAGCACGATGCCGTCGTCGCGCAGATTGCTGCAGCAAAGCAGCGGCCCGACAAGGCACAGGCAGATTCCGAGGAAGCAAGAACTCAGATGACGGACCTGGCTTCTGCCGAGACGAGCTTGGTTCAAGCGCAGACAGTGTATTCTGACGAATATCCTTTAGTGAAGGACTTGAAAAAGAAGGTCGCTGCTCTAAAGCGCGCCATTGCAACACAACCTGATAAAGCGTCGACGACCGATCCAACACCTTCGCAGGATGTCAACGTCCTGGTTCTCAGCCGACAAGAGGCAGACCTGGCTAGAAGTCTGGATGAAGCCAACCGCAAGCTCAACACTGCGCGTCTCGGCGAAAGCATGGAACGAGGCCAGCAAGGCGAACGCCTAGAGGTTATTGAGCAGCCGTCGCTTCCAACAAAACCCGTCAGGCCGCAGCGGCTGAAATGGTATGCCGCAGCCTTCATTCTAGCCGGTCTGATTGGCACAGCTTCGGTATTTGCGGCAGAAATGCTTGACGGCAGCATTCGCAGCGGCCGCGAGCTCAGCGGAGTCATCGATAAGCACCTGATTGTATCCATTCCCTACCTTACCACACCGGGAGAGCAGTCCAGACGTCGACGAAATTTGATACTGCTGTGCGCAGCAATAGTTGCAGTATTGACGGCTGCAATTGTCGCCGCGGTATTCAGGGGAATTTCGGTCGATTTCTTGTCGTTCGATCAGTCCTGGTTGGACGCGGTGACGCGTCTTTTACGGTAAGTGCGCGAAGCGATCTGGGATACCCATGGAAAGCATAAGACAAGCTGTTGAACGTGCCAGAGCGGCAAGCCAAGGCTCGCCGAGCACTGAAATTTCGGACAATTTGAGCTCGCCGCGGCGACGCATCGATTCTGGCGCAGTCGCTCATGCTGAGCCGAGTCCAGACAGCAACCAGATTGAAGTTAGTGCGGATCATCTTCAGTCCAAGCGGATCGTTGCCTACAATGGTAGCGATCAGCGTTCGCGACCATACGATATGCTGCGGACTCAAGTCTTGCAGTCGATGGGCGCGGCTGGCTGGAAAGTTCTAGGGATCACGTCACCGACACCGGGATGCGGCAAAACGCTAACGGCCATCAATTTGGCATTCAGCATAGCCCGGCAGCTAGATCAGTCAGTCGTGCTAGTCGATTTCGATCTGCAAAAACCGCAAATAGCGAATTCTCTCGGATTGGTACCCTTGGCAGGCGGAGTGTTGGATCTACTTCAAGAGCGCTCCAGTTTGGCAAGCGTTGCGGTCCCTGTCCGCGCAGGACGACAGCGGATTGTGGTGCTCCCAACGGCTGCCACAAAAGAGTCATCGGAATTGATGAGCTCGCGTGCAATGCGCAATCTGCTGCAGGATCTAAAGCGAACTTATCAATCTCATATTATTATAGTCGATCTGCCGCCCCTTCTATCCAGCGACGACGTAATTGCAATATTGCCGCAGATAGAAAGCATCTTACTGGTGGCGGCGGTTGGGCAGACCAAAGCTTCGGAAGTTGAGGAATGCAACAGGCATTTGAAGTCGAGCCACCTCGTTCGGTTGGTGGTGAATAAGGCGACTGACGCAAATTCCAATTATTACTATTATTAGTAGTCTGTTTGATATTGGCCTGGAACGGCGGTCCTGTTACATCGCGCGATCCCTGCCGGGCATGAATTGACCAATTAGAACTTATACGTTGCGCTCATAGTGATCAGATTACGGGCTGCGTTCGACATTGGCTGATTGGTGACAATATTCGAATTTTGATATTCCCACGTCAGCGTCAGGTTACGCCACATTTGATACGCGAGTTGCGCGTCCACGACGTAAGAGTTGTCCCAAATGGGACTGCCGATATTCTCAATGTGCACAAAGCCAAAGAGCGCGTTGACGCTCCATTGTAGATTGATAGTGTAACTTGCATGCAGTGATGCTGCGGTGGTTTGCGAGGAACTACTTGTCGCAACTTGCAACGGCGTTATACCGGGAAGGCCGATGGCCTGGTTTGACGGCGGTGCTCCCGCTGGCGCCAGATTGATTGTTTCGTCGACGTTCGCACTGATGGTCAAAGCGGGCGTCGGATAATAGCTGAGCGCCCCACCGTAAACATTGCCGCCCGACGATGCGGCTCCCGATGCCCCCGATCCCTGATGTCCAAAATAAGCTGACGCCCGAAACAGTCCAACTTGGCGTGTACCCATACCGCCGACAATGCTGTACGCCGTCGAGTTGTTACCTGGGATCGAACTCGGGTCGGTGTTGCGGATGCTATATGCGCCGTTGGAATAAGCATAAAGGACTGATCCGAGCCAGAATGAACCATTTTCTGTAAATGTCTTGTTGGTGTAATCCGCCGATCCTTGATTTTCATAATCCGTCCGCGAAATTGAGGCTCCCAGATCGACGATACCGTCGCTGAAGAGTTTCTCGACCTTTCCGGTAGCAGTGTAGATATCATAGGGATTGACAAACGAGGTCGGGCTGACGGTGACGGTGGGCCCGACTTGGCCGACGACTTGGCCGGTCGGCGAAATAATTATTCCATTCGGCAACTCGATATTGCCATTCGGCAAAACAATGGCTCCGGAGAACGCTACGGGCGAGGGAATAGCGTTTGTCAGACCAGCCTGGAGCGTCTGATGGTTATAGTCGGCGACAAATGTGAAATTGAGGTCGCGCAGCGGCGCGTATTGTTGAGTCCATGTCGCCTCGCCACTGAGCGCCGGGATGTTGCTCTCTGGGGGGTTCGCATTATCCGGCGGATATTGCAGTTGTTGGAAAGTGCCGAATAGGGTTGTCGTGTGAATCCCGTTGGACCATTCAGCGGTCAAAGTTGGGGACCAGGCGAATGCCCAGCCGGACAGTTTTGGTTGTGAACCCGAAGCGATAAAGTAGTTATTGGAATTTTCGGCGAGGAAATTGACTGACGGATAAAATAACCAGCTATTGAATGCGATGGCATTTGGGTCATAGCCGAACGGTCCGCCCGCCGGAATATTCGTTGGAGGGTCCGCCCGCGCCGGAGTGGTCTCACACAAAGCAAAAAGCGCACTGAACACTGCCAGGGCGGCGAAGCCTCCTATTCGCTTTGTTTTCGCACAGAGCATCTGATGTTCAGCGTCACGTACGAAAGCCCAAATCTAGAATGAGGCGACACGGCTACGCCCGGACGGTCATCTAGAAGTACCGCTCGGGGATGCGAATAAGGTCTCCTGGTTCAACGGCCAGAGGAGCTGCCAAGGAGTATTCCTGCCACACCTCCTCTCCGGGGTGGCGGATCAGAACCGAGGTTCTGCTGGCGCGATAGGTGAAGCCGCCCGCTGTGGCGACGGCGGTCAGCACGTCGAGACCACTGGCAAAGGGATATTTTCCGGGAGTTACGACTTCGCCAAAAATGTAAACCGGTCGAAAACTCACAACGGAAACCGTGATCTTTGGCTCTTGAAGGAATTTCCCGCTCGCATAGGCGCTGGTGAGAGCGTGTTCGATTTCCCCTCTTGTGCGCCCCACCGCCATGATGGTCCCTATAAGGGGCATCGTCAGCGTGCCGTTAGGGCTGATGTCATAGATGCCGCTAAGCGCATCTTCGCCAAAGACGATGACCTTGAGTTCGTCGCCGGCCTGCAAACGCGACGCTACAGCGAGCGGCGCGACGGGAACAGCGTCGGTTGCCACCGGACCATAGTCGTTGAGGCAGCCGCCAAGTTGGACTGCAATCGCAAGGATGGCACCCCAGCTGAAAATCTTAGTGATCATAGGCCCTGTCCCCCTTCAGCAATCGCAATCAAGACATTGCATCCCTGAGCGCCGCGCGGGTAAGTAGTCAGAAAGGCGAGTATCGGGCGGCGCCATAACAGCCGACGGTCGTTTGCAGCACGCTGTTCGAATTCGCAGCCCATTCCCGGCCTATTGATCCTCCAGAGCGAATCAGCCCACGCCGCAGAAACGCTGCGGATTCCGCAACTAGTCTACATCCGGAATGTCTCGGGGGCTGTGTTAGATTTGCCACATGCGAGTAGAAAAACCGAAATACGGGCAATTGCCCTAAGGTTTCCCTGGGTTGACCGGTGGCTTATTTGCGCACGCATACCCCGTAGATCCCCAAACCCAAATTGCAACGGTTGTCCGGGCCACATTCAATATTGAACTGGCAGGTTTTTCCGGCAGTACGATTGGGGTCAAATGGATCGCTGTAAGGTTGCTTGTCGTACTTATTGCCCGGAAATTGGCCACCGGTGCACATACCGTTGACCCGCCCGCTTGGCTTGACGCATTTGCTGCCAGGCGAGCAGTCGGTATCGAATGCGCATGCCATGGCTTGCGCGCTGGAAAGCGCCAATGCCAATGCTACGAGCCCATATTTCGCGCAGAGTATCTTCATGGTGTCACTGGCGTGGTTGGGAGAATTGGTTTCTGCCGCCTTAGGATGCCGGTTCCTTCGTTGAGGGCAATGGTTATCGGAACTCATTGGCCGGATTGAGTTCTTGGCCGGGGACTTAATCGTGCCTGCTCCAAAGCTAGCGGGGCGAGCCTATGTCGAGTTCGCTCTGCCACCCCACAGCGATCGATAGACATGCAAGATAGGATTTTACCAGATGCCGCTCTATCGATCAGCTTCCGACCCTGGCAGTAGTTGACCGACCGTTCGGCGCCGCGTCCCGCTCGGCATTCCCCACCCGCTTATAACATCCCGACCAAGATGCATTACGGCATTTCGTTGAGCGTCGACTGGGGAACTTTGCCGTTCTGAATTTCTGGCATGTCCTTGTAAGCGCGAAGAGCCAGCTCATCCTGAATTTTTCTTTCACATGTTAGTTGCTCTTCGGATTTCTTCATCATTGTATCACTTTCACTCTTGGGTTCCTCCGCCGTCGTTTGCCCCATATCGGCTTTATACTTTAGCTCCTCCCCAATCTTCTTTTCGGCATCGGTAAGTTTCTCGCACCTGGCACCGACCCAGTCCCTTAGCTGAGGAATGAAGCCATCAAAATCAGCTTCGAATTCGTCGTTTCTAATCCATTGAACCTTACCGGCTGGCTCCAAATACATGTCTTCACCGTACTTGGATGGAACGCCCATGTCCCGTAGATATTTCTCGACTAACGTTCGCACCCGGTCAGCAGTCTCGGAGGCTTGCTCAAGGCTCAGCGCCTTTACACTTTTCTCCGACAGAGACGGTCTATGAATACCGAGAATAGCCGGCCCGGCATGATCATAGCTCCTGTGGATGCCTGCGATAAAAATGAAGAAACATGCGCTAGCACACATGTAGTCCGCTTTGGGGTCTTCCAGATCGTGCTGCGCGGCAATCAAGTCGCGGTTCTGATTAGTTAAGGCTTTGCTTGGGACGACCGTCGACATCTTCAGGGTTCGCACCAACCGTCCGATTTTCATAGCCTCAGCCACATTGCCACCAGGCGAAGCCAGATAGATTTGAACAGCTCTATGCCCATCGAGAATAAAACTTACGAGTTTGTCGAAATCGCCCGCTACAATTTTTCCTTCCAAAACCGCTCCCGCGGCCCCTTCACGAGACGGGTCGACTTTAATTTCGGCGGCGTCAAGCGTTGCAGATCCGAGCACACATGCGACAAATACCGTCATCAGCCGCAACAGAATGTGAAATATCGGCATGAGGTCGAGCCCTCGGCTGCACGAGTGGAGTTGTACCATGCCGAAATAGAGAGGCCCATGTCCCCGCTGTTCGCTTAGCCATTTGCTGTGGCGTGAGACTCCGTGAGGTCGATCGCTTTTCTCAATTTTGGAATAATGCTGCCCTCATGCCGAGCGCTTTTGATGGCGGCGGCTAGTGGTCGATGGGCACCCAGTATCCGGGACAGGAGAAGCTCGCCGCTGGCGCCAGACCAATCTTTGCCACCTTGATTCCGAACTTATTGGCGACCTCGGCCGACACGCTTCGTTTGCCTTCAAGAGGCGCTATTGCTCGGGCGCATGCCGAACATGAGAAAAAACCGCATATTCGCCGGGGAATTCTCGGTTTCAGCGATATGCACGATGTAGAGCCTGCTTTTCATGACCTGGGCAATCCGCAACGCGTCCGCGAATGCCTCGACGCTAAGCTTTGGGAAATCGATTGTATGAACAATGACTTGTGACCGATTTACCATTGGGTTTCTTGAATATGACAGAAGAGTTGCGATCGATGGTTCCCCCGCACAAGGTGCCTAGTTCGGTTGACTTACTTCCTGGCTCCATCACAATGGCTACAATAGGTTGAGAGTGCTTCGGGAGGATGTGATGTGGCACCGGGTAACGAGTGCGCTGGCAGTATGTGCCGTTCTCGACGCGCCACTCACGTCTGACGCGGATGCGACGACGCTGGCAGCAAATGTTGTCGCGACACCCCTGCCGTCGGCCTGGATCATGATGGTCGGGGCGTTTGTCATGGCCTTCCTTGCCTATCGTCTCTTTAGCGCCTGAAATTATCTGAGTGCGTCGGTCCGCGCCGGTCGGGTAATCCGCCCGTTCTCATTGTTGATCCCGCCGTGTGCGCGATCGGCTGGGGCCGCGCCCACTCTATTCGGACCTCGCCATAAAAGTGGCGGACGCCTGGATTTGGCGACAAGGCGCCAACAAAACCTAGAAACCGATGCAGATGCAGTCAGTACGAGCTGTGTCAGGATGACTTGGTAGATTCAATTCTTCAACTTTCCAAAGATGCTGCATTACGAACCAAGATCGGGTGACAGGTTCGGGCAATGCTCGAAGGCAGTTTTACCCGTGACCAGGCAGGGCCATATAAGGCTGTTGATAACTATTTGCAGTAAGCCACTGAAATCACTGTTGAAATAACCAAAGCCATAAATCTACGCACACACAACGTTCACGGCATGAACGCGGCTATTTCCATGTGCCGGTCGGGCGCTCATCCTTGGCGGGAAGGAGAATCAGAAATGCCGCTAGGACCAATCGAGATACCACACGTTTTCGAGGTGCGTTTCCCAACAGCAACAATGCCAAGTGCCAGAACCGGCCAACTCAATTTTTCGGTTGGCGGACAAGGCTATTCGTTTCTGATGCCTCGCGATGATTTTGTGCGCCTTGGGCGCAAAATAACTCAATTGCTCGGCGAAGAAGCTGCGGACGCTCAGAAGCTGGCGTAGGGCTGTCTAAGGGCCATTTGCCGCTGCAAACAATGCAGGGGCAAAAATCGCGCTTAGGACGCGGCATGACCCGTAACCCCACTTACGAGGGCCATGACCATTGGCCATTCAAGTGCCCGAATTGCCTCAACGAGTTCACAGAGCAAATTGGACGGGTAAATGCCGGGACGAAGGTAATCTGCCCGGAGTGCCACACTTGGCTCACAGACCATGACAAAGAGTTTGTCGTGAAACTCGCTAAGGCGCGGAACGGCCTCTTTGATCCGTGGCGGCACATGGTCCGCCTCAAGAAGCTCTAAAAGTTCGGTTGCTTTCTCGCGGTAAGGCCGATCACCGGCAGTATCCACTGGCTGATAGTTGCCACCAGGCATTGTAACGTTGGCGCCGCTCGCACCAACATACCCGATAACCGCACGAAACTGCTTAACTTGTGAATAAAAAACGGCCGCAATCGCCCTCGATAACGAGACAGGTCAGGCGGCCAGTGGCAAAAGCGCCGGTGTCGATATTGACGCGATTTGGCTTTACCTCCGGCCATTCATGAGGCGAGTGGCCATGAATGATCATTTTTCCAAAATCTTGTTCGCTATTTAAGAACTCACCACGAATCCAATATAGATCATCTACTGTTTGTCGATCGAGGGGGACGTTCGGTCGAACACCAGCGTGACAGAAGAAATTCCCGTCAATACATATGCTGTTTTTGAGCGATGCCAAAAACGCACGATGCTCCTCGGGGACCGCAGCATTTAAGGCCTCGGCGGCCTCCTCGCTCCCCTTCCCCACCCCAAGGTTTTTAATGGGAACCCCATAGGAGTGCAGGGTCTCGAGTCCACCGAGCTGTCGCCAAAATTCTCCATCCGAATCGTGGTGCATAAACGACTCAAACAGAGCCTCGTGATTGCCCCTGAGTGCGATATACTCCGCAGGGAACGGATTACGCGCCAGACGATCAAGTACACCGCGGGAATCTGGCCCACGATCAACATAATCGCCCAACGTGATCGTAAGACTTTTGCGCCAACCGTGCTTATCGATGTCGCGATAAATTGCATTGACCATTCGGTCGAGAAGATCCGAACGGCCATGAATATCCCCGATGATGTATAATCGCTTATCGTCGGCGGAGATCTCAGATTGATCTGTCATTTCCGGTTGTCCGCGTATTCTATTGCTACGCAGCTTGCGATGTTCGAAGGCGACTATACCCCTTCAGCGGTGTTGAAATATTCGAAAACGCCATGAATATGGTCCGCTGCGGCCAATATTTGCAATCATAGTTATAATGATCGACGAAGCGTCTTTGGGCAGGGGACCGCGGAAGTAGGACGTTTTTCGGCACGCGTTTCCCGCAACGGCCAGGGACGAAAAAGGCGTGCAGGTTTGCCCCACACCAAGTCCCAACCCTTGCTTGCATACGCATCAAGGACCTGAGCGACTTCCTGTTCAAAACTTTGATCCCCGTTGACGATCGCGCACAAAAACATAGTGAGCATTTCCAGAGGGATCGCTTTTTCAAAGTCCTTATGCTCGAACAAAATGGCCCGCAGGCTCATCATTTCCTCGAAGTATGCAATTTGTTCAATGCGCGTCAGATTGGCAAAGGCCGCTGGGCTGCCGTGAGTAACGATGAAGTCTTTCCAATAAAGCGCGAACACCAAGGAAAGTACGAATTGTTCCCTGGTGCTGGCACTTTGAATTTCCCAACGCAATTTGTGAAATCGGGCAACCATCCAGTCGCGGTATTCAACGCTTTTTAAAACACGTCTCTTGAACCCGCCGAACATCGCGCTCTCTTGACTATGTTGCCACCCGTCTCGGTATGACAGCCGATGCTCATCGCAAATGAAAACGGTCCATAATAATCAAAGAGCTCCGAACGGAGGCACTCGCTCGGAGCTCATGAGGCAACCTCGGGGGCGAGTTTGTGGCGCTGCCTCACGTTAGGAATCAATCAGGCGCACTTGATTAATTCCAGCACGCTATCGAATTAACGTTAAGTGGCTGCCAGGCAGGGAAATAATGGCGCCCGTCCGCTCCGACGCTATAGTGGATGGCTGCTCTGACGCGCATGGTGAGCGAATAAGAAGCCGCCAGCACGCGACGCACCCTGCTCAACGTAGTAGCCACTGCCGTGTTGCCCGGTCCGATCTCAACAACCGACAATGCCACAGAACGCGCCGTCAGCTCCCGTTGGGCAGGCGAAGTCGCCCATGCTCACGGCAGGCCCGCAATTCGAGCTGTCAGCCGACCCCACGACCGCAAAGGTGCGACTATCTTCAGTCCGTTGACTCATGCCCCCGATGGATCACACTAATTGTGATGGTGAATCGTGGAGACGTTTGAAGATAGTAGGGGTCCGGCGATGGCCGATTATTATTCGGTTATTGCGCGTGCGGTTTTGCAATTAGCAATCGATACCCCCGAGGCACGCCAAGAGTTGTACGAGCGCGCGCGCAAGATAGTCGATGCAGAATTACATAGCCGCGAGCCGCGAATGCCGGCGTCCGAGATTTTGCGTCAGGAGTTGGCGCTTGAGGACGCTATTCGCAGAGTGGAGGTAAAGGTGGCTTCTTTGTCAGTGCGACCAGCTAAGGCTCGAGAAGAAAAATCTGAGAAACCGACGATCGATCCTGCCGTATCATCGCTCAAAGTCAAGACTCGCCACGGTCTAATACTGAGTTGGGTTTTGATATCTGCCATCTGGTGCGCTTATATTGCCATATACGCTCATCAGGATTACAAAATCCAACCGCTGCCAGGAGCTCCTATTCAAGAGCATTGCCGGGACATTGTTCCTAATCAACTCACTACAATTCCGCCGGAGTGTGTTGCCCCCCTTCCTGACGAGCCTTTTGACTCACTGCACACGCCAATTTGGGTCTATGTAATTATCGGTGTCGTGCCGCCAATTGCACTCTTCGGAATTGGAGCCATATTCTACTGGGCACTGTCGAGATCAGCTCTCGTCAAAGAGGGCATTTAGGCATTGAGCGCGAGCGGAGTATCCCCCACTCGATTGACTCACTTCACGCCGCGCGCCTTGGTGACGCGCACACGATCTAGAGGGAATGAGTAATGGGAACGATCACCTTTGAAGGCGACCGACCGTTCGAGCTAGTAACCCAGAGGCTGCCCACGGCAATGTCCGAAGGAGAGACTGTGGTGCTAACTCTACCGGTCTTTGTTGGTGGTTTTCCTCGGCAAGTCGCGAATATTCAAGTACGGCTGATGGTAGAGCACGCCGAACAGTTGGCCGCTCAAATTCAACCGGCCATACAGCAGGCGTGGGCTCAGAAGAGCTGGTAGCAATTCGGGATGATTGCCGCGCTATTATTGGATCGTGAGAAACAACTCAATGCACCTGATTTTGGCTCTTGAAACGTTGTTGGGCCACAAGCACGGCTAATGCTTCCACCGACTTACCTAGTAATTCACCTAGTGACTCATCTCGTACGAGCGCGCGAGCGGGCTTTTTTGCCAGTTTGTCAAGTCGTACCTGCTTGCTAATCATGTCGACCAGTCGACGAGTTCGGTAGCGTTCGGCGCGCAGCCTCCGCCGGGTCATTACCAAGTCAGCCGTCAGACGCTCGATCTCGTTCTTGAGCATGATAGTCTCGACCTGAATTTCGTCTCGAGCCTTGTCCGGCCCCGGCTGCGCCAAAGCTCGCGAGATCGCGCGAGCACTGCGGCGCCGCCGCGAATAAGATTTTAAAACTCTGGCTACCATGTACGCTCTACGCGGTTCGCCGCCCTATTCCTCAGAGGCACTATACCCTTAGGCCCGGATCGAGTCACTACAACCAGTTCCCAAAGACTTCCCAAAGTTGATTTCTGAGAGGTTTGGCCGCCAAATATTTGTGAGAAGTGCCTGTTTTCATTGGTGCAGGGTCCCCGTTTCCCTGGAGACTGCCGATTGATCGACTTAGCTAAAACACCATGCCAAAACGAGCGAGCGACCGTCGCACCTCTCACCCCTGACATCGAATTAGAAACTTGCTATCGCCCATTATTTAGCCGCACAATTACCGCTAGATCAGCAAATAATAGCACGCGAAATTAGGAAGCAAATATGCCAAGCACTAATAATGTTCTGTGGGGTTCAGCATGCGTTCTTATGCTCGTCGTCGGTTTGATCGTCGGACGAACGGGAGCGGTTGGCCAGGCAGTAAAGGCGCCGTCCGAATCCAGTTTCCGTGAGGACTTTCCGTTTAAGCGGATTCAACAGACCACTTTCAAAGATCAAACGGTGACACTCGATGGAAACGAATATGTAGATTGCACGTTTATTAACGTGATGTTTAGTTTCGACGGGCAGGCGCCATTTCGACTTACCAATGATCATTTCGAAAACCATTCAAAGTTTGGAATTACCTCGGATAACCCGGCAGTCAACGCAACGATCCAGTTAATGACGGCTCTCGTACAGCTGGAAAGCCATCAAACCCAACAGAATGGAACCAAAGACAATCAGTAGATCTGGTTGGCTGGCGCAGCGAGCGAAGCTCACGTCGATTTTGCGCGCTCCGGAAAGGCTAATATCAAAGCGCCCCGGCTTTGCATCTGAAAAAACAACGTGCAGATGCTGCTTTACGATGCCTTCGCTTAAGCTCAGCTTGTGAGCAATAATTTGGTTGGTGTCATCCCGCGTCTGTAAGCTTTTGAACGCTATTTGGGCTGAGCTGGAGAGCAGCGACCCTATGAGGGGTAAGGTGCCCCGGGATGATCCTGATGGCCTTCCAGCCCACTCCGAGCGCTGCCTGTACGGCGTTTGCGCCCTCGCTCCGAGGGCGTCGCGGCGACCCGTATTTCGGTCCGGTTGCCCTTTATGGCCAGCATCAAGTGGGCACCTCCGGCGTATTCGTTGCCCATCAGGCGCTGCTCCTAATGGCGACCCCAAAGACCGGGGACCTGACAAAAGAACGGGACGGGAGTTGCACTACATCCGTGCCGACCGCGTCCGCACGCCGCCCTTGCTCGAAGGGTACTCACCCGCACGGCGCGATTGTGGTGCAATGCCACTAAATTCGAACACGGTTTGCCCTAATGTGAACCATTTGCCCGCTGCCTAATCGTGCGAGCGGGCCTTTGCGGCGTCCGCTTTTGGAGGCAAGCGGACATGGGCCAAACGGCTCGCGATGTTCCCCAGCGGACATCAGCAAAGCGCCGCACGACTGGTGCCTGACCTCATAGCCGTCCGTTAGAGGCAGCCTTAGAGCGCTTGGTAGCCTGGGTGGCGCTGACAGTTGCGCGGGGACCACACTCGACGGATTTTTAGCTTCAGGTAATGCCAAAGTAGGTGAAAACCTCGTCTGTCATCTTGCCGTGGACGAGGCCGGAGCATTGAAATGCTGAAAAGCGAAAGTTCGAAGGGGTAAGACGGTGGCGACGAAGCAAGAGCCGCACGACACACGCACCGCCTCCCGCGAGGAACTTGATCGGCTGCTTAAATTGCTTGCGGCCCAACAACGACCAGTCAACGGCAGCCTGGGGAAGTCAGAGCCGGTTTTTCTGGAAGGTGGCATGACAGAGGCTCTGGCCGTATTTATAGCCCAACAACGTGCCAAGAGAGTTCATGGGGGAGGAGCTGCGGACCCGTTTTCCAACCAAGCTCGAGCTTGGTAGACTTTCCGCTCCAGTCCGGAGAACCATTATCCAGGGATTACCATGGACATAATTGCCATAGATCAATTGCACCGGAGTCCATAAATTTTCCCGGGCTCGAAACTTTCACAGGTCAACGATACATTACCTTTCAATGACGCCATCACAATTGCTCCGGTCAAATCCTCAAGGGCGCAAAGCCTGCCGATTTGCCGGTCCTGCAGTCGACCAAATTCGAGTTCGTCATCAACCTGCAAACGGCCCGGCCTCTCGGCATCGAGGTGCCCAACTCGATCGAATTGCTCGCCGACGAAGCGATCGAATAACGATCTATTTTGCTTGAGTGCGCATGTCTGCCTTTGGCGCGTCGGATCCACTCACCTTGGTTGCCGGGATAAAAGCGCATTCGACGCAACGGAGCTTGAGAAAAAGAGACGCTTCGGATTTCCTGACCAATCGATCGTTTCGACTGGCTTGATTTTGATATTGAATACCGGATCAGTGGCCTTAATGATGACCTTTCTTAAGTTTGCTTCTTCCTCCGCTGTGATAGTTTCCCTGCCACCGATTTCTACGGTAATGGAATCAATCTCAGTTTGTCTGACGCGGCACTCTTCGAATGCAACAGTCTCCAGCAATAGCCGTGTCGAGAGATAAAATGGAAGCATTGTCCCGTTGGGATGCCGCAGAAAATGTTTCCCTCTGCCGTAAATATTAGAAATTGTTGGTCCATCATGACCACATCGACAGCGGTTCTCTACTTGACCGAAGTCACCAATATCATAGCGAATAATCGGTGTCGCATAAGAATGCAGATGCGTAACCAATAATCGTCCCAATAGTGCATCGTTAAATGATGCGGTTAGTCCAATATCGCACTCTACAATGACGTTGGTGTGAGCTACGTGGAAATATCCCTGGTACTTCGAACATTCAAAACCAATCGGGCCGACTTCTCCCGCCGAATAATTCGATAGAGACGGCACGCCAATGCCTGCCAATGCTTTGACGACTTCCGGATCGCGATAATCAGAACCGTGCAGCCACAATTTAACGCCGAGCTTTTGTATAAGTTCAACACCTCCCTTCCTTAGCAAAATATCGATATATCGATTGGGACAAACCAGATATCCAATCCGATCTTTCAATAATTCATTTATCAGTGCGTCGTCATCAAATGAATGCGTTATTTTTTTTCCTGAACCATTGCGAAAAACTTTACCCAGGGCACCAGCCCAAGAATCACCCACCTGAAGACTTAGTTCTTTTTCCAGCTTTTCTAGACTTGTTGGCGGACCAATTTTAACCCAGTTTTCCTCGAGACTTAAGTTGTCGATAAAATATTGCGCGAAGGTGCGAACCACATTGTAGTAGCCATTCTCGGGACAGATATAGATCTTGACAGGCGTGCCGGTTGATCCTGTGGACGCGTAGCCTGAAACAGGCGCGTTCCCATCCGACGCCACAAGTGAGCCCTCGAGTTTCACTTGTGTGGCGATATCGGCACGGCTTTGTATTGGTAAACGTTTTAGGCTGCGATGACTGATGCGGGAAGGCAGCCTTTCGCGCCAAAACTTAGAACGTGTCTTCGCGTGCTTTAGGAGATTTATCAGCTGTTGGTTCTGCCAGTTCTCGCGTGCTGTGCGATCGCCATTTTCGACGAGAATCATCGCTGTAACATTGGCAAGCGCACTTAGAACCGTTTGATCTAGAAACGCAAATGAATGATCGCTGTAGCCGTGAGGGTTAAGGGGTCTCGTGGTCAAGTTGGAGAACATTCGGCACTCTTCGTCGACGACGTTGTTATTAGCATTTCAAACTGTCTGTTATTGGTACTATCCATCTTCCTTACGCGACGCAAAGTAATCGCGGACATATTCGTGCATCTTTGGCTTATCTGTGTTCCAACGCCACGAACCGTTCTCGTCAATTGCAATATCGGTGTAGGGATTGAACTGGAACCCTTGAAAACCCTCATATCGCAATCGCCCCTTTCGCCTACCGACATCGCCATGCCAAAGGTGGAATATATCTACGTCCAGGAATGGCGTCTCGGCGCGCACGGATTCGAAAAAAGGCTCGGCCCATGCGATATACCGCAATCGCTGGTGCTCGTTCATGCATTCGCGTTCCATCGTCTCGTCGAAGCAATGATGTGCGGCGCAGGCCATCGCGCGGTCCCCACCGCCCACAATGCAAGCATCGTAAAAAAAGTGCCGATCCAGCAGGTCGCGGCGCGCCGCCCACGCAAAGCCGGGGGCGCAGGTGACTTTTCGATCATCGAGAAGATGGCCGATAGCTGACGCCGCTGGAACACCTGACGCCAGTGAGAAAGCCGCAGACAGCCGTGTGAACTCCACCTCAGATGCGCGACCTTTTCCGGAAACCCACTGTGGACCGAAATTATGCACCTGCCGAAACAACTGGATGATCGAGTATCGATCGAGCAATGAATCCGCTGCCTCGATCCAGTCGGGCGTATCAAAAAGAATATCGCAATCCAGCCATGCTACTTTCTGGCAACTACTCGGAAGGGCTTGTAGCGCTACATTGAGCAATCGCTCCTTTTGCCAAAGAACAGCCCCTCCAGAGATTTGTACCAAGATATCGGCATCTTTTTTCGCCAGTTCAAACCGACCATTAAAAGAAAGTTCAACGGTTACGAGCGGAACGCCAAGATTTGCGCGAAAGATTCTATAGTTTGATAGACGCCGTTTGTATCCAACGGGATTATAATAGGAAGTTATTGCCCACACAGTATGCTACGTCCTCGATAATAAACGCATGACGGATTATGAATTGAGTTACCCGTCAGCAAGCTGCGGTACGAGTTTTTTAAATCAACAAATCCGCGGCACGATCCAGCGCATTGAACTGAGTATAACGGTCTCGGGCGTATTGTGGATCAATTTTTTTTGCGAATGGCGACGACAAGTGCCAAACGGCGCCGTGAGGATTGACCTCGAGCACACAAAGTCGCCCGCTTTGCCTTTCGCGAATAATGTCGACGCCTAGCACGGCGCATTCGGGGAATGCTTCATGAGTGCGCTCGGCAAGAGAGATGATCTCTGCGTCATTGCAGATTGAGCGAATATGGCCACCCATCTGATTGTTGTTCGATGCGATCACACCGAGCGGATTGGCGGCTATCTCAGCAAGGGGTGGTCGCTTATTACCCCATCGATTACGGGCGCAATAAAGGGCGCGCCCAAATAAGGTTAGCACCCGATATTCGGTTGGATACCCGTCCTCGGAATGATCAATAAACGGCTGAACCAGAAAGCGGTCACGGGCAAGTACAGTTAATTCGTCGTAGCGTGCGCAAAGGTCTACCGTGCGAACAAGCGTCACACCTTCGCCACCATTGGAATTATTCGGCTTAACTATCAGGTATTCTCCCCATACCTTAGGATCGAGTGAGGTTACGGGGGAAAGCACTTCAGTCTGTGGCACCGGGATGCCAATTGAGGATAACCGACGCAGTTGTTCGTACTTGCCCAAAAAACGACCGGAAAATACAGCACCCCCACGAGGGATATATCCAAATAAGAACGATGGCGAGAACACTAAAGAGGGGCGTCGGACCTGCCAGCGCGCGGTTACTGGGTTGCGATGTCTAACGTTGGCTATTCGCACCTCGATGTCGGAAGCGTCGCGTTCTACCAGTTGTTTAATGGTGATCCAATCGGACGGATCCTGCAGGGACGGTTCCTCTAAAATCAACAAATTGCGCGTAGCTTCAATTGCGTGCATTCGCGTTTGCCCTTGAGCGGTCGCGACCAAATTGCGTCCACGGTGTTGCACGATGTCCGACTGATGTCCGCTTTGGAGGGTGAAGCGGACATGAGCGAAATGGCTCACGATGTCTCCTAATGACCCAAAGCGGACATGCTTCAGATCGCGACTTGTTTCGCAAATAGCTTTTCACGCGCCAGGGGGTTCACTGACCGCCTGACGGCCTCCAGTCCCTGATTGCTTCAATCGGAGCTCCTCCAACCGAACGCCTTCCAATCAAAGCGCTTCCAGTAGCATCGGCTTCTTAGCGTGGCAGTCAACGTGATGTTGGACGGCAAGCTCGGCTTGATCCTTGGTCGTCTCACCTTGTTTCTTGAGACACTCGACCTCGGCTTTGGGCACGTCCTGCCCGGCCTCGACCTGTGGTTGATGTTCGTTCATGGCACTTTTCGGACATCCCAATTGACCCCAACTCGGACGTTGTGCAGTTGGAGAGCTATAGGCCGAAAACGTCTTTGAATCCCACTTGAACCAGCCGCCATCTGGCACAAACCCCAGTTCCAATGCGTTTGAATTGTAGAGCAACTTCATATTTCTTCTTATTTTCTTCAGAGCGTTTTCGCGAGATTCTGGCAACAGCTGTGAATTGAGAAACGGATTGCGATACGAATAAAGCATCTCTGCTCTGGGAACTCTGACCTCTTTAAGTGCTTCCTGGCGAGCAAACGTTTGGCAGGTCTCAATGAACATCTTTGGCCAAGCTCGAAGCTCGGTCGGAACGTCAGTTCCGAGAACGCCCTGTATTTGCCCGACATAGAGCGTTCTGTTGACTACATAGAGCGACATGCAAAGAGCTTGTCTTTTCTTTCCCTTTCGCTTTCTGAAGACTGAAACCGTTATTGGTGCGTCCCAAGTCATAGACCTCCCCGAGATATCTTCATGCCAGCGCCATAACCGTCCAAAGCTCCTTTCACTGCCCGGCCAAAATCGAACTCTCAATTCCACCCCCGCTACCCATGAGTGCTCAAATGCTTTCTCAACGATAGGCAGAAGCCTTTCGATTGTTCTCGAATGCGTCCTTGCCAATAAATATCGACCGAAATACTGGACACGCCGATACAATGTCCCAATAGGCGAACGGTCGATTTCGATTTTCTTCGATGCCGAATATGTCTGGCTAGTCGCGGTTACGATCGTTGGGCGCCACCCATAAGACACGAGCGCGCCGCCAGCGCCAGGTCGCGCGGCAACCAGATCGTCAAACTCTTGTATGGATTTCTGCTTCATGCGTACCATTCGAGACAGAATTGGACGGACGTTGTCGACAAGGTCAACTGCGTTTCTAGTTTAATGTTAAGCTCGGCTGCAACCCGCGTCCGCCACAGTGCAATTAACCGGTGGCCCGTAGCACCGCGTAAGTTTGAACCGGCGAATGTCCGCAATTGGCATTTAGCGGACGTTACGCGATGACGACAAGCTTGTTTATTATCCAATTTCGAGAGACTGGGGCAGCTTGAACCGTTGATTTTCGTTCGGTCGAGGATCGAATCTCGCCAGAGTATCTGAACCGACACACTTCATAATTGCGGTATAGTGCGCGCAGTAACGTGATCCTTCGAATAACGCGCGAGAGTACACACGTGCGTGAGCAAAAAAATGTCGCCGACCCGCTTCATTGTAATGCAAACGAACCATTTGATGGCAAATCGGGCATTCTGCGTTGAGAGGGTGGAGCCGCTGTCCCCCCAATAGCTTTACGAGCTCGACGACCCATATGGATACGATGCGCACGGACGCCTCTCTGGTGCTGTCTGAGCTTGTCTTGCAACAATCGTGGCAGCCGTTTGACCCGGGGGAATCCTTACCTCCGCTCCAAAAGGCCAGCAAGGAAAGTTTTTCCAAACATATTGGCTTTTCAACGACCAAGAATTGTCTTGTTTGAGGATGCAATCCTCCCGTGATGGCGTGGTCATTCATTACTGTCGGCACGCACTGAAATTTCTGGCTGTTCGACGCATCGGTGATGCCCCAAGAGTAAGAACATTGCCGTTCGTTATCGCTACCCAGTGCGGGCCAACGATCGCCCAGCGCTGCCTCGTTCCCTGGTTACATCAATCGGAGCTCATCCAATCGAAGACCTTCCGACCGAAGCCCTTCCAGTAGCGTCGGCTTCTTAGCGTAGCAGTCGACCTGATGTTGGGCGGCAAGCACGGCTTGAACCTTCGGCGTCTCGCCTTGTGGAAATACCAGTGCCGGCTCACCAGCCTGGCTCTTGGCGAGCCGTTGATAGGCCGAAAAAAGCTCAATCAGCTGATCAAGTTCCTTTCGGTCGTCATCGCGCCCGGCATGCAGCTCATGTTTGATCGTTGCCACCACAGCCTTCAAACGCTCAATCTCGGCTTTGAGCGTGCCACGGGCGGGCTCGATCTGCTCCAGACCAGCAGTATCGCCACGACCCGCTGTCTTAACCGTATTTAGGTTTGACTCCCATTTTCCAACTACTCGCAGCATTTCGGATGCCTCAACCGTCTGTCGCAACTTGCCGCTATTTATCGCTACATAAACTGCAACGCACCCGAAGATGTCCAGGCCAATGACGAGTTAACGTTATTTGGGCGACGATACGCTCGACTATTGTCGATGAGTTCTTTGAGAGTTCCGATGAGCGTTGCTGGCGCGGTCGGCGGAGTGCTTCTCCCCTCTCTTGCCGATCCTCCAGAGCGCGGGCGAGAACGTCGATATCGGCGACTGGCTGTGCACCTGCGCACTCCGTCCCACATTCACCGATCACGAATGTCCGCTTTTGCGGGCAAAGCGGACATTCAGCGTTACTAACGTCCCTTTGTTGCATCTAGCGAATCGATCAAATGCGGAAAGACCTCATCGTGCTCCTTTAGTCGAAGCGCAAATGCCTCTCTATTGATGGGTTGGCTTTGTGAGGTTTCCAGCACTCTCAAGGATCTTGACCAATATCGCTTGAAGTTCGCGTAGGCCTGCAGCGACGGCCAGTTCACCACCGGCAGGTCCGCTAAATCAATCATGCCGTGATACTCAGCATCGTTCATATGCCGCCCATGGAATTGGTAGGCCTCCGGCCTGCCGGCTATCACTGCTTCGGCATATGGCTGGAGCAACGCTTGTTCAAAATCTGAAATTATTTTTTCGATCAGATCAATTTCCTCACGCCTGAACGCGGCATGCTGACGTGCGGTCCGCAGATATTCTCGCCGTGCGAGATTCCACGCTGCAAAGATGGCGAGTATGGCCCCGATAGCGCCGGCCCACCCCCCCAGGCCCGGGTGTCGGTCAGCCCAAGCCACTGTTGCGTGCGCGTAGTCAGACGCGACTTGGAGGTAAGCAGTAAGCATGGACGAGAACGGTTCCATCAGATCCACGCGTAATATACGGGTTGGCGCTCCCCGAACTCGTGCTGGTCACTCCCTATGCGCTGCATTAGCGCCTCATCGGATGATCTTTGCAAAAAATCTCGCAGTACTCTTTCGCGCAAGCCCACGCAGAGAAATTATGAGGCAAGCGGGCAGTACTTTGGTCGCTTTCGGAGCAAAGCGAATCGCTCCTTTCAAGGGCGTACCTTTGCGCAAGGCGCAATCTGAAATCCCGAGTTCCAACTCTCCGGTTCAGACAAGGGTCATCAGAGTGGAGCACTCAAGAAGTTCGCGAATTTCCTTACAAATCAGCATGTTGCATTTCTGCAACGCCGCCACGGTAAGGCATGTAGATCAGCCATTCGTCCTTTTTGAGGTGAAAAGCATAGCCAAATCAGTTTGTTATACCGGGGATCACCAGGCGCGAATGCTGGATCCGGCCTCCGCGCAAAAGAACGCAATATCGGGACGTCAGCGCGTCGCAATTGAATCGGCTCTCGCAGTTACCGAGTACGCGCTAACTGATGTCCGCATTTGACCCAAAGTCGACACTGGCTCGGCCTGCATCCCGCACTTATTCTAAGGCGTGTTGCGGCGTAGCCACAGCTATTTGCGACCATTAGGGGTAGACTTCGTGGGACGTTGGAGTGCCTGACCGCTTTTTTCAGGGGGCTAGAGTGCGAAAGCTTGCCTTACTCGTTGCCGTACTGTTGTTCAGCGGATCGGCTTTTGCTGCCGATATGGCCGCTAAGGTCCCAGCACCACCAGTAGCTACGCCGTCTGATCCGTGGACTGGTTTTTACACCGGAGGCAGTATCGGCGCACGGTGGTCGGACGTAAAATGGGATTCGATTAACTTTGGTGCCGCAAACCCGGCCGTCGCAAGTGGCAATCCAGCGTCATTGGATTCGACCAGTGTTCGAACTCGGCGGCTACGCTGGTTACAATTTGAGAATTGCGCCAGCTTTTCTGATAGGCATCGAGGGGGATATCGCTTGGGCCGATAATAAAAAGAGCAGTACTGGATTCCCAGGCGAGCCCTTTGGGCCTGGCACATCAGGAGTTGGCAACGACTTCGTGAACGCAAAACTAGGTTGGGACGCAAGCTTGCGGGGCCGGATCGGTATTCTCCTAAATCCAAATTGGCTAGTCTACGGAACGGGCGGCGCAGCTTGGCAACAACTCACTACAAGTGCGTCGTGTACTGCGATAGGAAATTCGTTTTGCGGCATCCCCGTCAGTGAGTTCTCAATCGACGACTAAGTCCGGCTGGACCGTCGGTGCAGGCGTAGAAACCTCTTTGGGAAACCACTGGTTTGGACGCATCGAATATCGCTATGCCGATTTTGGGAACATCACCAACGTTTTGCCGCCTGCGACCGCTGTCGGCTTTTTAGCCAATGTGAGTGTCAAAACTAACACGGCGACTGCAGGTCTAGCGTACAAGTGGTAAGCTAGATATCGTGTATCCTGTTTGTCGATCACAAAACCCCGGCCTTGCGCCGGGGTTTTTGTTTGACTACCCGACCACGGCAAATCACAAATGTCCGCTTGTTACACTGGGCGGACATGGAGCAACGTCTGAGTGTTGTCCGTTTTAGGGGGCAAAGCGGACACGGCAGCCACGTGACACGATTTCTGCTTTTGACCAAAAGAATAGGTCATCGTGGTCGTGGAAAGAGGCGCGCAACATTCCTCACTTACTGATTTGGCAGGACGTTAGTTCGTTCGGGAAGTCTGCGAGGCGGCCGAAGCCAGTCTTTACCCAGTCCATTTACCGAGCGACTCAATTTTCGGCTTCGCATCCAAAATGTGAGGCATACTCGTCTACGACCATCGGTCGAATTCTCTGGGTGACAGAGTATGAGGTGATGTTATGAAAAAGATTCTGACGGCACTTATTGCAGCCGCTGTTGTCGGCGGAACGCTTCTGTCGATGCCCAGTGGAGCAAACGCGCGGTGGGGTTACGGCGCTGGCTACCGAGGCGTTGGCTACCGTGGGTTCGGTGTCGGTTATCGAGGTTACGGATACCGTGGCGTGGGCTACCGCGGGTTCGGCTACCGTGGCTTTGGCTACAGTGGGTACGGATACGGTGGTGGCTACGGCTATGCTGGCAGCTACGGCTATGGTGGCGGCTACGCCTATCCCGGTTACGGCGTTGTGATACCTGCCCCTGTCTCTTACTCTCCCGTGTATTATTTTTACGGACATTCCGGTTGTGGATGCTAATGTCCGCCGAACTCGCCGCAAGCAAAACCCTGGGGCATTGCCTGGGGTTTTTCGTTAGACAAGCTCATTCGCAGGCCGCGGACGGTAGCGTTGGCACGTCCGGTATTGGCACAAAGCGGATACCGGTAATCTCGGGGTGGGTATGCGACGGCGGGATTTTCTTTGTGTTGTCGGTGGCGCGCGTCTAGGGCACGCAAGGGATGTGCATGACGACGATTCGCAGCTTCAGGCACTCCGAGGGCCTTTGGGCGATCACCGCGTATTTTAACCCGTTAGGCTACCGGAGCAAACTTGCCAATTATCGGCTGTTTCGGGCGCACTTAAACCTCCCGCTCGTTGCCGTCGAATTGGCGTACGGCCCCGGTCACGAATTGAGCGTGAGTGACGCGGAGATTGTGATCCAGCGACGTGGCCGCGACGTGCTGTGGCAGAAGGAGCGATTGCTTAATATCGCTCTGCGGGCGCTACCGGATAGCTGTCGTAATGTCGTCTGGGTGGACTGCGATGTCGTTTTCGAGGCGGATGATTGGCCGCGACGTACAAACGAATTGCTCGACCGCTTCAAACTCGTGCAGCCCTTCCGCGAGCGGCATCGAATGCCTCCGGGTTGGACACCAGGCCAAACCCTACCACCCGAAGCCGAACGGCTGCGCTCTCTACCTTTCCTTATCGCATCGGGTATGCCGGCAGCGTCGTGCCTCGGTATGCCTACATCACAGACTAATTGCACTCCCGGAAATGCTTGGGCGGCGAGTTCGAAAGTTTCTGGAGGATTTCCAATTGTACGACGCCTGCATCGTCGGGGGCGGCGACACCGCCATGGCACGCGCTGCGTACGGACGGTTCGAGGATGCGCTGCGCATAGGACACTTGAACCGAGATCACTATCTGGCTTGGGCGGTTCCATTCCACGCTGCGGTGAGATCGAACGTGGCTTTTCTCAAGGGTGATCTTTTCCACCTTTGGCACGGCAAGACGGAACATCGTCGATATCGGGAACGTATTGAGGCGCTCGCGCGCTGCGATTTCGATCCAAATACGGATATCGCCGTCGATCAATGCGGAATTTGGCGTTGGAATTCCGAGAAACCTCAGCTCCACGCCTTTGTAAGCGATTATTTCCATGCGCGTAGGGAAGATGGTTAGAGAACTCGCATGATCTGTTCGGATGCCGTGGAGGGCTGTGGCTGTCGCTGCGTGACCGAACACGCTGCTCGCCACCGCCGCCGAGGTGATCGAATGAGCGGGCCGATGTCCGCTATTGGCACTTAGCGGACACGAAGCCATGTCCCCCTTGGGGCGAAGCGGACATGGGTCTAACTCCTGGCGATGTCTCCTAATGACTCAATGCCGACATCGGCCAGGCGCTCAAAGAGCTCGGTTTAAACTCACACCGACCACTTCCAGTGTCCTAGTTTGACTCGCTACGATGTCTCATCCTGAGCCTAGGGTGAGGCGATGAGACGGCGGGAGTTCATATCGTCGGTTGGCGGCACGGTTTCCTGGCAGCCCGGTGCGCGAGCGCAGGACGCGATTAAAACATTAAACCACGCTTATGAGAAAACGAGTTTGGAAAGGTTATTGGCGAAATCTTTGACAGCGCAAATGACGCCTGAACAAAACTTGAGCTTTTCGTTTCCCGCATCTCTCACATTCCAATCTTTGTCATGAAGTTTATTGATCTGAACGAGTTCGAGAATGCTAGTCTGATCGAAACCGATCTGTGCATCGCTGGAAGTGGACCGGCAGGTGCTTCTATCGCAATGGAATTTGCTGGATCGAAAGTCGGGGTGTTAATCATTGAAGGTGGGGGAATAGAACAGACGTCAGCCGATCAGGCTCTTTACGACGTCGAGAACGTTGGGGTCGTTCGCACTACGCCTCAGGATCTCGTACGAAATCGAATCATTGGCGGATCCTCACACACCTGGAGCGGTCGTTGCACTTCATTTGATGGCATTGACTTTGAGTCCCGGGCGTGGATTCCCCATTCTGGATGGCCGATTGTTCTGCCGGATATCCATCCCTTCCTAGACCGATCAAGAAAATATCTCGGAATTGGGCCGAATATCTATGATGACCGTCTATGGAAGGAATTAGGTATCTCACCACCCCGCCCGCATATCGATCCGAGCCTTTTGAAGTCTCAATTTTGGCAGTACAGCAGAGACCAACACAATCCTCTCGGGCCGATCCGCTTTTCGAGAACGCTCGCCGAAATAAACGCGCCCAATGTTAGGTTGCTAATGCATGCCAGCATTACGCAGATCAATACAAGCGACGATGGAGAGCGGGTCCAAACGCTTGAGGTACGGACCCTCGACGGCCGGCGTGCCGAAGTGAAGGCGAAAGCAATTGTTCTGGCATGTGGCAGCCTCGAAAACGCGCGTCTTCTTCTGGCTTCCAATAAGACCGTGCCTACAGGTGTCGGAAATTCGCATGACCTTGTCGGTCGGTTCTTGATGGACCATCCCGGGTGTAAGTTGGGTTGGTTTGACCCGCACCGTTCCGCTCCGATCCAAAACCGATTTGGGTATTATGTGCTGGATCATGAAGACGGAGAAAACGTCTATACTTTGGGCTTAATGCTAAGTCCAGAAATTCAGAAAAGGGAACAACTGCTGAATTGCGCAGCCTTCTTGGAGCCGGGGCCATCGACTGATGAACCTTGGAGCGCACTGAAACGCCTAATCAGACCGGGCACCGAACACCGTCGCACGAGTAAACTTAGAGACGCCTCGGTTGTGATGGGGGACCTGCCGAGGCTGCTGAGCAACGCCTACCGACGTGTCGCCAGGCGGCAGGGGCCAATCCTTAGGACCGACTACCTTTCGCTCTATTGTTTAGTTGAACAGACGCCGGACCCGTCGAGCAGAGTGACCCTAGCACAGCGAAAGGACGCGTTTGGTATGCCGCTTTTACGCATCGACTGGCGAATAGGAGAGCTTGAACGACGGTCCGTCACGCGGCTCAGCGAGCTAATCGGCTCGGAATTGCGTCGCACCGGCTTACCGGAACATCTCCCCAATAATCAATTATTTGAGGACATCAACTGGCGGTCCGAGTTTATTGACAGAGCTCACCCTTCAGGGACGACCCGAATGTCTGATTCTCCAAAGCGAGGAGTTGTAGACCGGAATTGCAAAGTTCACGGCGTCGCGGGTCTTTACATCGCGGGAAGCAGCGTGTTTCCCACTGCAGGTCACGCTAATCCGACCCTAATGATTGTGGCCCTCGCGGTCCGGCTCGCTGATCGGCTCAAGTGCCACGAATTTGCTGACAAGCATGCGTAGCTGCTTTGCTTGAAGGCAGGTGCCAGCGGCCGGGAGGTTATTTGCTGCCTTCGAGCGTAAGAGTTTCGAGGCGCAAAAAATTCGGTGGCAGGTGTTTTTCATTTTCTAGGCTACGAAGAGCGGCGTATTTGCTTTCATGCTGATCGCATCTCGTTATCAATTTGAAGCCGGCGCTAGTCATCGCTCCACGCAGTGTGTTTTCGTCGTAAATGAAGGTATGTCCCCAATCTCTCACAAAGTTATTTATAACGAACACTTCGTTATCATCAGGTGCGCCAGGAATGAAGGCGTTCGCTGCCCATTTTATGTAGGCGCGCTGCAAGTCAGTTTTATCGCTTCTAGTAAGATCTATGAGAAAAGCCAGATCGGGCGTCGATATTCGTATCTTGCCAGATCCCTTGAGAACACGAAAACATTCGGTGAGCATCTTCAAGCCGTCCCAGTATGAAATATGCTCAATCACGTGTTCGCTGAAGATATAATCGAATGTTTCTTCCTTGAATGGGAAATGATGCCTTGCATCAAGATACATGACCATAGGTAATTGAGGATCGTAATCGGTATTAAGCCAGCCATTCAGCAGATGGTGACCGCACCCGATGTTTAATTTCGGCGCGTCGGATTGGGCAAGATAACGCGCTGAAATGATGCGGGCCGAAAGTTTGAATGGGTGCTTAATACGTTGCTGCACTCGGCGCGCTCGATCAAGCAGATGTAAATTGTCCAAAACTCTTTTCGCGATCGCTTTCATTATTTTTCGGTACCACAACAGTTGGGCGCCGCATGATAAAAAAGCGACGCCGTCTTTCGAACTGCAAAGGATCAGTTTAATTATCGGCTAATGCGCAACCAGGACCCTGTGTTGAAGAATGATACCACGCGGCAATTCTCGGACGAAGCGGCTTAGGTAATCGGTCGGTTTGCGCGATAATGCTCCTGGCACTCATTAAAGCTCGTACTCGCGTAAAGTGCCTCTCCCGTCCTAAGCCCTGTAGCACGGCAGCATGTTTGAGAGCGGATAGTAATCCGCGCGGTGAAAATAGTGATCGTGGTAAGATACCGTCCCATTTGTATTCTAGGAGCGCATCCGACATCATGACGCCGTGATACAGGCTCAACAGATATTTCCGCGCGACGCGCTCTTTTGGGATCAAATGAGTGACACGTAATTGGGGAAAAACGGCAGTGCCAAAGCCGAGTTCGCAAGCTGTATAGGTCATCTCTCTATCGTCACAGGCCATGAGGCCCTTGCCGCGACGTCCGACAATGATAATTTCCGAATTTTCAATCATGCGCGTGTAAGTCAACGCCACGTTTGTACGGATACATAAGCCAGCACCCCATGGCATTGACGGCGTGCAAGGATAGACGTGGTCATTGCGGAGAGCGAGATAGGGGAGGAGTTCCTGAACTGCCGGGGTTGGCTGCACCTCGTATTCCGGAACGATCAAGCCAGCGCCCCACGTTCCGAGGCGCGGCCATTCCTCGCTGATCTTCGCGACTTCTGCCAAGTAGTTCACGTCTAGAATGTTATCGTCGTCCACAAAGACGATGACGGCAGCTTGAGATTCCTTTATTCCCCGCTGGCGCGCATAAGCTAAGCCAAGTTCTGGCTCTAAGAAGTGGTGGCCGTTTGAATGCCACGAGATGTCCTCGCTGTTAGCGAGAGGACAATCCGAGGCATTGTCTACTAAAACGAGTTCCCATTCTTCTTTGGGGAGTGTTTGTCGACGCAACCCGGATATGACTTTTTCAAAATGGTCCAGGCGCGGGTTATGCGTACAGATAATGACCGTCAGCCTCACTAGGACGCACCTTCTTTGGCGCCTCCCTTTGGGCGCCCCTTACCATGAACGCAATGCTACTGCTGGCCAACAATCCCGGTCAATGTCCGTCCCGCTGTCTCTTGTCCACTTTACCCGCTGTGAGAGAAATCGGTCCTGGCTTAAGCCAGCATCCCATCTTCGAAAGATACAATGTCTGACCCGCTAGCAATGTCACGCTTCTGTTCTTGATGAACGGGACCAACCAAAAGATTTCTGTCTTGTTGCTCGGAAGACCTGCTTCAGTTAGGTTCCGCACCTTTCCGAATAATCCGCCAAAATAGTCAAACACTGCCATAGTAGTTACAATTCGTTTTGGGTTTGTGCGCAGAGGATGGAAACCGTGGAGCCCCCGCTGGATTTCAGGGCGTAAGTCCATTAATAATCTCCGCTGCGAATAGTGTTTTGGAGGTAGCAGCCGGCGATGGCTGATTTTTATCCTGTTCTCGCGCGTGCAGTTTCCAAATTGGTAATTAGCGATCTTCAGGCTCGCCGCGAATTATACGACTACGCGCGAAGAATTTTGGTTGCACAATTGCGCGAACGTAACCCGCATGTATCCGTATCGGAGATCATGCGTGAACAGTCAGCACTTGAAACGGCCGTACGAAGAGTAGAGGCGGAATCGCGACCTGCTCAAGCACAACGTTCGAAACGCCAAACGTCATTTCAAATGACGGCAAATCAAGTTACCATCACAGACGAGGGCATGCCGAGCAAAATCAGCGAAACGGATTCTGCTGAGGCTTTTCAGGCGTCGCGCGCACGTTTAGTCCGCGGAACAAACCTAGTGACATCGCCAGATCGGATCGGGTCAGGACCCCAGATTGGACGCAATACCAATGGTGAGACCGAACTCGAGCTCTCCGGCACCGAACAGCCGACATTTGATGAGGATATTTCTAAATTGCCGCTCGATATCGCAACGCGATCGCCGCTTGCTACAACGACTGACGGAGACATCGAAGCATCGCTTGCATTCCGCAATGTGAGGGCCGCGCCAGCGATAACGGCAGCAGCGAGCAAGCTGCAGAATAGCATCGGCGTCCGACAGGGTCGCTTGATATTAGATGACGCAAAAGCCCGGCCGGCACAATCTAAAGAATTTGACACGAACAAGAAACGGGCAGCATTCCTGCGCCCAATGCACGGTATCGTACTTATTGCGGCGATAATGCCGCTCTTCGTGATAGTCGTTGCGCCAATCTACAGTCCTCGCCTAGTGTGGCTTTCCGAACATCTCATCGACAATCCGAACCTGATAATTGCGGTCGCGATTATCTTATGCATGTTCGGTCTATTGTTGTTACCATTTTTTCGTAAACGACGAACGAAGTGAGCTTTCTGACTCTTGTAGGCCGCCGAAGTCACGGCTTTTCTTCAATGGCAAACGTGAAATCTATTTTTGACGATTTGCGATCACACTGGGGGTGGACATGGTCCGATTTGCGACGCGCAGCTTTTAGTAGATGTTATACAAGTGACTTTTCACCGTGCCTTCTTGCATCCCGCGCTGTCTTTCGACAGTCCCTCGTAGAGCTGGAGAACGGGAGCCCTTCATCCGCAAGGCCGCCAAAGCTGGAACCGGTCGGCCGTCGAAACGAGCCCGTTCCGTGAGGTGACCAGCGTCCGCTAACTCCGTTCCCAGTTGACCGAGGGAACGATCAAGCGCCGCATGGTCACGAAGAAATGTTTTAGAAGAAGCACCAGGTCGCAGGCGTTGCGCTGCTAGCATGAGGCGGTCATTGACGATGCGAGTGACAATTTACAAAGTTTGTTGTCAGCGAGGAGCCTCAAATGTTCTCTGACTTGACCACGAGACCCCTTAACCCACACGCCTATAGTGCCCGTTCATTTGCGTTTCTAGACCAAGCCGCCCTAAGCGCGCTTGCCAATGTCACAGCGATGATTCTCGTCGAGAATGGCGATCGCACAGCACGCGAGAACTGGCAGAACCGACAGCTGATAAATCTCCTAAAGCACGCGAAGACACGCTCTAAGTTTTGGCGCGAAAGGCTGCCATCCCGCATCAGTCATCGCAGCCTAGAACGTTTACCAATACAAAGCCGTGCCGATATCGCCGCACAAGTGAAACTCGAAGGCTCGCTTGTGGCGTCGGATGACAACGCACCTGTTTCAAGCTATGCGTCCGCAGGATCAACCGGCACGCCTGTCAAGGTCCACATCTGTCCCGAGAATGGCTATTACAATGTGGTTCGCACCTTCGCGCAATATTTTACCGACAACTTAAGTCTCGAGGAAAACTGGGTTAGAATCGACCCAACAGCAAGTTTAGCTAAGGTAGAACAAGATGCATTAGTCGTAGAGGTGGGTGACTCTTGGGCTGGTGCTCTGGGTAAAGTTTTTCGCAATGGTTCTGGGAAAAGAATAACGCACGCATTCAATGATGATGCGCTGATAAATGAATTGTTGAAAGATCGGGTCGGATATCTGGTTTGTCCCAGTCGATATATCGATATTTTGCTAAGGAAGGCAGGTATCGAATTTATACAAAAGCTCGGCGTTAAGTTGTGGTTGCACAAATCTGATTATCGCGATCCAGAAATCGTCAAAGCATTGGCGGGCATTGGCGTGCCGTCTCTATCGAATTATTCGGCAGGAGAAATCGGGCCGATTGCTTTTGAATGTTCGAAATACCAGGGATATTTCCACGTGGCTCACACTAACGTAATTGTAGAGTGCGATAATGGACTAACTACATCATTTAACAATGCACTATTGGGACGATTATTGGTTACGCATCTGCATTCCTATGCGACACCGATTATTCGCTATGATATTGGTGACTTCGGTCAGGTAGAGGGTCGCTGTCGATGTGGTCATGATGGACCAACAATTTCTAATATCTACGGCAGAGGAAAGCATTTTCTACGGCATCCTAATGGTACAATGCTTCCATTCCACCTCTCGACACGACTGTTGTTGGACACTGTTGGATTCGAAGAGTGCCGCGTCAGGCAAACTGAGATTGATTCCATTACCGTAGAAATCGGTGGCAGGGAAACTATCACAGGGGAGGAAGAAACAAACTTAAGAAAGGTCATCATCAAGGCCACTGATCCGGCATTCAATATCAAAATCAAGCCAGTCGAGACAATCGATTGGTCAGGAAATCCGAAGCGTCTCTTTTTTTCAAGCTCCGTTGCGTAACGGGACTAATTTAGAGGTGGTTAGAGGATCCTGAAAATCTGCGACGCCTCACTTGCGAAACCCATTCTCGTGGCTCTCCACGATCAGCTCCTTTTGCAGCACGGAAAAGCGTGTGCTGTCGGTTGGCCCGTTCGTGGGCTGTCCATTATCGGAGTTCACCCTCGAGCCGGAACGACCCGTCGCCCCCGACAAAGGTTCGATCATGATGAATTTGTGAATGTCTTTCGACGTTCGGACACGGAAGGCTTTCTGGTTAAGGTTGATTGAGGCATTCAATTGCCCTGGACAGTTGCTCTTAATAAATTCCATCTCATGAAAAAGTCGTTGAGTCCAAAGCTTTATGGGATGGATCGACGGGACCGACGGTACGGCCCAGCGAGTTTTGCTGCATTGAGCCCGCGCGAACGTGAGGTCATGTCTCTGGCCGCTAGTGGTTTTGCAAACAAAGAAATTGCCCGCGAACTAAAGGTTACCGAAGGAACCATCAAACTCCATTTGCATAGAGTCTTTCAGAAGCTTGGCATCAGGAGCCGATGGGCTCTTACGGTCCTAGCAAGACAATACACTCCGGAACGGGACAATTGAGCTGGCCTTCGGCGCCAATACCACGATTGGCGCGTTGGACGCCGGTCTTGGTGGCATCTGGTTGAGGATCGCTCTGGCGATAGCGCCAGCGAGGCTCAATGCGTACTGTCGAGTACATTCAAGGTGGAGCCATCGAATTATGAGAGTTCCCTGGATGAACTTCGAGCTAACTAAATGGTGGCGTTCCCGTATTGGTTTGAAGCCCGTCGATTTTCGCTAGAAGCGACTGCTGAGCAGTCTAGCGACGCGCCACGCTAATTAAGAACTCCTGTAGCGCCGAAACACAGGTGGTGTCCCGATAAACTCGGCCTTTGTTTTCAGATAGCCTTCTCTTAACAGCCATTCGCCACGGCACATCCCGAGCCAGCAAATCGCCGTGGAAACATAGTCATCGACCGTCTCGGTTATGGTCTCCTCAACGCCCAGCATTTTGAGGATCGCCATGCTATGACGGGCCCGCATCAGCGGCGCGGCCATGGTCACAATGGGCAGGCTGTGATGCAGGCTTTCCAACGTCGAATTACCCCCCGACCAACCGATACTATCCAGAGTTATGTCGCACTGTCCAACAGCCGCCACGAACCAGTGCTCGTCTTCGCGACGCGGCAAGAAAACGCAATAGTCCGCGGCTCGTAAGCCAAGCGCGGCGAATGCATCGTCAAGTCGCTTTCGGAAAAGATCGGTGACATACCCGCCTGTTTGGAATTGAATAAAAGTGAATTGGCAATCGCCAACCTCGCGCGCGATGCGAGGAAAGATCTGATCGAATTGCGGTAGGTACTTAAAGAGCGATTGGCCGCACCAATAGATCGTCGCCGTCGAGCGTAATCCTAGGTCCGCTCGACTAAGCGCGACCGGCTGCAAATCGAGCGGTTCATAATAAATCGATAAATTCGGCAGACGGACCAGGCGTTCAGTGTAGTGGCCCTGCGCCTCTGGCGGCTCCATCAGATCGCTGCTGAGATAATAATCGAGCGTCGGAAATCCACTCGTGTCGGGATGGCCCCAGGAATTGCATTGTACAGGCGCTAAGCGCTGGGCAGCTAGCTGGGCCGAGACGGCATCCATGCCTACTTCTGGATAGATCAGGACGTGGGGGGCATCGTCCAGGATCTCCTGCCGCCAGCGCTCGATCGACAAAGGGCCCTGAACAAAGCGATCGCAGAGGGCAATTGCCTGCCTGGTTTCGGCATCCGCGTTGAATCCGGTGTAATAACCCAATACTCGGAACCGTCGGCGATCGATCTGGCTGAGCCAACCCCTGATCAGAAGCTTCCAAACCGTGTGTTGACGGAAGAACCCGCTGACAATCCCTACCCGCACCGGCTCGTCGGATCGTGGCGGTGGGCTCACAGCAACTGGGGGATACCGCTCAGCCATGATCCGACAAACCAGAGACCCGTAAAGGCTCTGGAGATCACGATCGTTGTACCCCTGATAGGCGAGGAAGAAGGGCTGACTTGACCCAATCGCCCTGGCCCAGTCGCAAGGTATCCTCCGCTGTTCGACAGCGTCGCACAACCTTTCGAGAGATTCCTGATAGGCGGCGCGGCGCCCAGTAATCTCTGACGCGTCCATGTAAAGGATGGGCAGTTGCGCCATGCACAAAGCAAATTTAGCCTCGGCAAAATTCGGCTTGAGCGCCATTGCTCGTTCGAAGTGCATCGCAGCCTCGGCCCGGCGACCCTGTTCGCCGAAGGCAACACCTAGATTGTAGTGAGCCTCCGCAAAGTCCGGCTTGAGAGTGAAGGCTTTTTTGTAGCTCGCCAGTGCCTCTTCGAAACGTTTGAGCTCCTTAAGGGCGTTGCCTCGGTCATTGAAGGCATCGGCGTAGTCCGGCTTGAGAGCAATGGCCTCACCATAGCTCGCGAGTGCCTCGTCGAAGCGCTTGAGTGACTGAAGGGAGATACCTCGGTTGTAGAAGGCTTCGGCATTATCGGGCTTGAGGGCAATCGCCTTATCGTAGCTTGCCAGTGCCTCGTCAAAGCGCTTGAATTCCTGAAGGGCTACACCTCGGTTGTTGAACGCGTCGGCGTAGTCCGGCTTGAGAACAATGGCCTTATCGTAACTTGCCAGCGCCTCGTCAAAGCGCTTGAGTTCCCCGAAAATGGCGCCCCGATTGTTGAAGGCGACGGCGTAGTCCGGCTTGCGGGCAATCGCTGTTTCGTAGCTCGTCAGCGCCTCGTCGAAGCGCTTGAGTGCCTGAAGGGCGATACCTCGGTTGTAGAAGGCTTCGGCATTATCGGGCTTGAGGGCAATCGCCTTATCGTAGCTTGTCAGCGCCTCATCGAAACGCTTGAGTTCCTGAAGGGTAACGCCTCGGTTGTTGAACGCGTCGGCGTCGTCCGGCTTAAGAACAATCGCCTTATCGAAGCTTGCCAGCGCCTCATCGAAGCGCTTGAGCTTTCGGAGGGTGCTGCCCCGGTTGTTGAAGGCGACGGTGTAGTCAGGCTTGAGAGTGATGGCCCTTTCGTAGCTCGCTAGTGCCTCGTCGAAGCGCTTGAGTTCCCTAAGCACGTTTCCTCGGTTAAGGTGCGCCTCTGCATAATTTGGCTTCAGTGTAATTGCTTTGTCGTAACTGGCGAGTGCGTCATGATAGCGTCTCAGATCTTTTAGCCCGTTACCCAAATTGTTGTGAGCCACCGCGAAATTTGGGTTGAGCTCGATTGCTCTAGCGATAAGCTCAACGCCGCGCTGGGTTCCGCCAGTTTGAAGCGAAAGGACCCCGAGTAGATGGAGCGCGTCAAAGTGCTCTGGTGCATGCCGAAGAACCTCTTCATAGAGATACTCCGCTTCGACGAGCCTTCCCTGTTGATGCAAAGCTAAGCCTTGCTGAAGCTTCGTTTGAATCGACGCCGCAAATGGCTCTTCAGGGTTTTGCATTTATCGGATCGTCTCAAACCAACCGTATCGTTTTCTGCATTAGTCGATTGAAAATGATAAACAATATGACCCTAAAACGAGGCAACGAGCAACCCGTTGAGCCGGCGATTGACCTGGTTTTTGTCAGATTTTATTGCACTCTTCACTAAAGAGTTGATGATGATTTAGAGTCAGTTTCGAAAGTCATGAATCGCATGGCGACGCTCAACGACCTGGACCTGAACTCACATCCGGCCACTTTCTGTGTGGTAGTTTGAGCCGGCACGATGCCTCGTCCAGAGCGTGGGCGAGACGGCGTGAACCCATCACGCCACCCGAAAGATTGGACGTCAGGCCTGCGGACGACCTTAAGGAGAGCTCCTTTACCGGTGCCATAAGGGACCATGAAGAAGAAATCCAATTTTCGTGGGCATGCGCCGAAAGGTTTCGAGCATCCCGCTACCGGAATATCCGAGGCGACATCATTGTTTGACGAAGGATTGGCACTGCATCAAGCTAACCGATTGCTCGATGCGGAAAGGATTTATTATCAAGTTCTTGAAATGCAGCCCGATCATTTTGATAGCCTGCACTTGCTTGGTGTCATTTTTCATCAGCGCGGCAATCATGCGGAGGCGGTCCGTCAAATAGACGTCGCGCTGAAGAGAAGGCCCAATAGTAGTGTTGCCCTGAACAATCGCGGCGTCGCACTCAAAGAGCTGAAGCAGTTCGAGGACGCGCTGGCGAGCTACGACCGCGCGCTCACGCTGCAGCCCAACTACGCTGCGGCACACTCCAATCGCGGTGTCACTCTCTACGAGCTGAAGCGGTTCGAGGAGGCGCTAGCAAGCTACGACTATGCGCTTAAACTTCGGCCGGACTATGTCGAGGCGCTCTTTAATCGCGGCGTCACGCTGAACGATCTAAAGCGGTTCGAGGAGGCGCTGGCGAGCTACGACCGCGCGCTGATCCTGCGGCCGGACGATGCCAAGGCGCATTACAATGAAGCAGTTTGCCGGTTGCTCACGGGCGACTTTAATCGCGGCTGGGAAAAGAACGAATGGCGATGGGAAACCCGGGCGGCTGGCAATCAAAAACGGAATTTTGTACGACCGCAATGGCTCGGATCGGAGGAGATCATAGGCAAGACTATTCTTCTCCATGCCGAGCAAGGTTTTGGTGACACAATTCAGTTCTGCCGCTACGTGCCACTCGTCGCGGAGCGCGCCGCGCGCGTGGTTCTGGAGGTGCAAAAGCCACTGTACGAGCTGATGAGCACCCTCCCCGGCACGGCGCAGATCGTATCAAGGGGCGATCCGCTGCCCGATTTCGACATCCATTGCCCATTGCTCAGCCTGCCGCTGGCGTTCGGCACGCGGCTCGAGACGATACCGTCTGAGATGCCCTATCTGCGCGCGCCCCCACAGGCCGTGATGAATTGGAATGTGCGGCTGGGCCCGAATAGTCGCCCCAGGATCGGCCTCGTCTGGTCTGGCAACCCGACAAACAGGAACGACCACAATCGATCGATTAGGCTCAGCGCTTTATTGCCACTGTTAGATTTCAATGCGATTTATGTAAGTTTGCAAAAGGATGTCCGCACCAGCGATGCGACCATGCTGCGAGAGCAGAGCAATCTTCTTGATTTCGGCGACGAGCTAAAGAATTTCTCCGATACGGCAGCACTGGTATCGAATCTGGACCTCGTGATCTCGGTGGATACCAGCGTTGCTCACCTTGCTGGAGCTTTAGGGAAGCCAGTATGGCTGCTGCTGCCTTTCATTCCTGATTGGCGATGGCTACTCGATCGCGACGACAGTCCATGGTACCCGACTGCCCGCCTGTTTCGGCAAGATGATAGCCGCCAGTGGGATAACGTCATTGCGCGCATTCGAGCCCCACTGCATGACTTCGTTCGTGGTTTGTGAATTACGCCGTGAGAGGATCACGGACAAGACCATTCTCTCCCGGACGACCTTAAGGAGAGCTCCTTTACCGGTGCGATAAGGGACCATGAAGAAGAAATCCAATTTTCGTGGGCATGCGCCGAAAGGTTTCGAGCATCCCGCTACCGGAATATCCGAGCTGGCATCATTGTTTGACGAAGGATTGGCGCTGCATCAAGCAGGCCGATTGGCAGACGCGGAAAAGATTTATTATCAAGTTCTTGAAATGCAGCCCGATCATTTCGATAGCCTGCACTTACTTGGTGTCATTTTTCATCTGCGCGGCAATCATGCGGAGGCGGTCCGTCAAATAGACGTCGCGCTGAAGAGAAGGCCCAATAGTAGTGTTGCCCTGAACAATCGCGGCGTCGCACTCAAAGAGCTGAAGCAGTTCGAGGACGCGCTGGCGAGCTACGACCGCGCGCTCACGCTGCAGCCCAACTACGCTGCGGCACACTCCAATCGCGGTGTCACTCTCTACGAGCTGAAGCGGTTCGAGGAGGCGCTAGCAAGCTACGACTATGCGCTTAAACTTCGGCCGGACTATGCCGAGGCGCTGTCGAATCGTGGCAACGCCTTGAAGGAGCTAAGGCGGTTCGAGGAGGCGTTGTCGAGCTACGACCGTGCGCTCACTCTGCGACCGGACTATGCCGAAGCGCTGTCGAATCGCGGCGTCACCCTGAAGGAGCTGAAGCGGTTCGACGAGGCGCTGGCGAGCTATGACCACGCGATTACCGTCCGGCCGAACTATGTGGAGGCTCTCTCCAATCGCGGCGCCACCCTGCACGAGCTGGCGCGGTTCGAGGAGGCGCTGGCGAGCTACGACCGCGCGCTCACGCTGCAGCCGAACTACGCTGAGGCACACTCCAATCGCGGCATCGTGCTCAAAGAGCTCAAGCGGTTCGAGGAGGCGCTAGCGAGCTACGACCGCGCGCTCGCGTTGCGGCCAGACTATGCCGAGACGCTGTCAAATCGGGGCTGGATTCTGCATTATCTAAAGCGGTTCGAAGAGGCGTTGTCGAGCTACGACCGCGCGCTGATCCTGCGGCCGGACTATGCAGACGCGCACCATAATGAAGCGCTTTGCCGGTTGCTCACGGGCGACTTTAATCGCGGCTGGGAAAAGAACGAATGGCGATGGGAAACCCGGGCGGCTGGCAATCAAAAACGGAATTTTGTACGACCGCAATGGCTCGGATCGGAGGAGATCATAGGCAAGACTATTCTTCTCCATGCCGAGCAAGGTTTTGGTGACACAATTCAGTTCTGCCGCTACGTGCCACTCGTCGCGGAGCGCGCCGCGCGCGTGGTTCTGGAGGTGCAAAAGCCACTGTACGAGCTGATGAGCACCCTCCCCGGCACGGCGCAGATCGTATCAAGGGGCGATCCGCTGCCCGATTTCGACATCCATTGCCCATTGCTCAGCCTGCCGCTGGCGTTCGGCACGCGGCTCGAGACGATACCGTCTGAGATGCCCTATCTGCGCGCGCCCCCACAGGCCGTGATGAATTGGAATGTGCGGCTGGGCCCGAATAGTCGCCCCAGGATCGGCCTCGTCTGGTCTGGCAACCCGACACACACGAACGACCACAATCGATCGATTAGGCTCAGCGCTTTATTGCCACTGTTAGATTTCAATGCGATCTATGTAAGTTTGCAAAAGGATGTCCGCACCAGCGATGCGACCATGCTGCGAGAGCAGAGCAATCTTCTTGATTTCGGCGACGAGCTAAAGAATTTCTCCGATACGGCAGCACTGGTATCGAATCTGGACCTCGTGATCTCGGTGGATACCAGCGTTGCTCACCTTGCTGGAGCTTTAGGGAAGCCAGTATGGCTGCTGCTGCCTTTCATTCCTGATTGGCGATGGCTACTCGATCGCGACGACAGTCCATGGTACCCGACTGCCCGCCTGTTTCGGCAAGATGATAGCCGCCAGTGGGATAACGTCATTGCGCGCATTCGAGCCCCACTGCATGACTTCGTTCGTGGTTTGTGACCCACCCTCAACACGCCTATCTGGTGACCGAATGGGCAGTCGCCCTGTGGGCCTAATACGAAGTGTCAGCGGTCGCTTCGGACTACCAATCATGGAGAATCTAAATTGAGCACCTTTTAATCACTGATTTCCCATTGGGCATCAAGATGAGGTAGTTTCGCTCGGACATTCCCGTCACCGCCATGCGATCATGAAGAAGAAATCAGATATTCATACAGGGCGTCTGTCAAAAAGCCTCAGAGAACGGCGAAAGAAAAAAATCGCGACGACAGATTTGCACATGGTGAGATTGCTTTTTGCCGAAGGGCTGGCACTGCATCAAACTGGTCGATTGGCAGACGCGGAAAAGATTTATTATCAAGTTCTTGAAATGCAGCCCGATCATTTCGATAGCCTGCACTTACTTGGTGTCATTTTTCATCAGCGCGGCAATCATGCGGAGGCGGTCCGTCAAATGGACGCTGCGCTGAAGCAAAATCCTAATCATAGTCTTATCCTGAACAATCGTGGTGTCGCGCTCAAAGAGTTGAGGCGGTTCGAGGAGGCGCTAACGAGCTACGACCGCGCGCTGAACCTGCAACCAGACTTTGCCGAGGCGCTCTCCAATCGCGGCGCCACTCTGTACGAGCTGAAGCGGCTCGAGGAGGCGCTGTCGAGCCACGACCGTGCGCTCGCGCTGCGGCCGGACTACCCCGAAGCGCTCATGAACCGTGGTATAGTTTTGTATGAGCTGAAGCGGTTCGAGGAGGCGCTGGCGAGCTACGACCGCGCGCTCACACTGCGGCCGGACTACGTCGAGGCCCTCTCCAATCGCGGCGTTACCCTGCAAGAACTGAAGCGGTTCGAGGAGGCGCTGGCGAGCTACGACCGCGCGCTCACACTGCGATCGGATTATGCCGAGATGCTCGTCAATCGTGGTGTCACCCTGCATGAGCTCAAGCGGTTCGAGGAGGCGCTGGCGAGCTTCGACCGCGCGCTCACTTTGCGGCCAGACTATGCCGAGGCGCTGTCGAACCGGGGCAACACCCTGCACGAGCTGAAACGGTTCGAGGAGGCGTTGGCGAGCTACGACCGCGCGCTAAGCCTCCAACCGGACTTTGCCGATGTACTGTCGAATCGAGGCAACACTCTGCACGAGCTGAAGCGATTCGAGGAAGCGCTGGCGAGTTATGACCGGGCGCTCATACTGAGGCCGGACTATGCTGAGGCGCACTCCAATCGCGGCGTCGCATTACGCGAGTTGAAGCGGTTCGAGGAAGCGCTGGCGAGCTTCGACCGCGCGGTCACGCTGCGGCCGAATTATGCCGAGGCGTTCTCTAATCGCGGCGTTACTCTGCAAGAGCTGATGCGGTTCCAGGAAGCGCTGGCGAGTTACGACTGCGCTCTCGCCCTCAAGCCCGGTCTCGCGGACGCCTACAACAACATGGGCAACGCGCTCAAGGAGCTCGGTCAGTTGCAGGAGGCGCAAAAGGCCTATCTCGAAGCGCTCCGGCTCGATCCGAACGTCACCGGCGTTTATGCCAACCTTGCGGAATTGAAAACCTTCAAGCCCGACGATCCGCATCTCACGGCAATGGAACGGCTCGCGGTACAGAAGGAAGAGCTATCGAAGTTCGACCGCACGGAGCTCGATTTCGCGCTCGGTAAGGCCTACGCGGACTTGAAGGATTACCGTCGCTCGTTCAAGCATCTCCTTGTGGGCAATGCCCGCAAGCGAGCAACGATCTCCTATGAAGAGACATCCGCGCTCGCCTTGTTTGACCGCATCGAGGCGGTCTTCACACGCGAGTTAATCGCGGCGAACTCGGGCGGCGGTGACGTCTCGCCGATGCCAATCTTTGTGCTCGGCATGCCGCGCTCGGGAACGACGCTAGTCGAGCAGATCCTCGCCAGTCATCCGATGGTGTACGGCGCCGGCGAATTGCAAACTTTCAAGGACGCCACTCCCAGCGTCCGAGGACCTGGCGGCAACGTGATCCCCTTCCCGGAATTTGTTCCCGCGCTCGATGCATCGGCGCTAAGGCAGATCGGGGCACGTTATGTTGCCTTGGTGCGCGAATTCGCCGCCAAGAGCAAAGGGGCACAAAGTGAGCGGGTGACCGACAAAATGCCGTCGAACTATTACTTCGCCGGGCTCATACATCTTGCCTTGCCGAATGCAAAGATCGTCCACACCACCCGCGATCCGATCGATACCTGCATTTCATGCTTCTCGAAATTGTTCACCATGGAACAAAATCACACCTACGACCTCGGCGAGCTCGGCCGGTATTACAAACGCTATGAGCAATTGATGGAGCATTGGCACCGTGTATTGCCGCCCGGTCGCATTCTCAATGTCCGCTACGAAGACGTGGTGGCTGATCTGGAAAGTCAGGTGCGGCGCGTCATAGCCTATTGCGGATTGCCCTGGGACGATCGCTGCCTATCGTTCTATAAGACAGACCGACCGGTGCGAACAGGGAGCGAGGTCCGCCAACCGATCTACAATAGCGCCGTCGGCCGCTGGCGCGTCTATGAGGAGCACCTCGGGCCGCTGCTGAGCGCGCTTGGCATCGTCAGTCAGTTGAGGCAGGACTAAATCTCGCCGCAGAGGTGTAGCGCACGGATCTTGATCGCCCGTGGCGTTTTCAGGCCGGTCAGGCTCCGCTTGATGCGGTCGGCGGGTTCAGTTAGTCCTGCCTCTAATCCAAGTTCTTTATGGCTCATAAATTACTGTAATCACTTAATAATTTCTGATTTTTCGCTCAGAACTGCTTGGTCGAAACGACGTAAGCGCGTCAAGCTTGGGGACAAAGGATATATAACTTCAGATACGTTGACGAGCCTGCTCCAATGATGTTGGATAACGCAACAGCTTGGTAAGTAACGGGTTATGGCACCTTACATGGAGAACGTCGATGCTTAAGAAGAATAAGCTAAAGCTAGCAACGGCTGGAGCGGCGGTCACATTGCCATTTTTTGCTTTGCCGGCTGCGGCCGTGACCTGTGCCAGTGGTGACACAGCCAACATCACGTGCACCTATGCTAATGTGAGTTACATGGGTCTGAGTTTCACCAACATCAGCGTCCAGTTGCTGGCGACTGGTGGCGGATCAGTTGTGTTGGGCACACTCTCCGAAGTCAGCCCGCTGCCTGGCGAATTTGGGCTGCAATTGACCTACAGCGCAAACACCGGCACAAGCCCCAATAGTCAGGCTGATGTCTCGCTAACTTACAACGTCTCCGGTTCGGGAATCGACGACGCATACGCGGGTTTTACCGGCAGCACGAGCCTTACGGGTACAGAGAGCCTGTCTGAGACGCTGAGCAACGGCGTTACGATAAGTCTGCTTGCCGCCGGTTCCACTACGGTAACGTTTTCGCCGGTATCGACGCTGGGCGTAATTAAGGATCAAAACGACTTTTCGGGCAATGGCAGTGAGGGAGGCGCAAGCTCGTCCGTTCTGCAAAACGCTTTCTCGCTAACGACGACTCCGATCCCCGGCACTTTGCCGCTAATGGCGACTGGCCTTGCGGGCTTGTGGGGCTTGCGCAGAAAACGGAAGACTAAGGGCCGGGCGACTGCCTAAAGCGCGGCTCGCTCATAGAAACCGACGGCCCCCCAGTTGGGGCCGTTTTTTTTATGACGTGGGGCAAAGGGGCTGCTACGCCTAGTTTATTGGTGTGCATCAGGCCGAGGCAGTATGCTTGGCTGTCGCGATCCACGCCCGTACACGAGGTAGCCCGTTCGTGCTTGCGAAGGCCAGACTTGGATCGCGGGTTTACGACCATTGACATGGCAGCGACCGACGTGGCTCCTGCCCAGCTACCAGCTAGCCGCAGCGCTCAAATCAGCTTCTTAACTGACTGATCTGGCCTCCCGCGTACCACGACCACGTCTCCTTCTCGGTATCGGTAAATATCTTGAAAAAGCTGCCGGCAGCTGCGGTTGACGGGTCCCCTGACACTTGATGGATCAAATTTTCCGAACACGCCAGCTCCTATGTGATTCCTGAACCGTTAATCATAGCCCCGGCGACCATTCCAAGACAGAGCGTTGCTTATTCCTAAATCGACGGACGCACTTCATAAGGACCAACAATTTGGGCTGTTGAAGCGGTTGAAATCCATTTTTCGTCGGGCGACCGTTCCAATTCGAACCGGCTATGACGCGTTTCAAATACCGCAACAATTGGAATGATTTTGATTCATTAAAATTTGTTAGAAGGTTTTCATTGGGTTCAAGCAGATGCCCACTAAGCTCTCCTGCGAGGAGAAAATAGCAATGCGTATCACAATTCAAGCAGACGATGGAGACGAGGTTGCTATATCTGCGGATTTCCTGTCCGTCGAGCAGGCCATCGTCACGTTGGAAATCGAGAACATGCTATACGGTGAAGTCGAACTAGACTCGGTGACGCTAACAATCGACAAGGCGCGCGAATTGGCGAGGGCGCTTGTCTCTGTGGCTGACGCGATCGAATCTGTGCGTGGATCGCCGACTGATCCATTGCTTCATCGGCCCGCTGAGCCGGACGCAACACACTACGTTTTTTAAAAACACAGCTTTGCAATTCGGCTAGATGGGCGGCCTTGTCGACGACGCGTCTCTTGAACGCCTGCTATTGCTCCCAAAAGTCGAGATAATACTGCGGAGGTTATTGAACGACGTTGGTCGACCCCGCGACGCGGGCGATCCGGACGACCCAAAGTTCTCAAGTGAATTCATTATTGGCCGCGGCAACTGATTGCAGAAGCGCTAATCTCAGACTACGGTTTGCTGACCCCAAGCGCGTTTGGCGCCGCCAAATAATGATGGTCACCAACACGCGAATATCGGTCAGCACTATAGTGGCCCGACCTAACGAAGACGAGTCGTCGAACGATTTCCGACTCTAATGCAGGTGCACGGCGCTTTGAAGCATCGCATGCAGTTCCGTCGGAGACATGCCAGGTAGTGTGATGCTGTCGTTGTGGCCGAGATCAATCACCGCATCGCCGTGGGCATCGTTGCTGATGAGTGACGCCAGCTGCTGCATAGATTGAATGTTGCTGAAGCCATTCAGCTCGATTGTGTCGGACTGCGGGTTGAAGTTAACGATTGTGTCGGCGCCGATGCCCGGCTGGAACACGAAATTGTCGTTTCCGGGGCCACCGATTGATACCGAGACAGTCTGGTTCAAATTCTCCGCAGGGTTCTGCGGATCGGCGACGCTGACGTTGTAGGACTGGGTCAAGGTCTCGCCCGATCCCAAAATTATATGGTCATTGCCGGTCATGAGCTCGAAGCCGACGGACAGGCTGCTATTGCTCTCGGTTGCCGGATTAAGCGAGAAGCTACCGACATAATTGGAGCCGTCTGGCGTGAAGCTCGCCGTCTGCGTGTTGGAGGAATAGGCATCCGCAAATGTGATGGTTCCATTCACGTCGTTGGCGGTTGCGGATGAAACTACCGAAGAGTCGGCATCCGCTGCCGGCGGGTCGGTGATGAGAGTGCCGGTGCCGGCCGCATCGGCTGTAAAATCGAAACTACTGGAATTTCCCGAGAAGCCGACAAAAATGAGCGAATCGGCACTGGAGCCATCGGTCACCGTCAGCACGCCGGTTGCGGAGTCATACGTATCCGAGAAATGACCGGAATTGAAATTGATACCTACCAGATCAATCTCATCCGAGTGGGTAGCGTCCGGCGCGGTTCCGGCAAATCCTGAAATGTCACCGGTGAACTGCGATGGGTCAGCGAGCACAAGCACGCCGTATCCCGCGCCGTTATTGAACGTTACGTCTACACTCGACGCCGCATCGAATGCCAGCGTGCCACCTTCGATGATTGCGTTGCCGCCGTGCACACTGTCTTCAACCTGCAGCGTGCCACCGTTGGTCGCTTCCAGCGTGCCGTTGTTGGTGATGACAGCACCTGTTTCGAGCGTAAAAGTGCCTCCGGCGAGGTTAGCATCGATCGTGCCGTGCGCCTCATTAACCAGCGTCAAAGCACCATCGCCGGAGCCGATCCGGCCGACGCCTGAGATTATGTTATCGACGTTCGTCAGCGTGGTCGAAACTATACCGACGATGGCATTCGCGTCGTTGTCGGATAGAGTGACATGGCCGCCGCCCTCAAGCGTAATGCCGTCACCGACGATTTGAAGCTCAGTCGCATCTCCAGTCGAGTTCAGCGCGATAGTGCCGCTATTATCGACCGCGCCGCCAAACCGCAGCACCATGCCGTCGCTCACCACCAAGTTACCGAGGTTTTGCGGGTCGGTGACACCAGAAACCGCCCCTACCCAATCATAGTAATTAAAGTCGCTTCCTTCATAGTAATTAAAGTCGCTTCCTGATGCCAAAAGATCCTCGAAGTATAACGCGACAGCGCCCTGCGCATAAGTGTAGGACCACACGTGTTGATCATGGTCGTGGTTTAACGCAGCGTTGGAGCTTAGCGTTTGTCCCGTGGTTTCATTAAAAATTGCAAAGGTCACAATAGCGCCAGCAGGGACGAATCCGAAGTTATATGTGGCGCCAACACTGCCCTTATTGCTGAGGGTGGACATAATATAGGGGCCACCGTTGACCGACATTTCCAAAATGTCTGTGTCACCGGCGGTCGTGCCAGCAAATATAGCCACCACGTCAGCGCCCGTTGCGACGAAACTGTATACTGCTGGATTGGGGGTACCCACAGGAGAGTAATCGGGTCCCGGCGGCAGAGGCGGTACTAGTGCTGATGGCGGGGGTGGTGGCGGCGGTGGAATGACAAAGTCGGTCGGCGTAACGATCGGGGCGCCAGATGAGCCGTTTGTATTTCCGCCCGGGTTGCCGCCATTGTTGTTGGTCGGATCCGAAGGCGGCGCATCGGTATGATTGCTGGCCAGAATGGTGGGTGCCGTCGAGCTGCCGTTGGTGCCGGTGGATTGCGGCTGCGCGAAAGCATGATTTTGTTGAAACTGCTGGAAAAAGGGATCTTGCAGTCCTTGCGTATATTTGGAGTAAGCGTCGTCGAAGGCGGTCTGTAATTGCCCCATTTGCGTCGGGGTGTTGGCCACTTGTTCGACACTGACGGAAGAGCCCCGAGGCCGCAAAACTATCGTTTCTCCGGGATCATCGACAATGATGCGCCGCGGGTGTTCCTCTTTGGTGAAAATCTCGAAGACACCGTGCTTGAGGTCTTTGTAATCGATCGTTCCATCATCAAGCAGAGCGATGTCGGCGCTGGCGGCTTTTAACTCGTGAATTAGGCCGAAGGTGAAAATGCCGAAAGCCACAGTGCCGAAGCCGGCCGCTGGTACGGTGTTCTTAATTCGCGCCAGAGGGGTATCGATAACCAGTCGCCCAGCGGTCGCCACATTGCCGGCACCAAAGCCGAATACCCCTTTTGCGACACGAAACACCGCCAAACGATGGGATTTGTCGGCGCCGCAAATGAATTCATCCAGCACCATATGGGCGCTGGCGTGTAGATGAAATATCCTGCCATCCACGAACACAATGGCGACGAAACCATCAACGCCGGTCTCGATCAGGTCTCCTTCGTGAACCGAATCGCCAACGGCAGGCTGAGTGGCAATTGCGTCCGCGCGCGTAATGGCGACTGAACCAATCACGGTTTGCAATTTGCCGATGGCAGGCGCGCTCACCGTTCGCTGGGTGACGCCGACCCCATTGCAATCACTACCCTGTGCAGCGGTGGTGGCGCTGCAAAACATATCGCGTCTCCCGTATCCAACCCGACGAAGCGTGTGGCATTTTTTCTATTGAATTCCGGGAACCCGACCGTCGGCCAGTCGTTGGCCCACTGCGCGATGCCGGGGTCTTCCCGAAATTTCATAATATCCTACCGAGTTTCTCGCGCCATTTGTCGAAAATTGACAGGAGAGATTGTCGCTTGAGTTACCGCGCCGATGCGAGTTCCAAACGCGGCGAAGCATCATTCACGCCCTGCCAGCGGCATCGGTTACCTAAGCTATTGGGATTACATGACAATTGTGGCGTTGCTCAACCCTTATTGGGGTGACATTGGGGCGACATGACCGTTCACCACGACTGGTGGCGGAACCCATTGAACCCGGAAACCTCATTGCTGCACCAAGACAAAGGAGCTACGTATTGTTATGCTTAAAGTTCCATCCGCCTCGAGGAAGGCATGAACGCGCGCGCCATTGGTCTATTGCTAGCTGGCCTCTCTGTCGGCACGGGCGGCTTGATGCCAGGCTTTGCCCGGGGCCAAAGCGGTTCCGCGCCGTCGGCAGCGGCGTTTGACGCTACCCCCATTGGCAAGGTCCTCACCGCGGCCGGGGCCATCAGCATCGAGCATCCGGCTGCCATCGTGGTTCAAGCCAACGTGCCTGCAAGTGGCATCGGTCAGGTGAAGGCCGGCGATCTGGTCTATCGAGGCGACGTGATCCAGACCGGAGCAGATGGCACGCTCAGCATTTCTTTCGCCGATGGCTCGTCGTTCAACGTTTCCAGCAATGCTCGAATGGAATTGAATGAGTTTGTCTATGATCCAAAGGGCCACTCGAACTCGAGCCTGCTTAGTCTGACCAAGGGCACCTTCACTTTCATCGCAGGCGACGTCGCGCACACCGGTGATATGAAGGTCGACACGCCCTTAGGAACGATGGGAATTCGAGGGACCGCCCCGCGCGTTGAAATCTTGGATGACGGCACGGTCAAATTTTCGACACTTATCGAACAAAAGTAGAGTACTAGCAGGGCATAAAACCGTCCCGGCGGTTGCTATGCGTCCGCGGCTTGTCCAGCGCCACTCATTGCCTGATCCGCCGGACAATGCCGAAGCTGCATTCAATTTGGCCTTGTGTCTCGATGTAGCTGGACACCGCGGAATATGGTCATGAAATTGGGTGCACCCCGAAGCATTGTGCGTTGTGGAGCATCACTCCTGACGCTGATGGCGCATATAACGTTGGCAGCAGCGCAGAGTCCTAGTCTTAGCAATGTCGACCTGTGCAACGGCATAGACCGTACATCGCCTGAACCCCAGATCATTGGTTGTACGGCGCTTATAAAGTCGGACCTAAGCGATTCGAAAGTATTGGCGATTGCTTACAATAACCGAGGCAACGCGTATACCACCAAGGGCGAATACGATCTCGCCATGCAAGACTACAACGAATCCATCAAACTCAATCCGAATTACGCAAAACCGTTCAACAATCGAGGCGTAGTTTATCAAAAGAAGGGCGACTATGACAGCGCCATGCAGGACTTTGATGCCGCAATTAATATCGATCAGAACTACGCCGACGCGTTCGCCAATCGTGCCGAATTGTACCAGAAAAAGGGTGACTATCCCCGCGCCTTGAAGGATTTCGACCAAGCAATTCAACTGCAGCCGGCGTTGAAGGTCGTGTGGAATGAACGGTGTTGGACGCGCGCCGTCGTCGGCGATTCGCAGGGTGCACTATCTGATTGCAACGAGGCGATCCGATTGGAGCCGAATGCCGCAGCGGCGTTCAATTCGCGCGGCTTCACGTATCTAAAATTGGGCCAATGGGAACTGGCGATTGCAGATTTTAATTCGGCTCTGCGGTTGAACCCTAAGTTGCCAACCGCGCTTTACGGCCGAGGCTTTGCAAAGCTGAAGAGAGGCAATCTAGCTGGTGGCAACGCTGATATCGCCGCGGCAAAAGCGATCGAACAGAATATCGCGGGTGAATTCGTTCGTTATGGGCTAAATTAGCTGCTCGGTCTCAAGGCGTGGCTAGACTGGTTCAGATTGTATAGCTTTAGCCTCGTTGGCTTGACTTTATGGACTCGTTGTATCCCCAGGCGCAACTAGACGCCAACTCCTGACAACATCGATCGACTAGAACACCGGACATGAACACAACGCCTGGGAGAATAGGAAGTCCACCCCAGCGGGTGTTGTTCATCGGATGCGCGGTGAGCGTGGTCGTCGCGGGAGCTGTCCTTTTTTGGGTGCTGGGAACGGGAATGCATTCTATTGCGGCAGCAGCTGAGGACATCGCTGCGCTCTCTGCTGAGCACGAAAGCGCACTGAAGCCCGGCGATACGTTCGAGGAATGTACTAATTGTCCGGTGATGGTTGTCGTGCCAGCGGGGTCATTCGTGATGGGATCGCCGCCGACCGAAATGTACCGCGTCGGCAACGAAGGCCCCCAGCATACCGTCACGATCGCAAAACCCTTGGCCATCTCATTGTTCGAGCTGACATTCGATGAGTGGGATGTCTGTCTCGCCGATGGCGGTTGCGACCAGTACCAACCGTCTGATGAAGGCTGGGGCCGTGGACGCCAGCCAGCGATCAATGTGACCTGGAATGATGCTCATAGTTATGTGGGATGGCTTTCGAGGAAAACCGGCAAGACCTATCGGCTACTTACCGAGGGCGAATATGAATATGCGGCGCGCGCCGGGACCCAGACGGCCTATCCGTGGGGCGACGAGATTGGCAAGAACAATGCTAATTGTGTCGGCTGCGGCAGTCTGTGGGACGGCAATAAGCCGGCACCGGTGGGCTCATTCGCGCCAAACCGCTTCGGTCTGCATGACATGGTGGGCAATGTATGGGAGTGGGTCGAGGACTGCGTTCACAGCGAGTATAATGGCGCATCAAAGGATGGCTCGGCGTGGATCGCAGAGAACTGCGACGGCCGAGTCGTCCGCGGTGGTTCCTGGTTCAGTACTTCACAGAATCTTCGCTCCGCAGCCCGAAGCGGCGACGCGCCCACCAACCGGAGCGACATCCTCGGTATCAGGATCGGCCGGACGCTTGAGCGTTGAAACACATGTGAAAGACAGAGTCGGCCTGAGCGAAGGCCATAGCTTGTATTCGACATCCGTGGCCGGCGACCTAATCAGACTGTGATGGATCGAAAGCCCTGCGCGCCGGCGTGCTGATTCCGAGCTCACTGTCGTAAATTTACCCAACGGACCGTTAATCTTTGATTTTGCCGTGGCGATCATAGAGTGTCCGCGCCTTACGCGGACGGCACTTTATGAGTTTGGTGTACAGAGTTTTCCGGTACTTTGCGATTGCGACACTCGTTGTGGCGGGTGCTGACCACGTCAATGCAGCGACATTTAACCTACCTTTGGACGGAACCGTTTCTATAGTGGGTGATCTGCCAGCATCGTATAATCCATCAACCTTTGGACCCGTCGAAATAGAAATTCAAGCGATTGAGAATTTCTCTCTTCCCGTTTTCCAACAACAAAATCCTGCGACTACCGTAGGCGTCTACCAGTGGTCTGCAAATTTTGCAGTTTTAAACCAAAGTGGGTCGCCGGTCGCCGAACCAGATTTGAGCCCCTTTGGAACGGCGTTAACTGGTTACGGCCAAAATTGTGGGGTTGCTCCATATTGCCCTAACCCATCTGGCGATAGCAGCGAAACGATTTTAGCGGGCTATCTCTATCTCTCGAGCAACGCTCTCACCTTACAGATCTCAACGAACATTTTTACCTTAAACGTGCCTACCTATGACCTCCAATTGCAGGTGATCCTACCTGATGACTTGTCGATCACTCCGCTTCCGGCCGCCTTACCGTTATTCGCCACTGGCGTTGGCGTTCTGGGACTCCTCGCCCGACGTCGCCGGCGAAAATCTTCCACATGTTTGGTCGGATAAATGGCATGTAAACTGCGCACTGCCCCGCTGAATGGAGCAGCGCCCATCTGCTGTCGCGGGCATGGTAAACGCGGCTGGCTGCTACGCGGTGGGCCAGTCCAGTGTCAGCCCACACGATCCAGGACCCGGGCGCGTCACGGAATGAGTGAGTTCCGCGCCGCTCGTCGTGCCGCTGTGAAACCGTCGTGTCATAGTGGTGCAAACCTAGTGGCACGAGTATTGCTTGCTTCCATCTCGACATGAGTATGCCGGCGAGCAGTTCCGACGAGACGATCTTAAGTGGCGAGCGAGCCCGGGCGCTGAGCCCGCGCGAGCGCGAGGTGGCATTGTTGGTCGCCCGCGGCCTGTCAAATAAGGAGGTTGCTCGCCGATTGGGGTTGAGCAATGGAACCGTAAAAATTCACCTGCACAGAGTTTTTCAGAAATTGGGCGCAAAGAGCCGCTATCGATTGATTGTGGCAACGACCTCAGGCAACGCGGCCGAGTAAGCGATCGCCGATTGCCCGATCCGCGAATGACTCCATCGTATTGCTAGAGGCGCGCCCAACGAAACCGAGCGCCGCATCTGTCAGGAACGGCGCGCACTGGCCAGAATTATGGCTGCCACTTCAAGGAACAGGCGGACCAGCGCGAGTTGGACGATGATCCCGAGGAGCAAAGGGAAAAAATTTGGCGACCAGGATTCCCAGCTTATGCCCCTTTGCGATAAGATTCGGACAATGCCATTCACCGCAATGTAAAGCTGAAGAACTGCGTTGAACAAATAAACGTACCAGACGACCTTCATTCCGTAGTGGGTGAATACTGGGCGTAGCGTAAAGAAGTTGATCAGTTCGTCCACAGTAAAGCTCCTTAGATTACAACTGAATGTCGCTGTTAGTCGAGACCCTGAGTTGCCTGGCAGGGGGTGAACAATGACGGATGTGCGGACGATTAGTGTACCGTGGGGGTCGATTCTTCAACAGCGGCAAAAGCGCGCCGCCAGCGGGAAATTATCGCTGGCGTTCCTTCGGAAGCACCAGCAGATTTGACTGGGGACGCGATGCGTTTGGAGGGGCGGTTCGTTTTCGTCGCCGTCGCTATGGTAGCGGTCCATATACCTGTGACTGCTCATGCACAGACCCCTGACAACTCCCTGAAAATATACGCTGTCAACGTTGTCAAAACCCCGCCTTTTCAAAAACAATTTACCGGTTATGGGATTTATCTCGGCCAAGGAGCCGTCATCACGGCGGCTCACGTTGTAGGCCATTGGCCATTTTTCACCCATCCGCGCGTTCTAATCGCCGGTCAAGATCTTGCTGCCAGGGTCACCAAACAAGGTTCGTTCGAAACAACCGACTTGGCGCTTCTGTCTGTAGAAGAGTCGGCGCTCCCTGTAAGTCTTCGGTTACGCCGTAATCCGCTCTGTACGGAGCCTCCCAAACCCGGCATGCAAGTTATCAATGTTGTTCCCGATCAAATAACACTTTCTCAAATCATATCACCATCGGCAATCGCGCCTAACCTTCGAACAAAATTTTATACGCTTATCGCCGCTCCGGAAGCTTCGGGATCCGGGCTATTTGACGCAAATCGAAAATGCCTTCTCGGCATCATGAGCGCAGAAGTACCTAAATATATCTACCAAATGAAAAATAGTCATATTGCTGTGACGCCTAACAGTTTCGCGGGATATTTTGTCTCCGCTGCCAACATCAAGACTTTCTTACCTCCAGATTTCGCTTCTAAGTTTTAGTTTACTATCTCGTCTCGGGGCAAAGCCGCGGATTAGAGTTTGACCTCCCTTGGCGGGGTCAGTGAAGTGACAGGTCACGGGCTATCGCGCCCGATTGATCGATGCTGAGATCTCTCGGCTCCTTATTCGTCATCCAGATTGAGTGGCTCCGTCCGACTCCAATGGGTGGAAATGGCACATTCCCACTCTCTCCAAAGTCAATCCAAACGCTGATGGCGCTTAGCGTTTGCCGGTATCGAACGTATCTATCTTCTCTTGCGCCTCCTTATTCCCGAGCTGAGCAGCTTTGCGGTACCAGGAAATGGCTTGCGCATAATCCTGCGGAACGCCTTGACCGTTTTCATACATCAAGCCGAGATTGTATTGCGCGAGTGAGTTATCTTGTTCGACGGCTTTGCGATACCATGCGACGGCTTGTGCATAGTCTTGTGGAACGCCTTCGCCTTTTTGATACGCCATGCCGAGGCTGACTTGTGCAGGCGCATAGTTCTGTCCGGCAGCTTTGCGGTACCAATCAACAGCTTGGGCGTAGTCTTGCGGAACGCTTACACCTTTTTGGTACGCCACGCCGAGGTTAACTTGTGCAGGCGCATAGCCCTGCTCTGCAGCTTTGCGGTACCACACAACGGCTTGAGCGTCGTCTTGCGAAACGCCCAGACCATCTTCGTACATAACGCCGAGATCGTATTGCGCGTCTACATCTCCTTGCTCGGCGGCTTTGCGGTACCACGCAACGGCTTGTGCGTCGTCTTGCGAAACGCCTTGACCACTCTCGTACATGAAGCCGAGATTAGTTTGTGCCTCTGCGAGACCTTGGTCAGCAGCTCTGCGGTACCACGCAACGGCCTGCGCATAGTCTTTAGGAACGCCCAGGCCGTCTTGATATTTACCGGCGAGATTGTATTGCGATTTTGCATCTCCTTGTTCAGCAGCCTTGTGAAACCACGCAGCAGCTTGCGCATAGTCCTGTGGAACGCCTTGACCGCTATCGTACATTAAGCCGAGATTATATTGCGCGTTTACATTTCCTTGGTCAGCAGCCTTATGAAACCAAGCTGCGGCTTGCGCATAATCCCGCGGAACGCCGAGACCTATCATGTACATCCCGCCAAGATTATACAGCGCCTGCGCAAAACCTTGATCAGCGGCCTTGCGGTACTGAGCCATCGCTGCTTCGAAGTTATTCGCCTTTTGGTAGGCGCGACCAAGTTGATAAATAAGTCTGCTGCTATCAGGGTATTGTCGCACCGCAGCTTCACACGCCGGAACAGCGAGGTCAGGATTTATTTCGTCCAAAGGGACGCCATTAGCTTTTACGCTGCGGGTCCCCCGCGCTCGCAGCATAGACATCGCAATCCGTGACGGGAGCATCTTGGGCAAACGCATTGGTGCTCAATAGGAGTGACAGAATGGAAAGGACTGCGAGCCATTTCTGCATCACAATCTCTAGCGCAAAGACGCCGACTCGTAGTTTCATGCTTCCGACCGCGACTGGCTCGCTCGTTAGCGAGCGCAACCTAATGGCCGATACACAACCTGAAGGATACTCTGCGGGCTCTGCTGAAAGAAGTCGGACGGATCAGCATTCCACCCGTGCTGTAGCGCGACGACTTGCGCTCAGTGCAGGTGGAAGGCGTTCGCTAGATGCTCGTGCCATTGCGCGAACGTGCCACCGGACGGTAACGCAGAACTACCGTTATGGATGAGGTCGTTGAGCCACTCGTGATGCGGGTCGGGAGTGACAAGCGCCGCGAGTTGCTCGGCCGATTGCGCGTCGTGATGATCGGCAAGTTGGTGGGTATCGCCAGGCGGAGCCGGGGTGGCGCCGGTTTCGGCACCGAGGGTCTGATGGAAGACGAAATTGTCGTTGTGAAACGACACCAGCAGATCCTTCGGCCCATTCGCGTCAGTCGTGCTGCCCGCTCCAGCCGCACCGTCGGCTTGGTCCTTCGATTGACCCACGTCGAGGTCGATCTTGTCGTTGCCAAACTTCATCCCCAGACCTGCCGCCCAGTCGGCCACCCAGTCAGCCGACGCGCTCGCAGCCGTGCCGGACGAAGTCGGCGATCGGCGGATCGGTAATCAGCGTGCCGCCGTTGCCGTCAGAAGCGAAATCCAACGTTGCGTTGAAATCATCAAACGTGATGCTCGCGGTATTGGTGCCGTCTGTAACAGTGATGAGACCGGTCAAAGAATTGTACATTTCCACGAACTGCGACGAATTATAATTGATCCCGATCAGATCGATGGTGTCGGAATTAGCCGCGTCGGGCGCGGTCCCAGTAAATCCAATAATTTGTCCGGCGAAGCTTTCCGGATCGTTGAGGACGAGCGAGCCGGTGCCACCCGTGAATGTCACGGTTTCGTCGGAACGTGCATCAAGGTCGAGGCTGCCACCGTTCACGATGGTGGCGGCCGCCGGCGGATCGAAGATGTCGACGCCGCCGTGGCCGTCGGGCATATCCATCCACATGGAATTGAAATAATTTGCGCCCAATGTGATCGTTAGAGTCGTTAAGCCCGGCTGGTCCAGATCGGTCACAGTCAGAGTTGTGTTGCCGGTTGTGTTACTGCTGGGCATCACCATCGTGTTGATGTCGTAGCCGATGAGATCCAACATGTCGCCGCTTCCCAATTCCCCGGTTGCGGCGAGAATTGTGCCGAGAAAAGCCGAGGGCTGGTCGAGTTGAAGCGCGCCGGTGCTCGCCTCGAACGTCACTGCACCAGAATATGTGCCAGAACCCGATCCCGCAGTGTCGATTTCCGCTGTGGCGCCGCCCTCAATTGTGATCGGCGCAGCGCTGGTAGTTCCCGGTATGTTGCCCTCGAGAATAACGAACGTACCGCCGCTGACATCGATCGTGCCGTTCTGCGGGGTTGGATCGTCGGCCGGATCGAATGCCAGGAACTGGACATTCGCCACCGCCAGTGAGCCCATATGCAGCGGATCGTCGCCATTGCTGATGATGGTCGTGACATCCAATCCGTTTGTGATCGAATACGTAAAGCCATAATCCGATTCCGCGTCGGGGAAGATGGCGATGTTCCAGCCGCCGGTGCCACTAGTGCCACTGCCGGTGCCGTCGTTAAAGTGGTCGGTCGGTACCGGGCCGACCGGCGCATCCTGGCCGACATAGTAATAGAGATTGTTTGCGTTGTTCTCGGCGGTGACCTCATCGCTGTAGTGGGTTCCGGCGACGTAGTTGCCGTCACTGTCGCTAAGCGTCGGATTATTGAGTCCCTGCATGCGCAGGTCGAAGATTTTGAAGTCGTATTGTGATGTCTCGTCGGGCGAGGGGTTGACCAGGTCGTCGTAGTTAATGGTGATACGGCCATCGCCCAAGATCGTCATATTGTCGAACGCCTGCGTGGTCGGGTCGGTGAAGCTTTCGAGCAAGGTGACAACGGAGCCGCTGGAGCTCACGCCATATTCCAGAATATGCGTTCCGGTATCGTCGCCGTAGGCAACAACGACGTCATCCTGACCGGAGGTGAATGGATCGATGAATTGCCCAACCCTGATATTTTCCGCCTGGCCGTCCGAGACTTGGAATGCCGACCGGAATTCTATGGTGCCGCCCGTGGTTGCTACGGCGAATTCAAGCTGATCGCCGAGGAAAGTGCCGCTTGAATTCGTGACGGTCTCGTTCCAGGCGACCGCATAATCGCCGTCGTTGGTCGACGAAACCTGAACGAACTCGAGCGCCTCGGCGCTCTGACCGGGATAGGGGTTGAGCGTTGGGATAATCGGTTGCACGATTTCGTTCGTGGCGCCGGACGCATATGCGCTCAGGTTCGGCTGGATAAAGAAATTTGGCCCGGTTGAATCAACGCCGCCGGTAGCTGTGTAACCCTGGATATGGACCGCATTGTGCGACCCCGTCAGATTGAGCGGCGTACTGGTAGTCGTGTTGGTTTCCGCAATCGCCAAGGCATACGCGAGGGTGGGATTACTACTGCCGCCGCCGGCGGATTTGAATTGCCACGCCGGCAGCGTCGTCTCCGCGTCCGTCACCGATGTGGCACCGCCTGCCGTAATCGCCGGCGAGAAGATCGTTGGCGTGCCGAAGCTGCCGTTGACATTGATCGGCGTGAGCTGGATTTCGAGGTCATAGGAGTTAGTGGAGCTGTTGTACTGATCCCACGCCACGTCAAAGCTCGTCGCCGTCGCTGGCGTCGAACTGTTGTTTTTGAAGCTCTCGGTCAGGGTGAAGATGGTCTGCCCGGTAGTCGATGCATTGCCGATTTCCGTTGGGGTGCCTACGGTGACGCCGCCAGCGCCGTTTGAAACCGCTGTGGCGATGACTTCCCAGATGGCGTTGCCGCCGGTGCCGTTGGTATTGAACGATCCGTCCGCATTGACCTGCCCTTTAAAGACGTAGATGCCTTCCGGCGCGACGGTCCCCGAAAAGCTGATATTCGGCAGGATCAAGTAGTTTCGCGCGGGCGCCTGCACGGTGTCTGCCAACGTAGGTAGCGTTTGCGCCGCGTGAACGCCTGGCAGAAAGAACGGATCCAAGAGCTCGACGTTTCGGGTAGCGGCGTAACTGGTGTCGCCCGTTGCGTAATCGGACGTATCGGTGTAGGCTACCGCTACCACCCCCACCAGCGAATCGAGCTGCGGACTGACCCCGAACAGATGTTCGCCCGACATGGCTGCCGGATACTGCAGCTGGCCCCAGGAGAAGTTTTTGAACACCACGTCGGTGCCCGCCCCGTTGTCCTGCTTCAGCGCAAAATCGCTCGCCGCATAGGTGCCGGCGAGCGTGAGGCTCGCGGTTTGTGCGCCATTCACGATGGTCAAAGTGCCGCTGCCAGCGTTGCTGCCGGTGCCTTGCGTCCAAGTCAAAGTTTCGTTCATTGCTGAGTAAGGGAGATTGGTCAGGTCGACCACATCGCCCGAATTACCACCGGAGTTGAAGCCGGCGATCGTGCCGGTATCGCTTTGCGCAAGCTGCAGCATACCCGCGCCGGAGAACGTGGCGGCCTGGTTGAAGGCGCCGAGAAAATCGGCGGTGGCGTTGTTGGTAATCTCAACATTGCCAGAACCATTGAAACTGGCGGTGCTGCTGGCGGTGAACAAGCCGCCGTTGTCTTCGATAGTGCCATTGTCGGTGATTGAACTGCTGCCGGTGATCGCCGTGCCATTATTGACCACGAGCGTCACCGAGGGATCGATCGTCAGCGGTATATTGTTGGTCACGCTGACGTCGTCGAGCGTCGCGCCTGTCTTGATTTCGAATGACCCCGATGTCGAGCCTTGCGTTAAGGTGCCTCCGGTCACCGTGGTGCCGCCGGAGAGAATCAAATTCACTCCCACTCCCATAACGGGATCGACCTGAAGGGTGCCCAGGTTCGTCACGCTAACGTCGTTGAGCGTGTCGGTGGTGTCTTCGGCTTCGAGCTTGGCGCCGCTGGCGATCGAAAGCGCGCCACCCATGATCGTCAAGTTATTTTCGATCTCGGCGGTCCCGGTGACGTTGATCGTACCGCTATTGCTGATGGTATTGGCACTGACCGTCGCTCCCTCAAGGTCGAGGACGGCGGTGCTGTTCTCCACGATGATCGAACCGGACCCGGTATCATTGACCGTGTCGCCGTTGAGCGCGACCGTTCCGAAGTCCTCGATCGATCCGGCATTGCTGACGGGATCCTCGATCTTGAGCACCGAACCGATTCCGGCCGAGAGCGTGCCGAGATTGGTGAGCTGGGTGCCAGTGTTAATCGTTAGAAGGCCAGGCGTGTCACCGCTATTAAAGGTATTGACCTCCGCCTCGATGACGCCGCCCGCCTCGTTGGTCAACGTAAGCGCTCCGCCGCCGGGCCCAATGGTGCCGCTGCCGAGGATCGTGAGGTAGTTATTAAGCGTGCCGCCGCCCGATGCGGCGACGATCTGGTCGGTCTGGTCAGCCGTGCCGTAGAGCGCGACGTAGTTGTTGGTGCCGCCGTCGAGCGTGACCGGTCCGTCAATCACAAGGCTGATGGTGCCCGATTCGAACCCAGCCAATTGAATTTGACCGTTGGCCATTTCGACGTGGATGGTGCCGATGAGTTCGAGTTGCGCCCCCTGAAAGACCCCCACATCGCCCTCGACCGTCACGGCATTGGCCGAGCCATCGAACACGGTCATCGTTGTACCGCTGTCCGTGGTCACCGAGATCGAGTCGCCACCATTGCCGGTCATGATAACGGGGCCGGTGGAGAGTGTGCCGCCTGCGACGGTCGCGCCGGAAAGGTCCACATCCGAGCCGGCACCCAGCGCCTCGATGGTGCCGTCGGCGTTGTCGACCGTGGAGTTCTCGATCTGAATATCGCCGTTTACGCCCGCCAGGATCGTGCCGGCGTTATCGATCGTCACGCCCTCAATGATACTGTTGCTGAAGCTGTTGCTGTTGGTATTGTCGGTTTCGACGACGCCGAGCGCGCCAATCGACAGCGTGCCGCCGGAGATCCCTGAATTGCTGTTTGAATTGCTGTTCAGGTTCAGCTGCGACGCCGAGGTCTCCGAACCGACCTGAATGGTACCCGAATTCTGCACGTTGACGTTGTTGAGTGAGGCATCGCCGAAGCTCAGCGTCTGCTGATTCTCGACCGTGATCGCCGCATCGGTAACAGTGGCATTGCCGCCGATCGTGCTCAAACCGGTGACGTCGATCCCAGCATTGCCGCTGATAGTGCTGCCGGAAATCGTCGTGCCGTCCAGCGTGAGCCCCTGTTCGTTGGGGATCGGCGCCGTTGCAAGTTCGATACTGGTGTTGGCACCGCCGTCCTCCGAAATCCCGCCGTAAAATTCGATCAGCCCATTCTCGATAAGAATGCTGTTCACGGTCATGCCGGCCGGCAACGCGACCGAACCCTCAATGGTGAAGTTCGTGCCGTCGGTCGTGATGCCATAATAGCCGTTGCCGGAGCTGTCCTCGAAAGCCGCGACCAGGGTGCCCTGGCCGTCGATAGTCGTCAGAGCCGTCGCGAGAAGATTATATCCCACCGGCACATTGACGGCCGTGTCGTTCGAGAAATTGACGCCGTCGTTCGAGGTGGCGTTGTAGAGAATGCCGCCCTGGGTGTAGTAGGCGAAATATAGCGGCTGGCTGCCGCCGTCCTCATTCACATTCACCACGGCGTCGAGAGTGTAGCCGTTGCCCGGCGAACCGTTGAGAATGGGATTGGACCCAATCGTCCAGGTGATGCCGTCGCTGGACGTGGCATAGCCGAAGCCGGTGCCGTCGCCGTTGAAATAGAGCTGATACGTCCCATCGTTGTAGAGGAGACTGACGGGGACCTCGCTGCTCGAAGCCCAGGATGGACTATCCGCATTGGTTATGACGGGACTCGACGGGCTGATCGTCCAGTTTGTGCCGTCGCTCGAGGTCGCCAGGCCGATCTCAATGCTGTTCCCGGACGATTGTCCGGCGAACAGCATCGCGTATTGGCCGTCGACCAACGCGACTGCGGGACTGAACACCCGCGAGGCATCGAAGCCGGAGCCGGTGAACTGCACCACCGGACCCTGATCGGTCGCGGTGAGGTTCGGCAGCGATACATCGATCGTCACCTGGCCGCCGCTAAGGCTGACATTGTCGAGCGTACTCGGCGCGGTTATGTCGATGTTGCGGGTATTGGTAATCGTGGTGCCGCCGATCGTCGCACCGGAGAGCGTCAGCGTGCCGGCATTGTTGATCGAGGTTTCGCCGCTGAGCGTGCCGCTTCCGGAGAGCTGGAACGTGCCGACATCGATCGTCAACGCCCCAATGAGTGTCAGCGACCCGCCATTCTCGTCCAGGACAGTGGCGCCGGCATCGTTCACCGTGAGCGATTTCGCCGTATCCGCGCTTGTAATTGTGACGGTGTAGGTTCCGTTGGCGTCGATGACAGCGTCGACATTGGAATTCGGAGGCGACGTGAAATTCCAATCTGATGCCGATGCTATCGACCAATTGGCACTTGCCGTGCCCACCCAATGTTCGACGCCGGTCTCGTCGACGACGAGTGGTTGGGTGGCTTCGGTGGCCGGGTTGCCGGCTTTATCGGAAACGTCGGCCTTTACCGTGTAGCTGCCGTCGGCGAGAGGATCGGAGCTCGGCACGGTGAGCATCCAGGCATTGCCGGTGACGGTGGCGGAGAACGTGTCGACGGTGGTGCCGGAGCCGTTGACGATCTGGATCGTCGCGATCTGGCCGTTCTCGACGCCGGTAGTAGCGCCGCTGATGGCGAAGCCGGCGGCGGCCTCGCTGGCATTGATCGGATTGCCGATGTTGATGGTAGCGATGGTGATGGACGGCGCCGTCGTGCTGATGACAACGCCGGTGTCCTCGGTCACCCCAGCCGCCACCAGCGCATTGCCGGAGGTGTCGGTAATCGTGCCGCTATAGCCGGTGACCTTGAGGTCCGGGCTCGTGTCGCCTGCCGCTACCGTATAGGTGAACGTCAGCGTGTCGCTGCCGCTGCCGCTCGTATAAACCGCCGTTTCACCATTGTTCAGCGTCAGCGCCGCGTCGGTCGCATTGACGATCTCGCTGGCCACCAGCGTGAAGGTGATGCTCTTGCCAGCGTCTAAATCCGAAGTGCCCGTCGAGGTCACGTCGGTCAGCGACGTTACCGTCGGCGCCGTCGTGCTGATGACAACGCCGGTGTCCTCGGTCACCCCAGCCGCCACCAGCGCATTGCCGGAGGTGTCGGTAATCGTGCCGCTATAGCCGGTGACCTTGAGGTCCGGGCTCGTGTCGCCTGCCGCTACCGTATAGGTGAACGTCAGCGTGTCGCTGCCGCTGCCGCTCGTATAAACCGCCGTTTCACCATTGTTCAGCGTCAGCGCCGCGTCGGTCGCATTGACGATCTCGCTGGCCACCAGCGTGAAGGTGATGCTCTTGCCAGCGTCTAAATCCGAAGTGCCCGTCGAGGTCACGTCGGTCAGCGACGTTACCGTCGGCGCCGTCGTGCTGATGACAACGCCGGTGTCCTCGGTCACCCCAGCCGCCACCAGCGCATTGCCGGAGGTGTCGGTAATCGTGCCGCTATAGCCGGTGACCTTGAGGTCCGGGCTCGTGTCGCCTGCCGCTACCGTATAGGTGAACGTCAGCGTGTCGCTGCCGCTGCCGCTCGTATAAACCGCCGTTTCACCATTGTTCAGCGTCAGCGCCGCGTCGGTCGCATTGACGATCTCGCTGGCCACCAGCGTGAAGGTGATGCTCTTGCCAGCGTCTAAATCCGAAGTGCCCGTCGAGGTCACGTCGGTCAGCGACGTTACCGTCGGCGCCGTCGTGCTGATGACAACGCCGGTGTCCTCGGTCACCCCAGCCGCCACCAGCGCATTGCCGGAGGTGTCGGTAATCGTGCCGCTATAGCCGGTGACCTTGAGGTCCGGGCTCGTGTCGCCTGCCGCTACCGTATAGGTGAACGTCAGCGTGTCGCTGCCGCTGCCGCTCGTATAAACCGCCGTTTCACCATTGTTCAGCGTCAGCGCCGCGTCGGTCGCATTGACGATCTCGCTGGCCACCAGCGTGAAGGTGATGCTCTTGCCAGCGTCTAAATCCGAAGTGCCCGTCGAGGTCACGTCGGTCAGCGACGTTACCGTCGGCGCCGTCGTGCTGATGACAACGCCGGTGTCCTCGGTCACCCCAGCCGCCACCAGCGCATTGCCGGAGGTGTCGGTAATCGTGCCGCTATAGCCGGTGACCTTGAGGTCCGGGCTCGTGTCGCCTGCCGCTACCGTATAGGTGAACGTCAGCGTGTCGCTGCCGCTGCCGCTCGTATAAACCGCCGTTTCACCATTGTTCAGCGTCAGCGCCGCGTCGGTCGCATTGACGATCTCGCTGGCCACCAGCGTGAAGGTGATGCTCTTGCCAGCGTCTAAATCCGAAGTGCCCGTCGAGGTCACGTCGGTCAGCGACGTTACCGTCGGCGCCGTCGTGCTGATGACAACGCCGGTGTCCTCGGTCACCCCAGCCGCCACCAGCGCATTGCCGGAGGTGTCGGTAATCGTGCCGCTATAGCCGGTGACCTTGAGGTCCGGGCTCGTGTCGCCTGCCGCTACCGTATAGGTGAACGTCAGCGTGTCGCTGCCGCTGCCGCTCGTATAAACCGCCGTTTCACCATTGTTCAGCGTCAGCGCCGCGTCGGTCGCATTGACGATCTCGCTGGCCACCAGCGTGAAGGTGATGCTCTTGCCAGCGTCTAAATCCGAAGTGCCCGTCGAGGTCACGTCGGTCAGCGACGTTACCGTCGGCGCCGTCGTGCTGATGACAACGCCGGTGTCCTCGGTCACCCCAGCCGCCACCAGCGCATTGCCGGAGGTGTCGGTAATCGTGCCGCTATAGCCGGTGACCTTGAGGTCCGGGCTCGTGTCGCCTGCCGCTACCGTATAGGTGAACGTCAGCGTGTCGCTGCCGCTGCCGCTCGTATAAACCGCCGTTTCACCATTGTTCAGCGTCAGCGCCGCGTCGGTCGCATTGACGATCTCGCTGGCCACCAGCGTGAAGGTGATGCTCTTGCCAGCGTCTAAATCCGAAGTGCCCGTCGAGGTCACGTCGGTCAGCGACGTTACCGTCGGCGCCGTCGTGCTGATGACAACGCCGGTGTCCTCGGTCACCCCAGCCGCCACCAGCGCATTGCCGGAGGTGTCGGTAATCGTGCCGCTATAGCCGGTGACCTTGAGGTCCGGGCTCGTGTCGCCTGCCGCTACCGTATAGGTGAACGTCAGCGTGTCGCTGCCGCTGCCGCTCGTATAAACCGCCGTTTCACCATTGTTCAGCGTCAGCGCCGCGTCGGTCGCATTGACGATCTCGCTGGCCACCAGCGTGAAGGTGATGCTCTTGCCAGCGTCTAAATCCGAAGTGCCCGTCGAGGTCACGTCGGTCAGCGACGTTACCGTCGGCGCCGTCGGCACCGCAGATAAAATAAGGTCATCACCGCCAGCTTTGTCGCTTTGAATGGCAAAATAATTGCCGGTGATCGCGCCCTCGATGTCGTAGGTAAGCGTCGGACCACTGCTCTCGCTCACCGTCAGCGTCGTATTGTTGTTGCTGATCGACGTTGAGGTGATCGTCGTATTATTGGCAGAGTCGATTATGTCGCCTTGCACGAGGCCGTCGATCGCACCGGTGAGACTGCCCGTTGGAGTGACCTGCAGCGTACCAACGCCCTCGTACATGATGGCATCGCTATCGAGCCCGCCGATCACCACGGTGCCGCCGCCGTCGATGACCGTTGAGCCCGTGCCGCTCACGACACCGCCGAGGCTCAATATGGCGCCGCTTTCCGCCGTCATCGTGCCGTCGTTGGTGATGTTGGCGAGGATTTGCAGCGTGCCACCCTGCGCCGTGACCTGTCCCGCAGCATCGTTTTGCAGCGTCAGATTTTCGATCAGACCGGTTCCGGAGATCGTGCTGGCATTGTTCTCCAGCGTCTCGCCGGTAGCCGTGCCCTGAATAGTCGCACCGTTGAGCGACACCGCGCCGGCGCCGTCGAGCAGTAGCGTGAACCCCGTGCCGGCTAGCGACAGCGTATTCTCCAGCGTGATAGTGCCGGCATTGTCGGCCGTACCAGTGCCGCCGGCGCCGCCGAGGACCGTCACTCCATTGAGCGTCAGAGCGTAGCTGGCATCGATCTGGATGCTGGGTGTCGTGCCGTCGCTGTTACCAGTGACCGTTACCCCAGAAAAAGTGACGTCGTCGGCCGTGAGAGTTTGGCCACTTTCGACCGTGACCTGACCCCCGGCGACGGTGATATTGCCGTCGAGCAGGCTCGAACCAACGATGTCAAGAAGGCCGCCGTTGGTGAAAGTACCGCCGCTGATGGTCGAGCCCGACAGGCCGAACGTGCCGCCACTCAACGATTCGATCGTAGCGCCGGTGTTGGAGACTACGCTGTTGACGATGGCGATGGTGCTGCCGGAGTCCACCTCGAACGTCGCGCCAGGTTCGTTGGTGAGCTGGGTGAGTTCGATCAAGAATGCGCCGCCGGACGTCGCGGTCATATTGCCGTGATTGTCGACTATGTCGCCGACGATATTTCCATTCTGGTCCGTGGCGGTATTGAACACTACGCCGCCGGCCAAGTCGGCTTTGATGATTCCCAGATTGCTGACGGTGTCGCCCGAGAAGATAACCGTCGCCAAGTTGCCGCTCGCCTCGATCATGCCAGTGGTCTCGACCGTCACCGTCGCAAGACTGAATGTGACGATCGGATCGGAAATCGTGGAATTGGCCTGTATCGTTCCGGCATCGTCGGCGGTGCCCGTCACCGTGAGAGAGCTGCTAACCGTCGGGTTACCATTACTGACCACGGCGACGATGGCGCCGGCGGCGACCGTCAAATTTTGGATGGCTTCGGTATCGTCGACCGTCGCCGGAACTGGCGAACTGTCTTGAACGCTGTCCGTCGGCGCCGGGGCGCCCGGACTCCAATTTTGCGGGTTGTTCCAAGTTGCGGGACTTTCCGGGGAGCCTGCAGAGGAGGGTTCCCATGTGACGGTAGCTGGACCCGTTGTCGTTGTCGTTGTCGATATAAGTACAATGTTTTGCTGTGTTGGTTGCGTGGTCGTGGGCGGCGGCGCAGGTCCGGCGACAATCGTTACGCTTTCCGTATTGCCGTTATTAATAACCGCGGTAGTTATTGTCGTCGTACTGCTGAACAGCAGCGGCGGCGGTGTGTTGTCCGGCACATCCTGCGGCAGGCTGGGACTGCCGCTTGGCCCAGTGCTGTTTGGCTGAGCATTTGGAGTGTTCGGAGCTGGAGCGTTCGGAGCTGGAGTGTTGCCAGGCATATTATTGTATTGAATGGCATGGATGATGACGTCGCCAACCGCCGGAATGACAGCCTGCTGGAATTGAGCCTGCTCGGGCGACAGTGGCGTGATCGCAATCGATGGCGGCAAATTGACGCCTTGCCCGGTAAGCGTCGTCGCCAATCCGGCCTGCGACACCGTCGCAATGACATTGCCGTACGTGACTTGCCCAGTCGCTGGATCGACAAATCGTTGGATCAGATCGTAGGCGCCGACTTGGTTGGTGCCGAAGTCCGGCGTGATCGCGAACGTGACGGTTACATTGCCGTTAGTCGCCCCAATCGTGGCGACCTGTTCCATCACCCAGCCGGTGGTGCCGCGAATGCCAACGGTCGCCAAGGGTGTATCGAATTTCATGTTGCCGGTATGCGCGACGTTGCCGGCAACAAACGAAAACGAGCCCTCGACTAGGCTAATCAGCGCGCCATTACCTGACGCCGCGTTCTGATCGTAGTTAAACTCGTTGAGCGCCATTCGCGTATCGGCGACGAGATTGAGGGCAGTGCCGTCAGGAAAGGAGATGCCGACCTGCGAATCGGCACCGGTCTGAATCACGTCGCTCTTAAAGACCGCATCGCCGACATTGAGCGCGACCGAGACGCCATTCCGCAGCACGGTGACATTGCCGACGACCTTTTCCACCTGGCCAATGGGAGCGGGTGGCGTTGTCGGTTGCGCCTGTGCGTATTCATTTGGAGTAGGCGATCCGGCCAGAAGAACGACGAGATCAGGCAACAGGCTCGCGCCGTTCGGTGCGACCAAGGTCGCCCGATTTTCGCTCGCGAAATAACCGGGAATAATGTGACGCTGGCCGTCATGGCCGGTCAAAATGAGGTCGGGTCCGGCACGGCGGAAATCCGCCGTGAACAGCAATTGGGCGTCGGGTACGATGATGTGGTTGGCGTCTGAGGAATCGATACTGATTGCGGAAGCAGAACCGCCGTAACCACCCTCCCTCGCGAACGCAGAGGCCATTCCCCCCCGCTCCCCTCAGAGCGTGACTAAAGATCCCCCGTCCTGCCAGCTGCTCGCAGCCACCTTGTCGATAATCCCCCGGCGGCTGCGGAACACCTCCCACAGTGAGCTATCTAGGTTGCACGGGCAAGGACATTGCTAATAAAGAGTGAACTTGACCACTACGTCATTTTGCACCGAAAACAGCAGATTTGGCGCAAAAATCATTGCACCGCAGTGTCTTAATTGAAATGCGCGTTCTGCAACTTAGAGCTTTATACCGCAATTAACGATTGTAAGCGGCCGGAGCCGTGTCTTTTGGGGTCAGGACGGAACCGCCGCGTACGGCGCCCCAAACGTTGATTGATCTCGAGGATCGCGACGGCGACCTCATAGGTTGATCCTATTGTACAGACTGAAAATCACGATGCCGGCTAGGACGCCGAGGAGCATCACAGCGATTAATTCGTCCCATTTCATGCCGATTATCGAAGCAGAGTTTCGAGCCAAGCCAACAGTTCTCGGAATTGATCGGGATTGACCAGAAAATAGATTGTGGCCGCGATCGGGCCAATATGAGGATCCAATCCCGTATGGAATCCCTCCCACAATAAGTTTGTTTCAGAATCGGGCGGTTGAGGAAGCAATTCCAAATCTTAATGTCAATTTCGAGAGGAAGGAGCGTGTTATTTTCTCGACGGGAACGCTTTCCCGTTGACGAGTGGTTTAGAGAATCTTTCGATTCACTCTCAATTCGGCGCGCGCTGTAAATTCGCTGCGATTTCCGCTGACCAATCGCAGCCCCGTTGGCAGTCTAATAAGAAACGCTCGCTAGATTGGATCGTCTGGCTGGAAGCCGAGGCCGATCGAGCCGCTATGAATATTGCTGTTAATCCCATCCGTTCTGGCGACAACTGCGAAGTCGCCATCATTGGCGCCGGCCCTTACGGCCTCGCGGCAGCCGCGCATTTGCGCGAGGCCAATGTTCCGATCCGCATTTTCGGCGAGGCGATGTCGTTCTGGCGCCGCCACATGCCGGAAGGCATGAAACTGCGTTCGCCCTGGATCGCGACACATATCGCCGATCCACTCCACCGCTATCTGCTCGACGATTATTTTCGCGAAGCCGGTTTACCGCTACCGCAACTGCTCCCGGTGGGAAATTTCATCGCGTATGGTAGGTGGTTTCAAGAACGCGTGGCGCCCGATCTCGATAGCCGGATGGTGGTGCGGGTGGCGGCATTCGACGGCGGGTTTCATCTCGTTCTGGAGGATGGTGAAGCCTTCTGTGCCAAGCGTGTCGTGATGGCAACCGGCCTTCTCAATCACGAATATCGGCCAGCGCAATTTGATGGTCTGCCGCGCGCCCTTGTCAGTCATTCGTCCGAACTTACGGATCCCGGGCGCTTCCGCGCGCGTCAAGTGGTGGTCATCGGCCGCGGCCAGAGCGCCGGTGAGTTAGCTGCTCTGCTGCATGAGGCCGGCGCAAAAGTAGAGATCATTTGCCGGGGAAGGCTGGCGTGGAACGCAGACCCTGGTCAACGTGGCCGTTTGCGCACAACAGTTCGTTCTTTACTGGGCAATGCGTTGATCCCGTCGTCGCAGGTTGGCCCGTTTCCGTTCAATTGGTTGACTGAGGTGCCGGGTACTATCCATCTTATACCGGAACCGTTTCGCGAAAAGCTGAATGAGCACTGTCTGCGTGCCACAGCTGCTCTATGGCTACGATCCCGACTGCGGGATGTGCCGGTTAGCGAAGGCCGTCGCATCACAGACGTGCGACAAGATAGTGATCGCATGGCATTGACGCTGGATAACGGCACGCGCCGCGTCGACCACGTTCTGCTTGCAACTGGTTACCAGATCAACGTCGACAAAATGACCATCCTTGATCCGGCTATGCGCAGCCGCATCGCGCGGCACGGCGGCCTCCCGATATTATCCGCTGAATTTGAATCGACCGTTGGCGGGCTTCATTTTATTGGCTCCTCCGCCGTCGCGAGCTTCGGGCCCTTGTTGCGTTTCATTGCTGGAACGGGATTTGCGGCGCGGCGCATTACCCGATTGGTGAGCGGTCACGGCCGCACGGCAGGGTCGTTCGCCGACGGCTGCTTCGAATCAGCCCCTCAAAAAACCCAATTCTCTCTCGCCACCAAGCGTGAGCGGTTATGAGTTTTAGCCGATTGCGGGCGCTCGCGACATCAACGGCCCACGTCAGCGGCCCGCACGCAGTTCTTGGTGCAGTGATTGTCGGCGGCGCACACGTCAGTGTTGGTGTCGCCCGCAGTCTCGGGCGACACGGGATTCCGGTGTGGCTCTTTGCCAGCCATCCGATTGCGAAATTTTCCCGCTATGTTCAACGCAGCTTCGCGTGGCCTGGGGCTGACCACGAGAACGGCGTTGCATCAATAATCGACATCGCCAAGCAATTCAACCTGAACGGATGGGTGCTGTTTGCGACCGGCGATGAAGACATGCAAATGATCGCCCAAAACCGCGCGTTGTTTGCATCGATATTTCATGTGGCGACGGCGAATTGGGAGACCGTCCGATGGATGTACGACAAGCGCCTCACCTATAAGCGCGCGGCTTGGCTTGGGATCGATTGCCCGCCTACCTTTCATCCTCGTAACTTGGACGACGTCCAGCGCTTGAATTGTCGCTTTCCGGCCATTCTCAAGCCTGCGATCCGCTCGGGCGCGAACGAATTTATACGCGACAAAGCCTGGAAGGCCGACGATCGCGACGCACTGCTACTGCTTTATCAAAGGGCCGCAGCCCTTGTCGGGAACGATGCGGTTATAGTTCAGGAGTGGATTCCCGGCGCCGGGGAATCACAATTCTCATACGCGGGCTTGTGGAACCGTGGGGAGGCAGTCGCCTCGTTAGTCGCCCGGCGGACGCGTCAACATCCGATCGATTTCGGCCGAATGAGCACGTTCGTCGAAACTGTTGAACAAGATCAGGTCGAAATGTTGGCCGCTCGCTTCCTAAAGTCACTCAACTACAGCGGGGTTGCCGAAATTGAGTTCAAGTACGACCGGCGCGATGGGCGATACAAGCTCTTGGACGCTAACGGACGATTCTGGACATGGAACGGGCTCGGTGCTCTGGCCGGCGTCGACATTCCCTATTTAGCCTGGCGGCAGGCCCTCGGCCAAACTGTTTCGTCTGGTCGCGCCAAGACGGGCGTGGCTTGGATGCACGCCGGTCGCGATGCCATCGCGGCTTATCAGGAAGTATCTCGCGGCGTTACGACGGTGAGTGATTATTTGGCGAGTTTTCGAAAACCATTGGCCTTTGCAAATTTTGCGCTCGATGACCCACTGCCGGCGATTGTTGAACTTCCTGTCGCGGCTTGGAGACGCATCACAAATTGTTTCCACGAACGCTCGAAAATACTGATGCAGACACATAGCAGGCAGACGACGTAATCCTTATTAGCACTGAACGGACCTGCCGCGACGTCCGTTGATTGGTCGTTATGCGCCACTCCTTGAGTTGCTGGCAACGCGTTTCGTGGGCTGCGATCGCAGCTATCTGATTAAATCACCTGATCGGTTGCTCCTACTACTGCGCGGAGCGTCATCCCCAAATGGAGGCGTTCAAAACTTATAGTCGAGTGAGAGGCGTGCGATGTGAACCGCTGCACGGTTATTGATCGTGAGAGACGCGCCGGGGGCGATGGCGGGTTGGGATTCCGTGTAGGAGACCTTGCCGAGATTAACATAGAGATATTCGACGCCGACGATCCAGTTTGACGTTAGGCCATAATTCAAGCCGGCACCCGCCGCCCACCCGAGATTTGTGGTGCTGTCCGAGCCAGTAAAGTTCATGACTCCCGGGAGAACAAAACCGCCGGATGAGACAATGCGGCCATAGGCCAAGCCGCCTGTCGCATATAGCAACCAATGGTTCTGTGCAAAGCCCAACTTGGCACGGAGGGTACCAAACCAGTCGATTTGTTCGTCGCTGAACTGGTTCGTGGTCGGAAGCCCTAACGGCGGGGTCACCGTGTTAGTTATCGCATTTCTGATGCCAGAACCCTGGAAATCGGCGACAAGCCCAGCCACCCAATTGGGAGTTGGTGTCCAGTTAAAACCGATCTGACCGCCACCAATCAGACCTCGTGGGTTAAGATTGGGTAAGGCATTACCGCCACCGGCAAAATACGGACCAAAACCGACAAGTCCGCCAGGATCGACAAACGAAACATTAGGATTGCTGGAGATGCCCCAGCCAAAACCGATGTTGCCACCGATGTACCAACCGGCCCAGTTGTAGGCCGTCACTGAAGCGGCGTGTGCCAGCGCCACTTTTGTGGCGAACGGCGGCGGTTGATCGGCCGCAAAAGCCGGCGTTGCGATCATCACAGCGACGGCGATCGCACTCGGTAAATATCTCCGTAACGACACGACACCCCCGCGCCTGTTTCAGTTTCTTTATTTTTGTGCGGAGAGTTTGGTTCAAATTGTTTGCGTCTTCATTTACTGCCGCGGACTGGTGTAGTTCACCATGAGTACTTTATAAATGACCGATTTGCGTGAAGAAAACAGGCGGCGTTTCAAACTATAAGGCCGCCTTCGTTAACGCGCGGCACCGCTCGAAACAACTCAATCCGGATTCCCAATGTAACCGCCCATTGAGGCAGGTGACGGATAACCGCGTGACCCAAAAATGTTAGGTCATTAAGTTGGTCGCCTAAGAGGCGGTCGGCGGAACTTGTCAGCCACTTGTACTATTTCTTGATTTTGGCGAGTCGGAATTGATCGGCAATCCAATCTAGCCAGCTATCAGGTACGTAGCAGGCGGGTTGGGTTGGAAATGGGTATCGCTCATTGCAATCTCTGGGCTCGATCGTAAAATCGTAGCCCTTCGCGGCCATACATTCGATTATGTATCAACTCCTCGGGTTCTCTGGATCGTCGGCTTGATCTCCTTGAAAGAAACGGTCAGCCTCCTTCTGACAATCGAACAATATTTTATCGCGGTCTGGCAGGCAGCCAGCCAAGCTAATAAGCACCAACAACAAAACAATTCGCCACATTGCGACGATTGTGACAATGCTGACAAATGAGTCAACGTCGTGTCTTAATCTTAGAACTCAAAATCGACGTGAACCAAAACTCGAGACTTTGGTCTGTTCTTGGAGGCCGGTGGCGCGGCGTATACAGGAGTGAGCGATTCGTTTTTACGTTTCTTCAAAGAGCGTGGCGACGGTGAAGAGAAGACTCCCGCTGCCATCAAACCAGGAGAAATTGGTGGCTTAATCCAACCCAGAACCCACCTTAGCAAAGCCGCCATCTTGTCCCGCAAAGCGGGACCACCTCTCCGGCGACGTTATCGCACGCCGAGTGGGGCGTTTAGATCTCCTGCTACCAGCCCATTCGCGCTGCAAACTGGTATCATCGTCACGCCTGTCAATGAATCGCTGCAACCGAAATGTGCACGCCGCTATGCGTCGTGGCCAGAGCCGTTCGCCAAGGTCCCCGCAATTCGGCACCGCGCGAGCCCCCTAGCGGGCATCGAGCCGCTTCATCGTTGCGGTGAATTCGCGATTTTAGCTATTCGTTAACCATAACTTAACTCGAAATTGGTGGACTCGGGGCCTCTTGCCGGTTCGGCAAAACCGGCCGCTTCGAGGCATCGACGAGGACCATCTGATGATGCGGACGTTTATCACAATCGTGCTTTTCATGGCGGCGGCGGGTCATGCCTTTGCTGCCGACCTTTCACAGCCGATGCCGCCGCCTCCGCAGGCTCCAGTCGCCTACATCCCCGCGACCGCGCCGGTCTACAATTGGGGCGGCATTTATGTCGGCATCAACGGCGGTTATGCTTTTGGCAACAGCGATTGGACCGGAGGTGCCGTGAGCTCTGGTCATTTCACCACCGACGGCTTTGTTGTCGGCGGCACTGCCGGCATAAATTTGCAGGCGGACGCATTCGTGTTCGGCCTGGAGACCGACATCGATTATGCCGATCTCTCGGGCGACGGCCCGGGTTTCTTCTGCGCTAATTGCAAAACCTCATCCAATTGGCTGGGTACGACCCGAGCACGCGTCGGTTACGCCGCGGATCGCGTGCTCTTCTATGGCACCGGGGGCGCCGCCTACGGCAATATCCAAGCAAACGCCAACGGCGTCACCAACTCCAATACAGAATTCGGCTGGACCGCCGGTGCTGGCGTCGAGGTTGCCTTTACCGATAATTGGACGGCTCGACTTGAATACCTCTACGTTCAGATGGAGGATGGTAGCTGCACGTCAGCTTGCGGATCTCCACCCACACAATCCGTCAGCTTGTCCGAGAACCTGGTGCGTGCCGGAGTCGACTTCAAATTCAGACCCTATTGAATGGCGCCAAGGGCGGCATTGCCTTGCAGGATTGACTCCCGGATAAGTTTGAGGTTCTCGACATCACGGTGCCATGGCCAAAACGCCGACATCGTCTGCCTCGGCGTCAAGAGCGCACTCGGCGTCTAACACTCACCTAACTTAAAACCACAAGCGCGCTATAGGGGCCATGCTGCAGGCGCTCAAGCCGCTGATCAATCGACGCGGTTGCTCAATCGCGACATCACGGTGTTCGGCGACGGGCTGCAGACCCGCTCGTTCTGTTACGTCGACGACCTGATCGACTGCCTCGTTCGCCTGATGGGCACCGTCGACGATGTGCTCAGCCGATCAATATCGGCAATCCGACCGAGTTCATCATGCTCGAACTGGCAAAGCAGGTGATCGAACTCACCGAATCGCGCTCGCGCATCGTGTACCGGCCGCGGCCGCAGGACGATCCGCGGCAGCGCCGCCGGGATATTTCGAAGGCCAACGACGCCCTAGGCTGGGCGCCAAAGACGGCGCTGGCGGAAGGACTGGTTCGCACGATCGGTTATTTCGAGGAACTGTTGCGCGATGAGACTATCCGCCCATTCATCATGCACGAACAGGGCGGGGCGTAGTGCCAAATAACAATGTTGCACAACAATCGAAATAAATAACGAGGCGCCGGAAACTCCGGCACCTCGTTGCAAAGCAAACTGGTTAAGCCTGCGGCCCGATCAAGCGGGGCAGGTGTCCAAGCCCGAGCAGAACGCGAGCGTAAAGGCTGCGGCCCTGCCATTGACGGAGCCCGCCGCGGCTTCCAGCGCCTCGTCAGAAACGTCAAGGAGGATCTCTTCTTCCCTCTGTTCGACGATGTCAGTCATAACTGCCTTCCTTTCGTTTGCGAGCGGCACCGGAAGTCCGGCGCATTACCAAAAACAGATCACGAGGTCCCAGAATCTCCGGTACCTCGTCGGAAATTTCAGTTCAGTTCGACAGTCCGGGCGAAATCACAAAGCCAGAACCGGCCTCGCGACCGGCCAAGATCGTTACGCCGGGCAGGTATCCAAGCCCGTGCAGAACGACACCGTCATGGCTGCGGCCTTGTCCTTTGCCGAACCCGCTGCGGCTTCAAGCGCCTCGTCGGAAACGTCAATGAGGATCTCTTCTTCCCTCTGTTCGACGATGTCAGTCATAACTGCCTTCCTTTCGTTCGCCAGCGGCGCCGGAAATCCGGCGCATTACCAAAAACAGATGACGAGGTGCCGGAATCTCCGGCACCTCGTCGGAAACTTCAGTTCAGTCCGACAGTCCGGGCGAAATCAGATAGCCAAGACCGGTCTTGCGACCGGCCGAGGATCATTACGCCGGGCAGGTGTCCAAGCCCGAGCAGAATGAGATCGTGTAGGCCCCGGCCTTTTCCTTTACCGAACCAGCGGCTGCTTCCAGCGCCTCGTCGGACACGTCAAAGAGGATCTCTTCTTCCCTCTGGTCGATGCGGATGTCATTCATAACTCTGTTCCTTTTGTTCGCCAGCGGCGCCGGCTGTCACCAGGCAGGACGAGAAATTCGTTAAACCCCCCCGCCAAGTGCCCATTAAATCATCGGCGGCGATAGGTGTAAAGTGTATCTGGCTAATGTGACAGGTGGCTGATTTATGAGGATAAATCGGGCGATCCCGACGGCAAATCTGGCCCGTAAAATCGGCCCGGGCAAGAAGGCAGAAGGCTGCCCGTTTATGGATCACTCGTTGCCCGGCCATGAATGACAAACCCGATCGGAGCCCTTGGCTAGACGGCTTTTTTGAGCGACTGTGCGTGCGCGCCGCAGCCATTGATGAGCTGACCTCGGACGCGTTCGAACGCCTCGACCGGCACCGGCACGGCGATACTGACCTGACCGCGCGGCGCTTTGCCGCGTGGCGCCGGTCCGCCGCCGCCGGTGACCAGGTGCTGTTTGCGCGGCGGCTTGCTCGCGATGGTCTCACGATGGCGACGGTGCAGGAACGCTTCGCCGCGGTCCGCGGCCGAGCCGGTATTGCCCCACCGGCATGGCTCGACGACGCCGCCTGGGTCGACGCCGCACTGCAAAGCCCCCATCACAGCGAAAGCCAAAGTTCGCCGCCGCTGCCGTTCGAGCAGCTGTTCACCCCGGTCGTGGCGCAGGCCGAGGCACGGCTTTGGTCAGGCCTCGACGCCCCTATTAGCGACAGATTGAACCAGACCGCGCACGCCGATCTTCGCCGTTCGCTCCTCGTGCAATTATCGGAGCTCTGCGCGGCTGCGCTCTATGAGCGCTTCGCCAAAACGCGCGACGATGCGGGCGAGCCGGCGCAGCGCGGCTCAACGGCGCGCTACGATCAATTCGTCGCCGCCATGAAGGCGGACGGTTTTCGGGTCTTGTTCGAAGACAAGCCGGTGCTGCTCCGTCTCATCGCGTCCGTCACGCGGCAATGGATCGACACATCGCGCGAATTCGTGCGCCGCCTCGATGCCGATCTGGCGATACTGCACCGCGACATTGTGCAATCCGGCGGTGACAGCCGCGTTGCCAAGATCGAAAGCGATCTCTCCGATCCGCACAATGGCGGCCATACCGTTCTGATCGTAAGTTTCTCGGACGGCGGGCGCGTCGTCTACAAGCCGAAAGACCTGCGGCTCGATGTCGCCTGGCACGATCTGATCGAGCGGCTTAACGCCGCCAAAAATTCGCCGATCGCGCTCAAGGCGGCGCGCGCAATCGCCCGCGACGGCTATGGCTGGAGCGAATTCATCGCCCATACCGGATGCGCCAACGCCGCGGCCGCCACGCGATTTTACCGCCGTGCCGGCGCCTGGCTTGCGCTGCTGCACATCTTTGCCGCAACCGACATGCACCAGGAAAACATGATTGCGGCCGGCGATCACCCGGTGCCGGTCGATCTGGAAACCATCCTGCAGCCGAGCCCCGACGAGCATAAGGTCCGGGATGCCGAGGGGCAGGCCTTCGACGCCGCGCTCGACATCGTCGGCAACTCGGTCATGACGGTGGGGCTCCTCCCCGCCTATGGCCGCTCGGCGGACAACAAGGTCTTCGCCATGGGCGGCATGACCGCGGACTGGGGCGCCAGAACCATCATCGCCTGGAACGATGTCAATTCCGACGCGATGCGGCCGGCCAAAGCCAAGCAACCCGGCGAGACCAACACCAACCTGCCGCACATCGATGGCCGCTATGTCAGGTTCGCCGACCATATCGACGACTTCGTCGCCGGTTTTGCCGATTACGCAGAATTCCTGGGGCAATGGAGCGGCAATCCCGATGCGCTCTTCGGCGGCTTCGCCGGTCTGCCGGTGCGCAAAGTCATCCGTCCCACGCGTTTCTACTACATGCTGCTGCAGCGCCTGAAAAACCACCGCAGCATGGACGATGGCGCGATCTGGTCCGCGCAAGCCGATTTCGTAGCCAGGCTTTCGGAATGGGACAAGGATTCCGATCCGCTGTGGCCGCTGCAACGCGCCGAACGTTCCGCGCTCCTGGCATTGAATGTGCCGCATTTCGTTTCGCCGAGCGACGGCAGGGAGATATTTGACGCAGCCGGCATTACCGCGCGCACCGAGGCGAGTCCGGGGCTCGACCGTGCCCGTGCGCGCCTGCAAAACCTCGACGAGCGCGAGACCGCCTGGCAGATCGAGGTGATCAGGGAGAACACCAATTCGCCAACGCGCGCCGCGTCGGCAGAGCAAGCCGCCGCCGACTTGACTCCGCTCGCGCCCGCCGCCCCGAGCAAGAAAATCTTCCTTGGCGAGGCCGACGGCATCGCCGCGGAAATTTCCCGTTACGCCATTCGCCGCGGACCCGGCGCCGCCTGGATCGGGCTCGACTGGCTCGGCGACTCCGAAGTCTTTCAGCTCGTCTGCCTTGGTCCGGATCTTTACAACGGCACAACCGGCATCGGGGTCTTTCTCGCCGCACACGCGGCGGTGACGGCGTGCAAGCCCTCGGGCGAACTGGCGTTGGCCGCTCTGTCGTATTTGCGCAAGAACCTGAAAAGCCGCAGTGCCGCCCGCCTGGCGCGCTCGCTCGGCATCGGCGGCGCCACCGGGCTCGGTTCGGTCGTCTATGGGTTCGCGCTGATGGCGAAGAGCCTTAACAACGGCGAGCTGCTTGCCGATGCGGAAGCCGCGACAAAACTATTCACCGACGAGCTTATTGCGGCGGATAAGCAGCTGGACGTGATGGGCGGCGCCGCCGGCGCGATCCTGGGGCTCACCCGGCTTTATCGCGACACCAAATCCGGCGACGTGCTCGGCCGCGCCGAGAAATGCGGCGAGCATCTGTTGGCACAATCGCGGCTCGGCAGCGAGGGCCGCCGCACCTGGGTCGGCCAGGGCTCGGGCACTGTGGGCCTTAACGGCATGTCACACGGCGCGGCGGGCTTTGCCTATGCGCTCGCCACGCTCGCCGCCGTCACCGGGCGCGAGGATTTTGCCAAAGCCGCCGCCGAATGCATTGCGTTTGAGAATTCGAGCTATGACGCCGAACGCCGCAATTGGCCTGATTTGCGCAGCGGCGAGCCGCATTGGCCCTGCCAATGGTGTCACGGCGCCCCCGGCATCGGCCTGGCGCGGATGGCCACGCTCAGGCGCGGCGGCGGTGATGCGGGACTTTTGACGGCGGATATCGCCAACGCCGTCGCCGGCGTCGAGCAAAACCGGGCGACGCCGGTCGATACGCTGTGCTGCGGCACGCTGAGCGGCGTGGAATTCTTCTGCGCGGCGGGCGGCGCGCTTGGGCGCAGCGATCTTGCCGACCTCGCAGCGCACCGGCTCATGGCGGTCCTGGAGCGTGCCCGCACCGCCGGCGACTACCGCTGGAACAGCGGCAAGCGGCAATTCAATCTCGGCCTGTTCCGCGGCCTCGCCGGCATCGGCTACACGCTATTGCGGCGGATCGATTCCGCGCTGCCCAACGTGCTGATCTGGGAATAGCGCGTCGCCCGACTGCAATGCGCCGGAGCCGTTATTGCGGTGACTTTGGCGCCGATGAGTGCGTGGTTTGCGTGGAATGAATGCCGTCGGGCGCGAAGGTGACCGTGACGGAAAGCGAATCCTCGTTCGTTTCGACGCCCTTGATGAAGCCTACGAGAGTTGAATTGAGAATTTTCGTTTGCGCGTTCCAATAATTGAAATTGCTGTCTTCATAGATCGCGAACTTGGTGTCGTCGTCCGTGCCCCAGATATTCTTGACCTGTCTTCCTCCGTCGCTGAACGGATCACTCTCGCCGCGGTAATAGAAGGTCTTGACACGGACTGCGGTGTCGAATTCCGAACATGCGCCGGTGCTGACGTTGAGCCAGCCGCGCGAGACCCACGAACCGTCACTTTGCGGATAGGCGACAGCGACATAAACCAGATGCGGGAAATTGTTGCAGAAGACGATGTCGGCTTTGGCGGCCGGATTTACGAAGACACAGGCCGCGCCGATAGCGCAACCGCCGAGCTTTGACGCCAACGCACTCATCTGCGCTTCCCTTATCTCTTCCCGGCGCTCCTCGCGCGTTTTGGCGAAGGCCGGGGTGCAATTCCTCCAGTCTTTTACGCGATACGCCACGTCGCTACCCGGAAGCAGCTTTGACAAATTTCGGCCGAGAATCACAGCCAGACCCCGTTTCCTTCGCCGGACAGGCCCGGTAAGCTCTGCCCGTCATGTCCATATCGGCCCAATACGCGCCCCCAGAAGCGCCCAAGAAAAATTCTCAAGAAACGCCCCGGGAAATGCCTCACGGCGGCCGCTTCAGCGGCGGCATCGCCTCACTGGCGGACGATCAACTCTACGCGCTGCAAAATTCCTTCGCGCTCGACGGCCGGGTCAGCTGCTATCCGGCGAGTGCGCGGGGCTTTTCAGTGGCGAACAGCTACCTGCTCACACAAAGCGACGCCGCGATGCTGATCGACACCGGCTTCGGCAAGGACGAGCCGGTGATCCGCGCCCAGATCGAGCAATTGATCGCGCCGGGATTGCCGTTGTCGATGTTCCCGCTGCGGCTCAACGAGTTCATGTCGATCAACAACGTCGAAAGCTTCGCCGGGCATTTCAACGTCGAGACCTGCTACACCAGCAATATTGATGCGGCTTTGTGGTTCGATTTCGGCGCCAAGGCGGAAGGCCGCGACATCCTCAAATCGATGAAGGTCACCGCGGTGACCCGGTCGGACACCATCGAGCTCGGCAAAACCGGTCGCGCCATCGACGTGATGCAGGCGCCGATCCGGCTCATTGCCACGCGCTGGCTCTACGACCGCGCCACCAAGACATTGTTCTCATCCGACATGTTCACCCATGTCTGGCGCGACGCTGCGACCGGGCCGTGGATCGTCACCGAAGCCGATAACGATCCCACTTCGCTGCGCGACATCCGCTCGTTCATGCTGAACACGCGCTACTGGTGGCTGGAAGGCGCGCCGACCGACACGATCCGCCGCGGCATTGGCAACATCTTCGACAAATACGACATCGAGACCATCGCGCCCGGCTATGGCTGCATCCTGCGTGGCCGCAACGTGGTCGAGCGGCACTACCGTATGCTCGATGAATTCCTCAAGGCCTGCGACGAGAGCGTTGCGGTGTCGCGCTACGTCAGCCGCGACGAGGAGCGCTGAAAATGCTCGACAAGAATCGGGCCGGCAAAATGCCCCGCGAGATCGCGCCCGGCGTGTTCTGGATCGGCGACTGCCTGGCGCAGCGGCACAAGGGCAAAAGCTATCACGGCTATAACGCAGCGTTCCTGGTCGCCGGCGATGACGCCTCGATCCTGGTCGAGACCGGCCATCCCAAGGATTTCCCGGTGATCGAGCGGCATCTCAATGAGCTGTTCGCGCAAGGCGCACCGCCGCTCAAATATCTGTTCGTCACCCATCAGGAGACGCCGCATTGCGGCGGGCTCGGCCGCATCCTCAAAGCCTTTCCCGATGCGCTCCTGGTCGGCGACGTCAGCGATTATCACCTTGCCTTTCCGCAATACGAACACCGCATGCGCTGGATGAAGGAAGGCGACGAGATCGAACTCGGCGGCCGCACGCTGATGGCGGTCGAGCCGGTGATCCGCGACCTGCGTACCACCTGGTGGGGCTTTGACACCAAGGAACGCGTGCTGTTCCCCGGCGACGGCTTTGCCTATAGCCACTATCACGAGGACGGCCATTGCGGCCTGGTCGCCGAAGAAGCCGTCTCGCTCGATTTGCCGGACGTGTCGTCGACATTCGCCGACCTCGCGTTGTTCTGGACCAAATTCGCCGACATGAACGTCTATTGCGACCGGCTCGACCATCTCATCGCGCGGCTTGACGTCAAGACCATCGCGCCGACCCACGGCCTGCCGATCACCGACGTGAAAACCACGGTACCCAAGGTCCAAGCCGGATTGAAGGCGGCAGCGCTGACGCCGGAGTCGGGCACCAACGAGAAAGCGCCGGTCGCCGCGGTCTCATAGAGCTCTTACTTCGCCGCCGGGAAATTCTCGGTGTAGAAGTCGCCGTCGCGGCCGAAATACATCGCCTTGCGCCCGCCGAAATACACCTCGTAGTGCGAACAGCCTGACGCCATGATGCGGCGCAGGAACTCGGCGTAGCCAAGCTCGGCTCTTTGAATGGCTTTGATGGCAGCCGTCACCGCCGGCTGGTCGAAGGCCGGCGCGATCGCCGGGCCGTCCGCAAGCGGCAGCGCCTCGTCGTAGGCCTCGCCGCCGGCGCCATAATAAGTATTGCGCAGCTTCACGAGGTCGGCGGTGTAGGACTTGACGCCCGCGCCGGCGAGCCGCTCGACGACTTTGGGAAACGGCGTGTCGGCGAAGCTGAGCTTCATGCATTGGTCGATCGTGTCGGTATTGATCATGGCAAGCACTCCTATTTGTTCGGGTTGACCGGATCGATTTCCGCCAGCGCTTGGAGCAGCCGCCGGAGGCCACGCTGGAGCGAAACGATGTCTGCGAGCTGAACCTTGCGCGCCAGCCGCGCGTGATAGCCGCCGGCCGCTTTGGTGAGCTGATCGAAAGCCACGCGACCGCGCCGGGTCAGAATAAGATGCGGCGAAGCGCGATGGCCGGGATTGTCCTGATAAAGCGCCGCGCCTTCGGCGACCAACAGATCGGCGATGCGCTGCACGTTCTGCCGGGTAACGCCGAGCACGCGCGCGATCTGCGGCACGGTAACAGGCTCAGCCGAGGCCGCGCTCAAAACCTGCCAGCGCGCCTGGGTCTGGCCGACAGTTTCGGCGATCGCCTCGCCGTAGTCGCGGAAGCGGCCGGCAAGCTCGTAAACGTCGGCGACGATTACGGGAATGAGCGTGTCATGCTTGTTCATGACAATAAACTGTCATATTGACAACGTATTGTCAATGGCGATAGCAACGGCCCACGCGATGCGGTCCCCGGTGCAAGCCGCCGCGCGGCGTGGTTGAATGGCCGATGCGGGGCCGCTATCGCGCCTTACCGAGGAAACGAACGGGGAAAGTATGAAAGAGCTCACGATCGGCGACGTCACCATTACCAGCATCATCGAGCGCGACGGGCCATGGCGTAAGCCGGAAGAGATGTTCCCCGCCTACACGCCCGAGATCGGCAAGCGCCACCTAGCCGGGCTCGATCGGGAAGTATTCGATCCGGTGTCGGGCAAGATGGTCATCACCTATCAGACCTATGTGGTGCGCACGCCCAAGCACACCATCCTGATCGACACCTGCACCGGCGAGGACAAGGGCTATCCGCCGCCGATGGATTTTCCGAAACAGCCATGGCTCGACGGCTTTGCCGCGGCGGGTCTGCGCTTTACCGATATCGACTACGTGTTCTGCACGCACCTGCACATCGATCACACCGGCTGGAACACCATGCTGCGTAACGGTAAATGGGTGCCGACTTTCCCCAAGGCAAAATACATTTTCCACAAAGGCGAATACGCCGCCTGGGAGCAGTCCAACAAACGCGGCGAAAACCGGCCCGGCGGCGGCGGCAATGTCTGGGGTTACAATTGCGAGCCGATCGTCGCCGCCGGCCAGGCGCTATTGGTCGACGACGATTATCAGCTCGACGATACGTTCTGGCTCACCCCAACGCCGGGCCACTCGCCGTGCCATTGCTGCGTCAATATCCGCTCGCGCGGCCAGCACGCGGTGGTCGTCGGTGACATGATGCATCACGCCTTGCAATGCCGCGAGCCGGACTGGTCGACGGTGTTCGACTGGGATCCGGCGCAAGCTGCGCGCTCGCGCCGCAAATTTCTCAACGAGGCCGCCGGCACCGGCAAGTTCATACTGCCGATCCATTTTCCGCACCCGACCACCGGACTGATCGAGGCGGACGGCGAGCGGTTTCGCTATAAGTTCGTGCGGTAACTACTGCGCCGCGGCCGCGATCTGGTTGGCGCGGATCACGTCGCCCCACAATTTGATCTCGCTCTTGAGCAAGGCGGCGGCTGCTGCGGGCGTTTCCTGGTCGGGTGGATACTCAACGATGCCGCCTTCGGCATAGGTCTTTATCAACTTGGGATCGGCGAGGGCCGTGCGCAGCGCGGCGTTGAGCTTGTCGATGATCGGGCGCGGCGTGCCGGCCGGCGCCAGCAGCATGTGCCAGAAATCGACGTCGAGCTTCTTGTAGCCGAGCTCGCCGAAGGTCGGCAGATCCGGCAACGCGTCGAACCGCCTTTTGCCGATGACGGCGTAGGCTTTCATCTTGCCCGCCGTGACCAAAGGTCCGGCAACCACGGACGATATCGGGCTCAGATCCACTTGCCCGCCCAACAGGTCGACCAGCGCCGGACCGGCGCCGCGATAAGGAACCTGGGTGACGTTGACACCGAGTTCATGGAAGATCAGCACTTCGGCCAAGTTACCGAACGAGCCGACGCCGGGATGCCCGACCTTGATGCTCTGTCCGGGCTGTTTCATCCAGGCCAACAGTTCCTTGAAGTTGTCCGGCGGCAACGTCGGACGCCCCGCCAGTGTATTTGAGGTGATATTGACGAGGCCGATGGGGACGAAATCCTTTTCCGCGTCGAACGTGCGGTCCGGATAAAGCGTCATGCCTGCCGCCAGCGCGGGCTGGTGCAGCAGGATCGTGTAACCATCCGGCGTGGCGCGGGCGGCCTTGGCGGCGGCGATCATGCCGCCGGCGCCGCCGATATTTTCGATCACGATCGGCTGACCCAAAGCTTTCTGCAGCGGATCCTGGATGATGCGCGCGGTGGCGTCGTCGGCGCCGCCGGGCGGGAACGCCACGATCAGGGTGACGGGGCGATCGGGATAGGTCTGCGCCGAAGCAGCGCCGGTTGCCAAAAGACATGCAGCGAAAAAGAGCGCCGCGAGCGCGCGCGCAAAGATCATGATTCCTCCCTGGAGGCCGCCCATCATTTTTGTTCTACGGCGGCGGGGGTGGATATTCGCCCTTATCCGAGTGCTCCCGCAAGACGAATGCGGGGCGTGCGGCTTCTTGTCCGTGTCCCGGCTATTGCGGAATTTTGCGCCTTGGGAGCGGCGAGCGCCCTAGCCGAGCTTGATGCCCGCGAACTTGATCACCTTGGCCCACTTCTCGGTTTCCCTGGCGATCTGCCGGCGATATTCGGCGGGGCTCATCGGCGTCGGTATGTCGCCAAGGTCGACGAGGCGGCCCCGCACCGTGGCGTCGTTCAACCCAGCCCCGACGGCCTGGTTGAGCTTGTCGATGATGTCGGGCGGCGTATCGCGCGGCGCGCCCATGCCGATGCCTCCGGTGACCTCGTAGCCGGGCACGGATTCGCCCACGGTCGGTACGCCGGGCAGCGAGTCAACGCGTTTGGGAGTCGTCACCGCGAGCGCCCGGAGCTTGCCGGCTTTGATTTCACCCAGGCATGAAATGATCGGATCGAACATGACCTGGGCGCGGCCGGACATCAGATCGGCCTGCGCCTGCGGCTCGCCGCTATACGGCACGTGGAACAGGTCGACGCCGGCCATCATCTTAAACAGCTCGCCGGAAACATGGGTCAGGTTCCCGGTGCCGTTGGAGGCCATGTTGATCTTCCCGGGATTGGCTTTGGCATAGGCGATGAATTCGGCAACGGTCTGGGCCGGAAACGATGGCGTGACCACCATCACGAAGGGCGTAGCGCCGATATAGGCGACCGGCGCGATATCGCGGATGAAATTAAAGTCAAGATTCTCGTGCAGCAATCCGCTGAGCATGTTCGGCGTCGCGACCAAAAGCAGCGTGTAGCCGTCCGGAGCGGCGCGGACAACGGCTTCGGTCGACAGATCGGTGCCGGCGCCGGGTTTGTTTTCGGTGACGAATTGCTGGCCGAGGCGGTCCGACAGCCATTGCCCGATCAGGCGCGCGGTGATGTCGGGTGCGGTGCCGGGGTTATAGCCGACGATCAGGCGCACCGGACGACTGGGATAATCCAGCGCCGATGCGCTGCGCGCTACGGCGGAAAGCGCGGCGGTAGCTGCCGCCAGTTGCAGAATTTGGCGGCGGTGAAATTGCATGGCAAACCTCATGACTGGATTTCGCGCGGCGCCGATGGCGCCGGCAACTGCAACGTTTCTACTGCGCCGCGATCTGGTTGGCGCGGATTACCTCGCCCCACATCGTGATCTCGCGCTTGAGCAAGGCGCTCGCCGCTTCGGGCGTTTCCTCAGCGGCCGAGAATTCATCCATGCCGCCGTCGGCAAAGATCTTTTGCACCTTGGGATCGGCGAGCGCGACGCGCAGCGCACCGTTCAGCTTGTCGATGATCGGTTGCGGCGTGCCAGTGGGTGCCAGCAGCATGTGCCAGAAATCGATATCGAGCTTCTTGTAGCCGAGCTCGCCCATGGTCGGCAGATCCGGCAGGCCGGCGAAGCGCTTGCGCCCGATGACGGCGTAGGCTTTGAGCTTGCCCGAGGTGACCAGGGGTCCGGAGACCACGGCCGACTGCGATTCCAGATCCACTTCGCCCGACAACAGGTCGACCAGCGCCGGGCCGGCGCCGCGATAGGGAACCTGCACGGCCTTGATGCCGAGTTCCTGAGCGACCAGCACGCCGGCCAGATGACCGTAGGAGCCGACGCCGGGATGGCCGATTTTGACGGTCTGTCCGGGCTGTTTCATCCAGTCCAAAAGCTCCTTGAAATTGTTCGCCGGCAGGCTCGGGCGTCCGGTCAGCGTCGAAGCGGCGGTGTTGATGAGGCCGATAGTGACGAAATCCTTTTCGGCATCGAAAGTGAGGTTCGGATACATCGACATGCCCGCCGCCAGCGCCACCTGATGGATCAGGATGGTGTAGCCGTCGGCATCGGCGCGGGCGGCCTTGGCGGCGGCGATCATGCCGCCGGCACCGCCGATATTTTCGACCACGATCGGCTGGCCGAGCGCTCTCTGCATCGGGTCCTGGATGATGCGCGCGATGGCGTCGGTCGCGCCGCCGGGCGGAAACGGCACGATCATGGTGATGGGGCGATTGGGATAAGTCTGCGCCGAAGCGGCGCCGGTCGCTAAAAGACACGCGGCGAAAAGCGCCGCCGCGAATGCGCGTGCAAACTGCATAAATCCTCCCCCGACCGGCCATTCTTGGCCGGCTTTTATGGGCCGCCTATCGTTTTCGTTCGGCAGCGGCCGATTGAATTCCGAACCGGCCGGCATATTCGGCTTTTTCCCGGTCTTTCCGCAAGGCGGCTAAAGCGTCGCGGATTGCTCAACATCGCGGCAGCAACGCCCGCGCAGTGGGCGCTGGTCATCGACCGGCCCCGCGGCGATGACAGATTTCCGTAACCTTCATGTCACATCGCAAAATTCCTGACTTCTTGCCGCGCCGGCGAGTTGAAAATTCATTCGCGGGCACAACCGTCTTTCACCAAAGCGCGGCTGTGTGCTGTTCGTCACATCGCGGCCAAGGGCGAACGGGTATTCGCAATGCGACTGGCGCGCTTTTTGCGAGCTTGCGATCCGATGAGAACCGCAGCGGCAACTTTCCTGATCGGCAGCCTGGCTTGTGCGGGGCTTGTGCTCTGCCGCGCCGGCGCTTCGCTTCGCGCGCAAGGCGACAGGCCACACCAGGCAGCGGCGGCATTGAGCGCTTCATTCACCCCGACGGGCGATCAACAAAACTGCGCAAACAAAGCGCATCAGCAATTCGGCGTTACGGGCTGGGACGGCGATCCGCACGCGCGTTATATCGATCATTACAATAAACGAATGAAAATCTGCTTTGTGGAAATCGATAAAAGTGGAGTGACGAGCCAGGGCTGGCTTTACGTCTACAAGACGGTGGGAGATGCCGAAGGCCGGGAATACGCCGATTATATGTGGGGCGAGCACATTACCAGAGCATCAGCCGACGTGCCGCCGTCGATATGCCAGGTGATTTTGTCGTCGGGCGAGGAAATGGAATGTCATTCGCCGGATGAGTTCGACGAGTTGATCAAATACTTCATGGAATAGCGTCGCGCTTGCGATTCGATCCGCCGACGAGCCGTCTTTCCCGCGTCATTCCATCGCAATCCGCACGCCGGCCGTGCCGTCTAACAACGGCCTTAAGCGGCGCGAAGGCGCCGAGCGCAGACATTTGCCCGTTCAGTTGGTAATACCGTACTCTTCCAGCCATTGTCGGGATCATGATGCCGTCCAAACTGTCCGCACCGCCGCGATTTTTGCTGATGAAGACATCCTCGATGGGGGATGTTTTGCACAATCTGGCGGTCGTCAGCGATTTGCAGCGGATGTTTCCGTCTGCGCTGATTGATTGGTGCGTTGAAGAACCCTTTGCCGAAATTCCCGGCTGGCATCGCGGTGTCCGCCGCGTCATTGCCATCGCCGTACGCCGGTGGCGCAAACAGCCTTTCAACGGCTCGACCTGGCGGGACATCGGCGGCGCACTGTCCGCGCTGCGAGCCGAGCGCTATGACGCCATCATCGATACTCAAGGGCTGGTGCGCACCGCGCTGTTAGGCCGGCTCGCGCACGGACCCGTCTACGGTCAGAACTGGCATGAAGCCAGAGAATCGCTCGCGGGTTTGTTGGTCACGCATCCGCTTGCCGTGCCTTATGCTTTGCACGCCGTGGAGCGTTACCGCATGATTGCCGCGCAGGCTTGCGGTTATGCGCCGTCCTTGCCGGCGCTGCCCTTGGATTTTGGTCTCGCCGGCCGATTTCCGCGCCATCCAGGCCGGGAAGCGTTTTTGTTCACCAATACCAGCCGTGACCTGAAGCTATGGCCGGAGTCGCATTGGATAGCGCTCGGTCAAAAATTGCGCGCTTGCGGCTATCAATGCGTACTGACAGCCGGCAATCCCGCGGAAACCGAACGCGCCGACCGCATTACGCGTGCATTGGGCGCCGGCGAAACTCTGATCCGCCCGACGCTTACGCAGTTAGCGGAACGCCTCGCCAACGGCGCGCTGTGCGTCGGCGTCGACACCGGCTTTACCCATCTCGCCTGGGTGCTGGGCATTGCGACAATCGGAGTCTTTACCGATACCAATCCCGCACTCGCCGGCGGCTTTGGCGCGGGGCCGCACCGGACATTCGGCGATTTGGCTGCATGCCCGCCGGTAGAGGATGTTATCGGACAGTTGGCGGCGTGGAATTTGCTGACCTCATGACCGAACTACTGACCAGGCAACCGACGTGACCCCGAGCGCAATCATCCAGGTGAAACCGGGGATCGGCGACGTCATCTGGCACCTGCCGTTCATCCGCGCCATTGCCGCGACATCGCCGGGCGGCACGGTGACGTTTCTGGCGCCGCCGACCAGCGGCGCCAAGGAACTGCTGGCGAACGAACCAAGCGTTGCCGCGACGATCTATTTCGAGCACGGCGGTTCGGAGTTGCGGCGCGGCATCAATATGATCCGGCTCACCGCGCTCCTGCGCCGTAACCGTTTCCGCAAAATCTGGATTCTCGACCGCACCCTGCGTCCGGCGGTGGCCGCGCGGCTCGCCGGCATCCCCGAGCGCATCGGGCTTGGTCTTGGACCGCAGCAAATGTTCATTACCAATCCGGGCATCGACCGGAGTCATTTCCATGACCAGCCGATCGACTGGCTCAAGGCGCTGATGGCGGCGACGCAGGTACCGCTGCCGGCAACCGAGCCGCTGCTGCGGCTGCCCGATGCGACGCTCGCGGCGATCGGCGAAAAGTTTGCGCACCATCCGCGGCCGTGGATCGTGCTTGGGGTCGGCGCCTCGCACCCGAGCAAGGATTGGCCCGACGGATATTGGACGGAATTCATCGCTGCCTTGCGGGGCCGCATCGCCGGGACACTGTTCCTGATCGGCGGCAGCAAGAATAGCGCGCGCGCGCAAAACCTGATCGCAAACAGCAACGGCGCGCCGGCCGTTAATGCCTGCGATCTCGGCCTGATCGAGGCCGCGGCGCTGCTTCACCACGCCGATCTCTTTATCGGCACCGATTCCGGTCCGATGAATCTCGCGGTCGCCACCGCAACCGAGGCGTTCGCGCTATTCGGCTCGACGCCGGTCCTGACCTATTCGAAATTCATCCACGCCATCGTGCCGGCGGGCGGGTCTGCGCCCGACGGTATGGCAAGGATCTTAGCCGCCGAGGTGATGGAGCACGTCGCGCCCTATCTGACGAAGAAGAAGCTGAAATAAACCGCCAAAAACAACAGCGCAGCCCCGGCGTCCGGCCGGGGACTGCGCCATCCGATTTGCAGCGCTTTGCCGGCGTAACGCCTAGGCGGCGGCCGCCTTGCTCGACTTGCTCTGGATGAAGTTCAAGAGGTCAGCGTTTATCGTTTCCGCTTGTGTGGTGATCATTCCGTGCGGGAAGTCCTTGTAGGTCTTCAGCGTCCCGTTCTTCAACAGCTTTGCCGACAATGGTCCGGCGGCGACATAGGGAACGATCTGATCGTCCTCGCTGTGCATCACCAGCACTGGCACGGTGATCTTCTTGAGGTCTTCGGTGAAATCGGTCTGCGAGAAGGCGACGATGCCGTCGTGGTGCGCCTTGGCGCCGCCCATCATGCCTTGACGCCACCAGTTCGCGATGGCGGACTCCAACGCTTTCACGCCCGGCCGATTGAAGCCGTAGAAAGGCCCCTCCGGCAGATCGCGATAGAATTTCGAGCGATTGGCCGCGAGTTGCGCCTGCAAACCGTCGAACACTTCCTTGGGAAGGCCGAGCGGATTGGCCGGCGTCTTCAGCATCAGCGGCGGTACGGCGCTGATCAAGGCCGCCATCGCCACCCGGCTTTCGCCGTGCCGTCCCAGATAGTGCGTCACCTCGCCGCCGCCGGTGGAGTGGCCGACGTGAATAGCGTTCTTCAGATCGAGATGCGCCGTCACAGCCGCAAGATCGTCGGCGTAGTGATCCATGTCATGGCCATCGCTCGTCTGGCTCGATCGGCCGTGGCCGCGGCGATCATGGGCTATGACGCGATAGCCGCGATTGAGGAAGAACAGCATCTGCGCGTCCCAATCATCGGCTGACAGCGGCCAACCATGGCTGAACACGATGGGTTGTCCCTTTCCCCAATCTTTGTAGTAAATCTGGGTGCCGTCTTTGGTCGTGATCATGCTCATCGGGTGTACTCCTGTGTCGGATCAGATTTGCAGGGATCAGATTTACGTTGTTAAAAGCTCAGGATTTTTTCGCGGTTGCAGCCCGCGCAAGGGCCTTTCGCTTGATGCTCTCCGCAAATAGCGACCGCGCGGGGTGAGCCATAATTGCACTCCGCGCATGCAATAGACACGCGCTAGAAGCGCATTTCACCCGAAATTGAAATCGAATGACCGCGCGTCATTTTTTCGTTTTCTTGCCGTCACTTTGCGGGCGAACCGCCTCGAATCCGGGGTCTATCTCGGCGTCGCGCCGGAACAGGACGCAACCAGCATGGCCTTGAACAGGTCGAAGGACTGCACTTGCACCGTGCAGTTGGTCGACGGATCGGGCGCGAGCGTGACGACTTGACCTGCCGCCAGCGCCTGCTGCTTGCCGTTGATGTCGAGCGTGACGGTCTCGTTGCTGGGAGAGCCGACCAAGCCGACGGTCAAATGACCGTCGGCAACTTTCAACGATTGATTGGGAACGATGTTGTAGGTGTTGTCCGAAGGCATGATCGCCGCCAGCGCGGCCTGCGCCCGGTCGAGCCTGGTTTGCAGGTCGGTGGCCTGCGCGCTCAGATCATCGTTATGTCTTTTGAGATTCTGGCTTTCGGCGCTGAGCTGCTCCATGGCATTGTCGCGGCCGTTCAATTCCAAACCGGCCAGATAGCGGCCGTAAAGATGGCCGCCGAGGACGATGCAAACCAGCGCGATGATCGTGGCGATGACGGTGACGAAGCGTATTTCCGCCCGCAAATAGCGCCAGCGGGCGACTTCTCGGGCGGGGCGGCTTGATGGCGTCTTGTCGGTCACCGCATCCCTCCTACTGCTTCGGCTTGGCTGCCGTGGCGGGGCCCGAACCCGATCCCGGCGGCAGCAACACCCCGGAAAGCCGGGACAGGATCGACTGGACGTCGGCAAGACCGACCTGCGGCGCGGTGGCCACGACCCCTTCGTCATTTGCCGGAACCGCCGCCGTCTGATCCGACGTCGCCGGTGGAGCCGCTTCGCCCGATGTTCCGCTCGGCGGCTTATTGGCTCCGGGCGGAGCGCCGACGTTAGGCGGCGCCGGTGTATTGGCTGTCGGCGGCGGCGCCGCGGCGCCTCCGCCCGAGGGCGGCGTCGTGGCCGGCGAAGCCGGTGTATCGACATTGCCGAGAATGATCGGCAGGCCATCCTTGCCGCTGCCGATGACCACGATCTTCGAATTGGGCGACAGCGCCAGCTGCAGCGTGGCTTCGATGCCGCGCCAGCGCAGATAGGATTCCGAAATGCCCTGGCTGACCGTTTTCTGGAACGCGGCGATGCCGTCGGCTTCGATCTGCTTGCGTTTGGATTCCTCGGCTTCACGCTCGACGCGGAATTTGTACTCCTGGATCATGTAGTACTGCTCGGTCTGGCGATTGATCGCCGCTACGATATCGGGCGGCAATTCGATCGAGAGCACGAGCGTATCGAGGATCTGGATCGCGTTCTGCAGAAAGTCGTTGTAGTGCCTGGGATCCGGCTGCTCCATCGCTTCGGGCTGCACCAGCTTGTTGAGATTGTCGCCAAGGCTCTTCTGCGCATTTTCCCGAATCTGTTTCTGGATCTCTTCGCGCGAGGTGTAGACCTCCTCGGCGGTGTATTGCGAGATCACCTGCCGCGCCTGGCTGCCGAGTTCGGGCCCGACAACGGAGTCCATGTAGTCCGGCCCGATGAATTTGTGCAGCACGCCGACGGGATTGTGCAGCAATTGATAGCGCACGCTGATCTGCGCGGTGACGTTCACGCCATCCTTGGAAATCGCGTTGTAGGTTTCCGTGGCCAATTGCAGCCGCAAGTCATAGAGGAACAGCTTGTCCCACGGCCAGATGACATGGAGGCCTTCTTCGCGCAGCTCCGACGGCGCCAGAACCGTGCCGCGGCCGACCCAGCAGAAACAGTACAGATCAATGCCGTTGAAGCGCTTCCACAGCACTCCGACCCGCCCGCTCGGCACCGTAATCACCACATAGGGCCACAGCACGATGGTGGCGAGCATCGCCATCAGCACCAGCACGGAAATGCCCGGCAGGTGGCGGCCAAAATGACGCCACCACCGCCGCCTCCGCGGCGCGGGCGGCAGGTCATCAAGGTACTCGGGATACTTCGCCATACGCCGTTCCTTACCGACCCCTATCATCAGCCCATTGAGCGTTCTTCGACAATACGGCCTTCGTCCATGCGGATCCGGCGTGCCGGCAAGTGCAACTCGTCGAGATAGCGGTCGTCGTGCGTGATGACCACGACAGTCGCCCCAGCTTGCATCATTTCCGGCAGCAGTTCGTCATAAAATTTGCGGCGGAATTCGGGGTCCTGCTCGGCCGTCCATTCGTCCAGAATCATGATCGGACGCTTTTCCAGCATGCTGACGATCAAAGCGAGGCGGCGGCGCTGGCCGCCGGAAAGGTCGAGCGTGCGGAACTCGCCGTTCGTAAGCGAGGTCTTGTCGGACAGCCGGAATTGCGCAAGCAGGCGCTCGATCTCGACCGGATCGGCGTCGTGGACGCCATAGAGCCGCTGGAACAGGTGATAATCGAAGAATATCGCCGACATCAGGCTGCGATATTCGTCGCGGTTTGAATCATTGATGCGTGCGCCGTCGAGCGTGACTTCGCCGGAATCGGGCGGGTAGAGGCCGGACAGTACCCGCAGGAACGTCGATTTGCCCGAACCGTTGCCGCCGGTGATGAAAACGAGTTCGCCGGATTTCAAGCTGAAATCGATCGGCCCGATCTTGAACACGGTGTCGGAGAATTTGTCGACGTAGCGGAACACGATATTCTGCATCTCGATGCGGTCGAAACGCTTGCGCGCGGTGTACTCATGCGGCTCGATCGCGCCGACGGTATCCTCAAGCGCCGCTTCCAGGCGCACGATGCGGTCGGCCGCGGCATTGGCGTTGAGCAGGATCGGGATCGATTGCACGAGGCCAAAGCACGCGCCGACGACAAACAACAGCGCAGTGGTCGTCTTGGCAATCGATGCACCGCCGAGCGTATCGGTGAGATTGGGCGCCACGAATACGACCGCGCCGAGCAGGACGTACATCGAGATCTGCGAGGTGACGATCATCTTGAAGGTTTCGGCCTGGGTGCGGATTTTGATATTGGCCGCGGTCTTCGACACTTCGAGCGCGTCGGCGAACAAATCGTCGCTGCGCGCGCGGTTGAGGCGAACTTCCTTGAAGCCGTCCAGGAAGTCGACCAGCCGGTCGAGCAAGCGGCGCTCCCACCCCGCCGACTCGCCTTTCTGCGCGGCGAGCCGTTTGTTCTTGTAGTGGAAGATCACGCCGGCGCCGAACACGATGACGAAAGTCAAAGCGAACGCCACAATCGATAAATAGGCGACGTAGAGACCGACAAAGAAAACCAGCACCGCGCCCTGCACCGTGAAGCAGAGCATGTTGCTCGCCTGGGTAAGCACCGCGGTATCGCTGGTAACCGCGGCGACGATGCGCGAGCGGCCGACCCGTTCCAGTTCCAGAAGCTCCGAACGCCTTATGTAATTCATCAGGCGCACGCGCATTTTGTGGATGATCGCCTCGATCTCGGCGGTGGCGGTGATGGTGACGTATTGCTGCGTCCTCATGAACAAAAACAGCGCGATTAGAAACAGCGACGCCGCCCACAGCCCGGGCTTCTGCCCGTTGCTGGCATCCTGCACGCCGGTATTGATGGCGGCAAGGATGCACGCATTGCTGATGCCGCCGAGGCCGGACATGACCAAGAGCTTCGGCATCGAGCCGTGCATTTCACGGCGAACGAGCTGTATGAAGGACATAAGCGCGCTGGCGTCCGTCTACATCAACACGCGCCGCCGACGGCTTGAAGACGGATGCGCTTGCCGACAGTTACTCTACGTTGCGGCGGCGCCATTCGACGCGTCGCGATGGGCCGGTGATGAACAGCACGATCAACACCACCAACGGAGTGGTGATGAGCGAGAGGAAGAATGTCCCCCAAAATCCCATGCGGCGGTGTGTCCCCGCAAATCCCGTGAGCAGGCACACGATCACGTAGGCGAGGATGGCTGCGGCCAAGGGCATGTGGGTCGAATCCGGACTCGGTGGCGTCGATCGATGATCGTTACGCGTGGGTCGAACAATTACTCATCGGTCGCCCGCCAACAAAACCCATGCGGGATCAAGAGCCGGACGTCGCCGTGCCGGTGGTGTCGGAACGCTTGGTTCGCGAGTCCCACATTTCCTTCTGGGCTTTGACGAAGTCGCGATAGTCCGGCGGGTTGAAATCGAGCAGCGATCCGCCCGTTTCAAAATGTTGAATGAAGGTCTTGCCAATGGCAAAGGTGGCGCCGGCCGAAAGCACCGGCATGACAAAGGCGGAGGTGAGCATGCCGACGACCGGCACGCCCTTGAGCGCGCTGGCGGCGCCCATGCCGCTGGTTGCCGGGATCATGGTGCCGGCGAGCGCCGCGATCAGCGCCTTGCCGCGGTTTACGGAAAATTCGACGTCATAGATTTGCGAGATGCGGCGCAGCATCTGCACCTGCAGACCGCCCACCGCGAGGAGGTCGACAACCGGGATCGGGATCAGTCCGGCGACGCCGGACCAGATGGCAAAGCGATCGACCAGTTTCGACGCCAATTCCTCGTTCGGCTCGGTCGTCGTCGCTATGGCTTCATCCTTGTCAGAGCTCGCGGAAGCACTCGGTTTCTGTGCCATGGCGTATCCTTTCTCGACGTCCCCGGGGGTGGCTCGACAGCGCGGCGATCGAGCCGGTTTTGCAGGTATTTGTTGGCTCAACTACGAGCCGCAAAAAAGGCTATCATGGCGGTTCGCCGGTGCCAAGCGCCCACGACCGCGCCTGAATTCACGGGCTCCATCATTCACTGTCGTGTCACGGTTTGGCGCGACGGCAAAACCGAAAAAAGTCTCTGCCGGCGAAAAGTTCTTTCGCGCGCCGGCCCGCGCCGCCGGCGGAAATGATCCCGCGCGTTCTCCGCGCGGCACGAGCTTTCGCAATTCGCAAATTTGCTGGCGCGCCCGGAGAGATTTCGAACTCCCGACCCCCAGATTCGTAGTCTGGTGCTCTATCCAGCTGAGCTACGGGCGCGGCGCGCCGTAGCTATAGCCTTCGCCGCGCGATGGCAAGGCGGCAGATCTTCCTCTGCAACAGTGTTCAACCGGGCCCGGCGGGCGGTTCCTGATTGCGCCGGGCTTCGCGGTTCGCCCGCAAGCCCTGACGCAATCCAAAGATCAGAAATCCGATAACAATAACCGTGCCGAGCAAACCGATGAGTTTGGTCGGGGACATGGTTGACGTGCCTTAACCGTGGGCGCGGGCGCCGCGGTGGGCGGCAAGTTCGACCGCGCGGTCGGGAATGGTCAGCCGCAGCGTCGCCCCGATGGTGCCTTCGACGAGACGAATTTCGCCGCCATGGGCGCGAACGAGTTCGGCGGCAATGGCAAGGCCAAGGCCGGTGCCACCGGTGCGGGTCGAGCCCTGGAACGCCTCGAACAGATGCGCGCGCGCTTTCTCGGAAAATCCCGGGCCGGTATCGGAGACTTCGATCACCACCACGGCGCCCTCGCGGCGGCCGGTGATACGGATCTGGTCGCGGCCGGGATCGCGCTCGGCGCGGTCGCGGCTTTCCATCGCCTGCAACGCATTGCGCGACAGATTAAGCAGGATGCGGAACAGCTGGTCGTAATCGGCCTCGACCACAAGGCCGCGCTCGACCGCGCTGATCCAGCGCACCGGCGAGTCCGGACCAAGACCCAGCGTCTCGTGCACTTCCTCGACCAGCGGCTCGAGCATGATTTGCCGGCGCTCCGGCGGCGGCTCCTGCAGCCGGCCATAGGACAGCGTCGACTCGCAGTAGGCGATGGCGCGTTGCAGCGCCTGCATCAGCTTCGGCGCAAAGCGCTGCACGCCGGGATCGGGAATAGTGGCGAGCCGGTCGGAGAACAATTGCGCCGAGGCGAGCAGGTTGCGCAGATCGTGGTTGATCTTGGACACCGCGAGCCCAAGGCCGGCGAGCCGGCTCTTGTGATGCAGCGTCGAGGTGAGGTCGGTCTGCATGGTCGCGAGCTCGCGCTCGGCGGTGCCGATCTCGTCGGCGCGCCCGGACGGCGCGATGACGCGGTCGACATTCTCCGGATCGGCGCGGAACGCCACCATGTTGGCGGTGATGCGGCGCATCGGACGCACGAACATATAATGCAAAGCCAGATAAACCAGCGCCGCGGTGATGCCGGAGATCACCAGCGACAGAAACAGAATGTCGAACGAATAGCGCAGCATCGCTTTGCGCAGGAGCTGCTCGTCCATGACCAGCTCGATATATTCGCCGCCCATCGGCGCCGGGCCGACCACGCGCATGTCGTTGTTCGCGGTGTTGCGCATCATGGCGAACGCATCGACGATGGCGTCCGTCGTGGTGAAATCGCGCATGTCGAAAGTATCGGCGACCGGCGGCGGCATATCGTCGATCGCCAGCATCATGCGGCGTTTGCCCATCTTCATGGCGACGGCGCGGGCGCCGATCGAGGTGAGGATCTGCTTGGCGAGCGCGTCGGACACTACGCCGTTCGGCGCGGCGTCGAGAACGAGCGCCGCGGTATAGGCGGTGGCAAGGCGGTCCTTGAGCCAGACGACGCGGAAATTGGCGACCGACGGCACATAGATCAGCACTTCCGCAATCATCACGAACAGAATCGTGAGGACGAGAAGCTTTCCCGAAAGCCCGAAGCGCAGCGCCCGGACCGTTTCCGGCCGTGCGGCGGTTTTCTCATTCATGATCGAGCCATGCTGCCGTTAACGCTGATCAGCCAAAACGACGCAGCCAAGCTATGATGCGCCGGACCAGTGGACTGGTCAAACCACGGGTGAAATAGGTCATCGCCGCGCGTTTGCCCACCTCGGCATAGGTCGGATACGGCACGATAACCCCGGCGAAGGCGTCAATATTCAGTTTCTGGTTTATGCCGAGCGCCCAGGCGGCGATATTTTCGGCCGCCGCCGCGCCGACGATGGTCGCGCCGAGAATGTCTCCTCTGCGATCGGTGATGATCTTGATGTGGCCATTGGTCGCGCCGGTCGCCTGCGCCCGGTCGTTCTCGCGATAGGCCGCGCGCAACACCCGGATCACTCCGCAATGCGCGCGCGCCGCGTCCTCGGTCATGCCGACCTGGGCCAATTCGGGATCGGTATAGGTCACCGAGGGCACGGCCTGGCGATCGGTATTGACCCGCGAACGAAACAGCGCGTTGCGGATCACGAGTCCGGCGTGATGATTGGCGAGATGGGTAAATGGCGGCGCGCCGGTCACTTCGCCGATGGCATAGACCTGTTTGTTGCTGGTGCGCAGCCGCCGGTCGACGGTGATGCCGCCCGCTTCGTAGTCGATGCCGGCGGCGTCGAGATCGAGCTCATCGAGATTCGGCCGGCGGCCGGTGGCGACCAGGATATGGGTGCCTTCAATGGTCTCCTCGCCCGCTTCGCCGGCGATATCGATTTGCACGCGCGATAGAACGCGGCGCACTCGCGCGATCTTCACGCCAGTGCGCAGCACGACGCCCTCGCGCCGCAGCGCGTCGAGAACGATGCCCGCGCATTCCGCGTCTTCGGTGCCAAGAGGCGTCGCCGCTTCGAGCACGGTGACGTCGGCGCCGAGCCGGCGGAACGCCTGCGCCAGTTCGAGGCCGACGGAGCCTGCGCCGATGACAATGAGATGACGCGGGCAGTCGGCAAGCTCGAGCACGGTCTCATTGGTGAAATGCGGCACGTCGGCAAGTCCCGGTATCTCCGGCAGCTCGGGCGACGCGCCGGTCGCGATGACAAAGCGGCGGGCTTTGACGTCAAAGCCGTTGACGGCGACGGTGTCGGTGTTGCGAAAGCGCCCGACGCCGGCGATGACGCGGACGCCGAGCCCATTGAAGCGCTGGCGCGATTCCTGCGGCGCGACCGCGGCGATGACATCGTGCACATGGGCGCGCACCGCGGCGAAATCGATCGCGGAGCGCGGGTTCTTGCGGCGCGAGCGCGCGCCATTGTGCAACACCCCGTCGCGCATGATCTGGGCGCGCTCGGCGGCCGCGAGCAGCGCCTTGGCCGGCAGCACCCCGGCAAGACTGTCGCCGCCCATCTGGCCCTTTTCGATCAGCACCACATTGACGCCGAAAGCCGCCGCCGCGGACGCAGCAGCTAGCCCGCCCGCGCCGGCGCCGATCACGCAGATATCCGGCCGGATTTCCTGCCGGGTCTCAGGCTTAGTGCTTTGGCTGGTGTCTTGCGCCATCGGCAGTCTGCTGTTCGAAAGGCTTGTCGTGGGAAGTCTCGGGCCTGTCACACCTATTCTACAGTCCTTGGCGGCTGACAATGTGGCGAGATTGACCTCGATCCGGCGCCCTGCCCCGGTCACGTAGGCGCCGCGGGGAACCCGGCGCGGCAGGCCGTTTTGGGCGAATATCGTCAGGTTTGACGGGCTCAAAGCCCTCCCGTATAAGCCGCGCCATCCTCGATCCCTTTGCGCGCAGCGGAGAAGACCTTCGTGAAACGGACCTATCAGCCGAGCAAATTGGTGCGCAAGCGCCGTCACGGCTTTCGCGCCCGCATGGCAACCAAGGGCGGCCGCAGGATTTTGGCGTTGCGGCGCGCGCAGGGACGCAAGAAACTGAGCGCGTAGTACGCTGAAGCCCGCTCGTTAGCTTTTTTCGGCGCATAATCCGGTCTCGTGATCCCAACGTCGATTTCAAACTCGAGCCCAAAAAAGTCGATTCCCATGGAGCGGTTGAAACGCCGGACGGACTTTCGGGCAGCCGCCAAAGGCGCGCGGGCGCCGGGCACCGCGTTCGTCTTGCAGGCGCGCAAGCGTGACGACATTGCCAGCGGCGAGGGTCCTGTACGGGTCGGCTTCACGGTGTCCAAGCAAGTCGGCAATGCGGTGGAGCGAAACCGCGTGCGGCGGCGCTTGCGCGAGGTTGTGCGCTTGGCTCCGGCAAGCGAGCTTTGCGCCGGCCACGATTACGTGCTGATTGGGCGGCGGGCGGCGTTAAAGACGGCATTCGGTGAACTGGTGCGCGATTTCGGCGCGGCGCTTGACCGCATTCATCGCTCCGCGCCGGCTCCGCGCGCAACTGGTATGGCCGCTCCCCGCCCCTTACATGAGGCGGGGTCGCAGCCCGCCAACAAATCCGCAACAGACGCCACACAGCAAACCCGCAAGAAAACCTGAATGTTCTCCAACAAGAACACCATCCTTGCGGTCGTGCTGTCGATCATGGTCGTCGTTGGCTGGCAATATTTCATCGGCTATCCGCAGATGGAACGGCAGCGCCAGGAAGCGCAGCTCAAGGAGCAGGAACAGGCGCAAGTGCAGCCCGGCGCCGCCCAGCCGAGCACGGCGCAGTCCAGCGCAACGCCAGGCGCTCCGGGAGCGCTGGGAGCGCCGACCGTGCCGGGAACGCCGAGTGTGGCCGCAACCCCGCAGGCGCAAGCGCAATCGCGCGAGGCCGTGATCGGTGCGACGCCGCGCATTTTAATCGATACGCCGCGGCTCGGCGGCTCGGTCGATCTTAAAGGCGGCCGCATCGACGATCTGACGCTGCAGCAATATCGCGAAACCATCGATCCCAATTCGCCGCCGATCGTGCTGTTCTCGCCCTCGGGCGCGCCGGAAGCTTATTACGCCGAATTCGGCTGGGTGCCGGCGGCCGGCTCGGCCGGCGAAATGCCGGGCCAGGATACGGTTTGGACGCAGCAAGGATCAGGCAGGCTCAGCATCGACCACCCGGTGACGCTGACCTACGAGAACGGCCAGGGCCTCGTCTTCACCCGCACCATCGCGATCGACGACCATTATCTCTTCACCATCAAGGATGCGGTGGCGAACAAGGGCGGCAACCCTGTCACGCTTTATCCTTATGCGCTGATCTCGCGCCACGGCGCGCCGAAAGTGCTCGGCTATTACATTTTGCATGAGGGCCTGATCGGCGTCATGGGCGATCAGGGCGAGCAGACCGAGACCTACAAGAAAATGGACGACAAGAAGACCGAGACCTGGGAGGCGACCAACGCCTGGCTCGGCTTCACCGACAAATATTTCGCCGCCACGCTGTTGCCCGACAACGACGCCAAGGTGACCGCGCGCTTTTCCGCCGGCGACGAAGGCGGCCTGAAAACCTATCAGACCGATTATCTGTTACAGCCGCAGACCATCGCGCCGGGCGCGGTCGGCTCGGCCGATGCACGGCTGTTTGCCGGCGCCAAGGAAGTCTCCGTCGTCGGCATCAATTTCCTCGGCGGCATCGACGGCGGCTATAACGCCGCGCTTAACCTCAACCATTTCGATCTGCTGATCGACTGGGGCTGGTTCTACTTCATCACCAAACCGATGTTCCTCGGCATCGATTACTTTTTTCATCTGGTCGGCAATTTCGGCATCGCCATCCTGATCGTCACGGTGATCGTCAAATTCCTGTTCTTCCCGCTCGCCAACAAGTCCTACGCCTCGATGGCGAAGATGAAGGCGGTGCAGCCGCAAATGGCGATGATCAAGGAACGCTTTGCCGACGACAAGCTGAAGCAGCAGCAGGCGATGATGGAGCTCTACAAGAAGGAGCAGATCAATCCGATTGCCGGCTGCCTGCCGATTGCCATCCAGATTCCGGTGTTCTTCTCGCTCTACAAGGTGCTGTTCATCACCATCGAGATGCGGCACACGCCGTTCTACGGCTGGATCCACGATCTCTCGGCGCCGGACCCGACCAACATTTTCACGCTCGGCGGCCTGATCCCGTTCGATCCGGCGATAATTCCGGTGCTTGGCGGCTTCCTGCATCTCGGCTTCTGGCCGGCGATCATGGGCGTGACCATGTGGGTGCAGATGAAGCTCAACCCGACGCCGCCCGATCCGACCCAGCAGATGATCTTCAACTGGATGCCGCTGATCTTCACCTTCATGCTGGCAAATTTCCCGGCCGGCCTGGTGATCTACTGGGCCTGGAACAATTCGCTCTCGGTGGCGCAGCAGAGCGTCATCATGCACCGCCACGGCGCCAAGATTCAGCTGTGGGACAATCTCAAGGGCACGTTCTTTAAACCGAAGCCGAAGCAGCCGGCGGAGTAGAGTTTCCCGTTGGTCAGCGCAATTTTGGTTTGCGCGCGTGGCGAAATCCGCCGTGGTCAATCCCACCGAGCCTAGCTGACGGCTACCCGTAGATAAGCGGGACCTCGGGAATTTGGGAAACGCGGTCTCTCGCCGCGCGAATGATGTTCTGATCGGTCTTGGGAAGCGAAGGCAAATCACCGTCCTTGAAATAGCCCATCGCGCGCAGAGGAAGGCCCGGGTCCTTGCCGTATATCTTAGCGAACGCACCCAAGGCTTTCTCCAGAGAAATGCCGGTCGACAGTATCGCGGAGATGTCTCGATAATCCTTCGCCTCGGCCCGGTCTAGAATTGCCTTCAGTTTCGTGACCAGCAGATCCTCCATCGACGCGACAAGTAGTTTTGAATCTTTCGTCCGCAGCGGTTCATTAATTCTTCCGAGAGTCATGCCGCCAAAAAAAGACACCTTTACGGGACCCGATGGCATCGAAGCGACAACGACGAGCGTGTTTTCGTCTTCTTGAATAGTCTGAGCGTCACGCATGAAAGCGAAGGACTTTTCAATCGCTTTCTTGTCGAGCGGAGCGGCTCTGAAAAAGTCGAAATCGACAGAAACACGATGGCCGAGATAGAGAGCGACAGCGGTGCCTGCATACAGCACGAAAGACAACTGAGGAGCAGGAGCGAGCAGAGGCCAGATTTCTTGCTGGGCTTTGGGCAGGATATCGATCTTGGGCTCAAAACAACCCGGCATCGAACGATCTCCGAGGAGGCGTCTCTGGTATCCTCCGGCCGGTGGCAGCCACCAAGCGTCCGCGCCAAAATTCCCAAGACCGGTCGCTTATCCAGCCGGGTTCGGCCCTGACCATGGCATCCGCCAAGCGATAGACGCCGAGTATAGCTTCGAAACGCCGCACGTCCTCAAACGAAGCCAAATCCATCGCCTGCGCAAGAATCCTGGCATCAGACCGCGGTTGCGATCCTACCGGTACCCACCAGAAATACCTTCGCTCCAGTTCGGACTTGAAATCTGTTGGGAGACTGACGGCTGCCGGCGCGCTCATTGTTTTATATATAGCATGAAAGGGCATATCCGGCCAGTCGTGAACCATAACTCCTCGGGCAGATTCTATCTTTTTATCAAAGCATTATGAGCCAACGCGTCCCTTGCGAGCCACACGCCTTTCTTCGGGAGAAGAGGTGGTAAAGTCCGTCACCGTTCAAGAGACCAACTCTTGACACACGTCACTGTTGCAGGGACATTCTGACGAATCATGAATCTCGCTCAACGAAGGGATGTCTTCCGGAGACACGCCTTAAGGCAGAGCGAGTGCGGTTCCTGCGGGCGGGGCTTGTAACCCCGCTCCCGGGCGGCTCCGGGCATCACTCACGCCGGTACTACGGCCGGTGCGGGAGGTGCAGTCCCTGGACTGGGACAGGTGAAAGCGGGTAACGCCCATTGGATCCACGTCCCAGGAAGCATGGCCTGGAGTTGAGCCAGCCGGGTGAAAGCCTCTGGCGAGCGCCGCGGTGGAGCGCCGAGAGGCGAGCAGGCTCCGATGAGCCTGCTGCCGCATCCGCTTGATGCGGCCATGGATGGATGCGCCTGTCGGCGCTTCGCCTCCCTCTTTTGGGGAGGCAACGATGAGCGGATGCGTAGCTGTTTGAACGTCTCAATCAGGAAAACTCGCGCGCAATCGCGCCGCGAGAACGCACTACTTTGCTTCCGCCTCATTGCATTCATCATTCTGTCCGGTAGCGCGCTTATGCTCTTGATTTGAACCAAAGACAGGCGAAAGGCTTGTAGGAAGTCGGGCGACGGCCAGTTCAGGTGTTTGCATGCGTTCCGCCACAATTTTTCCCGCCTTAATCCTTACCGCCGCACTGGCGCTGCCGCTCGCTTCATCCGCCCGCGCCGATATCCTCATCAGCATCGACAAATCGACGCAGCAGATGGCGGTCACGGTCGATGGATCGCAGCGTTACGTCTGGCCGGTGTCGACCGGCCGGCCGGGCTATGACACGCCGAACGGCACGTTCCGGCCGAACCGCATGGACGCCGACCATTACTCCCAGGAATGGGACAATGCGCCGATGCCGCATACGATCTTCTTCGACATGCAAGGCCACGCCGTGCACGGCTTCTTCGATGTGAAGCATCTCGGGCTTGCGGTGTCGCATGGTTGCGTCAGGCTGGCGCCGGAAAATGCCACGGTGCTGTTCGATCTGGTCAAGGCCGAGGGCATGGCCAATACCACGGTCGTCATCGGCGGCCGCACGCCGGGCGGCGACAACGGTCCGGTGGCGCGGTCGCGTCTGCCCATGAACGAGACGGTGTCGAGCCAGCAGCAATACGGCCAGCAGCAATACGGCCAGCAGCAGCAGCCGTATTACGGGCAACAGGCGCAGCCGTATTACAGTCAGCAGCAGCAGCCGTATTATGGCCAGCAGACACAGCAAGGCTACGACCAGTACGGCCGGCCGGTTTATGTCCAGCGTTATTACGCCCAGCCCTCCTACGGGCAGCAGGGCTTCCCGCCGCAGCCGCAACCGTATTATGGCCAGCCGGTCTACCGGCAGTGGTAACGGGTAGTTCCGAAAATCCGCCGCTCACGCCGTGTTGAGCGGGCGCCGCGCCAGCGCCGCATTTCGGCAGCCGAAAATGGAATAGGTTTGCGCGCCCGCTGTTATTTCGCGGTGGGCGCATTTTTACGGGAAGGATCAACGATGACTCTTATTCGCTTCGGTTTTGCCGCCGCACTCGCAAGCCTCGTGTCGTTCGCCTGCGCCGCGCCCGCCGGCGCCGCGCTGATCATGCACAGGGTGCTGCCGCTCGATATCGCCAAGACCATCGCGGAAGGCGCCGTCGCCGCCTGCGCGGCCAAAGGCTATGCAGTATCCGCTGTTGTCGTCGACGCCGATGGCGAGACCATCGTCGAAATGCGCGGCGACAACGCCGGCATTGTCACGGTCGAGAATGCGCGGCGCAAGTCTTACACTGCAGTCGCCTTCAAACAGACCACGAAGGATTACGCCAAGAAGCTGGAGGATCCGAATTCGGTCGTCCACCAGCAGATAACGCTTCCGAGCATCATCGCGATTCCGGGCGGCGTGCCGATCAAGGTCGGCGACGAGATCGTCGGCGGCGTCGGCGTCTCCGGTTCGCCGGGCGTCGATGAGGATTGCGTCAACGCCGGTCTCGACAAAGTGAAGGACCAGCTGCAGTAGCGCCCCACCTTAATCTTCCCCCGCAAGCGGGGGAGGGATGGGAGGGGGTCATTTCGGCTTCTGAAATTTCAGCACGAAATTGTCGACCGGCATGTCGGCTTTGTAGCTCGGGAAGTCGTGAGTGTCGGCGGCGTTGCGCCAGAAATTGCCTTCGGCGACGAATTTGAAGCCGGCGGCCTCGATCTCCTGGCGCAGCGTTGACTCCTCGATGCGGTGCAGCGTGTGGGCGACGGAAATGCCCTGGCCCGGCAGCGCCGAGTGATCGGCGATCACGAGAAAGCCGCCGGGTTTGAGCGCGGCGAACATCTTACTGTCCATCTTGGCGCGATCGACGGTCATGTAGGTCGTGTCGTGGTAGTAGAACAGGAAGGTGATCAGATCGAGATTGCTCACGCCGGGTGGGATCGGATCGTCGAACGGCGCGGTGTCGGCGATGATGTTCTTGCCCGCCGGTGTTGCCACGCGCGCCGCAAAGGCCGCCTTCGGATTGTCGCCGAGCGTCGCCGGATTTTGCGCATAGACGACGCCGTTTGGCGCCACGGCGCGCGCCATCAGCTCGCTCGAATAGCCGCCGCCGGCGCCCATATCGAGCACCTTCATGCCGGGACCCGGCGCGGCGAAAATGAGAAATGGCAGCGGATCGCGCCGCTTGTCGGCCGCGCGGTCGGCGTCGCTGCGATCCGGTGCGGCAAGGAGCGCGGCAAAATTTGGCGACCCCTGCGCCAGCGCGGCGCCGGCTCCAAGCGCGGCGGCCACCAAACCGCATGCCGCGGCGGCGAAGAGTCTACGTGTGCATAGTGTGATCATTTCATTCTCCCGGCAGTTCATGGCTTATCAACATCGTACGAAGCGGATTATTCGCTAATTATGACCGCCGTAGCGAGCGCCGGAAGCCCTCCTACCAGCGCAGCGGCCTCTGCAAAGCTTGGGGAGAACTCTTGGAACTCGCCAGCATAACCGTGAGGATAAGCTGTTGATTACGATGTGAATAAATTTGCCGCAACGCATTGTGGGCCGATTCTGAAATCGGCGGCGTGGAATTGTGTATAGCCATGAAAGTGCTTGTTTTTCAATGATTTATGGAGAGATTGAGAGTGCAAAAGGTCGCCGTTGCAACGCTCGTAACCGATGCGCAATCGGCACGAAAATTCACGGTTGCAGTGACCGAATGCCTTGCGGATGACGGTACCGCAGTCAGCCTTGTGGATGTGGGCCGCGGCCGCTGGCAGGTGACGGTTTATTGTCGCGCCGCGCCGGACCGCAAAGCGCTGCGGGCGCTGGCGGTAACGGCCGCCGGGCGCAAAGCGGGAACCGCGCTCCGCTTCGGGCAGGTCGCGGCGAAGGATTGGGCCGGAGCGAGCCTCGCCGGGCTGACGCCAGTCGCGGCTGGCCGCTTCATCGTCCACGGCGCGCACGACCGCGCCCGCGTTCCGGCCAACCGGATCGGTATCGAAATCGAGGCGGCACTCGCCTTCGGCACCGGTCATCACGGCACCACGTGCGGCTGCCTTCTGGCGCTCGATGGGCTGTGCAAGTCGCCGGGCAGCCGGCCGCTGCGCATTCTCGACCTCGGCACTGGCTCGGGCGTTCTCGCCATCGCCGCCGCCCGCGCTTTGCGCCGGCGCGTGCTGGCGACCGACATCGACGCCGGCGCGGTGCGCGTCGCGCGCAACAATGCCCGGCTTAACGGTGTCGGCGCCATGGTCGAGGTTTTGTGGGCCAACGGTCTCGCCGCGCCGGCCATCCGCGCCGCCGCGCCGTTCGATCTGGTCTTCGCCAATATCCTGCTCGAGCCGCTGCAGCGCCTCGCCGCCCCGCTGACAAGGACGATCGCTCCCGGCGGCCGCGTCGTGCTGTCCGGCCTGCTGATGTCGCAGGCGAATGCGGCGATCGCCGCCTATCACGCACTTGCGCTCGAACGGCGCATCGACATCGACGGCTGGACGACGCTGGTGCTCAAGCGTGCTTCGGCCTGCTAGATTGCGCGCCATGTTCGAAGCCCATTTTCAATCGTTCGAGGATCGCGCCGAGCGCAGCGCCAGCGCGCCGCGGCTTGCGGCCTTGCGGGCGGAGCTCAAGCGGCGCGGCCTCGACGGTTTCATTGTGCCGCGCGCCGACCGTTATCAAAACGAATATGTGCCGCCTTGCGCCGAACGGCTGGCCTGGCTCACCGGATTTACCGGCTCAGCCGGCCTCGCCATCGTGCTGGCCGACCGCGCGGCGATCTTTGTCGACGGCCGCTATACGGTGCAGGCGCACAACGAGGTCGACGTATCGGCCTTCACCATTGAGCATCTCGTCGAGCATCCGCCGGCGCAATGGATCGAAGACAATCTGCGCCCCGGCGCAAAACTCGGCTATTCGCCCTGGCTGCATACCGTCGATGGCGCCGAGCGGCTCGCCAAAGCCTGCGCCGCGGCCGGCGCCAGCCTCGTTGCCGTCGACGATAATCCGATCGACACCGGCTGGCACGACCGGCCGCCGCCGCCGCTCGGCGCGGTCGTGCTCCACGACCCGCGCTATGCCGGCGAGGACAGCACGGCGAAACTCGCGCAGCTGCGCGCCGACATGAAACAGGCCGATGCGCTTGTCGTGTCCGATCCGCAGGCGGTGTGCTGGCTGTTCAACATCCGCGGCAGCGACGTGCCGCACACGCCGGTCGTGCTGGCCTATGCCGTGGCGCCCAAGGAGGGCAAGCCCGCGCTCTATATCGAGGCTCGCAAGCTCAGCAACGACGTCCGGCACCGCCTCGAGGAAGTGGCCGAGGTGCGGGCCAACGAGGATTTCGAGCGCGATCTCGCGGCGCTCAGCAAAGAGCAACGCGCCGTGCGTCTCGATCCGGCTGGTTGTCCCGAGGCCATCGCGCGGTTAGTCACCGCGAACGGCGGCAAGGTGTTGCGCGGCAGCGACCCGATCGCGCCGATGAAGGCGGTCAAGAACGCGGCCGAGATCGCCGGCGCACGCGCGGCGCAATTGCGCGACGGCGCGGCGATGACGCGCTTCCTTGCCTGGTTCGACCGCGAGGCGCCACGCGGACGACTGACCGAGATCGACGCGGTCGAGGCGCTGGAAAGCTTTCGCCGCGACACCGGCCTGCTCAAGGACATTTCGTTTCCGACCATCGCCGGCGCCGGTCCCGACGGCGCCATCGTGCATTATCGCGTTACGCGCAGGAGCAACCGGCGCATCGCGCCGGGCGAGCTTTTTCTGATCGATTCCGGCGGCCAGTACGAAGATGGCACCACCGACATCACCCGCACGCTCGCCGTCGGCACGCCGACGCCCGACATGCGCAAAAATTTCACCCTCGTGCTCAAAGGCCATATCGCGATCGCGCGCGCGGTATTTCCGGACGGCACGACCGGCGCCCAGCTCGACCCTCTGGCGCGGCAATTTTTGTGGCGGGCCGGGCTCGATTTCGATCACGGCACCGGCCACGGCGTCGGCAGCTATCTCTCGGTGCACGAGGGGCCGGCGCGGATGTCGAAGCTCGGCAGTGCGGTGCTCAAGCGCGGCATGATTTTGTCGAACGAGCCCGGCTATTACCGCACCGGCGCCTACGGCATCCGCATCGAAAACCTCGTCCTGGTGACGGAAGCGCCGGCCGTCGCCGAGGCGGAAAAGCCGCTCAATGCGTTCGAGACGCTGACCTTGGCCCCGATCGACGCGCGCCTTATCGACGCTGCGTTGCTGAGCCACGAGGAAGTCGCGTGGCTCAACGCCTACCACGCGCGGGTGCGCGAAGCGCTCATGCCGCAGGTAGATGCGCCGACCCGCGAGTGGCTGATCGCTGCGACGGCTCCGATCCGCGATTGAGCGCCGCGCTTAGCGAACGAGCTTCGCCCATTCGTCTTCCGTCAGCACCGCGACGCCGAGCTTTTTCGCCTCGGCGAGTTTCGAGCCGGCGCCCGGGCCGGCGACCACGTAATCCGTCTTCTTCGACACCGAGCCCGACACTTTGGCGCCGAGACGTTCCGCCGAGGCCTTGGCCTCGTCGCGCGTCATCTGTTCCAGCGTGCCGGTGAACACCACGGTCTTGCCGGCGATCGGCGAATCGCTGCGCGGTTTCTCGGCGTCGCGAATGCAGACCCGCGCCGCCAGCCGTTCGATGCGGCGGCGATTATGCGCTTCGCCGAAATAATCGTGCAGGCTCTCGATCACGGTATCGCCGATCTGGTCGAGTGCATCCATCTCCGCCTTGGTCTCCTCGTCGTCGCGGGCAAGCTTGAGGCAGGCGGCGTGGAAGGCGTCCCAGTTGCCGTAGCCGCGCGCCAGCGCCACCGCGGTCGTCTCGCCGACATGGCGGATGCCGAGCGCGTAGATGAAGCGTTCCAGCGCAATGTCGCGCCGCGCCGCGATGGCGGCGAACAGATTACGCACCGAGGTCTTGCCAAAGCCCTCGACCTCTTCGAGGCGGATTTTGGCGTTGCGCTCATCGAGCGTGAAAATATCCGCCGGCTCCTTGACCCAGCCTTCTTCGTAGAACAGCTCGATCTGTTTCTCGCCGAGCCCGTCGATATCGAAAGCCCGGCGCGACACGAAATGCTTGAGATGCTCGATCGTCTGATACGGGCAGGCGAATTCGCCAGTGCAATGGACGCGCGCGCCTTCCGTTCCGCCAGCAATGATCTCGCGAACAACGTCGGTGTGCAAAGGGCAGGGACACTTCTTCGGAAATTCAAACGGCTTTGCGCCGCGCGGCCGTTTATCTTCAACGACGCCGAGCACCTGCGGAATGACGTCGCCGGCGCGCTGGATGGTCACCGTGTCGCCGATCCGGACATCGAGCCGTGCGATCTCATCGGCATTGTGCAGCGTCGCATTCTGCACCACGACGCCGCCGACCGTGACCGGCTCAAGTTTTGCCACCGGAGTGAGAAAACCGGTGCGGCCGACCTGAATCTCGATGTCCTTGACGACAGTGGTCGCCCGCTCGGCGGGAAATTTGTGTGCGATCGCCCAGCGCGGATCGCGCGACACGAAGCCGAGCCGCTCCTGCCAGTCGAGGCGGTCGACTTTGTAAACGACGCCGTCGATGTCGTAATCGAGGCTGGCGCGCCGCGCCTCGATCGCGCGGTGGAATTCAAGGAGCGCCTCGACCGAGCGGAGCATTTTGGTCAGTGGATTGGTCTTGAAGCCGCATTGCTCAAACCATTTGATCATGCCGGACTGCGTGTCGGCCGGCATTTCGCTCATCTCGCCCCAGGCATAGGCGAAAAAACCAAGCGGCCGCGACGCCGTTATCGACGGGTCCTTTTGCCGCAGCGACCCGGCCGCGGTATTGCGCGGATTGACATAGAGCTCCTGGCCCGCGTCCTTCTGCTTGCGATTGAGCTCGAGGAATGCCGCCTTGGTCATGTAGATTTCGCCGCGCACCTCGCAGACCGCCGGAATGCCCTTGCCCTTGAGCCGGTGCGGAACGTCCTTCACCGTTTTCACATTGGCGGTGACGTCCTCGCCCTCGGCGCCATCGCCGCGCGTCGCGCCGGTAACCAGTGCGCCGTTTTCGTAATGCAGCGACATCGACAGGCCGTCGATTTTCGGCTCGGCGGAGAACGCGATCTCGGCGTCCTCCGGCAGCCGCAGGAAGCGGCGGATGCGGCCGACGAAATCGATCACGTCTTCGTCGGCAAAGGCGTTGTCGAGCGAGAGCATCGGCACGGCGTGCCGGACTTTGGCAAAACGGCCCGACGGCGCCGCGCCGACCCGCTGCGTCAGGCTTTCCAGTGTGCGCAATTGCGGAAACCGCGCTTCGATCGCGCCATAGCGCCGCCGCAACAGGTCATATTCGGCATCGCTGACAGTCGGCGCGTCTTCCTGATAGTAACGCCGGTCGTGCGCGGCGATTTCCGCCTCAAGCCGCGCGTGCTCGGCCTTGGCCTCTCTTTCACTGAGATCGTCGACGGACTTTCGGGGCTGTTCGGACTTGGCGCGGCGGGCCATGATGATAATCAGATGATGTCAGCCGACCGCCGCACGGATCAAACGCTCCGCGGCGGCGCGGGCTTCGGCGGTGATTTCGGCACCGGCCAGCATGCGGGCGATCTCCTCGCGGCGCCGGTCGTCTTGCAGCTCGGCGACGCGGGTTGCCACCCGTTTACCCTTGGCGAGCGCATCCTTGGTGATGAGGTAATGCCGGTCGGCGCGCGCCGCCACCTGCGGCGCATGCGTCACTGCGATCACCTGCACGCCCGACGCAAGACGCGCGAGCCGCACGCCGATCGAATCTGCCACCGCGCCGCCGACCCCGGTATCGATTTCGTCGAACACCAGCGTAGGCGCCGAACCGCGATCGGCCAGCACGACCTTGAGCGCCAGCAGAAAGCGCGCGAGCTCGCCTCCGGAAGCGACCCGCATCAACGGTCCCGGCCGCGTTCCGGGATTGGTGCGCACCCAGAATTCGACCCGGTCGAGACCGTCGGGGCCTTCGTTTTCGCTCGTGATCTCAGTTGAAAATTGCGCCCGTTCGAGCTTGAGCGGCTTGAGTTCGGCATTGACCGCCTTGTCGAGTTTCTCGGCGGTGCGGCGGCGTGCGGCCGAGAGTTTTTCCGCCGCCGCGCGGTAGCGCGCCGCGGCTTCCCGCGCTTCCCGCTCCAGCGTGGCGAGCCGCTCGGCGCCTGCGTCGATCAAGGCGAGATCGTTTTCATGGCGGAGAGCCAGCGCGCTGAGTTCGTCGACCGGCACATTGTACTTGCGCCCAGCGGCGCGCAGCGCGAACAGGCGCTCCTCGATCCGGTCCAACTCCTGCGGATCGAATTCGGCCACCCGCAAAGCCTGTTCGAGCTGCGCCCGGGCTTCTTCGAGCGACGTCAAAGCGGCGTCGATTGCCTTCACCGCCGGTTCGATCAGTGCCGGCGCTTGCGCCGCGCGGCGTTCCAGGCGGCGCACCGCGGTCGCCAGCGGCGGCACCGGTGAGTTCGGTCCGCTGACGGCATCGTGCGTGGCGCGCAAATCGTCGGCGACTTTTTCCGCCTGCATCATGCCGGCGCGGCGGTCGGCGAGCGCGGTTTCCTCGCCGGTTTGCGGAGCCAGGTTTGACAGTTCGTCGACTGCATGGCGAAGCCATTCGGCTTCGCGATTGGCGCGTTCGATCGCGGTGCGGTGGCTCTCGACGGCGGCCTCGCGCGCGCGCCGCTCGGTCCATAGCTGCGTCACCGCGGCGGCGTCGCCTTCGATGCCGCCATAGGCGTCGAGCAGCGCGCGATGCGTCGCGGCATCGACAAAGGCGCGCTCGTCGTGCTGGCCGTGGATCTCCACCAATGCCGTGCCGAGCGCGCGCAGCACCTGCACGCTGACCGGCTGATCGTTGACGAAAGCGCGGGTCCTGCCGTCGGCGAATTGCACGCGCCGCACGATCAATTCGTCCTCGGCGCCGAGATCGTTATCCGCGAGCACGCGGCGCGCCGGATGGCCTGCGGCTACGTCGAAAGCGGCGATCACCTGGCCTTGCTCGGCGCCTTCGCGCACCAGCGCCGCCTCGCCGCGCGCGCCAAGCGCGAGCGCGAAGGCATCGAGCAGGATCGATTTGCCGGCGCCGGTTTCGCCGGTCAGCGCGGCAAGCCCGGAGCCGAAATCGATGTCCAGCCGGTCGATCAGGACGATGTCGCGGATTGAAAGGCGCGTGAGCATGAGGACAGACAACGGACAACTGAGGAGGGGATGACAGGCGATATTATTCTTGATTCTGCCGGCTGTCGTCTGCCGTCTATCAGCCGCTTTGCGCGCTCGCCATGCCCATCTTGCCGAAAGCGCGGCTGATCCACGATCCTTTGTTCTCGGTCGTCGGTTCGCCGCCGGCGGTCTTCACGAGATTGTAAGCGTCCTTGTACCAGGGGCTGTCCGGGAAATTATGCCCGAGCACGGCCGCGGCGGTCTGCGCCTCATCCATGATGCCGAGCGAAACATAGGCTTCGCTCAGCCGCATCAAGGCCTCCTCGACGTGGCGCGTGGTCTGATACTGCGTCACCACGACCTTGAACCGGTTGATCGCGCCGATGAAATCGCGCCGGTCCAGGTAGTAGCGGCCGATGTCCATCTCCTTGCCGGCAAGCTGGTCGCGCGCCATTTCGATTTTCTTCTTGGCGGCGATAGCGTACTCGCTGGTTGGATATTTGCGCACGACTTCCGCAAGAGCGTCGATTGCCTTCTGCGCGCGCGCCTGATCGCGCGTGATGTCGAGAATCTGATCGTAGTAGGAGGCGCCGATGAGGTATTGGGCATAGGCCGCGTCGGGGCTGCCGGGATGCAGCGTCACGTAGCGTTCCGCGGAATTGACGCAATCGTCGTATTCTTCCGCCTGATAATCGGCGTAGGCCGACATCAAAAGCGCCTTGCGCGCCCAGTCCGAATACGGGTCTTGCCGGTCGACCTCGTCGAATTTCTTCGCCGCAGCCTTGTAGTCCTGCCTGTTGTTGAGGAGATACAGGCCCTCGTTGTAGAGCATGTCGGGTGGGCTGTCGGGAACGTAATCGTCGTCTTTGTTGAACAGGCTGCAGCCGAAGAGCGGCGCGGCGCCAAGCACGAGCGCCAGCCATGCCGCCGGCGCGCGCAGCCGGCAACCGGATCGCGGCGATCCTCGTGACTGCAACATCATGAGCGTGATTTTAAGTCCCGTCCCGCCGGTGCATCCCTGCCGCGCCACACGCGTCAGAATGAGCGCACCGCACCCCTATGACAATACAGCAATTATGGCCGACAATCGGCCCGGATTAAGGCGTAAAAGTTAAGGGAATTAAGCGACGTCGGGCCCGTAAGCGGGGGTCGGCATACCGGCCGCGAGATCGGCATAGCCACGCGGGCGGCGGCTCTCCGGCATTTCGACATAAGCCCAGGCGCTGCGGTCGGCCATCAATGCGGTGAGCACCGCGTGATTGAGCTTGTGTCCGCCGCGCACCGAACGGTAGGCGCCGATGAGCGGCGCGCCGGACAGCGCGAGGTCGCCGATCGCATCGACCGCCTTGTGGCGGACGAATTCGTCGGTAAAGCGCGTGCCGTCCGGATTGAGCACGCGGTTCTCGGCGATCACGACGGTATTCTCGAAAGAAGCGCCGAGCGCATAGCCCGCGCTCCACAGTTTGGCGACGTCGCGCATGAAGCCGAAAGTCCGCGCCCGCGCCAGTTCGCGGCGGAACAAATCCGGCTCGACGTCGACGGCTAAGGATTGACGCCCGATCAGCGGGTGATCGAATTCGATTTCGGTCTCGATGCGAAAGCCGCGCAGGTACGGCCGCAATTCGCCGTAGCTATCGCCCTTGGCGACGCGCACCGGCTTGAGCACCTGAATGTAACGACGCGACGCCTGAAGCGTCACGATGCCGGCCTGGTCGATCGCGGCGACGAACGGCGCGGCGCTGCCATCCATGATCGGGACTTCGGGACCATCGACCTCGACGACGGCGTTATCGACGCCGAGAGCCTGCAAAGCCGCCATGACATGCTCGGTGGTGGATACCGCCGGCCCGTTATGATCGCCGAGCACGGTTGCGAATTCCGTCGCGGTCACCGAACGGAAATTTGCGCTTAATTCGCGATCCGGCTGGCCATCGATCCCGCAGCGTGAAAATACGATGCCGGTATCGGCCTCGGCCGGATGCAATGTCAGCGTAGCAGGTGCACCGGAATGGACACCGATGCCGGCAACGGCCACATGATCTTGCAGCGTCGTCTGCCTACCGGCGAATACGCCCCGCGTCATGCCTCGGTCCCACACTATCACCGCCAAATGACGCGAACTGCGCGAACAATTGTGGCCACCCCAACGTCAGCAAACCTTACCGGTGCAGTGCGGTAAGGCCAATTCACGCTTTCTTACCGACTGTTACCTTTTTCCGGCCGCACTGTTGTCGGCCCGCTGCCCCAAAATCGTACAAGGTCGCAGCCTCCGAGGCGGCCGCAAAAGCACAATCCGCCCCGGCACAGCAGCCTGCGCCGGAGCGGATTGCACTTCGATACTCTCGAATGTCCACTAAAATCAGTCGCTTAGTCTGTGGCTCCGCTACCCGCACCCATGACCGACAGGGATGCGGGCTCAGATTGCGCGAGGCGCTGGAAGGATCTCAGTTCGCCTGCCGGCGCAGGAATGCCGGAATATCGAGTTGGTCCTCGTCGCTCGGGTTATGCACAGGGCTCTGCCGGCCGTGCTGGTCCAGCCCCTGCGGAGCCGGACGCTTGGCATATTCGGAGACCGGCAATTCCTGACGCGGTTCTTGCCGCGGCTCGGCCGGGCGCGGCATCGGCCGGCCGGCGAGACGCTCGGCCGGCATTGGTGCGCTGACCGGAGCGGGACGCGGCATCGGCGCTGGCGCCGGCGCCGCTTCTACTTCTTCGTGGTCGCGGCGGCCGAAGCTGACCGAGGCCAGACGCTTGAGCAGCGATCGCGGCCGGTTCTCGGTGTGGCTCTCATCGGCCGGCTCGCCGCGCCGGGCGCGGATTTCGTTTTGCGCTGGCACCGGCAGCTCATCGATTCGCGGCATGCGCGGCGCGCGCAGCGGCAAGCGTTCCGCTTGCGGCGGAATGAACGACGCCGGCTCGGCAACTTCCGGCTCATGCTCTTCCGGCTCGCTCGCGGCCGGATCGATGAACAAAGAAGGCTTTGGCCCCAGCGGACGAATGGTGACGTCCTCGATCGCCGCCGCGATTGCGGCCTTCGCCGCCGACTCGATCGACGCATTCAAGGTGGTAGGAGCCGCAGCCGGTATCGGCGGTGCCGCCGCGGCGGGCCGCGCCGGTTCGAGCCGTTCGGCACGTTCCGCGATGCGCTGGTTCTCGGCGCGAATCCGCTGCGTCACTTCGGCGATCCGCGGTTCCGTTGCCGCCGGCCGTTGCGCCATGGCCTGATCGATTCCCGTCGCCACGACCGACACGCGGATCATGCCGTCGAGGCTTTCGTCGAAGGTCGCCCCGACAATGATGTTGGCGTCGGAATCGACTTCCTCGCGGATGCGGGTAGCCGCCTCGTCGACCTCGTAAAGCGTCAGATCGCGGCCGCCGGTGATGGAAATCAACAATCCGCGCGCGCCTTTCATCGACGCATCGTCGATCAACGGATTGGAAATCGCCGCCTCGGCGGCGGCCATCGCCCGCTTTTCGCCTTCGGCCTCGCCGGTCCCCATCATCGCCTTGCCCATTTCGCGCATGACCGCGCGGACGTCGGCGAAGTCGAGGTTGATGAGGCCTTCTTTGACCATCAGGTCGGTGATGCAGGCGACTCCGGAATAGAGCACCTGATCCGCCAGCGCGAAAGCATCCGCGAACGTGGTTTTTTCGTTCGCCACGCGGAACAGATTCTGGTTGGGGATGATGAGCAGCGTGTCGACGCATTTCTGCAGTTCGGTAATGCCGCCGTCGGCGATGCGCATGCGGCGCTGGCCTTCGAAGTGGAACGGCTTGGTGACGACGCCGACGGTGAGGATGCCGAGATCGCGCGCGGTCTTGGCGATGACCGGAGCGGCGCCGGTGCCGGTGCCGCCGCCCATGCCCGCGGTGACGAACACCATGTGAGCGCCGGACAGGTGATCGCGGATCTCGTCGATCACTTCCTCGGCGGCGGCGCGGCCGATATCGGGTTGCGAGCCGGCGCCGAGCCCTTCGGTCACCTGCACGCCCATCTGGACGATGCGCTCGGCTTTCGACATCGTGAGCGCCTGAGCGTCGGTATTGGCGACCACGAAGTCCACGCCCTGCAGGCCGGCGGTGATCATATTGTTGACGGCATTGCCACCGGCGCCGCCAACTCCGAACACGGTTATGCGGGGTTTAAGCTCACGGATGTCGGGGATATTCAGATTGATGGTCATGGTTGCCTCTTGTTCGTCGCGCGGGCGTCGCCCACGCGGCCCTTGAAAGTGTCCTGCCCCGTCCGGTCCGCCACCGGGTGCCGAGATTTTCTAGCTTCGCGTCTGGGGGCCATCAGAAACTCTCGCGAAGCCATCGTCCGACCCGGGCGAAATATCCGCCCGTGCCTGTCATGAATTGCCGCTTACGCCGCGATTCAAAGTGTTCGAGATGCGCCGCTTGCGGATACACAAGGAGTCCGGCCGCCACGGCAAATGCCGGGCCTTTGGCCGCATCCGGCGCACCGGCAATGCCGAGCGGGCGTCCGATGCGTACCGGCCGGTTGAGAATTCGCGATGCGAGATCGGGCAGCCCGTTGAGCTGGCTCGCCCCGCCGGTGAGGATGACATGGCCGCGCCGCTCGGCGGCGATCGGGGATGCGGCCAGGCGGTCGCGCACCATTTCGAGGATTTCCTCGACGCGCGGCTTGATGATTTCCACCAATGTCGCGGGGGATACGAATTGCGCCTGCTCGCGCTCGTCCTCGCTCAGCGGCGGCACTGTGATCATATCGCGCTCGTCCGAACCTCCGGTGAGCACAGTGCCATAAAGCGTTTTGATTCGCTCGGCGTCGGCGACGCCGGCATTGAGTCCGCGGGCAATGTCCATCGTCACGTGATGGCCGCCGAGCGCAAAACCTTCCAGATAAACCAGCCGCCCGGCTACGAACGCCGCCATCGTGGTCGTGCCGGCGCCCATATCGACGACGGCGGAGCCGAGATCGGCCTCATCGTCGGCGAGCACGGCGAGTCCTGCGACATAGGGTGATGCCACCATGGCCTCGACGTCGAGATGGCAACGTTCGACCGCCAGCATGAGATTGCGCGCCGCGGCGATGTCGGTGGTGGCGACTTGCATGTCGACGCCGAACCGCGAGCCGAGCATGCCGCGCGGATCGCGGACGCCGTCGACCCCGTCGATCGAGTAGCCGACCGGCAGCGAATGCAGCACGGCGCGGCCATCGCGCAGCGAGTGATGACTGCCGGCGGCCAGCACGCGCGCAATGTCGCCTTCCGAAACGGCGGAGCCGACGATCTGGATATCGGCCGCGAACAGTTCGCTGGCGAGACGTCCGGCCGAGAGCGACAGCACGACGAACTCGATCTCGACCGAAGCCATGCGCTCGGCGGCATCGACGGCCTGGCGAATGGCGTCCTCGGCCTGTCCGAGATTGACGACGCTACCCGACTTCATGCCGCGCGCGACGGTATGGCCGAAGCCGATAACCTCGATGGCGTGGCTCCGTCGGGTCAAAACCTGCTGCGGCGCGTGCGGCCGCAGCCGGGCGATCAGGCAGACGACCTTGCTTGACCCGACGTCGAGCGCCGCGACCAGCGCGCTGCGGCGCGGCGAGATCGGCTTCATTTTCGGGGTCAGGCCGTAATGGAGGGCGTTCATGCGTCGCCCCCCTTCTTCTTCTTCATGTTGGCCTTGAGCGCGTCGTCGCGGGCCTGCGCGGCGGCATCCGACAACCGCACCGTCACGCGATCCGGCAGCCGCAGATCGACCATCGTGATGTCGCGGCTGAGCAGCTTCTTGTCGTGGTCGAGCTGGACCAGCCGGGCGAGCGCATCTTCGACGTTGGTTTCCGGCAGGCGCACATCGACGCCGTTGGTGAGCAGCAGATTCCAGCGCCGCTCGGCGACCAGCATCGACGCCTTCAATGCCGAACGGACGTTGGGAAAACGATCGACGATGGCGAGGAAGTCCTTGGCCTGTTGTTGGGCGCCGGCGCCGACCACGAGCGGCAGGCCGACATAGCGATCCTCGATGAACGGTTCGAGCACCGTGCCGTCGGCGGCAATGACGCTGACGCGGCCGTCCTTCTGCCACAGCGCAAAGGCGAGCCGCTCGGTGATCGTGATCTGCAGGCGGTCGGGATAGAGCTTGAGCACGGCGGCGTCGGCGATCCACGGATTGGCCATCAGCCGCGCGCGCGCCGCATCGGCGTCGAGGAACAACAGCGAGGCGCGTCCGGTTACGCCGGCAGTGGTGAGGATTTCTTCGCGGCTGACCTCTTTCTCGCCGGTGAGCGAGATCGCGGCGATACGGAAGCCGAGCGAATTGGCGGTGACATCGCGCGCCGACTTGAACCAATTGATGACGACGGGCAGGTGCTGGCCTTTGACCGCGCCGTAGCCGAGCGCGCCGCCAAGCAGCAGGATCGATCCGGCGACGCCGACGCCGCGCGGCAGTTGCGCGATTGTGAAGGCCAGCCGGCGCAGGCTGGCAAACCAGGCGAAGCGGTCGCCGCGACGGCGAACGCGCGCAGAAGCTGGCTCGTCAACGGGCGCGCCGGCCTGTCCTGCAGCTGATTGCCCCGACCGCCTTAGCGGTTGGTCGAGGCGTCCTCCACCATCCATTGCACCAGCTCATCAAACGTGATGCCCGCATATGCGGCCAGTTCGGGTACGAGCGAGGTCTCGGTCATCCCCGGTTGTGTATTGACCTCAAGGCAGACCAGCTTTCCCGTCCCCGGATCGTCGTAGCGGAAGTCCGCACGGCTCACGCCGCGGCAGCCAAGCGCGCTATGGGCAGCAAGGCTGAGTCTTCGGACCTCCTGGTAAACATTTGGTAAAATTGGCGCCGGCAGGAGGTGCTTGGAGCCGCCGGCGGCGTATTTGGCCTCGTAGTCGTAAAACCGTGTCATCGGCACGATTTCGATGACATCGAGGGCCCGGTCGCCCAGGACCGCGCAGGTCAGCTCTTTGCCGGGGATGTAGCGCTCGACCATGACTAGGTCGCCGAACGGCCAATCGTCGCGGTAGAGCTCCTGGGGCGGGTGAGGATGCTCCGCGGTGACGATGAAAACGCCGACGCTGGAGCCTTCCGCGACCGGTTTGACGACATAAGGCGGCGCCATGGCATGGCTTTTGGCCGCCTCGAATCGCGACAACACCCGGTCTTCGGCGACCGGCACGCCGGCTGAGCGAAACAGCGCCTTGGCGTAGTGCTTTTGCATGGCCAGCGCTGAGGCCAGCACCCCGGAATGGCTGTAGGGGATGTCGAGGATTTCCAGGAGGCCCTGCAGCGTGCCGTCCTCGCCGGGCCGGCCGTGCAGCACGTTAAGCGCCACATCGGGCCTGGCGGCGGTCAGGGCCGCCGCAATGTCGCGGTCGACGTCCATCGGCGTGACGCGGTAGCCGAGGCGAGAAAGCGCGTCGGCGCAGGCCTTGCCGGAGCGCAGCGAGACGTCGCGCTCGGCCGACCAGCCCCCCATCAGAACGGCGACGTGCTTGGGCATTATTTTGCCACCTGGCTCAGCCGCGCGCCTCGGCCGCTGATTCGCAGGGACACCAATAGAATCGACAATTGGCGAAAAATCGAGAGTTTAGCGGCCGATTACGGCAGGCGCCGGCTTGCCTTCGTCAGGCCATGACCGGCATCCCGGCGGCACTTCGGGATGATAAATTCTCCAAAACGAGCGGGGCCGATCGGAACATGACGATCCGCATTATCGCGGCGGCATTGCTGCTGATGCTGGCGGGTACGATCCTGCGCGCGGCCGAGCCGGCACCCATCCCGCCGGCGATGGGCTTGAGCGATAGCGCAGCCAAGGAACGGGCGGCGCTTTTTACCGCGCTGGCCGCGGCCAAAAGCGGCCCCGATGCGCGCGAGATCGAGGATCGCATCTGGACCTTCTGGCGCAGTTTTGCCGACGACTACGGCCGGCAATTACTGGAGGAGTCGCGACAGGCGCAACTGCGTTTCGATTACGACGAGGCGACCCTTTACATGCAGGAATTGGTCAAGCACGCGCCGCAATTCGCCGAAGGCTGGAACCAGCTCGGCTATGTTTATTTTCTTGCCGGCGAATACGACGAGTCGCTCGCGGCGCTCGAGCGCACGCTGGCGCTCGAGCCGATGCATTACGCAGCCCTTGCCGGCGAAGGCATCATCCTGATCCAGCAAGGCAAAGACGCGGAGGCGCAGGCGCCGCTGAAACGCGCGCTGGCGATCGATCCGTGGCTGAAGGAACGAAACTTGATCGAGAATCCTGGCGGGACACCGTGAGCGCGATCAACCCGGCTTAGCCGGCTCGCCGATCCGCTTGATCTCCCAGTCGAGCTCGACGCCGGACTTTTCCTTCACGCGCTTGCGCACCGTCTCGCCGAGCGCCTCGATGTCGGCCGCGGTGGCGTTGCCGAGATTGATCAGGAAATTGCAGTGCATCTGCGACACCTGGGCGTCGCCGATTTGTAATCCGCGGCAACCGGCGGCATCGATGAGTTGCCAGGCCTTGTGCCCCGGCGGATTCTTGAACGTGGAGCCGCCGGTGCGGCTTTTCACGGGCTGCGTCGCCTCGCGCAACTCGGTGATCTTGTCCATCTCGGCTGCGATCGCCGTCGGGTCGCCGCGAGTGCCGGCAAACAAAGCTTGTGTGAAGATGAAATCCTCCGGCGCGCCGCAATGGCGATAGGCGAAATGCATGTCGGTATTGCTCAGCACGTGAACGCGGCCCTGCCGGTCCACCGCGCGCGCCTCGACGAGCGCGTCCTTGGTTTCGCGGCCATAGGCGCCGCCGTTCATGCGCAGCACGCCGCCGATGCCGCCCCGAATGCCGCGCAGGAACGACAGGCCGGCGATGCCGGCTTCCTGCGCCGCGCGCGCGATCTTGACGTCGGGCACCGCGGCGCCGGCGCGCACGGTAACGCCTTCGATCGCGACTTCGCCAAAACCGCGGCCGAGCCGGATCACTGCGCCCGCCACGCCGGCATCGCGCACGATCAGATTGGAGCCAAGCCCGATCACGGTCGCCGCGATGTCGGCGGGCAGGTTGGCGAGAAAATAAGATAGATCGGCTTCATCTTCAGGCATGAACAAAAGCTGCGCCGGGCCGCCGACGCGAAACCAGGTCAGCTCTTTCAGCGACTGGTTCGCCAATAGCCGGCCGCGCAGTTTCGGCATTTTTGCCTTCAGGCCGGGCGCGATGTCGGAAAAGCTCATGTCGTGAAGACTCGCCGCCATGATCGCGATCTACCGGTCGCCGATTGCCGCCAATTCGCCCGGCAGCGCGTAGGCCCATTGCGTGATCGAGCCGGCGCCGAGACAGACGGCATAGTCGCCGGGCTCGGCCATGCTGGCGATCAGCGGCGCGAGCTTTTCGGGTCCATCGAGCGGGATCACCCGGCGGTGGCCGTGGGTGCGCAACCCCTGCACCAGCGCGTCGCGGTCGATGCCCGGGATCGGCGCTTCGCCCGCCGGATAGACGTGGGCGACGATTACCGCGTCGGCGTCGTTGAAGCAGGTGCAGAACTGCTCGAACAGCGCGGCAAGCCGGGTGAAACGATGCGGCTGCACCACGGCGATGACTTGGCCCTTGGTCGACTCGCGCGCCGCCCGCAGCACGGCGGCGATCTCGACCGGGTGATGGCCGTAATCGTCGATGATGGTGACGCCGTTCCAGGTGCCGGTGCGGGTGAAGCGCCGCCGCACGCCGCCGAACTTGGCGAGCGCGCCGCGGATCACATCGTCGGCGATGCCAAGCTCGTGCGCGACCGCGACGGCTGCCGTGGCATTGAGCGCATTGTGCCGTCCCGGCATCGGCAGCGCGATGTTCTTGATTTCGTGCAGCGCCTGGCCGGCGCGTTCGCGCATGACAATGCCGAACAGCGAGGTGCCGCCGGCATGCGAGACATCGACCAGCCGCGCGTCGGCCTGCGGATTTTCGCCATAGGTGATGATGCGATGGTCCTCGATGCGGCCGATCAGGCTTTGCACCGCCGGATGATCCGAGCACAGCACCGAAAAGCCGTAGAACGGCACATTCTCGATGAAGGCGCGAAAGGCGTCCTGCACCGCGTCGAAGGTCTTGAAGTAGTCGAGATGCTCGGGGTCGATATTGGTGACGATGGCGATATCGGCCGGAAGTTTCAGGAAAGTGCCATCGGATTCGTCGGCCTCGACCACCATCCATTCGCCGGCGCCGAGCCGCGCATTGGTGCCGTAGGCGTTGATGATGCCGCCGTTGATGACGGTCGGGTCGAAACCGCCGGCGTCGAGCAGCGCCGCCACCATCGAAGTGGTCGTGGTCTTGCCGTGCGTGCCGGCAATGGCGATGCAGCTTTTCAGCCGCATCAGCTCGGCCAGCATCTCGGCGCGGCGCACCACCGGCAGCCGCTGCGCGCGGGCGGCGACAAGCTCCGGATTGCCGGGTTTTATCGCCGAGGAAACCACCACGACCCGCGCGCCGGCGAGGTTCTCGGCCGCATGCCCGATCGCGATCTTTACGCCCTTGTCGCGCAGCCGTTTGACATTGCCGCCGTCGGCCTGATCGGAGCCCTGCACGGTATGGCCGAGATTGAACAGCACCTCGGCGATGCCGCTCATGCCGATGCCGCCGATGCCGACGAAATGCACCGGGCCGATGTCGCGCGGCAGCTTCATGCAGTCTCCTAAAACTACCTCTCCCCGCGCGCGGGGAGAGGTCGAGCGAAGCGAGGGTGAGGGGGCCTCTCCGCGAATTCTGAGCCCAGCGGATAGGCCCCCTCACCCCAACCCTCTCCCCGCGTGCGGGGAGAGGGAGCGCGCCGAGGCGAAATCTACTTGTTTGACCCGATTCCCGCCACCTGCAGCACCAGATCGGCGAGCCGGTTGGCAGCATCAAGGCGGCCCAGGGATCGTGCCGCCGCTGCCATCGCCGCGCGCCGATGCGGCGCGCCAGCAAGCGCCGCGATCTCGGCACCGAGCCGCTCTGGGGTGAAGGCGTCCTGCGGCAGTCTTAGCGCGCCGCCGGCGCGTTCGAGCACGCCGGCATTGGCGGATTGATCCTGGTCGATGGCGTGCGGCAGCGGCACCAGGATCGAGGGCCGGCCGATTGCCGCGAGTTCGGCGACCGTCGACGCGCCCGAGCGCGTAATCACCAGATGGCTCGCCGCGATGCGCGAGGGCAGATCGGAGAAAAACGGCGCGATCTCTGCGGCAACCGCGAGCTCGGCATAGGCCTCGCGGACGCGGCCGAGATCCTCCTCGCGGGCCTGTTGGACGATGACCAAGCGAGCGCGCAAGCCGGCGTTGAGCCGGCCGATTGCAGCCGGCACGATGTCGGCCATGACGCGGGCGCCCTGGCTGCCGCCGACGATGACAAGTTGTATCGGATCGTTGGCGGCCGGGTAGGGCGTCGCGGCGGCCGCAACCACAGCAGCGCGAACCGGATTGCCGGTGAGCGTCGCCTTCAGGGCCAGAACCGGCTCGCTATCCAAAACATTCGGGAAAGTGGTGGCGATCGCGGTGACGCGCGGCGCCAGAAACCGGTTGGCCCGCCCGATCACCGCATTGGCGTCGTGAATGAGGCTCGGCACGCCGCGCCACACCGCCGCCAGAACCGGCGGCACGGTCGGATAGCCGCCGAACCCGATCACGGCGGCGGGCTTTAGCCGGCCGATCAGCGCGCGCGCCTGGACCAAACCGAGGCCGAGCGTGGCGGCGGTTCGTGTCGCCGCAATCGGATTACGCGCCCGCAGCGTCGCGCTCGAGACGACATGAATGGTTTGCTCGGTAAAGGCGCCGCCAAAGCGTGCCGCGCGCTGGTCGGTGACGAGGTGAACCGGGATGCCGCGCCCGGTGAGCGCGGCGGCGAGCGCCTCGGCCGGAAACAGGTGACCGCCCGTGCCGCCGGCCGCAACGAGCACCGGAGCCCGGCCCGGCACCGCGTTCCGCTCCGGCATCACACCGGACTCGCGACCGGATCTCCGGCGATGAGAATATCGCCGGCGAGCTTTGCCCTTGGCCGCTCGCGGGTGAGCGCGACTAGCATGCCCATGCCGTAGGCCAGCGAAATCAGGGACGAGCCGCCGTAAGAGATGAACGGCAGCGTCATTCCCTTGGCCGGCATCAGATGCAGATTGACCGCCATGTTGATAGTCGATTGCAGGCCGAACAGGATCGCCAATCCCGCCGCGGCGAAACGGATGAACGGATCGTCGGTGTGCATCGCCTTGATCAGCGCGCGGATCACAATGAACGCAAACAGCGCGACCAGAATGAGGCAGAGCACGACGCCGAATTCCTCCGCGGCGACGGCAAATACGAAATCGGTATGGCCTTCGGGCAGGATGCGCTTGATCGTGCCTTCGCCCGGGCCGCGGCCGAACCAACCGCCGCGGATGAATAACTCGGTGGCGATATCGATGTTGAAGGTATCGCCGGAAGTCGGATCGAGGAAACGATTGATGCGCTGCGCGACGTGCGGGACGGTGACGAACGCCGTCATCAAGCCGACGCCGGCGGTGGCGGCAAGGCCAATCACCCAGATGAAGCGCATGCCCGCCATATAAAACAGCGCGCCCCACACCAGCGAAATCAGCATGGTCTGGCCGAAGTCGGGCTGCAGCACCAAGAGGGACACGACCACAACCAGCAAAGCGAGCGCCAGAGAATTGGCCGGCATTTCGGGACGCTTGCCGGATTCGGCGAACAGCCAGGCGATCAGGATCACGAAAGCCGGTTTGAGGAATTCCGACGGCTGCACGTTCATGCCGAGGATGACGAGCCAGCGCCGCGCACCCTTGATCTCGGCGCCGAAATACGGCGTCGCGGCGGTCAGGACGAGACTGACGGCAAAGACGATCAGTGCCACTTTGCGGATATCGCGCGGCGACAGAAACGACGTCGCGATCAGGACCCCGGCGGCTGGGATCAGGAACAACACCTGGCGGTCGACGAAATGAAACGGATCAAGCCCGATGCGGGCGGCGACCGGCGGGCTCGCGGCGAGGCACAGCACAATGCCGCCGAGCATCAAGGCGCCGAGCGCGGCAAGAGTCAGCCGGTCGACCGTCCACCACCATTCGGAAAACGGCGTCGGTTGCGCGCGCGAGGCCATGAATCTCCCCGGAGCAGAAATCCCCGCTTAGTCCTGCATCCGGCATGGTTTCCATGGGATTAAAAAGGTGCGGAAGCCGCTGCGAACCCCCTCTCCCCAGCGGGGAGAGGGTTGGGGTGAGGGGGCTCTGACCGAGAGGCTGTACCCCCTCACCCCGGCCCTCTCCCCTCCGGGGAGAGGGAGATAACGCCCGGCAGCGCACGGACGAGGCCCCGAAACGCGTCACCGCGGACCTCGAAGTTACGGTACTGATCGAACGAGGCGCAGGCCGGCGACAGCAGCACTACCGGTTCGGCGGCGGCGGAGGCTGCGGCATCGCGGGCGGCCGCCGCAACGGCCTTGTCCAGCGTGCCGTCGATTTCGTGCGGCACGTCGCCCGCCAGCGTCGCTGCAAACTCTTCCGCGGCTTCCCCGATCAAATAGGCCTTGCGGATGCGCGGGAAAAAAGTCCGCAGGCTCTCGATGCCGCCAGTCTTCGGCTTGCCGCCGGCGATCCAGAAAATGTCGCCGAAGCAGGCCAGGGCCTGGGCTGCCGAATCCGCATTGGTGGCCTTGGAATCGTTGACGAAGAGAACTCTTCCGCGCCGGCCGACTTCCTCCATCCGATGCGGCAGTCCGGGGAATGAGCGCAAGCCGGTCTGGATCACCTTTGGCTCAAGCCCAAGCGCCAGCGCTGCCGCCGTGGCGCAAGCGGCATTCTGGGCGTTATGCAAGCCGCGCAGCGAACCGATGCCGGAAAGCTCGGCGATTGGGGCGGCGAACGTGGCGCCGGCGCGCATGATCTGCTGCTGCTCGACATAGAGCCCGTTGGTCAATTTCTCTCGTACCGAAATGCGGACCACGTGTTTGCCGGATCGGTCCAGCCGATCGGCGGCGGCGCGGCACCATTCGTCGTCGACACCGACGATTGCCGTGCCGTCTTTCGGTACGCCCGCGACCAGCCGTTCCTTCACCGCCGCGTAGTGGTCCATCGTGCCGTGGCGATCGAGGTGGTCTTCGCTGAGATTGATCAGGATACCGACCGAAGGATCGAGCGAGGGCGCGAGATCGATCTGGTAGGACGAGCACTCGATGACGTGCGCGCGCGAAGGTTTGACACTCGTCGCGCGCGGCGGCTGCAGCGACAGGATCGCGGTGCCGATATTGCCGCCGAGTTGCGCGTCCATGCCGGCCGAGGCCGCGAGGTGGGCGATCAGCGCCGTGGTCGTCGATTTACCGTTGGTGCCGGTGATGGCGACAAAGGGCGCACCGGGCGCGTGAAGTCTGCGCTCGCGGCAGAACAGCTCGATGTCGCCGATCACCTCGACACCGGCTTTTTGCGCCTGCACGACGACCCAATGCGGCGCCGGATGCGTCAGCGGCACTCCGGGCGCCAGCACCAGCGCCGAGATTTTGCTCCAGTTGGCGTTGCGCAGATCGGCGGTGGGAATGCCGGCGGCGCTCGCCTTCGCCACGCTCGCTGCATCGTCATCGCAAGCGACGACGTCGGCGCCGCCGGCCGAGAGCGCGCTGGCGCTCGCAAGCCCCGAGCCGCCCAGCCCGAACACCGCGACCTTCCGACCGGCAAAGGTCGTGACCGGAATCACGACGAGGCTACCTCAGTTTCAGCGTCGACAGCCCGACCAGCGCGAGCACGACCGAGACGATCCAGAAACGAATGACGATCTGCGGTTCGGTCCAGCCGAGCTGCTCGAAATGATGATGGATCGGCGCCATCTTGAATACGCGTTTGCCGGTGAGCTTGTACGACACCACCTGCACGATGACCGAAACCGCTTCGAGCACGAACAACCCGCCGATGACGGCGAGTACGATCTCATGCTTGGTGGCGACCGCGACCACGCCGATCATGCCGCCGAGCGCCAGCGAGCCGGTATCGCCCATGAAGATTGATGCCGGCGGCGCGTTGAACCAGAGAAAGCCGAGCCCCGCGCCGAGCACGGCGCCGCACAGCACCGCAAGCTCGCCGGTGCCGGCGACATAATGGATTTGCAGATAATCGGCGAACACCGCGTTGCCGGACAGGTAGGAGATCATGCCGAAGCTCGCAGCCGCGATCATCACCGGAACGATGGCCAGGCCGTCGAGACCGTCGGTCAGGTTCACCGCATTGCCGGCGCCGACGATGATGAACATCGCAAACAGCACGAAGAACCAGCCGAGATTGAGCACCAGCTCCTTGAAGAACGGAAATACCAGCGACGTCGAAAACGGCGGATGGCCGAGCTCGACCAAAGCGACGCAGGCGATTGCGGCAATGACGGCCTCGACGCCGAGCCGCGCGCGGGCGGAAAATCCATTATGCGATTGTTGCTTGGTGACTTTCAGATAATCGTCGTAGAAGCCGACAAAGCCGAAACCGAGCGTGACCCACAACACCACCCAGACATAGGGATTGGCGGGGTTCGCCCATAACAGCGTCGACACCAGCATGCCGGACAGGATCATCAATCCGCCCATGGTCGGCGTGCCGGCCTTGGCGATGATGTGCGATTTGGGACCGTCGCCGCGGATCGGCTGACCCTTGCCTTGCAGGAGCCGCAACCGGTCGATGATGGTCTGGCCGAACAGGAAAACAAAAAGCAGCGCGGTGATGACCGCGCCGCCGGTGCGGAACGTGATGTAGCGGAACACATTGAGCACCGAGAGCTTGTCCGACAGATCGACCAGCCAGTAGAGCATCGCCTTAACCTTTTACCGACGCGTCTTCGAGTGCGTCGTGATGCGGATAAGCCCGTTGCAGCGCTTTGACGATGATTGCCATGCGCGAGCCGAGCGAGCCCTTGACCATGACGACATCGCCGGCCCGGATCGCGGGCAGCACCTGCGCTTCGAGCGCGGCAGAGTCTTCTGCATAGCCGCCGCGGCGGCTCGCGGGAAGAGCCTGCCACAAAGCATCCATGAGCGGGCCGCAGCAGAATACCAGATCGACGCCATTGGCGAGCACCGGATCGACGAGGCCGCGGTGCAGCGCGCGGCCCTTCGGCCCGAGCTCCAGCATATCGCCGAGCACCGCGATACGCCGGCCGCGCGGGCCGACCCGCGCCTGACCGAGCACCGACAGCGCGGCTTCGACCGAAGCCGGATTGCCATTGTAGCTCTCGTCGAGGAGGAGCGCGGGGCCGCCGGGAAGCTCGATGTCGATCGGCGCGCCGCGGCCGGCGACCGGCGCGAGCTCGGCGAGCGCCAGCGCCGCAAGCGCGAGATCGGCGCCGACCAGCTCGGCCGCCGCCAGAACGGCAAGCGAATTGATGACAAGGTGACGACCCGGCGCGCCGATCTTGTAGCTGAATTGGGTGCCGAGAATATCCGCCTCGACGGTCGAGCAACGCGCGTGCAAGGAGAGTTTGATCAGGCGCGCGTCGGCTTCGGCATTCTCGCCGAACGATACGACGCGCGAAACGCCGGCCTCTTTCGCCCGGCGCTTGAGATGCGCGAATTGCGGAATGTCGCGATTGATGATCGCCGCGCCGTCCGGCTCGACGCCGAAAAAGATCTCGGCTTTGGCGTCGGCGATCTTCGCCAACGAGCCGAGGAATTCGAGATGCACCGGCGCGATCGTGGTGATGATGGCAACATGCGGGCGAACAAGCCGCGACAGCGGTTCGATCTCGCCCTCGTGGTTCATGCCCATCTCGAACACGGCATAGCGGGCGCTCGCCGGACAACGGGCAAGCGACAATGGCACGCCCCAATGATTGTTGTAGGAGGCGACCGAGGCATGGGTCTCGCCGTCTTTCGATAGCGCCAGCCGCAGTGCTTCCTTGGTGCCGGTCTTGCCGACCGAGCCGGTGACGCCGATTACTTTAGCCTGCGTGCGCGCGCGCGCCGCGGCGGCGAGATCGCGCAAGGCGCCGAGCACATTGGGCACGACAAGGAGCGGCGCGTCAGCCGGGAATTGCGCCCGCTTTTCGGCGGCGACGACTGCGAGGCCGGCTTTGGCGGCAAGCGCTGCGGTTGCGAATTCATGGCCGTCGCGATGCTCGCCGTGAATGGCGAAGAAGGCGTCGCCCGGCGCAATGGCGCGGCTGTCGATCGAGATACCCGAGATCGATTGCGGCAACGCGCCCTGACGTTCGGCGCGCATGGCCGCCGCCATTGCGTCAAGCGTCCACAGCGCAGGCGCGCTCATGCGGCAAGTTCCTTCAGCGCCGTGGCGACCGCTTCGTGATCGCTGAACGGTATGACTCGATCGCCGATAATTTGGCCGGTTTCATGACCCTTGCCGGCGATCAAGAGGACGTCGCCGGCGCGCAGGTCGGCAATGGCGCGGCGGATCGCCTCGCGCCGGTCGCCGATTTCGGCGGCACCGTGGGCGGCGGCGATGATCGCTGCGCGGATCGCTGCGGCATCCTCGCCGCGCGGATTGTCATCGGTGACGATCACGCGGTCCGCCTTTTCGCTGGCGACGGCGCCCATTAGCGGCCGCTTGCCGCGATCGCGGTCGCCACCGGCACCGAATACCACGACAAGCTTTCCGCTCGCATAGGGCCGCAGCGCATCGAGCGCCTTGGCGAGCGCGTCGGGCTTGTGTGCGTAGTCGACGAAGATTTGCGCGCCGCGGCTTGACCCGACGCGCTCGAGCCGGCCCTTGGCGCCGGTGAGCTGTTCCAGCGCCGCGAAAACCAGACCGGCATTGCCGCCGGTCGAAAGCGCGAGCCCGGCGGCGACCAGCGCGTTCTCGACCTGGAATTCGCCGACCAGCGGCAGATGCACGCGAAAATGTTTTTGCTCGTATTCGAGCTGCAGCATCTGCGAAAATCCGTCAATGACGGAGTGCAAAAGACGAATTCCAGTTCCGCTGCGCCCGACAGTCATGACCTTTAGCCCGTGCGTGGCGGCTGCGGCCACCACCACATTCGCATGGTCGTGATCGACATCGACGACCGCGGCGGCGCCGGGCGCGAGCAGATCCTCGAACAGCCGCAGCTTGGCGGCGAGATAGGCTTCGAAACTCGGATGATAGTCGAGATGATCGCGGGTGATATTGGTGAAGCCGCCGGCCGCGATGCGCAACCCGTCGAGCCGGTATTGGTCGAGCCCGTGCGAGGAGGCTTCGATGGCGAGATGGGTGATGCCGTCGCCGGCAAGCGTGTCGAGCGAGCGGTGCAGCGCGACGGGATCCGGCGTTGTGAGCGAGCCATAGGACTCGCCGCTCGGCGAAACCATGCCGATGGTGCCGATGCTCGCGGCACGGTGGCCGAGCGCGCTCCAGATCTGCCGGGTGAAAGCCACGACCGAAGTCTTGCCGCTGGTGCCGGTGACGGCGGCGATGATGTGCGGCTGGCGCGGGTAGAATTTTGCGGCGATGAATGCGAGCGCGCGCCGGGTATTGCCGACACGCACGAACGGGACGTTAACGGACAGCGGTGTTTGCGGCAGCCGGTCCGCCACGATTGCGGCTGCGCCCGCGGCGATGGCGGCATCGGCAAAGCGCAGACCGTCGGCCTTGCCGCCGGCGATCGCAACGAACACGTCGCCGCGTTTGATCGCCCGGCTATCCGCCGTCAACCCACCGGCCTCGAGACCGGCATGGCGTGGGTCGAATTCCGCGTCAGGAGGCAAAATCTCGCGAAGCTTCATGGCGGCTCGGTCGACGATGCGGCCACCGCCTTACCTGCTTTCCTTGAGCGAGGCCAGTATCAGTTGGTCGGCGGTCGGCAGGTCCATGCGCGGCTCGATGCCGAGCAGCGGTGCGATGCGCGCCACCACGGCGCCGCCGGTCGGCACGGCGTTCCAGCCGGAGGTGGTGAAGCCGTGCGTTTCCGGCGTCGCATGCGGCTCATCAAGCATGATCAGGACCAGATAACGCGGCTGGTCGGCGGGCAGTACCGCCATGAAATCGGTCAGCACCTTGTCCTTTGAGTAGCGGCCGAACACGACCTTGTCCGCGGTCCCGGTTTTGCCGCCGATGTAATAGCCGGGCACGTCGGCCTTTGCGGCGGTGCCCTTCTCGACATTCAGCCGCATCAGGTAACGCATGATTTCGCTGGTCTCGGGCTTGATCACGCGGGTGCCGAGCGCCTGCGCTTCGGCTTCGGTCCGCTTGAGGAACGTGGGCGGTATGAGGATGCCGCCGTTCATCAATGCAGCGACCCCCATCACCGCCTGCAGCGGCGCCACCGAAAGGCCGTGGCCGAAGGCGATGGTCATAGTGTTGAGCTCGCCCCAGTGCTTCGGCACGATCGGCTCGGCGCTTTCCGGCAATTCCGTGCGCAGGCGATCGAGCTGTCCGAGCTTTTTCAGGAACGCCTTATGCGCATCGACGCCCATTGCCATCGCGATGCGTGCGGCGCCGATATTCGACGAATAGGTGAAGATCTCCGGCACCGTAAGGGCGCGCTGCTGCGGTTCGAAATCGTGAATGTCGAACTTGCCGTAGTGCAGCGGATTGTGCGCATCGAATGAGGATTTCAGCGTGACCTTGCCGGAGTCGAGCGCCATCGCAATGGTGAAGGCCTTGAACGTCGATCCCATTTCGTAGACGCCGGTGGTCAGCCGGTTGATGCGTGTCGGATCGAGCGCCTCTCGCGGGTTATTGGGGTCGTAATCCGGCTCCGAGACCAGAGCGACGACCTCGCCGGTGCGGACATTGAGGACCAGTCCGGCGGCGGCGAGCGCGCTGAATTTTTGCCGCGCGGCGACGAGTTCGTCGCGCAGCGCGTGCTGCACGCGCAGATCGACGGCAAGCTGCACCGGATTTTGCAGCCGGTCGGTCGCCAGACCCGCCATGTGCAGCGCGGCGAGCCCTTGCCCGTCGAGCCATTTCTCGATGCCGGCGATGCCCTGGTTGTCGATATTGACGTGGCCGATGAGATGCGAAACTTCGGCGCCGTTCGGATAATCGCGCTTGTTCTCGTTGAGGAAGCCGATGCCCGGCAGCCCTTGGCGATAGATTTCGTGCTGCTGCTCCGGCGTGATGTCGCGCTTGAGCCACACGAAGCCGCGCTTGGATGACAGCCGCTCGCGCAACTCCGTGGCGTCGATATCGGGCAGGTCTGCGGTCAGGAGTTCGGCCGCCTCGTCGACATCGATGAGGCGGCGCGGCTCGGCGTAGAGCGACGGCACGCGCACATCGGTCGCCAGCACTTCGCCATGGCGGTCGAGAATATCGGGACGCGCGGTGGCGATGGCGTCGCCGGAGACGACGCGATGGACGGCCTGGCTGTTGGAGACGAGCGCAAACATCACCAGCCGCGTGGCAATGATGCAATAGAGGGCGGCGAAGGCGAGAATAGCCAGACCGATCCGCGCCCGCGCTTTGGCGCCGCGATCGGCATCGCGGCCGTAGAGCAGCTTGCGGATAAACCGCCGTCGCCAGGACAATTCCGGCGATCGGGTCGGCGCCGGCGGCGCCGGCAAGTCTTCCGCGGTTGCGCTCATTGATTTAGCGCTCCGCTTGCCGGATGTGGCGCTCCGCTTGCGGGCGGTGCCGGAATGCTCCCGGTCGTGGCGGGCTGCGCACTTTCGATCATGCCGCCAATCGGGTCATTGTTCTGGATCGTGACATCGGGCGCCGGCCGCTCCGGCAGATGATCGAGCGTGTCGAACTGGGTGGGCGCGACGGGCTTAAGCTGCAGGTAGCGATTGGCCAGCGCCTCGATGCGCGCCGGATCGTCGAGTCGTCCCCATTCGGCCCGCAACGCCGCGATGTCATCGCGCTCATGGCGTACCTCGCCGCGCAGTTTGGCAACCCGCTCGGCCTGCAGGGTGGCGTCGAATTTGATCCGATAGACGTAAGCCGCGGCGAGCACGAGCACGCCGATCACCATAAAATTGAGGACCTTTAAGATCACGGCCGCCCTCGCATGACTTCGGCAAGCGACGGTAGCCGCGGCAGGAGATTGCCGATCGCGGTCGAGCGCGAAGCGGCAGCGGTGCGCTCCGCGGCGCGCAGTTTCGCCGAGCGGGCGCGCGGATTGTCGGCAATCTCGGCGTCGTCGGGCGTTTCCGGCCGCCGGGTCAAAGCGTGAAATGTCGGCGGCGGCGCGACAAATTCCGGCTGATGCCGCGAACCCGCCGGCGCGCGGCTGCGCTCGGTGAGGAAGGTTTTGACGATGCGATCTTCAAGCGAGTGGAACGCGACCACGACGAGGCGGCCCGATGGCTTGAGCGCCCGCTCGGCGGCGGCGAGCCCGTGCGCCAATTCGCCAAGCTCGTCGTTGACGAAGATGCGCAGCGCCTGGAAGGTGCGGGTCGCGGGATGAATGGTGCCCTCGCGGGCGTGGACAATGCGCGTGACGATGTCGGCAAGCGCGCGCGTCGTGGTGATCGCGCTCTCGCTGCGCGCTTTGACAATGGCGCGGGCGATGGCGCGCGCGCGGTGCTCTTCGCCGAGCCGCGCGATGATAACGGTGAGATCGCGCTCGCTGGCGCGGGCGACGATGTCGGCGGCGCTCGCGCCGTCCCGCCCCATGCGCATGTCGAGCGGCCCGTCGAGCCGGAACGAAAATCCGCGCGCGGCTTCGTCGAGCTGCATCGAGGAAACGCCGAGGTCGAACACGATGCCATCGACGGTGCCGCTTCCCGCGATCGACGCCAGATCGGAGAAACGCTGCTCGAAGAGTTCGAGCCGGCCCTGCGCCGCTTGCACCAGCTCGGCGCCGCCCGCGATGGCGCTTTGATCGCGATCGATGCCGATGACGCGCGTGCCGGGCGTCTCCAGCATCGCCCGCGTATAGCCGCCGCCGCCGAACGTCGCGTCGATATAAAGACGGCCGTCATGAACGCCGAGCCAGCCGACGGCGTGGCGGGCGAGCACGGGAACGTGTCGGGCCAGTCCGCCAGCGACAGCCTTGCTGTCGCTGCCCGTCATCATTCTCGTGCTCCGAACGGCTGTTCCGCGGCCGCCATCCGGACGTCTTGTGCCGCGCCGGGTCGACGCGCCCTGAGCCGGAATGGGTCGCTGTGTCGGGATGTTTTGTCCATGAAAAACAGTGGCTTGCGCTAGGTAAAGGGCTGTCATGGGACCGTGCAGGCACCGACGGAGTCGCGGCGCAGTCCGGCCGCGCCGCGCGATCTCGATTAGCGAGGCGTAAGCTTAAGGAATGGTTGAAACCGGCCGGCGCAATTGAGCTTGTCGGTTGCGCGCATTACCCTAAAGTGAGGCCATGTCGCCTGCCGCGTTTGCTCCGGATTCCTCCGTCGTCGCCGCGGTCATGCCCTCGCCGAATCACGGCGAGCGCGCGGGCGATCGGCGCCCGGACATGATCCTGCTGCACTACACCGGCATGGCGAATGGCGAATCCGCACTTGAACTTCTCAAGGCGCGCGGCAGCGATGTGTCGGCCCATTATTTCGTGTTCGAGGACGGCCGCATCATCCAGCTGGTTCAGGAAAGCCGCCGCGCCTGGCACGCCGGCAAAGCCTTTTGGGCGGGCGAGACCGACATCAATTCCTGCTCGATCGGTATCGAGATCGCCAATCCCGGCCATGACCACGGCTATCCGGCTTTTCCCAAGCGCCAGATCGCCGCAGTGACTGCGCTCTGCCGCAGCATCCAGACCCGCAATACAATTCCTCCGCTGCGGGTCTTGGCCCATTCCGACGTGGCGCCGGCGCGCAAGCAGGACCCCGGCGAAAAATTCCCTTGGCGCACGCTTTACGAATCCGGCGTCGGGCATTGGGTCAAGCCGGCGCCGATCATGGATTTTGGCCAGATCCTCCGGCCCGGTGACCGCGGCAACGCGGTGGCCGTGCTGCAGAAAACGCTGAGCGATTATGGTTACGGCATCGACGCCAGTGGTGAATACGACACCGTGACCCGCGAAGTGGTGATGGCCTTGCAGCGCCATTTCCGGCCCGAACGCATTGACGGTGTCGCTGACCCGTCCACGCGCAGCACCCTGCAAGAGCTTTTGGCGACGCGCGGCCGCACCCGCACCATCGCCGCGCGCGCTCGTACGACCATGCTCGCCTCTTGACGGCGGCGCCCAACACCCCCATTCCTCTCCCTGTCAGTCGGTCGGACGGCCGCTCCGGCCCCCACCCTTCCCTCCCCCGCACGCGGGGGAGGTGGGAGGGGGATTTGCCGGGGAGGAAAGTCCGGGCTCCATGGACAAACGGTGCCGGATAACGTCCGGCGGGCGCGAGCCCAGGGACAGTGCCACAGAGAACAGACCGCCGCGGTGCGTAGTGTTTTGCCGCGGTAAGGGTGAAACGGTGCGGTAAGAGCGCACCGCGCCGGCGGCAACGCCGGCGGCACGGCAAACCCCACCGGGAGCAAGACCGAATAGGGGCGGCGCGAGGTTCGCGCGAGCGAGCTTCGGGATCGTGTCCGGATCCTGCCGTCCGGGTAGGTTGCTTGAGGCGCCGGGCAACCGGCGTCCCAGAGGAATGGCCGTCACGCCTGCGGACATTGTTCGCAGGCCATCCAGAACCCGGCTTACAGACTGGCTGACGTAAAACTAAGGGCGTCCGGCGGTATCCCGTCGGGCGCCCGCCAAGTTTCCGGACCCCTTTAATTGGCACGCGTCTTGAATTGAATCCCGTGACGAACCGTGGGGCCGGATTGCCCTGGGCTTCCGTATGAAGCGGCTTTATCGAACGATTCTACTCCAAACAGTGTGTTTCAGATGAAAATATCCCAAATAATCGCCGCGAGTTTGCGGTATGCAGAATTACATTCTATCTCACGGTGAGACCACCAAAGGCCGTTCCATGAGCCGCGCACCCTCGGAAACTGCCGCCACCCGCATTGGCCCGCTGTCGCGGCTACCGGCATTTTTCGCGCTCGAGGGCAAGCGCGCGATTGTTGCCGGCGGCAGTCAGGCCGCGGCGTGGAAGGCGGAACTGCTTTCGGCCGCGGGCGCGTGCGTCGAGGTCTTTGCGCCAGCGCCGGGCGATGAGCTTGTTGCGCTTGCCGCCGCTCCGCCGCGCGGCGAGATCGTGATCCATGAGCGACTGTGGATGGCGGCCGATTGCAGCGGCGCCGCCATGGCCGTCGCCGATTGCGCCGATGATCGAGAAGCAGCGCAATTCGCCGCGGCTGCGCGCGCGCGTGGCGTGCCGGTCAATGTCATCGACCGACCGGCATTTTCCGATTTCGCGTTCGGCGCCATCGTCAATCGCTCGCCACTGGTCATCGGCATTTCGACCGACGGCGCCGCGCCGGTCTTCGGCCAGGCGATCCGCGCCAAGATCGAGGCGCTGATCCCCAGGGGCTTTGCCCGCTGGGCCAAAGCGGCGCGCGACTGGCGGCCGCGCGTGCAGGCGCTGGCGCTGCCGTTCCGTAGCCGCCGCAGCTTTTGGGAAAAATTCACCGCGCGTGCCGTTGCCGCGCCGGAGCGGGAACCCACCGATGCCGATCTCGACGCGCTGCTCATGCCGACGGCCGCGGCGGAGGCGGGCTCGGTCATTCTGGTCGGCGCCGGCCCCGGCAATCCGGAATTACTGACGTTACGCGCCGTGCGCGCGCTGCAATCGGCCGACGTGATCCTGTTCGACGATCTGGTGGCGCCGGACATTCTCGATTTCGCCCGCCGCGAAGCCAAAAAAATGCTGGTCGGCAAAACCGGGCATCGCGCGTCATGCCGGCAGGACGACATCAACGCGCTGATGATCTCGCTCGCCAAAGCCGGCCGGCGCGTGGTGCGGCTCAAGGGCGGCGATCCGATGGTGTTCGGCCGGGCCGATGAGGAGATCGCGGCCTGCCGCGCCGCCGGCATCGCGGTCGAAGTGGTGCCCGGCATCACCACGGCGCAAGGCGCCGCGAGCCGGCTCTTGGTATCGCTGACACGGCGCGGCGAAGCGCGCCGGGTGCAATACATCACCGGCCATGCCGCCGGAAGAGATGGTCACGACGGCAAGCTGCCGGCCGACATCGACTGGAATGCCGTCGCCGATCCGGCGGTAACGACCGTGGTCTATATGCCGATCAAGACACTGCCCGCATTGGTCGCCAGCGCGGTGCGCGCCGGGCTCGATCCGGCAACGCCCGCCGTTGCGGTCGAGCGCGCAACGCGCCCCGACGAACGCGTGATTGCGGCCACTATCGGCGATCTGCCGGCGCGGCTCGCGGCGGCAGCAACTGCGGCGCCATTGGGGCCGGTCGTGGTGATGATCGGCCGCGTGTTCGCCGACTATCGCGAAATCGCCGCAAACGGACCGCTGCCCGAGCGCGATGAGCGCGAAAAACGCCGTTTGCAACGCTTCTAATCAAGAACTTGGATTTTCAAAGAACCGGTTGCGGGAACCCACCCGGGCCGACTATCTAAGCGCCGCATGGACACCGTCACCGCACCGACCCTCACGCCCACGTCCGCAAAGCCTGCAATTGCCGGCTTGATCGACGCGCGCCTGACCGAAATCACGCCCGTGGCAAAGGACACCAACCTTTACACGTTCCGGCGCGTCGACGGCGCGGCGCTGCCGCCGTACAAGCCCGGCGCACATATCGATCTGCATCTGCCCAACGGCATGATCCGGCAGTTTTCGCTGTGCGCGCCTAACACCGATCCGAACAGCTATGTGGTCGGCATCAAGCGCGACGCGGCAAGCCGCGGCGGCTCGCGCTACATTTACGACGAGATGCGCGTCGGTCACGAAATCAAGATCAGCGCGCCGCGCAACAATTTCCCGCTGGTCGAAAACGCCGAGCATATCGTTCTGATCGCCGGCGGCATCGGCATCACGCCGCTGTGGTGTATGGCGCAGCAACTCATGGCGCTCAAGCGGCCGTGGCAGCTTCACTATGCGTCGCGCACGCGCGACGAGATGGCGTTTCTGGAAAGCTTGCAAAAGCTCGATCCAGAAGCGGTGCATCTGCACTTCGACGACGAGGCCGGCGGCAAATTCCTCGATCTCGCCGCCATCGCCGCCGCCACGCCGGCGGGCGCGCATCTTTATTGCTGCGGCCCCAATCCGATGCTCAAGGCCTTCGAGGCCGCCACTGCCGCCCGGCCGCGCCATCAGGTCCATGTCGAATATTTCACCGCCAAGGAAGAGGCGGCGGCCGACACCTTGGGCGGTTTCTGGGTCGAGCTCGCGAAGTCCGGCGAGGAATATTTCATTCCGCCGGGCAAGAAGATTCTCGAAGTGCTGTTCGATGCCGGCGTCGACGTCGATTATTCCTGCGAGCTCGGCATCTGCGGCGCCTGCGAAACGCGGATCATTTCCGGCATCCCGGTGCACCATGACGCGGTGATGAGCGCGGAAGAGCAGGAGGCCAACGAAAAGGTCATGATCTGCTGCTGCGGCTGCAAGACCGAGCGGCTAGTCCTGGATATGTAGGCCCCGTGGGTCGAGTAGGGGCGGGTTTGAAACCCGCCCCTACTCGACCCGGCAATCCAGGCTGCGGTAAAGTGGGCGCGATGAACGAAAAGTTCGACATCACGCTCACCATCAACGGCCGCGATTATCCGATCCGCGTCGAGCCGCGCCGTACGCTGGTCGACGCCATCCGCGACGATTGCGGCCAGACTGGCACCCATATCGGCTGCGAGCACGGCGTCTGCGGCACCTGCACCGTTATCGTCGACGACGAGGCGGTGCGCTCCTGCCTGATGTTCTCAATCCAGGCGCAAGGCAAGAAAATCCGCACCGTCGAGGGTCTCGCCAACGGCGACGAACTGCATCCGCTGCAGCGCGCCTTCATCGAAAACCACGGCCTGCAATGCGGCTATTGCACGCCCGGATTCCTGATGCTGGCCGCCAACGTGCTGGAGAAGGATCCGCACATCGGCGACGAAGAGTTGATCGACGTGCTGGCCTCGAACCTGTGCCGCTGCACCGGCTATCAGAACATCATCAAAGCGGTGCGCGCCGCCCGCGATGAGATGCGCGGCGCGGTCAAGGTGTGACCAGCGCCGCCAGCGCAGCTTTGGCCACTTCGACGTCCTGCTCGATCTTGGCGCCGCCGGCGGCGACCGCGCCGATGACCTCGCCTTCGACCAGAATCGGAAATCCGCCCGGCACATTGGTGAAGTCGCCCATGCGCACGGCCATGCTGAGAGCGTTCTCCTCGGGCGCATAGCCGGTGGGCAGCCGTTGCGAGGCGGCGGTGATGGCTTTGCGTTGCGTGGTGATGATCGAGAAGTGCCGCGCGCCGTCCATCATCAAAAACGCGACGAGCCGGCAGCTTTGGTCGACGACGGCGAGGCTGACCTTGCAGCCGAGCTCGTTTGCCTTGGCGACGCCAGCATGGATCATTTTCATGCTCGCCTCGTGGGTGAGCCGGTGGGTGGGAACGATATCCGCCATGGCGGTGCGCCTCGCTGGGGACCTTCGCCACCCCACATGACACAAAATCGGCAATGCTGTTAGTCTGCGCCCGCCGCGTCCGGCGGGGTGGAATGTTCAGGGGTTGCAGTGGTGAATAGCGGAGTGCCGCCGTCGGTATGGGACCGCGAGGCCGACGTGGTCGTGATCGGATCGGGGGCGGCGGGCCTGCCCGCCGCGATCGTGGCGCGCGAAGCCGACGCGTCGGTCGTCGTCGTCGAGGCGGAAAGCCATATCGGCGGTCACGCCATTACTTCCGGCGGCAATCTGCCGCTCGGCGGCGGCACCAGCTACCAGAAGAAATACGGCATCGAGGATTCGCCCGATCTGTTTTTCCGCGATCTGACCGACTGGTCGGTGGTCGAGAGCAACGGCTTTCCGCCGTACCGTTACAACGACCGCGAGCTCATCCGCGCCTTTGCCGACAACAGCGTCCCGGCGTTCGAATTCCTGCTGGCGCACGGCGTCAAGGTCATCGACCGGCCGCCGAATAAGGTCGGCCACGAGATCGGCGTTTCGGTGCTGCGCACCATGCAGATTTCGGTCGAAGACTGGCCGATGGTGCATACCGGTGGACCGGCCGCTCCGGACGATGACGAAATCCGCGCCGGCGCCGGACTGATCCGGCCGCTCGAAGCCGCGGCGCGTGACGCCGGCGTCGATATTCTGCTCGCGCACCGCATGACGGCGATCTATCGCGAGGCGGCAAATTCCGGACGCGCGCTCGGCGTTGCCGTCGACAACAATGGTACGACGCGCAACATCCGCGCCCGCAGAGGCGTCATCATCGCCACCGGCGGCTCGACCGGAAACGTTAATTTCCGCCGTATGTTCGATCCTCGGCTCACCGAGGAATATTGCGGGCTCGCCGGCATGCCGTGGTCCGATCAGGACGCCAGCGGTGAAATCGCCGCCATGGCGGTCGGCGCGTCGCTGTGGGGCCTGTTCAACTATACCGGCGAATTCGGCTCAGGCATCACCAAGCCCGGCGCGATCGGTTGCCAATACGGCTACGTGAACGTGCGCTGGCATCCGGGCAGCGAGGTGTTCGACAAGGCACGCTCGATCGGGCTCAGGGTGGCGGACTGGCAGGACGTCGTCCTGGTCAACATGCTGGGCAGCCGGTTCTACGACGAGACCGCTGGCCACTTCGGCTACAACACCTATCAGAGCACCAACTTGTACGAGCCGAACTCTTATCTCAACGCCAAGAACCAAAAATACAATCCGAGCAATTTCATCAATGCGGCGCTCGCCGGCATCGGCGACGAGCATAACGGCGGCGGCCCGATCTGGGCGATCTTCGATGCCGACGCGGTGGCGCGCGAGAAGTGGAACCCGCAGCCGCCGCATGTCGATGTCGGCGCAGGTTTCTTTTTCATCGCCGACAGCATCGAGGCGCTCGCCGCCAAGATCAAAATGAAATATCAGCGCCTGCCGATGCCGCCAAAAAACTTCGCCGCTACCGTCGCGCGTTACAATTCATTCGTCGACACCGGCAAGGATTCGGACTTCGGCAAGCCAAAGCCGCTCTACAAGATCGCAAGACCGCCGTTCTATGCTGGCTGGGCGACGCCGGTCATTCACGACACCCGCGCCGGCCTGCGTATCAATGCGCGCTGTCAGGTGATCGACATGAGCGGCGAAGTCATCCCCGGTCTTTATTGCGGCGGTGAATCGGCGGGCGGCTTTTCCATGCACGGCCTGCCGCGGGCGATCTGTCAGGGGTTCATCGCGGGCAGAAACGCGGTGACGGAGAATTCGTAGGGTGGGCTGAGCGAAGCGAAGCCCACGCTGTGCTGGCGCGTGGGCACGGCGCTGTGCGCCTTTGCCCACCCTACGGTCTATAATGTTCTTGACGGACAGTAGCCGAGCTTGCGCGCCAAAGCCGCAAGCTCACAACCTTCGCAGTAACGCTGATCTTTGAAATCTATCCAGTTGTGCGCGTAGATATATTGCGGCGCAATCCCGTAGCGTTCCTGCAGGAACGGCGCCAGCAACAGCCACGCTCGCACCTGCGCCGGCGTTACCGGTTTGGCGACGTCCGGATAATTGCCGATAAATTCCACACCGATCGAATTCGTTTTGACGACCGCATGGTAGGTCTTCGCATTATCGATGTACTTGTTGTCGTCGCGATCGGCGCCGTCGGTGTGCGTCGGGATGACATTCTCGGCGGTCGACCAATAGACCGTGGCGTCGGTTTCCACCCATAGCGTCACCCCGCGCTTGGTCGGATTGGCAAATTGGTCGGCCGCCTCGCGCCGCGCGCTGCCGGGCGGACCTTCGGTCTGGTGGACAATGATAGTCTTCCAGCCATTGGCGTGCGCCGGATCTCCGAGCGGATTGAGATAGACGATATTGAGACCTTCGATCTGTGGACGCCCGGGCCATTTGGCGAGCTCGTAGAATGACGGGCGCGGCGCGGTTCCGTCGTCAATGTGGATTTGCCGCGCGATCGCCTCGTCGGCCTTGCGCAGTTCATCCGCACTGACGTCGCCAAAATTGTCGGGGCGGCCGCTGAGTTCGCGTGCGGCGTTCTCTCGCATTATCTTGTAGTCGTCTGTCGTCTGGAAACCGGCAACAGCAAGCCGTGCGGCGAGTTCGATGCGCGGTACGTCATATCCGCCGCTTTGCAGCGCCGCGATCAGTTGCCCCGGGTCTTTGAACGCCGTCGGACTTGATCGCGGAACGGCCGCAGATGGGACGGCCGAGGCAGAGCTAACGCACGATGGGTCAGCAGCGGAAGCCGGGAGAATGCTCAGCGCGCTTAAATTCGCGAGAAAGACCGCCAGCAGCACCACGCTTCCCGCAAATCGCGCGATGGACATACGCCCGAGCTACACGGTGGTCTGCGCCATGCCGGGTTTGGCTTTGAGCGCTTCTTTGGCGCCGTCGTTGAAAGCCACGTCCGGCGGCAGCACCAGCGCGCAGGAGCGGACCTTGTGGTGCTCCGGATCGATGCCGGGCGGCGCAATACCCTTTTCGGTGAGTGCTTTGACGGCGCGCATCAGGCGATGCCGCGCCATGATGATGCCGTTGTCGGTCGAGACCAGGTTTTCCTTGGTGCGGTCGCAGATCGGGCCCATGCTTTCCTGCAACGATGCATCCTGCATGGCGATGCCGGCGACACCGCTGAACGTCTTGCCGGCTTTTTGCGCCGCGCGATCGATCAGATAATCGTTGTCCTTGTTGGCGAGCGGGCGATAGGTGCCGGGCACGTATTTGCAATGCACGCCGGCGCCGTCCTTCATGGCGTCGACTTCGGCCTTGGTCAGCGCGCGGACCGGGTGGAAATCATACGACCAGGCCCAGCAGTTCTCGTCGTCGATCGGCCCCCAGAAATGACCGTGAATAGGGTGATCGCCGCGCGGCGGGATCATGGTGAAGCACGGCATGACCCATGGCGTGACGCGCCAATAATAATTGCCGTTCTCGGCGTTACGCCGCGCGCCGATGAATAGCCCGCCCGGCTGCTCGACGACTTCGAAATGCGGGGCCATGTCGGCGAGATTGTAATCGTTGCCCTTGGCGCCCTTGAACAGCGGATCGGAATGCAAGTCGCCGCGATGCAGGAACGAGACGTGACTCGAATCGATGCCGCCTTCCATGGCTTGCAGCCAATTGCATTCCTGCAGCCGTTTTGAGACGAAGGTTTGCTCAGGCGGCGCCAGCGCGAATTCCCATTCCGGCAGCGGCGGCTTTTTGTCGGCGGGCCCCATATAGGTCCACAACACTTCGCCGCGCTTGATCAGCGGATAGGAGGCGAGCTTGATCTTCTTGCAGAAGCCGCTTTCTACAGGCTCCGACGGAACTTCGACACATTGGCCGGTCACGTCGTATTTCCAGCCATGATAGGGGCAGCGCAGCCCGCTCTCCTCGTTGCGGCCGAACCACAGCGAGACGCCGCGATGGGCACAGAACTCGTCGATCAGGCCGTAGCGCCCTTGCGAATCGCGGAAGGCGACAAGGCGCTCGGACAGGAGTTTGACCCGCACCGGCGGGCAATCGTTGTCCGGCAGTTCCTTGGCAAGCAGCGCCGGCAGCCAGTACGAGCGGAACATCTGCCCCATCGCGGTCCCGGGGCCGATCTGGGTCAAAAGCTCGTTCTGTTCTTTCCTAAGCATGATTTTGTCTGTCCGTGACTACATGCCGTGACCTGCAGAGTAGGGATTCGGTCACAGCGGCACAAGTCTTGGGCACAAGTCAGGGGAAGAAGTGGCAGGCATACGCCGCGTGCGCCCGGTTGCTCTGCAAACGCAATTAAGCTAAGTCCGCTGCAACCGGGAATGCTTGGCAACAATGCGTGGAGAGATGGAATGGCCGATCACGCTGAGGTCGAATATGCGACCGCCGAGGGCAACGATTACCCCGCTCACGAACAGACCTACGAATCTTTCATCACCGTAACGAAAGTGATGATAGCAGTCATCGCCACGATCCTGATCCTGATGGCCTACTTTCTGACCTGATCTGAAACCGCAGAACACCGACATCGGCCTGATTGCCGGCCGTGCCGTCGTCGGAGGAACTATGAAGGTTGCGGTTGCCGCCGAGACCGATGCGGGTGAGCCGCGCGTCGCCGCGACCCCTGAAACCGTCAAGAAACTCATCGGCCTTGGCGCCGAAGTCGCGGTGCAGCCGGGGGCAGGGGTAAAGTCCGGCATCCTCGATGCGGATTATGCCGCAGCCGGCGCCAGCCTGACGGCCGACGCTCTTAACGGCGCCGATATCGTGCTCCAGGTGCGCCGGCCCGAAGCGGCCGAACTGTCGCGGCTCAAGCGCGGCGCCATCGTCATCGCCATCATGGACCCTTACGGCCAGGATGCGGCGCTGCGCGCCATGGCGGAGGCCGGGATTACTGCCTTCGCCATGGAATTGCTGCCCCGCATCACCCGCGCTCAGGGCATGGACGTGCTGTCGAGCCAGGCCAATCTCGCCGGCTACCGCGCCGTGGTCGACGCGGCGGCGGAATTCGGCCGGGCGCTGCCGATGATGATGACGGCCGCCGGCACGGTGCCGGCCACCAAGGTTTTTGTCATGGGCGCCGGTGTCGCCGGCCTGCAGGCGATCGCCACCGCGCGCCGGCTCGGCGCCATCGTCACTGCAACCGATGTGCGGCCGGCAGCCAAGGAGCAGGTCGAAAGTCTCGGCGCCAAATTCATTGCGGTGGAGGACGACGAGTTCAAAGCCGCCGAGACGGCGGGCGGCTATGCCAAGGAAATGTCGAAAGAGTATCAGGCCAAGCAGGCGGCGCTGGTCGCCGACCACATCAAGAAGCAGGACATCGTCATCACCACGGCACTCATTCCGGGCCGGCCGGCGCCACGGCTTGTCTCCAAAGATATGGTGGCGTCGATGCGGCCGGGATCGATCGTGGTCGATCTCGCCGTCGAGCGCGGCGGCAATGTCGAAGGCGTGCAGGCCGACGCGGTTGCCGATGTCGGCGGCGTCAAGATCATCGGCTATCGCAATGTGGCGGGTCGGCTCGCCGCCACCGCTTCGAGCCTCTACGCCAAGAACCTCTACGCGTTTCTGGAAATCCTGATCGACAAAAAGACCAAGCAGCTTGCCGTCAACTGGGACGACGACATCGTCAAAGCCACCGCGCTGACGCGCGACGGCGCGATCGTGCATCCGAATTTCAAGCCGAAAAGCGCGGCGTAGAACAAGGCCGGAGGGCGACCATGGTGACACTCTCGATCCTCGCCGAGTTGAACGCCGCGATACCTGCGGCAGGCGGCGATGCCGTCAATCCCTTCGTGTTCCGCCTGTCGATTTTCGTGCTCGCGGTCTTTGTCGGCTATTTTGTCGTCTGGTCGGTGACGCCTGCGCTGCACACACCGCTGATGTCGGTGACCAACGCGATCTCCTCGGTGATCGTCGTCGGCGCATTGCTGGCGGTCGGTGTCGCGCTCGTTCCCGACCATCCGGGCCCGATCTGGGCGCGCGTGCTTGGCTTCGTCGCGCTTACTTTCGCGTCGGTCAACATCTTCGGCGGCTTTCTGGTGACCAAGCGCATGCTTGGCATGTTCCAGCGCAAGCAGAAGTGACATGAGCGCCGATCTCGCCGCATTTTGCTATCTGGTCGCCGGCGCTCTTTTCATCCTGGCGCTGCGCGGCCTGTCGAATCCGGAAACCAGCCGCCGCGGCAATCTGCTCGGCATGATCGGCATGGCGATCGCGATCGCCACCACGCTCGCGGCGCATCCGCCGGTGGATGTTGCCGCCTGGGGCCTGGTCGTGCTCGGCATGGCGCTTGGCGGCGGCACCGGCGCGGTGATCGCGCAGCGCGTGCCGATGACCTCGATGCCGGAACTGGTGGCGGCCTTTCACTCGCTGGTCGGCATGGCGGCGGTGCTGGTCGCCGCCGGCGCGCTTTATGCGCCGGAAGCTTTTGGCATCGGCAGCGAAGGTGCCATCCACGGCCAGAGCCTCATCGAAATGTCGCTCGGCTGCGCCATCGGCGCCGTCACCTTTACCGGCTCGGTGATCGCGTTCCTAAAGCTGTCCGGCCGCATGAGCGGCAAGCCGATCATCCTGCCGGCGCGGCACGCCATTAATATCGCGCTCGCGGTGGCGCTGGTTGCGCTCATCGTCTGGTTCTTCGAGGCGCAGCCGCATATGGCTTTCTGGCTGATCGCGGCGGCGTCGTTCCTGCTCGGCGTGTTGATCATCGTTCCGATCGGCGGCGCCGACATGCCGGTCGTGATCTCGATGCTCAACTCCTATTCCGGCTGGGCCGCGGCCGGCATCGGCTTCACGCTGGAAAATACCGCGCTGATCATCACCGGCGCGCTGGTCGGCTCCTCGGGCGCGATCCTGTCCTACATCATGTGCAAGGGCATGAACCGCTCCTTCATCTCGGTCATTCTCGGCGGCTTCGGCGGCGAAGTGGCGGGCCCCGCGGCGGCGGCCGGCGACCGGCCGGTCAAGGTCGGCTCGGCCGAGGACGCAGCCTTCATCCTCAAGAACGCCGGCAAGGTCATCATCGTGCCGGGTTACGGCATGGCGGTGGCGCAGGCGCAGCATGCGCTGCGCGAGATGGGAGAAAAACTCAAACACGAAGGCGTCGATGTGAAATATGCCATCCATCCGGTCGCCGGCCGCATGCCGGGCCATATGAACGTGCTGCTCGCCGAGGCCAACGTGCCCTATGACGATGTTTTCGAGCTGGAAAATATCAACTCGGAATTCGCCCAGGCCGACGTCGCTTATGTGATCGGCGCCAACGACGTCACCAATCCGGCCGCGGAAGACGATCCGAAATCGCCGATCTACGGCATGCCGGTCCTGCAAGTGTGGAAGGCCGGCACGGTGATGTTCAACAAGCGGTCGCTCGCTTCCGGCTATGCCGGCATCGACAATCCGTTGTTCTACCGCGACAACACCATGATGCTGCTCGGCGACGCCAAGAAAATGACGGAACAGATCGTCAAGGCGGTGTAAATTCCCGCGGCGATGCCCGACAATTCTGCGCCAAAGCCAACGACCCCGATCCGCGCCCGGCGCTGGTCCGGACCGGCACGCACGAAGGCAAAGCCCCGGCCCTATCGTTTCGCGGTCCGGCTGATCGGCATCCCTGCGGTCGCCGTTGTCGGCGTGCTGATCTACCGGGGTCTTCAGGACCATTTCGTGCTGCCGGCATGCGATTCCAAACGCGCCAAGCACACGCTGTCCGACGTGCTCAAGACGCTCAAGCTCGAGCCGAGCCGCTATGAGCCGCTCACGACGGTGTCGAGCACCAAGGACCAAGTGGTCTGCAACGCGGCGCTGCCATTGCCCGACGGCGCCACTGTCGCCATCGACTACACGTTCTACTGGGAGGGCACCAAGGCGAACATGAAATATTCGGTAGCGCGCAAGCCAGCGGCACACGCTCCATCACCCTGAGGTGAAAGCGCTACTGCGTGCACCTCAGGATGACGGATTATTGTGACGGCTTGCCGTAACCGCCCGCGGTCGGCGTCTGGAGGATGATCGCCTCGCCGGCATCGATCACGGTAGCGTCGCAGCCCTGAAGCTTTTCGATGGAGCCGTCCTTGCGCCGCACGCTGTTCTCTCCGACCTGACCGTCGCCGCCGCCGGCGAGCCCGAACGGCGGCACGCGGCGATGTCCGGTGAGGAGGGTGCATTCCATTTTTTCCAGGAAGCGGATGGTGCGGCGAATGCCGCCACCGGCGTTCCATTGGCCGCGTCCGCCGGAATCCTTCCTGATGTGAAAATCCTCGAGCAGAACCGGATAGCGGAATTCCAGAATTTCCGGATCGGTGAGCCGCGTATTGGTCATGTGGGTGTGCACGGCATCGGTGCCGGCAAAGCCGGGTCCGGCCGGCGAGCCGGAGCAGATCGTCTCGTAATACTGGTAACGCTCATTGCCGAAATTGAGATTGTTCATAGTACCCTGCGCCGCAGCCATGGCGCCGAGCGCACCGAACAGGCAATTGGTCACCTCCTGCGAGGTCTCGACATTGCCGGCGACCACCGCGGCGGGATATTCCGGCGACAGCATCGATTTTTTTGGAATGACGATGTGGATCGGCCGCAGGCAGCCGGCATTCATCGGAATGTCGTCATCGACCATGACGCGGAACACATAGAGCGTCGCCGCGCGGGCCACCGGCTCCGGCGCGTTGAAGTTACTCGGCTGCTGCGGACTGGTGCCGGTGAAATCGACGGTGGCTTCGCGCTTTTTCTTGTCGACCGCGATGCGCACCTTGATCGTGTTGCCCTGATCGGTCTCGATGGCAAAGGAGCTGTCGTGCAGCCGGTCGAGCACGCGGCGCACGCTTTCCGCCGCGTTGTCCTGGACGTGGCGCATATAGGCGTGCACCACAGGCAGCGTGAATTGGCGCACCATCTTGTGCAGTTCGCGAAGCCCCATCTCGTTGGCGGCAATCTGCGCCTTGATGTCGTTGACGTTCATCAGCGGATTGCGCGCCGGATATTTGCCGCCGGTGAGCAGCGCATAAAGCTCTTTCTCGCGAAAACGGCCGCGGTCGACGAGCTTGAAATTGTCGAACAAAACCCCTTCCTGCTCGATGGAGGTGGCGTTGGGCGACATCGAGCCCGGCGAAATGCCGCCGACGTCGGCATGATGGCCGCGCGAGGCGGCCCAGAACAATATCTTCCGCCCGTCGAAGACCGGCGTGCACACGGTGATATCTGGCAGGTGCGTGCCGCCGTTATAGGGCGCGTTGATGACATAGACGTCGCCGGGCCGCACCTTGCCCTTGTTCTCGCGCACGATGGTCTCGACTGCGCGGTCCATCGAGCCGAGATGCACCGGAATATGCGGCGCATTGGCAACGAGCGTCCCGGTGGCGTCGAATATGGCGCAGGAGAAATCGAGCCGCTCCTTGATGTTGACCGAATACGCTGTGTTTTGCAGCGCCACGCCCATCTGCTCGGCGAGCGACATGAACAGATTGTTGAAGACTTCGAGCATCACCGGGTCGGCGCGGGTGCCGATGGCTCGGGTGCGAGTGAGTTTTTGCACCCGCCGCAGCACCAGATGGTTCTTCGGCGTTAGCTCGGCCTGCCAGCCGTGCTCGACGACGACGGTCTGATGCGGCTCGATGATGATGGCCGGGCCTTTGATCTTGTGCCCCGGCGTGAGCTGTCCGCGCGTGTGAACCAGCGCCTTGTGCCATTTGCCGGAGGAGAAGAAGCGCGTACGGCGCGCCGGCGCGGGTAACTTGGTGCGACTGGTCTTGTGTGGCCGTTCGCGAAATGTCGCGCCGCCGCCGACCGCCTCGACCGAGACGGCCTCGACGACGAGCGACTTCTTGCGATCGATGAAGCCGAATTGCGCCTTATGCGCGCGCTCGAAGGCGGATTTCATTTTTTGCAGCGAGACGAGTTTCACCTCACCGCGCGCGGGCGGACGCAAGGTGCCCGCCCCGACGATCAGCGGCGTGTCGGTGCCGGCGTAGCGGATATGCGCGCGCACATGCAGCGCGATTTTGTTTTTGGCGACGCCCTGGCCGGCGACCTCGGCAATGGTTTCGCGGGCGAGTCGCCGCGCCACGGTTTCGAGCGCGGCGCGCGCTTTGCCGCCGAACGGTTCCTCGATCGCCTGTTGGCGCACGCTGCGAATGTCGGCGAGCCCCATGCCGTAGGCGGACAGGAGCGAGGACAGCGGGTGGATCAGGACGCTCTCCATGCCGAGCGCATCGGCGACGAGACAAGCGTGCTGGCCGCCGGCGCCGCCGAAGCAATTGAGCGTGTAGCGGGTCACGTCATAGCCGCGCTGCACCGAAATCTTCTTGATCGCGTTCGCCATGTTCTCGACCGCGATCTTGATAAAGCCGTCGGCGACTTGTTCGGGCGAACGTCCGGTGCCGATGGTTTTCGCCAACTCCACAAAGGCCGCGCGCACCGCATCGGCATCGAGCGCCAGATTCTGCTGCGGTCCGAATATCTTTGGAAAAAAATCTGCGATCAGCTTGCCGGCCATGACATTGGCGTCGGTGACGGCGAGCGGCCCGCCGCGGCGATAGCATTTCGGTCCGGGATTGGCGCCTGCCGAATCGGGCCCGACGCGAAACCGCGCGCCGTCGAAGTGCAGGATCGAGCCGCCGCCCGCCGCCACGGTGTGAATGAGCATCATCGGCGCCCGCATCCGCACGCCGGCGACCTCGGTTTCGAAGGCACGCTCGTATTCGCCGGCGAAATGCGACACGTCGGTCGAGGTGCCGCCCATGTCGAAACCGATGAGCCGGGTAAAGCCCGCCGCCCGGCCGGTCTCGGCCATGCCGACCACGCCGCCCGCCGGGCCCGAGAGAATCGCATCCTTGCCGCGGAACAATTCTGCCGCCGTCAGCCCGCCCGACGACATCATGAACATCAAGCGCGTCCGTTTACTCGGCTCGCCTTCTTCCGCGTTCAAATCTCCCGCCACCCGCGCCACGTAACGGCGCAGGATCGGCGACAGATAACTGTCGACGACGGTGGTGTCGCCGCGGCCAACAAGTTTTATGAGCGGCGACACTTCGTGACTGGCGGATATTTGCGTAAAGCCAAGCTCGCGCGCGACTGCCACGATGGCCTGCTCATGACTATTATAGCGGTAGGCGTGCATCAGCACGATGGCGACGGCCTCGATGCCGTCGGCTTTGGCGCGCTGCAGTTCCGCGCGTACGCCCGCGAGATCGACGGCGCGCTCCACGGTGCCATCGGCGCGCACGCGTTCGTCGACTTCGGCGACGCGCTCATACAGCATGTCCGGCTTGATGATCTGTTTGGCAAAGATTTTCGGCCGCGCCTGATAGCCGATGCGCAGCGCGTCGCGAAAACCCTTGGTGATGAGAAGGAGCGTGCGGTCGCCTTTGCGTTCCAGAAGCGCATTGGTCGCAACCGTGGTGCCCATCTTCACCGCGGCGATGCGCTCGCTCGGGATCGGCTCGCCGCGCGGAAGCCCGAGCAGGTGGCGGATGCCGTGCACCGCAGCGTCCCGATAGGCTTCGGGATTCTCCGAAAGCAACTTGTGGGTGATGAGCGCGCCATCCGGCCGCCTGCCGATCACGTCGGTAAAGGTGCCGCCGCGATCGATCCAGAACTCCCAGCTACCCGACATGCTACCGTTTATCCTGTTCCAGAATACCGGCGATGGTCGCGATCTCGTTGCGGGCGTATTTCGGCAGGCCGGCGCTGATTGAATCGCCGGAATTAAACGACGACTGGCCCATCAGAACCTGTGCCGGCACGAGATTCCGCAGCACCGGCATCTTCTCGAAGCCCCGCTTTTCGTCGAGCACGCTGCTTTTGATAGCGAGCGCCATGAAAGCGGTGACCACCGTCTTGCCTGCGTCGGCCGGGTCGGCCTGGAATACGGCATAGAGCTTGCCGAATTTCATGATCTGGTTGACGTAGAAAATATCCTGCTCAAGCACGCCCGAGATCGGGGTGTCGAGGCCGGTCAATTGCTGCAATCCGGCCTGATCGAGATCCGCGCCCGACAGCACAGACAATTCGCTCTGGAAGTCGATCTCGTCGGCGACCTTCTTGGCGCTGTCGCGTAATTTGTTGACCAGCATGATGCCCATGGGGATTTTGCCCTGGAGCTTGTAGATCGACTGGATGCAGATCGACGTCGTCCGCCCGGTGCACCATTTGCGGTCCGGATTATCGTTGCCGGCAATCGCCTCGGGCTTGAACGGCGTCGGGTCGGCCGCCGTAATCACGCTGTGGGTGATCGCCGGATCGATCTTTTGCAGAAATGGCAGCGTCGCGTAATGCGTTAGATCGATGCTCGCGGCCGCCCGGTCGACGATGAAGCGGGCTTGCGCCACGTACATGTAAAGCTTCTCGACCACCTGCGCGGTCGCGCCGTTGATGGTCTTGCCGATCGTCGGCTCGGTATAATTCGGATAGAGCGCCAGGAATTTTTTCTCGACCGGATCCTTGTCCGCCCACTGGTCGAAGGGGGTGAGCGCGGTCTCGGCGTCGATGCCGTCGGCGCTGGTATGATCGCTAAACGCAATCGTGCCGGCTTTAAGCTCCGCCGGATTGGCGCTGCGCGCCGCATCCACATTGTCGATGCTGAAATCGAGCGCATAGGCGGCGGAGAGAAAGCCGAAACAGCCGATCAGCAGGCCGGAAAGCACGAATGCGTGCGGCCGGGTGCGAATATTTTTCAATTGCCTGCTTTCAGTTCGTGCGGCCCCAGTTCCAAGGCTGGAACAGGCCAAATATGCCCCGCGACAGCGGAGATTGCGATTGCCAGCTTTGAGCGGGATAATAATTTCGCCCGATCCACTGGCCGTTGCCGCTGCCGCCGCTCCAGGAGCTGCCCGGTTCGCCTTGGCTGGCATAGGGATCGTCGCGGGAAACCAGCTGATATTGTGTGTCGGCAACCTGGCCGTCGGGGCCGCGGCGGAAATGCTCCATGAAGGGCTGGCTCTGGCTTTGCGGCTGGCCAAATCCGAAACCCTGGAATTGGGTTGGCTTGTTGAGCAGGTCGCCGGACACATAATCGATCGGCATATCGGCGAGTTGCCGCGCCGCCTCGCGTGAGGGGCCGGCAAGCGGCGCTTTCGGCGCGATATGTTCCGCCCAGATCGCCTCGATGATCGGCTGGAAGATCGGCAGCGAGACCCGCGCGCCGGTTTCGTTGGAGCCGAGCGAGCGGCGCTTGCCGTCGCCATTGTCGTAGCCGACCCAGACCGCCACGGTGACGTCGTTGGTGAAGCCGATGAACCAGCCGTCGACGGCGTCCTCGGTGGTGCCGGTCTTGCCGGCGACATAGGTCGATAGCCCGCCGATGCCGCGCGCGGTGCCGCGGGCGACGACGCCCTGCAACATGGTCTTGAGCTGATAGAACGAGGTCTGGTCGGCGGCGCCGATCCGCGGCAGCGGCGTATTCGGATATTGATAGACGGTCTTGCCGTCTTGTTCGATGGAGTCGATGCCGTGCGGTTGCGGCAGCGCGCCTTCGTTGGCGACCGCGGCATAGAACGCGGCCAGATCGATCATCCGCACCGGCTGGGCGCCGAGCACGAACGGATAATAGCGCACGCATTGCGCATAGATTTTCGCCGCCACGGCGGTGGCGCAAACCGCGTCGAGACTCTGCTCGGGATTGGCGTCGATGCCGCCGTCGAGCAAATGCGCGGTCACGACATTGATCGAATCTTCGAGCCCGCGCCGCAGCGTGAATACGCCGCCCTCGTCATAATCGGCGTTGCGCGGCGACCAGAAATCTTCCGGTCGCAGGTTGCTGTCGAAGTCGCGGCCGATGGCATCGCGGCCGTAGGCGCCGCTGCCGATCGGCGGCAGCGTGATCGGCTCGTTGAGCACCAGCGTGTTCGGTTGCAGGCCGCGCTGCAGGGCGGTGAGATAGGTGATCGGCTTGATCGCCGAGCCGGGCTGGCGTTCCGTCTGCGCGGCGCGGTTGAGTTGGCTCAGCGGATAAGAAAAGCCGCCGGCCATGGCGAGGATGCGGCCGGTCTTGTTTTCCAGCACCAGCACGGCGCCCTGTACCGTCGGCCGCACGCGCAGTTGCGCCTGCGCACCGCCGGCGGCAAGGCCGACCGGACCGGCGATCGCGGGCGTCCGGGCTGCGCCGGGTTTGCTCGCGCTCTTTTTATCGTTCTTGTTGCCGGGATTGCCCGGCGGGTTGTTCACCCTGACCGGGACTCTGGGCTCGATGACGTTGACATAGACGACGTCGTAAAGGGCGAGGCTGCGCCTGATCGCGCCGTTCCAGGCCGTCAGCGGCACGATGCGCCCGTCAGGCAGGCCGACACGGATCGCATCGCTGCCGTCTTTTTTGCCGTCGCCTTTCTGCACCACCACGGCCGGCGTCCAATGCACGTCGTAGAGCGGCAGGCGGACAGCTTGCAGCGCCTGCTGCCAAGCCGGCATGGCCGCCGGCGTGCCGGTCTGATTGCCGCTTTGGATTTTCTGCACGGCGTCGGCGACGTTAGCTTCCGGCCCGCGGAACTGAATGCGCCCCGATGACATTTCGTAGTGCGCCAGGCCTTCCTGCAGCGCCACTTCGGTGTCGCGCTGCAATTGCGCATTGATGGTCGAATGCACCGTATAGGAGTTGGCGGTCAGGCTCGGCACGCCGTCGGCCCTGGCCTCGCGGCCGAGAAAATCGACGAAGTGAAAGCCGCTGTCGCGGTGCGGCAGCGTGAAGGCGACGAGCTTCGGCGGCGAGGCAACCGCGTCATCCCTCTGCGCCGCGGTGATGACGCCATCCTCCTGCATGCGGTCGAGCACATAGGACAGCCGGTCCTTGGCGCGATCGGGATGACGATCGGGATTGTAATAGTTCGGTCCCTTGAGCATGCCCGCCAGCATCGCGCCCTCGGCCAGCGACAGATCCTTCGCCGGTTTGCCGAAATAAGAGCGCGCCGCCATGTCGATGCCCCAGGAGCCGCGGCCGAGATAGGCGGAGTTGAGATAGAGCTCGAGGATCTCGTTCTTGCTCAGCGTGCTTTCGAGCCGCGACGCCACGATCATTTCGCGGATCTTACGCTCGTAAGTGACGTCCTCACCGACCAGAAGATTCTTCACGACCTGCTGCGTAATGGTTGAACCGCCCTGCGGCCGTCCCGGTTCGGCGAGATTGCCGATGAAGGCGCGAATAATGCCGCGCTCGTCGACGCCGTGATGTTGATAGAAGCGCCGGTCCTCGGCGGCGATGAATGCCTTCTGCACGACGTCGGGAACGTCGGAAAGCGGCACCCAGATGCGCCGGTTGGCGGGCAGGAACACGTCGGCGAAATTACCGCCGCTGCCGTCGAGCACCGTGCTCATGCTCGGCAGCTTCTTGCCCTTCAGCGCGGTCTGGTCGGGCAGGTCGGTCGCGGCATTGTTGAAGAAGCCGATGACCTGGCCGATGTCGACCACCGGATTGGTCATGGCTTCGTTCTTGCAGAACTGGTGATAGGCGGTATTGAGGTCCGCAAAATTGAGGCCGTGAAAGGCCTGGATGTCGCCGCCGACTGCTTTGGGATCGTCGAGCGCGGTGGCGATAAGGTCGTCGACATTGATGGATTCGATGTCGAACGCCTGCTTCATGTGCTCGCAGCCGTTGCGCAGAATCTGCACCACTTCGGCCTGATCCTGCGCCGGATCGAAATGTGTCTTCACCGCCTGCGGCTGTGTCGTGACCTCGCTCAATGCCAGCGCGGTCGCAAAAAGCTTGACCAGGATCGTGTCCATGGGGCGGAGAGCGGACGGCGAAACGCCAGGTTCGAGGGACGCCACATCTTAACGGCGACTGTATGTCGGCGATTATAGCGATCTGATCCTTACAAAAAGACTTTTTTGCGGGGGTCCGCTTTAAGCGGTTACGCCACAATTACGCGGTCGTGCCGCCGTCATTTTTGGCCGGCGCCAGACCGTCGAAATGCCCGCGTCGCTGCAGCCAGGCCAGCAAAACCAGCGCCGGCAGGCCGGCTGCGCTGGCGATGGCGTAAAACCACGCCCAGCCGGCCGCGGCGGCGATAAAACCGGCGCCCGACGAGAGGTACGTGCGTCCGAACGCCGCGAGCGCGGTGAGGAGCGCATACTGCGTCGCCGTATGCAGCGGATTGCGGCACAGCGCCGAGAGATAGGCGACGAAGATCACCGTGCCGATGGCGCTAGTGAAATTCTCGACGGTGATGGCGAAGGTGAGCCACGCCGCGTTGTGCCCCAATACCGCCTGCCAGCAGAAAGCAAGATTGGAAACGGCTTGGAGGATGCCGCCGATCCACAAGCTTGCCGGCAGCGAATAAGCGCGGGCGACAAAACCGCCGGCAAAGCCACCGATCAGCGTGGCGGCAAGCCCGACGCCTTTGATGATGGCGGCATATTCGTTGCGCGAGAAGCCGAGATCGATCACGAACGGCGCCGTCATTGCGCCGGACAGCGCGTCGGTGAATTTGAACAGCACGACGAAAACGAGCACGACCAGGGCCAGGTCGCGCGTCAGGAATTCGGAGAATGCGCCGCCTGCCGCTTCGATGACGCGGCGCATCGTACTCTCGCGCGCATGCGCCGCTTCGGCGGCCGCGGATTTTTCCGGCTCGGCGGCGAACAGCGTCGTCGCGATGCCGATCAAGACCAGCGCCGCCATGACGGTGTAGCCTGCGCTCCAGGCGGCATGGCGGTCGAAACCGAAAATGGATTGAAAGCCGCTGACCAGGAACAGCGCGCCCGCGGTCGAGGCCAGCATGCCGATGCGGTAGGCCGCGACATAAGACGCCATGCCGGCCGCTTGCTCGCTTTCATTCAGGCTTTCCACCCGGAACGCATCGACGATGATGTCTTGCGTCGCCGAAGCGGTGGCGACCAGGAGCGCGCCAATGGCGACGACGAGCGCGGAGGTGGACGGGTCACACGAGCCCAGAAACACGATCGCCGCGATCAGCAGCAATTGCGACAGCAGCAGCCAGCCGCGGCGGCGGCCAAAACGCCGCGACAGCACCGGCACGTCGAGCGCGTCGATCAGCGGCGCCCACAGGAACTTTATCGTGTAGGGCGTGCCGACCAGCGCAAACAGGCCGATGGTGCCCAGATTGACGCCGGCTTCGGTCATCCAGACCAAGAGCGTCGAACCCGACAGCGCCAGCGGCAGGCCTGACGAGAAGCCGAGAAACATGACGATAAGCACGCGCCGCTTGAGATAGACGGCAAGCGTGTCGGCAAATGACGGCCGCGGGACTACCACGCTGCCGCCTGCGTCTGGCGTCGCGGCCATGCGCCGCTACTCGCCTGCTTCGAGCTTGCGCACCGGTGCCGGAATAACGTTCGACTCGGCCGGTGTCAGGATACCAACGTCCACTCGCTGGATTCGCTCGCCACGGCTTTCGATCTTCTCAACCGAGATGACCGCCTGCCGGATATCCTCGTTGGACTGATTGAAATGGACTTGCAGCTTGCGGACGCGATCGCCGAGCAGACTCACGTCCTTGACCAGGCGCATGACTTCGTCGCGTATCTGGTCGGCGGCTTCGCGCATGCGCGCGTCTTTCTGGCTTTGCTGCACCAGCGCGATTGCCAGCATGAGAAGTGACGGTGACATCAGGACCACGTGTTCGCGATACGCCCGCTGCACCAGATCATCAAAGCCGTCGTGAACTTCGGCGTAGATCGCCTCCGAGGGCACGAACATCAGCGCGAATTCCTGGGTCTCGCCGGGGATAAGATATTTTTCGGCAATGTCAGCAATGTGTTTGCCGACATCGGTTCGCAGCCGCTGGCCGGCAGCTCGGCGTTCGTCATCGGACCTGGCGTCGCGATAAGCGGTGACGCTTTCGAGCGGGAATTTGGCGTCAATGACCAGCACGCGCTTGTCCGGCATGAAAACGCAGCAGTCGGGGCGAGTGCGGTTCGACAAAGTATGCTGGAACGCATACGCGCCCTTGGGGAGGCAATCTTGAACGATCGATTCCATGCGCCACTGGCCGAACGCGCCGCGCGATTGCTTGTTGGCGAGCACGCTTTGCAGCGAGGTGACCTGGGTCGCCAGCGCGGTGATGTTCTTCTGCGCGGTGTCGATGACGGCGAGCCGCTCGCCGAGCTTTTGCAGGTTCTCGGTGGTGTTTGCCGTGGTCTTTTGCAGCGATTCGCCGAGCCGGTGCGAGACGGTATCGAGCCGCTCGTTGACCGCGTGCTGAAGCTGCGATTGGCGGTCGGCCAGCATTCGGATCACGGCTTCGATCCGCGCCGCGGCCTCGCTCTGACGCTGTGCTAGTTCGGCCATGATCGCCGCCTGCGGGGCGCCGGCATTGCGCGCCCGCCACAGCAAGACGCCGATCACCGCCAGCGCGGCGCAGGCGATGACAAGGACCGCCAGGATCGGCAGGTTGTCGGTCATGCGTCCCCTCTACAATTCGGTGCCCGGAACGAAGAGCGAACGGTCATACAAGCTCACGGCAAAAGGCGCAATGGAACACGCGCATTGACCCCGCTTTGTTCACGCCTTACATCGCAAAACCATGGCTGTGCGCGAGATCATAAAGCTCCCCGACAAACGGCTGCGGCTGGTCTCCGAGCCGGTCAAGCGGGTCGATGCCGAGATTCGCGCGCTGGTCGATGACCTGTTCGAGACCATGTACAAGGCGCCCGGCATCGGGCTCGCGGCGATCCAGATCGGCGTTGCCAAGCGCGTCATCGCCATGGATCTGTCGAAGAAAGAAGGCGACCACAAGCCGCGGGTGTTCATCAACGCCGAGGTCACCTGGAAATCGCAGGAGACGGCAAAATACGAGGAAGGCTGCCTGTCGATCCCGGATTATTACGAGGAGGTCGAGCGGCCGGCGGCGGTGAAGGTCAAATATCTCGATCTCGACGGCAAGAGCCACGAAATCGAGGCCAAGGGCCTGCTGGCGACCTGCCTGCAGCACGAGATCGACCACATCAACGGCGTTCTCTTCATCGACCATTTGTCGCGGCTCAAACGCAGCCTCGTCATCAAGAAATTCGCCAAGGCGGCCAAGTCGGAGAAAAAGTCAGAGAAGACGGTGGAGGCGTGATTGGCGCTCCGCCTCGTCTTCATGGGCACGCCGGATTTCGCCGTGCCCACGCTCGTCGAGATTGTCGGCGGCGGCCATGACGTCGTTGCCGTCTATACGCGCGCACCGCAGCCGGCCGGGCGGCGTGGTCTGGAATTGACGCCGAGCCTGGTTGCGCGCGAAGCCGAGCGGTTCGGATTGCCGATCGTTACGCCGAAGACTCTCAAGGAACCCAATGCCGCGGCGGCGATGCGCGCGCATGGCGCGGATGCCGCGGTCGTGGTCGCTTACGGCCTGATCCTGCCGCAGCCGATCCTGGATGCGTTTCCGCTCGGCTCTTTCAACCTGCATGCCTCGTTGTTGCCGCGCTGGCGCGGCGCGGCGCCGATTCATCGCGCTGTCATGGCCGGCGACAGGGAAACCGGCGTGATGGTGATGAAGATGGAGCAAGGTCTCGACACTGGCCCGATCGCCATGGCGGAACGCGTGTCGATCGGTCCCGACGCGACCACCGGCGAGCTTCACGACAAGCTCGCCCGGCCTGGCGCCGATCTCATGCTGCGCGCGCTCGGGGCGCTGGAAAAGGGTCAGTTGCAATTGACGCCGCAAGCCGGTACCGGCGTCACTTACGCCAACAAGATCGACAAAAACGAAACCCGCATCGATTGGAGCAAGCCGTGGCAAGCGGTGCACAATCATTGCCGCGGGCTGTCGCCGTTTCCCGGCGCCTGGTTCGAGCTTCCCGGCACGGGCCGCATTAAAGTTCTGCGCACGACCAAGGGATCCGGCGCAGGCGCGCCGGGCTGCGTACTCGACGACCGGCTGACTATTGCCTGCGGCGAGGGCGCGGTGCGGATCGTTGAACTGCAACGCGGTGGCGGCAAGCCGATGCCGGCGGACGAATTCTTGCGCGGCACACCCATCGCGCTCGCCAGCGTCGTGCGCTGATGCCGCGCTACAAGCTCACCATCGAATACGACGGCACGCCGTTTGTCGGCTGGCAGGCGCAGGACAACGGCATCTCGGTGCAGGGCGTGCTCACCGACGCGATCGCGACGTTTGCCGGCGAGCGCGTCACCGTCGCCGGCGCCGGGCGCACCGATACCGGCGTGCATGCGCTCGGTCAGGTCGCCCATGTCGATCTCGCCAGGGAGTGGGACGTCAATAACGTCCGCGACGCGATCAATTTTCATTTGCGGCCGCAGCCGGTCGCGGTGCTCGCGGCGGAGCTTGCCGCGCCCGATTTCGACGCGCGCTTTTCGGCGGTCAAGCGCCACTACCTCTATCGCGTCGTCAACCGGCGCGCCGACCTGACGCTCGATCAGAACCGCGCCTGGCGCGTACCGCGGCCGCTCGACAGCGAAGCAATGCACGCCGCCGCGCAAAAACTCGTTGGCAAGCATGACTTCACCACGTTTCGCTCCACCGAGTGCCAGGCGAAATCGCCGATAAAAACGCTCGACCGCCTTGATGTCGCACGCGACGGCGACGACGTGCGCGTCACCGCGTCGGCCCGCTCGTTCCTGCAGCATCAGGTGCGCTCGATGGTGGGCTCGCTGGTTCATGTCGGCGAGGGCAAATGGAGCGCCGACGATCTCGCCACCGCGCTTGCCGTCCGCGACCGCGCCGCCTGCGGCCAGGTCGCGCCGCCGCACGGGCTTTATCTGGTGCGGGTGGAGTATTAGCTAGTCATTGCGGAAAGAGTATTGGCGCGATGCCGGGCAGTGATTTCGAGGTCGTCGTTGTCGGTGGCGGTGCTGCCGGTGTCGCAGCCGCGCGGCGGCTTTGTGACGTTTCGATTCGCTGCCTGCTAGTCGAAGCGCGGCCGCGGCTCGGCGGCCGAGCCTGGACTTGGACCGATGCGTCGGGTTTCGCGCTCGATCTCGGCTGCGGCTGGCTGCACTCCGCCGATCGCAATCCGTGGGTGCGCGTCGCGGAAGAACAGGGCGCCACGATCGATAAAAGCCCACCGGCATGGATGCGCCCGCCGCTCGAACTGAGCTTTCCCCACGCTGAATACGCCGATTATCGCAAAGCCTTCGCCGAATTCTATGCGCGTTTGGAGGATGCTGCGCCGAGCGAAATCGACGCCGCAGCTTCGACTTTGCTCGATCCTGGCTGTCGCTGGAATCCACTGATCAATGCGATGAGCACTTACATCAGCGGCGCGGAACTCGACCGGGTCTCGTTGAAAGACCTGGAGCGGTATGACTCCACCGATATCAATTGGCGCGTCGTCGAAGGTTACGGCACGATCATCAGCCGCCATGGCGCGAATGTGCCGGCCATGCTCGACTGCCCGGTCCACGGCATCGATCATCGCGGCAAACGCCTGCGCATTGAAACGGCCAAGGGCGCGATCGCGGCCGATCAGGTTATCGTGACAATACCCAGCGCGCTTCTCGCGGCGGAGCGGATCGCGTTCACGCCTGCGCTCCCGGCGAAAGTCGAGGCTGCGCGCGGTCTGCCGTTAGGGGTCGACAACAAGCTGTTCATGTCGCTCGACCGCGCCGAAGAGTTTGATAAGGGCATCCGGGTGTTTGGACATACCGATCGCGTAGCCACGGCCGGTTACCATTTCAGGCCGCTTGGCCGGCCGATGATCGAAGCTTATTTCGGCGGCACATTGGCCGCCGATCTCGAAGCCAATGGGGAAGGGGCATTCTTCGATTTTGCGGTGTCTGAACTCGTGGGCGTGTTCGGCAGCGATTTTGCCCGGCGCGTCAAGCCGATCCGCGTGCATCGCTGGGGTCAGGATCCGTTTTCGCTGGGCGCGTATTCGTTCGCGTTGCCGGGATACGCGGATTGCCGGCAAACACTTGCGGCGCCAGTCGACGACCGGCTGTTTTTCGCCGGCGAAGCCTGCTCGCGCAACGATTTTTCGACGGCGCATGGCGGTTGGCACACCGGGATTGCGGCGGCCGAGCTGGTTATTGCAGCGCGCAGTAGCGCATCGAGAGAGCTTAGCCGAAATACTTCTCGATGATGCGCCGGTAGATCGCGGTCAGCGTGACGAGATCGGCCACCGGCGCGCATTCGTCAACCTGATGCATGGTCTGGCCGACCAGGCCGAATTCCAGCACCGGGCAATAATCCTTGATGAAGCGCGCATCCGAGGTGCCGCCGCTGGTCGAGAGTTTCGGTTTGCGGTCGGTTACTTCAGCGATAGCGGCAACCGCAAGCTCGGTGAACGGTCCGAATTTTGTGACAAAGACGTCGGCGTTCGACGGCTGCCACTCGATCGCATAATGCACGCGGCCGGCGGCGGCTTTGACGCGCTCTTCGATCAGCGCTTTGAGCGCGGCCTGGCTGTGGCGGTCGTTGAAGCGGATATTAAAGCGCGCGCGGGCTTCGCCGGGAATGAGATTGACGGTCGGGTTGCCGACATCGATCGAAGTGAATTCCAGGTTCGACGGCGAGAAATGCTCGCTGCCTTCGTCGAGCGGCGCTTGCAGCGCGGCGATCAGCGGCACGAGGCCGCGGATCGGATTGTCGGCGCGCTCGGGATAAGCGACATGGCCCTGGCGGCCGGTGACGATCAGCGTGCCGTTGAGCGAGCCGCGCCGGCCGGCCTTGATGGTGTCGCCGACCACATCGACATTGCTCGGCTCGCCGAGAATGCAGTGATCGAATTTTTCGCCGCGCGCGGCCGCCCATTGCAACAGCTTGACCGTGCCGTTGACCGCGATGCTTTCCTCGTCGCCGGTGATCAGGAGCGAGATCGAGCCCTTCGGCCTGCCGCCGTGAGCGCCGAGATAATCGAGCGCCGCGGCGACGAAGCAGGCGATGCCGCCTTTCATGTCGACGGCGCCGCGGCCATAGAGCTTGTCGTTTGCGATTTCGCCGGCGAAAGGCGCATGCGACCACGACGCCTCATTGCCCGCCGGCACGACGTCGGTATGGCCGGCGAAAACGAGATTGGGCTTGGCGACGCCGATGCGGGCGTAAAGATTGTCGACCGGCGCAGTGCCGGGTTCGGCGAACACCGCGCGTTGCACGTCAAATCCCGCCTGCGCCAACAGGCCCTGCAAAAACGTCAGCGCGCCGCCTTCTTCGGGCGTCACCGACCGGCAGCGGACAAGATCGCGAGCGATGGCGATGGGATCGGCAGTCATGATCAAAATGCTTTTGCAAGCCCTGCCTGCTTAAGTACTTCATTAGCGGTGTGACGTGACTTGGCCGAGCGCGGCACCGTCACGTTCTGGTTGCTCACTGGGCTATACCAGATTTCGTGACTGCCCTTGCCGGTACGAACAAGATAGCAGCCGCTTGCCCGAAGGATGCGGACGATATCTCGATAGAGGTCGGCCATTAGGCGCCGGCGACGTCGAGATGCTCCTCGGCTCGGAAAGTCAGGGAGAGATTGTCGCCTCTTTTGCCCGACAATTCCAAGAGAGCGGGCAATACGAGCCTCACCTCTTCGATCATGGCGGGCCAAGTGTCGGCCTCGACGACGAGACCTGCCACGTCATTGCTCGTGGCGATCCAAACGCTCGCTTCGGCGTCCCAATGGGCATCGATGGTGATCGAACGGCTCATGACAAGAAGATCGTGCACCGAAGTTCGCTGGTCAATCCCTGAAATCAACGATGCGGTGGCAATGAGACGGGGGCGAGCGGGTCCGGGCCGTACTGGTTCGGGCCCGGCGTGCCTTTGCGGAAGCCGAGCTCGACCAGCAGCGCCAAGCCCAACACCGTGAACGGCAGCGCGATTAAAAGCGACAGCATGCTGGGTTGATCGTCGGTGCCGGTCAATTCCAGCACGGTGAGCAGATCGAGCAGCGCGCCGGCGCTGAAGAACACGATCAACAGCCAAAGCGACATGTTGCGGTCATGGGCGCGTTTCACGGCGACCGCGAATTCGGGATAGGTGTAAGCCAGATCGACGATGGCGCTGAGCCGGTCGCCCTGAATCTCTTCGGCAAGGATGTGACCGAAAATCTCGGCGACCGTGAGCGCCGCCATCGCAATCCAGAACGACTTGCGGCTGATGCGGCCGTCGAAACTGGTGAGGAGATAGGCCCAATCCATCGGCGCGACTTACTCGGTACGGTCGTTACTGCTGAAGACCTGGCTGCACGCGGTATTCACTGGGCTCTAATCCCGAAGCAATTCGTTGATGCTGGTCTTGGCGCGGGTCTTTTCGTCGACGCGCTTGACGATGACGGCGCAATAAAGACTGGGCGTCAATCCGCCGGTCTTGTTCGGCGTCCCCGGCATTGTGCCGGGCACCACGACCGAATAGGGCGGCACCTCGCCTTGCAGCACCTTGCCGCTGTCGCGGTCGACGATCTTGGTTGAGGCGCCGATGAAGACGCCCATCGACAACACCGAGCCCTCGCGCACGATGACGCCTTCAGCAACTTCCGAGCGCGCGCCGATAAAGCAATTGTCCTCGATGATCACCGGGCCCGCTTGCAACGGCTCAAGCACGCCGCCGATGCCGGCGCCGCCGGAAATATGACAATGCTTGCCGATCTGCGCGCAGGAGCCGACCGTGGCCCAGGTGTCGACCATGGTGCCGGAATCGACATAGGCGCCGAGATTGACGAATGACGGCATCAGCACCACGCCCGGCGCGATATAGGCCGAGCGGCGCACCACGCAGCCCGGCACCGCGCGGAAACCCGCGGCGCGAAAGCGGCTTTCGTCCCAATGGTCGAATTTCGACGGCACCTTGTCCCACCACACCGCGTGGCCGGGGGCGCCTGCGATTATGCTCATGTCGTTTAATCGAAACGACAGCAGCACCGCTTTCTTAAGCCATTGATTGACCCGCCAGTCGCCGTTTCCCGACCGTTCGGCGACGCGCGCGGCACCACGATCGAGCAGATCGAGCGCCTGCTCGACCGCCTCGCGCACCGCGCCCGCGGTCTTTGGCCCGATCTCGTCGCGCCGCTCAAACGCAGCGTCGATGGTTTTGGCCAGATCATCCGTGCCGGCTGACATGGAATGGGTCCCCGCTGCGCGGTTTGTCGGGGTGCGCCTGCACGATGTCAAGCGCCGCCGATCCTGCGGCGCCGGCATTGGAACCGTTCTTGCATGGCTCGCTTGGCGGTGATGCGACCAAGGGACAGGCAATGATCACGATGAGTATAGCCCTGTGTGCCGGCGTATTTTACTGGCTGGGCTCTTACAAACTGGCGTTCTGGATTCTGACTTACGCGATCGTCTATGGCGGCCTGGGCGTGCTGCGGGGCGACAATCAATTGCGCTGGGCCTATCGCGGGGATTCCGGGCCGATCACGGCGGCACTTGTTCCCGTCACCTGGCATATCGGCGTACTTGCCGGTTATCTCTGAACGACGCCGCGCAAAAATCTGGCAAGATCGTCGGTGACGTGATCGACATGGGCGGAATCGCGGCCAGCGAGTTCCCATTCCTCGCGCAGCACGACGCGGGCGCCTTCGGGCACCACGAGCACGGTCGTCATGCCGAGTACGTGCGGCACTTCAAGGTTGCGGGCGAGATCTTCGAAAATCGCCGCCCGCGCCGGATCGACGCCGTGCCGCGCGACAAAGCGCTCATAGACTAGAGGCCGGGGTTTCGGTTCGAGGTCGGCCGCCTTGATATCGAACACGTCGTCAAAATGCTGTTCGATTTCGAGGCGCCGCATCACGTCTTCGGCGTGATCGCGCGTGCCGTTGGTGAGCACGAATTTACGGCCGGGCAGTTCGGCGACCGCCGCGCCGAGCGCGGGGTTGGGCTTGACCGGCGAGCGATCGATCTGATGCACGATTTCGAGAAACTGATCCGGTTGCAGGCCGTGCTCTTCCATCAATCCGCGCAACGTCGTGCCGTAGCGGCGGTAATAATCCTTCTGCATCCGGAACGCCTCGTCGCGCGTGACTTTAAGGAAACCGACGATGTAGTCGCGGATGCGTTCGTCGACCTGCTGCCAAAGATTGAGATGATGCGGATAGAGCGTGTTGTCGAGATCGAACACCCAGGTTTCGACGTGCTTGAAACCGGGTTTGCCGAAATCACGGACGGAAGATTGCATCGTTGCCAATTCTTGTTGTCGAAAACGACTCGGTATTGCCACAGTTGCTGGCGAAGAGGCTTGCAGGATCGGCGAATCACTTTTAGCAATCATCGCGCCAAGGACAATCGATGCGGGCACACTATACGCAAATCTATTCTCTTCGTATGGGCATTGCTCATCGGCACGCTGGCCGGCGCGTTCGTCGCCGGCTTTGCATTGTTTGCAACACATTCCTGAACTGCAAATCCGCTTCAGCCCGCCTCGCGCCACGAGGTCGCCGGGATAAGGCCCTTGAGCGCGCCATCGTGAAGCTGCACCGGATCGCGCTCGCCTTCCATGGCGAGCCGCAGCACGCAGCGCGCCAACTCGTCCGGCTTCACGGTGCTGTTGCCGATCGCTTTCAGCGTAAGCCACGCTTCGTCGAACGCGGCCTCTAAAACGACCAGCGTCTGTGGGTCGAAGGAATTGTTGTGGAACCCGCGCATGGTTCCATCCTCACCGTTTTATGACGGATATGTTGTGTGAATGATCCGGCGGAGATTCGGCGCAAAGTTAGCCGAGTTTGTGTCATGGACGGACGATTCGGATCAACAGGATTTGACTGACGCCGCCATTGCCCGGTTTCGAGGCACGGCGAGAAACTGTCACTCTTTTCATCGCCACCATTCAAACGCGACCTCCGTCTTGCGCTTCGCCAGAGCAATAACGTCGTGCAACTGAATGGTTTTTTGCCCTTGCCGGGCTGCGGCATCGCATTATGCTTTGAATCGCGGCGCTCCGCTTTCTCCGTGGAACTCGCAATGGCGACCGATGAGGCGATGCGATGGCTGATAACCGGAAGTATGACCTTCTGCTCCGCGGCGGGCGTGTGATTTGCCCAGCCTCCGGCATCGACGGTGTCCGGGACGTTGCGGTCCGCGACGGTCGCATCGCGGCGATCGAAGAAAACATCCTGCCTTCGAGTGCGGCCGAGGTCATCGATGTTTCCGGCAAGCTGGTGCTGCCGGGCCTGATCGACACCCATGCTCACGTCTACGAAGGCGTCACCGGCCGTTTCGGCTTGAACCCGGACATGGTCGGTGTGCGCTCCGGCGTCACCACCGTGATCGACCAGGGCGGTCCGTCCTGCATGACACTGCCGGGCTTCCGACGCTTCATCGTCGAGCAGGCGCAGACACAGGTCTACGCATTCCTGTCGGCTTATCTGGTCGGTGGTCTCGAGGGCCATTACTACCCCAATCTTTACAGCCCGGCCGGCGTCGACATCGACGCGACGGTGACGTCTGCTAACGCCAACAAGGACATCGCGCGCGGCATCAAAGGCCACGCCGAGATCGGCGGCTTCGCGCGCTGGGGCATAAAAGTTCTGGAAATGTCGGCGGAGATCGGCCGCCGCGCCGATCTGCCGCTTTACGTGCATTTCGGAACTTTGTGGGGCCTGCCGGAGAGCGGCGCCAACGGCGAGGACGTCGACACGATCATGGAGCGGGTTATTCCGCGGTTGCGTCCGGGCGACATTCTCGCCCATCCGTTCACGCGACATCCCGGCGGCTTCGTCAACAAGCAGGGCGAGGTTCACCAGGTCATTCGCGCCGCGCTCGACCGCGGGCTCAAGGTCGACGTCGGCCACGGCAGCCATTTCTCCTACCGGATCGCGCGCAAGGCGCTCGCGGCCGGCGTCGTGCCGCATACGCTCGGCGCCGACATGCACGGCTATAACACCGAGGTTCCCGCGCCCGCGGGCACGCCGGCGCAGCACTACGACGACGAGAACCATCCGTTCCGCGGTCAGGCGCGCTTTAGCCTGACGCAAGCGATGAGCTCGATGATGGCGCTCGGTATCCCGCTCGAGGACGTGGTACCGATGGTGACCACGCATCCGGCGCAGATGCTCGGGCTCGGCGATCGTCTCGGCGCGCTGACGCCGGGTTTCGCAGCCGACGTGTCGGTGCTGTCGGACGATCGCGGCCGGTTCATTCTGCGCGATAACGAAAATACCAAGGTCGTCGCCGAACGGCTGTTGCGGCCAGCGTTCTGTCTGCGCGCGGGCAAGCGGATCGACGCCGACTCGCCGATCTTGCCGCAAGCCATCGCGGCCTAAAGGGCATGCGCTTTAGCGCGTGAGCTGAAACGCGACCAGCGCCGCCAGCATGACGGCGGTGCCGAGTCCCTGCACCGCTGTGATGACCTGGCCGAGCAGAAGCGCGCTCAACACCATCGCGGTGAGCGGTTCGAGATTCATGATCAGCGCGGTGCGAAACGGCCCGATCCGCATCGTGGAAACGACAACGAATAAAATGGCGGCGGTGCTCGTGACGCTCATGCCGACCAGCGCCCACCAGCCCAGGCTGGTTTGCGGTGCGTTCCAGGCTTGCATCACGGTCGACGCGGCGATGAACAGCGCCATCGACGATATCAGCGAATACCAGGTCACGATCCTAGCATCGGCGCCGACCAGATAGGCGCGCGTGACCAGCAGCATGGCGGTACGGCAGAAGGCCGCGCCAAGCGCATAGACGATGCTGATCAACGCGAGGCCCGCGGGGTGCGCGCCGATCATCACCGCCAGACCGAAGAAGGCGACGACCGCGCACAACACGCCCTGCCAGCGCAGCCGGTCCAGGCCGGCAAGCGAAGCGGTAATCGCGGTCAACAGCGGATAGGTGAAATAGGTCAGCACCGCCGTCGGCACGTCGATGATGGCGATGGCCTTGAACAGGCAAAAGATCAGGCCGGCAAAAATGACGCCGATGAGGAGCGAAATCGATCGCACGCGGGCGTCGGCCTTTGCCTTCGTACCGAGGCGCAGCCATGCCGCCATGAAGGCGAGACCGACGAGGCTCCGCAGCGACAGCATGGTGAGCACGTCGCAGCCGGCAGCGAGAACGAATTTGGCAAGGACGTCGGCAAAGCCAAGCGCAGTCCCGGCGGCAATGCCCGGAACGAGCCGGTGCGCCTGATCGCGGAGTTCAGCCAAATGTCACCGATGAATGAGAGTGCCGGCGCCGAGCTCGGTGAACAATTCGAGCAGCACGGCGTGCGGCACCTTGCCGTCCAGTATCACCACACCCTCGACGCCGCGGTCGAGCGCGTCGATGCAGGTCTCGACTTTGGGGATCATGCCGCCGGAAATGGTGCCGTCGGCGATCAGGCGGCGCGCGTCGTCAACCGACAGTTCCTTGATCAGGCTGTTCGATTTGTCGAGCACACCCGGCACATCGGTCAAAAGCAGCAGGCGCTTGGCCTTGAGCGCGCCGGCGATGGCGCCGGCAAAGGTATCGGCATTGACATTGAACGTGCCGCCGTTCGCCGCACCGGCGACCGGCGCCAGCACGGGGATCAGCTTGCGGCCGAGAATTTCCGTGAGCACGGTGGTGTCGACCTTGTCCGGCTCGCCGACGAAGCCGAGATCGACCACCTTCTCAAGCGCGGAATCCGGATCGATCACGGTGCGCGTCAGCTTGCGCGCGACCACCATGTTGCCGTCCTTGCCGCATAGGCCGATGCCCTTGCCGCCGGCTTCGTTGATGTAGCCGACCATTTGCTTGTTGATCGAACCGGCGAGCACCATCTCGACGATTTCCAGCGTCTTGGCGTCGGTGATGCGCAGCCCCGCCGCAAATTGCGATTGCACGCCGACTTTCTTGAGCATGGCCTCGATTTGCGGGCCACCGCCATGCACGACCACCGGATTGATCGCGGTCTGCTCCAGCAGCACGATATCGCGGGCGAATTCGCGCGCGAGATCCTCCGAGCCCATGGCGTGGCCGCCGTATTTGACGACCACGATTTCCTCGTCGTAGCGCTGCATATAGGGCAGGGCTTCCGACAGGATGCGGGCCTGCACCTCGGGGCTAACGGGGTCGCGCGTGTTCATCGGCTTGATCTTCCCGGCTTTGGGCGCAGTCTATGTAGCCGCGTGACGGGCTGACGACAATGCTTGCGTCAGCGAACGCGCTCGGCAAGGAGCCGCACGATCGCGGCGCGCAATTGCTCGATACCGGCGCCGCTATGCGATGAGGTCGCGATCAGGTCGGGAAAAGCCGCCGGTCTTTTTCGTATGGCCGCCTTCACCGTGTCTATGCGCTCGCTCAGCGCGGCCGAGCCGACCTGGTCGGATTTTGTCAGCACGATCTCGTGGCTGACGGCGGCCTGGCTGAGCGTGTCGAGAATGGCGTCATCGGCCGGTTTGAGCCCATGGCGCGCATCGATTAACAGATAAACGCGCGCGAGCGTGGTGCGCCCGCGCAGATAATCGGCAATGAGCCTGGTCCATGCAGCCGCTTTGGTCTTGGCCGTTGCGGCATAGCCGTAGCCCGGCATATCGACCAGGACGAGCCGGTGCGGGCCGGCAAAGAAGATCAGTTCCTGAGTGCGGCCCGGCGTATTGGAGATGCGTGCCAGCGCGCGGCGGCCGGTCAGCGCATTGATGAGCGATGATTTGCCGACATTGGAACGGCCGGCGAAAGCGATTTCAGGTCCCGCCGGCGGCGGCAGCGACTGCACCGTGCTCGCCGCCGACAGAAATTGCCATTCGCCGGCGAAGAGCCGGCGGCCGGCTTCGATTTCGGCGGCAGATAATCCATCCATGACGCCGGCAATGTAGTCAGCCGGCGCAGGCGAGTCTTGTTCGACGGCGCGCGGTCACGCGCCGCGAACCGCGCGCCGATGACGAACAACCTCGAAATGGCAGCGCGACTTGGCGCCGGTCGCGCCGTTTCAGGCTGCGGCGTCTTCGCCGCGGTCGTACCACGCGTTCAGCGCCGGGGTGTAAGCGGGACTCTTGGCGACACCCTGGTAGCGCGCGGCGGCGGCGACCGCGGAAATGCCGATCTGCTGATAGCGGTGAGCAAGCCCCGAGCCTTCGCCGGGGGTCTTGCGCGTATGGCTCGTATCCTTGGTCTTTTGCGGGATTTTTGCCGATTTCTTGGCCGTTTTGCCGGTGACTTTTTTCATTACGGAACCTCGTTTCCTTCCCTTGTGAGCGATGATGAAGTTCTAGGCGATGAGTGCGGCGGAAATGGGCGACAAATCGTGCGTTGCCGTGACATTTCCGGTGCCCGATGGACGGGCTACCTGCGCCAATCGTGGTAAACCCTTGCTTAATGTGTCGGGGGCATATTGGGCCGCGGCTGCGTGAGGCAACCGGTCGCGATCCATCTCCGAATTCAGGGCGATCCGTCGCCAGTTATTCCCGGAGATCGATGCGACTGCGGCATTCCTGCAACACTCGGCGCAGACGTTGCGGTCGAGATCCGTAAAGTCTGGCATGACATCGGCGGTTTCGGTATTGGGATTGATCATGGTCGAGAGCTGGGGCGGCGCAGGGCGGGTGGAGAAGTAGGCGCGTTATGCAGATGCGTACGATTGCATTCTTGATTGCGGGACTGGCGCTCGGCGGCTGCATGCAGGAGACGCTCGAGCCCTCGACGCAGGTCGGCTGGAACTCGCGCGACAAGCAATTGATGTCGAACCTGCCTTACGAGCAGGCCGCAATTCCCGAGGCCTATAAGCGCCACATCGTCGACTACCCGCGCCAGGAAGCGCCCGGCACCATTCTCGTCGATAGCGACAACAAGTTCCTCTACTACGTTTTGCCGAAGGGCCAGGCGATCCGTTACGGCATCGCGGTGGGCGAAGAGGCGCAAGTCTGGAGCGGCATCGCCAAGATCGGCCGCATGGAAGAATGGCCGGCGTGGGTTCCAACCCCCGGCGAGCAGGCGAGGCTTGGACCGTTCCCGGCCTTCGTCACCGGCGGACCGCATAATCCGTTGGGCGCGCGCGGGATGTATCTGTATTCGGGGAACAAGGACACGCTGTATCGCATCCACGGCACCAACCAGCCCGAATATATCGGCCAAGCCATCTCCTCGGGCTGCATCCGCATGACCAACGAAGACGCGATCGACCTCTATAGCCGCGTCAAGCTCGGCACGATTGTCGTGGTGCTGGCGCCGAAGCAGGGCGATTCACCGTTCAGCGGTCAAATCGCGAGCGGACCGGATGCCGTTTCAGCGAAGCCGTACTGAGCTGATCGCAAAGATATCCAAAGTGCTTACGGCGCCGGACTAGTCCGGCGCCGTTTCGCTTTTATGCGCTGATGTTCGTCTTGAGCATGATCTTATCCGAAAACCGGCATCCACTTTTCGGGATCACGCTCCAAGCGTGATGTGGACGACTTCCGGCGGCACGCCGAGGCGGGCGGGAACGACGCTGGTGCCAAGGCCGCCGGAGACGATCAGATGACGGTCGTCCTCGACGATATGGCCGTAGGCGAAGCGCGCGCCGTATTTCGACGGCACAAAATGCGGCCAGATCAGCGGCACGCGGATCTGGCCGCCATGGGTGTGACCGGCGAGCGTCAGCGCAACGCGGTCCGGAACTTTCGTGAAAATATCGGGCTCATGCGCGAGCAGCAGCACCGGATCGTCGGTCCTGATGCGCGCGAGCGTACCCGGCAGATTGTCTTCGCCGCGGAATTGGCCGTGACCGATCCGATGCGCGAGCTGGTCGCCCAATCCGGCGAGCCAGAATTTTTGTCCCGGAGCGCCAAGCAGCACGGCGTCGTTTTCGAGCAACGGAATCTTGACCTGCGCGAGCGCATTGCGCACGCCGTTGAGGTCATGCCACCAGTCGTGATTGCCGAGGATCGCCCAGGTCCCGAGCGGAGCCGCAAGGCGCGCGAGTTCTCCAGCCCAAATGGGATCGGCGACCGGTTCGGTATGGAACCGGTACCACGCCTTGAAATCTCCGAGCAGCACCACGAGGTCGGATTGCAACCCATTCGCGGTGTCGACGATGTGGCGGATGTGCGGGACCGTCATATCGGGGCCGCCGGCATGGAGGTCGGCAATCACCGAGATCGTAAATTTGCGGCCGGCGGGCCAGCCCGGCGGATTGGGCGCGTAGCGCGTCACCACAAGGCCGAGCGGCTCAATGCCGGCGGCATAGATGCCGATCGCGGCCGCGGATAAGCCGGCGAACCCGGCGGCGCTGGTGAATAAACGCCGCCGCGTCAGGCGCGGCATAACCGTGCGCTTGTCGTCAACTGTCGCCGTTAGAGCCATGTTGGTGCCAAGTCTTGGTGCCAAGTCAGAGTTAAGTCAGAGCCACATCAAAGCCGTTCTGAACCGAGTCCGGTCCACAGCCATCTCATAGCGCGAAAATGATGAATTGAGTCTTCACTCTGGCCGAAGACTCTGGTCCCGATTATGGCGCTTTCACGAAGGCGCGAGGCGTTCTCGCCGCACCCAATCCAGCGTTTTATCGAGCGCGCGGGTGAGCCGATCGAACAATTCATCGGTCTCCGCCGCGCTGATTACCAGCGGCGGACATAATGTCAGCACGTCGCCCAGCACCGAGCGCACGATCAGGCCTTCGGCTTCCGCGAATTGCACCGCACGGGCGCCGACGCCGTGCGCTGCATCAAACGACCGCTTGCCGGTCTTGTCGGCGACGAGTTCGAGCCCGCCGATCAAGCCGAGCCCGCGCGCCTCGCCGACCAAAGGATGCTCGCCGAGCGCCGCAAGCCGCGCCTGGAATTGCGGCGCCCGTTCGGCCGCTTTTTCGAAAATGCGATCGCGCTGGTAAATCTCTATCGTCTTGAGCGCGACCGCGGCGGAGACCGGATGACCGCCATAGGTAAAGCCGTGGCCGAACACGCCGATCTTTTTGCTTTCGGCAAGCAGCGCCTGATACATGGTCTCGGGAATCATGGCGCCGGCGATCGGCAGATAGGCCGACGACAGCGCCTTGGCGACGGAAATGGACTGCGGTTTGAAGTTCAGCGTCTCGCAGCCGAACGTGGTGCCGAGCCGGCCGAAACCGCAAATGACCTCGTCGCTGATCATGAACACGTCGTGCTTTTGGCAAACCGGCATGATTTTTTCGAAATAGGTTTTGGGCGGCACGATCACGCCGCCGGCGCCCATCACCGGTTCGGCAATGAAGGCTGCAACCGTGTCCGGATCTTCCTTGACGATGAGTGCGTCAAGCTCGGCGGCAAGCCGCGTCGCGAAATCCTCCTCGCTCTCGCCGTCGTGCGCAAAGCGGTAGTGATGCGGGCAGCCGGCATGCAGAAAGCCTGGCAGCGGCAGGTCGAAATCGCGGTGATTGCCGGGCAGTCCGGTCAGCGAAGCTGCCGCGATGGTGACGCCGTGATAGGCCTTCACGCGGCTAACGATCTTCTTTTTGTGCGGCCGGCCGAGCGCATTGTTGAGATACCAGACGAGCTTGACCTGGGTATCGTTCGCTTCGGATCCGGAGTTGCAGAAGAACACCTTTGAGATCGGCACCGGCGCGATCTCTTTTAATTTCTCCGCAAGTTCGATCGCCGGGTCGTGGCTGCGGCCGGTGAACAGATGCGCAAAGGAAAGCTTGCGCATCTGCGCGGCGGCGGCTTCGACCAGCTCTTCGTTGCCGTAACCGAGCGCCGTGCACCACAGCCCGGCCATGCCCTCGATATAGGGCTTGCCGTCGCTGTCGTAGACATAAACGCCCTCTCCGCGCTCGATCACCAGCGGTCCGGTTTCGCGAAAGCGCGCGAGATTGATGTAGGGATGCACCAGCGTTTCGACATCGCGGGCGGCGAGATTGCTGAGCGGAGGCATCTGGTCCTTTGGCTTTCTCGAGCGCTAGACGCAATAGATAGCACTATTGTGGCGTGACGCGGCGGGATGACGCGCGTTCGATTTGCGCCACCGGACGCGGCCGCGGCAGCGGCACTTCATCCAGCGGAATAGCCGCCATGTCGCTTTCTGGCAGCGCCGTGCCGTCGGATTGCGGTGCAGCTTGTGCCTGCACTTGCGGCGGTGGCGGCGGCACTCGCACGTCCCATTCGCAAACCTTGTAGTTGTTGTGGCGGTCGGCTAGATCGAGATGGATATGTTCCTCGTGATAGCCGTCGGAGCCCGGTCCGAGCACGGTCGAGAAGCGCGCGCAGACGCTGGCGCGGATGGTTTCCCGCCAATCCTTGTCGACATTGACGTCGGTCAGTCCGAGCTCGCGGCCATCGGCAAGCTGGAAATCGCGCACGTCGATGGCGTCGGCGCGGCCGTGCTCGCTCAATTGCGCGGCGCGGATGTTGTTGCGGCCGCGGCATGAATAAGAATCGAAGTTGTCGAGCGCGGAGAGCGGAGGCTGGCCCTTCAGCGACGGCGCGACGTCCTCGCGCACCCAATGCGCGACTTCTTCCGCCATCGGGCAGCGCATCGTCGCCGGCGGCGTGATGGCGACTTTGGTCTTGTCGGGCAGCCAAATGGTGTCGATCAGCACCGCGTCGGTGGCGCCGCATTCGCCCGGCCCGACCAGCGTCGGCAGCGGCTGGAACGCCGCGATCTTGGCGAGCCGAAGCTGGCAGGCCGACGGCGCGGCTGCAGCCGCGGCCGCTGTGGCGTCGGGAAATGACGCGTATTCCTCCTGCGGCGGTGCGAATTGCTGCGGGATGACGACCGGCAGCGGCCGCGATTTATGCGGCTTTGGCGCGCCACTTGACGCGCCGCCTGGCGCGCTAGTTTGCGCTGCCGCGCCGGTGGCCGCGCACAACAGCGCGGCGATGATCACTATACGTTTCACGCGGCCCTGCTTAGGCCATCTGCCGGGGCGCCTTCAAGCGCCGCCAAAAACTGGGCAGTTTGCCTTGACGCGATAGGGGGTTAACCTTGGGCCGATTGCGGCCGGTTCGCGCCGGCGGCGATCCAAGGTTCAATTCGCTGGAGGAATACCATGCTCGGCCTGATGCAGGATTGGCCGCTGTTGTGCCATCGCCTCATCGATTACGCCGCGCGTTATCACGGCGAGCGGCCGGTGATCTCGCGCTCGGTCGAAGGTCCGATCCACGTCTCGACTTATGCCAGCGTCCGCGCCCGCGCGCTCAAAGTGGCGCAGCGGCTTGAGCGCGACGGCATCCGTCAAGGCGACCGCGTCGCAACGCTGGCCTGGAACACCTGGCGTCACCTCGAGGCCTGGTACGGCATCATGGGCATCGGTGCGGTCTATCACACCATCAATCCGCGCCTGTTCCCCGACCAGATCGTCTGGATCGTCAACCACGCCGAAGACCGCGTGATGCTGGTCGATCTGACCTTTGTGCCGCTTCTGGAAAAGATCGCCGACCGTATCAAGCCGATCGAACGCTACGTGATTTTGACCGACGCCGCGAATATGCCGGAAACCACATTGAAAAATGCCGTGCCATATGAGGAGTGGATCGCCGAAGTCGACGGCGACTTCGCCTGGAAAATATTCGACGAAAACACCGCCGCCGGCATGTGCTACACGTCCGGCACCACCGGAAATCCCAAAGGCGTGCTCTATTCGCACCGCTCGAACGTGCTGCACTCGATGATGGCGGCGCAGTCCGACTCGATGGGGATAGCCTCGCGCGACGTGATCCTGCCGGTCGTACCGATGTTCCACGCCAATTGCTGGGGGCTCGCTCTGACCTCGCCGATGATCGGCGCCGCCATGGTGATGCCGGGCGCTAAGCTCGACGGCGCCTCGATCTATGAGCTCCTCGACAATTATCGGGTCACCTTCACGGCCGCGGTGCCGACGGTGTGGCTGATGCTGTTGCAGCATCTCGAAGCCAACAATCTGAAACTGCCTTATCTGAAGCATGTGGTGATCGGCGGCTCGGCCTGTCCGCGCGCCATGATCCAGAAATTCCAGGACGTCTACGGCGTCAAGGTCTGCCATGCCTGGGGCATGACCGAAATGTCGCCGCTCGGCACCTTGGGCACGCTCAAGCCGGAATATGCCGGGCTGACCGGCGAGGCGCGGCTCGACGTGCAGGTGAAGCAGGGTCATCCGCCGTTCGGCGTGGAAATGAAGATCACCGACGACAGCAACCGCGAACTGCCGCGCGACGGCAAGACCTTCGGCCGGCTCAAAGTGCGTGGGCCGTCGGTGGCGCGGGCTTATTTCAAGGAGGACGCCGACGTGCTCGACGCCGATGGCTTCTTCGATACCGGCGACGTCGCCACGCTCGACCCTTACGGCTACATGCAGATCACCGATCGCTCCAAGGACGTCATCAAGTCCGGTGGCGAATGGATCTCCTCGATCGAGCTGGAAAACCTCGCGGTCGGTCATCCCAAGGTCGCGGAAGCCGCGGTGATCGGCGTGCCGCATGCGAAATGGGACGAGCGGCCGTTGCTCGTCGTCGTGCTCAAGCAAGGTCAGACGGCAACCAAGACCGAGCTCTTGAAATTCCTCGACGGCAAGGTCGCCAATTGGTGGCTGCCCGACGACGTCGTGTTCGTCAAAGAGATCCCGCACACCGCGACCGGCAAGATCCTGAAAACCGCCTTGCGCGAGCAATTCAAGGATTACGTGTTGCCGAGTGCTGCCGCGGTCGGCTGATTTTCGGCTGACCAGATTCGGTCGCGGGTTCCGAACCGCGGAGCTCGACTGCGATGATTCGCTCAATCTCGAACCAATCAAGCGCGCACATCCCTCCGCGAAGCGATGCATTCTCGCGCGGCCGTGTCCTGCGGCGATGCGGAAGAAGCATGCCTTTGCCCCATTTGGCCGGTGGCCGGAGGTATGCCGATGAGGAATAAGGCTTTTGCAGCAATCATTTACAGAATAGTTCCCCGGTTCCACTCCGCCCAATAGAATTCTTCTTTGCGCCTCAAGTAATTCTCGTCGTATTGCGACGCACAATGACCACATTTCGCCGTTCAAAGCGGCCTCGGCTCTCGGGGGAGAGCCGACTCACCCTTCCCATCAACGACGAAATAGGAAGATCATGGCCGGGAAAGCCTTGAAGACGACTTTGTTTGCCTCAGTACTCGCTCTCTCTCTTGCTGCAATACCAATGATCGCGGCGGCGCAATCCGGAATTGCCTCCTACTACGTGTACTCCGGGGCGCGGACGGCGAGCGGCGAACCGATGACGCCGGGCGCGCTGACCGCTGCGCATCGCACGCTGCCGTTCGGCACCATGGTGCGGGTCACCAATGACCGCACCGGCCGCTCGGTGGTGGTGCGTATCAACGATCGCGGGCCGTTTGTTGCCGGCCGCGTGATCGACCTCTCGCCTGCCGCCGCACAGGCGCTTGGCATGTCGGGCCTGGCGCACGTCACGCTCGACGTCGTTGGCCGCAGCTGACGTCGGCCTCCGGCAATTCCATCACCAACCAGGAGGCGGATCATGGCTCGGCATGGCCTGATAATCCTTGCGTCGTTCCCTGTGCTTCTTGCGTCGGCACTCTTTGCCTCGACGATAAAACTGCCGATGACGATAGCGGCAGAGTTGGGCGTCGCTTCGGTCTACGCCTATACCGGCGAATTGACCGCGAACGGTGAAACCGCGTCGCCGGATTCGCTGACGGCAGCGCACCGCAGCTTGCCGTTCGGCACGCTGGTGCGGGTGACCAACGACGTCACCGGCGATTGGGTCCTGGTGCGCATCAACGATCGCGGTCCGTTCATCGATGGCCGCATCATCGATCTCACCCCTGCCGGCGCCGATGCGATCGGCTCCGACGGCTTGGCGCACGTCTCGCTCGACGTCGTCGGCTGGAGCGGGTGAGTGTCTTATCCTCCCCCACGCGAGTGGGGGAGGGGGACCGCGCGTTTGCGCGGTGGAGGGGGCGCCGGCCTCGACGATGCTCCTTTGACGAAAGTGGAGCGACGAGTTAGACGCCCCTCCACCATGCTACGCATGGTCCCCCTCCCCCGCTATCGCGGGGGCGGTTGAACGCATCCGTTCTCGCGGCGCGGATGCGCACGAGTTTCCCCGATCGACACGTTCAAACGGCCGCGCATCCGCTCATTCCCGCGCAAGCGGGAATCTAGTCTGGGTCCCGGCTTTCGCGGGGACGAGAGGAAGAACTGTTGCCTCCCCGAAAAGGGAGGCGAAGCGCCGACAGGCGCATTCCTCCATTGGCCGCATCAAGCGGATGCGGCAGCAGGCTCATCGGAGCCTGCTCGCCTCTCGGCGCTTCACCGCGGCTCTTGCCAGAGGCTTTCGCCCGGCTGGCTCAACTCCAGGCCATGCTTCCTGGGACGTGGATCCAACGGGCGTTACCCGCTTTCACCTGTCCCAGTCCAGGGACTGCACCTCCCGCACCGGCCGTAGTACCGGCGTGAGTGATGCCCGGAGCCGCCGGGGAGCGGGTTAACAAGCCCGCCCGCAGGAACCGCACTCGCTCTGCCTTCAGGCTTGTCTCCGGAAGACATCCCTTCGATGAGCAAGATTCGCTATCGTAGCCGAAACGGTGACGAGTGTCAACGAAAATGTGACGAGGCGATTTCCTGCCCCGCGATAGCGGGGGTGGATGAACGCCATCAATGCCGTTTGAAATATTGCACCGCGCGCTCGTGTTTTTCCGCCGCGGCGCGGCTGTCGAAAGTGCCGAGATTGCGGCGCCGGCCGGTCTTGGGATTCTTCTTGCGCGAGTAGAGCCGGTATTTGCCCGACGGCAGTTTGCGGATCATGGGGGTCCTCTCGACTAGCTTATCGCCTTCCCAAACCCGGCGCGTATGAGCCGCACGATGGCCGCATCGAGCGCCGAGAGAAAGCTCGAACGGTCGCGCGGCGCGAACGGCTTTGGGCCGCCGGTGATTTCGCCTGAGCTACGCAGCGCGTCCATCAGATTGCGCGTCGCCAGCGTCTCGCCGATCGAGGCTTCGGTGAAGACGCGCCCGTTCGGCGCCGACGACGACACGCTCGATCAACTCAACCCGCAGGCGCCGCGCCCTCGGCTGGCCGCTGCTTTTGGCGGGCCGCGAGAACCGTTACCGTATATCCATACTTCGGGGTCAAGCTCTGCGAACCTCGTCCGGGACATCCGGCATCAACCGGGGAATGCAATGACCAATTGGAAGACATCGGCGCCCTCCATACGTCTTCACGCGGCGTGGCGGGCGCCCGCTCTTGCGATGTTCCTGGCCATAGCCGCGCTGACGGCGCTGATCCCGGTACCACCCGCCGCCGCCGGGCAGGCGGGTCCCACCCGCCCGACCGAGATGACGGCGCCGCGCCCGGCGGCAGAACCGATCATGGCGATCGTATCGATCAAGAGCCAGCACGTGACCTTCTATGACGCCGACGGCTGGATCCTGCGCGCGCCGGTATCGACCGGCACGACCGGACGCGAGACGCCGGCCGGCGTCTTTGCCGTCATCGAGAAGGACAAGGATCACCACTCCAGCATGTATGACGATGCCTGGATGCCGAACATGCTGCGCATCACCTGGAACGGCATTGCGCTGCATGGCGGCCCGCTGCCCGGCTATGCGGCCTCGCACGGCTGCGTGCGCATGCCGTTCGATTTCGCCGAAAAGGTATTCGACAAGGCGCCGATGGGGATGCGGGTGATTATCTCGCCCACCGACACAGAGCCCGTCGCATTTTCCGACCCGGCGCTGTTCGCGCCGACGCAGGATGCGATCGACGCCATGCCGGCGCGGGCCGCCGCGGCCGCCCATGACGCGGACGATGCCGCCAAGGCGGCTGCCGCTGCGAAGGCTGTTGTGCCTGTGGCAAAGCGCGACGCCGCCGCATCGCTCGCGGTGGTGCGCAATCTCAAATTCCTCAAAGCCCGCGCCGATGCCGAGCTCGCTTATGCCGGGAAGGTGCTCACCGCCGCCAGCGCCAACGCCGCCAAGATAGACCAAGCCATGGTGGACCAAGCAACGGCGGATCAGGCCAAGACCGATCAGAAGACCGATCAAGCCAAGACCAATCTGGCCGATGCGGATCAGGTCAAGACGGACCTGGCCAAGACCGACCAAGCTAAGACCGACCAAGCCAAGATGGACCAAGCCAAAGCGGGCCAGACCAAAGCGGACCAGGGCAAAGCCGCGGCGGATGACGCGCAGCAAAAGGCCGCCGCCAAAGCAGAAGACCTGGGCAAGCAGCTCGACGCCGCCACGGCCGACCTGAAAGGCAAGCAGGACGCGGTCGCGGCCGCCGCAGCCGCCGCCAAGGCGGCCGAGGTGAAGCGAATCGACACCGCCAAGGCCGCGGCCGATGCAAAGCTCGCGGGCGAGCCGGCCGCCATCTTCATCAGCCGCGCGACGCAAAAGCTTTACGTGCGGCGCGACACGCACAAGAAATGGCCGGACGGGGGCGAGCTGTACGACTTCAGCCAGGAATTCCCGATCACGATCAAGGATCCCGACAAACCGATCGGCACCCACATCTTCACTGCGGTGGCGCGCGATGGGGACGGATTGCACTGGACCGAGGTTTCGATCGACAACGGCGATAACGCCAAGGATGCGCTCGACCGCATCACTTTTCCGCAGGCGGTGCTCGACAGGATCGCGCCCACGGCAGCGCCGCTGTCGTCGATCACAATCTCCGACGAGCCGTTGAGCAGAGAAACCAACTATCGCACCGAGTTCGTCGTGGTGTTGAACAACCAGCCGCAGGGCGGCTTCATCACCCGGGCGGTGTCGCCGAGCATGGCGCGCGTGGACGACAACGGATTTGGCTTCGGCTGGTCAGGCTCATCGGGCTACGCACAGCCGTCTTACGGACAATCCCGCCCCGGCCGCTCCTATTACCCGCAGCGATATTGGTGAGGCTTGCCGAGTGCGTCTGCGCAAGCGGAGACAGGCTTAGCTTCTTCCTGCGTCGTCAGCCGCCCCTGACGCCAAATCCGGCGCGCGTGAGGCGCACGATGGCGCGGTCCAGCGCGGAGAGAAATTCGGAACGGTCGCGCGGCGCGAACGGTTTTGGGCCACCAGTGATTTCGCCGGCGCTGCGCAGCGCATCCATCAGGTTGCGCGTCGCCAGCGTCTCGCCGATCGAGGCTTCGGTGAAAACCCAGCCGTTCGGCGCGATGACGGCGGCGCCGGCTTTCACGCCGCGACTCGCCAGCGGCACATCGGCGGTGATGATGATGTCGCCGTCGCGTGCGCGCTCCGCGATCCAGTTATCCGCTTCATCCATGCCGGCGCCGACGACGACGCGCTCGATCATCTCATCGCGCGGCACAGCGATGGGTGAGTTGCTGACGACAAGGACTTTGAGCGCGGTGCCTTTGAGCGCATGGCGCTCGGCGACGCGATAGATTTCGTTCTTCACCGGGCAGGCGTCGGCGTCAATGTAGAGGGTGATGGGATTGGACATGCAAATTACCGGTGTGCAGCAGCTCGATACACTCAAAAGGAATCGTTTGGTATATTGCAGGGAGCCAAGTTCAGCGTGATTATTAAGCCCAATGGAATTCTCTCAATCGCCGCCGGCAATAAATTGGCTAGCACAATTCAGTGCCGATGATCGCCCGCTATCGATAGGTCTGTTGGATGCAATGCTGCTAGTTAGTTAACGTACACTCGCTACGCTGATGATATTTGCCTGTCGACAAAGCGAACCGACTTTGACCGGCTCGAAGCCGCAGCGCTAATCGGTAAAGTCTACGCCGAGATGAAAAAAATTGGCTTGTCACCGAACGTCACAAAAACACAAGTGCTCCCACCTGGCGCACGGAAAATTGTGCTCGGACTTCTTGTTGACGGGAAATCCCCTCGGCTCACGCGCGAGTTCAGAGCCGGTCTGCGGCAACATATTTACTTTCTAACACATCCTGATGTTGGGCCATCGCGTCACGCTGCCCAGCGACAGTTTGCTTCTGTGATGGGACTTCGTAACCACGTCTATGGGTTAATTTCATATGCTAGGATGGTCGAGCCGGTTCTTGCCGATCACCGCACAGCGGCATTAGCCGCTGTAAATTGGCCAATCTGAGAATACGTACTCACACCCGCTCCACAAAACTATCCACCACGCGCTTCTCACCCGCCCGGTCGAACTGGATCGTCAGCTTGTTGCCATCGATCGCGGTGACGTTGCCGTTGCCGAATTTCTGGTGGAAGACGCGGTCGCCGAGGGTAAACGCGGAGACGGTGCCGGTCGATTTGGCGATGAGCTCGCCTTCGATGGTGAGCGGCAGGCGGCGGGCGCTGTTGCCTTCGCCCCTGGCCCGCCACGGCGACGGCGCCGTGCCTTCGTCGCGGCCGTCGCCATTGTCCGGCGCGTCGTAGCGTGAGCCGGTTTCGGAAAATCCGCTGTCGCCGCTTTGGGCTTTTTTCGCCTGGGCGCGCTGCCAGCCCGGCGTGTTGTAACTGGAGCCGAACGCGGTGGTGGCGTCGAAGCGCGAGCTGCCGTAGCCGCCCATGCCGCCGAAGCCGGCTTGCGACTCCGTTACTTCGACATGGGCTTCGGGCAGCTCGTCGAGGAAGCGCGAGGGAATGTTGGTCTGCCACAGGCCGTGCATGCGCCGGTTGGTGGCGAAATAGATCTTTGCCCGTTTGCGCGCGCGCGTCAGGCCGACATGCGCGAGCCGGCGCTCCTCTTCGAGCCCGGCGCGGCCCTGATCGTCGAGCGTGCGCTGGTGCGGAAACAGGCCTTCCTCCCAGCCGGGCAGGAATACGGTGTCGAATTCGAGACCCTTGGCCGAATGCAACGTCATGATGTTCACCGCGTCGGCTTCGGCGGCCTTCTCGTTGTCCATCACCAGTGAGATGTGTTCGAGAAAACCTGCGAGGTTCTCGAACTCCTCCATCGAGCGGACCAGCTCTTTGAGGTTTTCCAGCCGGCCGGCGGCGTCGGCGGAGCGGTCCTTCTGCCACATTTCGGTGTAGCCGGATTCGTCGAGAATGATTTCGGCGAGCTCGGTATGCGGCAGCGCATCGCGCTGCTTGCGCCAGCGCTCGAACGAGTTCGAGCACGCCGCGCAGCGAGCCGCGCGGCTTCGGTTTCAACTCATCGGTCTCGACCATGGCGCGGGCGGCTTCGGTCAGCGGCACGCGGCGCTTGCGCGCGTGATCGTGCAGGAGCTGCACCGTTGCATCGCCTAAACCGCGCTTGGGCACGTTGACGATGCGCTCGAAGGCAAGATCGTCGGACGGCGAATTGACCACGCGCAGATAGGCGAGCGCATCGCGGATTTCGGCGCGCTCGTAGAAGCGCGGACCGCCGATGACGCGGTACGGCAGCCCGAGCGTGACAAAGCGATCCTCGAATTCGCGCATCTGGAACGAGGCGCGCACCAGGATGGCGATCTGGTTGAGCGCGTGCGGTTCTCCCGATGGGCCGCCGCGCTGCAATTGCTCGATCTCCTCGCCGATGGCGCGGGCTTCTTCCTCGGAATCCCAGGAGCCGGTGACGGTGACCTTTTCGCCCAGCACGTCGTCGGTGCGCAGCGTCTTGCCGAGGCGGCCTTCGTTATGGGCGATGATGTGCGAGGCGGCAGCGAGGATATGGCCGGTGGAGCGGTAATTGCGCTCGAGCCGGATCACGGTGGCGCCGGGAAAGTCGTGGTCGAAGCGCAAGATGTTGTCGACCTCGGCGCCGCGCCAGCCGTAGATCGACTGGTCGTCGTCGCCGACGCAGCAGATGTTTTTGGGGGCAGCCTGCTCCCTCTCCCCGCTTGCGGGGAGAGGGCTGGGGTGAGGGGGCCTCTCCGTTATCTCTGCCAGCGGAGGCGCCCCCTCACCCTCGCTACGCTCGACCTCTCCCCGCACGCGGGGAGAGGTGGCATTCGTTCTCTGCGCCAATAGCCGCAGCCACAGATATTGCGCGACATTGGTGTCCTGGTATTCGTCGACCAAAATGAATTTGAAGCGCTCCTGATACTGCCGCAGCACTTCGGGGTGTTCGCGGAACAGCCGGATGGTCTCGAGCAAGAGATCGCCGAAATCGGCGGCGTTGAGAATTTTCAGCCGTTCCTGGAACGCCTTGTAGAGTTTGAGCCCTTTGCCGTTGGCGAACACGGCGGCTTCGCCCGGCGGCACCTGTTCGGGGGTGAGGCCGCGATTCTTCCAGCCGTCGATCAGCATGGCAAGCACGCGCGCGGGCCAGCGCTTCTCGTCGATGTTCTCAACTTCCAGAAGCTGCTTGAGCAGCCGGATCTGGTCGTCGACGTCGAGGATGGTGAAATCGCTCTTCAAGCCGACCAGCTCGGCGTGCCGTCGCAAGATTTTCACGCCGATCGAATGAAACGTGCCGAGCCACGGCATGCCCTCGACCACGCCGCCGACGATGTCGCCGACGCGGTGCTTCATTTCGCGCGCCGCCTTGTTGGTGAAGGTGACGGCCAATATCTCGCCGGGCCGGGCGCGGCCGGTGGCGAGAATGTGCGCGATGCGCACGGTGAGCACGCGGGTCTTGCCGGTGCCGGCGCCGGCGAGCACCAGCACCGGGCCGTCCAGCGTCTCGACGGCGAGCCGCTGTTCGGGATTAAGCCCGGCGAGGTAAGCCGCGCCCGTTCCGGCCCCGGCGCGCGCCCGCGCCGCAATGCCGCCGGGAGCGGGCTCCGGCGCGCCGGCCGGCTCGATGTTGCGTTTTAAGGGGTCAGCCAAGGTCCATTTCGCCGGTGATTCTCATAAGCAGAAGATGGCACTTGGACGCGGCTTTTACGAGGCTCGCATGCCGATCGACCGCCCTATTGCGGCCGGGACCGGCAGTTTGGCGTGCGCGGCCTTCATGCCGGCAAGCCGCGCGGCGATGTCGTCGGGGAAAGCGGCGGTCTTTTTTGCCGTCATATCGACATGCAGCGCCATGTTCTCGGACGTCGCCGACAGCCAGCCTTCGTCGGCATGGAACAATTGCTCGAAATAATGCAGCCGCTTGGCGTCGAAATCGATGAGCTGGAACGTCACGTAGACCGGGTCGCCGGCATGCAGTTCGCGCAGATAGCGCAGATGGACCTCGGCGGTGAACGTCGAATGCCGCGTCGTCTCGACATAACGGAAGCCCAAACCCAGCGGCTCATAGACCTCATCGACCGCGCGATCGAACAATACATTGTAATAGGCCATGTTGAGATGGCCGTTGAAGTCGATCCAGCCGGGCTCGACCCGCATCACCGAGGATACGAAGGGCGCGGGGAACTCGGGTTCGGCATCGGGGCGATCGGGCATGAGCGCGACTGTTGCGGATTCCGTGCGCGGCGCGCAAGGCCGCTACGCGCTGCGGCTCCTTGACCTTACGGCGCGCCGACGCCACGCTTGCCGGCAAAACGGGAAACGCCCAAATCGGGAAACGTCATGGTTTTGGTCGAAGCGCGCGAGCGCACCAAGCAGGAGCGAAAGGCGGCGGACGCCGTCATCACCGCGCTCGCCGCGCGCTTCGGCAACCGGCTTGTCACCTCGCAGGCGGTGCGCGAGCAGCACGCCCATACCACGACCTGGATCGACAACCAGCCGCCCGACGCCGTGGTGTTCCCGCAGACCACCGAAGATGTGCAGGACGTGGTGCGGCTGTGCGCAACGCATCGCGTGCCGGTGATCGCGTTCGGCACCGGCACTTCGCTGGAAGGCCAGGTCAACGCGCCGCGCGGCGGCGTCTGCCTCGATTTCCGCGACATGAACCGCGTGCTCGCCGTGCATGCCGAGGATCTCGATTGCGTCATCGAGCCGGGCATTACGCGAAAGCAGCTCAACGAGCATTTGCGCGACCGCGGCGTGTTCTTCCCGATCGATCCCGGCGCCGACGCCTCGCTCGGCGGCATGGCGGCGACGCGCTGCTCCGGCACCAATGCGGTGCGCTACGGCACCATGAAGGACAATGTGCTGGCGCTCAAAGTCGTGCTCGCCAATGGCGAAGTGATGACGACCGCGCGCCGCGCCAAGAAATCCTCCGCCGGCTATGACCTCACCCGCCTCATCGTCGGTTCGGAAGGCACGCTCGGCGTCATCACCGAGCTGACGCTGAAACTGTCCGGCATCCCGGAGTCGATTTCGTCGGGCATCTGCCCGTTCCCGTCGGTCGAGGCGGCGTGCAACGCGGCCATCCTCGCCATCCAGTCCGGCATTCCGGTGGCGCGCATCGAACTGCTCGATGCGCTGCAGGTGAAGGCGTGCAATCTCTATTCAAACCTAACGCTGCCCGAGACGCCGATGCTGTTTCTGGAGTTTCACGGCACCGCGGTCAGCGTCGCCGAACAGTCGGAGCGTTTTGGCGAGATCGCGGCCGAGCTCGGCGGCGGGCCGTTCGATTGGGCGACGCGCGCCGAGGATCGCAGCCGGTTGTGGCAGGCGCGCCACGACGCCTATTGGGCGGCGCGGCGGTTGCGGCCAGGGACACAGGCGCTGTCGTCCGACGTCTGCGTGCCGATCTCGCGGCTGGCGGAATGCGTCACGGCAACCCAGCAGGATGCCTTGGACAGCAAATTCATTGCGCCGGTCGTCGGCCATGTCGGCGACGGCAACTTCCATCTGCTGCTGATGATCGATCTCAACGACGCCGGCGAAATCAAACGCGCCGAGGCGCTGCTCGAACGCCTGGTCGAGCGCGCGCTCGCCATGGACGGCACCTGCACCGGCGAACACGGCATCGGTCAGGGCAAGATGAAATATCTCAAGGCCGAACACGGCGAGCCGGCGCTCGACGCCATGCGCGCCATCAAGCGCGCGCTCGATCCGCTCGACATCATGAATCCCGACAAGATCTTCAGCCTGTAGGCCGCGCGCGGCCCGGATTGCGCTAGTCCACCCGCAGCGCCGGCGCGGCCGTCGCCAGCACCCGCCCGTGCGCCGCCGGCACGGGTTCGGCGCTGGTGCCCGCCTGATAGTGGTCGAGCACGAACAGCCGGATCGCCGATGACAGATTGCCATGGCGGCGTTCGGAATCGATCGACGCCACCAGATCCGACAGCGTCACGTGCTTGCCGATGGCGATATCCTTAAGACCCTTCCAGAATGCGTCCTCGAGACTGACGCTGGTCTTGTGTCCCGCGATAACGATCGAGCGCTTAACGACCGGCGATTTCATTACTCGTCTCCCGTTTCGACCCGATCTTGGTCGATGCTCCTGTGGACTTTGTCGTTTCGGGCGCGCTCAAGGTTCCGCTGTGCTTTGGAGCGGCCGTGGACAAGCCGCTGCGCGGCGGCCTGTTGCTCGGCCTGACGCCGTTTGGCCCGTTTCCGCTCGTTACGAAGGTTGACGACGGGGCCCATTGCGGAAAGCTCAACGAAACTGGATGGTTAGCGGATCGCGCGGCCCCAGGCCGGCGCCGGCCTGGTCAGTCCTTCAGCACTACGCGGGTACGGCAGGATCGGATCATAGCCAGCGGGGAGTTCCGCCCGGGCGCCGGACACGAAGTCGTTATCGGCCAGCCCGCCGCCCGTTAGACCCCGAAATGTGCAGTTTTTAGCAAAAGACCTCAGGCGTCCGGCCGGGTCATCCGCATCGGCTGGACCAGGCGGTCGAATTCCTTGCCCGACACGAAGCCGAGCCTGACCGCCTCCTCGCGCAGCGTGGTCCCGTTGGCGTTTGCCGCCTTGGCGATCTTGGCGGCCTTGTCGTAGCCGATATGCGGCGCCAGCGCCGTGACCAGCATCAGCGAGTTTTGCACGAGCTCGGCGATCCGCGGCTTGTTGGCGCCAATACCGATGACGCAATGCGCGGTGAACGAATTCGCCGCGTCGGCAAGCAGCCGGATCGATTGCAGCATGGCCTCGATGATGACCGGCTTGAACACGTTGAGCTCGAACTGGCCCTGGCTCGCCGCCACGGTGATCGTGGTGTCGTTGCCGAATACTCTGGTGCACACCATGGTCAGCGCTTCGCACTGCGTCGGGTTCACCTTACCGGGCATGATCGAGGAGCCCGGCTCGTTCTCGGGCAGGATCAATTCGCCAAGACCCGAGCGCGGGCCGGAACCGAGGAAGCGGATGTCGTTGGCGATCTTGAACAGATCGGCGGCGAGCGCGTTGAGCGCGCCGTGGGCAAAGGCGATCGCGCCATGCGAGGCCAAAGCCTCGAACTTGTTGGGCGCGGTGACGAACGGCATGCCGGTCAACTGCGCAACTTTCTTCGCAAATAGCTTGCCGAATTGCGGTTTGGCATTGAGCCCGGTGCCGACCGCGGTGCCGCCTTGGGCCAGCGGATAAAGTTGCTGCACCCCGAGCTTGACGCGGGCGATGCCCGAAGTGACTTGCGCCGCATAGCCGGAAAATTCCTGGCCGAGCGTGAGCGGCGTGGCGTCCTGGGTGTGGGTGCGCCCGATCTTCACAATCGAACGGAATTCTTTGCTCTTTGCCTGCAGCGCCCCTTGCAGATTGAGCAGCGCTGGAATGAGCCGGGCCGACATCTCCTGTGCGGCCGCGATATGCATGGCGGTCGGAAAGCTGTCGTTCGACGACTGACTCATATTGACGTGATCGTTGGGATGGATCGGCGACTTGGCGCCGAGCTTGCTGCCAAGCTCCAGATTGGCGCGGTTGGCGATCACTTCATTGACGTTCATGTTGCTCTGGGTGCCGGAGCCGGTCTGGTACACCGAGAGCGGAAATTCATCGTCGAGTTTGCCGTCGATGATCTCCTGCGCCACCTTCACGATCGCCTTGGCGTGCCGCGCGTCGAGCAGGCCGAGCGATTGATTGACGTCAGCCGCGGCGCGCTTGACCAGCGCCAGCGCGCGGATGAGTGGCAGCGGCATGCGCTGGTCGCCGATGCGGAAATTATTGCGCGACCGCTCGGTCTGTGCGCCCCAATAGCGGTCGGCGGGCACTTCGATCGGGCCAAACGAGTCGGTTTCGGTGCGGGTTTTCACTTCTTTCTAAACCGGTCGAGCCGCACGACTTCGGCGCCGGTGCCGCCATCCGGGCCGGATGCCGGCTCCGACGGCTTGGCTGCGGTGGGCGCCGGCAAAGTATCGGTCTTGGCCGGGGCGGCGGGCGGCTGATTGCCGGACGCCGCCGCTTCGTCGGCCTCCTGGGCGCCGGCACTTCGATCGCCAGCCTCGGCCTCGATGCTTTCGAACTGAAAGCCGAATTGCACCGCCGGATCGAAGAACGCGGTCACGGCATCGAACGGCACCGCGAGCCGCTCGGGTACGCCGCCGAATGACAGCCCGACTTCGAAAGCCTCGTCGCCGACGGCCAAGTCCCAGAATTGGTGCTGCAGGACAATAGTCATGGCTTCCGGATATTGCGCGCGCATGCGCTCCGACAGCCGCACACCCGGCGCCGTGGTGGCGAAGGTGATTTTGAAATGATGCTCGCCGGGCAGGCCTTTCTCGGCCGCATCCGCCAGCACAGTGCGCACCACGCCGCGCAGCGCCTGTTGCGCCAGAATGTCGTAGCGGATGTGGTCTACAGGCATCGGGAGTCAGGCATCAGGAATTAGGAATCAGGAATCAGGAATCAGGAATCAGGAATTCAGACAGATAGTTCGTGGATCATAGAAGTACAGGCCGTATCTGTCCTGATCCCTGACCGCCGATTACCCGAATTGTTGGAAAGTGGAGGCTTCTGTTGCCAGGTGCCTCCGAACCCCGCCTGACGGAGCTTAACCCGCCAGGACTTTAAGTCGGTCTTTCAGGCTGCTTACGCAGCCAGAGCAACCGGAGCATAGTTGTCATTGGCAACTATGAGTTTGGCCCGATAACGCCGGAACCATCCCGGGCAAAAGCGCGTTTTTTACGCCCTCGTCGATCCTATTTCGACCCCGTTGGTGGAGTCGCCGGGTACCGCCCCCGGGTCCGAAAGGTTTATTGCAACGCCCGTTTATCGCCATAGCCGGCTTGCGCCAGCACTGAGGAATATAAGCGTAAAAGGTTGCCGAAAGAAGAGCGGGCTCCCTCTCCCCGCGTGCGGGGAGAGGTGAAGACGAACTACGGCACGCATGGAGCCGCAATGCAGCTCATTTCCGGCGGACAGACCGGCGTCGACCGCGCTGTCCTCGATGTGGCGGTCGAGCGCGGCATCGCCTATGGCGGCTGGTGCCCAAAGGGCGGCTGGGCAGAGGATTTTCCGCGACCGCCCGGCCTGTTGGCGAACTATCCGCATCTTCAGGAAACTCCGCTTGCCGACCCGGCGCAGCGCACCGAATGGAACGTGCGCGACGCCGACGCCTGCATGATCGTCGTCAACGCCAAGGGCCTGGATGTCTCGGCGGGGACGGCGCTGGCGCAGGACCTCGCGCACCGCTACCGCAAGCCGCTCTATGTCGCCGATCTCGATGCGCCGGATATGCTCAAGCACGCCGCGCTCTGGCTGCGCGTGCAACAGGCAAGATTGCAACACACAAAACCCGGTGCCGATCTGAAACTCGCAATCGGCGGCCCGCGCGAGAGCGAAGCGCCGGGAATTTATGCCCGTGCAGCGAAATTCATACGCGCACTCTTGGACTAGCGCATGGACTCATGGGGCAGGCGAATGCCGGCTAGCTGCCATCCCTAGACATATGCGTGCGCGAGCTTCAGCTCATCACGAATAGAGCCACGGGAAGGATTTCTTTTGAGCGTCCTCGAAGCGCCCGATGGCGCCGCCGTATTCCTGGGTGTGTGTGATTTCATCCAAGCCCCTGATCAAGCGGCGCTTGCTCAACGGCTCGATTTCGAAGCGATGGGTTTTGCCATCGGGGCCGGTGACCGCCTGGTTGGGCAAGTCGACCGTAAGCCGCGCTGCACGTTGATCGAGCAGTTGCCGCATCAGCGTGTCCACGGTCGCGGCCAGCAGGCGCACCGGCAGTAAGCCGTTCTTGAGCGCGTTGCTAAAGAAAATGTCGCCGAAATTCGGAGCGATAACGGAACGAATGCCGAAGGTCATCAGACCGAAGACGGCGGTTTCGCGCGAGGAGCCGACGCCGAAGTTGCGACCCGCCACCGCGATCACCGCGTGACGGTATGGCTCTTGATTGAGAATGTAATCGGGTTTTTCAGAACCGTCGGCGTTGAAGCGCCGATCATGAAGGAGAATTTGCGCGAAACGCGGGCCCTTTGGCACCTTATTGAAGCGGGTCGGGCAAAGCTGATTGGTGTCGAGGTTCGCTTCGTCGAGCGGCACGGCTATCCCGGACAGAATCGAAAACGGTTCCATGGCGGCTACTTCCTAGCTGCAAATTCGCGCACGTCGACCAGATGGCCACGGAGCGCCGCGGCGGCGGCCATTGCCGGGCTCATAAGATGCGTGCGCCCGCCCGGACCTTGCCGTCCCTGGAAGTTCCTGTTCGATGTCGATGCGCAGCGCTCGCCGGGCTTCAACTGATCGCCGTTGAGCGCGGTGCAGAACGAGCAGCCGGCGGCTCGCCATTCGAAGCCGGCCTCGGTGAAAATGCGATCAAGGCCTTCGGCTTCCGCTTGGCGCTTGATGCTCTCCGAGCCGGGGACGACCCAAGCCGGAACGACGGCACGCCCGAGCTTGGCCACTGCCGCTGCAGCGCGAATATCGTCGATCCGGCTGTTGGTGCACGATCCGATGAAAATCCGATCGACCGCGATATCGGTGAGCGGCATGCCGGGATGCAGGCCCATATAGGACAGGGCCTTGCTGTACTCGGTTCGCCGCTCGACGTTTTCCTCCTGTTCGGGATCTGGAACACGCCCGGTGATCGGAAGCGCCTGCTCGGGATTGGTTCCCCATGTCACCATCGGAACGACGCGGGCAGCATCGATGTCGACTTCTTTGCTGAACTTCGCGTCCGCATCGGAAGGCAACGTACGCCAAAACTTTAGCGCATCGTCCCAAGCCCGGCCTTTTGGCGCAAAGGCGCGATTGGCGAGAAATTCAAAGGTGGTGTCGTCCGGCGCTATCATGCCGGCCTTCGCTCCGGCCTCGATCGACATGTTGCAGATCGTCATCCGCTCATTCATCGTCATCTGCGTCACGGTGGAGCCGGCATATTCGATCGCATAACCGATCGCGCCGCCGATGCCGATCTTCGCGATGACGGCGAGGATGATGTCCTTGGCGGTGACGCCAAAACCGATTGGTCCATCGATTTTGATGCGGAGCGTACCGGGGCGGCGCTGCCAAATTGTCTGGGTCGCCACGACGTGGGTCGTTTCCGAGGCGCCAATGCCAAAAGACAGATTGCCGAACGCTCCATGTGTCGAGGTGTGCGAGTTGGCGCCGACCAGGACGATGCCAGGCTGGCTGAGACCAAGCTCTGGTCCGGCGACGTGGAGAATGCCTTGCCGATCGTCGCCCCAACCGAACCTGGAGATTTTGTAGTCGTCGGTGTTGCGGATCAAAAGCTCGACCATGTTGCGTATTTCCGGATCGGGAATACTGGCAACACCCCGTGCCCGGGCTTTCGGATCGGTTGGAATGTAGTGATCGGAAAACGCGAAGACCTTGTCCGGGTGCGCGATCGACAGGCCTCGCTCATGCAGCGTATCGAACGTGTGCCGGGAACCTTCATGAATGAGACAGCGGTCGACATAGAGGAGCGTCTCGTCTTCCTCCTGGGCGACGATGTGATTGTCCCACACCTTGTCGAACAGTGTCCTCATCTTAATCATTGCTCCAATCCAAATGGGCGTTATCGGCGGATTTCGTGGAACCAAACGCTACGGAACGTTCGCCATAGCCAGATCACTCCGCCTTGATGTTCGCGAACTTCACCACCTTACTGAACTTTTCGGTATCGTCGGCAATCAGCTTACCGAATTCCGCAGGCGTCATCGGCATTGGAACATCGCCCAGGTCGGCAAACCGCGCCTTAAGCTCGGGATCGGCAAGCCCTACGTTGATCTCCTGATTGAGCTTATCGATGACCTCGGCAGGCGTGCCTGTCGGCGCACCCACGCCGTACCACGTGCTGACCTCGTAGCCCGTGACAAACTCTCCCACGCTCGGAAGGTCGGGTATGGCGGCCGAGCGCGTCGCGCTGGTTACTCCGAGCGCGCGTAACTGGCCTGTCTTGATAAACTCGATCGCCGAGGCAAGCGAGGGGAACAGCACCTGCACTTCACCGCCGAGCAAGGCTGACAGTGCAGGTCCGTTGCCACGATAAGGTACGTGGACCAGATTGACGCCACTCATCATTATAAACAGTTCCCCGGCGAGATGGCCTATGCCCCCGGTTCCGGCCGAGGCCATGTTGACCTTGCTGGGATTGGCTTTGGCGTAAGCAATGAATTCGGGGACGGTCTTGGCCGGAACGGAGGGATGGACCACCATGACAAGAGTAGTGCGGGTGAGGCCCGCGACCGGCGCGATGTCGCGGGCGAAATCAAAATTGAGATTGCCGTAAAGCGCAGCATTGCTCGCATTGTTCGAACTGGCGAACAGGAGCGTATAACCGTCAGGCGCCGCCCTCACGACGGCCTCGGTGCCGACATTGTTGCCGGCGCCGGGCCGGTTTTCGACAATGAATGGCTGACCGAGACGCTCCGACAGCCATTGCCCCATCAGCCGCGCGAAGATGTCGTTCCCTCCGCCGGGAGCAGTCGCAACAATCCAGTGCACCGGCCGCGACGGGTAGGTTTCGGCCCAAGCGAAGCGCGGGACAACCGACGGCGCGGCAATGCCCGCTGCCAGATGGAGGAATTGTCGGCGGGGTAGTTTCATGGTGCGGCCCCTCGCGACACCAAAGCTACCTCAATTCCCGTTGCTCAAGAAGGGGTCGCAATTTCCGCTTCTGGCACTTAGCGGACATGACGCGATGTCCGGCTTGAGTTGGCTTTCGGGGACAAGGCGGACATTGCCCGACCGCTGCTCACCAACTCGATTTATGAGTGGAAGTCCTAGCATCCTTCGTATCGCCCAGGTTCTTTGCATCGCACATCCTCCAAAACCGTCTGGCTGAAGACGCTGGCGGGCGCTAAACAATTTTCATGAGCGCCCCGCCAATTCCCGACAGCGAACCACCGGCACAAAATAATCCCCTGCCCGCCTCCGCATCGCCGTCACCGCAGCCGGCGCAGCCGAGCCTTGGCGAACTGTTCATCGCCTTTGCCACGATTTCGCTGTCCGGCTTTGGCGGCGTCTTGGCGTGGTCGCGGCGCATGATGGTGGAGGAGCGCAAATGGCTCACGCCGGAACAATTCAATGAAACCTATGCGGTTTGCGCATTTTTGCCCGGCGGAAACATCCTCAACTTTTCGGTGATTTTCGGATCGCGCCTTCGCGGCCCATTGGGCGGCCTTGCCGCGAGCGTCGGGCTGATGGGACCGCCGGTGCTCCTGGTCATGTTCATCGGTGCCATTTACGCCCATTACGGCGACGTGCCGGCGCTGCGCCGCATGCTGACCGGCGTCGCCTCGGCGGCGGCGGGGCTGATGATGGCGACCGTCGCCAAAATGGCGAAGCCATTGTTCCGTAACCGCGCCGTAACCGGCCCGCTCGTCGCGTTCGCGACTTTTGTCGCGATCGGGCTCCTGCAATGGCCGCTGCCGTTGGTGCTGGCCGTGATCGTGCCGGTGAGTATTGGCATAGCCTGGATGCGCGTATGAAAACCGACGGCGGCACGCTGCTCACGCTCGCGGGCTTTTTCGCGGTGCTGTCGCTGTTCGCGATCGGTGGCGGCAATTCCGCCGTGCCGGAAATGCATCGCTATTCGGTCGACGTCCAGCACTGGCTCAGCGACCGACAATTCGCCGACACCTTTGCGCTGGCGCAGCTCACACCGGGACCGAACCTCATTATCGTCGCCTTGATCGGCTATCACGTCGCCGGCGTCGTCGGCGCGCTGGTGACGACGCTGGCGATGTGCGGACCGACCAGCGTGTTCGCGTTTTTTGTCGGCCGCGCCTCCGACCGCTTCACGGGGGCTTCGTGGCACGCCGCGCTGACCCGCGGCTTGATCCCGGTCACGCTCGGGCTCACGGCATCGAGCGCCATCATCGTCGCCAGAACGGCCGATTACGGCTGGGTGGCGGCGGCGATTACGCTCGGCACCGCGCTGACCGCCTATTTCGTGCGCGTGCACCCGCTATGGGCCTTTGCCGTCGCCGCGCTTCTCGGATTGAGTGGACTTATGTGAGGATCGAGACCGGGGAGCCCATGGACACCAGCGAACGTCAAACTGCGATGGCGCGATGGATGTGGGATGCGCGGCAGCGGCGGCAGCCCTATCGCAACCTGCCGGACGAGCTGCGGCCCGCATCGATCGCCGACGCCTACGCGGCACAGGAGGCCTATTACCGGCTGGCGGAGCCGGTCTATGGCGCGGTCGGCGGCGCCAAGATCGCCACCACCACCAAGGTGATGCAGCAGTTGATGGGCATCAACCATCCCTGCGGCGGCGCGATTTTTACGCGCACGATCCATCGCTCGCCGGCGAGGCTCGCGACCGCGGATTTCGTCAACCTGCGCATCGAAAGCGAAATCGCATTGCAGCTCGGCGCCGATCTGCCGGCGTCTCGCGCGCGCTGGACGCGTGAGACTGTGGCGCCGGCCGTCGCGGGCGCGATGCCGGCCTTCGAACTGATCGAAGACCGCAATGCCGATTATGCGCACTGCGAGGCGACGTCACTGATCGTCGAGAATTGCTGGAATGGCGGAGTGGTCATCGGCACGCCCAAAGCCGTACCGGTCGCGGCTCTCGTCGGTATCGCCGGCCGGCTTACCATAGGCGGCAAAACCGGCGGCCAAGGCGCCGCCGAAGATCCTTGCGCCACGCTCGCCTGGCTCGCCAATCACCTTGCCGAACGCGGCCGCGATCTGAAAGCCGGTATGGTGGTCATCACCGGCAGCCTCATTCCGACGGTTTCGATCGCAAGCGGCGAGCGCGCGGTGTTCGCCGTCGACGGCTTGGGCGAGATCGCGATGGACGCCCTCTGATCCACCACAGGCTTTCCACCATAGCCTTGCGCAACCACAGCCTTGCGCGCCCTTCGTCGACCGCTCATTTAACGCTAAGCTTGGCCCGCGACTCAGACAGCGCAAAAACCCGATGCGGCAATATCTCGACCTGATGGAACGCGTGCTCACCGAGGGCGCGGAAAAGCGCGACCGCACCGGCATCGGCACGCTGTCGATCTTCGGGCACCAGATGCGCTTCGACCTGCAGCGCGGCTTTCCGCTGGTCACCACCAAGAAGCTGCACGTCAAATCCATCGTTTACGAGCTGCTGTGGTTTCTGCGCGGCGACACCAATGTCAAATATCTCAACGACCACGGCGTCACCATCTGGAACGAATGGGCCGACGAGAACGGCGATCTTGGCCCGGTCTATGGCCGGCAATGGCGCTCCTGGCCGGCGCCGGACGGCGGCTCGATCGATCAATTGGGCAACGTCGTTACCGATATCCGCCGCAACCCGAATTCGCGGCGCCTGATCGTGACGGCGTGGAACCCGGCCGAGATCGAGGGCATGGCGCTGCCGCCGTGCCATTGCCTGTTTCAGTTCAACGTCGCCGACGGCGCGCTGTCGTGCCAGCTTTATCAGCGTTCGGCGGATGTCTTTCTCGGCGTGCCGTTCAACATCGCCTCCTACGCGCTCCTTACCGTCGCGGTCGCGCAAGTGACCGGACTTAAGCCCGGGACTTTCATCCACAGCATCGGCGATGCGCATCTCTACCTCAATCATCTCGAACAGGCGCGCCTGCAACTGACGCGGCAGCCGCGGCCGCTACCGACGCTGGCCATGAATCCACAGGCGAAAGACCTGTTCGCGTTGCGCTACGAGGATTTTGTCCTCGAAGGCTACGATCCGCATCCGCACATCAAGGCCGCGGTGGCGGTGTAGGCATGCACGTCGTTATCCTCGCCGCCGTTGCCGATAACGGCGTCATCGGCCGCGGCAATGCGCTGCCGTGGCGGCTCAAATCGGACATGATGCATTTCCGCGCGCTCACCATGGACAAGCCGGTGGTGATGGGGCGCAAGACTTTTCTCTCGATCGGCAAACCGCTCAAGGGCCGCACCACGATCGTGGTGAGCCGCGATGCCGCCTTCGCCGCGCCGGGCGTCGTGGTGGCGGCAGATCTCGACGCCGCTTTGACGGCGGCGCGCGGCGACGCATTGCGGCGCAATTCCGACACGATCGTGATCGCCGGCGGCGCAGACATTTATGCGCAGACATTGCCGCTGGCGACGCGGCTCGCCATTACCGAGGTTCACACGCAAATCGACGGCGACACGCGCTTTCCCGTCATCGACGCGAAAATCTGGCGCGAAAGCGCACGTAATGAGCAAAAGCCCGCGGCCGGCGACGAGGTGCCGTTCACCTTCGTCACTTACGAACGCGTCATCGACGCGGCAATTCGCCCAAGCGCGGCATAACTGCGCGTTGTAACGAAGGGTGCGCTCCCCTATAACCCCCCACAAACCAGGGCCGGCCGGGAGCTGGCGTCGAGGAGAGTATTGATGCCGTGGAGCAACCAATCCGGCGGTGGCGGCCCGTGGGGGTCGGGGCCGCGAGGACCGTGGGGCTCGGGTCCGCAATCGCCAGGGGGCTCGAGGCCGCCCGATCTCGAGGAATTCCTGCGCCGCAGCCAGGACAAGCTGCGCAGCTGGCTGCCGGGCAATCTCGGCGGCCGCGGCATTGCGGTGATCGCGCTGGTGGCCGTAGCGCTGTGGGGCTTCTCCGGCTTCTTCCGCGTCGAGCCCGACGAGCTTGGCGTGGTATTGCGGTTCGGACAATTCGTGCGCGAAGTGCAGCCGGGCCTTAACTATCATCTGCCTTATCCGATCGAGAGCGCGATCACGCCGCAGGCGCTGCGCGTCAACAAGATCGACATCGGCTTCGACACCCGCCGCGGCACCACCATGCGCGATATTCCGGAAGAAAGCCTGATGCTGACCGGCGACGAGAACATCGTCGACGTCGACTTCTCGGTGCTGTGGAAGGTCAAGCCGAACCGGGTCGGCGACTACCTGTTTAATGTTCAAGGTCCCGAGGCCACGGTGAAAGCGGTCGCCGAAAGCGCCATGCGCGCGGTGATCGGGCGCTCCAATATTCAGGCGATCCTCACCGGCGCGCGGCAAACCATCGAGACGGCGGTGCAGGAATTGATGCAGAAGACGCTCGACGATTACGGCGCCGGCGTCGTCGTGCAGCAGGTTCAGTTGCAGAAGGTCGATCCGCCTGCCCAGGTTCTCGACTCTTTCCGCGACGTGCAGGCGGCGCGCTCCGATCTCGAGCGCGCCCAGAACGAGGCGCAAACCTACGCCAACCGCGTGGTGCCGGAGGCGCGCGGCCGCGCCGCCAAGGTGCTGCAGGATGCCGAGGCCTATCGCTCGCAGACCGTCGCCGACGCCACCGGCCAGGCGTCGCGCTTTTCGCAGATCTACGAGCAATACAAGAAGGCGCCTGAGCTGACCCGCCAACGCATGTATCTCGAAACCATGGAGCGCGTGCTCGGCAACACCGATAAGACGATCATCGATACCGGTCCACAGTCGGGTGGCGCCGGAGTCGTGCCGTATCTGCCGCTCAGCAGTTTGCCGCAAGACCGCAGCGCGCCGGCTCAGCCACAGCCGCAGCCACAGTCACAGCCATCGTCATCGTCATCGTCGTCGACGTCGACGTCGACGCAGCAGCCGGGAGGCAACCAATGAAACCGAGCCTCGTCGGCGGCGCGGTGGCCGTTGTGCTGTTGCTGGTGGCCATCGTCGCCTACAGCACGTTTTTCACGGTGTACCAGACCAGGCAGGCTTTGGTGGTCCGTCTCGGACAACCGGTGCGCGTCATCACCGATCCGGGGCTGAACGCCAAAATTCCGTTCATCGATACCGTGATCTATATCGATAAGCGCATCCTCAATATCGAATCCCCGGCGCAGGAGGTGATTGCGTCGAGCCAGGACCGCGAGGACCAGGGGGTAGCCGGCGCGCAGGCCGGCGAGCGGCTCGTGGTCGACGCCTTTGCGCGTTACCGCATCGTCGATGCGCTGAAATTCTATCAGACGGTCGGTCCGGACGGCGCCAGCACGCAGCTCGCGATTCTGCTCAACTCGGCGCTGCGGCGCGTGCTCGGCGCGGCGACGCTTGCCGACGCGGTGCGCAACCGGCGCGAGGAACTGATGGGGCAGATGCGCGATCAGCTCGACCGCGATGCGCAACCGTTCGGCATCCATATCGTCGACGTGCGCATCCGCCGCGTCGATCTTCCGGAGCAGAACAGCCAGGCGGTCTATCAGCGCATGCAGACCGAACGCCAGCGCGAAGCGGCGCAGTTCCGCGCCGAGGGCAACCAGAAGGCCACCGAAATCCGCGCCAAGGCCGATCGCGATGTGACCGTGCTGCTGGCGGACGCCAATTCCCAGGCGCAGACCATCCGCGGCCAGGGCGACGCCGACCGTAACCGCATCTTTGCCGAGGCCTACGGCCAGGATCCGGATTTCTTCGCCTTCTACCGCGCCATGCAGGCCTACGATAACAGTTTCCAACATTCCAATACCAATCTGGTGCTGCGGCCGGATTCGGACTTCTTCCGTTATTTCAACGATCCTTCAGGCAAAACGATGCCCGATGGCGCGGCTGTTCCGACTGCCCCGGCAGCGCCGGCGCCGGCAGTCGCCAATCCGGCGCATTCCAGTAGCGCTATCAAATAAAGCGCGGTAAAGCGCAGCGAGCCGCGATGTCGGATTTTCTCGTTGCGATCGGCTTGCTGTTTGCCATCGAAGGAATTTTTCTGATGGCGTTTCCCGGCAGCGCCAAGCGCGCGATGACGGCCGCGCTCGCCATGTCGGACGGACCGTTGCGCATCGCCGGCATCGTTTCGGCATTGGTCGGCGTGCTGATTGTCTGGCTGGTGCGGGGTTGAGCGACAGCATGATCCCGAAAAGCTTGTCCTCGGACTTGATCCGTGGATGGCTACCGGCTTTCGGATCAGATCATGCTGAAGGATCGTCTCCGCGGGTCGCTTTTCCGCCCCAATCCGGCCGCTAATAGTTGGGGCGGCAGGGGATGGCCTTGTGTCCCGGGCGGGACGGGGGCACTTTGCCGGTAAGTTTTTCCCAATGAGTCGACCGCCAGGAGCCCTGACAGCCATGTCATCGACGGCTATGCCTCGCCATTTCTCCAATCGCCGTCTTACCCGGTTCTTGCCGCAGGGTTTTCTGCCGCAGAGCTTCCTGCCAAAGAGCTTCCTGCCACATGGCGCCGCGGCGATCGCCGCGCTTGCGGCGGCGCTCGTCGTGCTGCCGGCGCGCCCGGCGCCGGCCGCCTCACGGGGACCCGACAATATCGCGGACGTTGCCGAACAAGTGATCGATGCCGTGGTCAATATTTCGACCTCGCAAAAGGTCGATCCGCGGGTCGCCGACCTGCCCGATCTGCCGCCCGGCTCGCCGATGGAGGAATTCTTCAATCAGTTCTTCAAGAACCATCACGGCCAAGGCGGTGGCGGCGGCGGCGACGATTCAGATCAGGCGCCGCGCCGCATCAACTCGCTCGGCTCGGGCTTCATCATCGATCCGTCCGGCATCGTGATTACCAACAATCACGTCATCGCCGACGCCGACGAGATCAATGTCATTCTCAATGATGGCACCAAGCTCAAGGCGGATCTGGTCGGCAAGGACACCAAGGCCGACCTCGCGGTGTTGCGCGTGCATTACGACAAGCCGCTCAAGGCGGTGAAATTCGGCGATTCCGACAAGCTGCGGCTCGGCGAATGGGTAATCGCCATCGGCAATCCGTTCAGCCTCGGCGGCACGGTGACCGCCGGCATCGTCTCGGCGCGCAATCGCGACATCAATTCCGGTCCGTACGACAATTACATTCAGACCGACGCCGCCATCAACCGCGGTAATTCCGGCGGACCGCTGTTCAATCTCGACGGCGATGTCGTCGGTATCAACACCGCGATCATTTCGCCGTCGGGCGGCTCGATCGGTATCGGCTTTGCGGTGCCCTCGGACACCGCGATGCCGGTCATCGATCAATTGCGCCAATACGGCGAGGCGAGGCGCGGCTGGCTCGGCGTGCGCATCCAGCAAGTGACGGACGATATCGCCGACAGTCTCAGCATCTCGCCGCCGCGCGGCGCGCTGGTTGCCGGCATCGACGACAAGGGCCCGGCCAAGCCCGGCGGCATCGAGCCGGGCGACGTCATCGTCAGTTTCGACGGTCACGACGTCAAGGAAATGCACGACCTGCCGCGCATCGTCGCCGACACCACGATCGGCAAGGTTGTCGACGTCGTCGTCATCCGCAAGGGCAAGGAGGAGACGCACAAGGTCACGGTCGGCCGGCTCGAAGATACCGAGAAGGTCGCCGATGCCAGCGCCGGCAAGGACGCCGCGCCCGAGCAAAAGTCGGTCGTGCAGAAGACACTCGGTCTCGAACTGGCCGGCATCACTGACGATCTGCGCAAGAAGTTCAAGCTCAAGGACGATATCAAGGGCGTCCTCGTCACCGGTGTCGATCCGAGTGTGGCGATGGCCGATCCCGACAAGCGGCTGACGCCCGGCGACGTCATCGTCGAGGTGCAGTACCAAAGCGTCGGCAACCCGGCCGACATGCAAAAGCGCGTCGACGAGCTCAAATCGCAGGGCAAGAAGATCGCCGTGCTGCTCGTTGCCAATGCCGACGGCGAGACGCGGTTTGTGGCTTTGAACCTGCAATAGCGGCAGCCGCTATTCACCGCTGACGAATTCCTCGCGCCGATAGCCCTGCGCATAAAGCAGCGCGGTGAGGTCGCCGTGGTCGATACGCGCCGCGGCGGCTTCTTTGAGCGCCGGCTTGCCGCGGAATGCGACGCCGAGCCCGGCCGCCTCGACCATCGGGATGTCGTTGGCGCCGTCGCCGACCGCCAGCGTATCGTCATGGCTGAGATTGAGACGCTCGCGCAGCGTGATAAGGGTCTGCAGCTTAGCTTCACGTCCGAGCACCGGCTCAGCCACCTCGCCAGTGAGTTTGCCGCCGGCGTCGAGCAAGAGCGTATTAGCGTGTTGCTCGTCGAACCCGATTATCGCGGCAATTCTTGACGTAAACGCGGTGAAGCCGCCGGACACCACGCAGGTATAGGCGCCGTTCGTACGCATGGTCGCGACCAGCGTCCGGCCGCCGGGCGTCGGCCGGATGCGCTCGTCGATCACTTTGTCGATCAGCGCGGCGGGCAGACCTTTGAGCAAGGCAACGCGTTCGCGCAGTGCCGGCTCGAACGCGACCTCGCCGCGCATGGCGCGCTCGGTGATGGCCGCGACGCGGCTCTTGAGCCCAGCATAGTCGGCAAGCTCGTCGATGGCTTCCTGGCCGATCATGGTGGAGTCCATGTCGGCGACCAGGAGTTTCTTGCGGCGGCCATCATGCGGCTGGATCACGGCGTCGACCGGTGCGCCGCCGATGATATCGCGCAGGTCCGCGGCGAGGTCCTTGAGCAAAGCCTGCCGTTCGCCGCCGCCGGCGTCGTCATCCTCGGCGTCCTCGGCGTCGTCGATCAGAAACGCAATATCCAGTGCTATTCCCGGGTCGAGCCAGTCGACCGGACGGCCGTGGGGCAGATAGCGCGCCGCCTTTTGCGCCAAGTCGTCGGTCACCGCCGGGCGGTGCGGATGCGAGATCAGCGTTGCCACGTAAAACATGCCGTGCGATCCGAGCAGTAGGAAACGGAGCGATCAAAGACGTGTCACAGACCATCCTCATTGCAGGCCCGACGGCGAGCGGCAAGTCGGCGCTGGCGCTTACGCTCGCGCAAGCGTTCGGCGGCACGGTCATCAACGCCAATTCCATGCAGGTCTACCGCGATCTGCGCATCATCACCGCGCGGCCGGCGCCGGAGGACGAGGCTCGCGTGCCGCACCGGCTCTACGGTCATGTCGACGCCGCTGAGAACTATTCCGTGGGCCGCTGGCGCACCGAGGCTGCGGTGGCGCTCGTCGCGATACGGCAAGAGGCTCGCCCGGCGATTATCGTCGGCGGCACCGGGCTCTACTTCAATGCGCTTACGCGCGGGATTGCCGCGGTGCCGCCGATCCCGCCGGAGATTAGAAAACAGGTCCGCGCCCGGCTTTTAAGCGAAGGCCCCGCCGCGTTGCATGCGGAGCTTAAACTGCGCGACCCCGCCGCGGCGGCGCGATTGCGCGAAAATGACCGCGCCCGCGTCACCCGCGCGCTCGAAGTGATGCTGGCGACCGGCCGCTCGCTCGTCGACTGGCACAAGAACAACAATCCGGCGACTGTCGATCTCGCCCGCGCCGCAAAGGTCTTTCTGATGCCCGATCGCGACGCGCTGTCGCGCCGCATCGATGTGCGGTTCGACGCCATGATCGCGGCGGGTGCGCTGGAGGAGGTGCGTGCGCTCGCGGCGCGCAGCCTCGATCAAAACCTGCCGGCGATGAAGGCGCACGGCGTGCCGTGGCTGATCCGCCACCTTGAGGGTGAGATCCCGCTGGCCGAGGCGGTGGAGCACGCCAAGTTGGAGACCCGCCAATACACCAAGCGGCAGGCGACCTGGTTCCGCAACCAACTTCCGGATTTTGCCTGGGCCGCGCCGGACGATGCGCGCGCCGCGATCGAGGCGCAGTTGCGGGCCATTTCATCCTCCCCCGTGAAAGCGGAGGAGGGGGACCACGCGTAGCGTGGTGGAGGGGGCGTCTAACTCGTCGCTTCGCTTTGGTCTTAAGAGAGTTGTCAAGGCCTACGCCCCTTCCACCGCCCTTCGGGCGGTCCCCCTTCCCCGCTTTCGCGGGGCAGGATGATCAGTGCGTCATATATTGCAGGCCGGCGGTATAGGCCGCGCCGCCGAGCACGCAGGGTATGCCCAACTCGATCTGGCCGGTCGCCGCGGCGACGACGCAGCCCATCGACAGCGCACCCTGCCCGACCTGACCCCAGCCCGAGAGATCGCGCTTGGAGTCCGGACCCTTCTCCTTGAGTTCCTCGATCGCGGCGAGCAATTCCTGGCGCATATGCACGGTGTCGACGGTATCGGCCGTGTCGATGACGTCTTGCAGCACGACCGCCACGTCTTTGGGCTGACTCTTGACCGACCATTTCAGCATTTCGAGCAGATCGGTGTCGCGCACGGCATTGCTCGCCAGCGTGAACTTGGCGGCGCTGCCGGTGGTGAGATTGTCGACATTGTCATGGTCGTTGGCGAGCGGCAGCAGTTTGATGATGCGTTTGATCGGCTCGTAGTCGCCGGTGGCGAGATAATAGCCCCACAGCAAGTCGATCAATTCCGGGCTCGGCTCGAGCGCCACTTCCTTGATCTCTTCTTTTTTGAGATGCAGGCTGGTGCCGATCTTGTCGAACATGCCGGGCTTGGCCGGCTGATAGTCGATCTCATCGAGGGTAGGCAGCTTGCCGTCGAGATATTTGTCGATCATGGGGCGGCGCATCGGCATGCGATCGACAAACGTGGCGAGCTGTTCCCTCCAGTCCGGCAGACCCGAATAGGCGATGGCGCGCACCAGCACCCAGTCGTCCGAGGGGTCGATCGAAAGCATCTTGAGGATGAGATTTTCGGCGGTGTCCGGAGTGCTGCCGAGCACGCCGGCGATGAAGCCGATATAGGCGCCCGAGGTTTCGGCGTCCTTAAACGCCTGCATCGCGCTCAGCGCGCGCACCACCGCGGGCAATTGCTGCGGATCGGGCTTGTGGCGATAATCGTTGATCCATTTCAGGATGGCGTCCGTCGAATTGAACGGCCGCGTCGGCACCGTCATTTCCACGGCCGCAGCCGGCGCGACAAGCGCGATGACCAACGCAATGACAAGCGCGAGTGCGGCGACCAGCGCCGCACCGGTACGGCTCGACTGTCCGGCGACCGAGTGATCTGCAACCATGTCCCCTCCAGCGGAGAAAACCGGCAACGCGTGATGGGCGAATCTTTAAGCGCGAACGTCCCCGTGCGGTAATTGAGCAACGGCGCTGGGAAATTTAATGGCCGCTAACGCGCGAAATCGCGGCTGCAGTGTGACACTTAACGATGGTTAACGATTGTGGTTCTCCGCGTCATTCCGATTTCAAACGCTAGTTTGAAGATTCCGGACGTCGGCAAAGCCGCATTGTCGCCGCATTCTGCTTGACCCAGGCGGACACAATGCTTATAAACACGCCTGATCAAAGGAGCGCCCACGTGCGCAAGTTTGTTTCTCTGATTCTCGTAGCGAAGCGCACCGCCGGGGGTGGATAATCCCACCCGCGATCCGTGGCGGTGCGCGATCCAGGGCCTTCGAGGGCCCTTTTTTATTACCCGGATGTTCAAGGTTTTGGCGGCAGCGAAGGAAGATCGACGGAGCGAGCGATGACTGAGATGACCGGTGCGGAAATGGTGATAGCGGCGCTTGCCGATCAAGGCGTCGAGCACATCTTCGGCTATCCCGGCGGCGCGGTGCTGCCGATCTACGATGCGCTGTTCCAGCAGCAGCAAGTGCAGCATATTCTGGTGCGGCACGAACAGGGCGCCGTGCACGCCGCCGAAGGCTATGCGCGATCGACCGGCAAGGTCGGCACCGTGCTGGTCACCTCGGGGCCCGGCGCGACCAATGCCGTCACCGGCCTGACCGACGCGTTGTGCGATTCCGTGCCGCTCGTCGTCATCACCGGACAGGTCCCTACCCATCTCATCGGCAACGACGCGTTCCAGGAATGCGACACCGTCGGCATTACCCGGCCGTGCACGAAGTACAATTACCTCGTCAAATCGGTGGCCGATCTGCCGCAGGTCCTGCACGAGGCGTTCCATATCGCAGCCAGCGGGCGGCCGGGCCCGGTTGTGGTCGACATTCCCAAGGACGTGCAATTCGCCAAGGGCGACTACTTCAAGCCGACGGCATTTCAGCACAAGGGCTATCACCCGAAGCTCAAGGGCGATCCCGACAAGATCCGGCAGGCTGTTGCGATGATGGCAGCCGCCAAGCGGCCGCTGTTCTATACCGGCGGCGGCGTCATCAATTCCGGCCGCGCCGCCTGCGATCTATTGCGCGAACTGGTCAAGCTCACCGGCTTTCCCCTCACTTCGACGCTGATGGGGCTCGGCGCGTTTCCGGCCGCCGATCCGAAATGGCTCGGCATGCTCGGCATGCACGGCACCTGGGAAGCGAATTGGGCAATGCACGATTGCGACCTGATGATCGCGGTCGGCTCGCGCTTCGACGACCGCATCACCGGCCGGCTCGACGCCTTCTCGCCCGGCTCGAAGAAAATCCATATCGATATCGACCCGTCTTCGATCAACAAGAACGTCAAGGTCGATCTCGGGATCGTCGGCGACTGCGCGCATGTGCTCGAAGACATGCTGACCGTTTGGCGCGAGATCGGAGCCAAACCGGACAAGAAGGCGATCGAGGCCTGGTGGGCGCAAATCGCGAAATGGCGCGCGAAGAACTCGCTCGCTTACCGCAACTCCAAAGAGATCATCAAACCGCAATACGCGATCCAGCGCCTCTACGAACTGACCAAAGATCGCGACACTTACATCACGACCGAAGTCGGCCAGCACCAGATGTGGGCGGCGCAGTTCTATCAGTTCCAGGAACCGACCCGCTGGATGACGTCCGGCGGGCTGGGCACCATGGGCTACGGGCTGCCGGCCTCGGTCGGCGTGCAGCTCGCCCATCCGAATTCGCTCGTGATCGACATCGCCGGCGAAGCCTCGGTGCAGATGACCATGCAGGAAATGTCGACGGCGGTGCAGTACGACCTGCCGATAAAAATCTTCGTCATCAACAACCGCTATATGGGCATGGTGCGGCAGTGGCAGGAACTGTTGCACGGCGGCCGCTACTCGCATTCCTATTCCGAGGCGCTGCCGGACTTCGTCAAGCTCGCCGAGGCCTATCACGCGCACGGTATCCGCTGTGAGCATCCCGACGATCTCGACGCAAAAATCCGCGAGATGATCGAGGTGAGGAAACCGGTGATCTTTGATTGTGTGGTCGATCCGACGGAAAATTGTTTTCCGATGATCCCGTCGGGCCGGGCCCATAACGAAATGCTGCTCGGCGATGCCGCGACGCGCGTCGAGGACGCCGTCACCGCGGAAGGCAAGATGCTGGTTTAGGGAGAAACGCCGTGAACACCGCGACAAGCCATTATCCGGCCGCCCCGACCAGCGAGCGCAGCGAGGCGCGAACGCTCTGCGTGCTGGTCGACAATGAACCCGGCGTGCTCGCGCGCGTCATCGGGCTATTCGCCGGCCGCGGCTACAATATCGACTCGCTGACTGTTTCAGAGACCGAGCACGAAAAGCATCTGTCGCGCATCACGGTCGTCACCCGCGGCACGCCAATGGTGCTCGAGCAGATCAAAAATCAGCTCGATCGCCTGGTGCCAGTGCATCGCGTCATCGACCTGACGACCGGCGCCCCCGCGATCGCGCGCGAACTCGCCATGGTCAAGGTGCGCGGCACCGGCGAGCAGCGCATGGAGGCGCTGCGCCTCGCCGACGCCTTCCGCGCCCGCGTCATCGACGCCACCACCGAAAGCTTCGTGTTCGAGATCACCGGCGCGTCGGACAAGATCGAAAGTTTTATCAACCTGATGCTGCCGGTCGGCCTTGTCGAAGTGTCGCGCACCGGCGTCGTCGCCATCGGCCGCGGGCCGGAGGGGATGTGAATCGTGAGGGCGGGTTTAAAACCCGCCCCTACGCCTTCCCCGACAACTTTTCGACCAGCGTCGCAAAGCGATCGACAAAGCCCTGCAGGAATTTCTTCGTGGTCTCGTCGGCGATATTGCCGTCGGCGTCGACCAGATCCGGCTTGAAGGTCACGTAAGCCTCGCCGCCAAGCAGCGTCATGCCGAGGCCCAGCATGACGGTCCGCAAATTCGCTTGCACGAGCGCGGTGCCGATGGCTCCGGGCGACGTCCCGGTGATAAAACCGGGCTTGCCCGGCCAGACGCTCGTGCCGAAGGGACGCGCGCCCCAGTCGATTGCGTTCTTCAGCACAGTCGGGGCCGAACGGTTATGTTCGGGCGTAACGAAAAGAACGCCGTCGGCCTTCGCCACTTCGTCTTTGTAGCGCGCGACTTCGGGCGGGAGATTGCCTTCGTTGTCCTGGTTGTACAGCGGCAGGTCGTCGATGCGCACGATTTTGCCGTCGAACTTGCCGACGCCGAGCTTGATCAGCGCCTGGGCAAGCTTGCGGTTGATCGAGTCACGGCGGTTACTGCCGACGATTACGGCGATCTGGGGCTTGGGCATGGTTGAAACCTTCGGTTAGAATTAGTAACTGGGGCTACATAAGTGACTTCATCGGACAGGCACAAGTAGGCACATCGGTGAAACCTAGAAACATTCATTTGCCCGCGGATTGCCGCGCCATCAGCGACGTGCTCGCCCGGATTGGCGACAAATGGTCGGTGCTGGTCGTCAGCCGGCTCGGCCCCGGTCCGATGCGGTTTAACCAGTTGCGCCGCTCCATCGGCAGCATCTCGCAGCGCATGCTGACGCTGACGCTGCGCGGCCTGGAACGCGATGGGTTGATCACGCGCACCGTATTCCCGATCATTCCGCCGCGGGTCGACTATGCGCTGACCCCGCTCGGCCGCGATCTGCTGACGCCGGTTTCGGCGCTGGGCGATTGGGCGACCCGCAACCAGACGAAAATTGCGCGCGCCCGCGAACAGTTCGACGGCAATTGTCAGGCGAACGGAAAGCCGCCGCTACGCCGCAAGGCCGCGACAGGGCTTGTCCAAGCCCCCGGCAGAACCTAGAAGCTGCAGCCGGGAAACGATCAACCTGATAACCGACCGCAGTAGGGGTGAGGAAACATGCGTGTTTATTACGATCGCGACGCCGACCTGAACCTGATCAAGGGCAAGAAGGTCGCCATCATCGGCTACGGCAGCCAGGGCCACGCCCACGCGCTCAATCTGCACGATTCCGGCGTCAAGGACGTCGCGGTGGCGCTGCGCAAGAACTCGCAGGGCGTCAAAAAGGCGCAGGCCGCGAAGCTGCCGGTGCTGGAAGTCGCCGAGGCCGCCAAGTGGGCCGACGTGATGATGATGCTCACGCCCGACGAATTGCAGGCCGACATCTATAACGGCCAGCTGCACGGCAATATGAAAGAAGGCGCGGCGCTGATGTTCGCGCACGGGCTCAACATCCATTTCAATCTGATCGACCCGCGCGGCGATCTCGACGTGATGATGATCGCGCCCAAGGGTCCGGGCCATACCGTGCGCTCGGAATACCAGCGCGGCGCCGGCGTGCCGTGCCTGCTTGCCATCCACAAGGACTCCTCCGGCAATGCGCACGATCTCGGCCTGTCCTACGGCGCCGCCATCGGCGGCGGCCGCGCCGGCATCATCGAGACGAGTTTTCGCGAGGAATGCGAAACCGACCTGTTCGGCGAGCAGTCGGTGCTGTGCGGCGGGGTCGTCGAATTGATGAAGGCCGGTTATGAGACCCTGGTCGGCGCCGGCTATGCGCCGGAAATGGCCTATTTCGAATGCATCCACGAAATGAAGCTGATCGTCGACCTGATCTACGAGGGCGGCATCGCCAATATGAACTATTCGGTCTCCAATACCGCCGAATATGGCGAATATGTCTCCGGGCCGCGGGTGATCAATGATGCGACCCGCGCCGAGATGAAGCGCATTCTCGACGACATCCAGTCGGGCAAATTCGTCAAGGACTGGATGCTCGAGAACAAGGTCAATCAGACTTCGTTCAAGGCCATGCGCAGCAAGCTCGCGGCACATCCGGCGGAAGCCGTCGGCGCCAAGCTGCGCGAGATGATGCCGTGGATTAAAGAGCGAGCGCTTGTCGATCGGTCCCGGAACTAATCCTGCCGTAGCCCGGATGGAGCGCCAGCGACATCCGGGACAGCCTTAACGACAATCCCGGATTTCGCTTCGCTCAATCCGGGCTACCAGCGACTTTCGCTTGTCATGACGAATTAAATACAGTTTTATGACAATGCGCCCTGCGCTGGGTTTGTTGTTAAAATAGGTCAGTTCCGGGCATCGGCGCGCCTGTCATGCGTGCCGACGTATTGCTCCAGCGTATGCGTGCAGCCGCCGCGGATTTTCTCGCGCGGTATGGCTTTTGGCGGCCGGCACAGATTGCGATCCCGCATCTCATCGCACTCGGGATCATGCTGCGGACCGAGTACACGTTCACAAACATGGCGACGTTTTTGCTCGCCTGGGGAATCCTGAATTTTTTCTGGCTCGCCTTGTTGCGCCGGCCGGCTATTGCCGGCGCGCTGTCACTTACCATGATGTCGCTATTGGTGCTGCTGTCGCAGCTCAAGTACCACGTGCTGATGATGACGGCGAATTTCGTCGATCTGATGATCGTCGACACCGACACCGTCAGCTTCCTGTTCACGATCTATCCGGCGCTGCGCTGGATTGTCACGCTGTGCGTGATGGCGCTCGTTCCGCTGTTCGTGCTGGCGTGGCGATTCGATCCATTCCGCGTTCGGCGGCTGACGGCGCTCGCGCTGTCGCTCGGCTGTGTCGGCGGTATTACGGCGATCGGGATGCTGTACCCGTTGGAGCCGTTTGTGGGCTTCTACGGCAACAACTTTGTCTCCTCGTTCGCGCGCTCGGGCGTCGACGCCGTCTCCGCGCTGATGACCCAAGGGCTGATGCAATCCGATGCCTTCGCTGCGGATCGCCTGAATCCGGCCGCGGATAGCTGCCAGCCGGCCGGCAAGGTGCCGCACATCATCCTGATCCACGACGAGTCGAGCTTCGATATCCGCATGGCGCCCGGCATCAGGGTGCCGGACGGCTACGGCGCACATTTCAAGTCATTCGACGGCAAGGAGCGCAATTTCCTGGTCGAAGGCAACGGCGGCCCGAGCTGGTTCACCGAATATAATGTGCTGGAAGGACTCTCGGCGCGCACGTTCGGCCGTTTCGCCTATTTCGTGACGCGGATCGCGGCCGGCCGCGTCAATCGCGGGCTGCCCGCCGCGCTGCGCCATTGCGGCTATCGCACCTTCTCGCTCTATCCTGCGCTCGGCGCCTTCATGAGTGCGCGCAGCTTCCAGGCCACCACCGGCGTGCAGCATTTCTACGACCAGCACGATCTCGGCGCCCGCGACATCGAGCCCGACAGTTTCTTCTTCGACGCCGCCACGCGGATGCTTGAGCAGGATCATTCCCGCAGCCCGATGTTCTTCTTCATCTATCTCGCCGCCAATCATTTTCCCTGGGATCATCGCTACCGGCCCGATTTGATGCCGCAGTGGAAGGATGCCGGCAACGTGCCGCCGGTCGACGAATATCTGCGCCGGCAAGCGCTGAGCGCGCAGAACTATGCGGACTTTTTGGCGCGGTTGAAGCGCGAATTCCCCGACGACTCGTTCCTCCTGGTGCGCTACGGCGATCATCAACCCGATTTCGCGCCGCACCTGATCGAGGCCGGGCTCGACGATGCCGATATCGAGCGCCGCCTGATGGCCTGGGATCCGCGCTACTTCGCCACCTATTACGCCATCGACGCGATCAACTTCATCCCGGCCGACGTCTCGTCGGCGCTCGATACGCTTGAAGGACCTTATCTGCCGCTGGTGACGCTCGAAGCCGCCGGGCTGCCGCTCGATCCGTCCTTTGCCGAACAGAAGAAAATCCTGATCCGCTGCAAGGGGCTGTTTTACGGCTGCGCCAACGGCGCAGAGGCGCGGCATTTCAACCGTCTGCTGATCGACGCCGGTCTGATCAAAAATCTTTAGACCGGTTCCATCCGTCCCATGCGACGAGTGAGGAATTTTTCTGGCGCAATGGGGTTGTTCCGCAAAGCGCCGTGGCTACACTGCCGCCGCGGGCGCGCGATAGAATTCTGGAGGAACGTCATGTTTGCCAAGCGCACTTGTCTGTTGGCGACCGCCGCCGCGACATTGGTATTCGGCTTTGCCGCCACTGCAGCCGATGCGGCGGGGATATTCACGCTGAAATCGGCGACGTTCCAAGACGGAAAAATGATACCAAAGAAGGTCGCCAACAACGAAGCCAACGTGCCGAACAATCCGAATTGCGTCGGCGATAACGTCTCGCCGCAATTGTCCTGGACCGGAGTCCCCGACGGCACCGCGAGCTTCGTTCTAACGGTGACCGACGCCCAGTCTCGCGGCGGTGCCGGCCTCAGCCACTTCGTCGCTTATGGCATTCCTGCTTCAGTCAGCGGATTCGCGGAGGGCGAGCTGAGCAAGCCGTCTGACAAATTTGTCGGCGGCAAGAACGGTTTCGGAGTGGGATTCTTTTCCGGTCCGTGCGCGCCTGCTAACACTTCGCCGCATCACTTTGTGTTCGTTCTTGTTGCCACCGACTTTAATCCGACGGATCTACCGCCCGGCCTGACCGCCAGGGAAGTACAGGACAAGCTCGCACCGCCCGGCCAGCCGCCCGCTCACACCAAGGGCTCGACGTCTCTCGTCGGATTGTTCGTCAATCCCTGGCATCCGTGAGCGCGGCAACCGGCGATGAAGCTTGCCAAGATCGTCAACAAGATCGTCAAGCATTGCCGGGTCGACAAACCGGAGCATTTCAGGCTCGCCGATCACGATCCCGCCGAGTGCTTCGGCCTCTCGACCGATATCGAGGACGTGAGGCCGATCCTCGCCGACGGCGTTGCCCGGCTTGAGGAATTGCAGCAGCGCCTTTTTGCCCGTGGCCAGTGGGCGGTACTGGTGGTGTTCCAGGGCATGGACGCAGCGGGCAAGGACAGCGTCGTCAAGCACGTTATGTCCGGCATCAATCCGCAGGGCTGCGAGGTGCACGCCTTCAAGACGCCGAGCGCCGAAGAGCTGGCGCACGATTTTTTGTGGCGCACCGGCAAAGACGTGCCGGAGCGCGGCCGCATCGGCATCTTCAATCGCTCGCATTACGAGGAAGTGCTGGTGGTGCGCGTGCATCCCGAAATGCTGGAGAAACAAAACCTGCCGCCCAGCGCCACCGACAAGGACATCTGGAAGCACCGGTTCAAGGAAATTCGCGCCTTCGAGCGCCATCTCACGCGCAACGGCACCTTGGTGCTGAAATTTCATTTGCGCATTTCGAAGGAGGAGCAGCGCAAGCGCTTCCTGGCAAGGCTCGACCAGCCGTTCAAGCGCTGGAAGTTTTCCATGAACGACGTCGCCGAGCGCGAACACTGGGACGCATACATGGCCGCTTACCAGGACATGATCCGCGAGACATCGACGGATTATGCGCCGTGGTACGTCGTGCCCTCCGACCACAAGCACATTGCCTGGGTGGTCGTTTCCGCGGCCATCATCGAAGCGTTGGACAAACTCAAGCTCGACTACCCGAAGATCGCCGGCAAGGCGCTCAAGGAACTGAAAGAATGCGAGCGTGCCCTTAAAGCTCAAGGCAAGGACTAAGGCCCAAACTAAAAGCGGCCGAGGGACGCTTGCGTTTGAGCAGCGTCTTCCGCTACAAGAACGCCGGTCCCGGATAAAGTTAACGCGGAATTCACCTTAATCCGCGAGCTTCGGACCGTAACGAAGGCAGTTGCTATGTCGTTTCGCAGCGATTTCCGCGCGATGACCCGGAAGGCCCTGGCGGCCTCGTCCGGCGCTGCCCTCATGCACTTTCAGATTCTTGGCGGGCTTCTGCTGCTTAGCGCCCCCTGAGAGCCGGCTGGGCGTTTGCGCCTGGGCACTCAGGGGTCGACTGCAGCCACGAAACCCCACGAGCGCCCCGACCCCAAAGAGAGATTTTGGCGGGCGCAGACGAGAAGGATCTAAAGCCATGAGCACACCAGCCAAATCCGAGCCGGCCAAATCCAAGCCGACGAAGTCCGAGAAGGACCGCGTCGTCATTTTCGACACCACCTTGCGCGACGGCGAGCAAAGCCCCGGCGCCACCATGACGCACGAGGAAAAACTCGAAGTCGCCGAGCTCCTCGACGATATGGGCGTCGACATCATCGAGGCCGGCTTTCCAATCGCTTCCGACGGCGATTTCGCCGCCGTCAACGAGATCGCCAAACGCACCAAGCGCGCCATGGTCTGCGGCCTCGCGCGTGCCGGCTTCAAGGACATCGATCGCGCCGGCGAAGCGGTCAAGCCGGCGCGGCAGTCGCGCATCCACACCTTCATCTCGACCTCGCCGGTCCACATGAAGTGGAAGCTGCAGCTCGAGCCGGAGAAGGTCTACGAGATGGTGATCGGCTCGGTGACGCGGGCGCGCGGCTATACCGACAATGTCGAATGGTCGTGCGAAGACGGCACCCGTACCGAGCACGATTTCCTCTGCCGCTGCGTCGAGGCCGCGATCAAGGCCGGCGCCACCACCATCAATATTCCCGACACCGTCGGCTACACGGTGCCGGAGGAATATTTCGCGCTGATCAAGATGGTGCGCGACCGCGTGCCGAATTCCGATCTGGCGCGGTTCTCGGTGCATTGCCACAACGATCTCGGCATGGCGGTGGCCAACTCGCTCGCCGGCGTCAGCGCCGGCGCGCGCCAGATCGAATGCACCGTCAACGGCATCGGCGAGCGCGCCGGCAATGCCTCGCTCGAAGAAGTCGTCATGGCGATGCGGGTGCGCAACGACGTGCTACCGTTCTGGACCGGCATCGACACCACCATGCTGACGCGGGCGTCGAAGCTCGTCGCCGCGGTCACTTCGTTCCCGGTGCAGTACAACAAAGCGATCGTCGGGCGGAACGCGTTTGCCCATGAGAGCGGCATCCACCAGGACGGCATGCTCAAGCACACCCAGACCTACGAGATCATGATGCCCGAGGACGTCGGCGTGAAGCAGACCTCGCTGGTGATGGGCAAGCATTCCGGACGTCATGCCTTCGTGCACAAGCTCGAGGAGCTGGGTTATCACCTCGCCGGCAACCAGCTGGAAGACGCCTTCGTCCGCTTCAAGTCGCTCGCCGACAAGAAGAAGCACGTCTACGACGAAGACATCGAGGCCTTGGTCGACGAGGAGATCGCAACCGCGCAGGATCACATCAAGCTCGTCTCGCTGTCGGTGATTGCCGGCACGCGCGGGCCGCAGCGCGCCACCATGAAGCTCGACGTCGACGGCAAGTCGATGATCGAGGAGTGCGAGGGCAACGGCCCGGTCGATGCGGTGTTCAACTGCGTCAAGGCGATGGTGCCGCACGACGCGGTGCTGGAGCTTTACCAGGTGCATGCCGTGACCGAGGGCACCGATGCGCAGGCGGAAGTGTCGGTGCGGCTCTCCGAGCACGGCCGCGCCGTGACGGCCAAGGGCGCCGATCCCGACACGCTGGTCGCCTCGGCCAGGGCCTATCTCGCAGCGCTCAACAAGCTCGTCGCCCGGCGGCTGCGCGGCCAGCCCGAGGAGCGCCGCCTGCATTCGACGGATGTAGGGTAAAAATCACCTCTCCCCTTTCGCCTTGCCCATGTCCCAGGGGGCCGCTATATCGGGCAAGAGATCGCCGCCGTAAGGCGGCTTTCTTTTCCGGTTCGTGTCGAAGCGCGCCCCGGCAAGATGGTGGAAGTGCCTAACCTCACGAAATTTTCCGGTTAGGGCGCATAGCTCAGTTGGTAGAGCAGCTGACTCTTAATCAGCGGGTCCCAGGTTCGAGCCCTGGTGCGCCCACCAATACAATCAAAGGCTTCTGGCACCCTCGCTTTTCCGCTAGCTGCCGTAATCAATGCTGTAGGCAATGGGGTGGTCTTATTGACACCATGAAGATCGAGGTGCCGCGGGGACTGAACGGATCGAGAGCGCAAAGACCCACAGCATGTCGCGCAGTGCCATAGAGCACTCCCTTGGTAAGGGGTCACCACTTCGCATAATCAATTACCTAGGGCGTATTTGCTCTGAGATGGAATGTTGTTGAAGCGCCTTACTTGAGTAACTTTCTCCCCCACATTTCCGTGCGGACGAGGAGAAAGTTTACCGGACCATGGTCAAGATCACGAAACTGCCACCGGGCAAAGCGATCGGCGCCGATGATCTGCAAAATTGGTCACGACAGCGCAACGCCGGTCGTAGCGGCACGCGTGACGATCGCCAGGAAGAGAAGTGGTTGCACGAACAAAAGCAATGGCGCGAGAAGCGGTGGCGCAAGCGTAGGCGCAAGTACCCTCGCAAGGGTCTCGCCGATATCGCGTTCGACGAAGCTGCCGCCAATAAAGATATTTAGTGGTGCGGCTGTCGGTGCCAATGTCCGCTTTGAGGGGTAAAGCGGACATCGCACTTGACCGCGCCGCGGCAGCTAATGACCCAAAGCGGACATCGACGATTGCCGGAAGTCGGTGGCAGAATAGAAACGCAAAGCTCAAGCTGGGCCGGAATTGCGTTTGTCGGCGGTCGCCGGGCGCCATTAAGCCATTGTACACTGGTCTAGCATCTGTCATCGTTGCGACAGTCGGCCTCAGTTGTGAGTGCATAGTATGGGTGAGCAAGACAAGCTTGCGAGTGAGCTCGAATTTAGAAAGCTCTTCCTAGGAAATCCAAACACTCCGGCCGCTAGTGACGGGCTTTTGCGTCTCTCATCGCTGCAATATCGAGAATACGCGGACGAGTGGAAGTCCTCGGCACAGACTGCCTACAGCGACGCAGCGAGGGAGCTTTCCCTCAAAATGGCGAAGATCTGGCTTGAAGCCGCGATGCTGTGCGAAGCTAGTCTCGGCGCCGGCTTTGCAGAGCGCGGCGAAGAACCAGACGCCGTCCCCGATCAAAACGTCGTCAGAATCAATGATCCCCAAGCGCCCCGCTTGGAGCTCGACGAGGCAGACCGGTTAATGGCGTGGATCAAGGCTGCCTGAGTCAGATGCGGCGCTGCGTCATTTCAGTCTGAGGTTCACCGCTGAGGATTTCCCGCGGTTGTCCTCAATCTCGTACTCGACCTGTTGCCCTTCATTCGGGTAAGCGACGTAGCGGCTTGGCTCGTCGCGCAGTCGTCACGATAGTTGGTTAGCTTTGCCGTGGATGCTAGCGGCGCTAGCGTTCCCCCATCCTTGGACCTCCTAGCCTCCGGCATTCGTCACCTGCCGGGGGCTAATTTTGCTTCCAGTTGGCGGCCTCTTTGGTCATCTCAAAGCCAAGCGCCATGTCCGCTTTTGGCCCTTAGCTGCCTCGACAGGCGTTAGCCTCCGTGTCCGCTATTGGGGGTAAAGCGGACGCGGTCGCTGTGGGCCGTCGTGTCCGCTTATGACCCAAAGCGGACATGGAAATGGCGGCGGGCCCCGGCGGCAAGTGCGGCAAATCCTGGAGCGCGCGGCAGAACAAACCACCCCGCGTACGAAAGGCCGCTAAGAAGACAGCGAAGGCTGGCACGCCCGGAGAAATCACACAATCTCCTCCTTTCAGGCCAACCCTCGTCTCAAACAGATGTTTGAATTTAAATCAGACGTTTGAAAACGGTGCCGAGAGGATGTGCGATGTTGGCAGTTCAAACTTTGATGCGACAGGTTGGCGGCGAGACCATACTTCGACCGGCTTGTCCTAACTGCGGCAGGTCAATGCACGTGTCGCGCATTACGCCAGGAACGGACGGCCTTCCTGACGCGGCGACCTTTCGCTGCGGGGAGTGCGGCGTTTGGCTAACAGAGGCTGCCGGTAACCGAAGGGGTCGCCTCACTGATTGGTGCCCGCCCAGTTGGTGCGGGTCGAAGGAATAGGCAACCCCGAGCCACCGATCAGTTCGCAACGGCCTGCATGAGAGCGGTAATCTTTATCGTGGCGAAATTGGAAAAAGTGTCGGATATTGCGTAAGGCAAGATAATCTGATCGCCGTGACGCATAGCGCCGCATGTGTAGACAACGTTGGGTACGTAACCTTCACGTTCGGTGGGTTCGGGGCGAACCAGCGGCTCGCGCGAGCGCGCCAGAACTTTTGATGGATCTTTTTTATCCAAAAGAACCGCCCCAATCGAATATTTTCTGACCGGACCAACTCCATGCGTCAGCAGCAGCCAGCAGTCGTCCAGCTCAACGGGTGAGCCACAATTGCCAATCTGGACGAATTCCCAAGGATACTCGGGCTGAAGAATGGGACTACCACCGTCCCATGTGTAAAGGTCATCGGAATAGATCAGGTAGAGGTTCTCATTGTCCTGTCGACCGATCATCGCATAGCGGCCATCGATTTTTCGTGGAAACAGAGCCATTCCTTTATTGCGCGCCGCCGATCCGCCGAGTGGAGTCATCCGGAATGACCGAAAATCCGTGGTTTCGATCAGCTCAGAACGGATCGCCCTCCCGCTATACGCCGTGTAGGTCGCGTAGAACGTTTTTCGCGCACCGTCATCGAATTCGACGAATCGGGCGTCCTCGATGCCGTTTGCTTGAGCGTCGGTAATCGGAAAGATAATGCGTTCGCTCAGCTCTTCGTTGATCTGCCCCCTTTGAAGTGGTCCTCCCTGAGGTATGTTTTGACCATGGAGGATGAGATCGATGGCGAGGAAGCGGCATACGGCCGAAGAGGTTGTCGCGAAGCTTCGGCAGGTTGATGTTCTGATGGCACAAGGCGGGCTGGTTACTGATGCGGTTCGAGCGATAGGGGTGACGGAAGTAAGCTGCGCGACGAGCTTCTAAACGGTGAGATCTTCTACACATTGAAAGAGGCGCAGGTCATGATCGAAATCTGGCGGCAGCATTACAACAAAGTGCGGCCGCATTCCTCGTTGGGATATCGACCGCCGGCGCCAGAGGCACTCGTCTGGCCGGCAAAGCCCATGGCGCAAATCCCAGCTCTAAACTAACATTCCAAACGGACCACTCGCAGGGGGCCGGTCAATTGACCATCGCCATAACGAGAGAGCGGTCATTTAAATCCAACCAATAGGAACGACGGACGAGTTTGTCGCCGCCGTCTCGCGCAAATGGACTGTCAATATTCTCACTTAAGTCGGGTTGATAAAATCGCGTCATGATGTGTACCTCCTTGCGGATAGCTCACTCACCCATGCTTTGTAGATTGCGTGCTAACTCCGGCGAAAGCGGGAGATTGCGCGCGTAGAAACGCTCTATCTGGTCGACTGAAGTCCCCGCATTCTTAGCCAGATTGAAGATGTTCACTTTCCCATGGGAGAAAATGATTCGCATGCAAATAGCGGTATGTCGTAACGAGTAGATTGTGTGCTTGCGACCTGTAAACGGGTCAATCTCAATTCCGGCTCGGCGTAACACCTCATGAAACTGCCGTTGAATGATTTTCGCCGCAGTTTGTCGATTCTGGTATTGCGGTAGGAAAAGATAGTCCTCACCCTTTGCGTTGGGATATCGCTTTTTGATGTTATCTGGCCGGCATTGCTAACTCATAGCTGGAAGATCGAGCTGCTGAGCGATCTGATCTTTATCGCCAGCTTCTTCGTCCTCGGCGGAAATTTCTGGGACAAAGTCAGAGCGCTATTTGTGCGCACCGCACGGGTCGTCGATCTCGGCGGGAACACTGGCGCGGACACCGCCGCAACGTTACCAGTCCTGGTTTCGGCGATGCCACGGTAGGGAATGCAGTCCATTGAAGAACCGACTTCGGCTTGCGCCTCGACCAAAGTCGGCCGGCGGCGTGCAGAGAAGAGACACACAGGAGAGCAACATGTTTGACACAGAGAATAGGAAAATGGCTGTGGAAGATGTCAGGAACAGTCGCGCGCAATTTCACGCGCTGACCGAAGGCACCTACGATGACTGGCGGCTGATCGACGGCGAGATGGATCGCTTCGCGAGGCGACTCCCGGAGCGGCTCATCGCACATCTCAATCTGCTGCGCGGCGACCACGGCGGGTTTCCGGTCGATCGTCTGGAGCATTGCCTGCAGACCGCGACCCGCGCGTTTCAGGCAGGCCGAGACGAAGAATATGTGGTCTGCGCGCTGTTGCATGATATCGGCGACACGCTGGGCCCCCACAATCATCCCGACATCGCGGCCGCCATCGTCCAGCCCTTCGTGTCGGAGGAGAACCACTGGATCGTCAAGCACCACGGTATCTTTCAGGGATATTATTTCTTTCACTTCCTGGGGCTCGATCGCGACATGCGCGAGAAGTTCAGAGGCCATCCGCATTTCGAGAAGACCGAGGAATTCTGCCGCCTGTTCGATCAAGTCGCCTTCGATCCGAATTTCAAGTCGATGCCACTCGATGCCTTCGAGCCGATGCTTGAGAAGGTGTTTCGTGAGCCTCGTCAATCGATCTATGTCGCCGAAGCGGCAGAATAGCGCACGCCTCGGTCAACAGGAACGACGGTCCCGGACGTCCCACGACAGATTCGTCGAGTGTAAGCGGCGTCGGGCCCGACGCTATCCGTCAGCGATGCCCCGCAGTGGGGCGCATGGCTTGGATTAAAGGACTTTTGAAGGAGATGGTGCAATGCCGCTAGCCAAGATCCACGTTCATGAAGGCCGCTACGATGAGGCACGCCTGATCAAGCTGGGACATGCGATCCAGGCAGCCTTGGAAGAGACACTGGGAATACCGCCAGAGGATTATTTCCGTATCTATAACGTTCTCCCTTCGAACCGCTACGTTCACACGCCGGGTTTTCTGGGACTGACATACACAGACGATCTTATTCTGCTTGAGATCACTTTTATCGCGGGGCGAAGCAGAAACGACAGGCTGACGCTTCTCAGAGCCATCAACGAACGTGTGGTCTCCGCGGTGGGCATTTCGCCCGACGATCTCGCCATCATGGTTTACGAGACCGCGGGCGAGAATATCTCCTTCGGTCGCGGCGAGGCTCAACGGGCCCATATCGGAGCCCCGTCGTGATGGTCGCTACGCGCGGGATAACGAAGGCCCGCGCCGTAATTCCGTTAGTAACGTGGGCGGGCCAGCGCGATGTGAATGAAATTTTTCAACTCGCCAGCACCGACCTCGCCGGCACAGAACCATTGAGCGCGTTATAAATGACGCGGCCGAGCGCCGACATCTGATAGGGCTTGCGCAGCACCGGGAATTCCGGATCGGTATCGAACACCTTGGTATAGCCGGTGGTCAGCACCACTGGAATGCGCGGATAACGCGCGATGACCGCGCGCGCCAGCGCCAAGCCATCGGTCGGCCCCGGCAACACCACGTCGCTGAACACCAGTGCGACGTCCTTGCCGGACGCCAGAACCTCAAGCGCCGCCGCCGCGGTTTCCGCTTCGATCGCGCGATAGCCAAGCTGCTCGAGCAGCGATACCGCCACGTCCCTCACGTCGGGATTGTCTTCCACCACCAGAATTGTCTGGCCGCCCATGGTCGCGTAACGGGCGGAATCTTCGCGCGACGGCGCCGCAACCTCAGCATGGCTGCGCGGCAGATAGACCGTCACTCTGGTGCCGCGGCCCATTTCGCTGTCGATCGACACCGTGCCGTCCGACCGGCGCGCAAAGCCGTAGACCTGCGACAGGCCAAGCCCGGTGCCCTTGTCCGGCCCTTTGGTGGTGAAGAACGGTTCGACCACCCGCGGCAAGAGATTCGGCGCAATGCCGCTGCCGGTGTCGGCGACGGTGAGCGCGACGAAATCGCCGCTGATGCCTTCCGGCGAGTGGCCCGCTTTAAGCCGGACATTCTCCGCGGTGATGGAAATTCGTCCACCGTCGGGCATGGCGTCGCGCGCATTGACGGCGAGGTTGACCAAAGCCAGTTCCAGCTCGGGTTTGTCGACAAGGACCGGCCAGGTGTTGTCCGGCACGTCGATGTGGAATTCGATATTGACGTGCATCGAGCCGGCCAGCACGTCGCGAATGGCCTGGACCGCCTCGGCCGGATTGATCACCGTCGGGTTGAGCGGCAGCGTGCGCGCGAACGACAAAAGCTGCCGTGTCAGATTCTCGCCGCGGGTGGCCGCCATCTCGATCGCCTGCAGCGCGCGCGTGTCCTTGCCGTCCTTGAGCCGGTTTTTCAGGCTCTGGGCATGGCCGCTCACGATCATCAAGAGATTGTTGAAGTCGTGGGCGATGCCGCCGGTGAGCTGGCCGATGGCGTCCATCTTCTGCAGGTGCGCGGTCTGCCGTTGCGCGCGTTCGAGCGCGGCGGACGCTTCGCGCTCCGCGGTGACATGCCGGCCGGCGACGTAGATCAGACCGTTGTCCTCGGTCATGGTCCAGTGCAGCCAGCGCCACGAGCCGTCCTTGTGGCGGAAGCGGTTTTCCATGCGTACGGTCGGAACGCCCTGGGCGAGCTGCGCGCGGCCGGTGATCGAATGCGGCGCATCGTCGGGATGGCGCAACTCGCTCACATGCATGGATTTGATCTCATCATCGCTCCAGCCAAGAAGCCGCGTCCAAGCCGGATTCATGCTGAGGAAATAGCCCTCGAAATTGGAAACGGCGAGCAAGTCCTCCGAGACATTCCAGATGCGGTCGCGCTCGAGCGTTCGCCGCTCGACTTCGGCCTCCAGTTTTTCGCTGAGCATGCGCAGCTCCGCCTCGATGCTCAGGCGCGCTTGCTCCGCCCGCATGCGCTCGATGCCGAAGCCGAGCTGGCGCGCGATGGTCAGTGCAAGATCGATGTCTTCGTGGTTGAATTCGCGCGGCGCCTCGTAATAGGTCGCGAACGTGCCGGCCAGCCTGCCTTCGGCCATTAGCGGGATGAAGGCGAGCGCCTCGACGCCTTCCTGCTTCATGGCGGCCTTGAGTGGGAGGAATAAGTCGGCGCGTTCGACATCGGCAATGCAGATGGGATCGGGATTGGCTGCACCGGCCGTCCATGGCGAATAACCTTCGACGGCGTTGCGATAGCGGTCCGACAGGCCGCGCCAGGCGACAAAGCGCATGGCCCCGTCGGGGTCGCAGCGCAGGATGGACACGCGGCTGCAATGCAGCGCACTGACAATCGCATCCAGGGCCGCCTGGTAGATGTCGTTAACGGACGCGGCGCGATGCAGCCGGTCGGTGAACCGATACAGCGCCGTCTGCTCGTCTGCGCGCCTGACGATGACGGCCTCGGAGCGTTTGCGGGCCGTGATGTCGCGGGCGATTTTCGACGCGCCGACAATCGTGCCTTGCTCATCGCGCATCGGCGACACGGTCAGCGAAACCTCGACCAGCCGCCCGTCCTTGCAGCGGCGGGTGGTTTCATAATGCTCGATACGTTCGCCGCGCAGAGTGCGCTCGAGAATTTTCGGTTCTTCGTCCTGCAATTCCGCCGGAATGAGAATAGTAATCGGCTTGCCGACGATCTCTTCGGCCGCATACCCGAAAAGGTGCTGGGCGCCCGGATTCCAGGTGACGATGATGCCGTCGAGGTTTTTGCTGATAATCGCGTCGTCGGACAATTCAACGATGCTGGCGAGCTGCCGGCCGGCCTGCTCGCCGGCGCGCTCCTCGGTGATGTCAAGGAGCGAAGCGATCCAGCCGACGACGCTTCCGCTGCCGTCCAGTTCCGGCCGGTAGGCGAAGGCTAGACGGCGTTTGCCGATCCGCGGGAACTCCAGTTCGCATTCGAAATCCACCGCTTCGCCTTGCAGCACCCTGTCGATGTAGGGACGCAGCGTCGCGAAACCCTGTTCCCCGAGTATGTCCGCGATGGTTTTGCCGATGACTTCATCGCGCGAGCGGCCGATGAACAGCGCATAAGCCTGGCTGATGAAGCGATAGCGCAGGTCGCGGCTGCACCGCACCAGCATGAACGGCGTGCGATTGATGACGGATTGCAGCTCGGCCTCGCTGGCGCGCAGCGCTTCTTCGGCGCGTTTGCGCTCGGTCAATTCCTGAAAGCTGCAGACGGCGCCTTCGACGCTCCCGGACGGTGTCTTGAACGGCGCAACGTTCATCAGCACCGGAACGCGCGAACCGTCGGGCTGCTCGATGACGAGTTCGGCGGCCGTCACCTGCTCGCCGGTACGCAGCGCGCGGGCAACCGGCGTCGAGTCAAAGTGAAGCGGCTCCCCGTCGGGCCCGTAGCGACGGAATTTGGCCCCCGATACTTCGCTCGGATCGTTAAGCTGCGGCGCTCGGCCCCATAGCTCCACGGCCCGCTTGTTGAACCGGATGAGGCGGCCATCGGCCGCACACACGCAAAAGCCCGTCGGAATGGCGTCCAGCGCGCTTTGATCGATCGCAACGAAGATCTCGAAGCCGGACGGCGCCGGGACGGTATTGCGGCCCTTACCACTCATCTCATAGCTCTCCCCCTGACCGACGCAACGCAAACCGGCGGGGAAAGTTCCACACGTTTCAATCCCTTACCCTGTGCCGGAATGGAAACAACAGGCGGGCTTTCGAACCCCGAGGCCACGCACTCACTTAATCGGTCGCCAGCCCAGATTAGCGTATGCCGGAGCACCCTAACGCTGGCATAATCCGCGCGCTGTGGCGGCTCCGGGGCGGTCCAGAGCGATGCAGGGGCGGCCCGAAAATTGCATGGAAATCGCGTATTTACAGGGCAAATCCGGGTGTAGCGCGTAACAGCATGTCGATCCTCGTTGGGCTCCACCACGCGACCCGTTACAGCTACGACCGGCCGATCAGCCTCGGCCCGCAGATCGTGCGTTTGCGGCCGGCACCGCACTGCCGCACCCGCATTCCGAGCTATTCGCTGACCGTGACGCCGGCGCAGCATTTCGTGAACTGGCTGCAGGACCCGCACGGCAATTGGCTGGCGCGCTACGTCTTTCCCGAGAAAACTACCGAATTCACCATCACGGTCGATCTCCTCGCCGACATGGAGGTGATCAATCCGTTCGATTTTTTTGTCGAGCCCTATGCGGACAAGTGGCCGTTCAAGTTTTCTGCCGAACTGCTGGATGACCTGGCCGCCTATGTCGAGCCCGAGCCGATCACGCCGCGGCTGAAGGAATTCGTCGCCTCGATTTCGCGCGAGCCGCGCACCACGGTCGATTTCCTGGTCGAGCTCAATCAACGCCTGCAACACATGATCCGCTATGTCGTCCGCATGGAACCCGGCGTGCAGACGCCGGAGGAAACGCTCACCTTAGGCGCCGGCTCATGCCGCGACACGGCGTGGCTCATGGTGCAAATTCTGCGGCTTATCGGACTGCCAGCGCGCTTTGTCTCCGGTTATCTCATTCAATTGCGGCCCGACGTGCGGCCGATCGAAGGCGCCGCCGGCACCGAGGTCGACTTCACCGACTTGCATGCCTGGGCCGAGGCCTACATTCCCGGCGCCGGCTGGGTTGGGCTCGACGCGACGTCGGGACTGCTTTGCGGCGAAGGCCACATCCCGCTTGCGGCAACGCCGCACTACCGGTCGGCCGCGCCGATCAGCGGCATGGTCGAGCCGGCCGAAGTCAGCTTCGCCTACGACATGAGCGTCACGCGGATCGCCGAAGCGCCGCGGGTGACCGCGCCGTTTTCGCAAGAGGCATGGTCGGCGCTCGACACGCTCGGCGCAAAGGTCGATGCCGACCTCAAAGCGAACGACGTGCGCCTGACCATGGGCGGCGAACCGACCTTCGTGTCGATCGACGATTATCAGGGGGCGGAGTGGAATACCGACGCGCTCGGTCCGAAGAAGCTCGAGCGCGCCGACGATCTGATCCGGCGCCTGCGCAACCGCTTCGCGCCGGGCGGCTTGCTGCATTACGGCCAGGGTAAATGGTATCCCGGCGAACCGCTGCCGCGCTGGGCCTTCGCGCTGTACTGGCGGCGTGACGGCGTGCCGATCTGGCGCGATGAAACCCTGATTACGCGCGAGACCACAGACCGCAAGGCGTCGATCGGCGATGCACAGCGTTTCACGGAAGGGATTGCCGCGCGCGCGGGAATCATGGCCGATTACGTGCAACCCGCCTATGAGGATCCGCTCGACCGGATGCTCAAGCAAGGTCTGATCCCGGACAATTTCGATCCGAGCGACCCCAAGATCGACGATCCATACGAGCGCGCGCGCATCCTGAAATTGTTCGACAGTCATCTCACCGAGCCGAAAGGATTTGTGCTGCCGCTGCAACGCTGGACCGCGCAGGCCAAGCCCGGATGGCTGAGCGAGATTTGGCACACCCGCCGCGGCCGGCTGTTTCTGACCTCGGGCAATTCACCGCTCGGCTTGCGCCTGCCGCTGCAATCGTTGCCCAAAATCGCCGCCGCCGATAATCCGTTTGTGCTGGCGGCCGATCCTTTCGCTCCCCGCCGCCCGCTGTCCGATCCGCGCGTCACCCATCCGATCAAGCCGCAACCGGCTTACGCCACGGCAGCGCTTAGCGCAGCGCATGCGGCATCGCCGCCGCTCGCGCCGGAAACTTTGGTCATGGCGCGACCGCGGGACGCCGCGACGCTTGAGGCCTCCGCCAGCCCGGTGCGCACCGCGCTCGCAGTCGAGGTGCGCGACGGGCGTCTGTGCGTTTTCATGCCGCCGGTCGAAACGCTCAACGATTATCTCGAACTGATCGCGACCATCGAGTCGACTGCGGCCGAGCTCGATCTGCCGATCCATATCGAAGGTTATGCGCCGCCGCCCGATCCGCGGCTCAACGTGCTGAAGGTTACTCCCGACCCGGGCGTCATCGAAGTCAATATTCAGCCGGCGGCATCCTGGCGCGAAGCGGTCGACATCACCAACGGCGTTTACGACGACGCCCATCACGCGCGGCTCGGCACCGACAAATTCATGCTCGACGGCCGCCACACCGGAACCGGCGGCGGCAATCACGTCGTGCTCGGCGGTCTCAACGCCGCCGACAGTCCGTTTCTGCGCCGGCCCGATCTGCTCAAGAGCCTGGTGCTCTATGCGTTGCGCCGGCCGTCGCTGTCGTATTTGTTCTCCGGATTATTCGTCGGGCCGACGAGCCAGGCGCCGCGCATCGACGAGGCGCGCCAGGACCTGCTCTACGAACTTGAAATCGCGGTCGGCAAAGTGCCGAAGCCCGGCGGCGGGGCATGGGTGCCGCCGTGGCTGGCCGACCGGCTGTTTCGCAACATCCTGGTTGACGTCGCCGGCAACACCCATCGCACCGAGATTTGCATCGACAAATTGTTTTCGCCCGACGGCCCGACCGGACGGCTCGGCCTGGTCGAATTCCGTTCGTTCGAAATGCCGCCGGATGCCCGTATGAGTCTCGCCCAGCAATTGCTGCTGCGGGCGCTGATCGCCTGGTTTTGGCGGAGCCCGCTCGACGGCAAGCCGGTGCGCTGGGGCACGGCGCTGCACGATCGCTTCATGCTCGAACATTTCGTCTGGAGCGACTTCCTCGATCTCCTCGACGATCTCAAATACGCCGGTTACCCGTTCGATCCGGGCTGGTTCGAGGCGCAGCGGCAATTCCGCTTCCCGGTCTGCGGCACCGTGCAGCGCGGCGGCGTCACGCTCGAACTGCGGCAGGCGATCGAGCCCTGGTACGTGCTCGGCGAGGAAGGCAATCAAGGCGCAACCGTGCGCTTTGTCGACTTTTCGGTCGAGCGGCTTCAGGTCAAGGTCGAAGGCCTCAACCCGGACCGTCACGTCGTGACCTGCAACGGACGGCGCCTGCCGCTCACCGCAACCGGCCGTTCCGGCGAGTTCGTCGCCGGCGTGCGCTTTAAGGCCTGGGATCTGGCGGCGTCGCTGCAGCCGACCATCGGCGCTCAGGCGCCGCTGACGTTTGACATCGTCGATACCTGGAACAAACGCTCGCTCGGCGGCTGCGTCTATCACGTGACGCATCCCGGCGGACGCAATTTCGAAACCTTTCCGGTCAATTCCTACGAGGCGGAAGGGCGCCGTCGCGCCCGCTTCCAGGATCATGGCTACACCGGCGGAACCATCGAGGTGCCGCCGCTCGAAATCTCGCTCGAATATCCCACGACTCTCGACCTGCGCCGACCGAACTAGAAGACCGCGATCATCGCAGCATGGCCCTGCAACTCGATAACGCCGTCGCACCGCAGAATGCCGGGCTGGAGCAATTGATCTCCGGCTACCGGCCGCTCTCCGGCGTGTTCGACGAGATGATGGATGGCGACGGGCGCGTGCGCGCGCACTGGCAGCCATTCCTCGCCATGCTTGCCGGTTTGGGCAGCGACGAGATCAATCGCCGGTTCGCGGCGGCCGACCGTTATCTGCGCGATTCCGGCGTGTTTTATCGCGTCTACGAGGACCCTGCCGGCATCGAGCGGCCCTGGCCGTTGAGCCATATCCCGCTGATCATCGAGCCCGGCGAATGGCGGCAGCTCGAGGTCGGCCTCATTCAGCGCGCCGATCTGCTCGAAGCCGTGCTGGCGGATTCCTACGGCCCGAGCACGCTGACCCGCGACGGCCGCTTGCCCGCCGCCTTGATCGCCGGCAATCCGGAATTTTTGCGTCCGCTGGTCGGCGTCGAGCCGCCCGGCGGCGCGCATCTGCGTTTCTATGCGGTCGACGTCGGGCGCGGCGCCGACGGACACTGGTGGGTGCTCAACGATCGCGCGCAGGCGCCGTCGGGCGCGGGTTACGCCATCGAGAATCGTCTCGCCTTATCGCGAGCTATCCCCGACGTCTATCGCACCACGCGCGTCGAGCGCATCGCGCCCTTCTTCCAGGCCCTGCAGGCCGAACTATTCGCGCTCAACCGCCGCGACGATGCCCGGATCGGCCTGCTCACGCCCGGGCCGATGAACGAAACTTATTTCGAGCATGCCTATCTCGCGCGCTATCTCGGGCTCCTTCTGGTGGAAGGCGAGGATCTGGTCGTCGAGGACGACGGCGTCTTCATCCGTACCGTCGCGGGGCTGCGCCGCACCGAAGTGCTGCTGCGCCGCATCGACGCCGATTTCGCCGATCCGCTCGAACTCAACGCCGCTTCGCGCCTCGGCGTCGCCGGCCTCCTGCAAGCGGTCCGCGACGGTAAGATCGTCATCATCAACGCGCTCGGCGCCGGCCTCATCGAGGCGCGCGCCATGCTGGCGTTTCTGCCGGCGCTGGCGCCGCTTGTGCTCGGCGAAGAACTGAAAATGCCCAACGTCGCGACCTGGTGGCTCGGCCGCGCCGACATGCGCGAGGAAATGCTCGGCAAGCTCGACAACATGGTGATCGCGGCGGCTTTCACTGAGCAACTCAGCGGACCGCACGGCAGCGAGATATTGGGGGCGAAGCTCGACGAAGCGCAGCGGCAATCCTTGATGCAGTCGATCCGCGACCGCGGCATCGATTTTGTCGCCCAGGAGGCGGTGACGCTTTCGAGCATGCCGATGTGGCGCGACGGCCGCTTGCAGCCGCGTCCGTTCACGCTGCGGCTGTTCCTGTCCAAAGTCGGCGACCGGTGGCAGGTCTTGCCCGCTGGCTTCGTGCGCATCGCCGACGATCTCGACGCCCGCGCCGTGAGTCTGCAGCGCGGCGCCGCGACCGCCGACGCCTGGGTTCTGGCGCGTGGCCCGGTCGCCGAGACCACGCTGCTGCCGACGGCGGAGCGGATGCCGGTGCAGCGCGCGACCGGGCTGTTGCCGAGCCGCGCCGCCGACAACCTGTTCTGGGTCGGCCGCTATGTGGAGCGTGCGGAAGCGACGCTGCGGCTCATTCGCGCCGTCATCAACCGCGTGGCCGAGGCCGACGACGCGGCGGCGGCCGTCATCGCCAGCATCGGCGCGCTGCTCGAAGCCTGGGACGCAATCCCGGACGGCACCTCCCAGGCGCCGGCGACGTTCACGGCGCGCGCCGTGCTCAGCCGGGCGGATCTTGACGGATCGTTGCCCCGTCTCGTCGGCTCGGCCCGCGCGGCGGCCTCCGTCATCCGCGACCGCTTCTCGCCGGACGCCTGGCGGGCGATCAACGATCTCGCCACCATGCTCGCCGCGCCGCTCGTGCAGGGTCCGACCGAAAGCGCGATCGCCGAGCGCATCGAAGCCTTGTTGCGGATCATATCGGCGCTGTCGGGCCTGGCGCAGGAAAACATGACGCGGCTTGCCGGCTGGCGTTTTCTCGAACTCGGCCGCCGCATCGAGCGCGCGCTATTGACCTGCCGGCTGACGCGCTGCTTCGCGCAAGCCGGCGGACCGGACGGCGAACTCGACGTACTGCTGGAACTTGCCGACAGCCAGATCAGCTATCGCCAGCGCTATGTCATGATCGCGGCGCTGACGCCGGTCATCGATCTCGTCATGCTCGATCCGAACAATCCGCGCTCGGTGGTGTTTCAGCTCGAGCGCATTGAGACCCATCTCGGCGCCCTGCCGAACCGCAATGCCAGCGGCCGGCTGTCCCGGTCCAGCAGATCGCGGCCTCGATCGCGACGCAGTTGCGCACCGCCGAAGCCGCTGCCATCAATGAAACCTTGATCCTCGATATCGAGCAGGGACTGATGAAACTGTCGGAGGCGATCAGCGCGGCCTATCTCACCAATAACGAGCGGTCCGACCCGGTATGGGAGGCGCTGGCGTGATCTACGACGTGCGGCAGACCACGACATGCAGCTACGCGACGCCGGTCGCGCATGCCCGCCATGTGCTCCGCCTCACGCCGGTGTCGCGCGACGGCGAACAGGTGCATGTCGCCGCGCTGCAGATCGTGCCGGAACCGGCGCAGCGGCGCGAAGGTCAGGATTTTTTCGGCAACCGGCTGACCTGGATCGAGATCGAAGAGCCGCACGAGACGCTCACGATCAAACTGTCGGCGCGCGTCGCGGTGGACGCTCTCGTCGAGCCGCCGCGGCTCGCTACGGCGGCCTGGGAATCAGTGCGCGAACAGGCGTTCGCGACCAGCGATATCGGTCCGCTGTCGCCGGCGCATTTCCTGTTTCCGAGCCGCATGGTCTCGCTCGATCCGGAGATCCGCGACTATGTCCGCCAGAGTTTTACGCCCGGACGCGCCATTCTCGATGCCGCCATCGAACTCAACAACCGCCTGAAGGCCGATATCATCTACGAGATCGGCGCGACCACCGTCACCACCACCGCACCGATGTCGTTCGCGTTGCGCCGCGGGGTCTGCCAGGATTTCGCGCATATCATGATTTCCGGGCTGCGCGGCATCGGCCTGCCCGCGGCCTATGTCAGCGGCTATCTGCGCAGCGCGCCGCGCACCGACGCGACGCGATTGCAGGGCTCCGATGCCATGCATGCCTGGGTGCTCTTGTGGTGCGGCTCCGCGACCGGCTGGCTCGGGCTTGACCCGACTAACGCGATGCTGGCTTCCGACGGACATGTTGAACTGGCGATCGGCCGCGATTATACCGATGTCGCGCCCATGGATGGTGTCATCCTGGGGTCGGGCGACCAGCACATCGACGTGTCGGTTTCCGTGACGCCGGCGGCGGTGTAACCCGTCACATCCCGGTCGCAGCCTTTGCCAACGCGGCCAGCGCCGCGGCGAGACGATCCGTCACCTCGCTAACACCCGCTCCCTCGCCGTGGCGCCGCGCGAGCCAGGCCAGCTCATTGTAGGAAAGCCAAGCTTTGCCGCCGGCATCCTCCCAGACCAATGCTTTCAACGGCAGGTCGATGCCGATCGTCTGATTGGCCTGCATCAGCGGCGTGCCGCCTCTGGCGTTGCCGAAAATCAGGAGCTCGGTCGGCCGCAGCGGCATGCCGACCTCCTTGGCGCCGGCGGCGTGATCGATACGCGCGAACACCGTCATGCCCTTGGCTTTCACCTCGGCCGCAAGACGGTCCATGGTTTCTTTCGCGCCATGCGCGCTCGGCAAAGTAATCAAGCCGTTTTCGGTCATTATCAACTCCGATCGCAATGAAACTGCACCCGCGACGAGTACGACGATACCGCTATTGACCTGCGATCATGGGCGCGGGATTAAGGCTTCCCGTTGCATGAGGCAAGCATGCCCGACGACGAGAAAAAGAAAACGGGCCACACGCTCGCCGACCATCTTTACGGCCGGGACGTCGTGCACGTGCATGCCGACAATTCCGACCACGATCATGATCACGATTTCGACGATGACGACGGGCCGCTGGAGGACAATCCGCTCTGGCGCCAGGACAACGTTTCGCTCAATACGGTCGGCATCGATATCGGTTCGTCGGGCACCCAAGTCATTTTTTCGCGCGTTCACTTGCGCCGCCTGGCGGAGGATTTGACCAGCCGATACTACGTCGTCTCGCGCGAGACGTTGTTCCAGTCGCCGGTCACGCTCACGCCCTATCAGAGCGAGGAGCGCATCGACGACCAAAAGCTCGGCGACATCATCGATGACGCCTATGGCGCGGCCGGCCTGACGCCGGACAACATCGATACCGGGGTGGTCATTCTCACCGGCGAGGCGCTGCGGCGGGAGAACGCGGAGCGCATTGCAAAAATCCTGTCCGAGCAAGGCGGCGAATTCGTCACCGCCACCGCCGGCCATCACATGGAGGCGATGCTCGCGGCCTATGGCTCCGGCGCCGCGCGGGTGTCGAGCGACCAAGCAAAGCGCATCCTCAACATCGACATCGGCGGCGGCACCACCAAGCTCGGCCTGGTCGAGAACGGCAAGGTGATCGCGACCGCGGCGGTGCATATCGGCGGCCGCCTGCAAGTCGTCGAGGACGGCAAGATCGTCCGCCTCGATCCGGCCGGCAAGCACCACGCCAGGCGCGCGGGGTTTTCCTGGAACCGCGGCGATGCCGCCGGCGCAGCCGACTTGCAGAAAGTCGCCGAGGGCATGGCCGATGCGTTGGTCGCAGCGGTTACGGCGCGGCCGCTGCCGCACGATATCGCACAAATGTATCTTACCGATGCGATCGGCGAGCTTAGTGCCGAATTTGGCCGCATCGACGGTGTGATGTTTTCCGGCGGGGTAGCCGAATATGTCTATGCGCGCGAGACGCGCGATTTTGGCGACCTCGGCGCCAAACTCGGCGATGCCATCCGCCGGCGCCTCGACAACGGCGCGCTGCCCTGGCCGGTACTGCCGGCCGGCGAATGCATCCGCGCTACGGCACTCGGCGCCTCCGAATACAGCGTGCAGCTTTCCGGCAATACCAGCTACATCTCGGCGCCGGGCGCGTTGCTGCCGCGCCGCAATCTGCAAGTCCTGCTGCCGCCTTTTGCCTGCGACGAGACAATCGATCCGGAAAAACTTGGCGCTGCGATCCGCGGCCACATGACCGCGTTCGACTTAGCCGATACCGACCGCGACATCGCGCTGGCGTTGCGCTGGACCGGGCCGCCGTCCTATCAGCGGCTCGCCGCTTTTGCCGCCGGCATCAAAAGCGGGCTTGCCGACCGCATTGCCAAAAAACTGCCGCTCTACATCATGCTCGACGGCGACGTCGCGCAAACGCTCGGCGCCATCTTGCGCGAGGAGCTGCATGTCGGCAGTGAGTTGCTGGTGATCGACGGCGTGGTCTTGTGGGATTTCGACTATATCGATCTCGGCCGCATCCGCATGCCGTCTTATACCGTGCCGGTGACCATCAAATCGCTGGTCTTCAGCGAAGACCCGCGCGGGCCGTGGCCGCGCCAGCGGCTGCACCATCATGAGGACGATCATCACCACCATCATGACCACGATCACGGCCACGCTCATCACCACGAGCACAAGCATGATCACTGAGGCCTGGCGATTTTGTGCTGCGTGCCCTCGCGTTCTTCGCTAAAATCGGTGTTTAGAAAATGATTAGGTGAGCGAAATGGCCAAAAATGCCGTCGTGTCCGACGAGCTGGCGAGCAAGTTCAAGGCCGAGAAGGAAACGCCTTATACCCGCTGGGTGAAGGCCGAGGGTCTCGACATTATCCCGTCGTTCTATGTGCGGAACCTGAAAACCGTCGCGCTGAAGCCGTGGGCGCGCCGCGGCGGCAACGCCGTGTTCCTCAATCATGACGCTTCGCGCACCTCGAACGATTGCCATGTGATGGAAATTCCGCCGGGCAAGAGTCTTGCGCCGCATCGGCAGCTTTACGAGGAGATGATCCTCGTTCTGTCAGGCCGCGGCTCGACCACGGTGTGGAACGATGCCGGCGCCCGGATCACCTTCGAGTGGAAGGACGGCACGCTGTTCGCCATCCCGCTCAATTGCCATCACCAGCACTTTAACGGCTCCGGCAAGGAGCCGGCGCGCTATGTCGCCGTCACCAATGCGCCGCCGGTGATCAATCTCTATGAAGACCTCGATTTCATCTTCAACACCACATACGACTTCAAGGACCGCTTCGCCGGCGAGCCCGACTATTTTTCGTCCAAAGGCGAGCAGAAGGGCTTTTTGCTGACGACCAATTTCGTCCCCGACGCGGTGAACATTCCTTTGATCACGGCGACGGAGCGCGGCGCCGGCGGCGGCCATATCCGCTTCAACATGGCCAAGGGCTCGATGAACAGCCACATCTCGCAATTCCCGATCGGCACCTACAAGAAAGGCCACGCCCACGGACCGGGCGCGCATGTCATCGTGCTTTCGGGCGACGGTTTTTCATTGATGTGGCCGGAGGGCGAGGAACCGCAGCGCTACGACTGGGAGATCGGCACGCTGATCGTGCCGCCGAATATGTGGTTCCACCAGCACTTCAATGCCGGGACTGTGCCGTCGCGCTATCTCGCCTTCAAGCATGAGGGCGTCGCCATCCGCAACGCGCAAGGCGTGCCGAAGGCGTGGATCTCAAAACGCGCCGGCGGCGATCAGATCGACTATATCGACGAGAAACCGGAAATCCGCCGCATCTTCGCCGCCGAGCTCGCCAAGCACGGCATCGCATCGCGCATGGACCAGGCTTACGCCAAGGAAACGGCGGAGCTCGGCGTCAAGTCGGCGTAGCGCGCTGTAGCCTCCGCGATGAAGCCCGCCCCCTTCGACTATCACGCGCCGCGGCAGCTCAAGGAGGCCGCCGAGCTTCTGGCGAGCCTGCCCAACGCCAAGATACTCGCCGGCGGTCAATCGCTGGTGCCAATGATGAACTTTCGCTACGTGATCGTCGATCATCTCGTCGATCTTGGCGGTGTCGATGATCTGCGCGGCATCGCCGTCGGCGAAGGACGGTTGCGCATCGGCGCCATGACGCGACAGCGCGATCTTGAATTTTCACCGGAGATCGCACGGTATTGCCCGCTGATGGCGGAAGCGCTGCGCCACGTCGGCCATCGCCAGACGCGAAACCGCGGTACCATCGGCGGCAGCCTGGCGCATGCCGATCCCGCCGCGGAACTGCCGGCGATTTGCGCCGCCTATGACGCACTCGTGCATGTCGCCAGCGTTCGCGGCATCCGCCAAGTGCCGTTCCGTGAATTCAGCGGCGGCTTCATGGCGACCGTGCTCACGCCCGACGAAATGATCGCGGCGATCGATTTGCCGCTGTGGCCGGAAGGCTCCGGGCACGGCTTTCATGAATTCGCCCGCCGACAGGGCGATTTCGCGCTGGTTGGCGCCGCGGCGCTGCTCGATGTCGATGCCGCCGGGATCGTGCGGCGCGCGGCGCTGGCGCTGTTCGGCGTTGCAGAGCAGCCGCTGCGCCTCGACGTTGCCGAAGCGACGCTGACCGGTAGGCCGCTCGATCCCACCTCGATCCAAACTGCCGCGGCGGCGGCATGGTTGATCGAGCCGATTTCCGATATCCACGCCGGCAGCGAGTACCGGCGTCATCTGGCGCAGGTGCTAAGCGCACGTGCTCTCGCCGACGCGGCGCGGCGCGCCGGCGTCGACGTGTAACAGTATAGAGTCGCGTATGAGTAAGCAGGCTACACGCGTCACGGTCAACGGCAAGTCGCACGCGCGGGTGGTCGATGCGCGGCTGACGCTTGCCGATTTTCTGCGTCACGAGCTTGGGCTGACCGGAACGCATCTCGGCTGCGAACACGGCGTCTGCGGCGCCTGCACGGTGCTGGTCGACGGCCATTCCGCCCGCTCCTGCCTGATGTTCGCGGTGCAAGCCAATGGCTGCGAGGTGACGACCGTCGAGGCCCTCACCCCGGACGGCGGCCTTTCCGTGCTGCAGCAGGCCTTCGTCGACAACCACGGCCTGCAATGCGGCTTCTGCACGCCGGGCATGCTGGTCACGCTGACCGAGCTATTGCGCGACAACGGCGATCCGAGCGAGCAGGAGGTGCGCGAGGCGCTCAACGGCAATCTCTGCCGCTGCACCGGTTATGCCGGCATCGTCGCCGCCGCGCTCGATGCCGCGCAGCGCCTGCGCGGCGGGCCCGGGAGCTAAGCGATGGGCGCAAAGCATTTCGGCGCGCGGGTGAAGCGGCTTGAAGACCCGGCACTCCTTGCCGGCCGCGGGCGCTTTGTCGACGACCTGAAATTGCCGGGCCTGTTGCACGCCTGCTTCGTCCGCTCGCCGCATGCCCATGCCCGGCTTGGTGCCATCGATAGCAACCCGGCGATGGTCATGCCCGGCGTCCATGCGGTCCTCACCGCAGACGACTTGCCCGATCCGATGCGCAGCGGACCGATGCCGATGCTGCTGCCCAATCCGGCAATCACGACGGCGCGGACCCAGACGGTGCTGGCGCGCGACGAGGTCTATTATGTCGGCCAGCCGGTCGCCGTGGTGATCGCCGATACGCGCTACATCGCCGAGGACGCAGCGGCGGCGGTGATTGCCGATTACGACGTGCTCGACGCCGTCGGCGACTGCCGCGACGCGATCAGGGACGGCGCCCCGCGCGCCCACAGTGACCTCGACTCGAACGTCGCCGCCAGATTTCCCTTGGCTTATGGCGACATCGATGCCGCCTTCGCCGGCGCCGCTCATGTCTTCGAGGAAGCGATCTGGCAGCACCGCGGTGGCGGCATGGCGATCGAGACGCGCGCGGTGCTGGCGAGCCACGATCCGGCGTCTGATCTCCTCACCGTGTGGTCCGGCACGCAGACGCCGCATATCGGCCGCCGCATGCTCGCCGATCTTCTCGGCCGCGAGCTCGAAGCGATCCGCATGATCGCGCCCGACGTCGGCGGCGGCTTCGGCCCGAAGGCGATTTTCTATCCGGAGGAAGCGGTGATCCCCGCGGCGGCGCTAAAACTCGGCCGGCCGGTCAAATGGATCGAGGACCGGCGCGAGCATTTCCTCTGCGCGACACAGGAGCGCGACCAATACTGGGGCATGGCGATCGCGGTCGACGGCAACGGCAGAATTCTCGGCGTGCGCGGCCAGATGCTGCATGACAGCGGCGCGTTCGTGCCGTGGGGCATCATCATGCCCTATATCGCCGCAGTGACGGTGCCCGGTCCTTACGTGGTCCAGGCCTTTCGGCTCGAGACGATCGTCGTGCTCACCAACAAGGTGCCGACGACGCCGGTGCGCGGCGCCGGCCGGCCGCAAGCGGTGTTCGCGATGGAGCGCCTTCTGGACCGCGTGGCGCGCGAGCTGCGGCTCGATCGCGCCGAAGTGCGCCGCCGCAACTTCATCAAGCCCGAACAAATGCCGTATGCGGTCGGTCTGCTGTTCCGCGACGGCAAGCCGCTTATCTACGACAGCGGCGATTATCCGAAGGGTCAGGAAACGGCGCTGACGCTCGCCGGTTATGAAGGCTTCCGCGAGCGGCAGCGCGCGGCGCTCGATGCGGGCCGCCTCATCGGCATTGGCCTTGCCAACTACGTCGAGGGCACCGGACTCGGTCCGTTCGAGGGCGTGACCGTGCGGGTGTTGCCGAGCGGCAAAGTCGCCGTCGCGACCGGCGCCACCAATCAGGGCCAGGGCACACGCACGACGCTGTCGCAGATCGTAGCCGAGCAGATCGGCTGTCGCCTCGAGGACATCGTGATGACGATCGGCGACACCGCGGCAATTTCCCAAGGCGTCGGCGCCTTCGCCAGCCGTCAGGCGGTGAATGCCGGCTGTTCGGCGCAAATCGCCGGGCTGGCCGTGCGCACGCAGCTCATTGCGCTCGCGGCGCGCGCGCTCGGCGTCGATGAGAACGATATCGATCTTGAGGACGGCCGGGCAATCGCGACGACCGGCAATAGACCGATGATCCCGTTCGGCGAACTGTCGCGTCTCGCGCAGGGCATTCCCGGCGTGTCGCTGCCGGCCGGGCAGGCCGCCGGGCTCGAGCACACCGCCTATTACACGCCGTCGCAGGCCGCCTATTGCTCCGGCACGCACGTCGTCGAGGTCGAGGTCGATCACATGACCGGCGGCGTCAAAATCCTCAAATACACCGTCGCCCATGATAGCGGCCGCGTCATCAATCCGCTCATCGTCGACGGCCAGGTGCAGGGCGGCGTCGCCCACGGCATTGGCAATGCGCTGCTCGAATGGATGCAGTACGACCAGAACGCGCAGCCGCTGACAACGTCGTTTGCCGATTACATGCTGCCGACGGCGAGCGACGTGCCGACCTGCGCCATCGCTCATGTCGAAACCGTCAACCCGCTCAATCCGCTTGGCGTCAAAGGCGCCGGCGAAGGCGGCACGATACCGGCCGCCGCCGCGATCATCGCCGCGATTGAAGACGCGCTGGCGCCGTTCGATGTACATTTCGCCGAAACGCCGCTGACGCCCGAGCGTATCGTCGCGGCTTTGCGCGCGGCCGGCGCTTATGCGAAGCTCTTTGCAGCATGACCGAGGCAGAAACAAAGACCGAGACCACGCCGTTCTGGCGGTTCTCGCTGAAATTCTACCGACAGGCCGGCGTGTCCGACGCCTGTATCGCGTTGCAGGACGGCTGCGGCGTCGACGTCAATCTGCTCTTGTTTCTGTTCTGGCTCGCCTCCGACGACCGGCAATTGGCGGCCGACGAAGTGCAAATGCTCGACGACAATGTGCGCGACTGGCGCAACCTGACCATCATTCCGATCCGCGACGCGCGAAGGAAGCTCAAGGGCGCGGCGACGCTGGTCGCGCCGGAAAAGCAGGAGGCCTTCCGCACCAAGGTCAAAGCGGTCGAGCTCGACGCCGAACGCTTGCAGCAGGAGGCGCTTTACGACTTCACCAAATCCGGGCCGCTCGGTTCCGAGGCCGCGCCATCCGCCGCTGCCAGAGCGAACGTCGCCGCCTATGAGCAAGTCATGGGCACGCGCTTTCCCCAAGCGGCTGTTGACGTTCTCATGGGCGCGTTCGACGGCATTAAGCACGCCGACTCTGCCGGCCATTGACCCTACTGGAACGGCCGCCGCCGCCGTGGCACAACCTCTGCCGGGCGGAAGCGAGCAAGCATGGCTAAAGCTGCGGCACGATTGATTGTCGGCATTTCCGGCGCCTCGGGCACGATTTACGGCGTGCGGCTTCTCGAAATGCTGCGCAAGACGGAGATCGAGACCCATCTGGTCATGTCGAAGTCGGCGGAAATGACGCTGGCTTATGAGACCGACCTCAAACCAAAGGACGTTCGCGCGCTCGCCGCGGTGAATTACCCCGTCACCGATATTGGAGCTGCGATCTCGTCGGGCTCGTTCCCGACCATGGGCATGATCGTGGCGCCCTGCTCGATCCGTACCATGAGCGAGATCGCAACCGGCGTGACGGGTTCGCTGTTGTCGCGCGCCGCCGACGTCGTGCTCAAGGAAAAGCGCCGCCTGGTGCTGGCGATCCGCGAAACGCCGCTGCACGGCGGCCACCTGCGCACCATGACGACGCTCGCCGACATCGGCGCCGTGATCGCGCCGATCGTGCCGGCGTTCTATAATCGGCCGCAATCGGTCGACGACATTATCAACCACACCTGCGGCCGGCTGCTTGATTTGTTCGGCATCGATACCGGAACCGTCAAACGCTGGAAGGGCGGACCGGCGGAAACTTAACTTTAGTCAACCACGAGTGAGGAAAACACCATGGACCAGAAACGCTATGACATCGGCCTCGCCAAGCGCAAAAAAGTTTTGGGCGAGGCCTATGTCGACCGCGCATTAGCCAATGTCGACGACTTCAACCGCGACTTTCAGCGCATCCTCACCGAATATTGCTGGGGCGAGACCTGGGGCGACGAAACGCTCAAGCCGCGCGAGCGTTCCATCCTCAACCTCGGCATGATCGCCGCACTCGGCAAAATGGAAGAATTCGCCACCCATGTGCGCGGCGCGCTCAATAACGGGCTCACGCCGGACGAGATCCGCGCGGCGCTCACCCAGATCATGATCTATTGCGGCGCTCCGATCGGCGTCGACTGCTTCCGTGTCGCCAAACCGATCATCGCCGAGTACATGAAAAACAAGAAGTAGCCATGCTCGACAAGTCCGACCCGCGCCAAGCCAAGCCACAATCGAGCGGCCCGCCGCTCGATTTCCAGGAGCATCTGGCGCGGCTCGAAGCCGCGGGCCTGCTCATTCGCATCGACCGGCCGATCAACAAGGATACCGAACTGCACCCACTGGTGCGCTGGCAATTCCAGGGCGGACTGCGCGAAGACGAGCGGCGCGCGTTTTTGTTCACCAACGTGGTCGACGGCGAAGGCCGCCGCTACGACACGCCGGTCGCGATCGGCGCGCTGGCGGCCTCGGCGCAAATCTACGCCGTCGGCATGGGGCGGCCCGTCGAAGAGATCGGCGATGCCTGGAAGAAGGCCATCGCCAATCCGATCGCGCCGATAGTCGTGACGACCGCGCCGTGCCAGGAAGTCGTCATCAAGGGCGACGCGTTGCGCGAGCCCGATGGCGGCCTAAAGCTTTTGCCGGTGCCGGTTTCGACGCCCGGTTACGACGCGGCGCCCTACCTGACCGCGACGCTGTGCATCACCAAGGATCCGGAGACCGGCGTCCGCAACATGGGCACCTATCGCGCCGGGCTGAAAGCGACCGACCGGCTCGGCGTGCGCATGGCGGCGCGGCCCGGCGGCGCCGGCGGTTATCTGCATTGGCAAAAATACCGCATGCTGAAAAAGCCGATGCCGATCGCGATCGTCATCGGCACCGCGCCGGTCGTGATATTTACCGGACCACAAAAGCTGCCGATCGATTGCGACGAGATGGCGGTTGCCGGCGGGCTCGCCTGCGCGCCGATCCGCACGGTCAAGGCTATTACCGTCGATCTCGACGTGCCGGCCGACGCCGAATTCGTGATCGAGGGTCTGATCGATACCGAACTGCTCGAGCCGGAAGGTCCGTTCGGTGAAAGCCACGGCCATGTCGCGCTCGAAGGCTACAACATGTCGATGCAGGTCACCGCAATCACGCATAAGCGCACGCCGGTCTGGGTCACGATCCTCAGCGAAGTGACGCCGAGCGAATCGAGCGTGATGAAACGCGTCGGTTACGAGCCGCACTACCTTTCGTTTTTACGCGACACGCTGGGGATCAAGGGCGTGCGCCGGGTCGTCATGCACGAGCCGCTGACCAATCTGCGCAAAGTCCTGTTCGTGCAATTCGCGCCCGGCGTGCCGCGCACCGAAATCTGGCGCGCGCTCCAGGGCGCAGCGACCTTGCAGGCCGATGTCGGCAAATACGTCATCGGCGTCAGCGAAGACATCGATCCGGAAAATCCCGATGCGGTGTTCTGGTCGATCGCCTATCGCGCCAATCCGATCGAGGACGTGCACATCGTGCCGTATCGCACGCTTGGGCATGTGCCGAAAACCAGCACCCGCGTGGAAGAATCGACCATGCTGATCGACGCCACCCAGAAGGAACCCGATCCACCGCTCTCGCTGCCCAAGCGTGAGTTCATGGAGCGCGCCCGCACGATCTGGGAGGAGCTTAGTTTGCCGCCGCTGACGGTACGCTACCCTTGGCACGGCTATTCGCTCGGCGATTGGGACGCGGTGTGGGATACCTATGCGAGCCGCGCGGTCACTGGCAAATGGGAAGAGACCGGCAAAGAGACCTTTGCGCGCCGCCGCGCCGGCTTGACCCCGGAAACGCCCGTGAAAGACGTCAAGGAGTAATATTTACACGTTGTCGGCCGCGGCGTGGATCGCGGCGCGCACGCGCTGATAGGTGCCGCAACGGCAGATATTGGTGATCGTTGCGTCGATATCGGCATCGGTCGGCCTGGGCTTTTCCCTGAGCAGCGCCACGGCCGCCATCATCATCCCGCTTTGGCAATAGCCGCATTGCGGCACGTCGAAATCGAGCCAGGCCTTTTGCACCGGGTGCAGCACGCCGTTTTGCGCCAGCCCCTCGATCGTGGTGATGGCTTTGCCGCCGACGGTGCCAACCGGCACCTGGCATGAGCGCGTGGCGACGCCGTCGATATGCACGGTGCAGCAGCCGCATTGGGCAATGCCGCAGCCATATTTCGTGCCTGTGAGCCCAAGCGTGTCGCGCAGCACCCACAGCAACGGCGTGCCGTCTTCGACGTCGACGTCGCAGGATTTGCCGTTGATCGACAGCGCGATCATGGCCGCCTTTCCGTGTTAGCCCGGATAATTTACCCCGATCCGGTTGCAATGCGAAATCCCAATTCCGCGGGCGTGCTTAAGGGATAGGCAAGGGCGAACGCCCACACATTGGTCAGTCCCCGCCTGCGCACATTGCCACGCTCCCCGTCACTCTCTTTCCACGCGCGTCAAAGCAGGGCATTGTTGGGGGTGGCACTGTCGCGTCGGCCCGATTTTGGGCGGCCGTCAGGGTACAACGAAAAGACAAACCCGCTTTGGAGGAAATACCCATGAGTTACCGCATTACCCGGCGTAGCATTAACGCCGGTCTCGGCGCCGCTTTGATTTCGCCTGCCCTCGGCAGGGCGCCGGCATTCGCGCAAGGCGCAGCCCCGATCAAGATCGGCTTCAGCATGGCGCTGACCGGTCCGCTGGCGGCGAATGGCAAGCAGGCGCTGCTCGGCGCCCAAATCTGGCAGGACGAAGTCAATGCCAAGGGCGGCCTGCTCGGCCGTCAGGTCCAGCTCGTCAATTACGACGACCAGTCCAATCCGTCGACGGTGCCTGGCATCTACACAAAGCTGCTCGACGTCGACAAAGTCGACCTCATCGTCAGCGGCTATGCGACCAATATGGTGGCGCCGGCCATTCCGATCGCGATGCAGCGCAACAAGACGCTGATCGGCCTGTTCGCGCTCGCGGCCAACAGCCAATTCCATTATCCGAGATATTTCTCGATGCTGCCGTCCGGACCGACTCCGAAAGAATCCTTCACCGAAGGTTTCTTCCAGATCGCGGCGGCGCAAAGTCCGAAGCCGAAGACCATCGCGATCGCCGCCGAGGATGCGGACTTCTCCCACAATGCCGCAGACGGCGCGCGCACTAACGTGAAGAAGTACGGCTTCGACACCGTTTACGACAAAACCTACCCGCCGAACACGACCGACTTCTCGCCGATCGTCCGCGCCATCCAGGCCGCCAACCCGGATCTCGTGGTGTTCTGCTCCTATCCGCTGAGCTCGGTCGGCTTGACGCTGTCGGCCAACGAGCTTGGTCTCAAGCCGAAGATGATGGGCGGCGCGATGGTCGGATTGCAGGCCACCGTGTTCAAGAACAAGCTGAAGTCGAAGCTCAACGGCATCGTGAATTACGAGACCTGGGTGCCGTCGCCAAAACTGCTCGTGCCGGCCGCGGACTTCTTCAAAACCTATCAGGCCAAAGCGGCGGGCCAGGGCATCGACCCGCTCGGCTATTACCTCGGCGGCTGGGGCTACGCCTATTTCCAGGTGCTGCAACAGGCCATCGAAGGTTCAAAGAGCATCAGCGACGACAAGCTCGCGGACTACCTGCGCAAGAACGAGTTCAAGACCATCATGGCCGACGTCAGGTTCGGCAAAGACGGCGAATGGACCAAGTCCGGGATGTTGCAGGTGCAATATCACGGCATCACCGATACCGCGGACAACGAGACCTGGCGCGGCATGAGCTATCAGACGGTGCTCACGCCCGCCGACGAAAAGACCGGCAGCGTCATCTATCCCTACGAGAATGCGTTGAAGGCATAGGCCGGTCGTTCCCGGCCGCTCCATCGCCCCCTCTTGGGGACACGCGCTGCTGCAACATACTCGGCCCCGGGCGGCCTGCCCGGGTGCCGGGACAGCACGATCAGGCCAACAGAAAATGGAGAATGCACTCTTAGGAGGAAATAATGAGTCGCCACATCACACGGCGCGGCGTCAATGCCGCAATCGGTGCCGCCCTGATCTCGCCTGCGCTCGTCACCACCCGCGCTTCCGCGGACGCCGTACCGATCAAGATCGGCTTCGGCATGGCGCTAACCGGCCCGCTCGCACCCAACGGCCAACAGGCGCTGCTCGGCTCCCAGATTTGGGCAGAAGAGGTCAATGCCAAGGGCGGGTTGCTCGGCCGTCAAGTCCAGCTCATCAATTATGACGACCAGTCGAATCCGGCGAACGTGCCCGGCATCTACACCAAGCTGCTCGAAGTCGACAATGCCGACCTGCTGCTCAGCGGCTATGCCACCAACATGGTCGCCCCGGCCATCCCGGTCGTCATGCAAAAGAACAAGCTCCTCATCAGCCTGTTCGCGCTCGACGCCAACGCCCAGTTCAAATATCCGAAATACTTCTCGTTCATACCGACCAGCGGGCCGACGCCGCGACAGGCGTTGACCGACGGCTTCTTCCAGGTGGCGGCCGCGCAATCTCCGAAGCCGGCGACCATCGCGATCGCGTCCGAGGATGCCGAATTCGCGCGCAATGCCGCAGACGGCGCCCGCGCCAACGCCAAGCAGTACGGCTTCAACATCGTCTACGACAAGAACTATCCGCCGAACACGACCGACTTCTCGCCGATCATCCGCGCCATCCAGGCCGCCAATCCGGATCTCGTGGTGGTTTGCTCCTACCCGCTGAGCTCGGTCGGCATGGCGCTCTCGGCCAACGAACTCGGCCTGAAGCCGAAAATGTTCGGCGGCGCCATGGTCGGACTGCAAGCGACCGTGTTCAAGAATAAGCTGAAGTCCAAGCTCAACGGCATCGTGAACTATGAAAACTGGGTGCCGTCGGCAAAAATGATGGCGCCGGCCGCCAGCTTCTTCCAGAAATATCAGGCGCGCGCGCCGGGGCTCGGCATCGACCCGCTCGGCTACTACCTTGGCGGCTGGGGTTACGCGCGCTTGCAGATGCTGCAACAGGCGATCGAAGGCGCCAAAAGCATCGCCGACGACAAAGTCGCCGCTTACCTGCGCGGCAATACATTCAACACCATCATGATCAACGGCATCAAATTCGCCAAGAATGGTGAGTGGACCAAAGCGTATCAGTTGCAGGTGCAGTATCACGACATCACCGATGGCGCGAACCTCGATACCTGGCGGGGCATGAGCTATCAGACGGTGCTCACGCCTCCCGAGGATAAGACCGGCGACATCATTTATCCCTACGCGAAAGCGGTGGGATAAAGCGCCGATCGAAAATTCACCCTCCCCGCATGCGGGGAGGGTGATTATGGTGCGGGCAGGCTTACGAGGACGCCAATGCTCCTGCCCACCTCGCTTGTCGGCTCCTATCCGCAACCGGAATGGCTGATCGACCGCGCAAAGCTGTCGAAGCAGGTACCGCGCGTGCGCGCCAACGACCTCTGGCTTGTCGCGCCGGACAAGCTCGAAGCGGCACAGGACGACGCCACCATCCTCGCCATCCGCGACCAGGAACGGGCGGGTCTCGATATCGTCACCGACGGCGAACAGCGGCGCGAAAGCTATTCCAATCGCTTCGCCACCGCGCTCGACGGCATCGACATCGACAAACCGGGCACGGCAATCAACCGCAGCGGAGAACCCATCCCGGTGCCGCGCGTGGTCGGGCCGATCCGGCGCGCGCGTCCGGTCGAGCTGCGCGACCTCAAAGTGCTGCGCGGCAACACCGATCGCACCATCAAGGCGACGGTGCCGGGCCCATTCACCATGGGCAAGCAGGCGCAGGACGATTACTACAAGGACGAGGAAGCGGTGGCGCTGGCTTATGCCGAAGCCGTGAACGCCGAAATCAAGGATCTGTTCGCCGCTGGCGCCGACGTGGTGCAGATCGACGAGCCGTGGATGCAACAGCATCCCGACGCCGCCCGACGGTACGGCTTGAACGCGCTCGACCGCGCGCTCGATGGCGTCACCGGCACGGTCGCCGTGCATTTGTGCTTCGGCTATGCCGCGGTGGTCCACGACAAGCCGCCCGGCTATTCGTTCCTGCCGGAGCTCGAAGGCTCGAAAGCACAGCAGATTTCCATCGAAGCCGCGCAGCCCAAGCTCGACCTGAAAGTGCTGACGCAATTGCCGTCGAAGACCATCATCCTCGGCGTCATCGACCTCGGCGATATGACGGTCGAAACGCCGCAGATTGTCGCCGACCGGATCCGGCGCGCGCTCAACTACGTACCGGCGGAGCGCATCGTCGTGGCGCCGGATTGCGGCATGAAATATCTGCCACGCGCGATCGCGTTCGGCAAGATGAAGGCGATGGCCGACGGCGCGGCCTTGGTGCGGCGCGAACTTCGCACATGAAGCGCCGAGCGCCGCAAGCGCGCGACCGCGCCGAGGTGAGTGCGCGGCGCCTTGCGACTACTTGCCGGCGCCAGCGGCGGCGCGCTCGATACCCGAGGTGCAGCATTCGTTCCTGGATGCCGGCGGCACCTGGCTTTTGAGCCAGCACCGCGCCTCGGTCCCTTGCACGCCAGGATTCACATAAGTCCACGCCGCGCTTTTCGCGTCGGAGCGGCAGGCGTCCTGGCAAAGTTTCGGGTCCAATGACGACGGCGAGAAGTTGGAATAGTCGTCGCCATTCAGATTGACGCCGGCCGCCACGCTGCCGACGCTTGGCGCGGGTACCGCCGGCGCTGCCGCGTTGGCAGTTGCTTTGGCCTTGGCCGCGAGCAGCGCGGCGTCGAACTTCACAAGATCGGCGGCGATCTCGTCGTGAGCTGCGCCACCCAGGCAGTCGCGCATGACCAGTTCCGCATGCGGCGTGGTGAAGTGATGCTCGGCGTCGGTCGCCTCGACCAGGAACTGATCGGCTTGTCCGCCCGCCTGACGAAGTTTGTCGACGAACGGGGTCTGGTTCTTCGGCTTAACCACCGTGTCCTGCGGATCGGTGATCACCAAGATCTTGGTTGAACGGTTCTTCGCGATCGCCGCGACATAGGCGGAAGCGTCGTAATATTGCAGCGCCGGGTCCGACGCCTTCGGCATCGGGTTCGGGGCGAGGATGCCATCGGCAGGCACGCCGCAGCCGATGTCGCTGCGCAGGGCAAGCAAGCCGCCGACTAGCAGGCCGCCGCCCGAATGGCCGTAGACATTGTAGCCCGCGGATCCGTAGCGCTGCTTGATGGCTTCGAGCGCGATGTTGGTGGCTTCCACCTCCAACAAAGTGTGGCGCTGCCTGTGCCAGCCGGACGAGCCGTCGCGGCCCATGCGGGCGAGGTAGATCGCGGTCGTCTTTTGTTGTTTCGACATCCGGTCCGCATATTTGACCAGATCGTCGGTATTGGTGTCCTTGAGACCGGGAGGAACCAGCCAAACTCCGGTTTTTGGATCGACCTTGAAATCCAGATCGCCTTGCAGGAATACGACCGGCCGTGAGCCTTGGCCGCCGGCGGTCGAAAGATAAAAGCGCATGCAGAGATTGCGCCCCAGCGCATTGATCCAGACCGCCTGCGGGATCGCGACGCATTGCGCCTGCGTCATGACGATGCCCCGCGCCACGTCGGTCATCAGGATGATGTCGGCACGGGCCGATGGCGCGGTCAGCAAACCAAGGAGAATCGCGGCGCCGCCCCGGCGCGCGCCGATCATGCGCCTCGCTCCAGCGCCTTGCGGTCCCATTTCGCGAGGTCCGCCGCGGCGGCGTAGGTTTCCTGCAAAAAGCCGAGCAGCAGTGCGTCGGGATCGCGCGCCTGACGCACGGCGTCGTATGGCAAAATGAATTGGCTGAGGTCCTTATTGTAGAACGCCTGCGCGGTCGCGAGGCGGGTGTCGCCATAGCCGGCCGGCTCGGGATAGGCATAGACGTAGAAGGCCGCGTAGCCGAAGCCGCCGTTGCCGGGCCAGAAGCCGCAGCTTGAACATTCGTGCGAATAGGCTTCGGCCATCACCCAGCCGGCGAGGTGCGGCGTGACGCCCTTGGGCGGCGGTGCGGTGCGCCCGGAAAAGCGCGTCACCACAAGATCGAAGCTGCCCCAGAAGAAATGCACCGGGCTCGCTTTGCCGACAAACTGCGCGCGAAATTCGTTCATCACGCGATTGACCTGCACCAGCACCCGCCAGAATTTTTGCACGTAAACCGGATCGTACTGGGCATGTGTGCGATCCCGATCGAACGGGATGGCGTTCTCGATCTCGTTCGGCATGGTCCAGATGTGGACGTCGATGCCGAGGCGATGCATCGCGTCCATGAATTGCGCATAGAAGTCGGCCACCGTCATCGGCTTGAGCGCAAAGCTTTCGGCGCGGCAATCGGTGGTTTCGATGATCAGTTGGTGGTTAGCGAAGTCGAAAGTGATGTCGAAGGTGCCGCCGGAATGAGCCATCGCCGGCGCGGCAAGCCCGCGCGCGGTCACCAGGAACGTCGCGTTCCACCAATGATTGATCAGCGGCGTGCAGGCGATGCGCGCCTTGCCGGCGACCTGCGTCCATAGCAGCAGCGTGTCGCAGGTGCCGCTCCATGCCGACAGCGGCAAATCCGGCCACGGCGAGCCGTCGCCGTTCACAGCATGTCCTTGATGGCGCGGATCAGGTTGCGGTCGACGCTGATCAGATCGGCGTCTTGTGGCAAGGAAAGTTTCTCGCGATCGCCGGCGGAAAGCGCGCGGCCTTGCAGGATGACGCGGCCATCCGAAGTCAGAAAGATCGACGAGGCTTCGGTGCCTTCGCCGCCTTGCCAGATCAACTCGACGCGAAAATTCACGGGCATAATTTATGCGCCGTTATTCCGCCGCCGTGGCGTGCGCCGCGGCGGCCTGCTGCTCCTCGCGATAAAGCCGATCGACGATACGCCGGGCCTGCATGCCGCCGGCATCGGCGTTGATATCGACTTGCGGTGCGTCAGGACGAAGCGTGATCGAGCGTTGCTGCGCAGTGAACACCGCGACGTCTTCGAGGAACGCGGTCTTGATCTGCTCGAACACCCGTTCCGTCATTTCCGCATTGTGCGGTTCGAAATTATGCGCCTGCGCCCAGAAATAGTGCGAGGTGGTTTCCGTTTCGGGCGTTATGGCGTTGAGATTGCGCATGCCGATGCCGCCGACCCGGCGGCCTTCCGGCGCGCCGGTTCCGGTCGGCGACGCGCCGACGTCAAGCCGGAGGAACGCCGGCGGCGTATAGTCGATGATCTGCCAGCGATCGACATTGGTGGTGAACTTGCCGACCTTGACGAAGGTGGGCGGCGCCGGCTGGTCGATAATCCAGCGCGTGACCAGCACGTTGTTTGGCGCGCGCTGCACCTTGACCGCGGCGTGCTCGACCAGCGCCATGTTGCCGATCGTGGTTTCGTGGACGAACGCGAGATGGGTCAGATCGAGCAGATTGTCGACGACGAGCTGCCAGCTCGCCTCGACATGAAGATAGGCCGGCTTGGCGCCCCATTCCGGGTCCTGGAGCCAGTGGAAATCGCAAATCTCATTGGGGTCGGCCAGGGCCGGATCGCCCATAAAGATCCAGACCCAGCGATAACGCTCGACCACCGGATAGGTGCGCACCACTGCCTTCGCCGGGATGTGGTCCTGGCCGGGCACGCGCACGCATTTGCCTGAGCCGTCAAAACGGAGCCCGTGATAGTGGCATTGCAGCGTATCGCCGACGAGCTTGCCCATCGACAGCGGCAGTTGGCGGTGCGGGCAGCGGTCTTCGAAGGCATGCAACGCCCCGTCGCTTGAGCGGAACAGCACGACGGGCTCGCCGAGAAGGGTGCGTCCGAGCGGACGGTCGCGCACCTCATCGGCCAATGCGGCGACATACCAGTAATTGCGCAGAAACATCGCTGCCTCCCTTCGCTCCTCCGGACGCAATCCTATGCGCGCTCAGCGCTTGGCTCAATCCACCAATCCGCACCGGCCGGCCGCGCGCAGCGGTTTGAAAGCGGCCCAGAATGCTTATAATGCTAAGGGATTCCGTGGTTCCTCGACATGCAGGCGGACGCCGGATCAAATCTGTTGCAAAGCTGGATCGCGCGCGCCGCGGACCGCGCGCCGGATAAGCTTTGGGTCATTTCCGCCGATGACGGCCGCACCGTCAGCTACGGCGAATTGCGCGACGTCACCGGGCGCGTTGCCACGTTCCTGCGCCGGCGCGGCATCGGCCGCAATGACCGCGTGGCGCTGCTCGCCAACAATTCGATCGAGCACCTGCTCTGCTATTTCGGCGTGATGGCGGCCGGCGTCACCATCTGCACCGTTCATATCGAGATGAACCGCAATCAGCTCGACAATATTTTATCGCGGCTCAAGCCGAAACTCGTCGTCTATCAGGACGGCTTGCAGCTCGATGATCTGTTGTGCGGCACGCCGGCGCCGCGCCTGCGGCTTGGCCGCTACGACAGCCCGGCCGCGGGCACGCTGTTCGGCGAGTTGTCGCGCTGCGCACCGGGCGAGCCGGCAACGCCGGCGCAGCCTGACGACGACGCGATCATCCTGTTCACATCGGGCACCAGCGCCAAGCCGAAAGGCGTGGTTTTGAATTTTCGCGAATATCTCTTGAATATCGACCCGCTGGCCGAGGGCTTTGGCATCACAGCCGATGACCGGCTCTATGATTTCCGGCCCTTCAGCTGGAACTCGGCGCAAACCCTGGGCGCACTCGCCATCGTCAACCGCGGCGCAACTCTGGTTCTGGCGGAGAAATTCTCGGCGAGCCGGTTTTTCGCGCAGTTGCGCGATCACGCCGTCACCATCGCCACCGGCAATCCGACGACGATCAATATTCTGCTCAACAGCGAACAGAGTTGGCATGGGCAGGCTTGGCATCGCGATAATCTGCCGAAGCTGCGTTTCATCACCTCGAGTTCGGCGCCGCTTTTGCTCGAAGAATGGAAGCGTTTTGAGCAGAAATTCGGCGTTCCGGTCGCGCAGGGCTGCGGCGCCAGCGAAGCGAGCTGGATTGCCGCCATTCCCGGCGAACAGCGGCGTCTGGGCAAAGTCGGGCGGCCGTTCCGCTATCACGATCTCGCCATCGTCGATGCCGACGGCCGCCGTTTGCCGGCGGGCGAAATCGGTTACGTGGAGCTCGGCGGGCTTGGCGATCATCCGTACCGTTATCTCGGCGAGGATGGCGGGGTGGAAATCCATTGCCGGAACCGTTTCCGGACCGGCGATCTCGGCTCGCTCGACGCCGACGGCTTTTTGACTCTCACCGGCCGCGAAAAGGAACTGATCATTCGCGGCGGCGCGAAAATCTCGCCGCTCGAGATCGATGCCTGCCTGATGCAATGCGCCGAAGTGATCGAGGCCGGAACGGTCGGCGTGCCGGACGCCGTCTATGGCGAGGAAGTGGTGAGCTATGTGGTGGCGCGCCCGGGCGTGCAAGTCGAAGCCGCGGATCTGCTGCGCTTTTGCGCCAAAATGCTGCCGGCCTTCAAAGCGCCGAAGCAGATCGTGCTGAGTTCATCGCTGCCCAAGACCGAGCGCGGCAAGCTCGACCGCAAGGCGCTGGCGGAGCGGTGGAAAATGGGTAGCCCGGATTGAGCGAAGCGAAATCCGGGGCGAGCCTCGCAGCCAAATCCCGGGTTTCGTTTCACTCAACCCGGGCTACAAAATTACTTCGACAAGAAATCCACCAGCTTCGGAATGACCTGAGCGGGCGCCTCATCGATCAGCCAGTGGCCCGCCCCCTTGATGACCACGCCCTCGACATTGTCATCAACCAGCCGGGCCTGTTCGATCAAAAATTCGCTCGAGGCCTTCTCGCCGGTCAGGACCAGCATCGGCATCGTCAATTTGGTCTTGGCGAATTCGGCGAAATCCTTGCCGTCCTGCTCGAACGCCCGGAACACCTCGAAGCCGGCCCGCATCGCGCCAGGCTGTGCATAGGCCTTGGTGTAAAAGCGGCGGTCGCGCTCCGACACCGACTTTTTCGGGTTGGCGGCAAAATCGTTCCAGAAATGCTCGAAATAGATGCGCTCGCGGCCGGCGACCAGTTTTAGCGGCGTTTCGCCGTAGAAATTGAAGTGCCACTTGTCGTGAAGGAGCCAGACGTTTTCCCAATTGCCGACGCCCGGTAGGAACGCATCCATCAGCGCGATGCGGTCGACCTCGGCGGGATATTGCGCCGCATAGGCATACGCCACCATGAGCCCGATATCGTGGCCGCAGATCCGCACGCGCTTTAAGCCAAGCGAGGCCGCGAGCGCATGAATATCTCGCGCAATCGATTTCTTGTCATAGCCTTGCGGCGGCTTGGAGGACTGGCCGAAGCCGCGCAGATCCGGAGCAATGACCGCGTTGGTCTTGGCAAGCTCCGGGATCAGTGGCCGCCACATGTGGCTGTTCTGCGCGTAGCCGTGCAGCAGAATGACCGGCTCGCCATTGCCCGCGGCGAGATAGTGAAGTTTTACTCCGTCGAGCTTGGCGAAGCGGCTTCGAATACCGGGCGCCTTCTTCGCTTTTGCCTTGGCCACGGCGCCCGCCTACCGCCCCGTCCGCGCCAGCGAATGCACCCAGCCGTGCATACGCTTTTTGGCGTTGGCGATGTCCTCCTTGGAGAAGAAGTCCTCCGGTTTGACTTTGTCGATCGGATAGACCGGGCGCAGGAAATCGCTCTCATAACCGAACGGCACCGTGGCATCGATGCCCATGCCGCCCTCGAACTGGGTGTTCGAGGCGGTCCACTGCTGGCCGCCCGCCGTCATGCGCTCGGCCGGCATAAAGGTCTGGCCGCGGCCGCCGGGGATCGGATTGAGGATATCGGCGCGCGGATTCACCCGCGTGGTGAGGCACCACATGATGTCGTCCATCGAATAGGGATCGACGTCTTCGCTCACCGCGATGGCGAGCCGCATGCCCTGCGAGCATGACAGGATGGCGGCGAGGAAATTGCGCTGCCAGCCCTCGTCGATCTTGTGGCGCTTTTTCACCTGGATGACGCAGCCGCCCCAATCGGTCATGCAATAGGGGATGACCACATTCTTCACGATGCCGGGCTGCAAGCGGTTGCACAGTTCGTAGATCGCCGCTTCGCGCACGCTGGTGTCGATATTGTGGTCGTCGAGCATGTGCACGCCGAGCGCGAAAATGATCGGCTTCGATTCCGGCTTGCGCATGGTGATGCCGGTGACGTGGAAAGTCGGCGCCTTGTAGGACTTGCCCATATAGCCGGCCCATTCCGGGTGGAAGTGATAGCGGCCCTGCACGCCGGCGTCTTCGGCTTCCTTGGTCTCGAAGCGGCGGTCGCGCGGATTGACATAGCCTTCGAGCACCAGTTCGCAATCCGCCAGCGCCATGGCGTCCACCGTGCGCGCTTTGACGAGGCGAATCGGCGCGCCTTGCACCGCTGACGCGATGCCGATCTCGTCGCAGCCCATCGGCAGAATAGCGTAGTCGAAGCCGGCGCCGGCAAGAAGCGTACAGGCCGGCGGCACGCCGAAGCACATGGTGATCGGGACCGGCTCGTTCTCCTTGTAGTATTTGTTCACCACCTGCCACATGTGCGAGCCGGGCGAGATCTGGAACGTGCCGACATTGCCCCAGCGGAAATTCATGCGGTTGTAGCCGAGGTCGGAGCCGCCATCGAACTGCGGGCCGGTGACGCAGCGGATGCCGGAGCCGACGGTGAGTTCGGGCTCGTAAGTGGTGTGACGGATCGGCACCATCCACTTGTTGACGTCGTCCGGTTTCTCGATGACGTGCTCCTGGCACGGCGCGTCGCTCTGCGCGATCTCCACGGGTTTGAGCGGATGCGACAGCGCATAAGCGAGCTTGCGCACGCGCTCGGCATCGTCCTTCCAGCCGAACATGCGGTTGATCACCGCCATGTCGCCGAACAGATTGGTGATGACGCGATGGTTCGGCTTGCCTTTGACGTTGTTGAACAGCACCGGGCAGCCGCCATCCATATGCTTCTGCAGGCCGGTGACCTGCAGGTCGGGATCGACTTCCTTGTCGGTCTCGATCAGTTCGCCCGACGCGCGCAGCCATTGCAGCGTAGAGCGCAGATCGAAAGCATGGTTCGGGGGCACTGGCGCGTCTTGTTGCTTATTTTGCCCCTTGCGCAGTTGTTCTTGCATCGCCCGCGTTCCCATTACATAGAATGCTAAGTATTATCGGCACGGTCGAACGGGGCTGTCAACGACGGCTGCGCAACGAATTACTCGGCGTGGCGCGCAGTATCACTGGGGAAGCAGAACAGGGTATCGCCGCGCGCGAGCTCGCCGCGTTCCGCCGCGTCTTGACGCGGATGACTGCGAACCTCGACCGAGTTGAACGCTAGCTGGCGACGAGATTGCGCAATTTATGCGCCAGCGTCGCAAATCCGAGGCGCGGCGCGAGGCCGGCTTCGCGCGTGGCGATGAACGGCACAGAGGCGTCGTAGTCGACGTAGCGCAGGCTCAAGCTGTGCGTCGCCAGATCGAGAACGATATAGCTGGCGCGGCGATCGCGCGTGCGCGGTTCGCCGACGGTGCCGGGATTGATCAGATAATAAGCGTCTTGCCGCAACTGCACGTCCGGTTCCGGCAGCGCCACAATACGATCGCCGCGCCACTCGTAGACGCCGGCGTGATGGGTGTGCCCGAACGCGCAGATGCGCGCGCCAGAGGAATGCGCGCTGAGCGCCTGAAAACTCAGCAAGCGGCGCTTGTCGTTGTCGAGCCGGACGCTCTCGCAGCCGGTTTCGGGATGGAGTGCGCCGTGCACGGCAATAAGCTGGTCGTCGATATTGGCTTTGAGCGGCAGGCCGCCGAGGAAGGCAAAATCGCCCGTCGACAGGCGCTCACGTGTCCAGGCCACAGAGCGCGCCGCGACAGTGCTGAAATCCTCAGTCGTGATCCGCCCGGCTACGGCAAGGTCGTGATTGCCGGCGACGGAAAAGATGTTGCTATCGTGGATCAGCGCCACGCATTCGGCAGGTTTGCTGTTGTAACCGACAATGTCGCCGAGACAGACGATACGGTCCACCGCCTGCGCGGCAATGTCGGCAAGCGTCGCTTCCAGCGCCTCGAGATTGCCGTGGACGTCGGAAATGAGCGCCAGTCTCACGCGCCGATCCGTGCGGTCAGGCGATGCAGCGTGGAACGCACAGCCGGCATCGGATCGCTCCACGACAGCGTCGATTTCGCCTCGCAGCCGATCAGCCAGGGGACCCATGAGGTCATGGGCACTTTGGATTGGCGCGCGGCGAGAAGCTCTTTCCACGGCCGGCACCAGCGCACACCCGCCTTCGCAGGCGTCACGGCCGGCCGCGGCGCACCGGTAAGGTCGGCGTAGGCCAGCGCCGGAATGTTGACGCCCGCCACCGCGCCGGCGTGATGCCACAGCGTGAAGCGCGGATTGATCTCGAACAGATGCAGCTTGCCGGCGCGATCGCGCTTGAAATCGAATTTGGCGACGCCGGTCAAACCGAGCCGCTCCGCCGCGTCGCGGCCCTGGCGGCGCACATCCGCGGCATCGGTGATCTCCAGCGCCGTGGTGTGGCCATAGGCTGCCGGATAGGTGCGAATCTTGCGGCCGGTGAATTCGCCGGCGATGCTGCCGGCCCGATCGACATAACAGTGATAGCTTTCGATCTGCGCTTCGGAGCCGGCAATGAGCTCCTGCGCCAGAAGATCGATATCCAGCGCCAGTAACGACGGCCAAAGCGCCTGCAAGGCAGCGAGGCTTTCAGCTTCGATCGCCTTGCGCAGGCCAAAAGTGTCGTCCCATCGCCCTGCCCGGTTGAGCGGCTTGATGATGAGCGGGAAAGCAAGATCGAGCGCGCTTGGCTCCAGCGCCGCCGGATGAAAGCGGCGCGCCGCCGGCACCGGCACGCCGTGACGTTGCGCCAAAACCTGAAACCGCGCCTTGTCGACGAGATCTTCGACCAGGCTCGCATCGGCGACGACGAAGCGGAAGGCCAGCGCTGCTCGCGGTAGCGCGAGACAAAGAGCAGCTGCGCGTCCTCCTGATAGAACAGGACCGGACGCTCTCCTTGCGCCTTGCCGAACCGCACCAGCGCGTCGAGCAGCGTTTCGGTATTTTGCGAGAAATCGTCCCAGTGCAGGCACGATTGCGTAAAACGCGAATAGAGCGACGGCATGCCCAACCGGGTGACGACCGCGCAGGGAATGCCGGTCATCGCGATCGGCTGCAGCAAATCCATATCGCCCATGACGCAGGCCAGCGCCATCTGCGGCGCCGATGCGCCTGATTTGATGGGCTGGGCGAAGAGCGGCTGAGACATTGTGGGCTTCAGATCGGTCCGATCACGGAACGGATGCGGCAAGCCAAACTCCACAACAGCGGCGTTTGCTTGATAAAACGCTTGAGCCGGCGCCGCACCACCGAAGCACCGTTCGCCGGCAAGCCTCGCCACGTCGCGGCCGCGCTGTAATCGTACAATTTCAAGAGCTGATCGGACCATTCCAGCTTGTACTGCTCGTCGCCGATCGTGAAATCAAAACGGCGCAACCCGGTCTTGATCGCGTATGCCAGCAGATCGCGAAGATGCAGCACGCCGGGGCCGAAGCGGGTCAATCGATCGTCGCAATAGCTCGACAGCACGTGATAGTAGCAGTCGCCGAACGTCATCGCGAAATTCGTCGCCGCGCAGGTGTCTCCGATCTCGACACGGCTGACATGGACCAGAGGCCGCGTATCCGGATTTGAGACTAGATCGTCGAAGAATTCGCGATAACCGGGCCGCGCGAACATGTCGGCAATGCCCTTGCGCGCAAGAATGCGCTTCTTCTGGTCCCACAATGTGTCGAGCGTGCGCCGCATGTCGTCCGGTTCCGCGGCGGTGACGAAGCGGATATCGCCGAACTTGGACATGTGTTTGCGCTTGGTACGGTCGCGCCGGCGCGTCGCCGATGAGCGCTTGGCCCGATAGAACGTCTCCCAGTCGTCGCCCAATTGCGTAATGTGCGCACTGTTCGCATTGGGCGCCACGGCAAGATGAGTGAACGGATTGATCTCGGCGCCGACCGTTTGCGGCATTTTCTCGAATTCGATCCAGTCGTAGCGGAGTTGCGGGTCGGACTGCAGCCGCGTTTGCAGTTCGCGCCACAGCGCGAGGAAGCGATCGGACGTCACGCGCTGCGCGAATTCGCGCGCCAGAAGCGGCGCGTTATAGTCGCAGAGTTCTTGACCGAGCCAGCACAGCCGTTTCCCCGAACGCCGCTGTTCAATGGCGAGCGGCAGGATGAAGGCGGTCTTGCCATCGGCGAAGCGGCCGACGACAACCACAGGCAGGATACCCTGCCGCGCGCCGATGTGGCGGTGCCACGCTGAGAGCCATTCGAAGGTCTGGAACGGCGTGCACACGGCGCACTGTTGGAAACCGCGCCACTCGTTTTCGACGGCGCCGAGACCGTTGTAGATGGCGATGTCAAATTCAGAGGAGAATTCGCGAGACAAATCGCTCAGGCGCGAAAATGCGGCGCGGGCGGAGTCCACGGGGGCGCTCGCGGTCCCAAGCGCGGTCAATGGTGTTGCGCTTGTCACTGTCTTGACCGGCACGGACTGGGGCTTCATCGCCGAATTTGATAGTAGAGAATTCTTAAATATGCATCCTAAACGCGGGATTAACGTAAAAGCACGGCCGGATAAGGCGCCGGATCGCAGCGTGTCGGTTTGGCGCAGGCGCGTAATGTCAGTGGAATCCGCCGTTCGAGCGTCTTATCCTTAACGCAATGATCCGGCCCGGCGTGACGCGCATGCGGGGGGATCACGGGGAGGACGTCGTGAAATACCGTCACTACGGATTCGGTATTCTCGCTTTGGGCTTGATGACGCTGCCCGGGGCTTCCGCCGCCTTCGCCCAATCCGGCGATTACCCGAATAAGCCGGTAACAATACTTTCCAACTCGGCGCCCGGCGCGACGCCTGACGTCGACGCGCGTTTCGTCGCCGCCGGGCTTGCCAAGATCTGGGGCCAGCAGGTTGTCGTGATCAATCATCCCGGCGCCAACGGCAGCATCGCCGCCCGCACCGCGACCGATGCCGCGCCCGACGGCTATACACTGTTCATGCCGGCGCTCTCGACCTTTGCCGCGCTGCCGACCGTGGCGCCGAATCTGCCGTTGAAACTGCCGCGCGATTTCATACCGATCGGCTACACCGCCGAAAATCCGATGTTTGTCGCCGTTACCCCGTCGCTCGGCGTGAGCACGCTGCCGCAACTGATCGCGCTCGCCAAGAAAGAACCGGGCGCGATTTCGATTGCGGTGACCGGCGTCGGCAGGCTCACGCACCTCACCGGCCTGGTGCTGCAGGATCGCGCGGGAATCCAGTTGCTTCCGGTTCCCTATACCGGCGGACCGGCGGCGGCGCTGGCCGACGTCGGCTCCGGCCGCGTGTCGATGATCATCGAAGGCTATTCGGGAATCGTCGGCGCGGTGAAAGCGGGACAGGTCAAGCTCATCGCGGTCGCGTCGCGCGAGCGGCTGCCGCAATTCCCCGATCTGCCGACGGTGGCGGAAACGATTCCGAATTTTTCCGCGACCGGCTGGCAGGTACTGGTCGCTCCGCTTGGCACGCCGCAACCGATCGTTGACAAGGTCGCCGTCGATCTGCGCAAGGTCGTGACCGATCCCGACTTCAAGAAGAGCCTGGCAAATATCGGCAGCTATTCACGGGCCATGACGCCCGACGAAGTGCTCGCCTTTGTCGCCCAGGAGCAAGATACCTGGCTGCCGGTCCTGGCAAAAATTTCCGCCAAATAAAACACAAGTAAACAAGAGAGGGTTTGACATGTTGACGCTGTATTATGCTCCCGGTGCGTGCTCGCTGGCCTCGCACATCGTGCTTGAGGAAAGCGGCGAGAAGTACGAGCCGAAGAAGGTCGACCTCGCCGGCGGCGAGCAGCGCACGGAAGCGTACCTGAAAATGAATCCGCTCGGACGCGTGCCCGTGCTGGGTCTCGATGACGGCCAGCCGCTGACCGAGAACACCGCGATCCTGCCCTATCTTGGCAAGCGTTTTGACTTGTGGCCGAAAGATGCGGCGGGCGAGGCGAAGGCGCTTTCGCTGATCGGCTACTTCGCGTCGAGCGTGCATCCGGCGCACGCCCATGTCGGGCGGCCCGAACGCTACACCGCAGATGCCGGCGCCTATCCGGGCATCAAGGACATGGGCCTGAAAACATTCCACGGCTATCTGAAGCAGATCGACGTCATGCTGGCCGGCCGCGAATGGTTCTCCGATCGTTACTCGGTGCTCGATCCCTACGGCTTCGTCTTCTACACGTGGGGTGCGCGCCGCGAACTGCCGATGGCGGAGCTGAAGAATTACACCGCCTGGAAGGACCGCCTGATGAAGCGCCCCGCCGTCGCTCGCGCGGTCGAGAACGAGAAGATCAAGGTGTGACCGGTGCTTGATCGGGTCTTCTCCAGGTAGTCGCCGCCGACGCGACGGCCTACCACGCGCCGCTATCAAGCGAGGCCTTGCACGTTCAGGTTGAAGTACCTAGCATCGCTGCCATGGCGGGGTGCGATATGGCAAACCTTCAGGAGCAGGGTCGAACGCCGGTTTAGGCGGAAAAAGCGAATGGCAAGATCGTCGAAAAGGTTGGCGTGATAATCGTTCACGGCATCGGTGAACAGCGGCGGTTGAAGGCGAAACACGCAAGGTCGTCGACGCCATCATCGCCAACTATGGCAGGCGTCGGCGCGATATTACGCCCACATTGACGACAAGCTCGGGCGGCGACGCATTCCTTGGCGAACAATCGAACTGGGTTTCCGGCAAATCGTCGCCCTTGCATGTCCTGGTGGAATTGCACGACAGGATTGTCGACATCGCCTTTCACGAATGCTGGTGGGCCGACATAAACGAGACTTTGACGCTCGGAAAGCAGGTTCGTTTTTGGGCATGGGGCCTGTCGCTCGCCGGCATCGCGACCCATAACGATCAATACTTGCCAGGCGCGCAACAGCGAACGCACTTGCCGGACAATCACGGCAAACTCAATTTTCGAAACCGCCTACGAATGGCTTACGTATCCGGCTTGTTCGGACTTTCCGCCTTTTCGATCGCGTTGCTCAATTTGATCCTCAAGCGGCTCGATTTCTCGCCGGTATTTTCGACCGCCACCATCGTCAACTATCTGTCTGGAGTTAAGCTCTACAGCCAGGACAAGCGCGCCGGCGGCAGCCCGATGGACGGCCCGGACGAGCCGCCACGCGCTGCCATCCGTCGCCGCATGATCCGCGCAATAGTGGAAGTTGCAACGGCCGGATATGATAGATGGTACATCCTCGCTCACAGTCTCGGAACGATAGTGGCATGGAACGGATTAATGGAGATCCAGCAGGCGTTGCCGAATTATCTCGATCGGGAATGCTGGGACTCGCCGAGTGTCTGGCCCTTACGCAGCACCAGCGCGACGCCCTTTAACATCAACGCAATGTTGCCGAACCGGCCGATATGGGTCGGCCACCGTGAGATCGTCAACCGCGAAGCGTTGTTTGAGAAATTCCGTGGCGTGTTGACTTACGGCTCACCCTTGGAGCGGTTTTGCGCGCTGTGGAGCGCGATGGTTCCAATCAACAAGAAAGAAGACCCGTTTCAGCACGGCACAGAGTGGGTCAACGTCTATGATCCAACCGATCCGGTCTCGACCAGGGTCTACGACTTCGATCCAAAACATGCGCCGAGTGCTGGGCACGCAGTGCTTAAAGCGCAAAACTTCCCGTGCCGCGCGTCGCCATTCCTGCTTTACAGCCACATCTGCTATCTCAAGGCAGTTCGGCGTATCTGGTTTCGACCCGCAAGTGACACCGCCTACCTTCTGGTCAATCAAGTTGCACAATGGCTGGTCCAGGGTGGAAGCCTTGCGGCCCGGCTTGAGGCGGCGCCCAAAACCGCCACCTCGTTCTGGATGCCGCGCACCGCAAACGGTAGTGCGGCAAAGTGGCCAAGACTCCTTCGGCTTACTTGGCAGTACGTCCAATGGGCTATAGTCGGCATCTTGCTCACGTTGCTCACGCTCCTGTCTCTGAAATACGTAGTTCTACCATTCGTGAAAATCGCAAAAGGGATTGCCTTCGCGCTTGTGAAAAGTTTTCTCTCTCATGTCGGGCTGTCCAGCGTAATTCCCTGGATTGCCGGTTTGCTGAATCACCTCTCCCCGCTTCGCTCCTGGGCCACTAGCGCCCTATTCAGAGTCCCCAATTGACTAACCGAGCTTTTTCATCTACCGGGCTGGTTCGCAGACGTCCTAGCGCTTTGGCTGGCAACAGCAATTGTGGTCTTTTTCGCGAGCTTGGTTCATTACTACTTGTGGTCAAAAGGAAATCGCGACGAGTTGCAGCAGTGGGCCATAGATCAGAAAAACGCTTAATGGCCATAAGACTCCGACCGCCGGACTTGGAACAAACTTGATCTCTGGTATGTCTGTGCGACCTCACGCCGTCTTCTGAGCCTTCAGTCCAAGCTCGTTGATGGTGCGCTCGCGCATGATGAATTTCTGAATCTTCCCGGTCACCGTCATCGGGAACTCGTCGACGAATTTCACGTAGCGCGGCACTTTGTAATGGGCGATCTGATCGCGGCAGAACGCGCGGACTTCCTCTTCCGTCGCGGTCACGCCGGGGCGCAACTTGACCCAGGCGCAGATCTCTTCGCCGTAGCGGTCGTCCGGCACGCCGATCACCTGCACGTCTTGGATTTTCGGATGCCGGTACAAAAATTCCTCGATCTCGCGCGGGTAAACATTCTCGCCGCCGCGGATCACCATGTCCTTGATGCGGCCGACAATGTTGCAATAGCCCTCGGCGTCGATGGTGGCGAGGTCGCCGGTATGCATCCAGCGCGCCGCATCGATGGCCCCTCGGCTGCGCTCCTCGTCGCCCCAATAGCCGAGCATCACCGAATAGCCGCGGGTCAATAGTTCGCCGGGCGAGCCGGGCGGCACGATGCGGCCATTCAGATCGACGATTTTCACTTCGAGATGCGGCTGGATGCGGCCGACGGTCGACACCCGGCGCTCCAGCGGATCCGTGGTCGAACTTTGGAAGCTTACCGGGCTGGTTTCGGTCATGCCGTAGGCGATGGTGATCTCGGAGAGATTCATCTTGGCGACGCAGCGCTTCATCACTTCGATCGGGCATGGCGAGCCCGCCATGATGCCGGTGCGCAGCGACGACAGATCGAAGCGGCCGAATTCCGGATGATCCAGTTCCGCGATGAACATGGTCGGCACGCCGTGCAGCGCGGTGCAGCGCTCCTCGGCCACCGTTTCCAGCGTGGCCAGCGGATCGAAGCCCTCGCCGGGAAACACCATACAGGCGCCGTGGGTCACGGCGGCGAGATTGCCGAGCACCATGCCGAAGCAGTGATAGAGCGGCACCGGGATGCAGAGGCGGTCCTCGGGCGTGAGCCGCATCGCCTCGCCGATGAAGAAGCCGTTGTTGAGGATATTGTGATGCGACAGCGTCGCGCCTTTGGGAAAGCCGGTGGTTCCCGAGGTGAACTGGATGTTGATCGGCTCGTCGAATTGCAATTGCGGGGCAAGCTCGGCGATGCGCTGCATTTCCTTCGCGGTGCCGCGCGTCAGAATTTCGGCGAAGCGGAATGTACCGGGATGCCAGCCGTCGCCGAGGAGAACGACCGAGCGCAGCGCCGGCAGCCGCGCCGATTCAAGCTTTCCCGGCGTGGCGTGACCGAGCTCGGGCGCAAGCTCGCGCAGCATGCCGATATAGTCCGAGGTCTTGAACCGCTCGGCGAGAATAAGCGCCTTGCAGCCGACTTTATTGAGCGCGTATTCGAGCTCGGCGATGCGATAGGCCGGATTGATATTGACCAGAATGAGCCCGGCTTTGGCGGAAGCGAACTGGGTGAGCACCCATTCGATGGTGTTGGGCGACCAGATACCGATGCGGTCGCCGGGCACAAGGCCAAGCGTCAACAACCCGGCGGCGAGTTTGTCGACCTGTTGCTGTAGTTCGGCATAGCTGAGCCGAACCTTCTGATGGCGCACGATCAAGGCCGGCCGCGCCGGCCATTTGGCGCAGACCGCGTCGAAGAACTGACCGATCGTCTGGCCAATGAGCGGCTGATCGCTCGCGCCATTGACGTAGCTCCCCGTAAGCCCGGCCATTGTGTCGCCTCCCACACGTTTGCGCGCGATTATAGCCGCTTCCTGCCCGGTCCGCGAAGCCTTCCGGTGCGGCGAAAACACTGAGCCGTATCGGCTTTTGGTGCGCGGCCGCGCTTGCTAAACTCGGCGAAACACGCGCAATAAAGCGGACCAAGGAGACTTATGTCCGATACGCATTCGGAACTTGCGGTATCGCTCTGGCGCGGCGGCGAAGCGGGCCGTTACGAAACCTACAGCGTCCCGCAGCGCGAAAGTCAGACCGTGCTCGACGTCGTGACTTTCGTGCAGCGCCATATCGATCCGACGCTGTCCTATCGCTTCGCCTGCCGGGTCGGCGTGTGCGGCTCCTGCGCCATGACCGTCAACGGCCGGCCGCGCTGGACCTGCCGGACGCACGTCGCAAAAGTGGCCGGCGACGGACGTCTTGAGATCGGTCCGCTGGCGAACCTGCCGGTGATCAAGGACCTGACCACCGACATGGAGGTTTTTTTCCAGAAGTGGCAAGAGGCCAAGGGCAGCTTTGCGCCGACCAAAACGCGGCACGACCCGATCGCGCAAATCAGGCCGGACAATCCGGCGCGCATGGCCGCGGACGCCGGCATCGAATGCATCAATTGCGGCGTCTGCTATGCCGGCTGCGATACGGTGCGCTGGAATTCCGCTTATCTCGGCCCCGCCGCGTTGACGCGCGCGTGGACGCTGGTCAACGACGAGCGCGATGGCGGCAATGCCGCGCGCCTGCAAGCGATCTCGGAATCGGGCGGCTGTCATGCCTGCCACTCGCACCAATCCTGCCAGGAACTTTGCCCGCGAACGCTCAATCCGACCGGCGCCATCGCCGGATTGAAACGGCGCACGGCGGCGGCCTATCTCAAGGGCGAGATCAGCGCATGAATGTGCGTCTCTATGTCTGGCAGCGCGCCACCGCGGCCATCATGGCGCCGCTGGTTTTGCTCCATATCGCCGTCATCTTCTATGCCACCCGACAGGGCATGACCGCGGCCGATATTCTCTCGCGCACCCGCGGCAGCGCCGCATGGGCGGCCTATTACGGACTCTTTGTCGCCGCGGTGTCGATTCATGCCTCGATCGGGGTGCGCAACATTTTGGCAGAATGGCTGCCGCTGCTCGCGCCGCGCGCCGGCCGCTACGCCGCCGGTTTCGGCGCCATGCTGTTCGTGCTTGGGCTTCGCGCGGTCGCTGCCGTGGTGCTGTCGTGATCGCGCGCCAATTGGGCCATCGCACCGACGCGCTGTGGATCGCAGCCTTAGTGCATCGCATGTCCGGGCTGGCGCTGGCGATTTTCCTGCCGTTCCATTTTTTGGCGCTCGGGCTGGCGATCGAGGGCGAGCCAAAACTTGAAAAGTTTTTACGCTGGAGCGAGCAACCGCTGGTCAAGCTCGCCGAAGGCGGACTGGTGTTCCTGCTTACTGTGCATCTGCTCGGCGGTTTGCGCATCCTGGTGATCGAGAACTTCCCGTGGACCAACGGACAGAAGCAGCTCGCCACGCTCGCGGCCGCGGTATCGGCCATCGTCGCTTTCGTCTTCCTCGTGCGCGTGTTCTGAGGATCGCATGAGCCTGGAGCAGCTCAAGACCGACATTTTGATCCTCGGCTCCGGCGGCGCCGGATTATTCGCCGCGCTGCATGCGCACAAGGCAAACCCCGATCTCGACATCACGGTCGCCAGCAAGGGGCTCCTTGGCAAATGCGGTTGCACGCGCATGGTCCAGGGCGGCTACAACGTCGCGCTCAATCCCGGCGACTCGGTCGAGCGCCATTTCATGGACACCATCGAGGGCGGCAAATGGCTGCCGCATCAGGAACTGGCCTGGACGCTGGTGTCGACCGCGATCGAGCGTGTGCGCGAACTGGAAAACGAGATCGGCTGCTTCTTCGACCGCAATCCGGACGGCACGCTCCACGGCAAGGCCTTCGCCGGCCAGACCTTCGACCGCACCGTACACAAGGGCGATCTCACCGGCATCGAGATCATCAACCGGCTGATGGAGCAGGTTTGGGCGCGGCCGATCCGGCGCCTCGAGGAGCACCGTGCCGTCGCCCTGATCCCGGGGCAGGACGGCTCGGTTGCCGGCGTGCTGATGATCGACGTGCGAACCGGCGAGTTCCGCTACGTCAGCGCCAAAGCCGTGCTGCTGGCGACCGGCGGCGGCCCGACCATGTATCGCTACCACACGCCGTCCGGCGACAAGACCATGGATGGGCTGGCGATGGCGTTACGGCTCGGTCTGCCGCTGCGCGACATGGAGATGGTGCAGTTCCACCCGACCGGACTTTTGGCCGGCCCGGACACGCGCATGACCGGCACGGTGCTTGAAGAAGGCTTGCGCGGCGCCGGCGGCCATCTGCTCAATGGCGCCATGCACCGTTTCATGGGCGACTATGACCCAAAACTCGAACGCGCCACCCGCGACGTCGTCAGCCGCGCCATCTATGCCGAGATGAAGGCCGGCCGCACCACCAGGAACGGCGGCGTCTATATCAAGATGGACCATCTCGGACCGGCCAAGGTGGCCAAGCAGTTCAAGGGCATGGTGGACCGTTGCCGCGACTGCGGCTTCGATCTTGCCGGCGGGCTAGTCGAAGTGGTGCCGACGGCGCACTATTTCATGGGCGGCGTGATCTGCGAGGTCGATACCGCGACGGAACGCTTCGGGCTTTTCGTCGCCGGCGAGGATGCCAGCGGCATGCATGGCGCAAACCGGCTCGGCGGCAATGGCGTCGCCAATTCAACCGTCTTCGGCGGCATTGCCGGCGACGTGATACCGCGCTGGATCGCGGCCAACGACGCGGGCCATCGCGCGCCCGATCCGTTCGTGCTCGATGCCGAAATCGCCCGCGCAATGTATCCGTTCGCCCGCCAGCCGGGCGACCTCAATGCGTTGCGCGAAAACCTCCTCGACACGATGTGGGACGAGGTCGGCGTCGTGCGCGACCGCGCCGGAATCGAGCGCGGCATCGCCGCGCTCGACCAAATCGAAGCCGAACTGTTGTCGACCGGCGTTGCCGGCGACGACCGCCGCTTTAATCTGACCTGGCACGACTGGCTCAATCTGCGCTCGTTGTGCGAGATAAGCCGGGTCATTGCGCTGGCGGCGCTCAAGCGCGAGAATTCCCGCGGCGCGCACTACCGCTCCGATTTTCCCGAGCCTGGCGAGCTTGCCACCTCGACCTTCACGGTGGCGCGGCAGACTGCCGGCGGCATCGAGATCACCGACCGGCCGGTACTGTTTACCCATGTGAAGCCGGGCGAAACGCTCTTGAACGACCGCATCGCGGCCGAGTAGAGGCAACCATGATTGCGCTGTCCGCCATTCAACGCATCGCCGAGGATTTGATGGCGAAGGCCGCCATCGAAATCCCCGACGATTATCTCGCCGGCTTGCGCCGCTGCGCCGATTCCGAAAAAGGCGATCTATCGTCGTTCGTCATCAAGGCGATGCTGGAAAATTACGAGGCGGCCAAGGAAGACCGCCGCGCCATGTGCGGCGATACCGGCCTGCCGCGCTGGTACGTCAAGATCGGCAATGAAGCGAAGGTCGAAGGCGGTCCGGTCGCACTCGAAGCGGCGCTGCGGCGGGCCACTGCACACGCGACGACGTCAGTGCCATTACGGCCCAACCGCGTGCATCCGCTGTGGCGCACCGATCACAACAACAATGTCGGCATCGGCGCGCCCGAGATCGAATATGCCTTCCATCCCGATGCCGACTGGATCGAGCTGACCACGGTGCACAAGGGCGGCCTGTTCGGCTCGGATTACCGCATGCTGTTTCCCGGCGACGGCATCGAGGGCATCAGACGGTTTTATCTCGATACCCTGATCGGCTTCGGCAAGCGCGGGCTCGCCTGCCAGCCCGCTATCGTCGGCGTTGGCTTGGGCGGCTCCAAGGACACCAGCATGGTTCTGGGCAAGCAGGCGTCGTGCCTGCGCGTGGTCGGCTCGCGCAATCCGGACCTGAAAATCGCCGCGCTGGAAGAAGAATTCAAGGAACTCGGCAACTCGATCGGCATGGGCGCCATGGGCTTTGTCGGCTCCTCGATGGTGATCGATTGCCATATCGAGGTTGGCTATTGCCACACCGGCGGCATGCCGATGTCGGTGCACATGTTTTGTCTGTCGTCGCGGCGCGCCTGCGCGCGCATCGGCGCCGACGGCAAGGTAGCCTTCCGCACCGATCCGATGTGGTTCACCGATTATATGCGGCGCTCGACGGTCGAATGGGGCCAACAGGCGGCGGAAGCGGCGGAATAATCTTATGGCCGATCTCAAAACCGTTCACATCGAACTGCCGGCGCGCACGGAAGACCTGCGCAAACTGGAAATCGGTTCGGTCGCCTATCTCACCGGCCGCGTCTTCACCGCGCGCGAAGGCGTTTACAAGCGGGCGATCGCCGATGGCTTTGGCATGCCGGCCGGCAAGGACGCGCTCGGCATCACCAATTTCCATTGCTCGCCGGCGGCCAGCATCAATCCCGACGGCAGCCATACCGTCGGCGCGGTCACCGCGACCGCGTCATTTCGTTTTGCCCAATGGCTCGGCGGCTGGTTCAAAATATCCGGCTGCAACGTCATCATCGGCAAAGGCGGCATGACGTCGGAGACCTATCGCGAGCATTTCGTGCCCAACAACGCGATCTATCTGACCACGGTCGGCTATGGCACCGGCGCGCTCCTTGGCCGCGGCATCAAGCGTGTGGCCAGCCTCTATTGGCTCGAGGAGCTTGGCCTGGCGCAGGCGGTGTGGGTGCTCGATGTCGAGAAATTCGGCCCGTTTCTGGTCGAGAGCGATCTGGCCGGCAACAGCCTGTTCGAGCGCGAGAACGCCAAGATCGCGCCCGGGCTGGCGCAGCTTTATGAGGGAACAAAGTCGGCTACGCTGCGCCGTTACGGCGAGACCGACGACAAGACCAAGGAAGTGATCTGAGCGCTCTGCGGGGTGAGTTACTGGTACAGCTGGGTGGATTCGAACCACCGACCTCTTGATCCACAGTCAAGCGCTCTAACCAACTGAGCTACAGCTGCACGGGCCCGCGGTCGGCAAGCGCCGCGGAACCTAGAGCATGATCCCGAAAAGTGGAAGCCGGTTTTCGGACAGGGATCATGCTCAAATGAAAAACTTAGACCCTCATCCAGTCTAGCGGACCGGATGAGGGTCTAGGTGCAACGCCCAAGTTTGGCAAGATAGCCGGATTTCAGTGAAAAAAACGCAAAAAGCCCGGGCTAGGCCCGGGCTTTCCCCTCGCCGCAGGAGATCCGCGGCTTTACGTCCGCGATCGCAATTAAGCGACCTTGGCGAACGCCTTGGTCATGCCGCTCTTGAGCGGCTCGGCAGTCTCGGTCGCGACCTTCTGGGCCAGCGCGCCGAGTTCCTTGCTCTGCTCGGTCAGGGTCTCGAACTGCTTGCGCGCATGCGCGCTCGACAATTCGATCAGTTCCGACGGCGACTTGGCGGCAATCAGTTCGCCGAAGAAATCGAACGCCGCATTGGTGTTGGTGCGGGCCGCCTCGATCACCTTGAGGCCGTAGTCGGACGCGCCCTTGCTGGCGGTCGAATAGGTGGTCTCCATAACGTCGGTCGCCTCTTCGGCGGCGGCCTTCATCTTCTCGTAAGTGTCCTTGCATTGCGCGACGCCGCGCTCGGCGAATTCGCGGAAAGCGGCCGGCATCTCGACCTTCGGAATTTCAAATTTCGGCATCTCGAATTTCGGCATCTCGAATGCGGTCGCCGCCGGCTTGCTCTTTGCTTTGGGGGGAGTTGAAACTGTGGCTTCAGCCATGACACGTGTCCTTGATTTCGTTCGTCGCTCTTGGGCTGTCTCGCTCGCGGAGAACTTTTTCTGCTTCGGCTTCGCCGCCCGTTGCGCGTCGCCTGACATTTCGTGATCCCGCGGCTGAACGTCGTAACTTAATCGAGTCGAAGCCCGGGCACTTCCGTAAAGTTAGATAGCAACTTTTTTGGTGCATTGCAACAGAAATTATTGCAATGCACAAACTACGTCAGAATATTGAAAATATTGCGGTTTTGGAACTTCGCCGTGGCGGCGAGGGTCACGTCTTGGGTTTGGCGGCATCGACCACGATTTTGGCGGCGCTTTGGCCGAGATCCTGAACCTGGGTCGAAAGCGCCTGCATCTGGCGGCTAAGATACTCCGATTGGAGCGCCATGACCTCGGCGGCGTCCTTGGCGTGCAACAGCTTTTGCGCGAAGTCGAAAGTCACCGCGACATTTTGCTCCGCGTAAGAGATCGACTTGTGCGCGATTTCCGTGGCGCCGCCGTGGGCCGCCTGGGCGCGGCCCTGCATTTGCCCCATCGCTTTAGTGGCTGCTTCCATGAAACCGTCGAAGGCCTTCCTGGCCTGCGTCACGCTTTGTTCCGCGAGCGCCCGCATCTCGGGCGGAATTGCAAATTGCTCAATTGGATCTTTGGCCATCACACACTCCCCGTACTCCCGGTACCTTTAATTCTAGCGCGAATTGGGGATCGACAGGAAACCTAAACGGCGGTGCCCGTTAAGCCGCGGAGCGATTAAGGTTATCCGGGCTTGGCGGGCGGCAAAGCGGCCGCTGCCATGGACGCGGTAGCCGCCCCGCACTATTAACAATTGCTTTAGCAACGAGTTCCGTCACGCATGTCGATGGTGGAGAGAGAGCTCGCTTTGTTGCGTCATCCGCGTCTCGCGGCGCTTGCGACGAGTGCATGGCCGGCTTGGCTATGGAGTGCCGACGGCTCGCGCATGCTGTGGACGAACGCGGTAGGCGCAGCGATCTTCGGCGCCGCGACCACGGCCGGATGCCAACCGCGCCGGTTCGCCGCGAGCGACGCTTCCGCCGCCCAGATCATCCGCCTTGCCGCGACGCTGCCGTCGGGTGCGCAGGAACGGCTCGAACGGCTGCGCGGTTTCGGCGCCGGTTTCGGCCGGGCACTGACCTGCATCTGCTCGCGCATCGTCCTTGGTGACGGCACCGGTGCGGTGCTGGTCGCCGCCGCCGAGCCGGCCGGCCCGGCGCTGACGCTCGGCGAGCGCGTGCGCCGCTTGTTCGCCGATGCGGCCGAAGCGATCGCGGGTTTCGCGCCCGACGGCGCGCTCATCTACGCCAATGCCGCGGCCCAAACCCGGCTTGCCGGCGTGACCAGGCTATCGGCGCTCGGCATCGAGACGCTGGCCGCCACCGCCCTCGAAACCGGCAGCGCCAGCGGCACCGCGCGCCTGGGTGAAGCACCCTTCGCTGTCGCCGCCACGCGGCTCGGCGCCGACGCTTCGCGCGTCGTTGTGGTGACGTTGCCGGGAGAGCCGAGCGTTCAGCAAAAGACCGACGCGACTGCGGTCGCAGCCAAATCCGAACCCGTCGCCGTGCCGCCGCCTGCCGCGCCGGTCGCATCGGCTGCCACACCGGAGCCAACGGCGCCGCAGCCCGAGCCGGTTGCGGAACGGCGCCATCCGCTGCGCTTTGTCTGGCACATGGATACGGACGGCCGCTTTGGGGTCGGCTCCGACGAATTCATCGAGCTGGCGGGGCCGCGAACCATGGCCACGCTCGGCCGGCTATGGAGCGAGATCGCCGACGAATTAAAGCTCGACCCGAGCAATCAGGTATCGCGGGCGGTGGCGACCCGCGAAACCTGGAGCGGCATCGTCATTTCCTGGCCGATCGACGATTCAAGCGACCGGCTCCCGATCGAGCTGTCGGGCCTGCCGGTGTTCGATCGCGACCGCAGCTTCCGCGGCTATCGCGGCTTCGGCGTCTGCCGCGACGTCGAGCGCGTCAACCAATTGGCGCGGGCGCGCCGCGAGCGCCCGATGGGCTTCATGCCGGCGCCGGAATCGCCGCCGCAACAGACGGCTGAGCCCGCGACTCCGGCTCCGACCGCCACGCCGGAAAAGCCCGCGGCTGCCGCGCCGGCCGACGCCGCGCCTGCCCCTGACCGCCCCGCGCCGAGCGCGACCCCGGCTTCCGCCACACCGGCTTCCGCCAATGTCGTGCCATTCCGCCAGTCGCCGCCCGCCGAACCCAAAACGCTGCCGGCCGAACCAAAATCGCCGCCGACGCTGAGCCCGGTGGAACGCCGGGCGTTCCGCGAACTGGCGCAGGAACTGACCTCGCGCCTGCACGGCGCGCCGCAGGCGCCGGCCACGGCCGAGAGCGGCGCCGAAGGCCTGCCGGCCGAACCGCCGCCGGCTACCGAGACCGCGCCCGCCCCGGCCGCGGAAGCGGCCATCGAGCATGTGCTGCTCGACCGCATCCCGATCGGCATCATGGTCTACCGGAACGACACGCTGCTCTACGCCAACCGTCATTTCCTGGAATGGACCGGCTACGACAGTCCGGCGGCGATCGAGGCGGCAGGCGGCCTAAACACCTTGTTCGCCGAGCCCGCGGCCGATGCGCTCGCCGAAAGCGGCGGCGCGCAATCGTTGTCCATCGTCACCCAGGGCGGCGACAAGCTGCCGGTCGAGGGCCGCATGTTCACGGCGCCGTGGAACGGGTCTTCGGCGCTGGCGCTGATCCAGACCAACGGCCAAAATAAGGAAAGTGCCGGGGCAGAACGACAAACGGCGGAGCGCGCGCTTTCTGCCGCCGAAGACGAAAACCGCGAGCTCAAATCGATGCTCGACACCGCCGCCGACGGCGTCATCACGCTCGACGCCGAGGGCCGCATCGTCGCCGCCAATGCCCGCGCCGGAACCTTGTTCGGCAAGCCCGCGGACGAACTAAACGGCCGGCCGCTCGGCGAACTGTTTGTGCCCGAAAGCGAACGCGCGGCGCGCGACTATTTCGACCGCGTCGCACGCGGCAGCAGCGTGCTCAACAACGTCCTCGACGTCGAGGCCCGCGCCGGCGCCGACCGCATCGTGCCGCTGGCGATGACGCTCGCCCGGATCGGCGGCGACCGGCTGTGCGCGATCTTCCGCGACGCCAGCGCCAGCAAGCAGACCGAGGAAGAATTGCGCAATGCCAAACGCGAGGCGCTGCGGACGGCGTCGGCGAAAGCCGAGTTCCTCGCCAAGGTCAGTCACGAGATTCGCACCCCGCTCAATGCCATGACCGGCTTCGCCGAGGTCATCATGGCAGAGCGCTTTGGCCCGATCGGCAACGGGCGCTACCGCGAATACGTCAAGGACATCCACGGCGCCGGAACGCATCTGGTCTCGATGCTCAACGATCTGCTCGACCTGTCCAGGATCGAGACCGGCCGTACCGAGCTCAACTTCGCCAATATCAGTCTCAACGACATCACCCAGCAATGCGTCGGCATCATGCAGCCGCAGGCCAACCGCGCGCGCATCATCATCCGCACCTCGCTGACGCCCGGTCTGCCGCTGGTCGTCGCTGACGAGCGCTCGCTGCGTCAGATCGTTCTCAATCTGCTGGCGAACTCCATCAGATTCACCGGTCCGGGCGGCCAGGTGATCGTATCGACGGTCTTCTCCGACGCGCGCGAGGCGGTGCTGCGGGTGCGCGACACCGGCGCCGGAATGAGCGAGAAGGACATCGCGGCGGCGCTTGAACCGTTCCGCGAGACCGCTGTTTCCGGAAGCTGGGGCTCGGGCGGCACCGGCTTTGGACTGCCGCTGACCAAGGCGCTTGCCGAGGCCAATCGCGCCAATTTCAGCATCAAGAGCGCGCCCAATGCCGGCACACTCATCGAGATCGCATTTCCGCCGAACCGCATCGTCGCGGATTAAACGCCGCGCCAAAAGCCTTTGGAATTGCGCCGTCGAGTTTTCGCCGTCTTTTCCGGCGATGGTCGGTAAAGGTATTGCGATGCGCATAAGCAAAATCCTCATCACGCTGATGCTTGCCGGCGCCGTCCTCAATCCAAAGGGCGCGCGCGCCGGCGAGGATGTCGATGTCCTCCTGGTGCTCGCCGCCGATGTGTCGCGCAGCATCGATGCCGCGAAATTCCAGTTGCAACGCGACGGCTACGCCGCCGCCATCGCCGATCCGCACGTGCTCGACACCATTCGTTCGGGCCGTAACGGCCGTATCGGCATCGCCTTCGTCGAGTGGTCGGGCATTGGCGCGCAGCGTGTGGTAATCGATTGGATGACCGTCGGCGATGCCGCTTCGGCGAAGGATTTCGGCGATCGCCTGATCGAAGCGCCGCGCTCATTCGCCGATCGCACCTCGATCAGCGGCGCAATCGATTTCGCCATGAACGAGCTTGGCCAGGCGCCGTTCCAGTCGGCACGCCGCATCATCGACATTTCCGGGGACGGCACCAACAATGCCGGCCGCGACGTCGCGGCGGCGCGCGACGAGGCCGTCGCCAAGGGCGTGACCATCAACGGCCTCGTCATCCTCAGCGACAACCCGATGTCGTGGAATCCGGACCACACCAATCCGCCGGGCGGCCTCGACAATTACTATCGTAACAATGTCGTCGGCGGTCAGGGCGCGTTCGTCATGGTCGCCAAGGACTTCAACTCGTTCGGACAAGCCATCATCGGAAAAATCATCGCCGAGGTGGCGCAGGCCCGTGAGCCGAAGACGTGGCAGGAAACGGCCCGCTGAACACGGCGGGGACCGTCTTGCCGGAGCCGCATTTCGCTATTTGCAGCAGTGATTTGGGCGGCAGAGCTAGCGCGCCCGGCCACGAAAGCGACACAGATGCCGGTCATGTTTGCGCCCAGTCCGCAGCCCGCTATATTCGACCGGCCCCACAACAATCGGAAACGCGCCCCGTGACCGCGGCCATTGGCTTGAAACGCCTCGCGATTGCCGTTGCCGCCGTGGTTGCCGCGGCGTTTGTCACGCTGATCGCGCTGTCGTTTCTCGTTCCGGCGACGTCGGTGCGCGACGCGGTGAAGTCGGAAATTCACGCCGTCACCGGCCTCGACCCGATGCTGGGCGACGACGTCTCGCTGTCGCTGTTCCCATCCGCGTCCGTACGCTTCCGCGACGTGCTGTTCGGCGACGGCCGCAGTGGCGAACCGGCGGTGACGGCGGACGAATTGACGGCGCGATTGCGTTATTTTCCCCTCCTCGCCGGACGCATCGAAATCGCCGACATCACGCTGGTTCGCCCGACCATCAACGTTGCGTTTTCGGCCGAAGGGCAATCGAACTGGGCGGGACTGATTTCCTCGCTTGCGCACGCGCTGCAGCCGGATCCCGACCGCACGGCGTCGTTCTCGGAGATCGGCATCCAGGACGGTACGGTCATTGTGCATGACGGCGACAAAGCCGTCGCGCAACGGCTCGAAGACCTGAATTTTCAGGTCGCATGGCCGTCGATCTCGCGCAGCTTCGGCGCCAACGGGCACTTCACCTGGCACGATCAGCCGGTCGAGGCGAGCCTCACGCTCAGCGATTTCCTGGCGGCGCTCACCGGCGATCGCTCCGGCGTCAAGGTTCGGCTGTCCAGCGACCCGCTGACGCTCGCCTTCGACGGCGCGGCGACCGATCAACCGACGTTGAAAGTCGACGGCACGCTGGACGTCGAAGCGCCCTCGCTGCGCGACGCCATGCGCTGGACCGGCAAGAGCAAGCTGCCGTTCGGCGGCTTCGGCCGCTTCGCGCTGCGGGCGCAGAGCGATATCGGCGGCGGCGTGGTCTCGCTTGCCAACGTCAATGTCGAGCTCGACGGCAATACCGCGGAAGGCGCGCTCACGCTGTCGAACGACGGGCGTATGGTGCAAGGCACGCTGGCGGCCGATGCGCTCGATCTGACACCCTATGTCTCCGGCGTTCGGCTGCTCGCCAAAAACGAAAACGACTGGGATCAATTGCCGATCGCTTTGGACGGGTTCAACGATTTCAACCTCGATCTGCGGCTGTCCGCCGCGAGCGTCAAGATATCGACCGCGCAATTGGGACGCACTGCGGTCGCCGCGACTATGCGCGACGGCAAGCTCGATCTGGCGATCGGCGAATCGCAGGCTTTCGGCGGCGTCGCCAAGGGCTCGCTCGGTCTCGCCAGCGCCGGCGGCGGCGTCGCGGTGACCTCGCATATGCAATTCCTCGACGTCGATCTGGCGGACTGTCTCGGCCAGGTCTTCGACCTGCATAGGCTTGAAGGCCGCGGCAACCTTGCGCTCAATGTCGACGGGTCGGGGGATTCCGTCCTCGCGGTGACGCATGCGCTCAACGGCACGGCGACACTCAACGCTCAGTCCGGCGCGCTCGCCGGCATCAATGTCGAGCAATTGCTGCGCCGGCTCGAACGCAGGCCGTTGTCTGGGAACGGCGATTTCCGAACCGGGAGCACGCCGTTCGATCAGCTCGTCATCAACCTCAAGGTCGATCAGGGCACGGTGTCGGTCGACGACATGCATATCGACGGTCCGACGGTGCGGCTCGCGGTCGCCGGCCAGGCTTCGGTGCCGGCGCGCGACCTCGATCTCAAGGGCGTAGCGACGCTGATCTCGAGCACCAGTACCGATGAATTCGACCTGCCGTTCGTGGTGCAGGGGCCGTGGGACGATCCGATCATGTTGCCGGACGCGCAGAGCTTGATCCGCCATTCCGGGGCCGCAGCCCCGTTGCTCGACCCCGGCAGGCCCCGTAATGCCGGCGACGCCGTACGCGCGGTGATCGACCAAATATTGGCATCGCCGCCGGCGGCGGGCACCGCCGCGCCGACGCTGTCCCCGGCCTCGGCGACGGCCGCCCCCAAACCGTCCCAATAGCCAAAGCAGCCTGTTTTCGGCGCCTTAGGCACGAGTAATCGCGCGGCTTTTGGCTTTTTGCTCTATGATTCGTAGCGCACGAATCAGCGCGGGTTTTTTGCCCGCGACCGGGGACGACGCCCGCCCGATGCTCCGCCGCCTCACTCGCACTCTCGTCAAAGCGCTGATTGCGTCGCTGATCGTCGGGACGATCATGGCTCATTTCGGCATCAATACCGACCAGCTCATAAAGACGGCGGGCCTTTCGCCCGACCGCATCGAGGACCTGGCGCGCCAGGGCGTCGCCTGGGCGCTGCCAAATTTGTTGCTTGGCGCGCTGGTGATCGTGCCGGTCTGGTTCGTGCTTTACCTGTTCCGCCCGCCCGGCGAGAGCCGGGATTGATCCGATTTCCCCCGTCATTGCGAGGAGCGTAGCGACGAAGCAATCCAGCTCCCAGCGCCGATCTGGATTGCTTCGCGGAGCTTGTCATCGGGCCGGCCACTTCGGGCCGGACCCGTTGGCTCGCAATGACGACTGTTATCGCGCCGGTGCGCCCCTTGCCGCACCGAGCTTGGTGAGCAGCGAGGCGGCGATGACGGCAATGCCGACGACGCCGACCATGATGCTGCACACCGCATTCATCTCCGGGCTGACGCCGAGGCGAACCTCCGAATAGATGCGGATCGGCAGCGTGGTCGCGCCCGGGCCGGTGGTGAAGCTCGCTATGACCAGATCGTCGAGCGACAGCGCGAAGGCGAGCATCCAGCCGGCGGCGATGGCGGGCAGGATCAGCGGCAGGGTCACGGCGAGAAAGGTTTGCGCCGGCGAAGCGCCGAGATCCATAGCCGCCTCTTCGAGGCTCATGTCGAAATCGACCAGCCGCGACTGCACGATAACCGCGACGAAGCACATCGCCATGGTGGTGTGCGCGATGACCACCGTCCAGAAGCCGCGGTCGATCGAAACGGCGACGAACAACAACAGCATCGACAGGCCGGTGATGACCTCGGGCATGACCAGCGGCGCGTAGATCATGGCGGCAAACGGGAGCCGGCCGCGAAACCGGCCGAAACGGACCAGCGCCACCGCGGCCAGCGTTCCGAGCAGCGTCGCGGCAGTCGCCGAGATGACGGCGATGCGCAGGCTGATGAATGCCGATTCCAGAAGCGGCTCATCGCCGGCGAGCTCGGCATACCAATGCGTCGACCAGCCGCCCCATACCGCAACCAGGCGCGACGCATTGAAAGAATAAATGATGAGGATCGCAATCGGCAGATAGAGGAAGGCGATGCCGGCGAGCAAGACCGCGAGAGTGAAGAATGATGTCTTGCGCATCGTCAGTCCGGTTCCGTGCCGCGCATGGTCTGGTATTCGAAGACTACGATCGGCGTTACCAGGAGGCATACCAGCACGACGGCGACGGCCGAAGCGGTCGGCCAATCCTTGTTGGCGAAAAACTCCGTCCAGATCTGCTGGCCAATCATCGCCGTGCGCGACCCGCCGAGCAGATCGGGAATGACGAACTCACCGACGATCGGAATGAAGCACAACAGCGCCCCCGCGACCACGCCGGGCGCCGACAGCGGCAGGGTCACCAGCCAGAATGTCTTCCAGCGCGGGCAACCGAGATCGGCAGCGGCTTCCAGGAGCGACTCGTCGAGCTTTTCCAGCGTCGCATAAAGCGGCAACACCATGAACGGCAGATATGAATAGACGATGCCGATATAGACCGCGGTATTGGTCGACAGCCAGGCCGGCGGTTCGCGCACGATGTGCAGCGCCAGCAGGAACTGATTGAGCGGCCCGTCGTGCTGCAGGATGTTCATCCAGGCATAGATGCGGATGAGAAACGACGTCCAGAACGGCAGGATGACGAGCAGCACCAGGATCGCCTGCACTCGCCGCGGCGTGCGCGTGATGGCGTAGGCGATCGGATAGCCGATGACGAGCAGCAACAGCGTGGAAAACGCCGCGATTTCGAGGCTCGTCACATAGGACAGGAAATACAGCGGATCGGTGCCGAGAAAGGCGTAATTATCGAGCGACAGGCCGGCAATAAAACTTGCTATGCCATGCCAGCCGGCCGAAAGCTCGAACACCGGCGTATAGGGCGGCTGGGCGATCGCCGTCTGCGACAGGCTGATCTTGAGTACGATCAGAAACGGTACCAGAAAGAAGGCGATGAGCCAGGCGTAGGGAATCCTGACGACAAGCTTGGCGAGAAAATTCTGTTCGCGATCTGACTTCATCGGGTTCACGGCCATTATCGCGTCAGCACGATCGCGGCTTCGGGCGGAAAGCTGAGCAACACCTTGTCGTCCCAGCCGATCGCGCCTTCGCTCAACCGGCCGGTATTGGCGACCGCCGCTTGCAGCGGCACGCCGGCTTCGGTGCGCAGCTTGTAGATCGACAGATCGCCGAGATAGCCGATATCGACGATCGTCGCGGCGGCGGAGTTCACCGGCTCCGTTTGCGGGCCCTGCGTCGGTTCACTGCGGATGATCCGCATTTTCTCCGGCCGTACCGCCACCCAGACCGTTGCGCCCGGCGCCGCGTCGATTTTTGCGGCGACCTGTAGCCGGCCCAGTGCGGTCCCCTCGACGCTCGTGCCATCACTGCCGACACGCCCTTCCAGCACATTGACGTTACCGACAAAGTCCGCGACCCAGCGCGAATTCGGGCGCTCATAAATTTCGGCCGGCGGCGCGACCTGCATCAGCCGGCCGCGATCCATCACCGCGATGCGGTCGGCGACCGTCATTGCTTCGCTCTGGTCGTGGGTGACGATAATGAAGGTCAAGCCGAGGCGGCGTCGCAGATCCATCAGCTCGAACTGGGTCTCGCCGCGCAGTTTCTTGTCGAGCGCCGCCATCGGTTCGTCGAGCAAGAGGACGCAGGGCCGCTTGATCAGCGAGCGCGCCAGCGCCACGCGCTGACGCTGCCCGCCGGAAAGCTCGTTGGGCTTGCGCAGGCCGAAATTTTCCAGCTTCACCAGCGCCAGCATGTCGGCGACCCGTCCGGCGATTTCGGACTTGGGCAATCCCTCCTGCTTGAGGCCGAAGGCGATATTGGATTCGACATTGAGATGCGGGAACAATGCGTAGCTTTGGAACATCATGTTGACGGGACGGCGGTGCGGCGGCACCGGCGCCAGGTCGATTCCGTCGAGCACTATGCGTCCGGCGCTCGGCCGCTCGAAACCCGCGATCAGGCGCAACAGCGTGGTCTTGCCGCAACCGGAAGGACCGAGCAGCGCAAAGAATTCGCCCTGATAGATGTCGAGCGAAAGGCTATCGACCGCGGCGAAGGCGCCAAAGCGCCGGCTTACGCCTTCGATCCGCAGCAGCGGTTGCAGCGTGCGATCGGTCCAGGGCGCAAAGCCGCGTTTCGACCCGACGGTCTGCATCGATGCCCTGCTCGCAAAACACCTGAAAAGCCGCGCGCCCGACGGCGCGTGCGCTCACGCTAGAGCATTTTTGCACTGACTGGAAATATCTGCGCGTCAGCCCACGACGGCCGCGGCCACCGACGCCGCAAGCGCAGCCTCGTCGCCGCCATCCATCACCAGCTTGCGCGGCTCCGGGCCATAATAATCGCCGAGCTGCACGACCGGGCGCGGCTGCGTCATGATCGACATCAAGCGATCGTAAAGCGATTTCGCCGACACCGGTTTGGTCAGATATTCATTGACCCCAAGCCGCACCGCCTCGACGACCCGCCAGCGTTCGCAGTGGCCGGTCAGGATGATGATCGGCACATCCGGCATCGGGAACACGCCCGGCGAGCGCACGATCCGCACCAGTTCAGGCCCGCTGAGCAGCGGCATTTCCCAGTCGAGGATCACCACGTCGGGAGCGACGGTGCGGATCGAATCGAGCGCGGCGATGCCGTCGGCCGCTTCATAAATGTCCTTGATGCCGCAATTGACCAGCAAGTTGCGGATCATCTTGCGCATGTACTGGTTGTCATCGACGACCAGAACGCACAGCGACTGGATCGCGATCTCGATCTGCTTCTTGGACAGCTTCGCCGACATGCCGGACCGTACTTTATGACTACGCGGTTCTATGGAGGGATGAGCGCCCATCACACCCTCGCATCAAAGCACAAGCGCATTGCAGGCAGGTAAAAACGAATCGAGCAATTTTTAGCGATCGCGGCACAGGCGGTGTCCGCCATTACCGGCGTGGTGAGCGCGCCGTTAACGCACGGCCCGCCCGCAGGGCGCACAATCTCAATTGATGAGGAAGATCTGGTCGCGGCCATCGTCGGATTCCGGTTTGTAAGAAGAGAGCTTGCGCGGCTCGGGCCCGTAATAGTCGCCCTTTTTCACCATCCGGCGCGGCTTCTTGAGGATCGAGGTGATCCGCGCCAGAAGCGCGATCGAGGAGACCGGCTTGAGCAAATATTCGTTGACGCCGAGATCCACCGCTTCGACCACGCGCGAGCGCTCGCTATGGCCGGTGAGCATGATGACCGGCACATCGGGAAACGGGAATTTGCCGAGTGAACGCACCGCCCGCATGAATTCCGGCCCATTGGGGCGCGGCATTTCCCAATCGAGAATGACGAGATCCGGCGCGAGGGTGCAGATCATTTCGAGGCCCCTCGATCCGTTGTTCGCCTCGTAGATGTTTTTGACGCCGATCGTCTGCAGCAGCGCGCGCGTGACTTTGCGCATGCCCAGTTCGTCATCGACGATGAGCACATTGAGGTCTTCAAGCCGTTGCGAAATCTGGCTTGCGTCCGATTGCATGACACCCCGTAAACCATGCCCCATGCATGATAGTGTTCCAGCGCAATTGACCACGGATTAATGAAGTTGCCGTCGGCCAAATCGATAAAATTTTAGGAAAGCTCACCGCCGGCCGACCTCATGAAGCGATCAAGGACGGCGGTCTGCGCCTCGGTAAAGCGCAGGCCGAGCTTGGAGCGGCGCCACAGCACGTCCTCGGCGGAGAGCGCCCACTCCTTGGCCATCAGATAACGCACCTCGGCGGCGGTAAGGTCGGCACCGAAGCGCAGGCCGAGATCGTCAAGGCCGGTCGCCTTGCCGAGCACACGTTCCACGCGCGTCCCATAGGCCAGCACCAGCCGGCGCGCATGGTCCGCGGTCAGGAACTTCCAGGTCCGCCGCGTGCGCTCGATCAGCGTCTCGATCCCGTCATAGACGAAATCGCCGCCCGGCAATGGACTTGGCGATACGGCTTTTGGCGCGGTCCATGGCCGCGTCCGCGGAAAGAAATGCGAAAGCCGCGCCAGCGCGTCCTCGGCGAGCCGCCGGTAGGTGGTGATCTTGCCGCCATATACGGTCAGGACCGGCGCCTCGCCAAAGCGCTCGTCGAGCATCAGCGCATAATCGCGGCCGATATCCTGCGGCTTGCGCGCGCCGTCATCGTAGAGCGAGCGAACGCCGGCGAAAGCCCAGACTACGTCGGCGGCGCCGATCTGGGTCCGGAAATACTCATTGGCGACGCCGCACAGATAATCGATTTCCGTTCCGGTTGGCAGCACGGTTGAGGGATCGCCGGCAAAGGCCAGATCGGTGGTGCCGATCAGGGTGAAGTCGTTCTGGAAGGGAATCGCGAACACGGCCCGGCCGTCGAGTGCCTGCAGGATATAGGCGCGGTCGTGGTCGAACAGGCGTCGCACCACGATGTGGCTGCCCTTGTCGAGGCGGAGCCGGTGCTGCGGTTCGATCCGCATCACCGTCTCGGCGACGGTTTCGCTCCAGGCGCCTGCGGCATTGACCAGGACGCGCGCCGTCACCACGTCGCGCTGGCCGCGGGCATTGAGCACGAGCCGCCAGGTGTCGGTGCGCTCGGCCCGCACGCAACGGGTGCGGGTGCGGATCACCGCGCCGCGTTCGGCGGCATCGACCGCATTGAGCACGACGAGCCGCGCATCGTCGGCAAAGCAATCGGAATATTCGAAGGCATGATGGAACCACGATTTGAGCGGCTGGCCGGCTTCGTCGGTCACCAGATCGAGCTCGCGGGTGCCGGGCAGGATTTTGCGCCAGCCGATCCAGTCGTAGAGCAATAGCCCGAGCCGCAACATCATGGCCGAGCGCCGCGCCTCGTTGATCGGCAGAATAAAGCGCAACGGCCGGATCAGATGAGGCGCCGCGCACAACAACACCTCGCGTTCGCGCAGTGCCTCGCGCACCAGCCGGAATTCGCGATGTTCGAGATAACGCAGGCCGCCGTGAATGAGCTTAGAAGACGCCGACGACGTGCCCGACGCGAGATCGTTCTGCTCGACCAGGACAACGCGAAAGCCGCGGCCGGCGGCATCGCGCGCGATGCCGGTGCCGTTGATACCGCCGCCGATAACAGCGAGATCGAAATCAGCCACTGATTCTCCTCCCGGGACAGACTATCAAATCTCCGCCGGACCTTGCGTCGCACCGTGGATCGGCGATGATGGCGCCAAGGACTACGATTATGGACTTCAGCAACTGTCATATTGTCGTCACCGGCGGGGCCGGCGCGCTCGGCACCGCCGTGGTCACGGCCCTGATCGAGGCCGGCGCCTTCTGTCATGTGCCCTGTTTCGACGAGGCGGAGGCCAAGCGGTTCCGCCTGCGCGACCACAAGCAAGTGGCGGTCACGGTCGCCGGCAATCTCGCCGATGAGGAGGCAGTCGGCCGTGCTTTTCAAGGCATCGCGCCGCTGTGGGCCTCGATCCACATTGCCGGCGGCTTTGCCTTCGGGCCGCTGCGCGAGGCCACCATGGCGACGATCCGCCAGCAGATCGACATGAACTTTGTCAGCTGCCTGTTGTGCTGCCGCGCCGCGCTCAATGCGATGCAAACTGGCCAAAATGCCGGCGGCCGTATCGTCAACGTCGCGGCCCGCCCGGCGCTGGAATGGCGGACCGGCGCCGGCATGGTGGCCTATGCCGCGAGCAAAACCGGCGTCGCTGCGCTCACCGCCGCGCTCGCCGAGGAAGTCGCCAAGGACGGCATTCTGGTCAATGCCATCGCGCCTTCGATCATGGACACGCCCGCCAACCGGCAGGCCATGCCCAAAGCCGATTACACGCTATGGCCGAAGGTCGAGGAGGTGGCGGCGACGATCGTCTTTCTCGCCTCGCCCGACAACCGCGTCACCCGCGGCGCCATCGTGCCGGTTTACGGGAAGTCGTAGAGCACTGCTCTCCGCTTATTCCCGCGCAAGCGGGAATCCAGCGAGCGCACTGGGTCCCCGCTTCCGCGGGGACGAGCGGCCAGGGTGTTCCTTCAGTACCCCGGCCACAGGCCTGGCGTTGCCAGTTCGACGAGATGACCGTCGGGATCGCGGAAATAAATGCTCTCACCGCCGCGCGGCCATTTGGTGCGGCCCTCGATCTCGATCTCGGCTTCCTTGAGCCGCGCCTGCCAGGCCGGACGATCATCGGCCGCAATCGAGAAAGCGATGTGCACCGGGCCGTGACCGTCGTGCGGCGGAATGGTGCCGCCGGGCAGATGCACGGTCTCCAGCGAATGGCCGCGCAGGAACAGCAACAACACGCCGCGTCCGCCGACGTCGTAGGCGCAAAGCCGCTGATCGCGGTAGATGCTGTTGAGTCCGAGCACCTGCTCGTAGAACGCGCAGGCGGGTGCGAAATCCTCGACGTAAAGAACTGTTTCGAGCACGCCGAGCAGAGACGGCATGGCGGAAAACTAGCCCGAAACCGGGACGATTTCGCGCGCCGGTATTGTCACCAGCCGGCTCACGGCGCTCGAGGCGACGATGGCGCGCTGCTGCGCATAGGCCTCGTGATTGCGCTCGATGTAATCGAGATCGTAGAGGTAATTCACCATCAAGCCATAGGACTGCTTGAGCGCCCGCTCCGAAGTATCGGCGAGCCAATCGAGGCGTTCGAGCCGCGCTCCGTTGCCGAGATGGAAGCGCGCCACCGCGTCCACCGGCAAGCCGCGGCCGTTGCGCGCGCGCAGATAGTACCAGGCCGCGGCGCGAATGAGCGGCTCATGGATTTTTTCGGCCGTTTCGGGCGAGCGCCACCAGTCGGAACTGTCGAGCGCCGCTAGCGCCTCGCGATCGTCGTCGTCGAGTGCAAGCGAAGCGGAATTGCCGCGCTCGCGTTTGAGCCATTCGGCAAAATTCGGCGCCGGCGATAGCGTGACGAAGCTGGCGACGCGCGACATTTCGCGCGACACCTCCTCGACCACCTGTTTGATCAAAAATGCTCCGAAGGTCACGCCGGCCAAGCCGCGCTGGCAATTGGTGATGGAATAGAACACCGCCGTGGTCGCGCGCTGCGGCTCGACCGGTTCGCGCTTGTCGGAAAGGATCGGCGCGATCGCGCCGGGAATTTCACGGGTCAGGGCCACTTCGACGAAAATCAGCGGCTCGTCGACCAGCGCCGGATGAAAGAAGGCGTAGCAGCGGCGATCCGGCGGATCGATGCGCCGGCGCAGATCAGCCCAGTCCGTGATCTCGTGCACCGCCTCGTAGCGGATGATCTTTTCCAGGATCGCAGCCGACGTCGACCAGTCGATCCGGCGCAGCACCAGAAAGCCGCGATTGAACCAGGACGAGAACAGATGGATGAAATCGTTGTCGATGACGCCTAGATCGTCGCGGTGATCCATGGCGTCGAGCAATTGCTCGCGCATGCGAACCAAGGCCGCGGTGCCGCCGGGGGCGAGATTGAGCCGCCGGAACAGTTCGAGCCGCCGCGGCTCGCTCGACTGGTGCAGCTCGGACGCATTCTCCGCCGTCGGCAACGCCCGCCAGGTGGCGATGGCGCGCTCGATGCGGGCGCGATCGTGGCCGAATGTGGTGCCGAGCGCCTCGAAGAAGGCGATACGCGGCCCGGTCGTCAGTTCCGCGTAACTTGCCAAAATCTCTTGCGCCAGCGCGACGCCCGAGGCCTCGCCGCGGCCGGACAGCAATTCTTCGCATAGCTCGACGATGCCGGCCGAGCGTTCATGCGCCGGCTCACGGCGCTCACGCTTGATCAACGCGCGGCTGCGGTCGGCGATGCTTTGCAGCATCTCGCTGAAGAACGAGGTGTTCACCGCTTCATCCCATCCGGCAAGCATTAGCTAATAGTGGGCCGCGGCCGTGACAAGTTGGTAAACGCCAAAGACCTGTAGACAAATAGCGGCCGCTTTGTCACTTAACGCCGCGCGGCGGCTTGCCGCCAAATGCCGCCAAGGAACCAAGCTTAGGGAGCGATTGAATGCCGGGCCCATCCAAACCTGGTCCGCTAGCCGGGTTACGCGTCCTGGAACTGGCCCGGATTCTGGCCGGGCCGTGGGCCGGGCAGATCCTTGCCGACCTCGGCGCCGACGTCATCAAGGTCGAGCGCGAAGGCGTCGGCGACGATACCCGGGCCTGGGGGCCGCCGTTTGTGCCGGCGGCCGACGGCGGCAACCTCAGCTCGGCCTATTTTCACAGCACTAATCGCGGCAAGCGTTCGATCGCGCTCGATTTCACCACCGCCGAGGGCCAGCGCCTAGTCAAGAAACTTGCGGCACGCTCCGACGTGCTGATCGAGAATTTCAAGGTCGGCGGGCTTGTCAAATTTGGTCTCGACTACAAAAGCCTCGCGCCGCTCAATCCGCGGCTGGTCTACTGCTCGGTGACCGGTTTTGGCCAAACCGGCCCGTCGGCGGCGCGCGCCGGTTACGATCTCATGGCGCAGGGCATCGGCGGCATCATGGACATGACTGGCGCGCCCGACGGCCCGCCGATGCGCGTCGGCGTGCCGACCGCCGACGTTTTCTCCGGCGTTTATGCCGCGGTCGGCATCCTCGCGGCATTGAAGCGGCGCGAGACCACCGGCGAAGGCGGCTACGTCGATTGCGCGCTGGTCGATTCGACCGTCGGCACGCTGACGTTCCAGGCGCTCAATTATCTGGTCTCCGGCGAGGTGCCCAAGCGCATCGGCAATGCCCATCCCAATCTCGTGCCTTATCAGGAGTTTCCGGTCGCCGACGGCCGCGTCATCATCGCCACCGGCAACGACGCCCAATTCGTCAAGCTGTGCGGGATTCTCGGCGCGCCCGAGCTTGGCGAAGCGCAAGCCTATAAGGACAACAAGAGCCGCCTTGCGCACCGCGCCGAACTGGTCGGCAAGCTTGCCGCGCTGACCAAGCAGATGAAACGCGAGGAGCTTCTCGACAAGCTCGAAGCCGCCGGGATTCCCGGTGGACCGATCAACAATCTGGAGCAGGTGTTTACCGATCCGCAGGTCGTGCATCGCGGCATGAAGCTCGAACTCAAAAGCGAAGCCGCCAAGGGCGGCACGATTCCCGGCATCCGCACGCCGATCGTGCTCGACGGCACGCCGATGGCGTCGGAGCGCCCTTCGCCGCGGCTTGGCGAACACACCGCCGAGATTTTGCGAGAGATCGGCGAGGGCTGATCGCTCACGCTGGCCTTCCGGGCACGGTGCGGCGCCGCGCCCCGCGTTACCGAAACGTTTACCTCACGATGTCAACATTCTGTGTTGCATGCCGGGTACTGCTGGTCGCGGCCCAGGATTTGCTTGTTGTCCTGCTGCCAGGCCATCACAAGGAGCATGACATGCCCAATCGTGGCGAACTTGCAAAACCAACAGCGCGCGCGGCCAAAGCCGCGGCAACAGTGGACGACGCTTGGGCCGTAATCGGTTTCTGCACGATCGGCTGGTTGATGTCGGTCTACGCGGCGGTTTCCGCGCTGGGCATCGGCGCGGTGCCCAAGCTGATGGCCCAATTCCCCGGTATCATGTGAGACGGCGCGCGCCGTTTCGTTCGGCGTAATTATCCCGCCGCCTGTTTGCGCGGCGCTTGGCGGCCGGTTGCGCCGCGCTTCCCTTGCAGAGCGCGTTCGAGCGCCGCGAGATCGTAGGGTTTCGCCAGCACTTCGAAGCCGCGGTGCATGGCGTCCTCGGCGCTCGAACTGTAACCCGTGGTCAACAGCACCGCGATCTGCGGATAGCGCTGGCGAACCGTATCCGCCATTTCCAGACCGTTCATTCCGCCGGGCATCAAAATGTCGGAGAACACGAGATCGATATGGTTCTCGCGTTCGATGAGGTCGAGGCCGGCTTGCGCGCTCGCCGCATGGCGGACCTGATAGCCGAGCTGCTCGAAATAGGCCTGGCTGACCTCGGCGACTTCCGCGTTGTCTTCGACGATGAGCACGGTGCCGGCGGCCGGCGCGGTGCCGGCGGCCGCGACATGCGGCAGCGGCTGCGCCGGCGCTTCCCAGGTCCGCGGCAAAAACAGCGTCACGGCGGTGCCGCGGCGCGCCGACGTCGCGATGCTCGCCGCGCCGCCGGATTGCCGGGCGAAGCCGTAGACCTGGCTCAAGCCGAGCCCGGTGCCCTTGCCGACCTCCTTGGTGGTGAAGAAGGGCTCGAACACCCGCGGCAGCACCTCGGGCGGAATACCGGTTCCGGTATCGGCGACCCGGATGGCGACGAATTCGCCGCTTAAGCCTTCCTCGGAGGCCTTGCCGCGCATCAAAACCGGCTTGGCGGTGATGGTCAGTGTGCCGCCGGACGGCATGGCGTCGCGCGCGTTAAAGGCGAGGTTGAGCAGCGCCAGTTCGAGCTCGTTCGGATCGACCTTGACCAGGCATGGCCGCCGCGGCACGCCGACCCGGATCTCGATGTCGCCGCGCAGCGAACGGCTGAGCATGTCCTTGAGTTCGGGAAGCCGCTCGGCGAGATCGATCGCACTCGGCTGCAACATCTGCCGCCGCGAGAAGGCGAGCAATTGCCGGGTCAGGCTCTCGCCACGCTCGGTCGCATTGTTAATGGTGTCCAGGAGTTGGGTCTCCTTGTCGCCGGTGACGTGGCGGCGCAGGCGCTGCACCGTGCCGCTGACGATCATCAGCAGATTGTTGAAATCGTGCGCGACGCCGCCGGTCAATTGGCCGATCGCTTCGAGGCGCTGCGCCTGGCGCAGCGCGTCTTCGGCCACCTCGCGGCGCTCGGCCTCGTCGTGCAGGCGCTCGGTGCGCTTGAGCGCGATCCACAATACGCCGAACAGCAACAGCGTCGCCGGCAGCCCGAATATCAGATGGCCGCCCATGGTTTTCAGCCATTCCGCCCGGATCGCTGCGGTTTCGGTACCGGCAAGCGCGTAAACCGGATAGCCTTCGAGCTTGCGAAAACCGATGCGGCGCCGGATGCCATCTGTCTCCGGATTAACGACGGTGAAAAGATCGCGCTCAATGCCCTTTTGGATCGCAACGCGAAACGTCGTGGTTGCGCTGAGCCGCAGCGTGCGGTCTTCGCGCACCGGATAGCGCACCAGGAACGCACCGTCAGAGCGCACCAGGGCGTAGAAGGTGCCCGGCGCCGGTCCAACCAGCGCGTAGAAATCCTCAAAATAAGCAGGCTTCACCGCCACCGCGATGACGCCGCGGAACGAGCTGTCGGGCGACGCCAGACGATGCGACAGGTCGAAGAAATCCTTGCCGAAGCCGGGAAGCTCCGGCGTGCGCACGTCGCTCACATAGGTTCCGACGTCGCCTTTCTCTTGCGCTACGAAGTAGTCGCGATCGGAGAAATTGACGTCGGGTTTGACCGTTTCGAGCGCACTGGAAGCGAGCGGCCGGCCGTCGCTCCCGATCAAGACAATCGCCTGTAGTTGCGGCATGACGCCGGCAATGCGCGCGAGCCGCGCATGGAGCGCCGGCTGCGCGGCGCTCATCTGATCGTCTGACATGCCGCGCACGACCTCGTCCACTTCGGCGAAGGTGCGATCGACGGTCTCGAAAACCTTGAGCGCCTGCTCCTGCATCACATCGAGCGAATGATCGATGCGCTCATCGGCCTCGGCATGAATGTCGCGCCAGCTGACCCAGCCGGCATAGGCGTAAAGCGCCGCCGGCAGAACCAGCGACGCAACCATCATCAGTTTCAGGAGGCGAACCGCCGATTCCCGTGCTGTGCTCATCGACTGCAAATATCGCGATCAATAACGACATCAATGTTTCACAATTATCAGGCGCGAACGAGGCGTGATTGGCCGCGTCCAATTGCAATTTCGTGAATCAAATCACGGGCCTTCAGACTTGACTATGCGAAACCGCCCGGATTTTGCCTGATTTGTTTTGTGACAAATTCTGTGACAATCAAGCGACGGCGACGGGCGCTAGTGCGTCGATATCGGTGACGACGTCGATGACGACCGGGCGGTTAGCGGCGAGCGCTTGCGCCAGCGCCGCCGGAAACGCCGAGGCCTGTTCGACCCGGATACCGAGCGCGCCCATGTCCTCGGCGAGGCGGGCAAAATTGACTTTGCTGAAAGTCCACAATTCACGCGCCTTGTCGGTCTGCTTGCCGCCATAGACGCGGTCGAAGCCGCGTTTACTCTGATTGCCGCCGCCATTGTTGTTGACGACGGTCACCGCTTTGATGTTCCAGCGCGCCGCCGTCTCGATTTCGGCGATGTGGTACCAGAATCCGGCATCGCCGGTGAAGGTGACGACCGGCCGGTCCGGGCAGGCGCATTTGGCGCCCAATCCCGCGGGGAACGCCCAGCCGAGATGTCCGGCGCTGCGCATATAGCTCTGCCGCGGCGAAGTCAGATCGAACATGCCGCCCATCCACATTCCGGCGTGACCGGTATCGACGACGACGATGGCGTCATCCGGCACGTGCCGCGACAGTTCGTGGCAGAGCCGCTCCGGCCGGATCGGTACGGCGTCCGATTGCAGCGCGGATTGGTATTTCTCGCGCCATTCGCCGCAGATGTTTTGCACCTCGCCGATCCAGGCCTTGCGCTTGCCGGCACTGGCGCGGTCGGCGAGCGCCAGCATGCGAGCCAGCGACACCTTGGCGTCGCCGTTGACCGCCGCGGCAAGCGGATAATTGCGGCCGAGCGCTTCCGGCTCGATATCGATCTGGATCGCCGGCGTGCCGATTTTCGGCACCGCCCAAAAGTGGGTCGTCATGCCGCCGGTCTCGGTGCCGATGAAGCAGACCAGATCGGCCGCATTGACCACGCGGTTGGCGCTCTCGCGCGAATACGAGCCGACGACGCCGAGCGAAAGCGGATGATTGCCGGGAATGCAATCCTTGCCGTTGAGCGAGGTGGCGACCGGGATTTGTAGTGCCTCGGCAAGCGCGACAAGTTCCGCCGCCGCGCCGGACGCGCGCACGCCACCGCCGGCGACGATCACCGGCCGCGCCGCGCCTTGAAGAATTTCCAGCGCCGCGCGCACGCTTGCCTCGTCCGGTTCGGGACGGAACGCCGGCACGCGGGCGAATTGCGGCTCGACCAGCGGCTCCATGTCCGCCTCTTCGGCGTCGATCTGGCCTTCATTGCCGCGGAATTGCAGATGCACCGGACCGGGGCAGCCGGTCACCGCGGAGCGGAACGCCTGGCGCACCATGTCGGGAAAGCGCGCCACGTCGTCGATCGTGGCGTTGAATTTTGTCACCGGCTCGAACGCCGGTACATCGTCGATCTCCTGATAGACTTTGCGGAATTTCGTCTTCGGCTCGCGGCCGCCGGTCATGGCGATGACCGGCGAATGAGCAAGCCAGGCGTCGCGCAGACCGGCGGCGAGATTGAGCGCGCCGATCACTTGCGCCATGCAGATGCCCGGCTTGCCAGACGCGCGCGCGTAACCGTCGGCCATGTAGGCGGCGGCTTTCTCGCCATGCACGTGCAGCCGCTTGATATCGGTGCGGCGTTCCATTTCGGCATAAGTGGTGCGCAGCACGGCGGGCACATGGAACACATGGGTGACGCCATAGCCTTTGAGCATGTCGGCGAGGCATTGCGCGCCAGTCATTTTACGATTGTGTCCGAGCAGCATGCGTCGGCGTCCCCCAAGTCGATTTGGAATTATGAGTTGGCGATCAGTCGTTGAACACCGCGACGGCGCGGATCGGCGAGCCGGTGCCCTCGCGCCATTTCAGCGGCAGGCCGATAAACTGGAACTCGCCCTGCCCGAGCAGAGCTTCGAGATTGCACAGGCTCTCGATATGGGTGAAGCCGAGCTCGAGGCAGGCCTTGTGCACGAGTGTATTCACCTTGCCTTCCGGCCCCGGCCGCATCGAGTCGATGCCGAAATGCACAATGCCCTGCGCGGCGAGCCATTCCGTCGCTTCGACATTGACGCCGGGATTGTCGGTCGCATAGGCCGCGGTCGGAAAAGTGCGCTCATGATGCCCGGTGCAAAGCAGCACCGTGCCTTTTTTCGGGACCGGCACGCCGGCTTCCTTCACCGCCGCCGCCAAATCCGCGGGCGTGATCTCAGCCCGCGGCGCGATGCGTCGCAGATCGATGCAAATGCCCGGAACGATGCAATTCTCAAGCGGATATTCGTTGATCGGCGTGCCGCTTTTGCCGAAATGCCGCGGCGCGTCGATATGGGTGCCGCCGTGATCGGGCATAGAAAAGAACATCACGCTGTTGCCGTGCAGGCCGCCGCTCTCGGCGCGCGCCTCGTCATGCGTCTTCCAGATGCCGTGGATGATCGGAGGCTGCCCCGGATAGGACGGCGTGCGGTGATAAAGCTCCCGGCTCAGATCGACGATACGCATGCCGGCTTTCCTCCCTTGCTCGTCTTGTTCTGCGCGAACACTATCCTCTGATCTGGCGGGAGGCCAGCCGCGTTAAAGAGCCTCGTTCGACGAAGCAGCGGAGAAAACACCATGAATATCGGCACCACGATCGCGAATATTTCGATCAATCCGCTGATCGCGCTAGCGGTGTTCGGCGCGACGATCGTCACCGACGCCGTCTTCGTCTTCTTTACAGCCGCGGTGGCGTCGCGGCACCGCTTCCGCGCAGCCAACTGGAGCGCGGTGTGGTACCTGCTCGCCGCGGTTTCGGTGATCAGCTACATCTCAAACCCGATTTATGTGCTGTTCGCAGCGCTCGGCTCGTGGGTCGGCGCCTATATGTCGGTGACCTGGCTCAACCGCGAGCACGCCGCGGCGGTCAGGCCCGGACCGCCATGATCGCGCAGGAAATCATTCCGGCTTGAAATTCAGCGCCACGCCGTTGATGCAATAGCGCAGATGCGTCGGCGGCGGGCCATCTTCGAAGACGTGGCCGAGATGGCTGCCACAACGGCTGCAATTCACCTCGGTGCGCACCATGCCATAGCTGCGGTCGCTCGTGGTGTCGACCGATCCCGGTTCCGGATCGTTAAAACTCGGCCAGCCGGTGCCGCTTTCGAACTTCTTCTTCGAGGCGAACAGCGCCTGCTCGCAGCCGGCGCAGTAGAACGTGCCGGCGCGCTTCTCGTAATTGAGCGCGCAACTGCCGGCCCGCTCGGTGCCGTGCTCGCGCATGATGTGAAACTGTTCCGGGGTCAGAATCTTGTGCCACTCGGCGTCGGTGTGGGTGACGGGATAATGCTTGGCGTCAGTGGTGGTGCTCATGATAGTGCCGCTCGTTTTTCCTGGTGGGACGTCGATAAACGTAGTCCTTGCGGGGCAAAGCGCAACCCGCCGGCCGTCACTTGATCGCGAGCGGATTGGTGGGCGAGCCGACCGCGCCGGTGATCGGAATGGCCGGCGCCACGAACATGAATTCGTACACGCCGTCCGCGGCACAGTCCTCGGCCAAATCCTTCAGATAAAAGATCTCGCCCATTGTCATGCCCATGATCGGGATGGTGATCCAGTGCCAGGGCTGGTTGATGCCGCCTTCGGTATTGTTCGGCCGCACCTCGCAACCCCAGGTGTCGCTGGCGAGCGCCGCAAGTTCGGTCTTGGCGACGAATTCCAGCGTCTCGAAGGCAAAGCCCGGCGCGTCGCCGCCCGGATAGCCGTCCCAGCTTCCGGCTTTGAGGCAGCGCTCCATCTGGCCGGTGCGCACGATGATGTAATCCCCGCGCTTGAATTCGATCTTCTGCTGCTTTGCGGTGAGGTCGAGATCGGCGCAGGTGATGCCGTAGCCGTCGTCGAGGCAGTCCTTGCCGAGCGCGCGCGCGACGTCGAGGAACACGCCGCGGCCGACCATCTTGGCCTTGGTTTTCTCGATGCCGCATTTCGCTGCGCCGAACGACGACACTTCGCGGCAGTCGTAGCCGTTCCACATATTGTCCTCGTAGAACACGTGGCCGAGTCCGTCCCATTGCGTGCCGCATTGCAGCGGCATCACCACCATGTCGTCGGCAGCGCGAATGCCGCGCTTGTCGAGCACGCCGGAATAGGCGTCGGTGCCGGTGCGCAGCATGGTGTGTAAGGGATTGATGCGGCCGAGCGCCGGATAACTGGTCTTGCCGCCCTGCGGGCCGTTATTGTCGAAATTGAGCGCCAGCGAGATCACCTTGCCCTTTTTGACGAGCCGCGCCGCGGCGATGATGTCTTCGGGCGAGGTATAATTGAGCGTGCCGATCTCGTCGTTCGGGCCCCACTTGCCCCAGTTCTTGTACTTCTCCGCGGCCTCGCGGAGATCGTCTCGCGTCACTTTACGGCCGGCCATCGGCTGCTTCCTTCCCTGCGTTTTGTGCTGAGTAGAACAGTTTGCCGCGCACTCCACGGAGCGGCTGGGCAATGATAGCATCGCCGAAATCCCTGGGGAGGACCTTATGGCCGCGATGACTTCCGCTACACGTCTGCTGGCTCTATCCGCAAGCCTGGTATGGGCGGGCTCGTGTTTCGCAGCCGATACCTATCCAAGCCATCCGGTGAAGATCATCGCGCCGTTCACGGCCGGCGGTCCTTCCGATCTGGTCTCGCGATTGCTGGCGGACAAACTGTCGCAAAGCCTGGGTCAACAGTTTTATGTCGAAAATCGCCCCGGCGCCGGCGGCAATATCGGCATGACGCAGGTCGGACGCTCCGCGCCGGACGGCTATACGATCCTGGTGGCGAGTTCGAGCTACGTGGTCAATCCAAGCCTCTACGCCAACAAGCCTTACGATCCGTACAAGGATTTCGCGCCGATCACATTGGCCGGCGCCGCACCGAACATACTGATCGCTCATCCCTCGCTGCCGGCGAAGACCGTCAAGGAACTGATCGCGCTGCTTCAGGCCAATCCCGGCAAATATGCCATCGCCAATTCCGGGCTCGGCACGACGCCGCAGCTCGCCGCCGAACTGTTCAAGCTCGCCTTCCATCTCGACCAGCCGAGCGTGCCCTATGCCGGCGGCGCGCCGGTGATTCAGGCGGTGGTCGCCGCACAGACCCTCGTCGGCTTTGCCAATCTGACGACGGCGACACCGCAGATTCTCGGCGGCACCCTGCGCGGGCTCGCCGTCACCGCGCTCAAGCGATCCGACGCGGTGCCCGAGGTGCCGACCATGCTCGAAGCCGGCGTCGAGGGCCAGGAATCCGAAACCATGCAGGGCGTGTTCGTGCCGGGCGGCACGCCGCAGGCCATTGTCGACCTGCTCAACCGCGAAGCCGTCAAGGCGTTGCACCAGCCGGACGTGCAGGAAAAATGCAAGCAGGTCGGTCTCGACATCGTCGCCGATACGCCTGCGGAGTTTGCCGTCTATATCAAAAAAGAAGTCGACCGCTGGCACCAAGTCATCGTCGACGCCAAGATTCCGCAAATCCAGTGAGAGCCTTCAATCCATGCGTATTGTCGATATCCGCGAAACCGCGATCCCGCTGAATTCGACGCTTTCCAATTCGAGCACCGATTTCTCGGAGATGACGACGTCGGTGGTCGCCGTCATCACCGACGTCGTGCGCGACGGCAAGCCGGTCTGCGGCTTCGCTTTCAATTCGACCGGGCGCTACGCTTGCGGCGCGCAGATGCGGGCGCGTTTCATTCCGCGCGTTCTCAAAGCCGAGCCGCAATCGCTGCTCAACGACGCCGCCGACAATTTTGCTCCGGATAAAATACTCGCGGTGATGTCGCGCAATGAGAAAGCCGGCGGCCACAGCGAGCGTTCGGTCGGCATCGGCACCATCGAGGTCGCGGTCTGGGACGCGGTCGCCAAGATCGCCGAAAAGCCGCTGCACCGCGTGCTTGCCGAACGCTACAATGACGGCAAGGTCGCTGGCAAAGTGTTCTGCTATGTCGGCGGCGGCTGGTATGCGCCGGGCAAGACGACGAAGGATTTGCTCGACGAGATGCAACGACATCTCGACGCCGGCTACACCATGCTGAAGATGAAGGTCGGCGGCATGCCGCTTAACGACGATCTCGCCCGCGTCGCGGCGGTGAAATCGATCCTGCCGAAGGGCGGCAAGCTTGCGGTCGACGCCAATTCGAAATTCAAGCGCGACGATGCGCTGGCCTATGCGCGCGGATTAAAGCCGTTTGCGCTGCGCTGGTTCGAGGAACCGTGTGATCCGATCGACTTCACGCTGCTCGCCGAGATCGCGAACGTCTACGACGCGCCGCTGTCCACCGGCGAGAACCTGTTTTCCACCCAGGACGTCGAAAATCTCGTTCGCTTCGGCGGGCTCAAACCGCAGCGCAACGACGTCATCCAGGTCGATCCGCCGCAAGCCTATGGCATCGTGCAATATGCCCGCACGCTCGACATGCTGGCGCGGCACCAATGGCCGCGCAGCCTGTTGTTTCCGCATGGCGGCAATCAAATGTCGCTGGCGATCGCAGCGGGTTTCGGGCTCGGCGGCGCGGAAGCCTATCCCGGCGTGTTTGGCGATTTCGGCGGTTTCGCCGACGATGCCAAACTCGACAACGGTTATCTGACCTTATCCGAGCGCCCGGGCATCGGTTTCGAAGGTCAGTCGGGGCTGTACCGGATCATGCGCGAGCTTGCCGCGTGATGCGGCGCCAGTGCGCGATTCATTATCAGTGCCGCCACGACTAGAATAGCGGCGAGACCGACTGGTGCTTTCACGAAGGGGAAGATCATGATCAGCAGACAGGCTAAGCCCATGCCGGCCATTTCATACGTCGGGAATCCGCCGGCGCGGCCTAGGCGGAACAGAAAGGCGAGTGGCACAGCCAGTATCACCAAGTCGTAGGTGAGCAGATGAGGCGTCGCCAGCAGGGCCCCGGTGGCGAGCGCGGCCGCCTTGATCTCGTAGGTGGCGCGGCTGCGCCAAAGCACCGTGATAGCGCCCGCGGCGATAAGTGCCACGACGATTTGCACCGACCAAGCCAGCGGCTCACTGCCGCCGAGCGCGCGCGTGAGGCCGAACGCACTCTGGAGCTTGCCCCAGTCGGCAACGCCGTCAGATACTAAGGCGTGACTGGCTCCGTGGAAAAACGCCAGCCAGCTTGCGCTCCCGAAAGCCGCCCATGATGCCGCCGCCATCAGCGCCGCAACGATCGCGGCGGTGACGAACACCCACCAGCGACCGCTCGCCATCAGCACGATCGGAAATAACAAGCCGAGATGTGGCTTATAGCTGAGTAGCCCGAGCAGCACGCCGGCGCATATCGGCCGCCGTTCCATGAACGTGAGCGTGCCGCCGATGAGAGCGGCCGAAAGGAAGCCGTTCTGGCCGACAATGAAATTCGCCAGCACTGCCGGGAACGCGGCAGCCAGAAAATAGCCGACGCGGTCGCCGATGATGGCGCGGATTGCAGCGAGATAGGCCAGAAATGTGCTGGAGACCCAGAAGACGAATGCGCTCACATAGGGCAATTGCGACAAAGGGGCGGCGACGAAAAAAAATGTCGGTGGATATGGCCAGCCTAAATAGCCGTCGAACCGATGGCCGAGTACGCTCTCATCGACGAGCTTGAGGCTCGGCCAGTCATAAGCCGCCGCAGCATGGCCCGCGAGCGCCATTTGCCCCGCAGCCCATATGGTGACGAAGTCGGTGACAATGCCGGTGCCGTCCGGCGCCAACCACAACCCCTGCACGTAGGAGTCGGCGAGATAGACGACGTTCGCGACAATCAGCGCAAAGCAGATGAGCTCCACGGGGCGCGCCAGCCTGGCGCCGGCGCCGTGCGCGGGCGACATTTCATAGGTAGCCATCGGCGGCGAACCTCGTTCCGTTCGCGGCGATGCTAGGCCCGGCTGCTTTAAGGAATCCTTAGAACAGGCGCACTCTCGCGCTATTCGCCCTTGAGGCCCTTGTCGCGGATCACCGCGCCCCAGCGCGCGATCTCCTCGCGCAGGTAATTGCCGAATTCTTCCGGTGAACTCGGCGCCGGCGTGGTTCCGGAGTCCCGCAGCCGCTCGCGCAGCTCGGAATCGTTGAGCGCCGCGACCATCGCGGCATTGAACTTTGCGATCGCGGGCTGTGGCGTAGCGGCCGGCGCCAGCACACCCGCCCAGTTGTCACCGACCACTTCGGCATAGCCCTCTTCGGCGAAAGTCGGCACGTCGGGGAAAATATCGGAGCGCTCGCGCGACGTCGTGGCAAGCGCCTTGAGCCTGCCGGCCTGCACCTGACCCATCACGGTGGGCACATCGCCGACCAGGCCGTCGAGATGGCCGGCGAGAATATCAGTGATGGCCTGCGCGGCGCCGCGATAGGGCACCGACTGCAACTGGACGCCGGCCGAGACTTCGAACAATTGCAGGCCGAGATCGGACATCGCGCCGCGGCCGGTAATGCCGATGGTGATGGCGCCCGGCTTGCGCCGCGCCAGATCGGCAAGCTCGCGCGGCGAATTGGCCTTCATGTCGGCGCTCACCACCAGCACAGGTGAATTGATCGCAGCCTTGCCGACCGGCGCAAAGTCTTTCAGCGGATCATAAGGCAGGTCGCTGCGGAAGGCGGGAGCGATGGCGACAGCGCCGACTGTGGTGAAGAACAGCGTGTAGCCATCGGGATCGGACTGCGCCACATATTGCGCCGCGATCGCGCCGTTGGCGCCCGGCTTGTTCTCCACCGCAACGGGCTGGCCCAGCCTGCGCTGCATCTCATCGGCGATCAGTCTGGCGGTGATGTCCGTGGTGCCGCCCGGCGTGAAAGCGACAATCAGCCGTACCGGACGCGTCGGATATTCTTGGGCGAAAGCGGTCGCCGCAAACGCAATAGCGAGTGCCGCCACGGCCACCGCAAAGCCGGCGGCGCGTCGTGCTGCAAATTGCTCCAGGGACAAAAACGCCACGTAAGAAGGACCCCCTCCTTGATCCTCCGCTTTTCAGCGGCAGGAAACAACGTGCCAGAACGCCTCCCTCCCCCTGCAAGGAGGACGGTTGGGGCGGGGTCGCGTGAACGCGTATTAGCTTGAAAGCCGTTTGATCGCCGCGCCGCAGCGTCCGAGCTTTTCTTCGAGCCGCTCGAAGCCGCGGTCGAGATGATAGACGCGGTTGACGATGGTCTCGCCTTCGGCGGCAAGCGCCGCGATCACCAGCGACACCGAAGCGCGCAAGTCGGTCGCCATCACCGGCGCGCCTTTGAGGACCTCGACGCCTTCGATGGTGGCGCACTCGCCGTCGAGCTGGATGCGCGCGCCGAGCCGCGCCAGTTCGCCGACATGCATGAAGCGGTTCTCGAAGATCGTCTCGGTGATGTGGGAGGTGCCGCTCGCCCGCGTCATCAGCGCCATGAGCTGGGCCTGCAGATCGGTCGGGAATTCCGGAAACGGCGCGGTCGTCACATCGACCGGTGCGATGCCGGAGCCGTTGCGCGCGACGCGAATGCCCTGATTGGTGGCCGTGACGGTGACGCCGGAGCGCACCAGCACGTCGAGCACCGCTTGCAAAAGTTCGGGACGCGCGTTCTGTAGGAGAATGTCGCCGCCCGCCATGGCGACCGCCATCGCATAGGTGCCGGTCTCGATGCGGTCCGGCAGTACGGCATGGCGCGCGCCGTTGAGCTTGGCGACGCCCTCGACGACGATGCGCCGGGTGCCGGCGCCGGAAATGCGCGCGCCCATTTTGTTGAGGCAGTCGGCGACGTCGCCGATTTCAGGCTCCAGCGCCGCGTTCTCGATCACGGTCGTGCCGTTAGCGAGGGCGGCCGCCATGATCGCGGTATGGGTGCCGCCGACGGTGACTTTGGGAAAGACGATCTCGCCGCCCTTCAATCCGTTTGGCGCGCGGGCCACCACATAGCCGCCGTCAATCTCGATTTTGGCGCCGAGCCGCTCGATCGCCATGATTAGGAGATCGACCGGCCGCGTGCCGATGGCGCAGCCGCCGGGCATCGACACCCGCGCTTCGCCCATGCGCGCGACCAGCGGCGCCAGCACCCAAAAACTCGCCCGCATCTTGGAGACGAGCTCGTAGGGCGCAGTGGTGTCGACGATACGGGCGGCGGAAATATGCAGTGTCTGGCCGTTATCGGCGGTCTCGCCAGGGCGCTTGCCGCCAACCATGACGTCGACGCCGTGATTGCCGAGAATGCGCTGCAGCAGGCCGACATCGGCGAGGCGGGGCACGTTGTCGAGGATCAGGGTCTGCTCGGTCAGCAGGCTCGCGATCATGAGCGGCAGCGTGGCGTTCTTCGCCCCCGAAATCGGGATCGTGCCGTTCAGACGCTGGCCGCCGACAATCCGAATTCGATCCATACTCACCCCCACAGCGGGCCAGCGCCCTGTGCCCTACTCCCGCCCCCGATTGAGGCGAAAGTCGGGACCTTGGCTTTCCATTGTGGCACCTTTTGCCAAAGAATCCTCCCCCGGCGGGGCGCGCGCGCGGGCACCGGTGCGGGCCCGCGCTTGCTCCTTGCGCCGCTTGAGGTTTTCCCGCAAAGCAGCCGACAGGCGCTCGCCGCGCGCCGTCGATTTCTCCGCTTTGCCGCGTTTATTCATTTCGATTTACGCATCCGCCTTTGGCGGCAAATTCCTTGCGCCAAATGGCCCCCTATGGCAAGGATCGCCCCGTTTTCCCGCAGGTATTTGCCGCCCAAAGGCGGAAACCAGTCTGCTGCCGTAGCTCAGTGGTAGAGCACTCCCTTGGTAAGGGAGAGGTCCTCAGTTCAATCCTGAGCGGCAGCACCACAACGCCATCATCGCCGGGGATACCCATGCCGCTGTTCACGATGGAGGAACTTGCGGCCGCCACCGAGACGGTGCGTACCGTCATGGCCGCGACTCCGGCTTATGCGTGGCCGCTGCTTGCGGCGCGCACCGGCGTCGCGACCTTGGTCAAGCACGAGAACCACACGCCGATCGGCGCGTTCAAAATCCGCGGCGGGCTCGTCTATATGGACAATCTGCTGCGCAACGGGACGAAACCCAAAGGCGTGGTCACCGCTACGCGCGGCAATCATGGCCAATCGGTGGCGCTCGCCGCCACGCGTTACGGCATTCCTTCCGTCATCGTCATCCCGGAAGGAAATTCAAAAGAGAAGAACGCGGCGATGGCGGCGCTCGGCGCCGAACTTGTCACCGCCGGCAAGGATTTCGACGAGAGCCGCGGCGTCGCCGCGCAAATCCAGCGTGAGCGCGATTACCATTTTGTGCCGTCGTTTCATCCCGACCTGGTGCGAGGCGTCGCCACTTACGCGCTCGAACTGTTCGCAAGCCACGCCGATCTCGACGTCGTCTATGTGCCGATCGGCATCGGCTCCGGAATTTCCGGGCTGATCACCGTGCGCGATCTGCTCGGGCTTAAAACCGAGATTGTCGGCGTCGTTGCCAAAAACGCGCCGGCTTACGCGTTGTCGATCGAGGCCGGCCATCCCGTGCAGACCAATTCGGCCGCGACCTTTGCCGACGGCATGGCCTGCCGCGATCCCGCGCCGGAAGCCTTCGATATCATACGTAAAGGCGCGGCACGCGTCGTTGCCGTCAGCGAGGACGAGATCGCGGAAGCCATCCGCGTCTATTACAGCGCGACGCATAATCTGGCCGAGGGCGCCGGCGCCGCGCCGCTTGCGGCTCTGCTGAAGGAAAAGGACCGCTATGCCGGCAAGCGCGCCGGACTGATCCTGTCCGGCGGCAATATCGATCTGCCAGTCTTTGCGCAAATTCTGCGTGGCGAGACGCCCGCAGTTTGAGCCACCGGCAGCCGACGCCCGCTACACCGCGACTTTGTTGAGAAAGCCTTCGATCTCGGCGCGCAGATTGCCGACCGAGGTGTCGACCGAGTTCGACGCGTTGAGCACGGTTTCGGCGGCGGCGCGGGTGCCGGTCGCGGCGTCGGAGACTTTGCCCAGCGCCGACACCACCATGCTCGTGCCGCGCGCCGCATTGGCCGCATTGCGGCTAATCTCGGACGTCGCCGCGTTCTGCTGCAAGATCGAGGCGGCGGCGCTGGTGGCGCGGGTATTGATCTCATGCATGCTGTCTTCGATGCCGTGTATCGCCTCGACCGCGCCGCCGGTCGATTCCTGCACCGCCAGGATGTGACGGGCGATCTCTTCGGTCGCCTTGGCGGTCTCCACGGCAAGCGATTTCACTTCGGCGGCAACGACGGCGAAGCCGCGTCCCGCCTCGCCCGCGCGCGCCGCCTCGATGGTGGCGTTGAGCGCCAGCAAATTGGTCTGGCCGGCAATGTTGCGGATGAGCTTGACGACGTCGCCGATCTTCTCCGCCGCCAGCGCCAGCCCCGCATATTCGCCGTTCGACGCCTTGGCCTTGGCCACGGCACTCGTCACCAAGTCGGTCGTCTGCACCAGCTGCAGATTGATTTCCGCGATCGAAGCCGAAAGCTGCTCGGCCGAGCCGGCGACCAGCGAAACGTTGTCCGAGGCTTCGTTGGATTCCCGCAACGCGCCCTCGGCGTGCTGGGTGGTTTCGTGCGACGATACGATAAGCGCGCTCGCGGTCGATTTCATGGCGTTGGTGCTGGTCGAGACGACGCCGAACATTTCCTCGACGCGCTCGCGGAACGAGGCGATCGCATTCTCCGTCAGCAACCGCCGGCTCTCCTGCGCCAGCATGGTGGCGCGCTGGTTCTCCAGCCGATGCCGCTCGGTAATGTCCTCGTGCGTGGCGACCCAGCCGCCGCCCTTCATCGGCTGCCGGGTGACACGGATCAGGCTGCCGTCGGCCAGTTCGTCGATGCGGCTCGAAATCTTGTCGGCCGAGTGCTGCCCCAATGAGCCGAGCTTTTTGTCCACGGCGCCGGCGCTCTGTTCGCCCTTGAGCAGCCCGTTCATGACGCGATGGCCGATGATGGCTTCGTGCGTCGTGCCGACCTTCAGCAATCCCGGCGGCAAACGGTACAGACTCGCATAGCGCTCATTGCAAATGACCAGACGCTTGTTGGCGTCGAACATGCACAAGCCATGCGTCATATTTTCGAGCGCGGTATTAAACCGCAGATTGGTCCGCTCAAGCGACGATTGGCGGCGAATGCCGACGGCGACGGTCATCAACACCAGAAGCGTCAGCGCAGCCGCCAACGCGGTGTAGATCGTCCGGTTGCGTTCGTATTCGCCAAAGATGTGGTCCTCGGTCTCGCCGATCGCCACGACCAGAGGATAGCCGTCGACAAGCTTGTACGAGGCCAGCCGATTGATGCCGTCATCTTTGCCGGCGCCCCAGAAGTGTCCCTCTGGCGCCCGAGCCAAGGCTGCCGCCAGCGGTGGCGGCATGCTGTCAGTATTGATCGGACTCGAGAAGCCGTAGGCGGCGCGAACGACGCCATCGAGTTCCACGCACGACGATGCCGCTGTGTTCCCCGAGCGTCATGGAATGGTAGAATTGTTCGACAAACGCCGGGTCGAGCGAAGCGACCATGACGCCGGCGAAGCTGCCGTCGGGTTTGCGTAGCCGCCGGGTCAATTGGATCGACAACTTGCCCGCTGCACGCAGAATTACCGGCTTGCTGATGAACAACTCATCGGACGTGGCATTGACCTGAACTTGAAAATGCTCGCGATCGCTAAGATTGATCGGCGGTCCGTGGTAATCGTAGGTCGTCGCCCTCAGATTCCCGTCTGCATCGGCCCAGCCGCCATTGGTCGTCGAATCGGAAACAAGCGAAACCCGCTTGGCCCAATAGCGCAAGTCGAAGTGGTCAGGATCCTCCTCGTAGGCCTGACGAAGCAGCAAGAGCGTTTGATCGACGCTCTTGATCAGCCGTTTCGTCAATTCCTCGAACAGCAGCGCCATGCTGCTCCCACGCTGGATTGCCGCATCCAACGTCGCCGCGCGCTCGACCGAGAGTTGATAGGCGAGACCGACCCAGCAAAAGATGATGATCGCAAGCCCGAGGATCGGCGCGGGCCGCAACAAGGCGCGAAGCCAGTTTGGCAGGCGAAGGGCGGTCATTTTTAGCCCGCATTCAACGCCTTAATGTCACAATGGTTGGTTTGGATTCGGTTAAATTTTCGGCAGTGCGTTAAAAAATGGTAACCTGCAGGATGCGGCCAAAACGCCAAGGTAACGATTAAGAAAACGGAGGAAACGCCGTGCTGGCGCCCAGCGCATCCATGAAGAACAGAATTGCCATGTACAATGGCAATGCGCTCAAGATCGGCCTGTTCGGCGCCAATTGCTCGTCCGGACGATCCGCGACCAAGGTGCCGGAGCGCTGGTCGGCGAGCTGGCCGGAATGCCTGGCGCTGGCGCGGCTCGGCGACGAGGCCGGGCTTGATTTCATGCTGCCGATCGCGCGCTGGAAGGGTTACGGCGGCGATACCGATTTTCACGGCCGCTCGCTGGAAACCATCACCTGGGCGGTCGGCCTGCTCGGCGCCACCAAGCGGATGACGGTGTTCGGCACGGTCCACGCGCCGCTGTTTCATCCACTGATCGCGGCCAAGGAATTCGTCACCGCCGACCACATCGGCGAGGGCCGCGTCGGCGTCAATATCGTGGTCGGCTGGAACGAGGGCGAATTCGAAATGTTCGGCGTCAAGCAGCGCGAACATGACGCGCGCTACGACTACGCCCAGGAATGGATCGACATCGTCAAGCAAGCCTGGGAACGCGACGGCACGTTCGATTTCGACGGCCATTACCTGCAGATCAAGGGCGCGCGTGCCTATCCGAAACCTTATGGCGAAACCCGGCCACTCATCATGAATGCCGGCTCGTCCGATACCGGCCAGGCCTTCGCGCTCAAAAACTGCGACGCTTTCTTTGTCGCAACATCGACCTCGCGCACGTCGCTCGCCGGCAGCACCGTCAAGGTTGCCGAGGTCAAGGCCGCCTCCCAGGCGCTCGGGCGCGACATCGAAGTATTCACTGTCGGCCAGGTGATCTGCCGGCCGACCCAGAAGGAAGCCGACGAATACTACCAGCACGTCAATATCGACAACGCCGATTGGAGCGCCATCGACGGCATGCTGGCCAACAAGAGCATCACGCCGCAAACCATCCCGCCGGAGGAATATTACGCCAAGCGCCGCTTCTTCGCCGCCAATTCCATCGGCGGCTATCCGTTCGTCGGCACGCCCGATCGCATCGCCGAGGAGCTGACCATCATCAGCCAGGCCGGCGTGCGCGGCATCGGCCTGTCATTCGTAAATTTCCTCGCCGAAGTGCCGTATTTCTGCGACGAGGTTTTGCCCCGATTGGCACGCGCCGGCGTGCGGGTGAAACATTGATCTTGCCGACCGTCTCCATCCGACAAATCGAGGTCCTGCCATGAACACGCAAATTCGTCCGCCACGCATCGGCCCGCAGCCTTGGGAGCAGGTTCGCGGCAAGCTCGATCAGTCGCTACCTTTCGCCAATATGCGCGACACGCCGTATTACCGCGATGCGGTGTGGGAGCAATTCTCCAAAGCCGAATACCAGCGCCGCTACACGGCACTGCGGGCCAAAATGCGCGAGCACAAGCTCGACGCGCTGATCGTGCCCGGCGGGCCGAGCCACTGGAGTTTCGGCGGCGGCATGCTGTGGCTGACCGGACACTGGGAATGGCACGCGCTGGCGAGCTATGTGCTGGTGCCGCTCGAGGACGAGCCGACCATGATCTATTCGATGGGCGGCACGCATGCCGAAGCGGTGCGCCGCCAGGTCGAGATCGCGGTCAAGGACGTCCGCCACAGCCGCGGCGGCCGCTACGCCGACATCATGGTCGAGCGCATCCGCGAGCTGAAACTCGAGCGCGGCCGTATCGGCTTGATGGAGATCGATCCGCGGCACGGCGACTATCTGCCGGTCAACCAATACAACGTGCTGCGCGAAAATTTGCCCGACGCCGAGCTGGTTTTCACCAAAGGCCTTCTGCATGAGCTCCTTTCGATCCACAGCGCCGAGGAACTCGACTGCATGCGCAAGGCCGGCGTGCTGTGCCAGAACGCGATGGAAGCAATGGTCGCGCGCGCCAAGCCGGGCGTGAAGGAATACGAGCTGCGCGCCGCCGCGGGCGCGGCGATCCTCGACGGCGGCGGCGATATCGATTTCCTGATCATCGGCTCGACGCCGATGGCGAGTCCGGCGCTGATTTTCGGCAATCCGCGGCCGTCCGGCCGCGTGCTGCAAAAAGGCGACATCGTCAATATGGAGCTGGCGGCGGGCTATCGCGGCTATACCGCGCAGATCGGCTCGCCCATTTGCATCGGCGAGCCGACCGAGATGGTGCGGAAATTCTGGGACGACATTACGCTGCCCGGCTATCGCCGCATCGTCGCCGAGATCGCGCCGGGCAAGCCCGCCGAAGCGATGCGCCAGGCCAGCCGCTTTTTCCGCGACAATGGCTATCAGTCGCGGCCGACGCAGTGCCACGGCATCGATCTCGTCACCGACCAGCCGCACGTAGTCGCCGAGCATGTTGCGGCGGAAAAATTCGAGGAAGTGCTCAAGCCTGGAATGGTCATCATGGCCGAACCCAATCCGATCACGCTGGACGGGCTGTTCGGCATTTTTCTCGGCCACACCTTCATCGTGACCGAAAGCGGCCATGAGGTGGTCGACAATTTCCCGCTGGAGATCGCGGTGGCGCGGGGATGATTATCGCGGCATCAAAAACTTGAAATCGCAGCCTTCGTCGGCGCCGAGAATTTGTTCGGCAAAAAGCTTGGCGTAGCCACGGTCGGGTATGGTTACCTTCTCTTTGGAGACCGCGGCGCGCTTTTTCATTTCGGCATCATCGACTAGAAGTTCGATGCGGCGGTTTTTCACCGAAAGCCGGATGCGGTCGCCGTTCTTCACCAGCCCGAGCGGCCCGCCCGACGCGGCGTCGGGCGTGATGTGCAAAACGATGGTGCCGAACGCGGTGCCGCTCATGCGCGCGTCGGAAATGCGGATCATGTCCTTGACGCCCTTCTGCGCGAGCTTCTTCGGGATCGGCAGATAGCCGGCCTCCGGCATGCAGGCGGGCGAGTGCGGCCCGGCGTTCTGCAACACCATAATGTCGGCCGGCTCGACGTCGAGTTTCGGATCGTCGATCCGGGCGGCGAGATCTTCGAGCGAGGAGAACACCACCGCCTTGCCTTCATGCTCGAACAACTTTGCGTCGGCCGCCGAGCGCTTGAGGATGGCGCCCTGTGGCGCCAGATTGCCGAACAGCGCGACCAGGCCGCCGCTTGCTTCCAGCGGTTTGCCAAGCTCGGCAATGATCGAGCGATCGACATAACTTGCGGCGTCGCCGGCAAGCCGCTCGGCGAGCGTTTCACCGGTCACCGTCATGCAATCGAGATGCAGGAGCGGCTTTAATTCACGCAACAGCACGCCCATGCCGCCGGCCGCGCAAAAATCTTCCATGTAACCGTTGCCGACCGGTTTGAGATTGACCAGCACCGGGGTCGAATCCGAAAGTTTGTTGAGTTGTTCGAGCGAGATTTTGATACCGGCGCGTCCCGCGATCGCGGTGAGATGGATTACTGCATTGGTCGAGCCGCCGAGCGCGAGGAGAACGCGCAATGCGTTTTCGACCGACTTCTCGTTGATGATCGCCGCCGGCGTGAGTTTTGAGCCGATCAGCTTCACCGCCGCGGCGCCGGTCGCCTCGGCGGCGCGCAACCGGTCGGCATGCACCGCCGGGATCGCCGCGGTGCCGGGCAGGCAGATGCCGAGCGCCTCGGCGAGGCAGGCCATGGTCGAGGCGGTGCCCATCACCGCGCAGGTGCCCGCCGTCACCGCGAGCTGGCCCTCGACCTCGGAGATTTCATCGGCGCTGACATCGCCCGAGCGATAGCGCGCCCAGAAGCGGCGGCAGTCGGTGCAGGCGCCGAGCCGTTCGCCGTGATAGCGCCCGGTCATCATCGGCCCGGCCACCAGCATGACCGCCGGCCGGCCGGCGGAAACCGCACCCATGAGCTGCGCCGGCACCGTCTTGTCGCAACCGCCCATTAGCACCACCGCGTCCATCGGTTGCGCCCGGATCATTTCCTCGGTGTCGATCGCCATCAGGTTGCGGTATTTGAGGCTCGTCGGCGTGAGAAAGACCTCGCCGAGCGAGATGGTCGGGAACTCGAGCGGCAGCGCACCTGAGGCAAGCACGCCGCGTTTGACCGCCGCCAAGAGTTCGGGGAAATGGCGGTGGCAATTATTGAAGTCCGACGCAGTGTAAGCGATGCCGATCACCGGCTTGTCCAGCATCGCTCGCGAATAACCCATCGACAGCGCGAAAGAGCGCCGCAGAAAGCGCGAGAAATCTCGATCGCCGTAATCGGTGAGCCCGTGGTCTAGCCCGGCGGTGGATGCAGTGGACGCTGACATATTTTAATATCCCGCGTTAACGCCCGCTCGACAGCCGCATGAAGCGCATAGTTTTTAGGCGGAGCGCCGATAATTCATGCCGTGCGGTGCAGCATTAGGAAAGGATTTAGTAATCGAATATGCGCATTTTCCTTCATGTTCTCCAGGAATTTTCACCCCGTAAGCCAACACCAAGCCGAAATGGCCGCCGATATTCACAAAAACCCGCTGCCGGCCTGGATCTCGCTGCCGTTCATGTTCGCTTGCGTCGTTGCAGTGCTGACGACCTGGGGCACGGAAAGCCTGCTTTTGGGATTGGCCACGGGCCTGGTCGGTGCGATCGCAGCGGCGTGGTGGTGCGAGCGGATGCTGCGCGCCGTGGTCGGCCCGATCGCCCAGATCGCCGGCGGCGACCGCTATGCCGCGCTGCCGGCCCGGATCGGCGGCGGCGCACTCGCCGACAGCGCCGCCGCGGCGGAGACGATGCGTCAGGCGCTGATCGACGCCGACGCGCTTGCCGTCGATCTTAAGAGCCGCGAGGCCGAGACGCGGCTGCGCCATGCCAGCCGCGGCTTCTTCACCCAGCGCTTCCGCAACACCATCGATGAGCTCACCGTCACGTTCCGGGCTGCCGGCGAGGAAATTCGCGTCACCACCGCCCATCTCGGCGCGCGCAACCGGGATATGTCGCAGCGCACCGTTCATGCCGTCGAAGCCGCCAGTTGCGCGAGCCGCGACGTCGCGGCGGTCGCGGAAGCGGCGCGCGGCCTGCTCACGCTGATCATTCAATGCGCGGCCGAGGCGACGGCGGCCAAAGACGCCACCGATCGCACCATCGCCGATCTCAGCCACACCGACTTTACGGTGCGCAGCCTCGCCGCCGCGGCCGAGCGCATCGGCGCCGTGGTCAAGCTGATCGAGGCGATCGCGTCGCAGACCTCGCTCCTTGCGCTCAACGCCACGATCGAGGCGGCGCGCGCCGGCGCCGCCGGCAAAGGTTTTGCCGTGGTCGCTTCCGAGGTCAAGATATTGGCGCAGCAAACCGCCAAGGCCACCGGTGACATCAGCGCGCAGATTCACGACATCCAGCACGCGGTGAACGAGACCGTCGAGGCCATTGCCGGCGTGTCATCGAGCGTGACGACGATGAGTAACGCCAATCGGCAGCTCACCGGCATCCTCGATCACCAGGCCGGCGAGATCAATCGCATCGGCAATCGCGCCGAGCAAGTCGCCGGCACGGTCGCCGGCGTGCTGCCGGAGATCTCGACCATCGCTTCAAGCGTGCAGGAGGCGGGTAACGGCGTGCTCGCCACCGCCGAAGACCTGCTCGGCCGCTCGCAATGGCTGGTCGACGCGGTGACGGGCTATTTCACCGACCTCGAATTCGGCTCGATCAGGATCGGTATCCTGCATTCGCTGTCCGGCACCATGACCGCGAGCGAACGGCCGTTGCAAGAACTTCTGGTGATGCTGATCGAGCAGCAGAACGCGCGCGGCGGGCTGTTGGGCCGTCCGCTCGAACCGGTCATCGTCAATCCGCACTCCGACCCAAAGGCCTATCCCGAACTGACGCGCAAGCTCATTCACGACGACAAGGTCGCGGCCATATTCGGCTGCTGGAGTTCGGCGTCGCGCAAAGAGGTGCTGCCGATCGTCGAGCGCGACAACGCGCTCTTGTTCTATCCGAGCCAATACGAGGGCGAAGAATCCTCGCGCAACATTTTCTATACCGGCGCGACCCCGCCGCAGCAGGCGATCCCGGCGGTCAATTTCCTGCGCGACCAGGGCATTCGCCGGTTCTTCCTGGTCGGCACCGATTACATCTATCCGCGCACCACCAATGCCGTGCTCAAAGGCTATCTGGCGAGCCAGGGCATTACCGAGGTTGCCGAACGCTACACCGCGCTCGGCCAGTCCGATTGGCTGGCGGTGGTCGAGGAGATCCGCCGCTTCGCCCGCGGCGGCAGCACCGCGATCGTCGCCACGGTCTCAGGCGACGCCAATGTGCATTTCTTCCGTGAGCTTGCGAACCAGGAAATCGTCGCTGCGGAAATTCCGGTCATGTCACTATCCATCAACGAGGCCGAGCTTCCTGCGCTGCGGCACTCCAAGATCGCGGGGCATTTCGTGGCATGGAATTATCTCCACGCCTTCGATACGCCGGAGAACCGCGCTTTCATCGAGGAGTGGCGCCGCTTCAAGGGCAATGCCGACGCCATGACCAACGACCCGATGGAGGCGACCTGGATTGGCTTTAATCTGTGGGCCGCGTCGGTCGAAGCCGCTGGCTCGACCGACGTCGACAAGGTGCGCAATGCGCTCGGCGGCAGACGCATCACCGCGCCGTGCGGCTTCTCGGTGCTGATGGACGGCAAAACCCATCACCTGTTCAAGCCGGTGATGATCGGCCGCATCACCGATGACGGACGCATCCTGCCGGTCTCGGTCACCGAAGGGCTGGTGCCGCCCGATCCGTGGAGCCCGTGGATCAAGCGTCCGGGCCCGCCCGTGCCGGCGGCAGCCGCGCCGGAACTGCGCAAAGCCGCCGGCAAATAGAACAAATCCTTCGATTAAATTCCCTTATCGACTCAATTTGATGCGGATCAACGACGTGGCAACCAACCGCGTCTATGGGACCTCGACAAACACCCTGGAACGCTTCTAGAACTAGCCTCGCCAGGTTCCAGACTACGCAATGCCGGCAATCGCCGGGGACGCTTGCCGATGAATTCTCCCAATAATCGCCCGGACATGAATTATCACGCCTATTTCACCGATGCGCTGGCCCGCTTGCGCGGCGAGCGGCGGTATCGGGTCTTCGCCGATCTCGAACGCATCGCCGGCCGCTTTCCGCATGCGATTTGGCATTCGCCGGAGGGCGCGAAGAACGTCGTGATCTGGTGCTCCAACGACTATCTCGGCATGGGCCAGCATCCCAAGGTGATCGGCGCCATGGTCGAGACCGCGACGCGGATGGGCGCCGGCGCCGGCGGCACCCGCAACATCGCCGGCAATAATCATCCGCTGATCGAGCTTGAGCGCGAGCTCGCCGACCTGCACCGCAAAGAATCGGCGCTGGTCTTCACCTCCGGTTATATTTCCAACGAAACCGGCATTTCGACGCTCGCCAAGCTGATGCCGAATTGCCTGATCCTGTCGGACGCCTGGAACCACAATTCGATGATCGAGGGCGTGCGGCAGGCGCATTGCGAGAAACAGATATTCCGCCACAACGACATGGCGCATCTTGAGGCGCTGTTGGCCGCGGCCGAGCCGCAACGGCCGAAGCTGATCGTGTTCGAAAGCCTTTATTCGATGGACGGCGACGTCGCCCATGTGAATCAAATCTGCGATCTCGCCGCGCGCTATGGCGCGATGACCTATATCGACGAGGTGCACGCCGTGGGCATGTACGGGCCGCGCGGCGGCGGCATCGCCGAGCGCGACGGCGCCATGGGCCGCATCGACGTGATCGAGGGCACGCTGGCCAAGGCATTCGGCTGCCTCGGCGGTTATATCGCCGGCTCGGCCGCGCTGATCGACGCGGTGCGCTCCTACGCACCCGGTTTTATCTTCACCACCGCGCTGCCGCCGTCGGTTTGCGCGGCGGCGACCGCGGCAATCCGGCATCTCAAGACCTCCAACTGGGAGCGCGAACGGCATCAGGAGCGCACCGCGCGCACCAAGGCAGTGCTTGCCTCCGCGGCGCTGCCGGTGATGGCGAGCCCCACCCACATCGTCCCGGTCTATGTCGGCGATCCCGAACTGTGCAAAGCGGCGAGCGATCTGCTTCTTGCCGACCACGGCATCTACATTCAGCCGATCAATTATCCGACCGTTCCCAAGGGAACGGAGCGGCTGCGCATCACGCCGAGCCCCTATCATGACGACGCGCTGATCGACGCGCTCGCTGAAGCGCTGGTCGACGTCTGGCAGCGGCTCGGTCTGCCGTTCAAAGAGCGCGCACTCGCCGCCGAGTGATCGATCGACCTATGCGGCCGCGAGCGGTCGCGCTCCTAATCGGGAAGGCGGCCGCCGCGGTTGAAATATGCCGGCCTTCAGCGACTCAAAATGCCGCCAACTATCGCGCCGACAACGGGGGCGACGCCGTAGCCGGGGCACCCACCGTAGGCGTAGCCATAACCTAGCCGTAGCCGTAGCCAGGGCATCCGCCGTAGTAGGGACCCGGGGCAACGTAGTCATAGACCGGTCCACCATTATTGAGCGGCCCAATTTAGCTGACGCGGCGAGTTCGCAGGACTTTCAGCGGAATGTCCAGTTCATAAACGAACCCGGTGGGCTCATATAGCAATCGACCGTCACCATGAATTTGATCGGCAAGGCGGCGGATGAGACGCGTCCCAAAACCGCGCCGCGTAGGTTCCTGCACTGTTGGACCGCCCTTCTCGGTCCATGTCAGCTTATATCGCCCCGCTTTTTCATCGATTGTTGACGTAATATCGATGCGTCCCGCGGTGTTGGACAACGCGCCGTACTTAACCGCGTTCGTACATAGTTCGTTGAGCGACATGGCGAAGGCAAGAACAGCGCCCGGATTGATCTCGATATCGGTGTCTTGAATGAAAAATCGTCGAACGTCGTGGTTGTCGAAAGGTTCGATCGCGGCATGAATGACATCAGTCAGTTTTGCGCTGGTCCAATGTGCTTGAAGTAGCACGTCGTGAGCCCACCCTAAGGCAGCCAAACGGCCTTCAACGGCCAATCGTCCTTCCTCCAGGCTCGCGGCGCTCCGCAAACTCTGTGATGTAATCGCAATGACCGTCGCCAGCGTGTTCTTCACGCGGTGATGCAACTCCTCCAACAGCAGACGCTGCAATCGCTTGGCGGTTTGGCTCTCCGCGGCATCGACACCGGCTTTCGCAAGCAGGCGCGCCGCATCGATACCAGCCTGGGTCAGCAAATCACGAAGGCCGGCATTTTCTATTTCGAGAGCATCTTCCTGATGAATTTCAGTGTCGATTGCCGTGAGCGCGGTTAATTTCGAGGGTGTCCGCCGCTTGCGACCGCGCCGCGAAATCGAACGAGATTTGGTTCCGATGGCTGATCTGCTCATATTTAATCGCTGAGTTAGTGCTCTCACGGAGGCCCGCGGGGGCAGCATCTGGATTGCGATAGGCCAGCGAGTCCCGGACTTGGCCGAAGACAATCGTAGACGCTTTTCCAAGTTTAGTCTCAGATGCCACGTTTGCCAAACAATTCCGGTCGTTAAGTCTCCTATTTACAGCGAAACTCGCCAGTATTTTCGAATAAACGCAACGCGCAAAGAATGAACAAAGGCGCGCCGGAATGAAGTATTACTTCTCGTAAACAGGCGTTTTCGTGGAACCTTTTTCGACTTGAACGCTTCTCCTCTTGTAAGGGGAATGATCAAGCGGCCGTACCGAATGTAGATGTGGCGATCTGCATTAGCCGCATCGGCGTCGGCACAAAGATCATCGCGCTTCCGAATCCCAATTACATTGCAACGATCGCGGCTGCCAATTCGTAATAAGCAGTTGAGCGGTCGGGCTGTGATCGGACAGATGCGTGCTCCTTTCGAAGGAATTGGCAATGTCGCCAAGCTATCTGCGTCTGCAAGGCGATCGGTGCCGGCGGCTATCGCGAGGCTGCATGGATCTCGGAACGGCAAGAGACCTCAGGCTCATGTCCGAGGAGTTTTTTGAAGAGGCGTTGAAAATAGAGACAAAGGTCTCGACGCTTAGCCGCATCGATGTCAGGTCGCTGGTGTCGCTGCCTCAACAGTCCTGGAGAAAGTGAATGATCGGAATTATCCTTCTCGTCGTCCTCGTCATCTTCCTGCTCGGCGGCTTCAGTGGCCGCTTCGGCGGCTACGGCTACGGTTTCGGGCACGGTGGCGTCGGTGCCATCGGCACCATCCTGATCGTTGTTGTCGTTCTTGTGCTGCTTGGGCGGCTTTGAGTGAGATCGGAATGCGGCCGCTTCAAAGCCTGATGTTCTGAATTGGATCGTTGGAAACGCCATGACAAAAGCAATCGTTATTTTACAATTCACCCAGAGAGCATTGTGGATTTACATCGTGGAGGCGGCCATTTTCTTTGCAATTGTTGCGGCGATCCGCGCTCACCCGTAAGTCAGTTTATCGCTCGACCGCGCGCTGCGCGCGCGGCGTTCCACCCAATTATACGGCTCTGACACCGGGGGCGATCATGCCCCTGACAAAAGGACAACGGCCATGAAAGCACTCCTCGCATTCGCGATCGTCACTGCCGCCATCACACTCGCGCCGCTCACGGCCGTCGCTCAGGACCGCGGCAGCGATGCCGCCATGGGAGCTGTTTCAGGGCTGGTCGTTGGCGGCCCGGTTGGCGCGGTCGTCGGCGGCGTTGTCGGCTACACCGCAGGCCCCACCATCGCTCAGGGGATGGGCCTGCAACACCGGCATTACTATTACGACAACTACGGCCATCGTCATTACAGCTATCGCTGAGCCATCGCGTTCTCGCCGAAATGGAGCCTCACATGTTCATCACACTGCAATATCGGGCGAAATCGAGCGATTGCGACGAATTGATCAGAGCATCGGACGACCCAGGCAAAATTCGTGAGCTGCAGGATTCGAAAGACAGCTTCAGTTCGCTTGCCGACAACGAGAAATGGCTTGAGGACAATTTCGAAAAGATGGTCCACACGCCAAGCGACGAGAAGCCCCGCTTCACCACTCTTGCCGTCGAGGAAGAGCGTGTCCTTCGCTGCCTCGGCGCATCCGTCATCATGCAGTGGAATACGATCCCGGCGAAACTTCAACGCGAGCTCTTTGACAGCGCCGGTTCGATGGGCGAGCTGTTGGACACGGCCGAGTTGCGGGGACAGATCGCCAGATTTCTGCACAAGCACTAAGACGGCGATTCAGAAGCTTAATATTACGCGCGCGCGGCCGAGCGATCTAATCTACTCGTCCGGCTTGCGCGGTCCGATGCGGCGCGCCGCGACGGCGACCGATAACGTCACCACCAGAAACCGCGCCAGGTGATGGGCCCCGACATAGACGGGGTCGAGATGCAGCGCGAGCGCCAGCACCATCATGGTGTCCTGCGCGCCGGGCGAGAACGCAATCACGATATTAGCGATCGGTATCGGCAAGAGATACGCGTCGAGCAGGATGAAGGCGGTGGCGACCACCATCGACACCGCGAAGGAGCCAAGCGCGGCGCCGAGAAAACCGGCCAACATCCGTGGCGTGGTATTGGCAAAACGCGAGCCGACCAGCGCGCCGAGCGTAAGCACCGAAGCACCGCCAAGCCACCACGGCAGCGCGGCGTGAATGAACCCCGCGCCGTGCAGGATCGCCGACCCGGTCATGGCGCCGAACAGAAGCCCGCCGGGAAAGCGCAGCCGCAGGAAGCCCATGGCGAAGATCGTCGCGACCGCGACCAGAATGATCATCTGGCCGAGCACCGCCATGCCGGCGGGCCCGCGCGGCACCGGCAGCGCCGGCACCACCAGCCCGAATAGAGCGAGCCCATTCGGCAGGCCGACGACGAGCAGCAGCACGCGCACCGTCTGCACGATGGCGATACCGCGCAGGTCGCCGCCAAGTTCGGTCGCCAGCGAGATGCCCTGCGCCATCGCGCCGGGACTGGCGCCGAGCAATGCCGACAGCGGGTCCCAGCGATGCACGATCCGCAAATAGGTCATGGTCGCCAGCATCATGGCGATGGAGCCGAGCATCACCAGCGCGATGCTCACCGGCCAAGTGGTGATGCCGCGGAGAGTCTCCGGCGTCACCACCGAGCCGAGCAGCGCGCCGACGATCACATAGCAGACGCGCGCCAGTCCGAGCGGCACGCGGACCGAACGGCCGATCAGCGCCGCCGCCGCCACAGCCACGACCGAACCGGATACCAGGCTGGCGGGAAGGCCCAACAAAGCGAATGTGACGCCGCCGGCGAGCGCGATGGCCAGCGTCTCGACAGTCTCGATCAGCGTACGGCGCGGCGGAAGTGAAGGCGGCACGATCCGTCATGAATGACCGCTGCGGCCGGTGCCGTCAAATGCAGTCAAATGACGCCGGCGCGCCCGATAGACACCCCCGCCAAACTATGGTGACCTTAGCCAAAATCGAGCAATGAAGGCCGAACGCGCAACGGCAATGCGCGTCAGTGACGTTGGGGCAGGTCATGTTGCAAGGCTGGGTCGTCGTCGCCATTGCGCTCGCCTATATCGGCTTGCTGTTCCTGGTTGCGAGCTATGGCGATCGCATGCGCGAGCTCGCCCGCGGCACCTCTTCGCGGCTTTTGATCTATCCGCTGTCGCTCGCCATCTATTGCACCTCATGGACGTTCTTCGGCTCGGTTGGGCTAGCCTCGCGCGCCGGGTTCGATTTCCTCACCATCTATATCGGCCCGATGCTGATCGTGGGGCTCGCTTTCCCGCTGCTCATCCGTATCGTGCGGCTCGCCAAGGGCCAGAACATCACTTCGATCGCCGATTTCATTGCGGCGCGCTACGGCAAGAGCCAATGGGTCGCGGCGACGGTGGCGCTGATCGCCATCATCGGCATGATCCCCTACATCGCGCTGCAGCTTAAAGCGGTGTCAGCCTCGGTCTCGACCATTTTGGCGCAAGCTGCGCCGGGCGGCGGCGCGCAGCCGCTTCTCGGCGACGTCGCGCTGTTCGTCGCGCTGGCGATGGCGACGTTCGCGGTGCTGTTCGGCACCCGCCACACCGACGCGACCGAGCATCAGGATGGGCTGATGCTGGCGGTCGCCACGGAATCGATCGTCAAGCTGTTGGCGTTCCTCACCGTTGGCATTTTCGTCACCTTCGTCATGTTCCACGGACCCATGGCGCTGTTCACGCGCGCGCTCAGCGAGCCGCGCACCGCCGCCGTGCTGACACGCGTGCCGGAATTCGCCTCGTTCTGCGCCATGACCACGCTGTCGCTGTTCGCCATCGTGCTCTTGCCGCGGCAGTTCCACGTCACGGTGGTTGAGAACCACAGCGAGGCCGAAATCCGCCGCGCCGCCTGGCTGTTCCCGGTCTATCTTGTGCTGATCAATTTGTTCGTGCTGCCGATCGCGATGGCCGGGCTGCTGACGTTCCCGGCCGGCCACCTCGACAGCGATATGTTCGTGGTGGCGCTGCCGCTCGCCGCCCATTCCGAATTAATCACGCTCATTGCCTTCGTCGGCGGGTTGTCGGCGGCGACCGCGATGGTGATCGTGGAATCGGTCGCGCTCGCCATCATGGTCTCCAACGACATCGTGATGCCGCTGTTGCTGCAACGCCGCGCCACGCGAAACGGCGAGCCGAACGATGCCGGCGCCCAACTTCTGACCACGCGCCGCATCGCCATCTTCGTCATCCTGTTTCTCGCCTACATCTATTACCGCTCGGCCGGCGAGGCGCAGCTTGCCGCGATCGGGCTTCTATCGTTCGCCGCGGTGGCGCAGCTGGCGCCGGCCTTTTTTGGCGGGCTCGTCTGGCGGCGTGGCACCGCTCTGGGCGCGATTGCCGGCATGAGCGCGGGCATCGTGGTCTGGGGCTATACGCTGTTGCTGCCGAGCATCGCGGATGCCGGCATTGTCGGCGGCGGAATACTGAGCGGCGGTCCCTGGGGCGTTGCCATGCTGCGGCCGCAGGCATTGTTCGGTATCGATCTGCCGCCGCTCGTGCATGGCGTGCTGGCAAGCCTCGCGATCAATATCGCCTGCTATATCGGCTGCTCTTTTATCCGCCGGCCGGCGGCGATCGAGCGTGTGCAGGCGGACCTGTTCGTGCCGTCGACACTCACGCCGATGGCGCCGAGCTTTCGCTTGCGCCGGGCGTCGGTCAATGTCGAGGAATTGATCGCAACCGTCGCCCGTTATCTCGGCCAGGAGCGCACCCGGGATTCGTTCGCGAGCTTCGCCCTGACGCGCCGCATCAATCTCGATCCGGCGACCGAGGCCGATTTCGAGTTGCTGCAATATGGCGAATATCTCTTGGCCTCGGCGATCGGGGCTGCGTCGTCGCGGCTCGTGCTGTCGCTGCTGTTGCGCAAGCGGACGGTCTCGACCAAAGCCGCGCTAAAGCTGCTCGACGACGCCAATGCCGCGATCCATTACAATCGCGAAATCCTGCAAACCGCGCTCGACCATGTCGGGCAAGGCATCGCGGTCTTCGACAAGGAGTTGATGCTGGTCTGCTGGAACCGGCAGTTCGGCGAAATCTTCGATCTGCCGCACGAATTGACCCGGGTCGGCATTGCGCTCGGCGACATCCTGCGCCACATCGCCGAGCAAGGCGAGCGCAGCACCAGGGATGTCGACGAATTCATCGCCGAGCGCGTCGTCAAATATGCGTCCGAGACCGAGCCGTTCCTCGAACGCTCCGTCGAACGCGGGCTGGTGATCGAAGTGCGGGGAAACCGCATGCCCGACGGCGGCCTGGTCACCACCTTCACCGACATTACTCCGAGCGTGAAGGCGGCGGAGGCGCTGGAGCGCGCCAATGCGACGCTCGAGCGCCGCGTACGTGAGCGCACCGGCGAGCTCACGCGCCTCAACGCGGAACTCGAACGCGCCAAAGCCGAAGCCGACGACGCCAATGTTTCGAAGACACGGTTCGTGGCCGCCGCCAGCCACGACATTTTGCAGCCGCTCAACGCCGCGCGGCTTTATGTGACGAGCCTGATCGAGCGCCAGCGCGCCAGTGAGGATGCCGATCTGGTGGCGAATATCGACGCCTCGCTGGAGGCGGTGGAAGAGATTTTTACCGCGCTCCTCGACATTTCGCGGCTCGATACCGGGGCGATGAAGCCGGAATTCGCCGATTTCCGCATCGACGAATTGTTGCACCGGCTGGAAGTCGAATTCTCCCCGCTCGCCCGCGAGAAGGGTCTCGAGCTTGTTTTCATGCCCTGTTCGCAAAGCGTGCGCTCCGACCGGAGGCTCTTGCGCCGGCTCCTGCAAAATCTCATTTCCAACGCCATCAAATATACGCCGGCCGGACGCGTGCTGGTCGGCTGCCGGCGGCGCGGCGGGGGGCTGCGCATCGAGGTCTACGATACCGGCATCGGCATTCCCCACGCCAAGCGCCGCGCCGTGTTTCGCGAATTCCACCGGCTCGATCAGGGCGCGCGGGTGGCGCGCGGCGTCGGTTTGGGGCTGTCGATCGTCGAACGCATCGCGCGCGTGCTCGACCGCGAAGTCGCCCTGAAGTCGAATGTCGGCCACGGTTCGCGCTTCTCGATCGAGGTGGCGCGCGCCAAGACTTTTGCCGCGGCGCCGAAGCTGCACATCGTGCCGCGGCTCGACGTCGGCCGGCTCGACGGCACGGTCGTGCTGTGCATCGACAACGACCGCGCCATTCTCGACGGCATGGAGACGTTGCTCGGCGGCTGGGGCTGCCGCACGCTTAAGGCCGCCGGCCTCGCCGAAGCGCTCGCGGCGATGGATGCCAGCGGCCTCGAACCCGACGGGCTCCTGGTTGACTACCATCTCGACGGCGGCAATGGCGTCGGCGCCATCGCCGAACTGCGCCGCCGCCTCGGCCGCCAAAACGGCCACGCCGTGCCGGCCATCGTGATCACCGCCGACCGGTCGCTCCATGTGCGCGAGGAAGCCCGCGCCGAGGGCGCGCATCTCCTCAATAAGCCGCTCAAGCCTGCGTCCCTGCGTGCGCTGATCACGCAATGGCGCGTGCAACGGGTTGCGGCGGAGTAACCCTCAAGCGTCCCGCGCCGGCACTTGCGGCCACTGCCCGGCTTCGATCTTACCCGCGGCGATGACGGCTTGCGTCCGGCTCTCGACGCCGAGCTTTTGCAAGATCGCGGAGACGTGCGCCTTCACGGTCGCCTCGGAGACGCCGAGCTCATAGGCGATCTGCTTGTTGAGCAGTCCTCCGGACAGCATCATCAGCACCCGCACCTGCTGCGGCGTCAGCGTTGAAAGCCGCGCGATCATGGCGGCGCCCTCGGCATCCGAACCGCGCGCCAGGTCGACGTCGGGCGGCGTCCACACTTCGCCTTTGAGCACGCGCGCGACGGCTTGGCGCAACGCCTCGATGCCGAGCGTCTTGGGAATGAATCCCGACGCGCCAAATTCCATGCAGCGGCGGATTACGGCGGGATCATCGTTGGCCGAGACCACGACAATGGGCAGGCCGGGATATTGCGCGCGCAAATACATCAGCCCGGAAAAGCCGCGCACGCCGGGCATCTGCAGATCGAGCAGAATGAGATCGACCTCGCCGCCGCGCTCGAGAAGCTCGGTGACTTCCTCGAAGGTGCCGGCTTCGCCGATATCGGCGGGCGCAAACAAGCCGTTGACCGCCTCGCGCAGCGCGCCGCGGAACAGCGGATGATCGTCGGCGATCAGCAGATGATGGAATTCAGCCTCGCCCAATGGCACGTCCCGGTTGCTCGCGCGCACGATTTCACGGAACATGTTACCGCCGTTCGCCGGCAACCACCATGATGTTTGATGCCGCTCGGTCTATTCAGGAATTATTCATTGCTCCGCGCACGAACCGATAAATTGCAGCACGACTTCGCGCCGGTGCGGAGCGCTGCGATGCTCGGCCACGTAGAGGCCTTGCCAGGTGCCGAGCGCCGGTTCGCCGCCGGCAACCGGCACCTGTAAAGACACGCCATTGAGCATGGATTTGATATGGGCCGGCATATCGTCCGGTCCTTCCACGTCGTGCACCCAGCCGGCATTCGCCGGAGCCAGGCGCCGCAGCGCGGTGACAAGATCGGTGCGCACGTCCGCATCGGCATTCTCCTGGATCACCAGCGAGGCCGAGGTGTGCTTGAGATAGAACAGGATCGCGCCGTCGCGCGCTTTGATCTGCTTGAGGAAATCCGCGACGTCGCGGGTGATTTCATAAAAACCTTCGCCGGACGTCGCCACCGACAGAACGGCGGTCGCAATTGTCTCGACGCGCGCGGTGTGGACGGTGGACAATCTACTCATGGCATGCCGCGCGAATGAAATGCTCCTTTTTGAGCATGATCGTTCCGAAAACCGGTGCCCACCCTCGGATCAAGTCCGAGGGCAGGCTTTTTCGGGATCATGCTCTAGCTCTTGTCCAAGATCTGCTTCTGCGCCCGCTCGATCGCGTCGACCAAACGCTGCCAGACATGCCCGGCGAACGCGACCACGCGATCGATATCGGCGTCGCTCAGCAAGTGCAAAGTAATTTCGCCATTTTGCCTTTCGCCGCTCTGCGCCACGGGCGGCTCCGGCATGACGCCGGGCGGCAGCGGCAGACCGCGTGCCAGGATGTCCTTTTTCAGCGCCGCATTCTCGGTTTGCAACCGCGCGATCTCGTTCTCGAAGGCGGCGCGATCCTCCGGCGCCGCCTCGCAGGCCCAGCCGACCGGTTTCTGGCTGCACAGCGAAACCGCGCCGGTCTGGGTATCGAGCCGGACATAGCCGTCGATTTGGCCGTTGATTTGGCCGTCGGGCTGTTTGCTGAATATGTAACGGCCGCCGGCGGTGTCCGGAGTCGCCTCCGGCGCCGAAGCATTTTGGGCGAGAACGGGTGCGGCCGCGCACAACGCGGCGATGACGAGAGCGATGCGTGTGAGGATCATGATCATTTCCTCCGGCGACGGCGACTTGTGTGATCTTAGAATATGATCAGAGAAAGTCTTGCGCGACTTTGCGGTGCAACAACGATCGCGAAACGCGTCCCGCGCAAGGCTATAAGCGCTGTTGTTTCAGAGCATTAGCATAAGTCCGTGGTTTCTTGACTTGGTGGAACTCCATCAGTATGTTCCGCGCGGCTTCAAGGCGCGGGGCGTGCCGCGATCGCAAGCCGCGAGTGTCGAGACCATGAGCGACGCGCGCGAAAACGGCGATCGAGACAAGCAGCAAGCCAACGAAGCCGCTCTCTCCGCGAGACTCCAGCGGCTCAACGAAAGCCTCGGCCATGCACGCCATGCCGGCCGGGGTTCCGATGATCCTGGTGCGGATCGGGCAGCGACTGCATCCGGTTACGCCAAGGGCTTCCGGCTCTCCAGCGAACTCGTTGCAGGCGTTGTGGTCGGTGCCGGTCTCGGCTGGCTTATCGATCGCTGGCTCGGCATCTCGCCCTGGGGGCTGATGATATTTCTCTTGCTCGGCTTTGCCGCGGGCGTGCTCAACGTGATGCGCACCGCGGGGCTCGTCGCGGGCACCGCGCTTGATGACAGGACCCGGGGCAACCGGGACAAATAATCCGGCACCGCGGCGCAAAGCTTGCGGCGGCACTCTACAGCGGCGAACAGGGCGATGCAGGTCGATCCGATCCACCAGTTCCAGATCAAGAATCTGATGCCCATGATGCAAGTGGACGGGCATCAGATCGCTTTCACCAATTCCGCCTTAGTCATGCTGATCATCGTCGGTTTGATATCGACGCTGCTCATCGGGGCAACGGCGCCGCGCGCGATAGTGCCGGGACGGCTGCAGTCGATTGCGGAAATCTCCTACGAATTCGTCGCCAATACGGTGCGCAGCTCCGCCGGCACCGAGGGAATGAAGTTCTTTCCCTTCGTGTTCACGCTGTTCATGTTCGTGCTGTTCGCCAACCTGATCGGTCTCATCCCGTATTCCTTCACGGTGACCAGTCAGTTGATCGTGACCGCAAGCCTGGCGCTGCTCGTGTTCTTCGTCGTCGTCGGCTACGGCTTCTGGCGGAACGGCCTGCACTTCCTCAATCTGTTCGTGCCGAAGGGCGTGCCGAAGGCCATCCTGCCGGCGATCGTGGTCATCGAAATATTGTCATTCTTGTCGCGGCCGGTGTCGCACAGCGTCCGGCTGTTCGCCAACATGCTCGCCGGCCACATCACACTGCAGGTCTTTGCCGGCTTCATCATCATGCTCGCCGGCTTCGGCATTCTCGGCTGGTTCGGCGCGGCGCTGCCCCTCATCATGGTGGTGCTGCTGACCGCGCTCGAACTTCTGGTGGCCTTCCTGCAAGCCTATGTCTTCGCCATTCTCACCTGCATCTATCTCAACGACGCGATACATCCCGGCCACTGACGGCCGGCTGTTGCAACCTCGAAAAGGAGCTTTGTCATGGATCCGACCGCCGCGAAATACATAGGCGCCGGCATTGCCTGCATCGGCATGGGCGGCGCTGGCGTCGGCGTGGGCATCATCTTCGGCAACTACCTGGCGGCGGCGCTGCGTAACCCGTCGGCCGCCCAGGGTCAGTTCGGCAACCTGATTTTCGGGTTTGCCATCACCGAAGCGCTCGGCATTTTCTCGCTGCTGATCGCGCTGTTGCTGCTGTTCGGGCTCTGAGCCTTTCGCGGCCATGGCCGAACCGACCGCCCATACCGAGGTGCCGGCTGGGCACAGCGCTTTCCCGCCGTTCCAGTCGGAGCATTTTCCCTCGCAGCTGCTCTGGCTGACGATCAGCTTCGTGCTGCTTTATGTGCTGATGTCGAAGGTCGCACTGCCGCGCATTGGCTCGATCCTGGCGGCGCGCTCGCGCGTCATCAGTGACGACCTCGCGGCGGCTGAACGCCTGAAAGAGCAGTCGAACGCCGCGCACGCCGCCTACGACAAGGCGCTCGCCGATGCCCGGGCCCGCGCCCAAGCGATGGCCAGCGCGACGCGGCAGAAGCAGGCGGCCGAGGCCGACGCGACGCAGAAGCGGCTCGAGGCACAGCTGCACGAGCGGCTTGCCGCCGCCGAGCAATCAATCGCCGCTACCCGCGCCGCCGCCATGGGCAATGTCCGCAGCATCGCTGCGGATACTGCGGCGGCCATCGTCGAACGCCTGATCGGCAAGGCGCCCGCTGCAGCCGAAGTCGCCGCCGCGCTCGGCGACGGTAAGAACTGAGGCGCCGATGCTTGAGGCCCTGAAAGAGACCGAAAATTGGGTCGCAGTCGGCTTTCTCTGCTTTCTCGGCCTGCTCGCCTATCTCGGCGTCCACCGCAAGCTGATCGACGCGATCGATCAGCGTCAGGCACGCATCAAGTCCGAGCTCGACGAGGCGCGCCGGCTGCGCGAGGAGGCGCAGGCGCTGCTCTCCGAGTTCGAGCGCAAGGGCCGCGAGGCCGAATCCGAGGCCGCGGCCATCATCGCCGGCGCCACCGCCGAAGCCGAGCGGATCGCCGCCGAAGCCAAGGTAAGAACTGAAGAATTCATCGTGCGCCGGACCAAAATGGCGGAGCAGAAGATCGCTCAGGCCGAGGCCGCGGCGGTCGCCGACGTGCGTTCCGCCGCCGCCGATGCCGCGGTTGCCGCCGCCGAGAGAATTCTCACTAGCTCCGCCAAGGGCAAGATCGCCGAAGACTTGCTCACTGCCGGTATCGCGGACGTCAAACAAAAACTCAACTGACACCCGGCGCGCCGGCGCTCTGCATAATCCACAGATCAGACTTGGGTAGTGTCTTGAGACACTACCCAGACTTGATCATGTGCATAACTCCGCGGTGGGCTAGTATTGGTCTTTGAATACCGCGACCAAACGGTATCTTGACCCTGCAAATTTCCTTGGAAAGCCGGGCCGCGGCCATTCTCGATGGCCGAGCCATCGGAGGGGCCATTGGTCATCTTCGATTGTAACGGCGTGCTTGTCGACAGCGAGCCGATTGCGGCGGCTGTCCTTGCCGAAGCGTTCAAGCGCGTCGGCATGGCGCTCACCGTCGAGTCGATGATGCGGCGGTTTCACGGCCGGCGGCCGGCGGACATCTTCGCCGCGGTCGAGGCCGCGACGGGCCGAGCGCTTCCGGCTGAATTCTCATCCATGGTCGCGGCGGAAACGCTGCGGCGGCTGCGCGCGGAATTGCGTCCGGTGCCGCACGCTGCGCATGCGCTGACCTGAATCCGCGGGCCCAAGGCCGTGGCCTCATCCTCGCCGCTCAATCGCGTCCGCGCCAGCTTGGAAGTCACTGGACTCCTGCGCTTTTTCGAGCCGCGCCTGTTCTCGGCAAGCGACGTGCGCAAGGGCAAGCCGGCGCCCGATCTGTTCCTGCTCGCGGCTGCGCGCAGCGAGGTCGAGCCGGCGGCGTGCATTGTGGTCGAGGATTCCGCGCCCGGTATCGCCGCCGCGAACGCGGCGGGCATGACCACGATCGGCTTTGTCGGCGGCAGCCAGACGCCGGGCAGGCTTGCCTCGGAATTGCTCGCAACCGGCGCCCGCACCGTTGTCGCCGACATGCGGGCACTGAAGACCACGATCACCGATCTGCGCGGCTGGTAGATCCGTTCCAGCTTATCCCGTGGGCGCCGGATTGGGTTTCAACATCGGTTTCGGCTTGAGCCTGGGGGTGGGCTTGAGCTTCGCTTTGTCTTCCGCGGCGGCGCCGATGGGATCGAAGCCGATATAGACCAGGTAATCGTCGAGATCGTCCGCCGACGGCAGCGGGAAGCTCAACCCCTCCTCGATATGCGTGAAGCTCACATTGTCTTCATTTGCGACCGTGACCGGAATCCGGATGAGCTTGGTGAGGATCGTTTTCGCGTCCGTAGGCGATTGGTCGACTATGGCGATGCGCAACGGCACATCGACCTGGCCCGGTCCGCCGGCGGGCCCGACGACAATGCGGCCCTGGACGCCGAGCCGCATCACCAATTGGCCGTTGGCGACTTTGCAGTCGCGCGCGGCGCGCACGAAGATGCCCTGATATTTGAGCGACATCGCCTCGTTGGAGCCGTCCGGCGGCGGCGGCGGAATGGTCAGCGTCGAGGCCCCCTGGCGGATATCGATCAAGGGACAATTGATGTTCGACTGCGCATTGGTGGCCGGCTGCGGCTCCTTCTGCGTCGCGCCGGAAAAGAAGCTTGCGACCTTGTCCTTAAACGACGGCGGACTTGGCGGCGGCAGCGGGGCGGCGGCGTCGGGCGCGGCCGCAACAGTGGATGCCGGCGCGGTAGCCGTCGTCGCCGTGGACGGCGTGCCGATGCCAACGGTGCTGCTCGTGCAGCCCGCCACCGCCACCAGCGCAAGCGAGAGCAAAGCCGCGATCAGCGCACGGTCGTTCCGCCTAGTCCGATGCAAGTCGCGCGGCATCCCCAATCCATCGCCATAAGTCGCGATGCCCTTGATATTTATATCAAAGCAACCGTGGCCATCCCAAGGCGTACCTACCCTACCTGTCCCGGCAAACCGGGGCGGGAAAGGCCAAGCGTATGGTTAAGACGCTTCGGGGCCGCTCTTGAGCCGGGCATAAAGCAGGTGATCCTGCCAGGTGCCGTTGATGCAAAGGTATTCCCGCGCATAGCCTTCGCGGACGAAGCCGGTTTTTTCCAGGAGCTTGATCGAACCGGTGTTGCTCGGGATGCAGGCCGCTTCAAGGCGATGCAGCCGCAGCGTAGCGAAGGCGAATGGAATGACGGCGCGCACCGCAGCCGTCATGTAATTCTGCCGCACATACGGCAGGCCCATCCAGTAGCCGAGACTGCCGGCCTGGGCGACGCCGCGGCGGATATTAGCGAGCGTCAATCCCCCAACCAGCGCGCCATCCGAATAGCGCACGATCAGGAAAGCGTAGCCCTGGTCGCTGCGCAGGTCCTCGGTATAGCGCTTGATCCGGCGGCGGAACGCGCCGCGGGTAAGATCGTCGTCGGGCCAGGTCGGTTCCCACGGCGTCAGGAAGTCCCGGCTGGTCTCGCGCAGCGCCGCCCATTCGTCGAAATCCGTGATCTGCGGCGTGCGCAACATGACGCCATCGCCTTCGACGGTCGGCAACGGCTCGGCAAAATTGATGGTGCGGAAGAACGCCAAACTTCACCAACGGCTGGTCATGCGGCCCGGCGCGTCAGAGTCTCGGCAATCGCCGCCGCACTTTCAAGCCCCGAGCCGAGACCGAGAACCGCGGTGGCGAGCTTGCCGCGCGAGATCAGCGCCCGGCCGGCAGTGCGCGCGCTTTCGACCGTCACAGCGTCGACCCTCGCCACTAGCTCGTGGAGCGGAATCGGGCGGCCGCGCGTGATCATCTGCCGCGCCAGCTGCTCGATGCGCGCGCCGGAACTCTCGAGCGCCATCAACAGGCCGGCTTTCATCTGCGCCTTGGCGCGGGCAACCTCCGGCTCGGAAATGGTGTCGGCGGTCGAGGCGATCTCGTCGACGATCAGCCGCATCAGCTCGGAAGTGTCGGCGGCGTCGGTCCCGGCATAAAGCCCGAACATGCCGATGTCGGAATACGGCACGTGGAACGAGTAGATCGAATAGCACAGGCCGCGGCGCTCGCGCGCTTCCTGGAACAGCCGCGACGACATTCCACCGCCCAGCACGCTGGTGAACACTTGCAGGCTGTAGAGCGACGGATCGACGATCGAGACGCCCGGCAGCGCCAGCGCGATATGCACCTGCTCGAGCTCGCGCTTCTCGACATGGCTGCCGCCGCCGAAACTCGCCGGCTCCGGCACCGGCCCGGCCGGCCCGTTGAACGTGGCAAAGCGCTTCTCGACCTCGGCGAGCACGGCCTGATGCTCGACGGCGCCGGCGGCGGCCACCACGATGTCGGGAGCGCGATAGTTCCTGCCGAGATAGTCGCGCAATCTGCCGCCGTCGAACGAGCGCACCGTCTTCGGCGTGCCCAGGATCGAGCGACCGAGCGACTGGTCGGGAAAGGCGATGACCTGCAAGTGCTCGAAAATAAGATCGTCCGGCGTATCGGCGACGGCGCCGATCTCCTGGACGATGACGTTTTGCTCGCGAATGAGCTCCTCACTGGCGAACGCGGGCTCGGACAGGATGTCGGCGAGTACGTCGAGCGCCAGCGGCACATCGGCCTTGAGCACACGCGCGTAATAGGCGGTGGTCTCGGCGCCCGTCGCCGCATTGAGATCGCCGCCGACGGCCTCGATCTCCTCGGCGATCTGCCGCGCGCTGCGCCGCCGCGTGCCCTTGAACGCCATATGTTCGAGGAAGTGCGAGATGCCATGCTCGTCGCGGCGTTCGTCGCGGCTGCCGGAATTGACCCATACGCCGAGCGAAGCTGTCTCGAGATGCGGCATCGTGTCGGTCACCACATTGATGCCGGACTTCAAGGTCGTCACCTCAACACTCATGCTGCCGCCCCTTCCTGCGCGGCGCGGCTCGTCTGCAGGACGAAACGCTCGACCGCGGATTGGTCTGCCGGCAGCGCGGTGACGCGCTCCGGACGCCGATCGATATCGGATAGCCATTCCGGCAATTGCGGACGCTGGCCGGTAGCCGCCTCGACCGCGTCGGGAAACTTGGCCGCATGCGCGGTCGACAGCACCACCATCGGCACCGTCGGGTCGCGGTGCTCTTTTTCCGCAACCGCAATGCCGACCGCGGTATGCGGATCGACGAAATTGCCGGTTTCGCGCCGCACCGTGCGGATGGTCGCCGCGACTTCGTCTTCGTCGGCGCGATCGGCGGAAAACCGCGCGCGGGTATAGGCCAAAGCCCGGGCCGACAGCGTGAACCGCCGCGATTGCGTGAGCGAGGCCATCACCGCCCGGATCGCGCCCGCATCGCGGTCATAGGCATCGAACAGCAGGCGCTCGAAATTCGAGGCGACCTGAATGTCCATCGACGGTGAGGTCGTCGGCACCACTTCGCGCAGTTCATAGGCGCCGGTCGCCAGCGTGCGGGTCAAAATGTCGTTGACGTTGGTGGCGATGACCAGCCGGTCGATCGGCAGGCCCATGCGCTCCGCCACGTAGCCGGCATAGACGTCGCCGAAATTGCCGGTCGGAACGGTGAAGGCGATTTTGCGCTCCGGCGCGCCGAGCGAAACCGCCGCGGTGAAGTAATAGACGGTCTGCGCCACGATCCGCGCCCAGTTGATCGAATTCACGCCGGACAGGCGGACCCGGTCGGCAAAGGCGTGATGATTGAACATGCCCTTCACGATGGCCTGGCAGTCATCGAACGTGCCGTCGATGGCAATGGCGCTGACATTGCCGGCCGCCGCGGTCGTCATCATGCGCCGTTGCACGTCGGAAATGCGCCCGTGCGGAAACAGCACGACAAGGTCGACGTGGCTGCGCTCACGGAACGCCTTGACAGCGGCCCCGCCGGTATCGCCCGAGGTCGCCACCACGATGGTCCGGCGCTCGCCGCGCGCGGCCAGCGTGTGATCCATCAGCCGTGCCAAAAGCTGCATCGCCAGATCCTTGAACGCCAGCGTCGGGCCGTGAAACAGTTCGAGCGCGAACGTGTTCACGCCGAGCTGCGACAGCGGCGCCACCGCGGGATGGCGAAAATTGCCGTAGGCCTCGCGCGCCATGCGGGCGAGGTCGGCCTCGCTCACCGAATTGTCGGTGAAGGGCCGGATCACCTCGACCGCGACTTCGGCATAGGAGCGGCCGGCAAAAGATGAGATCGTCTGGGGCTGCAGGCGCGGCCAGGCCTCCGGCACATAGAGGCCGCCATCGCGGGCGAGACCCGCGAGCATGACCTCGGCAAAGCCGGGTGACGGGGCTTCGCCCCTGGTCGAGACGTAATTCACCTGGTGCCTGCTTTGGCGTTTCCTCACAGCGGCGGGCCAAGGCCGGCTGGATGCGGTAACAGTCTGATTACTCACGATAATTCACAATGGCGCGGTTGGCCGCTGCGCCTCCATAAGCTACAGCGCAGGTCACAGTAGATGGCTTAGGAAGGAACGCCAAGGGAGCGTAAAAAATGCCCGGCGCAGGCGCTCAGGCCGCTTCGCGCTCCCCGCGGCCCGCCGATGTGAACGCCCAGGAGATGAAAACGCCGGCCAAAACCGCCGCCAGACCGAACCAGGTCAGCGCATATTGCAGGTGGTTGTCGGGCAGACTGACCGCGAGCGGGCCCGGCTTCGGCATGCCGCCGGGCGGTACCGGGCTTTCCTGTTCGACATAGAACGGCGCCACCGCACCGATGCCCTTGGCAGTGGCGATCGAGGCCGGGTCACGCGTGAACCACAAATTATGCGCCGGATCGTCGCCGGGGGTGAACCAATGCCGGTCGTCCGGCCAGCGCATCGCGCCGGCGATATCGATCGGTCCCGACACTTCGCCGTCGGGGCGCGTTTTCGCATCCTGCCGGCCTTCGGGCACGAAGCCGCGATTGACGATCACGATGCTGCCGTCGGCAAGATGCGCCGGAGTGATGACCCAATATCCCGGACCGAGGTCGGCAACGTCGGGGCGGAACGCCGAAGCGGCGGCAAAGACCAGCGCTTCGCGGCTGTTGTCGAAGGTGGCGGTGAAGCGGACGCGCCGATATTCGTCGCTTCCCTGATCGAGCTGCGGCCATGCCGCAACGGGCGGCAGCGCAATCGGCGGCGCCGCGAGCCGCTCGGTGAGCGAAGCGATCAGCCCTTCCTTCCAGGCCTTGCGCTGAATTTGCCAGACGCCGAGCCCGATCAGGACGGCAAAGGCGAGTATCGCGGGGACCAACAGTCCGAGCCACGAACGGCGTCGTTGCTGCGGCCCGTGCTGCGCGCCGGCTTTGACGTGGAACTGCATGCTATGGCTCGCCGCGGCCAAAGCGGCCTTCGGCCGCCTTGTGATGGTATTGCAGCGCGATCATCAGCCCCTTCATCGGGCGGAGCGGACCGAGCGTGAGAATGAAAATGAGCGGCAGCCACAGCACCGCGTGAACCCAATAAGGCGGCTGATAAAGGATCTCGGTAATCAGTGCGGCGCCGACGACGACAGCGCCGGCAAAAAACATGATGAATACGGCCGGCCCGTCGCCGGCATCGGCGAAGTTGTAGTCGAGGCCGCAGACGTCGCAACGCGGCCGCAGCGTCAAAAACCCCTGGAACAGCTTGCCCCGGCCGCAGCGCGGACACGCGCAGGACAGTCCGGCGCCGATCGATCCCGCAAGCGTGTCGATCGTCTTTTCAGTCATGCGGCGCTTTCATATTCCACTCATCCCGGCGTTAGCGGGGATGAGCGCAGAACAATCGCCGGCGCCTAGGCGTGCGGTCCGCCGCCCCACACATAGATGCAGGCGAACAGGAACAGCCAGACAACGTCGACGAAGTGCCAGTACCAGGCGGCAAACTCGAAGCCGAGATGCTGGGTCGGCTTGAACTGGCCGGCGAGGGCGCGGAACAGGCAGACGATCAGGAAGATCGAACCGATGATGACATGGGCGCCATGGAACCCGGTCGCCATGAAGAACGTCGCGCCGTAGATGTTGCCCGAATAGTGGAACAGCGCGTGCATATATTCCCAGGCCTGCACGCAGGTGAAGCTCAGGCCCAGCGCGACGGTCAGCAGCAAGCCCTGCACCAGTCCCTTGCGATCGTTCTCCAACAGCGCGTGATGCGCCCAGGTCACCGTAGTGCCCGACGTCAGCAGAATGAGCGTGTTGAGCAGCGGAAAATGCCAGGGATCGAATGTCTCGATACCCTTCGGCGGCCACACCCCGCCGGTAAAGGCGATCCGCGCCACGTCCTCAAACTGGTCCGGGAACAGAGCGGTGTTGAAATAGGCCCAGAACCAGGCGACGAAGAACATCACCTCCGAAGCGATGAACAGGATCATGCCGTAGCGGTGCGATATCTGCACCACGCGGGTGTGATCGCCTTCGAACTCGGCTTCGTGGATGACGTCGCGCCACCAGCCGATCATCGTATAGGCGATGCCGATAGCGCCGGCGCCCATGATCAACGGCGCGTAGGACACCATTTCATGCATCCACAGGATGAGTCCGACGGCCAAGACAAACCCCGACGTGGCGCCGATCGCCGGCCACGGACTGGGGTTCACCAGATGATAGTCGTGATGCGGTTCGGCGTGCGCAGTGGCCATCGTCATCTTCTCCAGCTTGACGGGATCATGCTCTAGATGTGCCCGGATTCCCCCACCCTACCCTCCCCCGCCTGCGGGGGAGGGTAGGGTGGGGGTGCTCGCCGCCACCGGCTGTTCCGGCTCGCGCACCGGATAGAAGGTGTAGGAGAGCGTGATGTCTTTGAGAGTGTCGAGTTCGGAATCCTTGACGAGCTTGGGATCGACATAGAAAACGACCGCCATGTCGCGCTTTTCGCCCGGTTGCATGGTCTGTTGGGTAAAGCAGAAGCAGTTGATCTTCTCGAAGTAGATGCCGACGGTCGGCGGCGCGACATTGTAGCCGGCCTGGCCGGTGGTGACGCGGGCGGCTTCGTTGGTCACCGCATAATAGACGATGACGACCTGGCCGAGTTTGACGTCGATGGTCCGGCGCTCCGGCTCGAAGGTCCACGGCAGTCCCGGTGCGATATTGGAATCGAAGCGCACCGTGATGGTGCGGCCGGGAACTTCTTGCTTGGGCGCCGAGTGCGCCACCTGCGTGGTGCCGCCGAACCCGGTGGTGCGGCAGAACCAGGAATAGAGTGGCACCGACGCATAGGCCATGCCGACCATCACCGCGACAAAGCCGCCGCAGGCGAATGCGACGAGTAGATCGCGCCTGGGCACGCGCCGCATTTTCGGGTTGTCGGTCATGGCCGCTCCAGCACGCCCGGACCCTTCACCAGCGTCACGATATAGAACAGCACCACCAGCACGCCGAGCGACACCGCAATCGCGATCGAGCGGGCGCGCCGCGCGCGCAGCTGCTGCTCGGTGAGCTTGATTCCGGTCGGCAGCTTGTCATCGTTCATCGCAATACTCATCGTCACGCCGCGAACGCGCGCCGTGACATCCAGTCGACGAGCAGCATGGCGAACAACAGGAACAGATAGAGGATGGAGAAGGCGAACATCTGCTTGCTGGCGACATGGACGCGTTGTTCGGCGCGAACCCGGAACGCCAGCACGACCATGACCGCGCCCGCGACCAGCGCCGCGATGCCATAAGCCGGCCCGGCATAGCCGAGGAGCCACGGCGCCGTGCCGAGCGGCGCCAAAAACAGCGTATAGAGCAGGATCTGCCGGCGCGTTTCCAGCTCGCCGGCAACCACCGGCAGCATCGGAATGCCGGCGCGCGCATAGTCTTCGGTGCGGTAAAGCGACAGCGCCCAGAAGTGCGGCGGCGTCCAGAAGAAGATGATCAGGAACAATAGCACCGGCTCGATCGCGATACTGCCAGTGGCGGCCGCCCAGCCAATCAGCGGCGGCAGCGCGCCGGCGGCGCCGCCGATCACGATATTCTGCGGCGTCGTTCGCTTGAGCCACATCGTATAGACGAGGACGTAAAACCCGATGGTCACGGCCAGCAGCACCGCGGCGATCACGTTGACCAGAAGCCCGAGCACGGCCACGGAAAAAGCCGCGAGCGTCAAACCGAAAGCCAGCGCCTCGCCCGGCGCAACCCGTCCGGCCGGGATCGGCCGTGCCGCCGTGCGCGCCATGCGCGCGTCGATGTCGGCGTCGTACCACATGTTCAGCGCACCGGCGGCGCCGGCGCCGACTGCGATGCAGATCAGCGCGGTGAGCCCGATCACCGGATGCAGATGACCGGGCGCGATCAAGAGACCGACCAGCGCCGTGAACACCACGAGCGACATCACCCGTGGTTTCATCAGTGCGATGTAATCGCCGACGCCAGCGATGCTGGGCTCGACGCGGGCAACGGTGACGCTCATCTGATCAGCGGCAGTTCTTCATACTGATGGAACGGCGGTGGCGATGGCAGCGTCCATTCCAGCGTGGTCGCGCCGGGTCCCCAAGGATTGGCCGCTGCGCGTTCCTTGCGCATGAAGGCGAGCGCCATGCCGAAGAAGAACACCAGCGTGCCGAAGCCGGAGATGTATGAGCCGATCGACGAGACGAGATTCCACCCGGCAAACGCATCGGGATAATCGACATAGCGGCGCGGCATGCCGGCGAGCCCGAGGAAATGCTGCGGGAAGAACGTCACATTGACGCCGACAAAGGTGAGCCAGAAGTGCAGCTTGCCGATGGTCTCGTTGTACATGTAGCCAGTGATCTTCGGGAACCAGTAGTACCAGCCGCCGAAGATGGCGAACACGGCGCCGAGTGACAGCACGTAATGGAAGTGCGCGACGACGTAATAGGTGCCGTGCAAGACGCGATCGACGCCGGCATTGGCCAGAACCACGCCGGTCACGCCGCCGATCGTGAACAGGAAGATGAAGCCGCACGCCCATAACATCGGCGTCTTGAACTCGACCGAGCCGCCCCACATCGTAGCGATCCAGGAAAAGACTTTCACGCCGGTCGGCACCGCGATCACCATGGTGGCGGCGATGAAGTAGGCCTGCACGCTCGCCGACATGCCGACGTTGTACATGTGGTGCGCCCACACGATGAAGCCGATCGCTCCGATCGACACCATGGCGTAGGCCATGCCGAGATAGCCGAACACCGGCTTCTTCGAGAACGTCGCGACGATCTGGCTGACCATGCCGAAGCCCGGCAGGATCAGAATGTAGACTTCGGGGTGGCCGAAGAACCAGAACAGATGCTGGAACAACAGCGGATCGCCGCCGCCTTGCGGATTGAAGAACGTGGTGCCGAAATTGCGATCGGTAAGCAGCATGGTGATCGCGCCGGCGAGCACCGGCAGCGATAACAGCAGCAGGAACACGGTGACGAGTTCCGACCACACGAACAGCGGCATCTTGTGCAAGGTCATGCCGGGCGCGCGCATGTTGAAGATCGTGGTGATGAAGTTGATCGCGCCGAGGATCGACGATGCGCCGGCAAGATGGATCGACAGGATGACGAAATCCATCGCCGGGCCGGGATGGCCATAGGTCGACAGCGGCGCATAGAGCGTCCATCCGGTGCCGGCGCCGTTGGTGCCGGGCTCACCCTCGACGAACATCGAAGTCAGCAGCAGCGCGAAAGACGCCGGCAGGAGCCAGAATGAAATGTTGTTCATGCGCGGGAACGCCATGTCCGGCGCGCCGATCATCAGCGGGATCATCCAGTTGCCGAAACCGCCGATCATCGCCGGCATGACCATGAAGAAGATCATGATCAGCCCGTGCGCGGTGACGATCACGTCGTAGGTGTGCGTTTCGTGGAAGATCTGGATGCCGGGATACATCAGCTCGGCCCGGATCGCGATCGAGAAGGTGCCGCCGATGACGCCGGCCATTAACGCGAACACCAGGTACATCGTGCCGATGTCCTTGTGGTTCGTCGAATAGACATAACGGCGCCAGCCGTGCGGTATGTCGTGCCCGCCTTCGTCGTGGTGCGCCGCGTGTACCATCGTGTCCATTTCCGGTTCCTCTTTAACGACCGCTTGCCGTGCCCGCCGTCGGCAAGGCGTTCACGGGAAGATTATTGTCACTGGCGTATTTCTGCTTCGCAGCGCTCGCCCATGTGGAGAAGTCGGCATCGCTCACGACCCGCACCGCAATAGGCATGAAGGAGTGATTTTTGCCGCACAGCTCGGAGCACTGGCCGTAGAACATGCCCTCGATGGTCGCCTTGAACCAGGTTTCGTTGATGCGGCCGGGAACGGCGTCGATGCGAATGCCGAACGACGGAACGGCAAAGGAGTGAATGACATCGGAGCCGGTGACGAGCACATGCACGACCTTATTCACCGGTACGACCATTTCATTGTCGACGGTAAGCAGGCGCGGCTGGCCCGGCTTGAGGTCCTTCTCGTCGACCATCAGCGAATTGAATTCGAAATTGCCGTTGTCGGGATAGCTGTAGCTCCAGAACCACTGTTTGCCGGTCGCCTTCACGGTGAGATCCGGCGTCGGCACGTCGAGCTCCAAAAACAGCAGCCGGAACGACGGCACGGCGATCGTCGCGAGGATGATGACCGGAATGATGGTCCAGGCGATTTCGATCGGCGTGTTGTGCGTGGTGCGCGACGGGTTGGGGTTGGCGCGCGCATTGAAGCGCACGACGATGATCAAGAGCAAGGCGAGGACGAACAGCGAAATCGCGGCAATGACCCAGAGCAGGAAATAATGGAATGTTGCGACTTGCTCCATGACCGGCGAGGCCGAATCCTGCAGATCCATTTCCCAGGGCGTCGCCTGGCCAAGCCCGGCCAGCGCCGGCACCGAGCTCGCTACCAAAACACCCGCACCCGCAAGCAATCCGACGGCGGTCGCCGCGATGGCGGTCAAGCGTGAGAACAACTTCATCTGCCGCTCAGCTCCCTGTTTTTCGATCTTGTCACGACCGTCCACGGTGAGCGCAGACTTTACTCCAGCGCCGACCGCAACAATGTGACGCCGCCTGCTTCCGGCAGGACTTTCGCCACGGCGCTTCAAGTCCTTGGCAGGCATCGGCGGGATGGGGGATCCCAGTTCCTCCAAACCACAAATCCGGGTCTGCTGCAATGCACTCGTCGCCGCCGGCCGGCCGGCCATGCACAGCGCCGCTGCCGGCATCGCTATCCGTGCCGCGATGCGTGCCGGAAAGCACGCTTGCGTCCACCTTCGCGTAGCCACAATGCCTTGATTTGGATCAACCTTGACACGGTGTTCTCACCATGTAGGCAGGCTCGCGCGGCGACTGGCCGGCGTGACTGATTCGCGCGTGGGAGCCTGTCGGGGGTGGCCGGTCAGGGGACTATGATCATGGCGAAATCCGGTTGCCGTCGGGGGCTGCGGCCGTTGCGCTATGCGGTCGCAGGCGCCGTCATCCTTGCTGCGGCGGTGGCGGCATCCGGCCAGGTGGCCGCCCAGGGCGCCGTCAAATCGGTCTATGGCGATTGGCAGATCCGCTGCGACACCCCGCCGGGCGCGCAGGCCCAGCAATGCGCCTTGATGCAGAGCGTGACGGCGGAGGACCGGCCGAATGTTGGATTGACAGTCATCGTGCTGAAAACTTCGGACCAGAAGAGCCGCCTGATGCGGGTGGTCGCGCCGCTCGGCGTGCTGTTGCCGTCGGGGCTGGGCCTCAAGATCGACAACCAGGATGTCGGCCGCGCCGGTTTTGTCCGCTGCCTGCCCAACGGCTGCGTCGCCGAAGTGGTCATGGACGACAACCTGATCAAAGAATTGCGTACCGGCCAGACCTCGACCTTCATCATTTTCCAGACGCCCGAGGAGGGCATCGGCTTTCCCATGAGCCTGAAGGGCTTTGGCGACGGCTACGATCAGCTGCCATAACCTCTGTAGGGTGGGCTGAGCAGCGCGAAGCCCACGCTGCGCTCCTCTCCACCGCGTGGGCACGGCGCGTGCCGCGCCTTTGCCCACCTTACGCACTGCCGTAAATTTGCTAGGGCGGCCCAAGGGGAAACGCTCATGCGCGCAGAGCGCAGCCTCGTGGCCATCGTCGTGCTGCTGGCCGCCACCATCGCGGCGCCATCGGCCGCGCGGAGCCAAAGCGGCTATCCCAATCGCCCGGTGACGCTGTCGCCAACGTCGGCATGCGCATTGTCGCATGTCCTCGGACTTGATCCGTGGATGGGAACCGGTTTTTTCGGAAGGATCATGCACCATACGATCCTTCGCCCCTCGCCGGACGGGCGCTAAGCGATTATGTAGAGATCAAGCAAACCGGAAAGTTCCACCGGGAAGTCCCAAGGATTACACAATGGCCGATGCCGCTCCTCCCACCTCGCTCGTAGACCGCGCCGGGCTCGACCGGCCGCGTCTCGCCAAAATCATTGCCAAAGGCCTCGACGGCGCCGACGACGGCGAGCTTTTTCTCGAATATCGCCAGACCGAAGCCTTGGCGTTCGATAACGGGCGGCTCAAGCAGGCGACCTACGACACATCGCAGGGTTTTGGCCTGCGCGCGGTGAAGGACGAAGCGGTCGGCTATGCCCACGCCTCCGATGTCTCCGAGGCGGCGATCGAACGGGCCGCCGACGCGGTAGGCGCGGTCAAGGGTGGTTATTCCGGTCATTACGCAGAGCCGCCGGCACGAACCAACGTGAAGCTCTATGGCGAGGACAGCCCGCTCGCCAGTCCGAGCTTTGATGCCAAGGCGCGGCTTCTGGAAACCATCGACGCCTATGCCCGCGCCAAGGATCCGCGCGTGCGCCAGGTGACGGCGAGCGTTGCTGCGACGTGGCAGGCGGTCGAAATCCTGCGCGGCGACGGTGAGACTTACCGCGACATCCGGCCGCTGGTGCGGCTCTCCGTCTCGGTCGTGGTCGGCGACGGCAACCGCCAGGAAACCGGTAGCGACGGCTATGGCGGCCGCGAAGGCTATGAGCGCTTCATCGCCACCGACGCGTGGCAGGGCGCGGTCGACAACGCCGTGCGCCAGGCGCTGGTCAATCTCGAGGCCGTGCCGGCGCCGGCGGGCGAGATGGACGTCGTGCTCGGCCCGGGCTGGCCCGGCGTCATGCTGCACGAAGCCGTAGGCCATGGGCTCGAAGGCGACTTCAACCGCAAAAAGACCTCCGCCTTTGCCGGGCTGATGGGCCAGCAGGTCGCCGCCAAGGGCGTCACCGTGGTCGATGACGGCACCATGGCGATGCGCCGTGGTTCGCTGTCGATCGACGACGAAGGCACGCCGACCAATCGCACCGTGCTGATCGAGGACGGCATCCTGGTCGGTTACATGCAGGATCGGCAGAACGCCCGGCTGATGGGCATGAAGCCGACCGGCAACGGCCGGCGCGAAAGCTTCGGCCATGTGCCGATGCCGCGCATGACCAACACTTACATGCTCGCCGGCACGCGTGATCCGAACGAGATCGTCGCTTCGGTCAAGAACGGCATCTACGCCACCTATTTCGGCGGCGGCCAGGTCGACATCACGTCCGGTAAATATGTGTTCCAGTGCACCGAGGCCTATCGCATCGAGAACGGCAAAGTCGGCGCCCCGATCAAGGGCGCGATGCTGATCGGCAACGGCCCGACCGACCTGCATCGAATATCCATGGTCGGCAACGATCTTGCGCTCGACCACGGCATCGGCACCTGCGGCAAGAACGGCCAAGGCGTGCCGGTCGGTGTCGGTCAGCCGACCTTGCGCATCGACCGCATCACCGTCGGCGGCACGGGTTAATTGTCAACCGCGAAAGTGCTTCGACAGTTTGAGGCCTTGCGCCTGATAGTTCGAGCCGATGCTGGCGCCGTAAAGCTTTTCGGGACGCGCCAGCATTTTCTCGTAGACCAGCCGGCCGACGATCTGGCCGTGCTCCAGGATGAACGGCACTTCGCGCGAGCGTACTTCCAAGACCGCGCGCGAGCCTAATCCGCCGGCGCCGGCATAGCCGAAACCCGGGTCGAAGAAGCCGGCATAATGGACGCGAAATTCGCCGACCAGCGGATCGAACGGCACCATCTCCGCGGCATAATCGGGCGGCACCTGCACGGCCTCGGTCGAAGCCAGAATATAGAATTCGTCGGGATCGAGGATGAGGTTCTTGTCGGCGCGCGCGACGATCGGTTCCCAGAAATCGGCGACCTCGTAAGCGGCCCGGCGCTCGACCTCGATGACCGCGGTGTGGCGCTTGGCGCGATAGCCGACAATGCTGCCTTTGCCGGAGCCGGCGAGATCGATGCTCACGGCGATGGCGTCTCCCATCACCGCCTCGGTACGGTCGACCAGCCGTTCGCGCGCGTGCAGCGCGCGTAGCGCCTCGGCTGAGAGCGCCGCATCGCCGCGGCGCAGTCTTAACTGGGACAGCCGCGAACCTTCGCGCACCAAAACCGGAAACGTCTTCGGGCTGATCTCGGCATAGAGCGGACCGTGGTAACCGGGCGCGACGCGATCGAAGCCGCGCGTTTCGTCGGCGATCACGCGGGTGAAGACATCGAGCCGCCCGGTTGAGCTTTTGGGGTTGGTGGCCGCCGCGATATCGGCCGGCAGTTCGAGCCGCTCGATCAGCGGCACGATATAGACGCATCCGGTCTCCAGCACCGCGCCGTCGATCAGCGAAAATTCGTGCAGCTTCAATTCGGCGATGCGTTGATCGACGGTCGTGCCGGGCCCGGGCAAAAAGCTGGCGCGCACCCGATAGGCCATCGAGCCGAGCCGAAGATCGAGACTGGCCGGCTGAATCTGGTCGGGCGCGAATGTGTAAAGCGCGCGAATGCCGCCGTCTTGCGCCAGCGCCGCGATCATGCGGTCGGGCAATATGCCGTGGTCCGAAGCTGCGAAGGATAGCGTCACTTGGTCACCGAGCCAGGATGGCGATCTAACCCGATGCCCGGTTTGACGCAAAGACGCCTGCGGCGTATAAACCCCGCTATCCCGTGGTCATTTGAGCCGGCCGGCTTGCAAGCCACGTAAAACAAGTTGCTAAAAGGCCGGGGACGCGTGTGCCCGGCCCGAGGATTTTCCTCCTGGCCGGGTTTTTTGTTTGGCCAAGGAGGCCCGCATGCCCGCGTCCGCAAAGAAAATCTATCGCCCGGAGACCCGCCTAGTTCAATCGGGCACGCTGCGCTCGCCGTTCGGCGAGACCTCGGAAGCGCTCTATCTCACCCAGGGCTACGTTTACGACACCGCCGCCCAGGCCGAAGCGCGCTTCAAGGGTGAGGATCCCGGCTATCAATATTCGCGCTTTGCCAATCCGACCGTCGACATGTTCGAACGGCGCATGGCCGCCTTCGAGGGCGCCGAAGCCGCGCGCGCCACCGCGACCGGCATGGCCGCGGTGACGCTTTCGCTCGTCGGCCAGCTCAAAGCCGGCGATCACGTCATCGCTGCCAAGGCGATGTTCGGCTCCTGCCGCTATGTCGTCGAGGATTATCTGCCGCGCTTCGGCGTCGCCTCGACGCTGGTGGACGGCTGCAATCTCGACTCTTGGCGCAATGCGGTGCGGCCGAACACCAAGACGTTCTTTCTCGAAAGCCCGACCAATCCGGCGCTCGAAATCATCGACATCGCCGCCGTGGCCAAGATCGCGCACGACGCCGGCGCCACCCTCGTCGTCGACAATGTGTTCGCCACGCCGCTGTTTCAGAGCCCGCTCGCGCTCGGCGCCGACGTTGTCGTCTATTCGGCAACCAAGCACATCGACGGCCAGGGCCGCTGCCTTGGCGGGGTGATCCTGTCGTCGCAGAAATTCATCATGGAAAAAATCCATGTGCTACTGCGGCAGACCGGGCCGTCGATGTCGCCGTTCAACGCCTGGGTCCTGCTCAAGGGCCTGGAGACGCTGGCGGTGCGGGTGCGGCGGCAGACCGACAGTGCGGCTACCCTCGCGGTGGCGCTCGCCGAGCATCCCAAAGTGCCGCGCCTGATCTATCCCGGCCGGCCCGATCATCCGCAGGCGGCGATCGCGCAAAAGCAGATGCGTGGCGGCTCGACGCTGGTCGCGTTCGAAGTCAAAGGCGGCAAGAAGGGCGCGTTCCGCTTTCAGGACGCGCTCAAGCTCATCCGCATCAGCAACAATCTCGGCGATGCCAAGAGCCTGATCACCCATCCGGCGACGACTACGCACCAGCGGCTCACGCCGGCGCAACGCGCCGAGCTCGGCATTAGCGACGGGCTGCTGCGCATATCGGTCGGCCTCGAACACCCGGACGATATCGTGGAGGACGTGCTCGCCGCGCTCGACGCGACGTAAGCGAATGTAGGGTGGGCACCGCGCGCATTCGAACGCGCCGGCGTGGGCAAAATCGCTCAGAGCGGTGCCCACGCGGCGGCCGCCACGCAGACGATTTTGCCCACCCTACTTGTTACGGCAGATTTATCGGGTGCGCGGGATGCGCCGCGGCCGACGCGATCGGACGGCTCGCGGCCTCGGCGATGGCACCGGCCATGAGCTTGGCCCAGCAGGCATAGCTCCAGTCGTTCATGTGCAACTGGTCGGGCGAAATGAAGTCGGCGAAAGCGAGGTGCTGGACTTCGTACCAGTTGCGCATCACCGCGAAGCGGCGGAATAGATCGACGTTCTCCTGCTTGGCCGCGATCGCGATCTGCTCGACCATGTCCGCGGTCTCCGACTTGGCGTTGACCGCGGGCGCAAATTGCGGATCGATCAGCACGACGTCGGTGTCGGCGGCCTTCAATTCCCCGATGCCGTGGCGCAACTGCGCCTCATGGACCTCGAGCGAGCGGTCGCGCAGCACCGAATTGGTGCCGACCTGCCAGAGCACGAGCTGCGGATGCGCGGCCATCACGTCGGCCGCGAACCGGTCCATCATCTGATCGGTTTCTTCGCCATTGATGCCGCGATTGAGCACCGTGATGACATGGTTGGGAAAACGCTGCCTGAGCTCGACCGCGAGCCTCGCCGGATAAGACGCGGCAGGCGAACTCGCGCCGGCGCCGGCGGTCGATGACGATCCAATGGCGACGATGGTGAGCAGCTCGTCGCCCGCCAGTTGGCGCATGGTGCGCACCAGCGGACGATCGAGGTGGGAAAATTCGGCCGGCGCGCTGCACGCGATCTGCGGCTTCGTGATCGGTGCGGCCGGCGGCGCCACCGCAGCGGGCTTGAGAACATCCGCTGGCGCCTGATGCTGTGCCGGAACAATCACCGCCGGCGTCGCGGCGGGCATACCGGCGGGCGCGGCGACCGGCGTAACGTCGGGTGCGACAAAAAGCGCAGGGCTCATCAGGTCCGTCGCCATCTGCGCCTGGGCCGGAGTTTGCACTGCAACAAGCGTTTGCAGTGCAAGAAAAGTTTGCACTGCGAAAAGCGTCGCCACTGCCGTGGCCCGCGCGCGGCAGGCGAGAATTATCGGTTTATCTGGAGTCATTAGCGTGTCGTTTGCATTCTCACGGCGTCGAGATGTGCGGCATTAATGATCTGCGACGCCAAGGCCCGGCCAATGCAGTCGTGAACACGTCGCGCCATATCATATTTCTTGGTAGCGGTATAGAGATCGAACGTCCCGGCGTCGTTCCAGTAATGCATGATCGCCAGACGATCGAACAATAAAGCGCCGCGCGCCTGGGCGACCAGCTTTATGACATCGGCATAAGCCGAAATGTCGAGCATCGGATCGGTGCGCGGACTGTATTGCATGTTCATCAAAATGACATCGGCGCCGGCGGTCTGAATCTTGTCGACGCCGTCATCGAGGCTGGTGCGAAAATCCTCCGGCTCGACGCCGCTGAGCGCGTCGGCGGTGCCGGACTGCCATATCACCAGCGCCGGTTTGTCGTCGGACAGGATCTTGCCCAGGCCCTGCGCCATGGCCGCGGTGGCTTCCCGCGACTGCACGTGCGCAGTGACTTTGACATCGGTGCCGACAAGCCGCTGCTTGAGCACATCTTCGAGCCGCGCCGGATAGGACGAGCGCGCGCCCTCCGGACCGGAAAGCGCCGAAGACCCCGAGCCGATCACGCTGATATCCAAGCGGTGCTTGGCCGCGACCTCGTTCTTGGCGCGGGTGAGATCGGTATCGCTTTGCAGCAGTGCGTCCGGCACATCGCATTGCTCCGGCAGCGGCGCCGCAAAAGCCGAGCCGTGCCAAGCTCCGGCGGCAAGCGCGATTGTTGCGATGATGGCCGTGACCAGCTTCATGCCTCGCCCCCCGCGAGGTCCGCGTCCGGTGGTTTGGAGCGCGATGTGGGACTTCGCCCTTCTATCTTCCTGTACCACGATATCAGGCTTGCTGTCGCAACCATGAGCATAATGCCCAAAAGGCTGATGCCGGTCTGCACCAGGGGGCCGCCCGACCACTCGCGGATGATGAACTGCCCGGCAAATGCCAGGAATACGCCGAGACAGAAGATTTCCAGCGAATGCTGCCCGCAGACAATGGCAGGTTGCAAATAGGGCGATTTCAATGCCGGCCAATCGCGCGGCACGAACCGCACCGTGACCGCGGCCAGCGCGAGAAAGTGAGCAAAGCGCAGCACGTCGAGGTTGGTCTTGTCGATCGGATACATCCAATCGCTCAACCAGCCGGGCACGAAGCGGTCGAGTGGCTGGATATACCAGGTCAAGGTGACGGCAAAAGCGAACAGCAGATAGGCGACCGAGATGCCGAGCACGATCGGCGAGCGCAACATGCCCGAGAGCCGCTGCGCGCCGCCGAGCGCGCACCAGGCGCCGAACACGAACAGCAATTGCCAGGCGAACGGATTGAAAAACCAGACGCCGTTCGGATAGGCCGGCAGATTCCAGTCGAAGTTCCAGGCCAGCACATAGACCAGCGCCGAGCCGGCGAGCGCCAAGGCCGGCTGCCGCAGCAATAGCCAGAGCATGGGCGGGAAAAACAGCAACAGCACGATGTAGAGCGGCAGCACGTCCATGTTGACGGGCTTGAACTTCAACAGCAGCGCCTGGAAGATCGTGACGTCGGGCTGCTTGAGGAAGTCGAGGATGTTCATTTCCTCGGCATAGAGCGGATTGTCGAAGGTCGCGGCGACATAGGCGATCTCGGCCATGAAGATCGTGATCAGGAAGATGTGCGCGACGTAGATTTGCCAGGCGCGCCGCAGCACGCGCGCGCTCGCTATGATGATGCCACGATCGCGCATGGCGCGGCCATAGACGAAGGCCGCAGTGTAGCCGGAAATGAAAATGAATATTTCGGTGGCGTCGGAAAAACCATAATTGCGAAGGGTGAACCAGTTGACGATGTTTTCCGGGATATGGTCGAGAAAGATCAGCCACAGCGCCACGCCGCGGAACAGATCGAGCCGCAGGTCGCGTCCGGTCGGGATCGCCGCAGGCGGCGACGCCAGCGCCACCGGGGCAAATATGTTCTTGGCAAACATCTGTCCTGCAAACACCTGTCTTGCAAACATCCGTCTTGCAGACATTCCCCGTGACAACCCGCCCCTCGAAATCCCGGGCTTTACGGCCGTTTCGGCAGCCGCCGCCGCGTGGCACGGCGCACCGGACACGCTCATCCCCTGCTGCAATTTAGTCCGGCAAGTGTGGCTTGAGAAAGCTCGGGCGCATGGTTATTCCAGCAAAAGCGGCGGCCATATTCACTTCTGCGTGAAATCACTCATTAATATGCGGGTTTGAGGTTGCGTCGGCAGGAGCATCGGACCGCAATGGCGCCGAATGCAGCGCCCGGAACAGCACCAGGAACAGCACGAGGACCTGCGCAATGTATCGTACCGTGACCCACAATATCGAGGTCGTGGTGACCCCGCGCTTCGTCGCTGACCGGTCGTCGCCGGAGAACAATTATTTCTTCTGGGCCTACACCATCTCGATCACCAATAACGGCGAGGAAACCGTACAGCTGAAAACCCGCCACTGGCGCATTACCGACGCCCACGGCCGCCAGCAGGAAGTGCGCGGCGCCGGCGTCGTCGGCGAAGAACCGGTGCTCAAAGCGGGCGAAGCTTTCGAATATACCAGCGGTGTGCCGCTGCAGACGCCGTCGGGCTTCATGGTCGGCACTTATGGCATGGTCAGCGCGGCCGGCGAGCATTTCGATATCGCCGTGCCGGCCTTCTCGCTCGACAGCGTCGAAAGCAGACGCACCATCAATTAGCGGCACAGAAAATGTGGTGCCAATCGCGCCATTGCTCCGGCTGACGGCCGATCCTGGCCCTCGCGAGAGTTTCACGAATTATCATATATAATCAATAGCTTACGATGGATGCGACGCTGCATCCCGGGTCGCAATTTCATGCGGCGCAAACACGTAGCTGGAGCTGCAAAACTCGCACGTCACGGTGATCCGGCCGTCCTCGACCATGTCGTCGCGGTCTTTTTGCGTGAAGCTCTTGAGCATGTTTTCGACGTTGTGGCGCGAGCACGAGCATTGCGCATTGACCGACGCGGCGCGGAACACGCGCACGCCGCGTTCGTGGAACAGCCGGTAAGCCAGCCGCTCGCTCGACAGCGCCGGATCGATGAGTTCGATGTCGTCGACGGTGGCGATCAGCGAACGGCCCTCGACCCAGGCCTCATCTTCGGGCAGCACGTGCGGCTCCGTGCCGGGCGGCGCGTCGCCGGGATCGAGATCGGCCTGGCGCGCGCGGTCGGGCGAATTGGGCAAAAACTGCAGCAAGATGCCGCCGGCGCGCCAGTGGCGCTTGGCGCCTTTTTCTCCAGCCAGAAACTCCTCGGCCACAGCGAGCCGCACCCGGGTCGGAATCTGCTCCGAGCGCGCGAAATATTCATGCGCGGCGTGTTCGAGGTCGCCGCCTTCCAGCGGCACCAGTCCCTGATAGCGGCTCATGTCCGGGCCCTGGTCGATGGTCATGGCGAGATGGCCGTGGCCAAGGAGTTTTCCGGGTTGCGCTTCATTGGCGGCGATGGCGGCTGCGACCCGCTCGGCCTCGAAGCGGGCGCAAGCGCGCACATTGCCGGGCGAGGTGAAATCGACCACCAGCATGCGCACCGGCCCGTCGCTCTGGGTTTGCAGGATGAAGCGGCCGTCGATCTTCAGGCTCGAGCCCAGCATGATTGTCAGCACGATCGCTTCGCCAAGCAGCTTCGCCACTGGCGCCGGATAGTCGTGACTGGTCAGAATGGTGTCGACCGCCGCCCCGAGCCGCACGATGCGGCCGCGCAGATCGAGCGCCTTGACCGCAAACGGCAGGATCGTGTCATCGAGGCCGGTTTGGTCGGGCTCGCGAACCGGAATGGCGAAGTCGGGATTGTTCATGACGATGCAATATAGGGTGCGACGGGGCGAATTTGAGGGCTGCTTGGCCGGCCGGCGTCAGCGGCCATTGGCGTGCAGGCACCAGGCTAAAATCCCCTTCTGGGCGTGCAGCCGGTTTTCGGCCTCGTCGAACACCACCGACTGCGGACCGTCCATCACCTCGTCGGTGACTTCCTCGCCGCGATGCGCGGGCAGGCAATGCATGAAGACGGCGTCCGGCTTGGCGCGGCTCATCAACCGCGCATTGACCTGATAGCGCTTGAGCAGATTGTGCCGGCGCGCGCCGTTACGGTCGCCCATCGACACCCAGGTGTCGGTGACGACGCAATCGGCGCCTTTCACCGCCTCTTCCGGATCGGTGCCAAGCTCGATCGCGGCGCCGGAGGATTTTATCCATTCGATGAGCGGCTTTTTCGGCGCCAGCTCTGGCGGCGAAGCCACGCGCAGGCGGAATTTGAAGCGCTCGGCGGCTTGCATCCAGGAGGTCAGCACATTGTTGGCGTCGCCGCTCCAGGCCACGGTGCGGCCACGGATCGGGCCGCGGTGTTCCTCGAAGGTCATGACGTCGGCCATCACCTGGCAGGGATGGGAGCGCCGGGTCAGGCCGTTGATTACCGGGACGGCGGCGTGCCGCGCCAGCTCGGCGACGGCTTCGGGATCGAGCGTGCGGATCATGATGGCGTCGATATAGCGCGACAGCACGCGCGCGGTGTCGGCCAGCGTCTCGCCACGACCGAGCTGCATTTCTTCGGCGGTCAACAAGATAACGTCGCCGCCGAGTTGGCGCATCGCGACCTCGAACGAGACGCGGGTGCGCGTCGATGGCCGCTCGAAAATCATCGCCAGCGTCTTGCCGGCAAGCGGACGCGCCGTGCTATCGCGATTTTCCTTGATCACGCGCGCGTCGTCGATCATTGCCCGCAGCTCGGCCGCCGGAATGTCGATCAGTTCGAGGAAGTGACGCACGCTCATCGCACCGCGTCCTGCTGGCCTGCTCCCTTCCCCGTCCCGCGCGTGGCGGAGGGTTGGGCGGCACTGGCGCGGCTCAATCGGGCGCAAGCGCGGTCAAGCCGGGCGATGCCTTCGGCGATTTCATCTTCGCTGATGATCAAGGGCGGCAGCAGGCGCACGACATTGTCGCCGGCGGCAACCGTGATCATCTTTTCGGCGCGGGTGGCATCGACCAATTCGCCGGCCGGAACGAGCATCCGCAAGCCGACCAGCAGGCCTTCGCCGCGCACCTCGGCGATGAGCGACGGATAACGGTCCTTGAGTTCGGCGAGTCTCTGCTTGAACACCAGAGCGGTCCGTTGCACGCGCTCGAAGAAGCTGGGCGCCAGCATGATGTCGAGCGTGGCATTGGCGGCGCTCATCGCCAGCGGATTGCCGCCGAAGGTCGAGCCGTGAGTGCCGGCGGTCATGCCCTGCGCCGCATCGCTGGTGGCGAGGCACGCGCCGACAGGAAAGCCGCCGCCGAGCGCCTTGGCGAGCCCCATAATGTCGGGGGTGACGCCGCTGCGCTGGTGGGCGAACAATATGCCGGTGCGGCCCATGCCGCTTTGCACTTCATCGAAAATGAGCAAGAGCCCGTGCTGGTCGCACAGCTCGCGCAACGCCTTGAGGAACGACGGCGCGACGACGCGCACGCCGCCCTCGCCCATGACCGGCTCGATCAGGATCGCGCCGGTCGCGGGCGTGATCGCGCGTTTGGTCGCTTCGAGATCGCCGAACGGCACTTGATCGAAGCCTTCGACGACCGGACCGAAGCCGTCGAGATATTTCTTCTGGCCGCCGGCGGCGAGCGCCGCCAGCGTGCGGCCGTGGAACGCGCCTTCGTAGGTGATGATGCGGTAGCGTTCCGGCGCGTCGTTTACCGCGTGGTATTTGCGCGCCATCTTGATGCAAGCTTCCATCGCCTCGGCGCCGGAATTGCAGAAGAACACGACGTCGGCGAAGCTTGCGTCGCACAGCCTTTGCGCCACGCGCTCGGCTTCCGGGATTTGGTAAAGATTGGAGACGTGCCACAGCTTCTGCGCCTGCTCGGTCAGCGCCGCGACCAGATGCGGATGCGCATGGCCGAGCGCGTTGACGGCGACGCCGGAGGTAAAATCGAGATAGCGTTCGCCGTTGGTTGCGGTCAGCCAAACGCCTTCGCCCCGCTCGAAGGCGAGGTCGACGCGCGCATAATTCGGCAACAGATGCGATGTCACGGTTTAAATCCGCGCTGCGCAGCAGCAATTCGCGCCGCGCAAATGAAATGTGCCGCCTCTCCGGGCGGCACGGATGGATATTGCATTTCCGCGCGCCTCTCTGTCAACACAGGATAATTGCGCGCCACGAACCCGGTTTGTACCCAGATCATCCACACGCGCGCAGGAATGTGTGGACGCACGTTGCGCGAGTCTTGCGCCCGACTCTCGCCATATTGTAGCCTTTTGATTGTCAAGTACGACATCTCGTGCGGCGGACAGTCATCTAAAGCGTTGGTGTCTGAGTGCGTGTTGGGTGGCTACGCGCTGCCTGGCCCGATGGGGGATTCTTAAAAAGCGCTCCCTGCACGTTCAAGGAGGACAAAGCATGTCGTGGACTGACGAGCGGGTCGAGCTCCTCAAGAAGCTGTGGTCCGACGGACTCTCGGCGAGTCAGATCGCCGCCGAGCTCGGCGGCATCACGCGCAATGCCGTGATCGGCAAAGTGCACCGGCTCGGCCTGTCGGGCCGCGCCAAGAGCACGTCGAGCGCTTCGCCGCGCCCGCGCAAGGCGCGTTCGCCCTCGCACATGCTGCGCATCGGCCGCGGCGCGATCCGCGGCAATACCGCGCTGGCGCATGCCTATGACCTCGAAGCCGACGCCGAACCGGCGTTGATCGAGAACATCATTCCGATCGGCCAGCGCCGCACCATTCTTGAACTCACCGAGGCGACCTGCCGCTGGCCGGTCGGCGATCCCGGCAGCGGCGACTTTTTCTTCTGCGGCGGCAACACGCTCGCCGGCCTGCCCTATTGCGCCCATCACTCGCGGGTGGCCTATCAGCCCGCCAGCGATCGCCGCCGCGATAAGCGCCCGCCGCGGTAAGCACTGGACCTGTCATGCCCCGCAAAGGCGGGGCATCCAGTAAACTCCGAAGTCAAATTCGAAGACCGGCGATTACTGGATCATCCGCTTTCGCGGACGATGACGCAGTCGACATAGCTCAGCTCGCTTTGCCGAAACGGTCGTCGAGCGAATAGCCGGCGCCGCGGACGGTGCGGATCGGATCGGTGGTGTGGCCGCGGTTGAGCGCCTTGCGCAGGCGCCCGACATGCACGTCGACCGTGCGCTCGTCGATATAGACGTCGCTGCCCCATACGCCGTCGAGCAATTGCTCGCGCGAAAACACCCGGCCCGGCCGTTCCATCAGGAATTCGAGCAGGCGGAATTCCGTCGGGCCGAGATCGACCGGACGGGTCGAGCGCGACACCCGCTTTTTCTCGCGATCGAGTTCAAGATCGCCGATCGACAGCACCATGGCGACGCGTTCGGGGCTGGCGCGGCGTAACAGCGCGCGAACTCGCGCCAGCAGTTCCGGCACCGAGAACGGCTTGACGATGTAATCGTCGGCGCCGGTGGCAAGCCCGCGCACCCGCTCGCTTTCCTCGCCTCGGGCGGTGAGCATGATGATCGGCAGCGTTTGCGTCTGCGGCCGCGCGCGTAGCCGCCGGCACAATTCGATGCCGGACAGGCCAGGCAGCATCCAATCGAGCACCACCAGATCGGGTGCGGTTTCCTTCAGCCGGGTGTCGGCGTCGTCGCCTCTGGCGACTGCATCCACCTCGTAGCCCTCGGCTTCAAGATTGTAGCGCAGCAGCGTGGTCAGCGGCTCCTCGTCTTCCACGATCAGGATGTTGGCTCCCATGCCGGGCTCCTATTTCTGCATCAAACCCGTTGGAAAACTCGTGGTGTCACCCTTTGGACGCTGATCGCTGATTGGACGGCCTTCGATCATGTAATAGACGGTCTCGGCGATGTTGGTGGCATGGTCGCCCATGCGCTCGATATCCTTGGCGCAGAACATCAGATGCATGCAGAAGGTGATGTTGCGCGGATCCTCCATCATATAGGTGAGCAGTTCGCGGAACAGCGAGGTGCACATCGCGTCGACTTCTTCGTCGCCATTCCAGACCGCGAGCGCGGACTGCAGATCGCGGCCGGCATAGGAGTCGAGCACCTGCTTGAGCTGCGCCAAAACCAGCGCCGACATGTGTTCCACACCGCGGATCAGTTTTTGCGGATAGAAATCGCCGTCGAGCGCGACGACGCGCTTGCCGATATGCTTGGCATGATCGCCGATGCGCTCCAGATCGTTGCAGACGCGCATGGCGCCGACGACCTCGCGCAGATCGATGGCCATCGGCTGGCGCCGCGCAATCGTAAGGATGGCTTTTTCCTCGACGTCGCGCTGCAACGCGTCGATCGTGGGATCCATGGCGATCACGCGTTCACCCAGCTCGACGTCGCGTTCGACGAGCGCCTGGACGGAATCGGCGATCTGGCGTTCTGCCAGCCCGCCCATCTCGGCGACCTTGCGGGTGATCTCCTGCAGATCGGTGTCGAAGGCCTTGGCGGTGTGGTCAATTCTTGTGGTGGTGATTTCGGTCATGTCTATTACCCGAAGCGGCCGGTGATGTAGTCTTGGGTGCGCTGATCGTGTGGCGCGGTGAACATTCTGCTTGTCGAGTCGAATTCGATCAGCTCGCCGAGATACATAAAAGCGGTGAACTCCGATACGCGTGCGGCCTGCTGCATGTTGTGGGTGACGATGATGATCGTATAGTCGTCCGTCAACTCGTCGATCAATTCCTCGATCTTGGCGGTCGAGATCGGATCGAGCGCCGAGCAGGGCTCGTCGAACAGGATGACTTCAGGGCGCACGGCGACGGTCCGGGCGATGCACAGCCGTTGCTGCTGGCCGCCGGACAGGCTCTGGCCGTTGGCGTTGAGCTTGTCCTTGACCTCTTCCCACAAGGCGGCGCGGCGCAGCGAGGTCTCGACCCGACCGTCGATTTCCGATTTCGGCAGCTTCTCGTAGAGCCTGATGCCAAACGCGATGTTCTCGTAGATCGACATCGGGAATGGCGTCGGCTTCTGGAACACCATGCCGATGCGCGCGCGAAGGAGGTTGAGATCCTGTTTCGGGGAGAGGATATTGCCGCCGTCGAACATGACTTCGCCGGTGGCATGCTGACGCGGATAGAGGTCGTACATCCGGTTGAGCACGCGCAACAATGTCGACTTGCCACAGCCCGACGGGCCGATGAAGGCGGTGACCTTGTTCTCGTAGAGCGGCAGGCTGATCGATTTCAGCGCCTTTGACTCTCCATAGAAGAAATTGAGGTCGCGGATCGTGATCTTCTGAGGCAGGCCCGCCTGATCGGTGTGTGCATGACTGACGGGAGGAACGGAGACGGAAGCTACGCTCATATTCATGACTGTTTTCCGGTTCGGACGAGGGTGCGTGCGCCGATGCTCAAGACGAGCACGGTCATTGTAATGATCAGGGCGCCAGTCCAGGCCAGCGCCTGCCAGTCTTTATAGGGACTGAGCGCGAACTGGAAGATGATCGCCGGCAAACTCGCCATCGGTTCGTTGAGGTCGGTGCTCCAGAACTGGTTGTTGAGAGAGGTGAACAGGAGTGGCGCGGTCTCGCCGGTGATTCGGGCGACGGCCAACAGCACCCCGGTCACCATGCCGGCGCGCGCCGCACGATAACAGATGCGCGTAATCGACAGCGAGCGCGGCAAGCCGATCGAAGTCGCGGCCTCGCGCAGCGCGTTGGGCACCAATGTGAGCATGTCTTCGGTCGTGCGCACGACCACCGGTATAACGAGGACGGCGAGCGCGGCGCCACCCGCCCAGGCGGAGAAATGTCCCATCGGCGCGACCATGATCTGGTAGATGAACAGCCCAACAACGATGGAGGGCGCGCTCAACAGGATATCGTTGATGAAACGCACGATGCTGGTCAGCTTATCGTGGCGGCCGTATTCGGCCATATAGGTGCCGGCAAGAATGCCGATCGGGGTGCCGATCATGACGGCGATGATAGTCAGGATCAGGCTGCCGAAGATCGGATTGAGCAGGCCGCCGCTCGAACCGGGCGGCGGGGTCATTTGCGTGAACACCGCAAGCGACAGGCCGCTGAAGCCGTTCCACAGCAAGGCGCCGAGAATCAGTACCAGCCAGCCCACGCCGAACGCTGTCGCGGCCAAGGCCGCCACCGTCGCGATGATGTTGCGGGTGCGGCGGCCGCCATAGCGCATTGTCAGGACATTCTCGGCCATGGCGTCACCCGATCCGGCGTTCGATGCGCATCAACATATAGCGCGCAATCGCCAGCACGATGAATGTAATGACGAACAGGATGAGGCCAAGCTCGATCAGCGCCGAGGTATAGAGGTCGCCGACGGCCTCGTTGAATTCGTTGGCGATGGTCGCGGAGATGGTGGTGCCTGGCGCCAGTATCGAGGCGGAAATCCGGTGCGCATTGCCGATGACGAAGGTCACTGCCATGGTTTCGCCGAGCGCGCGGCCCAGCGCCAGCATGATGCCGCCGATAATGCCGACCCGCGCATACGGCATGACGACGTTGCGCACGACTTCCCAGGTGGTGCAGCCAAGCCCGTAGGCCGCCTCCTTGAGCACGCCGGGCACTGCCTCGAAGACATCGCGCGTGATCGCGGTCACGAACGGCAGGACCATGATGGCAAGGATCAGTCCCGACGTGAGCATGCCGATGCCGTAAGGCGGTCCGGAGAACAGCGATCCAATCCCAGGCACGTTGCCGAGCGTGTTGATCAAAAACGGCTGCAACGTTGCTTGCAGGAACGGAGCGAAGATAAACAGGCCCCAAATGCCGTAGATGATGCTGGGGATGCCGGCGAGCAGCTCAATCGCTATACCAATCGGACGGCGCAGCCATTGCGGGCACAGTTCGGTGAGGAAGAAGGCGATCATCAAGCCGACCGGAACTGCGATAAGCATGGCGATGAACGAGGTCAGGACGGTGCCGTAGATGGCGGGCAGCGCGCCAAAATTCTCAGTGACCGGATTCCAGCGTGAGCTGAACAAGAACCCCAGGCCGTAAGCTCTGATCGCGGGAATCGAGCCATCGATTAGCGAGAAGATAACCCCGCTCAGCAGTAACAGGACGCCGATCGCCGCCGCGCGGGTCAGTTGCCGGAATGCGGCGTCGCCGAGCCGGAGCCGATCGAACACCTTGGAGCGCGTGGCCGCCCCGGCTGAAATCGCCATCCGACCTGACAATGCTACATCGGCCACGAGACGCCTCTCCGGATTCTGCATCAACTCTCCTTCACGGCGCACGCTGGAGAGCTAATCAAGGAACTTTTCGACTACTCAGACAAGACGCTGTCGGATACGCGGTGCATAAAGAGAAAAGGCGCCTTGTTGGGGCACCTTTTCCCGTACGCGTCGATCAATAGACGGGTTTGCCGTCGGAAGTCTTGATCTTGTCCTTCCAGGTCTTTTCGATCAAAGCCACGACGCTATCCGGCATCGGGACGTAGTCGAGATCGGTCGCCATCTGCTTGCCGTGTTTGTAGCCCCAGTCGAGGAATTTCAGGGCCGCAGTGCTATCGGCGGCATCGGCCGGGACCTGCTGCATCAGGATGAAGGTCGAGCCGGCAACCGGCCACGACGTGTCGCCGGCGGCGTCGGTCAGGATCACGTGGAAGTCCGGCGAACTGGTCCAATCAGCGCCGGCTGCGGCGGATTGGAACGCTCCCATCACTGGCGCGACAGTCTTGCCAGCATGATTGATCATCTTGGCATAGGTCAGGTTGTTCTGCTTGGCGTAAGCGTATTCGACATAACCGAGCGAACCCACGGTTTGCGCGGTGTTGTTGGCAACGCCTTCGCTACCCTTGGCGCCGATGCCGACCGGCCATTCAACGGCGGTGTCCGAACCGACTTTGGAGCTCCAGTCCGGGCTCACCTTGGACAAGTAGTTGGTCCAGATGAAAGTGGTGCCTGAACCGTCGGAGCGGTGCACGACGGCAATCGCGGTGTCAGGCAGATTGACGCCGGGGTTGAGCTTGGCAATCGCCGGATCGTTCCACTTGGTGATGTTGCCGAGGAAGATCTGGGCAATGGTCGGGCCATCGAGCGTCACATCGCCAGGCTTGATGCCGGGCAGGTTCAGGATCGGCACCACCGCGCCGTTGATGACCGGAAACTGCACGAGACTGTTCTTGGCGATGTCATCCGACGACATCGGCTTGTCGCTGGCGCCGAAGGTCACGGTCTTGGCGATGATCTGCTTGATGCCACCGCCCGAGCCGATCGACTGATAGTTCAGCCCGACGCCGGTGTCTTTTCTGTACTGATCCGCCCACTTGGCGAGCACGGGATAGACGAAAGTGGAGCCGGCGCCGGTGATATCGGCGGCGGCGGCGGGAAGAACCGTCGCGGCAAGCAAGCCGGCGGCGGCGATGGCTGTGAGATGTTTCACGTGTGTGTCTCCTGTAAGTGGAATTTCGGGCGACGCAGATCGCCGACCCAAGTTCCGAGCAACGTCGGCTTAACGTCCCTGTTTGGGCGCTCGAGTTTCTGGTCGCTGACTGGCAGAAACGCGCTGCAATGGGAAAAACCTATCGAGGCTGACCCGCAGCGCGGCTAGGGGTAGTTTCGGCACACAACCGTTCTATGAGGCCTGCATGACAATCAGATGACACCGCAAACTACTGAATAGTCCGCAGTTTATCGCTGATGCGCAGGAACCGCGGTGGGCAGGTGGATGGTGAAAGTAGCGCCCTCGCCGGGCGCGCTGTCGATCGTCAACCGGCCGCGGTGGCGATTGAGGATGTGCTTGACCAGCGCCAGGCCGAGACCGGTGCCGCCTTGGGCGCGGCTTTCGGTGACGTCGACCCGATAGAAGCGCTCGGTCAGCCGCGGCAAGTGCTCGGGCGCGATGCCGGGCCCGTAATCGCGCACGCTGGCCAGGGCCTCAGGCTCGCCATCGGCCGATGTGCCGAGCCCGAGCTTGATATCGACGCGCCGGCCGGCGGCGCCGTATTTGAGCGCGTTCTCGACCAGGTTCTCGAAGATGCGGACCAGTTCGTCGTGATCGCCGAGGATCGGCAGCGCGCTCGCCGCGTCGATCGTGACGGTGACGCCACGATCGCGCGCCAGCGTTTCTAGTCCATCGACGACTTGCCGCACGATCGGCACCAGATCGACCGGCGTGTCGGGGCGGCGATGGGCATTGAGCTCGATGCGCGACAGCGACAGCAGATCGTCGATCAAACGCGCCATGCGCCGCGCCTGCTCCTGCATGATGGCGAGGAACCGTTCGCGCGCCTTTGGATCCTCGCGTGCCGAGCCTTGCAAAGTCTCGATGAAGCCCAACAGCGCCGCGAGCGGCGTGCGCAACTCGTGGCTGGCATTGGCGACGAAGTCGGCGCGCATTTCCTCGACCCGGCGCAATGGCGTCAAATCGTGAAACGTCATCAGCACGAGGTCGGGCAGCGCCGCGCCCGGTTCGCGCTTGACCGGCATGACGACGGTCTCGTACCAGCGATCCACCGGCACGCGCTCGAAATAGACGACGCGCTGTTCTTCGCCCGTCGCCGCGCGGCCAATGGCCTCGATCAGTTCGGGCATGCGCAGCGCGAACGATACTGGCTCGCCCTGCCGCAGCGCCGGCGCCAGCACGCGCGCCCGCTCGTTGAGCGCCAGCACGCGACCGGTACGGTCCAGCGCGACGACCGGATCCGGCAGGCCCGCGATAACAGCGCGTAACAGATCGTCGCCGCGCTCGGAAATGGCGACCGGCTGCGCTAGGTGATTGTCCTTGGTGCTGGAGCGGGCCGTGAGCATGGCGGCAGCCGCTACGATCACGAAACCGGCAAAGGCATAGGCGACGGGAAGCGTACCGGCGATCGCGAGTGTTGCGAAAACGATCGCCGCCGCCACGATCACCAACCGGCCGCCACGCCAGAGTCTTGCGGCAAGGGGCGCTCGATCGTCGGCCAAACTCATGGAATCTCCCGCACCGTAGTCATCGCCGCGTCACGATGCGTCCGATCTCTCCCGAAGGTGCGCATTGATGGTGCTCATCGGCGGCGCAGTCGCCTGAGATATGCGACGCGCGGCGCGCGTGAGCAAGAGCTCGCGAATACCCAGCATCGCGAGCGCGATCACGAAGGGGATAATGTAATAAAGCAGGCGGAACAGCAGCAGCCCGGCCAACAGGTCTTCCTTGTCGAACTGCCACAGCGCAACCATCATGGTGGCGTCGAACACGCCAAGTCCGCCGGGCGCGTGGCTGGCAAAGCCGAGAAGCGTCGCGGCGACGAAAATCACCGCGACCGTGACGAAGCCGAGATTCGGCTCGTCGGGAACCAGCATGTACATGGCGGCGGCGCAGCAGGACAGATCGAGAATGCCGATGCCGATCTGGACCAGGGTCGAGGCGCCGCCGGGCAGCGTGACCTGCCAGCCCTCCCGCCCGATGACGCGCGGCTTGACCCAGACCCAGGCGACATAAGCGCCGAGCATGCCGAGAATCGCCAGCGCAAGGACGCGGTTGCACCACAGCGGCATTTGATCCAGGGCGCGCGCCGCCTGCGGCGCATCGAGAATGCCAAGCCCGAGCACGGTGGCGTTGCCGAGCCAGAACGTCAGGCCGGCGATAAAACAGATCTTGGTGACCTCGATGACCGACAGGCCCCAGGTCGAATAGATGCGGTAGCGCACCGCGCCGCCGGAGAAGACGCTGGCGCCGACATTGTGGCCGATCGCATAGCTGGTGAACCCGGCCAGCGCCGCGATGCGATACGGCACTTCGGGGCGGCCGATCGCACGCAGCGCAAACAGATCGTAAAGCGTCAGCGTCAGATAGCCGCCGGCGACGAACAATCCGGCAATGATCAGTGTCGGCCAATCGGTTGCTTCGAGTGCGTCGACCAGTGCGTCGGGGTCGATGTTGCGCAGGATGCGATAGAGCACCACCGCGGCGACGATGATGATGGTCAGGCTGAGCGCGAAGCCGATCCTGGTCCAGCCGATCTTGCGGTCGAAAAAGTGCGCGGTCCCGCGCAGTCTCTTCAACATACCGCGTTCCGGACCGGCTGCTTGCGCATCCATCGAGAGTCTCGTTCCAGCGCCCTATTGAGTTCCGAGGTTCGCATAAAGGTGTGCCGAAAATACGGTGCGAACTTTCGGAATCGGGACACCATGGAGAACTGGCCCCAACTAGCAGATGTCGTGCGCCGGCGCGAGAGTGCAAAGCTGTTTCTGCTTGCGCGATGTTTGGCCACACCCGGTGTGCGGGATGCCGATGCGGGTTCGGCCGTGTTGCGCCGCAAAATCAAGGACTCAGCGCAGTTCCCCCTGCACAAAAAATTCGCGTAATTCCTTATACGTCTCCTCCGGCGCCTCTTCGGACAGGTAATGGCCGCACGGCAGTGCCTTGGCGCCGCGGATATCGGCGGCGTAGCGCTGCCAGATTTCGCCCGGACCCGGCTTGGTATTGCGGCCGACACCGCCGGTCGCGCCCCATAACAGCAGCACCGGGCAGCCGATCTTGCGCCCGGCCTCGAAGTCCTTGGTGTCCATGTCGAGGTCGACGCCGGCCGTGGCGCGATAATCCTCGCACATCGCATGCACCGTTTCCGGATTACGCATGTAGCGCTTGTATTCGGCGAGCGCGCGGGGATCGAAGAAGCTCAAACCTTGTTTGGTCTTGGCGAGTTTCTTCTCGATGAAAAAATCCGGGTCCGCGCTCATCAAATGCTCGGGGAAATCGTAGGGCTGGATCATGAAGAACCAGTGCCACGAGAACGTGCCCCAGGCGCGCGTGACGTTATTCAAGAGATGATGCTGCGGGATGATGTCGAGGATGGCCGCGCGGGTGACTTTCTCCGGATGATCGAGGCACATGCGATGCACTACCCGCCCGCCGCGATCGTGGCCGGCGACATAGAAGCGATCATAGCCGAGCGCTTTCATCACCTCGAACTGGTCCTGCGCCATAGCGCGGAACGAATAGCCGGAATGATCGTCGCCGCCAGGTGGTTTCTCGGAATCGCCATAGCCGCGCAGATCGGTGGCAACGACGGTGAAATCCTGCGCCAGCCGCGGCGCGAATTTTTGCCATGACAGATGGCTGAACGGATTGCCGTGCAGCAGCAACAGCGGCGGCCCGTTGCCGCCGTGTACGGTCACGATGCGCGCGCCCGAGGTTTTGATCTCGGTGCGGGTGAAGTTTTCAAACATTCCGGCTCCCATTTTCGTCATTCCGGGGTTGAGCCTAGCGGGCTAAGCTCGCGGCGCAAGATATAGAAAATGAAGGGACGTGAAATGCCGTCTGACATCGATTCGCAATCCGGTTTCCGCCTGCCGCTGCCGAAGCACGAAGATTTGGACGAGACCGGCAAGCGCGCTTACGACCGCGCCAATACGCCGGGAAAAACCATCGTCGGATTGCGCGGGCCGGCGGGCATTCATCTCTACAGCACCAAGACCGTCGAGGCGCACAACACGATCAATCACTACCTGCGCTTCGACGCCGGCTTCGATCCCAAAGTGCGCGAGGTCGCGATCCTCACGGTGGCGCGCGAAATGGACAGCCAATTCGAATGGGCTGCGCACGAGCCCGAGGCCTTGAAAGTGGGCGTGCCGGCGATCGTGATCGACGTCATCAAATACCGCAAGAGTACTGACAGTCTGAGCGAAACGGATGCTGCGGTCATCGAATTCGGCCGGCAGCTTTTCCGCAATCATAAGGTCGCCCCCGCGGCCTTTGCCCGGCTGAAAGCGCTGTTCGAGCCCGGCAAGCTCGTCGATCTTGTGCTGCTGATGGGTAATTACGCCGGCACCGCGGTGCTGCTCGCGGCCTTCGACATGCAGGTGGCGGAAGGCCGGCCGATCCTGCCGGTGCCGTAATTTCGCGGCCGTCACTTTCGCTTCGGCTTATCCAGCCCGAATTCGCTCCAGCGCGCTTTAGCCTTGGCGATGTCGTCGGGCGCCGGTCGCACCGTCGGTGGAAAAAGCGCGCCGCCGAGATCGGGATCGGGGTCGTAGTCGAGATTGATGGTGGCGTCGATCAGCATGCGGTTCCACTTGCCGGTACCGAACTGCTCGACATTGCGGTCGCGCCGCCGCACCGACGGATCGAGCCCCGAGCCGAAGGTCGATGGCATGATGACGATATCGTTCTCGCCGGCATTGACGCGCAACGCGATCGCCCAATCGACCGCGGCATAATCGTGAATGTCGATATCGTCGTCGACCACGGTGACGTGCTTGTAGCGCACATGCGCCGCCGAACTGCCCCACAGCGCGTTGGCGACCTGCTTGGCCTGGTTGCGATAGCTTTGCTTGATCTGCACCACGGTATTGATCCCGGCCTGCACCGGCGGGCACCACACATCCGTGACGCCGGGCACGCCGGCGCGATCGAGCACGTTCCAGGCGGTCGCGGCACGCATGATCGAGGAGCTCACCCCGTTCTCCGAATAACTGCCCGGCATCGAACCTTCGATCGTGCCGCGCAGGATCGGATCGGTGCGGTGCGTGATGGCGGTGACGCGGATCGCCGGCTTCGGCGAGCGGTCGCCGGTGACATAACCGGTGAACTCGGCGAACGGGCCTTCCATCACGTAGGAGTCCGGATCGAGTCCGAGATAGCCTTCGATGACGATTTCGGCGGTTGCCGGCACGTGCAGGTCGACGGTTTCGCATTTGACCAATTCGACCGGCGCCCCGCGGATGGCGCCGACCACGTCGTATTCGCACAGGCCCTTCGGCACCGGTGAACCGCCGACGAAGTCGAGCGACGGCTCCCAGCCGATCGCGACCGCGATCGGCATTTCCTTAAAACCCTTCTGCTGCCAGGCGGTGACGTGATGACCGATATGCTGCGCCCGCCACATCAGGATCGGAATGCGATTCTTGCCCGCGACCATGCCGCGATAGACGCCGACATTCATCACGCCGGTGTCGGGATCCTTGGTGACGACGCCGCCGTAAGTCAGAATGTAACGGCCGCCATCGATGCGGTTCCATTGCGGTACCGGGAACTCGTTGAGATCGACGTCGTCGCCCTTGATCACGTTCTCCTTGACCGGGCCGGTCTTGACGATTTTCGGCGCGATGCCGCCCGAGAGCACGGTGCGGCCGAGCTTGACCAGTTCGCGCGGATGCGTGTCGGGCGGCAGTCCGAGCAGCATCGCAAGCCGCCGATAGCTGGCGAGGCTTCCGGTCATGACCTGACGGCAGCGGGCGTTGGCGCCGTAATCGCGGATATTGTTGAAGATCAGCGCCGGGCCGGTGCCGGCGCCTTGCGCCAGCCGCGCCACGGTGCCGAGCTCGATATTCCAATCGACTTCGGCGTCGATGCGCTGCAATTCACCGGCGGCGTCGAGCGCCTTTATCCAGCCGCGCAGGTCGCCGTAAGCAACCGGCTTTCGTTCTGTGATCATGGAGTGTTCCGGTGGGACTATTTAGCCCGTTCTTGCGCCGTTATCGCGCGGCCTGTCAATTCGCCTGGCGCTCCCACGCGGTCTTCAGAACGGCCGGTCGCCGTTGATCGTGCAGCGGCGCATCACGCGCTTGAGATGTGCCTCGTCGAAGCCGGTGGCGCGGTGCAGCGTGCAGCGGTTGTCCCACACGATGCACTGGCGCGGCGTCCAGCGATGCGAATAGACGCGCGCCCGCGGAGTGATCATTTCGTTGAGCGCCTCGATCAGCGCGCGGCCTTCCTCGTAATCCATGCCCTCGATCGATTCGGCATGATCGCCGAGGAAGATCGCCTTGCGTCCGGTCTCGGGATGGGTGCGCACGATTGGATGCGCGATCGGCGGCACCTCGGTCTTTTGTTTGGCGGTCAACAGATCCTCGCCGTGGCGGCGGGTCCGCGAAAAGTCGAGATTGTGGACGGCGCGGCGGCCTTCGATGCTGGCCTTCATCGCGGCGGGCAATAATTCATAGGCCGAATACATGTCGGCAAACTCGGTTTCGCCGCCGCTCTCCGGCACGATTTCCGAATACATCATGGTCGCCTGACCGGTGCGCTCGCGCCAGGAACCGTCGGTGTGCCAATACAGCGTCCCCTTGTCCGGATGCTTGCCGCTCGGATTGCCGTCCTGGTCGAGATTGGACAGCATGTAGATTTCCGGATGCGCTTTGTAGCCGTAAATCTGGCTGAGCACGTGGACCTGCACCTCGCCGAAATTGCGCGCGAAGGCAACCTGCGTCGCCGGCGGCAGATCGACATCGTCGAACAGAATGAGCTGATAATCGAGAAAAGCTTCGTAGACCTTGGCGAACAGTTCTGGCGACACCGCTTGCGCAAGCGTAATGCCAGAGATCTCGCAGCCGAGAACCGGATGCAGCGGCTTGACCTTAAATGGCCAATCGCGCGCCGCGCGTTGGGTTTCTTTAACTTGGGTTCCTTTGGCTTGGGCTTGTGCCATGACGACCTCCCGGCGAAGTTCCACGCAGCAAATTCGGCGTAACGGGTCCGCTAATTAAGGATTATGACAGCGGGAACAGGCGCTTCCTAGTGTGCTGGGGCGCTCAGTCACCATATCGAGCGAAACGTTATTGTAAGGCCCTGCGATTGTCGCCTAGTCTTGCTGCGGGAACCGCGGCAACGGTTGGGGGCGACGGGAATGAAAATCCTGCTGTGCGCCTGCGTCGTCGCTGCAATCGCAGCGCCGTTTCCATTTTTACAGCGTGAGCCGTTTGTCCAGCCGTGGAGATCGGGCGGCGAGAAGGCCGCCGTCGATCTTGCGGAACATCAAATAGCGGATTTGGAGCAGGATCGTTTCTACCGCACCGGCCGTCCGTTCGAGCCGACGCCAAAGCCGGATCTCTCCTATCTCGCTTATTACGCCTATTCGGAAGTTCCGCCGGACATAAAGCCAGCGGACACGGCTTTGGCTGCATTCAGAGACAGCCCGATCGGAACGCCGATTGAGGAGATCAAGCAGGCCTCCGAGGCGTTCGGTCTCGATCCCACCTTCATGGTAAGCGTCGCCAGAATCGAATCCGATTTCGATCCCAGTCAACGCACCGGATCTTATATCGGGCTGTTCCAGCTCAGCCATTACGAGTTCGACAAATATGGCTCCGGCGACATCATCAGTGCGCGCGACAACGCGATCGCGGCGGCTTACAAATTCACCACGGCGGCGATCCTCTTTGAATTGAACACGCACAAGAAGCCGACGTTGAGCGATCTCTACCTGATCCATCAACAAGGAACGCAGGGCGCGGAGGAGCATGTCAGTCATCCCGAGCGCATCGCCTGGAAATCGATGTGCGCGACCGATGAAGGCAGGAAGAAAGGCGAAAAGTGGTGCAAGCGGGCCATTTGGGCGAACACGCTTCCGGCTATCAAAAAGATTTGGAAATCGGTCGATAAGCTGACCTCGGGCGATTTTGTGACCATGTGGCGCGAGCGGGTGGCGCTGTTCTATTCGCACTATTCCGAGACTAGCGAGGCGATGGCCGGGAATTAGGTTCAATCGTTTGCACAATACCCGCGCGTCAACTCCGCCTTCGCGGGCTTGACGAGGCCAATCCGCCGTTCCCTCTATTTCCATCGCCGCAGGTATGTCATCTTCTCGTCGTATCGCGCCTGGCGGTATCGCGCGCTTGATCCAAGGAAAACACGATGAGTAACGGCAGTTCGCTTTCGCTCGATGAACTCGAAGACCGCATCGCCCTTACGCGCGACAATATCCGCCAGCTCATCGAACAGGCCGCTGCGTTCTCAGGGGCCGAGGATGAAGACCGCAACGCCGACCGTATCGCGGAGCAGCAGGCAGAGCTTGAACGGCTGACCAAGCAACGCGATGCGCTGCTGAAGAAGAGATGACGGCAATAACGGATAGGGCCGCCCATCGGGGCGGCCCTACCGTTCAAGCAAGCAACACTGTTACAGCACTGACTCGTGCTTCAAGACGACGCGATCATCAACGCTGGTCGGGGTTCGGAATCGGAACCACGCTGCCGTCCGCATCGTAGCCGGGGATCGTCTGCGAAGACGACAATTGACTGTCAGGCGTGGCGTGACGCGCCGTCTTGGCAAATGCCGGGCTGGTGAGCAGCGCGACGATGCCAACAGCAGACAACAGCATTTTGGTATTGAGCGAGTTCATTTTGGTCTCTCCATTGCAAGCCGCCCGCCTGGCTAACCTACGTACGACTTCGCACTGCACAACAGTCGGGCCGTCACCAAGGTTTCACAACATTGTTATTGGCGATCATACGGTTACGCGGAATTTATTAGTTGCCTTCATTTTGCTTATAATGCGGTGCAACAAGCCCAAAAATCGAGCTTAGAAATTCCGCTTTCGGCGCAATGAATTGCGTGCTGCGCTGGCGCACGCTGCCTTTTTTCGTGGCTCGGCAAAGCGCAAGCGTTGCACGCTTACCCCGACCCGCTTCGTTTGGCGCGCGACCTCCCCGTAAACGGGGAGGAAATTCATTCACTCCGCCTTGAGTCCGGCGTCCTGGATGACCTTGGACCACTTCGCCATTTCAGCCTTGAAGAACGCGGTGCACTCTTGCGGCGAAGAGCCGATCGGCACATAGGCCATCGCTGACAGTTTGTCCTTGACGTCGGGCGCGGCAAGACCGGCGACAATCAGGCGATTGAGCGTCGTAACGATGTCCTTAGGCGTGCCCGCCGGCGCCACCACGGCAGTCCAGGTCGAACCCTCCACTTCGGGGAACCCCGCCTCAGCCATGGTGGGGACGTCGGGCAAGTTCGGCGAGCGCTCCTTGCCGGTGACCGCCAGCGCGTGCAGGCCGCCCGATTTGATCAAAGGCAGCGCCGGCGGCAACGAGCCGAACGAGATCGGGGTATGGCCGGCGACGGTCGCTTCGACGGCCGGGCCGCCGCCGCCAAACGGCACATGGACGAGGTCGAGGTTCAGCGTATGCGCAAACAGCGCGCCGGTGAGTTGCGGCGGGGTGCCGGTACCTGGCGAGGCGTAGCTTTCCTTACCAGGATTGGCGCGAATCCAGGCGACCAGATCCTTGACCGACTGCACCGGTACCGACGGATTGACCCCGAGCACCACCGGCGTCAAGGAGCCGAGCGTGACGGCGTCGAAATCCTTCAGCGGATCGAAGCCCGCGTTAGCGAACAGATACGGGTTGTTGGTGAGATTGCCGCCGGTCACCAAAAAGGTGTAGCCGTCCGGCGCCGACTGCGCCGCCTTGACTGCGCCGACATTGCCGCCGGCGCCGGGAACGTTCTCGACGTAGAAATTCTTGCCGGTCTGTTCGCTGAGCTTTTGCGCGATCAGGCGGGCGAACAGATCGGTCGGGCCGCCGGGCGCGAAGCCGACGATCATCTTCACCGGCCGGTCCGGCCAGGTTTGCGCGGCGGCGGTCTGCGCCGCGGCGCCGGCGAAACTCGCCGCGAGCACTAAAAACGCCAAAACAAAATATTTTCTCATGTCGACCTCCCGTTGTTTTCCAAAAGCCGCTCCGAGGGCGGCGCGATTTCCGTCACCAGATCGCGCACCAGTTTCTTGTTGGGCAGCGGCGTCAGTGTCATTTCGCGCGGCTCAAGCCGGGCGGTGCAAGCGTAGACGGTCTCGCCGTCGAGTTGGATCATGCATTCCTTGCAGGCATTGGCGTTGATACAGGAAAATCGCACCGCCAGCGTCGGATCTTTGTTGACGCGCAGCCAGCGCAGACCGTCGAGCACCGACTGGCCCGGTTCGAAGGGCACCTCGTAGCTTTCGAAGTGGCCGGCGTCGCGCACGCCGCCGCGCCGGATTTTCAGCGTGGCCACGGAACTCATGAGGCGAGTGCCTCCGCCGGCGCACCGGAGATTCTTAGTTCGTTGCCGGCAAGCCGCACGCGCTGATGCGTCCGCCAGCGCGGCGCGGTTTCTGGAAAATCCTCGCGCTGATGCGCGCCGCGGCTTTCCGTCCGGTTGAGCGCGGACTGCGCAACCGCATGAGCCACGGTAAGCATATTGCGCAGATCAAACCATTCGAGCCGCTGCATGTCGAATGCGGCAGCGCACCCCGGCGGCCTGCCGCCAAGCGCGGCGGCGAGCGCCGCAATTCCGGCGAGCGCGCGGGTGAGTTTCGTGCCGGCGCGGAGGGGGCCGACATCGTCGGCCATGATCGCCTGCAGGCGCGCGATCATCGCTGCGGTATTGGGGCCACCGTCAGCCGTGTCGGCACGCAGGAGATCGAGCGCGGCGCGGTTATCCTGTGGGCGAAGCTCCCGGCGCGCCGTTTGCCTGACGCGCGCGGCCGCGCTTTTGCCGGCGCGGCGGCCGAACACCAGGGCTTCGGTGATGGCATTACCCGAAAGGCGATTGGCGCCGTTTGGACCGCCAACCACTTCACCGGCGACGTATAATCCGGGCACTGTCGTGCCCAAAGTCGTCGCCTCGGCGACCACGCCACCCATGTGATAATGCGCGATTGGCGCCACCTCGACCGGCCCGCGGGTGAGGTCGATGCCGTTTGCCGCCAGCCGATCGATCACCGGGCCGAACGCCTCGCGCAACGCCGCCGCGCTGCAATGCTCGAAGGAGAGGTACGCGCCGCCATGTGGCGAGCCGCGGCCGGCTTCGACTTCCTTGACGATGGCGTAAGTCGCGAGATCGCGCGCCAGCACATATTTGCCGTCCTCGTCGGAGCCGTATTTCGAGGTGAACTCTTCCATGGCGCCGTTGAGCAGTCTGCCGCCGAGCTTGTAGCGGAACGGATCCCACATGATCGGATCCATGCCGACAAGCCGCGGCGCCAGATGCCCGATCGGAAAGAATTGCACGAATTCCATGTCGATCAGCGTGGCGCCGGCGCGCAGCGCGAGCGCGTAGCCGTCGCCGCCCATGTTGGCCGAGGCGCTGTTGCGCCGGTAAAGCCGCGTCAGCCCGCCGGTCGCCAGCACCACGGCCTTGGCCGCGATCACGACGGGCGCGCCGGAGCCGACGTGGTAGCCGACGGCGCCGGTCACTTCGCCGCCGCGCGTGACCAGATCGACGATGCAAAGGTCGCCGATCTTTTTGATGTGCTGATTGCGCGCCATTTGCGCGCGCAACGTCTTCGACACCGCGGGTCCGGTATTGATGAAATCGACATAGACGCAGCGCGGCCTATCGTGGCCAGGCGCCGTGGTCGCGGTGATGTGGCCATCTTTGCGCGCCCAGCCGACGCCCCAGGCGTCGAGCTCGCGGATGCAGGCCGGCGCGTCCTCGCACAAGAGCTGCGCCAGCTTTTCGTCGCACAGGCCACGGCCGGCGGCGATGGTGTCGTCATAATGGTGGCGCGGATCGTCCGGCACTTCTTCGCCGAGCGCCGCCGCCACCGTCATCTGCGCCATCACGGTGGCGCCGCCGCGCCCGATCAGGCTGCGGTCGGCAAGGAGCACTTTGGCACCGCCGCGCGCCGCCTCGATCGCGGCATACATGCCGGCGGCGCCGGAGCCGATGACCAGCACATCGATGTCGATGCTGATGGGGTCGGAGGTCATGAGAGCGAATGTAGCCCGGCATCCGCGCCAGCGGTATCCGTCACGGCGCCGCAAAGGCCGCGGCGAGTTTCGCGGCAAATTGCCGTTCCATGTCCTTGGCCTTGGCGCGCAGCACCGGCTGGCCGAGACTGCCGAGCTTGCCGGTCAAAGCGGCCTCGACTTCATAGTCGATCTTGGTGCCGTCGCCGGTTTCGCTGAGCCTGGTCAGCGCCGTCGCCGACAGCCGGCCGACGATACCGAGCGGAGAACCTTCGACCTTGGCCTCGATCTCGCCGGGCGGCTCGGCGCGCACGACTTCGACCGCGACCTTGAACCGGAATGTCATGTAGGCGACTTTGGTTTCGAATACCGCCGCATAGTGATCCGGCGCGGTCTCGGTCAGCGCGCTGACGCCGTCGACGCAGGAGGCGAAAAACCGCGCGTCGCGCACCGCCTGGTAGACTTCGGCGCGCGGCGCCTTGACCGTCAACTCTCCGGTAAATTTCATCGCTGCTGCATGTGCATGCTCAGGCGCGCAACGCCGTGAGCATGTCCTTGATATATTCGTCGGCGCTCGAAATCACGAGCATCATCACATGCGGCCGCAAAGCGCTGAGCATTTTTGACAGCGTCTCGTCACTGGTCGAGGCGCTGCCCAGGATCAGCGCCGTTGTCATTACATGCTTGACGTTGCAGGCCTCGCCGATAATGGCGGCCGCCGCGGCGTTCTCGCCGGCGCTCGCCACCATCACCACGAGATCGGCGCTGTCGACCTCGGCAATCAGATCCTTGGTGCGGCCGGCAAGATCGTTGAGCCAGCCACCCATCGAAAAGGGCTCGCCCCTACGCGGCGCGCCGGAAAACGCCGACGCCGTGAGAAACGTCGCGCGTTGCCATGGCGCGGCAGCCAGCTCCTTGACAATGCGCTCGCTTCGCGTGTCGAGCGCAATCACTTTGACGGCGCGCGGTTGCGAATTAGGCGCGTCGATGCGGAATCTTGCCTCCGCCGCCGAACTCATCCGGGCCGATTCGCTGTCCATGTCGCCTTCCTGCCACTCGCCTTGCGCCAGACTTACTATAACGGAGCGCGCGGGATATTTCATTATCGCCGCGGTCTTGTATAAAACGCTCCGTTTGCGCCTATTGAGAGTAGCTCATGTCCGCCGCCGCCGTCGCAAAACGCCTCGAACTGTGCAATGCTGGCGATGTCGCGCCCGGCACCGCGCTCAAGGTCGAGATCGCGGACCTGGCGCTCGCGGTGTTCAATGTCGGCGGCCAATTCCATGTCACCGACGACCTGTGCACTCACGGGCCGGGCTCGCTGTCGGAAGGCTATATCGAGGACGACGTGGTGGAATGCAATTTCCACAACGGCCAATTCAATATCCGCACCGGCGAAGTGGTGTCGCCACCCTGCTTGGTGCCGATCAAGACCTATCCGGCGCTGGTGGTCGACGGCAAAGTCACCATCGAGGTGTGAGGTACCGAGAATTTGCGTCATGGGACGCGGCCCATCTTCAGCCGCGACGGCACGGTTTTGCAGTTGACGAACACCGCCGTCCCGGCTTGGTTCTCGCCAACGAATTTCAGGAGGACCGCCGCAATGATGCGCAACAAACCGCCGTTCCGTGCCGACGTGGTCGGCAGCCTTTTGCGCACCGCGCCGTTGAAGGAGGCGCGCGCCAAGCGGGACAAGGGCGCCATCACCGCGGCGCAACTCAAGGAGGTCGAGGACCGCGAGATCGAGAAAATCATCAAGAAGCAGGAAGAGGTCGGGCTGAAGCTCGCGACCGACGGCGAATTCCGCCGCTCGTGGTGGCATTTCGACTTCTACGGCATGCTCGATGGCGTCGAAATCCGGGAGCTCGATCACGGCATCCAGTTCCAGGGCGTGCAGACGCGGCCGCGCACGCCCCGCATCACCGGCAAGCTCGGCTTTTCCAACCATCCGATGCTGGAGCACTTCAAGTTTCTCAAGGCGCACACAAGCGCAGTGTCGAAAATGTGCATCCCCAGCCCGGCCACCCTGCACTTCCGGTTGGAGCCGGACGCGATTGCGACCAAGGACTATGCCGACCGCGACGCCATCTTCGACGATCTTGCCAAGACCTATCGGCAGGCGATCCGCGGCTTCTACGACGCCGGCTGCCGCTATCTGCAATTCGACGACACCGCCTGGGCCTATTTGTGCTCGCCAGCCGAGCTGAAAAAAGCGCGCGAGCGCGGCTTGAATGCCGACCGCCTGCAAGCCGACTACGGCCGTGTCGTCAATCAGGCGCTCGAGGGCAAGCCCGCCGACATGGTGATCACCACGCACGTCTGCCGCGGCAATTTCCGCTCGACCTGGATTTCCGAGGGCGGCTACGAGCCGGTCGCCGAAACCATGCTCGGCAAATTGAACTATGACGGCTACTTCCTCGAATATGACTCAGCGCGCGCTGGCGGTTTCGAGCCGCTGCGGTTTTTGCCCAAGGGCAACAAGATCGTGGTGCTTGGGCTTGTCACCACAAAATCGGGCACGCTGGAGAAAAAGGACGACGTCAAACGGCGCATCGAGGAAGCGTCGAAGTTTGTTGCGCTCGATCAGCTTTGCCTGTCGCCGCAATGCGGCTTTGCCTCAACCGAAGAAGGCAACGTGCTCGCCGAAGAGGAGCAATGGGCGAAGTTGCGGATGGTCGTTGCGCTCGCCGACGAGGTGTGGCGCTGAATCACGGCAGGCTGGACGGGATTGCCGTCACACCGGATAGCCCAACGCCTTGCCCGCGAAGCCGTCGAACGCGGAGAGCAGCCGGTCGCGCCAGGCCCAGACTGGATCGTCCTTCAGCAACAGCGGGAAAGCGCTGATGCACCGCGCCCACTGGAAGCAGCCGAACACGGCATAATCGGCGTAAGCCGGGGCCTCACCGCCGAAGTAAGGCTGTTTTCCGAGAACGGTGCGAATGGGCTGGAGGGTCTCGCGGAATTCAAGCACGTTCGTTTCTCGATCGGCGGTGACTGCCTCCAGCTTCATGCCGAAGCGCTTCTCTCGCGACTCGCGGAAATAGGCGCGGTCCTTGTCGGCGATGTGCGCGAAAATGTCGGTGACGGTCAGCCGCGCAATCGAACCGACCAAAACACCGTCCGCCCAGGCGTTGACGAACCGGGTCACGGCGCGGCCGCCTTCGCCATCGAATAGCGACGGACGATCCGCATAAGTGTCCTCGATATAGGTCGCGATCGACCAGGAATCGGAAACGACATGATCGCCGTCGACCAGCACCGGCACGGATCCCTGCCCGGAAAACGCAATCTTATCCTTGTCGGTAAACCGCCAAGGGATGGTTTCAAACGGCAAGCCTTTGTGCATCAGCGCCATTTTGATGCGCCAGCAATAAGGACTGAAGCGGCGCTCTGGCTCCGCTCCGGCGAGATCGTAGAGTTGCAGGCTCATCTTGAATTCCTTGGCGGCTCCTGGTTGGCGAGCAATCGAGAAGAGCAAGCGCGATACAAAATGTCCAGACTTGGCACCGCGGCTCCGCGAGCTTACTTATTACCGGCGGCAGCATGACGGAGGACCGGAATGGGCGTTCTGATCGACGGCAAATGGACCGACAGCGAACTGCCGCAGGAAACCGCTCAAACCGGCCAGTTCAAGCGGGCCGACAGCATCTTCCGCGACCGTATCACGGCGGACGGCTCGTCGGGCTTTAAGGCGGAGCCCGGCCGCTACCACCTCTATGTCGCGTACGGTTGCCCGTGGGCGCACCGCACGCTGATCTATCGCGCCATCAAGAAGCTCGATGGGCTCATCTCGGTCGCCTACTCGATTCCAGGCCTCAAACAAAACGGCTGGACCTTCGAGGCCGATCCACGTTACCCGGATTGCATTCCCGACAAGGTCAACGGCTTTCACTATCTCTACGAGGCCTATGTCGCGAGCAATTCGGCTTACACCGGCAAGGTCACGGTGCCAACGTTGTGGGACAAGAAGACGAAGAAGATCGTCAATAACGAGTCGTCCGAGATCATCCGAATGCTCAATTCCGAGTTCAACGCCATCACCGGCGACCGCGCCGACCTCTACCCGCAGGCTTTGCGCGGCGAGATCGATGCGGTCAACGAGCGGGTCTATCACAACGTCAATAACGGCGTGTACCGCGCGGGCTTCGCCAAGTCGCAGGCCGCCTATGACGAGGCCTATGACGGCCTGTTCGCAACGCTCGACTGGCTGGAGCAGCGGCTGTCACGCCAGCGCTATCTGGTCGGCCACCAGATCACCGAGGCCGACTGGCGGCTGTTTCCGACGCTGGTGCGCTTTGACGTCGCCTATTTCTCGATCTTCAAGTGCAACAGACAGCGTATCGCCGATTTTCCGAACCTGTCGAACTATATGCGTGAGCTCTATCAGGTGTCGGGCGTCGCTGGCACGGTGACGCCGCGCTACTATGTCATCAACTATTATTCGATCGCCAAAGTGAATCCGACCATGATCATTCCGAAAGGAACGCCGGTCGATCTCGGTCAGCCGCATGACCGTTCCAAGCTGGCCGCATAAAAATGGCCGCATAGGCAAATTTAGGGAGGAAAGCGTGCTGGAGCTCTATCACAACGTCAATTCGGTCTGCGCCCAGAAGGTGCGCATCGCGCTCAAGGAGAAAGGCCAGGACGCCAAAGAGCATCTGCTCACGCTGCAAGGCGACCAGAACGATCCAGCCTATATGAAGCTCAATCCGAATGGCGTGGTGCCGACACTGGTGCACGATGGCAATGTGATCGTGGAGTTGTCATTGATCCTCTATTACATCGACGATGCGTTTCCCGATCCGCCGTTGATGCCGAAGTCGGCGGCCGCGCGCCACCGGGCTCGCCTCTACAACAAGCTGATCGACGAATACATGCACAATGCCTGCACGATCATGACTTTCGCCACGGCGTTCCGGCCGCGATTTCTCAAAATGCCGCGCGAGCAATGGCTCGCCGAGATCAACAAAGCGCCGCTCAAGCGGCGGGCCGAGTACAAGCGCAGCGTGATCGAGCACGGTCTCGATTCGGAATTCGTGGTTGATGCGCTCGGCCAGCACCAGAAGATGATTTCGTGGATGGCCGACGACCTCAAACGCGGCCCCTACCTCGCCGGCGACGCCTTCAGCAACGCCGACTGCGCCGTGATCCCCTACATCCTGCGGCTCGAACTTCTCAAGCTCGGCGCGATGTGGCGGCAATACGCCGCGGTGGCCGACTGGTGGGCGCGCGTGCGCGAGCGGCCCTCGGTGAAGTCCGCGATCTTCGATCGCATGCAGGACGCCGACTGGGCGCCGTTTAAGAACCTGGCGCCCGATCCGTGGCCGAAAGTGCAACAAATGCTGCAAGCGGCCTGATCGGCCGTTACCTTCTTTCAACACGGAGGAACCGAGCAATGTCCTTGAAGGAGCAACTCGCCGCGTATCGCGCCGGCTCGAACCAGCGCGTTCCCCCCGAACGCCAGGCGATCATGCAGCGTCACATCGACCAGCTGCGCAGCGGCAATATCGCCCGAACCATGTTGAAGGCCGGCGACCGCGCTCCGCCAATCGTGCTGAAGAACGCCAAAGGCATAACCCTCGATGTCGGCACGCTGCTCAAAAAAGGCCCGGTTATCGTGACCTTTTACCGCGGCGGCTGGTGTCCCTACTGCAACCTCGAACTGAAGGCCTACCAGGAGATTCTTCCGCAGATCGCCGCCGCCGGGGCTTCGCTCGTCGCGATCAGCCCCGAAAAGCCCGACGACACTCTGTCAACCGCGGAGAAGAACGCGCTCACCTTCGAAGTCTTGAGCGACGTAGGCCAGAAGGTCGGACGCGCCTTCGGCCTGGTGTACGAATTCACCGAAGAGCTTAAGCGCACTTATCAGGGTTTCGACCGGGATATTCCTGCCCACAATGGGACGCCGGACGAATGGGCGCTGCCGGTCCCGGCGACCTACGTGATTGACCGCGACGGCTCGATTATCTACGCCCACACCGATCCTGACTATCGCGACCGCGTCGATCCCCGCGACGTTCTGGCGGCGCTCGCGAAAAAGTTCGTCGCGGCGTAAGCGCAAAACTCGCCGACAAGACAAGATGTGAGGCTCACGCGGTCGTCGTGTTATCGCGCGCGATCAGCTTCTGCACCCCGAGGCGCTTGTGCACATGCACCATCAGCGCCATGGCAAACAGCGGCGTTGCCAGATTGACGATCGGGATCGAGACGAAGGCGGCAATGCACAGGCCGCCGACATAAACGGTTCCGGCGTTGCGCCTGCGCAGCGCCTTGGCCTCGGCCGGCAGCCGGAAGCGCATGGCGGCAAGCTCGAAATATTCGCGGCCGAGGATGTAGGCGGTGGCGAGGAAGAAGATCACGGCGCCGAAGCCGGCGAAGATCAGGAGCGGCGCGACGCACAGATAGATCGCGACCGCGAGCAGCGCCGTCTTGGAACCTTCCCATAGCGCAAGCCACAACCGCAGCGCCTCGCCGGGCGGATCGGCCGGGTAATGCTCGCGCTCGACTTCATCGGCGATCTGATCGGCGAAGAAACTGCCGACAATCGCGGTCACCGCCGGCATCAACAGCACGCAGCCGACGACGATGCCGAGACCGGCGGCAATGGACAACAGCCACGCCAGCGCGCTTGCCGGCGCATGGGCGTTTGGGCCGAGCGTGCTCTCAAGCGAGGCGCTGCCGGCGCTGATGAAATGCACCAGCACCCGATCGAGCGCGATGCCGGCGGCGATGATGAGCGCGAGCGCAAGCCCGATCGATTTCCATAGCATCCCGCGCAGCGGCGGCGCGAACATCTGGGTGATTGCTTTGCCGGCGTCGTCGAGCATGATTGCCTCTACCAGCCGGCAGAGGTAAGGGCAGCGCCCGGCAAGCACAAGGGACGATCAGGCCGCCAGCACTTCGTTGTCGCGATCCGCCGGCGCCAGCGGAATCTGCGCTGCATCGGGTGCGCCCGACTGGTCGGCCCAGCACAGCGCCTTATAGTCGAAGCCGCGCGCGATGGTCGGTTTGACCACGTTGAAATACGGCGAGATGTCGAAGTCGCGCGGGCAATACAGCGAGGAGTGGCGGATCTCCAAAATTTCCTCGCGCGCCTGGCGGCTGCCCGCGAGCTTGATCTTGGGCAGAATCGGATAACGCACGGTGCGAAATGCATCGGCGATCAACGCCGAGCAGATCAGCCGCGTCGGATCGCCCGAGCCGAGCGCCATGATGCGCCGCCTAAAGCGCCGCGGCACCGGCAGCGGCAACAGATAGCGCATCAGGTCGATGATGTTCTTCAGATCGTAGGCAAAGCCGATACGCTCGACGGCGTAGGCGCAGACCACGGCGCAATCCGCTTCGGTCAGCTTGACCGGCCGGCAGATGCGGGTGTGGAACCTGGTGTATTTCGACAGCGGCGCCGAGACGACGCCGTCGCCGACATTGGCTTCGATCAGCACATGGGTCTCACCGTCGGCGGTCACACGGCCATCGAGCGGCCCGACATAGAGCGCGGAATGCGACCACGTCGATTGGGTCAGGTATTTGATGACGCCGGCGATGCGGTTATTGCCCTCGACCAAAAGCACGTCGCCGGGCTGCAGCGACTGACGCAAAGCATCGGGATCGCTCGGCGTGAACGGCTCATAGCCGGGAACCGGCTTCTGCAAGTAGCGGGCTATCACCCGCCCGACGCTATCGAGCATCCTGCTCATCGGGGCCTCCCAGCCACCGCGCGCGGTTTCGCCGCGTCTTTTATCGTGCGTATTTTATGTCATGCCTTTTATGCCAATTCCCTTGCAATTTAGTTCACGGCCCGGCCCGCGCTGTTGACCCGGTCTTAAGCATGCGTTTGCCCGCCATGCGCCATTCGTGCAATCTGCGCCGGCCGCGCGTATCGCGAAGTTCGGAACGGAATACCAGCCGCAAGCAATTGGAAACCATCCCGCGCAACCGATGCAGCAAGTGAAGCCGCGTTTGAGCCGACGTTCGTTCCTCGCCGCCGCAGCGGCGCTTGCAGCGCGTCCCGCTTTTGGCGCGACCGCGCCGTCTTCGGGGCCGGTCGAGGTCGCCATCGTCGGCGCCGGCGCAGCTGGCATCGCAGCGGCGCGCAAGCTCGCCGCCGCCGGCCGCCGTTACGTCGTGGTCGAGGCCAGCGATCATGTCGGCGGCCGCTGCGTCACCGATACCAAGAGTTTTGGCGTGCCGTTCGATCGCGGCGCACACTGGATTTACCTCGCCGACCTCAATCCGTTGACCAAGACCGCGCCGCGCCGCGGCATCGACGTCTATCCGGCGCCGCAGAGCCAGAAGGTGCGCATCGGCCGGCGCTTCGCGCGGGAGGGTGAGCTCGAGGATTTTTTCGCCGCCCAGGTCCGCACCACGCGCGCCATCGACGACGCGGCGCGCAAGGCCGATATTCCCTCCGAGCAGGTGGTGCCGCCCGATCTCGGCGACTGGCGCGCGACCGTCGAATTCGTGCTCGGTCCGTATAATTGCGCCAAGGACCTGGCGCAGGTTTCGTCGTTCGATTTTGCCAAAGCGGCCGACCGCAACGCGGCGGCGTTCTGCAAACAGGGCTTTGGCGCGCTGCTCGCCGGGCTGGCGCAGGGCCTTTCGATCGAGCTCTCTACACCGGCGAAGATGATCGACACCAGGGGCGGCCTCACGGTCGACACTGGCAGGGGCACGATCAATGCGCGCGCCGCGATCGTCACGGTGCCGACCAATGTCGTCGCCACCGGTGGTCTCAGATTCACGCCCGATCTCGGCCACCATCAGATCGACGCCTTCGGCCGGATGTCGCTCGGCAGCTACGACCACATCGCGCTCGAACTTGTCGGCAACCCACTTGGGCTTGAAAGCGACGATCTGTTCTTTGAAAAATCAAACGACACCCATACCGCAGCGGCGCTCGCCAATATCTCCGGCACCGCGCTGTGCACAGTCGATGTTGCCGGCGCGTTCGGCCGCGATCTCTCCGCGCAAGGCGAAGCCGCGATGATCGACTTCGCTGCGAACTGGCTCGCCAACCTCTACGGCGCGGAGATCAAGAACGCGATCGGCCGCAAACACGCCACGCGCTGGAACGCCGATCCCTATACGCTCGGCGCCTGGTCCGCGGCGGTGCCGGGCAGCCAGTTCGCCCGCCGCCAATTGCTGGAGCCGATCACCGACAACGTCTGGTATGCCGGCGAGGCCGCGCACGAAACGCTGTGGGGCACGGTGGGCGGCGCTTGGGAATCCGGCGAGCGCGCCGCCGATGCGGTATTGCGCCAGCTCGGTTCGCTCAAACAGGCTACGCCGGCGGACAGCGACGCCGCGGTGAAACGCAAGCCGCAACGTGCCCACGCCGAGTCTTCGGCGCCGAGCCAGTCGCCGCAATATTTTGGCGATACGCCGAGCATCATGCGCGAGGAGCGCTAAGCGCGCGTTGCAACGCCGCGACTACGCCGATAGCATCGGCTGATCATGCGGGGGTACAGGCGTGCGTGGCAATCGGATCGTCATCACCAATCCGGGGCCGCCATCAGTCCTGCGCTATGAAGAGTACGACGTCGGCCCGCCGGGTCCGCGCGAAGTCCTGATCAAACAGACCGCGATCGGACTCAATTACATCGACATCCAGCACCGCAGCGGCCGCTACCCGCTGCCGCATTATCCCTCGCCCATCGGCACCGAGGGCGCTGGCATCGTCGACACGGTCGGCAGCGAGGTCCGCGCGATCAAGCCCGGCGACCGGGTGGTCTATTCCTCGATGCCGATCGGCGCTTATGCCGATCTGCGCTTGATGCCGGCGGATCGTCTGGTGCCGGTGCCGCCGACAATTACAGATTCACTCGCGGCGGCGATTTTGACCAAGGGGATCACGGCCCACTACCTGATATTCACGACCTTCATCGTGAAGGCCGGCGACACCATCCTGGTTCATGCCGCGGCGGGCGGCGTCGGTCTTATTCTGTGCCAATGGGCCAAGCATCTTGGCGCGCGCGTCATCGGCACGGTTGGGAGCGAGGAGAAGGCCGAGCTTGCCCGCGCCCACGGCTGCGACGCGACAATTCTTTACCGCACTGAAGAATTCGTCGCCGCAGTCCGCAACTTGACGCAAGGCAAGGGCGTCGCCGCCGTGTTCGATTCGGTCGGCAAGGATACCTTCGAAAAGTCGCTGCGCTGCTTGGCGTCGTGCGGCCTCTTGGTCTCGTTCGGCACCGCCTCGGGACCGATCGCCCCGTTCGACATATTCGAGCTCAACCGGCTCAATTCGCTTTATGTAACAAGCCCGGCCTTCGTGACCCATACCCGCGACCGCGGCGAGCTATTGGCGCGCGCGGATGCGCTGTTCGGCGCTGTCGCTGCCGGAATTGTGAAAATCGACGTAGGCCGCAGCTACCCGCTGGCGGAGGCGGCGCGGGCGCACGAAGATTTACAGGCACGGCGGACCACCGGCGTCAGCATCCTTGTTCCGTGATGATTGCGCGCGCGGGTGGGACGTCGCCCCGCGGCCGTTATGCCGCTTTTCCGGCCGTCAAGCCGAGACTATAGTAGTCCGCAGAGTTCCAAGAAACTCTACGTACTTTGGGAGTGCATCAACGCAAGCTTTGGAGGAATTCGAAATGTCCAAAATATCGATGAACTCGTCGTCAAGCGCTGGCGTCCGCCGGTGCCGCCGTCGTTGCAGGCGGCTTGGCCAAGCCCGCGATCGCCGCGAATGATCCGATCCTGATCGGCTATCTGCCCGCTCTCACCGGTCCGTCGTCGTCCACCGGGGTCGGCATCACGCGCGGACTCCAATTGGCGGTGGCGGAGATCAATGCGGCCGGCGGCATCAACGGCCGGCAGATAGAAATTGTGAGCCGCGACACTCAAAGCGACCCGACCAAGGCCGTCAATGCGGCGGCGGAGCTCTCGAACGGCCAAAAGGTCAGCGTCGTATTCGGCCCGCTCAATTCCGGCGAGTCGCTCGCGGTCGTGCCACTGCTCGCACGCTCGAACATGCCGGAGGTCCATCCCTGCTGGGTCGACTCGCTGGCCGACACGCAGAAATATCCGATGTGCTTCCGCAACGCGCCCACCAACCAGCAGATCGGCGGCGCCGCGAACCGCTATGTGGTGGAAGTGCTCAACCACAAGAAGGTCGCGGTGATCAGCGATACCACCGGTTATGGCACCGCTTCCGTCAACGCCTATGTGCCGATGCTCCAGGCTAGAGGCGCGACGGTGGTCTATCAGGGCAACGTCGACGCGGCCAATCCGGACCTCAAGCCCGAGTTGTTGCGCATGCAGGCCGCCGGCGCGGAAGCGATCATGCCCTGGAGTGTGAACGCCGGCTTCCTGTCCCGCATCATCAACACGCGCGGCGACATGGCATGGGACGTGCCGATCGTCGGCCAGACCACGCTCGGCTCCGGTCAGACCAAGGCGTTGCTGGAAAAGCCGGAATACTGGGCCAAGGTCTATCCGAACAATTTCCGCAATGTTTGCTACCTCCCGGGCGGCAAGCTTCCGGATCGTACCAGCGCATTTCTCGACCGCTTGAAGAGCGCCAAGGTCGACATGGGCGATACACTGTTGTGGTGGATCGCGCTCGGCTATGACGGTCCCAGGATGATCGCGGACGCGATTAAGGCCGGCGGCACCGAGCCGGATAAGATCGTCGGCTATCTCAATCAGCTCAAGGGATTCCCCGGCGTCTACGGCGATATTTCGTTTACCCCGGATCGGCACAACGGCTACCCGGACGACGAAGTGGTGATGGTCGAGGCCAATTCGCTAAAAGACGGCGCGTTCAACCTGGCTCCCGGCTACGCCGCTTGAGCCGATGGTCGAATCCATCGTCTTGTCCGGGGTGGCGATCGGCTGCATCTACGCACTGATCGGCATCGCCTATAACGTGATGTTCTCCGCCTCGCGCGTGTTCAGCTTCACCGCTGGCACGCTCGGCATGCTGGGCGGCGTATTGGGTTCGCTGTTCATCGCCCGCATGGGCATGCCGGTGGTGGTTGGCTTTCTCCTTGCACTGGCCGGCGGCGCCGTTCTCGGTATCGTCACCGAGATCGTCGCCGTGCGGCCGGTGTTGCGGAGCCTGGACCAGCATCTCTATGTGCTCTCCACGCTGGCGCTGGCACTGGTGGTGCAGCAGTTCGCGGCGATCGAGTGGGGCACGGATGCGCAGCCGTTTCCGCGGCTGTTGGACATCGCCCGCGGCGGATTCGATCAGCAGTTCTGGCTGCCGATGTTGGCCTGCGCGGTCGTCATCGTCGGCCTGGAACTGCTCTATCGTCACACCCTCATCGGTCGCGCCTTTCTGGCGATCTCCGAGGACAATTATGCGGCGCGCGCGCTTGGCTTGCCGGAACGCAACCTGCGCATGGCGAGCTATGCGCTCGCCGGCGTGATCGGCGCGCTCGCGGGCTTTGCCGGCGGCGAGATGCTGCTCGCCTTCTTTGGCAATGCGCCAATGCTGACCTTCTACGGATTCATCCCGGTGGCGTTGGGCGGGATGGGCAACAATCGCGGCACCGTGGTCGCCGGCCTGTTGCTCGGGCTGTTTCAACAAGCCGCAAACTTCCTGGTCGGCGGCATCTTCGCCTCGATCGCGGTCTTCACGGTGTTCATCATCGTCCTCTTGGCGCGCCCAGAGGGCCTCGCCGGCGGGGCGCTGCAGCGCCGCGTGTGATGGATACGCAAGCCGCACAGTTGCGTCCGAGCCGCGCCAGTGTGCTCGGCTCGGCAAGCACGATCGGCGCGGCACTGCCTTTCCTGGCGTTGTTTCTTGTGGGCGTTCTGTTCCCACTATTCGGCGGCGGCTATTGGGGCGTGATCGCGACCCGCGCCTGCGTCTATTGGGTGCTGGTGTCCGGTCTCAACTTGGTCGTCGGCTTTGCCGGCCAGATCGCGATCGGCTGGGTGGCGCTGCTCACGCTCGGCGCCTACACCACGAGCGTGCTGGTGGCCGGCAATGTGACGCCGGCGTTGTCGCCTTATCTGGCGCTGGCGATAGCGGCCGTGGTCGGCGCCATTTTCGGCTTGATCGTCGGTCTGCCGGCGCTGCGGCTGCGCACATTTTACTTTGCCATCACGACGCTTGGCTTCGCCACCATCGTCACCCAGGTGGCGCTGGCCTGGGGGACTGTTACCGGCGGTGGAGTGGGAGTAGCCGGACCGATCTTGCCAAAGCCCTTCGCCTCGCCATGGGGCTTTTATTATTTTTGCTTCGGTCTAGCGGCGATCTGCACCTGGATGACGGGCAATGTCGCGGCAAGCCGCTTCGGCCGCGCGCTCACCGCGATCCGCGATGCCGAGGTCGCGGCGGAAGCAAGCGGCATCTCAAAACCCGCTTTATTGGGAACGGTATTTTTGTTCAGCGGCGCAGTTGCCGCGGTTGCCGGGGGCCTGTTCGCCACATTGCAATCCTACATCACGCCGGACGCATTCACGCTCGATCTGTCGATCCTGTTCTTCATCGCCATCCTGATCGGCGGACGCGGTTCTATCCTTGGGCCGCTGCTCGGCACGATTCTTTTGACGGTACTGCCGGAATTCGCCGCGCCATTGGTCGCCTGGTCGACGTTTCTCTATGCGGTGCTGCTGCTCGTCATCGTGCTCGCGATCCCCGGCGGCATCGCCGAGATCCTGGATTTCAAGAACCGCCGCCCGCTCGAGAGCGACCGCGCGATCATCCCGCGGCCCGAACTCGTCGAGCGGCTGCTTGGCGTGCCGCCCGACACCGGCGCCCTGACGCTCGAACAGGTAGCGCTGAGCTTCGGCGGGGTGCAGGCGATCGACGGCCTCGACCTTGAGATCCGCTCGGGTCAAGTGCATGGACTGATCGGCCCCAATGGCAGCGGCAAGACCACGACGCTGAACGTCATCTCCGGTTATTACGCGCAGCAGCGCGGTGTGGTCAGGCTCAACGGCACGACCCTGCCGCTATTCGCGCGGCACCGGCGCGCGCATATGCGGATCGCCCGAACGTTCCAAACTCCGCGCATTGTCGGATCCGCGTCGGTGCTACAGAACGTCATGATCGGCGGCACCATCGATGGCGAGGGCACGTTCGTCGAGTCATTGTTGGCACTGCCGCGCCATCGCCGCGATGAAGCCATGCTGCGCGACACCGCCATGCTGGCCTTGGCGGCGGTCGGGCTGGAGCGCCTCGCCCCGGTGCGCGCCGACCGGTTGCAGCACAGCGAACTGCGCTTCACCGAGATCGCCCGCACGCTGATGCTGCGCCCGGCTTTCCTCTTGCTCGACGAGCCGGCGGCCGGACTCTCGGCCGAAGAGATCAGGCGGCTTGGCGCGCTCATTCTGGCGATCGCGCGGGCCGGCACCGGCGTACTTCTGGTCGAGCATCATGCCGATCTGATCTTCGACATCTGCCACCATGTCACCGTGCTCAATCTCGGCAAGATGTTGGCGGCCGGGACGCCGGCCGAAATCCGCTCGCATCGGGAGGTGGTCAATGCCTATCTCGGCGGCTGAACCGCTGCTCGATGTCGCCGGGCTTTCGACCGGCTACGGCAAGATCGGCGTGCTGCGCGGCATCGACTTGGCGGTGGGCGCGGGTGAGGTGGTGGCGCTGCTTGGCCCCAATGGTGCCGGCAAGACCACGCTGTTGCGCGCGGTGTCGGGGCTATTGCCATGGTCGGGAAGCGTGCGTTTCGCCGGCCGCGATCTCGCCGGCACGAGTCCGCGCGATAGCGCCAAGGCAGGGCTTGTGCATGTCATCGAGGGGCACCGCGTGTTCACGCAGCTTTCGGTGTTCGATAACCTGCTGCTGGCGGCCTACGACCTGCCCCGCGGTGAGCGCGCGGCGCGCGTCGAGGAGGCGCTCGGGCTGTTCCCCGAAATCGCCGCCAAGCGCCACGAACGCGCCGCCGCGCTGTCCGGTGGCCAGCAGCAGATTTTGGCTGTGGCGCAGGGTCTGGTACGGCGCCCGCGACTGCTCATGCTGGATGAGCCTTCCGCCGGCCTGTCGCCGGTCTTGGTCGATCGCGTGCTCGATGTGGTGCGGCGCCTGCGCGAAACCGGAACCGCAGTGCTGCTGGTCGAGCAATTGATCGAGAAAGCTCTCGCTCTCGCCGACCGCGTCTATGCGCTGGCGCGCGGAACGATCGTGCTGGAAGCTGGAACCGGCGAGGCCGATCTGCCGCAGCGGCTGGAGCAGGCCTATCTGGCGACCGCGGAGCGGCAAATCCTTCAAGAAATCCAGATCAGTGCAAAATCGTAAGGCCGTGCGTCTCCAAGACTTCGATGACGCCGTCGAAGATCAGAGCGACGCCTATGGCGGAAACGAAGAAGCCGACGATGCGGGTAATGGCATCGATCCCCATCGGGCCTAATTTCGCCGAAAGCTTGCTGGCATAGGCCAGGCACAAATAAGTCACCAGCATCGTCGCCAGGATGGCGGCCACGATGGCGACGAATGACGTCAGTTCCGCCGATGACTGCTTGATGGTCGCAGTCATGCCGAGGATTGTCGCGATTGCGCCGGGACCGAACATCAACGGCATCGCCAGCGGCACAAAGGCAATATTGTCATCCGGCGCGACACTTGCCGGAATCATTCCGCCGCCCGATGGCGACGAGGAAAACAACTCAAATCCGATCTTCATCAGAATGATGCCACCGGCAATGCGCACCATGCTCAACGGCACGCCGAACAGGCGCAAGAGCAGCGTGCCAAATATCAGGAAGAATAGGCAAAGCAGGAGCGCGTAGACGCATGATTGCCACGCCACCTGCCGATAGGTTTTGTCATCTTTGCCTTCCAACAGTTTGAGATAGACCGGCAGAACCTCGAACGGGTTTATGATCGCGAGCAGGGTCGTGAATGTTCCGATAAACAGGGAAAACTCGCGAGTCATACACCCTCTCCGTTGTTCAGCGGCAGGGTCGCGATCATGCCACTCACTCCCGCAGCACGCCGCCGGTGCGCTTGTTGACCTCGCCGACGATTTTTGCCGCCAGCGCCTCGATCTCGGCGTCGGTCATGGTGCGCTCGCGCGGCTGGATGGTCACCGCGATGGCGATCGATTTCTTGCCCGGCGCGATGCCTTTGCCTTCGTAGACGTCAAACACGGTGACGCCGGTGATGAGTTTGCGGTCGGCGGATTGTGCCGCACGCACGATATCGGCGGCCTTTACATTGGTTTCGACCACAAAGGCAAAATCGCGCTCGACCGGCTGGAACGGCGACAGTTCGAGCACAGGTTTGGCGCGCGTCGGCTTCGCCTTGGGCTCGGGGATGCGCTCCAGGATAACCTCGAAGGCAACCAGCGGGCCCGCTGCGTCGAGCGCTTCGAGCGCGCTTGGATGCAGTTCGCCGAAATGGCCGAGCACGTTCTGCGGACCGATCTGAATGGTCCCCGAGCGGCCGGGATGAAACCAGGCCGGACCGCCCGGCACCACCTGCAAGGCGGCAGCCGGGGCGCCGGCCACGGTAAGCGCGGTGAACGCATCGGCTTTGGCGTCGAATGCATCGACTTCACCGTCGCGCTTACTCCAATGACGGCCGATGCCGGAGGGCTTTGCCATCGCGCGCCGCACGCCCGCAGCCGCGATGAGCTGATCGGCCGGCTGATCGCCGCGAAAGATCTGGCCGACTTCGAACAGGCCGGTGTCGGGAAAGCCGCGGTCAGCATTCTTCTGCGCGGCGGCGACCAGGCCGGGAATGAGGCTCGGCCGCATGTCGGAGAGGTCCGCCGCGATCGGATTGGCGAGCGCCAATTCCGGCTTGCCGCCGCCGAACAGTTCGGCGTGCTTTTTGGCGATAAAGGACCAGGTCACGGCTTCGACCAGATTGCGCGCGGCAAGCGCGCGCTTGGCTTTGCGGGTGCGCACCTGGATCGGGGTGAGCACCGGCTTGCGCTGCGCCTCGCTCCGCGGAAACGGCGTCGGCGGCACGCGGTCGACGCCGAGAATCCGCACCACCTCCTCGACGATATCGGCTTTGCCCTCCACGTCCGGCCGCCACGACGGCACCGCGACTTTCACCCGCTCGCCCTGCCCGGCGACAAAAAAGCCGAGCCGTTCGAGGGTGCGGCGCGTATCGGTGACCGGGAAGGCAACTCCGGCAAGCCGCTTGAGCTCGGACAGCGGAAAATCGATGACGCGCTCGGGGATTTCGACACTGCCGGCGACGGTGACGGCCGATGGCGTGCCGCCGCAAAGCTCCACGACCATGCGGGTGGCAAGCTCAAGGCCCGGCAGCATGAAGGCCGGATCGACGCCGCGCTCGAAACGGTAGCGGGCGTCGGAATTGATGCCGAGCTTGCGGCCGGTCTGCGCGATGTTGATCGGCTCCCACAGCGCCGACTCGATCAGCACGTCGGTGGTTGTCTCCGAGCAGCCGGTCGCCTCGCCGCCCATGATGCCGGACAGCGATTCCACGCCGTGCTCGTCGGCGATCACACAAACCGCATCGTCGAGCGTGTAGGTCTTGCCATCGAGTGCAAGGAGCGTTTCGCCGGGGCGCGCGCGGCGCACCGTGAGATTGCCGTGGACTTTGGCGGCGTCGAACACGTGCAGCGGCCGGCCGCGGTCATAGGTGATGAAATTGGTGATATCGACCAGCGCATTGATCGGGCGCAGTCCGATCGCGGTCAGCCGCTTTTGCAGCCAGTCCGGCGACGGGCCGTTTTTGACGCCGCGCACGAGGCGCAAGCCGAACGCCGGGCAGGGCAACGGCGTTCCGCCAAAGTCGAGCGTGACCCGCACCGGGCACGGAAACTCCCCGTTGACCGGCTTGATGGTGGGATCCTTGAACTTACCCATGTCGGCTGCGGCAAGATCGCGGGCGACGCCGTGCACGCCGGTGGCGTCGGCGCGGTTCGGCGTCAGGTTGAGCTCGATCACCGGATCGTCGAGGCCGGAGAATTTCGCAAAACTCTCGCCGACCGGCGCATCGTCCGGCAGCTCGATGATGCCGTCATGGTCGTCGGAGATTTGCAGCTCGGCTTCCGACACCAGCATGCCGCGGCTTTCGACGTCGCGGATCTTGCCGATGCCGAGCGTAATGTTCTTGCCGGGAATGAAGGCGCCAACCGGCGCGAACACACCTTTCATCCCGGCGCGCGCATTCGGCGCGCCGCACACGACCTGGATCGGCGCGCCCTCGCCGGTATCGACCATGCACACGCGCAGGCGATCCGCGTTCGGATGCTGCTTGGCTTCAGTGACGCGCGCGATCACGAATGGCGCAAACAGTTTCGCCTTGTCCTCGATACGCTCGACTTCGAGCCCGATCATGGTGAGCTTGTCGGCGATCTCGCCGAGCGTGTGATCGGTGTCGAGATGCTCTTTGAGCCAGCCGAAAGTGAATTTCATCATGGCATCACGGGCTCAGTCCTCCCGCGAGCGTCGGGAAATCCAGCGGGCGGAAGCCGTAATGGTTGAGCCAGCGGACGTCGGCCTCGAAGAAGGCGCGCAAATCCGGCATGCCGTATTTGAGCATGGCGATGCGGTCGATGCCCATGCCCCAGGCAAAGCCCTGATACTCGTCGGGATCGAGCCCGCAATTCTTCAGCACGTTCGGATGCACCATGCCGCAGCCGAGAATCTCCATCCAGTCGTTACCCTCGCCGAAGCGGATCTCGCCCTTGTCGCGGCGGCACTGGATGTCGACTTCGAGTGACGGCTCGGTAAAGGGGAAGAACGACGGCCGAAAACGCATGCCGACGCGATCGACCTCGAAAAAGGCTTTGAAAAATTCTTCCAAAATCCACTTCAGATGGCCGAGATGCGAGCCCTTGTCGATGACCAGGCCCTCGACCTGATGGAACATCGGGGTGTGGGTCTGGTCGGAATCGTTGCGATAGGTACGGCCGGGAATGATGACGCGGATCGGCGGCTTTTGCGTCAGCATGGTGCGCACCTGCACCGGCGAAGTGTGGGTGCGCAGGAGAAGCCGCGTGCCGTCCGGCTTCGGAGGAAAGAAGAACGTGTCGTGCATCAGCCGCGCCGGATGGTCTTCCGGGAAATTGAGTTTTGTGAAGTTGTAATCGTCGGTCTCGATGTCGGGACCTTCGGCGACCGCAAAACCCATATCGGCGAAGATCGCCGTCAATTCGTCGATCACCTGGGTGATCGGGTGGACGCGGCCGATCTCGGTCGGCGCCTCACGCACCGGCAGCGTGACGTCGACGCTCTCGGTGTTGAGCCGCGCGGTGAGCGCCGCGGCTTTGAGCGCGTCGCGGCGAGCGGCCAGCGCCGCGTTGACGCGATCCTTGAGCCCGTTGATCAGCGGCCCCTGGCTTTTGCGCTCGTCCGGAGACAGCGTACCGAGCGTCTTGAGGAGCGCCGTGACCGAGCCGTTCTTGCCCAGGGCCGCAACGCGCACCGCCTCAAGCGCGGCTTCGTCGCCGGCGCCGGCAATCTCGGCGAGGATTTCGTTTTCAACTTGCGCAAAGTCGGTCATCGCTCGGCGTGCTTTCCGGTCAATCCGGCATGAACGGCAGATCGGTGTCGGAGGGTTTCCCGCCGGCCTGCGTCAGCATGCAATGAACCTGGCCGCGGTGATGGGTCTGGTGATTGAACATATGGGTGACCAGAACCCAGCGCGGCCGCGTCCATTCGCGTTTTGTCGCGCCGGAATAATAGGTCTGATCGGCGGCGAGCCAGTCGTCGTCGACGGTGTCGGCCCACGCGACGATTTTGCCGTCGAAGGCCGCGCGCTCGGACTTCAGATTTGCCCAGTCCGGATAAAGCGTGACCGAGCCGGGAATGCCGACGTCCGGCCGCGGCAGATCGGTGAAGCGGCCCATCCAGCTGCGGTCGCCCCACAAGATATGGCTCAGCGTCTTGTGGATCGAGCCGAACCAGGCGCCGCGTTCGCGGCTGCGTTCTTCCGCCGACAGACTGTCGGCGACGCCGTACAGGTTTTCATTCTGCCAGCGATTGTAGCGCGCCATGCGCTGCACATAAGCGCCATCGATCATGGCACGCTCACGCCGCAAGCGCCGATTTGGCCTGGCCGACAATGGCCTCGAACGCCACCGGCTCGGTGATCGCGAGATCGGAAAGCACTTTGCGGTCGACCGTGATGCCGGCCTTGGCGAGGCCGGCGATGAAGCGGCTGTAATTGAGCCCGAACGGCCGCACCGCGGCGTTCAATCGCTGGATCCACAAAGCGCGGAAGGTGCGCTTTCGCCGCTTGCGGTCGCGATAGGCGTATTGGTTCGCCTTCTCCACCGCCTGTTTGGCGATGCGGATCGTGTTCTTGCGCCGGCCGTAATAGCTCTTGGCGGCCTTGAGCACTTTCTTGTGCTTGGCATGGGATGTGACGCCGCGTTTGACGCGTGCCATGATTGATCTCCTTAAGAAATTTGGAAACGCTGAGCAACCAGTGCCGGCGGCGTTCAGCCGTTCGGCAAAAAGTACTTTTTGATCCTGTCGCCGTCGGTCTTGAACATCACATTGGTGCCGCGCAACTGGCGGATCTGCTTTTTGGTGCGCTTGATCATGCCGTGGCGCTTGCGCGACTGCTGGTAAAGGACCTTGCCTTTACCGGTCACCTTGAAGCGCTTTTTAGCGCCCGATTTGGTCTTGATCTTGGGCATTTGGCTCTCCTTTGGCGGAGGCTATCGGGCAATGCGCCCGGCCCCGTCGATACGCTCGAAATGAGCTGATTGTGCGTGAGCACGTCGCGCCGCCACGGCAGCCCTAATCAGCCGGGCGACGAGAGGGCGGGGTTATGGCAGAGGCGGCCCGGATTGGCAAATAGTTCGGCGCGGGGCGGCCGAAGCCGCCGCCCCGAAAACCCGCAATGGCAGCTGAGACTTAGGCTAGTTCGACTCAGGGTAGCTCTGAGACCATCTTCATGTATTCGGCCTCCGGCCAGGCTCGCGCCGTCTTCGTGCGCAAATTGCCCATTGCGCCGACCGTCATGCAGAACTTGGCGAGGTTGGCGCCGTCAGCCGTCTCGACGATGGCCAAGAGATCGGAATCGCCCGCGGTCAGGTAGAGTTGCTTGATATCGACGCCCACTTTCTTGGCGAGTTCGCGCGCCGCGGCGGCGCGTTTCGGCGCGTCTTTGATCGTGCGTATGCCCTGGTCGGTAAAGCTCATCGTGATGACGAATGTCGGCATGGCCGTCTCCTCCATTTTAATAATTTGCGGCACGTCATGCGGCAGGCACCCTGGTGCCTACCAGCCAATCATGTCAGTCATTCGATCGGTCGGTGCGGTCAGTGCGACCGATGCAATTAGCGCGGCGCCAAGACCATAACGACCTGGCGGCCTTCGAAGCGCGGTTCTTGCTCGATCTTGGCGATCTTGGCGGTGTCGGCCTTGACGCGGTCAAGCAATTTATAGCCGAGCTCCTGGTGCGCCATTTCGCGGCCGCGGAAGCGCAATGTCACCTTGACCTTGTCGCCTTCCTCGAAGAACCGCTGTACCGAGCGCATTTTCACGTCGTAATCGTGATCGTCGATCATCGGCCGCAGCTTGATCTCCTTGATCTCGACGACTTTCTGCTTCTTGCGCGCCTCGGCGGCTTTCTTCTGCGCCTGATATTTGTATTTGCCGTAATCGAGGATTTTGGCGACCGGCGGGACCGAATTGGGCGCGATCTCCACCAGATCGAGCCCGGCCTCCTGCGCCATGGCTATCGCGGCGCTGATTTCCGTGACGCCCTTGTTGGCGCCGTCTTTGTCGATGAGTTGGACCTCGCTAACGCGGATCTCCTCGTTGATGCGCGGACCCTCCTTGGCGGCGGGCTGCATGCTTCTGCTTGGGCGACGAATGGGTCTTATCTCCTTTGGTCGTTGCTACGGTAATCAGCCAAGATCGGGAGTTTTGCCGCTCAAGTCAACGACAATGCACTTTCCGAGCATGACGAAGGCGCCGGTCCATGATCTATGGTCGGTCGCCGCAAAGCGCGAGCGAACACCCCCCACGATGAGCGATGATGAACGATAACGGCCTGAAATTCCTGCACATTGGCGACGGCGCTAAACGGCGTGGCATCGCCGTGCGCGCGCAAAGCGGCGCGCCGCCCGGCCTGTTCTGGCTCGGCGGCTACAAGTCGGACATGAAAGGCATCAAGGCACAGGCGCTTGCCGATTGGGCGCAACGCCTGGGCCGTGCCTGCGTGCGCTTCGACTATTCCGGGCATGGCGAATCCGAGGGCGCGTTCACCGACGGCACCATCGGCCGCTGGCTCGAAGACAGCCTCGCGGTGTTCGACGCTTATGGCCGCGGGCCGCAGATTCTGGTCGGCTCGTCGATGGGCGGCTGGCTGGCGCTGCTGCTGGTCCGCGCCCTGGCGCGGCGTCCCCCTCCGGCAAGCGTCGCCGGGCTGATTCTGATTGCGCCGGCGATCGATTTCACCGAGGAATTGATGTGGAAGCGCTTTACGCCCGAGATCAAGCGCGAGCTTGAGGAAAAAGGCGTCTGGTCGCGGCCGTCGCAATATGCGGCGGAACCTTATCTGGTCACCCGGCAATTGATCGAGGAAGGCCGCAATCATCTCATCCTCGGCGGCATGATCGAGACCGGCTGTCCGGTCCGCATCCTCCAAGGCGTCGAGGATCCGGACGTGCCGTGGCGGCACGCTGTCGAGCTCACCTCGCGGCTTGCCAGCGACGATGTGGTGCTCACTCTGGTCAAGGATGGCGATCACCGCCTGTCGCGGCCCGAAGACATCGAGCGGATGATCGGCGCCGTGGCGGAGTTCTAACCCTCAACGGCGATTTTCTCTTCGCCGGCAAACGCCACGCCGAGCTTGTCGTGGGTGCGCCAGACCACGCGGCAGGCGCGCCGGGTGCGGCCGTGCTCGAAAGTCAGATCAAAGGTCGCCGGCACGCCAAAGGTATTGGCGACTTTCAGGCACGCGCCGACATCGGTGAGATTCTGCACGGTGCAGTGAATGACCGGCGAGCGCCGCGGCACGATGATCTTGGCGCTGCGCTGCACCTTGGTGCGGCGCACGGCGCGGCGCTCCTTGCTCTTATCCTCGGTTTCGTCGCTCATCGCAGGGCCTGCATCGGGGCGCGGGCGGAGTCCCGGCCTGCCGATTTAGCATTTATTTTAGCCGGCAAGTGTTACGGATCGTGGAATGGTCAACCGCCGGAAAAGTTAATGCCGCAAGCTACGCCGACGGTTTGCGCCGATTGCTAACGATCTGTTGACCGTGAATGGCGCGCGGCCGTTTCGATTCCGGTCGGTAGGACACAATTCCGGCGGCGTCGCTTTCCTACGAGGCGTAGTCGGGCTCTTTGCGATCGAGGACGCGCTTTAGGGCTTCGAAATGCCGCTGCGCCGGACTGGGTCCGTCGTAGAAAGTCGCTCCGCCAATATCCCGCTTGGTCTTTTCGACCACGGCGTCCGGAAGCTGCTTGAGCGGCTGGCCGGTCCACATGGCGTAGATTTGCACCTGTGCCGCACGCTCGAGGTAATAGAGCCGGTCATAGGCGTCGGCCACCGTCACACCCAACGTCGTGACGCCGTGATTGGCCATGAACAGCACGGTCTTGTTGCCGATGCATTTGGCGAGGCGTCCGCCTTCGGCGGGATCGAGGGCGGGACCGGTATATTGATCGTCGTAGGCGATGGCGTCGATCAAGCCGACTTCGGTCTGGCCGATCTCCTTGATGCGCGGATCCTCCAGCCGGGTGAGCGCGCTGGCATAGGGCATGTGGGTATGAAACACCGCCGCGGCCTGCGGCAGCGCTTTATGGATCGGCGCATGGATGCAGTAGCACGAGCGCTCGACGTCGCCCGAGCCGCGCTTGACCTCGCCGTCATCGATGCCGACTTCCATGAACGACGAGGCGGTAACCTCGGACCAGTGCATGCCGAACGGAATCTGGTAGTAGCGATCGCGGCGTCCCGGCACGGTGAGCGTCAGGTGGTTGAAGATCCCCTCGCTGAAGCAGTGCATGTGGGCGAGCCGATGCGCGGCCGCGAGATCGGTGCGCGCCTGCCACTCCTCGGCGCTGCATTCCTTGACCATGTCCGGCGAAACTCTCAGCTGCATGGCAATCCTCCCTACTTTTCGGCGACCCGCTTCTTCGATCGCAAACGTGGCGCGCCCGAAGGGATTCGAACCCCTGACCTCTGCCTTCGGAGGGCAGCGCTCTATCCAGCTGAGCTACGGGCGCGCAAAACAGGTTTAGTCCGCTGTAGATACTCCGTTTCCGACGGGCATCAAAGTGTCTAAGCTGGAGGTCCGACCCAAGGAGAAGCGCGATGTCGCAACTTGCGGAAAAGACCGAAAAACACGTGCCGAAAAGCGCGCAGATCAAGGACGCCGCGTTCAAATGGGACGATCCGCTCGACCTGGAAAGCGAGCTGACCGAGGAAGAGCGCATGGTGCGCGATACCGCGCGCGCTTATGCGCAGGAGCGGCTGTTTCCCCGCGTGCTCGCCGCCAATCGCGAGGGCAATTTCGACCCGGCGATCATCCGGGAAATGGGCGAACTCGGGCTTCTCGGCTCGACCATTCCGCAGGAATACGGCGGCGCCGGCCTCAACTATGTCTGCTACGGGCTGATCGCGCGCGAGATCGAGCGGGTGGATTCCGGCTTCCGCTCGCTGATGTCGGTGCAGTCCTCGCTGGTCATGCAGGCGATCTATGCCTATGGCAGCGAAACGCAGCGCCGCGAATATTTGCCAAAACTTGCAACCGGCGAATTGGTCGGCTGCTTCGGCCTCACCGAACCCGACCACGGCTCCGATCCCGGCTCGATGGTGACGCGCGCGGAAAAAGTGGCGCGCGGCTACAGTCTCAGCGGGGCCAAAACCTGGATCACCAATTCACCGGTCGCCGACATTGCCGTGGTCTGGGCCAAGCTCGACGGCCGGATCCGCGGCTTCATCGTGCCCCGCGGCACCAAGGGATTCTCGACGCCGAAGATCGAGGGCAAGCTGTCGCTGCGCGCCTCGATCACCGGCGAAATCGTGCTCGAAGGCGCGGTGGTGCCAGAAGACAATATTCTGCCGAATGTCTCCGGGCTTGCCGGTCCGTTCGGCTGCCTCAATGTGGCGCGCGCCGGCATCGCCTGGGGCGCGCTCGGCGCCGCCGAATTCTGCTGGCATCGCGCGCGCGATTACGCGCTCAACCGCAAGCAGTTCGGCCGCCCGCTCGCCGCCAATCAGCTCGTTCAGAAAAAGCTTGCCGACATGCAGACCGAAATCACGCTCGGCCTGCACGCGGCGCTCCGCCTGTCGCGCATGATCGACGCCGGCACGGCGTCGCCGCCGGCGATCTCGATGCTCAAGCGCAACAATTGCGGCAAGGCGCTAGAGGTGGCCCGGCTCGCCCGCGACATCCACGGCGGCAACGGCATCGCCGAGGAATTCCATGTCATGCGCGTGTTGTGCAATCTTGAAACGGTGAACACTTATGAAGGCACCCACGACATTCACGCGCTGGTGCTTGGCCGCGCGCAGACAGGAATTCAAGCGTTTTTCTGATCGCCGCGCGTCATGACCGGGCTTGTCCCGGTCATCTCGGCCATAATGGCAAGCTCGCGCCGCTCGGATCGAGATTGCCGGGACATAGGCGAGCGAAGCGACGCCGTCCTCACAGGAGAAAACCCATGCGCCTACCCCTGATCGATCCCAAAGACCTCACGCCCGAACAGCGTCCGCTTTACGACAACATGAAAGCCGGCATCGAGAAGAACTTTTCCGGCTTTGCCACCATCGCCGAAAACGGCGCGCTGATCGGGCCGTGGAATCCTTGGCTGCATGAACCAAAATTCGGCAAGCCGATCTGGGATCTGACGCTCGCGCTGTCGATATCGCCGTCGTTGCCGCGCCCGGTTCGCGAAGTGGCGATCCTGACCACCGGCGCGGCATTCCACTCGTCCTACGAGCTCTACGCCCATGTCATTGCCGGCGAGCGGCGCGGGCTATCCGACGACAAGCTTGCCACCATCGTCTCCGGCCAGCGCCCGGCCGACCTGACGCCTGAAGAAGGCGTGGCCTACGACGTCGCCGCCTCGCTCCTGCACCATGGCACGCTGCCGGAACTGAGCTATCGGGCGGCCGTGAAAGCGTTCGGCGTGCATGGCGCGGCCGAATTGATCTACCTTGTGGGACTGTATTGCCTCGTCTCGGTGACGCTCAACGGCTTCAACGTCCCGGTGCCGGAATCCGAGGCCGTATGACACCGGGGGCCGGCTTCGCGGACTGAGATGGACGCTCCCTATAATCTTTCCCGCTTCGTCACGGCCCAGGATCCGGTTTACGTGCAGGTCTGTGCGGAATTGCGCGCCGGGCAAAAGCGCAGCCACTGGATGTGGTTCATCTTTCCGCAGATCAAAGGGCTCGGGACCAGTCCCACGGCAACGAAATTCGCCGTCGCCTCGCGCGCGGAGGCGCAAGCTTTTCTCGACCACCCGGTCCTGGGACCACGGCTGCGGGAATGCACGCGGCTGGTTTTGCAGTCGGGAGAGAAATCAATCGGGCAGATTCTCGGCTATCCCGACGACGTCAAATTTCGCTCGTCGATGACGCTGTTCGCCAGTATCGCCGCCGACAACAAGGATTTTGTCGACGCCCTGACGGCATTCTACGGCGGCGAATTCGATACCGCGACGCTGGAACGTCTGTAACCGGCCTATTGCATCGACAGCGATGAAATAGCCACGTTCACGGCGCCTGTGGCATTGGCGATGATGCGCAGTGTGGTGTTGTCGTAGGCGATGCCGGCGAGGCGAAGATCGTTGACGGCGACTTTTGCCGAAAGACCGGGCGCTTGCGCCGCCAGACCGCCAACCGCCGCCGCGATTTGCTGCCTGGCGTCGGCGGCGAAAGGTTTGAGATCGATGACCGCCTGATCGGCCAGCGCCTTTTGCAGGTACGGCACTGCCGCCTGCGCCGCCGCGCCAAGAAGCCCGAACGCGGCCTGCGATTGCACGTCGAGCACGACATCGACGAAGCGCAGAATCTGATTGTCGCGGTCGAGCACCGGCCGCCCCCACACATAGACCGTCGCGTCGGCGCCGATCGAGAACAGACCCTGTTTCTTGACGTGAACCAGAAGCGAGATCAACAGCCGGTCGCCCGATGCCGCGACGCTCGCTGCTTGACGGTGGCCGCGAACGAGCCACTGCCGTCCTGCGGGAAGGTTTTGCCGACGAACTGCGTTTCGAGGAGATGGCTTAATTCGGTGAACGGGATGTCGATCGGCACGGCGATGCTGACACCGCCTGCGCTCGTTTGCGACACGAGATCGAGCTGTTGTGGGAACGGGCAAACCGGCTTGGTTTCGTTCGGCACGATGCGGGTTTGCGCCTGCACGCCAAGGAGCAGCGTGACCGCATTGCCATCGATCTGCGGCTGCGCGGCGATGGCGCGCACCGGACGGATTTCGAGCCAGAGATTCGGCATGCCCGCGCCCGCCGCGCCAAGCGAGATGGTGCGGCAGAGTTTTATCCATTCCCCGCGCGCAGCATTTTCGATGAATGGATCGTTGCGCAGCTTGCCGTCGAGCGCATTCATCTGGTCGCGCAACGCGCCATCAAGCACCGGCTTCACTGCGCTGGCGACACTGAGCTTGAGGCCGCCGATCGGCAGCACGACGTCCACGACATTGACCTGCCCGGAAAGGTTCGGCGCCAGCCGCCAGTTCGCGGCGATGCTCGGACGCGACGCGGTCGTCACCGTGCCATGGATATCGGTATGCTGATCGAACGCCTTGCCGGCAAGGCTTTGCACCTCTTGCCCGACGCTGCCGCCGACGACATTGCCGATGGCGCTGCCGACCGTGCTGACACCGCTGCCCACCGCGCCGGTAACGGTGCCGAGCGCCTCGAACTGGCCGGAAAGCGGCGTGGTGACAACGAGCACGCCGGGCTGTCCCGATACCGCGAGCGGCCCGCGCGCAACAGTAAAAGTGAGCTGGGCGTCGGATAGAAGTTTTGATACCGGACTTTGCGGCTTGCCGGAAAGATTCTTTGGCGCCTGCGCCTCGAGCGCGTCGCGGATCGCCGTGAGCGCGATAGCCGCGGGCGCCAGCACGACCGATGTGCCGGTCAAGGGCGGCAGCGGCGGCAGTGCAACGAGCGACGGCCGCGTTTGTTGCGGCGCAATCGGCCACAGCACATTCATCAGCAGCGTCGCGACGATGAAAGAAACGACGACGACGAGAATGCCGAAAATAATGGTACGAATTCGCATCGCGAATCGTTGTCCCCCGCGCCGGATTGTAGGCGGTGGTGGCGCGATGAGCGAGGCTTGCGGAACGCGCGCGGGCAAGCCATATCCGCCTTTGCCGGGAAATTTTCCCCTCGTCCGGCCGCCGCTATTTGCCAGCAATCAATTCGCCAACCAAGGAGCCATCCATGCCGCAATCGATGTCGCAAGCTTCGCTGCCGGTTTTCGAAATCAATCTCGAGGCGCTGTCCGGCATTCTCGACAAGGCCGAAGCCTTTGCCGCCGCCAGGAAGATCGATCCCGCGGCGCTGCTCCATTCGCGCCTGGCGCTCGACATGTTCGATCTCACCCGCCAGGTGCAGGTCGCGACCGACGGGGCAAAGCGCGGTTCGGCCCGGCTCGCCGGCGTCGAGGCGCCGGCCTACGAGGACAACGAAACGACGATTGCACAGCTTAAGGAGCGCATCGCCAAGACCATCGCCTTTCTCAAGACTCTCGACCGCGCCAAGATCGATGCGTCGGCGGAACGCGAAATCACCTTTCCGCTCGGCGGGGAGAAAAAGGGCCACATGAAGGGCGACGATTACCTCAACCACTTCGTGCTGCCGAACTTTTATTTCCATTGCGCCGCCGCCTACGCAATCCTGCGTCACAACGGCGTCGAGATCGGCAAGCGCGACTTTTTGGGGACCATCCCGCTCAAAATGAGCTGAGTGCGCTCTACTTGCCGGCGTCGCAGGTGGGGCCGGTCCTGGGATGAACGTTGGTCGCGCCGTCGTTGCGGGCGTCGCAAGGGGTGGGATATTCCTTGACCTTGCCGTCCTTGGTTCCGCAGGAGATAACCTGCGCGCAAAGCGGTTTCGATACTGATTGTGCGAGGCGCTCGCCGTCCGCCGCCGCGGACGTTGCAAGGCCAAGTGCAAGACCGATACCTGCCACACCAACTGCCAAATATCTTTTCATTATGCGCCTCCCTTAAAGCGGCGGCTCGAAGCCGCCTTCTTTCTTGCAGGCGATGCTCGCCTCTTCCAGATCGAGCTCGCGCTCGATGCGGCGGCGCGCTTCGTCGGTGATTTTACCTTCCTGCAGCATGCGGTAGATGTATTCGCGCTCGGCCGTGATCAGTTCCATCCGCAGCTCCGCCGCGGCGGAGGCGGCATCGGCCGCCTCCGGCGTGTTGCCCGGCAGCCGCCCGGCGCGATATTCGTGCCGCGTCCGCAAGATCGCCAGCGCCTCGGGTGACGCGCGGCCCTCGGCGGCGAATCCCTTCAGCAGTTTGTGCGCCTCGTTCAAGGCGCCCGAACGCACCGCAAGCTCGGCTTCGTGCTCGTGCTGGCGTTCTTTGGCGGCGTCACGATCGAGTTTAAGCCAGTGAACGATAGCGGGCAGCGACAGGCCCTCCCCGATCAACGTGATAACAATGACGCCGAACGTAACGAAGAGAATGACATCGCGATCGGGAAACGGTGCGCCGGATTCCAGCGTCAGCGGAATGGCGAGTGCCGCCGCCAGCGAGACGACACCGCGCACGCCGACAAATCCGAGCAGAAAAAGCCACCGCCAGGACGGCACCGGGTCGCGGCGGCGCAGCGCGGGGCTCAGCCAGCGCGGCAGATGGGCCGCCGGATAAATCCAGATGAATCGCGTAACGACGATGACGCCGACGGTAAGCAGAATGGTGAACAATAGCCCGTTGAGCACGTCGGCATGCGTGCGGTCGAGCAGCGTGCGCGTCTGCATGCCAGTGACGAGGAACACAAAGCCTTCGAGAAAATAGATGACAAGGTCCCAGAAGAAGATGCCTTGCAGCCGCGTCGCCGCCGGAATGAGCAGCGGGCCGTTCCAGCTCACGTACAATCCGGCCGCCACCGTCGCCAGTACACCCGATCCGCCCAATTGCTGCGGGATGAGAAACGCGGCGTAAGGCGTCAACAGCGACAGCGTGATTTCGACATGCGGATCGCGCGCCCAGCGGCGCAGCCTTAAGCTCGCCCAACCGATGCCGATGCCATAGGCGATCTCGCCAAAGACGATAACGGTAAACTCGCCCGCGGCGTGAGGGAACGAGAAGGCGCCGGTCGCGACCGCGGCCACCGCGAAACGGTAGAGAATGAGAGCCGTTGCATCATTCGCTAGACCCTCGCCTTCGAGTATGACTGTGAGCCGATGCGGCAGGCCGATCCGCCGCACGAGGGCGAGCGGCGCCACCGCATCGGGCGGCGACACGATGGCGCCGAGCACAAAACCGACGGCGAGCGGCATCCCGATCAGCCAGTGCACCGCCACCGCCACCGCGCAGGTGGTGAAGACGACACAGCCGAAGGCTAACAGCGAGATCGGACGCAGATTGAAACGGAATTCGCGCCAGCTCATGGCGACGCCCGCCGAATAGATCAGCGGCGGCAGAATGCCGAGCAGAACCAGTTCCGGCGCCAATTCGATCCGCGGCAGGCCGGGGATGAGCGCTAGCGCGATGCCGGCGACGACCAGAAGAATCGACGGCGCGGTATTGAGCCGCCGCGCCACGATGGCGACCACCACCAGCACGGCGAGGAGCAGCAGGAGGGTTTGGATGGTCGCCGTCATGGGCTAATCATAGAAAACTCTGCGGGTCGACGTCGACATCGAGCTTGATCGAGCAGTGCTTTTTCGGCGCGGCGGCTAACCATTCGCGCAGATAAGCCGACATATCGAAGCCGCGCGGCGCCCGTATCAGCAAACGCAACCGATGGCGGCCGCGCACCAGAGCGAGCGGCGCTTCGGCGGGGCCGAGCACGCGCACCTCCTCGTTGACCGGCGCGGCGCGCGCCAGCGCGCGGGCGAAACCGGCCGTGTCGTTCTTGTCGGGGCCGGAGACGACGATGGAGGCGAGCCGGCCGAATGGCGGATAATGCGCGCTCTCGCGCATGCCAATCTCAGCGGAATAGAAGGCGTCGCGGTCTTGCGCGATCAGCGCGCGCATCACCGGATGCTCGGGCTGGTGGGTTTGCAGAAAACCGTGGCTGGCGCCGGAATCGCGGCCGGCGCGGCCGACCACCTGATGCAGGAGCTGAAAGGTGCGCTCCGCCGCGCGCGGATCGCCGTTGCTTAAGCCCAGATCGGCATCGATGACGCCGACGAGATTGAGCATCGGGAAGTGATGGCCTTTCGCCACCAATTGCGTGCCGATGACGATGTCGAAATTGCCGGCGGCGACTTCAGTGAATTCCTCGCGCATGCGCTCGACCGAGGCAACCAGATCCGACGACAGCACCAGCACGCGCGCCTGCGAAAACAGTGCATGCACTTCTTCTTCCAGCCGTTCGACGCCCGGCCCGACGGCGACGTAAGAATCCACCGCCTTGCATTTCGGACATTCGTGCGGATGCGGCATGGCGAAGCCGCAATGATGGCAGACGAGCTGGCGACGAAAGCGGTGATCGACCAGCCAGGCGTCGCAGTTCGGGCAGGAGAAGCGGAAGCCGCAAGCGCGGCACAGCGTGAGTGGCGCATAGCCGCGGCGATTGAGAAAGAGCAGCGCCTGTTCGCCGCGCTCGATCGCGGTCTTGACCGCGCCGGCGAGGGTCGGCGCGATGAAGCGGCCGGGCGGCGGTCGCTCGTGGCGCAGATCGATCGCCTCGACCGAAGGCATGCGCTGGCCGCCGAAGCGTTCCGGCAGCGTCAGCCGCGCATAGCGGCCGCGCCGTGCATTGACCTCGGTTTCGAGCGACGGCGTCGCCGAGGACAAGATCACCGGAATTTTTACGATAAGCCCGCGCACCACCGCCATGTCGCGGGCGTGGTAGCGCACTCCGTCTTCCTGCTTGTAGGCCGGGTCGTGCTCCTCATCCACCACGATCAGCCCGAGATCGGCATAGGGCAGGAACAAAGCCGAGCGCGCGCCGACAACAACGGAAACGTCGCCGTCGGCGACAGCGCGCCAGGTGCGCGCGCGTTTGCGCGGCGACAATTGCGAATGCCATTCCGCCGGCCGCACGCCGAAACGCGCGGCGAAACGGTCGAGGAATTGCGCGGTAAGCGCGATTTCCGGCATCAGGATGAGACTCTGCCGGCCCGCGCGGATCGTATCGGCCACCGCCTCGAAATAAACCTCGGTCTTGCCGGAGCCGGTTACGCCGTCGAGAAGCGTGACCGAATAGCCGCCTTTGCCGACGGTTGACTTGAGCGCCGCCGCGGCGGCGCTTTGATCGGCGGTCAAGTCGGATTGGGTGAAATCCGGATCGGGTTTTGCCGCGACCGGCTCGGGCGGCAGCACGATCGCCGCCAGCGTGCCTTCGTCGATCAGACCGTCGATCACGCCGGCACTGACGCCTGCTTCGCGCGCAGCCTCGCCCTTGGCCCGCATCATGCCGTCGGCGAGAAGTTTGAGGACGCGTGCGCGCGCGGTCGTCATGCGCGCCGGCGCGGGGCCCGCAAGTTTCACGCCGACGCGCTCGCGCTCGGCGCCAAGGTGCTCGCCCATGCGCAGGCACATGCGCAGCACCATGCCGCGCGAAGACACGGTGTAATTGGCGACCCAGTCGACGAAGCTGCGCAGTTCGGCGCGTAGCGGCGGCACGTCGAGTTTTTCCTCGACGTCCTTGAGCCGGTTATCGAGCCGGATGTCGGGCTTCGGATTGTCCGCCCACACCACCGCCGTGGTCTCGCCGCGGGCGCCGAGCGGCACGGAAACGACGTCGCCCGGGGCGAGCGTCAGCTCGTCCGGCACCCGGTACGAATAGGCCCGGTCGAGCGCGACCGGGACGAGCACATCGACGACGCGTTTGGCCATGTGGGGAACTTTGGGCCGATTCCGGGCGGTTTAGGAAGAGGAAAGGGCTGCGGGCCTATTCTCCGCTCATTCCCGCGAAAGCGGGAATCTAGTATCGAGCGCACAGCGCAAAAGGGCTGGGTCCCCGCTTTTATGCCAAAGCCTGATATGGACTTCGTGGCGCCCAAAGTCGCTGCCGAGATCGAGAGCTGGCTCAAGCATCTCGGCGCCGAGCGGCGGCTGTCGCCGAACACGCTGGAGGCCTATCGCCGCGACGTGCTGCAATTCTTGCGTTTCCTCACCGAACATTTGGGCGGCGCGCCGTCGCTTAAGGACCTGGCGGCGCTGACGCCGGCCGACGTGCGCGCGTTCATGGCGGCGCGACGGGCGCAAAACATCGGCAGCCGCTCGCTGATGCGCATGCTGGCTGGCACCCGCGCGTTCGGCCGTTTTCTGGAGAAGAACGGCAAGGGCAAAGTGGGTGCGCTCGCCGCGGTGCGCGCGCCGAAAATCGGCAAAACGCTGCCGCGCCCGCTTGCAGTCGCCGCGGCCAAAAACATTGCCGATCCCGATCTCGCCGCCGGCGATGGCCGCGACGTGTGGATCCACGCCCGCGACGCCGCTGTGCTCGCACTGCTCTACGGCTGCGGCCTGCGCATTTCCGAAGCGCTCGGGCTCAAGCGCGGCGATTTTGGCGCGCGCGACGTGCTCACGGTGATGGGCAAAGGCCGCAAGCAGCGCATGGTGCCGCTGTTGCCGCAGGTGCAGAAGCTGATCGCCGACTACATCGCGCTCTGCCCCTACGATCTGCCCGAGCCCGGCCCGCTGTTTGTCGGCGCCAAAGGCGGCGCGCTTTCGCCCCGCATCGTGCAACTCGCCATGGCGCGGCTGCGCGGCGCACTCGGTCTGCCGGAAACCGCGACGCCGCACGCGCTGCGGCATTCCTTCGCCACGCACCTTCTGGCCCGCGGCGGCGACCTGCGCTCGATCCAGGAACTTTTGGGCCACGCTTCGCTGTCGACCACGCAGATCTACACCGCGGTCGACGCCGAGCGCCTGATCGAGGCCTATCGCTCGGCGCACCCACGCGCGTAAGCGAAATACGTGCTATCGGCGTGCCCTCGTACTGCCAACAGACCGGGGGCCATCATGTCGGAAATCCACGAAGCAATCGAAAAGGCGCAAGAGGGCGAGCACGGCGAAGGATTTCAACAGACGGATCGCATTGGTGATCGCGATCCTCGCTTTGTTCCTGTCGTTCTCGGAAACGCTCGGCAAGGGCGCGCAGACCGAAACCGTCACCAAGAATATCGAGGCTTCCGATTTGTGGGCGTTCTACCAGGCCAAGGACATCCGGCGCACCGTGGTGAACGTCGCAGCCGATCAAACGAGTTTGCTAGAGGCTGGCCTCACCGATCCGGCCGCCAAAGCCGCCATCGACAAGCAAATTGAGACGTGGCGGCAGGCCGCCGAACACTACGAGTTGGATCCGAAAGCGGGCAATGGCCGCAAGGAACTGGAGGAACAGGCCAAGGGCGCGGAGGAGGAGCGCGACCTGGCAACAGCCAAATATCACCACTACGAGCTTGCCTCCGCCGCTTTCCAGGTCGGCATCGTGCTCACCTCGGCAGCCGTGATCACCGGCATGGTGGGGCTCGCCTGGTTCGCCGGCGCACTTGGCGTCGTCGGAGCCGCATTGCTGGCGCTGGGCCTGTTCGCGCCGCATGCCGTGCCGCTGATCGCGAGCTTATAAGGGCCGTCAAAAATTAATCGCGCGCTTGGCCACCGCCAGCGCCGCTTCCTTCACTGCCTCGGGCAGCGTCGGATGGGCGTGGCACGTGCGGGCGATGTCCTCGGAGGAAGCGCCGAATTCCATGGCGATGGCGGCCTCGGCGATCATATTGCCGGCGTCGGGGCCGAGAATATGCAGACCGAGCACGCGATCGGTCTTGGCGTCGGCGAGAATTTTGACAAACCCCTCGGTGGTCAGGTTCACCTTGGCGCGCGGATTGGCGGTGAAAGGGAATTTGCCGACATTGTAGGCGACGCCGGCGGCTTTCAGCTCTTCCTCGGTTTTGCCGACCGAAGCGATCTCCGGATAAGTGTAGACGACGTTGGGAATGACGTCGTAGTTCACGTGCCCCGCCTGGCCCGCGAGGTTCTCAGCGACCGCGACGCCTTCCTCCTCGGCCTTATGCGCCAGCATCGGCCCGGCGATGACGTCGCCGATCGCGTAGATGCCATCCACATTGGTCTTGTAATGCGGATCGACCACGATGCGGCCGCGATTGTCCTGCTTGACGCCGAGTGCTTCGAGTCCGAGGCCCTGCGTGTAGGGCACCCGACCGATCGCCACCAGCACGATGTCGGCGTCGAACATCTGCGCCGCGCCGCCGCCGGCGGCCGGCTCGACCTTGACCTTGAGCGCCTTGCCCGAAGTGTCGACCGCGGTGACTTTGGAGGACAGTTTGAACGTCAGTCCCTGCTTTTCCAGCATGCGATGGAATTGCCGCGCCACTTCGCTGTCGATGCCCGGCAAGATGTGATCGAGGAATTCGACGATGGTCACTTCGGCGCCGAGCCGGCGCCACACCGAGCCGAGCTCGAGCCCGATAATGCCGGCGCCGACGATGAGAAGTTTTTGCGGCACTTTCACCAAATCGAGCGCGCCGGTCGAGGACACCACGCGCTTCTGGTCGATCTCGATGCCGTTCAAGCGCGCCACGTCGGAGCCGGTGGCGATGACGATGTTTTTTGTTTCGAGAATCTGGGTCTTGCCGTCGGGCGCTTTGACCTCGACCTTGCCGGGCGCGGCAATGCGGCCGGTACCGCGAAACGTCTCGATCTTGTTTTTCTTGAACAGATACTCGACGCCCTTGACGTTGCCGTCGACGCCCTTCTCCTTGTATTTGAGCATTGTCGCGAGATCGATGCTGGGCTTGCCGACCTTGATGCCCATTTCCGCGAATTTGTCCTCGGCCTCCTCGTAAAGCTCCGAGGCATTGAGCATCGCTTTCGAGGGGATGCAGCCGACATTGAGACAGGTGCCGCCGAAGGTCGGCCATTTCTCGATGACGGCGGTTTTGATGCCGAGCTGCGCCGCGCGAATGGCGCAGACATAGCCGCCCGGGCCGCTACCAATAACGATGAGATCGTACGCCATGGCTTACAAATCCAGCACCAGCCGCGCCGGCTCCTCCAGGGATTCCTTGATGCGGACCAAAAATGTCACCGCCTCGCGGCCGTCGACCAGGCGATGGTCGTAGGACAAAGCGAGATACATCATCGGCCGCACCTCGACCTTGCCGGCGACCACCATCGGCCGGTCCTGGATCTTGTGCATGCCGAGGATGCCGGATTGCGGCGCGTTGAGGATCGGCGTCGACATCAGCGAGCCGTAGATGCCGCCGTTGGTGATGGTGAAGGTGCCGCCCTGCATCTCGTCGATCTTGAGCTCGCCGTCGCGAGCGCGGCGGCCGTAATCGGTAATGCTCTTCTCGATCTCGGCGAGCGATTTGTGGTCGCAGTCGTGTACCACCGGCACCACGAGGCCGCGCTCGGTGCCGACCGCGATGCCGATGTGATAATAATTCTTGTAGATGATGTCGGTGCCGTCGATCTCGGCGTTGACGGACGGGATTTCCTTGAGCGCCTGCACGCAGGCGCGCACGAAGAAGCCCATGAAGCCGAGTTTCACGCCGTGCTTCTTCTCGAACAGATCGCGATATTGCGCGCGCAACGCCATGACACGGCCCATGTCGACCTCATTGAAGGTCGTGAGCATGGCGGCAGTATTCTGCGCATCTTTCAGGCGCCGCGCGATGGTCTGGCGCAACCGCGTCATGCGCACGCGCTCTTCGCGCGCGGCGTCGTCGGCGGGCGACGGCGCGCGGACCTGCACGGCGGCAGCGGTCGCGGCGACCGGCGTCGGCGCCGCGGCGGCGCGCTCGATGGCCGCGAGCATGTCGCCTTTGGTGACGCGGCCGTCCTTGCCGGTGCCGGGCACGGCCGCGGCATCGAGGCCTGTTTCGGCAGAGAGCTTTCGCACTGACGGCGCCAGCGGGCCGTCGGGCGCTTTAGTAGGTGCAGCAGCAGCCGCTGGTTTTGCAGCTTGTGGCGGCGGTGGCGCCGCGGGTTTTGCCGGAGGCGGCGCGGCGGCAGGTGCCGCTTTGGCAGCGCCGGCGCCTTCCTTGATCTGGCCGAGCACCGCGCCCACGGCAACGGTCTCGCCATCTTTGGCCGCGATATCGCTGAGGACGCCTGCGGCCGGCGCCGGAACTTCGATCGTCACCTTGTCGGTCTCGAGCTCGACCAGCGGCTCGTCGACCGCGACCGCATCGCCCGGCTTCTTGAACCATTTGCCGATGGTCGCCTCGGTCACCGATTCCCCGAGCGTCGGCACGCGAATCTCAGCCATTGGCGATCCTCTGTCTCCTCCGCGTCATGCCCGGCCTTGTGCCGGGCAACCCGATTCATCGGGCACAATGTGCCATCCTGATCGGGATGACCGGGACAAGCCCGGCCATGACAGACCATCTAACCGAGTGCGTCTTCCAAGAACTGCTTGAGCTGAGCGAGATGCAGCGACATCTGCCCGACCGCGGTCGAGGCGGATGCCGGCCGGCCGGCATAACGCGCGCGCCGATGCTTGGCGCCGATCTGATTGAGCACCCATTCCAGGAAAATATCGACGAACACCCAGCCGCCCATATTGCGTGGCTCTTCCTGGCACCAGACGATCTCCGCCTCTTTGAAGCGCAACAATTCGGTCATCAGCGCCTTGGTCGGGAACGGATAGAGCTGTTCGAGGCGCAGGATATAGATGTCGTTGATGCCGCGCTTCTCGCGCTCCTCGTAGAGGTCGAAATAGACCTTGCCCGAGCAGATCACGACGCGCCGGATGTCGGCGTCGGGAACGAGCTTGATCTTCTCGTCCGGCAGCATCTGCGCATCGTCCCACAGCAGCCGATGGAACGAGGTGCCCGGGCCCATTTCGTCGAGCCGCGACACCGCGCGCTTGTGGCGCAGCAGTGACTTCGGCGTCATCAGGATCAAGGGCTTCCGAAAATCGCGCTTGAGCTGGCGGCGCAGGATATGAAAATAATTCGCAGGCGTCGTGCAGTTCGCCACCTGCATATTGTCCTCGGCGCACATCGACAGGAAACGCTCGAGCCGCGCCGAGGAATGTTCTGGCCCCTGCCCTTCATAGCCATGCGGGAGCAGGCAAACCAGCCCCGACATCCGCAGCCATTTGCGTTCGCCCGACGAGATGAACTGATCGAACAGAACCTGCGCGCCATTGGCGAAGTCGCCGAACTGGGCTTCCCACAGGGTGAGCGCATTGGGCTCGGAGAGCGAATAGCCGTACTCGAAACCGAGCACGGCCTCTTCCGACAGCATCGAGTTGATGACCTCGAAGCGGGCCTGCCCGGCGCCGAGATTGTTGAACGGCGTATAGCGGCTCTCGGTCTCCTGGTCGGTCAGCACGGAATGGCGCTGCGAGAAGGTGCCGCGTTCGGAATCCTGGCCGGACAGCCGCACGCGATGGCCTTCGAGCAGCAATGAGCAGAAGGCGAGCGCCTCGCCGGTGGACCAGTCTATGCCGACGCCGGTCTCGATCGCCTTTTGCCGGTTGTCCATGAAACGGCCGAGCGTCTTGTGCAGATGAAAGCCGGCCGGCAGCGTGGTGATCTTGCGGCCGATGTCCTTGAGCGTGCCGATGTCGACACCGGTCTTGCCGCGGCGTGGATCGTCGGCGTCGCCCGCGGTCTTAAAGCCGGCCCAGCGGCCGTCGAGCCAATCGGCCTTGTTGGCCCGATAGCCCTGTGCGGCATCGAGCTCGGCGTCGAGATGGCTGCGCCAATCCGCCTTCATCTTGTCGACGTCGGCCACGGTGACGACGCCTTCACCGATGAGTTTTTTGCCGTAGATTTCGAGCGTGGTCGGATGGTTGGCGATCGCCTTGTACATCAACGGCTGGGTGAACGACGGCTCGTCGCCCTCGTTGTGGCCGTGGCGGCGGTAGCAGAACATGTCGATGACGACCGGCTTCTGGAATTTCTGCCGGAACTCGGTCGAGATCTTGGCGGCAAAGACCACAGCTTCCGGATCGTCGCCATTGACGTGAAAAATCGGTGCCTCGATCATCTTGGCGACATCGGACGGATAGGGCGAGGAGCGCGAGTAGCGCGGGTCGGTGGTGAAGCCGATCTGATTGTTGACGATGAAATGCACCGAGCCGCCGGTGCGGTGGCCGCGCAATCCGGAAAGCCCGAACGATTCGGCGATCACGCCCTGGCCGGCAAACGACGCATCGCCGTGGATCAGGAGCGGCATTACCATGGTGCGGTCTTCTGGCGTGGCGCCAAGCTGATCCTGCTTGGCGCGCACCTTGCCGAGCACCACCGGATCGACGATTTCGAGATGCGACGGATTGGCGGTGAGCGACAGATGCACCTTGTTCTGGTCGAATTCGCGGTCCGAGGAGGCACCGAGATGATATTTCACGTCGCCGGAACCCTCGACCGCGTTGGGCGTCGATGAGCCGCCCTTGAACTCGTTGAAAATGGCGCGCTGCGGCTTGGCCATGACCTGGGCCAGCACGTTGAGCCGGCCGCGATGCGGCATGCCGATGACGATTTCGCGCACGCCGAGCGCGCCGCCGCGCTTGATGATCTGCTCCAAGGCCGGGATCATCGATTCGGCGCCGTCGAGGCCGAACCGCTTGGTGCCGGTGAATTTCACGTCACAGAATTTCTCAAAACCCTCGGCCTCAACCAGCTTGTTGAGGATGGCGCGCTTGCCCTCACGGGTGAAAGTGATCTCCTTGTCGGGCCCTTCGATGCGCTCCTGGATCCAGCCCTTCTGGGCGCCGTTGGAGATGTGCAGGAATTCGACGCCGAGCGTCTGGCAATAGGTGCGGCGCAGGATGCCGACGATCTGGTTCACGGTGCCGAATTCGAGCCCCAGCACCTTGTCGAGAAAAATCGGGCGGTCGAGGTCAGCGTCGGTAAAGCCATAGGTGCGCGGGTCGAGCTCTTCCTCGTTCTTCGGCGCTTCGAGACCGAGCGGATCGAGATTGGCGTGGAAATGGCCGCGCGCGCGATAGGCGCGAATGAGCATCAGCGCGCGAATGGAGTTGCGCGTGGCGCGTTCGACCTCGGCGGAAGATAGATCGACGCCGCGGGTCTGTGCCTGCGCCCTGACCTTGCCGTCGAGCGTCTTGGAGGTTTCGGCCCAGTCGCCGTCGAGCGCGGAAACAAGCTCGCTGCGCTCCGGCACCGGCCAGTCCTGCCGTTGCCACGACGGTCCGCTGGCATTCTTTTCGACGTCGCCGGCGTCGTCTTTCAGGCTCTGGAAGAACGATTGCCACTCGGCGTCGACCGCTTTGGGATCGCGCTCATAGCGGGCGTAGAGGTCGTCGATATAGGCGGCGTTGCCACCATAGAGAAACGAGGTGAGGGCAAAAGCAGCGTTCGCGTCCTGGCGAGACATGGTGCGACCCTTGAAGCAATCCCGGGCAAGTGGATGAGGCAAGTAAAGCGCAACGAGAACAAACCGAAAGCGTGCAGATCGAGACTGAGAATCGGCCCGGCCCGGCGCTGGGGATTTCTGTTGTACCCTATTTAATCATCCGATGCGGCAGGCGAAAGACGATAGAAATGAATAATGATTCATCTTTGACTCTCCTCGGCTGACGACGCTCCTGCGGCGCCCGCGGGCTTGCGTGCCTCCATCGCGCATTCCTCTACGTCGATAACCATGTCATAGAACCGCTCCTCGTTCTCGGCCGCGTGGAACGCTACATCGGAACTGTCATTGAATTTGCAGCGGCGGACAGCGGTGAAGCCGGTACGGCGCAGGGCTTCGCTCATCGACCCCTCGTCCCACATCCACAGATGGGCGCTGTGACCGAACAGAGTGCGGGCGAAAGCCTGCAGCCCGCGTGGACGCTGCTCGACGCCCAGATGGGCCGCGCGCATGAGCCATGAATTGGCTTCCGGCTCGTCCCGATCCACCATCGCCAGATATTTGCGGGCGTGGGCTTCGAGATCCGGAACGATCAGACGAAAAATTCCTCCGGGCTTCAGCACGCGGAATGTATGGCGCAAGGCCAACGCAAAATCCGTCAACGCGAGGTGTTCGAGAACGTGGCTTGCATAAATGCCGTCGACGGAATTGTCCGCAAACGGCAGTCCCTTGACGACATCACCGTACTGGACCCCGGGCGGAAAAACCGGGCTGCCGCGCCGGAACAGGGCTCCGACCAGCGGCAGGCGCTGCAGCCGCAGCGTCGGCGAAGCATCCAGATTGATCCAGCCCTCGGGACAGGAATCGCCGCAGCCATACTGAACATAAACGCCCATGCGATGACTCCAGCACGAACGTTGCCGGGCGTGATTAGAGACTCAGGATTTTAACACCTCGGCCAGCGTCTTGCCGAGCCGCGCCGGCGACGGCGAGACCTTGATTCCGGCGGCTTCCATGGCGGCGATTTTGGAGTCCGCGCCGCCCTTGCCGCCGGCGATGATGGCGCCGGCATGCCCCATGCGCCGCCCCGGCGGCGCAGTGCGTCCGGCAATGAAGCCGACGATCGGTTTCTTGCGCCCGGCCTTGGCTTCGTCCTTGAGAAATTGCGCGGCATCTTCTTCAGATGAGCCGCCAATCTCGCCGATCATGACGATCGCCTCGGTCGCTTTATCGGCCAAGAACATCTCCAGCATTTCGATGAAGTCGGTGCCCTTGACCGGATCGCCGCCGATGCCGACCGCGGTGGTCTGGCCGAGACCCACTTGGGTAGTCTGGAACACCGCCTCGTAAGTGAGCGTTCCGGAGCGCGACACGATGCCGACCTTGCCCGGCTTGAAAATGTTGCCGGGCATGATGCCGATCTTGCATTGCCCCGCGGTCATGACGCCTGGGCAATTCGGCCCGATCAGCCGCGATTTCGAGCCGCATAGCGCGCGGTCGACCTTGACCATGTCGAGGACCGGAATGCCTTCGGTGATGCAGATGATCAGCGGGATTTCGGCCGCGATCGCTTCGCAGATTGCGTCGGCCGCTCCCGGCGGCGGCACATAGATGACGCTGGCGTCGCAGCCGGTTTTTTCCTTTGCCTCGGCGACCGTATCAAACACCGGCAGATTAAGATGCGTCGTGCCGCCTTTGCCGGGCGAAGTGCCGCCGACCATCTTGGTGCCGTAGGCGACCGCCTGCTCGGAATGAAACGTGCCGTTCTTGCCGGTAAAGCCCTGGCAGATGACCTTGGTATTCTTGTCGATGAGAATGGACATTATGCCGCGTCCTTTACCGCTTTGACGATCTTCTGCGCGGCGTCGTCGAGGTCGTCGGCCGACGTGACGTTGAGGTTAGATTTGGCGATGATCTCCTTGCCGAGCGCGACATTAGTGCCTTCGAGCCGCACCACCAGCGGCACCCGCAAGCCGACATCTCTCACCGCCGCGACCACGCCCTCGGCGATGACATCGCATTTCATGATGCCGCCGAAAATATTGACTAAAATGCCCTTCACATTGTGGTCCGAGGTGATGATCTTGAAGGCGGCGGCGACCTTTTCCTTGGTGGCGCTGCCGCCGACATCGAGGAAGTTCGCCGGCGCCATGCCGTAGAGCTTGATGATGTCCATCGTCGCCATGGCAAGTCCGGCGCCGTTGACCATGCAGCCGATGGCGCCGTCGAGCGCGACATAGTTGAGATCGTATTTCGAGGCTTCGATCTCTTTCTCGTCTTCCTCGGTGATGTCGCGCAGCGCCATGATGTCGGGGTGGCGATAGAGCGCGTTGTCGTCGAAACCCATCTTGGCATCGAGACAGATCAGCTCACCTGCCTTGGTAACAACGAGCGGATTGATTTCAAGCAGACTCATGTCCTTGGCGAGAAACGCCTGGTAGAGCTTTGGCAACACGCTTTCGGCCTGCTTGCCGAGTTCGCGGTTAAAGCCCAGCACGTTCGCCACACGCCGCGCGTGATGCGGCATGAAGCCGGTCGCCGGATCGACCGAGAAGGTCATGATTTTTTCCGGGGTTGAATGGGCAACTTCCTCGATATCCATGCCGCCCTCGGTCGAGGCGACAAAAGCGACGCGCGAGGTCTCGCGATCGATCAGAGCTGAGAGATAATATTCGCGGTCGATGGCGGAGCCTTCCTCGATATAGAGGCGGTGCACTTCCTTGCCGCGCGGCCCGGTCTGGTGGGTGACCAGTGTCGAGCCAAGGAGCCGCTCGGCTTCGCGCTTCACGTCGGCGACCGATTTGACCACCTTGACGCCGCCCGCCTTGCCGCGGCCGCCGGCATGGATCTGCGCCTTGACCACCCAGACCGGTCCGCCGAGCTCGTTGGCGGCTTTTTCCGCCTCCGCCACCGTGAACGCCGGAATACCGCGCGGCACCGGCACGCCGAATTCGCGTAAGACTGCTTTGGCCTGGTATTCGTGGATGTTCATAGGAAATGCCCAGCCTGCGTTCCGTCATCCTGAGGTGCGAGCAGAGCGAGCCTCGAAGGATGCCGGCCGAGGCGCCAGCCGAAATCGGGTTCATCCGATTTCGGAGTCTCTGGTGGCCAAGTCGGCCGTCGCCGACTTGGTTGCCGTCGCCCTTCGAGGGCCGCGCTGTGCGCGGCCACCTCAGGGTGACGGATTACATTCACTTCCCCAAATTCGGGGCGATTTTCTTGCAGGCGTCGACCAAGCCTTCCACGGCCTGGGCCGATTTTTCGAACATGACGCGCTCGGCGCTGTTGAGCTCGATCTCGACGATGCGCTCGACGCCCTTGGCGCCGATCACCACCGGCACGCCGACATAGAGGTCTTTGACGCCATATTCGCCGCTGAGATGGGCCGCGACCGGCAGCACGCGCTTCTTGTCGCGCAGATAGCTTTCCGCCATCGCGATCGCGGAAGCGGCGGGCGCATAGAAGGCGGAGCCGGTCTTGAGCAGGCTCACGATCTCGCCGCCGCCGTTCCGCGTGCGGTCGACGATTTCGTCGATGCGCGCCTGCGTGGTCCAGCCCATTTTGACCAGATCGGGCAGCGGAATGCCGGCGACCGCGGAATAGCGCACCAGCGGCACCATGCTGTCGCCATGACCGCCGAGCACGAAGGCCGTGACGTCCTCGACCGACACGTCGAACTCGTCGGCCAGGAAATAGCGAAAGCGCGCGGAATCAAGCACGCCCGCCATGCCGACCACCATGGTTTTGGGCAGGCCGCAGTAGTTTTGTAGCGCCCAGACCATGGCATCGAGCGGATTGGTGATGCAGATGATGAAGGCGTTCGCCGCATATTTTTTGATGCCGGCGCCGACCTGCTCCATCACCTTGAGATTGATACCGATGAGATCGTCGCGGCTCATGCCGGGTTTGCGCGGCACGCCGGCGGTGACGATACAGACCGCGGCCCCCTCGATCGCCTCGTAGGAATTGGTGCCGGAGAAATGCGCGTCAAAACCCTCGACCGGCGAGGCCTGGACGAGATCGAGCGACTTGCCTTGCGGAATGCCTTCGGCCACGTCGAACATGACGACGTCGCCGAGCTCTTTCAGACCGATCAGAAGCGCCAGCGTTCCGCCGATTTGACCCGAGCCTATCAGTGCGATCTTGCTTCGCGCCATCAGACAAAAGTCCTTGATTGGAAGGAAAAGCCCGGCTGATGGCGTCATTAGCCGTTTCGGATGGCGCGTTCAAGTCAGGTGAATTCCCGCAGGCTGGGAACGAAAATAATCCCGTCATTGTTGACGGGCCTTATGATGCGGCTGCGGCGAAGGCGGGAATGGGACATGGCCAAGAAGACCTGGTCGCCGAAGGCGCTATTTCGGATGCTCGGGCCCGGGCTGATTACCGGCGCCGCCGACGACGATCCGAGCGGGATCGCGACCTATTCGCAAGGCGGCGCCCAGTTCGGCTATGCGCTGGGCTGGACGATGTTTCTCACCACGCCGTTCATGATCGCGATCCAATTGGTCAGCGCCCGCATCGGCGCGGTCACCGGCCGGGGCCTCGCGGCAAATCTGGGCAAAGCGATGCCCGCCATATTGCTGCACAGCCTGGTCGGGCTTTTGCTCATCGCCAACATGCTCAACATCGCCGCCGACATCGCGGCGATGGGAGCGGCGTTGAAACTCGTCGTCGGCGGACCATTGCTGGTCTACATCGCGGTGTTCGGCATCGGCTGCCTCGCCGCCGAGATTTTGGTGCCCTATAGCCGTTACTCGCGCTACCTGAAGACGCTGACGCTCGTGCTGTTCGCCTATGTCATCGCGGCATTCACCATCCGGATTCCCTGGGGTGAGGTGCTTGCGGCGACTTTCCTGCCGCGTCTGTCGTGGGGTCGCGATTACACGCTGATGCTGGTGGCGATCTTCGGCACCACGATCAGCCCCTATATGTTTTTCTGGCAGGCCTCGCTGGAAGTGGAAGATCGCAACCTGAAGAGCAAAACGCCGCGCGCCGCGGCCGCCACGGCCAAGCGTCTGGCGCACCGCGACGAGTTTCGCATCGGGGTCGACACCACGATCGGAATGGTGCTGTCGAACCTGATCGGCTACTTCATCATCATCACCTGCGCGGCGACGCTGCATGCCCATGGCGTCACGCAAATCGAAACCGGCGCGCAAGCCGCCGAGGCGTTGCGGCCGCTGGCCGGACCGCTGACGTTTTTCCTGTTCTCGCTAGGTATCATCGGCACCGGGCTCCTTGCCGTGCCGGTGCTCGCCGGCTCTGCCGGTTACGCGGTCGCGGAGGCCCTCGGCTGGGAAGGCAGTCTCGAATTGCCGGCCCGCAGCGCGCCGGGCTTCTATCTCATCGTCACCGCGGCGACGCTCGCCGGGCTCGGCGCGGCACTTACCCCGCTCGATCCGATCCGGATGCTGTTCTGGAGCGCCGTCGTCAACGGCATCGTCGCCGTGCCGCTGATGGTGGCGATGATGGTGGTCGTCGGCAGCCGCAGGATCATGGGCAAATTCGCAGCGTCGCGCGCGCTGATGATTTTCGGCTGGGCAGCAACCGCGCTGATGGCGGTTATCGTCGCCGCGATGCTGATCACGAGTGCCGGCGGTTAGGTTTCGACGATGCCGGCGGACGAGCCGGACATTTGCCCATGCGCTGCACCGTGCGGCCGCGCCAGATAGGCTTCCGAGCGCATCTCGATGAGCCGCGAGGCGGTGCGTTTGAATTCTTGCGCTTCAAACCCTTCATCCGCCCGATAGAGCGCGTCCGGCTCCGCGGCGGCCGACGCGATCAGCTTCACATTCATGTCGTAGAGCGTGTCGATCAGGATAATGAAACGCTTGGCGGCGTTGCGATTGTCGTAATTCATCACCGGGACGTGGTCGAGGATGATGGTGTGATATTCCCGCGCGATGCGCAGATAATCCATGGCGGCGAGCGGTTCCTCGCACAGATCGTGGAAGGAAAACCGCGCCACGCCCATGAAGGCACGCGGCACATGCACGCTGCGGCCTTTGAGTGGCAGTTCGGCCGCGGCGCCGTCATGGCCGCCGGTGAGCCGCCGCCAGGTATTGTCCAGCGCCGCGTCCGCCGCCGCATCCGCCGGCACGTACCACACCGGCATTCCAGCGAGTTTTTCCAGCCGAAAATCGGTGCGCGCGTCAAGCCGCACGACATCCATGCGGTCATCCAGCATGTGGATGAACGGCACAAACAGCGCGCGATTCAGGCCGTCCTTGTAAAGCTCGTCCGGCGCCACGTTCGAGGTCGCCACCATGACGATGCCGCGGACGAACAATTGCGTGAACAGTCGTCCGAGAATCATGGCGTCGGCGATATCGGTGACGTGAAACTCGTCGAAACATAAAAGCCATGCCTGTTCGGCAAGCTCCTCGGCGACGTGCTTGATCGGATCCTCGTCCGGATGCTCGCCGAGTTTGATGCCCTGCCGGAAGGCGTAGATGCGCTCGTGCACGTCGAGCATGAATTCATGAAAATGCGCACGGCGCTTGCGCACCACCGGAGTGGCCTCGAAGAACAGATCCATCAGCATGGTCTTGCCGCGCCCGACATCGCCGTAGATGTAGAGGCCCTTGATCGGCGGCAGCGCACTCTCGCGGCTGGCGAACAGCCAGCCGAGCGACGACGACTTTCTCGCCAGGCGATATTCCGCGATGCGCGCTTCCAGCCGCGCCATCATGTCGAGGACGGTGAGCTGGGCGGCGTCGCGCTCGATCCTGCCGGCGGTGACGCCGGCGGCATATTGCGCTGAGACGGAACTCGGCATGGTCAGGTTAATGGGGGTGTCGATTTTTGGATTAACGCTTGTGGGCGAAAGATGGCAGGAGAGTGTGAGCCATGCGTATACGGAATGTGGGCATGTTGCTCAATCCTTCGCCTTGCCAAAATTCCGTGGCACACAACATGATAATTTGATTCGGCGGGCTCGCGAACGCATTCGCATGTCCGTGCTTTCCGGGAGGAAGCGAGAAGGAGGGTCTTAACGACGACACCGTCTTAATCGACGACAACGTCAGGAGACCCAATGCAGGAAGTGCTTCCCGAAGGCGGCGTGATCCGCAAAATGTGGATCGGCGAGACCGAAAAATACCGCGAGCATGTCTTGCGTCTCGACCCCGAGAGCCGGCGCAACCGGTTTGCCGGTGGGGTGTCGGACGAATTCATCCGCAATTATGTCGATCTGACCACCGGCCTCGATGCCGTCGTGCACGGCTTTTTCATCGGCGGCAAGATGCGCGGCGGCGCCGAGCTGCGGCCGTTAGGATTGCAATATCCGCGTCAGGCCGAGGCCGCGATCAGCGTGGAAAAACCCTGGCAGAGCCACGGCGTTGGCTCGGCGCTGTTACGGCGCACCTTGCTCGCCGCGCGCAACCGCGGCTTCCGGCTTTTGCACATGGCGTGCCTCGCCGAGAACCGCCGCATGCAGCAACTCGCCCGCAAATTCGACGCCGAGCTGACATTCGATTTCGAGAGCGTGGTCGGCGAAGTAGAATCCTCGCGGCCGACGCCGCTGTCGCTGATGCGTGAACTGATGTCCGACAGCCATGGCTTCGCCACGGCAATGCTCGACCTGCAATCGCGGATGCTGCGCGCCTAGCCGGCCTGTTGCATGCGCCGCGGTTCGGTCGCGGCGAGCGGATAGGCTTCCTCGACGATGTAAGGACCGCCGCCGACCGATGCGCGCGAGGAGAACAGCACGAAACGCGACGCGTCGAACGACGACGAGCGGTAATGGCCGCGCGCGGCGAGGTAATCGGCGACCTGATGGCTCGAGCTATCCCGCAACCGCGCGAGCGTGACATGCGGGGTATATTTGCGCCCTTCGGGCTCGAGCCCGAGCCGTTGCAGCAGCCGCTCATGCTCGGCCTGCAATTCCATCAGCGGCACGACCGGGGTGACCGGGGCAACCACGGCGCGGGGCTTGCGCCCGCCAAACGACAACAGGCCGTCGAGGCGAAGCTCGAATGGCCGGCGATGTACGCGGCCGAGCACGCCGGCAATTTCGCGCGCCAGCGCATCGTCGACGTCGCCAATGAAGCGCAGCGTCAGGTGATAATTTTCGGGATTGATCCAGCGTGCGCCCGGCAGACCGCCGCGCATCATGGCCAGCGACTGGGCGACCGACGGCGGGATTTCGAGACCGGTGAACAAGCGGGGCATGAGAAACTCCGGCTCGTGATCGCGAATCGCCGCCTGCGCAGCATGCGGCGATCGCCGCGCGCACGCAACCCTTTACGAGGGACGCTGCGCCCGGACCTGGGCGATGAGTTGCAAAACCTTCGGTACGATGCGCCCGACAATCACGGCCACGCCGGCCGGATTGGGATGCATACCGTCCTGCTGCAGCAGGCTTGGATTGGCGGCGACGCCGTCGAGGAAGAACGGATAAAGCGGCACGCCGTATTTCGCCACCAGATCGGGATAGATGCGCTCGAAGGCGGCTCCATAATCGGCGCCGAGATTTGGCGCTGACCGCATGCCGCAGAGCAGCACCGCGATATGCCGGCCGGTCAGGCGGCGCAGGATGGCGTCGAGCGCCTCGCGCGTCACCTCCGGCTTGAACCCGCGCAACATGTCGTTGGCGCCGAGCTCGACAATGACAGCATCGGTACCGGCCGGCACCGACCAATCGAGCCGGGCCAGCCCGTCCGAGGCGGTATCGCCGGTGACGCCGGCATTGGTGACCGTCACCGCGGCGCCGGCGGCCACAAGTGCTGCTTGCAGGCGTGGCACAAAGCCGTCCTGGTCGGGCAGGCCATAGCCGGCCGTCAGGGAATCGCCGAGCGCCACGATGTGAATCGGCGCTTGTGCGCGCGCAGGAAGCGCCACTGTTGCGGCCAATACTGTTGCGACAACGAGTACCGCGCTACAAAGCGCAGCGATATGGCGCACCGCGCGCCGCCCCCCATATGAGCGGGCACACAGCGAGGGCCTGCCGGCCGAAAGCATGAACGACATTGCGGGGTCTCCCTTCGCCGGCGGCACGATCGTTCTCTCCGGCGTCAATCTGTCGCTCGGCCGCGGCGCTGCCCGCGTCCATATCCTGCGCGATATCGATCTCAATATAGGCCGCGGCGAGGCCATCGGCTTGCTCGGTCCTTCGGGCTCCGGCAAGTCGACACTGCTCATGGTGATGACGGGGCTGGAGCGGCCGGACGCGGGTTCGGTCATGGTCGCCGGGCAGGAATTGCGCGGCCTCGATGAGGACGCGCTCGCCCGGTTCCGTGGCAAGACCATCGGCATCGTGTTTCAAGCCTTTCATCTGATCCCGACCATGACGGCCCTGGAGAATGTTGCCGTCCCGCTCGAACTCGCCGGCGTGCCCGAGGCGCTGTCGCGTGCCGAGCGGGAGTTGGCCGCAGTCGGGCTCGCTGAGCGCATCCATCATTATCCGGCGGAGCTTTCCGGCGGCGAGCAACAGCGCGTGGCGCTCGCGCGCGCGCTGGCGCCCAATCCCGCCATCCTCGTCGCCGACGAGCCGACCGGCAATCTCGACGAGACGACCGGCCGCGACATCATCGAGCTGTTGTTCCGCGGCCATAGCGAGCGCGGCACCACGCTGGTTCTGGTCACCCACGATAGCGCGCTCGCCGCGCGCTGCGATCGCGTGTTGCACATGCGCTCGGGCCAGATCGAGAGCCGCGCCGGCGCCGTGGGGGCAACATGATGCAGCAGGCCGCTACGCAAGCTGCTTCGCGCGTGCCGCTTGTCGTCAAAATCGCCTTTAGCGCGTTTATGGCGGTGCTTATTCCGGTCTATTGGCATTATTACGGGCCGACAAACTTTCTGTATTTCTGCGACGCCGCGCTGATCCTGACCCTGATCGCGATCTGGCCGGAGAACGCGCTGCTGATCTCCATGGCTACCGTCGGCATTCTGGCGATGCAGACTTTTTGGGTGATCGATTTTCTGTTCAATGCCGCCGGCTACTCGCTGACCGGCATCACCGATTACATGTTCGATTCGAGCCACGCGCTGTTCCTGCGCCTGTTGTCGCTCTATCACGCCTGGCTGCCGTTTCTGCTGATCTATCTGGTCTGGAAGACCGGATACGACCGGCGTGCCTTGCCGTTATGGACGGTGGTGGCCTGGGGACTGGTGCTGTTCTGTTTCTTTGCGACGCCGCCGCCGTCGCCGGATGCCGGACTGACGCCGGTCAACATCGACTATGTCTGGGGCACGAGCGATTCCGCGGCCCAGCACTGGGTGCCGTCGCCAATCTGGCTTGCCGGAATAATGATCGGCTTGCCGCTTCTGCTCTACCTGCCAACGCATCTCATCCTGCTGCGTTTCGCGCCCAAAGTGTCCGCAACCGAGGCGCACTGATGTTGGCGCCGGCAACAAAGCCAAGCCGCCTGGTTACGCCGCGTTTCGCGCTCGCTTTCGCATTTCGCTTTGCTTGGCGCGAATTGCGCGGCGGGCTGCGCGGCTTCGGCGTCTTCATCGCCTGCATCGCGCTCGGCGTCATGGCGATCGCCGGCGTCGGCTCGGTGGCCGCGAGCCTCAACGACGGCATTGCCAGCGCCGGCCGCATCATCCTCGGTGGCGATATCGCCTTTGCGCTGATCCAACGCGAGGCAAGCGCCGCCGAGCGCGCGTTCCTCGATGCGCAGGGTACGGTCTCCGTCGCCGCGACGCTGCGCGCCATGGCGCGCGTGAGCGACGGCCGCTCGACGTTAGTCGAGATCAAAGCGGTGGACGGCAATTATCCGTTGTTCGGTGCGGTCACGGCCGATCCGGCACTGCCGCTGCCTCAACTATTGGCGCAAACCGACGGCGCTTTCGGCGCCGCAGCGGATCCGGCATTGCTGGCGCGGCTCGACCTGAAAACCGGCGACCGCATCACGCTCGGCAATGCCACGGTCGAACTGCGCGCGGCGCTGACCGGCGAACCGGACAAGCTTGCCGGCGGCATCGGCCTTGGGCCGCGCGTGCTGATGAGCGAGGCGGCGCTGCGCGCAACCGGCCTCTTGCAACCCGGCAGTCTGGTGCGCTGGCAATACCGGCTGCGTTTGCCGCCAGCCGCCAGCAGCGACAGCGCGGTGGCGGCACTGCAAAAACAGGCGCAGGCCGCGTTCCCCGACGCCGGCTGGGAGATCCGCACCCGCAACAAAGCCTCGCCGCAGCTCGAACGCAGTGTCGAGCGCTTTACCCAATTCCTCACTTTGGTCGGCCTGACGACGCTGCTCGTCGGCGGCGTCGGCGTCGCCAATGCGGTGGCCAGCCACCTCGCCCGCAAGCGCGACGTGATCGGAACCATGAAGGCGCTCGGCGCCACCGGCACTGGCGTGTTCGCCGTCTATTGCACCGAGATCGTGCTGGTTGCGTTCGCCGCCACGCTCATCGGCGCGGCGCTCGGCGCGGCGCTGCCGTTTGTCATCGTTTACGCTTTCGGCGCGCTCATTCCGCTGCCGGTCGCGCCGGCGCTGCATCCGCCTGTGCTGGTGTTGTCGATCGCTTACGGGCTTCTCACCGCGGTTGCCTTTGCGCTGTGGCCGCTCGGGCGCGCGCACGATATTTCGGTATCGCGGCTGTTCCGCGATCAGATCGCCGCCGAACGGCCCTGGCCGCGGCTGCGCTATGTCGCCTCAAGCGCCGCGATCGTTGCCGTTCTCGCCGTGCTTGCGCTCTTGACCACCTACGATCGCCGCGTTGCAGCCTATTTTCTTGTCGCTGCGGCGGTCGTCTTCGTGTTGCTGCGGCTGATCGCAATGGTGACCATGTGGCTGGCGCGCCATGCGCCGCGCCCGCGCTCGACCATTCTGCGCCTGGCCATCGCCAATATTCATCGCGCCGGCGCGCTGACGCCGAGCGTCGTGCTGTCGCTGGGCCTGGGGCTCGCGCTGCTGGTCACCGTGATCGAGATCGACGGCAATCTACATCGCGAATTCTCCGCCGCGCTGCCGCAACAAGCGCCGTCGTTCTTCTTCCTCGATATTCCGGCAACCGACGCCGGCCGCTTCGACGCCTTGGTACAGCAACAGACGCCGGGTTCGACGCTTGAGCGCGTGCCGATGCTGCGCGGCCGCATCGTCGCCGCCAATGGCGTCACGGCGGACAACCTGCATCCCGCGACCGAGTCGCGATGGGTGCTGCAAGGCGACCGCGGCATCACCTACTCGAATGCGGTTCCGGCCGGCTCGCATCTTGTCGCCGGGCAATGGTGGAGCGCCGATTATTCCGCGGAGCCACTGGTATCGCTGGAAAGCCGCACCGCGGCGGATTTCGGGCTGAAGATCGGCGACACCGTCACCGTCAATGTGCTCGGCCGCACCATTACGGCGCGGATCGCGAATTTACGCACGGTCGACTGGGAAAATCTCGGCATCAATTTTGTCATGGTGTTTTCGCCCGGCGTGTTCGACGGCGCGCCGCACACCGACATCGCGACGCTGACCTTTGCCGACGGCGGCAACACGGCCGAGGAAACGACGCTGATCAAGGCGCTCGCCGACGCTTTTCCGACCGTCACCGCGGTGCGGGTGAAGGATGCGCTGGACGCCGTCGATGCGCTCTTGAGCAAGCTCGTGCTGGCGCTGCGCGGCGCCAGCGCGATCACGCTTGTCGCCGCGGCTTTGGTGCTGGGCGGCGCACTCGCCGCAAGCCAGCGGTTTCGCATTTATGACGCCGTGGTGCTGAAGAACTCTTGGCGCGACCCGCGCCCGGCTGACCGCGGCCTATGCGGTGGAATACCTGCTCATCGGCCTCGCGGCGGTGGTGTTCGGCGTCGCCGCCGGCTCGTTCGCCGCCGATCTCGTAGTAACCAAGGTGATGGAATTCCCCTTCGTCTGGATGGCCGTCCCGGCCGCGGGCGCCGCTCTGGCCGCGCTCGCCGTTACGGTCGTGCTGGGCCTTACCGGCACGTTCAGCGCGCTTGGGCGCAAGCCCGCCGAAGTGCTCAGAAATCTCTAGGCGCCGGCGGCTGTGGTTCCGCCAAGAACGGCATCGTTAAACACCATGAATAGTTTGTAACAGGCGCAAAATATGGCGTCGCACCCATCTGGCGCATGCAGCGCTTTCACACTAGATTCCTGTCGACGGGCGTTCGGCGCTCGCTGAATGCCAACCCGGCGGAGGCCGGGACAACCCAGGGGTATTTTCCATGTCCGACTTCGATCGGAATCTCGCAACCGCCAGGGCCGGCTATCGCCCGGACCAGGTAGCGATCGATGCGGGTCTGCGCGCGCACATGATCCGCGTCTACAATTACATGACTGCCGGCGTGGCGCTGACCGGGCTGGTGGCCTGGCTCGCATTCTCGGCCGCCGTGACACAGACCGACGGTGGGCTGCAACTGACGTCGTTCGGTCAACTCATCTTCCAGAGCCCGCTGATGTGGGTTCTGGTGTTGGCGCCGCTCGGGCTGGTGTTCTTGCTTTCCTTCGGCATCAACCGGTTGTCGGCGGGAACGGCGCTGGCGCTGTTCTTCCTCTACGCCGGGCTCCTTGGCCTGTCGCTGGCGTCGATCTTCATGATCTACACCGGAACCTCGGTCACGCGGGTGTTCTTCATCTCGGCGGCCACTTTCGGCGCACTGAGCCTGTGGGGCTACACCACGCAGCGCGATTTGTCCGGCATGGGCTCATTCATGTTCATGGGCCTGATCGGCATCATCATCGCAAGCCTGGTCAACATCTTCCTGCATTCGAGCGGGCTTGATTGGGCGATCTCGGTGATCGGCGTGGTCGTGTTTGCCGGGCTGACCGGCTGGGACACGCAGCGGATCAAGGAGATGTACAGCGCGCAAGACGACGGCACCGTCGCCGGCCGCAAGGCGGTGATGGGCGCGTTGTCGCTCTACCTCGACTTCATCAACCTGTTCCTGATGATGCTGCGCCTGATGGGCGACCGCCGCTAAGGCAACGCAAACACTGCAATTACGACGCCCCGGGCCAAAACCCGGGGCGTTTTTCTATTCTGCGACTTTGCTATTCTGCGGCGATGAACGAGATCAGCATTCGCGGCGTTCGGGCAAGCGACCTTGCCGCCATTACCCGCATTTACGCCGAGGCGGTCCGCCAAGGCACGGCATCGTTCGAAATCGAACCGCCGGACGAAGCGGAAATGGTCCGGCGCTATCAGGCGCTGGTCGCGCAGAACTATCCTTATCTCGTCGCCGAACTTGCCGGCACTGTGGCCGGCTACGCCTATGCCGGGCCGTACCGCGCACGGCCGGCCTATCGCTGGACCGTCGAGGACTCCGTCTATATCGACCCGGAATTTCACCGCCGCGGCATCGGCTCGCGGCTGCTGGCACGCCTGATTGCGGACACGCAGGCACTGGGCTTCCGTCAGATGATCGCGGTGATCGGCGATTCATCGCAGACCGCATCGATCATGCTGCATGAAAGGGCCGGCTTCACCTTGATTGGCACGCTGCGCTCGGTCGGCTTCAAGCACGGCCGTTGGCTCGATACCCCGCTGATGCAGCGCGCGCTCGGAGCGGGCGACAGCGCACCGCCGTGAGTTCGGCTAACCCGCCACCAGGCGCAACGATGGATCGAGCGCTCCCAGCACGCGGTCAAGCTCCTGGCCCCGGCGCACAATATGGCCGGTGGCGGAGATCACGCTGAAGGCGCCCTGGCGGCGGCCGAGTTTCGGATTTTTCTCGATGCGGTAGATCGGTACTTCGCTCGAGCGCCGGAAAACCGAAAATACCGCGCGATCTTTGAGGAAATCGATGGCGTAATCACGCCACTCGCCGTCGGCGACTTTGCGGCCATAGAGCCGCAGGATGCGGTCGATTTCCCGCCGGCTGAAAGTAACTTTGCTGGCGGGGGCGTGCGCACGATGCTCGCCCCCGCGCCACGCGCTTGGATCGGTCTCGCCGAAATCCATACGGCGCCTCCTTGATGTCATTGGAGCTTCACGGTCGCTTCATGATCGCGCCGGAACGGACCATGGGCAAGCCCTTCTTCTGCGTTCTTTGGGCACCAAATAGGCTTGCCAAGCGGCGCGGCAGGGGGCGGAGCCGGGCTGCCGACAAAACGAACAGGCCAACGCCAAGTGCGGCATTTTTGACCGCTGGAATCACGGTTTTGTTAGCGCAATCATAATGCAGCCCTAATTCGGCCAAGCACGCGCCAAGCTGCGCTGCGAAACAGGTAGTTGTTGCCTCAGGGCCCGGTTCGGTTTGCGTCCCGGATTCCTCAGCCCCCCAGCCCCCCGGGCGCTGACGGACCGGGCCAAGAGGTTAACAAGACGCCAGAGAGTTTATTGAAGTTGAGTTGAGCAAGGCTCAGTTTCGCGTAGTGCTGTACGGTTCATTCCCCCAAGTGCTTCAGGCCGGCTTGTCGCCGGCCTTTTTTATTTCGCCGTTCGCGTCGACTACTGCAGGGGAGTGTAAGCGGCACCGAGAACGATCCCCGGCTTATCGTGAGTGCCCTCTTGCACCATGACGGCGGCGGCATCGACACCGTCAGTCTCGATCTGCGAGATGGGCACGGTCCAACTCGCTTCTGCTCCCGTCCAGTCGCCGAGCTTGACCCAGTTGCGCACCACATTGTGGTAGGTGACCGTACGCCCGCGATTCTCGCCGCGGCCGATGGCGACCGCGACGGTGCGCGCCAGCGGGCACAGCCAAACTTCGCCGAGATCGTGCTCGTTTTCCGCCGACTCGACTTTCACGCTCAAGCCCGCGCCGCCCATGGACAACAGCACCGGCAGCGACATCACACCCGATTTCTGATCGGTCTGCGCGATCGTCTTTTCGACCGCGGCCTGGTCGCTGCCGAGCACATGCATCGCGCCGTTGACCACGATCTGCGGAGTATAGACTTGGCGGTCGCCGCGCACGCGCGCGTAGGCGCGCTGCCGCGCCGAATGCGCCGGACTGGCGAGCGTATCTTTCCAGCCGAGATAGTCCCAATAATCGATCGGGTCGCTCATGACGACCAGCGTCGGATCGTTCGCCAGATCGCCAAGCAGCTTGTCGGCGGCCGGACAAGATGAGCAGCCTTGGCTGGTGAACAGTTCGATCAGCGCCCGCGGCTCGCCGGCGCTCGCGACGACGAAACTCGAAAGCAAAAGACTGGCGGCGATGATTGGCGCCGAGGCGAGGCGGCGAGGTCGCATTCCGATCTCCACCCCAAACCCTAAGCGAAAGATTCGCCCCTCGGTGACGATTGCGTGACGGCGCCATTTCTAGCGCCGGCACCAGTCACTCGCCACTCACTTCACGGTGAGGGGTTACCGTTTATGCGGCCGCCGCAGGCAGCCGCGTAACGGACAAATTTACGCGGCAAAAAATTTTACGCGGCAATAACCTACGCGGCCAGATGGCGCAGCACGTATTGCAGGATGCCGCCGTTCTTGTAGTAGTCGAGTTCTTCGAGCGTATCGATGCGGCAGATCAGCGGCACGCGCTTGAGCCCGCCATCAGACGCGACGATCTCGGCAAGCAGCCGCTGATGCGGCTTGAGATCGCCGTGCAGGCCGCGGATCGTCACCTGCTCGTCGCCCTTCAATCCCAGCGTTTGCCAGGACGTGCCTTCCTCGAACACCAGGGGAACGACGCCCATGCCGACAAGGTTGGAGCGGTGAATGCGCTCGAACGACTGCGCGACCACGGCGCGTACGCCAAGCAGCACGGTGCCCTTGGCCGCCCAATCGCGCGACGAGCCGGTGCCGTATTCCTTGCCGGCGAATATGACGAGCGGCACGTTATCGGCCTTGTAGCGCATGGCGGCGTCGTACATCGTCATGCGCTGTTTCGACGGATAGTGGATCGTGAAACCGCCTTCGACGCCCGGCACCATCTGGTTCTTGATGCGGATATTGGCGAAGGTGCCGCGCATCATCACCTGGTGATTGCCGCGCCGCGTGCCGTACTGGTTGAAATCCTTCGGCCGGACCTGATGGTCTCGCAGATATTCGCCGGCCGGGCTTTCTTCCTTGATCGATCCGGCCGGCGAGATGTGGTCGGTCGTGATCGAATCGAGGAACAGGCCGAGGATGCGCGCGTCGACGATGTCCTCGATCGGCACGCTGCGCTTCTGCATGCCTTCGAAATAGGGCGGGTTCTGCACATAGGTGGAGCGATCGTCCCACTTGAAAGTCAGACCGCCCTTGACCGCGATCTTGCGCCAGTTGGCGTCGCCCTTGAACACGTCGCCGTATTTGCGCGTGAACATCTGCTTGTTGATGCTCTTGTTGATGACGGTCGCGATCTCGCGGGACGTCGGCCAGATGTCGCGCAGATAGACCTTGCGGCCCTTCTGGTCGGTGCCGAGCGGCTGCTTGGCGACGTCGATCTGCATCGAGCCGGCGATCGCATAGGCGACGACCAGCGGCGGCGAGGCGAGATAATTGGCGCGCACGTCGGCGTTGACGCGGCCTTCGAAGTTGCGATTGCCGGAGAGCACGGCGGCCGCCACCAGGTCGTTCTTGTTGATCGCTTCGGAAATCTCCTCCGGCAGCGGGCCGGAATTGCCGATGCAGGTGGTGCAGCCGAAGCCGACGAGATTGAAGCCGAGCGTGTCGAGCGCCTTCTGCAGCCCCGAACGCTCGTAATATTCCGCCACCACTTGCGAGCCGGGCGCCAGCGAAGTCTTGACCCACGGCTTGACCGTGAGACCCTTCTCCACCGCCTTCTGGGCGACAAGGCCGGCCGCCACCATCACGCTCGGATTCGACGTGTTGGTGCACGAGGTGATCGCCGCGATCACCACGTCGCCGTGGCCGAGCGTGTGACTGCGGCCCTCGACCGGAACCCGCTTGTCCATCTCGGCGGCCTTGTTGAACTCCTTGTCCATCGACCAGGCAAAGCCGTTCTTGACCTCTTTGAGCGCGATGCGGTCCTGCGGCCGCTTCGGCCCGGCGAGCGACGGCTCGATCGAGGACAGTTCGAGCTTGAGCACGTCGGTAAACATCGGGTCCGGCGTGCTCTTGGTGCGATACATGCCCTGCGCCTTGGCATAGGCCAGAACCAGCGCAATGCGCTCCGCCGGGCGGCCGGTGTCGCGCAGATAGCGGATGGTGTCGTCGTCGATCGGAAAAAAGCCGCACGTCGCGCCGTATTCCGGCGACATGTTGCCGATCGTGGCGCGGTCGGCGATGGTCAGATTGGTCGAGGCCGGGGCCGAAATATTCGACGAATTTTCCGACCACGCCGCGCTTGCGCAGCATCTGCGTGACGGTAAGCACGAGATCGGTCGCGGTGATGCCTTCCTTGAGCTTGCCGTTTAATCGCACTCCGATCACTTCCGGCAGCAGCATCGAATAGGGCTGGCCGAGCATGGCGGCTTCCGCTTCGATGCCGCCGACGCCCCAGCCGAGCACGGAAAGCCCGTTGACCATCGTGGTGTGCGAGTCGGTGCCGACCAGCGTGTCCGGATAAGCAAGCTCGGTGGCGACCGACTTGTCGGGCAGGTTGATCTTGGACTTGGCTGTCCACACCACCTGCGACAGATATTCGAGATTGACCTGGTGGCAGATGCCGGTGCCGGGCGGCACCACGCGGAAATCTTCGAACGAGCGCTGCGCCCATTTCAGGAACCGGTAACGCTCCTGGTTCTGTTTGTATTCTTCTTCGACGTTTTTCTTGAGCGAATCCTTGTGGCCGAAGAAATTCACCGCTACCGAATGGTCGATGACCAGATCGACCGGCACCAGCGGGTTGATCTTCTTCGCGTCGCCGCCGAGATGGTCCATGGCGTCGCGCATCGCGGCGAGATCGACCACCGCGGGCACGCCGGTGAAATCCTGCATCAACACGCGCGCCGGACGGAACGCGATCTCGCGATCCGAGGTCTTGGCCTTGAGCCATTGCGCGACAGCCTGGATGTCCTGCTTGGTGACCGTGCGGCCATCCTCATTGCGCAACAGATTTTCCAGCAGAACCTTCAGCGAGAATGGCAGCCGGGAACCCCCCTTCAAACCGTTCTTTTCCGCCACCGGGAGGCTGAAATATGCGTAGGTTTTGGAGCCGACTTTCAGCGGCCGCAGGCACTTGAAGCTGTCGAGCGATTTCATGACTTTTTTCCTATGCCGCCGGCCGGGCGCCGACGCAAATCGGATTAATTTATTGCCGAAACGGGCCCCAGCAGACCGTAGTCGGTCGGATTCCGAAGTCGCCGGCGCGCTGCGATCCGACTTGCGGTTTATAGGGGCTTTTCCGGCCTTGTGCCAGTTCGGCAAGGAATAGTCCGATATCATGCCGCGCATGGCCCAATTGCTTGAAAAATATGACTCGGCGGCACTCGTATTGTCGCGCCAAGACTACCAGCAAGGACTTCGCTGATGCGGCTTTCGGCGACCGCACTGGCCTGTCAGCGCGGCGGCCGCGAAGTGTTCGCGGGCGTGAACTTTGCGGTTTCGTCCGGAGAGGCTTTGACCGTCACCGGCCGCAACGGCGCCGGAAAATCCTCGCTATTGCGCACCCTCGTCGGGCTGGTTCGCCTCGCCGCCGGCAGCCTCACGCTCGAGGGCGGCGACCCGGAACTGAGCGTCGCCGAACAGGCCCATTATCTCGGCCACCAGGACGCGCTGAAAGGCTCGCTTTCGGTCGCCGAAAACTTGCAATTCTGGGCCGATTATCTCGGCACCGGGCAAAAAAACCAAAAAAATCAGACCGGCACAATCGATGAGCCGCTTGAGGCAGTAGGCCTTGCCGGGCTCGCTGCGCTGCCGGCCGCCTATCTGTCGGCGGGACAGCGGCGGCGGCTGTCGATCGCGCGGCTAGTCGCGGTGCCGCGGCCGATTTGGCTCCTCGACGAGCCGACCTCGACGCTCGACGCCGCGGCGGTGGAGCGGCTTGCCGATCTGATGCGGGCGCATCTGGCCGCCGGCGGCCTCATTGTCGCGGCAAGCCATGGCGCGATCGGGCTTGAGAGCACCCAGGAATTGCGGCTGGGGGACGGGCAATGACTGCGCTTGCCGCCATACTCGTGCGCGATATGCGCATTGCCGTGCGCGTCGGCGGCGGCGCGCTCATCGGCGTCTTGTTTTTTCTGGTGGTGGTCACGCTCACGCCTTTGGCGCTCGGGCCGAATCTGGCGCTCCTTAAGCGCATCGGCCCGGCGATCCTGTGGCTCGCGGCATTGCTCGCAAGCCTACTGGCGCTCGACCGGCTGTTTGCCGCCGACCACGACGATGGCTCGCTCGATCTCATCCTCACGGGCCGCGCGCCCTTGGAGCTCGTGGTCGCGGCCAAGGGTTTGGCGCACTGGCTGACCACCGGCTTGCCGCTCGTCGTGGCGGCGCCCTTGATCGGATTTTTTCTCAATCTCGACGCGCCGGCGCAGGCGGCCTTGGCGCTGACGCTGTTGGTCGGCACGCCGGCGCTCACTTTCATTGGGCTCATTGGCGCCGCCATCGCGGTGACGCTGCGGCGCGGCGGACTTCTGCTCGCGGTGCTGGTGCTGCCGCTGACCGTTCCGGTGCTGATCTTCGGCGTCGCCGCCGCCAACGCGGCGGTAACCGGCCCGGTGCCGTTTGGAACGCCATTTACGATACTTTGCGCGCTGGCGCTGGCGAGCCTTGTGGTCGGGCCCTTCGCCGCCGCCGCCGCATTGCGGCAAGAGATTGAATAAGAGAAATGGAATAGCAACTGTGTCATGTAAAAGTGAAAATTCGCCGCCCCGCCGCCATTGTGCCGGCGCGGCGAAGTGATCTAGGAACCCGGTTGGATCAAGGACGCAGCCGATGGCCTTTAGCGATCTCGCCAATCCATCGCAATTCCTGAAATTCGCCAATCAGACCATCCCGTGGCTGAGCGGCGCGACCGTGCTGGCATTCGGCTTCGCGCTGGACCGGGCCATGATTGCGCCGGACGATTATCAGCAGGGCGCTACCGTCAAGATCATGTATCTGCACGTGCCGTCGGCCTGGCTTGGCATGCTGTGCTGGAGCCTGATGGCGGCCGCGGCTTTAGGCACGCTGGTGTGGCGCCATCCGCTCGCCGACGTCACCGCCAAGGCGGCAGCCCCGATCGGGGCCGCGTTCACGCTCTTGTGCCTCGTCACCGGATCGCTATGGGGGCGGCCGGAATGGGGCACCTATTGGGTGTGGGACGCGCGGCTGACTTCGGAATTGATCCTGCTGCTTCTCTATCTCGGGGTCATCGCGCTGTGGCGCACTGTCGAGGATCCGTCGCGCGCGGCGCGCGCCGTCGCCGTCCTCACGCTGGTCGGCGCGATCGATTTGCCGATCATCAAATTCTCGGTCGATTGGTGGAACACGCTGCATCAGGGTGCCTCGGTGTTCCGGCTCGGCGGCTCGACCATCGATCCGTCGATCCTCATGCCGTTGTTCATCATGACGGCGGCGTTCACGCTGTTGTTCGTTACGCTGCTCTTTGCGGCGATGCGCAACGAGATTTTACGCCGCCGCGTGCGCACGATGCTGCTGATGCAGGCGAGCGCGGTGAGCTGAACATGGGCGCGACCGCGCATATCGACTTCATTGCGGCAGCCTATGCCGCAGCCGTGATTGTTGTCGGCGCCTTGATCACCTGGGTGACGCTCGATTACCGGGCGCAGCGGCGCATGCTGGCGGAACTGGAAATGTCAGGCTTCACCCGGCGCTCCGCGCCGGCGCCGGTGCGCGCCGAACAGCCGATCGAACCGGCCAAAGCAAAGACTAAAGAGCGAGCATGAGCGTCGCGACCGAGGGCGGCACCAAAGACAGCGCCAATCTGCGCCGGCGCCGGCTCGTTGTGCTGTTGCCGCTGGTCGTCTTTCTCGGCATCGTCGCCATGTTTCTGGTCCGGCTCGGCGCCGGCGATCCGTCGGTCATTCCCTCGGCGCTGATCGGCCATCCGGCGCCGCAAACGGCGCTGCCGCCGGTCGCTGGGCTGGAGCGCGACGGCGCGCCCGTTCCCGGCATCGACCCGGCGAGTTTCAAGGGCGCCGTGACGGTGGTGAATGTATGGGCGTCGTGGTGCGTGCCGTGCCACGACGAAGCGCCGCTGTTGTTGCAACTGGCGCAGGATAGCCGGCTTCGGATCGTCGGCATCAATTACAAGGACGATCCCGGCAATGCGCGGCGGTTCCTCGGCCGCTACGGCAATCCGTTCGCCGCCGCCGGCGCCGACGAGAACGGCCGCGCGGCCATCGAATGGGGCGTTTATGGCGTGCCGGAAACTTTTGTGATCGGCCGCGATGCCCGCATCGCCTATAAACTCGTCGGGCCGATCACTCCGGATAATCTCGATTCCGTGCTCAAGCCGCAGATCGACGAGGCGCTGGCGGCGGGTTTGTAGGAGCGGGTTTCAAACCCGCCCCTACGGCTCGATTGCGTATTTCTTCAACAGCGGCATTTGCAGCGCGCCGAATAAAAACGTCAGCGGCACCACGCCGAATACCTTGAAATCGACCCAGACATCGGTCGAGGTGTTGCGCCAGACGATCTCGTTCGCCACCGCAAGCACGAAGAAGAAGATCGCCCAGCGCAGCGTCAGCTTGCGCCAGCCCTCCTCGGTGAGGTGGAACAGCGAATCGAACACGATGCCGAGAAGCGGCTTGTTGAAGATGAGCCCGCCGATCAGCACGGCGCCGAACAGCGCGTAAATGATGGTCGGCTTGACCTTGATGAAGGTCGCGTCGTGCAAAACCAGCGTCAACCCGCCGAACACGACAACGATGATCGCGGTGACGACCGGCATGATCGCGACCTGCCGCGTCAGCACGTAAGCGACCGCGAGCGCCGCCAGCACCGCGACCATGAAAGTCGCGGTGGCGACAAAGATGCCGTAGTGCGAATTGGCGAAGAAAAACAAAGCGAGAGGCCCGAGATCGAGCGCGAGCTTTAACAGCGGATTGAGTTGTGGCTTGGCGGGAGCTGTCATGCATTCAATCCAGCAACGGCGCGGGCGAAATCATGCGCCGTGAACGGCGCCAGATCCTCGACGCTTTCGCCGACGCCGATGAAATGCACCGGCATTGCAAATTTCTCGGCGATGGCGACCAGAATGCCGCCGCGCGCGGTGCCGTCAAGCTTGGTCATGGCGAGCCCGGTGACGCCGACGGCTTTCTTGAAAATCTCGACCTGCGACAGCGCGTTCTGTCCGACAGTGGCGTCGAGCACAAGAAGCACGGCATGCGGCGCGCTGGCGTCGACCTTCTTGATGACGCGGACGATCTTTTGCAATTCGTCCATCAGCTCGGTGCGGTTCTGCAAGCGGCCGGCGGTGTCGACCAGGAGAATGTCGGCGCCGCGGGCTTTGGCGGCGGTGACGGCGTCGAACACGAGGCCTGCGGCGTCGGCGCCGGCCGCGCCGGAAATGATCTCCGCGCCGGTGCGCTCGGCCCAGATTTTCAGTTGTTCGATCGCCGCGGCGCGGAACGTATCGCCGGCCGCCAGCATCACCGAAAATCCTTCGGCGCGGAATCTGGCCGCGAGCTTGCCGATGGTCGTGGTCTTGCCGGAGCCGTTGACGCCGGCGACCAGGATGACGAACGGCTTTTTCGCCGTATCGATCGCAAGCGGCTGCGCCACCGGGAGGAGCGCCTTCTCGATCTCGGCGGCGACGACTTCCTTGACGCCATCGGGCGTGATCGCGGCATCGTGGCGGCTTTCGACCAGCGCCGCGGCGATGCGGTCCGCGGCCGCGAGCCCAAGATCGGCGCGCACCAGCGCGTCGTGGATTTCCACGATCGTTGCATCGTCGAGCTTGCGCTTGGTGACCAGATCGGAAATCGCGCCGAGCGCCGACGACGAGCGCTTGAGCCCGCCGGCGAGTCGCTGCCACCAATTTCCGGCCTTTTCGGCTTTCTCCGCCGTTTCGGCCGTTTCCGTCGCGTTGTCGCTCATTTCCCTAACGCTGTCGCTGAAGTGGCGCCCGTGATAGCGGTTTCGTCATGACCCCGGAAGAGATGGTATCGCGCGTCATCTATGGCGACGGGTCGATGCTGGTGATCGACAAGCCGGCGGGTTTTGCCGTGCATCGCGGGCCAAAGGGCGGCGAGAGCCTGCAAGACCATTTCGGCGCGCTGCGCTTTGGCCTGCCGCGCGCGCCGGCGCTCGCCCACCGGCTCGACCGCGACACCTCCGGCTGCCTGGTGCTCGGCCGCCATCGCAAGGCGCTCGCCCAACTCGGCCGGCTGTTCAAGAACGGTCTGATCGACAAGACCTATTGGGCCGTGGTCGAAGGCTCGCCCGACGCCGACGAAGGCGTCATCGACCTGCCGCTCGGCCGCCTCGATGTAACGCGTGGCTGGTGGATGAAGCACGATCCCAAAGGCCAGCCGGCGGTGACCAGGTGGACGGTGTTGGGGCGCTGTTCCGGGAAATTGACCTGGCTCGCGCTCGAGCCGCTGACCGGACGGACGCATCAGCTTCGGGTCCATTGCGCGGAAATGGGCTGGCCCGTTGTCGGCGACGCGATCTATGGCAAAGCGCCGCGACAGGGCGGTCCCATTCTGCATCTGCACGCCCGCGATATCACCGTGCCACTTTATAAGGACGATGTCCCGATCCGCGTCACCGCGCCGCCGCCGCCCCACATGAAAGCGCAGCTTGAGGCGTGCGGATGGGATGGTGAGGAGCGAAATGTCGTCAACGCGGACGGCAATCGTGCGCAATCGTTGTCGCCAGCGGAGCAAAACAATCCAGCGCCGTAAGACAGAGAACTCGATCGCAACCAATCAATAAATCGTCTCTTTGATACGTTCGGGCGCCAGGCGATCGTGTTCGGGCCCGCCCATCTTGCCATCGGTCAATTCGGCAATGATCGAACCCGGCGTTGGCAAGGTCTTGCGATCGACTTTGCTCGCCGGGTCCCAGAGCTTCGAGCGGATGATTGCCTTGGTGCACTGGAAGTAGGCCTTCTCGACGGTCACGACGAGGGCGCATTTCGGCACCTTGCCGTCGACGGCAAAGCTTTCCGTCAGCTTGGGATCCGTGCAAATTCTGACGCGGCCAATGACGCGCATCGTCTCGCCAACGCCGGGAATGAGGAAGAGCAGCGCAACGCGCGGATCGCGTATCAGATTGCGCAGGCTATCGATGCGATTGTTGCCGCGGCGGTCGGGAATGACGAGCGTGTGCTCATCGATCACCCGCACGAAACCGGGCGGATCGCCGCGCGGCGAGCAGTCAAGACCTTCGGGGCCGCTCGTTGCCAGCACCACGAACGGTGCGGCTTCGATCAGCTTGCGGTATTCCGGCGTGATGTATTCGACTTCCTTGATCAGCGATGGGCCGTAAGGCGCGTCCAGGTACAGGCTCTCGAGTTCTTCGGTCGTCGTTATCGTGTAGTTCTGCCCGTCGCCGTCCATCGCACAGTCTCCGATTCAACCGCAGTTTGCCTCAAGCCGCCAATAATTGTCTGCCGTCATGGGCGGCGATTTTGACGTCGATGACCTCGCCGGACGTGGCGGGCCGGGCCAGTTTGACCGCGATGAAGTGCTCGGTACGGCCATTGTCGTTGCCGGACTCAACCAACACCCGCCGCGTCGCGCCGACCTCGCCGTCGAGGTGCTGGCGGAGCGCCAGTGCGCCCCGCTCACGCAGCCGTTGCGCACGCTGCTTGACGATGGCATGCGGCAGCTGCGGCATCCGCGCCGCCGGCGTTTGCGGCCTCAGCGAGAACGAAAACACATGCAGATGCGTCAGCCCGCATTCATCGACGAGATCGAGCGAGCGGCCGAACATGTCCTCGGTTTCGGTCGGGAAGCCCGCGATCAGATCGGCGCCGAACACCGTATCGGGCCGTAGGCGGCGGATTTCGTTGCAAAACGCGATAGCGTCGGCGCGGCTATGCCGCCGCTTCATGCGCTTGAGGATGAGATCGTCGCCGGATTGCAGCGACAGATGCAGATGCGGCATCAGCCGCGCCTCGCTGGCCAAGGCGTCGACGAGATCGCGGTCGGCCTCGACCGAATCGATCGACGATAGGCGAAGCCTCTTCAGCTCCGGCACGTGTTTGAGGATCTGCTTGACCAGCGTGCCGAGTTTTGGCGCACCCGGCAGATCGGCGCCGTAACCGGTGATGTCGACGCCGGTGAGCACGACCTCGCGATAATCCTTTGCGACGAGCCGGTGTATGTCCTCGACCACGGCTCCCATCGGAACCGAGCGCGAATTGCCGCGGCCATAAGGAATGATGCAGAAGGTGCAGCGGTGGTCGCAGCCGTTCTGTACCTGGACGAAGGCACGGGTGCGCCCGGAATAAGCATCGACCAGATGCGCCGCGCTGTCCCGCACCGCCATGATGTCGTTGACGATCGCCTTTGGCGCATCGTCGCGGGCGAGTTGCGTCCAGCCGGCGGCAGTAAGCTTTTCGGCATTGCCGAGCACGCCGTCGGCCTCGGCCATGGCGCTAAAAGTTTGCGGCTCGGTCTGCGCCGCGCAACCGGTCACGATGATCTTCGACTGCGGGCGGTCGCGGCGCAGCGCGCGGATCGTCTGCCGCGCCTGGCGCACCGCCTCTGCTGTCACCGCGCAGGTATTGACCACCACGGTATCGGCAAAGCCCGCGCGCTGGGCCTCGCGGCGGATGACTTCCGAACTCGGCGGCATTGAGCCGGCAGCCGAAGGTGACGACCTCGACGCTCACGGAACACCCGCGCCGGCCAGTAAGGCCGCATCGAAACGGCCCTTGTGCTCGTAGGCGACCGGCCCGGTCATCAGCACATGGCTATCGGTCTCGCGCCATTCGATGGCGAGATCGCCGCCGGGCAAACTGACCGTCACCTTGCGGCCGGTGCGGTTTAACCGCGCGGCGGCGACGGCAGTGGCGCAGGCCGCCGAGCCGCAGGCTTGAGTGAGCCCGGCGCCGCGCTCCCAGGTGCGGATCACGATATGGTCGCGCGTCGGCGTCGCGGCGAGCGTGATATTGGCGCGCTCGGGAAACAGCGGATCGTGTTCGAGCTTGGGCCCGATGACGGCGAGATCGTAGGCGGCAGGATCGTCGACCCAGAAGATGACGTGCGGATTGCCCATGCTTACGGCCGACGGCGAATGCAGGCTCGGCACGCCGGGCACTTTGAAGTCGATCGCGCCGGTGTCGGAAAATTCCCGCGCCAGCGGAATCTCATTCCAGCGCAGGCGCGGCCGACCCATATCGACGGTGAATTGCCCATCAGCGCCGCGCCAGCAGGAAATGATTCCGGCTGGCGTCGTGAATTTCAATTCCGCGCTGCCGGTTTCGGCGCTGACCAGCGACGCCACGCAGCGCATGCCGTTACCGCAGGCGCCGGCTTCCGAACCGTCGCTGTTATAGATGCGGATCGCCGCGGCGGTGTCCTTGCCGGGCGCGGGATAGAGCGCCATGAGCTGATCGTAGGGCTCCTGCCGCGCCGCCGCGCGCGCCTCACCGGCGGCGATGTCTTGCGGCGCACGGCGCAAATCGACGATGACGATCTCGTTGCCGAGGCCGTTCATCTTGACGAAGTCCCGATTGGCCAGCGCGCTCATGATATGGCCCGCAATAATTGCCGCGACAAAGCCCGAATGGAGGGACTTATATGAGAATTCGAACGCCCTGCGCCAGTATCCTAAAACCGCAAGGCCTAACGGCAATTTGGGCAAGGCGGGCGGCGCCGGATCGTGCTAAAACTGCTTCGGGGACGATGGATGAAATGGCGGCGGCGCGGCGGGCAGCGGATCGCCCATTCCAGGAGAGGGTGAGGTCCATGTCCTTCCGCATCATGTCCTTGCGCTTAATGCCGTTCCGCGTAGCGTTTCGCGCCGGCCTGGCGGGTGCGGCTCTGGCCATAACGCTGGCGCTCGCGGCGCCGTTATCGGCGCAGTCTCCGGCGCAAACGCCACCCGCCGCAGCAACTCCGGCGCCCGCCGCACCGCCGGCGGCGGCACCGGCAACCCCCGCCCCGGCGCAAGTCAATCCCGCGCAGCCGGGCGATGCCTTCGGTGAGGATACTGCGCTGACGGCCAAGACCATCATCTATGTCAAAGGCACCGGGACCTGGGACAAAGCGTTCGAGACCATCACCGGCTCGTTTCGCAAGGTCAAGACCTATCTCGATAAGGAGGGCATCAAGCCCGACGGCCTGCCGATGGCCATCTTCACGGCGACCGACGATACCGGCTTCGACTACGAGGCCGCGGTGCCGATCGCCGAAGCGCCGAAGAACCCGCCGCACGGCGATGTCCTGCTCGGCCAGTCGCCGGCCGGTCCGGCGCTCAAATTCGTCCATCGCGGCTCGTATGACGATCTCGACAACACTTACGAGGCGATCACCAATTACCTCGACGACAAGCGGCTCGATGCCAAGGACATGTTCATCGAGGAATATGTTACCGACCCGGTCACCGCCGACGTGAACAAACTCGTCGTCAATGTCTACGTCCTGATCAAGCCTGCCGGAACTTCGCCCGGCTAACCGCGCGGCAGGTCAAAGTGACTCACAGCATGTCCCCGGCTCTATCCACTCCAGCGCGCCTGTTTGGCGCTGCCGCGACGGCCTTGTCGCTGCTCGCCGGCGCATTTTGCGTCTGCCTCGTCTTCGCCGTGAACTCGCAAGCCCAAGGTTCGGCCTGCGCAGACGCGGCCGGGATTGTGGCCTTGCCGGTGCCGACCGCGCCGTGGACGGGCGCGCCGCTGCGCGTCCTCGTTGCCGCGGAGAAGCCGCTCGACGGCGAATTGTCACTGATCGCGCCCGATGGCAGCGTCGCAGCCAAATCGAGCGACCGCAGTGATGGGCCGCCGTATTCCTGGTATGCCGAGGTCGCAGCTCCTGCCGCGGGAACGTGGCGCGCGACGCTCGCATCGTCCGGCTGCGGCACGATCACGCGCAGCATAACCGTGCGCGCTGACGCGCCGCCGCCGCCGGCTGCGGCGGCGGGAAGCCTCTGGCCGTTGCGCAATACGTGGAATCGCGCGACCGAAGACCTTTATTCGGCATGGATCGCGAAAATGTTCGACGCGCCGCCCGATCAGGATCTGTCGTGGCCGACGCTGTATAACGTGCTGCACGATCGCTCGCGCAACATGCTGTTCAATTATCTGGGCCTCGGCGAAGACGGGATAGCAGTCTCCTTCCGGCCCGACTGCGCCGACGCCGTTTATTTTTTGCGCGCCTATTTCGCGTTCAAGATGGGATTGCCGTTCGGCTACTCGCAGTGCTCGCGCGGCGGCAATGGCAAACCGCCGAAATGCTTCGGCTGGTTCAATACCGTCACCGCCGAGGCAAAGCAGCAGGGGTTAGCGGCGGCGTTCGCCCATTATTTGCCGGTCGTCGGCGATGCCGTGCAGTCCGGCAACGGCCGAACCTCGGCGACCGACGACAATACCGATCTCTATACCGTACCGCTAACGGAAGCGGCGCTGCGCCCGGGCACGGTGTATGCCGATCCGTACGGACACATTTTGATGCTGGTACGGCGCGTGCCGGAGGCCGGTGGAGCGCCGGGCGTCTTCCTCGCCGTCGACGCGGAGCCCGACGGCTCGGTCACGCGCAAGCGTTTCTGGCGCGGCAATTTCCTGTTCGTGCACGATCCAACGCTCGGCAGCCCGGGATTCAAGCGCTTCCGGCCGATCGTGCGCGATGCAAACGGCGGCTTGCGGCGGCTGACCAATGCCGAAATCGCGAAAGATGCCGACTACGGCGATTTTTCGCTCGACCAGTCGAAGCTTGGGACGGAAGACTTTTACGATCGCATGGATGACGTGATGTCGCCGCAACCGCTCGATCCTGCGCGCGCCATGGACGATGCGATCACCTCGCTCGAACAGCAGGTGCAGACACGCGTCACGTCGGTCGAAAACGGGCGAAAGTACCAGAACGCCGGAAAAGGCGACGCCAACATGCCGGACGGCCCGTCGATCTTCGAGACCACCGGCGCCTGGGAAGATTACTCGACACCGGCGCGGGATTTTCGTTTGTTGGTCGCGATGGACGTCGTGCGCGGCTTTCCCGATCACGTCGCGCGGCGGGCCGACCGCTATGCCATGCCGGCAGGCCAGAGCGTTGCCGACGTGACGGCCGGATTGAAAAGCACACTCGCCTCCGAACTGGCGACGCGCAAGTTTACCTATACGCGCAGCGACGGCTCGCCATGGACACTCACGCTCAAGGACGTGATCGATCGCATGGCGAATTTCGAGATGGCGTATAACCCGAACGACTGCGTCGAGTTGCGATGGGCCGCGCCGGACGGCAGCGACGAAGCGTCGACCTGCAAGCGCCATGCACCGGCGGCGCAGCGCGCCAAGATGACGGAGTACCGCCCCTGGTTCCGCGAGCGGCACTGGCCGACGCCGCAGGCGTCTTAGAGCATGATCCGGAAAAGTGGAAACCGGTTTTCCGAAAAGATCATGCTCCATCAAAACGATGACGGTTTGCTTTGTCGCCGGGCTGACGATGCTTGCGGGCGGGACTTCGCTGCTCGCGCAGGACGATCAGGTTCGGTTGGCGCTCGATAATCTGGTTGCCGCCTACCCGGACGCGCTCGCCGGGCATGACGATAAGGTGCTGCGCTGGCGCGATGGAACGGTGATGCCGCTATCCGATGGCGCCGCGGGCAAGACGTTCCCGGAGCTGCTGCGGCACGCGTCCATTGTCGATCAGTTGGGCATCCCTTATCCGCGCGGCGCGCTGGCAAAGCCGCCGTCCGTCAATGCCGATCCGGGCCGGTTCCGCAATACGGCCTTCTTCACCAAGATTTACGGCGACTGCCAAAAGGGTGAGGTTGAACCGCGCCTTGCTTCGCTCGACTGGCTGCCAAAAACCTGGGGCCAATCAATCCGCATCACGTCGCAAAACGGCGTCGCCGAGCATTTGCGCGCCGTGTCGACGGAGATCGACGCGCTGCCGGATAAAATCAAGCGCGCCGCCTACCCGATCGCCGGCACCTACAATTGCCGCACCGTGGCCGACACCGGCCAGCCGAGCCCGCACGGCTACGGCATCGCGATCGATCTCAACACCGGCTTCTCGGATTATTGGTACTGGCGCCCACATGACGGCCCGATTGTTTATCGCAACCGCATGCCGCAAGAGATCGTCGCGATCTTTGAGAAGCACGGCTTCATCTGGGGCGGCAAGTGGTATCACTTCGATACCATGCATTTCGAATATCGGCCGGAACTTCTCGTTACGCCGTGAAGTGCCACACTTGCCCTGGCCGCAAAGTGCGGAATCGCTCACTCGGAATTCCAGAAATTTTCAAAGCCTCGGCAAGCGCGACAAGTGGCGCGTCGATCGGCTCGTCGGTGAGCCGGAACGTGCCGTAATGATGGCCAAGCGCAAACTCGGCGCCGCAATCGATGAAGGCCTGCACCAACTCGGCCGGATTCATGTGCTGATCGCGCATGAACCAGCGCGGCTCATAGGCGCCGATCGGCAGGATGGTGAGCTTGAACGGTCCGTGGCGCTCGCGCGCCTCGCGAAAATGCCGGCCGTCGCCGTAGCTGGAATCGGCGACGGCATAGATGCGCCCGCCCGGCGTTTCGATCACGAACGACGCCCAGAGCGACTCGTTGCGGTCGGACAGATTGCGCGCCGACCAATGCCGCGCCGGAACGAATGTCACGGCGACGCCCGCGCCGAGCTCCACCCGATCGTCCCAGTCGTAGGCTTCCGCCGCGATGGCGGGATCGCCATTGCGCATGATGGCGTCGTCACCGAGCGGCGTGACCACGCGCGGGCGATGCGCGGCCGCGAGCCGCGACAGCGTTTTGAGATCGAGGTGATCGTAGTGGCCGTGCGACACCAGCACGGCATCGATCGGGCGCAAGTCGGCAAAAGCGATGCCCGGATCGTTGACCCGTCGCGGGCCGATAAAGCTGAACGGGGAGGCACGCTCCGACCAGACCGGGTCGAGCAGGATATTGCGGCCCGCGGTCTGGATGAGCCAGCTGGCATGGCCGACATAGGACAGGCGAAGGCCCGCGCCTTCCATCCGTTGCGGCGGACGGTCGGCATAAGGCGACGGCGCAGCGGCCGGCCTCTTTGCCCTGGTGCCGCGCCAGAAGCGATCGACCATCCAGCGCAGCAGATCGCGCCTGTTTTTCGGCGGCACGCCGTGCGGATCGAAAAACCGCCCACCGTCGAAATGATCGGAGACCGGGCCCCGGTAATAGCGCGACATTTGGGCCATATAGTACTGCCCGGCCGCCGTGGCATTAGTGGTTGACGGGTGCGGGCTCCGCCCCTATTTTCCGGCCACTCTCGCAAGAGACCGTCATTGTTGACCGCCGACCGGCCCAAGGGGTCCGGAGGTAACCGCCCGACAGCGCGATGCGCCCTCGGGCGCAAAGGTGTTTGAACTCCCTCTCCCCGCTTGCGGGGTGAGGTGAGAGGATAAGTAATGTTCGACAGTCTTTCGGAACGCCTCAACGGAATCCTCGACCGGCTGACCCGGCGCGGCGCGCTGTCGGAGGCCGACGTCGACGAGGCGCTGCGCGAAGTGCGGCGCGCGCTGCTTGAAGCCGACGTGGCGCTCGACGTGGCGCGCAGTTTCACCGAACAGGTGAAACAGCGCGCGGTCGGTGTCGAGGTGATGAAATCGGTCACGCCCGGCCAGATGGTCGTGAAAATCGTGCACGACCAGCTGATCGAGACGCTTGGATCGAGCAGCGAGCCGATCGATCTCAACGCGTCGGCGCCCGTCGTCATCATGATGGTGGGATTGCAGGGCTCGGGCAAAACCACGACCACCGCCAAGATCGCCAAGCGCCTTGCCGACGTGCAGAAGCGCAAGGTGTTGATGGCCTCCCTCGACATCAGTCGGCCGGCCGCCATGGAACAGCTTGCCGTGCTCGGCAAGCAGGTCGGCGTCGACACGCTCCCCGTTGTTGCCGGACAAACGCCGGTGCAGATCGCGACGCGCGCCCAGCAGGCGGCAAAGCTCGGCGCCTATGACGTGGTCATGCTCGATACCGCCGGCCGCCTGACGCTCGACGAGGCGATGATGAACGAGGCGGCGCAGGTGCGCCGCGCAGCCAATCCGCACGAAGTGCTTCTGGTCGCCGACGCGCTGACCGGCCAGGACGCCGTCAACCTGGCAAAAACCTTCAACGAGAGGCTCGACCTCACCGGCATCGTGCTGACCCGGATCGACGGCGACGGCCGCGGCGGCGCCGCTTTGTCGATGCGGGCGGTCACCGGCAAGCCGATCAAGCTCATCGGCACCGGCGAGAAGCTCGACGCTATCGAGGATTTTTATCCGCAGCGCATTGCCGACCGCATTCTCGGCATGGGCGACATCGTTTCGCTGGTGGAGAAGGCCGCCACCAATATCGACGCGGAGAAGGCGGCGCGGGTCGCCGCAAAAATGCGCAAGGGCGCCTTCGATCTCGCCGATCTGCGCGACCAGCTTGCCCAGATGCAGACCATGGGCGGCATGACCGGGCTGATGGCGATGCTGCCGGGCATCGCCAAAATGAAAAACCAGCTCGCCGAGCGCAATCTCGACGAGACAGTGCTGAAGCGGCAAATGGCGATCATCGATTCAATGACGCCGCAGGAACGCCGCAACCCGGACGTGCTCAAGGCAAGCCGCAAGCGCCGCATCGCCGCCGGCTCCGGCACCAAGCCTGAAGACATCAACAAGCTTCTGAAAATGCATCGCACCATGGGCGACGTGATGAAGGCCATGGGCGGCGCCAAGCGCGGACCGATGGCGGGGCTCGCCAATATGCTCGGCCTCGGCGGCGGCATGCCGAGCGCCGAAGAGATGGCGAAGCTTGCGGAAAAAATGCCGGGCGGCCTGCCGCCAGGGATGCCCGGCGCTCCGGGCTTGCCGCCGGGAATGCCCGGCATGCCGGGGCTGCCGCCAAGATTTCCGGGGTTACCAGGTCTCGGTCCAAAATTTCCCGGCGGCCTGCCGGGATTGGGAAAGAAGAAGTGATCTCACAAGCAAACGTCATCACCTAACGAAAGGAAACTGAATGCCCCTCGTCATCCGTATGGCCCGCGCCGGCACCAAAAAGCGGCCGGTCTATCACATCGTCGTCGCCGACAGCCGCGCGCCGCGCGACGGCCGCTTCATCGAGCGGCTCGGCTATTTCAATCCGCTGTTGCCGAAGGAGCAAACCGACCGGCTGAAATTCGATATCGAGAAGGCCAAGGCCTGGATCGCCAAGGGCGCGCAGCCCTCCGACCGCATCATGCGCTTTCTCGACGCCGCCGGCGTGATGAAACGCCAAAAGCGCAACAATCCGGAAAAAGCGATTCCGCGCAAAGAGCGCAAGGCGAAGGAAGAAGCGGCCAAGGCCGCAGCCGGCGCGGCTCCGGGCGCAGCGGCGGCGGCGGCGCCGGCGAGCTAACGGGAAAGGGCGATGGCGGGCGGCACGCGCGTGTGTCTCGGCCAAATCGGCGCCGCCCACGGCGTGCGCGGCGAGGTTCGCCTGCGCTCGTTCACTGCCGACCCGGCCGCGATCGCGAATTACGGCCCGCTCGAAACCGAGGACGGCCGCGTGTTTGAAATCAAAACGCTGCGGCCGGCGAAGGATCACTTCGTCGTCAGTTTGGCGGGGATCGTGGACCGCGATGCCGCCGAGCGGCTGGTGAATATGAAACTCTACGTGCCGCGCGAGCGGCTGCCGATGCCGACCGAACCCGACGAGTTTTATCACGCCGATCTCGTCGGGCTTGCCGTGGTCGACCGCGCCGGCCAAAAGCTCGGTACCGTCATCGCGGTGCATAATTTCGGCGCCGGCGATCTGATCGAGGTGCGGCCCCACGACGGCGACAAGACGCAATTGGTGCCGTTCGACGAAGCCAATGTGCCGAGCGTCGATCTCGCTTCGGGAATGATTGTCATCGATCCGCTGACGGGGAGCGGCTGAGATGTGGCGGGCGAGCGTCCTCACCATTTTTCCGGACATGTTTCCGGGCCCGCTGGGCGGAAGCCTCGCCGGCAAGGCCTTGGCGTCCGGCGCCTGGGCGCTCGACGTCGTCGATATCCGCAGCTTTGCCATCGACAAGCACCGCTCGGTCGACGACACGCCGGCCGGCGGCGGGCCGGGCATGGTGATGAAGCCCGACGTGCTCGGCCGCGCCATCGACGCTGCCGCAGCCGACATCCGCCCGCGGCTCCTGATGTCGCCGCGCGGCGTCCCGCTCACCCAAGCCCGCGTCGAAGCGCTCAGCGTCGGCCCCGGCGTCGTTGTCGTCTGCGGCCGCTTCGAAGGTGTCGACGAACGCGTCATTGCGGCGCGCGGCCTGGAAGAGGTCTCGATCGGCGATTATGTGCTCTCGGGCGGCGAGATCGCGGCCATGGCGCTGATCGATGGCTGCGTGCGGTTATTGCCCGGCGTCATGGGCGCGGAGGCCTCGAGCGCCGAGGAGAGCTTCGCCGACGGGCTCCTGGAATATCCGCACTATACGCGGCCGCAAGTTTGGGAAGGCCGGCCGATCCCGGAGGTCCTGACCTCGGGCGATCACGGCAAAATCGCAACCTGGCGCCGCGCCGAGGCCGAACGGCTGACCGGCGAGCGTCGCCCCGACCTGTGGCCCCGTCATTCCGGAGCGCCCCGGAATGGCACGAAGTGACCGGAGGGTGACAAAGCCCGCCGGGTAGCGTAGAAGCTGCGCCAACCCGTGTAGAACCGGTCGGAAACGGCGCGACAACAGCGCGGCCGATGGAGATTTCGCCATGAATTTGCTGAAAGAAATCGAAAACGAACAGATGGCGAAGCTTTCCGCCGGCAAGGAAATCCCCGATTTCCAGCCGGGCGATACGCTCATCGTCAACGTCAAGCTCGTCGAGGGTGAGCGCAGCCGCGTGCAGGCCTATGAGGGCATGTGCATCGGCCGCGCCGGTTCGGGGCTGAACGAGAATTTTACCGTGCGCAAGATTTCCTACGGCGAGGGCGTGGAGCGCGTCTTCCCGCTCTATTCGCCGATGATCGATTCGATTACGGTGGTGCGCCGCGGCCGGGTGCGCCGCGCCAAGCTGTATTATCTGCGCGGCCGGCGCGGCAAGTCCGCGCGCATTTTCGAGCGGCAGGATTACACCGCCGAGCAAGCCGGCGCCGAGGATAAGGCGAAGAAGTCCAAGTAATGCCAAACCGCCGCGGCGCGATTATGTTGCGCCAAGTGGTTTCGTGAGTTCCGCACATGACCAAGCCCCGCACGCTCTACGACAAAATCTGGGACGATCATCTGATCGAGGAGGAGCCGAACGGCGCCTCGCTGATCTATATCGACCGCCACATCGTCCATGAAGTGACAAGCCCGCAGGCGTTTGAGGGCTTGCGGCTCGCCGGACGCAGAGTGCGCGCGCCGGACAAGACGCTGCTCGTGGTCGATCACAATATCCCGACCATCAACCGCCATTTGCCCAATCCCGATCCGGAAAGCATCGCCCAGATCGCCACGCTTGGCGAGAACGCGAAATTTTTCGATCTCGAATATTACGACGAGTTCGACAAACGCCAGGGCATCGTCCACATCATCGGCCCGGAGCAGGGCTTTACGCTTCCCGGCGTGACGCTGGTCTGCGGCGACAGCCACACCGCGACCAACGGCGCGCTCGGCGCGCTCGCCTACGGCATCGGCACTTCGGAAGTCGAGCATGTGCTGGCGACGCAGACGCTGATCCAGTCCAAATCCAAGAACATGCGCGCGGTGGTCGACGGCAAGCTGCCGCCCGGCGTGACCGCCAAAGACATCATCCTCGCCATCATCGGCGAAATCGGCACCGCCGGCGGCACCGGCTATGCGCTGGAATATGCTGGCGAGGCGATCCGTGCGCTGTCGATAGAAGGCCGCATGACGGTGTGCAACATGTCGGTGGAGGCCGGCGCCAAAGCCGGCTTCATCGCGCCCGATGAAAAGACCTACGCCTATCTCAAGGGCCGTCCCAAATCCCCCAAAGACAAGGACTGGGACGCGGCGATGCGTTACTGGGAGACGCTGCACTCCGACGACGGCGCAAAATTCGATCGCGAGATCAAGCTCGACGCCGCAAAATTGCCGCCGCTCGTCACCTGGGGCACCAGCCCCGAACAGGTGATCGCGGTGACCGGTCGCGTGCCGCGGCTCGACGACGTCACCGACGAGAAGAAGCGCGAAAATATCGAGCGCGCGCTCAAATATATGGGCCTCCAGGGCGGCGAAAAGATTTCCGACATCGCCATCGACCGCGTGTTCATCGGCTCGTGCACCAATGCCCGCATCGAAGACTTACGCGCGGTCGCAAAAGTCGTCGACGGCAAGAAGGTCAACGACACCATCATCAACGCGATGATCGTGCCGGGCTCAGGCCTGGTCAAAGAACAGGCCGAGCTGGAAGGGCTCGACAAGATCTTCCTCAAGGCCGGCTTCGAATGGCGCGAGCCCGGCTGTTCGATGTGCCTTGCCATGAATCCCGACAAGCTGGCGCCGGGCGAGCGCTGCGCTTCGACCTCGAACCGCAATTTCGAAGGCCGCCAGGGCTACAAAGGCCGCACCCACCTGGTTTCGCCGGCGATGGCGGCGGCCGCGGCGATCGCCGGGCATTTTGTCGACGTGCGCGAGTGGAATTAAACTAAGGCGTGCAAGCGGCCTGCGGGCGCTAATCTTTCGCTTACCAATTGGTGGCTATCATCAAGACGGCCGATTTTCCGTCTGAGCGGTCGGCTGTTGAGGAATGCCTCCGCCAGAATGGCTGGGGTTTCCTCTGAGCATCCGGTTACCGACAAACACGGAGGGCTCCATGCACCTTGCAAGCGCGTACCAACCTTCACCGCGTTGCCCCCACTGCGATGAACCAACACGGTTCGCGCGGTCAGTTCCAAATTTCGGCGCCCAGCCCGCGCTAAGGAACTTCGAGTGTGATTTGTGCGGACTTGTCGTGCTGGGACCGGACGAAACCGAGCTTTTGGAATTAGCACCCAACGCCGTACCGGCGTAGCCGCGGCGCGGTTGTCAGCCGCGCACCCACCAGCAGTGCATTTGCGGGTAAAGCACCGTGCCGCTTGGCCGGTTTTGCAATTCGTACCAGTCGACGCAGCGCCGGTAGAGTAACGGCCGCGGATTGATGGTGATGCGCCTGTGCCCGGTTTGCGGCGGCGGTGCGGCGGAGTCGCCGGCTTGTGCGATCGGCGAAGCCTGCGCCATCGCCTGCTGTGCGCTACCAAGCACCGGCAGCGCGGCCAACCCGAGGATTACGACAAGCGGCTTTAGTGACATCGCTGCCTCATAGTTTAGTCGATCCGACCGTCATTGCGAGCGCAGCGAGGCAATCCAGGCTGTGGCGAGGCCTGGATTGCTTCGTCGCTTTGCTCCTCGCAATGACGGTGTACATTACGATTATGGCCGATCTCGTATCCAATCCGCTGGCTTGGCGGCCGATCAAGGCGCCTTCGCTCGTCGAACTCGAAGTCTTAGCCGGCGACGTGTTTCGCCAATTGCCGCAACAATTTCGTGAGCTTTGCGCCGACGTCGTCATCCAGGTCGACGATTTTCCGAGCGAGGATGTGCTTGACGAAATGCAGGCCGAGACCGAATTCGATCTGCTTGGCCTGTTCCAGGGCGTCGGGCTGCCGTTCCGTTCGGAGAGCGCCTCCGGGCAGATGCCGAACATGATCTGGCTCTACCGCCGCGCGATCCTCGATTATTGGGCCGAGCATGACGAGACGCTTGGTGCCATCGTCAAGCATGTGCTGGTGCATGAGATCGGCCACCATTTCGGCCTCAGCGACGCCGACATGGCGGCGATCGAGCAGGCCGCGGAATAGAAAACCCGAGGAGAAACTTCATGAAGGTCGACGGCGCGTGTCATTGCGGTTCCATCACGGTCGAGGGGGAAGCCGATCCGGAGAGGGTCATGATCTGCCACTGCATCGATTGCCAGACTTCGACCGGCTCCGCCTTTCGCATTTCCGTCCCAGTAACGGGCGCAACATTCAAGATGACCGGACGGCCGACGACTTACCTCAAAACCACCGCGGAAAGCGGCACGCCTCGCTTGCACGCGTTCTGCCCGCGCTGCGGCACACCGGTCTACGCGACGTCGCCGGGCGCAGGCGTTCGGCCGACCTATACGCTTCGGGTCGGCATGCTGCGCCAGCGCGATCAATTGCTGCCGCGCAAGCAGATCTGGTGGCGCTCGGCGCGCCCATGGGTCACCGAACTTGCCGGCGTGCCGAAATCCGAAAAGCAGCCCTGACATGCCTATTGGCGCACCCGGCCCGTCTTGACCGGAGCACAATCAGACGCCATTAACTCCCCACAGATTAGAAGCATCCCTTTAAAAGCATCCGCCTAGGGCAGGATCGACCATGGAAAAGTTCACGGTTCTCGAAGGCGTCGCCGCGCCCCTGCGGATGACCAATGTCGACACCGACATGGTCATTCCCAAGCAATATCTGAAAACCATCAAGCGCACCGGGCTCGGCAAGGGCCTGTTCGCCGAAAAGCGCTACCGCGACGACGGCAGCGAGCATCCCGATTTCGTGCTCAACAAACAGGCCTATCGCAAGGCGAAGATCCTGGTCGCCGGCGACAATTTCGGCTGCGGCTCCTCTCGCGAGCACGCGCCGTGGGCGCTCCTTGACTTCGGCATCACCTGCGTGATCTCGACCTCGTTCGGCGATATTTTCTACAACAACTGCTTTAAGAACGGCGTGCTGCCGGTCAAAGTGTCGCCGGAAGATCTGGAAAAGCTGTTCGATGACGCCGAGCGCGGCGCCAACGCCACGCTCACCATCGACCTCGAAAAACAGGAAATCCGCGGGCCCGACGGCGGCGTGGTCAAGTTTGAGATCGAGTCGCACCGCAAGCACGCGCTGCTGCACGGCCTCGATGAAGTCGGCAAGACGATGCAAAAGCACCACAAGATCGCCGGCCACGAAGAGAAGGTCAAAGCATCGCGGCCTTGGGTGTAGTCCGTCATTCCGGGGCCGAGCCAACGGGTCCGGCCCCAAGTGGCCGGCCCGATGACAAGCTCCACGAGGAGCCCGGAATCCATATTCGCGAGCGCTGGGGTTATGGATTCCGGGCTCGCCGCTGCGCGGCGCCCCGGAATGACTAAGTAAGCTACCCATGACCTCCGCCATTTCCATCTCGCATCTCAACAAGACCTACGCCTCCGGATTCCAGGCGCTTAAAGATATCAATCTGGACATCCGCCACGGCGAGATCTTTGCGCTGCTCGGGCCGAACGGCGCCGGCAAAACCACGCTGATCGGCATCATCTGCGGCATCGTCAATCCGACGAGCGGCAGCGTTCGCGTCGACGGCCACGACATTATCTCGGATTACCGCGCCGCGCGGTCGCTGATCGGGCTGGTGCCACAGGAATTGACGACGGACGCGTTCGAGACGCCGCCGGCGACCATGCGATTTTCCCGCGGCCTGTTCGGCAAGCCGGCGGACCCGGATTACATCGCCAAAGTGCTCAAGCAACTGTCGCTGTGGGACAAGAAGGACGCCAAGATCAGGATGCTCTCGGGCGGCATGAAACGCCGGCTCATGATCGCCAAGGCGCTGTCGCACGAGCCGCAAATCCTGTTCCTTGACGAGCCGACCGCCGGTGTCGACGTCGAATTGCGCAAGGACATGTGGCAATTGGTGCGCGAGCTGCGCGCATCCGGCGTCACCATCATCCTCACCACCCATTACATCGAGGAAGCCGAGGACATGGCCGACCGCGTCGGCGTCATCAACCACGGCGAGATCATTCTGGTCGAGGACAAGGCCGAGCTGATGCGCAAGCTCGGCAAGAAGCAGTTGACGCTCGAATTGCGCGATCGGCTCGACGCCATCCCGGCGGCGTTCGCCACCTACGATCTGGTCCTGGCGGCCGACGGCAAAGCGCTGATTTACTCTTACGACACCAGAGGCGAGCACACCGGGATCACCGCCTTGCTGGACGATCTCCACGCGGCCGGCATCAAATTCCAGGATCTGCAAACGACGCAAAGCTCGCTGGAAGACATTTTCGTCGGCCTGGTGAGGCAGGGGCGATGAACCTTTACGCCGTGCGTGCGATCTATATGTACGAAATGGCGCGGACCGGCCGGACTCTGTTCCAGAGCGTCGTCTCGCCGGTGATCTCGACCTCGCTTTATTTTATCGTGTTCGGCGCGGCGATCGGCTCGCGCATCACCCAGATCGACGGCGTGGCCTACGGCGCCTTCATCGTGCCCGGCCTGATCATGCTGATGCTGCTGACGCAAAGCGTGACCAATGCCTCGTTCGGCATTTATTTTCCTCGCTTCGTCGGCACCATCTACGAACTCCTCTCGGCGCCGGTGTCGTCGTTCGAAATCACGCTTGGTTATGTCGGCGCCGCGGCGACCAAATCGATCATTCTCGGCGTCATCATCCTTTTGACCTCGGGCCTGTTCGTGCCGCTGCACATCGAGCATCCGTTCTGGATGCTGGCTTTCCTTGTCCTCACCGCGCTGAGCTTCAGCCTGTTCGGCTTCATTCTCGGGCTGTGGGCCGACGGTTTCGAGAAGCTGCAGATCGTGCCGCTTTTGATCATCACGCCGCTGACGTTTCTCGGCGGCACGTTCTATTCGACCAGCGTGTTGCCGCCGTTCTGGCGCACGGTGACGCTGTTCAATCCGCTAGTTTATCTGATCTCGGGTTTCCGCTGGAGCTTTTTCGGCGTCGCCGACGTCAATGTCGAAATAAGCGTGGCGATGACGCTATTCTTCCTCGCGGTCTGCATGGCGATCGTGTGGTGGTTCTTCAAAACCGGGTATCGGCTGAAGAACTAGGCTATGCTCATAAATGCCCGCAAATTTTGCGCATTGCGATGAATTATTGGACTTGAGGGCACTAGGTAATGGCGGCAAACTCTATTGCTTGATCCAAAGAGGCCCGCCATGACGGTCGCGCACGCAGACCTAACTCAATCCGCCGATCAAGTCGGTTCGTTTCCCAGAAAAGCGCTTGGCGCAGCCGCCATCGGATACGCGATGGACGGTTTTGATCTGCTCATTCTGGGCTTCATGTTGCGGGCGATTTCCGCCGAGCTGCACCTGACGCCACCTCAGGCCGGGTCGCTCATAACCTGGACGCTCATCGGCGCCGTTGTCGGGGGAATCGGCTTCGGCATCCTGAGCGACTATTACGGCCGAGTCCGGGTTCTGACCTGGACAATCCTGCTGTTCGCGGTGTTCACCGGGCTTTGCGCATTCGCGCAGGGCTATTGGGACCTTCTTGCCTACCGCACCGTCGCCGGCCTCGGGCTGGGCGGCGAATTCGGTATCGGCATGACGCTGGTCGCGGAAGCCTGGCCCGCTTCGCGTCGCGCACGCGGCTGCACCTATGTCGCGCTCGGCTGGCAGGCCGGCGTTCTGGTCGCCGCGCTGGTCACGCCGCTTCTGCTGCCGGTGATCGGCTGGCGCGGCATGTTTCTCGTCGGGCTGGTTCCCGGGCTCATCGCCTTCGCCGTGCGCCGGTCGGTCACCGAGCCAAAGATATTTTTGGACCGGGCGCGAGCGCGGCAGCCGAAGATGCCGCTCGGACTTCTCGTCAAAGACGCCGCGACCACGAAAGTCAGTCTCGGCATGCTGATCCTGTGTTCGGTGCAAAACTTCGGCTACTACGGATTGATGATCTGGCTGCCGAGTTATCTGTCGACGCATTTCGGTTACTCGCTCACGCAATCGGCGTTGTGGACCGCGGTCACCGTGCTCGGCATGGCGTTCGGCATTCTGGTGTTCGGACATTTCGCTGACAGTGTCGGCCGCCGTCCCGCGCTGCTGACCTTCCAGGCCGGCGCCTTCATCATGGTGCTGATCTACTCGCAGTTGACCACGCCAATGACGCTTTTGATCGGCGGCGCCATCATGGGCATTTTCGTCAACGGCATGCTCGGCGGCTACGGCGCGTTGCTGTCCGAGCTTTATCCGACCGAGGCCCGCGCGACGGCGGAAAACGTCATCTTCAATCTCGGACGCGGCGTCGGCGGCTTCGGTCCCTACGTTGTGGGGTCGCTGGCGGTGACGTATTCGTTCACCGTGGCGATCGCGCTGCTCGCGACCATCTATCTTGTCGATATTCTCGCCACCGCGCTGCTGATTCCCGAGAAGAAGGGCGTGCCTCTTGAATAACGGCGGCGAAACCCCATTTTTACTGCATATTCAGCGGGTTTCCGCGTTGTTGTATAGGCTTTGGGAACCGCTATAATTCAGGCCGCGCGTTAGCAGCAGCGCGTTTTATTCAAGGTAGTGAAGACACGGCCCGTCGTTACGGCGGGTCGTATAGCTTTTGGACTTTCGATGAACCGTTCCAACCGCACCGAACATATCCGGCTCACCTCGCATCCGGAGCCCGGAGCCAAGCCGCTCTTCCCCATTCACTGGGGCGCGGCGAGCGCGCGTGAACGCGGACCCATTATCGGCACGGTTTCGCAGCCGCAGGATCGTAACGTCATCGGCACTCATGGCGGGTCCTATGCGGTCTACCGCGCGCTTGCGGTTTCATCCGGCGCGCTCGACCCGATCCGCCGTCCCGATCTGACCAACACTTATCCCGCCGCGACGATCGGACCGTTTGCGCAATGGACGGAACCGCAGCGCATCGTTTCGCTCGATCCCTGGGGCCATCTGGTCGCCGAAAATTTCAAGTCGGAGCTCGCCGAAGGCATCGACATCCGGCCGACGATCGCGATTACTCGCGCGCGGCTCGATCTCCACGAAATGCAGGACGCGCTCGCCGCGGGACGTCTGGTCAATGACGGCAACGTCGTTCACGGCAACGGCAGCGTTTCGGTGGTCAAGATCGCCATCGATCCGGTTTGGTACCTGCCCGGCATCGCGCAACGGTTTGGCACCACCGAGCAGGATCTGCGCCGCGCGCTGTTCGAGCAGACCGCCGGCATGTTTCCCGAACTGGTGACGCGGCCGGATATGCAGGTGTTTTTGCCGCCGATCGGCGGCACGACGATTTATCTGTTCGGCGACGTCGCCAAACTGTCCGATCCGCGAACGCAAATCACCTGCCGCGTCCACGACGAGTGCAACGGCTCCGACGTTTTCGGCTCCGATATCTGCACCTGCCGTCCGTATTTGATCCACGGCATCGAGGAATGCGCGCGCGGCGCCCAGGCCGGCGGTCTCGGCGTCATCATCTACAACCGCAAGGAAGGCCGGGCGCTCGGCGAGGTGACCAAGTTCCTGGTCTACAACGCGCGCAAGCGGCAGGAGGGCGGCGATGCGGCAGCCGCCTACTTCGAGCGCACCGAATGCGTCGCCGGCGTCCAGGACGCCCGTTTCCAGCAGCTCATGCCGGACGTGGTTCATTGGCTTGGACTGAAACGGATCGACCGCTTCGTTTCCATGAGCGACATGAAGCACGACGCGCTGACAAGCCAGGGCGTCGACATCGTCGAACGCGTTCCCATTCCGGACGCGCTTATTCCCGCCGACGCCCATGTCGAGATCGCCGCGAAGAAGGCCGCGGGCTACTACACTCCCGAGCCGCCGAAACCGCAGGATCTGACGGATTCGGTCGGCCGCACTCTCGAAAAGTACTGAAACCCGGATTCGGTTGCGTGACATCGCAAACGGCCGCTGCGTTTTCTCTTTTGAGCGCCCAGGCGGTCCGCGACCGTGCGCGCCGCATGCTGGCTATCGGGCTTGACGACAAGCTGCCGAACTTCCGGATTGATCTTCAGCGTCTCGACGAAGCGGTTGATCTCGTCATCCAGACGACGCGCAAGAATTATCCCTCGCTCGACGTGCCGTTCCACTCCCGCTGGCGTCACTTTGTCTTTGACAGCAAAGATCGCTGGGCTGCGATTGCGCAGACCGCGAATTGGCGCGACCGCGCGGCGGCGGCGCGCGCGGCATTCGATCTCGCCATCGTCAGTGTGCTGCTTGACGCCGGCGCGGGACCGCAATGGCATTATCGCGATGCTGCGACTGGACAAAGCGTCGGCCGCTCGGAAGGGCTGGCGCTCGCCAGTCTCGACATGTTCAGCCGGGGAATATTTTCATCACATCCGGACGAGCCTTTACGGGCCGACGCCGAAGCATTGATGCGCCTGTCGGATGAAGCCGTCGCCAAGGGCTTGCAAGTTTCCGGCGCCAATCCCCTCGTCGGCATGAGCGGCCGCGTCGATATATTGCGCCGTCTCGGCGCGCTTGTTGCCGCCAAGCCGGACATTTTTGGCCGTCAGGACAGCCCGCGTCCCGGAGGACTGTTCGACCATTTCGCGGCGCTGGCGGACAACCACGAAATCGCGGCGGCGGTAATTCTCGCGGAATTGCTTCGCCACCTCGGTCCGATTTGGCCGTCGCGACTCACGCTGGGCGGCGTGCCGCTCGGCGACTGCTGGCGCCACCCGTCGCTGCAAACGGCGGATGCAACCAGCGAACTCGTTCCGCTGCACAAACTTTCGCAGTGGCTCGCTTATTCGCTCATCGAGCCGCTGCAAGCGGCCGGCATTGCGGTGACCGACATCGACGGCCTGACCGGCCTCGCCGAATACCGCAACGGCGGGCTTTTCATCGATACCGGCGTGCTGGCGTTTCGCGATGCCACGGACGCCGCTCGCGTCCACGACGTCTCGGCCCCGCTCGTGGTCGAGTGGCGCGCGCTCACCGTCGCGCTGCTCGACTGGCTGGCGGAGGCGATGCGGCTTCAGCTCAAAATGGACGCGAGATCGCTACCGCTTGCCAAGGTTCTTGAGGGCGGCACCTGGTCGGCCGGCCGCATCATCGCCGGCAAGTTGCGCCGCGACGGTTCGCCGGCCATCAAAATCGCCAGCGACGGCACGGTGTTCTAGAATTGCGCGCACGGGAGAGAGCCATGGAAGGCGTCACGGTCGTCGATCACCCGCTGGTCCAGCACAAGCTGACGCTGATCCGCGGCAAGACTATTTCGACAAAATCATTCCGCGAACTCCTCAAGGAGATCGGGATGCTGTTGTGTTACGAAGTGACGCGCGACCTGCCGTTGACGATGGTCGAGATTGAGACCCCGATGGCGCGCATGATGTCGCCGCGTATCGCCGGGAAAAAGCTGGTATTCGCCCCCATTTTGCGCGCCGGAGTGACCTTTGCCGAAGGCATGCTCGACCTCGTGCCGGCCGCGCGGGTCGCTCACATCGGGCTTTATCGCGAACCGGAAACTTTCACCGCGATCGAGTATTTTTTCAAGGCGCCGTCGGACCTTCAGGAGCGGCTGGTCATTGTCGTTGCGCCGGTCGTCGCCACCGCGAACACGGCGTCGGCGGCAATCGTCCGGCTCAAGGAACGGCGCGCCAAGGACATCCGGTTTGTCTGCTTGCTGGCGTCACCACAGGGCCTGGAAAGGCTGCGCGGTTTGCATCCCGACGTGCGGATATGGACGGCGGCGATCGACGAAGGTCTCGACGACCAGGGCTTCATTCTCCCTGGCCTCGGCGACGCCGGCGATCGCGCCTATGGCACCAAATAACGACGGCACCAAGCAACGGCTGCGTTCCTATCGCGTCCGCAGCGCCGCGTCGGTCACGATCTTGTAGGCGTCGTTGAGCAGCGGCTTGGCCGCCGACACGTCGGCGCCGACGCTGGAAAACGTTTTCATCATATCGGCCTGCTCGGCGGGCGGCAGGCTGATGAGTTCGCCGCCGGTGTCGGTCCAGCTTTTGCGTGCCTTATCGACAATATCGATGGCCTGCGGGCTAATCGCCGCCTGCTCCGCAGCGGCGTCGCTGTCGATGATCTTCTGCAGGTCGGCGGGCAGCAACTCGTACCAGGTCTTGCTGATTTCGACGATTGCATAGATGGCGGGTTGGCCGGTTTCGGTCACATATTTCGCCGTGTCGACAAAGTGCATCGGGGTCCACACGACAATGCCGCCGACGGAGCCGTCGATGGCGCCTTGTTGCATCGCCGGTATGACGTCGCCGAGTGTCATCGCCACCGGCGTGGCGCCGAGCCGCGACAGCGCCTGGGTCTGGAACGGCGAGGAGAGCACGCGGATCTTCTTGCCCTTGAAGTCAGCCAGGCTGCGGATCGCGTTTTTTGCGATCACCGAAGAGGGTGAGTTCATGAACAGCGCGACGCCGTGCAGCCCCTTCTCCGCGCCGAGGCCGAGCATCACTTTGAGCACCGCCGGATCGGCGGCAAGCTTTTCGCCGTGCGCCATGGTGTCGGCCAGGCCGGGCGCCGCCATGACCTCGAAACGTTCGTCGACGCCGACAAAGAATTCGGGCGGAATGACCGCGCACTGAATGGCGCCGAACTGCACGCCTTCGATCTGGCGCGGGATCGCGCCCAATTGGCTAGCCGGATAAATCTCGGTTTTGATGCGGCCGCCGGAATCCTTCTCGATCGCCGCGGCATAGTCCTTAGCGTAATGGAAGCTCGGATCGCCCAGTGTCGGCAGCGTTATCTTCATGGTGTAGGTCTTGTCCTGCGCGGCCGCCGTATTGGGCGCCAGCAGCAGCGACAGAATAAGTGCGGCTGCGCATGCCGCACCGCCCGTCAGCGCAGTCCCCGGAACTTCGCGGCGCGTATTGTCACTCCTCATAGCGTTCGCTCCCCCTCTTTGTTGCTTGCGGCTTGATCCGCCCGGCAAGCTCGTGTGCAGCAAGACTATACTAGGCATTTGCGCGAGCCTATGCGGCGCTCTAATCGGCTTTTGGCGTAGCGGGTGCGTTTTGTCCCGCCTGCCGCTGCGCAATCGCATCCGCGATCGCCACGGTTTGCCGCGCCATCTCGGCGTGCAGGCGCTCGACCATGCGGCCGTCGATCTGGATGACGCCCTTGTTGGCGTTCTCGGGCAGGTCGAAGGCGGCGATCATCTTGCGCGCCACCGCGACTTCTTCAGGCGACGGCGAGAACGCTTCGTTGCACGGCTCGATCTGGCGCGGATGAATGAGCGTCTTGCCGTCGAAGCCGAGATCGCGCGCCTGGCGGCATTCTTCGGCGAAGCCTTCGGCATTGCCGAGGTCGTTATAGACACCGTCGAGGATGGCGAGGCCATAGGCGCGCGCGGCGGCGACGCAGGTCATCAGCCACGGCAGCATCGGCGCGCGGCCGGGCACGAGACGCGCGCGGGTATCCTTGGCCAGATCGTTGGTGCCCATGACAAAGCCGGCAAGCCGCGTCTCGGCATCGAGCACGGCGGCAGCGATGTCGCGGACATTGAGCATGGCGAGCGGCGTCTCCATCATCGCCCAGACACGGGTGCGCTGGTCGGCGCCGAGATCGACAAGGCGCTGCGCCACGTCCTCCAATTGACGGGGCTCCGATACTTTCGGCAGCAGCACGGCGTTCGGCTTGGCGGCAATGACGGCGTTGAGGTCGTCGACCCACCACTGGGTATCGAGGCCGTTGATCCGCACCAAAACCTCGCGGTCACCGAAGCCGCCCTCTTTCACCGCCTTGACGATAGCCTCGCGCGCCTGCGCCTTGGCTTCCGGCGCCACGGCATCTTCGAGATCGAGGATCAGCGCGTCGGCCGGCAATTCGCGCGCCTTTTCGAGCGCCCGCGCATTCGATCCGGGCATGTAAAGCACGCTGCGGCGCGGACGCACGGTCATCGGTAGCCCCCAGTACTGATCGCCTAAACTAACGGAGGTGCATACCGCGTGCCAATAGCGCGTCCTTGCGGGGCACCCCGCAACGAGGGGACTACGCCGCCTTCTGCTTCGCGGTGATCAGTTTCCTGTTGATCAGGCATTCGGCGATCTGGATGGCGTTGAGCGCCGCGCCTTTCCGCAGATTGTCGGACACGATCCACATCGACAGTCCGTTCTCCACGGTCGCATCCTCGCGGATGCGGCTGATATAGGTGGCGTCCTCGCCGGTCGCTTCATAGGGCGTCACGTAGCCACCCGGCTCGCGTGAATCGATGACCAGGCAGCCCGGCGCGACGCGCAGAATATTGCGCGCCTCGTCGGGGGTGATCTCGTTCTCGAACTCGATATTGACCGCCTCGGAATGGCCGATGAAGACCGGCACCCGCACGCAGGTCGCGGTAAGCTTGATCTTGGGATCGAGAATTTTCTTGGTTTCGACCACCATCTTCCATTCTTCCCGCGTGTAGCCGTCCTCCATGAACGTGTCGATCTGCGGAATGACATTGAACGCGATGCGCTTTGGAAAAATTTTCGAATCGACCTCATTGATCTGGAACACCGCCTTGGTCTGCGCAAACAGTTCGTCCATCGCCTCCTTGCCGGCGCCGGAAACCGACTGGTAGGTGGCGACCACGACGCGCTTGATCCTCGACTTGTCGTGCAACGGCTTGAGCGCGACGACGAGCTGCGCCGTCGAGCAATTGGGATTGGCGATGATGCCGCGCTTGCGGAAGCCCACGACTGCGTCGGCATTGACCTCCGGCACGATCAGCGGCACGTCGGAATCGTAGCGCCACGCCGACGAATTATCGATCACCACCGCGCCGGCAGCGGCGATTTTTGGCGACCACTCCTTGGACACCGCCGCGCCCGCCGACATCAGGCAGATATCGGTCGAGGCAAAGTCGAAATGTTCGAGCGCTTTGACCTTGAGCGTGCGCTCGCCAAAGGACACCTCCACGCCCATGCTGCGGCGTGATGCAAGCGCGACCACCTCGTCGGCGGGGAACGACCGCTCGGCGAGAATATCGAGCATTTGCCGGCCCACATTGCCGGTCGCGCCCACCACGGCGACGTTGTAACCCATCGTTAACTCTCCACCGAAAATTCGCAGCCCCACGAGCGGCGCAGGAACCGGAGCGGAAGCGCTTCTAAGCGAGAAACACCGCGAACACAATGTTCCCTGGAGGGACCGTGCCGCAGGTCTCCACTTCCGTGCCTGGCGACATCAGCGCCACCATCGTGCGCGTCTTTGCCTATATGGGCGGTTTGGCGATCCTTGCCATCGCGGCGGCGAGCTTTTTCCGCCCGCCGTCGGGCGTGGCGGCGATCCAACCGGCGCCGGCCCCGGAATGGGTCAATGTCGACCGCCCCCGCCCCGCCTTCGAACTGCAAATGCCCGAGCTTTCCGGTTCCAGCTCGGATTACGCCATTCTGCGGCGAACCGCCGACGGTGCGCGCAAGGACGTGCTGAGCTTCGGCGAGGCGGCCGGCGGCGGCCCCTATGTCATGGTCGAAATCTACCGCCCCGGCCCCGCCGGCGAGCGCTTCATCGACGCGCCGAGCGAGATCGCCGCGCGTATCCTGCCCTTCACCGTCACCGACGACGTCAAGCCGGCGGGTCAGATCGACAGCAAATTCGGCATCGTGGCTTTGGTCGATTTCGCCATTGCCGCGCCAAACACGCCGCACGCGGCAAGCCGCCGCTGCCTCGGCTTCGCGCGGCCGTTCGACCAGCCAGCCATGCAGATCGCCGGCTGGTATTGTAGCGCCGGCGAGGAAGCAGTCGATCGTTCGACGCTCGCCTGCGCGCTCGACCGTCTCACCATTCTTTCCGCCGGCGGCGATGACCAGCTCGCCGGCCTGTTCGCGCGCGCCGAGCTTAAGCGCACCTTCTGTGGCCAGCGCAATCCGATCCTGGCGGCAACACCAGAGCGCGAAGTGCAGGTCCCCATTCCGCGCAGCGTCAGGTCGGACAACAGGCCGTTCCGCGGAAATCCGCCGCAGCATTGGCCGTCAACGGGATCGTCAGGCCGGAATTACGTCCCGTAATTCTTGGCCAGATAATCGGCGATGGCCTTGGCGTCGTCGTCGCTGATCGGGGCGCCGAACGCCTTTCTCATTTTGTTGACCTCGGCGGCCCAACCGTCGGCATTGAGGAACGGCGAGTTCATCTGGATATAGACGAGGCTGTGACAGCCGCCGCAATTGCCCATGACCTGATCGAGGCCGGGGCCCGGCTTGAGGTTGATCTCCGGCTCGTCGGCGGCGGCGGGAAGCGCGACGGCAAGCGCGGCGAAGATGGCAAAAGCAACAATGCGCATGATGTCCTCCCCTAGCTCGCGTTGAGCGTGATGTTCTGCATCACGTTATTGTTGTAGCCGGCGGGATTGAACAACAGCGCCGGCGTCTGCGTCTGGCCGATCTTGTTGCTGGCATTGGCCATGACGCTGTTCTTTCCTTTCTTGGCGTCAAAGGTGAAACTCCACGGCCGGAACGCATAGCGGCCGAGATCTTCGCCGAGCGTCGACGCCGACCAGGTTTTGCCGCCGTCGGTCGAGGCCTCGACAGCGGTGATGCCGTAGCCGGCATCCCAAGCCAAACCGCTCACGGTGACCTTGCCGGCTTTCACTTTGGCGCCATCGGCGTGGCTCGTGATCAGCGAATTGACCACCATTTCCGTGATCGGCGTGTTGGTGCCGCCGGCAGTCTCCTGGCTGGTGAACCGCTGCACCACGGGGAACAGGCCGAGCGGAACGCGATAGGCCGGCGCCATCCAGAACCCGCCTTGCGGCTTGGTCAGCGCGGTGATGCTGATGAGATGCTTCATCCAATAAGTGCCGGTCCAGCCGGGCACGATCAGACGCGCCGGAAAGCCGTTGTAATGCGGCAGCGGCGCGCCGTTCATCTCGTAGGCGACGATGGTGGATTCATCCATCGCCTTCCACACCGGCAGGCTCTTGATGAAATCCGGCGTCTTGTCGAAGGCCGGACCGTCGGCGCCGTTAAAGGCGATCTCGATCGCTTCCGGCTTGAGGCCGACGAGGCTGACAATGTCTTTCAGCCGCGCGCCCTTCCAGCGCGCGCAGCCCATCGCGCCATATCCCCATTCGACGCCGGCGACGTGCGGAGTGGACAGGCCACGCCGGTTGCCGGAGCACTGATTGACCGCGACGACTTCGTAAGCCGTCATCTTTTTCAGATCGTCGAGGCTGAACTCGGTCTGGCCGTTGGCGCCTTCGCCGCCGACCTCGATCCGGTAGATGCTGGGATCGATGGTCTCGGGGATGTTCGAGAGATGATAACGAACGAAGAACTGATCGTTAGGCGTGATCGGCGTGCGGAAATAATCGAGCGGAGCCTCGTAATTCGGCGGCCGGTAGGACAGCCTGATCAGCGGCTTTTTGCCGGGCAACGCTTCCATCGCCGCCGAGGTGTCGGTGCCGGCGGGTACGCCGGCTGTAACCGGAACGCTGTCGGCTTTCGCTTCGAAGAATTGTGGCAAGCCAAGCGCACCGCCGCCGAGTGCGACGCCCGCGCCGGCAGCCTCCAATAGGCTGCGACGTGTCAGCATGGGACTCCTCCCTATGTTTGGCTCGCGCGTTGTTGCCCGCGCTAACCGGCAGTGACCTCCATCGAGGACCTGCCGGGAAATAATGTGACATAAATGCCGCGGATCAAAGCAAATTGTTCTGCAACCCCCGCTCGTTCACGAACTGCCATGCTTTGTAGCCTAATGACGGGACGGAACCGGCCGGGCCGGCGAGTCGTTGCCAAGGCGCTATTGCGGCCTGCGAAAGCGGGCTAGATTGGCAAGCGAAAGGCAGAAGTGCATGCGTGGGTTAGTCGTCATTGCCACCACCAGCGTCGTTGTTCTTGCGTGGGCCGCGCCCGCCGGTGCGGCGGCCAAGAAGTCGCAAGCGCAGGACCCCGTGGAGCGGTCCGCCAGCGGCACGGTGATCCAGCCCACCACGACCATCATTCCCGGCCCCAACGGCCAGCGGACTCTCATCGTGATTCCGCGCCGACGCTCCTATCTCGACACCGGCACCGAACTGTCGGTGGGCGATCGCAACTTCCACGACTACGTCCTCTTACCCGGCGGCGATCCGGGCCGGCAGAATTGGTTCGCAGGCCCCGATGTCCAGGGTGCCGGCAGGTATCCGCTGCCGAGCGCCTTCGACGGGATGGGAATTAATCCGAATACGCCGTTCTGAAATAAGAGCGCGGGTGCGGCGCCGCCTCCGGCGCGTGGCGGTGGGTGGGAAGCATGAGTCTCGCGTTGCGGTGGCGGAACAAGCTGCGGCGCCGCTTCTATAAACCGTATAACACGGTCGTCCACGGCAACCATTATTTTGTCTGCAGCTATTTCGGCGCCGACTTCCTGGTGCGCTCGGGCAATGTCGGCGGGCTCGAAATATCCGCCAAGATCGGCGAATACGCGGAGCTGCAAAACTTCGTGCGCAGCTGCGCCGAGCTCAAGCCCGACGTCTTCATCGATATCGGCGCCAATCTCGGCCTCTATAGCTGCGTCATGATGAAAAACGGGCTCGCGCCGCGCGCCATCCTGTTCGAACCCGACCGCCGCAATCGCGTGCACCTGCGCGCCAATCTCCTGATCAACGATCTCCTCGACGCCAATATCGCGATCCACGAAGTCGCGCTCGGCGCGGCGCCCGGCACATTCCGGCTGGTGCCGGGACCGGAACGCGACATCGGCTTGTCGCAGATCGTCGAGAATGCGACTGCCGGTGACGGCCACGATGTCGAGGTCGTGCGCTTGGACGACGTCGTCGAGCTTGCCGGCCGCACGCTCGCGATCAAGATCGATATCGAGCGCTATGAGCGCAAGGCCCTCGCCGGCATGGTCCGCACGCTGCGCGACAATCGCGGCATCGTGCAGATCGAGGTGCTCGAGGCGCGTGACGAAACCATCGGATTGATGGCGGCCGGCGGCTACACGCTGACGCAAGAGTTCGGGCCGAACCTGGTCTTTCGCAAGGAATAAGCTTCAGGCCGGCAGCCGCTCCAATTCGCCGACAACCGCCTCGCCCATTTCCGCGGTCGAGACGATCCTGGCGCCTTCGGACTTGATATCGGCGGTGCGCAGCCCCTTGCCGAGCGCGGCGGCGATCGCCGCGTCGAGCCGGTCGGCCTCTTTTCCCATATTGAACGAATAACGCATCGCCATGCCGAACGACGCCAGCATGGCGATCGGGTTCGCCATGCCTTTGCCGGCGATATCGGGCGCCGAGCCGTGCACCGGCTCGTACATCGCCTTGCGCCGCTTGGTCTTGGCGTCGACCTCGCCCAGCGAAGCCGACGGCAGCATGCCGAGCGAGCCGGTGAGCATCGCCGCGATGTCGGACAGCATATCGCCGAACAGGTTATCGGTGACGATGACGTCGAACTGTTTCGGCCAGCGCACGAGCTGCATGCCGCCGGAATCCGCCAGCATATGTTCGAGCTCGACGTCCTTGTACGCGCGCGCATGCAATTCGCCGACCACTTCGTGCCACAACACGCCGGTCTTCATGACGTTGCGCTTTTCCATCGAGGTGACTTTGTTGCGCCGCTTGCGCGCCAACTCGAAGCCGACACGCGCGATGCGCTCGATCTCGTAAGTATCGTAGACCTGGGTATCGATAGCGCGCTTTTGGCCGTTGCCGAGATCGGTGATGGTTTTGGGTTCGCCGAAATAGACGCCGCCGGTGAGCTCGCGCAGGATGATAATGTCGAGCCCCTCGACCGCGTCGCGTTTCAGGCTCGACGCGTCGGCCAGCGCCGGATAGACGATCGCGGGACGGATATTGGCGAACAGGCCGAGATCCTTGCGCAGCCGCAACAGCCCGGCTTCCGGCCGCGCCTCGAACGGCACCTTGTCCCATCGCGGTCCGCCGACCGCGCCGAAGATGACGGCATCGGCGGCGTGCGCCTTGGCCATGGTCGCGTCAGTGATGGCGACTTTGTGCGCGTCATAGCTCGCGCCGCCGACCAGCCCTTCCTCGATCTGGAAATCGGCCACGCCGGTTTTGCCATAGAAGCCAAGGAGCCGTTTGACCTCGGCCATGACTTCCGGACCGATGCCGTCGCCGGGAAGCAGAAGGAGCTTGAAGGTGGGCATAACTGACGCCTCAACAAGAATGAGGCGCGATTGCTAAAGGGCCGCGCTGGGCTTGGCAAGCCGAGACGTGACCGACCGTTCAGAGCCCGCTAAACCAGTTGTAACCCTGATTTTCCCAATAGCCGCCGGCGTCGTTGTTCTGCACGTACATCGCAGTGACGTATTTCGGATTCTTAAAGCCGAGTTTTGTGGGAATGCGGATCTTGATGGGATAGCCGTAAGCGATCGGCAAGGTCTTGTGATCGAATTTGAGCGTGAGCTGCGTCTGCCGATGCAGCGCCGACGGCATGTCGATGGTGTTGGAATAGCCCTCCGCGCACTGGAACCAGACATATTTCGCGCTCAAATCGGCGCCGATCAGTTTCAGGAAATCGGAAAGCCGCACCCCCTGCCACGACCCGATCGCGCTCCAGCCCTCGACGCAGACGAGCCGCGTGATCTGCGACACTTCCGGCAGCGGCAAGTTGTTGAGCTCGGCGATGGTCCACGGCTTCTTGTTGTCGACCAGACCGCCGATCTCGAGTTGATATTTTTCGCTGTCGATGTCGGGGGCTTCGTCCACGGAATAATAGGCGTTGAACGGGAACGGCTGCGTGATGGCGCTTTCCGGGAAAGTCGGCGCCAGCGTCGTGTCGCTGAACAGCAAAGCCTGGACGCGGTCGTTGAAGCGCGAAATGACGCGCAGCACGTTCTCCGAAGTCGGGCCGTCGATAATGTCGCAGCCGGTCAGCATTGCCAGCGCGCCGAGGCTCGTGGCGCCGCGCAGGAACAGCCGCCGCGACGGTTCCGGCAAAAGCTTGGCAGCATCCTTGATCAGGAGCTTTGCATCGACGCCGGATATCGGTTTTCGTAGACGGCGCATGGTTTTATCTCAGCGGCCGAAAATCATGGCGCGCAGGCTTTTCGGCACGATCACTGCAAGCAGAATATGGATGGCCAGAAACACCACGATAGAGGCCATCGCGAAAAAGTGCACATAACGCGCGATGTCGTAGCCGCCAAAAAGAAACGTGAGGTACTTCAACTGCACCGGCTTCCAGATCGACAGCCCCGACAGCACGATGACGATGCCGGCAACGATCACGCCGAGATAAAGGAGCCGCTGCACCGCATTGTAGACCGCGAGATCGTCGTGCGAGAGTTTGCCACGCAAGGCGGCGAGAGAGTCGTTGATCACGTCGCGCAGCCGGACCGGCAACAGCTTGCGCCGGAAGCGGCCGGTCGCGATGCCGAGCGCGACATAAACGACGCCGTTGACGACCAACAGCCACATCGCCGCGAAGTGCCACAACAGCGCGCCGGCAAGCCATTCGCCGAGCGCGAACTCGCTGGGAAAGTGGATGAAACGGAACAGCGGCGAAGCATCGTAGATCTGCCAGCCCGAGCCGATCATCATGAACATCGCCAGCGCATTGATCCAATGCGTCACGCGCACCCAGTGCGGATGAATGACCGGGCCCGCCGCGGTTTCGCGCATGCTTGGTGAATGACTTGCGGCTTCGATCGTCATGGCGCGCGCTTGTACCAAATGCCGAGCCCGGCGCGTCTCACATTCGTGTCAGAGCAAAAAGCGGCGAAAATCGGCGCTTTCGTCATTGCGAGGAGCGAAGCGACGAAGCAATCCAGCTTCGGCACCGCCGCCTGGATTGCTTCGCTACGCTCGCAATGACGCAGCAGATCTACGGCAACAGCACCGTATCGACAACGTGGATCACACCGTTCGACTGCAGAACGTCAGCGATGGTCACCATGGCGACGTCGCCCTTGGAATCGGTGACGGTGAGCTTGCCGGGGCCGGCCTCTTTGACGATCAGATCTTCGCCGGCGACGGTCTCCAGGTGCGCCTCACCCTCGCCGTCCTTGACCGCCTTCATCAGGGCGACCGCGGTCATGCGGCCGGGCACGACGTGATAGGTCAGCACCTTGACCAACGTTGGCTTGTTCTCCGGCTTGAGCAGGTTGTCGACCGTGCCCGCCGGCAGCTTGGCGAAGGCCTCGTTGGTCGGGGCGAACACGGTGAACGGGCCCGCGCCTTCGAGCGTATCGACGAGGCCCGCGGCCTTAACCGCGGCGACAAGGGTGGTGTGATCCTTGGAATTCACCGCGTTCTGGATGATGTTTTTGGACGGATACATCGGCGCGCCGCCGACGGTCACGGTCGTGTCGGCATAGATCGGCGCCGTCGTCATGGCGCCGAATGTGAGGATTGCCGCTGTGGCAAGCAAAGTGAAACGCTTGGACATAATTGTCTCCATTTTGCATTGAGGTTGCGGCGGCGAACCGCCGGCGGCACGACATCGATCACGCCGTCACGAAGAGTTACGGAGCCATCGGGCGCGGGTTTCAGGGTCCCACTCACGCTTGCGTGAACAGGCGAAAATTCGCTATGAAGCGCTCGCTGTGAAGCGCGGGCTGGGCCGGGGCCAGTTGTGGGGGTGTATTGTCCAATGTCCAAAAATAGTCCCGGCAATTTTTTCGAAGATTTTCGCATCGGCCAGGTCATCCGGCACGCCACGCCGCGCACGGTGACCACCGGCGACGTGGCGCTTTATTGCGGGCTGTTCGGCGCGCGCTTTGCCGTGCAGTCGTCGGACGCCTTCGCCAAGGCGATCGGCTATCCACGCTCGCCGATCGACGATCTGTTGGTCTTTCACATCGTGTTCGGCAAGACCGTGCCTGACGTTTCGCTCAATGCGGTGGCCAATCTCGGCTATGCCAATTGTTGCTTCCGCGCGCCGGTCTATCCCGGCGATACGCTCAACGCGCAGTCCGAGGTCATCGGGCTGAAGGAGAATTCCAGCCGCAAGACCGGCATCGTTTACGTCCGCACCACCGGCTACAACCAGGACTCAAAGCCGGTGCTCGAATATGTGCGCTGGGTCATGGTGCGCAAACGCGACGAGGGCGCCGCTGCGCCCGGCGATCACGTGCCGCGCCTGCCGACCGCGCTCGAGCCGAAAGTCCTGGGCGAGGCCTGCCCGGCGATCGGCATCGCCGCCTACGATCTGGCGCTCGCCGGCAGTACCTACAAGTTCGGCGATTACGAGATCGGAGAGAAGATCGACCACGTCGACGGTGTAACCGTCGAGGAGGCCGAACATCAGATCGCGACCCGACTCTACCAGAACACGGCGCGCATCCATTTCGATCTGTTCAGCGCCGGGCAGGGTCGATTTCGGGCGGCGGCTGATCTACGGCGGCCACGTCATTTCGCTCGCCCGCGCGCTGTCGTTCAACGGGCTCGCCAACGCGTTCCATGTCGCCGCCATCAATGGCGGCCGGCACGTTGCGCCGCTGTTTGCGGGTGGCACCGTGTTCGCCTGGTCGGAAGTGCTGGCGAAATCCGAATTGCCCGGTCGCACCGACGTCGGGGCACTGCGATTGCGGACCGTCGCGACAAACGACCGGCCCTGCAACGACTTTCCGCTCAAGACCGGCGAGGACTACGATCTCGCGGTCCTGCTCGACCTCGATTATTGGGTGCTGATGCCGCGCTGAGGTATTTTTGTGTCAGCGCGCAAATGCTCGACGAGCTGCCGCGCATAGGCCGGCAATTCTGCGTGGCTCTTCACGCAAATGGTCAGATCGCGCACCGCCCAGGAATCGGACAGATTGACCGCCTTGATCGCCATGGTTTTGGACACCCGCCGGGCGGTGGTTTCCGGCACGATGCCGATGCCGACCTTGCATTCGACGAGACGGCAGATCGCGTCGAAGCTGCGTAACTGCACGCGCAGCCGCAGCGGCCGCCCGATCCGCACCGCTTTGGTTGCGAGAAAGCGCTGAATGGCGCTGGCGCGGTCGAGCCCGACAAAATCCTGATCGAGCACATCTTCAAAGCCGACTTTGGCGCGCTTGGCGAGCGCGTGATCCTGCGCGACGACGAGCACGAAGCGGTCGCGGCGGAACGGATAAGTTTCAAGCCCGCCGGCATCGACCGTGCCGGCGACGACGCCGAGATCGGCGACTCCCTCGGCGATCAGCCCGACGATCTCGTCGCTCAAGCGCTCTTCCAGATCGATGCTGACGTGGGGATGCGCGGCGAGGAACGACGACAAGGCTTCCGGCAAAAATTCCGTCAAGGCATTGGTGTTCGACAGCACCCGGATCTGGCCGGCGAGCCCGCCGCCATAGGCGCCAAGATCCTCGTGCAGGCGCTCGGACTGACGCAGTATCGCGCGCGCGTGCTGTAGGAGCGTGCGCCCGGCCGGCGTCGGCGTCACCCCCTGCCGGCTGCGCGTCAACAGCGGCACGCCGAGGACGCCCTCCATATTGCGGATGCGGGTTGAAGCCGCGGCCAGCGCGAGATGAGCGCGCTCGGCGCCGTGGGTGATGCTGCCGGCTTCGACGACATGGCGAAACAGGCTGAGATCGGCGAGATCAAAACGCACCGGAAGATGCTGCCTTCGTATTTCGCGAAGCTTGGCTTTATATATTGCCCATTGTGGCGGGTGTTTTCAACGCTATTCTTTCGCCAACGGCGAAACGCCGGCGCGGCGCGCTGTTTATCCATGCACAGTGCTGCATTGCGGCAGGCGCGCGGATTGGATAGGAACGACTCCAAGCTTTTGGCGCGCCGGCGCCAAAAGCGAATTCGGATGATGCCAATGGCCGAAACCAGCTCGCTCGAAAGACGGGCCCCTGCCGAGCGGCCGTTGTCGCCGCACCTGCAAATCTACCGGCCGATGCTGACGATGATGATGTCGATCGTGCATCGCATCACCGGCTTCGGCCTGTATTTCGGAATGCTGCTGTTGGCGTGGTGGCTGATCGCCGCTGCAAGTCCCAACGGCTATGCGCGATTCCAATGGTTCGCCAGTTCCTGGATCGGTCGGCTGATCCTGTTCGGTTACACCTGGGCGCTCATTCATCACATGCTGGGCGGCGTCCGTCATCTGATCTGGGATACCGGCCGCGGCCTCGGACCGCAGGAGCGCGAGTGGCTCGTGGCCGCCAACCTGATCGGCTCGATCGTCATAACGCTGCTGCTGTGGATGATTGGCCTTCTGATCATGGGAGGCCCGCAATGAACGGGCCGAAACACATCCGCACCGCGCTCGCCCGCGTGCGCGGCACCGGCACTGCCAAATCCGGCACTACAGCGTTTTGGCATCAGCGGCTCACCGCGGTCGCCAATATTCCGCTGACCATTGCCGCGATCATCATCCTGATCACGCTGCTTGGCCGCAATCAGGCCGCGGTGGCCCAGATTTTGGGCTCGCCGGCCGTCGCCATCATCATGCTGTTGTTTGTCGGCTCGATTATCATCCACATGAGAATCGGCATGCAGGTGATCATCGAAGACTACGTGCATGACGAGTTGGCCAAGCTCACTTTGCTGATGGCCAACACGTTCTTCACCGTCGCGGTCGGGCTCGCCTGCGTTTACGGCCTGCTCAAGCTCTCATTCGGATTGTAAGCATGGCAGAAGGCGCAACAAACGGCGGCAAAAATGGCGGCGCGGCGCCCGGCGTGAACGGCCGCGCCTATCCGATCGAAGACCACGCCTATGACGTCGTTGTCGTCGGCGCCGGCGGGTCGGGGCTGCGTGCCGTCGTCGGCTGCAGCGAAGCTGGTTTGCGCACCGCCTGCATCACCAAAGTATTTCCGACGCGCTCGCATACAGTAGCGGCGCAAGGCGGCATCGCCGCGGCGCTCGGCAACATGGGCGAGGACGACTGGCGCTGGCACATGTACGACACCGTGAAGGGGTCGGACTGGCTCGGCGACCAGGACGCCATCGAATATATGTGTCGGGCCGCGCCGGAAGCGGTTTACGAACTGGAGCATTGGGGCCTGCCGTTTTCGCGACGGGAAGACGGCAAGATCTATCAGCGCCCATTCGGCGGCATGACCACCCATTACGGCAAGGGCACCGCGCAGCGCACCTGCGCCGCCGCCGACCGCACCGGTCACGCCATGCTGCACACCATGTATGGCCAGGCGCTGCGCCATAAGACCGAGTTTTTCATCGAATATTTCGCCATCGATCTGATGATGGACGACGAGGGCCGCTGCCGCGGCGTCATCGCCATCAATCTCGACGACGGCTCGATTTACCGCTTTTCGGCGCAGATGACCATCCTCGCCACCGGCGGCTATGGCCGCGCCTATGCGTCGTGCACCGGCGCCCACACCCAGACCGGCGACGGCAGCGGCATGGTGCTGCGCGCCGGACTGCCGCTCCAGGACATGGAGTTCGTGCAATTTCACCCTACCGGCGTCTATGGCGCCGGCGTACTGATCACCGAAGGCTCGCGCGGCGAAGGCGGCTATCTGGTCAATTCGTCAGGCGAGCGCTTCATGGAGCGTTACGCGCCGTCCGCGAAAGATCTCGCGTCACGCGACGTCGTCTCGCGCGCCATGACCATCGAGATCCGCGAAGGCCGCGGCGTCGGTCCGAAAAAGGATCACATCTTCCTGCATCTCGATCACCTCGATCCAGCCGTCTTGCAGGAGCGTCTGCCGGGAATATCGGAGTCAGCCAAGATATTCGCCGGCGTCGACGTGACGCGTGAGCCGATCCCGGTGCTGCCGACCGTGCACTACAACATGGGTGGCATCGCCACAAATTATCACGGCGAGGCGCTCATCAAGAAAGACGGCAATCCCGATTACATCGTGCCGGGCCTGATGTCATTGGGCGAGGCGGCCTGTGTTTCCGTCCATGGCGCCAACCGGCTCGGCTCGAATTCCCTGATCGATCTCGTCGTGTTCGGCCGCGCGGCCGCGATGAAATGCGCCGAAATCCTCACCGCCAACGACAAGCATCCCGAACTGCCGAAGGATTCTGCGGAACTGGCACTGTCGCGCCTCGATAAGTTCCGCAACGCGTCGGGCACAACGCCGACCGCGCAAATCCGGGCCCGGATGCAGCAGGTGATGCAGTCGAATTGCGCCGTCTTCCGCACCGCCGAGGTATTGCAGGAAGGCTCGAAACTCATCCACGAGGTCTATGACGGCATCAATGACGTGCACGTCAGCGACCGTTCGCTGATCTGGAATTCCGACCTGATCGAGACGCTTGAATTCGCCAATCTAATCGAGCAGGCCGTGGTCACCATGGATTCCGCGGTCAATCGCACCGAAAGCCGTGGCGCCCATGCGCGCGAGGATTTCCCCGATCGGGACGACCAGAACTGGATGAAGCACACTTTGTCCTGGCTCGATCCTGCAACCGGCAAAGTCACCATCGACTACCGGCCGGTGCACACTTACACACTTACCAACGACGTCTCCTATATCGAGCCGAAAAAGCGGGTGTATTGATGGTCGAATTCTCGCTGCCGAAAAATTCCAAGGTCACCGAAGGCAAGGCCTGGCCGCATCCGGCCAAGACCGGTGCGGAGTGCGAATACCGCATCTATCGCTGGAATCCGGACGACGGCCGCAATCCGCGCATCGACACCTATTACGTCGACACTAGCGATTGCGGGCCGATGGTTCTCGACGCGCTCATTTGGATCAAGACCAATATCGACGCCACGCTGACCTTCCGCCGCTCCTGCCGCGAAGGCATTTGCGGCTCCTGCGCCATGAATATCGACGGCACCAATACGCTCGCCTGCACCCACGCCATGGGCGAGGTGCCCGGCGCGGTGCGCATCTATCCGCTGCCGCACATGCCGGTGGTGAAGGACCTGGTGCCGGACTTGACCAATTTCTACGCCCAGCACGCCTCGATCGAGCCGTGGCTGAAAACCGTCTCGCCGACGCCGCGCAAGGAATGGAAGCAGAGCCACGACGACCGCGGTAAGCTCGACGGCCTTTACGAGTGCATCCTGTGCGCCTGCTGCTCGACGTCGTGCCCAAGCTATTGGTGGAATTCCGACCGCTATCTCGGCCCGGCGGCTTTGCTGCAGGCGCAGCGCTGGATCGTAGACTCGCGCGACGAGTCGACCGGCGAGCGGCTCGATAATCTGGAAGATCCGTTCCGGCTCTACCGCTGCCACACCATCATGAATTGCGCCAAGGCCTGCCCCAAGCATCTTAATCCGGCCAAAGCAATCGCCGATATCAAGCGGACGCTGGTCGAGCGGCAGGTGTGAGTTTCAGCTCTCCCAGTTGCGCGGGGAGAGGTCGAGCGAAGCGAGGGTGAGGGGGCCTCTCCGCGATCCTGAGCGCCGCAACTTTGAACCTAGCGGGTAGGCCCCCTCACCCCTCCCTCTCCCCGCAAGCGGGGAGAGGGAGACGCGCGGCCTTACAGTTTTAGCTTCTTCTTCCGCTGCCCCAGCGTGCGCAGCCGCAGCGCATTGAGCCGGATAAAGCCCTCGGCGTCGCGCTGGTCGTAGGCCACCTTGCCGTCCTCGAACGTCACCAGGTCCTGATCGTAGAGCGAATATTTGCTGTCGCGGCCGACCACGCCGGCACTGCCCTTGTAGAGCTTCAGCCGCACCCGGCCGGTGACGAATTCCTGGCTCTTGTCGATCGCCGCCTGCAGCATCTCGCGCTCCGGCGCGAACCAGAAGCCGTAATAGATCAGTTCGGCATATTTCGGCATCAGCTCGTCTTTGAGATGCGCGGCGCCGCGGTCGAGCGTGATCGATTCGATGCCGCGATGCGCGGCCAGCAGGATCGTGCCGCCCGGCGTTTCGTACATGCCGCGCGATTTCATGCCGACAAAGCGGTTCTCGACCAGATCGAGCCGGCCGATGCCGTGCTTGCGGCCGAGCGCGTTGAGCCGCGCCAGCAACTCGGCGGGTTTGAGCTTCTTGCCGTCGACCGCGACCGGATCGCCGCGCTCGAAATCGACCGTGACATAGTCCGCTTTGGCCGGCGCAGTTTCCGGATCGTCGGTGCGTGAATAGACATAGTCCGGCACTTCGCCGGCGGGGTCTTCGAGCACCTTACCCTCGGACGAAGTGTGCAGCAGATTGGCGTCGGTCGAAAACGGCGCCTCGCCGCGCTTGTCTTTGGCGATCGGAATTTGATTTTTCTCGGCAAAGGCAATGAGCGCCTCGCGCGATTTGAAATCCCATTCACGCCACGGCGCGATCACCTTCACATCGGGTTTGAGCGCGTAGTATGCGAGCTCGAAGCGCACCTGATCGTTGCCTTTGCCGGTGGCGCCATGGGCAACGGCGTCGGCGCCGACTTTCTCGGCGATCTCGATCTGCTTCTTGGCGATGAGCGGCCGCGCGATCGAGGTGCCAAGAAGATACTGGCCCTCGTAGAGCGCGTTGGCGCGGAACATCGGAAACACATAATCGCGGACGAATTCCTCGCGCAGATCCTCGATGAAAATGTTTTGCGGCTTGATGCCGAGCGCCAGCGCCTTGGTCCGCGCCGGCTCGAGCTCCTCGCCCTGGCCGAGATCGGCGGTGAAGGTGACGACCTCGGCGCCATAGGTCGTTTGCAGCCATTTGAGAATGATCGAAGTGTCCAGCCCACCGGAATAGGCCAGCACGACTTTCTTCACGTCCTTGTTGCCGTCTTTAGGCATCTGGGAAACCCGGATAGAGCGGCGCCGCCGCCCGAAATTGGCGCGGACTATAGGGGTGCGCCGGGCCGAAGCAAGCGCTGCGAAATAGTCACGGGCTCTTTTTGCTCCGCTCCGCGAGCCGGCGCGACAGGCTTGCGGCCATCGCCGCGAGGGCCTCGCCCGATTGGGTAAGGAAGCGCTCGATCGTCTCCTCGCTGAGCCGGGTCGCGGGCCAGCGATAGATCAGACTGTGCATGGTCCAGATCAGGAGATACATGAACACGCCGGCAAACACGACGTCGGAGAAAAAATGGGCGCCGGCGCCGATGCGCAGCACGCCGACACCGGCGCTGAAAGCGAGCGCCGCGCCATAGGCGACCACGCGCAATTCCGGCGGCGCCAGCGCGGCCGGCGCCAGCGTCCAGAATGCGCCTGACGGTTCGCCGGCGATGAACGAGCAATTGTTCGGGCAATCGCCGCGCGGATCCCACCACGGCGTGAAGTGGTAGGCGCCACCGAACTGTTGCACGTCGATCGGGCGCGGCCGACCCCAATGATCCTTGAGAACGAGATTGGTAAGAACGCCGGGACCGAGCGCCAGCGTCGCGATGAGGAACAACGCGGCGCGGCCTTCGATCAGCATGCGCCGGTGCGGCATGACGAGCTTGCCCAGGATGGCAAGGAATGCCGGCAGCACGAGTAAGCCGATGATTACGCGTGCCGCTTCGCGGGTGTGCTGGACCCAGGGTTGGGCATTGACGCCGAACATTTGTGTCTTCGGATTGAACGCCAATCCGGCGAGGTCGAGATCGAGCTGCGGATCGACGGCGAAAATGAGACCCGCCGCAAAGCCGATGCAAAGCGCGATCGTAAGCCCGGTTCGATTCATGTCAGGTCTTGGTGCTCACGTCGCGGCGCCGAACATTCCACAGACCGGCTTTGCGGCCGGCGAACAGCCAATAGACCAGACCGCCGGCGATGCCTGAGGCGGCAAACACTTCTCGCTCGCGCGCGGCGTCGCTGCCCGGCGCGGCGAGATAGTCGCTGAAGTTGAGGCCGTAGGCCATCGCCAGACCGAGCGCGGCGCCGATCACGCCATAGACGACGATCGAGCGTAAGGCGAAACCTTCGGCGATGACGATGACAAGAAGCGTCGGCAAAAAACCGACGGCGAAGATGAAGAGGGCGCCCAGCCCGACCACCGTCCACATCGCCGCCGACTGCGCGTGCGGCGACTGCAGCCCCCATGCAGCGAAAAAGCTATTCCATTGCGGCGTCGAGGTGCCCAGCGCCAGCACCAGCGCAGCGGCGATGCAGGCCCAGACATAACCGACGAACATCATCATGATGCGGAAGAGAGCGGTCATTGGTGCTGCCGATGCGGCCGGCCGTCAGTCGGTCATCGCCATCGCCCGCAATGCCAGACGCTCGCGGGCCGAAAGTTTTTCGGTCGCGCTCTTGAGCTGGCCGCAGGCGGCGAGGATGTCGCGCCCGCGCGGGGTGCGCACCGGCGAGGCATAGCCGGCGTCGAAGACGATTTCGGAGAATTTCTCGATTTGCTCCCAGTCGGAGCATTCGTAAACCGTTCCCGGCCAGGGATTGAATGGAATGAGATTGATCTTGGCCGGAATGCCTTTGAGGAGCCGGACCAGCGCCTTGGCCTCGGCGAGCGAATCGTTGACGCCCTTGAGCATGACATATTCGAATGTGATGCGCCGGGCATTCGATAGGCCCGGATAGTTGCGGCAGGCATCAAGAAGTTCGCGCAGCGGATATTTGCGGTTGAGCGGTACCAGCTTGTCGCGCAGCTCGTCGGTGACCGCATGCAGCGACACCGCGAGCATCGAGCCGATCTCCGCGCCGGCGCGCGCGATATTGGGCACCACACCCGACGTCGACAGCGTGATCCGCCGCTTGGAGATGCTTAAACCCTCGCCGTCGGCGATGACATTGATGGCGTCGCGCACCGCTTCGAAATTGTAAAGCGGTTCGCCCATGCCCATCATGACGACGTTGGAAACGAGGCGCTTTCGTTCGCCTCCCGGAGCAACGGCAAGCTGGGGTTCGTTGATCGGGGTCCAGTCGCCGAGCTGGTCGCGGGCCAGCACCACCTGGCCGACGATCTCGCCCGCCGTCAGATTGCGAACCAGCCTTTGTGTCCCGGTATGGCAGAAGGTGCAGCTCAGCGTGCAGCCGACCTGACTGGAAATGCACAACGTGCCGCGGTCGGCCTCGGGAATGTAGACACATTCGACTTCGTGCGGCGTCGCGTCGAACTCGCCGGGGAGCCGAATGAGCCACTTGCGCGTGCCGTCGACGGAAATCTGTTCCGCGGCGATTTCGGGTCGCGCCAGCGTAAAACGCTCCGCCAAGGCTGAGCGCAGCTCCTTCGACAGCGTCGTCATCTCGTCGAAGTTCTGCGACCCACGCACATAGAGCCAGTGCCAGATCTGCTGCGCGCGCATGCGGCGCTGCCGCTCCGGCACGCCGAGCGTGCCGAGCGCATCGGCCAACAGCTCGCGCGACAGGCCGACAAGCGACGGCTGCGCCGGCACCGGATAGCGCTCAAGCGGCCGCTTTTCGATTCCGGCGATCGCCGCGGCGCGTTCGGTTTCAGTGGTTGCAAACGCTGTCATGTTGATCCACGGCGCATCGCGCGGCTGCGGCTTAGATAACTCCTCCCGCCGAAAGGGGGAGGGCTTATTGGCAGTCCTGTGCGACCCGGTCGAGGGCCTGCGTGATGCCCTTGAGCGTGAACGTGTCGGTGGTTTGCGTCCCCTTCGCGGACACGCCCTTCACCACCATGGAGTCGCCGCCTCGCATGGCGGTGACCATGTTCGCTTCATCCGCCGCGTTCTTGATCCAGGCGCCGTCCTGCTGGGTATAGAGCGCAAACGACGTCGAGCCGATATCGGCGCTGGCCTCGGTCCCGGGCTTGAACGGATAGCCGATGATGATGGAGACCTCGTTGGTCACTTTGTCGGCCGGCCGCGTCGAAATGAAGATGTAGACCGGATTGCGCGGCCGGTTCGGCGGGACGGTTTCCGACGAGGTCGGCTTGGCAATGGCGAAGCAGATCTTTTTGCCTGACGGGGATGCGGCATAGGCGCCCCATTCGCCGTACTGGCCGAGAAGCTTGGTGCGCGGGCCGCCAACGGCCTCCGCAGCCGCGGGTTTCGCACCCGGCGCGGCGGCGGGTTTTGGCGTTTTAGGTTTTTTGGGCGGAGCGGCGGCGGCGGGCGCCGTGGCGGGCGGCTCGGCGGGCTGCTGGGCGAGCGCCGGAACGATCAAAGCCGCCGCAATGAGCAGCGAAAGGCTAAGCCGCCATCCTCGGTCGATGCGCATTAGTCCCCGCGGGAATGCCCCCGTGCATTACTACCAAACCTCTTAAGTTTAATCCAATTCGCCCGAAGATGGAACGAGATAGGCGCTCGAAACCCCTACCGATAGCGCATTCGGCACCCCCAAAAGTGTGACGGCTGACACAGCCTGGGGTCGGGAGCGTGGCGGATACTGCCGCTATGACAGCCGGGCTCCATAGCAGCGAGGCACCGCGCCACCGCCAGCCACCGGTCGGCGGCAGCGAGTTGGACGATCTTCTGACCGCGGTCGGCACCGATCGTGACGGGGACGCATTTGCGGCCCTGTTCGATCATTTCGGCCCGCGCGTGCACGCGCAAATGGTTCGCCTTGGGCTTGCTCCATTCGCCGCCGCCGACGTCACCCAAGACGTGATGGAAACGATCTGGCGCAAGGCGCATCTGTTCGATCGGCGTAAAGCGGCGGCCGCCACCTGGGTATTCCACATCGCCCGCAATCGCCGCATCGACGTGCGGCGGCGCAGCCGCGAGTGGCCCTGTGCCGCGGAGAATTTCGTCGCCATACCCGATCCGGCCGAGCCGGGCGATGACTGCATCGACGCCGCGCAGCGCGAGGAATGCGTGCGCGCCGCGTTGAACGTGTTGCCGCAGGAGCAGGTCGCGCTGGTGCGGCTCGCCTTTTTCGACGGGCTTTCGCATTCCACGATCGCGGAGCGCATGGAGCTGCCGCTCGGCACGGTGAAGTCGCGGCTGCGGCTGGCGTTCTCGCGCCTGCGCCGCTTCCTGCATGATGCCGGTGTGACCGAAGCCTGATATGTAGGCGGCATGAAAGCCGTCCTCTGCACCCATTTCGGCACTATCGACGACCTTACGCTCACCGACATTCCCGAGCCGACGCCCGGACCCGGCGAGGCGGTGGTGCGGGTCAAGGCCGCGGCGCTCAACTTCTTCGACACGCTGATCATCGCCGGAAAATACCAGCACAAGCCGCCGTTTCCGTTTTCGCCGGCGGCGGAATTTTCCGGCGTGGTCGAGAGCGTCGGCGCGGGCGTGGGCGACGTCGCTCCCGGCGATCGCGTCATGGGCAATATCGGCTGGGGCGCGGCGCGCGAAGCGGTGGCGGTGCCGGCGGCTCAGCTCGTAAAGATTCCCGACACGCTCGATTTCGACCGCGCCGCCGGCCTGACCGTGACCTATGCCACGACGCTTTATGCGCTGCGCGAGCGGGGCGATCTCATAGCCGGCGAGACGCTGGCGGTGCTCGGTGCCTCCGGCGGCACCGGGCTTGCCGCGATTGAAATCGGCAAGATCATGGGCGCTCGCGTCATCGCCTGCGCCTCCTCCGACGAAAAGCTCGATTTCGCCCGCGCCCATGGCGCCGACGCGACGGTGAATTACGCGACCGAGGATCTGCGCAACGCGCTCAAGAAATTAGGCGGCGAGCGCGGCATCGACGTGGTCTACGATCCGGTCGGCGGCCCCTATGCGGAGCCCGCCGTGCGCTCGCTCGGCTGGGAAGGCCGCTATCTCGTGGTCGGCTTCGCCACGGGAGAAATCCCAAAGCTTCCGCTCAATCTCGTTCTGCTCAAGAGCTGCGATATCCGCGGCGTGCTCTGGGGCGCGTGGGTGAGGCGGGAACCCGCAGCCCAGCGTGCGCTGATGACGCCAATCGTGGACTGGTGCGCGCAGGGCAAGCTCAGCGCGCATGTGCACGCGGCTTATCCGTTGGCGGAGATTGCGGCCGCCCTCAAAGCCATTGCCGACCGCAAGGTCATGGGCAAGATCGTGCTGCGGCCCTAGCGCACTAGGCGCGTAGCCGCTCCAACGTGCGCCGCGCCGCCTCGCGATGCTCCGGCTTAATATGCGTGGACACCGCCTTGAAAGCGATGGTGAACACCGCGGCATCGTCGGCCAAGCCGATGAGTGAAAGCGAATCGGGAATCACATCGTCGGGCACGACAAAATAGACGATGGCGCCGATCAGCAGAGCTTTGACGTAAAGCGGCGTCTTGCGGTCGAAGGCGCAATAATAAGCGGTGAGAGCTTCTTCGAGGAACGGGATGCTCGCCGCTTCCGCCAGCAGCTTGCGCCAGAATTTGCGGCGCCAGCCCGCCTCGTCGGCCCTGATCCGCCGCGAGCGCGTCGCAAAATCTCCCCAGGAAAAGCCTGGCCAGGTGGCGGTTTGCTGCCAAAAACCCATTGACCCCTCCGCGGATCGCTCGACGCCTAAAACCAACACCCGGGAGATGGCCCCGAAAGACGGCATCGGCAAGGCAAGCCCGGCCGTCGCGGCTAGCCCGCGAGTTTGTCCATGGCTTCAGCGAGCTTGATATCGCGCTCGGTCAGCCCCCCGGCATCGTGCGTCGATAACGTCACCTCGACGGTCTTGTAGACGTTGAACCATTCCGGATGGTGATCGAGCTTTTCCGCAACCAGCGCCGCGCGCGTCATGAAGCCGAAAGCTTGATTGAAATCGGCGAACACGAATTTCCTGGTGATGGCGTCGCGGCCCGGCACTTCGCTCCAGCCCTTGAGCCGGCCGAGCGCGCTTTTGCGCGCGTCGCCGGTGAGTTTTTGACTCATGTGCAAACTCCGTCAGTGCAGGCGGTGTCCGCTGCGGCTGATAGCGCCGGGCGCCGCTCGCGTCCCTCCCTAGCAAACAACCGCAGTGCGCGCGAGGTTCCCGCGCCAGCCCGTGGAGCGGCCCGGCCGCGGCGCGATAAGATGCCGGAAATCGCAGGATGACGGCGGGATTGCCGCTGGGTGCGTCAAAGTCAGGCCATAAGTTTGGGCGAGATTCGGGCCGTCCGGCATTAACCAATGCGCCGATTTGGTCCTTGAACGCTTGAGCGTGCCATGGCGTCAAAACCCCGGTCCCGTGATAGGATTAACCATGCCGCCCGGACTACCGCATCGTCCGCCTCTGGCCATGAGGTTTTGGCTCTTCCGACGCTCCGGCAAGAGCGGCGGCACCGGTTCATCGACGGCCCCGTCCGGCCGCTCTTCGGGTAGGACCATGAGCATCGAGTCGCTCGAAAATATGGTGCGCAGCAAAGTCCGGTGGTTTCTGCGCCATACCTGGCTCATTGCGTTCCTGACCACTGCGGTTGCCGTTGCGCTGGTCTGGGCCGGCTTTCATTACACGACCGAAGCGGACCACATGCGCATCGCCGCGGGTCCTCTCGATACAAAGTTCGTCCAGGCGCTGACCAATCAAATCGCCAACGGCCACCACGATCTGACGCTCGACGTCGTAGCGACCGCCGGCGCCAGAGAAACCGCGCAGGCGATGAGCAAGGGTCAAGCCGACCTCGCGATCTTGCCGAGCAATCTCGATGACGCGCTGAATTGGCCGGCCATCGCCATCCTGCGGGAGAACGTGATGGCGCTGATCGTTCCAGCGACGGTCGCCGCGCCCGCCAAAACTGCGCCAAGCGCCAAGACGGTGGCGAGCTCCAAGAGCAGCAAAAGCGGCAAGGGCGGCAAAAAAGCCAAGGCCGGCAAAGCCGCCGGCAAAAGCGCCAAGAGTGACGATACCGACGACAGCGACGATAGCGATGACAGCGATGACAGCGATTCAAGCGACGACAGCAGTAAATTCGGCAAGGTCACGGATCTGTCCGGCAAACGCGTCGGCATCGTGACCGGGAGCGAAGCGTCGACGGGTCTCCTCGAAATGGTGCTGACCCATTACGGCGTCGCGCTCGGCAAGGTGACGATATCCCGGATCGACCCGAACGATCTCGCCGGCGCCATCAAGAATAAACAGATTGACGCGCTGTTCGTCGCCGGCCCGGCGACCGGGGCGGCGATTTCCGGCGCGGTCGCGGCGGCGACCCAGGGCGGTAAGCCGCCGACCTTCATCGAGATCGATCAGGCCGACGGCATCGCCAAGCGCAATCCGGCTTTCGACTCCATCGATATCGACGCCGGCACCTTCGGCGGCAATCCGCCGACGCCCGGCGACAGCCTCAAGAGTTCTCAGCTTCGGCGAATACCTGGTGGCGCGAAGGACTTACAGCGAAGCCGTCATCGACACTTTGTCGAAGGTTGTCTACTCGTCGCGGCAGTCGCTCGCCGCGGCACTGCCCGGCGAAATCAAGATCGAGGCGCCCTCGACCGACAAGGACGCCGATGTCGTCGTGCATCCCGGCGCGCTGGCTTACCTTTCCGACAGCCAGCAGTCGTTCTTCGACAAATACGGCGACGACATCTTCTACGGCATGCTGATCTTCCCGGTATTCGGATCGGCGATCGCCGGCGCCGCAGGCTACCTGATGAGCAACACTCGAACGACCCGACTGCGGCTCCTGCAGCGCGTGCTCGACCTGGTGCGCAAAGCCCACGATGCCCAGACCCTGGAGGCGATCGAGCAACTTCAGGTCGAAGCCGACGATCTCGTGATCGCGATCATTCACCAGAGCGAGCACGAGGAATTCGACGAAACCGTGCGCATGTCGTTTTCCTTCGCGCTCGATCAGCTTCGTTTTGCGATCGCGGCGCGGCGCACCGCCATCCTCGACCGGGCGGCAGCCGGCGGGGCCGCAAGCGCCAAAGCCGCCGCGGCGTAGGCCGCCAGACCCCACGCCGGGATGCGGACGAAGTCCGTGGGGCCGGAATAACGAGTAACGGTCCGATTGCTTCCGCGCCGAAACCGACTATATACGCAGCGAGTCGCGGGCCCCTCGGGGCCCGTAACGGTTTAACGCCTCCACAAACAACAAACACATGAATTTGCGCAATATCGCCATCATTGCCCATGTCGACCATGGCAAAACCACGCTGGTCGACCGGCTCCTGCAGCAATCCGGCGCATTCCGCGACAACCAGCGGGTGGCGGAGCGCGCCATGGATTCCAACGATCTCGAGCGCGAGCGCGGCATCACCATTCTGTCGAAGGTGACCTCGCTGCTCTGGCACGATACCCGCATCAATATCGTCGACACGCCCGGCCACGCCGATTTCGGCGGCGAGGTCGAGCGCATCCTCAATATGGTGGACGGCGCGCTGGTGCTGGTTGATGCCGCCGAAGGGCCGCTGCCGCAGACCAAGTTCGTGGTGTCGAAGGCACTCAAGGTCGGCTTGAAGCCGATCGTCGTCATCAACAAGGTCGATCGCTCGGACGCCCGACCGACCGAGGTCGCCAACGAAGTGTTCGACCTGTTCGCGGCGCTGGATGCGACCGAGGAGCAGCTCGATTTTCCCATCCTCTACGGTTCGGCCAAGCAGGGCTGGATGGCGTCCGATCCGGAAGGCCCCAAGGACAAGGGCATGGCGCCGCTGTTCGAGCTCGTTACCCGCCACGTCGCGCCGCCGCAGGTCGAGGACGGCCCGTTCCGCATGCTGGGCACCATCCTGGAAGCCAATCCCTATCTCGGCCGCATCGTCACCGGCCGCATCAACTCCGGCTCGGTGAAACCCAATCAGACTGTGAAGGTGCTCGATCGTAACGGTGAATTGATCGAAGAGGGCCGCATCACCAAAGTGCTTGCCTTCCGCGGCCTGGAACGGGTGCCGATCGAGGAAGGTTTTGCCGGCGACATCGTCGCCATCGCCGGCCTGCCCGAGGCGTTCGTCTCGCACACCCTCGCCGCGCCGGAAGTAACCGAGCCGCTGCCGGCACAGCCGATCGATCCGCCGACGCTGACCATGACGTTTCGCATCAACGATTCCCCGCTCGCCGGCACCGAAGGCGACAAGGTGCAAAGCCGCGTCATCCGCGACCGCCTGCTGCGCGAGGGCGAGGGCAATGTCACGCTGCGGATCTCCGAATCCGCCGAGAAGGATTCCATGGAAGTCGCCGGCCGCGGCGAATTGCAGCTCGGCATTCTGATCGAGACCATGCGGCGCGAGGGCTTTGAGCTTGCGGTGTCGCGGCCGAAAGTCTTGTTCCAGCACGGCCCCTCCGGCGACCTGCTCGAACCGATCGAGGAAGTCGTCATCGACGTCGACGAACAGCATTCCGGCGTGGTGGTGCAAAAACTCGCCGAGCGTAAAGGCGAGATGGTCGAGATGCGCCCGTCGGGCGGCGGCCGCGTGCGGCTGATCTTTTACGCGCCGACGCGCGGCCTGATCGGCTATCAGGGCGAGCTCCTCACCGATACCCGCGGCACCGCGGTGATGAACCGGCTGTTCCATGCCTACGGCCCGCATCGCGGCGAGATCGTCGGACGGCGCAACGGTGTGTTGATCTCGACCGACCAGGGCGACGCCGTCGCCTATGCGATGTGGAACCTGGAAGACCGCGGCCCGATGATGATCGAGCCGGGCTGGAAAGTCTATCGCGGCATGATTATCGGCGAGCACACCCGCGGCAACGATCTCGAAGTCAACGTGCTCAAGGGCAAGAAGCTGACCAATATCCGCACCCACTCGAAGGACGAGGCGGTCAGGCTCACGCCGCCGATCCGCATGACCTTGGAAAAGGCGCTCGCTTATATCGAGGACGACGAGTTGGTCGAGGTGACGCCGAAATCGATCCGGTTGCGCAAGAAGCTCCTGGATCCGAACGACCGCAAGCGCGACGAGCGGCGCAAAGAAGCCGAGCGCGTCTGAATCCATCCGATTGCGCGCAAGCTTACGCCGCGCCGGATGCGCCGATCAACCGCCATCTTGTCACAACTTTCGCCGCGCCGCGCGCCGCCGGCGTAAAAACCGGGGAACCGTGTCGCTATTGCAACAGCCCGCCCAGATTGCGCGTTGGCAGTGTATTTTACGCGTCACAAATGTGGCACGGCCCGCGTCTTTTGGTTAATAATCCACATCGTTAACCGAAGGTAAATCTCAACCCTTGTAGGCCGCAGAATCGCTTGCTTTGATCGTCCCATGAATCTCGCCGTGAGCATCGCAATGATGAGCATCGCTTCATGAGCACTATCCTGATCGAAATCCGGCGCGCCAAAGCCTGCGATGCCGGGGCGGTCGCGGATGCCCACGACGAGGCATGGCGGACGGCCTATCAGGGCATCATCCCGGGCGCCGAACTCGACAAGCTCATCAACCGCCGCGGCCCGGCGTGGTGGGACTCCGCGATCCGCAAGGGCAGCCGTATCGCGCTCCTGCAGTTCGGCGACAAGATCGCGGGCTATGCCAATTACGGGCGCAACCGGGCGCGCAGCCTGTATTACGACGGCGAAATCTATGAGCTCTACCTGCGGCCGGAATTCCAGGGGCTCGGCTTCGGCCGCCGGTTGTTCACCGCCGCACGCCGCGATCTGGCGCAGAGCGCGCTCAAGTCGCTGATCGTGTGGGCGCTGTCGGAAAACGAAAACGCGGTCGAGTTCTATCGCGCGCTCGGCGGCAAGGCAGTGGCGCGGTCATCGGAAAAATTCGGCACCCGCGTGCTCGATAAGGTTGCGTTCGGCTGGCAGAGCTGACGCGCCGTTACCCCATCACACCGCCGGCGGCGGCAAGCCGGCCTGCACGCAGGCCGCGCGCAACGTGTTGACCAGCAAACACACGATGGTCATCGGCCCGACCCCGCCGGGCACCGGCGTGATGGCGCCGGCGACCTTGACGGCCTCGGCAAAATTGACGTCGCCGACAATTCTGGATTTGCCGGCTGCGTCGGTCACCCGGTTGATGCCGATGTCGATCACCGTCGCGCCCGGCTTGATCCAGTCGCCGCGGATGAACTCCGCGGAGCCGATGGCGACACACAGAAGTTCCGCACGCCGGCAGTAATCGGGCAGATGGCGCGTGTGCGTGTGCGCCACCGTGACGGTGGCGTTCTCGTTGAGCAGAACCTGCGACAGCGGATTGCCGACGATGTGCGAGCGGCCGACCATCAATGCGTCGAGCCCGACGAGCGAGAGATGCACCGTTTTGATCAGCTTGAGACAGGCAACCGGCGTGCACGGCACCAGCGCCGGCAGACCGGTCATCAACCGGCCGGCATTGATCGGGTGAAAGCCGTCGACGTCCTTGTCCGGATCGATGCTGTTGAAAATGCGCGTCGGATTGATCTGCGGCGGCAACGGCAGCTGCACCAGAATGCCGTTCACCTCGGGATCGGCATTGAGTACATGCACCAGGTCGCGCAATTCCGTTTCGCTGGTCGTCGCCGGAAGATGATGATCGAACGGCCGCATGCCGACCTCGACCAGCCCCCGCGATTTGCTGGCGACATAGGTTTTGCTGGCCGGATTGTCGCCGACAAGGACGACGGCCAAACCCGGCACCAGGCCGTGATCGGCCGTCAGGCGGCGCGTCTCCGCCGCCACAGCGGTGCGCAAGTCGGCGGCGATCGCCCTGCCGTCGATGATTCGTGCTGTCACGGCGTTCAGTAGACGTTGGGCAGGATGTAAATCTCGATCACCTTCTGAATGAAGATGATGATCAAGAACAGGATAACAGGGGAAATGTCGATGCCGCCGAGATTGGGCATGAAGTTGCGGATCGGGCGCAGCGCGGGATCGGTGATGCGATAGAGAAAATCGCCAATCACCGCGACGGCGTGGTTGCGGGTATTCACCACGTTGAAGGCGACGAGCCAGGAGAAGATCGCCATCGCGATCACGATCCAGATATAGAGCGAGAGGGCAATATCGATGACTTCGAAAATGGCGCGCATGGACCGGATTCACGTTACGGGTGGCAGAAACTAGCGAACTGAGCACGCGTGAACAAGCCGTGGGGCCGCGCTTGAGACATTACCGTTGGCTCGCCGAGCCGTAGCTCGCGCAGCGAGCGAAGGCTGGTGGAGCCGAGGGGAGTTGAACCCCTGACCTCCTCATTGCGAACGAGGCGCTCTCCCAACTGAGCTACGGCCCCGCCAAAACTTCAACTGATAACGGCTTGAACCGGCGGAATTGGTGCCGGTTTTTGGCGAGTGGGCGCCATTTAGGACTGCCGTCCCGGCCTGTCAAGGACGGCCCCTTTTATTTCAGATTGCTTGGCGCGGCACGCCATGCAGCAAGGCCGCGGTCTGGCGAGTTGTGAATTAGACCACCATTGATAAGCTGCCCGGCCGGCGTGTGGAGGTAATCCGGCGCCATGCCGTTCGACGTTTTCATCAGCTATTCTCATCGCGACAAGGCCGCGGCCGACGCGGCCTGCTCCGCCTTAGAAAGTGCCGGCCTTCGCTGCTGGATCGCGCCGCGCGACGTCGCGCCGGGCGCCGATTGGGCGGCGGCCATCGTTAACGCCATCGATCATTGCCGGGCGATGGTCGTGATCTTTTCCTCAGGCGCCAATCAGTCAAAGCAAATCTATCGTGAGGTGCAGCGGGCGTTCGAAAAGGAACTGCCTGTGGTTCCCTTGCGAATCGAGAACGTCATACCGGAAAGTACGCTCGCCTACTACATGGGACCGGTCCATTGGCTCGATGCATTGACGCCCCCGCTTGAAGATCATCTCAAGCAGCTTGTCACGTCGGTTTCCACGATCTTGCAATCGGTCACGTCCCGCGAACCTGCCGGTGATTTGCGGAAACCGGATCGGGATGAGTCGGCGGCGGGCGGCGAACGCCGCGGCCAGATCGTCACTCCCGTCCAACCGCCGGCAAGCCCGTCGCCGCGATGGATGTTGGCTTCCGCGGCGATTATCGGCCTTGCCATCATCGCCGCGGCGGCGCTGTGGTCTCATGCGCAGAAACCCGCGCCCGTCGTTACGCAAGAACAACAAAAATCGGCGCCCGCACCCTTGATTACCCAACAGCAGCCGCAACCGGCTCCCGCCGTTGTTGTTCCCGCACCCGTTGTTCCCGAGCAGCCGCCACCACAATCGCCGCCCGCGCCCGCTGCTGGCGAACCGCCACCGCAATCAACACCAGCACCATCGACCGGCACGCCGGCGGCCGGTTGCAGCAGTTCAATTTGCGGAACCTGGAAGGGCACCGGCAATACCGCGTCCACCCAGTTTGGCGGGTCCCCGCATTGCAAATATAGCGTCAGCCTGCAAAAGCCGGCGCTCGACGTCACCGTCGACGAAACCGGTGAAGTCACAAAAGCGAACCTGGTGCTGACGATGGTGGAAAATATTGTAGGCTCGTGCGCGTTCCAGTCACTTGGCACACAGGCCCACAGCTATGAAGGCGGCGGAACGACGAAGGGAACAAGCGTGCAGCTTGAACTCAAGCCGGCACCGGAGAACAAGCCACGTGCCATGGCCACGTTCAGCGGCGAGGTCGTTGATCGCAGATTGGTCGGCACGCTTACAGTTCATCGAACCGGCGTCAGCGGAGACCTGGTGTGGAAGGTTCAAAGTGCCATCCGATAGCCAATGTCGGCTGATCGGTTCTGCGTCGGCCGCCGAAATTCATCAGCGTTGACGGGTCCCAGCGAAGTTCAATGACTCACGAACCCTCCGCGGCGCTGCCGCTGCTGCGCCATCCCGCCTTCGTCCGTTTCCTCTATGTGCGGGTTGCGGCGACGGTGGCGCTGCAAATCCAGGTCGTCGCGGTGGGCTGGCAGATGTACGCCTTGACGAGGAGCCCGTTCCATCTCGGGCTGATCGGGCTCGTCCAATTCGTCCCGGTCATCGCCTTCTTCCTGCTCACCGGCCACGTCGCCGACCGCTACGACAGACGCATCGTCACCTTCTTCGGCGAAGTGGTCGAAGCGCTCGCGGTAACCGTACTCGCCATTGCGAGCGCGGCGGGACGGCTCACGCCGGATCTGCTTCTCGGCATGGCTTTCGTCGTCGGCACCGGCCGCGCTTTCGAGCAACCGAGCGTCCAATCGGTGCTGCCGAACATCGTGCCGGCCGGCATGCTGCCGCGTGCCGTTGCCGGCTCGACCTCGGCGTCGCAGGCCGCAATCGTTGCCGGGCCGGCGCTCGGCGGCATTCTGGTCGCGCTCAGCCCGACATTGGTATTTGCGATCTGCGCCGTGATTTGGCTCTCGGCGGGCCTGGTCATGCTGAGCATCGCAGTAGAGCGAACGGTGGTAACGCGTGCGCCCGTCAATCTGAAAACGATGTTTAGCGGCGTCGGCTTCATCGTCCATCACAAGGCGCTTCTTGGCGCCGCGCTACTCGATCTGTTCTCGGTGCTGCTCGGCAACGCCACGGCGCTGTTGCCGATTTTTGCGCGCGACATCTTCGCCACCGGCCCGCTCGGCTTCGGATTGTTGCGCGCGGCTCCCGCGGCCGGCGCCATCATGACCGCGCTGACGCTGGCGCGATGGCCGATCTCGGCGCGTCTTGGACGGGTGATGTTCACCGCCGTCACGATATTCGGCATCGGCACCATCCTTTTGGCGCTGGCGCCGAATTTCGAACTGGCCATCGCCGCAATGTTCGTCGTCGGCGCCTCGGATTCGATCAGCGTCGTGATCCGCCAGACCATGGTGCAAATCCGCACCCCGGACGAGATGCGTGGCCGGGTCTATGCCGTGAATTCCATGATCACGATCACTTCGAACCAACTCGGCGATTTCCGCGCCGGCGCCGCGGCGGCCTTGTTCGGCACCATCCCTTCGGTATTGATCGGCGGCTGCAGCATCATCGCGGTCGTCCTGATTTCGACCAAGATTTTCCGCGAACTCTACGTCGCCGAACGTTACGACGCCGGGAAGCCATGACCCGAACGACACTGGAAGCGGCGGCGGCGCTGCGGCATCATGGCCGCAACCGATTCATCTGGGGCGGCCAAGAAGGACCACGCATGCGCGCGTTCGCCGTCCGGTCAATATGGCTTATCCTGGCGGTGGGCTTTGCTGCCGCGCCAGCGCATGCCGCCGCGCCATGCGGCGGCGATTTCGGTGCCTGGCTAGAGGGCGTCAAGGCCGAGGCCGCAGCCGACGGCATCTCGCAGCGCACGATCCAGTCCGCGCTCGGCAACATCACCTACGACCCGAGCATCATCGCGCGCGACCATGCGCAAGGCGTGTTCCGGCAGAGTTTTGATCAATTCGCCGGCCGCATGGTACCGCCGCGGCTGGCGCGCGCCCAGAGGCTCCTGGCGCAATATGGCCCGCTGTTTGGCCGCATCGAAGCGCAATTCGGCGTGCCGGGAGCGGTGATCGTTGCCATCTGGGGGCTGGAGACCGATTTCGGCGCCGATGACGGCCGGTTCCCCACCGTCCGGTCGCTGGCGGCGCTGGCCTATGATTGCCGGCGGCCAGACAAGTTTCGCGGCGAACTGATCGCGGCGCTGCAGATCATCGATCGCGGCGACATGGCGCCGTCCGACATGCACGGCGCCTGGGCTGGCGAGATCGGCCAGACCCAGTTCTTGCCGTCGAGCTATCTCAAATACGCCATCGACTACGACGGCAGCGGACGGCGCGATCTCATTCGCAGCGTGCCCGACGTGCTCGCCTCGACCGCCAATTATCTCAAAGGCTACGGCTGGCAAAAGGGCCAGCCGTGGGGCGAAGGCACCGCCAATTTCCAGGTGCTGCTGCAATGGAACGCGTCGCAGGTCTACACCAAGACGGTCGCCTATTTCGCGCAACAGCTCGCCGGCGGGCAGTAGGCGAGTCGAATTTGAGATTTTATATGGCGATTTTGGTTTCTATTGTGTCGTAATCGGCACGCACGCCATCAGCATCCGTATCTAAAAGTCCGGCGGTCATCAGAGCCTGGACGTCCGTATGAACATTGCTGTAATCGCGCCGCAGTGCTTTTGCCAGCGCTCGAATGCTTGTGACTTTGTGTCGGCGAACGTAATGCAACAACTCCATCCGCTTGCCAGTGAGAACACGCGCAAGTGCATTCCAGCTCTCGAATGCCAGATGACGTTCTTGGAATTTCTTGCCGCGCTTGGCGCGGTGCCACGCATCCACAAATCGGCGCGATGCCTCGCCTTCGAATTCGCCACCGACCGTGATCTTCACTTCGCTCACTTGCTGCCTCGCAAACTCATTACGTCGAACCAGAAATCGGCCATCAATTGTTCGACGGTGCTGAACGTGTAGGCCGTCTCGACACGCCGGAAGTGCCTATGATCGCCTTTGCCGCGCTCATTGTCGTACCCAACTTCACGTGCACCCGGACGACCGTAGAACAGGGAATATTTCAAATTATGGGTCGCCGGCGAAACCGGAAAGGGTACGCGCCACAGCACCATTTCCACGATCGCACCGTTGTCGTAGTGGATGCGCTGTTGGAACAGCAGCGTGGCCTTTGATTCCGGCATTATGGCTCATCATACCATATGGTGTCAATAGACATAGGGTGACCCGTCACAACCCGGGCAGGAACCGGCTCACCCTTCAAGCCACCGCTCGAGAAAAACGCTGAGCCAGGCGCGCGCGGAATGGTCGTAGACCGCGCGGTCGGCGAAATGCGTCTCGCGCGGTTTCGCGCCCGGCAGCGCCATGCGGTCGTGGCCGCGCGTGGTCCATTTGTGCATCATGGCGTGGGTCACGTCGGGGTGAAATTGCAGCGCAAAGGCGCGGCCGGAGCGGATCGCCTGCACCTCGAAAGTGTCGCCTTGCGCCAAAAGTTCGGCGCCCGCGGGCAGATCAAAGCCTTCGCGGTGCCATTGGTAGACGCATTCCGGCCGGGCATCGACCACGGCACGGCCGGCGGCGGTCGGGCGGATCGGGTAATAGCCGATCTCGGCGTGGCCGTGCGGATGGCGAAAAACCTTGCCGCCGAGCTGGCGCGCGCACATCTGGGCACCGAGGCAGATGCCGAGAAACGGCTTGCTCTCCTTGAGCGGCACGCCGATCCAATCGATCTCGCGGCGGATGAAATCGTCCTCGTCGTTGGCGCTCATCGGGCCGCCGAAGATGATCGCGGCAGCGTGCTCGGCCACGGTCGGCGGCAGCGGATCGCCAAATCGCGGCCGGCGCACGTCGAGCCGGTATCCCAGTTGGCGGAGCGCATTGCCGACGCGGCCCGGGGTGGAGTGCTCCCCGTGCAGGATGATCAGGATCGACTGTTCCATGATGACGGCGATTCGAAACGCTTCTTCGAATTCCTAGCCCGTTCATCGCGAGAGTCAAAGCCGCAGCCGGCCATCAATCGTGGCTGGCGCTCTGCGTGCGCTGATCGACCGCTCGCAGCAGCAGCGCGTTCGGCATGACGCGGATGAGCGCCACCGCGATCCTGTTAGCCGTGCCGGCAATGGCGACGCGCTGGCCGCGCATCAGGGCGCTGTAGCCGATTTCCGCCACACGCTCGGGCGGAATTTCAAAGATTTTGGCAATGCCGGGCAACTGCATCCCCGAGCGCGCCTGAAATTCGGTTTGTACCGGCCCCGGACAAAGCGCGGTGACCCGGATGCCGCGGCCGGCCAATTCGTGGTGCAAGGCCTCGCTGAACGACAGCACGAATGCCTTGCTGGCGTAATAAACGGCCATTCCGGGACCCGGCAGGAAGGCGGCGGTTGAGGCGACGTTGAGAATGCCGCCGCGATGCCGCGCCAGGCTATCGACAAAGGCGAGCGACAGTTCGGTGAGCGCGCGCATGTTGAGATCGATCATGGCGAGCTGTTCGCCGCGATCGAGCTGTGCCGCGGGGCCGCTCAATCCGAAACCGGCATTGTTGACCACGAATTCCGGCTCGAGCCCCCGCGCCGACAGTTCGGCGGCAAGCGAAGCTGTGGCATCACGCTGGCCGAGGTCGAGCGCCACCACTGCCGGCCGCGGCCGGCCCGCAGCCGCGATCTCGTCGGCCAGCGCCTTGAGGCGGTCTTCACGCCGCGCCACCAGTACGAGTTCATGGCCATGCGCGGCAAACACCCGCGCCAGCGCCGTGCCGATGCCAGCCGAGGCGCCGGTGATCAGCGCGACCGGCTTCATTGCTCGCCGCCGATGCGGCGCCGCAGCTCGATGCGCTCCTGCGGCGACACGCCGAGCAGGTCGGCGGCGCGCCACAGCAGGTTGTCCTCGAGCTCGTCGCGCTGGCCGTCGGCGAAGACAATCTGCCACATCATCTCGATAACCTTGGCGCGGCCCTGCTCATCGAGCACGCGGTTGAGCAAATGCGTGAAATGATAGAGATCGACCGACTCGTGCTCGGCCACTGTCGCTTTCTCGATCAACTGGTCGGTCGCCGGGTCGTCGAGCGCGAAGCGCTGCTTGATCACGGCATGGAGCTTGTCACGCTCGCTCTGCGACATTTCGCCGTCAATCGCGGCGGCGTGCACCAGCAAGGCGGCCGCCGCCAGCCGATAATCGTCCTCGCCGAACTGGCTCGGATGTTTTTCGCCGTCGACGATGTCGGAGATGAAGCTCTTGAATGATTCGAACATGCATACCTTCCCGCGGGGGCGGGCTTTACTCCCACGTTCATATCGCGACGTAAAGCGCGCCATTCAAGCCTGTTGTGACGCGGACGGCGCCAAGACCGCTTGCAAAAATGTGCATTTCCGCCTTTTCTCGCGCCGGCATGACAACCGCAGTCAGAACTCAGGTGGCGATCATCGGCGGCGGCCCGGCCGGCCTCTTGCTGTCGCATATCCTGCATCTGGGCGGCATCGACTCCATCATCCTGGAGCGGCAGAGCCGCGCTTACGTGCTGGAACGGATCCGCGCCGGCGTGCTGGAGGCCGGCACGGTCGCGCTGCTTCGCGAGGTCGGGCTCGGCGCGCGCATGGATCGCGAAGGCCAGCCCCATGCCGGCTCGGGCATCGCCTGGGAGGGCCGCCCGCACTTCCTGATCGATGCGCGGAAATTCACCGGCAAGCCGATGATGGCCTACGGCCAGACCGCCATCACCGAGGACCTTTATGCAGCCCGCGACGCCACCGGCGGACAGATCATCGACCAGGCCGCAGATGTCGCGCTGCACGAGCTTACGTCAACGCGGCCCTATGTGACTTTCGAGACGGACGGCGCGCAACGGCGGATCGACTGCGATTATATCGCCGGCTGCGACGGCTCGCACGGCGTCAGCCGGCTGTCGATTCCGGCGGCGCTGACCAAGACCTATGAGAAGGGCTATCCGTTCGGCTGGCTCGGCATCATGTCGGAGACGCCGCCGTATCCGGAGATTTGTTATTGCTCCCACCATCGCGGCTTTGCACTCGCCTCGATGCGCAATCCGATGCTGAGCCGCTACTACATCCAGTGCGATCTCGATGCGAAATTGGAGGACTGGCCGGACGAGCGGTTCTGGCAAGAATTCAAGGCGCGCTGCCCGCAAGACATGGCCGATGCCATCGTCACCGGACCGTCGATCGAAAAATCCATCGCGCCGTTGCGCAGCTTTGTGTCCGAGCCGATGCGTTACGGGCGATTGTTCCTCGCCGGCGACGCCGCTCATATCGTGCCGCCTACCGGGGCCAAGGGGCTCAACCTCGCGGTGTCCGACGTGTTTTATCTGTCACGCGCATTGACCGAGACCTATCGAACGGGGAAAACCCATTACCTCGATTGCTATTCGGAGATGGCGCTGCGCCGAGTGTGGGGCTCGGCGCGGATGTCGTGGTGGCTGACCATGCTGCTGCATCGCTTTCCCGGCGAGACGCCGTTCGACCAGCAGATGCGGCTCAATCAGTTCGATTATCTGTTGGCCTCAGAGCACGCCCAGGCGTCGCTCGCCGAGCAATATGGCGGATTGCCGTTTGAGGAATAGACACGGCGGCCGGCTACTGGACGGCCTTGCCGCTGTGAACGCTGTCATCGAGCAATTGCAGATTCGCTTGCACGTAAGGATTAGCCGGATCCCTGGTCTGCGCCTGCGTGAGCAGCTTCTTCGCGCGTCCGAAATCGCCGCGCAGCATGAAGGAGAAGCCTTCATCGTTGAGGATTTCCACCGTCGGGCCGACGATGCGCTCCGCCTCGGCGTAGGCGCGGTCGGCGAGATCGAAGCGGTGCAGCCGGTCATAGGAGGCCGCGAGCCCGACCCAGGCCTCGGCATCGTTGGGGTGGTGCTCGGCGGCGCTGCGGAAGCTCTTTTCGGCGAGGCCGAAATTGTTGCTGCGGAAATATTTCTTGCCGAGCTGCACGTCGTCATTGGGGTCGTCGCCAAGCAGGCCCGGCTTCGACAGCGGCGCCACCGGCTCGCCACTCGGCCCCGGCTCGGCCGGCGTCGTGACAATGGACCCCGTGGTGTCGTTGTTGGCCGCATCGGTCGCGGCACCATCGCTGGTCGCCGCTGCGTCGCCTAATTTTGAGGAGGTCGAACAGCCGGTGAGGCAGGTCAAGCCTGCCGCCACGAGGATCAGAACCCGCGCAACTCGGATACTCATGAACACGCCCCCCGACGGGCGGACTCCACCGGATGAGCCAAGCTAGGCGACGATGGTTAAGGAATTCCTCGCCGGCGATTCCCCCCTGATTTGTCACCAATTCCCGGTCGCCACCCGCACGATGACCGGGCAGAGAATGGCGACGAACAAAGTGGGAAAGATGAACAGCATCATCGGCACGGCGAGTTTGGCCGGCAGGCTGTAGGCCTTCTCCTCGGCGCGCGACAACCGTTTGTGGCGCATGTCGTCGCTATAGACGCGCAACGCATCGCCGATCGAGGAGCCAAGTTCGTCGGATTGCTGGATCAGAGTGGCAAAGGAGCGCGCCTCCTCAAGCCCGAGCCGGTCGCCGAGATGTTCGAGCGCCTCGCTCATGGTGCAGCCGGCGCGGATTTCGAGATTGGCCATGTGGATGTTGGCGGCGAGCGACGGATAGGAATCGCCGAGCTCGCGGCCGACCCGGTCGAGCGAAGCCTCCATGCTCAAGCCCGCATCCGCGCAGACCACCAAGAGATCCATGAAATCGGGAAAGCCTGACTGATGCTCCACCCGCCGCGCCGCGATGCGGCGGTCGAGATAAAAACTCGGCGCCAGATAGCCCACGACGCCCGCGAAAATGATGAACAGCCAGAACGAGGCTTTGGCGCCGAAGCCGAACATCGGCAGGACAAAGAACGAGCCGGCGGCGAGACCCACGGCCATGGCCAGGCGTGCCATGAAGTAATAAGCCGCGCCGTGCGGGCCGTAGACGCCGGCCCGCAACAGGCGGCGGCGCAGGATTTTCATGTCGCCGCTATCGGCCGACGAATAATGCCTGGTGGTATAATCGACGAGCTTCTGCGCCGCCCTTAATCCCGAATAACGCAGCGAACGCCGGCCGCTTGGCGCATCGTCATCGATGCCGACGCGCGCGGCGCGCCGGCGCACCGCTTCGCGCGCGCGCAGCCCGATCATCACCGCGAAGGCAAGCGTGCCGGCGGCAAGGAAGACCAGAATGCTCAGCATCATCGGAGCGTTGTCGCCGATTGCCGCTATGGTGCTACTGGGGTCCATGGGTCCGGATTTTGATCTTCGGTTCAGATCTTGAAATTGACCATCTTGAACATGATGAGATTGCCGAGCGACATCCACACCGCGGCGCCGCCGAGCAGGAGCTTGGTCAGATGCTCGTTCCAGACCGCGGCGTAGAACTCCGGTGCGACGAATTGAATGACGATGAACAATCCGATCGGCAGCGCCGAGAGGATCATCGCCGAGGCGCGGCCCTCAGCCGCCAGCGCGCGGATTTTCCGCCGCATCTTGAAACGCTGACGGATGACGCCGGACAGGTTTCCCAGGATTTCGCCGAGATTGCCGCCGGTCGAGCCCTGAATGGCGACCGCGGTGACGAACAGCGGCAAATCGTCGGAGCCGATGCGGGCGTAGAGGTTGCGCATCGCGGTTTCGAGATCGGCGCCGTAGGTCACCTCGTCGGACACGATACCGAACTCGCTGCCGATCGGGTCGGCCATCTCGCGTCCGACCATGGTAATGGCGATCGGCACCGGGTGGCCGGCGCGCAGGCTGCGCGTGATGATATCGAGCGCATCGGGAAACTGGGCGCCGAAGCGCTTCTGCCGCCGCGCCCGCAACATACGGAGCACGAGATAGGGCAATGCCGTCGCGGCGAGCGCCGCCGCGGCGAGTGCTTCGATAAAGCTGCCGAGAAACAGCATGGTTGCGGCGAAGGCAACGGCGCTGACGACGCCGATAATGACCAGGATGCGCGTGACGCCGAGCGTCAGGCCGGATTGCAGGATCAGCCGGTTAAGCGCGATGAGATTGAATTGATAATCGCCGCCGGCCGTAAGACCGCGTTCGCGCCGCAATTCGATCAGTACGCTTTCGCGGTCGGTGCGATCCTTGGAGATCATCAGCCGCCGGTTGATCTGGCTGCGATAGGACGCCGCCGAAAAGCACATCAGATAGATGGCCTCGGCCGCGAGCCCCGCGGAGATCGCCACGAACAGCCAGACCAGATAGATCGGATCGAAATCGAAATTCCACGTCATGGCGGACCTTTTCGCACGGCGCCGGTCACAGCGGCTGCGATGGATCGAAATAGGCGCCGGGCAGCTTGATCCCCATGGCGGCGAGATCGGCAAGAAAGCGCGGGCGCACGCCGGTCGCCTGGAAGTGGCCCTGCACCGCGCCGTCGGGCGCCGTGCCGGTGCGCACGAACTTGTAGATTTCCTGCATCTGGATGATGTCGCCTTCGAGCCCGGTGATCTCGGCGATGCTCATCACGCGGCGCTTGCCGTCGGAGAGCCGCGACAATTGCACGATCACGCGGATGGCCGCGGCGATCTGACCGCGAATGCTGGCGATCGTCATCGGCAGGCCGGCCATGCCGATCATCTGCTCCAGCCGCGAAATGGCGTCGCGCGGCGTATTGGCGTGGACCGTCGCCATCGAGCCTTCGTGGCCGGTATTCATGGCCGACAACATGTCGAAGGCTTCCTCGCCGCGGCACTCGCCGAGGATGATGCGATCGGGCCGCATGCGCAGCGCGTTCTTGACCAGATCGCGCTGGCGGATTTCGCCCTTGCCCTCGATCGACGGCGGGCGCGTCTCCATGCGGCCGACATGGGGCTGCTGCAATTGCAGTTCGGCGGCGTCCTCGATGGTCAGAAGCCGCTCCTTCTCCGAGATGAAGGCGGACAGCGCATTGAGCATGGTCGTCTTGCCCGAGCCGGTGCCGCCGGAAATGATCAGCGTGACGCGCGCTTTCACCGCGGCGGCGAGCAATTCGCCCATTTGCGGCCGCAGCGCGCCGACATCGATCAGCTTGTTGAGGTTGAACGGCTTCTTGGAGAATTTGCGGATCGACATCAGCGGCCCGTCGATGGCCACCGGCCGCACCGCCACGTTGACGCGCGAGCCGTCAAGCAGCCGCGCGTCGCACATCGGATGCGATTCATCGACGCGGCGGCCGACGGCGGAGACGATCTTGTTGATGATGCGCAACAGATGCGCCTCGTCCTTGAAGCGCACGCCGGTCGGCTCCAGCACGCCGAGCCGTTCGACATAGACGCACTCATGGCCGTTGATCAGGATGTCGTTGACGGTCGTGTCCTTGAGCAGGGGCTCGAGCGGGCCGAGCCCCGTCATCTCGTCGAGAATCTCCGAGACAAAATCGTTGAGCTCCTGGGTGTTGAGCGCGAGCCGCTCGGTCAGGACATATTGCGCGACGAGCTGCTGAACGTGGGCGCGCATCTCCTCTTCCGGCAGTTTTTCCAGCGCCGACAGATTGATTTCCTCGATCAGGCGGCGATGCAGGCGGACTTTGGCGTCGAGGAGCTTGTCGCTGAGCAGCGGGTTGGGCGCGGCGGCGGGTGCGGCGGGCTCGGGCGCCGTTTCCGGGAATGCCGTCCACGACACGGTTTCGAGGACGCTTTCCGGCACGTTCGCTGGCACGTTCTCCGGAGCCGCGGGGACGATTTCCGGAGCGGCGACGCGGCGCATTGAAAACCGACCGACCATGGCGATGTCCTGATTTACGAATTCAAACTTAAGAGCGCGCCCACGACAGCTTGAATTTCCGCGCGCCGCCGGCGCTTTCCTTGCCAGCTTTGCCGGCAACCTGCGGCACGATCAGCTTCTTGAGCTGGAGCGTGATTTTGTTGCCTTTCTTGACTTCCTCAAGCGGCACGCCGCGGTCGATCGCCTCGCGCACCAGCGCATAGTCGTTCGGTATGCAGGCCAAGAATGAATCGCCGATCGCCTGCTGGATATCGCTGCGGCGCAAGCCGGACGAAAACATCTTCTGCACGAAGCGGTTGATGATGACTTGCGGCTGCGGCCCCTCGTCGAGCCGTTCGCGGATGGCGTCGACGAGCTGTCTGGCGTGACGGAGCCCGGGCACGGTCGTCTCGCTGACGATGAACAGCCGGTTGGAGCCGAGCAGAACGCTGTCGGTCCAGGAGAACCAGGTGCGCGGCATGTCGAACACGACATAGTCGAAATGCGACGACACCAGATCGAGGAGCCGGGTCACGACATCGGGATCGAACAGGCGCATTTCCGCCGGGCGGTTCGGCGCCGCGACAACCGCGAGGCCGGAGGCATGCTGCGAAATCATCACTTCGAGCAACTGCCGGTCGAGCCGTTCCGGGCGCGGCTCGATCTCGCTCAGATTAAGCCGCGGCTCGATGTCGAGATAATCGGCGCAGGCGCCGTGCTGAAAGTTGAGGTCGACGAGGCAGGTCGCGGATTTGCCGCGTGGGCCGCTGTTGAGCAGCAGCATCGCCGTCTGCACCGCAAGCGTCGTCACGCCTGCGCCGCCGACGGCGGGCAGGAAGGTGAAAATCTGCGCTTCCGTGGTCTCGGCGCTGGCCTGATGCTTGGCGACCCGCGCGCAGGTCCGCACCAGTTCGACCGGCGGGACCGGCTTCACCAGAAAGTCGGCGACCCGCATCTGCATCAGGCGGCGCGCGACGTTTTCGTCGAAACTCTGGGTGACGGCGACGACTGGAGGCCAGGCGCCGATACGCAGCAACAAGCTTTCCAGCGCTTGCAGTTCGGCCTCATCGTCGGCATCGACGTCGGCGATGACGACGGTCGCGCCGGCCACATCGATCTTGTCGTTGTGGTCGGCGAGCCGGCCCTTGACGACATCGAGGCCGATCTGGGCGCTGGTGCCGAAGGTCGAGCGGATGGATTCCTCGAAGCCGTCGTCGCTGGTCAGTACGACGACTTTGGCTTGGGCGCCCGATTCTGTGGCTCGGCCGATCCGCATCACTTCAAGCCCGCATTGCTGATCCGAAAGATCATTGCGCCGTCGTAGTAGCGGCTGGCGGCGGCGCGTTCGTGCCGGCATTCACAGTCGTCTGGCTGATGGTCTGGCCAGATTGGTTGGTCGATTGGAGATTGCTCGCGTCGGTCGGCGCGATGACCTTGTCGGTGCGATAGCGCTGCACTGCGGCCTGCATCTTCTGGCCGTTGAAGGCGATGTTCCTGTCACCGCTCGAGGGCGGCCACGGATCGACCATCTGGTTGACCGTATTACCCGCAATGGCGTCCCCGGCGCCCAGCGCGATGGAATCGCGGTGATCCAGGTAGAGGTCGGGATTGGAGCATCCGGCGAGCAAGCCGCCCCAGCCGACGACCGTCAATGCGGCCGCGACCAGGCGCGGAGTGCGATTAGTCTTTGGCCGACACATAGGCGTCTCCATTCTTGGGCAGATCCAGGATGTGGCCGACGTAGGGCCGGGTCAGTGCGCCGGCGGCGAGCCGCGCCAGCTCCGGGTTGATCTCGGTTTCGCCCATCAGAAACAGGTCGACGTCGTTCGGCGGCAACGAGCCGTCGAGTGGCGTGTGGATTGGGTCCGTGGGCGTCATCGGCCGAACGATGTGCGGCGTCACCAGGATCACGAGATCCGTCTCGTTCTTCTGGTAATCGGTGCTGCGGAACAAGGCGCCGAGTACCGGCACGTCGCCGAGCCACGGCAACTGATCCAGGTTGTTGTTGCCGTCGGTCTGCAACAGCCCACCAAGCATGAAGCTCTGGCCGTCGTGCAGTTCGAGCGTGGTCGAGGCTTTGCGCACTGTCAGCGCCGGCACGGTGGTGCCGGCGACGGTCACCGCATTGGCATGATCGATTTCGCTCACCTCGGGTTTCACCACGAGGTTGATGACGCCGTTTCTGAGCACGGTCGGGGTAAACGACAGGCCGACGCCGTAAGGCTGGAAGCCGAACGACGGCGTGCCGGTCGCACCGACTTCGGGGACCGGAATTTGGCCGCCGGCGAGAAAGCTCGCGGTTTCGCCAGACAACGTAACCAAGTCTGGCTCGGCCAAGAGGCGCGCGCCGCCTTGCACTTCAAGCGCATTCACCGCAACTTGCACCCGGTTCGACAATTGGCCGATGAGGAAGCCAAACGGCGACGCGCCTGACAGCACGCCGGCGGCGGTCACCGGCGAGAGCGGCGTGCCAGTGGTACCGGGGGGCAACAGGCTTGGACCGCCGAAACCGGTACCCGCCGCAGCCCCCTGCTGGAAAGCGCCATTCGGCTGCGTGATGGGCAGTTGGTTAGCCGGCAGGCCAGAGCCCACATTGGCGAGGACCGAATTGCCGAACACGTTCCATTGCACACCGAGATCGCGGCTGGCATTGCGATCGACTTCGATGAATCGGACTTCCAGCATGATCTGCTGCGGCTGCATGACCTGGACCGTATTGATCGGATCCGGCCCGAACTGACGCGCGATCTCCACCGCTTTGTCGAGGGTGGCGGCGTCCGGAGCGCTGCCGCTCAGCATGATGCGGCCGTTGATCGACGACACTCTGATGCCGCCACCGGTGAACTGGGCGATCTCGGTTGACAGCCGGGACGTGTCGTAAGTCACTTCGATGTCGAAAATTCCGACTGGCTTCTTGTCTGCGTCATAAGCCGTCACCCGCGTGGTGCCGATCTTTTTGCCGAGGATCGACAGCGAATGGTCCGTGAGCGGGTTGACGTCGGCGATATCCGGATCGCCGACCGTGATGTCGGTGAGATTCTGGTCGGTCCGCACGTCCTGGGTCTTGCCGAGTATCACCGTCACCGTCGTCGTGTGCACCGCGTTGACGAAGGCGATGCTCTGCTGCGCATGCGCCAGTGGCGCGAGCGTCACCATGATGGCACCTGCAAGCAGCGCCCTGATCCAGCCGCGCCGGATGAGCGCGCCGATCTTGATGCCGGCGGGCTTGGTGTTCCTGTCCGCAAGTCTTTTGTCGGAATGCCGCGGGCTTTCGCCCGGGACATAAACCTGATCCTTATACTGGCTCTTCACGTCGGCCTCCCCGCCGTTGCTTTTCCCCAAACCGAAAACTTCACGTTGCTCCGCTTCGTCGTCCACATCGGTTGCATCAGTCACGCGCCGATGGCTGGCCCGACAGCGCCGCGGCTTGTGCGTCGCTGTGCTCGACCGGCACGGTGTATTCCATGTGATCGTTCTTCATCGCCCGGTTCACGCTGACGGTGATGAACCGCGATTTCGGCGTCGGCTCGGTCGAGCGACCAAGATCGTTCGTCGTCACCCGGCGCGCATCGCCGCCGGCAGGCTCACCCGCCTTGCGCAGCAAGAGCGACAGCGTGCCGACCGTAGCGGCGAGTGCGATCCTTTGTCCGTCGACGACATTGACTTCCAGCGTGACCGCTTTGACGACTGACGGTTTGTCGGTCTTCTCGTCGGCCAGCTGATCGATGGCGAGCACCGGCGCGTCCTCGACTACGACGTCGGTTGCCGCGAAATTCTTCTCGCCCTGCCGAGTCAGCAGTACATCGACACGGTCACCGGGCAGCACGAAACCGGCAACGCCCTGGACGTCGTTGACGCGAACGGTAACTGCCTTCATGCCGGGCGCGAGCACCGCCGACAGCGTGGCGCGCTGCCCGGGGCCGGTGATCTTCGAAGCAAGGATCGCTTCGTTGATATCGGTCGGCATCAGCACGATGCGCTTCTCAGCCGTCAGATCCGCGATCTTGCCGAAAGCGCCGGCCGGCAGCGCGTCCGAAGGCCACGGCTGTTCGCGCAATGCCGCCGCGTTGAGTTCATCGCCGAATCGCAGCGCGCGATTGGCAACCACGATCGTGCGCTCGGGCGCCGGCGCCTTGCGCTGCGCGTCGAGGCTCTTCATGCGCGCATCGGCCTGGTTGTTGAGCCAAGTCTGCGCCAGGAAGACCGCGAGCAATCCGAACAGGACTGCAAAGCCGATCATGACGATGGTACTGGTACGCAAGTCCGTCCCCTGATGACGCCTAAAACGTATTGCGCAATCCGTTGTGGGTTTGCTTGGTTGTTCGCGGTGATTATTGAGGCGCGGGGAGTATTGAATTGGTGAAGTTACATGCGATCTTCGACCTATGCTGAAGATTGGTTGAAGCGGTATTCTTTACGCCGCGTGTATCGGTTTATTTGAATCGAACGGATATCCTTTACGAAAATTGAGCCGTCGCGTTCGCCAATTATGGCGGCGTGCGATTAAGCGCGCTGCGACAGGCTGATTCATGTATCCGCGCCGCGCCGGCAAACGCGGTAAATCGATCCTGCTGTATTGGCGCAAATGCGGTAGTACAGTATTAAGGACGCGCCGCACTTGCGCGCCCTTTGCCAGCATGAGTGCGCCCGTTGCCCGCGACACGATTGGTGAATCACTTCGAAAGTTTTTCCGACGCGGCGTATTTCACCGGTTCTTCTCTCGGCGTTAATCACAAATCCCCGTTACGGAGTAACTCATGCCCACGTCACTGATCAACTCTGCCGTGTTCCGCGACATCTTCTCGACCGAGCCGATGCGGCGGGTTTTTTCCGACGAGAACCGGGTGCAGAAATATCTCGACTTCGAGGGCGCGCTGGCGCGGGCGCAGGCGCGGCTCGGCATCATTCCGCAAGAGGCCGCGGACGAGATCAACCGGCATTGCAACGCGGCCGAGATCGATTTCGCCAAGCTCAAGACCCAGACCGAGCGCATCGGCTATCCGGTGCTGCCGGTGGTGCAGCAGCTCGTCGCGCTGTGCCGCGACGGGCTCGGCGAATGGTGCCATTGGGGCGCGACGACGCAGGACATCACCGATTCGGCAACCGTGATGCAGATCCGCGAGGCGCTCATCCTGATCGAGGCCAACCTCGGCGCCATTGCCGATGCGCTCGCCGCACTGGCGCGCAAATATCGCGACACGCCGATGGCCGGCCGCAGCAATCTGCAGCAGGCGGTGCCGATCACCTTCGGCTACAAAATGGCGACCGTGCTCGCCGGTTTCGAGCGCCACAAAGAACGCCTGAAACAATTGCGCCCGCGCGCGCTGGTCGGCGAATTCGGCGGCGCCGCCGGTACGCTGTCCTCGCTCGGTGGCCGCGGTCTGGAGACGCAGACCGCGTTGATGAAGGAGCTCAAGCTCGGCCAGCCGGCGATCGCCTGGCACACGGTGCGCGATAGCATCGCCGAGGTCGGCTGCTTTCTCGGGCTCATCACCGGCAGCTGCAGCAAGATCGCTTTCGACGTTAAGCTGATGATGCAGACCGAAGTGGAAGAGCTTTACGAGCCGTTCTTCGAAGGCCGCGGCTCGTCGTCGACCATGCCACAGAAACGCAACCCGATTTCCTCGGTCTACATCACCGCGCTCACCTCGGTGGTGCGCCAGCAGACCGCGGCCCTGCTCGACGCCATGGTCGAGGACCACGAGCGCGCTACCGGCCCATGGGAGATCGAGTGGATCGTGCTGCCGGAAATCTTCTGCTTCACCGCAGGCGCGCTGGCGCAGACCGAGTTCGTGCTCACCGGCTTGCAGGTCGACGAGAAAAAGATGCGGGCCAATCTCGATCTGACCAAGGGCTTGATCGTGTCGGAAGCGGTGATGATGGGGCTCGCGCCCTATCTCGGCCGCCAATATGCGCACGATCTGGTCTACGACATTTGCCGGCAGGTGGTCGCAACAGGCCGGCCGCTCGCCGATCTCCTTGCCGAGAACAGCGAGATCACCAAGCACCTCGACCGCGCCGCGCTGCGAAAACTCTGCGACCCGGCCAATTATCTCGGCGAGGTCGGCGCCATGGTCGATCGGGTGTTGGCTATGCGGGGGAGTTAGTTTGGTACTTCCGTAGCTCGTTTTGTATTTCCCTGCCGTTGCGCGGTGCGCGCATAGCAATTAACTGATTGGATCGTCCACCTCGCGGTCGGGAGTACCCTTGATGCTTGGTCGCAATAGCTCGTTTGGCAGGGGACCCAGCAACACGACCGCCATCAGCATGCTGGCCGTCGCCATCGGCTGTGGCGCTGCCGCAGCCCAAAGCGCCCCGCCGCCTGCAGTTTCTGTCAGTCCGGCAGTGAGCCGCCAAGTGACGGAAACCGGCGATTTCATCGGCCGCATCATCGCCATCGACAAGGTCGACGTGGTCGCGCGGGTCCCCGGCTTCATCGAGCAGCGCAATTTCACCGAGGGCCAGCAGGTCAAAACAGGCGACCTGTTATTCCGCATCGAGCAGGACACCTACAAGGCGGCGGTCGACCAGCAGAACGCCAATCTCGCCAAGGCCAAGGCGACCGAGGTCAACGCCAATTTGCAGTTGCAACGCGCTCAGGTGCTGGTGCGCAGTGAAAACGTCCCGCAGGCCACCGTCGATCAGCTCGCCGCCGCCGAGCAGTCCGCACAGGCCGACATATTGCAGGCGCAAGCCTTGCTCGAGCAGGCGCAAGTCAATCTCGGTTATACGGAAATCCACTCACCGATTAATGGACGGATCGGGCTTGCCAATTTCACCGTGGGGAATCTCGTCCAACCATCGTCGGGAACGCTGGCGACCATTGTCAGCCAGGATCCGATCTACGTGACGTTTCAGGCGAGCGAGGCCGATATCATCGCATACAAAAAAAGGATCGCCGCGTCGGCCGATAAAAATCCGCATGTGACCATTCAAATAAAGCTGCCCGACGGCACCATCTATCCGCATGCGGGCCTCACCAATTTCCTCGACGTCCAGGTCGAGGCCGACACCGACACCGTGGTGGTGCGCGCGCAATTTCCGAACCCGGAGGGTGCGCTTATCCCCGGCGGGATCGTCGGCGTCATCGTGCAGCGCGGCGCGCCGCGCTCCTCGCTGGTGGTGCCGCAATCCGCCGTCCTGTTCGATCAGGCCGGCCATTATGTGCTGGTGGTCGACGACGCGAAAAAGGTCGAGCAGCGCCGCGTCACGACCGGCAGCGAGCAGGGCCGTGACGTGGTCGTGAGCGACGGCCTTAAAGAGGGCGAGCTGGTCATCGTCGACGGGATCCAAAAAGTACACCCCGGCCAAGTCGTGTCAGCAAGCGTCGTCCCGGAAAACTGACCCGATGTTTTCCAGCATATTCATCGACCGGCCGAGGTTTGCCGTCGTCATCGCCATCGTCATCACGCTGGCCGGCGCGATCGCCATCTCGGCGATTCCGATCGCGCAGTTTCCCGACATCGTACCGCCGCAAGTCACGCTTACGGCAAACTACCCCGGCGCCGACGCTGAAACGGTCGAGACCACGGTGGCGCAGCCGCTCGAAGAGCAGATCAACGGCGTCGACAATGCGATCTATTACCAGTCGGCCAGCGGTTCCGACGGCAGTTACACGCTCAACGTGACCTTTGCGCTGGGCACTAATCCCGACATCAACACGGTCAATGTGCAGAACCGGGCGAGCCTCGCTTTGGCGCAACTGCCCGACGAGGTGTCGCATGCCGGCCTGTCGGTGCGCAAGAAATCCGCCGCCTTGCTCCAGGTCATCAATATCTACTCGCCGAAGAACACCTACGATTCGATTTATCTGAGCAACTACGCGACCATCAACATCATCGATACGCTGGCGCGGATCAAAGGTGTCGGCCAGGTCGTATTGTTCGGTCCGCTCGATTATTCGCTGCGGATTTGGCTCGACCCCGACCGGCTGACCGAGCTCAACCTGACACCGAACGACGTCATCACGGCGGTGCAGAACCAGAATGTTCAGGCGGCGCTCGGCCGCATCGGCGCCGCTCCGGTCTCCAGCGAGCAGCAGGTCCAGATCAACATCAAGACCAAGGGCCGGCTGACGCGGCCGGAGGAGTTTGCCGCCATCGTGCTGCACTCCAATCCCGACGGCTCGGTGGTTCGCGTCGGCGACGTGGCCCGCGTTGAAATGGGCGCCAGAACCCAGGATCGCTACAGCCGCTTCAATGGCGCTCCCGCGGCCGCGCTCGGCATCTATCAGTCGCCAGGATCCAATGCAGTCGATGTCGCGAAACAGGTTCGCGACACCATGACGACGCTGGCGACGCGCTTCCCCGCCGACCTTACTTACACCGTGTTCTTCGACACCACAGTCTTCGTCACCGCGACGATTGTCGAGGTTGTGAAGACGCTCGCCATCGCGCTCGTTCTCGTCGGCATCGTGGTTTTCCTGTTTCTCGGCAAGTTGCGCACGACGCTGATCCCGCTGGTTGCAGTGCCGGTGTCCATCATCGGGACGTTCGCCGTGCTGCTGGTCATCGGCTATTCGGCCAACACCGTGTCGTTGCTGGCGCTGGTACTCGCCATCGGCATCGTCGTCGACGACGCCATTGTCGTGGTCGAGAACATCGAGCGGGTGATCGACGAACAGCCCGAGCTCAGCATTCCCGACGCCTGCAAAAAAGCGATGGCCGAAATCACCGGGCCGATCCTCGCCATCACCTTCGTGCTGCTGTCGGTGTTCGTGCCGGTGGCTTTCATTCCCGGCATCAGCGGTCAGTTGTTCCGCCAATTCGCGGTGGCGGTCTCGGTATCGATGCTGATCTCCGCGCTCAACGCGCTGACTTTGAGTCCGGCTTTGTGCGCCGTGCTGCTCAAGCGCGAGGAGCCGAGCCGCGGCCCGATGCGTTATGTGCTGGGCGCCATCGACAAAGCGCGCGACGGCTATGTGGCGGTGGTGAGCCGGCTCGCCCGCGTGGCGTTGCTCGCCGTCGTCGTCGTGGCGGGCGTGCTGGCGGCGTCGGTTCTGGTGTTCGGCAGGATTCCGCAGAGCTTTTTGCCGGATGAGGATCAGGGCGCGATCTTCGCGGCGTTGCGGCTTCCGGAAGGCGCGTCCCTCGCCCGCACCCAGGCGGTGGTCAAGGAGGTCGAGGATATTGTCAGGCCGATCCCCGGCGTCGAAGGCGTGCTGTCGGTGGTCGGACTGAATTTTATCGACTATGTCGCATCGTCGAACCAGGCCTTCTTTGTCATCCGGCTGAAACCCTACGAGGTGCGTACCGCTCGGGCGCAGAGCGCGAACGCGATTATCGCGCGGCTTCGGCCGCAGCTCGGGGCAATCCAGGGCGCCATCGCGTTTCCATTCAACCTGCCGCCGATCCTGGGCCTCGGTAGCACCGGCGGCTTTCAATACGTGCTCGAAGCCTTGCAGGGCCAGTCTCCCACCGACGTTGCGGCGGTGCTTGGCGGACTGATCGTGGCCGCCAATCAGAAGCCCGAGCTTGCCGGGGTGTTCAGCACCTATGCCGCGAATACACCGCAAATCTATCTCGACATCGATCGCGACAAGGCGCAGGTGCTCGGCATCAAGATCAGCGATATTTTCAGCGCGCTGCAATCGACGCTCGGCAGTTTCTACGTCAACGACTTCAATGTTTTTGGCCGCACCTGGCAGGTCAACATCCAGGCCGACTCGCCGTTTCGCGACCGCACGGAGGACATCAACAATATCTATGTGCGCAACGCCAATGGCGGCATGGTTCCGATGCGCGCCCTGGCGGTGCCCAAGCTCGTTCAAGGCCCGCAGACGGTGGTGCGCTATAACGGCTACCGTGCCGCGGTCGTCAACGGCGCGGCGAAGCCCGGTTACAGTTCCGGGCAGTCGCTTGCCGCGATGGAACGCATGTCGGCCGTGACACTGCCGCCGGGCTACAGCTTCGAATGGACCGGGACCGCGTTCCAGGAGGTGGCGGCAGGCGGGCACACGACCGTCGTGCTTGGGATTGCCATTCTGTTCGCCTATCTATTTCTGGTCGCGCTTTACGAGAGCTGGAATATCCCGGTTCCGGCCTTGCTGTCGGTCAGCGTCGCCATACTCGGCGCGCTCGTCGCGGTCGCTTTGGCCGGGTTGAGCTTCGACGTCTACGCGCAGATCGGCCTGGTCGCGCTAATCGCGCTCGCCGCCAAGAACGGCATTTTGATTGTCGCTTTTGCGGTGGACCAGCGGGCGCTGGGTAAAAGTATCAACGACGCCGCCATCGCAGCGGCGGGATTAAGATTCCGCCCGGTGATGATGACAAGCTTTGCCTTCATCTTCGGGCTTTTCCCGCTGGTCATCGCAACAGGCGCCGGGTCTGCCACCCGCCAGGCCGTGGGCACCCCGGTATTCGGCGGCATGATCGCGGCGTCGCTCTTCGGCATTTTCCTTATTCCGCTGCTGTTCATCATCGCGGAACGGATGCGCCATTGGAACAGGAAAAGACCCGAAGCCGGGACGACTCCAAAAGCTCCCTGACGCACTACTCCGCCGCGGCGGGCGGCTGCTCCGCGGCGGCGGCTTTCTCCGCTGCCCGCTCGCGCACAAATTTCTCGATCGCCAGTTGATCGACCTTGCCGGAGCCGAGCAGCGGCATCTTGTCGAGCACGATGACTTCGGCCGGCAGCATCAGCTCGGAGGCGTGCTTGCTTCGCGCGAAGGCCATGAACTCGCTGCGCGTCGCGCCCTGCTTGTCGGTGACCATGACCAGGCGCTCGCCTTTGCGCGCATCGGCGGCTGCCGCCACCGCGGTGATATTGTTTGGCCACAGCTCGCCCGCCAGCGTCTCGACCGCGGCGAGCGAAACCATCTCGCCGCCGACCTTGGCGAAGCGCTTGGCGCGGCCCTTGATAGTGACAAAGCCAAGGTCGTCGATGCTGACGATGTCGCCGGTATCGTGCCAACCGTCCGGCGGCGGTTCGAGCACGCCCGGATTGTCGGCGCGCAGATAGCCGAGCATCACGTTCGGACCCTTGACGAAGAGCCGCCCGCCTTCCTCGACGCCCTCGACCTTGTCGAGCCTTGCCTCGATGCCGGGAAGGAGCCGGCCGACGGTGCCGAATTTGTTGAACATCGGCGTGTTGAGCGCCATCACCGGCGAGCATTCGGTGACGCCATAGCCTTCGAGAATGCGCAGGCCGAACTTTTCCAGATAAAGGCGGCGCGTCGATTCCTTCACCGGCTCGGCGCCGGCGAAAATATAACGCACCGAACGCAGATCGTAGGGATTAGCGACCCGCGCATAGCCGTTGAGGAACGTGTCGGTGCCAAAAATGATGGTTGCGCCGACGCCGTAGATCAATTCCGGCACGGTGCGGTAATGCAGCGGCGACGGATAAAGATAGGTCGAGACGCCGGAGACGAGCGGCAGCACGGTGCCGGCCGTCAGGCCGAACGAATGGAACACCGGCAGCACGTTAAACAGCATGTCCTCGCGGCCGAAATCGACGCGCGCCTCGGCCTGCGCCGTGTTGGTCAGCATATTGCGATGCGACAGCACGACGCCTTTCGGCAGCCCCTCCGAACCGGAGGTGAACATAACCACGGCCCAATCGTCCGGCTTGCGCACGACCAGCGGCGTTTTCCAGCCGAACAGGCCGCGCAACTTGTCGGCGGCGCCGATTGTCGTGCGGACGTCTTCGAGGTAAACGATGCGCAGCTTGGCTTGCAGTTGTGCGACGACAGTGTCGAGCCGGCCCCGCTCCACGAAGGCGCGCGAGGTCAGGATCGTATCGACCTGCACCGCGCGGCAGGCCGAGAGGATATTGGCCGCCCCCGCCGTGAAATTGATCATCGCCGGCACGCGGCCGGCGGACATCACCGCGAACAAGGTGACGACCGCGCCGTTCGAGGTCGGCAGCATGATGCCGAGCGTGCGGCCCTCTGGCGCCAGCGGCATCAGCTTGCGGCCGAGCACCGCCGCCGCGATGAGGAGACGCTTATAGGTGAGCTTGCCACTCACCGGATCTTCGACGGCAAGCCAATTCGGGCCATGGACCTCTGCCGCATCGATCAGCGCTTCAATCACGGTGCGGTCGGTCGAGGTAGTGCGGAAGATCAGATCGGACATGATGGTGTAAAGCGCGGCGCCCGCGGCCTGGCGGCGTTTGCGGCCTTTGATCTCGGGGTCGACCTTAAGCTTCACCGGTTCCAGGATTGTGACGGTGATCTTCGGGAACCAGCGGCGGCGCACCTGCGTGCTTTTCAGCCGGCTGAAGATCGTCGGCTCCGGCCCGTCGATGCGCACCGGCACGATCATCGCGTCCGCCTTGTCGGCGATCATGGCGGCGCCGTCATAGACCTTCATCAGGCTGCCGGTGACGGTGATGCGGCCTTCGGGAAAAATGACCAGCATGTTGCCGTCGCGCACCGCGTTGATCAGCGCCCGCAGCGAAAACGGCTTGAGCGGATCGAGCGCCATGGTGCGCACGAATTTCAGGAACGGCTGGATCCACCAGTGCTTCGACATCGCCACATCGATGGCGAAGACCGGGCGTTTCGGCAGGATCGCCGCCGCCAGCGGCGGATCGAGGAAGCTGACATGGTTGAGCGCAATAATGGCGTTGGGACCGGCCTTATCGATGTTCTCCAAACCTTTGACTTCGAGTCGGAAGAAGGCGCGAAACACGATCGACAGAAAATCGTTGAGCCAGCTCGCCGGCATGGTGAGCCCGATGCCGATGGCAACCAGAAGATTGGCGGCGCCAAGGAGCGCGAACAACAGCGGCGTGCCGAGCCCAAGCTTTTGCAGCAGCGCCAGCGCGAGCGCGCCGACTACCATGAAGGCGGCATTGAAGACATTGACCGCCGCCACCACGCGGGCGCGCCGGTCGGGGCCGGCCCAGACCTGAACGGCGGTAAACACCGGCACGATGAACAGGCCGCCCGCGATCGCAAGGCCGGCGAGATCGAGCGCGATGTGAATGCTGTAGCGCGATGCGAAAAAGGCCCCGATGGTCAGCGGACTTGCCGGCGGCACGACGGCGGAGGCGGTCCAGCCGAGATCGAGCGAGAACAGCCCAAGCAGTACCGTGGCAACCAGCGTCGGCAGAAGCACGATGCGGCCTGCCGCGAGCCAGGCGGCGAGGCCGGAACCAACGCCGACCGCCACCGAGAAGATGGCGAGAAACAGCGTGACGACCTGTTCACTGCCGCCGATAGTGAACGACACCAGCGGCGGCAATAGCGACAGAATCAGCGCGCCGACGAGCCAGAACCAGCTCGCCACGATGGCGCCCCACATCAATCGCGGGTCGGCGCGGACCTGGTTGATCAGAGAACCGGTGGAGACGAAAATATTGCGGTTGATGGCGAGCTCGGGCGCGGCCTCGCCGGTCTTGCGTATCAACAGGCTCGATCCCCAGCTGGCGAGCGCGGTCAATATCATCAGCCAGGCGAAATGGATCGGATTGCTGTTGCCGTTGGCGGCAATGCCGGCAACGATGGTGCCGAGTAGAATCGCGAGGAAGGTGCCGGCTTCGATCAGCGCGTTGCCGGAGGGTAGCTCGCGGCGCTCCAACAGGTCCGGCAGGATGCCGTATTTGATCGGACCGAACAGCGCGGCGAGCGTGCCGAACAGGCCGACCGCGACAAACAGCAAAGTCAGTGAATGGAAGCCAAAGCCCGCCACCGCGACTATGGCGGCGCCGATTTCGGTGAACTTGATGCGCTGCGCCACCCAGGCTTTGTCATAACGGTCGGCAAGCTCGCCGCCGAGCCCGGAGAGAAAGAAGAACGGCGCGATGAGCGTCGCGCCGGCAAGCGTGATCAAAACTCCCGAATTGGCGCCGGAAACCTCGAACAGAATGACAAAGACGAGCGCTGTCTTGAGAAAATTGTCGCCGAAAGCCGCGAAGAACTGACACCAGAACAAAGGCGCGAAACGGCGCGTCGTCATCAGGGACGTGGACATATCTTTCTTTCTCGCGGTTCGCTCTCGCGCCAGCTTTGCCGTGCGCTTTTGCTGGCTTCTTTGTGGTCCGCCGGCCGGGCCGGCGCCACTCCCCACTCGGCAGTTTAGACGGCGGCGCGGGGCTTGGCGACGTGAGCCGGATTCGTTCATATAATCAAGTGATAAGCTGATCAAAAGCCCGGCGCGCGCTCGACCTGGTCGTACCAGTCGAAGCCCATGTCTTTGACGATGCGATTGCTCATCACGATGATGCGGCACTCCTGCACGGCCTTGGCGAAGTGCTGATACAGCGTGAACGGGCGTGCAGTGCAATGCATTACATATAAAGTCTTGCAGTCAGCGCCGAACCAGTGCCGGCATCCAGTTCACGGTGCGGCGCGCCAGCCGCGTTTCGATCGCCTCGCCGTCATAGTTGGAAGCAGCGGGGACCGCCGTGAAGCCGGCGCGATCGGCAAGGCAGTTCACATTGACGACGGCGCGCAGCCCCGCCGGCGTTTCGCAAACCGCTGCGACATAGATGCCGCAACGGTGGCAGACAAAGTAGTCGGCGCTGCGCGAGCCGAAGCGGTAAGGCTCGACCAGGGCCCAATCGTCGGCCCAGAGCTCGAACAGCCCGTCCGGATCGGCGACGGTGCGCGTGTTGTGGGCGCGGCAGAACGAACATTGGCATGCGCGCAACGGATTGGCGGACGGCGGTTTGGAAAGCCGCAAGCGCACATGAATATTGCCGCAGTGACAGCCGCCGAGATGTTCCATATCTGGTGCTCCATATCTTTAGCTCTCCCCGATCAGCAATCGATCCGAATCGTCCTTGAGCTGCAAGCCCGACAACCCGCGGGCGCGCATGGCACGCAATAGATGCACGAGCTTAAACGCGGCACTGCCATAACCGACGCCCTGCGGCCGGATGTTGGAGATGCAGTTCCTCTCCGCATCGCTGGTGCGCGCGTGCGGCCGCCATGTCAGGTACGCCCCCATGCTATCGGGGGCCGACAAACCCGGACGCTCACCGATAAGAACAGTAACGCAGGCCGTCGCGAGCGCGATGGCGATGGCATCGCCGGCCGCGACCCGGCCGTGCCGGATGATCGCTATTGGCGCGATCCGCCTGCCCTCGGCGCGCAGCGCCGTCAGCGCGCGTGAGAGCACCGGTTGCGCGTGGCGCTGTACGGCTTGCGCCGACAATCCGTCAGCGACCACGAAAACGACATCGTAATCGCTCCTGTGCGCCGCCAGCGCCGCCTCGCAGCCCGACGTCAGGCAGCGGCCAAGGTCGGGGCGCGTCAGATAGGTCCGCCGATCCTCGGCCGCGCTTGCGACCGATAAGATTGGACAGCCCAGACCCGCCAGTTGGGCCCTCAGCTGCGCTTCGTCGAGCGGTTCAAGCACGGCGTCGCGCGCGCGGGCATGGGCGAGCTGAAAATCGAGAAGCGGTGCTGTCGACAGCGACGCGCCGCTGCGCTTAAGCCCGATGCGCGCCGTGGTTAGACGGCGTAAACCGGCCCATATTTCGTCCTCGGTGGTCATGTCAGCAAGGCACGGAAGTTGTTCGGCAAGCTGCGGGGGCGAATGCGATCGGCGGTATCGATCAGACCTTGCCGGGCAAGCCAGGCGTCGAATTCCGGCGCCGGGCGACGCCCGAACAGATCGCGCATCGCCAGCGCGTCATGGAACGATGTGCTCTGATAGCCGAGCATGATGTCGTCGGCGCCCGGGACGCCCATCACGAAATTGACGCCCGCCGCCACCAAAAGCGCCAGCAGCGCATCCATGTCATCCTGATCGGCTTCGGCGTGATTGGTGTAGCAGACGTCGATCCCCATCGGCACGCCCATGAGCTTGCCGCAAAAATGATCCTCCAACCCGGCGCGGGTGATTTGCTTGCCGTCGAACAGATATTCCGGACCGATGAAGCCGACCACGGAGTTGACCAGCAGCGGCTTGAACGCGCGCGCCACCGCATAGGCGCGCGCCTCAAGCGTTTGCTGGTCGGCGCCGTGGTGGGCGTTGGCGGAAAGGGCTGAGCCCTGCCCGGTCTCGAAATACATGACGTTGTCGCTGGCCGTGCCGCGGTTGAGCGACAGCGCGGCGTCGCGAGCCTCGGCCAGCAGCGCGAGATCGATGCCGAAATTCTTATTCGCGGCTTGCGTGCCGGCGATCGACTGGAACACGAGATCGACCGGCGCACCCTTGGCGATCAGATCGAGTGTCGTCGTCACATGCGCCAGCACGCAGCCCTGCGTCGGGATGTCGAGCTTGACGCGGATTTCCTCGAGCATCGACAGTAGCGCCCGCGCGCTTTGCGGGCTGTCGGTCGCGGGATTGATGCCGATCACGGCGTCGCCGGCGCCGAGCAGCAGCCCATCGAAAATGCTCGCCGCGATGCCGCGCGCATCGTCGGACGGGTGATTAGGCTGCAACCGCAACGCGAGCCGGCCGGGCAGGCCCAGCGTGTTGCGGAATTTCTTCACCACCGAGCACTTCGCCGCGATCGCAATGAGATCCTGCAGCCGGCAGAGCTTGCTCACCGCGGCCGCCATTTCCGGGGCGACGCCGGGCGCCGGCGCCGACAAAACCGGCGTCGTCGTCTCATCCGACAACAGCCAGTCGCGAAACCCGCCGACGGTCAGATGCGCCACCGCGGCGAAGGCGGTCCGGTCATGGCTGTCGACGATCAGACGCGTAACTTCATCGCTCTCGTAGGGAACGACGGACTCATCCAGAAATGCGGCGAGCGGCAAGTCGGCGAGCGCATAGCGCGCGGCGACGCGTTCCTCGCCGGTCTCCGCCGCCACGCCGGCAAGCTGGTCGCCACTGCGCAACGGCGAGGCCTTGGCCAGCAGCGTCTTGAGATCGCCGAATGTATAGCGGCGGGTTCCGAGCGTGGCGCTGTACATCGTAGAATTCCGCTAACCGGCTGCGCGATCATACGCCATCGCGCGGTTTGACGGGGCCCGGCGCGCCCGTTTTGCACGGCTATCATCTTCGCAAAAATGTCATCGTCCGCCGCGAAGGATAAACCCGCGAACCCAGTCGCCGCTTGCCTCCACGGGCGCCATCCATGGCCCTTTTCGTTATTCCCTACCCGGTCATCGATCCGGTTGCGGTTCATATCGGACCGTTCCAGATCCGCTGGTATGCCCTGGCCTACATTGGCGGACTCGCCGGCGGATGGATCTACGCTTGGCTGTTGCTGCGCAATAAACGGCTTTGGGGCGACACGCCGCGCCCGGGTGCACAAAGCATCGCCGACCTGGTGCTTTATGTCGCGCTGGCGATCGTGATCGGCGGCCGGTTGGGACAAGTGTTGTTTTACCAGCCGAGCTACTATTTCGCGCATCCGCTGGAGATCGTGCAACTTTGGAAGGGCAGCATGGCCTTTCACGGCGGCTTGATCGGCGCAGCGCTGGCGATCTGGTATTTTGCCAAGGAAACCAGAGTTTCGATTTTGACGGTTGCCGATATCTGCGCGGCAGCCGCCCCGATCGGAATCATTTTGGTGCGCATTGCCAATTTCATCAACGAGGAGCAGTGGGGACACCCGAGCGACGCGCCGTGGGCGATGAGTTTTCCCGACGTCGACAGTGTGCCGCGTCATCCGAGCCAGCTCTATGAAGCGGGCCTGGAGGGCTTGCTGCTTTTCCTGGTCCTCGGATTATGCGTGCGCGGCGGCGCACTCAAGCGTCCGGGCGCCGTGACGGGCATATTTTGCATCGGTTACGCCGTGGCCCGCATTATCTGCGAATTTTTCCGCGAGCCCGACCCGCGGCTCGAACAGCTTTCACATGGCTTGACCATGGGCATGGTTTTATCTGCGCCAGTTCTCCTCGCCGGCCTCGCGCTGACCGTCTATGCGCTCTATGGCCGTGCGCAGAATATGAAAGCCAATAACGCGTAGCGCGGGGCCGCCGCTACTGCCTTACCCGCCCGATCCGCCGCGGGCCGTGATCGGTGACGCCGAGATGGGTTTCGAGCGCCGCGCGGTCGGCGGCGAGCGTCGCCGAGTCGGCTGAGTGCACCACGCAGCCGCGTTCGAGAATGATGGCGTGATGGGTGACGCCGAGGATTTTCTTGGCGTTCTGCTCGACCAGAATGGCCGACATGCCTTCGTCGCGGATAATGCGGCGTAGCGCCGCGAGCAGTTCCTCGACGATGATCGGCGCCAGGCCCTCGAGCGGCTCGTCGAGCAGCATGACGCGCGGATTGAGCACCAGGGCGCGCGCCACCGCGAGCATCTGCTGCTCGCCGCCGGAGAGCTGATTGCCGAGATTTTGCCGCCGCTCTTCGAGCCGCGGGAACAGCGCGTAGACCTTCTCCGTGGTCCAGCGGCCCGGCCGCGCGACGGCGGTGAGATTCTCGTGCACGGTGAGCGACTTGAAGATATTGCGCTCCTGCGGCACCCAGCCAATGCCGATCTGGGCGCGCTGGTCGGGGCGAAGTTTTGTGATGTCGGCGCCGTCGAGCGCGATGGCGCCGCCGAAATAATGGGTGACGCCGACGATGGTATTGATGAGCGTGGTCTTGCCCATGCCGTTGCGGCCGAGCAAAGCCAGCGCCTGGCCCTCGACCAGCGACAGCGAGACATTCGACAGCACCACGGCCTCACCGTAGCCCGCTGATAATTGCTCGATGGTAAGAAGGTCAGGCATCGAGCTCCTCGCCAAGATAGACGGCCTTCACGCGCGGATCGCGCGCCACCTCTTCGGGCAGGCCATCGACGAACAAGGCGCCGTTGACCAGGACCGAAATGCGGTCGGCGAAGGAGAACACCAGATCCATGTCGTGCTCGATCAAGAGCACGGTGACCTCGGCCGGCAGCGCCTCTATGGTGGCCAAAAGCTCGTGCCGCTCGGCCTCCGGCACGCCGGCGGCCGGCTCGTCGAGCAGCAGGAGGCGCGGCCGGCAGGCAAAGGCCAGAGCGATTTCAAGGAGCCGCTGCTTGCCATAAGGCAGGATCGCGGTGCGCTCGTGCATCACGTCGGTGAGTCGGAACCGCTCGACGATTTCGACGATCTCATCGGTCACGGCGGATTTGGTGCCGACGAGCCGCCACCAATCGGCGCCGGAGCCGAGCCGTTCGGAGACCACGAGCCCGATCGATTCCAGCGGGGTGAGATCGAGGAACAATTGGTTGATCTGGAACGTGCGCGCCATGCCGAGCCGCACCCGCTGGTGCGGCAGGGCATCGGTAATGTCGCGGCCTTCGAGCATGATGCGGCCGGCCGTCGGTTTGAGCACGCCGGTGAGCAGATTGATCACGGTAGTTTTGCCGGCGCCGTTCGGCCCGATCAGAGCGTGGCGCGCGCCCTTTTCCACCGTGAGGTTCACGTCATGGGCCGCGACGATGCCGCCGAAGCGCTTTTCCAATCCGATGGTTTCGAGAATGGGCATCACGGGGCCGTCACGTTGCGCGGGCCGAGCCGCGACAGCAAGGCGATCGCGGATGCGAACCAGGAATGCATGCGGTCGCGGCCGACCAGCACGATGACGACCAGCAGGAGGCCGATCCAGAACTGCCAATATTGCGGCGTCAGATCGGCGATCCAGTCCTGCAATAATTTGTAGATCACCGCGCCGATCAAGCCGCCATAGAGATAGCCGGTGCCGCCGATGATGAGGACGAGAAGAAGATCGGCCGAGCGTTCCAGCGAGAACACGTCGAGCGAGCAGAATGCCGTGGTCTGGGTGAGTAGCGCGCCGGCAATGCCGGCAAAGCCGGCGGATATGGTGTAGATCGCGACCAGCCGCCACTTCACCGGAATGCCGATCGCCGACGAGCGCAGCACATTGCCTTTGAGGGCGCGCAGCGACAGGCCGAATGGCGAATAGACGATGCGCCGGGCGATGACAAAACAGACAAACAGCACGATCAGGCAATAGACATAGCCGTTGTGGCCGTAGAGATCGAAGTGAAACCGGCCGAGAATCGGCGCGATGTCGACGCCCTGCAATCCGTCGGCGCCGCCGGTGAGATCGGAATAACGGTTGGCGATCTCGCCCAGCATCAGCGCGACGCCGAGCGTCACCATGAGCCGCGTCAGGTCCGAGCCGCGCAGCACCAGAAAGCTCGTGACAAAGCCGAGCGCGGCCGCCACCAGGCCGGAGCAAACAAGCGCAATTATCGGCTCATTGATGAGGCCGTACTTGGCGACCAGTCCGGCAAAATACCCGGCCAGACCGAAAAACGCCGCCTGGCCGAGCGAGAGGATGCCGGCATAGCCGAGAATGAGATCGAGCGAGAGCGCGAACAGGCCAAGGATCGCGGTATCTTTCAGGATCAGATATTTTCCGGGAAAGAGCCAGATGCTGGCAAAGGCGACGACCCAGAACGCGATCTCCAGCGGCGACCACCGCGCCCGGCGTTGTAGGTAGAGCGAGACGTCGGCGGCCAGCGCTGGCGGATTTTTTTCCGTCATGGCGTCACCGCGCCACGGAGCGGGCAAACAAGCCCTGCGGCCGCCAGATCAGAACCGCGATCATGATGGCGTAGATGACGAAAGCGCCGAGCTTGGGCACGTAATATTTGCCGGCGACGTCGGCGATACCGAGCAGCAACGAGGCGAGAAACGGCCCGGTGATGCTGGAGGTGCCGCCGACCGTCACCACGATCAAAAAGTAGATCATGTATTTGAGCGGGAAAGTCGGATCGAGGCCGAGAATCTCGGCGCCAAGCGCGCCGCCCAGCCCGGCAAGGCCGGAGCCGAACGCAAAGGTGATGCCGAATACCGCGCCGACATTGATGCCGAGGCCGCGCGCCACGCGCTGGTCGTCGACCGCGGCGCGTAACCGGCTGCCGAACCGCGTCTTGGCGAGGATCAGCTGCAAGGCGATGGTGAGGAGCCCGCAGATCACGATGATGAGCAGGCGATATTTGCCCATGCCGACGCCGAACACGTTGAACTGGCCTTGCAGCGCATCGGGTATCTGCACGAACTGCTGCGACGAGCCCATCGTATAATCGGTCGCTGCGACCGACATGAAGACGAGCCCGATGGTGAACAGCACCTGATCGAGGTGGCTGCGGGCATAGACGTGGACGTAGAGCGTGCGCTCGAGGAGCCCGCCGATCAGGGCTGTGACCAGAAATGCGATCGGCAGGCCGAGCGCGAACGGCACGCCAAGACGATTGACCAGGATGACGGTACAATAGCCGCCCACCATGGCGAACGAGCCGTGGGCGAGATTGATGAAATTCATCAGTCCGAGCGTGACCGAGAGCCCGCAGGCCAGCACGAACAGCAGCATGCCGTAGGCGACACCGTCGAACAGGATGGTCAGCATGATCTGCCGAGCACTCGCGCTACGTTCTCCCTCTCCCCGCGTGCGGGGAGAGGGTGGGGTGAGGGGGCCTCACCGCTGGGCTTAGGATTGCGGCGAGGTCCCCTCACCCTCGCTTCGCTCGACCTCTCCCCCGCGCGCGGGGAGAGGTGAATTTCACTTCGCCTCCGCGGCCTTGATCGGATCCTTGACCGCCGGGAAGGTGGCGAATTCGACGTTATAGAGTTCGCCGTTCTTGCGTTCGACTTTACGGATATAGACGTTCTGGATGATGTCGCGGGTATCCGGATCGATCGAGATCGGGCCGCGCGGGCTTTCCCAGGCCATGCCCTTGGCGGCGGCGATGATCGAATCGCCGTCAGTCTTGCCGCCGGTCTTCTTCAGCGTCTCGTACATCAGGTGCATGCCGTCATAGCCGGACACTGCCATGAAGTTCGGCCGCATCCCGCCATTGGCCTTCTTGAAGGCGGCGACGAAGGCCTTGTTGACCGCGGAGGGATGATCGGCCGAGTAGAAATGCGCGGTGACGGTGCCGATCACGGCGTCGCCCATGCCGTTGATTAGATCGTCATCGGTGACGTCGCCGGGGCCGATGATCTTGATGCCGGCTTTGTCGAGGCCCTTGTCGACGAACTGCTTGACGAAAGCGCCGCCCTGACCAGACGGCACGAACACGAAGACCGCGTCCGGCTTGTCGTCGGCGGCTTTTTGCAGGAACGGTGAAAAATCGGGATTGGCGAGCGGGAAGCGGATCGCCTCGATCACCTGGCCGCCCTTGGCGGTGAATTCGGCGGTGAAGGATTTTTCGGCGTCGGCGCCGGGCGCGTAATCCGACACCATGGTCACGACTTTCTTGATGCCGTTCGCCGCCGCCCAGTCAGCCATCGGCACGGTCGATTGCGCCAGCGTGAAGCTCGTGCGCGCGATATAGGGCGACTTCTCGGTGATGATCGAGGTGCCGGCCGCGGTGACGATCTCGGGCATCTTGGCTTCGGCCGATAGCGGGGCGACCGACATCGCCGCCGGCGTGACACCGAAGCCGGCGAGGAACGTCACCTTGTCGTTGACGATCATATCCTGCGCGATGCGCTTGGTATTGTCGGGAACGGCGGCGTCGTCCTTGATGATGAGCTCGATTTTCTTGCCGGCGACCGTGTCGCCCTGCTGCGCCATGAACAGCTTGATGGCGGCGGATTCCTGCTTGCCGGTCGACTGCTGCTGGCCGGTCATCGGCAGGATGAAGCCGATCTTGACGCTGTTGTCTTGCGCACTGGCGCCGCCAGCGGCGGCAAGCGCGATGGCGGCACAAGTTGCGGCCAAAAAGGTGCTGTATTTCATGGAATAGCCCTCCCGTTTATCGATTGGGGCGCATACCAACATTCCGGCCCGCACTTGTCCAGTTGCGCAATGTCTCACTAAGATCACGCGTTAAGACCGGCATACCAAGGACTTTTAGAGGAACGCCGGCTAGCCCGCTTTGGGGAGATCAAATGGCCAAGATCGTGCTCGGGCTTGGATCGTCGCATACGCCGATGCTGCTCGCCTCCGACGAGACGCTGCTGCGCTTTGAAGAAACCGACCAGACCATCAGACACCGCGACAAGGAGGGCCGGCCCGCGACCTACGCCGAGCTTCTGGAGAAGGCCGATCCCAAAATGGCGGCCATGGTCGCGCCCGCCGAACTCGTGGCGCGGCAGAACAAGGCACGTGATGCGATCACGCATATCGCAAAGACGCTGGCCGGCGCCAAGCTCGACACGCTGATCGTCATGGGCGACGACCAGGACGAGAGTTATCTGGAGGACTGCCGGCCGGCTTTCGCGGTCTATTACGGCGACACCATCCTCAACAGCAACGGGCAGCACGAGAATTACCGCCAGCGGTTCCCTGAATGGTACGTCAAGAACCGGCAGGGCTTTTTCGAGGATAATGCACCGCGCTCCTATCCGGTCGATGCCAAGCTCGCTTTGCATCTGATCGATTGGCTGATGGAGCATGGTTTCGATCCGGCCTCCTCGAAATGCCTGCACGAGGGCGAAGGCGAAGGCCATGCGGTGGCCTACGTGCACCGCCGGGTGATGGACGATAAAAACCCGGTGCCGGTCGTGCCGGTCTTCCTCAACACTTATTTCGCGCCGAACCAGCCGCGGCCGCGGCGCTGCTACGAGCTCGGGGCCGCCATCCGCAAGGCGGTCGAGACCTATCCGGGCGACGCCCGGGTGGGCATCATCGCGTCGGGGGGTTTAAGCCATTTTCTGGTCGACGAGGATTTCGACCGCGCGGTCCTCAAAGCCTGCGCGGAGAAGGATGCGAAATTTCTGCAAAACCTGCCGCGCAACAAGCTGCATGCCGGCAGTTCCGAAATCCTCAACTGGGTCGGCATCGCCGGCGCCTGCGAGCATCTCGATCTGAACTGGTTCGAATATGTGCCGGGCTACCGCACCCCGGCCGGCACCGGGACGGGATTGAGCTTCGCCAGCTGGGCGTAATTTGCCTTAGTGCGCGTCGATATACTTCGCCCACCACGCCACTTCAAAGCCGAATCCGTATTGCGCGTCGGCAAAGGACGCCTGCGCCGGCTTCTGGCCACGGACACCGTTCAACGCGGCGATCAAACCGAAGTCCTTGTCCGCCCAGTAGATGTCGATCTTGTCTTGATAGAAGTGGGCGTCGAGATAACCCTTGCCCTGCGGCAGCACGTATATCTGATGGATCTCGTTGCCCTCGCCCACCGCGGCGAAAGCGCGACAGGAAATCGCCGCGTTGGCATTTGTCAGGCCGAGGATGTCCGTGATCATTGCATCGACGATAACGCCTCTGCCCTGGTCGGTTATCCATCCATTGATCTTCTGCAACTGAGCGCTGGACAGCGATTGTGGCGCGGCGGGTGGTGCCGCAGGCGGCGCAGCGGGCACGGTGGGTGGTGCAGCGGGCGTGGCGGGTGGAGCAGTTGGCGCGGCGGACGGTGCGGCAGGCGCTTGCGCGAAGCCGTTTGGGGCAGCAACAAAAACAGCAATCAGCGCAATCAAAATGCTGAGCGAAAGCGACCGGAACGTACTGTGTGTCATCTCGGTTCTTCGCGGCAAAGCATCAAGCATGCGCCTTGCGCTGCGGGTCGACGATCTTTTCGAGCTTGCCGAGCACGTGCATGCACGGCAGCACCTGGGCGAGGCTGCCATTCGGCTCGCGCTTGTCCTTGATGGCGGCGATAAATTCGCGGTCTTCGAGCTCGATGCCGTCCATCGACACGTCGACCTTGGAGACATCAATCTTGTTGTCCTTGCCGTCGGTCAAGTCGTCGTAGAACGCCTTGTAGGTGCCGTTGTCGCAGATGTAACGGAAGAACGAGCCGAGCGGGCCGTCATTGTTGAATGACAGCGACAGTGTCAGCACCGCGCCGGAAGGCGTCCTGGCGACGATGCCCATGTCCATGGCGATGTTGAGTTGCGGATGGATCGGCCCCTGCACCGCGTAGCAGTCGGAAATATTCTCGCCGGTCTGATACTGGAACAGGTCGATGGTGTGCGCGGCATGATGCCAGAGCAGATGATCGGTCCAGCTCCGCGGCTGTCCGGCCGCGTTCATGTTCTTGCGCCGGAAGAAGTAAGTCTGCACGTCCATCTGCTGGATTTTAAGCTCGCCCTTGCCGATGCGCTTGTGCACCCATTGATGGCTCGGGTTGAAGCGCCGCACATGGCCGGCCATCGCGGTGACGCCGGTCTCCTCGGCGATCTTTACCAGCGCCTCGGCGTCCTCGACGCTATCGGTGACCGGAATCTCGATGAGCACATTCTTGCCGGCGCGCATCACCTGCTCGCCCTGGCGAAAATGCATCTTGGTCGGCGTGGTCAGGATCACCGCGTCGGCGCGCTTGATGCCCTCCGACAGTTCGCCGGTGAAATGCGGGATGCCGTATTTCTTGGCAACCTGCGCCGTGGAATCCTGATTACCGCCGACCAGCGAGGTAACCTCGACATCGGCAATACGCTTCAACGCATCAAGATGTTTTTGCCCGAACGCGCCCTGCCCCGCTACGCAAATCTTCATCGCTTGCCGCTCCTGCGCACGGCCGATTTTGCGCGCGCGGAGGCGCGCTTGTGCTTGGCAGCGGGCTTGCGCTTATTCGTCTTGGCCCGGTTGGCAAGGATGATGTGGCCGACCGCGGTGTTCGACGCCGGCACGGTGTAAAAGCGATAGACCTCGTCGACCTTGTCGTCGAGCGCGCCGCGCATGACGAGCCACATCACCATTTCGATGCCCTCGGCGCCGGCTTCGCGCATGTACTCGATATGCGGGACCTTGGCGAGCTTCTGCGGAGCCTTCGACAGATTGTCGAGGAAGTTCTTGTCCCATTTGCTGTTGATCAGACCCGCGCGCGGACCGGAAATCTGGTGCGACAGCCCGCCGGTGCCGAAGATCACGACTCGCAGATCGTCCGGAAACGACTCGACCGCCTTGCGGATCGCCTTGCCGAGCATGTAGCAGCGATGGCCGGTCGGCGGCGGATACATCACGACATTGACCGCCAGCGGAATGACCGGGCACGGCCAATGCGAATTCTTGTCGACCTTGCCGAACAGAAGATTCATCGGCACCGTCATGCCGTGATCGACTTCCATCTTGTTGCAGATGGTGAGATCGAATTCGTCGAGAATGACCGACTGCGCGATATGCGAAGCGAGCGCCGGGTGGCCCTCTACAACCGGCACCGGACGCGGCCCCCAGCCTTCGTCGGCCGGCGGAAACTCCGCCGCGCAGCCGAGCGCGAAGGTCGGGATCATCTCGACGGAAAAGGCCGAGGCGTGATCGTTATAGACGATGATGGCAACGTCGGGCTTGGTGTCGCGCATCCATTGTTGTGATTTCTCGAAACCGGAGAACACCCGCTTCCAATACGGCTCCTCAGTCTTGCCGTTGTCGATCGCAGCCCCGATGGCGGGCACGTGCGACGAACCTATACCTGCGATGATCCTGGCCACGGCGTCACTTCCGTTTCTTTGATTTGGATTTAGGTTTGGACTTTGTCTTGGATTTGGCTTTGCTCTTCGGCTTCGCGGCAGCAGCCTTCTTCGCCGCGGCGGCCGAAAGGAATTTAGACGGCGCGTTCTTGCCAGAGCGCGAGCGATTGCCCTCGACCGAGCGTCCGCCGCCCAGCATCATATTGGCGTAGTCCTGCTGCGAGGCGCCGGTCATCACCGCGGCGAGATGCTGGAACGAATGGCCGTCGGCGGCGCCGAGTTTTGCGGTGAAATAGATATTGCCGCCGAGCTCCAGCATGCGGTTGTAATCGCGCTTGAGCACGGCGTCGGTCTGTTCCGGCGTGAGCTTGAACTTCTTGAGATACTCCGCCTCGTTCGCCTTAAACGCCTTGCGGTTCTCGTCCTTCATCAGCGACATACAGAACATATTGATGCCGAAACCCTGGCGGGACCGCTCGGCGTCGAACACAAAAGTGCCCGGGATGTCGTCGTAATCGTGCTGTTCACGGGCCATCGGCGTTACTCCCACTCGTTCTGACATATATAGCGCAGGCGAGCTTGGCAACGTAAGCCGATACCGCCTGCCCGCGCGGCTAATGCGGCGGATTCGACTCCCAGTAATTGCAGATCGGTTTCCTTGACTGTCCCGATCTTGCCGTCCAGCTCGCGAACTCCGAATAGTTTTAGGTTCCGTTCCTGCTCGGCTTGAATGACGATGACCGGCACCGGTTTTTCACCCTTCCCAATCAGATAGGCGTATTGGGGAATGACAACATCGACCGGCTTGCCGAAATAAGTGCCGTACTGCTTCAAGACGAAAACCGCGTTGCCGTCAGCGACGTCCTGCTCGGTGGCGGGACGGCCGGAAACAAAACCCGTAGTCGGCAAGGGCGGCCAGGCTTGCGCCAAAGCCGCCGAAATCCCCAACAACAGCAGTAAACTTGCTACCCACAGACGCATCGGCTGTTCGCCCTTTGAATGAGACTAACTCCAATAAAGCCGCATTGGATTGTCGACCAGCATCGCCTGCTGCGCCGCCGCCGTGATCGCGACCTTCGGAATATAGTCGACCAGGGCGCCGTCGTCCGGCGCCACTTTCTTCATATTGGGATGCGGCCAGTCGGTGCCCCATATCACGCGGTCGGGAAAGCGCTCGACCAGCGCGCGGCCGAAGGGCACCACGTCGTCATAGGGCGGGCCGGCGAGACTCATGCGCTCCGGACAGGTCACCTTCACCCAGAAATTCTTGTGCTTGTCCATCAATCGGTGGAAGCGCAGGTTCTCCGGATCGTCGACGCCCTTGCTCACAGTGGGCGTGCCCATGTGATCGACGACGACGGCGGTCGGCAGCGAGGTAAAGAAGTCTTCAAGCTCGGGCAGATCCGGCATTTCGAAATAAATCACGATGTGCCAGCCGAGCTTTTCCACCCGCGCCGCGATGCGGGCCAGCACGTCGCGCGGGGTAAAGTCGACCAGCCGCTTGAGAAAATTAAACCGCACGCCGCGCACGCCGGCCTTGTCCATCCATTTCAATTCGTCGTCGGCGACTTCCTCGCCGACAAAGGCGACGCCTTTGGCCCTGCCGTTCGCGGAGACCAGCGCGTCGACCATGGCGCGATTGTCCTTGGAATGGCACGACGCCTGCACGATGACATTCTTGTCGAGGCCGAGAAAATCGCGCAGCGCGAACAGCTTTTCATTCGGCGCGTCGCACGGCGTGTATTTGCGCTCCGGCGCGTAGGGGAATTTGTTCTCCGGCCCGAAGACATGGCAATGCGCATCGACCGCGCCCGGCGGCGGCTGGTATTTCGGCTTCGACGGATTGGGGTGGAAGGGAATGTACCCCGGCGACATCGGCACAAAACGTACTCCGTTACTAAACCCGCTCCAGCGCCAGCGACACGCCCTGTCCGACGCCGACGCACATTGTCGCCAGCGCGCGCTTGCCGCCGCGCTTTTCCAGACCATGCACCGCGGTCAGCGTCAGCCGCGCACCCGACATGCCGAGCGGATGGCCGAGCGCAATCGCGCCGCCATGCGGATTGACGTAGTCGGCATCGTCGGCGACGCCGAGTTGGCGCAGGCAGGCGAGGCCCTGCGAGGCAAAGGCTTCGTTGATCTCGATAAGATCGAAATCGCCGATTTTCAAGCCGAGCCGTTGCATCAGCTTCCTTGTCGACGGCACCGGGCCGATGCCCATGATGCGCGGCGGTACCGCGGCCGAGGCCATGCCGAGTATTTTCGCGCGCGGCTGCAATCCGTGCGCTTTCACGGCCTCCTCACTTGCAAGAATAATGGCCGCGGCGCCGTCATTGATGCCGGACGCATTGCCGGCGGTGATGGTGCCGGGACTGCGCACGATCGGTTTGAGCTTTTGCAAGTTTTCGAGCGTGGTGTCGGGCCGCGGATGCTCGTCCTTGTCGACCGTGACCGGGCCAGCTTTGCCGCCCGGCGCCGCGACGGGAACGATCTCCTCGGCGAAGAAGCCTGCGGCCTGCGCTTTGCCGGCGCGCTGTTGCGAGCGCAGCGCGAAGGCGTCCTGATCGGCGCGGGTGACCTGGAATTCTTCGGCGACGTTTTCGCCGGTCTCGGCCATCGAGTCGACGCCGTATTGGGCTTTCAGCACCGGATTGATGAAACGCCAGCCGAGCGTGGTGTCGTAGACTTCCGCCGCGCGCGAAAACGCTTCGCCCGCCTTGCCCATCACGAACGGCGCGCGCGTCATCGACTCCACCCCGCCGGCAATGGCGAATTCCATTTCGCCGGACCGGATCGCCCGCGCGGCGTCGCCCACCGCATTGAGGCCCGAGGCGCACAGCCGGTTGACGGTGACGCCGGGAATGCTGTCCGGCAGCCCCGCCAGCAATACCGCCATGCGCGCCACGTTGCGATTATCCTCGCCGGATTGATTGGCGCAGCCGAAGAACACTTCGTCGAGCTTTGACCAGTCGGCCTTGGTATTGCGGGCGACCAGCGCCTTGATCGGAACCGCGGCCAGATCGTCGGTGCGCACCCTGGCGAGCGCGCCGCCGTAGCGACCGATGGCGGTGCGCGCGGCATCGCAAATGAAAACCTCCCGCATTGGGCGCTCCGTCGTCTTTCCGTTCTGTTTTCCGCTCTAGAGGGGCTATTTACGGGCCGCGACGGAACGGGTCAAATGCCGTGGATGAGGTGAATTGACCATGGATATTCGGGGACACGCCGCGATCGTTACGGGCGGCGCCTCAGGCCTCGGCGCCGCCACCGCGCGGATGCTGGCGGAGGCCGGCGCCAAGGTTGCGATCTTCGACGTCAACGCCAAGGGCGCCGCCGAGGTGGCAATCGACATCAACGGGATCGCCATCGCCTGCGACGTGACGGACGATAAAGCGACAGAAAGGGCTATCGCCTCGGCTACCGCCGACCACGGCACCGCGCGTATTGTCGTCAGTTGCGCCGGCATCGGGCCGGCCAAGCGCATTGTCGGCCGCGACGGGCCGATGCCGCTTGCCGAATTCGCCCGCGTCGTCGAGATCAATCTCGTCGGCACCTTCAATGTGATGCGGCTGGTCGCCGCCGCCATGCAGCCGCTCGAACCGCTGCAAGACGGCGAGCGCGGCATCATCATCTGCACCGCTTCGGTTGCGGCTTACGAGGGTCAGATCGGCCAGGCCGCCTATGCCGCGTCGAAAGGCGGCGTGGTCGGCCTTGTCATGCCGGCGGCGCGCGAATTCGCCCAGTTCGGCATCCGGGTCAATGGCATCGCGCCGGGAATTTTTTCCACGCCGATGCTGCATGCCCTGCCTGAAGCCGCGCAACAAAGCCTCGCCGCCTCGGTGCCGTTTCCAAAACTGCTCGGCCAGCCGCCGCAATATGCCGCCTTGGTGCGCCACATGATCGAGAACGGCTATCTCAACGGCGAAGTCGTTCGCCTCGACGGCGCGCTGCGCTTGGCGCCGCGCTGACCGGCATGCTCTCCAATACCCGCACGGTCCGCATCGAATGGGGCGATTGCGATCCCGCCGGCATCATCTTCTATGCGCGCTATTTCTGGTTCTTCGATGTTTCGACGACGACGCTGGTCGAACATGCGCTCGGCATGAAGAAGATCGATTATCTCAAGGCCTTCGATTTCGCCGGCCATCCCGTGGTCGAGACGCGGGCGCGTTTTCTGTTGCCGACACGCTTCGGTGACGAGGTCGAAATCGAGAGCGCCGTCGTCGCCCATGGCCGCTCGAGCTTCAAGGTCGAGCATCGGCTTACGCTTGCGGGAACGCTGGCGGTCGAGGGTTCCGAGACCCGTGTCTGGGTGGGACGCGATCCGGCCGATCCAGGCAAGATCAGGTCGCAACCGCTGCCGGCCGAGCTTGTTACGCGCCTGACGCATGGCGGACGCTGACCGGCCGCGTTTCCAGACCGCAAAAAACACGCTAGAAGCCTTCCACCGACGAGAAGACTTGCACCAAAAGCCTTGCACCAAAAGGGAGAGCAACGCCGATGCGCGTCGACGCATATACCCACTTTTTTCCGGAAACATTCTTCACCAGGCTCAATGAAGTGGCCGGCGATTACAAAGACATGGGCAAGCGCATCCGCTCACTGCCGGCTTTGTTCGATCTCGACGTGCGCAAGAAGATCGTCGACGGTCACAAAGACTACCAGCAGATCCTGTCCTATCCGCAGCCACCAATCGAGCGTTTCGCCAAATCGCCGAAGGACATCGACGAATTCTGCAAGATCATCAATGACGGTTTTGCTGAACTGATCGCCAAAGAAAAGGATCACTTCCCTGGCTGGGTGGCGCAGGTTTCGCTTGCCGCGTCCGATGCCGGCGTCGCCGAAGTCGAACGCGCCCTCAAAAACGGCGCGCTAGGCGTGCAGATCTACACCAATGTCGCCGGCAAGCCGCTCGACCGGCCGGAATACGCGCCGTTCTGGAAGAGGATGAACGAGCTCGGCGCGCCGATCTGGCTGCATCCGGCGCGCGGCGCCGAAACGCCGGATTATCTCGACGAGAAAAAGTCGCTCTACGAAATCTGGTGGACCATCGGCTGGTCCTACGAAACCGCGTGCGCCATGCTGCGGTTGGTTTATTCCAAGATCATGGACACCCACCCGAATCTGAAGATCATCACGCATCATTTCGCCGGCATCGTGCCGATGCTCGAAGGCCGTTTCGGACCGGGCAACGACGTGATGGGCAATCGCACCACCGACGAGGACTATGTCGGATTGCGCAAGAGCCTGAAGAAGCGGCCGCTCGATTATTTCAAGAACGATTTTTGGGCCGATACCGCGGCCTTCACGGCGGAGCCAGCGACCAAGTGCGGCATGGAATTCTTTCCGATCGACAAGATCGTGTTCGCCTCCGACTGCCCGTTCGATCCGGAAGGCGGCACGATGTTCCCGCGCGAGACGCTTCGGATTCTCGACAATCTGAAAATGGACAAGGCGACCAGTGACAAGGTCTTCTACAAGAACCTTGAAGCCGTCACTGGCAAGAAACTCGTAAAGTAGTCCGCGGTCAGGAAAGCCGCAGCAGCATAAGCCCACCGGTCACGACCACCAGGATCGTGACCGTCGTGCCGACCACGGTGGCGATGGCGCGCCAGCCCAGCGCATAGATCGCCGTGATCGAGGTGCCGAGACCGAGCGCGCCGATCGCCAAGAGAAGCCCCCAATTCGAGGCGGCGATCATGAGCGACTTGATCTGCCCATAATCCGGCACCGCGCCCGGCGCCAATAGCACCGCGCTGTTGACGATGCACAGCGCGATGAACACCAGCGCGAAGAACGGCACCGGCACGCGCGCCTCGCCGTGGCGCACGCCGGAGCGGGTGAGGAACCAGCCGATGCCGAGCACGGTCGGCAGCAGCAGCAAGACGCGAAACAGCTTGACGATGACGGCGGTGTTGCCGACCAGCGCCGATACCGAATAGCCGGCGCCGACGACTTGCGCGACATCGTGGATAGTGCCGCCGAGCATGACGCCGGTCATTTGTGGATCGAAGCCGATGACCGCGCAGAGCGGCGGATAGACCACCATCGCCAAAGTGGCGAGGCTGTTGGTGGTGACAACGACGAAGGCGATGTCGGCGTCCTTGCCCGGATAGTTCGGCAAGACTGTTGCGGTAGCCAGCGTGGCCGAAGCGCCGCAGACGGCGGTGCCGGCGCCGGCGAGTGCGCCATAGAACAGGCTTTGCTTGTTGAGCCGCGCAAAGCCCATGGCCGCGGCGAGCGTCACCAGCATGGCGAGAACGACAAGGCCCGCGGTCAGCGGCCCAAGCGCGATGATTTCGCCGACGCTGACGCGGATGCCGAGCAGCGCCACCGCGCCGCGCAACAGAGTTTTGACGCAGAATACCATGCCGGGCAGAAAAATCGGCCGCGCCACGACCCACGGATTGAGCGCGACGCCGATGACCAGCGCAATCACGATCGCCGGCACCGGCAGAAATCGCGCCAGTTGCGGTGCTGCGAAAAACGCCGCCAGCGCCACCGCGGCGGACAGCGCAATGCCAGGCGCGCGCGCCGACCAGGTGGCAAAGAAATCCTTAGTCGCGGTTTTCTCTTCTGCGGGTGCGGTCATGATCGGCGGCTCGCTTGCGCCGCGCTGCGCTTGCCGGGAGCCATCTCGCTGAGACGGCGCGACACCGCGCCGGCAATGTCGCGCGGCGTGTCGGCCACCACGACGCCCGCCTGTTCGAGAGCTGTGCGCTTTGACGCATAGCTTCCGGCACTGCCGGTGACGATGGCGCCGGCATGGCCCATTTTCTTGCCTGGCGGCGAGGCGCGCCCGGCGATAAAGGCGACCACCGGTTTGCGCATCCCGGCGGCGTATTGCGCCGCCTCCTCTTCCATGGCACCGCCGATTTCGCCGACCAGCACGACGGCGTCAGTCCGCTCGTCTTCGTCGAGCGCCTGCAGCGCGTCGCGTGTCGTCGTGCCGATCATCGGATCGCCGCCAATGCCGATGAACGCCGATTGTCCGATGCCGGCGCGCGTCAAATTGAGGCAAACCAGCGTGCCGAGACTGCCACTGCGCGAAATCACGCCGACCGAGCCCGAGCAAAACACATTGGGATTGTGGCCAGGCATGATGCCGACAAAACCTTCGCCCGGCGTCACCAAGCCCGCCGTGTTCGGCCCGACGATGCTCGTGCCCGCCCGCCTCCCCGCGAGCAGGATCGCCATCACGTCGTGGGCCGGTATGTGTTCGGTGAGAACGACCAGAAGTTTTACGCCCGCCGCGATGGCGTCGAGCGCCGCCTCTTTCGCCATCGACGGCGGGATGAACATGACGGCGGCCTCGTAAGGCGCTTTCGCCATCGCCTGCGCCGCCGAGGCAAAGACCGGCACGCCGATATGGGTTTCGCCGGCGCGCTTGGGATTGACGCCGGCGACGACGCGGGTGCCGCACTCGATCATCTTCTCGGCCCAGAACGTGCCTTGCTTGCCGGTGATGCCCTGCACCAGAACGCGGTGCGCTTTGCGGTAAATGATCATCGCGCCGCCTCGACCGCCGCCTGCACGGCGTCTTCCATGAAATCGTATGGCTCGATGCCGAGCTGCTCGCGGACGAGCTTCACCGCTTCGTCCTCGCCGGTGCCGTGGATCGAAAAGAACACCGGGATTTTCGGCTTGAGCTTGGTCCAGGCCTTGACCACGCCGTCGGCCATGACGTCGGTGCGGGCAAACGCGCCGCAGAAATTGATCACCAGGCTTTTGACATTGGCGCCGGCCAGAACGAGGCCAAGGCCGGCTTCCGCTTTGGTATAGGCTTCGCCGCCGATCTCCAGAAAATTCACGGGCTTGCCGCCGAAATAAGCGATCACATCCATCGTGGTCATGGTCAGGCCGGCGCCGTTGGCCAGCACCCCGACATTGCCGCCAAGCTCGATGAATTTGAGGCCGGCCTGCGCACCGGCGCGCTCCAGCGGCGTGAGTTTCTCGGCCGCGCCGGCAGAGGCGAGCTCGCTTTGGCGAAAAATCGCGGCATCGTCGAGCGTGAACTTGCAGTCGAGCGCGACCACGCGGCCGTCCTTGAGCAACGCCAACGGATTGATCTCGACCAGCTCGGCGTCGCGGGCGCGATAGATCGCGTAGAGCGATTGCAGGATGCTAGCGATTTTGTCTTGCGCGCCGCCGAGATCGAGACCGGCGAGCATGGCTTGCGCCGCGCGGTCGTCGAAATCCTGGTCGATATCGAGCGCGTGGCGGCGCACCGCATCGGGCCGCGCCGCCGCGACCTCCTCGATCTCCATACCGCCTTCCGTAGAAAACAGAATGAGCGGCCGGCGGGCGGCAAAATCGGTGAGCACGGCGGCGTAGAATTCGCGCGCGATGTCGGCGCGTTCCTCGAGCAAAACTTTCGTCACCGCATAGCCGTCGATCGACATGCCGAGGATCGCCGCGACCGCGGCCGCGGCTTCCGCCGCGCTATCGGCTTTGCGAATGCCGCCTGACTTGCCGCGCTTGCCGGTCGGCACTTGCGCCTTGACCACGCAAGGTCCGATTTCGCCAAACGCCGATTTGGCCTCGTCAGGCGTGCTGCACAGTTTGCCGCGCGGCACCGGCACCCCGGCCGGCGCCAGCACCTTCGCCTTGGCGGCGTATTCCTCGAAATTCATCCCACACCCTTGCCGTTCAGCGTCCGTACTTTGACCAATGCGGGCCGAACAGCTCTTCCTCGCTCGGTTTGTCCTCAGGGATCACGGTGACGAGGTGTGTGATGTTGAGGAAATGCCTGTAGCTCAGATTTTCGGAAATGCTGTTTTTCTGCCACGAGCCGCAGCCCATGCTCAGCGTGAAGCCGAGCCCGCTGTCGAAGCCGCCGCCATTGCCGAAAGTGTGGGCGAAGTTCACCAGCACGCGCACCACGTCGAGATCTTCAGCCAACTCGCGCGCATGCGCCAAGTCCTTGGTGTGGATGCCGCAGGAATGCCCCTTGCCCTGGAAATCGAGAATGGCTCGGACCAGGTCCTTCGCCGCCGCAAAATCCTTGGCGCGGTAGACCGTGAGCACGAGCGCAAGCTTCTCGCCCGACAGCGGATGGCTCCGCCCGACGCCTTCATCCTCGACCATGAAAAAGTCGGCGCGCTCGGCGTCGCCCGGCAGGCCGAAAGCGCGAGCCAATACGTCGGCATCGCGCGCGATCAGATTGCGGTTGAGCTTGCCGTTATGCCACAGCGCCTGCTGGACCGCAGACTTCTCTTTGTCGCTGCACAGATGGCCGCCAACCGCTTTGAGCGCGGCGATGGCCTTGTCGTAGACCGCGTCGAGAATGATCACCGAATTCTCGGACGAGCATGACGTCGCATTGTCGAAAATCTTCGAAGCGCGGATTTTTTGCGCCGCGTCTGCGAGATCGGCGCTTTCGTCGATGATGACCGGAACATTGCCAGCGCCGACGCCGATTGCCGGCGTGCCGCTCATATAGGCGCGCCGCACGTTGTCCTGCGAGCCGGTGACGACGACGAGATCGGCGGCCGCCATCAGCGCTTCGGTCAGGTCCTTAGTCACCGGCGGCGGCAGGATCTGGACGAGATCGGGCGGCAGCCCGATCTTTTCCAGCGCCGTGCGCATGAGCTCGACCGTGCGTCTTGTTGTTTCGTAACCAAGCGGCGACGGTGCGATGATGATGGCGTTTCTGCCTTTGACCGCCATCATCGCCTTGTTGACCGGCGTGGCGCCGGGATTGGTCGACGGCGTCAGCGCCGCGACGACGCCCATGGGTTTGGCGTATTTGACGATGCCGCGGGCCTTGTCCTCCTCGATGACGCCGACCGACTTCCCGCGTAAAAGATCGCGCAGCGTGCCGAAAGTCTTGCGCTGCTTCTTGACGATCTTGTCGGGCACGTTGCCGAGCCCGGTATCGGCGACCGCGAGTTCGGCGAGTTCGCGGGCGTGTTCGGGCTGATAGATCGACCACGCCAGCGCCCGCACCGCCTCGTCGGCGCGCTCCTGGCTGACGTCGCGGAACGCGGCAAATGCGGCACGCGCGCGCCGCATCACCTCGTCGACGGCCGTTTTGAGGCTGGCCTCTACCGGCGATTTCACTGCTACGATCATCGTGCTGCTCTCGGTCTCTCGCGTTACGCGCTCTGCTGCACGCGCATATCCTCGCGCTTGATGCCGGCCACCCGCACAGGCTTCTTCATGGCGTCGCGGCGGAACGGCTCGCCGAGTTCCTGGTTGAGGATCACCTCGATGAACGTGGTGACGTTTTTTTTCTGCGCCTCGCAGGCGGTGCGCAGCGCTTCGGTGAGTTCGGCCGGTGTTTTGACCGCGACGCCTTTGAGCCCGCAGCCTTCGGCGACCTTGGCGTAGCTGAGATGCGGGTCGAGCTCGGTGCCGACGAAATTATCGTCGAACCACAGGATCGAATTGCGCTTCTCGGCGCCCCATTGGTAGTTCCGGAACACCACCATGGTAATGCCGGGCCATTCCGGCCGCCCGATCGAACTCATCTCGTTCATGGAAATGCCGAACGCGCCGTCGCCGGCAAAGCCGATGCAAGGCGTGTCCGGATTGCCGATCTTGGCGCCGATGATCGAGGGAAATCCGTAACCGCACGGCCCGAACAGGCCGGACGCCAGATATTTCCGTCCCTTCTCGAAGGTCGGATAGGCATTGCCGATGGCGCAATTGTTGCCGATGTCGCTCGATATGATGGCGTCTTTCGGCATTCCGGCCTGGATCGCGCGCCAGGCTTGGCGCGGCGACATGCGGTCGGCATCGCGCTTGCGCGCATCCGCGTTCCAGGTCGTGCCCGGATCGTCGTCTTCATGATCCATGCTGGACAGCGTCTGCAGCCACCGCGACTTGGTGGTGTGGATGAGCGCCTTGCGATCCTCGCGGCCGTCAGTGCCGGCCGACGGCGAGAGCTGCGCGAGAATGCTTTCGGCGACGAGCTTGGCGTCGCCGCAAATGCCGACGGTGACAGGCTTGGTGAGACCGATGCGGTCGGCGTTGATATCGACCTGGATGACTTTGGCATTCTTCGGCCAGTAGTCGATGCCGTAGCCCGGCAGCGTCGAGAACGGATTAAGCCGCGTGCCGAGCGCCAGCACGACGTCGGCCTTGGCGATCAGCTCCATTGCGGCCTTCGAGCCGTTATAGCCGAGCGGCCCGACGGCGAGCCGATGGCTACCGGGGAAGCTGTCGTTATGCTGGTAATTGTTGCAAACCGGCGCATCGAGTTTTTCGGCAAGCGCCGCGCATTCGGCAATGGCGCCGGCGAGAACGACACCCGCGCCGGACAGAATGACCGGGAATTTTGCTGCCGACAGCAATTTGGCCGCATCGGCAATCGCGTTGGCGCCGCCGGCCGGACGCTCGAATTCGACAATCGCCGGCAAAGCGACGTCGATGACCTGAGTCCAATAGTCGCGCGGAATATTGATCTGCGCCGGGGCCGACAGCCGCTTGGCTTTGATGATGACGCGATTGAGGACTTCGGCGGTGCGCGAGGCGTCGCGCACTTCTTCCTGATAGCAGACCATGTCGCGGAACAGCGCCATCTGCTCGACTTCCTGGAAGCCGCCCTGGCCGATCGTGCGGTTCGCCGCTTGCGGCGTGATCAGCAGCATCGGCGTGTGGTTCCAGTAGGCCGTCTTGATCGGCGTGACGAGATTGGTGATGCCCGGGCCGTTCTGGGCGATCACCATCGCCATCTTTCCGGTCGAACGCGTGTAGCCGTCGCAGATGATCCCGCCGTTGCACTCGTGCGCGACGTCCCAGAAGGTGATGCCGGCCGCCGGAAACAAATCTGAGATCGGCATGAAGGCCGAGCCGATGATGCCGAAGGCATGCTCGATGCCGTGCATCTGCAGGACTTTCACAAAGGCTTCTTCCGTCGTCATTTTCATAGCTAGGGATCCTTTTCGATCTGCGGCGGCGATGCCGGCTTAAAGATATGCTTCAGGCTTCGTCGTGGAAGGTCTCGGTCAACTCTTCGGTGGCGCGGCGCAGCGCCGGAAGATGGCTGCGCGCGGCCTGGACGTTCATGCGCGCTTCCGGCGCCTGGATCGCGATCGCGGCAAGCATCTCGCCGTTACGCCCGATCACCGGCACCGCCACGCAAACCACGCCGGCGAGATATTCCTCGCGGTCGAACGACACCCGCTCCCTGCGGATCTGCCGCAGCTCGGCTTCGAGCCGCGACCGCTCGGTAATGGTGCCGTCGGTGAAGCGTTTTAACTCCAGGCTTTGCAGCAGGCGCTGGCGCCGCCGCGCCGGCAACAGCGCCAGATGCAATTTGCCGATCGCGCTGCAATGCAACGGCACCCGCGAGCCGGCGCCGAAATGCAGGCGCAGCGGCCAATGCTCGGCCTCGACGCGATCGAGATAGACGATCTCGCCGTTGAGAATGACGCCAATATTGCAGGTTTCGTTGACCTGGTGGGCGAGCCGCCGCAGCAAAGCGTGGCGGCTTGAATCGCGCATCGAGGCGCGCAGCGTCGCAAATGCGATGTCGGTGAGCCGTGAACCCACGGTGAGTCGCTTGTGCACCGGCTCGCGCGCCAGATAGCCCGATGAGACGAGACCGTCCACCAACCGATAAGCGGTCGCCTTCGGCAGCGTCAGCGTCTCGATCACATTCGAGACTTCGACCGCCGCCGGCGCCTGTGCGACGAAATCGAGGATGGCGAAGGTGCGCATGGTTGCGGTCGAGATGGCGTCGGGCCGGCGTTCCGGCGCGGCGTTCCGGCGCGACGCCGGCCGGCGGGTGGTCTCGGTTACGGCGTAAGTTTTCATGGGCGCTCACCCGGAATGGCGACTTCCGCCCCGCGCGCATCGGCCTGCGCGTCACTGGCGGCGAAAGTGGAAGCCGTTGCCCGCGTAAACGTCATGGCTGCAATCGCCTTGGCGCAGAGCCACGTCGATTTTTGAGCGATCATCGCCGTAACCTCCCCTTGTCGCCGATTCTTTGCCGGCAGCGCGATCGAAGCGCTCGTGTCCAAACGCCAGCGGAATCTCATTGGTTGAGACTTATTGGCTTTAAAACAAATAGCACAGTGCTAATCTGGCGACAACGAGGTCGGTGCCGCGGGACCATTGCGCGGCGTGGGCAAAGAAATGCGGGCCAAAAAATAGAAACTGTAAGGCCAGCCAATAAAAATAAAAACAAGCCGAAGAATTCAGGGAGGGCGACGTGTCGACAATCTCCACAACTCAGAGCCGGGATAATCTCGCGGCACAGGAAAATTTACTGGCGCGGCTCGATCGGCTGCCGGTCAATCGGACAATCTTGTTTCTAGTCGGCCTGCTCGGCGTGATCTGGATATTGGAAGCCTTCGATATCGGCATTATCGCGCCGGTATTGTTCATCCTCAAAGGCGAGTGGCAGCTGACGCCCTCCAGCACCGGCCTGATCGGCAGTGCCGGCACGCTCGGAATCGTGCTTGGCCTGTTGCCAGCCGGACGCCTGGCGGACCGCTTCGGCCGCAAAACGACGCTGGTCGGCGGAATTATCGTGTTCAGCATTGTCACGTTTTTTGCCAGTTTCGCGCAGGACGCCACGCAATTGGCGATCTACCGCTTCATCGCCGGGCTGGGCCAGGGCGCGGTTTTCCCGGTGCCGTATTTGCTGCTCTCGGAATTCGTCAACAAACAATGGCGCGGCACCGCTGTCGGCCTCGCCAATTCGCTGCTCGGCTTTTCCTACGGTCTCAACACATTGGTCGGCGCCTTTGTCGTCGGCCACATGCCGTCGGGCCAGGCGTGGGGAACGCTGCTCATGCTCGGCGGCATTCCGATCCTGATCGTTCCGATCATCATCATGTATCTGCCGGAATCGCCGCGCTTTTTGCTCAAGGTCGGCAAGATCGACACCGTGCGTAAATTCGTCGAACGGCTCGAAGACACCGGCGGAGTGCCGCACGATACGGCGCTGATCGACCAGGGCTCGCTCAAAGTCCTCGAAGCAACGGCCCAGCGCAACGTCTCTATTTTCGATCTGTTCCGCTTCCCTTACCTACAGCGCTGCTTTGTCTCCTATCTCGCGCTGCTGTCGCCGTTCATCGTGTTCTACGTCATCACCATCTATGGGCCGTCGATCCTGCAACGCATGGGCGCCGGCAAGGAAACCGCGCTCTACTACACCTCGGCGCTGTTATTCTGGACCGTGATCACCACCGCGCTCGCGGGCGCGGTCGGCGACAAGATCAGCCGGCGCTGGGGGCTGGTCATCATCATGATCGTAACGGCGTTCGGCACGGCGGCGCTCGGTCAATCGCTGTCGCAGGCCGGAACCATCGCCGCGGCCATCGTGGTCTGGGGTTTTGTCTATGCGGGATTCCCGCTGGCGAAGCTCTACATGGCCGAGCAGTTCCCGACCCGGCTGCGCGGCACCGGCGTGATGCTGGGCGAAAGCATCACGCGCTTTCTCGGCGGCGTCGTGCTTGTCTATCTGTTCCCGATCATGAGCGCGGCCATGGATGCGTCGACGCTCTATCTCATTCTCGCGGTGCTCACCGTGATCTGCATACTGCCGATCTGGTTCATCGGCTTCCAGACGTCGGGCGTCAGTGTCGAACAGACCGGCACGGACCTGTCGGCTTTGGCTGAGATGGAGGCGCGGAGGTAGTGTTGCGCGCGTCAGACCGGCTCGATCACGAACAGGGTGCGGCCATATTCGACCAGTTCGGCGTTCTCGGCGCCGATCTGAACGATGCGGCCGTCGTGCTCGGCGGCGATCGTGGTGAAGAGCTTCATCACCTCGATCAGGCAGAGCGGCTGACCCCTACGAACGGTACTGCCGACCTCGACGAAAGGCGGCGCGTCCGGCGATGGCGAGCGATAGAAGGTGCCGACCATCGGAGCGGCGACGGCGATCTGGTGCGGCGCCGTGGCCGCGGCTTTGGCGGCGGCGGGAGCCTGTGCCGGCACGACGGAGGGCGAAGCCTGCGGCGGCGAAGCGACCGCGATCGAACCCGCCGCGCTATCGTGGGACGCGGTATGGCCGCCGCCTGCGGCGTTGCGGCGGATGACAAGTTTCATGTCGCCGGTCTCGACAATCAGTTCGTCGCACGAACTGCCGTCGATGATTTTCAGAATCTCGGCGATATCGTCGTAATTCAATGCCACGCTCGTTCCCCGTTTTTCACGTCTTCGCTCCGTTGCCGCCGATGGTCGCCGAAACACATTCGGTCTGGCAATAAGATTCTTCGCCGTCATGCGACAGGAAGGAGACTGCGTTGCGTCGCGTGTTGATCGCCAATCGCGGGGAGATCGCGTTACGCGCCATTCGCACGAGCCGGCGGCTCGGGCTCGAAAGCGTCGCGGTCTATTCCTCGGCGGACGGCAATTCGCCGCACCGCTGGGCGGCAGACCATGCTGTCTGCATCGGACCGCCACCGCCGAAAGCAAGCTATCTCAATGCCGCGGCGCTGCTTGAGGTCGCGTCCGGCACCAAGTGCGATGCGGTCTATCCCGGCTATGGCTTCCTCGCCGAAAATGAAAGCTTTGCCGCGCGCTGCGCGAAAGCCGATTTGACCTTCATCGGGCCGGCGCCCGAAGCGATCGCACAGATGGGCGACAAGGCCGCCGCGCGGCGGACCGCGGCTTCGTTAGGGCTTCCGGTGGTGCCGGGCTCGAACGAGGGTTTTACCACTGCGGCAGAAGCGAAAGCGCGCGCCGATGCCATCGGCTATCCGCTGTTGTTGAAAGCGAGCGCGGGCGGCGGCGGCGGCGGCATGCGTATCGTCGACAAGGCCGAAATTTTTGCCGCCCAGTTCGATCAGGCTACCGCCGAGGCCGAGGCGGCGTTCGGCGTGCGCGACGTCTATCTCGAAAAATTCTTTCCAAAGGTCCGCCACATTGAGATTCAGATATTCGGCGACAGCCACGGCAATTATGTGCAACTCGGCGAGCGCGATTGCAGCGTGCAGCGCCGGCATCAAAAACTCGTCGAGGAAGCGCCGTCGCCGGTGCTCGACGGACCGGCGCGCCGCGCCATGACGGACGCGGCGATGACGCTCGTTCGCGCGATCAAATATGTCAATGCCGGCACCGTCGAGTTCATCTACGAGGCGGACAGCGGTCGGTTCTATTTCATCGAGATGAATACGCGCATTCAGGTCGAGCATCCGGTGACCGAGATGGTGACCGGCACCGATCTGGTGGCCGAGCAGTTTCGCGTCGCCGCCGGCGAACGGCTCTCGGTCGGTGCGGCGGCGGCGGGCGGCGCGCCGGTCGCGATCGAATTTCGCATCAATGCCGAGGATGCCGAGCACGATTTCCGCCCGGCGCCGGGAATTCTCAAGCGCTGGCGGCCGCCGAACGGCCGCGACATCCGGCTCGACAGCCATGTCTATGAAAATTACGTAGTGCCGCCGTTCTACGATTCGATGCTCGGCAAACTGATCGTGACCGGGCAGACGCGCACCGGGGCAATCGAAAACGCTATGTCGGCACTGGCGCGTTTCGAAGTATCCGGCATTCCGACCACGGTAGGCTTCCACGCCGGTCTGCTGCGGCGGCCGGAATTCGCGCGCGCGGAAATCCATACCCGCTGGGTCGAAAACGAACTCAAAGCGGCGGTGCACTGATGGCCGCCGCAAAAACCATAAAGCTCGTCGATGTGACGATCCGCGACGCCCATCAGTGCCTGTGGGCGACGCGCATGACGACCGCGATGATGGCGGACATCGCGCCGCGGCTCGATCGCGCCGGCTTCGAAGCCATCGATCTCGCCGGTGGCGCCGTGTTCGACGTCTGCGTGCGCTATCTGCGCGAGGATCCGTGGGAACGCATGCGCATCGTCAGCGGCTGGGTGAAGAACACGCCGCTGATCGTGATGACGCGCGGGCAAAGCCTGTTCACCTTCGAGTTCTTTCCCGACGACATCGTCGAGCTGACGGCGCAACGAATTTTCGCCAACGGCATCCGCTATCACACGCCCTACGACGCGCTCAACGACATGCGCAATATGGCGGTGCCGGTGCGCGCGGCGAAAAAGGCCGGGCTCTATGTCGCTGGCGGCGTGGTCTATACGCTCAGCCCTGTTCACACCGACGATTATTATGCACGGAAGACGCGCGAGCTGATCAAGCTCGGCGTCGACGCGGTCTTTATCAAAGACCCGAGCGGGCTCCTCACCCCGGAACGGGCGCAGACGCTGGTGCCGGCGATGAAGATCGCCTGCGGCGCGGTGCCGCTGCAATTGCATTCGCATTGTCTGACCGGGCTCGCGCCGCATACCGCCGTCCTTGCCGTCAAGCTCGGCGTCGATGTCGTCCATACCGCGACCTCGACGCTCGCCAACGGCGCATCGCATCCGGCGACTGAAAGCTTTGTCGAGAATGCCCGGCGTGCCGGTTTTGCGGTGCCGCTCGATCTCGATCCGGTCAACGAAGTCGCCGAGCGGCTGCGTTACATCGCCGCGCGGGAAGGCAAGCCCATCGGCAAGATCGCCGAATACGACGCCTTCCATTACGAGCACCAGATGCCCGGCGGCATGATCTCCAATCTCAAGTCGCAGCTACAACCGCTCGGCATCGCGCACCGGCTGCCCGACGTGCTCGAGGAAGCGGCCCGCGTGCGCCACGATCTCGGCTACCCGATCATTGTCAGCCCGTTCGCGCAATTCGTGATGACCCAAGCCGTGCTCAACGTCATGGGCAAGGAACGCTACGCCACGGTGCCGGACGAGGTGCGCAAATACGTGCTCGGCTATTACGGCGAAATCGCCGGGCCCATCGACCCCAATCTGTTCGACCGTATCGCCCGCGGCGCGGCGCCGACCACGGCGCGGCCGGGCGATCTCCTCGAACCCGGCATCCCGCGCGTGCGTCGCGAGCGCGGGCCGTTCGCGTCTGACGACGACCTCCTTCTCGCCGCGTTCTATTCCGATGGCCAATACAAAGCGCTCAAGGCGGCCGGTCCGATCAAGACCGACTATCCGCTGTCGGGAACACCGATCGTGACGCTGCTCAAGGAAATTGCGCTGCGGCCAAGCATTCGCTCGTTTCATCTCGTCAAGCGTCCTGAATCGACACAAGCATGACTGCGCCCGCCATCATCACCGTCGCCATTACCGGCGCCATTCCGCGCAAGGCCGATACGCCCGCGGTTCCGGTGACACCGAGCGAGCAGATCGAATCGACGCATGAGGCATACGAGGCCGGCGCGTCGGTGGCGCATATCCACGTGCGCAATGCCGACGAGTCGCCGAGCTCGGACCCGGCTTTGTTCGCGCAAGTCGGCGAAGGTGTCGCCAAACATTGCCCCGGCATGATCATCCAGTTCTCCACCGGCGGCCGCGGCCGCGAGCAGAGCGAGCGCGGGCGGATGCTGAGCTTGCGCCCGCACATGGCCTCGCTCGCCACCGGCTCGGTGAATTTTCCGGCGCAGATCTACGAAAACCCGCCCAAGCTCGTCGAAGATCTCGCCCGCGCCATGCTGCAATACGACGTCAAGCCGGAGATCGAGGTGTTCGACGTCGCCATGCTCTACAACGCCAAGGTGCTCGCCGACCGCGGCTTGCTCAAACGGCCGTGCCAAGTCCAGTTCGTCATGGGCATCCCCAATGCGCTGCCGGCGCGGCGCAAATTGCTGGAATTTCTGGTTGGCGAGCTCAAAGAGATCATGCCGGACGCGACCTGGTCGGCCGCCGGCATCGGGCGGCATCAGCTCGAAGTCAATCTCTGGTGCCTCGAACTCGGCGGCCATGTCCGCACCGGGCTCGAGGACAATATCAAGTTCGACAAAGACCGCCTCGCCCGCAGCAATGCGGAACTGGTGGCGCGGCTCGCCGGACTCACCGGCGAATACGGGCGACACACCGCGACGTGCGCCGAAGCGCGCAATTTATTGGGATTACCGGCGGCATGAGCGTGCCGGTCAGCAACTAAGAAGGGGAGAGGACAATGCAACAAGTAAGCAAAACAGGCGACGGCGTAACGACGTCGATCGGCACCATCGCGTTCGCAAGCGCGATCGGCACGACGATCGAATGGTACGATTTCTTTCTCTACGGCGTGATGACGCCGCTTGTGCTCAACAAGCTGTTTTTCCCCAATGCCGATATCCTGATTTCGACATTGTTGGCCTATGGCACGTTCTTTGTCGGTTTCCTGTCGCGGCCGATCGGCGGCATCATCTTCGGCCATTACGGCGATCGCATCGGCCGCAAGACCGTGCTCATTCTCACCGTCCTGATCATGGGCATCGCTACCTTCCTGATCGGGTTCCTGCCGACCTATGCCAGTGCCGGCATGTGGGCGCCGCTATTGCTATTGGCGCTGCGCATCTTCCAGGGCATCGGCATCGGTGGTGAATGGGGCGGCGCCGTGCTGATGGCGGTCGAACATTCGCCGGGCGGCCAGCGCGGCTTCTACGGCAGCTGGCCGCAGATCGGCGTGCCGGCGGGCCTCCTAATCAGCGCCGGCGTCGTCAACGCGCTGTCGTTCATGAACAATGACGACTTCTTCGCCTGGGGCTGGCGCATCGCCTTCCTGCTCAGCATCGTGCTCGTCGTCATCGGCGTCTACATCCGGCTGAAGATCCTGGAGACGCCGGTCTTCGCCAAAGCACAGCAGGAAAAGCGCATCGTGCCGGTGCCGTTCTTCGAACTGTTCCGCACCCATACCAAGAATACGATTCTCGGCCTCGGCGCGCGCTACATCGAGGGCGTGACCTTCAACACCTACGGCGTGTTCATCATCGGCTATCTCGCCAACACGCTGAAAATGCCGCGGCAGTCTGCTCTGTCCGCGGTGATGATCGCGTCCGCCATCATGATCGTCATGCTGCCGATCTGCGGCCGGCTGTCGGATCGCATCGGACGCCGCAAGATGTTTGGCACTGCCGGACTTCTGATCGGTGTGCTGTCGTTCCCGGCGTTCTGGCTGATGGGTCAGGGATCGACGCTGTTGGCGACGATCGCGATCACGGTGCCGTTCGCGTTCATCTATCCGGCGGTCTATGGACCGCAGGCGGCGCTGTTCTCCGAACTGTTCGACACGCGGATGCGCTATACCGGCATTTCGTTCGTCTACCAATTCTCGGGGATTTTCGCGAGCGGACTGACGCCGATCATCGCCACGGCGCTGTTGGCGTTGAACGGCGGCCAGCCGTGGCTGATCTGCCTCTACATCCTGTTCGTCAGCGCCGTCAGCGCGCTGTCGGTCTACGCCATGACCGATCGGCATAAGAGCGACATCTCGGTCGACGAAAAAGTCGCCGCGCTGCTGGGCGACTGAGGTGCAGGCAAGCGAAATGCGACGCGATCACCATGGATCTCGATCTTAAAGATCGCGTCGCTTTCGTCACCGGCGGGGGCGCCGGCATCGGCGAAGCGATCGCACGGGCACTGGCGGCCGAGGGCTGCATGGTCTGCGTCGCCGATCGCGACGGTGCCGCTGCGGGCCGTGTGGCTTCCGACATCGTGCGCGCCGGGCTATCCGCCCGTCCGGTCGTCGTCGACGTAGCGGACGCCGCCGCCGTGGAAGCTGCCTTCGCCGGCATTAGCCCTATCGACATTCTGGTCAATGCCGCGGGGCTGCTGTCGACCGGCCTCGTTACCGATTTGCCGGCGGGCGAATTTCAGCGCATCGCGCGGGTCAATCTCGACGGCGTGGTGCATTGCGTGAAAGTGGCGGTGCCGAAAATGGTTGCGACGCGACGCGGCCGCATCATCAATATCGCTTCGGTATCGGCGATGCGCGGCGGCGGCTCGGTCGGCAATACGCTTTACGGCGCCAGCAAAGCCGGCGTCGTGGCGCTGACCATGGGACTAGCCCGCGAGCTCGGGCCGAACGGCATCACCGTCAACGCCGTGGCGCCATCGATCCTCGATACCGCGATGACGCATGCCGCGCTCACCGACGAGGCACGGCAACGCATATTGCCGCGCATTCCACTCGGCCGTTTTGCCACCACCGCCGACATTGCCGACCTGGTGACGTTCCTCGCCTCCGACCGCGCAAACTTCATCACCGGAACGGTCATTCCGGTCGACGGCGGCCTGTTGACGACGTGATCATGGCCCGCATTCAAACAATGCCGTCACGCCGTCGTCAGCACCACGGCGCAAGTGGTGACGATGTCGTCGGTGCTGGCGCCGCGCGACAGATCGCTGATCGGCTTGGCAAAGCCTTGCAGGAATGGACCGAACGCTTGCGCGCCGCCCATCCACTGCACGAGCTTGTAGGCGATATTGCCGGCATCGAGGTCGGGGAAGATCAGCACATTGGCGCGGCCGGCAACTGCGCTCGGGTCTTTGACTTTCTTCGCCGCGACTTCCGGCACCAGAGCCGCGTCGGCTTGCAGTTCGCCGTCCACCGCCAGAGCGGGCTCCCGTTCGCGCAACATCGCGACCGCGCGCCGGACCTTGTCGACCCGGGCGTGCTGCGCGCTGCCCCTGGTCGAGAACGACAACAGCGCGACGCGCGGCGGCTCGCCGAGCAGGTTTTCGGCACTGCGTGCGGAAGCAAGCGCGATCGCGGCGAGCTCCTCGGCGCTCGGGTCGGCATTGACGGCGCAATCGGCGAATACGAACGAGCGCGGCCCGGCGCCGAGGAAATTTGGCGCGACCATGAGAAAGTAGCTCGACGGCAGAGTAATTCCGGGAGCAAGCCCGACGGTCATCAGACCCGCCTCAATGACGCGGCGCGTCGGATGGGCGGCGCCGGCGACCATGGCTTGCGCGTCGCCCTGGCGCACCATCATGCCGGCGAAATAAAGCGGCTTGCCCACAAGCCGAATACCCATGGCCGGCGTCATGCCTTCGCGCGTGCCGGCGCAAGCCTCGCCGTAGTCTCGCGTGCGCGCATCGCTGCGCGGATCGATCAACTCCACACCGCGAATGTCGATACCGGCGCCGCTTGCGGCTTTGGCGACGGCGTCCGGCGCGCCGAGCACGATCGGATGAGCGATTTCCCGATCAATGAGACTGCGCGCGGCGGCGAGCACGCGAATGTCATCGCCTTCCGGCAGAACGATCTTGAAATGACGACGCCGTGCGGTATCGACACAGCGTTCGACGGGATTCATGTTGAGCTCAACGACAAATACGATCCGAGTGAGGCCATAAATGACTGAAACAAACGAACCGATCAAGATACACCGCGGCTTGAAGGGCGTCTATTTCGACCGTTCGCCGTGCACCTTCATCGACGGGCGCATCGGCGAATTGCGCTATCGCGGCTATTCGATCCACGACCTCGCCGAGCATTCGAGTTTCGAAGAAACTGCGTGGCTCCTCCTGCACGGCGAGCTGCCGACGAAAGCACAGTTCGCAACATTCGACGGTCAATTGAAGGCCGCACGCGAATTGCCGCCGCCGATCCTCGACATCATCGCCACCATCAAGCAGGCGCATCCGATGGATGTGTTGCGCACCGCCGCCTCCGCGCTCGCCGCTTTCGATCCAGATACCGCCGACAATTCGCACGACGCCGTGATCCGCAAGGGCATCCGCCTGACCTCGCAAGCGCCGATGATCGTCGCCGCGCATGCGCGATTGCGCGACGGGCGCGATCCGGTCGCCGCGGACAGGGCACTGTCGCATGCCGCCAATCTTCTTTGGATGCTCAAGGGCGAGAAGCCGAGCGCCGATGCGTCGCAACTGATCGATCGCGATCTCGTGCTGCATGCCGAGCACGGCTCCAATGCCTCGTCGTTCACCGCGCGCGTGGTTATCGGCACCGAGGCTAATCTGCACGCCGCCGTCACCGCGGCGATCGCCGCTCTGTCGGGCCCCGCCCACGGCGGCGCCGCCGAGGACGTGATGAAAATGGCCGAGGAGATCGGCGATCCGGCGCGCGCGGCGGATTATGTCCGCGACAAGCGCAAAGCCGGCGAAGCGGTGACCGGCTTCGGCCATCGCGTCTATCGCGCCGAGGATCCGCGCGCGCGCCACATGCGTGCCGGCGTCGAGCGGCTGTCGAAAGAAATGGGACAGCCGCGCTGGTACGAGATTTTGCAGGCGGTGGTGGCGGCGATGGCGCCTTATGCGCGCCACGGCGTCAACGTCAACGTCGATTTCTATTCCGGCGTGGTCTACCACCTGCTCGGCATCAAGCGCGATCTGTTCGTGCCGATTTTCGCCATCGGCCGCGTGCCCGGCTGGACCGTGCAGGCGCTCGAGCAAATGGACAACAACATCCTGATCCGGCCGCTCACGCTCTATAGCGGCCCGGATGCACGCTCCTATGTCCCGATCGAGCGCCGGGCGGGATAAGACTTCGGCCGCAAGATTTGGGGACCAATGTCGGGATTGGCGATGTCGGACGACGCGTTCGATTTTATCGTGGTGGGCGCGGGTTCCGCCGGCTGCGTGCTTGCCAATCGGCTTTCCGCAAATGGCCGCCATCGCGTCGCGCTGCTCGAAGCCGGCCCGCGTGACAGGAGCCTGTGGGTTCATCTGCCGATCGGCTACGGCAAGACGATGTGGGACGAAAAACTCAATTGGAAGTTCTACACCGAGCCGGATCCCAATATGGACGGACGGGAAATCTATTGGCCGCGCGGCCGCGTGCTCGGCGGTTCGAGCTCGATCAACGGTCTTATCGTGGTGCGCGGGCAACCGACCGATTACAATCACTGGCGCGACCTCGGCAATCTGGGCTGGGGCTGGAACGATGTGCTGCCCTATTTCATCAAGCTGGAGAGCAATCCCGAGCTTGGCGACAATCAACTCCACGGCAGCGGCGGCCCGCTGCGCGTCAGCAGCATTACCTCGAAGCACGAACTGATCGAGGCCTTGATTGCGGCTGCGGAGAAATGCGGCGTGCCGCGCACCTCCGACTTTAACGGTTTAAGCCAAGAAGGCGTCGGCTATTACCAGTTGACCACGCGCAACGGCTGGCGCGTGAGTTCCGCCGACGCCTATCTGCGGCCCACCGAGCGGCGCAACAATCTCTCGGTCATCACCGATGCGCAGGTCACGCGCATTGTCATCGACCAACGCCGCGCCGGCGGCGTCATGTGCCGCATCGGCTCCGAGCTTCGCGAATTGCGCGCGCGGCACGGCGTCGTGGTTGCGGCCGGCGCGGTGCAGTCGCCGCAACTGCTGATGCTGTCCGGCATCGGACCGGGCGAAGAGCTGCGCGCGCAGAACATTCCCGTCCTGCTCGATCGCAAAGCCGTCGGGGCGAACTTGCAGGACCATCTCCAGGTTCGCCTGATTTTTCGCTGCACCAAGCCGATCACGACCAACGACGCGCTGAATTCGATTTCCGGCCGCATCGGCATGGGCCTTGAATGGCTGCTGCACCGCACCGGGCCGCTGGCGACCGGCATCAATCAGGGCGGGCTGTTCACGCGCGTGCTGCCGGAATCGCAAACGCCCGATATCCAGTTTCATGTCGCGACGCTGTCCGCCGACATGGCCGGCGGCAAGGTGCACGATTTCTCCGGATTTACTTTTTCGGTCTGCCAGTTGCGGCCCGAGAGCACCGGCTCGATCGGGCTTGCTTCGGCCGATCCGTTCGCGCCGCCGAAGATAAAGTCCAATTATCTCGCCACCGAGACCGACCGGCGCTGCACCATGGCCGCCATCAGCTTCGCCCGCAAGCTCGCCGCAACGGCGCCGCTGTCCGGCTATGTCGCCGCCGAAGTCTCGCCCGGCCCGGACTATGTCACCGACGCCGACCTGCTTGGCTTCGCACGCAAGAACGGCGCGACCATATTCCATCCGGTCGGCACCTGCCGGATGGGCGCCGACGACGCGGCGGTGGTCGATCCGCGGCTGCATGTCAAAGGCATCGACGGCCTGTGGGTGGCCGATTGCTCGATCATGCCGACGTTACCCTCGGGCAACACCAATGTTCCGGCGATCATGGTTGGGGAAAAGGCCTCCGACATGATCCTCGAAGACGTATCGCGCGGCTGACGAAGCCTTTAGTTTAGTCGCCATGCCAATCCAGGCTGTCCAGGTCGATCCGCAATTGCCGGAGGGCGAAGCGCCTGTTCCGCCGCATGGCGCTGTGCCCGAAGTCGCGCGGGTCACTCCCAAAGCGTCCGACGAAGTCGGGCGCGTAACACCCATGATGGAGCAATATATCGAGATCAAAGCGGCCAATCCGGATTGCCTGCTGTTCTACCGGATGGGCGACTTCTACGAATTGTTCTTCGACGACGCCGAAGTCGCCTCGCGTGCGCTGGGCATCGTGCTGACCAAGCGCGGCAAGCACCAGGGCCATGATATCCCGATGTGCGGCGTGCCGATCGAGCGCGCCGACGAATATCTGCACCGGCTGATCGCACTCGGCCACCGTGTCGCCGTCTGCGAACAGCTCGAAGACCCCGCGGAGGCAAAAAAGCGCGGCGCCAAGAGCGTGGTGCGTCGCGACGTCATCCGGCTGGTCACGCCCGGCACGCTGACCGAAGATTCGCTGCTTGATGCCAAGCGCAACAATTATCTCCTGGCGCTCGCTCGCGCCCGCCCCTCGTCCGGCGAGGATCGCTTTGCTTTGGCCTGGATCGATATATCGACCGGCGAATTTCGCGTCGCCGAATGCGAACGCGCTTCGCTTTCTGCCGAAATCGCCCGCATCGAGCCGGGTGAGATCATCGTCTCCGACGCCCTCTACGCCGATGCCGAGATCGCCCCTACGCTAAGCACGATGCCGGCGCTGATGCCGCTTCCTCGCGACGTATTCGATGGCGCGACGGCGGAACGGCGGCTCGCTGCGTTCTTCGGCATCGCGACCACGGCCTCGTTCGGCGCGTTTTCGCGCCTCGAACTGACAGCGGCGGCGGCGGCGGTCACCTATGTCGAACGCACGCAAATCGGCAAACGCCCGCCGCTGTCGGTGCCGGCGCGCGAAGCGGCCGGCGCGACGCTTGCCATCGACCAGTCGACGCGGAGCAATCTCGAACTCGTCCGCACGCTTGCCGGCGAGCGGCGCGGCTCGCTCCTTGCCGCCATCGACCGCACAGTAACCGCGGCCGGCTCGCGGCTGTTGGCGCAGCGGCTCGCCGCACCGTTGACCGATCCCGCCGAAATCGCGCACCGGCTCGATACGGTCGCCACTTTCGTCAGTGACCACGCCGCGCGCAACGATCTGCGCACGCAGCTACGCGCGGTGCCAGATCTCGCCCGCGCGCTGACCCGCATCGTCGTCGGCCGCGGCGGCCCGCGCGACCTTGCCGCGATCCGCGACGGCATTTTCGCGGCGGCGGAATTTTCCGCAAGGCTTTCGGCCTTGACCGACGTGCCGCGCGATATCGCCCACGCCATCGCGGCGCTGCGCCGCCCCAATCCGGACATTGCCGCCGAGCTTGGCCGCGCGCTCGCCGATGAATTGCCGGCGTTCCGCCGCGACGGCGGCTTTGTGCGCGCCGGCTACGAGGCGGCGCTCGACGAAGCGCGCGCTTTGCGCGATGAATCCCGCCGCGTCGTCGCCGCGCTGCAAGTGCGCTACGTCGAGACGACCGGTATCCGGTCGCTGAAAATTCGGCACAACAATGTGCTCGGCTATTTCGTCGACGTCTCGGCGCAGCACGGCGACAAGCTGATGAGCGCGCCGCTCAACGCCACTTTCATCCATCGCCAGACCACCGCCGGACAGGTGCGCTTCACCACCACCGAGCTTGGCGAACTCGAAGCCAAGATCGCCAATGCCGCCGACCGCGCGCTGGCGCTGGAGCTTGCGATTTTCGATCGTCTCGCCGCGACGGTCGCTTCAGCAAGCGTGGCGATCAAGGACGCGGCGGGCGCTTTGGCCATGATCGATGTCGCAACCGCGCTCGCAGCGCTTGCCGTCGAGCGCGACTATGTCCGCCCTGACGTCGACAACAGTCTTGCCTTCGCCATCCAAGGCGGCCGCCATCCGGTGGTCGAGCAGGCGCTGCAAGTAAGCGGTGGGCCGTTCGTCGCCAACGATTGCGATCTTTCGGCTGGACGAATCTGGCTCGTCACCGGGCCGAATATGGCGGGCAAATCGACATTTCTGCGCCAGAACGCGCTGATCGCCGTGTTGGCCCAAATGGGCAGCTTCGTGCCGGCGCGCGCCGCCCATATCGGCGTGGTCGACCGGCTGTTCTCGCGCGTCGGCGCCGCCGACGATCTGGCGCGCGGCCACTCGACCTTCATGGTCGAGATGGTCGAGACCGCCGCGATCCTCAACCAGGCCGGCGAACGGGCGCTGGTTATCCTGGACGAGATCGGCCGCGGCACGGCGACCTTCGACGGGCTGTCGATCGCCTGGGCGACCATCGAGCATCTGCACCAGAGCAATCGCTGCCGCACTTTGTTTGCCACGCATTTCCACGAAATGACTGCGCTCGCAGCAAAACTGTCGCGGCTGCACAACGCCACCATGCGGGTGAAGGAATGGCAGGGCGACGTCGTGTTCCTGCATGAAGTCATTGCCGGCGCGGCGGACCGGTCCTACGGCATTGCGGTCGCCAAGCTCGCCGGCCTGCCGCCAAGCGTGATCGAACGCGCCAAACTGGTGCTGGCGCAAATCGAAGCCGAGGACCGCACCTCGCCGGCGCGCCGGCTAATCGACGATCTGCCGCTGTTCGCCACCGCGCGTCCGGCGCCCTCCTCGCAACGCGACGCCGCGCTCCACGCGGTGGTCGAGGCGCTCGCCGCGCTGCATCCCGACGAAATGTCGCCGCGCGACGCGCTCGAAGCGCTCTACGCGCTCAAGGCGCAGCTTGCGAAAAAGGAATCGTAGCGAAGGCCGTCATGATCGGTTCTGACTACGATATTGCGCTCGCAACGCAACGGGACGCCCAGGGCATTGCCGATTTGCAGGAGAGCAACCTGCGCAGCAATGGCGGCGCGCTTTCGGTGCGATTCCCCCGCGAATGGTTCGAGACGGCCATCCCCGCGATGCCGATCGTGATCGCGCGCAGCGCAGGGCACATCATCGGTTACGTCATCGTCACGCCGGTTAAGGCACAAGCCCATGTGCCCATCGTGCAGCGATGCTGCGGGTCTATCCCGGCGCGCCGGATTCCTACATCTACGGGCCGATCTGCGTCGCGCAAAGCCACCGCGGGCGCGGCGTGGCGCTCGCGATGTTCGAGGCGCTGCGGGCGCGGTTACCGGGACGCGAAGGCTTCACGTTCATCAGGGCCGACAATACCGTGTCGATCACGGTGCACGCCAAGATGGGCCTGCGCGAGCTTGCCGAATTCACGCACGAGGACACGGCCTATGTCGTGGTCGGCTATCTCGGCTGAAGCGCCGCGCCTACTGCATTTTCGGTGAAGCGCGCCGCATGGCGGTGACGCGAATGAGCCAAAGTATTCCGCTCCAGCCGATGCACACGGCAAGCCCGATCACCAGCGCCCACCACGAACCCACCGGTTCGGCGAGATAATGTACGGCAAGAAAGCCGGCAGCCAGCCCGATAAAGGCGACCTGCGCATGCGCCGCCATGCTGGCGGTCGCCTTGCCGCCGACGCGCGGATGCAGAATGACGATGGAGCTGCAAAAGATGATCGGAAACAGCGCGAACACGCCCGACGCGAACGAGCCGATGCTGTGGCTTGCCGTGGTCACCACCGCGACCACGATTGCGGCGGCGAGCGCGCGCAACGGAATGTCAAACGGCGTGCGCAGGAATGTCCGCAGTGGTCCGGACGCGCGATAACGCCAGCTCAGCGGAATGGTGACGGCGAACACCACGACATTGAGGACGACAGCAGTCAGCGGCGTCCAGGCGACCAGGCGCAACAACACGGCGATCGCAAACCACACCGCAAGCGCCACGCCGAGACTGACAAAAAGACCGTGGCGCTGCGCCAGCACGGTGTAGACAAGCGCAAATATCGACACCGCGGCGCCGGTAGCAGTGCTGCCGACGGCGCTCGCGGCGATGAAGCTCGGCGGGTGCTCGATGGCGAGAATGGCATAGGCCGCGCCGGCCGCGGTCGGCAGCGCGGCGATCAGCGCGCCGATGAACGGCCCCGAGCGCTCGACCACGATCGACGTAATGACGACGACGGTCGCCGTCAGCGCCATTTTCAGGAGGAGCTCGTACCAGAAGATGAGGTCAGGGGAGATCATGGCATGCGTCGAGAATTTGATTGCACCTCTCCCCGCCGCGCGGGGAGAGCGTAGGCGTCCTCCGGACGCCGTTGTTGAACCAAAGAACGCCGATCCGAAGGATCGGCTATGTGAGCGAAGCGAACGAGGGTGAGGGGGCCTCTCCGCGATTCTGAGCCCGGCGGATAGGCCCCCTCACCCTACCCTCTCCCCGCACGCGGGGAGAGGGTTATCACTTCCGTTTCAGGCTGATCGCGACCGGCGGGCCGCTGCGGATCGTCTGATAGACGACGCAATAGCGTTCGGTGAGTTTGAGGAGTTGGTCGAGCTTGTCTTGCGGCGCGTCGGTGTCGAGGTCGAAGGCGAGCCGGATCTGCGCGAAACCAACCGGCGCCTCTTTGGCGACGCCAAGCGTGCCGCGGAAATCGAGATCGCCTTCGGCGGATACCGCGCCGGATCGCAATGGAATATCGAGTGCGGTCGCCACCGCCTTGAGCGTCACGCCGGCGCAGGCGACCAGAGCCTCAAGCAGCATGTCGCCGGAGCACAATTCCATCCCGGAGCCGCCGGTAGCGGGGTGCAGGCCGGCGACCGCCAGCGCGCGGCCGGTCTCGACCTTGCAGGCGATGTTGCTGTCGTCGAGCGTGCCTTTGGCCTTTAGCGTGATGAAGCCCGACTTGGCATCGGCCTTGTAGCGCTCCTTGATCGGCGCCTGCAGCGCGCGCAGCCCGGCGGCATCCATGATTGCTTGCTCCGATGTTGGTAGGCCGTGCCTAACGAATCGAGATCATCGGGACAAGCCCGGTGATGAGGATTCGTCTGCCGGCTAAGGGGTGTGCCCAATCGGGATCGTGCCAACGAGCGAGGTCGCCAATGTCGGATCGATCCTGTTGTGGACTTTATAAATCCGTGTCGCGGGAATTCCGCTCATTTCGGAGTGCTTACGAATGAGATCTTCATTCGTCGCGAGATAGATGCAAAATATCTTATCGCCCGAAATGAAGCTTTCCACCCACTGGATGGAGCCGCCCATTTGGATCAGCGTTTCATTCGATCGCTTTGCCGTGTTCCGAAGAAAGATGGCATCGGCAGCGCCGATATTTGGAATATCGCGTTCAATGATGAACCTCTGCATGGTCTCCTCCGTCGCCCGCACGGAGTGTACTCGCTTCGCCAGTCGGCCGACAGCCGAATGAGACAAACCTCACCACCATAGCGCCGCACCGGCTTCAGCCTTGGGCTCGTCCTCAGCGCCTGTCGTGGCGCGGTTGAGCGAGAGGTCAAGCGCTGCCAGCACGCGGCGCTTGACGAAGTCGAAGGCGGCGGACTGCCGGTCGCGCGGCCGCGGCAGGTCGACTTCGATCTCGTCGGCGATGCGGCCGGGACGCGGGCGCAGCACCATGACGCGGTCGGCGAGCACGATCGCCTCGTCGACGTCGTGGGTCACCAGGATCAGGGTCGGCTTGGCGTCGGCCCACAGATCGAGCAGATGATCCTGCAAATCGGCGCGGGTGAAGGCATCGAGCGCCGAGAACGGTTCGTCCAGCAACAACACTTCCGGCCGCGGCACCAGCGCGCGCGCGATAGCGACGCGCTGCGCCTGGCCGCCGGAAAGTTCGCGCGGCCACATTGCGGCCTTGTCGGCCAAGCCCACACGTTTGAGCGCGGCGGCGACGCGCTGGGCGCGTTCGCTCCGCGGCCGGTCGCCAAGCCCGAAGCCGACATTGTCGGCGACTTTCAGCCAGGGCAACAGCCGCGGCTCCTGAAAGATGATGCCGATCTTGCTGTGCGGCGCCGTGATCGCCTCGCCGTCGAGCACGATCGAGCCTTCGCTCGCCGCATCGAGCCCACTGATGGCGCGCAGCAGCGTCGATTTGCCGGAGCCCGAGCCGCCGATCACGGCAACGATTTCGCCAAGCGCGACGTCGAGCGAGACGCCGGCGAGCGCATGCACGCCATTAGGATAAGTCTTGCCGATGCGTTCGAGCACAAGCATGGATTAATCCTGACGCACCACATCTTCCCAGCGCAGGAATGGCGCGGCGGCAAGCACGATCAGCCAATCCGTCGCTTTGCCGACGATGGCGAAGGCGACGATAGCGGCGACGATTTCGGCCGGTTTCCCGAGCTGCTGGCCGTCGATCAACAGATAACCGAGACCTTCGGACGCGCCCATCAGCTCGGCGGCGACGACGAACATCCAGCCGAGCCCAAGCCCCGAACGCAGCGAAATCACATAGGCCGGCAGCACCGCCGGCAACAAAATCCGCCGCACCATTTCGACATCCGACAGCCGGAACGCGCGCCCGACTTCGACCAGCTTGCGATCGACCGATTGGATCGCGCCCATCAGGCCGAGATAGACCGGAAAGAACACGCCGACCGCGATCAGCGTCACTTTCGACGCTTCGAAAATCCCGAGCCAGAGGATGAACAGAGGTATCCAGGCGATCGAGGGAATGGCGCGCAAAGCCTGCAGGCTCGGATCGAGCAGACGCCGCACCAGAGGCGAATAGCCGGCGGCAGCGCCGAGGATGGTCGCGACCAAGACGCCGATGCCAAAACCGGCGGCAACGCGTTCCAGTGTGACGAGCGTATCGCGCTGCAATTCGCCGGTGCGGGCGAGATCGACGAAGGTCGCGAAGACGACGGACGGCGGCGGCGCCAGCCGCCCGCTGGCCCAGCCCATCCGCACGATGAACTCCCAGGCCACGGCCAGCGTGACCGGCAAGACAAGCCCCAGCGCCGGCCGCGTCAGTCGCGTCCAGCGGTTTCGCGGAGCCCGCACCTGCGGCGGAGCGCGTTCGGCAACAACGGTCATGCCGACAGCAGACATAATGGCATCCGCAAATGCAATGAGGTCCGACCGCGCGCGACCGCGCCGCTAGGCGGCGACGAAGCGGTCGTCGACCAGATCGTCCAGCGCTTTCTTGACGTCGACATTGGCCGCGATCACACCGGCCTGCTGCAACGCCAGACCGGCTTGCAGGATGGTGTCGCGCTGCTCCGGCCAGATGCGATTGAAAGTCAGGTCGGTGCGCTCCTTGAGCTGGATGTCGACGACATCGCCGGGCAGCTTGGTTACGGCCATGAAGGTATTTTTCTCGACATCGTAATTGGCGAGGCAATATTTGCGCGCCTGTTCGTAGACCGCGAGCACGCGCTTTGCGAGATCAGGATATTTGCTGAGGAAATCCTCGCTCGAATTGAGGATGCCGTAGGTGTTGGCCGCCTTGTTGCGATAGAACAGCCGCGCGCCGTCCTCGACCTGCGCCGCCGCCATCATCGGATCGAGACCGGCCCAGGCGTCGACGTCGCCGCGAATGAGCGCAGTCTTGCCGTCGGGGTGCTGCAGCAAAACTTCGCTGATGTCTTTTTCGGACATGCCGGCCGAGAGCAGCGCGCGCACCAGGAAAATATGCGGATCGGTGCCGCGCGTCACCGCGACGCGTTTGCCCTTGAGGTCCTCGATCTTGTTGATCGCGGTATCCTTGCGCGTCACCAAGGCGGTCCATTCGGGACGGGAATAGACGTAGATCGACTTGACCGGATTGCCGTTGATCCGGCCGAGCAGCGCCGCCGATCCTGCGGTCGAGCCGAAGTTAATCGAGCCGGCGTTTAGAAATTCGAGCGCCTTGTTGGAGCCGAGCGACTGCACCCAGCGGATGCCGATGCCGTCCTTGGCGAATTCGCTTTCAAGAAAGCCCTTGTCCTTGAGCACCATGGAGACCGGATTATAGGTGGCCCAGTCGACCACGATTTCCGATGGCTTGTCGGCGGCCCAGCAGGCGCGCGTCAAGCCGAAGGGCGCGACGCCCGCGCCAATTGCACTTCCCAGAAAGCCGCGGCGTGAAAGCATCACTCATCCTCCCGATCGGGCAACGTCGCCGTTAGCCCGTCATGCACTAATTTTATTCTTTAGGAGAGCTAAAGGCGAGCGTCAATTGGAAATAAATGCCATATATCGCTGCCGAAATGGAATAATCGTGCTACGCGAAGTTAGACCACTCTTATCCCGTTTCGCGCCGGCGCGCCGCGGCGCACGATGACAGTGCGCAATCCCTCCGCTATGCGTAGCGACGATGCTCGACAGCCAACGATCCGTCCGCGCCGCCGATGAACTGATCGATCCGGCGGCGATCAGAGACGATCTCGAAGCGCTCGCCAAAAGCCATGCCGGGCGCGAGCGCGAATTGCGCACCGCGGTCGCACAGCGCCTGAAAGCGGCGCTGATGCAGGCCCGCGCGCGCGCCGAGGCCTTGCTGCTCAAGGACCGTCACGGCCGGCGCTGCGCCGAGCGGCTGTCGCAGACCCAGGACGAGATCATCCGCATCCTGTTCGACTTCGCCGCCACCGAGCTCTACCCGCCGCAGGTGCCGTCGGAGGCCGAACATATGGCGGTGGTCGCGACCGGCGGCTACGGCCGCGGCCTGTTGGCGCCGGGTTCCGACATCGATCTGCTTTTTCTCCTTCCGTACAAACAGACCGCCTGGGGCAAGTCGATCGCCGAGGCGCTGCTGTACTGCCTGTGGGACATGGGACTGAAAGTCGGCCACGCCACGCGTTCGGTGGATGAATGCATCCGACAGGCCAAGGCCGACATGACCATCCGCACCGCGCTTCTCGAAGCACGCTATCTGTTCGGCGACGTCAAGCTCTTCAACGAGCTGACGAAGCGGTTCGACAAAGAGGTGGCGCAGGGCACCGCGCCGGAATTCGTCGCCGCCAAGCTCGCCGAGCGCGAGGAGCGCCACCGCCGCGCCGGCCAGTCGCGTTATCTGGTCGAGCCCAACGTCAAGGACGGCAAGGGCGGCTTGCGCGACCTGCATACGCTGTTCTGGATCGCCAAATACGTCTACCGCGTGCACGAGCCCGACGAATTGATCGAGCGCGGCGTATTCGACCGCGACGAATACAAGATGTTCCGGCGTTGCGAGGACTTCCTGTGGTCGGTCCGCTGCAACATGCATTTCCTCACCGGCCGCGCCGAGGAGCGGCTGTCGTTCGACATCCAGCGCGATATCGCGGTGCGGCTCGGTTACACCGCGCATCCGGGCTTAAAAGATGTCGAGCGCTTCATGAAACACTACTTCCTCACCGCCAAGCATGTCGGCGATCTCACCGCCATCATGTGCTCGGACCTCGAAGAGCTGCAGGCCAAGCCGGCGCCGGTTCTAAGCCGCGTCATCGCCCATTTGCGTCCGGCGCCGACCCCGAAAAAGCTGTCCGGCACTGACGATTTCGTCATCGACAACACCCGCATCAATATCGCGCGCGCCGACGTGTTCCGGCGCGATCCGGTCAATCTGATCCGGCTGTTTTATTTCGCGCAGAAGCGCAATCTGGCGATCCACCCCGAGGCGATGCGCGCCGCGACCCGCTCGCTCAAGCTCATCGACAAGAGCGTGCGCGAGGACAAGGAGGCGAACCGACTGTTCCTCGAAATCCTGACCTCCAAGCACGACGCCGAAACCGTGCTGCGGCGCATGAACGAGGCCGGCGTGCTCGGCGCCTTCGTGCACGCATTCGGCCGCATCGTGGCGATGATGCAGTTTAACATGTACCACCACTATACGGTGGACGAGCATCTGTTGCGCTGCATCGGCGTGCTCAACGAGATCGAACGCGGCGGCAAACCGGAATTTTCGCTGGCGAGCGAATTGATCAAGACTATCCAGCCGCAGCATCGCACCATGCTGTGCGTCGCGCTGTTCCTGCACGATATCGCCAAGGGCCGCGTCGAGGACCATTCGCTGGCCGGCGCGCGGCTCGCCCGCCGGCTCGGTCCGCGGTTCGGGCTCAACGCCGCCGACACCGAACTCCTCGCTTGGCTGGTCGAAGTGCATCTGGTGATGTCGACGGTGGCGCAATCGCGCGACCTGTCCGACCGCAAGACCATCGAGAATTTCGCCGCCGTGGTGCAGTCGCTGGAACGGATGAAGCTTTTGACCGTCCTCACCACCGCCGACATTCGCGCGGTCGGTCCCGGCGTGTGGAACGGCTGGAAGGCGCAGCTTCTGCGCACGCTTTATTACGAGACCGAACCGGTGCTCACCGGCGGCTTCTCCGAGGTCAACCGCGCCCAGCGCGTGGCGATGGCGGTGCAGGAGTTTCGCAACGAGCTCAATGACTGGCCGGCGCGCGTGCTCGATGCTTATGTCGATCGGCTCTATCCGGCTTACTGGCTCAAGGTCGATCTGCCGCACAAGCTCGCGCATGCGCAGTTCGTGCGCGCGACCGAGGACGGCGGCCGGACGCTGGCGACCGCCGTCGGCTTTGACGCGGCGCGCGGCGTCACCGAGCTCACCGTATTCGCGCCCGACCATCCGTGGCTGCTCTCGATCATCGCCGGCGCCTGTGCGCTTGCCGGCGCCAACATCGTCGACGCCCAGATCTACACCACGACCGACGGGCTCGCGCTCGACACCATCGCGGTGTCGCGCGAGTTCGAGCATGACGAGGACGAGGCGCGCCGCGCCGCGCGCATCGGCGACGCCATAGAGAAGGCGGTGCGCGGGCAACTGAAACTGCCCGACGTGGTGGCCAAGCGCGCGCCGCCGAAAGGCCGGCTCAAGGCCTTCGCCATCGAGCCCGAAGTCACCATCAATAACCAGTGGTCGAACCGCTACACCGTGGTCGAGGTCACCGGTCTCGACCGGCCGGGCCTCCTTTATGAGCTGACCACGACGCTGTCCAAACTCAATCTCAATATCGCCTCGGCCCATGTCGCGACCTTCGGCGAGCGCGTGGTCGACGTGTTCTATGTGACCGACCTCCTCGGCGCGCAGATTGCGACACCGGCCCGCCAGGCCGCCATCAAGCGGCCGCTCTTGGCGCTGTTCACGGCACCGATGGAGGGCAAGCCGGCGAAGGAAGCCGCGGAGTGAACTTCCTCTCCCCGCGTGCGGGGAGAGACGAAAGGTAACCGGCCCTTAAACCGCCTAAACTAACGTGTTTTCAGCGCCTTTCAGCGCTGGGGACAGACCATGGCGTGGCGGCAAGGACGCAGGAAAGAGGCCGAAGGCTTCGATCTTCGCCTGCGTCCGCAGGACCGCATCGGTGGCCCGCCCAAGGCGCGCGCCCCAACCAGCCGCAAATCGCGCGAAGCCGACACGCCGCGGCCACCGCACAAGCGGCGTGGCGGTGGCAAACGCCGCTCCGGTTTCGGCCGCCTGATCTATTGGGGCGCGGTGCTGGCGTTGTGGGCGCTGATCGCCGGCATCGGCACGCTGGTCTGGATCGGCATCCATCTGCCGCCGATCCAGTCGCTGGAAATTCCCAAACGCCCGCCGTCGGTGCTCATCCTTGGCGTAAACGGCGCGACGCTGGGGACGCGCGGCGACATGGGCGGCGCGGCGGTGCCGCTTGCCGAATTGCCGGATTTTGTTCCCAACGCGTTTGTCGCCGTCGAGGACCGCCGCTTCTACTCGCATCACGGCATCGATCCGTGGGGCATTCTCCGCGCCGGCGTCGCCGACGTGTTGCATCGCGGCGTTTCCGAAGGCGGCTCGACCATCACCCAGCAGCTCGCCAAGAATTTGTTCCTCACCCAGGAACGCACGGTGTCGCGCAAGCTGCAGGAAATTGCGCTGGCGCTTTGGCTCGAGCACAAATTCACCAAGTCGGAGATTCTCGAACTCTATCTCAATCGAGTTTATTTTGGCTCCGGCGCCTATGGCGTCGAGGGCGCCTCGCAGCGCTATTTCGGCAAATCGGCGCGGCAACTGACGCTGCCGGAAGCCGCCATGCTCGCCGGTCTCGTGCAATCGCCGTCGCGCCTTTCGCCGAGCCACAATGAAGACGGCGCGCAGCGCCGCGCTGCGGTGGTGATCGCCGACATGGCGGAGCAGAAAATGATTTCCGATGCCGCCGCCAAAGCGGCGCTGGCGCATCCGGCGCGCGCGGTGCAGCCGGCCGGCGGTGCCGGCTCGGTCAATTATGTCGCCGACTGGGTGATGGACGCGGTCGACGATCTGGTCGGCCAGTTCGATCAGGATATCGTGGTCGAGACCACGATCGATCCGTCGCTGCAAAGTGCGGCCGAGCAAGCGCTGGTTGATACGCTCAACCAGAAGGGCGACAAGCTCAACATTTCGCAAGGTGCGCTGGTGGCGATGACGCCCGACGGCGTGGTGCGGGCGCTCGTCGGCGGGCGCAATTACGGCGACAGTCAATTCAATCGCGCCATCGACGCGCGGCGCCAGCCCGGCTCCTCCTTCAAGCCCTTCGTCTATCTCACCGCGCTCGAACACGGGCTCACGCCGGACACCGTGCGCGAGGACGCGCCGATCTCGGTCAAAGGCTGGAGGCCGGAAGATTTCGAGCACCAATATCTCGGTCCGGTGACGCTGACCCAGGCGCTGGCCAATTCGCTCAATACGGTGGCGGTGCGATTGACGCTCGAACTCGGACCCGAGGCGGTGGTGCGCACCGCCTATCGGCTCGGCATCACTTCGCAACTCGAACCGAATGCCTCGATCGCGCTTGGCACATCGGAAGTCACTCCGCTCGAACTCGTTTCCGCCTATGCCACTTTCGCCAATGGCGGCCTCGGCGTCACCCCGCATGTCGTCGAGCGCATCCGCGCCGCCGATGGCAACACGCTCTACGACCGTTCGGCGGAGCCGCTCGGCCGCATCGTCGACCAGCGCTACGTCGCGATGATGAATACGATGATGCACGAGACGCTGGTGTCGGGCACCGCGCGCAGCGCCAATCTTCCCGGCTGGCAGGCCGCCGGCAAGACCGGCACCACCGAGGATTTCCGCGACGCCTGGTTCATCGGGTACACCTCGCATCTCGTCACCGGCGTCTGGCTCGGCAACGACGACAATTCACCGACCAAGAAAGCGGTCGGCGGCGGACTTCCGGTCGACATCTGGAGCCGGTTCATGCGCACCGCACACCAAGGCATCGCGCCGGCGCCGCTCGTCGGATTGGCAGACGGCGGCTGGTTCAATGCGGCGCCGCCTGAGCCGGCGTCTGCGCCCGTCGCCAATGCGCCGCCGAATAATCAACAAAGCAATTCGGGCGGGCTCGATTTCTGGCTGCTCGATAAATTGTTCGGGCGGCAGTGAGCATTGCTGCCGCGGGGTGTCACTTCCGCCGATAAAAGCCGGTGAATGTCACCAAAGCGCCGCCGCAGCCGCCATTGTCTTCGACGACCAGAATCGCATCGATCCGCTGCATGCGCACCAGGCATTCGGCGCTCGGATCGGTAAAGGCGGTGCTGCCGTCGTCGGCGAATTCAAGCAGATTGCGCGCCGGCTTTGCCGTGGCGCTGATAACACCGGTATGCACGTCCTGCGCGGCGTCATAGAACGCTTCGCCTTGAATGGTGAGGCTGCCGCCCGCGGCCGAGGCGATGCTGATATTGCCGCTGGCATGGACCCATTCGCCGATCCAGTCGGTGCGCTTTGGCGCCGCCATCGGCGCGGCCGGCGTGAGGCTTGCGGACGGCAGCCAGCCATTGGTCCAGCGCGACTTTTTGGCGTCCGCGGATTCGTAGGACACGCAGGTGTAAGCGACATTGGCCTTGTTCAAAAAGGTCTTGCCGATCAGCGCCAGATTGCCGGGAATCAAATAGGACTTGTCCTGGCACTCCACAGTGGCGGCGGGGCAGGCCGCGTCGTCCGTCGCGCTCTTGACGAAATAGGCGCGCGGATTGGCGGCGGTGACCTTGCCGATCACGACCGGATGTTGCGGGTCAAAATCGATGCCGAGGCAATCGCCCGGTCCCTCGTCGGCCAGCGCCAGCGCGAACAGGCGCAGCAGAATGAACGCAGCCGCGGCCACAAGCGCGGCCCATTTCGCGGTCGAGCGACGATACGGGCTCATCAATGGTGTTTGTCGCGCCAAGTGTCGCCGCGGTTCTAGAGGGCTAAATCGCCTTGCCGAGATCCTGGTTCTTCAGCGGCAGCTCGCGGATGCGCTTGCCGGTGGCGGCGAAGATCGCGTTGCACAAAGCCGGCGCCAGCGGTGGCACCGGCGGCTCGCCGACGCCGCCCCAGAAGCCGCCGCTCGCCACGATCACGGTCTCGACCTTGGGCGCGTCGGCCATGCGCAGCATTTCGTAACTGTCGAAGTTCGATTGCTCGGCAGCGCCGTCCTTGATGGTGATTTCGCCATAGAGCGCCGCCGTCAGCGCGTAAATAACTGCGCCTTGGGTCTGCATTTCGACCGACAGTGGATTGACCACATGGCCGGGGTCGATCGCCGAGACCACGCGGTGTACGCGCACGCCGCCGTCGCCGACGGAGGTCTCGACCACCTGCGCACAATAACTCCCGCAGGCCTCGTTGACCGCGATGCCGCGAAAAACCCCGGACGGCAGCGGAGTGCCCCACCCCGCTTGTTTCGCCGCGGCGTCGAGCACGGCCAGATTTCTCGGGCTCTTGCCCAACAGCTTGCGCCGGTAGAGATACGGATCGATTCCGGCGGCATGCGCCATCTCGTCGACGAAGCATTCCTTGTAGAAGGCGTTTTCCGTGTAGTTGATCGCGCGCCACACGCCGAGCGGCACCGGCGTTATGCAGATAGTGTAATCGACCAGATAGTTCGGCACGTCGTAGCGCATCTCATCGCCGAGACCGCTGATGAAAGAGCGGTCGACGATATTGGCGCCGAATTGCGGCACCAGGGCCGCGACGAATGACGGGCCGGCAAGCCGAATGGTCCAGGCCACCGGCATGCCGCCGGCATCGAGGCCGGCAACCAGCCGCGCCATGCCGCAGGGCCGGTAGAGATCGTGCGCGATGTCCTGTTCGCGCGACCAGACGAGCTTGACCGGGCGGTCGAATCCTTTGGCGATGACGACCGCCTGACGCACATATTCTTGAATCGGCGCGCGCCGGCCGAACCCGCCGCCGAGCATCATGCGGTGCACGACGACTTTGTCGTTCGTCACGCCGGCGGCGACGGCAGCGGTCACCAGCGCGGTTGATGGATCCTGGGTCGGTGCCCAGACCTCGACGCCGTCGGCTTTGACATGGGCGGTGCAGGTCTGCGGCTCCATGGTGGCGTGGGCGAGAAACGGCACCGCGTAATCGGCTTCGACCCGCGTCGTTGCGCCGGCGAGCGCCGTCGCGGCGTCGCCATAGGCGCGGCCGATTTGCGAGGTCGGCGAATCCAGCGCACTGCGCACCAAGGCGCTGATCGTATCGCTGGAAACGGCGCTATTGCCGTGATCGTCCCAGTTTACTTTGAGCGTGTCTGTGGCGCGCTTGGCCTGCCACCAGGAATCGGCAACCACGGCGACCGCATCCAGCATACGCACGATTCCGCGCACGCCGGTCATGGCCGCGATCGAACTCTCGTCGACCGACTTCAGCGTGCCCTGATAGACCGGACACTGCACGATCGCGGCGTACAGCATGCCGGGCAGATGCACGTCGATCGCGTAGACCGGCTGTGCGGTGATCTTGTCATAGACATCGAGGCGCTTCTTCGGCGTGCCGGCGAGCGACCAGTCGCGGGGCGATTTCACTTTGATGTTCGCGGGTGGATCGATCTTGGCGGCGGCTTCGGCAACGGCGCCGAAGCTCACGCTGCGGCCGCTCGGGCTATGCGTGATGATGCCGTTCTTCGCGACGCATTGTGCCGCCGCCACATCCCATTGCGCCGCCGCGGCGCCGATCAGCATTTCGCGCGCCGTGGCGCCGGCCAGCCGCAGATAAGATTGCGAGGACGCGATCGAGCGGCTGGCGCCGGTTGAGGTATCGCCCCAGATCTGGTTGCGCAGCGCATTCTCGGTGGGGGACACCAATTGGGTGCGCACCCTGGCCCAGTCGCATTCGAGCTCCTCGGCCACCAGCATGGCAAGGCCGGTCAGCGCGCCCTGCCCCATCTCGGAACGCGCGACGCGGATCGTCACCGTTTCGTCGGGCGCGATCGTCACCCAGCAGGTGACTTCGGGTGCGCCGGCCTCGGCGCGCGCCGGTGCGATGGTAGGGTCGCGACCGAACGGAATGGCGAAGCCAAGGGCCAAACCGCCGCCCGTGGCGGCTGCGCCAACGAGCAATGAACGGCGATCCAATTCGCCGCCGGCTGCCATGAATTTTCCCCTCATCGCAAAACGCAAGGATGCCAAATTCAGCGCCGCCCAGGGCTGCAAAAATCGGCTGCAAAAATCGCCCTGCACGGATGATAATGTATTCGATGCGCGCCGTGAATCACAATTCGGAGAAAACGATGGCTAACAATCAATCAACGCTCGAACAGCGCATCCGCGCCATCGAGGATCGGCTCGAAATCTATAATCTCATCGCCAGCCACCCGCCGAGCGCCGATACTGGCGCCTCGGCCTATGCCGAAGCGGTCTATACCGAAGACGGCGTGTTCGACCGCGGTCCCGGCCTTTCCGGCGCCACCGGCAACAAGGCACTGGGCGCACTGTTGCAAAGTGACGCACACCGGGCGGCCATTGCCGGCGGCATCGCGCACTTTACCGGGTTACCACATGTCGCGCTCGACGGTGACGAGGCCGTGGTTATCTCGTACCTGCAAATCCTGACGCCGAATAAATCCGGCGTGGCGGTCGAAGTGCCCAATCACGGCGCTTCGCGCGGCTACCACATCCATCGCGTGGTGACCAACCGCTGGGAGCTCAAACGCACCGCGTCGGGCTGGAAGATCAAGCGGCGCACGCTGCGGCTGGTCGACGGCTCGGAGCCATCGCGCGAACTTTTGCGCGGCGCGCTTGCGGCGTATCAGGCGTAGCCGGTTGGCTTCCGCGTCATGACGCTGCCGGTTCGTCCTCGAACTTGAAGCCGACTTTTTGCAGGCCTTCCAGCGCGCCCTTGCCGTACTCGTTCTCGATTTCCCTGGCGAGCGACGGCGCGTAGGAAATTGGGTCGGTCTGCTCAGCGGTTTCCGGCACGATCATGACGAGTAAGCGGCCGGTCTCGCCGGAGACGTTGCGGAAGCTGCGGTTCTCGCCGAGCGGCACCGAAATCATATCGAGCGGATCGAGGACGAGCTTGTGCTCGCCGTGGTCGCCCCAGGCGATCTCGAAGCGACCGGAAAGGCACATAAAATTCTCGACCGTATTGAGATGGCGGTGCAGGCCCGGGCCGTTGCCCGGCTCGCATTCGGCAATGGTGACGATGAGCCCGCGCGGGCCTTTGACCGGCGCACCTGCGCTGCGGCCCTGGTAATCCGCCGGCGCCATCACCGGATAGACTTTGCGCGCGGTGATCTTCTCCATCGCGCCGGGCGGAATGCCTTGCGTGGCGAGATTTTGCGACTGGTAGGTTTGCAGTTTTTTGAAACGGGCGACGCGGGCTTCCATCGCCTTCGGATCGAGCGATTTGGCGGTCGAGGTCGTTTTGGTTGTCATGGCAATTCCTCCATTGGCGCAATTTCGGCGGGCGGTTGTTTTGTCCATTATTCTCTTCGCCTGGCGGCTTGTCGAGGCGCTCAACTCGCTTACAATCGGTTTGAAAAAATACAGCGGGGAAGGAAATGCCGATGAAAAGAGTGCTGTCGACAATTGCCGCCGTTCTGGCCGTGTTGTGTTGCGCGCTTTCGCCGTCGCTCGCGCAGGATTGGCCGCAAAAGCAGATCAAGTTCATCGTTCCGTTTCCGGCCGGCGGCGGCACCGATTTCGTCGCGCGGCTTGTTGCCGAGCATCTGTCGCAAAAGCTAAACCAGCCGGTCTTCGTCGAGAACCGCGCCGGCGCCAATGGCGCAGTGGGCTTGCAGGCGCTCAAGCAATCCGACGCCGACGGCTATACCTTCGGTTTCACCCCCGACACGCCGCTGACGGTCAATCCGTCGCTTTACAAGAACCTGTCCTACGATCCGACCAAGGATTTCGTTCCGGTGGCGTCGGCGGTGCGTCTGCCCGGCATGGTGGCGGCCACGACTTCGCTGCCGGCCAATAATATCGCCGAGCTGATTGCGCTGGCGAAGCAAAAGCCGGGCGGCATCGCCTACGGCTCTGCCGGCATCGGCAATTTCAGCCATCTGGCCATGGTGCTGTTCTCGCAGGCGACGGGCGTGCAAATGCTGCACGTGCCGTATAAAGGCACCGCCCCGATGGCGATGGGCATTCTCGCCGGCGAAGTGCAGGTCGAGTTCAACAATGTCGCGACGCTTTATCCTTACGTGAAGGACGGCAAGCTGAAAGTCCTAGGCATCGGCGAGCCGAAGCGCATGGCGCAATTCCCGGATTGGCCGACGGTGGGCGAAACCGTGCCCGGCTTTGAAATGGCGCCATGGGTCGGGCTGATCGCGCCGGCCGGAACGCCAAAACCGATTGTCGACAAAATGACCGCAGCGATGCTCGCGGTGCTGAACGATCCGGCGGTCGCCAAGCAATGCGCCGATCAATATCTCACGGTGATGGCGCTCGGCCAGAAGGATTTCGCCGCGCTGATCCGCAGCGATACGGAAAAGTGGAGCAAGGTCGTTAAGTCGGCGAACATCCAGGTGGAGCAGTAATCTTCCCGTCGCGCCTACCGCACCCCGTAGCCGACGGCGATGCCGCGCCGCGTGTTCGGGCTCACCACTTTGTCGGAGACGTGGATGTTCCACACCTCCGCTTTGTCTTGCGTCTTGTCAGCGTTGACCTCATGACGGACCTCACACGAGGTGAAGTCGCCCAGTCACACTCACATATTGCCGTGCCCGCGTTTAATGGTCTGGCGGATCGTCGGTGCCGTGACCTGATCTGAGATCTGGATGTTCCAAATTTCGCTGTCGACCTGCGCGGCGAAGTCAGCGAACAGCTTCGGGATTGCCGACACATCGCGTATCTCATTGCCGCGCAGGCCGAAGCCGCGTGCAATGTTTTCAAACGCGGGCCGGCCGAATACAGCCAGGCTGTCGTCGAGGCCGTCGGCACGCAGCTTATGAAACTCCGAGCCGTATCCGCCGTCGTTCATCGCGCAGATCAGGATACGAAATCCCTGACGCTTGAGCGTCTCCAGTTCCTGGATGTGGAACAGGAGCCCGCCGTCGCCTTCGAACAGCACGACCTTGCCCTCGGGGCCCTGTCTGCGCGCAGCCGCGACCCCAAGCGCATAAGACAGGCCGTTGCCGACCGCGCCGAATTCACGGACCGTCGTGTAGCGCTCCGCCGGCCGGCCGCGCATCTGGGTATTGAAATAGGCCTGATGGCCGCCGCCGACGACGATATCCCAATCCTTTGGAACGACCGCGTCGATGGCCCGGATCACCTCGCGTGGATCGAGCACCCCAGGTTCGATGTCGAACGGCATCGAGTCCGCCGGCTCGGTCGCGATGCGATGCGCGAGCTCTTTCGAGCGTATCGACGCCGCCGTCGGCTTGCCGACGCCCAATTTCTTGTCGAGGCCGGCAAGGATGGCCTCGACTCCGGCGAGCGCGTCAGATCTGACGTAGATGTCGGCGGCCTTTTGCCCATCGCGCAAGCCGCGCGGGGCATCGTCCAACTGAATCTTGAGGGTCTTTCCCCAATAGTGCCCGCCGCCGACGTAGTAGGACAGGCTCGTACCGACCGCGAGCACGACGTCCGCGGACTCGAACATCTCTCTGCCCAACGAGGTGAAATAGCTGCCGGCGATGCCTAGCCCGAACGGATGGTCGTGGAAAAGACCGCGCGCGGGCAGCGTGTTGGAGAGCAACGCGCCGCAACGATCGGCAAGCTTGATCACCGCATCTCTCGCGCCAGACCACAGCACGCCACGGCCACCGAAGATGATCGGCCGCTTTGCCGCGGCCAGCCGCTCGACGACCTCGGCCACGAGCTGCGGATCGGGTTGCATGCGCCCGACCTTGGGCTGGTACATCGCCGAGGTCTCGTAGGGCTGGTTGGCCATGTATTCGAGCTTTTGCAGGTCGTAGGGAATGCCCAGCACCACCGGACACCGCTCGTACTTGGCGATGTGAAAGGCCTCGCGCACGTAGTCCATCATGCGCGGCACGCTATGGGCGGCGATGTAACGCGCCCCGGTCGCCGTCACGAAGGGCGCCTGGTCGATGTACTGGTTATAGAACTTGGAGTTGATCGGCGCCTCGCCGGCGAACACCACCATCGGCAGGCGGGCGCGAACCGCGGCCGGCAGCGCCGTCATCAACTGAGTCAAGCCGGGGCCGCAGGTGACCGAGGCGACAGCCAGCTTGTTTGTTGCCACGTTGTAGGCTGTCGCCGCCGCCGCGGCGACATGCTCGTGCCTGACGTGGACGCTCTGCACGCCCGGCAGTTTGGCGAAGGCGGTGGACCAGTGCATGTTGCCGTCGCCCATCAGGACGAACTGCGTGTCGACTCCCTCCGCAAGGACCGCTTCGGCAAGGGCCTCGTAAAGTTTGGGCATGGGCGCGTACTACCTGGATTATGAGATGGTGTTGGTACTTGGCTTTTTAGCATGCGGCGTGAATAGCGTAAGCGCCCACGCCGCGGTAGTCAGCGCGGTCATGATCTGGGTAAAGCCCGGCCCGCAGGTCACCGAGGCGACGCCGATTTTGCCGGTCGCCGAGTGATAGCCCATTCGCCATGGCGCAGGCGCGGTGCTCGTGACGCGCCGAGAACGTCGCCATGCCGGGAAGCTTCTGCATAGCGGAAACCCAATGCATGTTGCCGTCGCCCATCAGCGTGAAATGCGTATCGACGCCTTCCGCAGCGAAGGCTTGCGCCAACGCCTCATAGATTGTGATGTTCTGCATCGGTCCTTGCGCCTTCAATGTCGTTTGAGAAAATCGAGAACGATGTCGTTGAATGTGCCCGGCCGCTCCCAGGCCATGGCATGGCCGGCGTCATGGATGACGGCCCATTCGTGATGTTTCAGGTGTGCCGCCCAGATGCGCATCAAAGCCGGCGGCGCCAACAGATCGGCATCCGCGGCGATGACCAGCGCCGGGATGAGGATGGTTTCGAGTTCCGCGAGAGTATTCGGCGTGCGCAGTTGCGGCTGAAAGGACGTGCCCGGCTGGCGCGCATGCTCGTCGATCGCGATCCAGCGCGCGACGCCGTCCGGATTGGCGCCGCGATAGGACGGCCCGATCTCGCGATAGTGCGGGGACTGTTCCCTGATATGCGGGATGGCGATGCGCGCGATGAAATCCGCGACTTCTTTGTCGGCAATGGCTCCCGTCGAGCCGCCGACGATGAGGCTGCGCAGACGCTCCGGGCGCCACGCGGCGTAGTCCAAGGCAATGAAGCCGCCACCGGCGACGCCGAGGAGATGGAATTTTTCGAGCTTGAGATGATCGGCGAGCGCATCGAGGTCGCCGGTGACGCCACCCGGCTGCGCGCCGGCCGCTGGATCGGGAATGCTTTTGCCCCAGCCGCAGCGGTCGAAGGCGATGACGCGGTAGCCGGCCTGCACGAAGCTTGTGACCTGCGACTCCCAAACGGCGACGGTGCCGGTATTGGGATGCAACAGAACGACGGGCGGCCCCGCGCCGCCCGTATCGATGAACCACAGCTTGACGCCGGGAAGCTCCGCGTAGGCTCCGGTCACACGTAAACGCTCTTCATCTGCGCTTCGGGGTAGCGCGTACCGGCGGCAGCGCCGATCGGAACGGCGGCCGAGATTTGCGTAAGCTCTTCCGCGGTGAGCGTGACCGACAGCGCGCTGATATTTTCGGCAAGCCGTTCTTTGTGCTTGGTGCCGGGGATCGGCACGATGTCCTTGCCTTGCGCCAGTAGCCAGGCGAGCGCGAGCTGGCCGGGCGTGCATTTCTTCTTTTTGGCGAGATCGTCGATCCGGTGCACCAGCGCGACATTGCGCTCGAAATTCTCCGGGGCGAAGCGCGGATGCCGTCGCCGGCCGTCGGTTTCCGCCATCTCGACATTGCCGGTGAGGAGCCCGCGTCCAAGCGGCGAATAGGCGACGAAAGCGATGTTGAGCTCGCGTGTCGTCTTCAAGGTTTCCTCGGCGTCGGGCCGGTACAGCAGCGAGAATTCGTTCTGCACGGCGGCGATCGGATGCACGGCATGGCCGCGGCGAACGGTCTTGGGGCTGGCTTCGCTCAAGCCTAGCGCGCGCACCTTGCCCTGTTGCACGAGCTTTCCCATGGCGCCGACGGTGTCCTCGATCGGCACGGTCGGATCGATGCGGTGCTGGTAATAAAGGTCGATCACGTCCACGCCCAGGCGCTTGAGGCTTGCCTCGCAGGAACTGATGACGAATTCCGGACGGCCGTCGGCGAACTTGCCGTCTTTGCCGCCGAGATTGCCGAACTTGGTTGCCAGTACGACCTCCGCGCGCCGGCCCTTGATCGCCTTACCGACCAGTTCTTCGTTGTGGCCTGCGCCATAGGCGTCCGACGTGTCGAGCATGGAAATGCCGAGATCGAGCGCCGCGCGGATGACCGCGATGCCGTCGTCGTCACCGCTCCTGCCGTAAATGCCCGACAGCGACATGCAGCCGAGCCCGATGGCCGAGCTTTGGATGCCGGACGAACCGAGCAAACGTTTCGGGAGACTATTGCCTTGAGCCATTTTAATTCCTTCCTCGACCGGCCCTGTTAATTCATGACCTGGACCGGCCCTGCCGCATTGTATCGGTGAAGCTTGGGTCTCTGAAAGGGAGTATCCCCACACGGGCGCCGGCTGAGCCTGGACCGTCGCGAGATTGTGCAGCGGCGTCCGGTTCTGGCGGATTTGACAGTCGCGAGGTTGTATTCATACGAATATAGCATCAATATTGACAAGTTCTCGCGCGCAGAACTTGTTGCCGACGCCGGTAACAAAGCTTCCCGTCGCTGCGTTCCATGCCTTTCCCGGCACCCCGGAAGATTCTGAAAGAGGTTCATCGTGACACAGTATCCTGATCTCCAACTCTGCATTGGCGGCCAGTGGAAGAAGGCCTCCGGCCAGCCGGTGATCAACCCGGCCGACGAGAGCGTGCTTGGAACGGTTCCGACCGCGACGCGAGCCGACCTCGATGCCGCGCTCGCCGCAGCAGCAGATGGCTTCAAGATCTGGAGCAAGACTTCGCCGGCGAAGCGGTCCGAGACCATTCTCAAGGCGACAGCGCTGATCCGCGAGCGGGTCGAGGAAATGGCCGTCGCCATGACGCTCGAACAGGGCAAGCCGATCGCGCAGTCGCGGCTGGAAATTATTCGCGGCTGCGAAATCATTGAGTGGGACGCCGCGGAAGGCCGGCGCACCTACGGCCGCATCATACCGAGCGAGCCGGGCATGAAGCACACCGTGTTGCGCCAGCCGATCGGCGTGGTGGCGGCATTCTCGCCGTGGAATTTCCCCATGAGTTCGCCGGCGCGCAAAGTGGGCGGCGCCCTTTCGGCGGGCTGCTCGATCATTCTCAAGGCGTCCGAGGAAACACCGGCGGGCGCGGTTCAGCTGGTCCGCGCCTTCCATGACGCCGGCCTGCCGCCTGGCGTGCTCAATCTGGTGTTCGGCAAGCCTTCGGAAATTTCCGAATATCTCATCCCGCAGGAACTAGTCCGGCTGATCACGTTCACCGGCTCGATTCCGGTCGGCAAGCATTTGGCGGAGATGGCGGGCCGCTACATGAAACCCGCGATCATGGAACTCGGCGGTCATGCGCCGGTTATTGTCTGCGACGACGTCGATCCGGCCGCCACCGCGGCAACATCGGTGATCGGCAAGTCGCGCAATGCCGGCCAGGTTTGCGTTTCGCCGACGCGGTTCTTCGTACACGAGGCGATCTACAAGAAATTCGCCGAAGCGTTCGCCGAAAAGGCCGCCGCGGTGAAAGTCGGCGACGGGCTTGATCCGTCAAATCAGATGGGTCCGCTGGCCAATCACCGCCGCATCGAGGCGATGGAAATGTTTGTCGCCGATGCCAAGGCAAAAGGCGCGCGCCTGCTCGCCGGCGGCGAGCGCATTGGCAACCGCGGTTATTACTTCCCGCTGACGGTTCTTGCCGATCTGCCCGACGATGCACGCGCCATGCACGAGGAGCCGTTCGGTCCGCTGGCGCTAATCAATCCCGTCGCCTCGCTTGACGACGCGATCGAGAAGGCGAACGCGTTGCCCTTCGGGCTTGCGGCTTACGCTTTCACCAAGTCCGCGCGCAACGCGGACCGGCTGGCGGAAGGCGTGCAGGTCGGTAATCTCTCGATCAATAATCTGGTGGCGTCGCTTGCCGAGACGCCGTTTGGCGGCGTCAAGGACAGCGGCTACAGCCGCGAAGGCGGCACCGAGGGATTGTCGTACTACACGGTCGTGAAAAACGTGTCGCATCTCATGATGTAGCCGTCCGCGCGCTCGCGTCCCGCCATCAGACTATGGATTCGGCGCCGCGCACTTTGCGCGTCAGTGCCCAGATCAGCAATGCGAGGCAGCCCATCGTCGCGACGGTGCCGGCAACCGGCCAGGCCGAGTGGCCGAGATAAAGCCCGACCGCCGCGGCGGCAATCGCGGCGCCGGATTGTTGCGTAAAACCCATCAGCGAGGACGCCGTGCCGGCGCGATCGTGAAACGGGGTGAGCGCGCCCGCCATCGCGGCCGGCAGGGCAAGCCCGAGGCCGGCGAGATAGATCATCATCGAGCCGACGAACCAGATGACATTGGCAAGCTGCAGCGCCACGACGAGGGCCATGATCAAGCCGCCGGCCGCCAGTGTCACGCAGCCGAAGCCCATGGTGCGGTCGATGCCGATGCGCATGACCACGCGCGCCGCGATGAATGTTCCCAACATGTAACCGCCCGCGCCCATGGCGAAGATGACGCCAAAGGCCAGCGGCGTGAGGCCATAGATCGCACCCTGCATCACGATCGGCGCGCCCGACACCCAGGCGAACAGGCCGATAAAGGTCGTGGTCATAATGCCGAGATTGGCAAGAAAGCCACGGTGCACCAGCACCGACGGATAGAGCGCCAGCATCTTAACGAATGAAAACGGCTCGGTTGCGCGTTGCCGTAACGTCTCCGGCAATAACAGCGTGGCGACCGATCCGGCGACGCCGGCAAAGATCACCAATAGGACAAATGTCGCGCGCCAGCCGAACACGGTCTGCAGCAGGCCACCGATCGTCGGCGCGATGATCGGAGCAAAGGCCGTAACAGCGCCCATCAGCGACAATTCGCGGCTGGCGCGCGCGCCGGAATAAATATCGCGCACCACCGCGCGCGCCAGCACGATCACGCCGGCGCCGCCCAGCGCCTGGACAAAGCGCAGCGCGATCAGGCCGTGGATCGATTGCGCCAGCGCGCAGCCGATGCTGGCGAGCCCGTAGAGGACGAGCGCCGTCAGCAAGACCGGCTTGCGGCCGATGCGGTCCGAAATCGGACCGTAGAAAATCTGGCCGACAGCAAAGCCGAACAGATAACTGGAAATAGTCAATTGCACGTCGAGTATAGGCGCATGCAAAGCGCGCGAGATATCCGGCAGCGACGGCAGATACATGTCCATCGACAGCGGGCCGAGCGCGGTCAGAAACGACAGCAATAAAGTGAGCGCGAACGTGCCGGGTGTCAGCATTGCAAGTTATCCGTCACCCTGAGGTGGATGACGGCTCACACAAGCTCGCGCTTCTTGTTCAAGATCGCCGCCGCGTGCGTGCCGAGGATGGTGTCGCGGTCGGCAGCCGCGATCTTGAGCGAGCCGACGTGGCGCACGCAATCCAGCATGCCCATGTCGTAGGGATAATCACTGCCGAGGAACACGCGACCGGCGCCGACCGACGAAATCAGGAATTCGAGCGAGGTCTTCGAATGCAGGATGGTGTCGTAGAGAAAACGATCGAGATATTTTTCCGGTGAATGTTTCAGGTGCACCTTCGGCTCCGGCCGGACATGCCAGCCGTGCACCCAGCGGCCGCCCTGATAGGGAATGAAACCGCCGCCATGCACCATGACGAAATTGAGCTTCGGATAGCGTTCCAGCACGCCGCCGAAGATCAGGCACGCCGCCGCGATCGTGGTATCGAGCGGATTGCCGATGAGATTGCCGAGATAATAGGAGCGCAGCCGATCCGCGCCGGCGACATTGCCGGGATGAATCATCATGAAGGCATCGAGTTCGGCGGCGGCGGCCCAGACCGGCTCAAAACTCGGATCGTCGAGATTCTTGCCGCCGACATTGGACGCGATCATGGCGCCATGCAGCCCGAGTGTTCGCATGGCGCGGCGCAATTCGGCGGCGGCCTCAACGGGCGCCTGCATCGGCAGCGTGGCGATGCCGGCAAAGCGCGTCGGATATTCCTTCACCAGCCGCGCGATTTCGTCGTTCTGGATCGTCGCCGCGGCGGCGCCGACCGTGGGTTCCTGATTGTAGAGCCAGGTCTGCGGCGACACCGAGAGCAAATGCATGTCGACTTCGGCGCCATCCATATAGGCAAGCCGCGCCGCGATATCGTGGCCGCCGCGCGGAAACGGCCGGTACGGCACGCCGGCGACTTCCAGCACGGAATCGGCGGCATCGATCGCGGTGAGCTTGATGGCGAGCCGCGGAATCTCCTTTTGCAGGAGATTTATCGTCGCGTCGGCGAGGATGTGGGTGTGGGTGTCGATGGTTCGCGTGGTCGTAGTTCGCGGCAAGTCTTCCTCCCCGGATGCGCGGCTTCTTTTGCACATAACCGACTTGGTCATGCAAGGTATGGAAGGCATGCGCGGACGGCCCGTCGCGGAGGTCTTTTCAAGCGGCGGTTTCGGCTATAAAGGGCCGGCGAACCCCCGGACAAAAGCGGCTTTGCGGAACATCCATGGACGCCACCACCGAGACTAAAATCGACCACCACGGCCGCGTCGAAGATGAGCCCTTGGTCCGCGGCCGCGGCCGCTATGCCGCCGACGCGCCGCTGCCGAACCAGGCTTTCGGCTGTTTCGTGCGCTCGCCACACGCCTTTGCCGCCATAAAGAGCCTCGACACCGCCGCGGCGGCGAACACGCCGGGCGTTATCGCCGTTCTCACCGCCAAGGACATGGAGGGTGTCGGCAATATTGCGCGCCACCCGCCGCTGCCGGGCAAGAACGGCGCAAAACTCGTCGTCTCGCACCGGCCGGCGCTCGCGCAAAACCGCGTCATGCATATCGGCGAACCGGTGGCGCTGGTGATTGCCAACAGCGCCATGATCGCGCAGGACGCCGCCGACTTCGTCCATGTCGAATACGAGGAGCTGCCGCCAGTCACCGACGCACGCGACGCGCTCAAACCGGATGCGCCGCAGCTGTGGCCGGAAGCGCCCGGCAATCTCGCGGTGGAATGGCCGGGACCGGCCGCCGATCCCGCCGCCAACGCCGCCGAAGTCGAGCGCATTTTCGCCTCCGCCAGCCATGTCGCGCGCATCGCCGAACAGAACCAGCGGCTTTGCGTCGCCTCGATGGAGCCGCGCGGCGCCACCGCGAGCTACGACAGTACGCGCGACGCCTATACGCTGCGCTGCTGCTCGCAAAGCGCCGGCACGCTGCGCGACAACATCCTCGGCATCATGAATTGGCCGAAGGAAAAGCTGCGCGTCATCACCGAAGACGTCGGCGGCGCGTTCGGGCTGAAGACGTCGGCCTATCCCGAATATCTCGCGCTCTTGGTCGCTGCGAAAAAGCTCGGCCGCCCGGTGCATTGGATGTCGGGCCGCTCGGAAGCCTTCTTGAGCGACAATCAGGCGCGCGACACGTTTTCGGAAGTCGAGCTGGCGCTCGACGACAAGGGCAAGTTCCTGGCGTTGCGCATCCGCAGCGTCGGCAATATGGGCGCCTATCTCGGCGCCATCGGCGCCAATATCCCGACCATCAGCTTCACGCGCTGCCTGCCCGGCATGTACGACATCCGGCACATCGATATCAGCGTAAAATGCGCCTACACCAATACGCTGCCGACCGCGCCCTATCGCGGCGCCGGCCGCCCGGAATCGAGCTATGCGCTGGAACGCGTCGTCGACGAGGCGGCGCGCATCACCGGCATCGACCCGGTCAAGCTGCGGCGGCGCAATCTCGTGAAGAAATCGGCGATGCCGTACAAGACACCTGTCGGCACCGTCATCGACTCCGGTGATTTCGAGCCGATCCTCGACCGGGCGCTGGGGCTTGCCGATTACGACAACTTCAAGCGCCGCAAGCGCGAGGCGCAAAAGCGCGGCAAATATCGCGGGCTCGGCATCTGCTGCATGCTCGAACATGCCGGCGGCTCGCCCACCGAAAGCGCGCTCCTGGAATTTCCCGGCAATGAGACCTTGCGGTTCCGGCTCAATGTGCAGAACACCGGCCAGGGCCATGCCACGGTGTTCTCGCGGCTGATCGGCGCGCGGCTCGGCATAGCGCCGGAAAAAATTCCGCATCTTAACGGCGATTCAGCGAATGAACTGCCCGGCTACGCCTCGGTCGGATCGCGCTCGGGCATGACGGTGAGCCATTCCGTGGTCAAGGCGATCGATACCATGCTCGCCAAGGGCAAACCGATCGCCGCCGCCATGCTCGAAGCCGGCGAAACGGATATCGCCTACGAGAATGGAAATTTCGAAGTCGTCGGCACCGACCGCCGCGTGTCGCTGTTCGCGGTCGCGGCACGCGCGGCGGAGATGAAAAAGCGCAACGAGATTGCCGAGGACCTCGACACCAAGGCCATCACCGAGACGCCGCAGACTTTCCCCAACGGCGTGCATATCGCCGAAGTCGAGATCGACCCCGATACCGGCCACATGGCGGTGGTCGGCTATGCCGCGGTCGACGATTGCGGCAACCCGCTCGACCACATGATCGTCGCCGGCCAGTTGCACGGCGCCATCGCGTCCGGGCTCGGCCAGGCGCTGATGGAGAACACGGTCTACGACAACGGCTCGGGCCAGCTCGTCACCGGCTCGTTCATGGACTATGCCATGCCGCGCGCCGAGGACATGCCGCCGTTACGCGAGGCCATGCATAATGTGCCCGCCACCACCAATCCGCTCGGCGTCAAAGGCGTCGGCGAGGCCGGCACGACGGCGGCGATCGCTGCGGTGATGAATGCGGTGGCCGATGCCATTCCGGGCGGCGCCGGCGCGCATCTGGAAATGCCGGCCTCGGCGCCACGGTTGTGGGAGGCGTGCCAGCGGGCCAAGAGCAATCAAGAGTAATTAAGTCAGTCGATAACAAACGGAAACGTCACAGGGGGGACACCATGAGAAAAGCAATTTTCGGCTTTTGCTGCCTGGCCGCATTGCAGTTCATCGCCGTTGCGGCGATGGCGCGGGACACCGTCAAGGTCGGTCTGATCATGACCTATACCGGCCAATTCTCCGACGCGGCAACGCAGATGGACGACGGCATCAAGCTCTACATGCAGCAGCATGGCGACACCGTTGCCGGCAAGAAAATCGAAGTGATACGCAAGGACGACGCCGGCGCGCCGGATGCGGCCAAGCGCATCGCGCAAGACCTCATCGTCAGCGACAATGTCGACATTCTTGCCGGCTTTGTCATCACTCCGGAGGCGTTGACCGTCGCCGACCTCTCGCTGCAGGCGAAAAAATTCATGGTGGTGATGAACGCGGCGACTTCGATCATCACGACAAAGTCGCCCTATATGACCCGCTCGTCGGCGACGCTGCCGCAGAACTGCACGGTGCTCGGCACCTGGGCCTACCAGCACGGGGTGCGGAAGGTCTTCACGATGGTCTCCGATTACGGCCCCGGCCACGATGCCGAGACATCGTTCCAGGGCGCCTTCACCGCCGCCGGCGGCCAAGTCGTCGATTCGGTCCGCATGCCGATTGCAAATCCGGATTTCTCGGCTTTCGTGCAGCGCGCCAAAGACTCCGGCGCCGACGGCATCTTTGTCTTCGTTCCCGGCGGCTCGCAGCCGGCGGCACTGGCAAAGGCGCTGCTCGAGCGCGGCATCGATCCCGCCAAGGTCAAGCTCATGGGGCACGGCGAACTCGCCGACGAGAGCGCGCTGAAAGCGATGGGCGACGCGGCCATCGGCATCATCACGGTGTTCCACTACGACTATACGCACGACTCGGCGCTCAATCGGCAATTCGTCGCGGCCTACAATGCGCAATTCGGGCGCAACCCCGACATCTTTTCGGTTGGCGGCTACGACGGCATGCGCATCATCTACGAAGCGCTGAAAAAAACCGGCGGCAAGGCGGACGGTGACAGTCTGATCGAAGCCGCCAAGGGCATGAGCTGGGAAAGCCCGCGCGGCCCGGTTTCCATCGATCCCGAGACGCGCGACATCATCAACACGGTCTACATTCGCCAGGTCGAGAAAGTGAATGGGCACGTGCAAAACGTCGAGATCGCCAAAGTCGCGAACGTCAAGGACCCGGTCAAAGCGGCAATGAAGTAGCGCTGCACGGGGAGCGCAAAACAAAAACGGAGTGCGCGATGCCACAGCATCCCGAAGCGATTCTCGAAGGCAAAAAGCGGCCCTTCACGGGCGCCGAGTTTCTCGAATCGCTGCGCGACGACCGGGAAGTCTATATCTACGGCGAGCGAGTCAAGGACGTCACCACGCATCCGGCATTCCGCAATTCGGCGGCCTCGGTCGCGCTGCTCTACGACGCGCTGCACGACAAGGCGACCAAGGACGTGCTCACCGCGCCGACCGATACCGGCTCGGGCGGCTACACCCACAAATTCTTCAAGGTGGCGCGGTCGCGTGAAGAGGTGATCGCGCAGCGCGACGCCATCGCCGCCTGGGCGCGCATCTCTTACGGCTGGATGGGACGCAGTCCCGATTACAAGGCGGCCTTCCTCAACACGCTCGGCGCCAATGCGGAGTTTTACGGAAAGTTCGCCGGCAATGCGCGGGCCTGGCACAAACGCGGCCAGGAAGCGGTGCTTTATCTCAACCACGCTCTGGTCAATCCGCCGATCGACCGGGCCAAGCCCGTCGAGCAGGTCAAGGATGTGTACATCACCATCCAGAAAGAGACCGACGCCGGCATCTATGTTTCCGGCGCCAAGGTGGTCGCCACCAATTCGGCGCTGACGCAATATAATTTCCTCGGCCAGAACATGGGTCAGGAGATCACCGACCCGGCCATGGTGGTGATGTTCATCGCGCCGATGAACACGCCGGGCATAAAACTGATCTGCCGGCCGTCCTACGAATTCGCGGCCGCCGCGTCGGGGTCGCCGTGGGACTATCCTCTCACGTCGCGATATGACGAGAACGACGCCATTTTCGTTTTCGACAACGCCTTCATCCCGTGGGAAAACGTGATCATCCACCGCGACATCGAGCGGCTGAAGAATTTTTATCCGAAATCGGGTTTTTTCAACGGCTTCACGCTGCAAGGCTGCACCCGGCTCGCGGTCAAGCTCGACTTCATCATCGGGCTGCTCTACAAAGCCGCGCGCGCAACCGGCGTTGAAGGCTTCCGCGGCGTGCAGGCGCAGATCGGCGAAGTGATCGGCTGGCGCAATCTGTTCTGGTCGCTCACCGATGCCATGGCCTGCAATCCCGAGCCGTGGGTCGACGGCGCAGTGCTACCCAATGCGCGGGGTTCTGCGACCTACCGGCTGTTCATGACGGAAGCCTATCCGGCGGTGCGCAACATCGTCGAAAAGGTGATTGCCTCGGGACTGATTTATCTGCCCTCGCATGCGCGCGATTTCAAAAATCCCGAGATCGACAAATATCTGGCGAAATATGTGCGCGGCTCGAACGGCATCGATTACAAAGAGCGCATCAAGATCATGAAGCTTCTTTGGGACGCCATCGGCACCGAATTCGGCGCCCGTCACGAACTCTATGAGATGAATTATTCCGGCAGCCACGAGCTCATCCGCGTCTTCCAGCTGCAACAGGCGCAGGGCAATGGCGCGCTCACGCAAATGGAAGCTTTGGTCGAGCAATGCATGGCCGATTACGACGAGAACGGCTGGAAGCACCCGGCCTATCGCGACGGTTCGGATATTTCGGTGGTGGGGAAGGTGTAGCACGCGGGCGACTTAGTGCCGCCGATCCGCTTCATCGACTTCGATGGCGCCGCTTTTTTTCAGAAAAGCATGGCCGAAACTGGCGATGGCGTCGGCCATCAATTTCGCCTGCTCGTTCTCCGGCGCCAGCAGGATCAGATCGGCGAGGCTTTCCGCGATCTTCGCCGCAAACTCGGCGATGTCGGCGTTGCCGCGATCGATATAGCCCTGCACGAGTTCATTGATGTCGCAGTGCAGACAGTCGGACATGTCGGTTCCTCTAGCGCATGATCCGGAAAAGTAGGAACCGGTTTTCCGAAAAGATCATGTGCAGCTAAAATGATCGCGGTTACTTGCCCGCGGCCTTGCGCAGCGCCGCAATCATCCGATCTTGCCAGCCGGGTCCCGCTTCCTGGAAGTAGTCGAGAATCTCCCGATCGATGCGGAGCGAAACGAGCTCCTTGGCGCCAGGGAGCGATGGGGCTTTCGGCAATGGATCCGGCGCGGGCATCGGCTTGGTAGTCGCCGCCTTGAATGCTGCTTCAGCGGTTTGGCGCGGGTCGCTGCCGCGCCGGGGTCGGTCAAAAGCCATCTAGGGCGTCCCCTGTTTGTCGTCGCTTACCGTGACGTCTTCCGTTGTTTGCTCAGTCTCCGGTGCCGGACCTTCTGTAGCGGAGCGCTCCGCTTTGCGTTGCGCCGATTTCTCCTCGCGCTTTTTCAGCTTCTCGGCGGTCCGGGCGCGCGCCGCCCGGTCGCGCTCGGCGCGGTCTCGGCCGTAATTCGGGCGAAATGCCATAAAAACCTCTTATCAAACAGGTTGCTATCGAATCCTAGGAGCCTATATAGGCGCTCACGCTCGATTTGTCCGGCCGTGCCGTTCGCCCACCGGGCCGTTTTTAACAAAACCAGTTAAGCTTTCAGGCACGGCGCGCGGCCCACATGGCGACACGGCAGGAGCGTCTGGACGCATTCACCCATGACGGCGATCCGCCCGCCAACGAGCCGCTTGAGCTGTTGTGCGAGGATCACGTCGGCACCTATGTCGTGCCGTTTCCTTGCCGCTGGACCAGCGAACATTGGCAGAGCGCGGAAACCGGCGAGCGCATTCTAGCCACTGTGTTAGGCTGGCGGCCGCGCTGATAAGATTGTAATCCGGATAAAAGTTCCGCAGAGGTCAGAAGCGATGGCTTGGTTCAAAGAACCGGATTTCAAAGAGCGCCAGCAGGCCGCGGCCAAGGCAAGGCAGGCGGCGCTGGAAAAATTCCGCGCCAACGCCGCCGATCCGGCGGCCGCGCAGCGCCAGCAATCCCGCGCCGTGGAAGCCGCCGATCGCACCGTGGCGAAGCAAGCCCGCGCGGCGGAAAAGGCCGAGCGAAAAATCCGCGACGCTGAAGCTGCCGAAAAGGCCAAGCGCGACGCCGCCCTCGCCGCTGAACGCGCCACAGCCGAAAGAGCCAAACGCAAACTCGCACTGGAAGTCGAGCAGAAGAAGGCGCGCGACGAGCGGTACGCGGCGCGTAAGGCACGCGGGAAGAAGAAATAAAATCCGTGCGACATGCGAATCTTCCTGACCGGCGCGAACGGCTATATCGGCGGCGGGGTGGCGGTGGCGCTGATCGCCGCCGGCCATGAGGTGCGCGGCCTCGTGCGCAGCCAGGACAAGGCCGACGCGGTCGCAGCCCACGGCATCGAGCCGGTGATCGGCTCGCTCGACGACGCGGCGCTGCTGCGATCGCAAGCGCGCTCAGCCGATGCCGTCGTCAACGCGGCGTCGAGCGATCATCGCAGCGCGGTCGAGGCGCTGATCTCGGGGCTCGCCGGCTCCGGCAAGCCGCTCATTCATTCCAGCGGCTCGAGCATCATCGCCGATCTCGCCATGGGCGAGCCGTCCGATCACATCTTCGACGAGACGACGCCGGTCGATCCGCTTGCCGACAAAGCCGCGCGCGTCGGCATCGACCGGCTGGTGCGCGCCGCCCACGGCATCGTGCTCTGCAACACCATGATCTACGGCCATGCTTTGGGGCCGCCGGCGCAGAGCGTGCAAATTCCCGCGCTCACCCGCGTCGCCAAATCCTCCGGCGTGGCGCGCTATATAGGGCGCGGGCTGAACCGCTGGTCGAACGTGCACATCGCCGACGTCGCGGCGCTCTATGTGCTGGCCATCGCCAAAGCGCCCGCCGGCTCGTTCATCTATGTCGAGAGCGGCGAGGAAGGTTTAAGCGAGATCGCAAACGCCATCGCAGCCAAGCTCGGTCTCGGCGCTGCGCAATCGTTCACCGCCGACGAGGCGATCGCGGCGTGGGGCCGCAATATGGCGGTGTACTCGCTCGGCTCCAACAGCCGCGTGCGCGGCAAGGCTGCGGCGGCGCTCGGCTGGGTGCCGCAGAACCGGTCGATCACCAACTGGATCGCCGATGAACTGTGACGCCGAGGCTTAAACCATGCCGATCTACGTTCTCGAACCGCCGGAGCGATACAATCATCCCTATGCCGGACCGGTGATCGAGCAAGTGCTGCCGCTCGGCGAGACGAGAACCCTCTGCGCGCATATGGGCGCGCCGGCCGATGCCTGCGCATGGGTCGCGCATGGCGCCTGCCATATCGTTATCCCGCGCAATGGGCCGGTGAAGGATCTGCAAGCCTATGTTCGTCACGAGCGCGCGCATTGTAACGGCTGGACGCACGACCGCGCGGAACAGGAGCAATCCTCTCCATCGATGGACATAGAAGGAGTGCGTTAAGGCGCGATGGAGCTCATGGCAAACAGCGCCGTCACCGGGTCCGGCCTTGATGGCTATCCAAGCCGATGCCGGTGAGGCGGTTGAACAAAGCGGCAAGCTTGGCGCAATCGGCTTGCGGCAATGGCGCCTTGAGCAGCGAGGCTACGTTGGTGCGCAGATGGCCGGCGTCGCCAGTGCCGAACAGCACCACATCGACGCCCGGCTCGTGGCGCGCGAACCGGTAGGCCGCTTCGATCATGTTGGCTGCTCCGGCCTCGTGAACGAGAAAGCCGAGCGGATCGTCGGTCTCGCCGAGCCATTTTTCGACCAGGCCCTTGGCGGCAAGTTCGCGCATCTCCCGCGCCACCCGCGGCGGATCGGCAAAAATGCTGCGCACCGCGAACATCAGCAACGTACCGATGCCTTTCTCGCGCGTACCCGGAAACACGTTCGCGCGCGCCCCCTGGTGCAACATGTGGAAGCCCACCATGAAGACCTCCCAGACCGGATCATGCAACGCGCGCTTGAGCGTTTCGTTGGTGAAATCGACGATCGGGTTTTCGGTGAGGCCGATATGCCGGATCTTGCCCTTGGTCTTCTGCTCGATCAGCGCGGGCACGAGCACCGTCAGCGCGTAATCGTATTCTTGCGGTTCGACGCCATGCAGATTGAACACATCGACGTAATCGGTGCCCATCACACGGAGCGAATTATCGAGGCTTTCGATCACGCGCTGCGGCGACCAGCGTTCGTTGTTGCGGTAGACGGTGGACTTGGTCGCGATCACCACCGAGTCTCGCGGGATCGATTTGAGCGCGCGGCCGACCACGCCCTCGGTGCCATAAGGCGGCGCGGTGTCGATGAAGTTGATGCCGAGCTCGACCGCCTCGAGGATGAGGCGGGCGGCTTCGTCCTCGGTCTTGCCGGACTTCAGGCCCATTCTGGAGAAGCCGCCGGTGCCGAGACCGGCGACGCTGACGCGCAACTTGGTGGCGCCAAGCGTCGTGTATTGCATTTGCAAATTCTTCATCGGCCGCCCATTTCCTTGCTAGTTCTGGACAAGATCGAAAGCCATTGTGCTTGACGGGCCACTGCGGTCGCAACCCGTTGACCCGCCGCAGGCTTTCGTGTCACGTCCGCCAGCCTTAAGGCGAGCCGGAAACAACTGCAAATCCAATGGCCGACGACCGCTACAACGCCCGCGACGCCGAGACGCGCTGGCAGAAAATCTGGGACCAGCGCGGCATCTTCGCGACCAAGAACAACGACCCGCGGCCGAAATACTACGTGCTGGAAATGTTCCCCTATCCGTCGGGGCGCATCCACATGGGCCACGTGCGCAATTACACGATGGGCGACGTGGTGGCGCGGTTCAAACGCGCCATGGGGCTCAACGTGCTGCATCCGATGGGCTGGGACGCCTTCGGCATGCCGGCCGAGAACGCCGCCATGGAGCGCAAGGTCCATCCGAGAGCGTGGACCTACGACAACATTGCGGCCATGAAGACGCAGCTCAAATCGATGGGGCTTTCGCTCGATTGGAGTCGTGAAATCGCGACCTGCGACCCGGCTTATTACAAGCACCAGCAGAAAATGTTCCTCGATTTTCTGCGCGCCGGTCTCGTCGAGCGCAAGAAGTCGAAAGTGAACTGGGATCCGGTCGATCAGACAGTGCTGGCGAACGAGCAGGTGATCGACGGCCGCGGCTGGCGCTCGGGCGCGCTGGTCGAGCAACGCGAGCTGACGCAGTGGTTCTTCGCCATCACCAAATTCGCCGCGCCGCTGCTCGACGCGCTCGACACGCTTGAGCGCTGGCCGGAAAAAGTCCGGCTGATGCAGAAGAACTGGATCGGCCGCTCGGAAGGGCTGTTGATCCGTTTCGCGCTCGAGCCAAGAACCACGCCGAACGGCGAAACCGAACTCGAAGTCTTCACCACGCGGCCGGATACTTTGTTCGGCGCCAAATTCATGGCGCTGGCGCCGGATCACCCGCTCGCGGCGGCGGCGGCGAAGAACAATCCCGCGCTGGCGCAATTCATCGAGGAGTGCCGCCACCACGGCACCGCCCAGGCCGAGATCGACACCGCCGAGAAGCTGGGTTTCGACACCGGCATCAAGGCCGTGCATCCGTTCGATAAAACCTGGCAGCTGCCGGTCTATGTCGCGAATTTCATTTTGATAGATTACGGCACCGGCGCGATTTTCGGCTGCCCGGCGCACGATCAGCGCGACCTCGACTTCGTCAACAAATACGGGCTCGGCAACGTGCCGGTGGTGTGCCCGCCGGGTCAGGATCCGAAAACCTTCGTCATCACCGATACCGCCTATGACGGCGACGGCCGCATGATCAATTCGCGCTTCCTCGACGGTATGACCATTGCGCAGGCGAAAGAGGAAGTTGCACGGCGGCTGGAGCAAGAGCGCGCGGGCAATCGTCCCATTGCGCAAAGGCAAACAAATTTCCGCCTGCGCGATTGGGGCATTTCGCGGCAGCGTTATTGGGGCTGCCCGATTCCGATCATTCATTGCGAAAAGTGCGGCGTGGTGCCGGTGCCGGAACGGCATTTGCCGGTGACGCTGCCGGAGGACGTGACGTTCGACCGGCCCGGCAATCCGCTCGACCATCATCCGACCTGGAAGAACGTCACCTGCCCGCAATGCGGCGGCAAAGCACGGCGCGAAACCGACACGATGGACACTTTTGTCGACTCGTCGTGGTATTTCGAACGCTTCACCGATCCGTGGATCAAGACCGAGCCGACCGACTTGCCGGTCGTCGATGCCTGGATGCCGGTCGATCAATATATCGGCGGCATCGAGCACGCCATTTTGCATCTGCTCTACAGCCGCTTCTTCACCCGCGCCATGAAAGAGACCGGGCACGTCGGCCTGGAAGAGCCGTTCGCCGGCCTGTTCACGCAAGGCATGGTGGTGCACGAGACTTACAAAAAAGCCGACGGCACGTTTGCAGCGCCGGCGGAAGTGAAAATCGAAATCGACGGCGAGGTACGGCGCGCCACCTTGATCGCAACCGGCGAGCCGGTAGAAATCGGCGCCATCGAGAAAATGTCGAAGTCGAAACGCAACACCGTCGACCCCGACGACATTATAGAAACCTACGGCGCCGACGTGGCGCGCTGGTTCATGCTGTCGGACTCACCGCCCGAGCGCGACGTGGAATGGACCGAGCGCGGCGTCCAGGGCGCCTGGCGCTTTTCGCAGCGGCTATGGCGACTGGTCGGGGAGGCGGCCGAAATCGCGAAATCGGCCCCACCCGAACGCCCATCGCAGTTCTCGGCAAGCGCAACCGGGCTGCGCAAGGCGAGCCACCGGGCGCTCGCCAATGTCAGCGATGACATCGAAAAGCTACACTTCAATGTTTGTGTTGCGCATATTTACGAATTCGCCAATGCACTCAATACGATAATCGGCGAAATAGGGGACGAAACGGGACATGAAAAGGGGCCCGGAACCGGGCCCGATCAGGGGGCCGCTGTAACTTCCGATTTCCGTTGGGCGATGCGAGAGGCGGTTAATATTCTTGTGCAATTGTTTCATCCGATGATGCCACATCTTGCCGAGGAATGCTGGGCCGCGCTTGGTCACGATACGCTGGTCGCACAAGCGGCCTGGCCGCAAATCGAGCGCGCGCTTTTGATCGAGAATACAGTGACGTTACCGGTGCAGATCAACGGCAAGAAGCGCGCCGACGTGACGGTGGCGCGCGACGCCGGCAACGCCGATATCGAGACTGCCGTGCTGGCGCTCGATGCGGTAAAAAAAGCGCTCGAAGGCAGGCCGCCGAAAAAGGTGATCATCGTGCCGCAACGGATCGTCAATGTGGTGGCGTGAACATCGCGAGAGCGTTCGCCGTTTGGCGCGGCTCGCCGTCGTGCTCGGCGCGGCAAGTCTCGCCGCCGGCTGTTTCGAGCCGCTCTACGGCAGAGGCCCGACGCCAGATGCCGACAGCATTCATGACAAGCTCACCAATGTCCTGATCGCGCCGATCCCGGCACGCCAGGGCTCGCCGGAGGCAAGGATCGCCGTCGGCGTGCACAATGCACTGCAATACGACCTCAATGGCGGCGCCGGCGCCAATGCGCCGACCCATCGGCTCGAAGTCACCGTCGAGTCGACGCTGATATCGGTCATCATCGATGTCACCACCGGCCGGCCGACCGCGCAGATCGACGGCGTCATCGCGCATTATCAGCTCGTGGAGATCGCCACCGGCAAGGTCGTATTGAAGGACACCACATCCGCGCATGTCGACACCGACTCCCCCGGTTCGCAGCAGCGTTTTGCCCAACAGCGCGCCGACGTCAACGCGCAGGATCGCGCCGTTCAGACCGTGGCCGAGGCAATCCGCAACAGGCTGGCGTCGTATTTCGTCGCCGGCACCTGAACGCCCCGGTTCGCGATGGTTGCGATCAAACCTCACGAAGTCGACGCTTTCGTCGCGCGCGCCGATCCGGCACGGCCCGTCGTGCTGATCTTTGGGCCGGACGCAGGCCTCGTCAGCGAACGCGTCAACGCGCTGATCAAGGCCTCGGTCGACGATCCGGCCGATCCGTTCGCGCTGGCGCGGCTCGACGGCGAGGACATTGCCGCCGAGCCGTCGCGGCTCCTCGACGAAGCGCAGACGATGCCGCTGTTCGGCGGCCGCCGCGCGGTCTGGGTAAAAGCGGCAGGCCGCAATATCGCGCCGGCAGTCGAGGCGCTGCTTGCTGCGCGCATCAGCGAATGCCGCGTCATCATCGAGGCCGGCGATCTGCGCCGCAACGCGCCGCTGCGCGCGCTGGTCGAGCGCGCCAAGAATGCCGCGGCGCTGCCGTGTTACGCCGACAGCGAGAAGGACCGGGCGCGGCTCATCGACGACGAGATGCGCGCCGCGGGACTGACGCTCGCTCCCGATGCCCGCGCGCTCTTGATTCCGCTTCTCGGCGGCGATCGCGCGGCCTCGCGCAGCGAGCTCGCAAAGCTCGCGCTTTACGCGCGCGGCCGCGGACAGGTCGGCGTCGAGGACATCGTTGCGGTGGTTGCCGACGCCTCGGCGCTGGGACTCGATGACATCGTCGATGCCGCGTTTGCCGGCCGGCCGGCGGAGCTCGAGACTCAGCTCGCCAAGGCGCGCACCGCGGGTACTTCAGCCGGTTCGATTCTGTTTGCCGCCCAGCGCCAGGTCGCGCAATTGCATAAATGGAAAACGGCGATCGAAGCCGGCGCCGGTTTCTCGCTCGACGCCGTGCAGCCGCCGCTGAATTTTCGCCGCAAGGATGTCATCGGCGCGGCGTTGCATATCTGGAGCGCGGCGCGGCTCGCTACCGCCATGGCCGAGCTTGCCGATGCCGTGCTGGAATCGCGCCGCAAGTCTATGCTCGCCGACACCATCGCCGAGCGCGCGCTGTTGGCGATCGCGGCGAACGGGCGGCGCAGCGCGGCGTAGTTGCGGCGGCCAATGAATTACCGCGCCGGGCGTCCGTTGTCGCGCTCCGCCGGCCAATCCGCCAGCTTGACGCGGCCGACAACCGACATTTTAGCGGCGGCCGACGCCAGCATGTCGTGCAGCGCCACATCGAAATTGTCGCGGGCGTTGCGATTCTCCGCCATCGCGGTGCGCATCGCATCGGCATCGAACGGTTCCGCCCGCAGGCTCTTGCGCACGTCTTCCTGGGACAGCCGCAGATCGGCCTGGGTCGCGGCGATCTTGTTGGCGTCTGCGGTAATTTCAGTGCGCAAGATATCGGCGTCGGCGGGCGGCAAGCTTTCCGCCATGCGGTCGAACCGGCCGGTCAGGCTGTGGCCAATGTGTGTGACCGTCGTCAGCGGCACCGGACTCGAATAGCGGAACGCCACCGCACCGGCGGCGCCGGCGAAGAACAAGTTCAACGCCAGCGATCCCAATAGCAGCCAGCGCAGCCGGCCGCCCCTTTCAGTTCCCGGTAATATTGACATCGTCGCCCCCTCGTCTCGATTAGCCCTTGCAGGGTTACCGGCCGAAACCGGCCGTTGCAAGCGGCTTATTCGACCCTGAGTTCCCGCGCTTACGCTACGATCTAGGTCGGATTTTCCAGGCTGAACGTGCCGGAATCGTCGTCATAGGCGAACGCCTCGGCGTAACGGCCCCAGGCGATCACCGCGCGCAGCGTCAGTTCGGCGTCTTCCGAGCTCATATGATCTTCCAGCTCGTCGAAGAAACGACTCTTCGGCGCCACGTGATTGGCGCGCTCCTGCAGCACGCGCCGGATATGCGCGGCAAGCGGCACGTGCGACAACAGCTCGCGCTGGAACAGCTTCTTGCGGTCGTCGGTGCCGAGTTCGGCGAACTGCTTGCCGGTGTCGGTGAGCTTGATGTCGCCGCCTTCGATTTCGGCCAGACGAAACATTTGCAGCGCGTCGGAGACCGGGAACAATTCGTCGGCTTCCATGTGCAATTCGTCGGCCAGCACCGGCAGGTCGGCCCTGCCGTTGAAAGGCGCCACCGCCAGCGTTTCAACAAGTCCGGACATCAGATTGGCCGAGACGCGCGGCAGCACCGTATTGATGGTCACGACCGGGGCGCGCTCGGCAACGGCGCCGATCTGCGGCGGGGTCGCCGTGCGCGCGGTCATCGCCACGTAGATTTTCTCGACCAGCTCGCGGAAAGTGGGATCGAGCCGATTGCGCGGCTGCTTCAGGTCGACGGCGATCTCGCTGATGATGCGGCCCGGATTGGTGGAGAACAACAGGATGCGGTCGCACATCAGCACCGCTTCCTCGATATTGTGCGTGACCAGGATCACGCCCTTGATCGGCAGCTTGCCTTCGCCCCACAGTTCGAGGAAGTCGGTGCGCAGCGTCTCCGCCGTGAGTACGTCGAGCGCGGAAAACGGCTCGTCCATCAAAAGAATATTGGGATGCACGACAAGCGCACGGGCAAAGCCGACACGCTGGCGCATGCCGCCGGAAAGCTCGCGCGGATAAGCCGACTCATAGCCGTCGAGCCCGATCAGATCGATCGCCGCCAGCGCACGTTTGCGGATTTCCACCTCGGGAAGGCCGAGCGCCTCGAGACCGAGCTGGACGTTTTCGAGCACCGTCAGCCAGGGAAACAGCGCAAAGCCCTGAAACACCATGGCGATGCCAGGCGCCGGCGCGTTCACCGGCTGGCCCAGATAAGTGATGCGGCCGGACGACGGCAGCGCCAGGCCCGCGATCAGGCGCAACAGCGTCGATTTGCCGGATCCGGTGCGGCCGAGCAGACCGACGATCTGGCCCTGCGTCAGCGCCAGTTCGACGCCGTCGAGCACCACATGCTCGCCGCCGTCGGCGCGCGGGAATGACTGGCACAGGTCGTGAATGTCGAGCAGAGCGTCGGTCATGGTGACTCATCCCAGCCGGAATTTGCGCTCGGCATAGTAATAGAGCGGACGCCAGAATACGCGATTGATGACGACGACAAACAGGCTCATCACGGCGATGCCCAGCACGATGCGGTGAAAATTCCCGGCCTCGGTCTGATCGGCGATGTAGGCGCCAAGCCCGACCGCTTCCAGGCGTTCATTGCCCCAGGACGCGACCTCGGCAACGATGCTGGCGTTCCACGAGCCGCCTGAGGCGGTGATGGCGCCGGTCACATAATAGGGCATCACCGCAGGCAGCGCGATCCGCCGCCACCACAGCCAGCCGCGCACCCGCAGATTATCGCCAACCGCGCGTAATTCGGCAGGGATCGCCGCGGCGCCGGCGATGATGTTGAAGAGGATGTACCATTGCGTGCCGAGGATCATCAGCGGACTGAGCCAGATGTTCGGGCTGAGCTTCCACGCCACAATGATCGACACGACGATCGGGAAGAACAAATTGGCCGGGAACGCGGCGAGGAATTGCGCCACGGGCTGAACCAGGTTGGTGGCGCGCGACCGCGTCCCGACCCACACCCCGATCGGCACCCAGATGACGCTGGCGATCGCGATCAGCGCGACGACGCGGGTGAGCGTCGCCAGCCCGAGCAGCAACGTCGTGCCGACGTCGGTGAGCGTGATGCCGGTGACAGCGAAGGCGATGATCCGCCATAGCGCGACCGCGGCGAGCGCGACGAAAATCAGGCCCACTTGGAATGCGACACGGCCCGGCACGGTTTGCGGCGCCGGCGCAACGGCCTGGGTTTTGACCGGCCGGCGCAGCGACAGCCGCCACACCGCCGCGAACGGTTGCGTCAACCGCTCGACGACACGGGACCGGCGCAAAACGTTGAGCACCCAGGATCGCGGCGGCTCGCCGCCGGGCTCCTGCTCGAAGCGGAAACGATCGGCCCACGCCACCAGCGGCCGGAACAGGACCTGATCGTAGATCAGGATCACCACCAGCATCGTGCCGATCGCCCAACACACCGCCATGAGATCGCGGTGCTCGATGGCGAGCGCGATATAGGAGCCGACTCCTGGAAGGGTAACGGTCGTGTTGCCGACGCTGATGGCTTCGGAAGCGACGACGAAGAACCAGCTTCCCGACATCGACATCATCATGTTCCAGATCAGCTGCGGCATGGCGAACGGCACATCGAGCCGCCAGAAGCGCATCCAAGGACTGAGCCCGAAATTGCGCGACGCTTCTTCGAGTTCGGTCGGGACCGTGCGTAGCGACTGGTAAAAGCTGAACGCCATGTTCCAGGCCTGGCTGGTGAAAATCGCAAAGATCGCGGCGAATTCGGCGCCCAGCACGCGCCCGGGCGCCAGCGCCATGAAGAACACGACCGTGATCGAGATGAAGCCCAGGATCGGCACCGATTGCAGGATGTCGAGCAGCGGAATGAGCAGCCGCTCGGCGCTTTTGCTCTTGGCGGCGAAGGTCGCGTAGGTGAAGGTGAAAATCAGCGACAGCACCATGGCAATGAGCATGCGCAGCGTGGTGCGCGCGGCATATTCGGGCAGGTTGCGCGGATCGAGCGACGGCGGCTGCGTCTGTAGTTCGGTCAAAGGCTCGAATAGATGGCGGCTCGCCTCGCCGAGGAATACCAGGAGACCGAGGATCAACAGCACCGCAAGCACGTCCCAGCGGCTGAACAGGCGGACCCAGCCGCCGACCGAAATAGGGACGATGACGCGCATGGCTTCGAGCCCGGTTATCGCGGCATTGCTGTCACGGATTTGTCTTGAAAATCGAAACCTTGGTGAAGCCCAAGGCCACGAGAGTGCCGCGTTCCCATAACATCGCCGGCGCGGCGTTCAAACCTTTTTGCGCAGCGCCGCGACAGATTATTAGGGTCAGATCCGCGAGGTCACATGGCGGGAAAGACTTGGCGGAACTGACTTGCGTAAGCTCAGTCGGAACGGCCACACGATGGTGATGATATCGGCGCGGTATTCCGTTCGGGCCTCCGCCATCCCATTATGGCGAAATCCGATAATGCCGCGTCCTTATTTTACCGCATTATGGAATGATTAATTCTCCGCCGGCAATGCTCTCGGTTTGATTCTGTTCGAGGATGGAACATGGAAAGTCCATTGGCACCGCACTCGGCAAAACTGGCCACGAAATTGGCGATGACAGCGCTTGTGGCGGGGACGCTCGCATTGGGCGCCGCGACGCATTCAGCGCGCGCCGCGGAGCTCGCGGTAACCGGGCTGTGGCAGAAGATCGATCCCCAGACCGGAAACAGCGTCGGATGGTTCCTGTTCGTCGATCAGGGCGGTCTTTACGAGGGCGCGATCGCAAAGATGTTTTTGGGTCCAGACGACGCCAAAAATCCGATCTGTTCGAACTGCCGGGACGACCGCAAGAATGAGCCGATGCTCGGGTTGCCGCTCATCAGGGACATGAAGCGCAATGGGCTGACTTACGAGGGTGGCAATATCCTCGATCCGCGCGACGGCAATATCTACAACGCGAAGATGACGGTGAGCCCCGACGGCTCGACGCTCACGGTGCGCGGCTATCTGGGTATCGCTTTGTTCGGCCGCGACGAGATCTGGTATCGCTTGCCGGACAGCGCGCTCAAGCAACTCGACCCGGTCATCGTCGCCAGATACCTGCCGGGCGAGGCCAAAGTCGGATTTCCGATGGCCGCCTTGCGGCGCACCGAACCGGCCGCGAATCCCGGCTATTCGTATCGCTAGAGCCGATTAGACGCCTGCGGTCACTGCAGGACGCCGAACTCACAGCCCGGTGCGGCATATTGATAACGGGGAACGCCGTAGCGGTCCTGCGCGATGGTGGGCCGGCAACGCTCCTCCCACTTTTTATCGCGTTCCGCCGCGTGCTGCTTCTCGACTTCGTCCATCGGCGCCGGCACCTGCCTGACATAAGGATCGCCGGCCTCGCCCCAACGCACCACGCAGTTGAGCGCGCCCGATCCGATGCAGCCGCCGACGACCATGCCGTCGGCATAAGCCGCGCTCCAGATCATGCCCAGGATGACGACCGACAACGTGGCCGCGGCGCCGTAGCGCGCGGCGGAAGCCACTGTCGCACTTTGAAAAGTTAACACCGCTCTCTCCCTCGAGCGCGTATCCGATCGCATTAACAATCGGGCGGCGCTCAGCTCTCATCGCGTCGGCGCGGCTGTCCGGCGACGTGTGTCGTCGGACCATGCGCAAACGTCCGCGCTAGGGTGAGCAAGGCGGGTGCCAGAACGCGTGCCCTGTTTTGGTACAGCGAAGTAAGGATAACGGCGGCGCCGATGCGCGTGGCGACGCGGTGCTGCGTTAGCGCCGGACGATGATCGAGGCCGGCAGCCGGCGTTGCTCCCAGCCCGCCTGTTCAAGATCGGGAATCGTATCGTCGGCCTGCGGGTAGCCGAGACAGAAATAGCCGATGAATTTCCATTCGGCGGGGACGTTAAGACTAGCCGCGACCGCCGCCGGATCGAGGATCGAAACCCAGCCCATGCCGATGCCTTGCGCGCGCGCCGCAAGCCAAATCGTATGCACCGCAGTCACCGCGGAATAGTCGATCATTTCCGGCATGGTGTGGCGGCCAAGGCCATGGCCCTGCGCGGTGGAGCGATCGGCGAACACGGCGAAATGCGCCGGTGCTTCCTCCAATCCGGCGAGCTTGAGCCGCGCATAAAGGCTTGCGCGTTGCGGCGCCTGCGCGGCCAGAGCTTGCGCGTTGCACGCCGCGAAATTGTCGCGGATGGCGGCGCGGGCCCTGGCGTCCTCGACAATGACAAAGCGCCACGGCTGGCTCAATCCTACCGAGGGCGCAAGACAGGCAAGCTCGATCAAAGCTTCCAGCGCGCCGCCCGGCAAGGGATCGCGCCGGAAGCGCCGCACGTCCCGGCGCCAGACCAGAAGCTCGCGCAAGCGGGCGCGGAACGCGTTGTCGAAACTGATCGCGTGCGGCGCCGCCGCGGCGTCTTTGGCAGCTTTGGCCTGCGGACTTAATCGCGCGCTCATGACAGCAAACCTAGCCGTTGTCGCGAAAGCCGGCCATCGCAATTTCAATGGCGATCTGCAGCCGTTGCCAATCTTGCTCGGCTGCCGGAAGGCCAAAGCGTAGCCACGCGGCGTGGTCGGGGAACACGCGGGTGAGGATCCCGGCACGCCCAAGGTGGTGGAACAATTCACTTGCCATTTCCGTTCGCGCCAGCCGGAATAGCGCGGTGCCGCCGACAACGTGGAGGCCACAGCCGGTGAGGATGCCGTCGAGCCGCGCCGCCGCTTGCACCAAGCGGCGCCGGGTGGATTCGATCCAGGCTAGATCGGTAAGCGCCCGCGTGCCGGTGGCGAGCGCCGGCGCGGAAACCGCCCACGGGCCAAGGAGCGCGGCAAGCCGGGCCGCGAGCGGCGGCGCGGCGATGGCGAAGCCGAGCCGTAGCCCGGCAAGCCCGAAGAATTTGCCGAACGAGCGCAGCACCACGATGTTGCCGCGCGAAACCTCGGCCGCGAGGCTGAAGCCGGGCGGCGCGACGTCCATGAAGGCCTCATCGACCACCAGAACGCCGCCGCGCGCTTGCAGCTTTTTGGCGACCGCGATCAGGTCGTCTTTGCCTATAAGCCCGCCGTTCGGATTGTTGGGATTGGTGACGACCGCAAGCGCGGCCTCGGTAAGTTCACCGATGGCGCCGGCCTCGGCGACCGCATGCCCGGCCAGCGCCGCGGCGCGGGCATGCTCGGAATAAGTCGGCGCCAAAACCATGGCGCGCCCCGGCCGAACCAGGCCGGCAACCAGCGGCAGCAAGATCTGGGTGCCGGGCGCCGGCACGACATGCGCCGCGGACGGCGCGCTGTACGCCGTCGCGGCAATGCCGGCCAGCGTTGCATGGGCATCGGCCTCCGGCAGGCGCGCGAACAATTCGGCCGGAAAAGACGGCAGCGGATAAGGAATGGGATTGATCCCGGTCGAAAGGTCGACGAAAGGTTCTGGTGCGCCCGGGAACAGGTGGCGGGCAGCACCAAGCTCGCCGCCATGCAGCAGCGGCTCGTCTGTGCCGCCGAGGGGAACCATGTCGGTCGCGCTTGCACTTCTGGCCATGCTGATCGAGCTCTGCCTGGGTTACCCGCAGCGTCTTACCGACGCGATCGGCCACCCGGTGACCTGGATCGGCGGCCTGATCGGCGCGCTTGATCGCTCCTTCAATCGCGATGGCGCCGAGCCGAACCGCAACCGCGTTGCCGGCATTATCGCATTTCTAGTTGTTCTCGGCATCGTCGGATCGGTCGCGTTCATCGTCCAGCGCGGGTTATTGTACCTGCCATTCGGCATCGTTCCGGCCGCTGTTGTCGCCAGCACTTTGATCGCGCAACGAAGCCTGTACCGGCATGTGGCGGATGTCGCCGGCGCGCTGGAGACAGGCGACATCGCCGCCAGCCGCGCCGCAGTATCGCATATTGTCGGCCGCGATACCGCCGCGCTCGATGCCTCGGGCGTTGCCCGCGCGGCGATCGAAAGCCTCGCCGAGAATTTCTCCGATGCGGTGGTGGCGCCGGTGCTGTGGCTCGCCATTGCCGGTCTCCCTGGCGGCGCACTCTACAAAGCCATCAACACCGCCGACAGCATGATCGGGCACCGCACCGAGCGTTATGCGGCGTTCGGTTGGGCCGCGGCGCGGCTCGACGATCTGGTCAACCTGCCGGCGTCGCGGCTCGCTGCGCTATTGCTGATTGCCGCGGCGGCGCTGAACCGATCCGGCGCGGCGACGCTCGCCTGGCGCACCGTGTGGTTCGACGCCCCGCGCCACCGCTCGCCGAATGCCGGCTATCCCGAAGCAGCGATGGCGGGCACGCTCGGCCTGTCGCTCGCCGGGCCGCGCGTCTATGGCGGCGTGCGCGTCGACGACGCCGTCATGGGCGGTGGGCGCTGGGACGCCAATGCCGCCGACATCCGCCGCGCGTTGGCGCTTTATCGCCGCGCCGACGCGATCCTGATCGCGATCCTCGCCGTTCTGGCGCTGTTCATCGGGCGAGTTTGAGCAAGCGATCGAGATCGACATGCTTGGCCAGATGCGCGGCGAGTGCATCGAGTGTTTGTTCAACCGCGGCGTCGTAGGCGACACGCGCTGGGCCCGCGGCAAAGCGCGACAGCCACGCCGCGCGTTGCCGGTCGTCGGCGAACAGGCCGTGGATATAAGTGCCGAACACCCGGCCATCGGTGGAGATCGCGCCTTCCGGCGAACCATCGGCGAGATGCGCAAACGGCCGCGCCCGATCGGCGCCTTCGGTCACGCCCATATGCATCTCATAGCCTGAAAACGAAACGCCGTCGGCGGTCGAGCCGCGCGCCGGTTCGAGGCGCTTTTCGTCCGACAATATCGTGTCCACGTCGATAAAGCCGAGGCCGTCGATTTTGGCCGGCGGGCCTTCGATACCGTCGGGATCGGCGATGGTGCGGCCCAGCATCTGATAACCGCCGCACAGGCCCAGCACCGCGCCACCGCGGCGGCGATGCGCAGCGATGTCGATATCGAAGCCGGCAGCGCGGAGCGCGGCAAGATCGGCGATGGTTGCTTTCGAGCCGGGCAACACGATGAGATCGGCAGCGCCAGGCAGCGCCGCGCCCGGCCGCACGCGAATGACATCGACCGCCGGCTCGGCGTCGAGCGGATCGAGATCGTCGAAATTGGCGATGTGCGGCAAGATCGGCACCGCGATGCGCAACCTCGCCCACGATTTCACTGGCCGCGCATGATCGAGCGCCAGCGCATCCTCCGCCGGCAGTAGATGCGCGTCCGGGAAATACGGAAGGAGACCGAGCGCCTGCCATCCGGTCAGTTCGGCAATACGCGCCATGCCGTCGGCGAACAGCGCCGCATCGCCACGGAATTTGTTGACGATGAAGCCGGCAATGAGGGCTGCATCCTCCTGCGCGATCACGGCTTTAGTGCCGACGAGGCTCGCTATCACGCCGCCGCGATCGATATCGCCGATCAGCACGACTGGAACATTCGCCTCGCGCGCGAATCCCATATTTGCGATGTCGTTTGCCCGCAGATTGACTTCGGAAGCGCTGCCGGCGCCTTCGACCAAAACAATATCGGCTTCGCGCCGCAACCGCGCGTAACTATCGAGCACATAAGGCAGCAGATCGTGCTTGATGTGCTGATAGGCGGCGGCCTTGGCGCTGCTATAGACCTTGCCCTGCACAACGATCTGCGCGCCGATCTCACTTTGCGGCTTGAGCAGGACCGGATTCATATGAACGGTCGGCGGCGTGCGCGCGGCGCGCGCCTGCAAAGCCTGCGCGCGCCCGATCTCGCCACCGTCGGCCGTCACCGCGGCATTGTTCGACATGTTCTGCGGCTTGAACGGCCGCACATTAAGCCCTCGCAGGGTGAAAGCGCGTGCCAAGCCGGCAACGATGAGCGACTTGCCCACGTCCGAGCCGGTGCCCTGAAACATCAGCGCGCGCGCCGGCATGTTTAGAACTCGATGCCCGGTTGTGCCTTCACCCCTGCGGCGAAATGGTGCTTCACCAAAGTCATCTCGGTGACGAGGTCGGCGGCGGCGATCAGTTCCGGCTTGGCATTGCGGCCGGTGACGACGACGTGCAGGCCGGGCCGCCGCCTGGTCAACGCCGACACGACAGCGGCGAGATCGAGATAATCGTAGCGCAGCGCGATATTGAGCTCGTCGAGCACGACCATGGCAAAGCTCGGATCGGCGATGAGTTCGCACGCCTTGCCCCAGGCGCGCTCGGCGGCGGCGACATCGCGCGCGCGATCCTGCGTCTCCCAGGTAAAGCCCTCGCCCATCGTGTGCCAGACCAGCTGATCGCCGAATTTTTCCAGCGCATCGCGCTCCGCCGTATGCCAGGCGCCCTTGATGAATTGCACCACGCCGACGCGATGGCCGCGGCCGAGCATGCGCAGCGCCAGCCCAAACGCCGCGGTCGATTTGCCTTTGCCGGTGCCGGTATGGACGATGAGCAAGCCCTTCTCGATGATCTTTTCCGCGACTTCGGCATTCTGAACCGCTTTGCGCTTGGCCATCTTGGCGCGATGCTTGTCAGCCTCGGCTTTGTCGATTGTTTCTGTCATGGCTCGGCTCTCACAGCGTTCCCTTCAAGGCCAGCGGCAATCCGGCCACAACAAGGACGACCCGGTGGGCGCGCGCGGCGATGCGCTGGTTGAGCACGCCCTGCAAGTCGCGAAACCGCCGCCCCAGCGGATGATCCGGCACGATGCCGGAGCCGACTTCGTTGGCGACCAGCACCACGGGCGCCCGCATTGCCGTCAGCACATCTTCAAACTGCACGATTTCCGCATCGATATCGGCGCCCGCGAGCATCAGATTCGACAGCCAGAGCGTCAGGCAATCCACCAGCACCGGCATCATCTGGCACGATTTGAGCGTGGCGGCGAGATCGCGCGGCGCTTCGATGGTCCGCCACTGCGGACCACGCCGCGCGCGATGGGCGGCAATGCGCGCCGCCATTTCCGCGTCACGCGCTTCCGCGGTTGCCAGGTAAATCCAGGGCGGCGGCAGCGTAGCGATCGCGCTCTCCGCATAACGGCTTTTGCCGGAGCGGGCGCCGCCAAGGACGAGTGTGAGTTCTGCTAGGCTGGACATCACTTTACGACTGCAAGCCGGACGGCCAGATTGACAGGCCCGCCCCGCGAAATCTATCACTAGCCTACTGATGGTCCCTCGCACTGAGGGTGAATAGGGAATGCGGTGCGGCCGCCGCGCAGGCGCCGGCCAAAACCGCAGCTGCCCCCGCAACTGTGAGCGGGAAGTCTCGTCCGGTTAAGCCACTGGTGTCGTAAAACTCCGGGAAGGCAGGGCGAGGCGACGATCCGCGAGCCAGGAGACCTGCCATCGGCCGTGTCGACGCGACAAACATGGGTCGGGGTGTACCTATGGATGATCCAAAAGACGCAAGTCTTTTGGTCCTCGCTCGCGCCGACGGCAGGCTATGCGAGGATGCTGCGTGCTCAATTTCCTTAAAGCTACGGTCGATGACGCGTCGCCCGACCAGCGCCCCAAGATCGTCGCGGTTTATGTTCTGCTTTTTATAGCCAATGTCGCGATATGGACCTGGGCGGCGGTCGCGCTTTCCGGCCGCCCGACACTGCTTGGCACCGCATTCCTCGCTTACGTGCTCGGGCTGCGCCACGCCGTCGACGCCGACCACATCGCGGCAATCGACAATGTGGTCCGCAAGCTGATGCAGGAGGGCAAGCGGCCGGTCTCGGTCGGCCTGTTCTTCTCGCTCGGCCATTCCCTCGTCGTCACCATCGCGGTTGCGGTAATCGTGGGAACCGCGTTCGCGCTGGAAGGCAGGCTGCATCCCTTCAAGGTCATCGGCAGCATCATCGGCACCGGCGCTTCGGCCTTTTTCCTGCTCGCCATCGCCGCCATCAATCTGGTCATCCTGCGCGGCGTGTGGCGAAGTTTCCGCCGCGCGCGCCGTGGTGAGCCGGTCGCCGAGCATGAACTCGATGCGCTGCTTTCGGGCCGCGGCTTCCTCGCCCGCATCTTCCGGCCGCTATTCCGCATGGTGTCGCATAGCTGGCAGATGTTTCCGATCGGCTTTTTGTTCGGGCTCGGCTTCGATACCGCAACCGAGATCACGCTGTTCACCGTCGCGGCAAGCCAAGCGTCCGGCGGCATGAGCTTCGGCACGGTGATGATCTTCCCGGCCTTGTTCACCGCGGGCATGACGCTGATCGACACCACCGACAGCGTGCTCATGGTCGGCGCCTATGGCTGGGCCTTTCTCAATCCGATCCGCAAGATTTGGTACAATCTCACCATCACCGCGATTTCGGTGATGGTTGCTTCGCTCATCGGCGGCATCGAAGCGCTCGGTCTCATCGCCGACAAGCTGGGCCTCGAAGGCGGCTTCTGGGACATCGTCAACAAAATGAACGATGGGTTGGCAAATTTCGGTTACCTCGTCATCGGCATTTTCATCGTCAGTTGGGCCGTCTCCTATCTGATCTATCGCTGGCAGGGCTTTGACCGGCCGGCGGTCGAGCGCGCGTAGGTCGACCGATGGCGCCCAAACAAAGCCCAATGATTTATGTCTGCACCACCTGTAGGCGCCAAGGAAAACAGGATTCCGAGGGCGATAGCGAACCGCGGCCCGGCGAGCTTCTTGCCGCCGCGACTGAATGCGCGGCCACTGGAACGGAAGTCGAAGTCCGGCGCATGAAATGTTTTGCCAATTGCACGCGTGGGCCGAGCGCCGCCATGCGGACCAACGGCTCCTGGACTTACGTGTTCGGCGGGCTCGAACCCGCCAACGCGGCAGCGCTGGTAGAAGGCGCGCGCATGCTTGCTGCCGCCGCCGACGGCATCCTGCCGTGGCGCGGCCGGCCGGAAATCCTCAAGCGCGGCTTGATCGCGCGGGTCCCACCCATCGATTTTCAAGAGGTCGACGCATGAACAGTCCGCTGGCGCGCATTCCCTGCACCATCGTCACCGGCTTTCTCGGCGCCGGCAAAACGACGCTGATCCGCCACATCCTCGGCAATGCGCAGGGCCGCCGTCTCGCCGTCATCGTCAACGAGTTCGGCGACGTCGGCATCGACGGCGACATCCTCAAAGGCTGCGGCAATGACGCCTGCCCCGAGGAAAACATCGTCGAATTGGCCAATGGCTGTTTGTGCTGCACGGTCGCAGACGAATTCGTGCCGGCGCTCGACGCTATTCTCGCGAAAGACGGCGTCGAGCACATCGTGATCGAAACCTCCGGCCTCGCGCTGCCAAAACCGCTGGTGCAGGCGTTTCATTGGCCGGCGATCAAGAGCCGGGTGACGGTGGACGGCGTCGTGGTTGTCGTCGATGGCGCGGCGCTCGCCGACGGCCGCGTCGCGGCCGATCTCGACGCGCTCAAGCAGCAGCGCAACGCCGACCTGGCGCTCGCCCACGACGATCCGGTCGAGGAAGTTTTCGAGGACCAGATCGCCTGCGCCGATCTTGTCGTGCTCAACAAGCGCGATCTGCTCGACGAGGCGGGCGTGAAAAAAGCGATTGCCGCGATTGCCAAGGCGCTGCCGCGCAGCGTGAAAGTGCTCACCGTCACCGACGGCAAAGTGGACCAGGCTCTGCTGCTTGGACTCGGCGTCGGCACCGAAGACGACATTGAAAACCGCCGCACCCGGCACGATGCCGAAGCCGAGCACGATCACGACGATTTCGACAGCTTTGTCGTGGCGCTCGATGAGATCGCCGATCCATCGGCGCTGGTTTCGCGCGTCGCTGCGTTGGCTGAAGATTTCGATGTGCTGCGCGTCAAGGGCTTTGCCGCGGTCGCCGATAAGCCGTTGCGCCTGCAAATTCAGGCCGTTGGACCGCGGGTGACGCAGCAATATGACCGGCCATGGGCCGCAGCCGAGCCGCGCCAGGGCCAACTCGTCGTTATCGGACTGAAAGGACTTGATCGCGCCGCGGTCACTCAGGCGCTGCTGGGATAGCCGATGCATTTGCTGACGACGAGTTCGACGAACCTCGACGAAATCGTCGAAGCGATCGATCTTGGCCAGTCTCCTGGCGACATCGCCATCCTGTCGTTCGCCGACAGCGACCTTGCCGGCCTTGCCGCCGCCTGGGCGGCGGAGCGCGCCTGCCTGCCGAGCGTGCGGCTCGCGCATTTGCGCGACTTGCGGCATCCAATGTCGGTCGATCTGTGGATCGAGCGTGTCGGCGCGCAGGCCAAAGTAATCGTGGTGCGCCTGCTCGGCGGGCTCGACTGGTGGAAATACGGCATCGAGCGGCTGTCGGCGCTGGCGCGCGAGCGCGGCATCGCGCTTGCGGTGTTGCCCGGCGAAGATCGCGACGACACCAGGCTGCAAGCCGCTTCGACGCTGCCGGCGCAGGAGCTAGCCACGTTGCTCGGCTTTTTCCGCGAAGGCGGCCGCGAGAACTTGCGCGCGCTGCTGCGCCGGCTTGCCTATCACACCGGACGCGATCTCGAAACGCGCGAGCCCGCGCCGGTGCCGCGCCTGGCCGGTTATCTGCCCGGACAAGGCGCGGCCGATCTCGATCGTCTCGTCCTGACCCTTGAGCCGGGCAAGCCTGTCGTGCCGGTGATCTTCTATCGCGCCATGTTGCTCGCCGCCGACACCGCGCCGATCGATGCGCTGTGCGCGGCGCTCGGCGCACGCGGTCTGGCGCCGGCGGCGCTGGTCGTCACCAGCCTGAAGGACAACGAAGCGGCGACGTTTCTGCGCCAGGCTTTTGCAAAACTCGATCCGGCTTTGATCGTCACCACGACGGCGTTTGCCGCCGGCGCCAATGCCGACGAGCCGACGGCGCTCGACGAACCCGGCGTTGCCGTGCTGCAAGTCATCAGCGCCACCACCAAACGCGCGGCCTGGAGCGCGAGCCCACGCGGGCTCGGCGCCGCCGATCTCGCCATGCATGTCGTGCTGCCCGAGCTTGACGGTCGCGTGCTCGCCGGCGCGGTGGCGTTTAAGGATCCGCTGCCGCCGCAGCAGGGCTTGGCTTTCACCGCGCTGACCAGCCGGCCCGAACCGGACCGGATCGCCATGGTGGCGGACCGCGTCGCCGCGCTGGTGCGCCTGCGCACATTGCCGCGCGGTGAGCGGTGTGTTGCGATCCTGATGCCGGATTATCCCGCCGCCAAGGGCCGCACCGGCTATGCGGTCGGGCTTGATGTGCCGGCGAGCGTCATCGCGGCAATCGCCGACCTTGCGGCTGCTGGCTACGTGGTGAGCGGGGCGCCGCAAACGCCGCGCGTTTTGCTCGATGCGCTCGCGCGCGGTTGCGATGACGCGACGCTCACAATCACGCAGTACGAAACCCTGCTGGCACAGTTGCCGGACGCGGCGGTCGCGCGCTTGCGCGAGGCCTGGGGCGAGCCGGCGAGCGATTCCGATGTGCGCGACGGCGCGTTCCGCTTCCGCGCGCAGAAATTCGGCAAGCTTTGGGTGGCGCTGCCGCCTGATCGCGGCCGCGCGGACGAGCGCCGCGCCGATTATCACGACCCGTCGCTGCCGCCGCGTCACGCGCTGGTCGCCTTCGGGCTATGGCTGCAACACGTCGCCAAAGCCGACGCGCTCGTTCACATGGGCGCGCATGGCACGCTGGAATGGCTGCCGGGTAAGGCCGTGGCGCTGACTGCGGCCTGCTTTCCCGAAATCGTCACCGGATCGCTGCCGGTGATCTACCCGTTCATTGTCAGCAATCCGGGCGAAGCGGCGCAGGCCAAGCGGCGCATCGCCGGGCTGACCATCGGCCATTTGCCGCCGCCGCTTGTTGCCGGCGGGCCATCGGGCGACGCCCACGCGCTCGAACTTCTGCTCGACGAATTTGCCCAAGCCGATGGTCTCGACCGGCGCCGCCGCGAGCGGCTTGCCACGCTGATCGTCGAGACGGCGCAGCGCACTGGATTGGCGCGTGAAGCGGGCATCTCCGGTGCGGTGGCGCCCGACGATGCGCTGCGCCGCATCGATGCCTGGCTGTGCGATCTGAAGGACCTCGCCATCAAGGACGGCCAGCACATTTTTGGCCGCGTTGCGCCCGATGTCGCCGATCCGGCATGGCAGGCGAGTGCCGCGGCCGAACGAGCGGCGCTTGTCGCCGCGCTCGACGGAAGTCGCGTCGCGGCGGGGCCTGCGGGTTCGCCGGCGCGCGGGCGGCACGACGTGCTGCCGACCGGCCGCAATCTGTTCACTGCCGATCCGCGCACCTTGCCGACGCCGACCGCCATGGAGCTCGGCCGCCTCGCCGCCGACGAAGTGGTGCGCGCGCATCTGCAAACCCATGGCGACATGCCGCGCGCCGTCGTCATCGATCTGTGGGGCAGCGCCACGTTGCGCACCGGCGGCGAGGAGATCGCGCAAGGCCTTGCGCTGCTGGGCTGCCGGCCGATCTGGGAGCATGCGAGCGGCCGCGTCACCGGCGTCGAAGTGCAGCCGACCGCCGCAATGGGCCGCCCGCGCGTCGATGTCACCTGGCGCATTTCCGGGCTGTTCCGCGATCTGTTTCCGGCTCAGATCGCGCTCATCGATGCCGCGGTGCAGGCCGTGGCAGCGCGCGACGAGGATGACAGCGACAATCCGCTCGCGGCCGTCCGTCGCGCCCCCACCCTACCCTCCCCCGCAAGCGGGGGAGGGAAAAGTGGGGGCCGCCTCGAACGCATCTTCGGCACCGCGCCCGGCGTCTATGGCGCCGGCGTCGAGCATTTGCTTGGCCGCGATGGCGACGCCGAGGCCATCGGCGCGGCCTACCTCGCCGCCGCCTCGCATGCTTATGGCGGCGCCGATGGCGAAGCCGGCGTGGCGCCCGGCGTCTTTGCGCAGCGCGTCGCCGGCGCCGACGCGTTCGTTCATACCAGCGACGATCCCGGGCGCGATCTTCTGGAAGGCGCCGAGGACGTCGCCTTTGTCGGCGGCTTCGCCGCCGCGGCAAAAATGCTGGGCCGCTCGGCCGATCTGGTCATGCTGGATATGACCGATCCGCAGCACCCGCGCGCGCGGGCGTTGTCGGCGGCGCTGGCGCGCATCGTGCGGGCGCGGGCGGTCAATCCGCGCTTCATCGCCGGCCAGATGCGCCACGGGCCGCGCGGCGCCGCCGAATTTGCCGAAACCGTCGACCGGCTGGTCGCCTTCGCCGAAACCACCGACGCGGTCGGAAGCGAATTGTTCGACCTTGTGCACGAGGCCTATATCGCCGACGCTGACGTGCACGCCTTTCTGTTGCGCGAGAACCCCGCGGCCGCCGCCGCGATTGCCGAACGCCTCGATGCCGCGCGGTGCCGCGGCTTTTGGCATCCGCGCCGCAACGATGTCGATGCAGGCTTGGCGGCGCTGCGCGCCGAGGCCGAGGCGGGAACCAAAGTAAGGGCCATGGCATGACTCCGACCGCCATAGCCGTTTCGCAACGTCGCGGCGCCTGTCCCGGACTGTCGGCGCCGATGCCGACCGGCGACGGTTTGCTGGTGCGGCTGATGCCGACCGGCACCATTGCACTGGCCGCGTTCGCCCAATTGTGCGCGGCGGCGCGGGCCCACGGCAACGGCATCATCGAAATCACCTCGCGCGGCAACATTCAGGTGCGCGGACTGAATGACGATTCCGCGCCGCGCTTCGCAGCGAGCGTTGCCGAATTGAATATCGCGGCGGACGACGGCATTCCGGTGCTTTGCAATGCGCTTGCCGGAATCGATGCCGAAGAAATCCTCGACGCTGCGGTTCTTGCCGCGGATTTGCGCCATGCACTGGCGCAGCGATCGATGGCGGCGGAGCTTGACGCCAAAATCTCCATCGTCATCGATGGTGGCGGCGCGCTCGGTCTCGCAAAGATCCCCGCCGACTTCCGGCTCACCGCTGAAGTCGTCAGCGGTGACGTTGTCCTTCGTGTCGGCGCCGGCGGTGACGATAGGAAGGAAGCCGATCTCGGCATTGTCGCGCCGGCGCACGGCGTCGAGGCCGTCATACGGTCACTCGACGTGCTGGTAAAACTGGGCCGCGAGGCGCGCGCGCGCGACATTCTGCTTAGCGGCGGTGCTGACGTATTCCGCGCCGCCATCGCCGAGCTTTTATTCGCCCGTCCCGCGAAAGTGGCGTCGCGACCCGGTGAGCCAATCGGTCTGCACCGTTTGCACGATGGATCGCTCGCCTGCGGCATCGGGCTTGCCTTCGGTCATGCCGACGCAACTTCGCTCGAACGCCTCGTTGATGCGGCCAGCGCCGCCGGAGCGCACGGTTTTCGCGCCGCGCCGGGCCGCGTGCTGATGACAATCGGACTGACGGCCGAGACCGCGTCCGTCTTCGCCGCTTTCGCTGGGCAGCTCGGCTTTGTAGTCCGCGCCGACGATCCGCGCCGCTTCGTGGCCGCTTGCGCCGGCGCTCCGATTTGCGCGTCGGCGCATATTGCGGCGCGCGCCATCGCGCCGGGCATCGCCGAAATAGCGGCGCCCTATCTCGGCGGTGCGCGCATGATCCACCTCTCCGGCTGCGCCAAAGGTTGCGCGCATGCGGCAGAAGCGGCGCTGACCGTCGTCGGCACGGCGGGCGGCTGCGCGCTCATCGCCAATGGTTCGGTTCGCGATGCGCCGTTCGCCATGGTCGCGACCGAAGCGTTGCCGGCCGCGATCGCGGCCCGCATGCATGAGGCCGGGCTGGAGAACCAAAATGGCTGAGCGCGCCGCCTATTTACGCGACGGCACCGCGATCTATGAGCGCTCGTTTGCCATCATTCGCGCCGAGGCTGATCTGTCCCGCTTCTCCGCCGACGAAGCCGAGGTCGCGGTGCGCATGATCCATGCCTGCGGCCAGGTCGACGTGGCGGCGCATATCGTGTTCGGCGGCAATCTCTTCGGCGCGGCGCGCGGCGCGCTCGCCGCCGGCGCGCCGATCCTGTGTGACGCCGAGATGGTGGCGCGCGGCATCACCCGCGCGCGGCTGCCGGCCAACAACGAGGTGATCTGCACCCTCAACGATCCGCGCACGGCTGAGCTTGCCGCCAACAACGCGACGACGCGCTCGGCGGCGGCGCTCGACCTGTGGCTGCCGCGCCTCGCTGGTGCCGTCGTTGCCATCGGCAACGCACCGACGGCTTTGTTCCGGCTGCTCGACCTGATCGACGCCGGCGCGCCGAAACCCGCGGCCATTCTCGGCATTCCGGTCGGTTTTGTCGGCGCCGCCGAATCCAAAGCGGCGCTCGCCGAAAATCCGCGCGGCGTGCCGTTCCTCATCGTGCGCGGGCGCATCGGCGGCAGCGCGATGACGGCCGCCGCCGTCAACGCCTTGGCGAGGGCCGGATTATGAGCGCGGCAAAACTTATGGGTGTCGGCATCGGGCCGGGCGATCCGGAATTGCTGACGCTCAAAGCGATGCGCGCGCTCGGCGAGGCCGACGTGATCGCGCATTTCGCCAAAGCCGGCAATCCGAGCCATTCCCGCGCCATCGCCGCAACGCATCTGCGCGCCGGCGTTACCGAACTGCCGCTCTACTATCCGGTGACCACCGAGCTGCCGAAATGCAGCACCGGCTACCGCGATGCGATCCGCGATTTCTATGACTGCGCCGCCGAAACAATCGCCGCGCATCTTAGAGCCGGGCGCACCGTCGCCGTGATCTGCGAGGGCGATCCGCTGTTCTACGGCTCCTATATGCATCTGCATGCCCGGCTCGCGCCGCGGTTCCGCACAGAGATCGTCGCCGGCATCACCGGCATGTCGGGCTGCTGGTCGGCCGCCGGCATGCCGATTGCGCAAGGCGACGACGTGTTCACGGTGCTGCCGGCGACGCTGCCGGAGGCCGAGCTGGCGCGGCGGCTCGCCGACGCCGACGCCGCGGTAGTGATGAAGGTCGGTCGGCATCTGCCCAAATTGCGCCGCGCGCTCGCGACCAGCGGCCGCCTGCCGCGCGCCATCTATGTCGAACGCGGCACCATGGCGGAGGAGAAAATGATTCCGCTGACCGCCAAGCCCGACGACGAGGCGCCGTATTTCGCGGTCGTGCTGGTCCCGGGCTGGGAGGAACGGCCGTGACCGGAAAACTCACCGTCATCGGATTGGGGCCCGGCGATCCGCGCTATGTGACGCCGGAAGCCGCCGCCGCACTCGCCGACGCGCAAGCGCTCTACGGCTACGCGCCCTATCTCGACCGCGTGCCGGCGCGCGCCGGCCAGACCCGCCATCCATCCGACAATCGCGAAGAAGGCGCGCGCGCCGGCGCCGCGCTCCGTCACGCGGCGCTTGGTGCGAACGTCGCCGTGGTCTCCGGCGGCGATCCCGGCGTGTTCGCGATGGCAGCCGCGATCTGCGAGGAAATCGAAGCCGGGCCGGAAGGTTTTCGTGCGCTCGATGTCGCGTTTGTTCCGGGCATTACCGCCATGCTCGCCGTGGCGGCAAAAATTGGTGCGCCGCTCGGTCACGATTTCTGCGCCATCTCGCTGTCCGACAATCTCAAGCCCTGGGCGCTGGTCGAGCGCCGGCTCGACGCCGCAGCGGGCGCGGGCTTTGTCATCGCGCTTTACAACCCGGTGTCGCGGGCGCGGCCGTGGCAGTTTTCAAGCGCCATCGAGCGGCTGCGCGCGCATTTGCCGGCTGCGACGCCGGTCGTATTCGGCCGCGCCGTCGGCCGGCCGGATGAGCGCGTTAGTGTTGTAACGCTCGCGGCGGCCGATGCCGCGCCGGCCGATATGGCGACGCTGGTGATTGTCGGTACCCGCGAAACCCGCGTGATCGCGCGGCCCGGCCGCACGCCGCTTGTCTATACGCCGCGCGCGGCGGCGGAGGTCAGCGCATGATCGAGCCAGGCGATCGCATCGTCGATCGTATCGACCGCGGGCGCAGCCGGCGCGGGCGGCCGGCGCAACAGAATGACCTCGACGCCGAGAGCGCGCGCGGCTGCGATCTTGCCATAGGCCGCATTGCCGCCGCTGTTCTTGGCGATGACGGTGTCGATGTTGTGCGCCGTCATCAACGCGCGGTCATCGGCTTCGCTGAACGGGCCGCGCGCGGTGACATAAGCCACATCCGGAAGCGGCAACGGCGGATCGACCGGATCGACGCTGCGGATCAGATAAAAGTGCTGCGGCGCGCCGGCGAACGGCGCCAACTCGTTGCGGCCAAGCGCGACAAAAACGCGCTGCGGCTCTCGCCCGAGTGCGACCACGGCGTCGCTGACATTGCTCACCTCGGTCCAGCGATCGGCGGCGACCGCGCGCCATGGCGGCCGATGCAGCGCAATAAAACGCACATTGGTTGTTCGCGCCGCCGCGGCGGCGATTTCCGAGATAATATTCGCGTAAGGGTGTGTGGCGTCGATCAAGGCATCGATGCGCTGCCCGGCGAGATAATCGGCCAGCCCCACGGCGCCGCCAAAGCCGCCGACACGAACTGGCACGGCGTGTGGAACTGGCGCAGCCGTGCGGCCGGCAAGCGACAGCGTCACGTCGAGATCGCCGCGTTTTGCGAGGCGTTCGCCCAGCACGCGAGCTTCCGTCGTGCCGCCGAGAATGAGGATTCTTGGAAGGATTCTTGGCATGCCTAATGTGCCGCTTTCCGATGCGCCTGCGGGCGACACTGCCGCATCGGCGCGCTGGCTGTCCATTATCGGCATCGGCGAGGACGGCGTCGAGGGCTTAAGCCCGGTAGCGCGCGGGCTGATCGAAGGCGCCGAGATCGTGTTCGGCGGACGGCGCCATCTTGGGCTTGCGGCACCGCTTATTCGCGGCGCCACGCGGCCATGGCCGAGCCCGTTCGAGCGCGCCCCCGAAGAAGTCATGCGCCATCGCGGCCGGCCGGTCTGCGTGCTGGCATCCAGCGATCCGTTCCAATACGGCGTCGGTGCGGTTCTGGCGCGACACGTTGATGTGCGCGAGATGATTGTCGTGCCGGCGGCTTCCGCCTTCAGCCTGGCCGCGGCGCGGCTCGGCTGGTCGTTGCCGCAGACTGTGCTGCTTTCCGTACACGGCCGCACGCTCGATCTTGTCCGCCCGCATTTGCAGCCGGGCGCGCGCATTCTCGCTCTGACCTCCGATGGCGACGGACCGGCGGCGCTGGCGAAGCTTCTGGCGGAGACTGGCTTTGGCGCGTCGCGGTTGACCATTCTTGAATGGCTCGGCGGCCCGCGCGAGAGCATCTGCAGCACAACGGCCGCGGCTTTTGCTTTCGGCGCGGTTGGCCCGCTCAATACGCTTGCGATCGAGGTAATCGCCGCGCCGGATGCGCGGGTGCTGGCGTTGACGCCGGGTCTTGCGGATAATCTGTTCGAGCACGACGGCCAGATCACCAAGCGCGAAGTCCGCGCAATTACGCTGTCGTCGCTGGCGCCGCGCCGCGGGGAACTGCTTTGGGACATCGGCGCGGGTTCCGGCTCGGTGGCGATCGAATGGCTGCTGGCCGATCCGATGATGCGCGCGATTGCGATTGAGCAGCGCGTGGATCGCGCGGCGCGCATTCGCCGCAACGCGGCCGCCTTTGGCGTGCCGGGTCTTGAAATCGTGGAGGATTCCGCGCCGGCCGCGCTTGCCTCGCTCGCGACGCCCGATGCCATCTTTGTCGGCGGCGGCAGCGATGCCGGCGTGCTCGACGCCGCGGCGCGCGCGCTGCGGCCCGGCGGACGGCTCGTGGTCAATGCGGTGACGCTCGAAACCGAGGCGCTGTTGCTCGCCCGTCACGCCGCCTTCGGCGGCGAACTCATTCGCATCGCCGTTTCCCGCGCGGACGCCGTCGGTGCAAAGACCGGCTGGCGCGCCGCGATGCCGGTGACGCAATGGATGTGGGCAAAGCCATGACCGTGCATTTCATCGGCGCCGGACCGGGTGCCGCCGATCTCATCACCGTGCGCGGGCGTGACCTGATCGCGTGCTGCCCGGTCTGCCTTTATGCCGGCTCGATCGTGCCGCGCGAATTGCTGACTTATTGTCCGCCGGCTGCGCGAATCGTCGACACAGCGCCGCTGTCGCTCGACGAGATCGAGGCCGAGTTTGTGCGCGCGCAAGCCGCCGGTCACGATGTGGCGCGGCTGCATTCCGGCGATCTTTCGATCTACTCGGCGCTGGCCGAACAGCTGCGCCGGCTCAAGCGCCGCGGCATCCCCTATACGCTCACGCCGGGCGTACCGGCTTTCGCTGCCGCTGCAGCGGCCTTGCAATGCGAGCTCACCGTCCCCGAAGTAGCGCAGAGCGTGGTGCTCACGCGCGTGTCCGGCCGCGCTTCGCGCATGCCGGAGAGCGAAAAGCTTGCGGGTTTTGCCGCAAGCGGCTCGACGCTGGTCATCCACCTTGCCATCCACGCCATCGACGCGATCGTCAAAGAGTTGTTGCCGTTCTACGGCGCCGACTGCCCCGCCGCCGTCGTGGTGCAGGCGAGTTCGCCGGTAGAGCGCGTCATCCGCGGCACCCTTGCCGACATCGCCGCGACAGTCGCCGCCGAACGTGTTGAGCGCACCGCGCTCATTCTTGTCGGTCGGGCGCTTGCCGCGCAGGATTTTCGCGACAGCGCACTCTATGACGCGGATTATCGCCGCCGCTTCCGGGGAGGCGCCGCGTGAACGGGGAATTAAACCGCAAACGGCGCGCGCCCGACCAGAGTGTGCTCGCGGTCGAACAGCACAACCTCAACGGCGATGCCGCAGCCGGCGACGACACGCGCCGCGGTTTCCTGCGCCGCCGCCGCAACGGCATCACCGAGCGCGACGCCTTCGGACGCAGCGAGCGCAAAAGCTTCCGCAGCCGTATTGGCGGCGATGATGCGCTCGCACAGCTGCGCCGATCCGCCGGCCGCCGCCGCGAGGTTTGCCAGCGCCACAAGATCGACGGCGCCGCGCTTGGAGTGCAGATCGGTCAGCCCTTGCGCGAGCTTGGTCATCTTGGCGACGCCGCCGGCGATGGTGACGCGCGGCACCGGATGGCGGCGCAGATATTTGAGCATGCCGCCGACGAAATCGCCCATGTCGATCAGCGCGATCTCCGGCAAGCCATAGAGCTTTTGCGCGCCGGTCTCGGAACTCGCCCCGGTCGCGCCGGCGATGTGAGTGAGGCCGGCGGCGCGCGCGACCGCGATGCCGGAATGGATCGAATGGATCCAGGCCGAGCAGGAATAGGGCACCACGATGCCGGTGGTGCCGAGGATCGACAGGCCGCCGACAATGCCGAGCCGGCCGTTGAGCGTTTTGGTCGCCAGCGCTTGGCCACTGGGAATCGAAATCTCGACTTCGACATCGGCGGCGCGGCCGGCCGCAACTTCGGCGATGGCGTCGCCGATCATGCGGCGCGGCACCGGATTGATGGCCGGCTCGCCCGGCGCGACCGGCAGGCCGGCGCGGGTGACGGTGCCGACGCCCTCGCCGGCACGAAAACTCACGCCGGAGCCTGGCGCGCCCATCCGAACCGTCGCGCAGATGAGCGCGCCGTGAGTGACATCGGGATCGTCGCCGGCGTCTTTGACCACACCGGCCGTTGCCGAGCCGGGGTCTTGCCGCGTCGTGGCGAGCGCAAAACTCGGCCGTTCGCCGCGTGGCAGCGTGACCTCGACCGGGTCGGGAAATTCGCCGGTCAACAGCGCCGCATAGGCCGCCTTGGCCGCCGCGGCAGCACAGGTGCCGGTGGTCCAGCCTCGGCGCAACGGACGTTCGAGCTTCGCCATAGTGCGTCCTTTACCGTTTCCTTTAGTCCCACGCGCCGCGGGCGTCACCACGGGGTTGCACCATGACCGCATGGGATGCCTTGGCGGCGAAACGTGCGGGCGTTCCGGTCTTTGCGCCGGGCCATGTCTGGCTCGCCGGCGCGGGACCAGGCGATCCCGGGCTCCTGACGCTCGATGCGCTCGCCGGCCTCGCCCAGGCCGACGTCGTCGTCCATGACGCGCTGGTCGATGAGCGGGTGCTGGCGCTGGCCGGTCCGCAAGCGCGGCTGGAATTTGCCGGCAAGCGCGGTGGCAAGCCATCGGCGACGCAAACCGATATCAGCGAGCGTCTGGTGCAGCTCGCCCGCGCCGGGCAGCGCGTGTTGCGGCTCAAAGGCGGCGATCCTTTCGTGTTCGGGCGCGGCGGCGAGGAAGCGATGGCGCTGGCCGCGGCCGGCGTGCCGTTCCGCGTCATCCCCGGCGTGACGGCGGGACTGGCGGCGCTGGCGGCGGCGGCTATCCCGGCGACGCTGCGCGGTACCAATCGCGCCGTCATTTTCGCCGCCGGACACGGCGCCGACGACGAATTCGACTGGGCGCCGCTGGCCCGCACCGGGCAGCCGATCGTGCTCTACATGGTGATGCACAATCTGGAGCGGATCGCCGCAGCCTTGATGGCGGCCGGCCTTCCCGGCGCGACGCCGGCCGCCGTGATCGCTTCGGCGACCACGCCGAAACAGCGCATCGTGGTCTCGACGCTGGACAAGCTCGCCGCCGATGTGCGCGAGCAGAAATTCGAGCCGCCGGCCATTGTTGTGATCGGCGATATCGTGACCACGCGGACGCAGCTCATCGGCGAAGACATGTCGGCCGAGAAGGATCCGCTGTAATGGCGCGCGGGCTGATCATCGCCGCGCCGCATTCCGGCGCCGGCAAGACCACCGTGACACTCGCCGTGCTGGCGGCGCTGACGCGGCGCGGCATCAAAGTGCGCGCGGCAAAAGCCGGACCCGATTACATCGATCCGGCGTTCCACGCTGCCGCAGTCGGCGCAGCAAGCGTCAACCTTGATTCCTGGGCGATGCCGCCGCCGCTGCTCGACGTGCTCGCCGCGCAAGCCGCGGACGGCGCGGATATTCTGGTCATCGAGGGCGTCATGGGCCTGTTCGACGGCGCCGCCGCCGCGCGCGGCCAGCGCGGCGCGACCGCCGATCTCGCCGCCCATTTCGGCCTGCCTGTCATCCTTGTGCTCGATGTGGCGCGCCAAGCGCAGTCGGCCGCGGCCGTGGTGCGGGGTTTCGCGTCACATGATTCCGGCGTTCGCATTGCCGGCGTCATCCTCAATCGCGTCGCGAGCGACAAGCACCGCAAGCTAGTCGCCGACTCGATTGCCGCGCTCGATATTCCGGTGCTCGGTGCGGTACCGCGCGACGCGGCACTCGCCATGCCGGAGCGCCATCTCGGGCTGGTTCAGGCCGGTGAGCATGCCGATCTTGATGCCTTGATCGATCGCCTCGCCGCCATGGCAGCGCGTCACCTCGATCTCAACGCCATTCTGGTTACCGCCGCGCTGCTCGCGATTACGGCCACGGCTGGCGCTACGCGCGCGCCTGCGCTACCGCCGCCCGGACAGCGCATTGCCCTCGCCCACGATCGCGCTTTCAGTTTCGTCTATCCGCACGTCATCGCGGCCTGGCGCGGCGCCGGCGCGGAAGTCATTGCGTTTTCGCCGCTCGCCGACGAGCCACCGGCCGAAAGCGCGGATTGTTGCTGGTTACCCGGCGGTTATCCGGAGCTGCATGCGGAAGCGCTTGCTGGCGCGGATCGCTTCATATCCGGCTTGCGACGCTTCGCGCAGACGCGGCCGGTGCACGGCGAGTGCGGCGGCTACATGGTTTTGGGCGAGAGCCTCGAAGACGCCGCCGGCAAGTCTCACGCCATGGCCGGCTTGCTCGGCCATGCCACGAGCTTCGCCAAGCGCAAACTGCATCTCGGCTACCGCACGGCGCGGCTATTGTCCGACACCGTGCTCGGCGGCAAGGGCACGATCGTGCGCGGCCACGAATTCCACTACGCCTCGCTGACCTCGGCCGGCAGCGACGAATCTTTCGCTGAGCTCAGTGACGGCGAAGGCCGCGCGCTGGGCCACGCGGGCGGCCGGCGCGGCCGCGTCAGCGGCACGTTCTTTCACGCCATCGCGGTTGGTTAGGGCGTCAGATCGAGCGCTTCGACGATCCGCGAATAAGGCAGCTTCGCCTCGTCGTTGAGCTTTTTGACATCCGCGGCGCTGCTCGCCTCGAACAGGCACATGCAGCAGCCATCTTCGGGCGTGAATGTCGAGCGGATATAGCGCATCGGCGTGCCCTTGGCGGTGTAGGCTTTGGCGGTGCTGATGGCTGCCTTTTGCGCGGCGGCCAAGTCGCTCATCGGAATGCCCTTGAGATTGCGTTCGACCATATAGACCGTCATTGCAGTGCTCCCTGGCTTGGTGACGCAACATCAGTGAGCCACAGGACCGCGCCCAGGAGAACAACCGTTTGGTTATCGATCCATAATCGCCGCCTAGGCGCGATCGCGCTATAATTTGCCAAAGCGGACGCCGATAGGGGTGCGGTCATGGAAATGCACCAGGTGCGGTATTTCCTCGCGGCGGCGAAGGCGCTCAGCTTCACGCGCGCCGCCGAACTTTGCCATGTCTCGCAACCGGCACTGACCACGGCGATCAAGAAGCTGGAGACACAACTCGGCAGCCCGCTGTTTCATCGCGAGGGGCGCCAGATCGCGCTTACCGAGTTCGGCCGCCGCATGCAGCCGCATCTCAGTCAGATCGTGGAACAGGAAAAAGCGGCCGAAACGGTCGCCAAGGATTTTCGGCTGCTTCATCAAGTACCGATCCGGGTCGGCGTCATGTCGACCATCGGACCGATGCGGCTAGCCGCCCTAATGGCGGCATTCGAGCAACAGTCGCCGGGTGTCGAGACGGCAGTGCGCGACGGCGCGCCAGAAGCGCTGGCGGCGCAACTCAGCGCCGACGAACTCGACATCGCCATCCTCAATCCGCTCGACGGGCTCGGCGACAATTATCGCGCCGAGCCGCTTTACACCGAGCGCTACGTGGTGCTGCTGCCGCCGGACCATCCGTTTGGCGCCCGCAATGCGCTCGCGCTCCGCGACCTTTCCGGCCAGCCCTATGTCGACCGGCTGGCGTGCGAAATGCGTGAGATGGTGATGGGCGTCTGCGACGACATGGGGGTCAAGCTTTACGCGCGCTTTCGTTCAGAGCGCGAGGACTGGGTTCAGGCCATGGTGATGGCGAATATCGGCTTTGCCTTCATGCCGGAATATTCGGTGACTCATCCGGACAGCGTGCGGCGGCCGCTGATCGAGCCGGAGGTCAAGCGCACGATCAGCCTGATCACCGTGCCGGGGCGCAAGCATTCGCCCGCCGTGGCGGCGTTTATCAGAACCGTTCGGAACCATAAATGGAGTTGAGCGCGGCGCGCTAGCTTGCTGCTTTCGACGCAGCGTCATCGGCCGGCTTATCCGACACGCCGGCCGCGGCGAAGGTCGCCATGCCGGTATGGCACGCCAGAGCCGCGCGCAGGATGGCGAGCGCCAGTGCGGCGCCGGAGGCTTCGCCAAGCCGCATATAAAGATCAAGGAGCGGCTTGAGCCCGATTTCTTCAAGCAGCATGCGGTGGCCGGCTTCGGCGGAGACGTGTGCGGCTTGCGCATGCGCCAGCGTATCGGCGCGCAGCTTGGCAAGCGGCGCGACCGCTGCGGTACAGACAAAGCCGTCGAGCAGCACCGGAATGTTCTTGCGCCGCGCCGAAAGCGTAGCGCCGAGGATAGCGGCGAGCTCGCGGCCGCCAAACGCCGCCGCGATTGCCAGTGGATCGTAGAGCGTAGCCACATGCCGAACGAGTGCGGCATCGATGACAGCGCGTTTGCGCGCCAGGCCGGTTTCGTCGACGCCGGTGCCGCGGCCGGCCCAGCGCTCGCCGCCGCCGCCGAACAGAGCCGCCGCGATGGCGGCTGCCGCGGTGGTATTGCCGATGCCCATTTCGCCGAGGCAGACCAGATCGCAGTCCGGCGCGACGGCATCGTAGCCGGCCGCCGCCGCGGCGATGAATTCCGCTTCGGTGAGCGCCGGCGCGCTGGTGAAGTCGGCGGTCGGCCGTTCGAGTGAAAGCGGAATGACGCGCAGCTTCGCGCCGGCAGTCCGCGCCAGCTGATTGATCGCGGCGCCGCCGGCGGCGAAATTCGCCACCATCTGCGCCGTCACCGCGGCGGGATAGGCCGAGACGCCAAGCCTGGTCACCCCGTGATTGCCGGCAAAGACCAGGATTTCGACCTGGTCGAGGCGTGGCGCGTGACCCTGCCAATGTGCCAGCCAGGCGACCAGATCTTCCAGCCGGCCGAGACTGCGCGGCGGCTTGGTCAGAGTGGCTTCGCGCTGCGCTACTGCGGTGCTGGCGGCGGGATGCCCGCTCGGCAGGTCGAGACAGACGGCACGCAGCTCGGAAAATGAGGTAAAATCAGCCATGCTGATGTGATTCCGCGCGCAGGAATGCGTGCGCCGAGGTTAGCACGATATTCGGCCCATGACGATTTCCGCCAAATGACGATTTCCACGAGCTGGCTTGAAGACCGCGCCGAAGAGTTTCAGGCGAGCCTTATGTTTTGCACGCGGCTGCCGCTGTTGCGCGCGACCTCGATCGCCGGCGGCGCCATCGCCAAAGCCGCCTGGGCGTTCCCGCTCGCCGGACTGGTGGTCGGACTGGTCGGCGCGATCGTCTATGCGCTCGCCCATAAATTCGGACTGCCGCCGTGGCCGGCTTCCGCGCTTGCTGTTGCGGCAACCGTGCTGGCGACTGGCGCGCTGCATGAGGACGGTCTCGCCGATACCGCGGATGGTTTCGGCGGCGGCAACACGCGTGAGCAGAAGCTCGACATCATGCGCGATAGCCATATCGGCGTTTATGGCGTTTGTGCTTTGGCGCTATCGCTGTTGCTGCGCGTCGCCGCGCTGGCGAGCCTGCCCAATGCGCATTTGGCAGTCTGGGCGCTGATTGCAGCGCATGGCGCGGCGCGCGCGACCATGCCGGCTTTGATGTTCCTGCTGCCGCCGGCGCGCAGCGATGGCTTGTCGTTCGATGCCGGCCAGCCGCCGACCGACAGCGTCGTCGCCGCCGCCGTGCTGGGTTTCCTCATCCTGGCATTCTGCCTGCATCCGGGACGTGGCGTCGTGGCGCTGGTGTTTCTCAGCCTTGTCGTCGTGCTGATGGCGTGGCTGAGCAACAGCCAGATCGAGGGTCAAACCGGCGACGTCTTGGGTGCGCTCGAGCAGGTGAGCGAGATTATGATCCTGCTGGTCGCCTTGGGCTGATCGGCCGATCTGCCGCGCATGACTGCATAGATTTTGCGCAGGCTGTGGTGCGGACAAGCAATGTCGCGCCGACGCCATCTCCTAAGATATTGTTTCAACTAATATTTCTCAGATTGAGCGGGGCTGGCACGAAGCTTGAAGGTAACCGGCTCTAGCGTCGCGTTTGCCGGAGCAACACGGACGATAGAAACAAAATGCTTATGACCTTACGATCACGCCGCCGTGCGCCCTTGCTCAGGCTCGAGGGGCAACTTCACCGGTTTCTGGAGCTTAGCCGAAAGGTCGAGCGCTTTCGTCAGCATCAGCCGGTTGTGCGCCTCAACAGCGGTCGCAGCCTGGGTCGGCAGACCGAGCGCAACGCGGTTGAGAAATGAATCGGTCTCCTCGCGCATAGGACCGCGCAATTCGCCGAGCGCCATGTCGCCGGGCGGATAGGAACCGAGGAAATCGACGAGCCGGCTTTGATCGGGCGCGTAGCCTTCGCTTTGCGGCGCGGAGACCGCCAGCACCATGTCGCGATGGGTGTCGTCGATGGTCAGCACGCCGTGCGTGCCGTTGATGCCGACTTCCAGGCTATACACCGCGCCGGGCCAGGTGACCGGCAAGGCCCAGGAAATGTTGAGGTGATAGATGGTGCCGTCTGAGCACATGATCATGCCGGCGGTGGCGTCGATGCCCTGGTAGAGCGGCCCCAACACTTTGTCGACCGAGCGCGCGTAGCATTCGACCGGCGTTTTCCCTTCGAGGTACCACATCACGATGTCGAGCGCGTGCGTGCCCGAAATCACCATCGGCGAAATCGTCGCCGGATCGTCGGTGCGGTTGTAATTGTCGATGGCGACCAGCCGGTTCATGAACGCGCGCGACGTCACCATCGTCACATCGCCAAGCGCCCCGCTCCTCACCTTCTCTTTGCCGACGAGCCATTTGCGCCGGAAGCGCTGAGTGTAGCCGACCACCGCATCGAGCTTGGCGTCGGTGATCGCCTTGAGCACGCGGGCGGATTGCGCGAGATCGGTGGCGAGCGGCTTTTCGATCAGCATCGGCACGCCGCGCTCGACCGCGGCCAGCACCGGATCGACATGCAGATGCTCGTCGGTGGCGATGATGGCGCAGGTCACTTCCGGCCGCGCCAGCAACTCGCGATGGCTGGTGGTGATGAAATCGGCACCGATGCGCGCGCCGACATCGCCGCCGCGGTTGTGATTGAGCTCGGCGATGCCGATCCATTCGACGGCCGGATGGCGCGCCGCGACTTCGCCGCGGAACAGGCCGACGCGCCCGGCGCCGACGATGGCAAGGCCGATGCCTTTGGCACCCTTCCTCATGCGTTCAGTCCCGCGCGGTTCTTCTGCTTGAGCTCGGCGATGCCGGAAATCGTCTCGTTGGTCAGCGGCAGATCAATAGGGGTATTCCAATCGGCCGATAAATCGGCCGCACTATAAGTTTCCATCACGCGGCGCGCGCTTTCCGGCGTCACCATCACCGGCGTATCGCGGATGCAGGCTTCAAGGAAATGGATCGTCTCCGGCCCGATGCCGCCGGCGAAGACATGGTCGACCCATTCGCCCGGCATGGTCGACATCGGAAATTCCTGGCCGCGCGTTGCGGTATTGAGCCAGTTGTCGCGCTGGGTGTCGTCGAGCGTCAGCGCGCCCTCGGTGCCGGTGATCTCGATCCAGGTCGAGCAGTAATTCGGAAAGCTCGGCGGGAAATTCCAGCCGCCGCCGATCATCACCACGACGCCGTTGTCCATGGTGACAGTGGTGAACATGACGTCGTGCGAGCCGTTGATCGGCTGCATGTAACCATAGGCGCCCTGGCTATAGACGCGCACCGGCTTTGCCGGCTCAAGCAGCCAGAACACGAAGTCGAGATCGTGGGTCGACTCCATGACCACCGGCGACAGCCGCACGCGGCTAGCGATCTTCTTGCCGAGTTCGCGCGAGAGATGGCGGCTGACCAGCACGGACACCACCTCGCCGAGGGTGCCGTCGGTGATTTTCTTCTTGGCGTACGCCACTTTCGGATTGAAGCGCTGCGAATAGCCGATGGTGAATTTCAGATTATTGCGGTTTGCCAATTGGATCAGTTCGTCGGCTTCCCACAATTCGAGTGCGATCGGCTTTTCCAGCATGACGTTCTTGCCGGACCTGAGGCAGTCGCGCGCGATCGGATAGTGATTGGCTTCCGGCGTCGTCGAAACGTAAATCACCCGGATGTTGTCGTTCTTGATCAGCTCGTTGTAATCGAGCGTTGCCGTTGCCGGCTTATACAGGCGCTTCACCTCGGCGAGCCGGTCCGGCTTGATGTCGCACAGATGCAATTTGTCGACCAGCGCCGTGCGCGACAGCGTGTCGGCGCGCAAGCCGCCGATCCATCCGACGCCGATCACGCCTGCTTCCACCGTTTTCACCGGGCGATTCCTCTCGTTGTGGCGGGCGAATAAAGACCATGACGCGGCGGGGCGCAATGCGCCACCTCTCCCCGCGTGCGGGGAGAGGTCGAGCGAGCGAAGCGAGCGAGGGTGAGGGGGCCTCTCCGCGATTCCGAGCCCAGCGGATAGGCCCCCTCACCCCAACCCTCTCCCCGCAAGCGGGGAGAGGGAGTCGACGCCGAACACCTGCGCTGCGAATTGCGGGTAGACCTCCGCCAGCATCGGCGCAACGACCGAGCGCATCAAATGCAACGTCGGCGCGGACGGCGGCGCCGTCACCGGCACCTGCGCCGGCCGGTCGAAGTCGAAGCCGGTATTTTCGATCACCTCTTCGACGCTATGTCCGGGATGCACGCTGGCAAGCCGAAAGCGCCGGCGCTCGCGATCGAAGTCGAACAGACAGCGGCTGGTGATGAGCGCGATCGGGCCGCCCGGGCGGAACACATTATCCGGGCTACCGCCTGGTGCGCTGATGAAATCGACCTTTGGCACCAGCGTGCGCCGCGAATGCTCGACACGGAACAGGACCACCTTCGGCACGACATAATAGAGGTAAGCCGAGCCGAATGAGCCGGGAAACCGCGCCTTCGGATGCTCGTAATCGCCGACGCTGACCAGATTGATACTGCCTTCGCCGTCGATCTGGCCGCCGGACAGAAAAAACACATCGATGCGCCCCTGCCCCGCACAGTCGAACAATTCGCGGGCGCCGTCGGTGAAAAAAGTGTGCTCGCGGCTGCCGAGTAGCGACACATAGGGTTTGCCGCCGCCGCGTTCGCGGGCGAGGAGCGCCGCCGTTGCCGGGATCGGCGACGCGGCGCCAACTGCGATGTGGCGCACGTCGCCGATCAACCGGCAGATCACGTCGGCGAGCAGTTCCTCGTCGCGGAAAGTTTCAGGCGGCGCGCCGCTCATGCACGTACCGCTGGAGATAATCGGCAAAGCCTTCGGGCGTCGCGGCAAGCCGCGCGTATTCGGCCATATGCGCGGCATCGATGCCGTAATGATCAGGCAGCGGCAGCGGCCAGGCGCCGCGCGGCTCGACCGCGACAGCCTCGACGTAAAAGCCCGGCAAAGTACCGGCCGCCAGCAGCGGGTCGCGCAGCAGATCGCCGTCATACATCTTTTCGACAGTGACGATGGTCTTCTGCGCTGCATGCGCCATGACGACGAGCTCGCGCTGGGTGCCGATAAAAACATTGCCGGCACGGTCGGCCAGCGGGGCGTGGAACAGCGCGACATCGGGCTTGAGCGCCGGCAACAGCACGATCGGATCGTTGTTGCCGAACGGGTTGTCGAGAATTTTCCAATCCGGCCGGTGCGCCAGCACGTCGGAGCCGAGAAGCCCGCGCAACGGCATGAACGGCACGCCCTTTTCCGCCGCCTGGAACTGTGCATGCAGCGCCGGGCAGGTGGCGTCGCGCATCTGAATGGTGCCGGCAAGGATCGCCGCGGTAAAGCGCGGCGCCGGGCCGAATTCGCCGAGGCTGACGGCGGAGGTTTCCAGCGTTTCGATTGTGCCTGAACCGATGAGCAGGTCGGCCTGCAAGGTCGAGGTCGGCAGCGTGATCAGATGCAGGCGCTTGACGCCGCGGCGGATAAGCGCGCGCGTCGCCGCCATTGCCGCGCCCGAACTTTCGCGCGGCACCGCCAGCACGCAGCCATCAGCGATCGGCGCGATGGCTTCATCCAGGGTGCGGGACAGCGTCGCCATGGGGCGATCCTACTCTTTCTCCCCACTGGCGGGGAGAGGGGCACATTTCACCAGCGCCTGTACGGCGGTCGGCGTCCGGCCTGAGCCGCATCGCTTTGCCGATCAACCAAACACAGCCGTTTGTTTCAGAAGTCCAAAGGGCGAAGCAAGTCGAATTCGGTCCGGCAGGACTCGGTGAAATCGAGAAGCAGGTCCAGCGACCCGCTCTTTGCCATATCCCGCAGTTCGAGGAAGGTCTTGTCCGGTTCCAGATAAGTATCGAGAATCCTTCGTCCGACTAGTTCGGCGCTTTCAAAGACCTTCGGCGAAGACAGGACGCGGATCCTGCCAATCTTGGCGTAGAGCTCAACCAGGCCGGAAAGGTCTGCGTTGCCGTGCTGGAGCGCGTCGAGATAGAGTTTCGAAGCCTCCTCGATGAATTCCTTGTAAAGTTCCTGCCGGCGCATTCTTTCCTGCGCGAGCCACTGCGCGCGGACCTGTATTCGTTGCGTCAACCACGATGCAAGGACAGATGTAAGCCCGCCGATGGCGGCTCCCGCCAAAGCCGCGAGAGCGGAGACAACTGATGAATTCATGAATTAAGCCTTTGCCAAAGCCTGCACGGCGGCGAATAGCGTGCGCACATCGCGCTCCGCGATATCGCGGGTGATGAACACCAGGCGGCTGCCCCGATTGGCGTCAGGCCACTTTTCCAGTTCGACCGGCGGATGCGCCAGGTGCTGGACATATTGCACCACGACCGGGCCGCGGCAGCCTTTGACGTCGAGAATGCCCTTGGCGCGAAGGAGGTCGGGGCCACGCAGCGCGATCAGCGTTTCCATGACGCGCGCGAAGGTCGGCCAATCGATCGGCTCCTGCTGCACGATCACGAAGCTCGAAATGCCATCGCCATGCTCGGCTTCGGCGACGAAGGCGCTGCGCTCGCCGGTCGCCGGCTCGACGATGCGGTTCGGATCAAGCGCCCCGTCGCGCGCGATATCGATCGCCGCGCGGGGATTGAGCTTTTGCAGACGCGCCGTCAACCGCTCGACCGCGGCGGGTGTTGCGAGATCGGTTTTCGAAATGACCAGCCGGTCGGCGAGGATCACCTGCTTGCGCGATTCCGGCGCATCATTGAGCGCAACCTCGCCGTTGACCGCATCGACCACCGCCAGCACGACATCGATGTGGAATTCGCCGCCGAGCGCGCGATCGGTCGAGAATGTCTGCAAAATCGGCGCCGGGTCGGCGAGACCTGAGGTTTCGATCACGACACGGCCGAAGCGCGGCACCGTGCCACGCTCGCGATCGAACACCAGGCGGCGCAGCGCGACCTGCAGATCGGTGCGGGTGATGCAGCAGACGCAGCCGTTGCCGAGCAGCACGGTTTCTTCGGCACTATCGCGCAAGAGCGCGTCATCGATGCCGACGGCGCCGAATTCGTTGACGATCACCGCGGTGCCTGCCCCTTCCGGGGAAGCGAGAAAGCGGCGGATCAGCGTGGTCTTGCCAGCCCCGAGAAAGCCGGTGACGACGGTCACCGGAATGCGCGCGCCGCGCTCGCGTTTGACCCTGCGCCCGAACGGGCTCGCCTCACGCGAGGGGAAGAGGTCGAGCATGGCTCCCGATCAGAAATCCATTTCGAGCGTGTAGAGGCCGCCGACATGGCGATCGACGGTATAGACGATGCCGCGTTCGTCGACGAACACATCGTTCATCTGGATCGTTCCGGTCGGCGCGCCGGGCGGCGCCGGCGGCATGAAGATGCCGATTTCCTTCGGCTGATACGGATTGGCGATATCGTAAGCGCGCAAGCCGCCGTTGAAGAACGTGCCGAGCACGATCTGATCGGAGTGCCAGGCGGTCGGCAGCGGCACATTCTCGTGAATGTTATGGGCGCCGAAGCGGCCGGCCTGCGCGTAGATCGTGTGGTCGGGCAACGGACAGGTCGCGATCGAGACGAGATTTGTTTCGTCGCGCGCGTCGAGCACCCAGATCAGTTTCGGCCAATCCTTGGCGTTGTTTTCGGTCGATTCGTCGGTGACCAGCATCAGCCCGCGGTCGAACAGCGGCACCACCGTGTGCATGAAGCCGGTATAGGGCGGCGAATTGGTCCAATGCGAAATCTTCTTCGGGTTCGCCTTGTCGGAAATGTCGAGTACGAACATGCCGCCGTCGATATAAGCGAGGTAGCAGCGGTCGGGCTTTTGCGGATAGACATTGGTGTTGTGGGCGCGAAAGCCTTTGTCGATCGGATGCCGCTGCGGCGGCATGACATTGTCGCCCTGGCGCGTGCCGGGCATCCACCAACGGCCGACCTCGACCGGCTTCGACGGATTGCGCACGTCGACGCAGCGATAGAACTGGTCGTCCTGCGGATTCGTCGGCGTGAAATCGCGCGAACCCGACGCGCAGTGGACATATTCGCCGTCGCAAAACCACAGCTGATGCACGCCGCGCGAATGCGGGCCGGAGCAATCGAAGAAACCGATCGATTTCGGATTTTCCGGCTTGGAAATGTCGAACAATTCGAAGCCGGCGGGCTGCAGATCCTTTTTTGAGGTCTGATAGGCCACCGCCATCATGTTGCCGCAGGTTTCGAGCGAGTTCGAACGCATATTGGCGTGCGGTAAATCGGTCTGGCACACCACTTTGGGCTTGCGCGGATCGGAGACGTCGACGCCGGTGAAATTCTTCGGCGCGCTCTCGTGCGCGAGCCAGATGATGCGCCGCCCATCGGGCGCGATCTGCACCGACATGCCCTCGCCCATGCCGCCGAAGCCGCCGAGCATGTCGTTGGCGAGAAGCTTGAAGTTCCAGGTGACGGGTTGATAGCCGTTCGTGAGTGGGTTCTTGTCAGTGGCAGGCATTCCGTACTCTCCCTTGAAAACAGTCTCTACGTTACACTTCTGCGCCGGCGCGTTCCATGACGTCCGGACCGGGCGCTACATTCCATCTCGTTGCCTGATGTTTTCCCTTGAGCGCGATCATGCTCTAACATGGACGCTTCTGCCGGCGCGCTGGCTTTGTGCCAGAAACCATCGCCCGCAGCCAGCCGGTAACTAAAGGGGCGCCGCCATGATCAGGATTTCCACCGCGTGGGCCGTGACGGCCGCAATGGCAGCGGGCATCCTCGCACTCGCCGCGCCGCCGGCCTGGCCGAATGACTATCCGAGCCGGCCTATTCACCTGATCGTCAACTTTCCCCCGGGTGGTACCGGAGACATTATTGGCCGCATCGTCGCCAATCAGCTTTCCATCGAACTGAACCAATCGATCGTGGTCGAGAACCGGCCTGGTGCCGGCGGCACGATCGGCGCCCGCGACGTCGTCAATGCCGATCCCGACGGCTACACGCTCACCGTAGGCCAGACGCCCGAGATCACGGTCAATCCGTATTTCATGAAAGACGTCGGCTACGATCCGCAGAAGGATTTGCAGCCGATAGCGCTACTGGGCGTGGTGCCACTGGCGCTGGTGGTGCCGCCCAATTCGCCGTTCTCGAACGTGGCACAATGGGTGGCGGCTTTGCGCGCCAATCAGCCGCTGACCTTCGCTTCCGCCGGCATCGGCACGCCGGGTCATCTCGCCGGCGAACTTCTCAAGCTCAAACTCGACAGCAAGCTCGTTCATGTGCCCTATAAGGGGGCCGGCCCCGCTTTGAACGACGTGGCCGGCGGGCAAGTAGATTTTTACTTCCCCGGCTATCCCGGTGCTGTGCCGTTGGTACAGGGCGGCAGAGTGAAGATGCTGGCGATCTCGACGGCGCAGCGTTCGCCGCTGGCGCCCGATGTGCCGACGGTCGCTGAAGCGATCGAAATTCCGGATTTCGATTTCACGCTGTGGGCCGGCATATTCGGTCCGCGCGCCTTGCCGATGGATATCGCGATGCGGCTCAACGCGGCGATCAACAAAGTGATCGTCGAACCCGATATCAAGGCGCGCCTGCAGGAAACCGGCGCCGCGGTGACGCCTATGTCGATCAATCAATTCACCGCCTTCGTCCGCAGCGAGATCGACCGCTACCAGGCAATCATCAAAGCCGCGGATCTCAAGCCCGAGTAATCATCTCCGCCCGGCTATCCGGCCCGGCGTTGCAGTCGTCGCGCCCTGTGCTAGGACAACGCCCGCAGTAAAGGAGCTACGCATGACGACGAAGAACACCCAGAAGATCGGCTGGATCGGCATGGGCCGCATGGGCTTTCCCATGGCCGAGCGGCTCCTCAAGGCCGGCCATGACGTCTCGATCTGGAACCGCACCCGCGCCAAGGCCGAGCCACTGGCGAAGATCGGCGGCAAAGTGGTCGATCATCTGTCCGATCTGAAAAACGTCGACGTACTGTTCGCGATCGTTGCCACCGGCGACGACGTCCAGGAGGTGCTGTACGGCAAGACCGGCGTCTCGAGCCAGGGCGGCAAGATGCCGCCGATCGTGGTCGACTGCTCGACCATCGCGGTCGAGGAATCCGCCGCCATCCGCGACAAACTGAAACAGCTCGGCGCCGACTTCGTCGCCTCCCCGGTCAGCGGCAACGCCAAGGTGATCAAGGCCGGCAAGCTCTCCGCCGTCGTATCGGGACCCGAAGCCGCATGCAAAATCGCCATGCCGCTGATCGAGGTTTTTGCGCCGCGCGGCGTATCTTATGTCGGCGACGGCGAACTCGCGCGCGTCTGCAAGATCGCACACAATGTCATGCTCGGCGTCGTGATCGAAAACCTGATCGAGATCACGCTATTGACCAACAAGATGGGCGTGCCGCGTCACGCCTTCCTCGCCTTCCTCAACAATGGCGTGATGGGCTCGATGTTCACGCGCTATAAATCGCCGGCTTTGGTCAATCTCGACTGGACCACGACGTTCACGCCGGAATTGCTGCGCAAGGATCTCGATCTCGGCCTCGAGCTCGCCCGCGAAATGGACGTCCCGATGCCGGTGACGGCGGCGACGCGGGAAGTGCTGCAAAGCCATTTCGGCGCCGCCATGCTGCAGAAAAATCCGCAGGAGTACCTGCAAAAGGATTTCGCGGCGCTGGCGGAGACCATGGCGCTTGCCGCCGGTATGACGCTTGAAAGCGAAAACAAGAACGTGCCAACCGGGCTGGAGAGCTGACGCTAAAAGAGCAACGCCGGCATCAAGCAACGGCGGAGTCGGGAGGAAATCATGCGGCTTAAGCTGCGGGCGCTTTTTGGCATCGTTGCCGTCACCGTCGTTTTGCTCGCCGCGCTTTGTATTGCCGTCACGCCGCCCTCGGCGTCGGCCGACACCGCCTGGCCGACGCGGCCGGTCAAATTCATCCTGACGCTCGGTCCGGGGAGCGGGTCCGACATCGAGGCGCGGCTTTTAGCGGACCGGCTGGCGCAGCGCTGGGGCCAGCCGGTGGTGATCGAAAACCGCCCCGGCGGCGACGGCATCGTCGCCATCAACGCCTTCGTCAGCGCCCACGACGATCATGTGCTGCTGTTTGCACCGACCTCGTCGTTCACGGCGCATCCGTTCCGGCACGACAACCTGCCGTACAAGCCGAGCGACCTCGTACCGATCACGCGGGTGTCCAACACCATCGTCGCCATATCGGCACCCGCGAGCTTGAACGTCGATTCGCTCGGCAAGCTGATCGCGCTGGCCCGCTCCGAGCCGGGCACGCTCAATTGGGCCGGCGTGACCGGAGCGCTGGATTTCCTGTTTGCCGGCTGGCTGCAGCAGGAGGGCCTCAACATCACCAAGGTGGCCTACAAGAATCCCGTCGATGCCGCCAACGATCTCGCCGAAGGCCGCGTGCAGGTCTACGAGTCGGCGCTGGCGATCGTGCGGCCGCAACTGCAGTCCGGCAAGATCAAGCTCCTTGCCGTGACCAACTCCGTACGCGCACCGAGCGAACCCGATTTGCCGACGGTCAAGGAGGCCGGTCAGCCGGCGCTGACGGTCGACGGCCTGGTCGGTCTGTTCGGGCCGGCGGGAATGCCGCTCGAATTGCGCCAGCGCATCACCGCCGACATCCGTGCCGTCGCCGACGACACCATCAAGGACCGCTTGAGCGCTTCGGGACAGATGCTCAATGTCGGCGGGCCGGACCAATTCGCCAAATCGATCGACGAGCAGCGGACCCAGGTCGCGGACTTCGCCAAAAAGCTCGGCATCGCGCCGTTGCCGCAGAACTGACGGCGCGCGCGGCGACGGACGACAATCGTTTGGTCGTTATTTGATTTCCGTCTGCACGCTGATCACCATCAGCCACTGACCGTTGCGCTTCACCCACACCCGCGCGACGCGCATGAGCGGCTCCGAAACGTCGGGCAGTCCGTTATTCGAAATCATCGCGGCTCCGTCGCCATAGACCCACAGCCGCATTGACTGAATCGCGGTGGGGATGGCCGGAATGTTATGCGCTTTTTCGTACTCGAACAGGGCAATGCGCTTTGCTTTTGGAACAGGCGCAACGTCCGATTCGGTAATGGACGAATTCGTCGGCGATGTGTTTTGCCCATTCGCCGGCGTCGTGGGCGACAGTGGCTTTCTCGAGGGCCTGGAACGCATTGACGACGTCCTGCTCGGCGGGCGAGCGCACGCGATAGGGAATCGTCTCGCACGGATTCTTGCAGTCCAGAACCTTTGCCAACTCCTTGCGCAGTTTTGCTTCCTCGGGCGGTTCCGGGCCGGTTTCCGAAGCACCGGCCGCGGCGAGCACGACATCCTGCGTCGTCAAGGCGCGCCAGGCGCCTTTCTGTTTGGCCCAGATGTCGAGGAAAAACACATCGCTGCCGAGTGCCGATTTGCGATTGCCGGTGACCATGGCGACGAGGCCATAGATGTTGGCTTTGGCGTCAGTCGCCGCGGCGGGGGCGACGCTTTTGAGGTTGTCGAGAAACTCTTTGCGCTCATGAATCTTGCCATTCTCGTCGGCAAAATTGAATTGCAGCGACAGCAAGCGGCGCGCGCTCGATTTGTCGCCGGCGCGCATGGCGTCGGCCAGCGCCGTATCTGCCGTCAGCACGGCTGCGTCCTCGCCAGGCGCCTGCTGTGCGCTGCCTTTGGCGGCAAGCGCTACGACCGCGGCAGCAAGCATCGCGCCGAGCCAAACGCGCGGTATGATCCGTCGCGGCGCCCATCGTTTAACTTCCGACATGCCCTTGCTCTGCGCATTGCGGTGCCCCGGCGCCGCATCGTCGTAGCGAACCATGACATTTTCCGTCATGAGCGCTCAAGGCGTCAGCGAGCATCGCGACGCCGCGCCGCAGCGCCGCTGGTCAGACCGGATCGGCCTGCTTCGCGCCAAGGATCAGTTGCACATATGGGTGAATGGATCGCAACGCGGCGCCGCCCTGCGGTAGTGCGGCGTCACATGCCTCGATTGGCCGCCGCCGCCGCGCATGACAATGCGGCAGGGCTCACTGAGCTGCGAATATTTCTTATTCATGCAAGCCGTGACCTTTGCCACATCGGGGATGGCGTCGCTGCACAGCCGCATCGCATCGGGCGTGCACGCCTGTTGTTCTTGAGCGGTGCCCTGGGCGTTGGCGCCATTGAAGCCGAAAACGACTGCCCCGGCCAGCACAGCCAGCCAGCAGACGACACGAACGATCCGCATATTTCTTGCCCCCGGTCTAGAAAACGCATTGCGCGCCGCAAACCTAGCGGCGGCGCAAGGCGCCGTCGATGGCCTGCATGAAGATTGTTGCATGCCGCCCCGCCGCCACGGCATTGCCCGGCGAAAGGTGGCGAAAGTGCGATTAAATCAATCGAATGCGCTAAATGAGCAGAGCCGCGGCGACCGTCACTGTTCGCCCCAATGTTGGCCCCAGTTAAAGTTGCCTCTGCTCGAAGCGCGGAACTCGTCCCTGGCAACGTCGTCCGGGCAAGGCACGACATTTCCCTCGCGCATCTCGGCGGTGGCGTTGTCAAAGGTCATGTGCCGGCAAAGCTTGCCGTCCGCCGTCGAATAGACGACATCGCCCACGGCCTTGGCGTCGCGCGCGGCGCCCGCTGCGCGCAAGATCGGGTCGATCGCGGCATGGCCGCCAAACAGCAGGCTGGCGGCGAGCAGGACAAGAAACAGCGAGGAAACGATGACGGCATGCGCCGAAGCCGCACCGTCGTCGCTAAGCCGCAGCCGCCAGGTCTTGCGCGCGCGCGGTCTGGCGACGGCGCGGTCCGGCTGTACGAACCACGTCACCGTCTGTTCCGGGCTCGCTTGTTCGGCAGCTTGCATCGGATCATCAAACACCAAATCGATTGAGCGGCTGATAAGGAATTATTTTTCATTTTAATTGAATTGCCGTGGGGGCCGGTCAGTCCGCGGTAATTCCGGCGAACTTGATCACCTTGGCCCACTTTTCGGTTTCATTGGCGATGAAGTTCTCAAAATCGGCGGGCGAACCGCCGGCAATTCTGCATCCGAGGGCGGTCAGCCGCTGCTTGATCGCGGGATCAGCGAGCGCGGCGTTAATCTGTTTGTTGAGGCTATCGACAATATCGGCCGACGTCGCTTTGGGCACGACGATTCCATACCAGCCGCTCGCCTCAAAGCCCGGCAAAAATTCGGCCATAGCGGGCACGTCGGGCAAAATCTCCTGACGCGCCGGCGTTGTCACCGCCAGCGCGCGGAGCCGACCGCTCTTGATATAACCGAGAGAAGCCGGCATGACGCCGAACATGGCCTGCACCTGGCCGCTGATCAGATCGGGCATCGCGGACGCCTCGCCCTGATAAGGCACGGCGACAATGTTGACGCCCGCCATCATCCTGAACAGCTCTCCGGCGACGTCGAGAGGCGTCCCCTTGCCCGACATCGCCATGTTGATCTTGCCCGGATTGGCCTTGGCATAGTCAATGAACTCCGGAACGGTCTTCGCCGGGAAGGCGGGATTTTCAATCAAGACAAGAGGAATGCTGCCGATGAGGGCGACCGGCGCGGCGTCGCGGATGAAATTGTAATTGAGGTGCGGGTAAAGCGACGCGTTGATGGCGTTCGACGACATCGCCGTGAGCAGCGTATATCCGTCAGGCGGCGCCTTGACCGCGAACTCGGTGCCAATGTTGGTGCTGGCGCCTGGCCGGTTCTCGATCACGAATGGCTGGCCCATCCGGTCTGAGAGCCATTGCCCGATCAGCCGGGCGATGATGTCGGGTGAGCCGCCGGCGCGAACGGTCACGATCAAATGCACCGGCCGCGCCGGATAGGTTTCCGCCCATGCCAAGCGGGATAGAGCCGGCAGCGCCGCTGCTGCCGTCGCCATTTGCAGAACGCGTCGCCGGGGAACTTTCATGGTGATGCCTCACCGGCTCCGCGGTCAGCTCGCGGACCGCCGCCGCGTGCCCAATAGGCCGCGCGGGAAAAACAGCACGACGAGGATGAACATCGCGCCGATAAACGACATCCAGTTCACCGTCATTGAGGATATGTAGTCTTGCAGCACAACGAACACCGCCGCGCCCACCAGCGGCCCCCAGAACGTGCGCATGCCGCCCATCACAGCCATGATCACGAAATAGCCGGACAGCGAGTAATGCAGCGCCAAAGGATCGGCAAAGTTGTTGAGTAACGCGTAGAGCGTTCCGGCCAGCGCCGTGAAGAAGCACGAGATCGAGAACGACAGCCAGATGTGGCGGTCTACCGGAATTCCCAGAAACAGCGCGCGGCGCTGGTTCTCGCGGATAGCGAGCAGCGTCCGGCCGAAAGGCGAGCCGAGGATGAAGCCCATCAACGCCACGGCGACGGCGAAGATCGCGAGGATGAAATAGTAGAACGCGGTGCTGTTGTGCTCGATATCGAGGGTGAGCGGACCAAAACCGATCGCCTCGCGATGGAAATCGCGCAGGCCGTCGAAGCCGCCGGTGAAATCGTTCCAGCTATAGGCGAGATAGTACCACAGCTGCCCGAAGGCGATGGTGCACATCGCAAAATAGACGCCGCGCCGGCGCACGATCAGAAGGCCGAACAGCGTGCCGGCCAAGCCGCCGAACAGCGTGCCGGCCAGCATGGCAAGCGGCGTCGAGTGCACGAGGTAACGCAGCGTAAGCCCGGCACCGTAGGCGCCAAGACCGAAATAGGCGGCATGCCCGAAGCTTAAAACGCCGGTAAAGCCGAGCAGCATGTTGAGCCCCATGGCGGCGAGCCCGAACACCAGCACGCGCCCGGCAAGCGCGGTGTAACCGCCAAGCAGCGGCAGCCAGAACGGCGCCGCCGCCAGCGCGGCCCAGATGGCGATCAGCGCCAAATGCCGATGGGTTATGGCGCGGCGCGGCACGGCGGCGACCACTGCGGTGGTCATGACATCATTCCTTCCTCGCCGATGAGGCCGCGCGGCCGCAGCAGCAGCACCGCCATCAGGATCGCGTAGATCACCGCTTCGCTCGCGGACGGATAGACGGCAGTCGTCAGCGCCGCGGCCATGCCGATCAAGAGGCCGCCGAACAAGGTGCCGATCAGGCTGCCGACGCCGCCGACAATGATGGCGATGAAGCTCGGCATCAAAAGATCGTCGCCCATATTGGGATTAAGCCCGATCTGCCCGGCGGCGAGCACGCCGCTCAAGCCCGCCAACAGGCAGCCCACCGCGAAATTGAACGTCCGGAGATTGCGAACGTTGACGCCCAGCGTCGACACCGTTTCGAGATCCAGCGTTCCGGCGCGGATGCGTAAGCCGACGCGGCTATAGCGCAGGAAAGAGAACAGCCCGGCCACGGTGACGATGACGACCGTCACCATGAAGACACGGTACCAGGTGATGAAGAACAGGTTGGCCGTTATCGGCTGGGCCAGAACTGCAGGCAGGCCCATCGGCAGGCCGTTCGGCCCCCAGATATAGCGTGCCACATCCTGCAACACGAAGGCGAGACCGAAGGTCAGCAGCAGGCTATAGACGGGGTCGCGGCTGTAGATGCGGCGGATCATCAGTCGCTCGACCGCCACCCCGATCAGCGCCACAAGCAGCGGCGATACCACCAGTGCGCCCCAATAACCCAGCGTCGGCGACAACGTGAAGGCCAGATAGCCGCCCAGCGCCAGGAAATTGCCATGCGCAAAGTTGATGACGTTCGAGAGATTGAGGATCAGCGACAGACCGAGCGCCATGAGCACGTAAAACGCGCCAATGATCAGCCCATTGGTGACGTTGTACAGTATGACTTGCGTCATCTGCCGCTCTACCTACGCAGAGTTATCGCGCCACCGGTGCGGTGGATTTGACCTCGGGACGAGGCGCATCAGGACGGTTGCGTCATCTTGCATCCGGTGTCGGCAACCGAACCGGCGGCCTGTTCGCCCGGCACCAAAGCGGCGACCGTGAACACGTCGTTGGGATCGCCCTTTGGCGGATGCATGTTGCCGATGAAGATGTTCGGCATCAGTTCGTGATCGCCGGCGCGATAACGCACCGAACCGGGCTGCAACGCCACGTCCGGCGGCAGTTCCATGTCCTCCAGCGCCGCCGCCAGCTTCGGACCGTCGAGCGACTTCGCCTTGGCCGCGGCCAGCCGCACCGTATGCATCGACACATAGCCGAACCAATCGCGCGCGGAGGGCGTCTTCTTGGTCGCCGCGCGGTAATCGGCGACGAATTTCACCACCTCGGGCACGTTCGGCTGATTCCACCACCATTCCATGTCCCACCAGCCGGCCTGCGCCTCAGGCGGACACGCCTTGACGCTCTCCAATTCGAATAGAGCGCCGCCAAGCGCCATCTCGTTCTGCATGCCGAACTGCGTGAATTGCTTCATGCAGTTGATCTGCGTGAGACCGCCCATATTGTTGAGCAGCACGTCCGGCTTGAAACCCTTGGCCTTGATCAGGGTAGCGGAGAAATCGGTATTGTTGATCGGCAGCATGTCGCCGTCATAGGTGCCGCCGAGCTTGGTCAGGGCCTTGATGAAGCCATCCTGAAGTGTGTGCCCATAGGCATAATCCGGCGTGATGAAGAACCATTTCTTGCCGAACCGTTTTACCAGATCGGGCGTGATCGCCGCCGTATCCATCGTCGTGGTGTTGCAGACGCGGAACACGTTCCATTTGCAATTGGTGCCGGTGATCGGGTCGGTGTGACCGCCGGCCACGATATGGAACACTTTGCGTTCGTTGGTCACCTGCGACATCGCATAGGCAATGCCGGAATTCACATCGCCGATGATGACGCTGACCTGATCGCGGTCGATCAGCTTTTGCGTCTTCTGCACGCCGGTGCCGACGTCGTTGGCGGAGTCTTCGACCAGGAGCTGGACCGGGCGGCCGAGAATTCCGCCTTTATTGTTGATCTCGGCTTCGGCGTATTTGGCGCCATCCACTTCGCTTTGCGCCAGTGCCGACAATACGCCGGTGAGCGGATCCACCATGCCGATCTTGACCGGCTCGTCGCCGAGCGCCCGGATGATGAACGGCGCGCCGATAACCTGACTGGCGCCGAGCGCAAGACCGGCCTGGATGACCGTGCGGCGGCGCATTGACGATACGAAATCTGCCATTTTCGACTCTCCCTCATGCCGGTGGATTGATTTTGTTATTGTTCTTGAGACGGGCTTTGTCCGCGGAACCGCGCGCCGCGCCCAAGTGACGATTATCTTCTACCGCGCTTTCGGTGCGGTCAATCGCCTACTTGTCGCGCCGGGCTTAGACCTTCGCCGCAGCTTCGCCAAATCCGGCTCGATTTGGCGAAGCCTAGGCCAAGCTCTTTTTCCTCGCCTTGACCTGCGCCGCCAAAAAGCGCGACAGCCGCGAGCGCACCGCGTCGGCGGCTTCCGGCGTCCATTTTCGCAAGCCCTCGCCGGTCTTCATGCCAAGCTTGCCGGCCTTGACCTTGTCGCGCAGCAACGGCGGCGGCCCGGGCGTGCGGTCGAGATGCGCATAGAGCACCTCGGCGATATCGAGCGCCAAGTCGAGACCGACGAGATCGGATTGCTCCATCGGCCCGAGCACGGCGGTGCGCGCGCCAAATCCCTCGCGGACCACGGTGTCGATGGTGTCGGCATCGCAGACGCCGGCGGCGACCAGCGCCATCGCCTCGCGCTTCATGGCGTGTTGCAATCGGTTGCCGACGAAACCCGGCACATCGCGGCGCACATGGACCGGGACTTTTCCGGCGTCGCGCAAGAGCGCCATGGTCGCGCTCACGACGTCGTCGCCGGTGTTTTCGTTCTGCACGACTTCGACCAGTGGGACAAGATGCGGCGGATTCCAGAAATGCGTGCCGATGACGCGGCCGCGATGTTTGAAATGGCGGCCGATCTCGGTCGATGGGATCGCCGAACTGTTGCTCGCCAGAACGGTCTCCGGCGCGACGATCGTCTCGAGTTCCGCGAAGATTTGCTGCTTCAACGGCAGTTTCTCTGGCGCCGCTTCAAAGACGAATGCGGCGCCCTGCATGGCCGGCGCGAGCGCCTCATGCGCCTCGATGCGGGAAAGCAGCGCCGGGTCGTCGCCAAGAAGTTCGACGATCGATCGCAGGCGCCGCGGCAGCGAGGCGCGGATATCCGCCGCCGGCTCGAACACGCCGACCTGGTGGCCCGCGGCGGCGAACAGATAGGCGATGCCGTGGCCCATCAAACCGCCGCCGACGACTCCGATTTTTTGGTCGATTTTTTGTTCTTCGTTCATGTGTTCCTCGCTGCCGACTGATGCGCCCGGGACACACCAAGGTTGCAGCCGTCGGACCCCGCCGGTATGTATAGCCGCCTTTTCGCGCCGGCCCCGCAGTGATTTCGGCGGCCGGCGCTCCTAATAACCGCGAACATACGTCATGGCTCGTCTGGTGATGAAATTCGGCGGAACCTCGGTCGCCGATATCGACCGCATCCGCAACGTCGCGCGCCACGTCAAGCGCGAGGTCGATGCCGGCCATGAGATTGCCGTCGTCGTCTCGGCGATAGCGGGAGCGACCGATCAGCTCGTCAAATGGTGCGAGGCCGCACTCAAGGAGCGGCGCATTTTCGACGCGCGGGAATACGATGCCGTCGTCGCCACCGGCGAACAGGTCACCGCCGGCCTGCTCGCAATCACCCTGCAGGACATGGACATCAATGCGCGCTCCTGGCTGGGCTGGCAGATTCCGATCTTGACCTCGAACGCGCACGGCTCGGCGCGCATCCTCGACGTCAACGGCAAGGAACTGATCCGGCGTTTCAAGGAGCGCAAGGAAGTGGCGGTCGTCGCCGGCTTTCAAGGTCTGCACAAGGAAACCGGCCGCATCACCACGCTCGGCCGCGGTGGCTCCGATACGTCCGCGGTGGCGATCGCAGCCGCGATCCGCGCCGATCGCTGCGACATCTATACCGACGTCGACGGCGTCTACACCACCGATCCGCGCGTCGTGCCGCAGGCGCGCCGGCTCGACCGGATCGCCTACGAGGAAATGCTGGAGCTCGCTTCGCTCGGCGCCAAGGTGCTGCAGGTGCGCTCGGTCGAGCTCGGCATGGTGCACAATGTGCGCATCTTCGTGCGCTCAAGCTTCGACCCACCGGGAAAAATCGACCCGCACGGCACTCCGCCGGGTACACTCATCTGCGACGAGAGCGAGATCATGGAACAACAAACCGTCACCGGCATCGCCTTCTCCAGGGACGAGGCGCAAATCTCGATCCGCGAGGTCTTGGACAAGCCCGGCGTCGCGGCGGCGATTTTCGGCCCGCTCGCCGAGGCCAGCATCAATGTCGACATGATCGTGCAGAACGTCTCGCCCGACGGCAAGACAACCGACCTCACCTTCACGGTACCGGCGGCGGACTATCAGCGCTCGCTCGACGTCATCGCCAAGGCCAAGAGCGCGATCGGCTACAAGCGGCTCGATAGTGCCACCGACGTCGCCAAGATCTCCGTAATCGGTATCGGCATGCGCAGCCACGCCGGCGTCGCCGCGCAGGCGTTCAGCGCGCTCGCCGAGCGTTCCATCAATATTCGCGCCATCACCACCTCGGAGATCAAGTTTTCGCTGCTGATTGACGCAGCCTTTACCGAGCTTGCGGTGCGGACGCTGCATTCGCTCTATGGTCTGGATCACGGCACACCGTAACTAAAATCGCTGTTTCACGCTGCGCCGCACAATATTCGGCGCCGTCATATCGCCGTCTTTGGCTTGCGGTTTGCATGCCGCATTCGATATAGGCTTCAAGGATATTCGCCGCGGGCCGGGACCCGGGCGAATTCATCTTCGATCAAGGCCGGCGCGCGCCACGGGCTCCGCTCCGGTCACAGCCCAGCCCGAGGGAGCTGCCGCCATGCGTGGCGCGCTCGGCGGTCCGCGCGTGCTGTTACGCCGGCTTCGCGAAGTGATGGCGGAGCCGGTCAGTGCGCAGGAGCGCCTTGACAAGATCGTGGTGCTGATCGCCGCCAACATGGTTGCGGAGGTGTGCTCCGTCTATGTGCTGCGCGTCGACGCCACGCTCGAACTCTACGCCACCGAAGGCCTCAACCGCGACGCCGTGCACCGCACGGTGATGCGCTCGGACGAGGGCCTGGTCGGCCTGGTTTCAACCCAGGCGAGCCCGATCAATCTGTCGAACGCCCAGGCCCATCCGGCCTTCTCGTATCGCCCGGAAACCGGCGAGGAGATCTACCACTCCTTCCTCGGCGTGCCGGTGCTGCGCGCCGGCAACACGCTCGGCGTGCTGGTGGTACAGAACCGCGCGCGGCGAACCTATTCCGAGGAAGAAGTCGAGGCGCTGCAGACCACCGCCATGGTGCTGGCGGAGATGATCGCGTCGGGCGAGCTCTCCGCTTTGGCCCTTCCCGGCGCCGAGCCGGCGGCACGGCGCTCCCTTCATTTCAAAGGCGTGGCCTTGAGCGAAGGCATCGCGCTCGGCCATGTCGTGCTGCATGAGCCGCGCGTCGTTGTCACCAATTTCATCGCCGATGACGTGCCGAAGGAACTGGAGCACCTCAAGGCGGCGGTCGAGACATTGCGATCCAGTCTCGACGAAATGCTCGAACATGGCGACGTAGTCGAGGGCGGCGAGCATCGCGAGGTGCTGGAGGCCTATCGCATGTTCGCCTATGACCGCGGCTGGGTGCATCGGCTCGAAGAAGCGGTGATGACGGGTCTCACCGCGGAAGCCGCGGTCGAGCGCGTGCAGTCCGACACCCGCGCCCGCATGTTGCGGCAGACCGACCCGTTCCTGCGCGAGCGGTTGCACGATCTTGATGACCTCGCCAACCGCCTGATGCGCCAGCTCACCGGCCGCGACCACGCGCCGTCGCGCGAGAGCTTGCCGGAGAATGCGATCCTGGTGGCGCGTTCGATGGGCCCCGCGGCGCTGCTCGACTACGACCGCAAGCGGCTGCGCGGTCTCGTTTTAGAGGAAGGCGGGCCGCATTCTCATGTCACCATTGTCGCCCGCGCGCTCGGCATTCCCGCGGTCGGCGGTATCGACAACGCCACCGGCATTGCCGATCCGGGTGACGCCATCATCGTCGACGGCTCGGCCGGCGATTTGCACATCAGGCCGCTGCCCGACATGGAGGCGGCCTATGCGGAGCGCGTCCGGCTGCGCGCGCGGCGGCAGCAACAGTACCAGGCGCTGCGCGACAAGCCCTGCGTGACCAAAGACGGCGAGAAGGTGACATTGCTGCTCAACGCCGGCTTGAGCGTCGACCTGCCGCATATCGCCGATACCGGCGCCGCCGGCATCGGGCTGTTCCGTACCGAGCTGCAATTCATGGTGGCGCCGAACTTCCCGCGCAGCAACGAGCAGCAGGCGCTCTACCGCACCGTGATGGATGCCGCCGACGACAAGCCGGTGACCTTCCGCACGCTCGACATCGGCGGCGACAAGGTGCTGCCCTATATGCGCAATGTCGAGGAGGAGAACCCCGCGCTCGGCTGGCGCGCCATCCGGCTCGGCCTCGACCGGCCCGGTCTGTTGCGCACGCAGATCCGCGCTTTGTTGCGCGCCGCCGGCAGCCGTCCGCTCAAGATCATGTTTCCCATGATCTCCACCGTGGAGGAATTCGACCAGGCCAAGGAGTTCGTCGAACGCGAACTGACGCATCTGCGCCGCCACGGCCACAAGCTGCCCGACGAGGTCGAAGTCGGCAGCATGGTCGAGGTGCCCTCCCTGCTCTACCAACTCGATGAGCTTCTCGATCGCGCCGATTTCCTCTCGGTCGGCTCCAACGACCTGGTGCAATTCCTCTATGCGATCGACCGCGGCAATCCGCGGGTGTCGGGGCGTTTCGACGCGCTGTCGTCGCCAGTATTGCGCGCGCTCAAGGACATCGTCGACCGCGCCGATGCACATAAAAAGCCGGCGACGGTGTGCGGCGAGCTTGCCTCGCAGCCGATCGGGGCACTTGCTCTGGCCGCCCTCGGCTATCGCTCGCTGTCGCTGACGCCTTCCGCCGTGGGACCGGTTAAGGCGATGCTGCTCGACCTCGACTGCCGCAAGGCCGCGGCATTCCTCTGCCCGCTGATCGAGCAAGGCAAAAGCCGCGTGCCGATCCGCACGCAGCTCGAAAAATTTGCCGCCGACAACGGCTTGCAACTTTGAAGCTGCGGATTTAAGGCCCACATTCAAACCATGTTGCCCGACCAGAAACTCAATGCGCTCGTCGCCCGGCAGGCGGCGCTGGAACGCGATCTTTCGACCGCGTTGCCGGCCGAGACTTTCGTCAAGCTGTCGCGCGAATTCGCCGAGCTGTCGCCCGTGGTCGAGGCGGTGAACTCCTATCGAGCCGCCCAGCACGAGCTTGACGATCTCGCCGGCCTGATCGCCGATCCGGCGACCGATAGCGAAATGCGCGCCATCGCCGAGGCCGAGAAGCGGGAGCTTGAGGCGCGGCGCACCACGCTCGAGCAGGAATTGCGGCTTGCGCTTCTGCCCAAGGATGCGATGGACGAGCGCAACGTCATTCTCGAAATCCGCGCCGGCACCGGCGGCGACGAGGCGTCGTTGTTCGCCGGCAATCTGTTTCGCATGTACGAGCGCTATGCCGCCACTCAGGACTGGAAAGTTGAGATCGTGACCGCGAGCGAAGGCGCTATGGGCGGCTATAAGGAAATCGTCGCCGAAGTTCGCGGCCGCGGCGCATTCGCCAAGCTCAAATACGAATCCGGCGTGCATCGCGTCCAGCGCGTGCCCGACACCGAAGCGTCGGGGCGCATTCACACCTCGACCGCGACGGTCGCCGTATTGCCCGAAGCCCAAGACCTCGACGTCGTGATCAATGATACCGACCTCAAGATCGACACGCTGCGTTCGAGCGGCGCCGGCGGCCAGCACGTCAACAAGACCAAATCGGCGGTGCGCGTGACGCATATGCCCTCGGGCATCGTGGTGACGATGCAAGAGGATCGCTCGCAGCATCGCAATCGCGCCAAGGCCATGGCGGTGCTGCGAACGCGGCTCTACGATTATCAGCGGCAGAAACTGGACTCCGCGCGCGCCGCCGAGCGCCGCGGCCAGGTCGGCACCGGGGACCGCTCGGAACGCATTCGCACTTACAATTATCCGCAAGGCCGCGTGTCGGAACATCGCATTAATCTCACGCTCTACAAATTGCCGCAGATCCTGGAGGGCGAGGCGCTCGGCGAAATCATCGATGCGCTGGTCACCGAGCATCAGGCGGCGCTGCTCGCGGCCGAAGGGGTGTGATGGGTCCCGCCGCCATAGCCGTTGCGGCGCCAACTGTTGCGGCCGCGCGGCGCGACTGGGCGGCAAAATTCCGGGCCGGCGGAATTGAGACGGCCGAGCTCGACGCCCGCATCCTGGTCGGCCACGCGCTATCGCTCGATCATGCCGGCCTTGCGGCTGCGGGTGCGCGCAGCCTTACCGCCGCGGAAGTAAGCGCGATCGCCGCTCTGGGGCGGCGGCGCCTTGCGCACGAACCGGCGGCGCGCATTGTCGGCAGCAAGGAGTTCTGGAGCCTGCCATTGCGCGTCAGTGCCGCAACTTTGGTGCCGCGGCCGGAAACCGAAACGGTCGTCGCGGCGGCGCTTTCCGCCATTGCGGCGGACGGCTTGAGCGCGCAGGCGCTGCGCATCGCCGATCTCGGCACCGGCTCCGGCGCAATCCTGCTGGCGCTCCTGACCGAGCTGCAAAATGCCTTCGGCATCGGCAGCGACGCGAGCCCAAGCGCGCTTGCGCTCGCCCGCGACAATGCCCGGGGTCTGGGTCTCGACCGCGCGGGCCGCGCGGCCTATGTCGCCTGTGACCTTTCGGCGGCGTTGCGCGGGCCTTTCGAGGTCATCGTCTCCAACCCGCCCTATATCGCATCGGACGACATACCCCGGCTGCCGCCCGAGGTGCGTCTGTTTGATCCGCGTCTTGCACTCGATGGTGGACCCGACGGACTTGATTTCTACCGGGCGATTGCCGCGAGCGCGCCCGCATTGCTGGCGCCCGGCGGCATACTTGTTGTCGAACTCGGAGCCGGCCAGGCGGAACCGGTTGCCGCATTAATGCGGGGGGCGGGCCTTGCGCCGTCGCCGCCCCAATCCGATCTTAACGATGTGCCGCGCGCCCTCGTTGCAAGAAAGTTACAATAAACCGGCATGAGCCGTGAGCATTGGACCCAGGCAAAAAAGCACTTGGAATGTTAACCGGAACCGACTAGCTTGCGGTCACGGAATCGGCCCGATATGAGGGACGCCGCGCTGCCCTGAACGCCCGGAGCACAACTCGCGAAGAGTTTGGCTTCAAGAGGTCGGCGGCGCAGGCCAGAGAGAAAAGCGAAAGCTAAGCTGGATAGCGAAAGCCGGATTGGACGGCACACGGGATCGCCAGATTCAGATCGTGAAGTTTCATCGATTGGGCGCGCATTGAAACGCGATGGCCGCGCGCATGACGAAAGGTTTGCCACGCCGCGGGCGAAGCCGCCGTAGGGGCTGCTTGAGGGTTCGCGACGTTAAATGAAATTCGCGACGACGAAATTCGGGCGATGAAATCCGGGGCGATGCTATTTGAGTGAATTTCGATGAACCAGAAGCGTCGGCACCAGTGCCGTCGCAGCTAACGGGGTTGGCGGAACAGCAAACCATGAGAAACGGTCAGAACAAACGCATGCGCGGGCGCAATCGAAACAACAAGGGTGGTGGTGGCCATCATCACCAAAATCCGCTGTCACGAATGTACGAGTCCAACGGGCAGGACGTAAAAATTCGCGGCACGGCATCACACATCGCCGAGAAATATCTCCAGCTCGCCCGCGACGCGCAAAGTTCCGGAGATTCGATTGCGTCGGAAAATTATTATCAGCATGCCGAGCATTATTTCCGTCTGATTGCAGCCGCCCAGGAACAGTTTCGCCAGAGTCAGCCTTTTTACCAGCAACAGCCCAGCGGCGGCATGGGCAACAGCAACAATCTCTCCGACGATGACGACGACGACGACGACCAGCCGCAGATTGGCGAACCGTTCGCGCCGCGCGAGCCGCAAGCGTTTTACCCGCGCGAGCAGCAGAACCATCAGCCGCAACAGCATCAGCCCCAACACAATCAGCCGCAGCAATACCAGCCGCAGCATCAGCCGCAACACCAGCCGCAACCGCAGCACTATCAGCCGCGGCCGCAACAGGTGTCGCCGCAACAGGTGTCGCCCCAGCACATGCCGCCGGAGCACGACGGCGACGTCGAGCGGCTGCCATCATTCATCACCGGCGGCCAGCCGCAGCACCAGCAGCCGCCGCAACCCGGCCAAGGTCAAAACGGCCCCAATGGGCCAAACGGCTATGACGGCCAGGACCGCTATCCGCTGCATCGGCGGCGGCGCCGTCATCGCGGCGGTGGTCCGCGCGACCATGCCACAGATAATTCCATGAATCCTGCGATGGGCAGCGATGTGAGCGGCGATCATGCCCTGCCGGGCGATGTCGACGGCAATGGGCAGCCGCCCTCCGGTTCGCAGCCGATCGACGAATAGGCTTTTTTGGGCGTTACAGTCCGCGCGGCGCCTTGGCCAACCGGACCAGGAACCAGATCGGCACCACGATCACGGCGCCGAGCAGGAAATACCGCCACAGCCAGCGCACGGCGTCGAAGCCCATATTCCAGATGTGCTCAATGAGCCGCTGGACCAACTCGATGATATTCCAGGGGTCAAGCCCGATCGCGGCAAGAATGACGCCGACCAGGATCGACAACAGAACCAGCCGGCCAACCACCGCCAGCGGCGGGCCGCCGAAGAAACGATGAACGTATTCCGGGGTCCCGTCTTGCGACCGGCCTCGGGATTTCCCGGATTCCAGCGATTCTTGGCTCATCGAGTTCTCCCGCTTGCGTCAATTAGGAAGTTGCGACCGCGCGCGCAAGCGGCATTGCGGGAAAACCGTCCCGCAATGCCGGCCGGACCGCGGCCATTGCCGTCATTGCAATGACTTGGCGATGACATTGCGCGGACTTCACAACTGGCGCTAAGTTGCGTGCGCCCCACATAGAAAACGGCGTATTCCGAGGATTTTTCATGGCCAAAGCCGAAGACCGCGCGCCCGCGCCGGGTGCGAGCCTCAATGACGATATCGGCGAGGAAACACGGCTTCGCCTGTATCGCCTCCAGGTGGAGATCCGCGAGGCCGAGCAGCGTGCGTTCGATCTGTTCCTGCAGAACCTGGTGAAGGGCACGAGCCACCTGTCGCTCGGCCAGGAGGCGGTCGCCGCCGGCTGCGCTGCCGCCATGAAGCCGGGCGACCTGTCGTTTTGCACCTATCGCGGCCACGCCCACACGTTGGCGCGCGGCGTGCCGATCGAGAAGGTTCTCGGCGAGCTAATGCAGCGCGACAATGGGCTGATGCGCGGCAAGGGCGGCTCGATGCACCTGACTTCGGCCGATCACGGCGTCATGGGCTCCTATGCGATCATCGGCGCGCATCTGCCGATCGCCTGCGGCGCCGCCTGGCGCGCGCAATACAAAGGCGACAAGGATGTTTCGGTCTGTTTCTTTGGCGACGGCACCACCAATATCGGCGCCTTTCACGAGGCGCTGAATTTCGCCGTGGTGTGGAAGCTGCCGGTGATCTTTATCTGCGAGAACAATCTCTACATGGAATATACGCCGATCGGCGACGTCACCGCGGTGGCGCATCCGGCGGCGGACCGCGCCTCAGCTTACGGTCTGCCGGGCATCGTCATCGACGGCAATGACGCCGATGTCGTCTATCGCACCGCGCGCGCGGCTTACGACAAAGCGCGCGCCGGCGGCGGCCCATCGCTGATCGAGTGCATGACCTATCGCTACAGCGGCCATTCGCGCGCCGACCCGGCCAAATACCGCCCCGAAGGCGAACTGGAAAAGTGGAAGGAGCGCGACCCGATCAAAATCTATCGCGAGCGTCTCAAGCAATTTGGCGTCAGCGAAGACATCATGGTCGGCATCGAGACCGACGTGAAACGGCAGGTCGACGACGCGACTGAAAAGTGCAAGGCCGCGCCGCCGCCGGCGCTCGAACTTCTCACCGCCGACGTTTATGCCGACGGAGGCTTCGCATGGCGGAATTGACCTATCGCGACGCCGTCATCCGCGGCATCGCCCAGGAAATGACGCGCGATCCCGACGTGGTGTTCATCGGCGAGGACATCGGCAAGGCCGGTGGCGTGTTCAAGGCGACGGTCGGCCTTTACGAGCAATTCGGCCCGCTCCGCGTGCGCGATACGCCGATCTCCGAGCAGGCGATCCTCGGCGCCGCCATGGGCGCGGCGATGACCGGGCTAAAGCCGATCGCCGAGATCATGTTCTCTGATTTTTTCGCGGTGTGCTTCGACTACATCGCCAACGAGTTTCCGAAAAGCCGTTACATGTCGAACGGCCAGCTCAAATGCCCGCTGGTGGTGCGCACCGGCAATGGTGGCGGCGCGCGCTTCGGCGCGCAGCATTCCCAAAGCGTCGAGAACTGGTGCATGATGATCCCGGGCCTCAAGGTCGTGGCACCATCGTCGCCGCGCGACGTCATCGGGCTTTTAGCCGCGGCGGTGCGCGATCCCGATCCGGTGATCTTCCTCGAGCACAAATCGCTTTATCCGACCAAGGGCGAAGTGCCGGACGGCGAGATCGTCGACAAGCTCGGCACCGCGAGCATCGTGCGGCCGGGCAAGGACGCCACCATCATCGCGCTTGCAATGATGGTACCGCGCGCGTTTGCGGCCGCTGAGAAACTGAAGGCCGAGTATGGCATCGATTGCGAAGTGATCGACGTGCGCTCGCTGGTGCCGCTCGACACGCAAACCATTCTCGGCTCGGTGGCGCGCACCAATCGCCTGTTCACCGTCGAAGAAAATCCGCGGTTGTGCGGCTGGGGTGCGGAAATCGTTTCCATCGTCGCCGACGAGGCGTTTTACGATCTCGATGGCCCGCCGGTACAAATCACGACGCCGCACATTCCGCTGCCGGCGGCGGATATTCTGGAAGACCTCGCGCTGCCGAGCGTCGACCGCATCGTCGAGCGCGTCAAGCGATCGTTGCAAAGCTGAAGCTACGGAAAGAGTAAGCCATGGCTATGTATGACAATCTGCTCGCCAATGTTCCGACCGACCTGTGGATCGGCGGTAAGTGGCGCAAATCATCCGACGGCGGCCGGTTCGACGTCATCGATCCGGCAACGGAAAACAAAGTCGCCTCGGTCGCGAGCGCGACGGTGGAAGACGCCAAAGCGGCGCTTGACGCGGCGGCGGCCGCGTTTCCCGGCTGGGCCGGAAAGAAGCCGCGCGAGCGCGGCGAGATTTTGCGCAAGTCCTACGAACTCATCATGCGCGACGCCGAACGGCTGGCAAAACTGATCACCATCGAGAACGGCAAGGCGCTGTCGGACTCGCGCGGCGAGGTCGCCTATGCCGCGGAATTCTTCCGCTGGTACGCCGAGGAAGCGGTGCGCAATATCGGGTCGAATTCGGTTGCGCCAAGTTCCGGCGCGCGCATTTTCGTGCATCACAAGCCGGCCGGCATCGCCGTCCTGGTGACGCCGTGGAATTTCCCCGCCGCGATGGCGACCCGCAAGATCGGTCCGGCGCTCGCCGCCGGTTGCTCGGTCGTGCTCAAGCCCGCCTCCGACACGCCGCTCACCATGCTCGCTCTGATGCCGATCCTCGAAGAGGCCGGCGTTCCGGCCGGCGTCGTCAATGTCATTCCCTCGCGTTCGTCCGGCAAAGTGGTGAGCGCGATGTTGCACGATCCGCGCGTTCGCGTCGTGTCCTTCACCGGCTCGACCGAGGTCGGGCGCAAGCTCCTGCACGAAGCCGCCAACTCGATCGTCAAGCCGGCGATGGAGCTCGGCGGCAATGCGCCCTTCATCGTGTTCGACGATGCCGATGTCGACGCCGCGATCGAGGGCGCCATGATCGCCAAGATGCGCAATATGGGCGAGGCCTGCACTGCGGCGAACCGCTTCTACGTGCACGAGAAGGTGCATGATGAGTTCACCAAGAAACTCACCGCCAAAATGTCCGGCCTGAAAATGGGCAACGGGCTCGACGATGGCGTCGCGCTCGGCCCGCTGGTCAACAAAGACGGCCTCGATAAAGTCATTGAGCTAGTCGACGACGCGGTGAAGAAAGGCGCCAAGGTGCTCGCTGGCGGCAAGGCGCCCGGCGGGCCCGGCTTCTTCTATCCGGCCACCGTGCTTTCGAACGTGTCCGACGATGCCAAAATGCTCAACGAGGAGATTTTCGGTCCGGTCGCTTCGATCCAAAGCTTCAAGTCGGATGACGAAGTCATCACCCGCGCCAACGACACCGAATACGGTCTTGTCGCCTATCTCTACACCAAGGATTTAAGCCGCGGCATGCGGGTGTCGGAAAAACTCGAATTCGGCATGATCGGGCTTAACCGCGGGCTGGTTTCCGATCCGTCCGCGCCGTTCGGCGGCGTCAAGCAGTCCGGCCTCGGCCGCGAGGGCGCGCATGAAGGCCTGATGGAGTTCTTGGAGACACAATACATTTCGGTGACCTGGTGAACGGGCAAGCGGATGCACAGCGCCTGATCGGCTCGTGGCGGCATATCGGCACCACGGTTGACGGCAAGCCGCGGCCGGGACAGGGCGTCAATCCAAAGGGCATCATCATCTACGATGCGCATGGTTACATGGCCTGCCACGTCGCGCCCGATCGCGAAGTGACCAAAACCGGCGAGCAGCCGACCGGCGATGAGGCCAAGGCGGCGCTCGACGGTCACATCGCCTATTTCGGCCAATATTCGGTCGATGAAGTGCGCCGCACCGTCACACATCGCCGGCAGGGCAGCATACAGCCCGGCGATAAGGGCGACTTGGTGCGCGGCTACGAGTTTTCCGGCGACCGGCTGATCCTGCGTCCGCTCGGCGCCAAGACCGAAGTGATCGTGCTATGGGAACGCATCAAGTGAGCCGGCATCGGAACTAAAGCCATGGACGTCCTGATGCCGCAACTCGGCGAGACCGTCGCCGAAGGCAAAATCACCAAATGGTTCGTATCCGCCGGCGCGGCCGTGAAGCCGGGCGACAACCTGTTCGAGATCGAGACCGATAAGGTGTCGATGGAAGTGCCGTCGACCACGGCCGGCGTGTTGAGCGAAATCCGTGTCGTGGAGGGCGAAGTGGCGCCGGTCGGCGCCGTGGTCGCGGTCATTGCCGACGGCGCGGGCGCGGCGACAACAAGCGCGCCGGCTGCAAGGCCTGCACCGCCGCCAAAACCAGCCACGGCGCCGCCCACCGCCGCTGTTGCGGCAGCGCCGGTTGCGCCGCCGGCGCAACAACAAGCGCGTCCAGTCAAACTCGATCCCTTCCACGAAGTGCGCACGCCAGAGCGCAATTTCGGGCCCGCGCGGCTGACGGGCGGCATTACCGTCACGCCGCTGGCGCGGCGGCTTGCCGGCGAGGCCGGCATCGATCTGACGCGGCGGCGCGGCTCAGGTCCGCATGGCCGCATCGTCGCGAGCGACATCGAGGACGCTCCGCGCCCGTCGGCGGCAAGCGCGCCCGCCGCGGGACCGACCGCCGCCGAGATCAAAGCACTCTACGCGCCGGGCAGTTACGACGAAGTACCGCTCGACGGCATGCGCCGCACTATCGCGGCGCGGCTGACGCAGGCCGCTGCGGTCCCGCATTTCTATCTGATGAGCGACGTCGTCATCGATCGCCTGCTGGCGCTGCGCGAGGAGGCCAATAACGCCGCGCCAAAGGACAAAGGCGGCGATCCCGCCTTCAAACTATCGGTCAACGATTTCGTCGTCCGTGCGCTGGCGCTGGCCTTGCAACGGGTGCCGGCGGCAAACGCGATATGGGCGGGCGATCGCATCTTGCGTTTTCATCATTCCGATGTCGGCGTTGCCGTGGCGCTCGACGGCGGGTTGATCACGCCCGTCATTCGCAACGCCGAGACCAAATCGCTCAGTGCGCTCTCGGCGGAAATCAAAGATCTCTCCGGCCGCGCCCGCGACAAGAAACTCAGACCCGCCGATTATCAGGGCGGCATCTCGGCGATTTCGAATCTCGGCATGCACGGCGTGCGCGAATTCACCGCCATCATCAATCCACCACACTCGACCATCCTCGCCGTCGGCGCCGCGCGGCGCCAGGCGATCGAAAAGGACGGCGGCGGTGTTGCCTTTGTCAGCATGCTGAGCGTGACGCTGTCCTGCGATCATCGCGTGCTGGACGGCGCGCTCGGCGCGGAGCTGATAGCGGCCGTCAAAATTTTGATCGAATCGCCGGTGAGCATGCTGGTGTGAGGATGGAGAATGACCGCCGCTAGACCTGAGGTAATACTGCTCGGACCACTCAAGCCGCTGGTCGTGAACGGGCTGGAAGCGGCCTGCACGGTTCACAAGGCCGCTGAAGCAAAAGATCGCGACGCGTTTTTTGCTGCGCACAAAGCTGTGCGGGCGATCGCCTGCAGCGCCACCACCGAGCTCATGCCTGGAAGTTTTCTAGAGCAGTTCCCGAAGCTGCAAATCGTGGCGAGTTTCGGCGTCGGCTATGACCACATGGATGCGAAATGGGCCGCCGCCAACGGCGTGATCCTCACCAACACGCCCGAAGTGCTCACCGAGGAAGTCGCCGACACGGCGATTGGCCTACTCTTGTGCACCGTGCGCGAGCTGCCGCAGGCCGAACGCTACGTGCGCGCCGGCAAGTGGACGCAGAAGAATTATCCGCTGACCAAGGCAACGCTGCGCAACCGCAGCGTCGGCATCGTCGGCATGGGCGCGATCGGCCAGGCGATCGCGCGGCGGCTCGATGCGTTCGGCGTACCTGTCGTCTATCACACACGCAAGCCGCGGGCTGGGCTCGCGTACCGCCATTATCCAAAACTCCTCGATATGGCGCGCCAGGTGGATACGCTGATTGTCATCGTGCCGGGCGGCGCGGCGACCGCGAACATGATCAATGCCGAAGTGCTCGACGCGCTCGGGCCAAACGGCGTCCTGATCAATATGGCGCGCGGTTCCGTCGTCGACGAGCCGGCCTTGATCAAGGCGCTCAAGGACAAGCGGATCATGGCGGCGGGGCTCGACGTCTATGTCAAGGAGCCGGAAGTGCCGGCCGAATTGATCGAGATGGACAACGCCGTGCTGTTTCCCCATCTCGGCTCGGCGTCGATCTATACGCGCGACAAGATGGATCAGCTTATCGTCGACAACATTCTGGCCTGGGCCGCCGGCAAGCCGCCACTGACCCCGGTGCAGGAAACGCCGTTCAAGTCTTGGACACTTAGCTAGAGCTGGGCGGCCAGGTAGAATACGGCATGAGTCGCGGCGTATTTATTGTGATTGTGCTTGCAGCAAGCCTTTGCAGCGGCACAGGTTTCGCGCAAACCGCGCCGGCCGAAGCGCCGCCGCCCAGCGCGCCAGAATCCGCGCCGCCCGGCACGCCTGCGCAAGAACTCCACGCAATCACAAAACACTCCGCCCGATCCGTTCCACGGCATGATCGGTGCTTGGGAATTCTCCAATGCCGATCACGACAAGATCTGCCACTTCAATTTCCGCTCCGACCCCGGCGTCGTCGGCTACAGGCTCGACATCGATAAGAACTGCCCGAGCCTGTTTCCCTCCACCAAGGATATGGCGGGCTGGGCGGTCGACAATTACGGCAGTCTGAAACTCCTCGATGCGCGCGGCAATTCGGTGCTCGAGCTGACCGAGGTCGAAAGCGGCATGTATGACGGTTTCACGCCGGAAGAGGGCCGCTACATTCTGCAGACCGCGGCCGCAGCGCCGATGCGCTCGGCCGACGACATGGCCGGCGATTGGGCGATCGCGCGCGGCGCCGGCAAGCCGATCTGCGTGCTCACGCTGGCGAATAGTCCGGCGAGCCCCGCCGGTCCCGATCCCTTGGCGTTGAAGATCAAGCCCGGCTGCGACGCTTCGGTGACGCACTTTAATCCGGCCGGCTGGCGCATGGACCAGGGCGAACTGGTTTTGCTCTCGCAACGCGGCGAAACCTGGCAATTCGAAGAGAACGACGCCAATACTTGGCAACGCGTGCCGGAATCGGCCGATCCGATTCTGCTGGTGCGGCAGTAATGGTACCGTCATCACGGATCACATGACCAAGCGCCATCAGGTCGTCATCGTCGGCGGCGGGCCCGTCGGTGTTGCGCTCGCGGTCGAGCTTGGACAGCGCGGAATTTCCTGCGCGCTGGTGGAGCGCCGGCTCGAGCCGCAGCGCATTCCCAAAGGCCAGAACCTGACGCAGCGCTCGGTGGAGCACTTCTATTTTTGGGGCGTCGGCGAGGAACTGCGGGCGGCACGGCTATTGCCGTCGTCCTATCCGATGAGCGGCATTGTCGCCTACCATGATCTCAACAACGACTATTGGTACGCCCCGCCGCTGCGCGAAATCGTCAATTCCTATTACTTCCGGGAAAACGAACGGCTGCCGCAATACCAGAGCGAACATGTGCTGCGCGCGCGCGTGGCGCAGCTCGATAACGTCGAAGCGCGCTTCGGCTGGGTCGCGGAAAGCATCGAGCAAGACGACAATGACGTGCGCGTCACCATCGTCAAAGAAACTGCAAGCGACGGCGGCGCCGAGCGTGAGGTTTTGCACGCCGATTATGCGATCGGCTGCGATGGCGGCCATTCCATGGTGCGCAAGCAAATCGGCATCGAACGCGGCGGCGCCGATTTCAACGAGCTGATGGTGCTGGCGCTGTTCCGCTCGCGCGAACTGCACCAGAAGCTCGAGCGCTTTCCGCCGCGCTCGACCTATCGGGTCATCAATCCGGATCTGGGCGGCTATTGGCAGTTCTTCGGCCGCGTCGACGTCGGCGAGAGCTGGTTTTTTCATTCTCCGGTGCCGGCCAATACGACACGCGACAATTACGATTTTCACGGCCTGTTGCAGAAAGTGGCCGGTTTCCCGTTCGCCGCCGAGTTCGATTATGTCGGCTTTTGGGATCTGCGCATCGCGGTGGCCGAAAAATACCAGGTCGGCCGCGTCTTCATTGCCGGCGACGCCGCCCACTCGCATCCGCCTTATGGCGCCTATGGGCTGAACAACGGGCTCGACGATGTGGTCAATCTCGGCTGGAAGCTCGCCGCGAAACTGAAAGGCTGGGGCAGCGACGCGCTGCTTTCGACCTATACCGAGGAACGGCGTCCGATTTTCAAGGAGACCGCCGAGGATTTCATCGAGGCCGGCATCAAACACGACAAGGAATTCTTGGATCGCTATAGCCCGGAGCGCGATCGCGCCGAATTCGAGCGGGCGTGGAAGGAACATGCCAATGCCGCCGCGCCGCGTGTGCTGACTTACGAGCCGCATTACGAGGGTTCGCCGATCGTGTTCGGACCGCCCGGTGCGGCCAGCAGTGCTCACGGCTCCCACACGTTCAAGGCGCGCGCCGGCCATCATCTGCCGCCGCAGTTGTTGTCCTCTGGACGCAATGTGTTCGAAGAGCTTGGCACGGATTTCACTTTGCTCGCCTTCGATGCCGCTAACCGCACGGTATCGGCCTTCGAAAAGGCAGCGCGCCAGCGGCGCGTTCCGCTCAAGATCGTGCGCGACAGCTATCGCGACGGCCGCACCGCCTACGAAGCAAAGCTCATTCTGGTGCGCCCCGACCGTTACGTCGCCTGGGTGAGCGACAGCGCGCCCGCCGACGCCGGCGCCGTCATCGGCCGAGTGGTGGGGCGCGGCTGATCAGATCAGCTTCAGCCCCTTCATGCTGGCATGGCCCTCTTTGCCGACGATGATGTGGTCGTGCACCGCGATGCCGAGCGGGCTTGCCACCGCGATGATCTGCTGCGTCATCTGGATATCTGCGCGCGAGGGCGTTGGGTCGCCCGAGGGATGATTGTGGACGAGGATCACTGCCGTTGCCGACAGTTCGAGCGCGCGCTTGACCACTTCGCGCGGATAGACCGGCGTATGATCGACGGTGCCGACCTGCTGCGTTTCATCGGCGATGAGCTGATTGCGCTTGTCGAGGAACAGCACGCGAAACTCCTCGCGCTCGGCAAAGGCCTGCGCGGTGCGGCAATAATCGAGCACGCTCGACCATGACGACAGCGCCGGCCGCTTCTTTACCGCGCCGCGCAATAGCCGGCTGGCGGCCGCCTGAACGATCTTGAACTCGGTAATAGCGGAATCGCCGAGCCCCTTGACCTCGGCGAGCCGCACTCCCGGGGCGGCAATCACCTCGGCGAACGAGCCGAACTTCTCCAGGAGCGATTTGGCGAGCGGCTTGACGTCGCGCCGCGGCAGCGCGCGAAACAGCAGCAGCTCCAGCAGCTCGTAGTCCGACAGCGCGTCGGCGCCAGCCCCGCGAAAGCGGTCGCGCAATCGCTCGCGGTGGCCGAAATAATGCGGTGTGGCTTCGGCGAGGCCGCTTTGGCTCCCGCGCTTCTTGTCCAACATGGGAATTTTCGGACGCAACCCTGATCCTGTCCCGGCCAGCGTCGCCAAGGATGACCGGATTACGATAATGTGCAATCGGATTCGCGGCTGATTGTCTGCGCACGATCCTATCGTGCTGCCGCTTCACGCGCGGTACGGTGGCTTCTCCAGTCCCTTGGGCGACAGCGTGAAGATTTCGACCCCGTCCACGGTGACGCCGACGGAATGCTCGAACTGCGCGGAGAGCGAGCGGTCGCGGGTCACCGCGGTCCAGCCGTCGGACAACACCTTCACATGCGGGCGGCCGAGATTGATCATCGGCTCGACGGTGAAAAACATGCCGGGCTTGAGCACGATGCCCTCGCCGGGGCGGCCGACGTGGACGATATTCGGCTCGTCGTGGAACAGCCGGCCGACGCCATGGCCGCAGAAATCGCGCACCACGCTCATATGCTGGCCCTCGACGTAACTCTGGATCGCATGGCCGACATCGCCGGTGGTGGCGCCGGGCTTGATCGCGGCAATGCCCCGCATCATGCCCTCATAGGTGACTTCGATCAGCCGCTCGGCGCGGCGGGGGATTTCGCCGACCGCGTACATGCGGCTGGAATCGCCGTGCCAATTGTCGAGGATGAGCGTCACATCGACATTGACGATGTCGCCCTCGCGCAGCGGCTTGTCGCCCGGAATGCCGTGGCAGACCACGTGATTGACCGACGTGCAGGTCGACTTGCGGTAGCCGCGATACATCAGCGTCGCCGGCATGGCGCCGTGGTCCATGCCGAACTCAAACACCCGCCGGTCGATGTGTTCGGTAGTGACGCCCGGCTTGATGTCGCCGACCAGCATGTCGAGGCATTGCGCGGCAAGCCGGCCGGCCTTGCGCATGCCTTCGAAGGCGGCCGGGCCCTGGATCTTGATCTGTCCGGTCTTGCGCAGCGGCGCACAGGCCGCGTCAACATAGGTCATGGTGGGTTGTTGTCGCTGCGATGATTTGACGTTTCTGGCAGCAATGTAAGCATAGGCTTACGCAACGCAAGCAATTAGAGCATCGAGCTTACGCCGCGATCTTGCCGCCCAATTCGTCCTCGATATGGGCGCGGATGATGTCGTCGAACGACGCCTCGACGCGAAAGCCGAGCGCCAACGCCCGGCGCGGATCGAACCGGCTTGGCCAGCCGGCGACGATACGGGCCACCAGCGGATCTGGCTCGCGGCGGATGCGGGAGGCGATTTTGTCGCCGGCGATCCGGCGCAACGCTGCGATCTGCTCAGCCACGGTGCAGCACACGCCGGGCATCGTCAGATTGAGGCGAGGCCCGAGTTTTGCCGCGTCGAGGCCCGCGGCGTGAATGAGAAACCCGACTGCCGCGCGCGGGCTGGCGTGCCAGTGCAGCACGCTGTCGGCGACCGGCAGCACGGCCTCCTGCCCGCTGAGCGGTTCGCGAATGATCGAGGAAAAAAATCCGGACGCGGCCTTATTCGGGCGTCCCGGCCGCACCACGATGCTCGGCAGCCTGATGCCGACGCCATCGACAAAGCCGCGCCGGGTGTAATCGGCCAGCAGCAACTCCACGACCGCCTTCTGCGTGCCATAGGACGTCAGCGGGGTCAGGTGAAAGTCGTCGGCAATCGCGTCGGGGAACGGCGCGCCGAACACCGCAATGGACGAGGTGAAGACCAGGCGCGGGCGATACGCATCGCCAGTTTTGCGGATCGCGTCGAGAAGTCCGCGCGAGCCGTCGAGATTGACCCGCATGCCCTTGTCGAAATCGAGTTCGGCCTCGCCTGAAACCACCCCGGAGAGGTGAAAGATCACATCGGGCCGGCCGGCGACGGCCGTGCGCACGGCAGCCGGATCGGAGATATCGGCGGCGAGCGCCTCGGCTTTGCCGGCGAATTTGTCCGGCGCTTGCGGCACGACGACATCGATCAGCGTGAGCTTTTCGATCGGCGCGCCGTTGAGCGCGCCATCATTGACGAGGCGCGCCGTGAGCTTGCGCCCGATCATCCCCGCCGCGCCGGTGATCAGAATGTGCATGGGCACCCCGGAATGACGACTACAGCGCCATTCCGCCATCGACGAGATGCGCCTGGCCGGTAATGTAGCTTGCCTCGTCGCTGGCGAGGAAGAGGGCGAGTGCGGCGACTTCCTGTGCGGTTCCCAGCCGGTCCATCGGTTGGCGGGCGATGAAATCCTGCCGCACCGCATCCATCGATTTGCCGGTCGCCTTCGAGGCCGTCGCGATGCGCTCCTCGAGCGACGGCGATTCGATGGTGCCTGGGCAGATGGCGTTGCAGCGGATGCCCTGTTTGATGAAATCGGCGGCGACCGCCTTGGTGAGTCCGATCACCGCCGCCTTCGTGGCGCCGTAGGCATAGCGGTTGGGCACGCCGCGGATCGACGACGCCGCGGAAGAAATATTGACGATCGAGCCTGATTTCTTCGCCAGCATCGCTGGCAGCAGCGCCTTGATGGTGCGGTGCATGGATTTGACGTTGAGATCGAAGGAGAAGTCCCAGTCCTTGTCGGTGCAATCGAGCACCGAGCCGTTGGCGACGTAGCCGGCGCAATTGACCAGGATGTCGAGCGCGCCGAATTCGTCGGCAATCCTCTTCGCCAGCGCGTCGATATTGTCCTGCGCGCGCACGTCGAGCTTCAGCCGCATCTTGGCCTTGAGGTCTTTGACCTTGTCCTCGGCAACGTCGGTGGCGATGACAATGCCGCCTTCGGCAATCAAGGCCTCGGCGATGGCGCGGCCGATGCCTTGGCCCGCGGCGGTCACCAGCGCAACTTTGTTTCGCACACGCTCGCTCATGACTTTCAATCCCTTTGCCCGTTCAATGCCGCAAGACTGATTTTCTGCCGGCCGTCACTGTCGAAATTCTCAGGCGCAAGCCAACGCTCGAAATTGGCTTTCCGCGCCGGCCATTCGCTGTCGAGCATGGAGAACCAGGCATTGTCGCGGTTGCGGCCCTTGGCGATCATATATTGCCGGAACGTGCCTTCGTAGGTGAAGCCGTAGCGCAGCGCGGCGCGCCGCGACGCCGCATTCAGCGCATCGCATTTCCATTCGTAGCGCCGGTAGCCCAGCGTTTCGAAAATGTACCGCGCCAACAGATATTGAGCTTCGGTGCCGAGCGGCGTGCGTTGCAACGCCGGCGAATAGAGCACGTGGCCGACCTCGATGACGCCCATGTCCGGCACGATGCGCAGCAGCGTCAGATAGCCGACGGCGCGATCGGCCGGATCGATGATTGCATAGGCATAGGGGTCGTCGGCCGCCGCGCGCTTGGCGATAAAGAGCGCAAACTCGGCCGCATTCGCAAACGGGCCGTCGGTCGAAATATAAGTCCAGACCCGGTCGTGCCCGGCGAAGGCCGCCCACAGATCGGCGGCATGCTCGGCTTTTAGCTTTTCAAGGCGGCCGTGGCGGCCTTTCAGCGTCAGCGGGCCTGGACGCTGTGCCGGCGCCGTCGTCGCGACCGGCAGACCGATCGGCTGGCCGGTTTGCGGATGCGGCTCCGAGGCGGTCATGACGACATCTTCTTGCGATCGGCGGCGAAGAACTTGCTCAGTTCGGGATTGGAGATGAGGCCGGCGAAGCCGTCGAACTTGCCCTCTTTGGCGATCTCGGTCGCGGTGCGGATGAAGGCGTGCATGGCGACGCGGGCGAGCGAGCCGCCAACACTGATCCGGCGCACGCCCATTGCCGCGATGTCGGCAACCGTGAAGCCAAAGGCACCGCCGTTGAGAAAATTCACCGGCTTCGGCGCTACCGCTTTGACCACCGCCTCGATCTCGGCGCGGGTCTTGATGCCCGGCGCATAAAGGCAATCGGCGCCTGCCGCCGCGTAGGCCTTGAGCCGGCGGATGACGTCGTCGAGGTCGTTGACGCCGCGGATGAAGTTTTCCGCGCGCGCGGTGAAGACAACCTCGCCGCCGGCGCGATCGATCGCCGCGCGCGCTGCCTTCACTCGCGCCACCGCATGGTCGAAGTCATAAAGCGGCCGCTCGTCCTTGGGCGAATCCTCGATCGACAGCCCGGCAACGCCGGTCGCGACGCAGGCCGTCACGTTCTCGGCCACACCATTGGGATCGTCGGCGAAGCCATTCTCGAAATCGGCATTCAGCGGCACGTCGGCCGTCGCCGCCAGTTCGCGATAATGCGCGAGCGCCTGGTCGCGGCTCAGCGCCCCATCGGCAAAGCCCTCCGAATGGGCATAACCGGAGCTGGTCGTTGCCAGCGCCTTAAAGCCGAGGCCTTGCAGGTAGCGCGCGGTGCCGACATTCCACGGATTGGGAATGACAAAGCAGCCGGCCTCGTGGAGTTGACGGAACGTCTTGCGCTTGTCGGCGGTCGAGGGACGGGACATAGCAGGCTCGCTCTGGTCGGTGCCAATCGTCGGGACAGATAGTCGGCGCGGACAGTCAGTGATTATCGCGCGGGATGAATTTTTGCGCGACACGCTGATATTTCACCGCGGGCTCGAGCACCATGCCGGCGTCGAGCTGATCGATCATGGCGCGCTCGATTTCCTGCCACGGCGTCTGGCTCGGCGGATATTTGTAGCCGCCGCTTTTCTTCAGTGCCACGGCGCGTTCGGCCAATTCCGCAGCCGGGAGCAGCATATCCGCGGTGCCTTTATTCAAATCGATGCGCACGCGGTCGCCCGTCTTAAGCAGCGCCAGGCCGCCGCCGTCGGCCGCTTCGGGCGAAGCATTGAGAATGGACGGCGAGGCCGAGGTTCCGGACTGCCTGCCGTCGCCGATGCAGGCGAGCGAGGTCACGCCTTGTTTGATCAACGCCGCGGGCGGCTGCATGTTCACCACCTCGGCCGAGCCCGGATAGCCGATCGGTCCGGTGCCGCGCATGAACAGGATCGTATGCTCGTCGATCTTGAGCGCCGGATCGTCGATGCGCTTGTGATAATCCTCGGGTCCATCGAACACCACGGCGCGACCTTCGAAGGCGTTGGGGTCCTTCGGGTTGACAAGATAGCGCTGGCGGAATTCGTCGGAAATCACGCTCGTCTTCATGATCGCGGAATCGAACAGATTGCCGCGGAGGACCTTGAAGCCGGCCTGCGCCTTGAGCGGCTTGTCGTAGGACCGGATGACCTCGGCGTTCCAGGTTTTCGCGCCCGCGACGTTGTCGGCGACCGTCTTGCCGTTGATGGTGCGCGCGTCGCCATGAAGCCGCCGCGCTGTGAACAGTTCGTGCATCACCGCAGGCAAGCCGCCGGCACGGAAATAATCCTCGCTGAGATAATCGCCGGCCGGCTGCATGTTGACGAGGAGCGGCACGTCATAGCCGATCTTTTCCCAGTCCCCGATTGCCAGCGGAACGCCGACATGCCGGGCGATGGCATTGATATGGATCGGCGCATTGGTCGAGCCGCCGATCGCCGAGCAGGCGACGATCGCGTTCTCGAAGGCGGCGCGGGTGAGAATATCGGACGGCTTTAAATCCTCGCGCACGATCTCGACCGCGCGCAGCCCGGTTTCATAGGCGGTCTGTCCGCGCTCGCGATAGGGCGCCGGGATCGCGGCGCAGCCGGGCAGCGACATGCCGAGCGCCTCGGCAAGCGCGTTCATGGTCGAGGCCGTGCCCATCGTATTGCAATGGCCGATCGACGGCGCCGAGTTCGCGACAATATCAATGAATTCCTGGTAGCTGATTTTGCCGGCCGCCTGATCCTGGCGCGCCTGCCAGATCAAGGTGCCCGACCCCATGCGCTTGCCATTGAGGTAGTGGTCGAGCATCGGGCCGCCGGACAGCACGATCGCAGGCGTGTTCACGGTGGCCGCCGCCATCAGGCAAGCCGGCGTGGTCTTGTCGCAACCGGTCATCAGCACCACGCCGTCGAGCGGATAGCCGTAGAGCACTTCAACGAGACCGAGATAAGCGAGATTGCGGTCGAGCGCAGCGGTCGGACGTTTGCCGGTCTCCTGAATGGGATGCACCGGAAATTCGAATGCGACACCGCCGCCGTCGCGGATGCCGGCGCGCACACGCTGCGCCAGATCGAGGTGATGGCGATTGCACGGGCTCAGGTCGGAGCCGGTTTGGGCGATGCCGATGATGGGCCGGCCGGATGTCAGCTCGTCGCGGGTGAGGCCGTAATTAAGATAGCGCTCGAGATAGAGCGCGGTCATGCCCGGATTATCCGGATTGTCGAACCATAATTGCGAGCGCAGCCGCGGCCGCTGTTGGGTTTGCGATTCTTCGTTTTTCGTCATTGCCGTCTCCGAACGTTTCCCCGCAATTGCATGCAATGCGCTTTATGCAATGCGCCCATCCATGCTCGGTAGATATAGCGATTTAATGCCGACGCGAGCGGGCGGATTTCAAAGCCCGCGAAATCACGCGGGCGAAGGCCTCTTCGCGTGCGATCGCAGCTCATATGTCGGCTAAATCGTCTTATTGCAGCGCAACAAGCGGACATAATTTGCTGCATAAAATCTGTATTAACATGCTGATCTAAATAACGATTTTGTGAGATACCCTGCCATTGTGCGTCGCCGCTTGCCGCTTAAGTTCCGGTCAAGGGTGATAGCGAAATTGGAGAAACAAAAATGAAATCGCTGAACATCAAGCTCGCTTTATCCGCTCTCGCGATTGCGATGCTCGCGACCCCGGCGCTCGCGGCGCGGTCGCAACAGCAAGTCCAAGAGCGGCCGCAGTATTCGACAAATGAATTGGCTCAACGCGGTGAAGTCTTCACCTATCCCAACGGCGCAACCTTCACCGGAACCGCAGAGTCGAGAGAATCCGGCGCTGGATTTAACCTCCTCGCCCATCCCATCGACTAATGCCCTCAGAAGCCCCGGCCGTTGTCCGGGGCTTCTCATCTCTCCAGCGTCAACATGCGTGCCGGTGCGGGCCGCATGGACGAGGTTTGCATTTAGTTTGCGGTTAGGGTGAACTGCCGCGCGGTAATCGACCGTCCGGGGGAACACCATGCTCAAGACCGTCGCCGCCTTCGATCGCATCGGCGAAGAAAATGCCTTCGCCGTGCTGGCGCGCGCCATGCATCTTGCCGCGGCCGGCCGCGACATCATCAATCTCGGCATCGGGCAGCCCGATTTCCGCACGCCCGATTTCATTGTCGAGGCGGCGGTCAAGGCATTGCGCGACGGCCATCACGGCTACACGCCCGCGGTCGGCATTCTGCCGTTACGCGAAGCGGTAGCTGCCGACCTCGGCAAACGCTTCAAGGTCAAAGTCTCGCCCGACGAAGTGATGATCATGCCGGGCGGCAAGCCAACCATGTTCATGGCGATCATGATGTTCGGCGAGTCGGGCGCAGACATCCTCTATCCGGATCCCGGCTTTCCGATCTATCGCTCGATGATCGAATATACCGGCGCCCGGCCGATCCCGGTGCCGATCCGCGAGGAGAACAATTTCGCTTTCTCGGCCGAGGAAACGCTCAAGCTGATCACGCCGCAAACACGGCTCCTCATCCTCAATTCGCCGGCGAATCCGACCGGTGGCGTGACGCCGAAATCGGAAGTCGACAAGCTCGTTGCCGGGCTCGAACGCTTTCCCGACGTCGCCGTGATGTCGGACGAAATCTACGATCACATGGTCTATGACGGCGAGACGCATGTGTGCCTGCTGTCTTATCCGTCGATCCGCGACCGGCTCATCCTTCTCAATGGCTGGTCGAAGACCTATGCCATGACCGGCTGGCGGCTCGGCTATGCGGTATGGCCCGGAAAACTCTACGACTATGCGCGCAAATTCGCGGTGAATCTTTATTCCTGCGTCAATGCGCCGACGCAATTTGCCGGACTCGCGGCACTGACCGGCCCGCAGGACGAGCCGGCGAAAATGGTCGCCGAGTTCGACAACAGGCGCAAAATCGTGGTCGCCGGCCTCAACAAGCTCCCCGGCATTTCCTGCGCCACGCCGAAGGGTGCGTTCTACGCGTTCCCCAATATCAAGCGCACCGGCTGGAAGGCGAAGGCTCTTGCCTCGTCGCTCCTCGAAGACGCCGGTGTCGCGCTGATTGGCGGGCCGGATTTCGGCATTCTCGCCGAGGGCTATATGCGCGTGTCCTACGCCAACTCGACCGAAAATATCTTGAAAGCGCTCGACCGCATGGGCGAATTTCTTGCAAGCCGCAAGGCGGCGTGACGGCTCGTCACGCCTGCTGCGTCAGCCGGAAGCCGACGACGACAATCGCAAGGCCGATGAGCTGCGACACGCTTGGTATCTCGCCGAGCGCGATGGCGCCGATCAACAACGTGAATGGCGGGACCAGAGCCGGAAACAGCGCCGCGCGCGACACGCCGAGCAACACCACGGCGCGGGTGAAGAGATAGATGGCGGCGGCGCCGGCAAAACCGCCCTGCACTACCGCTTGCATCAGGTTTTCGTAGAAGCCGGCGGCGACCATGTTGTCGACTTTTGTTAGCAGGATCGGCAAGCCGAAAAGCGACAGCACGCTCGTTACTGCGACCGCGCTCATCGCCGGAATGTGCCACAGCCGCAGCAACATGCCGAAAATCGCAAAGCAGCTTCCGGCCGCGACGAAAAGCAGATCGCCGGTCACGCCGTGCCTGCCCAGCGTGCCCAAGGCCTCGGCGCCGATCACGCCGAGACCGATGACGATCGCCACAGCACCGACGATACGGCGCGGCGGCAGAGCTTCCTTGAGGACGAGGTGCGCCAGGACGATGCCGCCGACCGCGGCGCACGCCGGTTGGATGATGGCGCCGTGGCCGAGCGGCACGAACAGGTAACCGATATAGCTGAACAGTGCGAGCGGCAGTCCGCCGGATAACGCGAGCGCTGTGCCACGCCGCCAGCCGATGCCGCCAAGATCGGCTAATCCGTTGGCGGCAAGGAATGGAAGAAAAGCTAGCCCGGGCCAGACGAACCGGTGTAGCGCGATGACCAGCGGCGACAGCCCGACATTGACGCCCTGTCGCGCAGCGACGAAACCGAATGACCAGCACAGCGCCGACCCGGCGCCGCAAGCAACACCCCAGGCGATTGCGTGTTTGACCGGCGGCGTCGGTAGCGCGGCGGCTTCCATTGCCGCGAATCATAGTCCGTTACGGTTGCAGCACAACACGCCAATTTTCATGTCAGGGTTCGCCGTACGCGAACGCTGCGTCACAAATCCAGTTCGGCGTCTTTGAGAAGTTCAAGCCCGCCAGTGGCGACGACGCGGCCGTTGTCGAGCCGCACCACAGTCGTCGCGATGCGGCGCACTTCGGCCGGCGTGTGGGTGACATAAACGAGCGGGATCGCGGCTTCGTCGCGCAGACGCACGAGATAGGGCAAAATCTCGCGTTTGTGGCCGGCATCGAGCGAAGCGAGCGGCTCGTCGAGCAACAGAAGCCGCGGACGCATCAACAGCGCCCGGCCGACGGCGACGCGCTGGCGCTCGCCGCCCGACAGCTTGCCCGGCCGGCGCTCGAGCAGATGCCCGATATCGAGGAGCGCGGCGATGCGCACCAATTCGGCCGCGTCGCGCGGCTGCCCGCTCATGCGGCGGCCATAGTCGAGATTCTGCGCCACGCTCAAATGCGGGAACAACCGGCCCTCCTGGAACACATAGCCGATGCGGCGCCGGTACGGCGGCACGCTGATGCCCTTGGCGGCGTCGAACAATACCGTGTCATCGATTGTGATGGCGCCGCGATCGGGCGTTACCAGCCCGGCGATCATATTGACGACCGAAGTTTTTCCGGCGCCCGACGGGCCGAACAGCGCCGTCGCGCCGCCCGCGGCCTGAAAGGCTACGCTGAGTTTGAGAGCGCCGAGCTGTTTCTCCACGTCGACGGTGAGCACACTCAATCCCCGTGGAAGCGGATGGCGGCGCGCCGGGCGAACCACTCCGACGCGATCAGTGCCGCGAGCGCCAGGGCAATCGCGACCAGGACGAGGCTTCCGGCTTCGGCGTCGCCGCCCGGGACCTGCGTCAATGTATAAATCGCAGCCGAAATCGTCTGCGTCTCGCCAGGGATGTTGGAGACGAACGTGATGGTGGCGCCGAACTCGCCGAGCGCGCGCGCGAAGCACAACAGCACGCCGGCAATAATGCCGGGCAGAGCGAGCGGCACGGTGACGGTCAGAAACACCATGAGGTAATTGGCGCCCAGCGTTGCCGCGGCATCTTCGAGCTTTTTGTCGATCGCCTCGAACGCCAGCCTGATCGGGCGCACCAGCAGCGGGAAACCCATGATGCCGCAGGACAAAGCCGCGCCGGTCCAGCGGAACGAGAACACGATGCCGAAATAATCGTACAGAAACTCGCCGATCGGGCCGCGCCGGCCGAACGAGATGAGCAGCAGATAGCCGGTGACGACCGGCGGCAAAACCAACGGCAGATAGACGATCCCGTTGACCAGCGTCTTGCCCCAAAACTGCTTGCGCGCAAGCAGCCAGCCGATGGCGATGCCGAACGGCAGCGCCCACGCCGTCGCCACGATCGCGATGCGCAGCGACAACTCGACCGCGGTCCAGTCAGCGGAAGAGAGGCCGAGCAAGATAGGCCTCAGCGTTTTCTGGGTATCCCGTCACGACGCCGGTTTTACCAGGAAAGTAAAACCATAGCCCTCGAATATCGTCTTCGCCGCCGCCGAGCTCAGGAACGCCAGGTATGGTGTCGCATCGGGCTTGGCGCCGGTGGTCGCCGCCGCCGGATAGATGATCGGCGGATGCGAGCTTTCCGGGAACACGCTGACGATTTTTACGCCGGGATCGACCTTGGCGTCGGTGGCGTAAACGATGCCGAGCACCGCTTCGCCGCGCGCCACCAGCGTCAGCGCGGCGCGGACATTGGCGGTCATCGCCGTTTTCGGTTCGACCGAAGACCAGATGCCGAGCTTGTCGAGCGCGGCTTGCGCGTAAATCCCGACCGGGACGGCCTTGACGTCGCCGGTGGCGATCCGCCCATCGCCGGCGAGCTTGGCGAGATCGAAGCCCGGCGCCAGCGTGACATTGTCGATCTTGGAATCCTTGGGCGCGATCAAAACCAGCTCGTTGCCGAGCAGATTGACGCGGCTGGCGTCGTTGATGAGCTTTTTCTGCGAGCCGTAGTCCATCCACTTCAGATCGGCGGAAACGAACACGTCAGCGGGCGCGCCGCCCTCGATCTGCTTCATCAGCGCCGAACTTGCGTCATAACTGGCGACGACCTTGGTGCCGGTTTGCTTGGTGAAGGCCGCATCGGCGTCGTCGAGCGCATTTTTCATGGACGCGGCGGCGAAAACCGTGATGGATTTGTCTTGCGCCGCGGCAGGCTGGGGCGCGAACGCAATCGAAAGGGCCGCGGCCACGGCCGCGACAATAAGGGTTGTTTTCAGCACGACGGTTCTCCAAAGGAGTTACGCGCGCAGGCAATGCGCGCCGGACCAGGTGATCCGTAAGAGTGTCGCGACCGCCTTGGGGAACCGTCGTTCCAGGCTCGTTCGGCGCGCGGACAGCACACCGTTCGTCGCGGCAGCATCATAGGCGCTCGGCAAACTACGGACAAGCGACGGCGCTGCGACGGCCGCCGCGCACCGCGACCCCTTCTCAGCCCCGATCCCGCTGCTATCTTCGTGACAAGTCCTTGTGGGAGCACAGCGTGGCCGAACCGGAGCCGATGGAAGGCGAGTACGATTACATCGTCGTCGGCGCCGGATCGGCCGGCTGCCTGCTCGCCAACCGCCTGTCCGCTGACGCCGGCAACCGCGTGCTCATTCTCGAAGCCGGCGGCCGCGACAACTGGATCTGGTTTCACATCCCGGTCGGCTATCTGTTCGCGATCGGCAATCCGCGCTCGGATTGGATGTTCAAGACCGAGCCGGAGCCGGGATTGAACGGCCGCAGCCTCAATTATCCGCGCGGTAAGGTGATCGGCGGCTCATCGGCGATCAACGCCATGGTCTATATGCGCGGCCAGGCTGCGGACTACGATCACTGGCGTCAGCTCGGCCTTGCCGGCTGGGGCTGGGACGACGTGCTGCCGTATTTCAAACGGCACGAAGATCACTTCATGGGCGAAAGCCCGGCGCACGCCGCCGGCGGCGAATGGCCGGTCGCCGCGCCGCGCGTGCGCTGGGATCTGCTCGACGCCTTCCGCGCCGCCGCCGAACAGGCCGGCATCAAAAGCATTCCCGACTTCAATAGCGGCGACAACGAAGGCATCTGCGCCTTTCATGTCAATCAAAAGCGCGGGCGGCGCGTATCGACGGCGCGCGCCTTTCTCAAGCCCGTGCTCAACCGCGCCAATCTGCGGCTCGAAACCGGCTGCCTCGCCGAAGCCATCGTGTTGGACGGCAAGCGCGCCGTCGGCGTGCGCTGGCGGCAAAACGGCGTGACGCGCAGCGCGCGCTGCCGCGGCGAAGTGATCCTTGCCGCCGGCTCGCTCGGCTCGACGCAGCTTCTGTTGCTATCCGGCATCGGGCCGGCGGAGCATTTGCGCGAGCACGGCATTCCAGTCGTGCTCGACCGGCCCGGCGTCGGCTCAAACCTGCAGGATCATTTGCAGCTTCGCCTGATCTACAAGGTCGACGGCATCAAGACGCTCAACGAGCGCTATCATTCGCGCTTCGGCTTTGCCGGGATGCTCGCCGAATATGCGCTGTTGCGGCGCGGCCCGCTGACCATGGCGCCGTCGCAGCTCGGCCTGTTCACCCGCTCTGATTCCGACCAGTCCCGCGCCAATCTGCAATATCACGTCCAGCCGCTGTCGCTCGACCGCTTCGGCGAACCGCTGCATGAATTTCCCGCATTCACCGCCAGTGTCGCCAACCTGCGGCCGACCAGCCGCGGCGTGGTACGGCTGCGCTCGCGCGAGCCGTCCGATGCTCCGCTCATCAAGCCGAATTATCTTGCGACGGAGGAGGATCGCCGCGCCGCGGTGAATTCGATACGCCTGACCCGGCGCATCGCGGCGCAGCCGGCATTAAAGCCGTTCCATCCCGACGAATATCTGCCGGGGCCGAAGATCGGCGATGACGAGCAGACGCTGCTCAAGGCGGCCGGCGATATCGGCACCACCATCTTTCATCCCGTCGGCACCGCGAAAATGGGGCTCGCAAGCGACCCGATGATGGTGGTTGACGGCCGGCTGCGCGTCGCCGGCATCGAGCGACTTCGCGTCATCGATGCTTCCGTCATGCCGGCCATCACGTCGGGCAACACCAATGCGCCGACCATGATGATCGCGGAAAAGGGCGCGGCCATGCTGTGCGAAGACGCAAAGGGCTTGGCCTCATGAACGCGGCCCTGCGCGCCAAGGCGATGCTGTTCGATCCGCTCCTCGAATGGACGCGCATCGAACAAGAGACCGGCGATCCGGCTTATGTGTTGAGCCGTTATGTCGCCGTGCTGGCGCTCATTCCGGCGGTGTTCAGCTTTATCGGCACAAGCGTCATCGGCGTGATCGTGCCGGGCGCGGGGGTAATACGCACGCCGGTCTTCGACGGCCTGTTCGGCGCCATCTTCGGTTATGTGATGGCCTGCGCCACGGTGCTGCTGCTCGGACTGATCATCGACCTTGCGGCGCCGTTGTTCGGCGGCAGACGCGATTTCGACAGCGCGTTCAAGCTCGCGGTCTATTCCTTCACGCCGGTCTGGCTCGCCGGGGTTTTTCTGTTGCTGCCGGGTTTGCGCTTTCTGGCGCTCACCGGCTGCTACGGCGCCTATGTGCTGTGGCTCGGCCTGCCGCGGCTGATCAAGGCGCCGGAGCAGAAAGTGCAAAGCTTCACCTTATTGATCGTCGCCTGCGCGTGCCTTCTGCTCTACATCGCCGCCGTCACGCAGCGCATGGTGTTCGGCACGCCGGGGCTTTAGCGCCTACGGCGCGTCGACAATCTGTTTGCACGCCGCCGGCAAGCCGGCGAGCGTGAGCCCCGGTTTCGGCTTGGCCGGGAACAGCGGCGGCGGCGGTGGCGCCGGGTGCAGCGTCAATTCCCGAAACCAGAAATCGAGCTCATGGCCGCAGCCGTCGCTGGCATCAGGCGGCGGTTGCGGCTTGCATTCCGTGCTGCCGGCCGGACAGGCGATACGGACGTGAAAGTGCTCGGCATGGCCCCACCACGGCCGCACCTTCGACAGCCAGTCCCGATCCGATCCGGCCTCGCGGCAGATCGCCTTCTTGATTGCGGCATTGACGAAGATGCGCGTGACCTCGGGATCCTGCGCCGCGGCGCGAATGAGGTCGGTGCGGCCATGCGTCCAAACTTCGGGATCGACGTCGAGCCGGTCCTTGGCGACCATGTCGACGGCGCCGGAAAATTCGCGTTCCTCGCGGGTCTGCACGTGGTCGGGCATCGGCGTGAACCAGATGTCGGAGTCGAGGCCGATCTGGTGGCTGGCGTGGCCGGTGATCATGGGACCGCCGCGCGGCTGCGACATGTCGCCGATCAATAGGCCGTTCCAGCCGACTTTCTTGGCGTTGTCGGCAAACCGCTCGATGAATTTGATCAACAGCGGATTGCCCCAATTGCGGTTGCGCGACAACCGCATCACCTGCCAGGTCGGCCCGTCTATCGGCAGCGGCACGGCACCGGCGAGACAGCCGTCGGCGTAGGAACCGATCGAACGCGGCGGACCGGGGAACGGCGTCGGCTTCCTGCCAAACAATTCCCTGGCCGGCGTCGACGGTGAATTGGGATTGAGCAGCGGCGGCAGCGGCGGCGGATTGAGCGAGCCGGGCGGCGTCGGATCGAGGGTGTCAGTATCCTGTGCCGGCGCGGCCGCGTCCTGCGCCAGCGCGGGAGCAATGCCGGCAACGATTGACAGCAGAAGGGCGATGACAGGGGCGCGCATCAGCGACTCTCTCTGCTAGGCGTTTTGTTGGCGCATGATCTTGTCCGAAAACCGGATTCCACTTTTCGGGATCATGCGCTACGCCCCCTTCGCCCGATACGCGACGGCCCGGGCGCGGCGGCGATACGCTGCCGCGAGTCGCGCGTCCTGTCCAGTTGCGAGGAGGTCGCTATCGTTCGCGTCGAGTTCCAGGAGCCGTTGCTCGGTCGCGGCATGCGGCTCGATGGTGCCGTCGTGGCGGATATGGCCAACGCTAAAACCGCGCTCGGCGAGCGCACGCGCGACCAAAAGGCAGCGGTGGCAGTCGAGCGGCTCACGCTCCGCGCACATCACGCAGATGCGGCCCTTTGCGCTGCGATGCGCCGCCTCGGCCAGCAGGCGTTCTATCGCGGTTGCGAATTCCGGCTGCCGCGCCATCGCCTCGTAGTCGGCAATGCCGTCACAATAAAGGTTCCCATCGCGCGGCCGGCCGCCGAGCGCGCCGCCGTGAGGCAGATAGTCAATGCCCTCGCGCGCCAATAGCGGCGCCAGATTCTTGCCGGAGAGCCACGGGCAAAAGCGCGACACCGGCACCGAGCGCACATCGGCGATGGCGCTCACGCCGGCCGCCTGCAGCATTGCGGCAAAGCGCTCCGCCGCGATGTTGGAATGACCGATGCTGTAGAAGTCAAATCTGGCCATCGGTACTGCCTCAAGCCGGTAGCTGCGCCTGCGCTACAATGCGACAATTGCCGCCACGCTGGAGGATTAAATGCGTTGCGTGCTGTGCATATTCGCCGCGCTCGGCTTCATCCTGGTCGCCGCGGTCGAGCGTGCCGCAGCGTCCGTCCTGGTCGATGTCGACCGCTCGAACCAGACAATGTTCGTCACAGTCGACGGCGAGCAACGCTACGCCTGGCGGGTGTCGACCGCGCGCGCCGGCTACATCACGCCGCCGGGCACGTACCATCCGCAGATGCTGGCGGCACGCTGGTTCTCGCGCGTATATGACAACGCGCCGATGCCGCATTCGATTTTCTTTTATGGCGGCTATGCCATCCACGGCACCTATGAGATTGCCGGATTGGGCCATCCCGTCTCGCACGGCTGCGTGCGGCTCGACCCCGGCAATGCCGCGATCCTGTTCGACCTGGTCGAACGCGAGGGCAGGACCAACACCACCATCGTGGTGCATTGATATTTTCTCCTGCGCCGCGGATGAGCGCGTTCGTTCTCGCGATGCGCCTTTGCATCCGAGTCATGCGCAAGCCACGCTAAGAAAGACCTCCCGAAAAGGGAGGCGAAGCGCCGACAGGCGCATTCCTCCATTGGCCGCATCAAGCGGATGCGGCAGCAGGCTCATCGGAGCCTGCTCGCCTCTCGGCGCTCCACCGCGGCGCTCGCCAGAGGCTTTCGCCCGGCTGGCTCAACTCCAGGCCATGCTTCCTGGGACGTGGATCCAATGGGCGTTACCCGCTTTCACCTGTCCCAGTCCAGGGACTGCACCTCCCGCACCGGCCGTAGTACCGGCGTGAGTGATGCCCGGAGCCGCCCGGGAGCGGGGTTACAAGCCCCGCCCGCAGGAACCGCACTCGCTCTGCCTTAAGGCGTGTCTCCGGAAGACATCCCTTCGATGAGCAAGATTCGCTACCGTAACCGACACGGTGACGAGTGTCAACGGAACTGTGACGCGAGTTGGGGCCGCCATTCCAGGGCTAAGGCGAGGGAAAGCTGCGCCGGCCTTGACATTCTATTATCGATTCTATATTCGTTGAAATATGGAAACGTCAAATGCCGTCGCGGCCTTGGCCGCCCTCGCCCAAGATAATCGCCTGGAAGTCTTCCGCTTGCTGGTGCAAGCGGGGCCTGACGGCATGGCGGCCGGACAGGTCGCCGACAGGCTCGGTCTTGCCCCCAATACGCTGACGTTCCATTTCGACCGGCTTCGCGTCGCGGGGCTAGTCACGGTGCGCCGCGACGGCCGTTCCATGATCTATGCGGCGCGCTTCGAGGCCATGAACGGTCTCGTCGCTTTCCTCACTGAGAACTGTTGCCAGGGCGCGGCGGAAGTGTGTGCGCCAGCGCAAGTCTGCAACCCCAAAGTAACCACGGGAGTCCCCAATGAAACGCATGCACGTGCACGTCGCCGTTGACGATCTCAAGCGATCCATCGGCTTCTACTCGGCGCTGTTCGCTGCGGAGCCCGCCGTCATCAAGACGGATTACGCCAAGTGGACGCTGGACGATCCGCGCGTCAATTTCGCCATCTCGACGCGCGGCCGGCAGCCGGGACTCGATCATCTCGGCATTCAAGTCGAAAACAAAGACGAGCTGAAGGAGATTTACGCGCGCCTGCACAAGGCCGGCAGCAATGTCGTCGAGCAAGGCGAGACGAACTGCTGCTACGCCAAGTCGGAAAAGTCGTGGATCGACGATCCGGCCGGCATTTCGTGGGAAACGTTTCTTACGTCAGGCGAGAGCACGGACTACGGCGACGGCACGGGCGAGCGTGTTGCGCGCGTCGCCCATGAAAAATCGTGCTGTGCACCGGAAGCCGGGCCCGCGCCGGCCGTCGCCTGCGGTTGTCCGGCTGCGTGAGCGTGCCGTGGCCGATCATCCGCTCAACGTACTGTTTCTTTGCACCGGCAATTCGGCCCGCTCAATCATGGCCGAAGCGATCTTGAACAAGCTCGGTGCGGGCAAATTCCGCGCCTATAGCGCCGGAAGTCAGCCGAAAGGGCAAGTGCATCCCGAAACGCTGCGGCTCCTGCAAATGCTCGGCTGTGACACGTCGGGCTTTCGGTCGAAGTCGTGGGGCGAGTTCGCCAAGCCCGGCGCGCCAGTGCTCGATTTTGTTTTCACCGTTTGCGACAACGCAGCGGCCGAAGTCTGTCCGGTATGGCCGGGCCAGCCGATGACGGCGCATTGGGGCGTGCCCGATCCTACCTCTGCCACGGGCAATCAGGCGGAGGTCGCCCTCGCGTTCAAAGACGCCTATCGCATGTTGAATCAGCGCATCGGCGTTTTTACGTCACTGCCGCTGCGCTCGCTCGATCAACTGAGCCTGCAAAAGAAGCTCACGGAAATCGGCCACATCGGGAAAGCGGTTGAACCGACGTGAAGTCATCGCTTGCGCAGCGTAGCGTTGCCGAGTGCTTGGGGACGGCTTTCTTGCTCGCGGGCGTGGTCGGTTCCGGCATCATGGCCGCGAAGCTATCCGGCGGTAACGGCGCGCTGGCGCTTCTCTGCAACACGCTGCCGACCGGCGCTATTCTCACGGTGCTGATTCTCACCTTCGGCCCGGTATCGGGGGCGCATTTCAATCCCGCCGTCAGTATTGCACTGGCATTGCGGCGCGAATTGCCGGCGCGCGTCGCGGCCATGTACATCGGCGCGCAAGTGATCGGCGCCGTTCTTGGCGTGTGGGCCGCGCATTTGATGTTCGAGTTGCCACTATGGCAAATCTCCAACACGGTGCGGACGGGTCCGGGTCAATGGTTCGCGGAGGCCGTCGCCACGTTCGGGCTGTTGCTGACGATCCTGGGCACGCGCTCGGCTTACGCCATTGGCCTTTACATTACAGCCGCCTATTGGTTTACGGCCTCCACATCGTTCGCTAATCCGGCCGTGACCATCGCGCGCGCACTTTCGGATACTTACGCCGGCATCGCGCCGGCTGGCGTATTTGCGTTCATTGCCGCGCAGATTGCTGGCGCGCTCGCCGCGGTCGCTCTCGCGAGATGGCTATTCGACTTGACGCGCTCGCCTTAGCGGGTTCGCAATCGAAATTCGACCAAGTGCTTGAAAAGTTTGGAGCGGGCGATGGGAATCGAACCCACGACACTCAGCTTGGGAAGCTGATGTTCTACCACTGAACTACGCCCGCGTAAGTTTCATTGTAGCCCGGATTGAGCGCTGGCGAAATCCGGGATCGTCATTTGCGCTGAACGCTCATCCCGCATTTCGCTCCGCTCAATGCGGGCTACATTTACGCCTCGATCATTTCCCGCAGCTTGTAGCGGATGATTTTTCCCGACCCGGTGCGCGGGATTTCCGTGATGGTGCGCACGAGGTGCGGCAGCTTGTAGGCCGACAGCCGCACCCGGCAATGCGCGAGCAGCGCTTCGCTTTCGAAAGACTTGCCCGGGCGCGGCACGACGAAGAGCGCCGGGACTTCGCCGAGGTGCTGGTGCGGGATGCCGACCACGGCGCAGTCGAGCACAGCCTCAAAAGTATTCACGACTTCCTCGATCTCGGCCGGCGCGATGTTCTGGCCGCCGCGGATGATGAGCTCCTTGAGCCGGCCGGTGATGGTGAGAAAACCGTTCTCGTCGCTTCTCGCGAGATCGCCGGTGTAATACCAGCCGGCGCGTAGCGCCTTGCCGGTTTCGTCCGGCTTGTTGTGATATCCGGGCATGACATGGGGCCCGTGAACGATCAGCTCGCCTTCCTGGCCGGCAGCGACATCCTTCCCGTTGAGATCGACGATGCGAACCGCGCTGCCGGGCACCGGCAGGCCGCACGAGCCCATGACGCGGGCGCCGGTCGGCCAGTTCATCGTCACCATGGTGGAGGTTTCGGTGATGCCGTAGCCGTCGAGCAACGGGATGCCGAACCTGTCTTCAAATTCTCGATTAAGCGTCGCCGGCATGATGGCGCCGGCCGAAACACAAAGTTTCAGATTGGGAAATGTTATGGCCTTCTCGCCGCGCGTCGCCTGCAACAGATAATGGAACATGGTCGGCACGCCGGGGAAGTAGGTGAATTCTCCGCTCTTGAGGAGCCGCACCGCTTCGCTGGTCGAGAATCTTTCCATGATGTAGGCGCTGGCGCCGGTCGCCAGAATGCTCAGCACCGAGAGATTCAGCGCGTAGGAATGAAACAGCGGCAGCGGCGACAGCACCGTGTCGCGTTCGGACAGCCCCGTGATCGGCGTCCAGCAAGCCGCCGTCACCCACAGCATGCCGTGCACCGTGAGTTCGACACCCTTGGCGCGGCCGGTGGTGCCGGAGGTGTAAAGAATAAAGGCCGGCTCGTGCAGCGAAGCGGGGTCGCGCGGCGGCGATTTCGGCGGCGCGGTCACCAGCGTCGCGTAGCGCAGTGCGTCGGCGTCACAATGGCCGCGCTCGGTCACGATCAGCGTCTCAAGATCGGGCGCGGAAGCTTTGAGCCGCGCGAACAGATCGCCGCGCTCGGCGCTCGTGATCACCGCTTTGCAGCCGGCGTCGGTGAGCCGATAGGCGATTTCCGGCTCGGTCGCGTCGTAGCTGATCGGCACGCCGATGGCGCCGGCGCGCGCGATGGCGAGACAGCTTTCGACCCAGGGCACCGAATTCGGCAGCATGATCGCGACCGTATCGCCCGCCGCGATGCCGAGATCGGCGAGATGGCCGGCAAGTTTTGCGGTCCGCTCGTCGAGTTCGGCATAAGTCACCGCCGTCTGCGCGTCGCGATAGGCGCATTTGCCGCCGCGCGCGGCGGCGTGGCGGCGCAATAATTCCGGAATCGGCGCGATCAGGTCGGTGTGCAGCATTGAGAATCCAAATTTTTTTGGGGCAAGATCTTATCCGAAAACCGGTATCCACTTTTCGGGATCATGAACTGTTTTTCTTGGGGCATGATCTTTTCCGAAAACCGGTTTCCACTTTTCGGGATCATGCCTCACACCATGCTATAGCCGCCGCTGATGCTCAGCACCTGTCCGGTGATCCAGCCGCTCAGCGGCGACGCGAGCAGCGCGACCGTCGGCGCCACGTCGCCGGGCAGGCCGAGACGGCGCACCGGATAAAGCCTGACCAGCTTTTCGCGGTTGGCTTCGAGCCAGTCCTTGTCGTGCGGGGTTTCGACGAGACCGAGCGACACCGTATTGGCGGTGGTGCCGGAGCGGCCGAATTCCCGCGCCAGCGATTTCATCAGGCCGATGACGCCCGCGCGCGCGGCGGCAACGATGGCTAACCCGGATTCGCCGACGCGGGAGGAATCGCCGATCACGCTGACGATACGGCCGTTCCTGGCGGCTTCGAGATGCGGCGCCGCGGCATAGCAGCAATGGATCGCGCCATAGAGGCAGGCGTCGATCTGGCGGTGCCAGTCCTCGGGCGTGGTTTCGACAAAGCGCTGGCGTTTGGCGATCCCGGCATTGTTGATCAGGATGTTGAGACCGCCGAAATCCTTCACGATCGCCGCGACCATCGCGGTCACGGCGGCAAAGTCCGCCACGTCGGCCTGATAAGCTTTGGCTTTGCCGCCGTTGCCGGCGATTTCGCCGACCAGATTTTCGGCGTCCTTGCCTGAACTCCTATAATTGACCGCGACCCTCGCGCCCTCGGCGGCAAGCGCGCGGGCGATTTCGGCGCCCACTTCGCTTGCCGCGCCGGTCACCAAAGCGACCTTGCCTTGCAATCCCAGATCCATGTTCGCTCCCTTAACTTTCGCGCCTGCTTAGCGGGCAAGCTTAGCGGATTTGGCTTTTGCCGTTTCGATCAGGCGGAACAGACGCTCCGGCGTAACCGGCAGCTCATTGATCTCGATGCCCAGCGGCGACAGCGCATCAGCGATCGCGTTGGCCAAAGCCGCCGGCGCGCCGATGGTGCCACCCTCGCCCATGCCGCGAAAGCCGCCAAGCGTCGTCGGCGACGAACTCTCCAGGTGAACGACCGTCATTGCCGGAATCTCGCAGGCCGACGGCACCAGATAATCGACCAGGCTCGCGGTCGTGATCTGGCCTTGCTCGTCGTAGATCACCTCTTCATAGAGCGCGGCGCCGATGCCCTGGGCGACGCCGCCGTGAACCTGGCCGTCGACGATCAGCGGATTGACGAGTTTGCCACAATCCTCGGCGACGGCGAAATGATCGATGCGGATTTCGTAAGTTTCCGGATCGATCTCGATCGCCGCAATATGCGTGGCCGAGGTCGTAGTGCCGAAGACCGGATCGTAGGTCATGGTGGCGGCAAGCTCGTCGCGGGCGTCCGGCGGCAGCGCGCCGATTTGCGCATAGACGGCGCGCGCCACCTCGCCGAAGGTGATGACGCGATCGGTGCCGGCAACAGTGATAAAGCCGCCTTCGGCGACGAGGTCGGCGGGCGCGGCTTCAAGGAGATGCGAGGCGGCGTTGAGGACTTTGTCGCGCACCGCCTGCGCCGCAAGAGTGGCTGCGCCGCCGGCTAAAACCATGCTGCGGCTGGCATAGGTGCCGGTGCTGCCGCTGACGGCGGCGGCGCTGTCGCCCTGCACGATGCGAACGTCTTCGATGCGCACGCCGAGATGTTCGGCGACGACTTGCGCCAGCGTCGTCTCCAGACCCTGGCCGTGCGAGGCGATGCCGAACGCCGCGGTCACGGCGCCGCTTGGCTCGATGCGGATCGCTGCGGTCTCGGTGCCGGTATTGATCGGCATACCGGGCGCCACCGAGATGCGCGAACCGATGCCGGTCAATTCCGCATAGGACGCGATGCCGATGCCGATCCAGCGGCCGGCGGCGCGCGCCGCTTTCTGTTCGACGCGCAGCGTGTCGTAAGCGATCGCGGCGCAGGCGGCGGCGAGGCATTCGTGAAAGCCCGATTTGTCCCAGACGATGCCGGTGGCGACTTTGTAGGGCTGCTCATCCGACCCGATGAGGTTGCGCAGCCGGATGTCTTTGGGGTCGAGGCCGATTTTCGCCGCCGCCATATCCATCAGCCGTTCCATGACAAAGGTCGAGATCGGCCGGCCGACGCCGCGATAGGGACCGAGCGGCGCTTTCGAGGTCGCCACGCCGCGCACCCGCCCGTGATAATTGGCGACGCGATAAGGCCCGGGCAGGAAGCTCACCACCTGCACCGGTTCGAGCGCCGCCGTCCACGGATAGATCGAATAAGCGCCGATGTCGCCGATGGCCTCGGCGCGCAAAGCCGTGATGCGGCCTTGGGCATCGAGCGCCAACTCGGCGTCGACGATTTCATCAAAACCCTGGCTGTTGGCGGTCAAATCCTCCAGGCGGTCGCTGGTCCATTTGACCGGCCGCTTGAGGCGGCGCGCCGCGGCACAGACAAAAATCTCCTCCGGATAAAGCGAGCCTTTACCGCCGAAGCCGCCGCCGACGTCGCCCGCCACGACGCGAACGCGATCGGCCGGAATTTCCAGCGCCGCCACCACGGCGTCGCGCACGATGCCGGGCACCTGGGTGGCGGAATAAAGCGTCAGCGCGTCGCGGCCGGCATCGTATTCGGCCATACAGGCGCGCGCTTCGATGGCGACCGGCGTCTTGCGGTGCATGCGGAAGCGGCCTTTAACGCGCACCGGCGCGCCGGCGATGGCCGCATCGACGTCGCCGCGCTTGAACTCGCGGCTCACCAGCACGTTGGTGCCGGCTTCGTCGTGCAGGAGCGGCGCGTCCGGTTGCGTAGCCTGTTCCGGATCGATGACCAGCGGCAGTGGCTCGTAATCGATGGTCACAAGTTCGAGCGCGTCCTCGGCCTGATAACGGCTTTCCGCAATCACGCCGACCACCGCTTCGCCGACATAGCGGACTTTGCCGCGCGCCAGCGGCAGGATCGGCGTCGGATGATAGTTCGCCATGCGCGAGACGGCGATCAGCGGCTTGACCTCGGACAAATCTTCGGCGGTGAACACCGCGATCACGCCAGGCGCCGCGCGCGCGGCGGAACAATCAATGGCGCGGATGCGCGCATGCGAGTGATCGCTGCGGCGGAACGCGACATGCAGCACGCCCGCCACCTGGCGGTCGTCGGTATAGGCGCCGAGCCCGGTCAACAGCCGCGGGTCTTCGGTGCGCTTGATGCGCGCGCCGATGATTTTCGGCCGGGCGTGAATTTCGGCTACGCCGTCCTGCGCGCCTTTTTGCGCGTCGCTCATGGCGCGGCTCCGGCTTTGCCGACGACGGCGCGGATCGCCGCGACGATGTGCTGGTAGCCGGTGCAGCGGCACAGATTGCCGGACAGGCCCTTGCGGATGTTGTCGTCGCTGGCGAGCGGATATTTTCGCAACAGATCTGTCACCGTCATCAGCATGCCGGGCGTACAGAAGCCGCATTGCAGAGCGTGATGCTCGTGGAAGGAGTTTTGCAGCGCGTTGAGCGTCCCGATCCGGCCAAGGCTTTCGACCGTCTCGACGCTTTTGCCGTCGGCCTGCACTGCGAGCATCAGACAGGAGCGCGCGCTGTCGCCGTCAACGAGCACCGTGCAGGCGCCGCAAACGCCATGCTCGCAGCCGACATGGGTGCCGGTGAGGCCGAGCGTGTGCCGCAGGAAATCGGCGAGCAGCAGCCGCGGCTCGACGGCGGCTTCATGCCGGGCGCCGTTGACGGTCACGGCGATGTCGCGGGTCTTGGTCATGCCGCGCGCTCATTGGCGCGGCGCCACGCGGCGGCAAGCGCGCGGCCGGTCAGCACGCCGGCCAGATGCCGCCGATAGTCGGATGAAGCGTGCAAATCGGTCTCGGGCTTGATGACCGCGCGGACCGCATCGATGGCGTGCCCGGTGCGAGCGGCGTCAAGCGCGTGACCGGTCAGCAAAACTTCGGCAGCGGCGGCGCGCAGCGGCGTCGGCCCGACGCCGGTGAGCGCGATCCGCGCTTCTGCGATGACGCCAGCGGAAACCGTCAATGTCGCTGCGGCGGCGGCGAGCGCGAAATCGCCGTGACGGCGCGCGACTTCTTCAAAACCCCAGCCGGTGTGCGGCGGCAGTTTCGGCAGCACGATCCCGGTGAGGAGATCGGCGCCACCGAGATCGACCGTCAAGGCATCGAGAAAAAAGTCGCGCGCGGCGACAGTGCGCGTCCCCGATGGCGACGCGATGCCAAATCTGGCATCGAGCAACAGCGCCAGCATCGGCAGTTCGGCGGCCGGATCGGCGTGCGACAGGCTGCCGCCGATGGTGCCGCGGTTGCGGATGGCGAGATGCGCCACATGCGTCATCGCGCAGGACAGAACCGGAAAATGGCGTGCGACGAGCGGCGAGGTTTCGAGCTGATAGTGCCGCGTCAGCGCGCCGACGCGTATCTCGGTCCCGGCCTCCTCGATAGAAGCGAGTCCGACGATGCCGTTGATGTCGACGAGGAGCGAGGGACGGATGAGGCGGAAATTGAGCATGGGAACGAGGCTCTGCCCGCCGGCGATGATTTTTGCCTCGCCGCCGCCGCCGTCGGCCTCCGCCAATGCCGCAACCGCCATGTCGATGCTGGTCGCGGCGATATAGTCGAAGACAGGAGGCTTCATTATTCAGGGGTCCCCGGGCCGCGCTAAGATGGCATCATGCATCGCCAGATCGCATGAGGTCCATCGCATGGAGCCGGATCAAATCGAGTTTCTTGCGCCGCCCGGCGCGATCAAGCCAACCGGCACCTGGAGTGTCGGCGTCCGCGCCGGCGATTTCGTGTTCGTGGCCGGCATGCGCGGCATAAATCCCGCAACCGGCACGCTGGTCGAAGGCGCCGAGCCCCGCATCCGGCAGGCCTTTGTGAATATGCAGACGATCGTCGAAGCGGCCGGCGGGAACCTGCGCGATGCGGCACGCCTCGTGGTCTATGTCACCGACATGGACCGCCATCGGCCCATCGTGAATAAAATCCAGGAGGAGTTTTGGCGCGGCGCGCCTTATCCGCCCCGCAGCATTGTCGAAGTGAGCGGCCTCAATCAGGACGACATTGTCGAGGTGGAAGGCACGTTCTTCTGTCCGCGGCCGAGGGCGGATTAGCGCGATCGCTAGGCGGCACGGACCGCGGTCAGAAGCTTTTCCATTTCCGCCGCAAGGCGGCTGCCTTCGCGCGACAGCGACTGCGCCGAGACGAGAATCTGCGCCGATGCCGCGGTGATCTCGCTGGCGCTGTCGTTGACTTCGGCGATGTTGGTGGCGACGTGCGCCGCGCTTCCGGTCGCGGCGCGCACGTTGGCGGCAATTTCCTGGGTGGTGGCCGCCTGCAGTTCGACGGCGACGGTGATGGCGGCGGCGATCTCGGCGATGCGGGCGATGGTGCCGCCGATTTCCTTGATGCTGACCACCGAATCCTGCGTCGCCACCTGCACGCCGGCGATTTGAAGGCCGATCTCGTTGGTCGCCCTCGCGGTTTGCGCCGCGAGCGCCTTGACCTCTTGCGCGACGATGGCAAATCCCCGGCCGGCTTCGCCGGCGCGCGCCGCCTCGATCGTGGCATTGAGCGCCAGCAGATTGGTTTGCTCGGCGATATCGGTAATCAGTTTTACGACGTCGCCAATGCGGCCGGCGGCGCGGGTCAATTCGGCGATGCGGCCGTCGGTGCGTTCGGCCTGCGCTACCGCCTCGCGCGCGATCCGGGCCGATTCGTCGACCTGCCGGCTGATCTCGCCGACCGAGGCGATGAGCTCTTCGGTGGCGTGCGACACCGACCGCACATTGTCGGCGGCCTGGGTCGAGGCAGAGAGCACCTTGCCGGACAAATCCCGCGTCGCTCCCGCTATCGCGCCGAGCGCTTCCGCGGCCGCTTCGAGCTCGGTCGACGACGAGGAGACCGAGCGAACCACGATCACCACCGTCTTTTCAAAAGCGCCCGACACTTCGTGGATATCGGTGCGGCGCTGTTCGGCCATGCGCCGCGCGGTTTCCTTCTCGGCTATTTCCAATTGCTCGATGCGGATCAGCTTTTCCTTAAAGCTCTGCGCCGCGCGTGCATTGTCGCCGACTTCGTCGGCGCGCCCGGTATAGGGCACCTCGACGTCTTTGTTGCCATGGGCAAGCTCGCGCAGCACCGCGCTGATGCGGCGGATTGGCGCGATGATGGAACGCGCGCCGAATAGCGCCGCGCCGAATAGCACCGCGATCACAAACAGGCCGATGCCGAGATCGGCGTTGCCGACGAGCGCCCGCTCCGCGCGCGCCTGCGTATTGCGTTCGTTGGCGGCGGCGATCAATTGCCCGGTCGACTTGTCGACCAGCTCGTTCATGTCCTTGCCGATCTGGACGGCACGTTGGACTTTCTCGACGGTGTCGCCGTAATCCTTCGCCGCGGCGGCAAGCTCGCCGCTGACGGCGACATAGTCCGTGGTCAGTTTGTCGAGCGTCTCGAGCTCATCCTTGATCGCAGCATCGTCGGTGAAACTCAGCGCCGTCCCGGTATGCTTTGCCGCGGAGACGGCGTCGGCGCGGAGCCGCTCGAGCGCGCGATCGACGTCGCTCGGCGCGATGGCGAGCCGCATTTCGCGCAGTTCGATCTGCATATTGCCGAGGTCTTTGGCGGCGTACAGCGCCTCGACGGCGGCGAACTGTTTGCTTTCGGCGAGCGAACGCTGATGCGCCGCGAGGCGATCGCCGATCTGTTGTTCGATGAGCATGCCGGCGACGAGCAGAACGCCAAGCGCCGCCCAGATTGCGAGCTTCGTGCGGATCGGAAAATCGAAGCCCGGCATCATCAGGTCGCCTGCAATCGCAGCAGGATTGGTCCGGACGGTTAATTTCGGGTAAATTTGCGCTCAACCCCCTGCCCAAAAAGGCAAAATGGGGCTCGTCAGCCGCGGCCGCAGTCATTGGGCGCCGGCGCGCCGGCAAAGCGGTCGGTCATCCATTCGACGGCGGACGCGGCGGCATCGCGCGCGATGAAGCCGTGATTGCTCGCCGGCAGAAAAAGCATCCGCACTTTGCCGCCGGCCTGGCACTGCCGCTTCATGTAAGCTTGCGTCACCGGCGGCCGGACCAGTTCATCGGCGCCGCCTTGCGCCAGGAACAAGGGGATTTGCGGCGGCAACGGGCCCGGCGTGTTGGCGGTCATCAGCGAACGCCACGGCTCGATGGTGTAAAAATTATTCACCGACAGGAATCTCCGCTCCAACGGACGCGCCGTGCGCCGCCGCAACATCAGATCGTAGACCGACTCGATGCATTCGCCGGCAAGCCGATCAATGGTCGGCAAGGCCACGGGATCGACGACGCGGTCGATCGGCGCGCCGAACAGGCGCGACCACGACCACAGCGTCATGGCGGTGAGATTGCGGCCGCCGTTGCTGTCGATGTCTTCGCCAAGCAGCGTGCCGAGTTCCGTGGCCGGCGCCGCCGCGGCGACACCGACCAGATCAAGGTCCGGCGCGTAGCTCTTTGCGATCAGACCGGAAAAGAGCGCCGCCTGGCCGCCCTGCGAATGTCCCCACACCGCGAAGCGGTTGGGCGCTCCGGTCAGCGCGCGCGCTGCCCGCACCGAATCGAGAACGGCGCGGGCTTCGCTGACGCCGACAAGGTATGGATGCGTTTCAAACGTGCCAAGACCGGGGTAGTCGGTCGCGACGACGATAAAGCCGCGCTCCGTCATTTGCCGCAGCCCCTGGATTTGCTGGAAAACGAAAATCGCCAGTGACGGGGCGCAACGCGGCACAACGCCCGTGGTCGGGTGCGCCCAGGCGATAATCGGACGACCGGCGGCTGGCGGCGGACCTGGAGGAACGATGACGACACCGGAGACCGCAATCGGCTCGTTGTGCAGTCCGGTCGAGCGATAAAGCACGCGATAGGCCGCTCCTCCGGACAGCGTGGGCGGCATCGGCTCCTGACGAATGATGGTGCCGGGTGCGCCGGGGATCTCGTCGGGGGAAGCGCCATAGAACGACCCTTGGGCGCGCGCTCCACCGGCGAGCAACACCAGTGCCATGATGCACAAAGCAAGCCGGATGGCCGCAACGGCGGACGACATGGATTTTTTACCACTGGCTAACGGGCGACATTTCGGCCAGTCGCATCACTCAGCGGCAATACGATGGCTTGATTGCGCTTGGATGTCGGCAAGACATTTCGCCAACGCGTCGCCTTCGGGATCAAGCAAGGCCGCCGTGCGGGCATTGGCGATCGCTTCGGCCGCCTGACGGGGCGGCATGCTGCCGTTAAGCGCCGGCAGCATCAGCTCGGTTTCGATCAGGCGGTAATTGCCGCTGCCGCGTTTGTGCGTATCACCATAGCCCTTGATCAGCCGGGCGCATTCGGCGATCTCGAGCGCAAGCTCGGCCGACAAGGGCGCGGCTTGCCCAATCATATGCAGCCAGGACTCGATGGCGCGCTGCTCCTCCCGATAGCGGAAAGTTTTTGGCCGCAAGCCGCGGAGCTTCGCAAGCATATAGAAGCGCAGGTACCCCAAGATCGACGCTGTATTGACCGTCATGCCCCAATGGGCGCGGCCGAAGGCCGGGTAACGCTCGGCAAGGCCGAGGATAGGGCTGGCGAGCCAGGGCGGCAGAATCGAGCAGAATTCCTCGACGCCGGGTTTGAGAAACTCCGTGACCGTGAATGTCTGCTCCGGCTTGACCGCCATGTCGCTTGCGATGCGGGCAAACCGTGCCGGATCGATTTTGACCTGCGCGACCCGGATCACGTCCTCGTAGGACATACGCACGGCGAGATGGCGCGCGGTTTCCGCGAGCAATTTTCCGTTGGTGCCGGCCTTTGTGTCGGCGTCCCTGATCGACGAAAGCCGATCGAGATAGAGCCGCGCGTAAGCGAGATCCTGATAGGCGGCGAGCCGGCGCACACCTTCGGTCATGAACGCGCGCGCCGCTTCCGGCATCCGCCCGATCTCGCGCTCGAGGTCGGCAAGCAAAGCCGAAGGCGCGCGATGACGCTTCTGCGGTTCGGCACTCCGGCGCGAGCCGGCGCGCGCGGCATCGTAGCCGGCGCGGAAGCCGCGCAGATTGGCCTCGACCGCTTTGCCGTCGGCGCGGATCGCGGCCTCGAAGGCTTCCGCCAGAATCGGCAGCGCGCCGACACCGGCGATGGTGCCGAGCATCACCGCATTGATCATTGCGCCGCTTTGCCGCGCGATGGCTTCGAGATCGAGCAGCAGCGAGCCTTTCGAATTCTGGTCGACCGCCTGGATCAGGCGTTCCTGATCATAGCGGCCATCGCCCATCGCCATCTTCTCCACCACCAGATAGGCGCGGCTGGTCGAAGCGATCGTCGTGGTGCGATCGGGCGTGACATAACCGGCAGCGATGGCGCGGCCGGCTTCCATCAATTCACTGGCGACCACAAGATCGACATCGCCGACGCCCGGCGCCAGCGCCAGGATCGGCCGCCCCCTCCCTAACCCTCCCCCGCTCGCGGGGGAGGGAAGGGTGCGGGCCGGCACCAGCTCGATATGATAAGTGGTCGCGCCGGTGCGCTGCGCGACGCCGGGGATCGAGGTCGATTGCACCGGGAAATTTTGGCTCGCCGCTGCCGCGACGATCCAGTCGGTGAGCACGCCACCACCCTCACCGCCCAGTGCAGCGATCAGGATGGTGATAGGACGCGTATCAAATGTATTGCCCTGCGGCTCGCCGAAGCGAACTCCCTCGCCCCGTTGGGGAGAGGGTTGGGGTGAGGGGGTTCGGCCGAGAGGTTCGAGCCCCCTCACCTCGCCCTCTCCCCCCTGGGGAGAGGGAGAAGAGGTGCCGGCCAGCCATCCGATGACCGAACTGCGCACGCTATTGAGCGCGCGGTCCCACCAGTTCGGATTACTGATGACGTCGGCGCGATAGAACGACGGGCAGAGCACGGCGGCGTGCGCAACTTCGCCGCATAACCCGCAGCCGACGCAGCTTTCGACTACGGCCGCCACCGGATCCGAGCGCAGCGGATCGGGATTGGGTTTGACGGTCAGTGACGGGCATCCGGAAAGCCGGATGCAGGAATGATCCCCGGTGCAGATCTCGTCATCGACGCCGTAGCGTGTTTTCGCCACGCGCTCGCCGCGTTTGAGCTTGTCGGCATCTTCGGCGCGGATGCGGCGCTGGCGCACCAGCATACATTCGCCGTCGGCGATGATGACTTTCAGCCCATGCTCCGCCGAGCGCATGGCTTCTTTCAGCGTTTTTGCCATCTTGGCGACGCTGTAGGTGCGCACCGTGCGCAGCCAATTGACGCCGAGCGAGCGCAGCGTTTTCTCGATGCTGATGCCGGTCGGCGTGCCGCTGCGGTTGCTCTTGCTCGACGGCAGATATTGCTGGCCGGTGGCCGAGGCATAGCCGTTCTGCATCACGATCAGAACGCCGTCGCCCTTGTTGAACATGTTGGAGGCGACGCCGGTAATCAGCCCATTATGCCAGAAGCCGCCGTCGCCCATGATCGAGATCGAACGTTTCGCCATGTTGGGCCCGACGGCGGCGGCGCTCGCAAGCGACATGCCGTAGCCGAGGATCGAATTGCCAAGCGAGAACGGCGCGAAGGTCGCAAACGAATGGCAGCCGATGTCGGCGCTGATATGGGTCGGGCCGATCTCGCGCTGCGCGAGCTTTATGGCAGCAAAGACCGGCCGCTCCGGACAGCCGGTGCAAAAATTCGGCGGCCGCGGCGGGATGTCGCCGATGGCGGCGGTGACTTCGGGCTTGTGTGCGATGAATTCGCGGGCGCGTGCCGCGATGGCTTCGGCATCGATGCCGGCCGGATGTGTCTCGGTCAGAAACGCGGCGATGCCGCGCAGGAAAACTTCCGACGTGTAATCGCCGCTGCGCGGTAAACAACCCTTGCCGAGCACGCGGGTCTGGATGTCGCCGCCGCGCAGCACCATGTTGATTTGCTGCTCGACATATTCCGGCGAGCCTTCCTCGACCACGAGCACGGCGCGCTTGCCGGCGCAAAACTCCTTCACGTCTTCGGGCACCAGCGGATAGGCGACGTTGAGCACATAGATCGGAATGCGCGAGGCGCCGTACAGATCGGCAAGATCGAACCGCGCCAGCGCGCGCAGCAGGCCATTGGTCAGGCCGCCGAGAACGATAATGCCGACGTCGCCGATGTCGCCGGCAATCACTTCGTTGAGTTTTTTGTCGCGGATGAATTTTTGCGCGGCCGGCAGCCGTTCCTCGATTTTCAGCCGCTCCTGCGAAAAGATCACCGGCGGATGCGCCAGCCGGCCATATTCGAACCGCGGCGGTCCGTCGAGGCGATGCTGGCCGCTATAGACGCCGCGCTTATTGTCCTTGGCGGTGAATTCGCCGGTGACGTGGCAAGCGCGCACCCGCAGATCCAGCATGACCGGGGCGTGGCTCGCTTCCGACAGCTCAAAACCCTGCTCGACCATGCGCACGATGGTCGGCAGATCGGGCCGCGGATCAAGGAGCCAGATCGACGACTTCATCGCATAAGCATAGGAGCGCTCCTGGATGACGCTGGCGCCCTCACCGTAATCCTCGCCGAGCACGATCAGCGCGCCGCCGATGACACCCGGCGAAGCCAGATTCGACAGCGCGTCGGCCGCGACATTGGTGCCGACGATCGACTTCCACGTCACCGCGCCGCGCAGCGGATAATTGATCGAGGCGCCGAGCATGGCGGCCGCGGCCGCTTCGTTGGTGCAGGTTTCGACATGGACACCGAGGTCGGCCAACAGATCCTCGGCATCCACCATCACATCGAGCAGGTGCGAGACTGGCGCGCCCTGATAGCCGCCGACATAGCTGACGCCCGATTGTAAGAGCGCCTTGGTGACGGCAAGAATGCCTTCGCCGCGAAACGTCTCGCCGGCGCCGAGGCGGAGCGCATCCACTTCTTTTTTGAACGAGCGTTCCATCAATCGATTCCGGGCCGTGCCAAGGATCGCACCAAGCGACACATATATCCGCTTTTGCCGCACCGTACCAAGCGCGCGGTCCCGTCGTGCTGAAACACTTGGTGCCGCGGGCCGGGCCGGTTTAGGGTGCCGGCGAAACGGCGCCCAAGGAAAGAAGCAACAGGGACGCGCCGGGGATGTGCAGGCGGAGATGGACGGCCAAGGGCAGATCGTCATCGAGGGTGTCAATCACACCTATCGACCGGCGCGCGGACGCCCCGTGCTCGCCCTTTCCGATGTATCGCTCAAGGTGCGGCCGCGGGAATTTTTGGCGCTGCTCGGTCCCTCGGGCTGCGGAAAGTCCACGCTGCTTTACCTTGTCGGCGGTTTCCTGCCGATCGAGACCGGGCGCATCGTGGTCGAGGGCAAGCCGGTTTCGGCGCCCGGCCCCGACCGCGGCATCGTGTTTCAGCATTTTGCGTTGTTTCCGTGGAAGTCCGTGCGCGCCAACATTCTCTACGGCCTGGAACGCCAAGGCATGCCGCGGGCGGAGCGCGAGAAGCGCGCGCAGGCCTTTATCGATCTCGTGGGCTTGCGCGGCTTCGAGGACAGTTATCCCTCGCAGCTTTCCGGCGGCATGCGGCAGCGCACCGCGATCGCGCGCACGCTCGCTTTCGATCCGAACATCCTGCTCATGGACGAGCCGTTCGGCGCGCTGGATGCGCAAACGCGCGCGCTGATGCAAACCGAATTGCTTAGCATCTGGAAACGCACCCCGAAAACCGTCATCTTCGTCACCCACGACGTGCAGGAGGCGGTCTACCTCGCCGAACGCGTCGCGGTGATGTCGGCACGGCCGGGCCGCATCAAGGCCATCGTCGAAACCAAATTTGCCGATCGCAATCCCGGCATCCTGAAATCCAAGGAGTTCGTGGAGAAGGTCGACGAACTCTGGAATCTGGTGCGCGACGACGCGATCAAGGCCCAGGAGACAGTTTCCTGATGCAATTCGCGACAAAGACCGCTGTCCGTTATCTGCCGCTCCTGATCCTTGCGTTCGCCTGGGAGGCCGCCGCGCGGCTCAACATCGTCGACACGGCCGCGTTGCAGCCGTTGAGCAAGGTCGCGGTCGCCTGGGTCGATCTGATGCGCAGCGGCGAATTGCTCGATAACGGCGTGTCCTCGCTCTATCGCGCCGCGATGGGGCTTGTGCTGGCCGTTGTCGTCGGCGGCGGGCTCGGACTTGGCATGGCGCGGTGGCGGCTCCTCGACGTATTTCTCAATCCGCTGGTCGAATTGTTCTATCCGCTGCCGAAGTCGGCGCTCATTCCGGTGACCGTGCTGTGGCTCGGCTTCGGCGACGGCTCAAAGATCCTGCTGATTTTTCTCGGCTGCATGATCCCGGTCACCATCGGCGCCTATAACGGCGCGCGCGGCGCCGATCATGCGCTGGTCTGGTCGGCGCGCAGCATGGGCGCGGGGCGCTTGCGCATGATGTGGGACGTGGTGATGCCGAGCGCGCTGCCGGAGCTTCTCAACGGCGTACGCACGGCGCTGGCGCTTGCCTTCATCCTGCTGGTGAGCTCCGAACTGATCGTGTCGCAAAAGGGCTTTGGTTATCTCATCGGCTATCTCGGTTCGATCGGCTCCTACGAAGGCATGTATGCGGTCGTGCTCACGGTGGCGTTCCTCGGCTTTGCCGCGGACCGGCTCTATCAGTTGCTCATACAATGGCTGCTGCGATGGCGCGAATAGAAGACACCACGTCGCTTGCGGCCGCGCAGACCGATATCGCGCACGATGCCGCGCGACGGCTCGACGTCGTGTTCCGCGGCGGCGCCGGCATTTTCTCCATTCTCGTGCTGCTGATCGCCTGGGAATTGTTTGCCCGCAGCGGCCGGGTGACGCCATTCATGCTGCCGCCGTTTTCCGCCGTCGCCGAGCGCATCTACGCCGACGCGGTGACCGGCGATCTGTGGCGCAATCTCGGGCTGACGATGTATCGGGCGTTGACCGGCTTTGTCATTTCCGCCGTCGGCGGCGTTACGCTCGGCGCCTTGATGTCGCGTAACAGGATGGCGCGCTGGTTCTTCGATCCGCTGATTTCGGTCGGGTTTCCGATGCCGAAGATCGCGTTCCTGCCGATTATCATGCTGTGGCTCGGTCTCTATGACGTCTCCAAGATTTCCGTCGTGGTGTTCGACGCGATTTTCCCGGTGGTCACCGCGACGCTGGCCGGCATCGCCAGTGTCGACAAGGAGCTGATCTGGTCGGCGCGCAATATGGGCGCGAGCGAGCGCGGAGTGATGTGGCAGATCGCGCTGCCGGCGGCTTTGCCGCAAATTCTCACCGGGCTGCAGGTGGCGCTGCCGATCGCGCTCATCGTCGCGATCATCGCCGAGATGGTGATGGGCGGTTACGGGCTCGGCGGCGCCATGATGAGCGCCTCGCGCTTTGCCAATTCGCCCGGCGTGTTCGCCGGCATCGTCGAGATCGCGGTCGTCGGCTATGGCCTGATCAAGGCCATGGCGCTCGTCCGCCGCCGGCTTCTGGTCTGGCACCAGGAGACGGCGGAGCGTTCCTAATGCAACTTGATCCGCGGCTCGGTGCGGCGGGTGACAGCTTTGACGAGTGAATCGAGCGCCACCTTGAAGTTGCCGTGCAGCGCCTGCAAATGCCGCTTGTGCAGGGAGCGATAGGCCAACCTGGCAATGAGGCCTTGAAGCTTCACGTTGTGCAAGACGATGCCTAAAGTTTCGTAATCGGCAAGCGCCACCAGCGAGCCCAGGTCGCGATATTTGAAACTCGGCAGCGGCTCGCCGCGCAGGCGCGCTTTGACGACCTTGACCATGAAGTCGGCCTCTTGATGCGCCGTCTGCGCGCGCGGCGGCAGCGGCTCCGTCATTCCCGGCAAGACGCAATTCGCGCAATCGCCAATTGCGAAAATGTCGTTGTCGCGCGTCGTCTGCAAGGTCGGCCGCACCACGAGGCGATTGATCCGGTCGGTTTCAAGACCATCGAGATCGCGCAGGAAATCCGGCGCCTTGATGCCGGCGGCCCACACGATCAGCTCGGCCGGCACCGCCTCGCCACCGTCAAGAACGACCTCGCCGGCGCGCACCGCCATGACGCGGGTTCCGGTGCGAACGGCAACGCCGAGATTTCGCAAAACCTCCGCCGTCGCGGCGGCCATGCTGTCGGGAAGCGCCGGCAGAATGCGCGGCGCCGCCTCGATCAGAACAATCTTGATGTACTTGTCAAAATCGATGTGGTCGAGATTGTATGAAGCCAGATCGCGCATCGACTTGTGCAGCTCGGCCGCAAGCTCGACGCCTGTGGCCCCGGCGCCGATGATCGCGACACGCAATTGCCCCGGCTGCAGCGGCTCGTATTGCGCATTGGCGCGCAGGCAGGCGTTGATCATGCGGCGGTTGAACCGTGCAGCTTCATCGACCGTGTCGAGCGCGATGGCGTGTTCGCGCACCCCGGGCGTGCCGAAATCGTTGGCCATGCTGCCGACTGCGATGACGAGCGTGTCGTAGCCGAGCACGCGCGGCGGAATGATGGTTTGACCGTCCTCGTCCAGACTCGGCGCTACGTGGATCTGCCGCTTGGCGCGGTCCAGCCCGACCATCTCGCCGATACGGTAGCGATAGTGCCGGCGGCGCGCATGCGCGATCAATTCGAGCGAGTCGGTTTCGCTGTCCATCGAGCCGGATGCGATTTCATGCAGCAGCGGCTTCCAGACATGAATGCGCAACCTTTCGACGAGCGTAATCGATGCCTCACGGCGACGGCCCAACGACGCACCAAGCAGTGACGTGAGACGCAGCCCGGCGGCGCCGCCGCCAACCACGACAACACGATGCAGCGACGAATCGTCGGTCGAGGCAGTTTCCGCGATGTTGTCGAAGGAGGGGTTGGGCATCGTCGATCACCGGCCCATGACAGGTCCGCCCGCTACGGATTGGGCGTGTCGGGTGCGTCGGAATCGTGCAGCGCGACGCCCATCATGGGATCGACCGGCGCCTCCCATGGCCGGCGTTGCAGAACACGCATGGTGGCGGCATAGCCGGCCTGCCAGCGCGCATGGATACCGTCGCTGGTGAAATCGATGTCGCGCATATGATCTTCATGGTCGAGCCGCGGCGCCTTGAGCCGCACGATGTGCATGAAGGTGCCGCAGCCATAGCCGGCCATCTCCTTGACCGCAGGCGTCTCGCGCTGTGCTTCAGGCATCAGGCGAACCAGTTCGCGCACGATGTGACGCAGCTGATGGATATGCTCCTGGCGCATGATGTGGCTGTCGGCGCGGCTGGCGAATTGAATGTCCTTCTGCCGATTGAGCACTTCCCAGACCGATTCCGGCTCCGGCCCCGTGGCATGCCACACCTGCACCGTGAACACGAGCGAATCGCGGCGCAGGTTATCGTCGAATACGGTTTCGATCGGCGTGTTGGAATAGATGCCGCCGTCCCAATACGGATCGCCGTCGATGCGGACCGCGGGAAACGCCGGCGGCAATGCGCCCGATGCGAGCACGTGCTTGAGCGTAATCGGCATGCTGCGGCTGTCGAAGTAATGCATCATGCCGGACCGCACATTGACCGCGCCCACAGTCAAACGCGGTTTTCCGGAATTGAGACGTTCAAAATCGACGATGCTGCTTAGCGTCTCGTGCAGCGCATCGATGGTGTAGAAGCCGGCATGCTCGGCGCCGACCGAAGCGTACACGCCGCCCCAGGCCAGCGCGCGGTTTGGAGAAAAGTAGCCGGCGATGCCGCCAAGAATCGTCATCATATGGGCCGCAGCAATGCCGCCCGGCAGAGCAAACGGCAGCGGAAATGGCGTGGCGGGCAAGAATGGTTTGCGCTCCATCCGCGCACAGAACTCGCGCAGCCGGTCGAGCCGCGCGGCGAAATCGTTGCCGGCGATGATGGCGGCGTTGATGGCCCCGATCGAGGTGCCGATCACCCAGTGCGGCTCGATTTCCGCTTCATGAAGCGCCTGATAAACGCCGCCCTGATAGGCGCCGAGCGCGCCGCCGCCTTGAAACACCACGACGACCTGGCCGGGCAGGTTTTGCGCTTTTGGCGCCGTCCGCACTGGTTTGGCCGAGCTGTCGTTCATGGCCCCAAGAGTAGCTTTCTGTATGCGCACAGTTGCTGTGATACCGGCCGCGACGATAAACTCGAAATGACACGGCCGTGCTTGACGGGAACGTGAATGGCCCGCGCCGGTCACGCCCGGGGCTTTGCTGAGGCAAGCGGGCGGCTTGCTTCGAATTGCGCTTTGCGCCCACAATCGTCCCACTGGCCGCGCCCGCGGGGTAATGACGGGATCGAAGTCTGGGAGGACGGTGATGCGTGCAAGAATTGCATTGGCGAGCTTTGCGTTCCTGGCGCTTGGCGCCGGCCTTGCCCAGGCCGATCCGCTGCAAATCCGCGGCGCCTGGGTGGCGCCGCTCGCCAACTGGTCTTCGGTCTGGCTGCAGAAGAAGGACCTCGCCACCCATTTCGGCCAGTCCTATGTGTTCGCTCCGACCCGCTATGCCGGCACGCCGCCGATGATCACGGCGATTGCCAACAACGAGCTGGAGATCGGCAACCTCGCCTTTTCCACGGTGCCAATCGCGATCGTGAATGCCGGCATGGACGATATCCGGGTGATCACCGACGATTTCCAGGACGGCGTCGAGGGCTATGCCTCGAACGATTTCGAGGTTCTCGCCGACGGCCCGATCCAGAAGATCGAGGATCTCAAGGGCAAGATCCTGGCGACAAATGCCATGGGCAGCGGCGTCGACGTCGCCATGCGCGCCATGCTGCGCAAGCACGGGCTCGAGGCCAACCGCGACTACACGATCGTCGAGGCGCCGTTCCCGGCGATGAAATCAATGCTCATGGAAAAGAAGGCCGACCTGATCACGGGCGTGCTGCCGTTCAAATTCGATCCCGAGCTGAAGGCGAAGGCGCGGGTGCTGTTTTCCATGCGCGACGCCATCGGCGTGTCGCAATTCGTCATGTGGTCGGCGCGCAAGCCGTTCATCGACGCACACCGCGCCGCGCTGGTCGATTTTCTGGAGGACACGCTGCGCATCACGCATTGGTATCTTGACCCCAAGAACCACGATGCGGTCGCCCAGATTGCTTCCGATCTCACCAAACAACCGCCCGAACGCTTCGGCTGGCTCTACACCAAGACCGACTATTATCGCGCTCCGAACATGGTGCCGGACCTCGATGCGCTGCAGAAGAACGTCGACATGACCAAGGCTCTCGGCTTCGTCAATGCGAGCTTCGACGTCAAAGCGCATTCCGACCTGAGCTTGATCAAGGAGGCGGCGAAGCGCTTGCAGTGAGCGACGGCAGTTCATCCGCTCGTCCCCGCGAAAGCGGGGACCCAGTGAGCTTCCGTTGAGGACGGTTCTACCCCACTGGATTCCCGCTTACGCGGGAATGAGCGGATAACAGAGACGGTCAGCCGACCAGCACGTTGCTGAACTGCCAGGGATCGCGTTTATCGATGTTTTCCTTGAACAGGCCCGGGCGATCCGTGATCGGTGTCCAGTCGGTATAAGCGCCGATCACCGGCCCGAGATAGGGCGTCTGCACTTCCAGGCAGCGGCGGAAATCCATCTCGTCGGCTTCGACGATGCCGGCGTTTGGATTTTCCAGCGCCCAGACCATGCCGGCCAGCACCGCGGAGGTGACCTGCAGGCCGGTCGCGTTCTGATAAGGCGCGATATCGCGCGTCTCGTCGATCGAGAGCTGCGAGCCGTACCAATAGGCGTTCTTCTTGTGGCCGTAGAGCAGCACGCCGAGTTCGTCGATGCCGTCGGCGATTTCGTGCTCGTCCAGAATGTGGATGGCCGGCTGCCGCTCGCCGGCCTGGCCGAAAAATTCGTGCAGCGACAGCACCGCGTCATTGCACGGATGGTAGGCGTAATGGCACGTCGGCCGGTAGACGACCTTGCGGCCGTCACGCAGCGTGAAGTAGTCCGCAATCGAGATCGACTCGTTGTGGGTGACCAGGAAGCCGTATTGCGCCTTGGCGGTCGGCGTCCATGAGCGCACGCGTGTATTGGCGCCAGGCTGGGTCAGGTAAATCGCCGCCTGGCAGCCGACCTTATGCTTGAAACCGTTTTTCGGCAGCGCCTTCTCGTGGGTGCCCCAGCCGAGCTCGGCCGGCTGCATGCCTTCCGACAAAAAACCCTCGACCGACCAGGTGTTGACGAACACCTCGATCGGCTTCGGCTTGATGGCGCGCTGGGTGTCGCGCTCGGCGATGTGGATGCCCTTGACGCCGGCCTTCTTGGCAAGCCTGCCCCATTCCTCACGCGTCTTCGGCTCCTTGAACTTTAGCCCGAGATCGCCGGCAATGTTCAAAAGCGCCTGCTTGACGAACCACGACACCATGCCGGGATTGGCACCGCAGCAGGATACGGCCGTGGCGCCGCCGGGGCTCTTGCGCCGCGCCGCCAGCACCGTCTCACGCAGCGCGTAGTTCGACCGCGCTTCCGGTCCGAGCTTGGAATCGAAGTAGAAGCCCGGCCAGGGCTCGACCACGGTGTCGATGTACAGAGCGCCGATCTCGCGGCAGAATTCCATAATGTCGACCGAAGATGTGTCGACCGACAGGTTGACGCAAAAACCCTGGCCGCCGCCCGCGGTAAGGAGTGGCCCGAGCAGCTTGCGATAGTTGTCGCGGGTGATCGCCTGGTGGATGAAGCGGATGCCGCGGTCATCGAGCAACTTGCGGTCCTTGTCCTCGGGGTCGATGACCACGAAACGCGATTTGTCATAATCAAAGTGACGCTCGATCAGCGGCAGCGTGCCTTTGCCGATCGAGCCAAAGCCGATCATGACGATGGGGCCGCTGATGCGGGCGTGAACAGGCCATGCGGTCATTGGGATGACTCCGGAAGAGAATGGATCATTGTTTGCAATAGACCCCGATCCAATTCAATCGGATCGGGGTCCAAGGCGGGGTTTTCGGGATCGGAACTAGGCGGCGCGTCGCAGCGTACGCCGATTGTCGCGGCGCGCTTCGCCGGTGGCGGCGATGAGCACGTTGAGATTGGGTTTCGGCGCCGCCGGTCCGGTGGCGCCGATCAGTCCGCGTGCGCCGGTAAGCGCGCCCGGCGCAAGCTCGAGCGCGAGCAGCCGGTCGCGCTCATAGCGGCCGGGCATCCACAGTTCGCCGGTCCGCTCGGCGGAAAAGCCGAACCGGCCGTAATAGCCCGCGTCGCCGACCAGAACGATCATGCCGTGGCCGGCGAGACGCGCGCGGACGATGGCGCGGCGCATCAGTGCCGAGCCGATGCCGCGATTGCGGTGCAACGGGTGAACCGCAAGCGGCCCGAGCAATAGCGCGTCGCGTCCCAGCCCGGCGGCGACATTCCACAGCCGCACCGTGCCGACCAGCTGGCCATTATGCGTGGCGACGAGCGACAGCCCGTCGGCAGGCAGCCGGCCTTCGCGCAGCCGCTCCGAGGTCTTGGCGAAACGCGCCGCGCCGTAGGCCTCGTCGAGCAGAGCCTCACGCGCGCCGATATCGGCGATCTTTTCTTCCCGGATGGTCACCATTGATCCGCTCCTTTCGGCCGTTGCGCCCCGGTTCCCCCTCCCTTCCCTCCCCCGCAAGCGGGGGAGGGTTAGGGTGGGGACCGGGGCAAGAGGGGTCAGATGTGGAAGGTCCGCAGCGGCTGGAAGCCGTTGAAGGCCACCGCTGCGTAGGTTGCGGTATAGGCGCCGGTGCCCTCGATCAGCACCCGATCGCCGATTTCGAGGCTGACCGGGAGCATGTAGGGCACCTTCTCGTACAGCACGTCGGCCGAGTCGCAGGTCGGTCCGGCGAGCACGCACGGCGCCATCGCGTCACCGTCCCGCGGCGTGCGGATCGGGTAACGGATCAACTCGTCCATCGTCTCGGCGAGACCGCCGAACTTGCCGATGTCGAGGTAGACCCAGCGCACGTCGTCTTCCTCGCTCTTTTTGGAGACAAGGACGACTTCCGCCTCGATCAGGCCGGCATTGCCGACCATGCCGCGGCCCGGTTCGATAATCGTCTCCGGGATGCGGTTGCCGAAGTGTTTGCGCAGTGCCTTGAAGATCGCCGAGCCGTAGGTCTTCACCGACGGGACATTCTTTAGGTACCTGGTCGGGAAGCCGCCGCCCAAGTTGACCATGGTGAGATTGATGCCGCGCTCGCCACATTCCTTGAATACCGCCGCCGCCGAAGCGAGCGCCCGGTCCCAGGCATGCTGATTGCGCTGCTGCGAACCGACATGGAACGACACACCGTGCGGCTCCAGGCCGAGCTTCATCGCATGCTCGAGCACTTCAACGGCCATCGCCGGCTCGCACCCGAACTTGCGCGACAGCGGCCATTCCGCCCCGACGCAGTCGGAGAGGATACGGCAGAAGACGCGGGAGCCGGGCGCCGCGCGGGCGACCTTCTCCACCTCGGGCTTGCAGTCGACCGCGAACAGACGGACGCCGAGCGCGAAAGCGCGGGCAACGTGCCGCTCCTTCTTGATCGTGTTGCCGTAGGAGACGCGGTCGGCCGTGGCGCCAGCGGCGAGCACCATCTCGATCTCGGCGACCGAGGCGGTGTCGAAGCAGGAGCCAAGCGAGACCAAGAGCGACAGCAGTTCGGGCGCCGGGTTTGCCTTGACGGCGTAGAACACCCGGCTGTCCGGCAGTGCCTTGGCGAAGGCTTGATAGTTGTCGCGCACGACGTCGAGATCGACGACGAGGCAGGGACCATCGTCCAGCCCCTCGTCACGGCGGCGGCGCAGAAAGTCGTGGATGCGCTCGGTCATCGGAGTCGCTCCTTCATCCAGGTTCAAGGGGCTTTCGGCCCGCGTTGAAATGATCGGCGGCACGCGTTTTTTGCGCGCACTGCCGGCGTCAGCGGCCGAAGCTCGGCGCGCCAGCCGTGCGTTGGGGACACGGTGGAAGCGCGCGGCTCTTCAGCCGATGTGCTGCCTTGGATTGGAGCGGGAGACCCGTTCCGCACGGCCGGCAAGATGGACAAGCCTCTTCGGTGTTGACCTTTGGACAGCCAACGAGACCAAAAAAGCCCGCTCCGTCGTTGCTTTAAGCCGCGTCCCCTGTTGAGCGCAGGGTGCGCCGGTTTCGCCTCCGGCTGCCGATCACGTAGTGAGGCTCTAATCTTGCGAACCTCAGGCGACTGTCCGGCCTCTTGTCCGGATGCCTACCGATCGACACACGGCCACAGGCACGTGCGAATTTGGGCGAACGGCACATAGTCGCGTTGGAAATTCATTGCAAGAAAATTCGACACGCGCGGCGAAATTTTTTTCGGCGCGGCGGATTTTTCGCGCGCGACGGAGCCGCTTCACGGCGCGTCATGGTGTGCGATAGGCTCCGCACTCGTCCAAAACTTCGCCGGGGAGATGCCGCGATGTCCGCTCTGCCGATCACCTTCGCCTGCGGCCTCTACGACCGCATGCTGGCGCTGCAAACCGGCGAGATCAAACCGGACGGCATCGATCTCAACTTCCTTGTTATCGACAATCCACGGGAGATTTTCGACCGCATGTCGGGCCGGCAGGAGTTCGACGCCTGCGAGATGTCGAGCTCGGAATTCATCAGCCGCTACGCCGCCGGCAAGCTGCCTTTCGTGGCGATCCCGGTGTTCGCTTCGCGCGTCTTCCGCCATGGCTTCATCGTCGTTAACCGAAAATTCATCACGTCGGCAAAGGACCTCGCCGGCAAGCGCATCGGCGTGCCGCTCCACACCCAGACCGCCGCGATCTTCGTCCGCGGCCTGATGCAGCACGACCTCGGCGTCGATCTTTCCGGCATCGAATGGGTGCAAGGCGCGGTCAACGAGCCCGGCGCCTACGGCAATCCGTCGGTGATGCCGCTGCTAAAACCGGTCGCCATCACGCCGAACCAGAGCGGCAAATCGCTCAGCGACCTGCTCGCCGCAGGCGACATTCAGGCCATCATCGGCTCCAACCTGCCGCGCGCGCTCAACCGCCACCCCGACGTGGTGCGGCTGTTCCCCGACTATCGCGCTCGCGAGCAGGATTATTTCCGCCGCACCGGAATTTTCCCGATCATGCACCTGATCGTCATCCGCAATGACGTCTACGAGCGCCATCCCTTCGTCGCGAGAAGCCTCTACGACGCCTTCGGCGCCGCCAAGGATTGGGCTTGGGAGAAAATGCGCTATCCGGGCACGCTGCGTTATATGCTGCCGTGGCTGCCGGATGACATCGAGGAGATCGACAAATTGTTCGGCGGCGATTGCTGGCCCTACGGCATCGAGCCGAACCGGCCGACGCTGGAAGCGCTGGTCACTTATATGGCCGAACAGGGCCTGATCCCGGCGCCCATTCCGATCGAAAAGCTGTTCGTGCCGACCGCCGCCTAGGCGGACGCGTGGCGGCAGCCACTTTGTTTGAGCATGATCTTTTCCGAAAACCGGTATCCACTTTTCGGGATCATGCTCTAGACCGCCTTCAGATGCGCATCCCGACGCTTGTGCAGCTCTTCATCGGCGTAGCCCATGGTTTCCGGCTTGCCGCGGCCTAGCATCACCTGAAAATAGACCGGCGCCAGCGAACCGTTCTCAAAGCCATGGATCACGCCGGCCGGGCAGGAAATACACTCCCAGGGGCCGAGCCTCATGGTCAGCCGCTTGCCGCTCTCGTCCTCGACGAACACGTCGAGAAAGCCTTGCAGCACGAAAAAGCACTCCTCGACCTCGTGGGTATGCGCGGCGTTGCCCTGGCCGGGTTCGCAATACACGACCGAAAGCGTGAAGTTGCCGGGCGGGATTATGTTCGGATCGTCGTGCTTGCCCGACGCGCCGGCGCCGATGAAGCGATGCTGGGCGCGCTTAAAACCCTCGATGTTGGAATCGGCGAAAGCTGACCAATCGGGCTTCTTGTCGCGGAAGCGGCCGACATATTTTTTCACGATGTCTTCGAGCGGGACGCCCTCGAGTTCCTTGGGGCGGGCATGGCGGGCGACACTCATGAGCTTGCTCCTCTCAATCGCGATGCCTAGGCGGCGGCGCTTCGCAGCGCACGTTCAACCATAACGCCGACCAGCACTTTGCGATAGGCGCCGCCGGCATGGATATCATCCGGCGGATCGACCGCGGCGGACGCGGCCGCTTCCGCTTTGGCGATCGTCGCCTCGTCGATCGTGCTGCCGTTGAGGACACGCTCCACGGCGGTGAGCCGCAGCGGCCGGTCGGCGACGCCGATCACCCCGACATGGGCGTTGGCGGCTTTGCCGCCGCCGTCCTCGTCGTAGAACAAGGCCGCCCCGGTAAGCGCAAAGTCGCCCTGGCGGCGGGCGAATTCCTGAAAGCCGAAGCGGCGCTTGGCCGGCCACACCGGCAAGCGCATCTCGGTGATGATTTCGTCAGGCTTGAGCGCCGTCATCAACGGCCCGTGAAAGAAATTCGCGGCCGCGATCACGCGCTCGCCGGCTTTGCCAAGAACGGCAATCTTGGCTTCGCAAGTCACGGCAATGCCCGGCAATTCGGCGGCGGGATCGGCATGCGCCAGGCTGCCGCCGACCGTGCCGCGGTTGCGGATCTGGTAATGCGCGACGTGTTCCACGGCCGCCACCAGCAGCGGGTGCGCTTGGCGCAGCCGCGGGTGGTCGAGGATGTCGCGCCAGCGCACCATGGCGCCGAGCGTGACGGCGCTGCCGGCGATCGTGATCTGCCGCAGCTCCGGTAGTTTGCGCAGATCGACCAGAAGCGACGGTGAAGCGACGCGGAACGCCAGCATCGGTATCAGGCTCTGGCCGCCGGCGAGCAGCCTTGCCTCGCCGTCATGGCCCGCAAGAAGCGCGACCGCTTCCGCAATCGTCGCCGGGCACGCGTAATCGAAGGGCGGCAGCTTCATGTCAGTGTCCCGGCCGGTCGGGTCCGCAGTAAATTGCTGAAACAGAAGGCAATTCAAATATTTCCTAGCACCCGCCCGGCCGCAGGAGCAACCGAGCCGGGGCGCATGTCCATCGCGCGCGATTGCTGATAGATTTCCCTGCAATTGCCGAGGCGCGCTCGCGCCCGCTCCAAAAACTGGAGGAACCGATGCTGACCAAGACACCGCGCAACGGAAAGAACGGCAACAAGAACGGCAAACGCACCCCGCACGTCAGCGAGCTCCCCAAGATCAGCATCCAGACCGACACCCGCGACATCCTCGCGCACGCCGCCAAGGACGCGCAGGCCGACAATTATTTCATTGTCGACGTCGACGCCCATGTCACCGAGACGGCGTTCTGGCCGGAAATCATCGATCGCATGGACTCAGACGTCTATCGGCAAATGGCGCGCGCGTTCAAGGATCGCGGTCCGGCGCCGGGCCTCCTCAATGCGACGCCCGGTTTTCTGCATCAGGACGTGTTCGGCCGCATTCCGCATCAGCAGCGGCTCGCCGAGACAGTGCCCGGCGTGCGCACCCATGCGCAGGTGACGCTGGTGCAGCGCGCCATGGATTCGATGGGCATCGATTACATGGTGGTGTTCCCCACCCCGATGCTGGTGCTCGGCATGCATCCGCAGGTCGAGATCGAGGTCGTGATCGGCAATGCCTTCAATAAATGGCTGACCGAGGAAATCCTGCCGCAGGATCCGCGCATCAAGGCGATGCTCTACCTGCCGTTCAATCATCCGGAAGAAAGCTTAAAGGCCGTCGAGATGTATGCCGACGATCCAAGCATCATCGGCTTCTCGGTGACCTCGACCCGCTTCCGCGCGGTCAATCACGACAGTTACATGCCGCTTTATTCCGCCATCCAGGCGACCGGAAAGCCGCTTGCCTTCCATTCCGGCTTTCACTGGGGCGATCAGTCGATGCAGCAGTGCAACCGCTTCATCTCGATGCACTCGATCTCGTTCGTCTATTACAACATGATCCATCTCACCAACTGGATCATCAACGGGCTGCCGGAGCGTTTTCCGAAGCTCAAAGTCTTATGGATCGAGAGCGGGCTCGCCTGGGTGCCGTTCCTGATGCAGCGGCTCGATTCCGAATACATGATGCGGTCGTCGGAAGCTCCGCTGCTCAAGCGGCGGCCGAGCGAATATATCGCCGATATGTATTTCACCAGCCAGCCGCTGGAACGCTCCAACATGGATCTGACCGAGGCGACCTTCAAAGCGATCAAGGCCGAGACGCAGCTTCTGTTCGCTTCGGACTGGCCGCATTGGGATTTCGACCTGCCGAGCTCGATCACGACGCTGCCGTTCCTCGACGAACAGGCTAAACGCAATATTCTGGGCTTTAACGCGGCACGCCTGTTCAACCTCGAAGTGCCCACGCACAAGCTGATCAAGCCCAAAACCAGGAAAGCGCCGGCCGGCCGCGTGCCGGTCACCGCGTAAGGCAGCGATGCGCAATGTGAGAGCCGCCAAACGCGCCGGCAAACCCGGCCGGAAACCGTCACGGCGGCCGGCGTCGGTGGCTGATTTCTGCGCGCTGGCGCGCGGCGCACTCAAGCGCGGCGAGCCCGATGCGATTTCGGACAAGGCGCTGCAACAGGTGCTGACCGCCGCGGTGAAGGTTTATGCCGCCAAGGTCGAACGGCGCGGCCATGACGTCGTGCCATTTGCGCCGAATACGGTCACCGCGACCGAGACGGTGGTGACCGCCTGCGGATTGATCCGCGCCGCCGACCTCAACATGTTCGACGTGGCGGTCTGGTTTCATCGCCCGCCGGGCATCGAGTAAAAAGGTACGAGTCAAAGGATATGCCATAGACGAAATTGCAGTTGGCAAACTGACCGATATTGCCGACGGGGATTACCGAGTTTTCGCGCTGGAAAACCTCGAAGTCGGCATCTTCCGCACCGGCAGCAAGGTGCTGGCCTATGAGAATGTCTGTCCGCATGCCGGCGGGCCGGTCTGCCAGGGCAAGATTTTCAATCAGGTCGAAGAAATCATTACGCCCGACAAGAAGAGCGTGGGGCTGCGCTTCGGCAAGCAGCGCCACATCGTCTGCCCGTGGCACGGCTACGAATTCGATCTCGCCGCCGGCTGCCATCCCGGCGACGCCTCGGTGCGATTGACGCCGGTGCCGGTCGCCGTGCGCGACGGCCAGATTTACGTCAGCGTGCCTGAATAGCCGTAGGGTGGGCAAAATCGCCTGCTCACGCATCGCCGCGTGGGCACCGCGCGAGCACGATTTTGTCCACGCCGCCTCGCTTTACGGCGCGGTGCCCTACGGACTAGGCGCTTTCCCGCAGCATCTGATCGGCAAGCTTCTCCGCGACCATGATGGTCGGGATATTGGTATTGCCGCGCGGTATGGTCGGCATGATCGAAGCGTCGATGACACGCAGGCCCGCGACGCCGCGTACGCGCCCGGCCGGATCGGTCACCGCGTCGCGATCGTCCGGCGCGCCCATGCGGCAGGTGCCGACCGGATGGAACGTGCCGGCGACATTGTCGCGGATGTGATCGGCCAGCACCTCGTCGTCCTCGACCAGCGCCGCGAGATCGACACGGCGGTCGGCCAGTGTCGCAAAGATCGGCCCGGCGAGCTGCGGCACGGCATCGATCAGCGCGGCGACCGCCGCGCTCTTGGCTTTGTTGGCCGGCGTGATCCGATTGAGAAGCCGCAGCCGGTCGTCGAATTTCACCGGGAAGGTCAGCCGCGTCATGGCGCGCACCGCATCGTGGGCCAAAATCTCGACGCAACGGCGGAAGCCCTGCATGAAGCGTTTGAGGTCAAGCTCGTGGCCGGTGAAATTGAACTCGACGCGCGGATTGGCCGCGGGATCGGCTGAGGTCAGCGACACCCGGCCGCGAGACATCGGCTTAAGCAGCGAGGGCGCCAGATTGGCGACCTGATGGCCAAGCGCGCTCCATGACGTCTTGCACTGCACGTTAAGATACATGTCGGCCGGTGGCGCGCCGGGCAGGCCAGACGAATAGCGGAACGCCGTCATCGGATGCGGCCGGATCTTTTCCGCCTGGCGCATGCCGGGCTTTTGCAAGAGGCCGATGAAGATGATGGCGTGATTGGAGAGGTTTTGGCCGACGCCGGGAAGATCGCTGCGAATCTCGATGCCAAGCTCGCGCAAGACCGCCGGTGGCCCAAGCCCGGCCCGCATCAGGAACGCCGGCGAATGGATGCCGCCGAGCGCGACGATGATGTTGCGGCCATGAAATTCCTTGGTCTCCCCGCCGGTCGTGACGGTAACGCCGGTGGCGCGGGCGCCATCGAACAACAATCCGCCGGCCACGGCGCCGGTGAGGACGGTCAGATTGGCGCGGCGGCGTACATCGGCGGTGAGATAGCAGATCGAGGCCGAGGCGCGCCGCTCCGGCGAGTTGCTCATCGGCACCGCGCCATAGCCGTCGCGAAAATCGGCATTCATGTCGGCGACGTAGGGAATCTGCCGGTCCTGCGCGAAGGCATGCACGGCCTTCGCCAATGGCGCCCAATCTTCCTGACTGGTGCGGCGGATCGGCACCGGTCCGTCCTTGCCGTGCAGCGCGCCGTCGAAGTCCCGATCGTTTTCGAGCTTGCGGTAATAAGGTAGTACATCGTCCCAGCCCCAGCCGGCGGCGCCGAGCGCTTGCCACTCGGCATAATCGTCGGGCGTGCCGCGATAGGCAACCATGCCCATGACCGACGATCCGCCGCCCAAGACGCGCCCTTGCGAGAATTTGACCAGCGGCGAATTCTCCTTACGCCGCCAATGCACCTTCAGATCGGGCCAGAAATAGGCGTCGTTGTAATAAGACGTCGGATAGGAATCGAGCACGTCGGCCGGCTCGGCGCCCGGGGCGATGTCGCGCCCCGCCTCAAGCAACAAGACGCGCGTGCCGGAGCGCGCCGACAGCCGGTTCGCCAGCACGCAGCCCGCGGCGCCAGCACCGACGATGATGACATCAAAGTCCGTCGTCATGCGAATTCCCTTGTTTCGTGGCTCATGCTTTACTGGATCGGCGGCCGGCGCAAGCGAGGCAGCGCCCCAAGCTTAAAGGCAAGAGCACGGACCATGACCAAGACATTGCACGGCGTCATCGCCGCGGTCGCCACTGCCGTGGATGAGAAGGGCGAGCCGGACTGCGCGCGCTCGACTACTTTGGCGAGCTATCTGCTCGCGACCGGTTGCGATGGGCTCAACGTGCTCGGGACCACCGGCGAGGCCACTTCATTTTCGCTGGAGCAGCGCAAGCGCGTCATGAGCGCTTACGCGACGAGCGGGTTGCCGCTCGACCGGATGATGGTCGGCACCGGCGCCGCCGCGCTCGCCGATGCCATCGCGCTGACCAAACATGCCGCCGAACTCGGCTTTGCCGGCGCGCTCGTGCTGCCGCCGTTCTATTATAAGGGCGTGCACGATGACGGTCTCGTCGCCTATATCGATGCCGTCCTGGCGGCGAGTGCGGCGCGCCCGATCCCGCTTTATCTCTATCATTTTCCGGCGCAATCGGGCCTGCACTGGCACATCGCCCTGATCGGGCGCCTGCTCGACACATTCGGCGAGCGTATCGTCGGGCTGAAAGATTCTTCCGGTGATATGGATTTCGCGCGTGCCGCAGCAAGCGTCGCGGCGCGTTTCAAGGTCTTTCCCTCGACCGAGGCAGCGTTGCCGGAGGCGCGTTCCGGCGCCTTCGCCGGCTGCATCTCGGCGACCGCCAATCTCAATGCCGATCTATGTGCGCGCGCCTATCGCTCGGGCGATGCCGCGGCGCTCGCGCAGGCAGTGACAATCCGCAAGCTGTTTGACGGCAAGCCGCTGGTCCCCGGCATCAAGGCGCTGCTTGCCCATATTCATGGCGAGCCGCAATGGGCCCGCGTCGAGCCGCCGCTCTCGGCGTTTTCCGCGGCCGACCGGGCGGCGGTGGTCGCCGGCTACGATACAGTCCGGGCCAAGCAGGTGGCATAGGAATACCAGCGTTGACGATGGCGGCCTGCACCCCTATAAGCCCCGCTCCCGTCCACGACAGTTTCAAGTTCGATAGCTCACTTGAGTTTTAAAACGCATGGCCAATACAAAGTCCGCCAAGAAGGCCGCCCGTCAGATCGCGCGCCGCACCGTTGTCAATAAATCGCGCCGCGCGCACTTGCGCTCGGCAACGCGCAAGGTCGAAGAGGCCATCGCCACCGGCGACCGCACTCAAGCGCTCGCCGCCATGAGCGAGGCGGAGCCGGCGATCATTCGCGCGGCGCAAAAAGGCATCGTGCACCGCAATGCAGCACGCCGCAAAGTGTCGCGGCTCGCACATCGCATCGCCAAGCTCGGCAAAAAATAATTTTTCGCAATTTTGTCGATCGACAGACTGGTTCGCTCGTCGCATGACGCGAAGCGAATAGTGAATTGCAATCAATCTGTTGTATAATTGTCACGTCAAACGGCAAAGATGATCATGATCGTATTTTAGGTCGTTCGTCGCGCGACGGGCGGCGTGATTTTGTTTGCTCCGTGGGCATCGCTGCAGGGTACCCCGATGAAATTGGTCAGAAGAATTCATGACCAATGAATGACTTATTGGACACAGCAACAGACGGACTTTGAATCATCGCGAATCCCATCATCGCGATCTTATTTGCTCCGGTGATCAATTTTGCTCATTTCGGGCTTTTTCTGCCGGCCAAACGACTGAGAATCATCCCATTGAGTCAATGCGTTGTGCGCTGACGCGTGACGTTGTTTGTTGCACGCGCATCTGAAAGTCCAATACTGGCGTGGTTTTTTTGCGGTTGCAGCCCGGAAATCGCGTGCTACTTTTTTCTTCCCCTTCACGTTCTGAAGGTCAGCAAAAACGGTCTGGTTGAAAACTCATCGAAGAATGGGTGCGGGAGAGGTGCGTCCGGACGGGAGTGCGGTTCCAGGTTCGGAAGTTTCGGCAGGGCTGAATTGCAAAGTGAAACGTGCAGCTTTTGGTCGTCATTGGCCGGCTGGAAATAACACAGAGAGAGCGTTTGCGCGTCTCGTGGTGGCGGTAGGGGCATCGCGGGACAAAGATCGACAACCATCGAACCTGGGAACGATGGAGGTGGGGGCATGACAACGACAAGCCACCGATTTTCACGGACTAGAAGCGCTACCCGGCCCACAGCCTGTTGGCCGAGAGTTTATTGGCCCAGCGTTTACTGGCCCAGGGTTTATTGGCCGAGGACCGCGTTTAGCGGTTGAGCCGATCCCGCCATCGGGCCGGCGTCCGCGATCTCTCGCGGTAGCGCCAGCCGCCTGCACCACCCCACAACCCCTAGATTCAATGAAGTTGCGTCTCGGCATGTCGGGCCTGGTCGGAACGACCCTCGCCTGACTTCTTTCGGTAAATTCTCCTCCGGCGAAAAAGCAGACCGACATGACGAGCACGGGCACGGATCAGGAGCGCTGGCGGCGGGTCAGGCAACGGCTGCGAACTGAACTGGGCGAGGACGTATTTTCCAGCTGGTTCGGGCGCATGGAGCTCGAAACCGTAGACATGGGTGTCGTTCGCCTCTCGGTGCCGACGCGCTTTCTCCGCAACTGGATTCAATCGCATTACAGCGAGCGCGTTTTGACCAAGTGGCAGGAAGAAGAGCCCGAGGTCACCCGCCTGGAATTGAGCGTGCGCTCGGCGACGATCCGCCCGCCCATGGCAAAACCCAAAGCGCCGGAGGCGCCGCTACCGCTGCGCGAGATGCGCGACGGCCCCGGCAGCGGCGCCGATATGCGCTCAAGCGTGCCGTTCATGACGGTGCACGAGGCGCTCGGCGGTTCGCCGCTCGATCCGCGTCTGAACTTCGAGACTTTCATCGTCGGCCGCTCGAATACGCTGGCTCATGCCGCGGCCAAACAGGTCGCCACCAGCCGGCGCGGCGAGCCGCTGATGTTCAATCCGCTCTACATCCACGCCGCGGTGGGCTTGGGCAAAACCCACCTGCTGCAGGCAGTTACCTGGGCCGGCAATGGCTCAGGCGACCGCAAGATGCTCTACCTGACGGCGGAGCGATTCATGTACGGTTTCGTCTCGGCGCTGCGCACCCAAACCACGCTCGCGTTCAAGGAAACGGTCCGCGCCATCGACGTGCTGGTGATCGACGATTTGCAGTTCCTGCAGGGCCGCTCGACCCAGGCCGAATTCTGCCACACGCTCAACACTCTGATCGACGCCGGCCGCCAGGTCGTGATCGCCAGCGACCGGCCGCCGGCCGATCTTGAAAGCCTCGACGACCGAGTCCGTTCGCGGCTCGCCGGCGGGCTCGTCGTCGAGATCGGCTCGCTCGGCGAAGAATTGCGGCTCGAAATCCTCAAAAGCCGGATCGGCGCCGCCCGTGCGCATCATCCAGGTTTCGAAGTCCCGGCGCCGGTTCTGTCGTTTATTGCCAAATCGGTGACCCATAACGGGCGCGACCTCGAAGGCGCGGTCAATCGCCTATTGGCCCATAACAAGCTCTCCGGCCAGCCGGTCACGCTGGAAATGGCCGAGCGCGAAATGCGCGACCTGATCCGGCCGGCCGAACCGAAACGGGTGCGGATCGAGGACATCCAGCGCATCGTGGCGCGCCAGTACAATGTCAGCCGCGCCGATCTGTTGTCGTCGCGCCGCACGGCAAATGTCGTGCGTCCGCGGCAGGTTGCGATGTATCTGGCCAAGGTCCTGACCCTGCGCTCGCTGCCGGAAATCGGCCGCCGCTTCGGCGGGCGCGACCACACCACGGTGCTGCACGCGGTGCGCAAGATCGAGAATCTGGCCGGCAACGACAGCGCATTCGCAGAGGAGATCGAGGCGCTCAAACGCCAGCTCCAAGACTAGGCCGTTGCGGCCCGGTCTTGCCTGAAAGCACCGCGCTACGCCACTTTTGTTGTCCGGCTTGTTTGCTGCAGATTTTGCTTTTGAAGACTTAAGCTTGAAGACTTGGCTCACGGATTTGCGATGAAGGTCACGGTAGAGCGCTCCGAATTGTTGAAATCGCTGGGCCACGTCCATCGCGTGGTCGAGCGCCGCAATACCATTCCGATCCTCGCCAATGTGCTGTTGCACGCCGACCGCGCCAAGCTCAGCCTCAAGGCCACCGATCTCGACGTCGAAGTCACCGACGCGATCGCGGCCGAGGTCGGTCCCGGCGGATCGACGACGGTGCCCGCCCATATGTTCTTCGACATCGTGCGCAAACTGCCCGAGGGCGCGCAGATCGTGCTCGATTCCTCCGGCGACCGCGCGGCGCTGTCGATCCGCGCCGGCCGCTCGCGCTTTACCCTGCAGACACTTCCGGAGAGCGACTTCCCCGATCTCGCTCCGGGCGAGATGACGCACAAATTCACGCTCAAGGCCGCCGACCTCAAGCGCCTGATCGACAAGACCCAGTTCGCCATCTCGACCGAGGAAACGCGCTACTACCTCAACGGCATCTATCTGCACGCCGCCGGCTCGGCCAAGGCGCAAATGCTGCGCGCGGTCGCCACCGACGGCCATCGGCTGGCGCAAATGGAACTCGAATTGCCGAAAGGCGCCGCCGGCATGCCGGGCATCATCGTGCCGCGCAAGACCGTCGGCGAAGTGCAGCGGCTCATGGAAGACGGCGAAGCCGAGGTCGCGATCGAACTGTCGCCGGGCAAGATCCGTTTCACCATCGGCCCGACCATCCTGACCTCGAAGCTGATCGACGGCACGTTTCCCGACTACGCCCGCGTCATCCCGCTCGCCAACGACAAGGAACTGGTCGTCGACAAGAAGGAATTCGAAGCGGCGGTCGATCGCGTCTCGACGGTTTCGAGCGAGCGCGGCCGCGCCGTCAAACTGTCGGTCACCGCCGGCAAGCTGTCGTTATCCGTGACCAATCCGGACTCCGGCAGCGCCAACGAAGAAATCGAAGTCGAATATGAAGCCGACCCGATCGAAATCGGCTTCAATTCGCGCTACCTGCTCGACATCGCGGGCCAGATCGAGAGCGAAGCGGCGGTGCTCAAACTCGCCGATCCCGGCTCGCCGACGCTGATCCAGGACAAGGATCCCCACGGCGCCCTCTACGTGCTGATGCCGATGCGGGTTTGACAGGGATCGGGGATCGGTCGTCAGGTATCGCGACCGCTTTGATGCCTGATCGCCGATAGCTGATGCCTGCAATCGTCCGCCGCCTGACGCTCAACAATTTCCGCAACTACCACGCGGCGTCGCTCGAACTCGACGCGGAAACCGTGGTGCTGGTCGGACCCAACGGCGCCGGCAAGACCAATCTGATCGAAGCCATTTCGTTTCTCGCCCCCGGCCGCGGGCTGCGCCGCGCGACGCTCGACGAAGTCGCGTTCAGCGAGGGCGACGGTTCATGGGCGGCCGCAGCCGAGATCGAGGGCGCGCTAGGGCTGGCGACGCTCGGCACTGGTATCGAACGGGCGCCCGAGGACGGGGCTGCGGTGCAGCGCAAATACCGCATCGATCGCGAGCCGGTCACCTCGGCCGCGGCCTTCGCCGATCATGTGCGCGTGGTGTGGCTGGTGCCGGCAATGGACACGCTGTTCGCCGGGGCGCCTTCCGAACGCCGGCGCTTTCTCGATCGCCTGGTGCTTGCGGTCGACGCCGAGCACGCCAGCCGCGTCAACGCACTGGAACGCGCGCTGCGCTCGCGCAACCGGCTCCTGGAAGAGCCGCGGCCCGATCCGCACTGGCTCGATGCCGTCGAACACGAGACGGCCGAGCTCGCGGTCGCGGTTGCCGGCCTGCGGGTGGAGACGGTGCGCCGGCTCGAAACCGTGCTGGCAGGCCGCAAGGGCTCGGCATTCCCGCCCGCCGAGATCGCGCTCGACGGCTGGATGGAGCAGCTCATCCCGGCGCATCCGGCGATCGAAATCGAGGAGCGCTACCGCGCCGTGCTACGCGACAATCGCGCCCGCGATGCCGCCGCCGGGCGGACGCTCGACGGCCCGCATCTGACCGACCTGAAAATCGTCTATGCGGCAAAGAACATCGCCGCGGCCGACGCTTCGACTGGCGAGCAGAAGGCGCTCTTGATCGGGCTGGTGCTGGCGCATGCCCGATTGATCGCCGAGATGACCGGGCACGCCCCTGTGCTCTTGCTCGACGAGGTGGTCGCCCATCTCGACCCGGCGCGGCGCGGCACACTGCATGGGGAACTCGCGCAACTGCACAGCCAGGTCTGGATGACAGGCGCCGATCCGGCGCTATTTGCCGAAATCGATCGCGCTGCCGCGCTGATAGACGTCAGTGCTGGCAGGCTGCAGCCGCGAAACCGCTGAACGTTTTTCGGCGCAAAACTTCTTTTGCGAATTGCTTTTTGCCGTCGTCCGCGGCCTTTTTGCTGCGGCGGATTCGAGGCCGAAACCAGGCCCGTTTCGGCAGCCGGCAAAACCTTGAAAAATGGCGATTTGACAATATCTTAATCAGGTTCACTTTGCTCTGTACGACGTCCTGTTTTCGTGTACAAGATTTGAGCGATTCCCAGATGCTTTTTTGCAAGCGATTCAAGAGCTCTTCGCATGGCAGAACCGGTTCGTAAGCCAAGCCCCGCACCCTCCGATTACGACGCCGAATCGATCAAGGTGCTCAAGGGGCTCGATGCCGTGCGCAAGCGGCCGGGCATGTATATCGGCGATACCGATGACGGCTCTGGCCTGCACCACATGGTCTATGAGGTCGTCGACAACGCCATCGACGAGGCGCTCGTCGGTTACGCCAAGGAAGTTACCGTAACGCTCAACCCCGATGGTTCCTGCACGGTGCGCGACGACGGCCGCGGCATTCCGACCGACATTCACAAGGGCGAAGGCGTTTCCGCGGCCGAGGTCATCATGACCCAGCTCCACGCCGGCGGAAAATTCGACCAGAACTCCTACAAGGTCTCGGGCGGGCTCCACGGCGTCGGCGTCTCGGTGGTCAATGCGCTCTCCAGCTGGCTCAAGCTCACGATCTGGCGCGACGGCCAGGAATATTTCATGGAATTTGCCGACGGCGAGCCGGTTGCGCCGCTCGCCGTGGTCGGCGCGGTGCACGACAAGCGCGGCACCGAGGTGACGTTCTTCCCGTCGAAGAAAACCTTCACCATGACGGAATTCGATTTCGCCACGCTGGAACACCGGCTGCGCGAACTCGCCTTTCTCAATTCCGGCGTCACCATCGTGCTGTCCGACAGCCGCCATGCCGTCGAGAAGCGCGAAACCATGCGCTACGAAGGCGGCGTCGAGGAATTCGTCAAATATCTCGACCGCAACAAGACCCCGCTTGTCCCGCAGCCGATCGTCATCAAGGCCGAGCGCGAGGGCGTCGCGGTGGATTGCGCGATGTGGTGGAACGACGGCTATCATGAATCGGTACTTTGCTTCACCAACAACATTCCGCAACGCGACGGCGGCACCCATCTCGCCGGCTTCCGCGGCGCGCTGACCCGCCAGGTCACTGGCTACGCGGAATCGGGCGGCGTGGCGCGCAAGGAGAAGGTCGCGCTCACCGGCGATGACTGCCGCGAAGGCCTTACCGCGGTGCTGTCGATCAAGGTGGCGGATCCGAAATTTTCCTCGCAGACCAAGGACAAGCTCGTTTCGTCGGAAGTGCGACCCGCGGTCGAGGGCGCCATCAACGATATGCTCAAAGCCTGGTTCGAGGAGCATCCCGGCGAGGCCAAAATCATCGTCGGCAAGGTGATCCAGGCCGCGGCCGCCCGCGAGGCGGCGCGCAAAGCCCGCGAAATGACGCGCAAGAGCGCGCTTGGCATCACTTCGCTGCCCGGCAAGCTCGCCGATTGTCAGGAAAAAGATCCGGCTAAATCGGAACTGTTCATCGTCGAGGGCGACAGCGCGGGCGGTTCCGCCAAGCAGGGCCGCAATCGCGCATTCCAGGCCGTCCTGCCGTTGCGCGGCAAAATCCTCAATGTCGAGCGCGCCCGCATGGACAAGATGCTGTCGTCGGAGCAGATCGGCACGCTCATTACCGCGCTCGGCACCGGCATCGGCACCGACGAGTTTGCCATCGACAAAGCGCGCTACCACAAGATCATCATCATGACCGACGCCGATGTCGACGGCGCCCATATCCGCACTTTGCTGTTGACCTTCTTCTACCGGCAGATGCGCGAGATCATCGATCGTGGCTATCTCTTCATCGCGCAACCACCGCTTTACAAAGTCGCGCGCGGCAAGTCCGAGCAATATCTCAAGGACGAACACGCGCTCGAGGATTACCTGATCGATACCGGGCTTGAAGACGCGGCGTTGCGGCTGTCGTCCGGCGAAGTGCGCGCCGGCAACGATCTGCGCGGCCTCGTCGAGGACGCGCGCACTATCCGCAATCTGCTGCGCGGGTTGCACAGCCGCTACAATCGCGAAGTTGTGGAGCAGGCCGCGATCTTGAGCGTACTCGACGCAAAGATCTTCCGGGATCCACTCAAGGCAAGTGCGGCGGTGCCTTACATCGCGCGGCGGCTCGATGCGCTGTCGGAGGAAACGGAGCGCGGCTGGCAGGGCCAATTCAGCGAACACGAAGGCTTCCGGTTCGAGCGCACGGTGCGCGGTGTCAAAGAGATCGCGGTGCTCGATCAGGCGCTGTTGAACTCGGCCGACGCCCGCAGGCTCGATGAATTCGCCGCATCCCTGCAGCAAACCTATCCGCGGCCGACACCGCCCGCGGCGTTCAAGCGCAAGGACGAAGAAACCCTGATCCATGGCCCGGTCGGCCTGTTCGAAGCGGTGACCGGGGCTGGGCGCAAGGGCGTCACGCTGCAACGTTACAAGGGCCTCGGCGAGATGAACCCGCAGCAATTGTGGGAGACCACGCTCGACATCAATGCGCGCACGCTGCTTCAAGTCGGGGTGAAGGAAATCGGCGAGGCCAATACGATCTTCGACGAGTTGATGGGCGACAAGGTCGAGCCGCGCCGCGTGTTCATCGAGGCGCATGCGCTCACGGCAAGCGTCGACGTGTGAATGCGGCCCAATCTGCTGTTCGCCGTCATCTGGACCGGCTGGATGGTCAGCTGGTTCGCCGCTTCATTCTGGACCGCCCGTACCGAAAAGCGCGACGCGACATGGCAGACTTGGGCCTATCGCGCCGCCGTTCTGGCCGGCACCCTCCCGCTTTGGCTTTCAGCGCGGCACCGCCTCGGCGAGACGCGGCTTTGGCATGTCGGCTCCGGCGGCGGTTATGCGCTCGCGGCTTTGACGCTCGCCGGCATCGCGTTCGCGTGGTGGGCGCGTATCCATCTCGGCCGGCTGTGGTCGAGCGCGATCACGCGCAAAGAAGACCATCATGTCGTCGATAGCGGTCCCTACCGGCTGGTGCGCCATCCGATCTATACCGGATTGATCACGGCCATTTTTGCCACCGCGGCCGCGCAGGCGACGGTGACCGGTCTCCTCGGCGCCGCGCTGGTCGCCGCCGGGCTGTGGCTCAAGGCGCGTATCGAGGAGCGCTTCCTGACGACCGAACCCGGCGCCGACGCCTACGGCGCTTACCGCCGCCGCGTGCCGATGCTGATACCAGGGATCAGGTTTCAGTAAGCAGTCATCAGAAAACTGGCGCTCAGCGCCCCGACATGATCGTGCCGCGCTCGGTGAGCACCATCCACTGCCCGTCCTGGCGCTTGATCTCATCGACGCGGCCGACGCCGGGCAGCGTGCTGCCATTGCCGACTTCGAAGACGCCGCCATAGCGGTTCTCGACCAAGGCGCGGCCGCCCTGCACGTCCTGCACCACCCAATCCTGCAAAATCCGGTCGGTGAATTTCGGCGCGTCAGGCGCCAGCGGCGCGCCAGGCGCGGCCGCTATCGAGCCGGTGATGTCGCTCGCCGCGGTGGCGGTGTGCTGATCGAGCCGGTCAAGCCGATCCGAAAGCTTGCCGAGTTGGCTCGTCGTACTACGGGTTGCTGTATCGAGGTCCATCTTGATGCTGGAAAGATCGGCAAGCTCGAGTTTCAGGTCCAGCATGGCGTCGGCCGTGTTCGCCACGCCGACGGCCGGCTCTCCGGGAGAAACATAATGCGCAAAGCTCGAGCCCGACACCGAGCCGACAAACGAGCCGAACGCGGCGGCGAAGGCGACCGAAGCCGCAAGCACGAGAAAGCGCGTGGAATTTGAGTTTGCCGGCTCGGCGGGCGCGGCAGTCTCGTCCGCGGACTCGGCAGCCGTCTCATCGATCGCTTCGTCTTCGCCGGCGCCGAGTTTCGGCGCCACGACCATCGGCAGATTACTGGTCACGGCTTTACTCCCGTGCGGTTTGTCGGCGTCAGATCGCCCCTGCTCACTGTCGCCTGAACTGTCGCCCGGGTTCTCAGCCATGCTCGGATCTCCGGAATTACGGTTGATCCGTCGTTAACCAGCTTTGGTTAGCAATTGGTTACCGGGGCTGCGGCGCGCCGTGGCGCGATTTCAGTCCGCCAAACCGTTCTCGCGCGCGAGATCTTGCAGCGAAGTTTCTGGCCGCGCGCCGATATGCTGGATCACTTCGCCTGCAGCCATCGCGCCGAGCCGGCCGCAGGTGCGGTCGTCGGCGCCGCGGGCAAGTCCGGAAAGAAATCCGGCCGCGAACAGGTCGCCGGCGCCTGTCGTATCGACGACGCGCTCGACCGGGAATGCCGGCACCGCCTCGATGCCGTCAGGGCCGACCACGAGACAGCCTTTCTCGCTGCGCGTCACCACCGCGACATCGATATCGGCGCGCAGTGCCACGATGGCGGTGTCGAAATCGGACGTTTGATAAAGGCTGTGCAGCTCGGCTTCGTTGGCGAAAATGAAATCGACTGTGCGCGAGCGCATGAGCTGCAAAAACTCGTCGCGCCAGCGGTCGACACAGAACGCATCCGACAGTGTCAGCGCCACCTTGCGGCCAGCCTCGTGCGCGATTTTCGCCGCCTTGAGAAACGCCGCTTTGGCATTCTGCGGGTCCCACAGATAGCCTTCGAGATAGGTCACGGCGCTGGCCGCCACCGCTTCGGCGTCGATATCGGCCGGGCCAAGATCCTGCGCGGCGCCGAGATAAGTGTTCATGGTGCGCTCGCCGTCGGGCGTCACCAGCACATAGCAGCGCCCGGTCGACGGGCCAGCGGCGGCCGGCGCGGTGGTGAAACTCACGCCGGCGGCGCGAATATCGTGGCTATAGGCGCGGCCGAGCAGATCGTCTTTGATCTTGCCAATGAAGGCCGAGCGCGCGCCGAGCGACGCGAGACCAACGATCGTGTTGGCCGCCGAGCCGCCGGACATTTCCACCGCCGGACCCATGGCGTCATAGATCGCTTGCGCCCGCGGCTCGTCGATCAGTGCCATGCCGCCCTTGCGCATGCCCTGCTTGAGCAAAAAATCGTCTTCGGCGCGGGCAATGACGTCGACGATCGCATTGCCGATGCCGAGCACGTCGTAACGGGCGGAAGCCATGGTGATCAGGGGTCGGTTCACTCGCGGCGGGAGGCGCACTATAGCGGCCGCCTCTTGCACGGCAAGCCGACGGATGGCATGGGACACGCGATCCGCGGGGTCTTCGCATGGCGTTCAAGGAACTGGTCTTTTCCGGCGTGCAGCCGACCGGCAACCTGCATCTGGGCAATTATCTCGGCGCCATCAAGCGCTTCGTCGAATTGCAGGACCGCTACGACTGCATCTATTGCGTCGTCGATCTGCACGCCATCACGGTGTGGCAGGAGCCTACCGAGCTGCCGCATGCCATTCGTGAGGTCACCGCGGCGTTTCTCGCCTGCGGCATTGATCCGAAAAAGCACATCGTGTTCAACCAGAGCCAGGTCGCCGAGCACGCCGAACTCGCCTGGGTGTTCAACTGCGTCGCCCGCCTCGGCTGGCTCAACCGCATGACGCAATTTAAGGAAAAAGCCGGCAAGGACCGCGAGAACGCTTCGGTCGGGCTTTATGCCTATCCGACGCTGATGGCGGCCGACATTCTGGTTTATCGCGCCACCCATGTGCCGGTCGGCGAGGACCAGAAGCAGCACCTGGAACTGTCCCGCGACATTGCGCAGAAATTCAACAATGACTTTGGCAAGTCGATCCAGGACAAGGGTTTTGGCGACGCCTTTTTCCCGTTGCCCGAGCCGCTGATTACCGGCGAAGCGACGCGGGTGATGTCGCTGCGCGACGGCTCGAAGAAAATGTCGAAGTCGGACGCCTCCGATCAATCGCGCATCAATCTCACCGACGATGCCGACGCCATCGCCCAGAAAATCCGCAAGGCCAAAACCGATCCCGAGCCGCTGCCGAGCGAGGAGAAAGGCCTGGCGACGCGGCCCGAAGCCGACAATCTGGTCGGCATTTACGCGGCGCTCGCCGGGACGACGCGCGCCGGCGTGCTCAGCGAATTCGGCAGCGCGCAATTCTCGACCTTCAAGGCGGCGCTGATCGATCTGTCGGTCGCCAAGCTCGGTCCCATCGCCACAGAGATGAAACGCCTCATGGCCGACCACGCGGCGATCGACGCCGTACTGGCGGATGGCTCGGAGCGCGCGCGAAAGCTCGCCGGCGCTACCATGGACGCGGTGAAGGATATTGTCGGTTTCGTGCGGTCTTAGGGCCCGTTACCCGGCCCTTGAACTTCCAGCACAATTCGCCACGTTATGTGGTACATTTACACCAGTCACAGCGCGGTCCATGTCGCGGGCCCGCAAGGTGGCGGAGGACAACAACAATGTTCATCCAGACTGAAGCCACGCCGAACCCGGCGACCCTGAAATTCCTGCCCGGCCAGACGGTGCTGGAAAACGGCACGCTCGATTTGCGCGGCGCCGAACAGGCGGCGCAGTCGCCGCTTGCCGAACGGCTGTTCGGCATCGCCGGCGTCAGCGGGGTATTTTTCGGCTCCGACTTCATCACCGTGACCAAGGACACCGGCGAGTGGCAGCAGCTCAAGCCGATGATCCTCGGCGCCATCATGGAGCATTACATGTCCGGTGCGCCGCTCTTGGCCGCCGGGAGGACCGAGACCGGCGACGGTGACGAATTCTTCGATGCCGCCGACGCCGAGACTGTCGCCACCATCAAGGAACTGATCGAAACCCGCGTGCGGCCGGCGGTTGCCAATGACGGCGGCGATATCACCTTCCGCGGTTTCAAGGACGGCGTGGTTTTTCTCAACATGAAAGGCGCCTGCTCGGGCTGCCCGTCATCGACGGCGACGCTGCGCCACGGCATCCAGAACCTGTTGCGTCATTACGTCCCCGACGTCACCGAAGTTCGGCCGATGTAACCCAGCGCGTCGCGCTGGCATCTGCGCCATGTGATTTTCTCCATGCGCGTGCTCGCCATCGATACGGCGCTGGCGGCCTGCTCTGCCGCCGTGCTCGATACCGCCCATGGCGGAATCCTCGCGAGCGAAAGCTTGCCCATGCTGCGCGGCCACGCCGAAGCGCTGATGCCGCTGATCGCGCGGGTGATGCAACAATCCGGCATGGCGTTTACCGATCTCGACCGCGTCGTGGTGACGACCGGACCTGGCAGCTTTACCGGCTTGCGGGTCGGCATTTCGGCCGCCCGCGGCTTTGGCGTCGCCACCGGGCTCGTGGTCATTGGCGTGTCGACGCTGTCGGCCTTTGCCGCGCCCTATCTCGGCGCCGACGATAAAAGCCCGGTGATCGCCGGCATCGATGCGCGGCACGGCCACGTCTATTTGCAGGTTTTTGCTCCCGGTGGCCGCACCCTGATCGCGCCGCGGCTTGCACCGCTCGACGAGGCGGTGCGCGCCGCATCCGCAGCGCCGGCCCGCATCGTCGGCTCGGCGGCGCTCGCGGTCGCCGACGCCTTGGCCGAAACGGCGCCGGCGCCGGTGACCGTGGATGCCCGCGAAGCGCCCGATATCGGCTGGGTGGCGCAGATCGGCGCCGTCGTGCCGGAAACCAAATCGCCGCCAAAACCGCAATATCTCCGCGCGCCTGACGCGCAGCCGCAAAACGCCGCTTCGCTGCCGCGCCGATGATGGGCTTTCTGTCGCGCCTGTTATCCCGCGGCGATCCCGCCTTCGCCGAGGCGCGGCCGGCCGACGCCGCCACGATCGCCGCCATACATGGCGTCTCGTTCCAGCGCGGTTGGGACGAAGGGGAGATCCATCGGCTTTTGATCGAAAGCAATGTCGTCGCCCACCGCGCCACGCGCGGACGCAGATTGATCGGCTTTATTCTGTCGCGGCGCGCCGGCGGCGAGGCCGAGATTCTGTCGGTCGCGATCGCGCCGGCCTGGCGCGGACGCGCGCTGTCGCGGCCCTTGCTCGATCTGCATCTGCGGCGGCTCGCTGGGCTTGGCACCCGTTCGGTGTTCCTCGAAGTCGGCAAGGACAACGCGCCCGCCCGCGCGCTCTACAAACGCGCGGGATTCCACGAAGTCGGCCAGCGCCAGGGCTATTATTCCGGCGGCATGGCGGCTTCGGTGCTGCGCCGCGACCTCGGCTGACGTGCTAGAGCTAAATCACTAGAATGATCGTGGACCCGATCGAAATCGGGCCGCAGGGGAGGACATCGTCATGCAGCCAGCGCGATTGATGCGCGTTGCGGCTAGTGTCGGGCTTGTTGTCGCGCTCGCACTGGGCTTTATCGCCAATACGCGCGCCCAGAGCGCTTTTCCCAGCCGACCCTTGAAAATGCTCGTCGGCTTCGCCGCCGGCGGCGGCACCGACGTGGCCGCGCGGGTCGTGGCGCAACCGATATCCGAGATTCTCGGCCAGACGGTCGTGGTCGAAGACCGTCCCGGCGCCAGCGGTTTGATTGCGGCGCAGGATTTGGCGAAATCGGACCCCGACGGCTACACGCTGATGATGGGCAGCCAGACCACCTGCGCGGTGGCGCCGGCGCTCTACCGCAAGGTGACCGTCGATCCGGTGAAAGATTTTACCGCTGTCGCGCTCACCGGCGCGTCACCGCTCGTGCTGGTGGTCAATCCGTCGTTTGCCGCGCACTCGGTCGCCGACGTGATCGCGATGGCCAAGGCCAGTCCCGGTAAAATCAACTTCGGCACCGGCGGCGTCGGCACGACGCCGCACATGACCGCCGAACTGTTCCAATTCGACGCCGGCATCAAGATGGTGCATGTCGCCTATCGCGGCGAGGCCGGGGCCATCAACGATCTTCTCGCCGGGCAAATTCCGCTGATGTTTTCGAACCTGTCCGCCGTCATGGGCCAGATCAATGCCGGCACGCTGCGCGCGCTGGCGGTAACCAGCGCCAAGCGATCGCCATCGGCGCCCGATATTCCGACCGTGGCGGAAACCGGATTACCGGGTTTTGAATCCGAAACCTGGTTCGGCATCGTCGCGCCGGCCGGAACGCCGCGCGATATCGTGGCGAAGCTCAACGCCGGCGCCAACCATGCGGTCAGCCGCGACGACACCAAGAAGCGTTACACCGATCTCGGCATGACGGTGCGCAGTGGTACGCCCGAGGAATTCGATGCCTATATCAAGTCCGAGATCGTCAAATGGTCGGGCGTGATCAAAGAGGCCAATGTCCAGCCGCTGGACTAGAAGCATGATCGCCAACAGCCGGCATTCCTTTTTGCCGGGAATCCCGCTAAGACAATTGCGACCACGCGGCAGCCCCGCCAATGGGTGTGATTTGGTAGCTGAGACAAATACTTAGGTCGACCAGCACCGGCATGAACGGACCCCGCAAGCTCTACGTCAAATCGTTCGGTTGCCAAATGAACGTCTACGACTCGCGTCGGATGGCGGATACTTTGGCGCCGCATGGCTATGTCGAGACCGCCGCCGCCGAAGCCGCCGATCTCGTCATCCTCAACACCTGCCATATCCGCGAGAAGGCGGCCGAGAAGGTTTATTCGGAGCTCGGCCGGGTGCGGCGCATGAAGGAGGCGGCCGCGGCGGATGGCCGGCGCCTTGTCATCGCGGTCGCCGGCTGTGTCGCACAGGCCGAGGGCGAGGAAATCATCCGCCGCGTCCCCGCGGTCGATCTCGTGTTCGGTCCGCAGAGTTATCACCGCCTGCCCGAGCTACTGGCGCGCGCCGAGCGCGACGGCAGGACCGTCGATACCGAGTTTCCGGCCGACGATAAATTCGATCACTTGGCCGCGCCCGCCCGGGCCGCGATCCGCGCCCGCGGCGTCAGCGCCTTTGTCACGGTGCAGGAAGGCTGCGACAAATTCTGCACCTTCTGCGTCGTGCCTTATACCCGCGGCGCGGAATTCTCGCGCCCGGTGCAAAAAGTCCTTGCCGAAGTCACCCATCTCGCGGCAGCCGGCGTGCGCGAAGTCACGCTGATCGGGCAGAACGTCAATGCCTATCACGGTGAAGGAGCGGATGGGCGGCCGTGGTCATTGGCGCGGCTCCTTGAGCGGGTCGCGCAAATCGATGGCATCGAACGGCTGCGCTACACCACCAGTCATCCGCGCGACATGGATGATGATCTATTAGCGGCGCATCGCGATCTGCCGCAGCTCATGCCGCAACTGCATCTGCCGGTACAATCCGGCTCCGACCGTATTCTGGCGGCGATGAATCGCCGGCACACGCGCGCGGATTATCTCGCCGTGATCGCCCGGCTGCGTGACGCACGGCCCGACCTGGCGCTGACGTCAGATTTCATTGTCGGGTTTCCGGGCGAAACGGAAGGCGATTTCGCCGCGACGCTCGCTCTGATCGACGAAATCGGATTATCCGGCGCGTTCTCCTTCAAATACTCGCCGCGGCCGGGAACCCCGGGCGCCGAGATGGCCGGTCAGGTCGAAGAGGCGACGAAGTCGGAGCGCCTGGCGCGCCTGCAGGCTGCGATCGACCGCAATCAGGCAGCGTTCAATCGGCGCTGCCTGCATCGCACTTTCGACGTGCTGTTCGAGCGGCGGGGCCGCTATAGCGGTCAGCTCGTCGGCCGTTCGCCTTATCTGCAGCCGGTGCAAGTCGATGCACCGCAATCGCTGCTTAGTGAGATTGCGGCTGTGACCATTACCGAAGTCGCCAGCAACAGTCTGTTCGGGACGCTTGCGCCCGCACGATCACAACAGCCCGCGGACCAACCTACTCTCCTTCCAGCAGGAGCCTGAATTGCGAACACCCGAAACGGAAGAATCGGTCTTCATCGCACCGGACAATACGGCGCAGATCGTTCTGACTTTCGACGACAACCGGCTTGCCTCCACGCTGTTCGGGCAATATGGCCAGAACCTCGCTTTGATCGAGCGCCGGCTCGGCGTGGTCGCCACCTCGCGCGGCAATCAGGTCACCATTGATGGCCCGCGCGAAGCCTCCGATCAGGCGCGCCGCGTACTCGAAAGCCTTTATGAGCGGATCAAGCGCGGCGATGAGCTGACCCAGGGCGACGTCGACGGCACCATTCGGCTCGCGCTGTCGCAGGGCTCGCTGTTCGATTTTGACCCCGCAGCGGCACGCGAGAACTTTGAAGAGATCAATTTGCGCAAACGCCGGGTTCGCGCCCGCACCGCGGCGCAGGACGCCTATGTTCGCGCGCTCAAGCGCCATGCGCTGGTGTTCTCGACCGGCCCCGCCGGAACCGGCAAGACCTGGCTTGCGGTCGCGCATGCCGTGCAACTGTTCGAGCGCAAGGAAGTCGATCGCATCGTGTTGTCGCGGCCGGCGGTCGAGGCCGGCGAGCGGCTCGGCTTCCTGCCCGGCGACATGCGCGAAAAGGTCGATCCCTATCTGCGGCCGATCTATGACGCGCTCTACGAGCTGATGGACCCGCGCATCGTCGAGCGCGCCTTGCAGACCACCGAGATCGAGATCGCGCCGCTCGCCTTCATGCGCGGCCGGACGCTGTCGAATGCAGCCGTGATCCTCGACGAGGCGCAGAACACCACTGCGATGCAGATGAAAATGCTGCTGACCCGCCTCGGCGAGAACAGCCGGATGGTAGTGACCGGCGATCCGAGCCAGGTCGACTTGCCGCCGGGCCAGACCTCCGGGCTCGCCGACGCGGTGCGGCTCCTCCAAGGCATCGAAGGTATCGGCCATGTCAGCTTCACCGCCGCCGACGTGATCCGCCACGAGCTCGTCGCGCGCATCGTCGAGGCCTACGACAAGGAGTCGGCGAAGAAGCGTGAGCGGCGGGAATGACGCGCGCGGCGCGTCCCGCGGTGAAGATCGACGTGATCGTCGCGAGTAACCGCTGGAAGCACGCCGAAAAGGCGACATCGCTCATGCGGCGCGCTGTCAGCCGGGCCGCGGCCGCCACGCCGTCAACAAACGGGTCCGAGCTTGCTATCGTTCTGACCGATGATTCGGCGATACGTCAGCTTAACCGGGACTGGCGGGGCATCGATGCGGCCACGAATGTGCTGTCGTTCCCGGCGAAAAACGCCGGCCGCAAACGCAACAAACATCTTAATGCCGGAAGCAAGAATCTTGGCGGACATCTCGGCGACGTCGTGCTGGCCTATGAAACCATCGCGCGGGAGGCCCGCGCCGAGGGCAAGCCGTTCGTCCATCATCTCGCCCATCTTGCGGTGCACGGCTTCCTGCATCTGGCCGGCCACGATCACGAAAGCACCAGGGAGGCAGCGGTGATGGAACGGGCCGAGCGTGATATCCTTCGCCAGCTTGCGATCCCGGATCCATACCGGCCGCCGAAACAAAGTCGCGCCAAGCGTTCGCATAAATCCTGAAATCCGCCGCGCATTGCGGCACCGAAGTTCACGCCATGGCTCATGCACCACCGCACTCCGAACCGGCCGACCGCGAGCATCGCGGTCTGCCGATGGTCGTGCCGGAACCGGGCGAACAGCCGGAAGGCTGGCTGACGCGCGTCATGCGCATCCTGTTCGGCTGGAAAGCGGCCTCGACACGCGCCGACCTCGAACTCGTTCTCACCGCCGAGCAACCGCAATCGGGTTTTTCGCCCGAAGAAGCGGTCATGCTCAAGAATATTCTCGGTCTGCGCGAAACCCGGATCGAGCGCGTCATGGTGCCGCGCGCCGACATCGTCGCCGTGCAACGTGACATTGCGCTGGCGGACCTCATCAAAGTGTTCGAGGTCGCCGGACATTCGCGGCTCGTCGTCTACAACGACACGCTCGACGATCCGGCCGGCATGGTTCATATCCGCGATCTGGTCGCGTTCATGGCCGCGTGCGCGGCGCAACATCCGGCCAGTTCCGCTGAGCGCGAGCCGCCGCAAGCGGGCGACCTGAGTTTCGCCAATATCGATCTGTCGATGCCGCTTGCGGCAGCCGACATCGTGCGGGAAATCCTGTACGCGCCGCCTTCGATGCCAGCGCTCGATCTGCTTGCCAAGATGCAGGCCACCCGCATTCACCTCGCGCTAGTCATCGACGAATATGGCGGCAGCGACGGACTCGTATCGATGGAAGATCTGGTCGAGCTCATCGTCGGCGATATCGCCGATGAGCACGACGAGCAGCAGGGTCCGGCGGTGACGCGGCAGGCCGACGGCTCGTTCCTGGCCAATGGCCGCGCCAGCATCGACGACGTCCGCGCCGCCATTGGCGAGCAATTCGATGTCGGCGAGGTGGCGCAGGAAGTCGATACGCTCGGCGGTTACCTGGTCACCAAGGCAGGCCACGTGCCGGTGCGCGGCGAACTCGTGCCCGGACCGGAGCCGTTCGAGGCCGAAGTGCTCGACGCCGATCCGCGCCGCGTCAAACGGGTGAAGATTTATCTACGCAAGGATCGCCGCCCCGCCGCGCTGCGGGAGCTGCGGCCGGCCGTGCCACGGCCGGCACCGCCGCGCGACGAATCCAGCCGGCCAAACCCGAATCCGCCGCGCGCGCCGTGAAACTGAAGGGACTGATCCACGCCGTCGTATTGTCCTGGGGCTGGCGGCGTTGGCTGATCGCGTTCGCCGCCGGGGCGCTGTCGGTGCTGGCGCTGGCGCCGCTCAACGCGTGGCCGGTATTGTTCCTGACTTTCCCGACGCTGGTCTGGCTGATCGACGGCGCCGGCGTTGGCCGTTGGGGCGGCCTCGGCACTGCGGCGGCAACCGGCTGGTGGTTCGGTTTCGGCTACTTTGTCGCCGGACTTTATTGGATCGGCTACGCCTTCCTGGTCGATGCCCCGACATTCGGTTGGCTATTGCCGATTGCGGTCATCGGCCTGCCGGCGGTGGCCGCGATCTACACCGCGTTCGGCGTCGCGTTGGCGCGGATGCTGTGGACGCGTCACGCGCAGCGCATCCTAGCTCTGGGCGCGGCGTTGACCGTGTCGGAATGGCTGCGCGGCCATTTGCTGACCGGCTTTCCCTGGAATGCTTTCGGTTATGCGCTGACCGCTCCGCTCGCTTTGGCGCAATCCGCTTCGCTTGTCGGCATCTGGGGCCTCACCTTCATTGCGGTTGTCGTGTTCGCCAGTCCGGCCACGCTGACCGACGATCGCAGCGAAACCCGCCGGCCCTGGCTGCCGCTCACGCTCGGCGTCGTCGTTCTTGCAGCACTCGGTGGATACGGCGTGCTGCGGCTTGACCGGCATCCGACACGGCTGGTCGCCGGCGTGCACTTGCGCATCATGCAGCCGAACCTGCAGCAGGACGTGCGCTTCAATTACGCCGCCAAGGACGAGGTGATGAAACGTTACATCGCTCTGTCCAGCAGCGCCCCGGGTCCGCAAGCGCAGGGGACGCAATCGCCAAGCTCACCGTCGCAAGGCTTGCACGACGTCACGCATCTGATCTGGCCGGAATCACCGTTTCCGTTTTTCCTGACGCGTGAAGCCGACGCGCTGGCACAAATCACAAATCTGCTGGCGCCAGGTACGGTACTGATCACCGGCGCGGTGCGGCTTGCCGATCCGGATAATCCGGCGCAATCGGGCGTCTACAATTCGATCTATGTCATCGACTACGACGGCTCGCTGCGCGCAATCTACGACAAGGTCCACCTCGTACCGTTTGGCGAATATTTGCCATTCGAGACGTTCCTCGAACGCATCGGCTTGCAGGAATTGACCGAGCAGCGCGGCGGATTTCTTGCCGGCGACCGTCATCGGCCGATCGCCATCCCAGGCGCGCCGCTCGCGCTTCCACTGATCTGTTATGAAATCATTTTTCCCGGCGAGATCACACCGTCCGATAAAAGGCCGGGCTGGATCGTCAACGTGACTAATGACGGCTGGTTCGGCATCTCCACCGGACCTTATCAGCACTTCCAGCAGGCCCGCGTAACCGCGATCGAAGAGGGCCTGCCATTGGCGCGCGCCGCCAATACCGGCATTTCTGCCGTCGTCGATCCGGTCGGGCGGGTCATCAATTCCTTGCCGCTGGGCCGCGAGGGTGTGCTTGACGCGCCATTGCCGCGGCCGATCGGTGCGCCGATTTACGCTCGGGTCGGCGACACGCCCGCTGCCATCATGGTCGTCATCGCATTGATAGTGGTGGTGCGCCGCCGGCTGCGATCGGACATCGTGAAAATCTGATACTCTGCGCCGCTGCATTTAACCTTGAGGCGGACGTTAAGCGTGCCGGAGCAACAAAAGTGTAACCCGGCTGATAACCGCCCTGGCGTGTGGCGGGTGGTAATTGACAACCATCACGCGTAGAAGGCAGGACGGATAGTCTCATTGAATGATACTTCGCTCCCACTGAATGAGACTATAACATCGCAAAACTCCAACCGCTTGATGGTCAATGCACAAAGCGGTTTCAACTGTGACAGATTTGCTATCTGTGGCGGTTGCGATAAAAAGGAGCGATAGGATCCGATGGTGATGCTGGCGAAAAAGGCCCCAAATCCGACCGACAAACACGTCGGATCGCGCGTACGCATGCGCCGGATGATGCTGAGCATGAGCCAGGAGAAACTCGGCGACGCACTCGGTCTGACCTTTCAGCAGGTGCAGAAATACGAGAAGGGCACCAATCGAATTGGGGCCAGCCGGCTGCAGCAGATTTCGCAAATTCTCCAGGTCCCGGTTGCGTTCTTCTTTGAGGGCGCGCCGGCGGCACAGACAATCGGCCGCCACGACGGCATGGCGGAAGCGCCCTCACCCGCCTATGTCTCCGACTTTCTCGCCACCTCCGACGGTCTGGCGCTGACCAAGGCGTTCATGCGCATTGAAGATTCAAAACTGCGGCGGCGCATCGTCGACCTCGTCGAGCAAATCGCCACCCGCGACAAGCGCTGAGGAATCCGTCTCTCTTCAATGAGCGCGGCGCGGGTAACCGCCCACTGTCTTGCCCACATCTTGACCGCGCAGGGGTACGCTGCAACAACCCCTCCGGTTTAGCGCGGCCAATGACCGCGCGGGTTGGCCCGCAAGGCGAATGAGCCTTGGGTGTCTGTTACGAGGGGAGTGTTTCGCTGTGCCACGTGCCAATTATCTGTTCACGAGCGAGTCCGTGTCGGAGGGCCATCCGGACAAGGTATGCGACCAGATCTCGGACGCGGTGCTCGATGCCTTCATCGAGAACGACATCAAGCTTGGCATTGCCGATCAAAGCGCGGTGAACACGCGGCTCGGCTGCGAGACGCTGTGCACCACCAACAAGATCATCGTCGCCGGAGAAGGTCGCGGCCAGGCGCCGCTGTTTCACAAGCACGGCGAAAAAGCGGTGGTCAATCGCGAGATGATCACCGAGATCGCCCGCGGCGTGGTCAAGGATATCGGCTACGACCAGGACGGCTTCTCCTATTACGGCGCCGATGTCGAAGTGTTGCTGCATGGCCAGTCTCCCGACATCGCCATGGGCGTCGACGCCAAGAAGAAAAAGAACGGCGAGGAAGAAGGCGCCGGCGATCAGGGCATGATGTTCGGCTTCGCCTGCACCGAGAGCGAGGTCTACGAGAAGGGCTCGTTCATGCCGGCGCCGATCTATTTCGCGCACAAGATTCTCAAGGTGCTGTCGGAGAAGCGGCGTTCGGGCGCCTTGTTCGATTTGCAGCCCGACGCCAAAAGCCAGGTCACCGTGAAATATGTCGAGGGCCAGCCGGTCGGCTGCACCAAGGTGGTGGTCTCGACGCAGCACAATGCGCAGACCCGCAACGGCAAGAAATATTCCCCGGGCATGATCCGGGACATGATCGAGGATACGGTCACCTCGGCGCTGCCGACCGGCTGGATGCCGAAAAAGCCGAGCGATTTTCTGGTCAATCCCACGGGTAATTTCGTCGTCGGCGGACCCGATGGCGACTGCGGCCTCACCGGGCGAAAGATCATCGTCGACACCTATGGCGGCTATGCGCCCCACGGCGGCGGCGCGTTCTCCGGCAAAGATCCGACCAAGGTCGACCGTTCGGCCGCCTACGCCGCGCGCTACCTCGCCAAAAACGTGGTCGCCGCTGGTCTCGCCGAGCGCTGCACCATCCAGATCGCCTACGCGATCGGCGTCGCCGACCCGATGTCGCTTCTGGTCGACACGCACGGCACCGGCAAGGTCGAAGAAGCCAAGCTGCAAAGACTTCTGCCGGAACTGTTTCCGCTGCGCCCGACCAATATCCGGCGCGCGTTGAAACTCAGCCGGCCGATTTACCGGCGCACCGCCGCTTACGGCCATTTCGGCCGCGCGCCTGAGAAGGATGGCGGCTTTTCGTGGGAGCGAACCGATCTCGCCGACGCGCTCAAGCGCGCGTTGCGCTGACCTTTTTGTCGTGGCTGGACTTGTTCCGGCCATCTCGATTCAAGAGACACGGCGCTCTATGGTCGGGATGCCCGGCACAAGGCCGGGCATGACGGCAATGAGCCAAATGCCGGCACATCAACCCCGCGCGTTTTTCGGACGCCGCAAGGGCCACAGACTGCGCCCGCGCCAGGCGCGGCTGATTGAGACATTGTTGCCCAGCCTCGCCATCGATCTTGAGCGCCCGGCTCCCGCCGAGCTTGCCGCGCTGTTTGCGGTACCGGTCACCGAGGTCACCCTCGAGATCGGCTTTGGCGGCGGCGAAGCGATGATCGCGCAGGCGCAGGCGCGGCCGCACACCGGCTTGATCGGCATCGAACCGTTCGTCAACGGCATGGCCAAGGCGCTGGCGGCGATCGAAGACAACGGGCTGCGCAATATCCGTCTGCATTTCGAGGACGCCGTCAGTTTGATCGCGTGGCTTCCCGCAGAATCTCTGACGCGCATCGATCTCATCCATCCCGATCCGTGGCCGAAACGGCGGCATTGGAAACGCCGGTTCATTCAGGATGACATGGTCGGGGAATTGGCCCGCATCCTGCGCCGGGGCGGCGAATTCCGCTTCGTGACCGACATCGCCGATTACGCCGCCTGGACGCTGCAGCGTCTTATGCGCTCAAGCGCATTCGATTGGACGGCGCAAACCGCAGACGATTGGCGCAAGCCGTGGCCCGGCTTTGTCGCGACGCGCTATCACGCCAAGGCGGCGCGCGACGAGCGCGCATCGTGTTTTCTGATCTTCCGGAAAGTCTGATTACGTTTGGTCCAGCTCAAGTGTTTTGCTTGACCTGCCAGAAGCGCACCACGCGTTGCGCCGTCGAGGCTGAAAGCCGCCCATAATTGGCGAATGCGGAATCGAACCCCTGGTTTGAGACCGCCTTGCCGTCCGGGCGCACCGTGATGACCGCCTTGACCGTCGGCCAGCTCATGCCTGCTGCCTTGCACAGGATCAGCACCGGGTCGGGCCGTTCAGCGTCCATGAGCCGGTCGGCAACGCCGATCGGCACCTTGGACAGCGCCGCGAGGGAAACCACCGTTTCCTCGTATTTGCCGTCGCTGGCGAACGCGGCCAGCGCCGTCTCGTTCATGTTGCCGGCGCGATGCAGGTTGAGCACCATGCGTTGCGCGGTGCGATAGTCGCGCGGGCCGACCTGTTTACCGACTTCGCCGGAGACCTTGTCCAAGACGCGGCGAATGTCGGCTTGCAATTCCGGCGGCGCCGAAGCGAGCAAGCGCTTGTGCACGACTGCTGTGGCCTTGGTCAGCAATTCCTCAAACATCTGCGGCGGAATATCCGGCCGCAGCCCGACCTTCTCGGCGAGAACTCCGTCGCTCTCGGCGCGCTTGACCAGGCGGAAGAAACTCGTCTCGGAAATGCGCGCGCCGCGGTTCTCGGCAACGCTGCGGGCGACCTCGCGATCGCCGCGCCGAACCAGCACATCGGTGATCGCTTCGCCGAGCACCGGCCGCGCCGAGATCGCTTGCAGATGGGCCTGACTTTTGGTCTTGGCCAAATCGACGAGATCGGCCTCTTCCAGGCGCGGCGCCAGTTTGAGCACCGGACCGGCCACCGCAATATCGTCGTCGTTGGCGAGTGCCCGAATGACATTAAGCGGCGCGTTGCCGACAGGGGCAAGACGATTGGCGAGTTCGGCGCGCGCCTTGCCTTCGATTTCCTTGATCAACAGTCCGAATACGTCGTCGAACACATCGACATGCGCGTCGCTGTAGTTGCTGGCGCCGGAAAGAAACAAGGTGGTAAGGCGCTGCAGCGTCTCGACGCGTTTGCGCCGCGAGCCGTGCTGCATGACCTCTTGAAGTTCCGGGACTAGCGAGAGGGCGGCACCCATACTCAATCCATTGACTGTCTGCGAATTATGCGGTGCCCGGGAACCCGCATTATAGTTCGGCAATCCTGAAGGAAATATTGCAATCGGTAATGAGTGGCCGGCCCTTGCAACGAGCTGACAAACCGCTATATTTGCGTCATCCGCTAATGGATACCTCATAACGGTCGGACGATCCGAACGGTTTTGAGAGTGGGCCCCCCGGGACCCGCTCTTTTTTATTACCTGAGGGCCGGCGGCGTTCGCAGTTCACGGTTGCGGCAAGATGGCCGCGAAGAGCATGGACGACAGACCGAGCAACGTTGCGTTTTCGAATTTTGCCGGCGAGCCGCGGCTCATCATCGAGCCGGGACGAGCCGCTCGCGTCGCCGCGCTCGCCGAGCCGGTGCTGGCTTCGCTGGGCTACCGGCTGGTCCGGGTGCGCATATCCGGCTCTGCCGGCTGCACGGTGCAGATCATGGCCGAGCGGCCGGACGGCACCATGAGCGTCGAGGGCTGCGAAGCCATATCGCGCGCGCTGTCGCCGGTGCTCGATGTCGCCGACCCGATCGAGGGCGCGTATCAGCTGGAGATTTCGTCGCCCGGCATCGACCGGCCGCTGGTGCGACGCTCGGATTTCGACCGCTATGCCGGTTCCGTTGCCCAGATCGAAATGCTGGCGCCGATCGACGGCCGCCGGCGCTTTCGCGGCGAACTCATCGGCGCCAAAGGCGACTGCGCGCGCATCCGGCGCAGCGACGCGGCGGCAAACGGGAATTCCGAAGTGTTGCTTCGGATCGACGACATGATGGAAGCGAAGCTTGTTCTCACCGATGCGCTCATTTCGCAATCGCTGCGCAAGAGCAAACAGAACCAACGCAAGGGAGACTAACCCATGGCGACCGTAAGCGCCAACAAACTCGAACTTCTGCAGATCGCGGAAGCCGTCGCCCGCGAGAAGGGGATCGACCGGCGCATCGTGCTCGGCGCGATGGAGGACGCCATCGCCAAAGCCGCGCGGTCGCGTTACGGCAGCGAAACCGAAGTCCGCGCCGAGATAGACGGCAAGAGCGGCGAGCTGCATCTGTCGCGCCACATGCTGGTGGTCGATGCGGTGGAAAATCCGGCGACGCAGATCAGCCTGGACGAAGCGCGCCGGCGGCATCCCGCAGCGCAGATCGGCGACACCATCGCCGATCCGCTGCCGCCGCTCGAATACGGTCGCATCGCCGCGCAATCGGCCAAGCAGGTGATCGTGCAGAAAGTGCGCGAGGCCGAGCGCGACCGGCAATATGACGAATACAAGGATCGCATCGGCGATATCGTCAACGGCATCGTCAAGCGCGTCGAATACGGCAACGTGGTGGTCGACCTCGGCCGCGGCGAAGCGATCGTGCGCCGCGACGAGATGCTGCCGCGCGAAGTCTTTCGCAACGGCGACCGCATCCGCGCCTACATCTATGACGTTCGGCGCGAGCAGCGCGGGCCGCAGATTTTCCTGTCCCGCACCCACCCGCAATTCATGTCCAAATTGTTCGCCCAGGAAGTGCCGGAAATCTACGACGGTATCGTCGAGGTCAAGGCGGTGGCGCGCGATCCCGGCTCACGCGCCAAGATCGCCGTCGTGTCGCGCGATACGTCGGTCGATCCGGTCGGCGCCTGCGTCGGCATGCGCGGCTCGCGCGTGCAGGCGGTGGTCAACGAGCTGCAGGGCGAGAAGATCGACATCATCCCGTGGTCGCAAGACATCGCCACTTTCGTCGTCAATGCGCTCGCTCCGGCGGAAGTCGCCAAAGTGGTGCTCGACGAGGAACGCGAGCGCATCGAGGTCGTGGTTCCCGACCAGCAACTGTCGCTTGCCATCGGACGGCGCGGCCAAAATGTCCGGCTCGCCTCCCAGCTCACCGGCTGGGACATCGATATCCTGACCGAGCAGGAAGAATCCGAGCGCCGGCAGGCCGAGTTCGAGAACCGCACCCGCCTGTTCATCGACACGCTCAATGTCGACGAAGTGATCGGGCAATTGCTGGCTTCGGAAGGTTTCAACTCGGTCGAGGAGCTGGCTATGGTCGATACCAAGGAGATCGCCGGCATCGAAGGTTTTGACGACGATACCGCGGCCGAATTGCAGAACCGCGCCCGCGAATACCTCGACAAGATCGAGGCCGAACTCGATGCCAAGCGCACCGAGCTTGGCGTTGAGGACGCGCTCAAGGAGATCGAGGGCGTCACCACGGCGATGTTGGTGCGGTTCGGCGAGAACAGCGTCAAGACGGTGGAAGATCTTGCCGGCTGCGCGACCGACGACCTTGCCGGCTGGACCGAGCGCAAGGACGGCGAAGCCAAGCGCGAGCCCGGCATTCTCGACGGCTTCGAATTGTCGCGTGAGGAGTGCGAAGCGCTGATCATGCAGGCCCGGCTGAAGGCCGGCTGGGTCAGCGAGGCCGATCTCGCGCCGCCGCCAGCACCGCCGGTCGAAGAGGCTCCGGCCGCCGAGCCACAGACTTAAAGGACGCCGCACGCACGCATGATCGCTCAAGCGCAAGATATCGAACACGCAATCGAGCTCGACAGCGGACCGCGCGATCGCGGGGTCGAGCGGCTGTGCGTCGTCACCCGCACGGTGCGGCCGGTTTCGGATCTGATCCGGTTCGTCGTCGGCCCGGACGGCGAGGCGATGCCGGATCTCAAGCGCAACTTGCCCGGGCGTGGCGTCTGGGTGACGGGAACGCAAGAGGTCCTCGGCGACGCGATCAAGCGGCGGCTGTTCGCGCGTGGTTTCAAGCGCGACGTTCGCTTGCCCGCGGATTTGCTGGCGCGCACCGGGCGGCTCCTGGAACGATCGGTGCTGGATGCGCTGGCTATTGCCGGCAAAGCCGGTCTGGTCGCCGCTGGCTTTGCCAAGGTCGAGGCCGCTTTGGCGCATGAGCGGGTCGTGGCGCTGCTCCATGCGGCGGAAGCCTCGCCCGACGGGGTCAAAAAGCTCGATGGCGCGCGGCGCCGAGTACCACAGGGCGATACGGTCGCTGTGACTCAAATCCTGACCTCGGCGCAATTGGATTTGGCACTGGGACGGTCAAATGTGATACATGCAGCCCTGCTCGCCGGGGCCCCGAGTGACACGTTTTTGGCGCGTTTGCGGCGCTTGGAACGGTTTCGGACCGGCGATCTGGGCCGGGATGGCTCAAGCGAGACGAGCCGGGCCGGGGCCAACTGAGTCGGTGGTAATTATTGGTGCGCAACCGTTCGTGACTGCGGAACTGGATAGGAATGTCTGAAACGACCAAAAATAGCAGCGACAAGCTGAGCGTGGCCCCGGCCAAGACGCTGACGCTCAAGCGCGCCGGCGTCGAGCAGGGCGTCGTGCGCCAGAGCTTTAGCCATGGCCGCAGCAAGGCGGTCGTGGTCGAGAAGGTCAAACGCCGCGTCTCCGGTCCCGGCGAGGCCAGGCCGGAACCCGTCGCGGCTCCGGATCGCTCGGCAACGCCAGTAAAGCGCGCGGCCGCGCCGGCCCCCGCGGCCAAGGCGCCGGCAAGCCCTGCTGCCGCCCCGGGCGCCGCTGCCGCGGCGCCGAAAGCTTCCGGCGTCGTGCTGCGCACACTGACCGATGACGAGCGCAATGCGCGCGCGCACGCGCTCGCCGATGCCCGTTTGCGCGAAACCGAAGAGCGCGGCCGCGCCGAGGAAGAAGCTCGCGTCCGTCGCGGCCGCGAGGAAACCGATCGCGCCGAGCGGGCGCGGGCGGAAGCGCGCAAACACGACGAAGAAGAGCGCCGCAAACACGACGAAGCCATCAAACTAAAGGCCGGCGAAGTCGCCAAGAAGCGCTTCGGCGCGGATACGACGGCGGCGGTCAAGCCCGGCGCCCGCCCGGCGCTCGAAGCCGACGAAGAGGAAGCCCCGCGCACCGCCCGCCGCGGCGGCGTGGCCGCGCGGCCGGCGCCAGCGCCCAAGACGCCGCGCGTCGGCGCTGAAAAGCGTCGCGGCCGGCTCACGGTCGTGACGGCGCTGTCCGCCGACGAGATACGAGAACGCTCGGTCGCCTCATTCCGCCGCCGTACCCAGCGTCAGTCGGGACACCGCGACGAGCCTAAGGAAAAGATCGCCCGCGAAGTCACGCTCCCGGAGACGATCACGATCCAGGAACTGGCCAATCGCATGGCCGAACGCGGCGTCGATGTGATCCGCATCCTCATGGCGCAGGGTCACATGGCGAAGATCACCGATACGATCGACGCCGACACCGCCCAGCTTATCGCCGAGGAACTCGGCCATACCGTGCGCCGCGTTGCCGAGGCCGACGTCGAAGAAGGCATGTTCGACGCGCCGGACGATCCGGCGAACCTGCAGCCGCGCGCGCCGGTGGTCACGATCATGGGCCACGTCGATCACGGCAAGACCTCGCTGCTTGACGCCATTCGCTCGACCGAGGTCGCCGCCGGCGAAGCCGGCGGCATCACCCAGCATATCGGCGCCTATCAGGTGACCTCGCCTTCGGGCGGACGGGTCACTTTCATCGATACGCCCGGCCACGCTGCCTTCACCGCGATGCGCGCCCGCGGCGCCAAGATCACCGATATCGTCGTGCTCGTGGTCGCGGCCGACGACGGCGTCATGCCGCAGACGGTCGAGGCCATCCAGCATGCCATGGCGGCGAAAGTGCCGATCATCGTCGCCATCAACAAGATCGACAAGCCGGACGCCAAGCCCGAGCGCGTGCGCACCGAATTGCTGCAGCATGAAATCCAGGTCGAATCGCTGGGCGGCAACGTGCTCGAACTCGATGTATCGGCCAAGCAGAAGACCAATCTCGACAAGCTGATCGACATGATCGCGCTGCAAGCCGAAGTGCTCGAACTCAAAGCCAATCCGAACCGGCCGGCCGAGGGCACCGTGATCGAGGCGCGGCTCGACCGCGGTCGCGGACCGGTCGCCACCGTGCTGGTGCAGCGCGGCACTCTCAAGCCCGGCGACATCGTCGTCGCCGGCACCGCCTGGGGCCGCGTTCGCGCGCTGATGTCCGATACCGGCCATTCCGTGGTCGCGGCCGGGCCGTCGATGCCGGTCGAGGTATTGGGCTTCAACGGCACGCCCGAAGCGGGCGACCGGCTCGCCGTCGTCGACACCGAAGTCGCGCGCCCGCGAGATTGCCGATTATCGCGACCGGCAGCGGCGCGAAAAAATGGCGGCGCGGCAGACCGGCATGCGCGGTTCGCTCGAGCAGATGATGAGTCAGCTCAAGTCCTCCGGCGGCAAGGAATTCCCGCTGGTGATCAAGGGCGACGTGCAAGGATCGATCGAGGCTATCGTCGGCGCGCTGGACAAGCTCGGCACCGAGGAAGTCACCGCACGCATGATCTACGCCGGCGCCGGCGGCATCACCGAATCCGACATCACGCTGGCGGAAGCTTCGGGGGCCGTCGTCATCGGCTTTAATGTTCGTGCGCACAAGGAAGCGCGCGAGGCCGCCGAGCAGGCCGGCATCGAAATCCGCTATTACGACATCATCTATAACCTCGTCGACGACGTGAAGAAGGCGATGTCGGGCCTGCTCGCTCCGACGCTGCGCGAGACCATGCTCGGCAACGCCGTCATTCTCGAAGTCTTCAAGGTTTCGAAAGTCGGCAATGTTGCCGGCTGCCGCGTCACCGACGGCACCGTCGAGCGCGGCGCCAATGTGCGGCTCATTCGCGACAGCGTGGTCGTGCATCAGGGCAAGCTGTCGCAGCTCAAGCGCTTCAAGGACGACGCGCGTGAGGTCGCGGCCGGCCAGGAATGCGGCATGGCATTCGAAAACTATCAGGATATGAAGGTCGGCGACGTTATTGAATGTTACCGGGTGGAGACCGTACAGCGGACGCTGTGAGTTCAAATCTCAACGTCCCTATCTCCGCCGGTCATCGCCGGTTCGAAGCCCGGCCGTGACAACGATCAGAAACCAAAATGGCCCGTCAACACAATCGCGATCAGATCGGCGGCGGTTCGCAGCGCCAGCTCCGTGTCGGTGAATTGATCCGGCACGAGCTTGCCGACATGCTCACGCGCGGCGAAATCCACGATCCGGTCATCCAGGCGCACATGATCACGGTTCCCGAGGTGCGCATGAGCCCCGATCTGCGGCTGGCGACGATCTATGTCATGCCGCTCGGCGGCCGCGACACCGAAGATGTGATCGAGGCGTTCGACCGCAACATACGCTATGTGCGCGGCGAAATTGCCAAGCGCGTTAACCTGAAATTCGCACCCGAGATTCGCTTTCGCGTCGACGAGCGATTCGACGAAGCGGAACGGATCGAGAAGCTGTTGCGAACGCCCGTAGTCCGGCGCGACTTGGATGACAAACGCGACCTGGATGACAAAAAAGATTTGAGCGGGAAGGACGAATGATGTCCGGAAACGATCTCCCCGCCCCGCTCGCCGGCGATGCCGAACAGCCGGCGCAACAGGCGGCAACGGCGAACAAGAAGCGCCAAAAGCGCGACGTCCATGGCTGGGTCGTGCTCGACAAGCCGGTCGGCATGACTTCGACGCACGCGGTCTCGGTTCTCAAGCATCTGTTCACGGCGCGGCGCGCCGGGCACGCCGGAACGCTCGATCCGTTGGCGTCCGGTTGCCTGCCGATCGCGCTCGGCGAAGCGACCAAGACGGTGCCGTTCGTGGTCGATGGCCGCAAGACGTATCTTTTTGCCATTCGCTGGGGCGAGGAGCGCGACACCGACGACGCCGAGGGCCGCGTCATGGCGACCAGCCAAAGCCGCCCCGAGGCGGCGGCCATTCAGGCGCTGCTGCCGCGCTTTACCGGCACGATCGAGCAGGTGCCGCCGCGCTTCTCGGCAGTGAAGATCAACGGCGAGCGGGCCTACGATCTGGCCCGCGACGGCGAGACGGTGGAACTGGCGCCGCGGCCGGTCACGGTCCACCGGCTCGAATTGCTCGAAATGCCCGATCCCGACCATGCCGTACTGGCTGCCGAATGCGGCAAAGGGACCTATGTGCGCTCGCTTGCCCGCGATCTCGGCCGGATGCTGGGCGCGCTGGGACACGTCTCGGCGCTGCGGCGGAACCGGGTCGGGCCGTTCGGCGAGGCCGACATGATACCCCTGGAACAGATCGAGGCTTTGTGTCATAGAGCGGCCGCTGGCGAGGGACATCTCGCCGATACGCTCCTGCCGATCGAGACCGCGCTGGACGACATCCCGGCGCTGGCCGTAAGCCCGGCAGACGCGGCAAGGCTCCAAAGGGGTCAAGCCGTATTGTTGCGCGGACGGGACGCCTCCATCTTCCGCGGCATGGTCCAGGTCGCTTGTGGCGGCCAACTCGTGGCCATTGCCGAAGTCGAGCGCGGCGAGATCATTCCCCGGCGCGGTTTTAATTTAACCGGCATCACTGGTCGTGCCGGCAGACGAAAGGGTAAATGACGATGTCGCTAACGACCGCACGCAAGGCGGAAGTCATCAAGACTTACGCCGTCAAGTCCGGTGATACCGGTTCGCCCGAAGTACAGGTTGCGCTGCTTTCGGAGCGGATCAACAGCTTGACGGACCACTTCAAGGCACATGTGAAAGACAACCATTCGCGGCGCGGGCTGCTTAAGCTCGTGTCGCAACGGCGCCAGATTCTCGATTATCTTCGGCGCACGGACGATGGGCGTTACAAGGAGTTGATCGAGCGGCTTGGTATTCGCCGTTAATAAGTTTGCGCGCGGGAAGTCCCGCGCGTCGTCAGCGGTGCGCATGATGCGTTCGCTTTTCCCCCGGCAGCAGAGCTGCCGATCCGTGGAATGGGCCGTTGCCCGTTCATATCCAAGCAAGGTCCGAAGGCCATGGCAGGATCGCCAGACGCTGAATACGCATTGCAGCACAGCTGCAGCGCCAGCGTCTCGCCGTCTTGCTTATGGCTTTCGCACTTTCGCGAAAACCATGAGAGACAATCGCAATGTTTGATATTCATCGTGTTCAACTTGACTGGGGTGGCCGCCAATTAACGCTCGAAACCGGAAAGGTCGCGCGTCAGGCTGATGGTGCCGTGCTCGCAACCTATGGCGAGACCACCGTTCTTGCCGCCGTCGTTGCCGCCAAGCAGCCGAAGGAAGGCATCGATTTCCTTCCGCTGACCGTCAACTACACCGAGAAATACTACGCGGCCGGCCGCATTCCCGGTGGCTATTTCAAGCGTGAGCGCGGTCCGACCGAAAAGGACACGCTGACTTCGCGCCTGATCGACCGCCCGGTCCGTCCGCTGTTCGCCGAGGGCTGGCGCTGCGACACGCAAGTGACCATCACCGTGCTCTCGCACGACCAGGAGAACGATCCCGACATCGTCGCGATGGTCGCCGCTTCCGCCGCGCTGACGCTTTCCGGCGCGCCGTTCATGGGCCCGATCGGCGGCGCCCGCGTCGGTTTCGTCAAGGACGAATATGTGCTCAATCCGACCATCGACGAGATGAAGGAGAGCCAGCTCGATCTCGTCGTCGCCGGCACGCAAGACGCCGTCATGATGGTGGAGTCGGAAGCCAAGGAGCTGTCCGAGGACATCATGCTCGGCGCCGTGATGTTCGGCCACCGGCATTTCCAGCCGGTGATCCAGGCAATCATCAAGCTCGCCGAGAAAGCAGCCAAGGAGCCGCGTGACCTCACTGTCGCCGACAACAAGACGCTGGAAAAGGAAATCCTCGGCCTCGCCGAGAAGGACCTGCGCGCGGCCTATGCGATCGTGAAAAAGCAAGATCGTCAGGACGCGGTCGCCGCCGTAAAAGAAAAAGTCATGGCGCACTTCTTCCCGGAAGGCGCCGAACCGAAATACGACAAGCTCCAGGTCACCGGCGTGTTCAAGGATCTCGAAGCCAAGATCGTGCGCTGGAACATTCTCGACACCGGCAAGCGTATCGACGGCCGTGACGTAAAGACGGTTCGCAACATCGAGGCGGAAGTCGGCGTGTTGCCACGCACCCACGGCTCGGCGCTGTTTACTCGCGGCGAGACCCAGGCTCTGGTGGTGGTCACGCTCGGCACCAGCGAAGACGAACAATGGATCGACGCTCTGCAGGGAACGTACAAAGAAGCGTTCATGCTGCACTACAACTTCCCGCACTACTCGGTCGGCGAAACCGGCCGCACGGGCGCGCCGGGCCGCCGCGAGATCGGTCACGGCAAGCTGGCGTGGCGCGCGATCCATCCGATGCTGCCCTCGAAAGAGGAGTTCCCCTACACCATCCGCATCGTCTCCGAGATAACGGAGTCGAACGGCTCATCGTCGATGGCGACGGTATGCGGTTCTTCGCTGGCGCTGATGGATGCGGGCGTGCCGCTTAAGCATCCGACCGCCGGCATCGCCATGGGACTGATCCTCGAAGACAAGCGTTTCGCGGTACTATCCGACATCCTCGGCGACGAGGATCATCTCGGCGACATGGACTTCAAGGTCGCCGGTACCGAAGGCGGCGTCACCTCGCTGCAAATGGACATCAAGATCGCCGGCATTACCGAGGAAATCATGAAGGTCGCTTTGGCTCAGGCCAAAGACGGCCGCATGCATATCCTCGGCGAAATGGCGAAGGCGCTGAACACGGCGCGCGCCGAGCTCGGCGAATATGCGCCGCGCATCGAGACCTTCAAGATTCCCACTGACAAGATCCGCGAAGTGATCGGTACCGGCGGCAAGGTCATTCGGGAAATCGTCGAGAAGACCGGCGCCAAGATCAACGTCGAGGACGACGGTACCGTCAAGGTTGCCTCGGCCGACGGCAAGTCGATCAAGGCCGCGGTCAACTGGATCAAGTCGATCGCGTCGGAACCCGAGGTCGGCCACATCTACGAGGGTACCGTCGTCAAGGTCATGGACTTCGGCGCCTTCGTGAACTTCTTCGGCGCCAAGGACGGACTGGTGCATATCAGCCAGCTGGCGTCGCGCCGGGTGCAAAAAACCACCGACGTGGTCAAGGAAGGCGACAAGGTGAAGGTAAAACTTCTCGGCTTCGACGAGCGCGGCAAGGTGCGGTTGTCGATGAAAGTCGTCGATCAGCAGACCGGAGAGGATCTCGAAGCCAAGCAGAAGGCCGAAGGCGGCGAGCAGCGCGAAGCCGCAGCGGGCGGCGCGGCGGAGTAACGTCGGCCACAGCAATGCGACAAAGGCGGCCGGAAGGCCGCCTTTATTTTTTAGCCGCTACGCCGAGCGCTCCGACCACAATCTGACCCAGCGCAAAGAAATCCACTTTGCGCGGCGACGATCGGCGCCACGCCAACCCGATGGTGCGGCCTGGCTCGGGCGCGATGAAGCGCAGCAGCTTCACCCGCGCGTCACGTCCGACATCGGCGGCGACTTCCGGGACCAGCGTCACGCCGTAGCCGCTCGCGACCATCTGCATCACGGTCGCCAAACTCGTGGCGCCGAGGCTGAGCGGCATTTCGTGGCGAGGCGCTGCGCAATAAGCGAGCGCCTGGTCGCGTAGGCAATGACCTTCCTCGAGCAGGATCAGACGTTGCTGGTCGATATCGCGCGGACGGACGCGCGCGGTTTTCGGCAGCGGATCGTCGGCCGGCACTGCGAGCAGAAACGCGTCGTCGAACAGCGCCGTCGTTTCGATTTCGGCGTCGGCCAGCGGCAGCGCCAGCATCACGACATCGAGGTCGCCGCCGGCAAGCTCTTCGAGCAGGATCTTGGTCTGCGTCTCGCGCAGTTCGATTACCAGATCCGGGTGACTTGCCTGCAGAGCCGGCAAAACTTTGGGCAGCACATAGGGCGCCAGCGTCGGTATGATGCCGAGCTTGAGCCGTCCGGAAAGGACGCGCCCGCGATGGCGGGCAAAGTCCACGAGGTCGCGGACGGCACCAAGCACGCGCTCGCCGCGGCGCGCCACTTCGATGCCGGCTTCGGTGAGCGCCATTTCGCCCGGGCGTCGTTCGATCAGCTCGATGCCAAGCTCTTTTTCGAGATCGCGGATTTGCATCGACAGCGCCGGCTGTGTGACCGAGCAGGCTTCCGCGGCACGGCCGAAATGCCGATGCCGGACAAGTGCTTGCAGATAACGCAACTGACGCAGGGTCACCATGCGTAATCAGTAATTCTTATCGATGCGCGTAGTCAATACGATTAGACCTGATCCAAACGCGAGCGCATGATGGCTCGGCCCCATAACACCCCGGGAGAGAAAAATGGACGCAAAGACCGATGACAAGAGCGCAGGCAAGTGCCCGTTCACGGACACCCGCGGACACACGAACCGCGACTGGTGGCCGAAAACATTGGACGTTGGGGTCCTCCATCGGAACTCCGACCTGTCCGATCCGATGGGCGAAGCGTTCAACTATGCCAAGGAGTTCAAGACTCTCGATCTCAAGGCGCTGATCAAGGATTTGCGCGCCTTGATGACGAATTCACAGCCTTGGTGGCCGGCCGACTTCGGTCATTATGGTGGCCTCTTCATCCGCATGGCCTGGCATGCGGCGGGCACCTACCGCATCACCGACGGCCGCGGCGGGGCCGGCACCGGCCAGCAGCGGTTCGCACCGCTCAATTCCTGGCCGGATAACGCAAACCTCGACAAGGCGCGCCGTCTCCTCTGGCCGATCAAGCAGAAGTACGGCAAGAAAATCTCGTGGGCCGACCTGCTGGTTCTCGTCGGCAACGTCGCGCTCGAGTTCGATGGGCTTCAAGACGTTCGGGTTCGCCGGCGGCCGCGCCGACGTTTGGGAGCCGGAAGAACTCTTCTGGGGCCCCGAAGGTTCGTGGCTCGGCGACGAACGCTACAGCGGCGAACGCCAGCTCGCGGAACCGCTCGGCGCCGTCCAGATGGGCCTCATCTACGTGAACCCGGAAGGGCCGAACGGCAATCCGGACCCGGTCGCGGCGGCCAAGGACATCCGCGAGACGTTCTTCCGCATGGCAATGAACGACGAAGAGACCGTTGCGCTGATCGCAGGCGGCCACACCTTCGGCAAGACGCACGGCGCGGGCGATCCGTCGCTCATTGGTCCGGAGCCGGAAGGCGCCGCCATCGAGAATCAGGGCCTCGGCTGGAAGAGCAAGCACGGCACCGGCATCGGCGCCGACGCCATCACCGGCGGCCCCGAAGTCACCTGGACGCAGACGCCGACGAAGTGGAGCAACCACTTCTTCGACAACCTGTTCAAGTACGAATGGGAGCTGACGCAGAGCCCAGCCGGCGCAAAACAGTGGCAGGCGAAAGGCGCGCAAGCCGACATTCCGGACGCCTTCGACAAGTCGAAGAAGCATGTGCCGACCATGCTGACGACGGACCTCTCGCTGCGGCTCGACCCGGCCTACGAGAAGATCTCTCGGCGCTTCTACGAGCACCCGGAACAGTTCGCGGACGCGTTCGCGCGTGCGTGGTTCAAGCTCACGCACCGCGACATGGGTCCGCGCGCACGCTATCTCGGCCCGCTCGTCCCGAAGGAAACGCTGATCTGGCAGGATCCGATCCCGGCGGCCGATCGCAAGCTGATCAATGACAAGGACATCGCGGCCTTGAAGCAGAAGATCCTCGCGGGCGGTCTGTCAGTGTCGCAACTGGTCTCGACCGCCTGGGCATCGGCCTCGACGTTCCGTGGTTCGGACAAGCGCGGCGGCGCGAACGGTGCGCGTATTTGTCTCAGCCCCCAGAAGGATTGGGACGTGAACGATCCTACTGAGCTGGCGAAAGTGCTCAAGAAGCTTGAGGCTATCCAGCAGGCGTTCAACGCGGGCAAGGGTGGCAAGAAGGTCTCACTTGCTGACCTGATCGTTCTCGGCGGCGCCGCCGCGGTGGAGAAAGCCGCGAAGGCCGCCGGCGTCGGCGCGAAGGTCCCCTTCACACCCGGCCGCACGGACGCGTCGCAGGATCAGACCGACGTTGATAGCTTCGCGCCGCTCGAACCGCGTGCCGATGGCTTCCGTAACTACACCAACAGCGAGAAGCTTCAGTTCATGGCGCCTGAAGAAGCGTTGGTGGATCGGGCGCAACTGCTGCGGCTGACGGCGCCGGAGATGACGGCCCTCGTCGGTGGCCTGCGCGTGCTCGGCGCCAATGCCGGACAGTCCAAGCACGGCGTCTTCACCAAAAAGATCGGGACGCTGACGAACGACTTCTTCGTCAACCTGCTCGACATGAGCACGGAATGGTCCCCGGCTGGCGACGACCTGTACGAAGGCCGCGACCGCAAGACGAAGTCGGTCAAGTGGACCGGCACCCGCGTCGACCTGATCTTCGGTTCGCACTCGCAGCTCCGCGCCTTCGCGGAGGTCTATGCGTGCGCGGACTCGAAGGAGAAGTTTGTGAAGGACTTCGTGGCAGCGTGGGCCAAGGTGATGAGCCTGGACCGCTTCGACCTCGCCTGAGTAAATTGCAGGAATAGACACGACGGGCGGCGCCACAAGCGCCGCCCGTTTTGTTTACAGCATGATCCCGAAAAGTGGACACCGGTTTTCGGAAAAGATCATGCTGAAACGAGATCCCAGACCATGATCCGATTCATTCAAATCGGATCATGGTCTGGGGCGTTGCGTCCGGGTCGGTCGGATCGATCGAAACCAGAATGCTGCAATCGACGTAGTCGAGGAGCTGGCCGTGGCCGGGGTCGGCCCACCAGCGCTCGAGCGTCCCGGTTGGCCGGTGTCCGATAACGATCAGGTCGACGCCCAAATCCCGCGCCACCGCCGGGATGTGCTCGATCGCCCGGCCGAACGCCAAGTGACCGGTCGCGACCAGCCCGCGGGCGCGCAGGCGCTCGACGCCTTCGTGGAGCACTTCCTTGATGGCCTGCTCTTCATCCGCCAGCACCACCGCCGATGGCATATCCACCAACGTATTGCCGACAAGGGTCGGCGCGATGGCCAGAAGATGGGTTTCGGCGCCGAGTTTCTGGGCGAGTTCGGCGCCCTCGATCAGCGCCCGGCGCCCTTCGCGCGTCGAATCGTAGCAAAGCAGGATTCTGCTGAAGCCGGCCATCGTCGCTCCCCAAGCGATATGCCGCCAAGCAATAGCAAATTTATCAGTCAACCACGACCGCGTGACCTTGGCCGCCCCCGGCGCTTGCCTGCTTGAAGACAATAAGCAGCGGCAGCGCGGCAAGCGTGGCGATCATCAACAGCTTGTAATCGTCGATATAGGCGATGATTTGCGCCTGGTCGGTGATCATGGCGTCAAGCGCGGCGCGTCCGGCGGCGGTAACCGGATTCCAGAACCGCTCGATGACCGGATTGTCGAAGATCCGGTTCACCGCCGTGACGTGCTGCGCTATCTCGGCGTGATTGATCTGCGTATTGCGGGTCAACAGCGCGGCCACCACCGAGATGCCCACGCTGGAACCGATATTGCGCGACAGGCTATAGAGGCCCGCGCCTTCCGCTCGCTGGTCCGATGACAAAGTCGACAGCGTCACCACGCTCAGCGGCACAAACAGGAAGCCGAGCCCGATGCCCTGGACGACGCCGACGCTGACAATCGTGAATTGCGAGATATCCGGCGTCCAGCCAGTCATTGCGTAGAACGACCACGCGGTAATGGTCAGCCCGAAGCCAAGCAACAAACGAATATCGACGCGCCCGATCAGCCGCCCCACCACCAGCATGGCGCCCATCGTACCGATGCCGCGTGGACCCATGACAAAGCCGGCGGTGACAACCGGATAGTTCATGAGGTCCTGCAAGAACGGCGGCTGCAGCGCCAGCGAGGCGTAATAAGTCAGACCGACGATGGTGACGAAGACCATGCCGGCGGTGAAGTTGCGGTCGCGAAACAATGACGGCCGGACAAAAGGCTGTTCGGCGGTGAAGGTGTGCACCAGGAATAAATAGAAAGCGGACGCCGCGACCAGAGCCTCGATGCAGATTTCGCCGGAGCTGAACCAGTCGAGCTCCTCGCCGCGGTCGATCATGAGTTGCAACGCGCCCAAAGCGAGACCCAAAGTGCAAAAGCCGAACCAATCAAGCTTGGCCGCCCTGTTGCGTGACGTTTCGGACAAAAAGGCGACCATGCCGAGCAGGCACAGGATGCCGATCGGCAGGTTGATGTAAAAGACGTAACGCCACGAGTAATTTGCCGTCAGCCAGCCGCCCAGCACCGGGCCGAGAACCGGCCCGGCCATCACCGCGACGCCCCAGAGCGCCATGGCCGATCCCTGCCGCTCCCTGGGATTGATGTTAAGCAACACCGTCTGCGACAGCGGAACCAGCGCCGCGCCGAACACGCCTTGCAGCGTCCGGAACAGCACGATTTGAGTCAACGTCTGCGCCATGCCGCACAGCATCGAGGCGGCGGTGAACCCGGCTACGGAGCCGAGGAAAAGCTGTTTTAGGCCAAATCGTCCGGCGAGGTAGCCGGTCGTCGGTGTCATGATCGCCGCGGCGACGATGTAAGAGGTCAGCACCCAGTCGATTTCGTCCTGGCTCGCTGAGACGCTGCCTTGCATATAGGGCAGCGCGACATTGGCGATCGTGGTGTCGAGCGCCTGCATCAGAGTGGCGAGAATGACGCAGACGGTAATCGCCGCGCGATTGCCGCCATCTGCCTTGCCTGGCGCAGTAGCCATGACGTTCACCAGCCAAAGCTAAAGCCGCGCGCGTGACCGGTGTCGACATCGGCTTCGACGCTCATGCCGGCGCGCAGTGGGGGTTTAGTCTTGTCGCTGATATCGACGCGTACGCGCATCGGCACGCGCTGCACGACTTTCACCCAATTGCCGCTGGTGTTCTGCGCCGGCAGCAACGAGAATTGCTGCGCCGCCGCCGGGCTGATGCTCTCGACGGTGCCGTGCCATTCCACGTTCGGATAAGTGTCGACCGTCACCGTGACCGGCTGCCCCGGCCGCACATAGGTCAACTCCGTCTCTTTCGGGTTGGCGTCGACCCAGACGTGATCCGTGTCGACCAGGTAGAAGGCGGTCGTCGATGCCGCGAGGTATTTGCCGGGCGTGATCGCCGGCACGTTGGTGACGATGCCGCCAAACGGCGCCTTGATGACGGTGTGATCGAGTTCGCGCTGCGCCTCGGCGACCTGGGCGTCCACCTGCAAATATTGCGGGTGCTCATCCGTCGCGATGTCGGCATTGCCGCCAAGCTTCGCCAGTTGCACGGCGGATTGCTGACGGAGCAACTCGAGCTTGGCTTTGTCGGAGTCGAGATTGGCTTTGGCTTGATCGTAGTTGGACTGCGGAACGGTATTGGTGTTCAAAAGCATGACGGCGCGATTGTAATTGATCTGATCGAGATCGGCCTGCGCCTGCTGCGCGGCGACGTCGCTCAGCATTCGTTTGTAATCTTCCTTCATCGAGTTGATGGTCAACGCCGCTTGCGCAAGGTTGGCCTTGGCATTGTCGAGCGCGATCTGGAACTGCAGGGGATCGAGGCGATAGAGAACCTGTCCGACCTCGACGTACTGATTTTCGGTAACGTCCACTTCCTTGACGATACCGGCGACATCGGTCGAGGTGCCGACCGTTTCGGCATTCACATAGGCGTTGTCGGTCGACATGATCCGGCCGCCGGTGACGTACCAGATGCCGCCGATCAGAAGCGCGAGCGGCAACAGTCCGAACAAGCCCCAGCGCGTCAGCCGCTTGCGGTCGACCGGCAATGCTTTCATGCCGCCAAACGGCGCGCGCCTGTCTGACGCAGGCTGCGCCGGCGCGACCGGCGGCGCCTCGCGGACTCCGGGCGTCTCGCCGCGCTCGGGCGGTACGGGTTTGAGCGCCCGCTCAGCCATAACGCTGTTCCTCTTCGGCATCGGCGGCGGCGGCGTTCTTCTGCTGAATCGCCTGGCGCAGGTTCTCTTTGATGATCGCAAGCTGCGCGACCATCTTTTCAACGGCCTCGCGCTCGACGCCCGCGAGCGCCGTCGCCATCAATTCCTCCCCGAGATCGCCCAGGCGCTCGATTATCGGCTTTGACGCGGGCGTCAGATAGAGGCGTTTGGCGCGCCGGTCGCTCGGATCGGAACGCCGCTCGATCATCCCGGCATCGCACAGCCGGTCGAGCAGGCGGGTGAGCGAGATCGGCTGCAAGTCGAGCATTTCGGCCAATTCCGACTGCTTGAGCCCCTCGAAGCGGTCGAGCCTCGCCAACACCACCCACTGCGCATAGGTGATGCCGGTTTCACTGGCTTTGTGATCCGCATAGGTTCGGATCATTCTAGCTACATCTTTGAGGATAATAGCACATTCGCGATTTAACGTGCGCGGGGGCATGGCTTTCCTAACCCAGGTTTGCAGGCACAATATAAGCTACCTTATGATATTTTAGGTACGAAAAGTCCGCAACGCTGTGTTGCGAGGCTCGCATTGTCGTCGCCGGAATCTGCCGCCTCAGGCCAGCCCGAGCTCGGCGAAAGCGGTCAGGTGATGATCGGCTGAGGCCTGCGCGAAGCAGCAGAACACCACGCGCTCGATGCCACGGCGCGCACCCGCCAGTTCCGCCGCGACGGTCCCGACCGCAATGCGGGCGCCGTGATCGGCGGGAAAGCGATAGACGCCGGTTGAGATCGCCGGAAATGCGATCGAGGTCAGGCGATGCGCGGCGGCCAGACCGAGCGCCGTCCGGTAGCAGGACGCCAGCAGTTCCGCTTCACGGGCACCGTCGCCGTTCCACACCGGACCGACGGCATGGATGACGTGCTTCGCCGGCAGCCGGTAGCCCGGCGTGATCTTGGCTTCGCCGGGGTCGCAGCCGCCGAGTGTTTGGCACTCGGCGCGCAATTGCGGCCGGGCCGCGCGATGGATCGCGCCATCGACCCCGCCGCCGCCCAGTAAACTTCGGTTCGCGGCGTTGACGATGGCATCGACCACAAGCGTCGTGATGTCGGCGATGCTAACTTCGAGCCGGGTGGGCCCTATTGCGGCGGCGAGGAGCGGCGGCTGATCTGACACAGGCGGGAAATTATCACGCCCACTCGGCCTGCGCCTCCGCCCGCAAATCGACGGTGCTTTTCACGCCGATATCGTCGAAATGCTCGTCCAAAAAACGCCGCGCCGCGCGCATGCCGCTGAGATGCAGCATGTCGAAGAAATCGTAATCGGTCGAAAGCTTGCTGATGGCTTCGAAATGGGTGCCGAACGGGTCGAGCACGATGCGATGAACGTTGATACGGCGATATTGTCCCGGTCCGATGCCGCGCGGCAGCCGATTCTGATCGATCAAGCGAGCGACGAATTCGATGGCGCGGTATTCGCCAAGCAGCGACGAATTGAACGTAATCTCGTTGATGCGGTTCATGATCTTGCTGGAAGAGGTCGGCGTCTTGTGCCGCTCCAGCGGATTGATCTGGACCACCACGACGTCCTCGGTCGTGGTGGTTCCGAAAAACGGAAAGATCACCGGATTGCCGAGATACCCGCCATCCCAATAGGGCACGCCGTCGATCTCCACCGCGCGGAACATGGTGGGCAAACAGGCCGACGCCATGACGGCATCGGCCGTGATCTTGTCGCGCGAGAAGACGCGCACGCGGCCGGTCTGCACATTGGTCGCCGAGATAAACAATTGCAAATCGGTATCGGCGTGCAGCTTTTCGAAATCGACAAAACGCTCGATCAAATCCTTCAGCGGATTGATGTTGAGCGGATTGACGTCATAGGGCGAAAAATAGCGCGACAATACGTTGAGCCAGGCCTGCACCGGCGCGCCCTCGAGCGGCGTGAACGATAACAGCCGCTGCACCACCTCGCGCTGCAGCACCGGCAGATTGCCGGTGCTCGATGCCGACCGCCAGAAATCGGCCAGCCGTTTCTTCGCTTCCTCGCGCCCGCCGCGGGCAAGACCGTCGGCCAGCATCACGGCGTTGATGGCACCCGCCGACGAGCCGGAAATCCCCTCGATGGTGAGCCGTTCGTCACCCAGAATCTGTTCCAGCACGCCCCAAGTAAAGGCGCCGTGCGCGCCGCCGCCTTGCAGCGCCAGATTGATGCGCTTGGTCTTTACCGAGCCCGCCGCAGCCGAGCGCCCAGGCAACAGCGCGTTGAGGATTTTTTCATGGCGATGCGGCCGCGCGATCAAGCCCGCGTAGCGCGGCCGTAGATTGCACCGTAATGCAATTGGCCAAAGATCATTCCGCCGTCCAGCCGCCGTCGATCGAGAGATTAGCTCCAGTGATCGATCGCGCGGAATCGGAGCAAAGATAGACTGCGAGATCCGCCACTTCCTCGACGGTGACGAATTCTTTGGTCGGCTGGGCCGCGAGGATCACGTCCCGCTTGACCTGCTCCTCGGTCATGCCGCGCGCTTTGGCGGTGTCGGGAATTTGCTTCTCGACCAGCGGTGTCCACACATAGCCGGGGCTGATGCAATTGCAGGTGATGCCGAAGGTCGCGGTCTCAAGCGCGACGGTCTTGGAAAGGCCGGCAAGTCCGTGCTTGGCCGTCACATAAGCGCTCTTGAACGGCGAGGCGACCAGCGAATGCGCCGATGCCGTATTGATGATGCGGCCCCATTTGCGCGCTTTCATGCCCGGCACCGCGGTGCGGATGGTGTGAAACGCCGACACCAGGTTGATCGCGATAATCAGATTCCATTGATCGACCGGAAATTCCTCGATCGGCGCGACATGCTGAATCCCGGCATTGTTGATGAGGACGTCGAGCGTGCCGAAAGTCTGTTCCGCCGTCTTGATCATGGCGACGATCTCATCCGGCTTGGTCATGTCGGCGGGCGAATAGGCGGCCTTGACGCCAAAATCCTTCTCGATGTTGCTGCGTTCCTTTTCGATCGCGGCCTTGTCGCCAAATCCGTTGATCGTGAGATTGGCGCCTTGCGCGGCGAGCGCGCGCGCCATTGCCAGACCGATGCCCGAAGTCGAGCCGGTCACCAGGGCGGACTTACCTTTCAACATAACAACCCCCAATTTGATGACGAGGCGGCGCGGAACGGCGCCGAATGATTGCACTTTGGCGAGCCGGCGGAAATGTGGGGTGCTTCTTATTGCGGCGCAACATAAAAATCGGGCGACCCGTCACGTTTTCGCGAGGCTTGGCAATCGGCTACACTGCCGGCCAAGGACCAAAGCGGGGCAAACACTGAACCGTGAGAATGACCGAGCAATGACGAGCATGCCGCGCGCGATTTTCCCGGCGCCCGACCACGATCATGAGCGCTGCGCCAGCGCCGCCATCGCGCATGCGGAAGCGCAATGCGAAGCCCGCGCGCAACGGCTGACGCCAATGCGCCGCCGGGTACTTGAAACGCTGTTGGCGAGCCACAAGCCGCTCGGTGCCTACGAAATTATCGAGCGCCTGGCCGGCAACAATCGGCCGGCGCCGATCACGATCTATCGCGCGCTTGATTTCCTGCGCGACAACGGTCTCGTCCATCGCATCGAGAGCCGCAATGCTTTTGTCGCTTGCGTGCATAATCACGACAGCGGCGATCTCGTCGTGTTCCTGATCTGCGAGCGCTGCGGCGCGGTCGGCGAGGCGCCGGGCGGTGCGGCCGCGGAAGCGCTCAAGGCGTCGTCGCGCGCGGCGGGCTTTTCCCCCAAAAGTCCGTTGATCGAAATCGCCGGCATTTGTTCGCATTGCCGCGACTGATGATATTTTCGCGATCCACGTCATATGCGTGGTAGCCGGCCTCCTCCTCGTCAACCGGCTTCGTTGGCGCTATATGCTTGGTATTCTGGCCGTCCCGGTTTTGGGGCTGGTTGGGCGCGATATCTAAGGGATTGACTCCATGATGGAATTTTCCGGCCCCGCGGACAGGCATCAGACCATTGCGGTCAAGGTCGGCAATGTGACCGTCGGCGGCGGCGCGCCCGTCGTGGTGCAGTCGATGACCAATACCGACACCGCCGATGTCGAGGGCACCGCGAAACAGGTCGCGGCTCTGGCGCGCGCCGGTTCGGAGATCGTACGCATCACCGTCGATCGCGACGAGGCGGCGGCCGCGGTGCCGCACATCAAGGACAAGCTTCGCACGATGAATGTCGACGTGCCGATCGTCGGCGACTTCCACTATATCGGCCACAAGCTTCTGGCCGATCATCCGGCCTGCGCCGAGGCGCTGGATAAGTATCGCATCAATCCCGGCAATGTCGGCTTCAAGGAAAAGAAGGACCGGCAGTTCGGCGCCATCGTCGAGACCGCGATTCGCCACAACAAGCCGGTGCGCATCGGCGCCAATTGGGGTTCGCTCGATCAGGAACTGCTCACCCACCTCATGGACCAGAACGCGCGTTCCAACACGCCGGTCGATGCCCGCGACGTAACGCGCGAGGCCATGGTCCAATCGGCGCTGCTGTCGGCGGAGCGCGCGGAGGAAATCGGACTGCCGCGTTCCAAAATCATCCTGTCGGCCAAAGTGTCGGCGGTGCAGGATCTGATCGGAGTTTATGCCGAACTGGCGCGGCGCTGCGATTATGCCCTGCATCTCGGTCTGACCGAGGCCGGCATGGGCTCAAAGGGCATTGTCGCCTCATCGGCTGCGATGGGCGTCCTGCTGCAGCAGGGCATCGGCGATACGATTCGGATCTCGCTCACCCCCGAGCCGAACGGCGACCGCACGCTCGAAGTCAAAGTGGCGCAGGAATTGTTGCAGACCGTGGGCTTACGCACTTTCGTGCCGTTGGTTGCCGCCTGCCCAGGCTGCGGCCGCACCACTTCGACCACGTTCCAGGAGCTCGCGTCGAGCATCCAGGGTTTTATTCGCGACTCGATGCCGGAGTGGAAGACGCGTTACCCCGGCGTCGAAGGCCTCAACGTCGCGGTGATGGGCTGCATCGTCAACGGGCCGGGCGAATCCAAGCATGCCGATATCGGTATTTCGCTACCCGGTACCGGCGAGCAACCCACAGCGCCGGTTTTTATCGATGGCAAAAAGGCCATGACGCTGCGCGGCCCGACGGTCGCCACCGACTTCCAAAAGATCGTGGTCGATTATATCGAGCGGCGATTCGGGTCCGGCGCCGGAGAATAGAGCACCTATCGGACCGAGCGAATTGAATCCCGCCGGTGGCCGCCGCCCTGCCTCGAGATTGCGGCGCGGTCTGGGGATAAATCCATAAATGGTTGCCAAATAAGCACAGCAGCCAGGAATTATGCGCCGAGCCGACATCGAGCGCTCGACAGGCTGGAACGGCTCCTTCACGATGCGTTAACCATACAGCGCCCTTTTCCGGGGGAGCGGTGTATGGGAGGGGAGTTATGACTATGAAGCGCTTAATTCTGGCCGCACTGGCCTTGGTCTTGGTGATCGGGTTGCAGCCTCAGGCGGCTCGTGCGGCTGACGCGAATCCGGCTTGTAGTAACGGCTTTCTCAGTTGGCTTAATCATGGGCAGGATTGCCATCTGTTCTTCGGCGGCGTTGGCATCGGAATCGGCACTGCCGTCTCTAGCTATTACCTGACCAAAAAGCACGGCACTCCGCCGCACCGGCCCATGACCGCGGGCGCCGCGTATGGTGTGACGACATTTGCCTGCGCCGTCGCCTATCCGTTCGTCGGCACGTTCCTTCTCAATCGTCCGCTGACGCCCCGCGAGATGTATATCGGGGTCGCCGAATGCATCGTCCCGTTCGTCGGCGGCTGGCTTGTGGATACTTATCTGCCACACGATGCATGGACCGACGGAACAGCGGTCGCGCACAAATAACGCGGCAACATTCGCGCGTTGCAAAAGCCGGCCTGGGGGGCCGGCTTTTTTGCGTGCCGATTTCGACAAATCCAAGTCCGGTCTAGGCTGTGGGTCGCCTGGAAGGGATCGGGAGAAAGCGCATGGCGGCGGCAAGGAGCGGAACCGGTTCTCGCGCGCTCAGCGGTGGCGCCATTATCGCGGCCATCAAGGCGAGCGGCATTGAATTCGTTCTCTCCGTCCCGGACATCGTCACCAGTTCGGGATTGTTAGCGCCGATCGCGCAAGACAAGGAGCTTCGTCTCCTTCGCGTCTGCAAGGAGGACGAATGCGTCGGCATCGCCTCCGGCCTGTCCTATTGCGACAGGCGCGCCCTGATCCTGATCCAGCACACCGGCCTTCTCGATTCGATCAACGCCATCCGCGGCATCGCAGTCGAGTACAAGCAACCGATCTGCATGATGGTGGGACTATTGCAGCACGATCCGGATTTCGCGCCGCGGGAATCGCCGCGTTACGGTGTGCGCATCGTCGAGCCGATTCTCGACGATATGGGCATCGCGCATCATCTCATCGCCGTCGATGCCGACGTCGCCAAGATTGCGCCCGGCATCGAGGCAGCCTATCGGCAGTCGCATCCCGTCGCGTTTCTGATCGGGCGGAGCCCGTCATGATGAAGCGCGACGAATGTTTCCGGATTTTGGCGCGCCACATCACCGACGAGGCGGTGGTCACCACTTATAGTTCGGCGGTCGATTGGGTCGAGATTGCGCCGCGGGTTCTCAACTACACCTCGATCGGCGCCATGGGCCTGGACTCCTCGCATGGGCTTGGGCTGGCGCTTGGCCGTCCAGACAAGCGTGTCGTTGTGCTGCAGGGCGACGGCTCGCTCCTGATGAATCTCGGCTGCCTGGTGACGATCGCCGAGGCCACTCCGAAAAACCTGGTCCACTTTGTTGCGCAGAACAACACTTACGAAGCCAATGGTGGCCATCCGATCCCGCAGCCGAAGGTGGATTTCGCCGGTATGGCGCGCGCGGCCGGCTATGCGGCGGTTTACGATTTCGCCGATCTCGGCGCGTTCACGCAGCAGGTGGCGCACGTCCTCGAACAAAATGGGCCGGTCTTCGCCACGCTGCATATCGAGCCGACAAAGCCACTGATTTACGACTATCCGAGCCTCTACGATCCGACCAAACGCGCGGCTTTCAAGGCCCTGTGGCGGAGCTGAACGCGCTAGCGTTTCTTCTCCAACCGCCGCAGCACGTCATCGAGCTGATCGAGGCTGCCATAGCGGATGCTGAGCACGCCGCCGCGGCTGCGATGATCGATGCTGACAACAAGGCCGAGCGCGTCGGAGATGCGCTTTTCCAGCGCGACCAGATTGGCATTCTTGTCGGCTTTGCCGAGCGGGGTGCGCCGGTGCGATTGTGCGCCGCGGTTCACCGCCTCGCGCGCCAAGGATTCGACCTGGCGGACATTCAGCCCGCGCGCAACGATTTCCGCGGCAAGCTCTTCGGCATTGGGCTGGCCGACCAGCATGCGGGCGTGGCCGGCGCTCAACACGCCGTTGTAAATGTGGGCCTTGACTGTGTCCGGCAATTTGAGAAGGCGCAGCGTGTTGGCGACGTGGCTGCGACTCTTGCCGATGATTTTTGCAATCTCGTCCTGGCTGTGGCCGAATTCTTCGACCAAGGCGTGATAGCCGCTCGCCTCTTCCAGCGGATTGAGATCGGCGCGCTGCACGTTCTCGACGATGGCGATTTGCAGCGCCTCGGCGTCGGTCGCTTCGATGATGACGACCGGCACCTCATGCAGGCCGGCGCGCTGCGCGGCGCGCCAACGGCGTTCGCCGGCGATGATCTCGTAAGCGTCGACGGCGCCGCGCAACTGTCGCGCTATGATCGGCTGAATGATGCCGCGCTCGCGCAGCGACGCGACCAGCTCATCGAGCGCGGCATTGGAAAAAGTGCGGCGTGGATTGCGCGCGTTCGGCCGCAAGGCGCTGGTCGGCAATCGCCGCTGGCCGCGCACCCGCTCGACTGAAGAGCTTTCGCTGGCGACTTCGCCGATCAATGCGGCGAGCCCGCGGCCCAAGCGCGATCGCGAGGAATCTTCCGCCATCGCTGTTTTTCCTAAACCTTCAGTCACGCAAAGAACCTCATCCGGCGCACAGTTGCTTTTCCCGCTGGATGATCTCGGTGGCGAGCCGCAAATAGGCTTCGCTGCCGCTGCATTTGAGATCGTAGACCAGCACCGGTTTGCCGTAGGACGGCGCTTCGGAAACCCGCACGTTGCGCGGAATGATCGTGTCGTAGACTTTCGAGCCCATGAATTCGCGTACGTCGGCGACGACCTGCCCCGACAGATTGTTGCGCGCGTCATACATCGTCAGCACGATGCCGTGGATGGTGAGATTGGGATTGAGCTGCTCGCGCACCGTCTCCACTGTCTTGAGCAATTGCGATAGACCTTCGAGGGCGAAGAACTCGCATTGCAGCGGCACCAGAATCGCGTTCGCCGCCGCCATAGCGTTGACGGTCAACAAGTTCAGCGATGGCGGACAATCGACCAGCACGTAGCTGAATTTGGTGCCGCCGATCGTGTTCAGAGGGTTGAGCGCGCTGCGCAGGCGAAAGGCGCGGTCGCGTGCCTGGCCGATCTCGAGTTCAAGTCCGGTCAGATCGAGGGTCGAGGGCGCCAGATGCAGGCGCGGAACGGCGGTCGGAACGATGGCGTCACGCAGCGCCGCCTCCCCCGTCAACACGTCATAGGTCGAATAGCGCCGGCTGCGGCGATCAATGCCGAGACCGGTCGAGGCGTTACCCTGCGGATCAAGATCGACGATTAGAACATCTTCGCCGATGGCAGCGAGCGCCGTGCCGAGATTGATCGCGGTCGTGGTTTTGCCAACTCCGCCTTTTTGATTGGCGACGGCAAGCACCCGCGGCGGCTTTGCCGGCTGCAGGTGCGGCATGCCGTCGGGCGAGGCGAACTGAACCACGCGAGGAGTTGGTTCGGTATCTTCGGTCATCGCGCTCTCAGTTCAGGTTGCAGAAATCAACCGGGGGTTGATAATGGTTGTAATTGGCTAGGTCTTTGGCGCCACGTGATTTACGACAACGATGCTAGACCGAGGATCGGTACGACTCGGCACTAAAGTAGCTTGGATGCTCCAACATTTAGTGGCCTCGGTCAATTCAGAGCCAACATCTTGCCCCTTGAGAAACAAGCCTTTGGCACCTGTTTTCAACAGAGGATACGCCTCCGTTAGCAACTTTGGCAGCGGCGCGAGTGCTCGTGCAGTGACAATATCGATGTTGGGTCGCGCATGCTTCGCGAACTCAGCGATTCTCACAGCGTGGATTTCGGCCGGCACGCCGGCAGCCCGCGCTGCTTCGCGCAGGAAAGCGGCTTTCTTGGTGTTGCTTTCCACCAGATGAACCTGAGCGGGCCGGCTTCCAGGCTTTTCCACGAGCGCGCAGGCAATCACCAGACCGGGAAATCCACCGCCGGAGCCGAGATCGACCCAGACCCGTGCCTCCGGAGCCAAACCGAGAAGCTGCAGGGAATCGGCGATATGGCGGGTCCACAAGATCGATTCCGTCGATGGCGCAACCAGATTGGTGTGGCTCTGCCATTGCGTGAGAACGGTGACGAAACGGTCCAGCCGGGCCACTGTTTCACGTGAAACAGGCGTCAGCGCCAGCGCCTTGGCTCGGTCGCTGGCGAGATCAGGCCGTGCCACTGGCTGACTTGTTCGCGCTGGCCGGCCTGCGGTGCTGGCGGCGCAGATACGCCACCAGCAGCGTCAGGGCGGCCGGCGTGATGCCATCGATCCGGCCGGCATGCCCGATGGTGCGCGGCCGGTGCGCCTGCAGCTTGTGGCGGGCCTCGTTGGAAAGGCCGCGGAGCGACGAATAGTCGATATCGTCTGTAAGCACGAGGCTTTCGTCACGCCTATAGGACTCTACGTCGGCGGCCTGGCGGCTCAGATAGACATGGTATTTCGCCTCGATCTCGAGCTGCGCCGCGATAGTGCGATCCATTTCGCCCAAACTCGGCCAGATCGGCACTAGATCGTCGAGCCCGATATCCGGATGGGACAGAAGCTCGAAAGCCGACCGCCGCTGGCCGTCCTTGCGCAGCGAAAGGCCGCGCTGGGCCGCCTCGTTCGGCGTCACGGTCAGGGCGCTCGCCGTCGTTCGCGCCGCGGTGAGCGCAGCCATCTTGGCCTGATGTTTCTGCGTCCGCTCAGCGCCAACGCAACCGAGCGCGATGCCTCTACCGGTCAGCCGTTGATCTGCATTGTCGGCGCGCAGCGTGAGCCGGTATTCGGCGCGCGAGGTGAACATGCGATAGGGCTCGCTGACTCCGCGCGTGACCAGGTCATCGATCATGACCCCGAGATAGCCTTCGGCGCGATCGAACACGATCGGTGCGGCGCCCCCTGCCCGCGCTGCCGCGTTAAGGCCCGCAACCAGGCCCAGAGCGGCGGCTTCTTCGTAGCCGGTGGTGCCGTTGATCTGGCCGGCCAGGAAAAGCCCCGTCAAACGCTTGGTTTCGAGGGTTGGCAGCAATTCGCGCGGGTCGACATGGTCATATTCGATGGCATAGCCGGGCCGGATTATCCGGGCCCGTTCGAGACCGGGAATTGAGACCACAATCGCTGCCTGCACGTCCTCTGGCAACGACGTCGAGATACCGTTTGGATAGACCGTAGTGTCGTCGAGGCCCTCCGGCTCGAGGAAAATCTGATGCCCGTCGCGCTCGCCGAAGCGCACGATCTTGTCCTCGATGGACGGGCAGTAACGCGGCCCGCGGCTTTTGATCTGGCCGGAATACATCGGTGAGCGATGGACGTTGGCGCGGATGACGTCGTGGGTGGCCGGCGTCGTACGGGTGATGCCGCATTGGATCTGCGGATTGCCGATGCGCTCGGTAAGCACGGAGAACGGTTCCGGCGGATCGTCGCCGGGCTGCATTTCCAGCGCCGGCCAGTCGATCGTCGAGCCGTCGAGCCGGGGCGGTGTGCCGGTCTTGAGACGTCCGAGCATAAAGCCAGCCCGTTCAAGCGTGCCCGACAGCCCCATGGCCGGGGCCTCGCCAACCCGGCCGGCCGGGATTTGCCGCTCGCCGATATGGATCAGCCCACGCAGGAATGTGCCGGTGGTCAGCACCACGGCGGCGGCCCTGAATTCGCGGCCATCCGCCAGGCGCACGCCCTGCACTTGCCTATCGCCGAGAAGATCGTCCACCTCGCCTTCAATGACGCTCAGATTGGCGCTCTGCCGGATCGCAGTCTGCATCGCCGCCGCGTAGAGTTTTCGATCGGCCTGGGCACGCGGGCCGCGCACCGCCGGCCCCTTGCGGCGGTTGAGTACCCGGAATTGGATGCCGGCCGCATCCGCCACGCGGCCCATCAGACCATCGAGTGCATCGATCTCGCGGACCAGGTGGCCCTTGCCGAGACCGCCGATCGACGGATTGCAGGACATCGCGCCGATCGTTGCGAAGCGTTGCGTGACCAGTGCAGTTCGCGCGCCAATCCGCGCGGCCGCGGCCGCCGCCTCACAGCCGGCATGGCCACCCCCAACGACAATCACATCGAAGCGGCCGTCCATCGCAATCTCCAGAAATCGCGCCCGTTCTAACCAAGGCTGTAACGGCGGTCGAGCTGTGTTTCACGTGAAACAGTGCCGCCAGATCGTTGACCAATCATTTACCAATACAGAAGTCGCGGAAGATCACGTCCAAAATATCTTCGACATCGACGCGCCCGGTGAGACGGCCCAGCGTCGTTGCGGCCGAGCGCAATTCCTCGGCGATCAGCTCTTCACGCCTGCCGGCATCCGCAGCCTGCGCCAGGGCGCGGCCGAGCGCCCCAGCTGTTTCCTCCAGTGCCCGGCGATGACGAGCGCGAGTTACGATCCCAGATTCGCCCCCGGAGAAGTAATCGCGAGCAAATTGGGCTAACGCCTTCGCCAGCGCCTCAATTCCATCCCCCTTGCTGGCTGAAATAAGAAAACTGAATTGCAGTTCATTTATTATAGCCGGCTTATCCACAGCCAGATCGGTCTTGTTCCGCACCAGCCAAACCTCTGAGGCTTTTGGCAAGTCCGGCGCTACGCCGGCGGCCGATACGTCAGTGACCCACAGCACCAGATCAGCCGACGCTGCGCGCTCGCGGGCGCGGCGCACACCCTCTTGCTCGACCGCTTCAGCGCTTTCGCGAATACCGGCCGTGTCGAGCAGCGTCACTGGATAGCCATCCAGATCGAGATGCACTTCGATAATATCGCGCGTGGTGCCGGCGAACGGCGACACGATCGCCGCCTCGCGCCGCGCCAGCCGATTTAACAACGTCGACTTCCCGGCATTGGGCGGCCCCGCAATGGCGACGACAAGCCCATCGCGCAAACGCTCGCCACGATGCCCGTCGGCAACCGTTGCTGCAATCTCGTCACGCAATTGCTGCACAGCATGAACTGCGGGACCGATCAAATCCTCCGGCACATCGGCTTCGTCCGAAAAATCGATGCGGGCTTCAACCAGCGCCAGCGCTTCGATCAACCGCCGCCTCCAAGCTTCCGCACGGTCGCCAATCAGGCCCTTGAGCTGCCGGAACGCCTGACGGCGCTGCGCCGGCGTTTCCGCGGCGATCAAATCCGCGAGCCCCTCGACTTCCGTGAGATCGAGCCGGCCATTCTCAAACGCGCGGCGCGTAAACTCGCCCGGCTCGGCGACGCGGCAACCTTCGATCTTGCCCAGTGCATCGAGCACGGCGGCGATCACCGCATGGCCGCCGTGAAGCTGCAGCTCGGCCACGTCCTCGCCGGTCTCGCTGTGCGGCGCCGGAAACCACAGCGCCAGTGCCTCGTCGATGGCCTCGCCTGTTGCCGGATCGCGCACGCGCACCAGCGCAGCCTGGCGCGGCGCGGGCACGCGGCCGGTGAGCCTTTCCAGCGCGCCACCTGCCGCTGGACCGGACACGCGCACCACCGCAATCGCCGCCGGCGGCCGGCCCGACGATAAAGCGAAGATGATGGAGCGATCAGGCATCGCGTTCTGTTGAAGTTTCGATGGTGCGGCGGCGCTTCGCCCCACGCGGGCTACTTGCTACGGTGCGGCCATGTCAACGCCGCCGCAAGCGTCCACTGCGCAGCAAAACCGCCTCGCCAACGAGACGAGCCCGTATCTCCTTCAGCACCGGTACAATCCGGTCGATTGGTGGGCCTGGGGGCCGCAAGCCTTAGCCGAGGCCAAGCGCAGCAACCGGCCGATCTTACTTTCGGTCGGCTATGCGGCCTGTCACTGGTGCCACGTCATGGCGCATGAGAGTTTTGAGGACGACGGCACCGCGGCCGTCATGAACGATCTCTTCGTCAACATCAAAGTCGATCGCGAAGAGCGCCCCGACATCGACCAGATCTACATGGCAGCGCTGCATCATCTCGGCGAGCACGGCGGCTGGCCGCTGACCATGTTTTTGACGCCGGACGGCGAGCCGATCTGGGGCGGCACGTATTTTCCCAAAACCTCGCGTTACGGCAAGCCGGCCTTTATCGACGTGCTGCGCGAGCTCGCGCGGCTATTTCACGACGAACCGCAAAAGATCGAGCAAAACCGCGCTGCGCTGATGGAACGCCTCGCTGCAACGGCGCGGCCCGCCGGCAGCGCCACCATCGGCATTGCCGAACTCGACAATGCCGCCCGCCAACTCGGCGGCATCATCGATCCGGTCAACGGCGGCACTCGCGGTGCGCCAAAATTCCCGCAAGCCGCTCTGTTCGAACTGTTGTGGCGCGGCGGGCTTCGCACCGGCGAGCCGCGCTACTTCGCGGCGGTCGACATTACGCTGCACCATATCTGCGAGGGCGGCATCTACGATCATCTCGGCGGCGGCTTTTCGCGCTACTCGGTCGACGAGCGCTGGCTCGTGCCGCATTTCGAAAAGATGCTCTACGACAATGCGCAGCTTCTGGAGCTCCTGGCGATTGCCCATCAGCATAGCGGCAAACCGCTTTACCGCCGGCGCGCTTACGAGACAGTGACTTGGCTGCAGCGCGAAATGACGACGGGGGAGGGTGCCTTCTCGGCTTCGCTCGACGCCGATTCCGAAGGCGAGGAGGGGAAATTCTACGTCTGGTCCTATGAAGATGTGATCGCCCATCTCGGCATCGAAGACGGCGAGTTTTTCGCGCGCCATTACGACGTCACGCCGGCCGGCAATTTCGAGGGCCACAACATCCTCAATCGATTAAAGCCCCTGCCGCGCAGCGACGCCGACGAGGCGCGGCTTGCCGTCTTGCGCGAGAACCTCCTCGCGGTGCGTGCAACGCGTGTGCGCCCCGGTCTCGACGACAAGGTGCTGGCCGACTGGAACGGGCTGATGATTGCCGCGCTGGTCAATGCCGGGCTGATGCTCGACGAGCCGTCCTGGATCGACATGGCGGCGCGCGGCTACGATTTTGTCGCGGGCGCTATGAGCCGCGGTGACCGGCTCGGCCATTCCTGGCGCGAAGGCAAGCTTACCTTCCCAGGCCTTGCTTCGGACTTTGCCGCCATGATCCGCGCCGCGCTGGCGCTGTACGAAGCGACCGGGCAGCGTGCATACCTTGATCGCGCGCTCGCGTGGCAACACGCGCTCGATCGCGATTACGCCAACGCCGAGACCGGAACCTATTATCTCACCGCCGCCGACGCGGAAGGTCTGGTCATCCGTCCCGTCTCGACGGCCGACGAAGCGACGCCCAACCACAACGCGGTCGCCGCGCACAACCTGATCCGGCTCGCGGTGTTGGCGGGCGACGATACCTGGCGCGGCAAGGCCGACCGGCTCATCGCCGCCATCGCGCCGCTCGCGGCGGAAAATCTCTACATGCACATGGCGCTGCTTAACGCCGTCGATCTGCGGCTGCGCAGCGCGGAAATCGTGGTGACCGGGCAGGGCGCGCCGGCGGAGGTTTTGCTCGCCGCGGCCCGGCGGCTGTCGCCGCTCGAGCGCATCGTGTTGCACGCGGCCACACCAGACGCGCTTGGCAGCACGCATCCTGCGCGGGAGAAAATCGCCGCAGCAACGGAGCCGCAGGCCTTCGTCTGCGTTGGTGAGACCTGCTCGCTACCGCTAACCGATCCCGGCAGCCTCACTGCGGCCATTGATGCGGTGCGACATACTTGACGCTCAGCTCAATTCGGGCACGTTTTGTGCTTTATGAATGCCGGGGCGTAGGAACGGAGAACCGAAAGATGAGGATCCACTATGGGATCGCCTTTGCCCCTGTCGCTTTGGCGGCTGCCCTGACCGCGCTGTCGGCAACCGGCGCGCGGGCCGACCAGTGGTGCGGCTACGCCACACACGAGAACGCCGTGATCGAATGCGGCTATACCACCGCGGATCAATGCGAAAGCGCCGTCGGTAAGGGCGGAATGTGCTTCGTCGACCCCGATCTCGCGCTCGACTTAAAGCGCGTTGCGCCCGCCGCGATCAGTGCAAAAATCCCGACACACGGGTGAGTACTCCAATCGCGACGCGACGGCTTAGGTATTCATCGAGTCGAAGAATTCGCCGTTGTTCTTGGTGTTGCGCAACTTGTCGAGCAGGAAGTCGATGGCGTCCATCGTCCCCATTGGATTAAGAATGCGGCGCAGCACGTACATCTTCTTGAGCTGATCCGGCGGCACCAAAAGCTCTTCCTTGCGTGTGCCCGAACGGGTGATGTCCATGGCCGGGAAGGTGCGCTTGTCGGCCACTTTACGGTCGAGGATCAGTTCCGAATTGCCGGTGCCTTTGAATTCTTCGAAAATCACTTCATCCATGCGGCTGCCGGTATCGATCAGCGCCGTGGCGATGATCGTCAGCGAACCACCTTCCTCGATATTGCGCGCGGCGCCGAAGAAACGCTTCGGCCGCTGCAGCGCGTTGGCGTCGACGCCGCCGGTGAGCACCTTGCCCGAAGAGGGCACAACGGTGTTGTAGGCGCGGCCGAGCCGGGTGATCGAGTCCAGCAGAATGACCACGTCGCGGCCGTGTTCGACCAGGCGCTTGGCTTTCTCGATCACCATTTCCGCAACTTGAACGTGACGCACCGCCGGCTCGTCGAAGGTCGAGGACACCACCTCGCCCTTCACCGAGCGCTGCATGTCGGTGACTTCTTCCGGCCGCTCGTCGATCAGCAGCACGATCAGATAGCATTCCGGATGATTGTGCGTGATCGAGTGCGCGATGTTCTGCAACAGCACGGTCTTGCCGGTGCGCGGCGGCGACACGATCAGCGCGCGCTGGCCCTTGCCGACAGGCGCGACAATGTCGATGACGCGAGCGGAGAGATCCTTCTTGGTCGGATCCTCGAATTCCATCTTCAGCCATTCGTCGGGATAGAGCGGCGTCAGATTGTCGAAATTGACCTTGTGGCGGGCCTTTTCGGGATCTTCGAAGTTGAGCGAATTGACCTTGAGCAAGGCGAAATAACGCTCGCCTTCCTTGGGGCTGCGGATATGGCCGTCGATGGTATCGCCGGTGCGCAGGCCGAAGCGGCGGATTTGCGAGGGCGAGACGTAGATGTCGTCGGGTCCAGGCAAATAGTTCGCTTCCGGCGATCGCAGAAAGCCAAAGCCGTCGGGCAGCACTTCGACGACGCCTTCACCGACAATGTCGGTCTCGCGCGCGGAAAGCTGCTTGAGGATGCCGAACATCAGCTCCTGCTTGCGCATGGTCGAGGCGTTCTCGACCTGGAGCTCCTCGGCAAAAGACACAAGCTCCGCGGGACTCTTGGTCTTGAGTTCTTGGAGTTTCATTTCCTGCATACGGAATGTCCTATGGAAATTGGGCCAGCGTCGGAATGAAGGTGGGAGGCGCTGGCGGGAAGGTAAGAAAGATCGCAGGTCTTGGGTTGCTGGGGGGCTTTTGACCCCGAACCCGATGCGGCAGGAAGCTCCAGTCCACTGGAGCCAAAACGCAACCGCATCCGCCTACGTTCGGTGGGATGGCCTAAACATAGGAAAAGACAACACTTCAAGCAAGTGCCGTGACGCTATTAACCCGCATTTCGCACTGGCAAGCGCAAAGATCAGAACGGTTTCAGCACCACAAGGAGCACGATTGCGATCATCAATAGCGTCGGCACCTCATTGATAATCCTATAGACTCTCTGCGAATGCTGGTTGCTATCGGCGGCGAAATCCTTCACCCAGCGGGCCAATAAACCGTGCACAGCGGAAAGTGCCAGGACCAGCACAAGTTTCGCCTGCAGCCACCCCGATGCGAACCATCCGAAGCGAGAATCAGGTCCGTGCCAGGCGAGCCATAGCCCAAGCACCCAGGTCGCGATCATTGCCGGGTTGATGATAGCGCGCAGGAGCCTCCGCTCCATCACCTTGAAGGTTTCCGACTGCAGCGAACCCTTTTCGGCGGCGCAGTGATAGACGAATAGGCGCGGCAGGTAGAGCATTCCCGCCAGCCAGGCGATGACGGCGATGATGTGGAAGGCCAAAACCCACTGATACATCGTCGTCCCCCCAACCCTCGAATGGATCAGCCCTTCGCCGCACCGCCGCGCACGCGCGCGACCAACCGCTCCACATGCGCAAGCGGCGTTTCCGGCAGCACACCATGACCGAGGTTGAAGATAAACGGCCCGCCAGCCAGCGCCCTGAGAATGTCTTCGACACCGCGATCGAGTGGTTCACCTCCGGTCAATAGCGCAAGCGGATCGAGATTGCCTTGCACGGGGCGGTGCGTCTGGATCTGGTCGCGCGCAAAGCCAAGGTCAATCGCCCAGTCAAGGCCAACCGCGTCGACGGCGACGCCCGCAATATATTCCGTAAGCTTGGTTCCGGCGCCTCGCGGAAAAGCAATGATCCTGGCAGCCGGCACACGATCTCGAACCGCGGCGACAATTTTCGCGCAAGGTTCGATGCACCATTTCCGGAATTCGCCGGATGGCAGTATTCCAGCCCAGCTATCGAAAATCTGTACGGCATCGACGCCGGCCTCGAACTGCCGGATCAGATAAGCGGACGAGGCTTCGACCAGTATTTCGATCAGCCATGCGAACGCTTCGGGATACTCGTAAGCGAATTGTCGTGCCGGGAACTGGTCAACCGTTCCGCGGCCCGCAATCATGTAGGTTGCAACCGTCCACGGCGCGCCGCAAAAGCCGATCAGCGCGACATCTGCCGATAGTTCTTTCTTGACGCGCGCAATAGTCTCATAAACCGGTGCTAATTTTGTCTGATCGAGTGCGTGCCGCAAACGGCGCAGTGCCAAAGGTTGGTCGAGTGCATCAAGTTTCGGTCCGTCACCGTCTTCGAAACTCACACTTTGACCGAGCGCATAAGGCACCACTAAAATATCGGAAAACAAGATTGCTGCATCAAAGCCGAATCGGCGAATCGGCTGCAAAGTTACTTCGGCCGCCAATTTCGGATTAAAGCAAAGATCAAGGAAGGTTTCGGTCTTGCTGCGGATTGCCCGATATTCGGGAAGATAGCGTCCAGCCTGGCGCATCAGCCAGATCGGAGGAATGGCGGTTCGCTCGCCGGCGAGGGTGCAAAGAAGGGGGTTGGTCACAAGCTTTTCCGTTACCCTCTTATCTAACTAAAGTAGATTTTAAGAGTCTGTTGTAGTGCTTGAACGGTTGATTGGACTCATACATTTGGTTCCGTACATCATCCACGGCTTACCCACATATCCTCCTTTGTCATCCACTCGTGCGATTGCCGACGGGTTGCGCTGATTGTCGCCATTTTACTGCTCATTTCGGCGTGGTTGAGTAAGGCTGTCCACATCTAACCCATAGGTGTCACCGCTACGCGGATTGAGTGTCGATTTCGAATGCCGGTATGGCACGGGTGTGGACAGTCTTGCCGCTAACCGGCCTATTGTGCTTGCACCCCGGGGAAAGCCGTGGCCTTCTCCCCATTCATCGACAGGTTATCCAATCGATCCGCGATCGATGCCATGGCGACTTCGGCAGGCTATTTCCATCTCCATCTGGTTTCCGACGCGACCGGCGAAACCTTGATCGCGGTCGGTCGAGCGGCTGCCGCGCAGTATGTGAAGATGATGCCGGTCGAGCACGTGCATCCCCTGGTTCGCACCCAAAAGCAGCTCGATCGGGTGTTGGCCGACATCGAAGAATGGCCCGGTATCGTTCTCTACACTTTGCTTGAAGACGGTTTGGTCGGCCGGCTGGAAGCAAAATGCCGCGAGCTCGGCCTGCCGTGCCTATCCATCCTGGGACCGGTGCTCAATCTGTTCCAGGCCTATCTCGGCGCGGAATCGACCCACAAAGTCGGCGCCCAACACACGCTCAATGCCGAATATTTTCGCCGTATCGACGCGCTCAACTACACCATGCTGCACGACGACGGCCAGCTGACCGACGATCTCGAGGAGGCCGATGTGGTGCTGGTCGGGGTGTCGCGCACATCGAAGACACCGACCTCGATCTATCTCGCCAATCGCGGAGTGAAGACGGCGAACGTGCCGCTTGTCCCAGGCGTGCCGTTGCCAGCTCATGTCGAGCACCTGAACCATCCGCTGGTAGTCGGTCTGTTTGCCACGCCGGAACGGATCGTGCAGATCCGGCAAAACCGCTTGCTGGGCCTGAAGGTGCAACGCGACGACGACCAATATATCGATCGGCAAGCCGTGGCCGAGGAAATTGCTGCCTCGCGCCGGCTCTGCGCCAAACATAATTGGCCGTTGATCGATGTGACCCGGCGTTCGATCGAGGAAACCGCAGCAGCCGTGATGGCGCATCTCGGCGAGCGACGCCGGCGCCGGGCCTCGTGAGCCATGGCGATGGCGCTGTGGCTTGCCGGGGAACCGCTCGTGCTCGCCTCACGGAGCAGGATACGCGAGACTTTGCTTGCCGCTGCGGGCGTTCCGGTCGATGTGCGTCCGGCCGACCTTGATGAGCGCGCGCTCGAGGCCGGCGCGCCGTCGCAGGCGCCCGGCACAGTCGCCGTTCTGTTGGCGCGCGCGAAAGCGGGTGCGGTGGCAAAGCTCAATCCCGGCCGGCTGACCTTGGGCGCCGATCAGACGCTCGCGCTTGGCGCCGGACGCTTTGCCAAGCCGGCCGATCGTGCCGCGGCGCGGCAACAGTTGCGCGCGCTGTCCGGCCGCAGTCATGAACTGCATTCGGCGATCGCCTTCGTGCAAGACGAAACGACGCTGTTCGAACATAAAGCCGTCGCCCGGCTGACCATGCGCGCGTTGTCGGACCGATTTGTCGATCTTTATCTTGATGCTGTTGGCGATGCCGCAACCGCGAGCGTCGGCGCCTACCAGATCGAAGGTTTTGGCATCCAATTGTTTGAACGCGTGGAGGGCGACTACTTCACCGTGCTTGGTCTGCCGTTGATGGCGGCGTTGGATTTCCTGCGCCAGCGCGGATGTCTCGCGCGATGAGTGAGAAACGACCATTCGTTTTGTGCCTGACCGGCTCGCTCGGCATGGGCAAATCGACCGCAGCCAAATTCTTCGCTGAGGCCGGCGTGCCGGTGCACGATTCGGACGCCGTCGTACATGCGCTGTACGAAGGCGAGGCGGTGGCTGTGATCGAGCAGGCATTTCCAGGTTCGACCGCGGGCGGCAAGGTCGACCGCACCAAGCTCGGCGCGATGGTGCTCAATGACAGCGCCGCGCTCACCCGGCTCGAAGCCATCGTTCATCCGCTGGTCTTTGCTTCGCGGGAGAAATTTTTGGCCGACGCGGCGTCCCGCGGGGTTCCGGTGGTCGTGCTCGATGTGCCGCTGTTGTTCGAAACCGCCGCGGACCGCCATTGCGATGCCGTCGCCGTGGTCTCGGCGCCGGCCGAGGTGCAGCGCGAGCGCGCCTTCAGGCGTCCCGGCATGACCGACGACAAGCTTCACACCATTCTGTCGAAGCAGATGTCGGATGCCGAAAAACGCCGGCGCGCCGATTTCGTCATCGACAGCTCACAGGGTTTCGAGCACACCCGGGAGCAAATTCGCGACATTCTGCAATCAATAGCTAAAATGCCACCGCGGCACCGGTGATTCGCCGGCCATAGCGAGGCTCAATGCGCGAGATCGTGTTCGATACCGAGACCACGGGGCTCGATCCCATCCAGGGCGATCGGATGGTCGAGATCGGCTGCATTGAACTCCTCAACCGTTTCCCGACCGGCAAGACGTTCCATTGCTACTTCAATCCGGAGCGCGACATGCCGGAACAGGCGCAGAAGATTCACGGCCTGAGCGGCGAATTTCTCAAGGATAAGCCGCTGTTCGCCGAAAAAGCGGAAGAGCTCATTGCCTTTTTCGGCGATGCCCAGCTGATCGCGCATAATGCGATGTTCGATCTCGGCTTTCTCAATGCCGAGCTGGAACGGGCCGGCCGTGCCGCGGTGAGCCGCGAACGGATCATCGACACGTTGTTGCTGGCGCGGCGCAAGCATCCCAATGCGGCGAACCGGCTCGATGACCTTTGCCAGCGCTACGCGATCGACAATTCGCGGCGCGTCAAGCATGGCGCGCTGCTCGACGCGGAATTACTGGCCGAGGTCTATGTCGAACTGACCGGCGCACGCCAGGCGCAACTCATTCTTTCGCAGACCGCGACGCCCGTGCGTAAGACGGGCGAACTTATCGTTGCGCGCGAACGGCCGGTGCCGCTTGCCCTGCGTCTGACCGACGAGGAACGCGCGGCGCACCGGAAATTCATCGCCAGTTTGGGCGATGGCGCGATCTGGCGCGATTACGTCAGCTTGGATTGAGCGGCGCCACCGCCGCGGATTGTGCGGCGGCCAGACGCTGGCGATACAATTCCGAAAAATCCACCGGCTCCAGCAACAGCGGTGGGAAACCGCCATTGCGTGTCGCCGTAGCGATGATTTCGCGTGCGAATGGAAACAAAATCCGCGGGCATTCGATCAATATGGTCGGCTGCAAACTCTCGGCCGGTACGTTGAGAACACGAAACACGCCGGCATAGAGCAGTTCGAAGCCAAACAGCAGCATGCCCTGGGATTGCGCCTTGCCTTCCAGCCGCACCGTCACCTCGAAATTGGTGTCGCCGAGCGGCGCGGCGTCCACCGCGATATTGATGGCGATATTGGGCTGCTGGGTGGCTGGCGCCAGCGAGCGCGGCGCGCTCGGATTCTCGAACGAGAAGTCCTTCACATATTGCGCGAGGACGCCGATCTGCGGCATCGGCATTTGCGGCGCGTCCGCTTGCGGCGCGGGGCCGCCATTTGTGACTGACATTCTTAGCTCCGGCCTTGAGCGGATAGGTTGCGGCTTGGCTAACATACGGGAAGGAGGCGAACAATGGCGCTAGCGCCGGCTGATACCGGGCATTCGGGACGATTCCTGGCGCTTTCCGGCGCCGGCGTTTGACGCCGATTTCGCCCGATTTGCCTAAAACGGTGTCATCGAGAGGCGCATCCATTGTTGGCGCGGCGGGTCCGATCGTCTAATCTTTCCTGACGGCATGCTACGGTCACGATTATCGGCCACTGGATGGCCCCCCGTGTGTGCTTACATAGAGCGGGGGACTGGGCTTCCTCGCGCGGTTGGTCGGTCAAACCGCCCTTGGATTGCACTGTCCCGTTACTGGCGACGCCGAGAGAATGCCCGACGTGTTCGACATCTACACCATTATCTTTTTGGCGCTGGCGGTTTTCATTTTCCTGCGCCTGCGCAGCGTTTTGGGCCAGCGCACCGGCCGCGAGCGTCCGCCCTACGATCCGTATTCCGCGCGTGATGTCGTGCGCAGCCCGGCGAGCGATAAGATCGTAGCGCTGCCGCAACGTCCGGCCGAAGCGGCGCCACGGCCGGTCGAAGTCGCGCAACCGCCGGCCGAGCGCTGGAAAGATGTCGCCGATAGCGGCTCGACGGTCGCCGCGGGCCTGGACGCGATCGTGGGCGCCGAACCGAGCTTCGACGCCAAGCATTTTATCATCGGTGCGCGCGCCGCTTACGAAATGATCGTGACCGCCTTTGCCGGCGGCGACCGCCGCCAATTGCGCAGCCTGCTGTCGCGCGAGGTGTTTGACGGCTTCGACGCCGCGATCACCGAACGCGAACGCCGCAGCGAGACGGCCGAGACGCGCTTTATTTCGATCGACGGTTCCACCATCACCGCCGCCGAGCTGCGCAACAAGACGGCGCAGATCACCATCCGCTTTGTCTCCAAGCTGGTTTCGGCCACGCGCGACCGAGCCGGCGCCGTCATCGACGGCAGCGCCGACAAGGTCACCGATGTCACCGACGTGTGGACCTTCGCCCGCGACATTTCCTCGCGCGATCCCAACTGGAAAGTTGTCGCGACCGAAGCCGGGCAATGAGGTCTGTTATGAGGCCGCTGTCGGCGCCGCGCCAGGCCTTGTTGCTGGTCATTCTGGTTGGCGGCCTGCTCGGCCTTCCGCTAACGGCCTACGGCGAAGAGCGCGCGCCGATCAAATTTCCCGATACGCAATATGAACCCGTCGACTGGACCGATCTCGACGGCTGGGACAGCGACGATCACGCCGCGGCGTTTGCGACTTTCCTGGCGAGCTGCAAGACACTGGACATCAAGCAGCGCCACGGCCGCGACCTGGCGCCGATCCCGGCGGCGCTGAAGGATATTTGCGAGCGGGCGCAAGCGGCCATTCCGCTCGACGAGGATGGCGCAAAAAAATTCTTCGAGGACAATTTCAGCCCCATTCGTATCAATAAGCTTGGCGACACCGACGGCTTCCTCACCGGCTATTACGAGCCCATCATCCCTGGTTCGCGCGTGCCGACCGGCGAGTTTACCGCGCCGCTTTATCGCCGCCCGCCCAATCTCGTTGTTTCTGGCCGACGCCGGCTCGGCGATGCCTTTCCCAGCAAGGGCGTCTTTGTCGGCCGCCGCTTCGGCCGCCGCAAGATCGTGCCGTATTACGATCGCGGCCAGATCGAAGACGGCGCGCTCGACGGCTGGCATCTGGAAATCTGCTATCTGCACGATCAGGTCGACGTGCTGTTCGCGCAGATTCAGGGCTCGGCCCGGATCAGGCTGGAAGACGGCACGATCCTCCGCGTCAATTACGACTCCCACAACGGCTGGCCTTACATGCCGGTCGGCCGCGTGCTGGTCGATCAGAAAATCATGACCCGGGACCAGGTCTCGATGCAGAGCATCCGCGATTGGATGGAAGCCAATCCGGATCTCGCCAACGACGTGCGCCGGCAAAACAAATCCTACGTGTTCTTTCGCATCACCGATCTCGCCACCGAAGACGAAGCGGTCGGCGGCGAGGGCGTGCAGCTCGTGCCCGGCCGTTCGATTGCGATCGATCGTTCGCTGCACGCCTACGGCACGCCGTTCTTCATCGAAGCAGATTTGCCGATCGCGAACGACAAAATCGGAACCAAATTCGACCGCCTCGTCATTGCGCAAGACACCGGCTCGGCGATCATCGGCCCGGCGCGCGCCGATATTTATTTCGGTGCCGGCGACGAGGCCGCCCGCATTGCCGGGCGCATCAAGAATCCCGGAGATTTCGTGATGCTGTTGCCGCGCGTACTCGATCCGGTGGAGGCCGGCCGCGATATGCCGCTGCCGCCGGAGCGTCCCAGCGTGTTCAGTCTCAATCTCGGCACCACCATGGAAGATCCCACGGCCGCCGATCCGGCCGCAGACGATCCGCAACCGGCACCGGCGGCCAAGCCCGCGCTCACGCCCAACGCCGGGCCAAAAGCCAAAACGCGGCGGAAAAAATGAGCCGGCGCCGGCAATTGAGCGATGAAGATCGCTCGCTGTGGACGCGTGTTGCGCGCTCGATCACGCCATTGCGGCCTGCCAAACGTGGCGCCAAGCCTGTCACGAGCTCTGCTGCCGAGCCTGCCGATAGCAGTGACGCAGCTTCGGCACGGCGCGTTACGGTGCGGGATAAATCGCCGCCGCCGGCAAAACCGCCACCACTAGCGCCGTTTGACCGCCGGCAAATGCAGCGCGTGGCGCGCGGCCGCGACGCCATCGACGCCCGCATCGATTTGCATGGCATGACGCAGCGCGAGGCGCATGGTGAGTTATTGTCGTTCCTGCGCCACGCCCAGGCCGACGGCGCCAGGGTTGTGCTCATTGTTACCGGCAAAGGCGCGCGTCCGGATACGGGCGGCGGCTCAAGCGAGCGCGGCGTGTTGCGGCGGCAAGTGCCGATGTGGCTGGCGCTGCCGGAATTCCGCCTCCTTGTGGTCGCGTTCGAGGAAGCTCACGCGGGGCATGGCGGCCAAGGCGCGCTTTATGTTCGATTGCGCCGTGCGCGCTAAAGCACGCCCGTTAACCTTAACAATTACAATGCCGCACGGAGTGCAAGAAATGGTCAAGTTCGTCTGCGAAGAACAGGGAAGAAACGGCAGCGCCGTTGTTCGGAGAACTAGCAGTCATGTCCGAGTCCCTCGACAAGCCGACGAACTCCGTCTCGACGCGAGGTGGCGTCGTCGATTCGCGCGTCCTCGCCCAAGTTGAAAAGTGGATGGCGGTGATCCGCGAAATCAAGCGCGAGCCGACCAAGAACTAGATTGCAGATTACGTCTGAACTTTCCGCGAACCGGCATTGCCGTTCGGTGCACGCTCTATTCGATCGTGATGCCCGCTGACTTGATCAGAGCGCTCCACTTTTCGGTATCGGCCTGCAAAAACCTCCGCAGCTCGTCCGGCGACGAACCCTGCGCCGCATAGGCCAGTTGTGCGAGCTGGCTCTTGATTGCGGGCTCCGCGAGCGAAGCGATAATCGCGTCACTCATCTTGCCGACGATCGCGGGCGGCGTCTTGGCCGGCAGGAATACGCCCTGCCACGAATCGACGGCGTAACCGGCGACGCCGGCCTCGGCAATTGTCGGCAATTCCGGCGCGGCCGGGGATCTGGTGGAGCCGGTCGTCGCTAGCGCGCGCACTTGGCCGGACCGTGAATAAGTCAGCAACTCGCCGCTGCCGAAATAACAATCGATGCGGCCGGGGATGAGGTCCACGAAGGCCGGCGCCGCGCCGCGATAGGGCGCGTGCGTCATCTTGATGCCCGCCATTTGCAGGAACAGTGCCTCGGCGAGCTGCGGCCCGCTGCCGGTGCCGGGCGAGCCCATGATCATTTTGCCCGGTTGTGCTTTTGCGAGCGCGACAAATTCCATCACCGTCTTGGCCGGCAAGGAATTCGGCACCATCATGAAAAAAGGAAATTTTGCAACGAGCGATACCGGCGCCAGATCGGTGACCGGATCGTAGCTAAGCGCGCGATACAAAGCGGCATTCGCCGAAAGCGAAGATGTGGCGTAAAGCGCGGTGTAACCGTCCGGTTCGGAATGGGCGACGAATTCGTTGCCGATATTGGTGCCGGCGCCCGGCTTGTTCTCGATCACGACGTCTTGGCCCAGTCTCTTTGACAGCGGCGCGGCAAGCACGCGGGCCACCGTATCGGTCGGCCCGCCCGCCGCCAGCGGCACGATCAGGCGTATCGATCGATTGGGCCAGGCGCCCGGCTGCATCTGCGCACGCGCCGAACGGCTCATAAAACCCGGCGCTAATGCGGTTGCGCCGGAAACGGCAAGCAAGCGGCGGCGCGTCAGCATGGCCAGCCCCGGTCTGGATCACGCCAGATTAGTCCCGCACCGGCGCCGGATGCTACAGGATAAAGCGGCTCAGATCGGTGTTCTTGGCGAGGTCGCCGACATGTTTGTTCACATAGGCGGCGTCGATCTTCACCGTTTCGCCGGAACGGTCGGGAGCGCCGAAGGACACCTCATCGAGCACGCGTTCCATCACGGTCTGTAGCCGCCGTGCGCCGATGTTTTCGACGCTCGAATTCACCGCGACGGCGACGTCGGCCACGGCATCGATGGCATCCTCCGAGAAGTCGAGCGTCACGCCTTCGGTCGCCATCAGCGCGATATATTGCTTGATCAGCGAGGCTTCCGGTTCGGTAAGAATGCGCCGCATGTCGTCGCGGGTGAGCGGCTTTAATTCGACCCGGATCGGCAGGCGGCCCTGCAGCTCCGGCAACAGGTCGGACGGCTTGGAAATGTGGAAGGCGCCCGACGCGATGAATAAAATGTGGTCGGTCTTCACCGAGCCGTGCTTGGTGGCGACCGTGGTGCCCTCGATCAGCGGCAACAGATCGCGTTGCACGCCTTCGCGCGACACGTCGGCACCGACGCGGCCCTCGCGCACGCAGATCTTGTCGATTTCATCGAGGAACACGATGCCGTTGTTCTCGACCGTCTTTATCGCTTCCTGCGTCAGCTGATCGGTATCGAGCAGCTTGTCGGATTCCTCGTTGATCAAAATGCCGTAGGAATCCTGCACCGTGACGCGGCGTGTCTTGGTGCGGCCGCCGCCGAGCTTGCCGAAAATGTCGCCGATCGAGATCGCGCCCATCTGCGCGCCGGGCATGCCGGGAATGTCGAACAGCGGCATGCCGCTGCCCGCGGCCTGCACTTCGATCTCGATCTCCTTGTCGTTGAGCTCGCCGGCGCGGAGCTTTTTGCGGAAGGTTTCCTTGGTGGAAGTGCTGGCATTGGCGCCGACCAGGGCCTCGACGACGCGATCCTCGGCGGCCTGCTGCGCGCGGGCCTGGACATCCTTGCGCTTTTTCTCGCGCGTCAAGGTAATGGCGATCTCGACGAGGTCGCGCACGATCTGCTCGACGTCGCGGCCGACATAGCCGACTTCGGTGAATTTCGTCGCCTCAACCTTGAGGAACGGCGCGCCGGCGAGTTTGGCGAGACGCCGGGAAATCTCGGTCTTGCCGACGCCGGTCGGCCCGATCATCAGAATGTTCTTCGGCAAGACTTCTTCGCGCAGGCGGTCGTCGAGCTGCAGCCGGCGCCAGCGGTTGCGCAGCGCGATCGCGACCGCGCGCTTGGCGTCGGACTGGCCGACAATGAAGCGGTCAAGCTCGGAGACGATTTCGCGGGGGGAGAAGTCGGTCACGCTGCCAACGTTTCCACTGTCACATTGCGATTGGTGTAGACGCAAATGTCCGCCGCGATGTCGAGCGACCGGCGCACGATCGCCTCGGCGTCGAGCGGCCCGTCCAACAGCGCGCGCGCGGCGGCGAGCGCGTAATTACCGCCGGAGCCGATGCCGACAATACCGGCTTCCGGCTCGAGCACGTCGCCGGTGCCGGTGAGCACCAAAGACACGTCCTTGTCGGCGACGATCATCATGGCTTCCAGCCGGCGTAAATAGCGGTCGGTGCGCCAATCCTTGGCGAGCTCGACGGCGGCGCGGGTCAACTGTCCGGGATACTGTTCGAGCTTGGATTCCAGGCGCTCGAACAGCGTGAAAGCGTCGGCAGTGGCGCCGGCAAAGCCGCCGATGACCGCTCCGCCGCCAAGCCTCCGCACCTTCTTGGCATTAGCCTTGACGATGGTCTGGCCGATCGACACCTGGCCGTCGCCGCCGACCGCGACCAATCCGGCCTTGCGGACGGTCAGGATCGTGGTGCCGTGCCAGGGGCCGGCCTGGCCGGTTTCATACGATGACATGAACAGGGGACATGGGTTGCAAGTACTGGGTTGAAAGGACTGGGTTGAAAAACCTTCGCGCCAGCAAGATTTAGGAGTTGGCTCGCGGCAATGCAAATGCGGCTATGGGCCATTGGCGAGGCGGACAAAGCCCTGTTAAAACGCCCGCGGCGCGGCCCGGAGAGTTCGATGCGCAAGGCGCGAGATGCGTAAAGGGTGTGTAAAGCGGACCACCAAGGAAACCGACGTCGAGGTCGCGGTCGATCTCGATGGCGGAGGCCGCGCGTCGATTGCGACCGGCATCGGCTTTCTCGATCACATGCTCGATTTGCTGGCGCGCCATTCGCGGATCGATCTCACGGTCAAGGCCAAGGGCGACCTGCATATCGATCATCACCACACCACCGAAGATGTCGGCATCGCACTCGGCCAAGCGCTGAAACAGGCGCTCGGCGACATGAAGGGCATCACCCGCTACGCCGACGTGCATGTGCCGATGGACGAGGCGCTGACCCGCGTGGCGATCGATATATCGGGCCGGCCGTTCTTGGTGTTCAAGGTCGATTTCGTGCGCGCCAAGATCGGGCAATTCGACACCGCGCTGGTGCAGGAATGGTTTCAGGCCTTCGCGGTGAATGCGGCCGTCACGCTTCACGTCGCCACGCTTTATGGCGAGAACGATCACCATATAGCGGAATCCTGCTTCAAGGGTCTGGCGCGGGTGCTGCGAATGGCAGTCGCCATCGATCCGCGGGCCGCCAATGAGGTGCCTTCGACCAAGGGCACGCTCGGTAACTGATACTGAAAGACGACGTCCATGTCCGTTTATACCGTCCACGAGCCGCCGCTGCGGGCCGTCGGCGCATCGGCCGATCCGGAGCGCTTTGTCTTTGTGCGCGACGGCTTCTACCTGTGGGCCTTCCTGCTCACGCCGTTCTGGCTGCTGTGGCACCGGCTGTGGCTGGCGTTCGTGAGCTACGTTGTGCTCTCGGCGCTGGTTGACAGCGCGTTGCGGCTCGCCGGCGCATCGGCCGGCATGATCACGCTTGTCGGTCTGTTGATCTCACTCTTGATCGGACTTGAAGCCGGCACTTTGCAGCGCCTGACGCTTAGGCGCCGGCGCTGGCGGAATATCGGCGTCGTCAGCGGCGACGATCTCGAAGATGCGGAGCGGCGCTTCTTCGATGCCTGGCTGCATCAGGCGCCGGCCCGCAGCGGCCCGCCGTTTACCTTTCCGCCGCCCGCGCCGTCGGTGCCGCCGTCATCCGCCACCGCGCATGCGTCCGAGTCTTCCGGCGTCATCGGCCTGTTTCCCGAACCGGGAGTGCAGCGGTGAGCGTCGCCATTGTCGATTACGGCTCAGGCAATTTGCATTCGGCCGCGAAAGCGTTCGAACGCGCAGCGCACGAGGCCGGCCTCGATCAGGCGATCGTGGTGACGGCCGATCCGGCCGCGGTGGCGCGCGCCGACCGCGTCGTGCTGCCCGGCGTCGGCGCCTTTGCCGATTGCCGGCGCGGGCTCGATACCGTTCCCGGCATGGTCGAGGCGCTCGAGGAGGCGGTGCGCCGCAAGGGCCGGCCGTTCTTCGGCATTTGCGTCGGCATGCAACTCCTCGCCGAGCGCGGGCGCGAATACGAAGTGACGGAAGGTCTCGGCTGGATCCCGGGCGAGGTCGACCGCATCACGCCGGACGATCAAACCCTCAAAATCCCGCATATGGGCTGGAACACGCTCAACCTGGCGCGGCCGCACAAGCTCGTCGACGGCTTGGCGCTTGGCCGGCAAGGCCGCCACGCCTATTTCGTGCACTCGTATCAACTCAAGCCGTCGCAGCACGCCGATCTTGTGGCCGAAGCCGACTATGGCGGCGCCGTCACCGCGATCGTCGGGCGCGACAATATCGTCGGCACGCAATTTCATCCCGAGAAAAGCCAAAAGCTCGGCCTTGCTCTGATCGCGAATTTTCTGCGGTGGAAGCCGTGATTCTGTTCCCGGCCATCGATCTCAAGAACGGCGAAGTGGTGCGCCTTGAGCGCGGCGATATGGCGAGCGCGACCGTGTTCAGCCGCGATCCAGCGGCGCAAGCCAAGGCATTCGAAGCACAGGGCTTTGAATTTCTCCACGTCGTCGATCTCGACGGCGCGTTCGCCGGCAGGCCGATGAACGCCGTGGCGGTCGAGCGCATCCTCGCTGCGGTGAAGATCCCGGTCCAGCTCGGCGGCGGCATTCGCGACCGGGCCACGATCGAAGCGTGGCTCGACAAGGGGATCGCGCGCGTCATCATCGGTACCGCGGCGGTGCGCGACCCGGCTTTGGTGACGGACGCCGCGCGCGCTTTTCCGGGTCACGTCGCCGTCGGGCTTGATGCGCGCGACGGCCAGGTCGCGGTGGAGGGCTGGGCGCAGAGCGCAAAGCTTTCCGTGCCCGATATCGCCAAACGCTTCGAAGATGCCGGCGTTGCCGCGATCGTCTACACCGATATCGCGCGCGACGGCATGCTCAAGGGCCTTAACATCGAAGCCACGATCGATCTGGCCAATGCGATCTCGACGCCGGTGATCGCGTCCGGCGGCCTCGCCTCCATCGACGACGTGCGCGCGCTTTTGCAACCGCGCGCCAAAAAACTGGAAGGCGCCATTGCCGGCCGCGCGCTCTATGATGGGCGCCTCGATGCGACAGAAGCGCTTGCCTTGCTGCGCGGCGCAAAAGCGCCGGCGTGACATGTTTAAGGTCCGCGTCATCCCCTGCCTCGACGTCAAGGACGGCCGCGTCGTCAAGGGCGTCAATTTCATCAATCTGCGCGATGCCGGCGATCCGGTCGCGGCGTCCATTGCCTACGACGAAGCGGGCGCCGATGAGCTGACGTTTCTCGACATCACCGCGAGCCATGAAAACCGCGGCATCATGCTCGACGTGGTGCGGCGCACCGCGGAAGCCTGCTTCATGCCGCTCACCGTCGGCGGCGGCGTGCGCACGATCGAGGATATCCGCGCGCTGCTGACGTCGGGCGCCGACAAAGTGTCGATCAATACCGCGGCGGTGGCGCGCCGCGATTTCGTCAAGGAAGCCGCCGAGAAGTTCGGCGACCAGTGCATCGTGGTCGCGATCGACGCCAAGAGCGTGGCGCCGCTGGGCGAGCCGCCGCGCTGGGAAATCTTCACCCATGGCGGCCGCAACCCGACCGGTATCGACGCCGTCGGCTATGCGCGTGAAGTGACGGCGCTCGGCGCCGGCGAGATCCTGCTTACGTCGATGGATCGCGACGGCACCCGGCACGGTTACGACATCGCGCTCACCCGTACCATCGCCGACGCCGTATCGGTTCCGGTCATCGCGTCGGGCGGCGTCGGCAATCTCGATCATCTGGTCGAGGGTATCCGCGACGGTCATGCCAGCGCCGTGCTCGCCGCCTCGATTTTCCATTTCGGCGAATATTCGGTGCGCCAGGCCAAGGACTACATGGCGCGCGCCGGACTGCCGGTACGACTCGATCCATAACCTCTCCCCGCGCGTGGATGGAGATGCTAAGGAGCGTTACGGAAGGACTTTTGCCGATGCCGACGTTCACCCTCCATGACCTGGAAAAGCGCGTGCAGGACCGCGCGCGGGAAAGTGCGGACGTTTCCTACACCCGCAAGTTGCTCGACCGCGGCGTCGTCCATTGCGCCAAGAAGCTCGGCGAGGAGGCGGTCGAGGCGGCGATTGCTGCGGTCGGCGAGGATCGCGAGCGGATGATCGCGGAGGCTGCCGACGTGCTCTATCACCTGCTTGTCGTGCTCCACGCCCGCGGCATCGCGCTTGACGATGTCGAGGCCGAGCTCGGCGCGCGCACGCGCCAATCGGGTCTCGACGAGAAAGCGTCGCGCAAGAGCGGCTGAGAGCGGCATCGGCATGGAGCAGCGCACCGAACAGGACGTGTCGCCCTATCGCGTATTCTCGCGCACCGAATGGGCGACGCTGCGCGAGGATACGCCGATGACGCTCGAGCCGGCCGAGGTGAGCCGGCTGCGCTCGATGCACGACCGGCTCGACATGTCGGAGGTCGAGGAGATTTATTTGCCGCTGTCGCGACTGCTCTCGCTCTATGTGGCGGCGACGCAAAATCTGTTTCGTGCGCAAAAGCGATTTCTCGGCACCGAAGACGCCAAGATGCCCTACGTCATCGGCGTCGGCGGCTCGGTGGCGGTCGGCAAGTCGACCACGGCGCGCGTGCTGCAGGCCTTGCTGGCGCGCTGGCCGAATGTGCCGAAGGTCGATCTCGTCACCACCGACGGCTTCCTCTATCCCAACGCCGTGCTCGACCGCGAAGGCCTGATGGACCGCAAAGGCTTTCCGGAAAGCTACGATGTGCCGGCGCTGTTGCGCTTTCTCTCCGACATCAAGGCCGGCAGCCGCCAGGTGCTGGCGCCGATCTATTCGCATCTGGTCTACGACGTCGTGCCGAATGTCTGGATCGAGATCGACCGGCCGGACATCCTGATCGTCGAAGGTCTCAATGTCCTGCAGGCCGGACGCTCGCCGAAGGACGCCGACGGCAAGCCGGTGCCGTTTGTCTCGGACTTTTTCGATTTCTCGATCTATCTCGACGCCGACGAGGCTGTGCTGCTGTCGTGGTATGTGAGCCGCTTTCTCACGCTGCGCGGCACTGCCTTCGCCGATCCGAAATCCTACTTTCACCGCTATGCGCGATCGTCCGACGCCGAAGCGGCCGCCACCGCGACGTCGATCTGGAACCGTATCAATCTCGTCAATCTGCGCGAGAATATTATTCCGACGCGGCTGCGCGCCGATCTCATCCTCAAAAAAGGCGAAAGCCACCAGGTCGAAGAAGTGGCGCTGCGGCGGCTGTGATCGTCAGCATGATCCCGAAAAATGGTCGCCGGTTTTCGGATAAGATCATGCTTAAACAAGATGCCAGAGCGCGGTTCTGATGCAATCAGAACCGGGCTCTAAGCCGCGACGGCAGCCGCACCGGCCGGACTGAGCGCGGCAGCGAGCCGCTCGCGGTCGAGCGGCTTGACCACAAAGCCATCCATGCCGGCGGCGAGGCAGGCCTCGCGATCCTCGGCGGAGACATTCGCGGTCAGCGCGATGATCAGGGTGTGCGGGGTTTCGTCCTCGGCTTCGATCGTCCGGATCCGGCGCGTGGCGTCAAATCCGTCCATGCCGGGCATGTACAAATCCATCAGCACGCGATCGAACGGCGAGCCTGCGGCGCGCGCCGCAAGCCAGCATTCGACGGCGGCGGCCCCGTTGGCGGCCATGGTCGGGCGATGGCCGAGCTTTGTCAGCAGCGCACGCGCCAGCAGCGCGTTGATCTCGTTATCCTCGGCGACCAGGATCGACAGTCCGTTATTGGCCGGCGCGAGGCTTTGTGCCTCGGCAGGCTCGATGGCGGCGCCGGCTTCGAAATCGAACGCATCATCGCTGGAAAAGCGCGCGGCCAGCGAGATGGCGCGCACCGGCTTGATCAGATAGCCGGTGAAACCGGCGTCTTTGAGCGCGGCCAATTCGGTGCGCATCGCCGGCGTCGACCAGCACGATGCGCCGCGGCACCGCGGCGGCGACGCGCGCCAACGCGGCGCTTGCACCGGTGCCAACCGCATGATCGATCAGGACGGCGCTCCACAGCCGCTCCGGCAGGAGCGCGGCCGCTACCTTGTCATCGGGAACGATCGTGGTGCGCGCGCCCCAGCGCTGCAGGCGCCGCGCCAGCAACGACGCTTCGACCGCCGCCGGAGCGACGATGAGGATATCGCTGCCGGCAAGATCGGGGACGGCGAACGCCGCCTCGGTGGCCTCGTCGTCACGCGGCAGCGGCACAGTAACGCGAAACGTCGAGCCTTCGACCGCGACCGCTGTCGATGGCGATCGCGCCTGCCATGCGTTCAACGATCCGTTTTGAAATGGTCAGACCGAGCCCGATGCCGCCGAATTTTCGCGTCGAGCCGATGTCGGCTTGTTCGAATTCGAGAAAAATGCGCGACTGATCTTCGGCTGCGATGCCGATACCGGTGTCGTTGACGGCGAAGACGATTTCGTCCGGCGTCACTCCCGGCTCGACGATGATCGAGACGCCGCCGGTTTCGGTGAATTTGATCGCGTTGCCGGCAAGGTTGAACAGGACCTGGCGCAGCCGGGCCGCATCGCCGACCACGCGGGCGGGCAAGCGCTCGTCGACATAAGCGCAGATTTCGAGACCCTTTGACCTGGGCGCGCGGCCCGAGCAGTTCGACCGCCTCTTCGACAAAAGCGGGAAGCGCAAACGGCGCAACGGTCAGGTCGAGCCGTCCGGCCTCGATTTTCGCCAGATCGAGCATGTCCTCGATGAACGACAAAAGCGTGCCGCCGGAAGCCTTCATCGCCGTCAGATAAGTCGCCTGTTCGGGTACGAGCGGCGTGTCGCCGAGCAGATTGGCCATGCCGAGAATGCCGTTTAACGGCGTGCGGATTTCGTGCGAGACCATGGCAAGGAAGCGCGACTTGGCGCGGTTTGCGGCTTCCGCCTGATCGCGCGCATCGGCGAGCGCGCGTTCTGCCGTCGCGCGATCGGTCACGTCGCGGCCGACGCTTTGCATCTCGCTGTCGCCGTCAGCGCGCACGGTGACTTCGCGCCAGGCGATCCAGCGCACGCCGTCGGCGCTGGCGATTTTCTGGTCGTGAACCCGCGTGCCGTCGGGGAGCAGCGCGGCGTCGCTTTGCTCCTGCACCGGCAGCGCGAATGTGGTGCCAAGAAGGTCGTCGCGGCTGCGTCCGGCGAGCGCGCAGAACGTGTCATTGGCATAGGTGATGGCGCTGTTGCCGTCGCGGCGCACGATGACGTCACCTTGCGCTTCGAAAAAGCTCTTGGCGCGCTCTTGGGCTTCCCGGCTTTCCCAATTACGGTCTTCGGCTTCGTCAAGCCGTGTTTCCAAGGCGCGCAGCTCGGCCTTCATCTGACGGATACGGGAAATAAAGATGCCCATGGCGCCGCATGACGCCCCGAGCAGGGCCGCGACGCCGATGGCGAACGAATTCGGATCGTAATGCGCACTGGGCGATGCCGCCCCCGACAGGAAACCGAACGCGACCGCAAACGACATCGAGGTGACGGCAAGGGCGCGAACGATGACCGAAATCACCCGTCGGGTGACGATAGCGGACGTTCGGATCGTGGCGCGAGGCGGCATCGTCCCTGTCCCCGCTCGGCACCGTGCGGCTTGCTCGGTTGGCAGCCGCGTCCAGGCCCGGTTTATCGATGCGGTAACGGGGATTTTGGCCTATGAACCTTGCGCATTGCTTGCCATCGGCATTCGCGGCCTCAAAGCGGCCGGGGGCGTTTGGAGGAAGGGTTGATGCTTTGTTAACATGCCCCCTGACAGTGGGCAGGCGATGCACGTATTGAGCGAAAGCCCGGCCGGAGAAATCGGATGGACAAAGTATTGAGTACCAAAAGCCCGCGCGGGAAATCCGCACGCGTGAGCCGGCCGGCGCGACCGTCTCGCACCGAGGCTGAGGATGCCGTGCGCACGCTGATCCGCTGGGCCGGCGACGAGCCGAGCCGCGAGGGGTTGCGCGCCACGCCGGGTCGCGTGGTGCGTGCCTATGAAGAATGGTTCTCCGGCTACAACGACGATCCGCGCGAATATCTCAAGCGCACCTTCGAAGAGACCGGCGGCTACGACGAGGTCGTGGTGCTGCGCGACATCCGCTTCGAGTCGCATTGCGAGCACCATATCGCGCCGATCATCGGGCGCGTGCATATCGGCTACCTGCCGCGCAACCGCATCGTCGGGATTTCAAAATTGGCGCGGCTGGTCGAGGTCTATGCGCGGCGGTTGCAGATCCAGGAAAAGATGACCGCCGAGATCGCGTCCTGTCTCGATGCCGTGCTCAAGCCGCACGGCGTCGCCGTGGTCACCGAGGCGACGCACGAGTGCATGACCACCCGCGGCGTGCACAAACCCGGCGTCACCATGGTGACGAGCCGGATGCTCGGGGTGTTCCGCGATCACGCCGAGACACGGCAGGAGTTCCTCGCCGCCATCGGCATGCGCGGCGCGATCCACGTCGGCAACGGCGCTGGCTAGTTCAGGCGGCGCCTCCGCTATGCCGCCGCGGGTCTCACCTGCTTGATCTGCGAGATGCCTTTATCATCCTTGTGAATGGCGAAGAAATTGACGCCGATGTCGAGCGTCGTATAGCCGAGATTATGCAGCCACGCGTGCAGCGCATCCTTGTCGCTCTTGATGGTCTCGATCAACATCATCGGATGCAGTCTGGCGATGCTCTTTGCGGCGCCGTCGAGCACGTCGAGTTCCATGCCCTCGACGTCGATCTTGATCAGGTCGATGCGGGACAGATTGAGCGAGTTGAGACTGACGGTTTGCACATCGACCATCTTGCTCTTCGGAATAGTCGATCGGCTGGCCGATGAATTCCGTCTTGTCGCCGCGTATTTTGAGCTCGAGGCTGCCGAAACTTCCCGCCGCGAGATAGTTCGGCACCGGCATTTTCATTGTGCCCGGCTCGCTCGACACCGCGGCATGGTGAACCCGCGCATTGAAGCAGTTGTTGATCGCGATATTGCCGGCAAGCGCGTAGTAGATGCGTTCCTGCGCCTCGAAGGCCAGTACCGCGCCCCAGCCGGTCATGTGCTTGGCCCATTCGACGGTATGGACCCCGACATTGGCGCCGCAATCGATGGCCGTGACGCCGTCGCCATAACAGACCCGGCGCAGATCGAGCGCATGGATGAGCAGATTGACTTCATCGGGGTCATAACAGCCCCGCTCCAGGAGCTGCAGGCCGACACCGCAGCCCTCGTTGGGATTGGGCAGGTATTGATCGAACCGGTTTAGGATCATCGTGCCGTGGTCGGTGGCGGCGGTGACAAAGGCGAGCTTGCGCGGCGGGTTTGGCATGCTGCGAGCTGCGCGACACCGGACGCTCCAACCAAGGGTCGCGAATCAGCGCGTAATATCGCAGCCAATGGCGGGTGGTGCAAAAGGCTGGTGGCGCAAAATCGGCCGCAGCCGGGCCGGCCCTGCCTCAGGCGGCGCGGCGAATTTCGTCCGTCAGTGCCCGGTAGGACAAGGCCTCGGCAAGATGAACGCGGCCGACTTTATCGGCGCCATCAAGATCGGCGAGGGTGCGCGCGACGCGCAGTACGCGGTGGTAGCCGCGGGCGGAGAGCCGCATCGCGTCGGCGGCTTCGCGCAACAGCGACATCCGCTGGCATCCGGCCGCGCCACATCCTCCAGCACCGCGCCCGACACCGCGGCATTGCTGCGGACATGCGGCAGGCCGATCGCGGCGTAGCGCGCCGCCTGGCGCTCGCGCGCCAGCGCCACGCGCTCGGCAATCTCCCGGCTGCCCTCGGCCGGCGGCGGCAGGATCAAATCGGCCGCGGTCACCGCCGGTACCTCGATATGCAGGTCGATGCGGTCGATGAGCGGACCGGAAATGCGCGCCTGGTAATCGGCGGTGCAGCGGGCATTGGGCCCGCGGCGGCAGGTGAAGCCGGGTTCGCTGGCCCGCCCGCAGCGGCACGGATTCATCGCTGCGACCAGCATGAAACGCGCCGGATAAGTGACGCGCGCGATCGAAACCTCGCCACTCTCCAGCGGCTGGCGTAAAGAATCGAGCACCTGCGGGTGAAATTCCGGAATTATGTAGCTGTCTCACCAGACTAACCGGTTCTCCACGCCCTCCCCGTGGATAACTCGGACGGCTTATGTGGGTAACTTGACCTGAGCTAGGCCGTAGCTTCGACTGCGCCATAGCACGCAGAGATTCGCGTCGCCCTTCTCAACCGGCCGTCCGCCCATTGCCCACGGGGCAAGGACGCCCCGGAACCAGGAGAAAGGCAATGGAAACTTCAAGTGCTGTCGGCGATCAGACCGTCTCAGTGCGGTCCTACTTAAGGTGCCGACTCGGCGTGTGGCAAACTGTCGTGGCCCACACAAGACGACGGCCCCGCTTACGACGGGGCCGGTAGCCTTGGCCTAGGTAGCGTTCTAAAAGACGCGGGAAACGGGTGGTTCACAGCCGCCCGTTTCTTTTTTGTGCCTAATCCTGCCTCGCCACTCGCAAGGAGTTACGCGCTGATTCGGCCTAGGCAGACCATGAATTAAAGCCAATAATAAATCAATATTAAATCCCCCCAATTTTGTGGATCGTATGGCAGGGGAACCAAAAAAGCGCGGGCGTGGCCGACCGGCTGGCAAAGGACCGAAAGGCGGCGACGTAGTGTTCTCACTGCCGCGCGGTCACTACGATTATCTGCGGCGCGTCGTGCATAAGAAGAAGCGATTGGGTCGCAGTGCGAACGATGCCGCACGCCACATTCTCATTCGTGAGTTGGATGCGATGGAGAACGCCGATTTAGCGCGCTGGGCGTTAAAGACAGCGAACGCAATATCTCGAACAAGATCAGTCGCGGCACGTTTACTGCCATCTGGTTCGTGCAGTGCATGGAAGCTATCGGCGTCAAAACTATCCACCTTGAGGACGAATAGGCTGGATATGAAAAAGAGGCGCGCAAGATTGACGGTAGCGAAGACGCTCCGAGAGGTCGGGAGCGGATGGGCGCTGGCAAAACGTAATGCGCAGTTTCTTGGTAACGATTTCTGCCTCTTTCATGGCGACGCGCGGAACGCGCTGCCGCGGATTCAAGGTGGTCTCGTCAATACATGTGTTACGTCGCCTCCCTATTGGCGAGCGCGCGACTATATGCGCGGCGATCAAATAGGGCAGGAAGAAAACGCCCAGGAATTTATAGATGCCATCGTGAGCGTCATGCGAGAGGTGCGTCGACTTTTACGAGAAGACGGAACGGCATGGCTGAATCTCGGCGACACATATCTGAACGGGGTGGGACCCGAACAGGGGCGGCCGCCAGCGCGCGGCTGGAAGCGCAATAAACAGCTTAGCCTGATGCCATTTCGAGTCGCGATAGCTCTCCAAGAAGAAGGATGGTGGGTGCGCAATGTGGGTGTTTGGCAAAAGTCCAACGCAATGCCGGAAAGTGTCGACGACAGACTTTCAAGCGCATGGGAACCGATTTTTTTACTCGTGAAAAGTGAGCACTATTACTTCGATCTTGATCCTGTTCGCCTTCCTCACAAGACCGATGATGCGATTGAGCGGAGACGTGCCGAACGTGGAATGATGAATGGCAAGGCGAAAGGGCAGTATGAGCTTCGGCAGTTCTTAACGTCGCCGAGGCACCGCGCGACTATCGACGGGCTTAAGGAAATACGCCGCCGGCCCAATGCACCCGAAAGCACAGAGCTTGCTGCATTTCTTGTGCATCACATGAAGAAGGTCCGTAAGGATATTCATTGGGTCGCTACCCAATTAGGCGAACCATACGAGCGGACTCGGCACTATTTCCGGCTTGATAAAATTGGTTGCCGGCTACCCCCGGAAGACACTTGGTTGAGATTGAAAAAGTTGCTCAAGCTGCCGAATGACTACGACGCGGCGATGGAGATCGAGATCACAGACAACGTCTTTCGCAATCATCCCAAGGGGCGCAATCCGGGCGATGTAGTTTCAATGCCGACTGCCCGCGGCAATGCGGATCATTTCGCGCTTATGCCATTTGAGTGGGCGGAGTGGTGTCTTAAATCCACCCTTCCTCCCGGCGGCATAGCGATTGATCCATTTATGGGCTGCGGCACAACCGGCGATGTCGTGCTGAAGATGGGAGGACGATTTATCGGGGTGGATATTGACAGGCGGTTATTGTCTGGGTTCTGCAAAAAGCACAGCATGTCAACGCCCGATGAAAGTGAAATTCTGCTCGCCGCTTCCTTCTGACCATACCGGGCGCGTAACCCCTCAGTCCCCAAAGCCATCATCCGACAACCTGCGCGGGAGGGAGCTAGTTTGCAAGGTATATAATCGCCTCAGAACGGGCGATTATATATCTTGCAAACCACGTCAAGGTATAGTAGGTTGATCTTATTGGAGATTAGCGATGTCGAAACTGTTAAAAGCGGCCTTCCACAGCGAACCGCAAGCCTTTGAATATCTTGAGAAAACCCTATGGCCGGATGGCGCGATTTGCCCGCATTGCGGCACGGTCGGCAACGCGGCCAAGCTCCAAACCCCTACGGCGGTTGAGGGCAAGCGTTCTGCCCGGATTGGCCTATGGAAATGCAAGGAAAAGGAATGCCGCAAGCAATTCACGGTCAAAGTCGGGACCGTTTTCGAGCATGGGCGCATCCCGCTCAACAAGATGCTTCAGGCGGTCTACCTGCTTTGCTGCTCGAAAAAGGGATGCTCGTCGCACCAACTGCATCGCGTCCTAGACATTACCTACAAGTCGGCTTGGTTCCTCTCGCACCGTATCCGTGAAGCCATGCGGACGGGCTCCTTAGCTCCAATGGGAGGCGCTGGCGGCATTGTCGAGGTGGACGAAACCTACATCGGACGGATGGAAGGCTCTGGCGACATGCTGGGCGCGGCAACCAAGAACATGGTTGTAACACTGGTTGAGCGTGGCGGCTCTGCCCGCTCGTTCCACACTGACGGCCACTCGATTGCCGACATTGTTCCGATTGTTCGCAGCAACATTGACCGCGAAAGCCGCCTGATGACCGACAAGGCGCTGCACTACCGCGCTGTTGGCCGGGAATTTGTCGAGCCCGGCACCGTTGAACACGCCGATTACGAGTGGACGCGCGGCGACATTCACACCAACACGGTCGAGGGCTTCTATTCGATCTTCAAGCGGGGAATGAAGGGCGTCTACCAGCACTGCTCCGAAAAGCACCTTCACCGCTATCTGGCGGAATTTGATTTCCGGTATAGCAACCGCGTTCGGCTCGGAATTGGGGATAACCAGCGAACTGAAAATGCTTTGCAGGGGATCGTTGGTAAACGGCTTACGTACAAAGCTTGAGTAACTGATTGGAAACAAAGAAGAAATCGAAGAATCGGGCGAAAGGGCGCGGAATTTAGTGCCGACTTGTTAACAAGTCAAGACCTCCATATCTTCTCGCGTAAGAATTTGATTCGAGAGCATATGGCCCGCAAGCGAGTCAAAACATTCAAGAATTTGTCGTTCGCTTACCCGGTACCGAAAGGACGGCAGCGGCTACGGGAGCTTATTATCTACATCTCGGAGCAATACAAAGACGCGCCGCTCTTTGGAGCCGTCAAATTAAACAAGACGCTATATCATTCCGACTTTCGAGCATTCGAGCGATTTGGCATTCCTCTAACAGGAACATCATATTTTGCTCTCAAGCAGGGCCCCGCTCCCAAAGCAATGTTGCCAGTTCTAAATAGTTTGCTTGAAGAGGGTGCAATCGAAATAGAAAAGCGACCAGCGGGCAATCGCGTTCAAAAAAGAGTAGTTCCCAAACGAAAAGCCTTTCTTGAATTGTTCACAGGCGACGAACTTGCGCTTGTTGACGAAGTTATAAAGGAGCTGTGGGATCAAAGCGCCGATGAGGTGAGCAACGCCTCACACGATATTCGTTGGCGTACCCTAAAACTCAAAGATTCGATTCCTTATGAGGCTGCGTTTCTTTCGCAGGACCCTCTAACGGATGATGATTTGTCTAGAACGGCGGTCCTCGCCCATGAGCACGGGTGGAAATAACGGGGATGGTTGGGAAGTCGTAGAAGAAGAAACCTACGCCTTATCGACCCAATATTGTGGGGGATCGGAGTACGTTGATTCGATAACCGGACAAGTTGACTACGCATTATCGCGAAAACCAACTGGCTTTTTTAAAATACCAGGCTATCAAACGCTATATTTGGCGAAGACAAAATTGCGGATCGTAGGCAGCGAAATCACCCCTTCGTTTCGGATATGGTTTAGAATCGACGCGAAGAAACGGACGGTAATCAAGCTTTATATCGAGATCGCTCCGCCTGAGGACATGGGATTTGCAGATGACCCGTTCGACCCAGACGAAGTCCCCTTCTAAGGATCAATTCAAAGAATTTCGTAAGGCCACGCGCGAGCTGGGCGCGAATGCTACGGACGAACAATTTCAGGGTGCCTTGCGCAAGATCGCCAAGGCGAAGCCATCGCCGAACGTCAAAAAATCAAGACCGTCCACCTAGCGCCTACCACCCGGGCGCAGCGCCGCTGTATTGGGTTTAGGAGCGTATGTTTTCGTATCTGGCGGCAGTTGAGAATATTCAGCCGCGAGCGGACCCGTCTTGTTTTGGGCGTCCGCGAACATTTGGTGCAGTTCCTGTTGCGTCGGCCACGCCATAAACGGCCCCGCAAGAACTGCCGGGTTTCCCTGGGCCTCGCCAACCATCGTGAATAGTTGATCCAGAGCGCGGTGCAGCCTTGTCCAAGCATCCTGAGCCTCCCGGAAATGCTTGGCGTACTCGTCAAATGAGGCTGGCATAGTCCACGGTCCTTGGTTGTGGTGCATCATGCTACCACCCATAGGACGTGGTTTGCAATGTATACAAATGCCTCAGAACGTCAAGAACATTTAGGGAACAAAGCTTCCGGTGCGGAACCTAGCGGTCAACAGCTTCGAGCAATCCCTGGCGCGCCGCGCCAAGGATTTCATCGGACAGTGCGGTATCGTCGACCGCGCGCGCCATCATCAAGGCGCCGACCAGTTCGGCGACCGCGGCGATGGCCTTGCGCCGGCGCACTGCTTTCGATCGCGCCGGAATGGCGTCCGCGACCACCGCGATGAGCGGCTCGAGACCCCGGGCAAAGGCCTCCCGCACCGGCTTGCCGCAACGCGCGGCATCGCCGCTCAGCGCCGCGAAGGCACAGCCGTGTCCCGGATCGTCGCGATGGCGCGGCGACAAATAGTGATTGAGCAAAGCCGCGTAGGGATTTTTCGGCGCGTCCGCGGTGACTTTTTCCCAATTGATGGCGGCGCGCGCCATTGCCCGCTGGCTCGCTTGCGCCACCAGATCGTCCTTGGAGGCGAAATGTCCGTAAAAGCCGCCGTGCGTCAGGTTTGCGGCCTTCATGATGTCGGCAACGCCGATGCCGTCGAAACCCTTTTCGCGAAACAGCGCGCCAGCCACATCGATGATGCGTTCGCGGTTCTCGGCGGCTTTCTGGCGACTCACTCTCATGACGATCCTTTGGCGCACCTCAGCCATGCGGTCCGGGTTCGATGCTTGACAGATTATATGATGATCGTCATCAATAGGCAAGACAATCATGATGGGCGTCATCTAATTGTGACCCTCATCGCGGGACTACGCAATAGGAATGCGCAGCATGGCGTCCACTGCCTTGGCCGCGTCGCTGGCCCGCCGCGACATCCACTACGGGTGGGTCGTCGTCGGCGTCACCTTCTTCACTCTGCTCGTCGGCGCCGCCGCGATGGGCACGCCCGGCGTGCTGATCGTGCCGCTGGAGAAAGAATTCGGCTGGGACAACGCGCAAATCTCCTCGGCGCTGGCGCTGCGCATCATGCTGTTCGGATTGTTCGGGCCGTTCGCCGCGGCCTTCATGAACCGCTTTGGCGTCCGCCGCGTGATCATCGCCGCCATGGCACTGATCGCGACCGGCCTGCTTGCATCGCTCGCGATGACACAGTTGTGGCAGCTCGTGCTGCTGTGGGGCGTCGTGGTCGGCGTCGGCACCGGGCTGACCGCGATGGTGCTGGCGGCGACGGTGGCGACGCGCTGGTTCAACCATCGCCGCGGCCTGGTCATCGGCATGCTGGCGGCGAGCAATGCCACCGGCCAGCTCGTCTTCTTGCCGCTGATCGCGGAAATCACCACGCATTACGGCTGGCGCGGCGCGCTTATTTTCATTTCCATCATGCTGGCTGTGGTCGCGCTGGTGGCGTCCTTGCTGATGCGCGACCGGCCGAGCGATCTCGACCTGCCGCTCTACGGCGAGACCAAAATAACGCCGCCGCCGGCGCAAGGCGTCGGCCTCGTGTCGTTGCTGATGGCGCCGCTTCTGGTCCTCAAGGACGCGGTGCGGGTGCCGATTTTCTGGGTGCTGTTCGGTACCTTCTTCGTCTGCGGCTCCAGCACCAACGGCCTGATCCAGACCCATTTCATCACGCTGTGCCATGACTACGGTTTGGCTGCCGTGACAGCGGCGAGCGTGCTTGCGGTGATGGGCGTGTGCGATTTCTTCGGTACGATCGGTTCCGGCTGGCTGTCGGACCGTTTTGACAATCGCTGGCTGTTGTTTTGGTATTACGGCCTGCGCGGGCTTTCGCTGCTCTATCTGCCGTTCACCGATTTTACCTTCTACGGCCTGTCGCTGTTCGCCGTGTTCTACGGCCTCGACTGGATCGCCACGGTGCCGCCAACGGTGAAATTGACCGCCGATCGCTTCGGCCCGGAAAAGGCTGGCATGGTGTTCGGCTGGATCTTTGCCGGCCACCAGATCGGCGCCGCCAGTGCTGCGTTCGGCGCCGGGCTGGTGCGCACGGAATATTCGACTTACCTGCCGGCTTTCTTCTTTGCCGGTGCGCTCTGTATTGTCGCCGCGCTCCTCATTCTCACCGTGCGCAAATCCTCGCCGAAGGATTTTGTCGCGGCGCAGGCGGCAGCGCAGGCGCGGGCGGCGGTCGCGCGAGCCTAAAGCACGGCCTGAAGGCTATTTGCGCTTCGCCTCGATCTTGTCCCAGATCAGCGCCGCGATATCGGCGCCGCCGAAATTCTTCACCGCGCGGATACCGGTGGGCGAGGTGACGTTGATCTCGGTGAGGAAGCCGTCGATCACGTCGATGCCGACAAAGAGCAGGCCGCGCTCGCGCAGCGCCGGGCCAAGCCGCGCGCAGATTTCGCGCTCGCGCTTGGTCAGATCGGTCGCCTTGGGCACGCCGCCACGCACCATGTTGGAGCGCAGATCATCGGGCGCCGGCACGCGATTGATGGCGCCGGCGAACTCACCGTCGACCAGGATGATGCGTTTGTCGCCGTCCTTCACCGCGGGCAGGAATTTCTGCACCACCCAGGGCTCGCGGAAGGTCGCGGCAAACAGATCGTAGAGCGAACCGAAATTGAGATCCTCACGCGTCAGCAGGAAAACCGCCTCGCCGCCTTTGCCGTAAAGCGGCTTCATCACGATGTCGCCCAGCTCGGCGCGAAATTGCTTAATGGCGTCGAGGTCGCGGGTGACCAGCGTCGGCGGCATCAGGTCGGGGAACTCGGTGACAAAGACTTTTTCCGGCGCGTTGCGCACATGGGCCGGATCGTTGACCACCAGCGTTTTGCGCTGGATGCGCTCAAGCATATGCGTCGAGGTGATATAGGCGAGATCGAACGGTGGATCCTGGCGCAAGAGCACGACGTCGAACGAATCGAGCGCCAGATGCTGCGGCTCGCCGAGCGTAAAGTGGTCGCCGGCTTTATCGCGCACGGCAAGCGGTCGCACAGTGGCCGACACCTTGCCGTCGCGCAGCACCAGCCGGTCGGGCGTGTAATAGGACAGCGAATAGGAGCGCGCCTGCGCTTCCAGCAACAATGCAAACGTGGAATCGCCGCGGATATTGATCCGCTCGATCGGATCCATTTGGACGGCGACGTTCAGGCGCATCTGTGAGCGGTCCGGCTGGCTTTTATCCGATTGGCCCGGCTTGAATTTCGCGGCGGGGAGTCATGTAAGCCGGGCGGACGGGCAGTCAACACAAGGTAAACCTGGAGTTAACATCTTACCGTCAGATTGCGCCGCGTTGGGACTGTCACGCTGGCCGATCCGCATGAATCTGGCGAAATTTTCGATCGCCGCCAAGCTCTATGCCATCTTCGCGCTACTGGCTACCGTAATGGTGGCCTTGGCGGGCTTGGCGATTTTCAATGCCGAGCGGCATGTGGCGCTGACCAAGGAATTCGAATCCGCCTTCGTCGGCGCCGAGAATGTCGAGCGCATCAACGCCCTGATCTATGCGGTCGTCATGGAATCGCGCGGCATCTACATGTCGCCGGACATCGACGCGGCGAAGAAATTTGCAACCGGCCTGACCCGCTTCGACGAGCAGATCGGCAGCGTGGTCGAAGAATGGCAGAAGACGGTGCGTCCCGAAGACGCCGACGTGTTCGCCGAGTTCGCCGCGCGCGTGCAGCAATTCCAGGATTTCCGCCGCGAACTGGTTCGCCGCGGTACCGAAATCAGCCCGGCGTCCGGCCGCGAATGGGGCGACAACGACGCCAGTCGAACCGTCCGCACGGCGCTGACCAACGATCTCGATACGCTCGGCAAACTCTATGCCGCGCGATCGCGCGACATCTACGCGCAGATCGCGAGCGATACCTCGACCAGCGCGTTCGAAATGATGGCGCTCGGCGGCATCGAGCTGTTGCTGGCGCTCAGCGGGGCGCTTTTGATCCATCGCTCGGTGGCCCGCCCGCTCGCCGCCGTCACTCAGGTCACCGAAGCGGTCGCCCGCGGCGACGATGTGCGCGGCGTGCCCTATAGCGATCGCGGCGACGAGATCGGCGCGCTGGCGCGCTCGATCGCGGTTTTTCAGGACGCCATGCGCCGCAATGTCGACCTCAACAAAACCGTGCTGTCCGATGCCGAGGCGCGAACGCGGCACCAGGACCAGATCGCCGCCGAGATCGCCCGGTTCGGCACCGAGATCGAAGCGAGCCTGTCCGAGCTTGGGCGATTGTTCGAAAACCTGCTCACCGCGTCGTCGCAATTGACCGAAGTGGCGGACCTTGCCTCGGTCAAGACCGCCGGCGCCGCCACGGCCTCGAGCGAGGCCTTCGCCAATGTGCGAGATATCGCGTCGGCCGCCGACGAGCTTGCCGTCTCGGTCAGCGAAATCGATCGCCAGGTCGCGCAATCCAACGCCATCACCGGCAAGGCCATCAGCGAAGCCGCCCGCAGCAATGAAGCGGTGCAGGAGCTTGACGAGGCCGGCCGGCGCATCGGCGACGTGATCAAGCTAATCACGGACATCGCCTCGCAGACCAATCTGCTTGCGCTCAACGCCACCATCGAGGCGGCCCGCGCCGGCGAGGCCGGCCGCGGCTTTGCCGTCGTGGCGGGCGAGGTCAAGGCGCTGTCGTCGCAGACCGCCAAGGCGACCGACGAGATCGGCGCGCAGATTTCCGCCATGCAGAGCGCTACGTCCCGCTCGATCGAGGCGATCGCCGGTATCGAACGCACCATCGGCGATATGGGCGAGATTTCCAGCGCGATCGCCAGCGCCGTCACCGAGCAGGGCGCCGCGAGCCAGGAAATGGCGCGCAGCATCGAGGTTGCGGCGCGCCGTACCAACGAAGCTGCGGCCGAAGTCGAACAGGTCGGCGAGGCAACGCAGAATACCCGCGCCAACGCCGCCGCGGTGAAGACGCTGGCCGACGATCTCGCCGCCGCCGCCGCCACGATCCGCGCCCAGGTCGATCAGTTCTTCAGCAAGCTCAACGCCGCCTGAGTCCCCTCAGGGGCTGGCGTCGAAGGCGTTGGCGAGGTGCCGCGGTATCTTGCCGGGCACACCAAAATCACATCGAAGCGGATTTCGGCATCGGCGTCTTCGGGATGCGACGCCAGCCAGAATTCGGCGGCACCGATGATGCGTTGCTTGCCGCGCGCGGTCACCGCTTCGGCGGCAGCGTCGAATGTGTCGCGCGCCTTGACCTCGACGAAAACCAGCGTGCGGCGGAGCCGGGCGACGATATCGACTTCGCCCAACGGCGTTTTCCAGCGCCGCGCGACGATGCGATAGGCCTTGGCGATCAGCAGCATGGCGGCACGGCTCTCCGCCGAAAGGCCGAGCTGGAACGCCTTGATGCGTTCCGGCCGCGGCGCGGATTTCGGCGGTTTACGGGGCTCGGCCCGGCGCGCCATGTTTGCTGTCCTTGGTGGTTTCCGTGCCCGCTTGCTTGCCGGCCGCTTTGGCGAGCGCAAGCGCGCGCTGATAAATTTCGCGCCGCGGCAGACCGGTCGCGTCGGCGACTTCGCCGACCGCATCTTTGAGCGAAACCCGCGCGAGCGCGGCGCGCAGCAAGTCTTCGGTCTCGCCTGCGCTTATCGGCTGTGCTGCCTGTGGCGGCGCGATGACGACGACGATTTCGCCGCGCGGCTCGCCGCCCGCGTAAGCTTGCGCCAGCGTCACGAGATCGCCGCGCAAAACTTCTTCATGCAGCTTGGTGAGCTCGCGGCACAACGCCGCTTCGCGCTTTTCGCCAAGCCCGGACGCCAGATCGGCAAGCGTCACGGCAATGCGCGGCCCGGTCTCGAAAACAACGAGCGTTGCCGGAATGCGGCCAAGCTCGGCGATGCGGGTGCGGCGCGCGGCTTGTTTCGGCGGCAAAAATCCGGCGAAGAAAAACTGATCGGTCGGCAAGCCAGCGACGGCCAAGCCGGCGAGCACCGCCGAGGCGCCGGGCAGCGCGGTGACCGTATGGCCGGCATCCGTCGCGGCGCGCACCAGCTTGTATCCGGGATCGGAGATCAGCGGCGTGCCGGCATCGGAAACCAGCGCGATCGCCGCGCCTTCGCCGAGCCGGCGCAACAACAGCGGCCGCGCTTTCGCCGCGTTATGTTCGTGATAGGGCGTCAGCGGCGTTGCGATGCCGTAGCGGTCAAGCAATTTGCGGGTGACGCGCGTGTCCTCGCAGGCGATCAGATCGGCGCCGGCGAGCGCGTCGAGCGCGCGCAGCGTGATATCGCCGAGATTGCCGATGGGAGTGGCGACGATATGCAAGCCGGGTGCGAGGCGTGCCACATCGATCGGCCGGCCGGCCAGGAGGTAGTGCCGTCCTGTGCCGGCTTCTTGGCGCGGCGGATGAGCAGACGCATTGCGCATGACTCACTGTAGCCTTGCTGCGCGCGAGCGTCATGTTCGCGGTCCTCTTGGCGATCGTGACCGTGGCGAATTCCTTATCCTTTTCATTTAGTTAACCATTCGCCGCCAATATGTCCCATTGGCGTAGCCGTATGGTTTTGGCGCCCGGGGTGCCGTGGGGAGAAAACGCCGTGTCCGCGGAAGTGCTGGTTCAGGCGTCGGCGGCGGATTTGCCACAGAAATATCTGCCAACGCGGCGCCGCTCGATTGCGGGCTTGCTCGCCACGACAGGCGCGCTGCTCGCGGGCTGTTCCAACAATTCGCAGTATCTATCCTCGACCCCGCCGCCGCAGAGTGCGGCGGCGCCGCAAGGCGCGACCATCGGCACCGGATCGGTCAAAGCGGGATTGATCCTGCCGCTGTCGGCGCCGGGCAATGCCGGCGTGGCCGGCCAGGCGATGCGCAATGCGGCGGAAATGGCGATCGCCGAATTCAATAATCCCAATATTCAGCTCCTGGTGAAAGACGACGGCGGCACTGCTGAGGCGGCGCGGCTTGGCGCGCAGCAGTCGCTAGACGATGGCGCCGAGATCATTCTCGGGCCGCTGTTTGCGCAGTCGGTGAGCTTCGTCGCCCAGGTGGCGCAACCGCGCAATGTGCCGGTTATCGCATTTTCGACCGACGCCAATGTGGCGTCCCGTGGCGTCTATCTGTTGAGCTTCCTGCCGGAATCCGATGTCGATCGCATCGTGCAATACATCGCCTCCACCGGGAAACATTCGTTCGCGGCGCTCATTCCCGACAATCCCTATGGCACCGTGGTCGAGGCTGCGTTCAAGCAGGCGGTGGCGCGGCGCAACGCCCAGATCGTGGCGCTGGAGCGCTACCCCCACGACAAGGCTGCCATGGTGGGCCCGATCCGCAACGTCGCCCAGGCTTCGGCGCGCGCCGATGTGCTGTTCATCGCCGATGGCGGCGATGCGGTGCCGGATGTGGTTTCGGCCATCATTGCCGACGGCGTTAATATCAAGCGGCTGCAGCTGGTTGGCACCGGGCTATGGGACGATCCGCGCATCTTTGCGACTGCGGCCTTGGACGGCGGCTGGTACGCAGCGCCCGACGGCGCCGGCTACCGCAGCTTCGCCGCCCGCTATAGCGCCCGCTACAAGCAGGATCCGGTGCGGACCGCGACGCTGGCCTATGATGCCGTGGCGCTGATCGCCGCTCTGGTGAAGACCCAGGGGCCGCAGCGGTTCTCCACCGAAGTGCTCACCAATCCGTCCGGCTTTTCCGGCATTGACGGGCTATTCCGGTTCCGCGCCGACGGTACCAATGACCGCGGGCTCGCAGTATTGCGGGTGGCTGCGGCAGGACCACAAGTCGTCTCACCTGCGCCAAAAAGCTTCGGCGGAGCCGCGTCAGGATAGTAAGCTAGCTCAGTACAATTGCTGCAGCCTCATCAGAAACGCCAATTCCATCGTCATATCCGAAATCAGAGAGTTCCTGGCCATTTTGCAGACTTCGCAAAGTCATAAGCTAGCGTATTATCTATCAGTGGCCAAAACATCCCAAAGTCAGGCGGCGAGGTCGGCAACGACCGCGTCGAGCACCGGAAAGCCGGGCAGGGTGACGCGCAGGCGGCCATCGTCGGTGGTCTCGACCAAACCGTGTTCGTGCAGCATGGCGATGCGCGACGGATCGAGCGGGCGGCCAGAAATCAACTGATAGTGCCCAATATCGATGCCTTCGGCGAGCCGCAACCCCATCAGCAGGAACTCATCCGACCGCTCTTCGCGCGTCAGCACGTCGTCGGTAATAACCCCGTCGCCGTGGGCTTCGACCCGGTTGAGCCAGGTTTCGGGCCGCTTCTCGGTCGCGGTGGCGTGCCGCTCGCCGTCGATGTTGAGCCTGCCATGGCCGCCGGGCCCGATCCCGGCATATTCCTGCGCGCGCCAATAGACCAGACTGTGCCGGCATTCGCCACCGGGCCGCGCGTGGTTGGAAATCTCATAGGCCGGCAAGCCGTGCGCCGCGCAGACCTCCTGGGTCGTGTCATAGAGCGCCCGTGCCGTGTCGTCGTCCGGGGGATGCAGCTTGCCCGCCGCATGCAGCGCGGCAAACGGCGTGTCCGGCTCGACGGTCAGTTGATAGAGCGACAAATGCTCGCCGGCTTCGCCTAGCGCGGTCTTCAGTTCGCTCGCCCAGTCGCTCGGCTGCTGCCGCGGCCGGGCATAAATCAGGTCGAAGGAATAACGGCCGAATACCGAGCGGGCGACGCCGACGGCGTCGAGCGCTTCGCGGGCCGAATGCAGCCGCCCCAGCTCGGCGAGCGCCCGATCGTCGAGCGCCTGCATGCCGAGTGAGACGCGATTGACGCCTGCCGTGCGGTAGCCGCGAAAACGCGTCGCCTCGACGCTCGATGGATTGGCCTCCAGCGTGATTTCGGCGTCGGCCGCGACATGCCAATGGCGCGCGATGGCGTCGAGCACGGCGGCGATCGTCGCCGGCCGCATCAGCGAGGGCGTGCCGCCGCCGAAGAAGATCGTCGACACGGTTCGCCCCGGCACGCGCGCCGCCGTGGCGGCGATCTCGGCGGCGAAGGCCCGGGCAAAACGCGCCTCGTCGATCGGTTCGCGCCGCACGTGACTGTTGAAGTCGCAATAGGGGCATTTTGACAGGCAAAACGGCCAATGGATGTAAACACCGAAGGCCTGCTCAGTGCTGTTCAAGGCACGCCTCCGCGAGTTTCAGGAAAGCCCGGGCGCGATGCGAAAGACCGCGCCCCCGTGGCGGTAAACCGTGCTTTTCCTCGCTTGCCATTTCGCCGAACGTCCGATTATGACCGTTGGGTAGGAACATCGGATCGTAGCCAAAGCCCTTGTCGCCGCGCGGCGGCCACACCAACGTGCCGTCAACGCGGGCCTCGAATCCTTCCGTGTGGCCGTCCGGCCAGGCGACGCACAGCGCGGAGACGAAATGTGCTTTGCGGTGCTGCGGCGAGGTTGCGCCCAGCTCGCCGAGCTTGCCTTCGATGGTTTCCATGGCGCGGCGGAAATTCTTGTCCGGTCCGGCCCAGCGCGCGGAAAGAATCCCGGGCTCGCCGCCGAGCGCATCGACCGCAAGGCCGGAATCGTCGGCAAAGGCCGGCAGCCAGGTCGCCGCCGCTGCCGCTTGCGCCTTGATGCGCGCGTTGTCGCCAAACGTCATGCCGTTTTCGTCCGGTTCTTTCAGGCCAAGCTCCTCCGCCGATATGGCGTCGACGCCGTAGGGCGCAAGCAAGTCCCGCATTTCGGCGAGCTTGCCGGGATTATGCGTTGCGATCACAAGACGCCCCGTAATGCGGCGGGGAGTCACATCACGGCCATCTTCTGCAGGTCGACCAGCTTGGTGACGCCTTTGCGCGCCAGCGCCAGCAATGCGGAAAACTGCTCCTCCGAGAACGGCGTCTTTTCCGCTGTCGCCTGCACCTCGACGATATTGCCCGAGCCGGTCAGTACGAAATTGGCGTCGGTGTCGGCTTGCGAATCTTCGGCGTAATCGAGGTCGAGCACCGCCACGCCCGCATAGACGCCGCAGGAAATCGCCGCGATGTGATCGCGCAATACTTCAAGCTCGACCATCTGGCGCGCCTTCATCCAGGCGAGGCAGTCGTAGAGCGCGATCCAGGCCCCGGTAATGGAGGCGGTGCGAGTGCCGCCATCGGCCTGGATGACGTCGCAATCGATGGTGATCTGCCGTTCGCCCAACGCCTTGAGATCGACCACCGAGCGCAGGCTGCGGCCGATCAGGCGCTGGATTTCGACGGTGCGACCGTTTTGTTTGCCGGCGGAGGCTTCGCGCCGCGTCCGTTCCAGCGTGGCGCGCGGCAACATGCCGTATTCGGCCGTGATCCAGCCGCGCGCCTGACCTTTGAGCCAGGGTGGCAGGCGATCCTCAAGCGTGGCGGTGACCAGCACGTGAGTATCGCCGAATTTCACGAAGCAGGAGCCTTCCGCGTATTTCACAACGCCGCGTTCGAGCGAGACTGGGCGCAATTCGTCAGGTTGTCGGCGGCTCGGCCGCATTCAGGTCTCCCGGGTGCCGCAGCCGAAACAGCGGCTGCGCCACGCTTTTAGGCGTTTCCTCATGGCGGCCACAAGACCATAAGGTTGCCTTGAACCGCGGCGAACCGCTACGTTTCGGCTGGTCCAGCGGTAGCGGGAGATCGAGATGGCAGCGGAAGCAACACAGGTCCTGGCGAAATTCGCGGCCACGCTGCGCTATGACGATCTTCCACAACGGGTTCGCGAGCATTGCAAGAAACTTCTTTTGGACGCGCTCGCCTGTGCGGTGGCTGGCCATCAGGGCGAGGAAACCGGACAAGTCGCGGCTTTGGCTGCGGCGCTGGCGCCCGGGCGCGAAGCGAGCATCATCGGCGGGGAAGCGTCCTCGCTTGCGGGGGCGGCGCTGCTCAACGGCTATCTCATCACCGCGGTCACGATGTGCGACGTGCATCGCGCGACCATGACGCACGTCACCCCGGAAATCGTACCGCCGGCGCTGGCGATCGCGGAACGCGAAGACCTGCCAGGCCGCGACCTCCTTGTGGCGATTGCCGCGGGCTGCGAGGTGACGACGCGGATCGGCATTGGGCTGGATTATCCGGTGTTTCGCGCACGCGGCTGGCATGGGCCGGGCATTCTCGGCCCGTTCGGCGCGGCGGCGGCGGTCGGGCGGCTCCTTGATTTCGATGCCGACACCATGGCGCGGGCCTTTGGCCTCGCCGGCAGCCAGGCGGCCGGCACCTTTGCCGCCTGGGGCACCCCGACGGTGAAATTCCATCAATGCCGCGGCGCGCTGTCCGGCCTGATGGCGGCGTTGCTGGCGCAACAGAATTTTGTCGCCACGCGCGAATTCCTCACCGCCAAGGACGGCGGCCTCTACAACGCCTACGTCAATGGCGGCAAACCGGACGCGGCCATTGCCGAGCTCGGGCAACGCTTCGAGCTCGAACAGATCGCGCTGCGGCTGTGGCCGTCGGCGTCGCTCATTCAGGGCATGAATACGGCGCTGTTCGATCTTGCGCACAGGCACAACATCGACGGCGCGCGGGTGCGCAAAGTCCAGATCGCGCTCAGCCAGGGCGCCTTCGACATGCATGGGGGCTTTAGCACCTACAAAGCGAAGTTCGAGGCGTTGCTTTCGGCGCATTACACCGCGGCCGTGATCCTGCGCGACGGCGCGCTCACTTTGGCGCAATTCGAACCCGCGCGTTACGACGATCCGAAGCTGCGCGCCTTTGCCGCCGAAAAGGTCGAAGTCCGTGCCGATGCATCGGTCAAGGGCTCGCAGGCGCAAGTGGACATCGCGATGGACGACGGCGCGACGCTTTCCGCACGCAGCGAGCATCCGCTCGGCGCGTTCGAAAACCCCCTGTCGCGGCAACAGATCGAGCAAAAATTCCGCCTCTATGCCGCGGGCGTCATACCGGAAGCGAATATCGCCGGCATAATCGGCGCGGTCGATCGGCTGGAGGACTTCGGCTCCGTGCGCCAACTGATGGGTCTGCTGCGCGGTGCCCCGCGCGTGCAGGCGATGGCGGCGGCGGAGTGATATATTGCTCATGAACGAGGGCAATGCCTTTTGACCAGCCATGATTTCCCCATTGGCGTGAACCAGCTTGGCCTCGCCCAGCTCAACGAACGTTCGCGCGAGATATTTCGCCTGATCGTCGAGAGCTATCTGGCGACCGGCGAGCCGGTTGGCTCGCGCAATCTGTCGCGCATTCTGCCCATGACTTTGTCGCCGGCGTCGGTGCGCAATGTCATGTCCGATCTCGAGCAACTCGGCCTGGTTTATGCGCCGCATACTTCGGCGGGGCGGCTGCCGACCGAGATGGGGTTACGCTTCTTCGTCGATGCGCTGATGCAGATCGGCGACCTAACCGAAGGCGACCGCCGCGCCATCGAGGCGCAGGTCGCGGGCTCCGGCCAGGCGAAGTCGGTGGAAGCGGTGCTGACCGAAGCTTCGGGGCTACTCTCCGGCCTAAGCCGCGCCGCCGGTGTCGTGCTCACCGCAAAATCGAACCCGCGGCTCAAGCACATCGAATTCGTCCGGCTCGAGCCGGAACGCGCGCTCGGCATCCTCGTCGGCGAGGACGGCCAGGTCGAAAACCGCGTACTCAATGTCCCGGTCGGCTTGCCGACCTCGGCGCTGACCGAAGCCGCGAATTTCCTCAATGCGCGCATCCGCGGCCACACCCTCGACGAGGTCAAGGCCGAAATCGAGCGCACGCTGAAGGAAAGCGAGGCGCAGCTCGATCAGTTGACCAAGAAGATCGTCGCCGAAGGTGTGGCGAGCTGGTCGGGCGGCGAGAGCGACGAGCGCAAGCTGATCGTGCGCGGCCAGGCGCATCTGCTCGACGATCTCAAGGCGGGGGACGACCTCGAGCGCGTGCGGCTGTTGTTCGACGATCTCGAAACCCGGCGCGAGGTGATCGATTTATTGGGCCGCGCCGAGCAGGCCGAAGGCGTGCGGGTTTTCATCGGCTCGGAGAACAAGCTGTTCTCGCTGTCGGGCTCGTCCACGATCGTGGCGCCCTATCACGACGCCTCCGGCCACATCGTCGGCGTGCTCGGCGTGATCGGCCCGACCCGGCTGAATTATGCGCGCATCGTCCCCATGGTGGACTACACCGCCAAGGTGGTGAGCAAGCTCCTGAGCGGCTAGTTTCGTCCCCGAGGCGGCGGCGAAGCACCCCTCGAAACGCCTCCGGGGACCAAGCGGTACGCTTGATTTTTACCGTTCCAGCCCTGATATGCGGGGCAGGTAAGGGCACCAAACATGACGGACCACACCGCTCGCGCTGAGGAGGAAGCGGCTCCGCTGCAGGATCCGGCGGCATCCGGCGCGGCGCCGGCGCAAGGCGATCCGGCGGCGCTCGCGGCCGAGTTCAAGGACAAGCTGCTGCGCACGCTCGCCGAGATGGAGAATTTGCGCAAACGCACCGAACGCGAGATCGCCAATTCACGCCTTTATGGCGTCTCCTCGTTTGCCCGTGACCTGATCGGCGTCGCCGACAATATGCGCCGCGCGCTGGAAACGGTGACGCCGGAATTGCGATCCAGCGTCCAGGCCGGCGTCAAGGCGCTGATCGACGGCGTCGAATTGACCGAGCGCGAGCTGTTAAAGGCGCTGGAGAAGAACGGCGTGCGGCAGTTCACGCCGCAGGGCGAAAAATTCGATCCCAATCTGCATCAAGCCATCTTCGAAGTACCCGACGCCACGGTACCGGCCGGCAGCGTCGCACAGGTGGTGCAGCCCGGTTACATGATCGGCGAGCGCGTGCTGCGGCCGGCACTGGTCGGAGTCTCCAAGGGCGGACCGAAAACGGCGCCGGTCGCGCCGACCAACGACAATGCCAGGTCGGCAAAAGCCTCGGCAAAAGAGTCCTAGCCAATCACTTCGGATCGACGGCATCGCGTACAGTGCGCAACCGCGTGAACACGTTCGGCCAATCATCGGTGCGCGCGACGCCGATCATTTGCAGGTATCCGCCGCTGCCGAACCGCAGCCATTGCACAACGATGATATCGACGTCGGTTTTTCCATCCTTGGCTTTCGCCAGGGTTTCGTAGCCCGGCTGGCCGTCGATCCGCATGGTCTCGGTATCTTGGATTTGCACGTCCTTGATGCCGCCGATCTGGTCGAACGTGGCTCGCGCAAATTTGTCACGATCCCCGTCATCCGCGGGACCGCCTTGCATGGCGGCGATGATGAAATGCGCGCTCTGAGCCGCCGGTGCGGGCGGATTCTTGCCTTGGTCCTTGGTCTGATCCTTGGCTTGATCCTTCGCTTGGGGCGGTGGGCCATCGACCAGCATCAACGCGCTTCCCGGCAATACGTCGTCGATGTGGAAGCCGGCAAAGTCGCCGACCTTGAACGGCAACAGGCTAAGGCGCTCCGCGTCGGGCACACTCGCGCGCAGCGTAAGCGTCGCGAGCGCGTCTCGTATGGCTTTGTCCGGATAGCTCGTATCCTCGTCGGGGGTCTGGACGGTGACTAGCACGGTCAGGTCGCTCGCGGCGGCGACCAACAGCCATTTGCGGAAGCGGCCTTTGTCGGTCGATTGTTCGGACTTGATAAGAAAGCCCTTGCCGAAGCCAAGATCGATCGGCTCGCGATTATCGACGTCGATGCCTTGCTTTTTCAGCGCCGCTGGAACCATGGATTTGTCGAGCTGATCATAGGCTTCGGGCGGAAACGTCACGAACAGAATGGCAGCGTCTTTGTCGGGATCGGCGAAGCCATTGAACGCCTGGCTCGCAATCATGCCCGGCGGCGGAACGAGTCCGATTCGCGAGCCGACCGGGAATACCGGATCGGCCGCTCGCGCCGGAATTGCCGAAGTAACGATGACCGCGACAACGGCCGCAATATGCGCGCTAGCGCGAATCGAATACTTTTTGTCCACGCTCATCATCGGATTGACGTTATTCCTTGATTATTCTTGGATCGGGCGAGTCACCCGCCGCATCGTCAGATTGATCCGTCCACCCTCCGCGAGCAAGGTCGACGTACCGGGATAAATCCGGTCGACGCCGTGGAATGCCAGCCGGGCTCGCCCGCCAAGAATGAGGACGTCGCCGGAATCGAGGCGGAAAGAACGCGTCGGGTCGCCGCGCCGCAAGCCGCCGATGCGGAACAGACAGGAATCGCCGAGCGAGAGCGAAACTACCGGCGCGAAGAAATCGGTCTCGTCGCGATCCTGGTGCAAGCCCATCTTCGCCGTAGCGTCGTAATAATTGATGAGACACGCCTCTGGCGGATGTGGATATCCGCCGACGTCGTTCCACATTGCGATCAGCGCGTCCGGAATCGGCGGCCACGGCCGGCCGGTTTGCGGATGCGCCGCTTCGTAGCGGTAGCCGCGCTCGTCCGAGAACCAGCCGAGCGGACCGCAATTGGACATGCGAACCGACATCGGCCGGGCTGACTTCGGCATGTGCGCGGTGTAGAGCGGCGCGCGCTCGATCACCTGGCGCAGCGCCACGACCAGTGTCTCCTGCGCGCCGCATCCGAGATATCCGGGATAGACGCGGAGCTCGGCAAGCCCCGTTCCGGCCGGCACCGGCAATGGGTCGCACTTCGGCTTCACGGCGCTTTTCATTGGATTTTTGCCACTCGCGGTCTCGACCGCTCCGGATGTCTGTGCTCTTGCGGCACGTCAGCATTGTGGCGCGAAATCGGCCGGTTCGGCAAAACCCGACCGTCGGCCGCCAGGCCAAATTAACGCTCGCGCCGGCTTGGCGGCGGCATTGCTCGGCGCGGTATTGCGGCGGCGGAAACAAGCCATGAAATAAGGACGAAACGGGCATTGCATCGGGGCATCCTGTCTTGCGGGCCGATGACGCCCTCCTATATGAACCAAGGGAAATCGCCTCGGGCTGCGGCTCGTAAGCCGGCTTGGGGCGATGAGTTGATAAGGGGGTCGGACAAAGGGCGCCTTAAGGGCCTGCCCGACCTGCCGCAAAAGAGAGGATTAAGACCATGGGCAAGGTCATTGGTATCGATCTCGGGACCACGAATTCCTGCGTCGCCGTCATGGAAGGCAAGACGCCGAAGGTCATCGAGAACGCGGAGGGTATGCGCACGACGCCGTCCATCGTCGCTTTCACCGATGAGGGCGAGCGGCTCGTTGGCCAGCCGGCAAAACGCCAGGCAGTCACCAATCCCGAGCGCACCATTTTCGCAGTCAAGCGCCTCATCGGCCGCCGCTACGACGATCCGATGGTGGAAAAGGATAAGAAGCTCGTTCCCTACAAGATCTCGCGCGCCAGTAACGGCGACGCCTGGGTGGAGATCGAGGGCAAGACCTATTCGCCGTCGCAGATTTCCGCGTTCATCCTGCAAAAGATGAAGGAGACGGCGGAGGCCTATCTCGGCGCCAAGGTCGATCAGGCCGTCATCACCGTTCCCGCCTATTTCAACGATGCACAGCGCCAGGCCACCAAGGATGCCGGCAAGATCGCCGGTCTCGAAGTGTTGCGCATCATCAACGAGCCGACGGCGGCGGCGCTCGCCTACGGGCTCGACAAGAGCAAGACCGGCACGATCGCGGTCTATGACCTCGGCGGCGGCACGTTCGATATTTCCATTCTCGAAATCGGCGACGGCGTGTTCGAGGTGAAGTCGACCAACGGCGACACCTTCCTTGGCGGCGAAGATTTCGACATGCGGCTAGTTAACTATCTGGCCGACGAATTCCAAAAAGAACAAGGCATCGACCTGCGCCGCGACAAGCTGGCTTTGCAGCGGCTCAAGGAAGCCGCCGAAAAGGCCAAGATCGAGCTATCGTCGACGACGCAGACCGAGATCAACCTGCCGTTCATCACGGCGGACGCTTCCGGTCCGAAACATCTGACGATGAAGCTCACGCGCGCCAAATTCGAGGCGCTGGTCGACGATCTCATTCAGAAGACGATCGAGCCGTGCAAGCAGGCGATCAAGGATGCCGGTCTCAGCGCGGCCGAGATCAATGAGGTCGTGCTGGTCGGCGGCATGACGCGCATGCCGAAGGTCCAGGAGGTCGTCAAGCAATTGTTCGGCAAGGAGCCGCACAAGGGCGTCAATCCCGATGAAGTCGTGGCCGTTGGCGCGGCGATTCAGGCCGGCGTGCTGCAAGGCGACGTCAAGGACGTGCTGCTGCTCGACGTGACGCCGCTGTCGCTCGGCATCGAGACGCTGGGCGGGGTGTTCACGCGCCTGATCGATCGCAACACCACGATCCCGACCAAGAAGGGCCAGGTGTTCTCCACCGCCGAGGACGGTCAGACCGCGGTGACGATCCGCGTGTTCCAGGGCGAGCGCGAGATGGCGAGCGACAACAAGATACTCGGCCAGTTCGATCTCATCGGCCTGCCGCCGGCGCCGCGCGGCGTGCCGCAGATCGAGGTCACCTTCGACATCGACGCCAACGGCATCGTCAATGTCTCGGCCAAGGACAAGGGCACCGGCAAGGAACAGCAGATCCGCATCCAGGCCTCGGGCGGGTTGTCCGAAAGCGATATCGAGAAGATGGTCAAGGATGCCGAAGCTCACGCCGAGGACGACAAGAAGCGCAAAGCCGAGGTCGAGGCGAAGAATCACGCCGAGTCGCTCGTCCATATGACCGAAAAGACGCTCGCCGAGCACGGCTCCAAGGTCGGCGAGACCGAGCGGCGCGCCATCGAAAACGCCATGGCCGATCTCAAGGAGGCTCTCAAGGGCACCGATGCGGACGCCATCTCGGCCAAAGCCAACACGCTCCAGCATGCTTCGATGAAGCTCGGCGAAGCGATGTACAAGCAGGCCGGCGAGCAGCAGCCCGGCGGCGGCAACGAAGCCGACGTTGGAGCCGACGGCAAGAAGGAAGAAGACGTCGTCGATGCCGAGTTCACCGAAGTCGACGACGACAAGAAGAACAAGAAATCTGCCTGATGCGCGAGGCGCTAATGCCGCGACGACTGATCAGATTGGCACCCCCGCATGAAAGACGGGGGTGCTTGTTCATAAGATGGCGTGATTTGGCATCGTCGAGCGAAAACTGATGGCCAAGCGCTGCTACTACGAATCGCTTTCGATCGAGCGGACTGCCAGCGACGGCGATATCAAGGCCGCGTTCCGCAAGCACGCGATGGCCTGTCATCCGGATCGCCACCCCGGCGACCAGAACGCCGAGCATCGCTTCAAGGAAATCAACGAGGCCTATGAGGTCCTCAAGGACCCGGACAAGCGCGCGGCCTATGATCGTTTCGGCCACGCCGCGTTTGAGCATGGCATGGGCGGCACGGCGGCGGGTTTTGGCGCCGAGTTCGGCACCACGTTCTCCGATCTGTTCGAGGGCATTTTCGGCATGTCGAGCGGCCGTGGCCGCGGCACCGGCCGCGAGCGTGGCGCCGATTTGCGCTACAACATGGAAATCGCGCTGCAGGAAGCCTATGCGGGCAAGAACGCGCAGGTCCGCATTCCGACCTCGGTCACCTGCGAAGCTTGCTCAGGCTCGGGCGCCAAGGCCGGCACCAAGCCCAAAACCTGTCCGATGTGCGGCGGCGCCGGCAGGGTCCGCCACGCTCAAGGGTTCTTTACCCTCGAACGCACCTGTCCGAATTGCCACGGCCGCGGTCAGTCGATCGACAGCCCATGCGGCTCATGCGCCGGGTCCGGCCGGGTCACCCGCGAGCGGACCCTTTCGGTCAACATTCCGGCCGGCGTCGAGGACGGCACCCGCATCCGGCTTGCCGGCGAGGGGGAAGCCGGTGTGCGCGGCGGACCGGCCGGCGACCTCTACATTTTCCTGTCGATCGGCTCGCATCCGTTCTTTCAGCGCGAGGGCGCCGATCTGCATTGCCGGGTTCCGGTTTCGATGGTGATGGCGACTGTGGGCGGCGAGTTTGAGGTGCCGACCATCGACGGCAGCGAGACCAAGGTGAAAATCCCGGAAGGTACCCAGTCCGGCCGGCGGTTCCGCCTGCAGGGCAAGGGTATGCCGGTACTGCGCGCGCGGCAGTCCGGCGACATGTATGTCCAGGTCGTGGTCGAGACGCCGCAGAAACTGACCAAGAAGCAGCGCGAATTATTGGCCGAATTCGACCGACTGTCGTCGAGCGAAACGCATCCGGAATCCGCGGGATTCCTCGGCAAGGTCAAAGAGTTCCTAGACGGCCTGGGTGGCCGCGCCGGTTCCGGCTAGCCCGCTATATGGCCTTTGCCGCCCGAATGTTTTAAAACCGCCAAGATTTTGTCGTGCGCAGGACTTTCGTGTGGATTTCATGCAACTGCCGGCCCTGCAAAAGTTCGAACAAAAGATCGGGCGGCAGTTTCGCCTCCTGGAATTCAGGAAGAACATCATCGAGCGCAAAATCGAACGCCAGATCCGGCTGTTCGAGCGCAAGCGCAACGACATCGGAAAGAAAATCGAAGACCAGATCAAGCAGTTCGAGCTGAAGAAAGGCATTCGGCTCGACGACGAGGTGCGCTTTATCCGCTCCTGGATCGAGCGGCCGTTGTCGATCGGCGCGGTGACGCCGTCGGGGAAGATCCTGGCGCGCGCCATGGCGCGCTATGTCGATCCGAACAGCTCCGGGCCGGTTGTCGAACTCGGCCCCGGCACCGGGCCGGTGACCGAAGCTTTGGTCGAGGCCGGCGTCGACCCGTCGCGGCTGGTGCTGGTCGAGTTCAATCCGACCTTCTGCCGGATCCTGCGTTCGCGCTATCCCGAGGCCACCCTGGTGCAGGGCGATGCCTACAGCATGCGCCGGCTCCTTGAGACGCTGCTGTTGCAGCCCGCCGCCGCGGTCGTGTCCGGCCTGCCGCTCATCACCAAGCCGATCAAGCTGCGCCTGCGGCTGTTGCGCGACGCTTTCGATCTCATGCTGCCCGGCGCGCCCTTCGTGCAATTCACTTATTCGGTCGCTTCGCCGCTACCGAAGCGGTTTGGCGGCTTCACCGTTGAGGCCTCCGAGCGTATCTGGATGAATCTGCCGCCGGCGCGCGTGTGGGTCTATCGGAGGGCCTGACGGGTCCCGATCCGCTCGTCCCCGCGAAAGCGGGGACCCAGGACTGGATTCCCGCTTGCGCGGGAATGAGCGGAAAGTATCACTGTGCCGATGCCCGCTCCGAAAATCCTGGTCATTCCCGGTTCACTGCGCACTGGCTCGCATAATGTGCGCCTTGCCGCGCTCGTGGCCAAGGAACTGGCGCTGGCCGAGGCCGAGGTCACGCGCATCTCGCTCGAGGATTATCCGCTGCCGCTGTTCGACGCCGACCTTGCGGCCGGTTCCGGACTGCCGCAGCCGGCGGTGGCGCTCAAACACATGCTCATGGCGCACCATGGCGTGTTCATAACCAGCCCCGAATATTCTGCTTCGGTGACACCGCTGATCAAGAACACCATCGACTGGATTTCGCGGGTGCGTGATCCCGGCGAGCCGACCTATGCCGCTTTCCGGGGCCGCGTATTTGCCATCGGTTCGGCGGCGGCGAGCGGGGGCGGCGGCGTGCGTTCGCTGATGGCGCTGCGTCAGATCCTTGAGCTTGGCTGCGGCGCCCTGGTCATTCCGGAACAGGTCTCGGTGCCGCGCGCCGAGCAGGCTTTCGACGACATGGACAATCTCAAAGACGAAAATCTTGCCGCGGCGCTCAAGACCATGGCGCGGCGGCTGGTCGCGCTGGCCGGTGTGATGGGCTAAAGAGAGCGGGATGCGGATCGAGCCTCGCCAACGCCTGATCGTTGCACTCGACGTGTCTTCGGTCGAAGCGGCGCAAGCGATGGTGGCCCGGCTCGGCGACACCGTTTTCTTTTATAAAATCGGCTACCAGCTCGCCTTTGCCGGCGGCATCGCCTTCGCCAGGACGCTCACCGGCGCCGGCAAGCAGGTGTTTGTCGATCTGAAGCTCCATGACATCGGCAACACCGTAGCGCAGGGCGTCAAAAGCGTGGCCCAGCTCGGCGCCAGCTTCCTCACCGTGCACGCTTATCCGCAGACCATGAAAGCCGCGGTCGAGGCGCGCGAAGGCGATCTGCGCATTCTCGCCGTCACCGTGCTGACGTCCTATAACGACGCCGATCTAGCCGCCGCCGGTTACGACTTTACCGTGCCGGAGCTTGTCGCCGAGCGCGCGGCGCAGGCGCGCGATATCGGCGTCGACGGCCTGGTCTGTTCGGCCGAGGAAGCGGCGAAGGTTCGCACCATTGTCGGCAGCAAGCTTACTTTGGTGACGCCCGGCATTAGGCCGGCCGGCGCCGCGGCCGGCGATCAGAAGCGCATCGCAACGCCGGCTGCAGCCATCGCGGCAGGAGCCGATTATCTCGTGGTCGGCCGGCCGATCATCGCGGCACCCGATCCAAAAGCCGCCGCCGCCGCGATCGTTGCGGAAATCGCCGGCGCGGCGAAGCAAAGCTGAGCGGAGACGATCATGCCCAAAGGCTATTGGCTGCCACAGATCGATGTCAGCAACCCCGAAGGCTACAAGGCCTATATGGCGGCGACGCCGCCGGCGCATGAAAAATATGGCGGCACCGCGCTCATTCGCGGCGGCAGAATGGAAGTGGTGGAGGGCAACGCACGCGCTCGCGTCGTGCTACGCGAATTTCCGGCCTATGCCACGGCGCTCGCCTGTTATCGCTCGGACGAATATCAGCGCGCCCGCCCGCTGCGGCTGGCGCATTCGCAGTGCGATTTCCTCATCGTCGAGGGCTATGACGGGCCGCAGCCGCCAGCCGCGAGTTCGGCGCCAGCACCCGCGGCGAACAAAGGCTACTGGCTTTATCAAGTCGATGTCAGTGACTCGGAAGGCTACAAAATCTATATCGCGGCCAATCAGGGGTCGCTCAGCAAATTCGGCGCGCGTTACCTGGTGCGCGGCGGCGCCCAGGAAGTGACCGAGGGCAGGGCGCGCGCACGGGTCGTGGTTGTGGAATTCCCGAGCTTTGACGCGGCGCTGGCCGGCTACCGCTCGTCCGAATACCAAGCCGCGAAAAAGTTGCGCGCAGGCAAGGGCACCGTCGACCTGGTCGTCGTCGAAGGCTACGGCGGCCCCAAATTCTAGTTCAAACCATAACGGCTGACAGGAGATCGCAAATGGCGAAAGGCTACTGGATCGGGCGTGTCGATGTGCACAACGAAGATGGCTACAAGCCCTATGCCGCCGCAAATCCCGCGATCTTCAAGAAATTCGGCGGACGTTTCGTGGTGCGCGGCGGCAAGTTCGAAGCCGTCGAAGGTGCGGCCCGCGCGCGCAATGTCGTTATCGAATTTCCCGATTATGCGGCCGCGTTGGCCTGCTATCGTTCGCCGGAATATCAAGCCAATATCAAGGTGCGGCAGCCGCACGCGATCGCCGACATTTTGGTCATCGAAGGCTGCGACGGGCCGCAACCTTAGCACTCCGGCGCCAGTCGCCTTTTGTCGCTCGCCACGCTATACCGGCGCGCACGAAAGAGCTTTAGCCCGAAAGAGTTTGGCTGATGTCTGCTGCGAATTCCGATATGCGGGTGGTGATTGCCGGCGCCGGCGGGCGCATGGGGCGAACGCTCATCCATGCCGTCGCTGCGACCAAAGGGCTGACGCTCGCCGGCGCCGTGGACGCGCCGGATTCGGCAGTGATCGGCCGCGATGCCGGCGAGCTTGCCGGCCTGGGCGCAAACGGCATTAAGGTGGTGAGCGATGCGGCGCCGTTGTTGCGGGAAGCCGACGGCCTGATCGAATTCGTCATTCCAGCAGCAACGCTGGCTTTCGCCGAACTGACCGCCGCTGCCGGCATTGTTCATGTCATCGGCACCACCGGCCATTCCGCCGAGGAGGAAGCCGTCATCGCCAAAGCGGCCATGCGCGCGACCATCGTCAAATCCGGCAATATGAGCCTCGGCGTCAATCTGCTCGCGGCACTGACCAAGCGCGTGGCGCAGACGCTCGATGAGAATTACAACATCGAAATCCTGGAAATGCACCACAACAGAAAGATCGATGCGCCGTCCGGCACCGCGCTGATGCTCGGCCGGGCGGCGGCAGCTGGGCGCGGTATCAATCTAGCCGCCCATTCGGTGCGCGGCCGCGATGGGCTGACCGGCGCGCGCCGCGCGGTGGATATCGGTTTTGCGTCGCTACGTGGCGGTAGTGTGGTCGGCGAGCATTCGGTGATCTTCGCTGGGCCGGCGGAGCGGATCGAGCTCATCCACCGCGCCGAGGACCGCATGATCTTCGCCCGCGGCGCGCTGCATGCCGCGCTCTGGGCGCGCGGCCAAAAGCCCGGGCTCTATTCGATGGCGGATGTGCTTAACCTGAAAACGATCTGACGGTCGATGCCATGACGCCGAATGAATTCGCCGCGCGGAAACGCCATGTGACCATCATCGCGGGTATAGGCATTTTCGCGCTGCTGTGCAGTTTCACCGTCGGGTTTACCGACCCGAACAATGGGCGGCTTGCAATTCTGCTCACGGCGATCTTTTTTATCTGCATGTTCACTGCCGCAAGGATGCTATTCAGGCTGAAAAAGGAAAGCGCTGCGAAATGACCGATCGAATCCTCGTCCTCGTGCGCCACGGCGAGAGCGAGTGGAACCTGAAAAATCTGTTTACCGGCTGGCGCGATGTCGATCTCACCGAGAACGGGATCAAGGAAGCGCGCGCCGCCGGGCGCAAGCTCAAAGGCCAGGGCATCCGCTTCGACGTCGGCTTCACCTCCGTGCTCATTCGCGCGCAGCGCTCGCTCGACCTCGTGCTCGAGGAAATGGGGCAGACCAGCATTCCGGTATTCAAGAATCTGGCGCTCAACGAACGCGACTACGGCGAACTGTCCGGCCTGAATAAGGACGACGCGCGCAAGAAATGGGGCGCCGAGCAGGTTTTGCTCTGGCGCCGCTCCTACGACATCGCGCCGCCCGGCGGCGAGAGCCTCAGGGATACCGCCGCGCGGGTGCTGCCCTATTACATCCAGGAAATTTTGCCGCGCGTGCTCAAAGGCGAAAATGTGCTGGTGTCCGCCCACGGCAATTCGTTGCGCGCTCTCGTCATGGTTTTGGAAAAGCTTGCGCCCGACCAGATCGTCAAGCGCGAACTCGCCACCGGCGTGCCGCTGATCTACCGGCTCAATGCCGACTCGACGGTCGCCGAGAAGCAGGATTTGGCGGCGTAACGGCTAAGCCGCAGCGCCCGTTTTGCCCGCTTCCCAGCCGAGCATGGCGCGCTTGCGCGTAATGCCCCAGTGATAGCCGGTCAGCTCGCCGGACTTGCCGACGACGCGGTGGCAGGGCACGACGAAGGACACCGGGTTTTTGCCGACGGCGGCACCGACGGCGCGTGCGGCGGCCGGCGTGCAGACCTTGCCGGCGATGCCGGAATAGGTCGCAAGCTTTCCCATCGGGATCTGCAACAGCGCTTCCCAGACCCGCACTTCCCAATCGGTGCCGATCAGGACAACGCGGAGCGATTGCTCCGGCCGCCATTGCGAGGTATCGAAAATGCGCCGCGCGATCGGCGCGGTGCGCAGGAAGTCCTCGACGTAAGTCGCTTTCGGCCAGCGGCGCTTCATGTCGTCGAGTGCGGCTTTTTCCTCGCCGCCATCGGCGAAGGCGAGACCGGCAAGCCCCCGGTCGGTCGCCATTACCAGCGCATGGCCGAACGGCGAGGGATGAAAGCCGAAATACATGACGAGCCCTTCGCCGCCCGATTTCCATTCGCCAGGCGACATCGCTTCGTGCGTCACGAACAGATCGTGCAACCGGCCCGGGCCGGACAGGCCGACTTCGTAAGTGGCGTCGAGCACGCTTGCGGAATCGCGCAGCAGTTGCCGCGCGCCGTCGAGCGTCAGCGCCTGCAAAAACGCCTTTGGCGTTAGCCCGGCCCAGCGGCGGAACAGATGATGCAGCTCGGTCGGGGTGACGCCGGCGGCTTCCGCGATGGCCTCGATTTCGGGCTGTTGGCGCCAATGGCCGCGGATATGACCGATGGCGCGGCGCACCACCTCGTAATCGGCCGCGGCGGTGTCGAGCGCAGTGAGGTCGGAAACGCGATCGGGCGACAGCATAGATGCCTCCATCATTGGCTCCCGATCTATGCCGCCGCTACCTGCCAAACCACCCGATTTCTGCGGTGGTTTTCCCTATTCCAGCACCGTTAGCGTCGGGCCCCGCCGGGCTTCACCCAAAGCGTTGGTCAACGCGCGGGCGAAGCTCGCCTTCTCGTCGGGGCCGAGGAAAGCGGCAATCGGCAGCCGGCGGCCATGCGAGACCAGGAATAGCCGCTCGATGCCGAATTCCTCGTGCACGATGCGGTCGAGCCGCACCCAGAGCGGATTGAGCGTGAATTCGCGCACCGCGCCGCGATGGCTCACTTTGCGCACCGTCAGCTCGCCTGCAGTGACGGTGACTTCCTCGTAGGCGCGCCCGGTGCGGTAATTGGCGCGGAACGCGATGTAGACCAGCAGCACGTCGAGCCCGAAGAAGCCGCAGACCGGCCACGCGCCCATCAGCACAAAAGACACCCCGGAAATGAAGCTCAAGCCGCCGAGGCAGAGCATGAAGATGAGAAAGCCGGTCGGGCCGAGCGAACGGTGCGGCGTGATCACGGCCGAGAATATTTTGGCGTCCACCGAAGCGTCATTGCGGGCGGCAGCGCTATTGTCGTCGTCGCTCATGGCGCTCATTATACAAAAAACATGGCGCGTAAAACTACCAGGCAAAGCCTAAAAGCCGCCCGCGCCGGCAGGGCGGCGCGCGTCAAGGCCAAGGTCAAGCCCAAGAAAGCGCGCAACAAAGCCGACATCGAGGCCGCTCACGGCGAGCTGCCACAGTGGACAAGTGCCAAGGTCGAAGAAGCATTCCGCCGCTTCCAGGCCGCCAATCCCGACCCGCGCACCGAATTGCAGTCGATCAATCCGTTCACGCTTCTTGTCGCGGTGGTCCTGTCGGCGCAGGCGACCGATGCCGGCGTCAACAAGGCGACGCCGGCTCTGTTCAAGCTCGCCGATACGCCGGAGAAAATGGCCAAGCTTGGCGAGGCCCGCGTGCGCGATCTGATCAAGACCATCGGGCTCTACCGCACCAAGGCGAAGAACGTGATCGCTTTGTCGCAACAGCTCGTCGCCGAGCACGGCGGCAAGGTTCCGCACGACCGCGAGTCGCTGGAAGCGCTGCCCGGTGTCGGCCGCAAGACCGCGAATGTGGTGCTCAATGTCGCGTTCGGCGAACCGACCATCGCGGTGGACACTCACATTTTCCGGGTCGGCAACCGCACCGGGCTTGCGGTCGGCAAGACGCCGCTCGACGTCGAGATGAAGCTGATGGAGGTCGTGCCCAAACGCTATCTGCTGAACGCGCATCACTGGCTCATCCTGCACGGCCGCTACACCTGCGTGGCGCGCCGGCCGCTGTGCGAGACGTGCATCATCGCCGATCTGTGCAAATGGCCGGGCAAGACGGTCAATGCGCCGCCGCAAGTCGCGCGCGCCGGGAACTAAAAGCCTTTTTCGCCGCCGCCTTATTCGATCCCCAGACTTATCCCCAAACGCGTAGCGCCGCCGCGATTGCACGCTTTAACTTGCGACTCGCGAACACCGCGCTATCCTTCCTCTCAGATCGGTCGCGTTTGGTTCTGCCGAATGTGACGATCGCCAAGGTCAGGTTGGCCTGAGTGCGGAGCCGCTACCGGCGATGCACTATGTGGCGGATTTGATCATGGTTCCCGGCTGCGGGTGGCAGCGCCGAGAACGTGGCGGGCGGGCGCAAGCTCGCCCGTCATGATTCTGGGCCACAGTCTTGGCTCTGGTTGACCGCTGCGCCGTTTCGCGGCGAACATGCCGTTATGGCCAATTTGCTCAGCCGGCGGCAATTCACCATCGAGTGGTCTCATTGCGATCCGGCCGGCATCGTCTTCAATCCCCGCTTTTTCGAGTTCTTCGACTGGGGCACCTGGATGCTGTTTGAAGCCGCGCTCGGCGTAAAACCCGCGGACCTCGCCGGCGCCTTCGGCATCGTCGGTATTCCACTGGTCGATGCCGGCGCGCGGTTCATCGCGCCGGCGCGCTTTGGCGACACGGTGGAACTGACATCGCAAGTGAGCGAATTCCGCCGTTCGAGTTTCGACGTGGAACACAGGCTCTTCGTGCACGGCGCTGTCGCGGTCGAGGGGCGCGAGACGCGAGTGTGGGCGGTGCGCCATCCGGCCGACCCGGCCAGGATCAAATCACTGCCGATTCCGCCCGACGTCATCACACGCTTTCAGGTGCCGTGAATCAGAGGCCGTGCCGCGAATCCCCTTGACTTCGCTGAGTGTTCTCTATTTGTTCTTAGCGTTTGTTGAGGGGGGGTACAGATGGTCTTTGCTCTTGATACTCTTGGATACGCGAAACATTTACGCGATCATGGCGTGCCAAGCGACCAAGCAGAAGCGCACGCCGAGGCGGCAAGAGATTTCATCATGACCGAACTGGTCACGAAACTCGATCTGGAAGCTGTGCTCGATCGCGTAACGTTGCGCATGACCGTGCGCTTTGGCGTCATGCTGGTCGCCGGACTAACCGCGCTCGCGGCCATCTTAAAGCTCGCGTAGGCTCTGCCGCCAGCTGTGCGGTTCGGTTCCTTGCCAGCCGGCCGGTTTTGGAGGAAATTCGGGGCCGAATAAGAACTTACGGAGGATACGCCGATGGATATCGTCCCTCTGGGTCCGGGGTTTGCCGCCGAAATTCGCGGCGTGACGCTTGCCGATGTCGCCAACGACGATGCGGTCTACAACGCCGTCCGCGCCGCGTTCGAGCAGCATTCCGTTCTGGTGTTCCGCGGCCAGAAAATCGACGGCGAAGGTCAGCTTGAATTCTCCCGCCGCTTCGGCCCGCCGGAAGTCACCAAGACCGGCTCGCTCGGCACCGGCACGCATTTCGTCATCCTCACCACGATCGGTCCAGACGGCAAAGTGGTGCCGGAAGATCACCGCTATGTCATGCGCAACAAAGCCAATCAGCTTTGGCACACCGATAGCTCGTTTAAGAGCGTGCCGGCGCTCACCTCGATCCTTTCCGCGGGCACCATCCCGGCCAAGGGCGGCGAAACCGAATTTGCCTCAACGCGGCTAGCTTTCGAGCGGCTCGATCCGGCGATGCGGAGCAAGCTCGAAAACTCCTTCGCCTGGCATCACTACGGCCATTCGCGCGGCAAGATCGCGCCAGATCTCGCCACCCCCGAAGAGCTCGCGCCGCTGCCGCCGGTATGCTGGCGCATGGTGTGGAAGAATCCGGTCAATGGACGCGGCGCGCTCTATATCGCCTCGCATGCCTACGCGGTCGAAGGCATGGAGACCAAGGCAGGCGAGAAGCTGATCGAAGAAATGACCGAACTGGCGACCGCGCCCGGCACGACTTACGAGCACAAATGGCGCCCAGGCGACGTCGTGATGTGGGACAACCGCGCCACCATGCATCGCGGCCGGCCGTGGCCCGCCAACGAACCGCGTTACATGGTGCGCACCACGGTCTCGGCGACGGCGGCAGACGGGGTCGAGACCATGCGGCCGCCGCCGCGGCTCGCCGCGGAGTAACCGTCACACGACTTGGCGCAAGAACGTTCGCTCTTCGCTCAGAATAAAGCGCTCCTTTTGCGCCAGCGCGAAATTGTCCGCGCCCTCGGCGTCGGTCTTCAGCCGGGCGCGGTAGGTTTCGTAGGCGGCAAGGCTGTCGAATGAGATCAAGCCGTAAGCGATGTTGTCGGTGCCCTCGTGCGGCATCCAATAGCCGACGACGGTGCCGCCGCATTTCGGAATGATTTTCAGCCAGCGTCGCGCATAATCCTCGAAGCCATCGCGCTTGTACGGATCGAGCTGATAGCGAATGAAGACGGTGATCGTCATGGCAATGCTCCGATCTAACTGGAGCACCCTAAAACGCGATGGCCGCGTAATGCTTCCGTGACCGCCGTAGTGACTATTCCGCGGCCATCACCGCGCCGATCTGCCGGGCTTGTTCTTCCATTGCGCGCCGGATGCGGACGGCCTGCTGATCGGTATCGAGCGCGACATCGGCGGCGGTCAAAATCGCGCCGGCCGTGACGTCGCGGTTGAGCTTGACGTGATGGGCAAGCCCGATCGGCAGCGCGCCGAGTTTCAGGCTGCGCGCCGCAGGGATGAGTTTGGCATAGACCGTATAGCCGCCTTCGCCGTCGAGCATCTCACCGGATTTGAGCGCACGCTTGGCGACCGCCACCGCGTCGCCACGCCAGGCCTTGCAGCTTCCGGTCGGCTCGCCACGGAGCGCGACATTGAGCACCGAGATCGACAGTTCGAGCCCGATCAGATGAAACGGCTTGTACATCGCTGCATAGCGGCCGGTTGAATCGGTCGGCAGGCCATATTGCTTGAAGCAGGCGGCGGCATAGTCGGTCGGCGCCTTGAACACCACATAGACGCCCCAGCGCAGGTCGCGCGGCACGGGCGAACCGTCGCGCTTAAGCGAGGAGACCACCTCGACCATGCCGTCGCTCTCGATCGCGCCGCCCAAAGTTTTCGGCCGCAGCACGCTCGCGAGCTCGTCGGCGCCGCACGGCGGAAAGTGCAAGCCGTCATGCGGCACATCGAGCTCGCAGGCATTGGCGACGGCGGCCATTTCGATGGCGGATTTGGTGCCGTCGAGGAATGAGTTGAACATTTGCGAATTCATGCCGGCCGCTTTGGCCTCCGCGGCGGTGAGCCCGTAATGCTGCCACACGCCGTCCGGCGTGACGGTGTGATAGGCCGGCAGGTATTTGGTGCCTTTGCCCGCCGCCGCCACCGCAAAGCCCGCCGAGCGCGCCCAATCGACTATTTCCGAAATCAGCGCCGGCTGGTCGCCATAAGCCATGGAATAGACCACGCCAGCTTCGCGCGCTTTGCGGGCGAGATAAGCGCCGGCGAGCGCGTCGGCCTCGACATTGACCATGACGATGGGTTTCTTCGCCGCGATGGCGGCGAGCGCGTGCGCGATACCGGCGCCCGGATCGCCGGTCGCTTCGATCACGACATCGACACGCTCGTCGGTGCAGGCGGCGCGGCCGTTATCGGCGAAGCGCGTGCGTGCGATCCGCGACGCATCCCAGCCGACGGTCTTGCAGGCAAGCTTGGCGCGATCGATATCGCGGTCGCAGATCAGCGCCACGTCGAGGCCTTTGATCGATGGCACTTGCGCCAGAAACATCGAGCCGAATTTGCCGGCGCCGATCAGTCCGGCGCGGACCGGTTTACCGGCCTCGACGCGGGCGGCGAGAAGGGATTGCAGGTTCAAGACTCTACTCCGCGGCTACTTTGTGCGCGCGCGCATAGCGCAACAGCGCATCGTCGGCGACCGGCACGATGGGTGCAAAATCGCGGTGCGCAATCCACTCTTCCCGCGTGAATTTAGTGATGTGATTGGAGCAGGCGCACAGCGTCAGATAGACGATCTTGCGCGGGTAGGGCGTGATGTTGGGCGGCGAGGCGTGCACCATATTGCCGTGGAACATCAGCACCGAGCCGGGCTTGCCGGTCGGCGCCACGATGCCGCCTTCGGCTGCGAGCCGCGTCACCGTCTCCTTGTCGAGCGTCCACAGCGGATAGGATGTGGTCAGCGTGTCGTGGCCGGCCGCCAGCACGCCCTTCTTATGGCTTTTCGGAATGAGCATCAGCGCGCCGTTGATCGGCATCACCTCGTCCAAAAATATCGCGATGTTCATGGCGCGCGGTTCGGGCATGCCGTCGTCGCGCGCCCAGGTGCCGTAATCCTGATGCCACTGCCAGACGTCGCCCTCGAAGGCGGCTTTGGCATTGAGCTTGAACTGGTGCACGTAAACGTCCTCGCCGAACAATTGGCGCAGCGGCTCGACCAGCCGCGGATGGTGCGCCATCAGCCGGAACGTTTCGTTGAACTTGTGCGCGGCAAAGGCGGTGCGCGGCGCGCCTGACTTTTCGCGCCACACTTCCTTGCGGTCGAGTTTCAGGATGGCTTCAGCGTCATCGCGCAAGAGCGCGATTTCCTCTTCATCGAAGCAATTCGGGAAGAACAGGTAGCCTTGCTCGTCGAAGTCTTTGAGCTGTTTGGGAGATAGCTGCATGGCGCGTCCAAAGGCTGGCGTTTCCAAGAAATGTTTGTTGTCGGCCCGCCGCGGCGCGGACCCGTCGTCCGAGCGAATTTAACCCATTTTCAGCGGATGATCTACGTTCGGCTGTCAGGCGGAAGCGATGCCGGCTTTCGCGGTAATTGTCTGCAATTCACCCTCCAGCGCGGCGATACGCCGGCGCAGTTCGTCATCGTAGAGCTTCATGAAAGCGCTCGCCGCCTTATCGGCGAGGTCCGCCAGCATGGCGCGTTCGTCGTGGTTGAGATCGTTGCCGGTGGCGTGCGGTCCGTAGAGCGCCAGCGCCAGGCAGCGCAACTGGTCGCCGATGGGAACCGCGAGGATCGGCCGCGGCAGCCCGGGAGGCAGGTGATTGCGCGCCGCGGCCTTGGCATTGACGTTGAACGGGTGATGGGCGTGCGCCGGCGCCAGCATCGAGTCATGCGGATCGAGCTCGCGCGCCGCCGTGTCATCCCAGGCTTGATCGGCGGCGGTACGGCGGAAAATGTCGCCGTCCTCGCGAAACACGCTTGCCGAGGCCAAGCCGAGCGCGTTGTGCACGCCCTCCACCAGATGGGATTCGATCTCGGCAAAATCCGCCGCATTCAGGATGGCCGCGCCGAGACGATCTGCGGCTTTGGCGAGCGAGCGATTGAACAACCGGTCGACATGGTGCACGGCGGTGTCGTGAACCTTTGACATGAGGAAAAGAATGGCGGCCGCGACGGCGATCCAGACCCAGGCGGGCAGGGCGATCTTCTCGCTGATGCCTTCGCGGATATGATCGATCTCCCGATGCAGGAACAGTATGGGCAGGCTGATGAGCAGGCCGAGAATGGTGACGCGGCGCAGCGGAATGCTCACGGTCACGACATAGGGCCGGCGCACCGCTTCGCTGACGAACAAGCAAAGCACGCCGTTGACGAGATAAAGGAGACCCCAGAGCTGCTCGGGCGGCTCGTAGCCTTTCCAGAACAGATCGAGCAGCGTCGTGGTGGTGCCGGCTTCGGCAAACACCAGCGCCGGCAGTCCGATCACGCAGCCCCAGATCACCCAGCGCAGGCGCTGATAGTCCTGCGGCGGCAATTCCTTCCGCCGCGCCAACAGGATCATGAACACGACTACGGCAACGACGAGCCCGCTCAATACGCCGGCTCGCGTTATGATCTCGGTCGGATAGCCGAAAACATTGGCATAACTCAGTGCCAGCAACAGCGCGAGCAGGATCGCCACCACGGGGAGTACCCGTTCGAGCGGCCGCCAGCGCGATGTCGTCGCGTCTGTTGGCGCGCGCACGGCGAACCAGATGAAACCCGCGGCGCCGGCACCCTCGGCGATGGCGCCGGCGATGTTCTGCGTCAGGAGCGCGGCGGGAGAATAGTGCAGCAGTAGCGCATAAGATTCGGCCGATTGGCCGGGGTTGAACCAGATCACATAGAGGAAAAATCCCCAGGTCATTATTCCCGGCCGCGTCCAGACCAGATAGGCAGCCGCCAGGATAACGAGGATTGCGGCGATCTGATCGAGCAGCAGGACTAGTAGCACCCATCGACTGTAGGGGCGTTTCTGGGCGACGATGTCGACCTCGCGCGCCGGCCGGTCGGTCGTAGCGGCAAGCACCAGTTCGGCACGCTGGCCGATGGTGACAAGGCGCATACTGCCCAAGGCCGCCATCGCGCTCGCGCACTTTAATGTGTCGAGCGGTACGCAGCGCATCTGCGCGAGGTCGAGCCGGTCGCCGGGGCGCAGACCCGCGGCGAAAGCCGGCGAGGCGCCGAGATTTGGAAACGGCCCGAGCACGTCGGTGACGAGACCGTCATTGTTGGCGTAGAAGCCGAATGAGCCGAGCGGGTGATGCAGCCGATAGAGGTCGGGGACGACGATTGCCAGCGCCCACAGCGAGAAAACAACGAGAAGAACGCGGCTGATGGCGCTTTTTAGGCCCGAGATGCGGCCGTCGACGCTCATCGCTTGCGCTCAGGTGCCGCGGAAGGTGGCGTTGCGCTTGGCGTGGAACGCCTCGACGCCTTCGCGAAAATCGTCGGACTGGCGCAGCCGGCTATAGCAATGGCCTTCGAGTTCGATCGCCGCTTCGAGATTGGTGTCTTCGGTTTCGTTGAGCAGCGTCTTGGCGGTGCGCTGCGCGAGCGGCGAGAAGGCGCGCAATTCCTCGACTAGCGCATCGGTGGCATTCTCCAGCCTGTCGTCGGGGACGCATTCGGTGGCGATGCCCCAGTCGTAGGCTTGCTTGGCCGCGATGCGTTTCGAGCGCATGACAATATCTTTGGTCCGCGTAATGCCGATGATTTTTTGCAGCCGCGCCGAGCCGCCCGAGCCGGGAATCTGCCCGAGCCGCTGCTCCGGCAGCGCATACAGGCAGGTCTCCGACACGACGCGGAAATCGCAGGCGAGCGAAATCTCAAAGCCGACGCCGAAGCAATAACCGCGATTGGCGGCGATAACAGGCTTCGAACAGCGCGCCGGCGCAGCGATATTCCAGGCGAGCTTCGACACATGCTCGGGCGAAGCCGCCAAAAATCCCGCGATATTGCCGCCCGAGGAAAAATGCTCGCCGGCCGCGCGCAGCACGATCACGCGCACGCGCGCGTCTTCGTCGAGCGCCTCGAATACCAGGCGGAGCTGATCGCGCTCGCCCATTTCGATCACGTTCAACGGCGGCCGGTCGAGCACCACATCGGCGCGCTCGCGCGCCGGATCGATCTCGACGCGAAAGCCGTCGAGCGTTTGTAAACGCGGATCGGAAAAGGGGCTCATGCGGCCGTTCCTTGCTGAGGCGAGGCGGGTGTTTCGACATAGTCGCCGGCGACGAGCTTGCGGCGCAGCAGCTTGCCGACCGGCGATTTCGGAATTTCCGCGACAAAGACGTAGCGCCGCGGCCGTTTGTAACCGGCAAGCCCCGACGAGCGGCAGAATGCGTCGAGCTCGTCAGGCGCGACCGCGGCGCGGCGCTTGATGAAGGCGGCAACGATTTTGCCCCAGCGCTCGTCAGGCAGGCCGACCACGGCCACCTCCGACACCGCGCTATGCAGCGACAGGCAGGATTCGATTTCGACCGGCGAAATATTCTCGCCGCCGGTGATGATCATGTCGTCGACGCGGCCGGTGACGAAAATATCGCCGTCGCCGTCGATGTAGCCGGTGTCGCCGGTGAAATACCAGCCGTCGTGCAACGCCTTGGCGTCGGCGTCCGGCCGCCGCCAGTAGCCCTCGAACGATTCATCGCCGGCGAGCAGCGCAATGATCTCGCCTTCCTCGCCGACAGCGGCGGCCTCATCCGCCCCTGTGGCGCCGAGCTTCACCACGCGCACCATCTGGTTGATGCCGGCGCGGCCGGCCGAGCCGGGCTTTTTCGGCGCGTTCTGGTCGATGGTGAAAGTGTAGATCTCCGACGAGCCGTAATGATTGACGAACAGATCGGGCTTGAACGCGGCCTGCAGCTTTTGCAAAAGACCGTCGGTCATCGGCGCGCCGGCAAAGCCGAGCTTGCGCACCGAGCTCACGTCGCTCGCGGCGAACAGTGGATGATGCACGAGGTCGTGATAGAGCGTTGGCACAAAGTAGAGATTGGTAATGCGCTCGGCGGCGATCAGTTTTAGGACTTCGCCGACATCGAATCGGCGCTGGCAGACAAAGGCGCCACCGATGAGCGACATGGCCAGCAGCGAACGCACCCCCATGGTGTGATAGAGCGGCATGACGCCGAGCGTGCGCTCACCATGCGCATAGAGATTTTGCGCGACATGGGCGAGCGCCGCGGCGCGTTCGGCGCGCTGGCGGCGCGGCACGCCTTTCGGCCGCGCCGTGGTGCCGGAGGTGTAGAGCATCACCGACCAGGCCTCGGCATCCACGCACGCCATCGCGTCCGGCGCCGCAACGGACGCGAGTGCGGCAAAGGCGATCTCGCCGGGCTGTGCCGCATCGAGCGCGACGCGCGGCAGCTTTTGCGCCGATGCCGATCCGGCGATGGCGGCCGCCGAAGCATACTCATAGACGACGGCGCTGGCCTCGGCGTCCTGCAGATAAAAATCAATCTCGCTTGCCGTCGAGCGCCAGTTCACCGGCGTCATGATGATGCCGGCGAACTGGCAGGCCCAATGCAACGTCGCTGCCTCGCAACGGTTTTGCAGCGCGGTGACCAGGCGATCGCCAGTTTTGAGCCCGATCGAATCGAGCCCAGCGACCACCGCCGAAATGCGGGCGTACCATTGCGCATAGGTCAGGCGCTGCCCGCCATCGACGATGGCGAGTGCGTTAGGGTCGCGGGCGACGCTGGCGAGGAAGCTTGTTCCGAGGTCTAGCATGCGGAAAAAGAGCCGATCGGTTTGTGACCGTCTTCTGATCGTCCGTGCCATGATAAACTGTTGCCGCAGGCTGACAAACTACCGGCACGAGGGGCCTAAAACCCATGCCGATTGAAGAGCGCGTTTTTATCGCTGGGGCTGGTCCGGTCGGGCTTGCTGCTGCGGCCAATCTAGTGCGCCAGGGCGTGCCGGTGACGGTCTTCGAGGCGGGCGAAACGCTAAGCGAGGAATCGCGCGCGTCCACGTTCCATCCGCCGACGCTAGACATGCTCGACGATCTAGGCGCTGCGGGGCCGCTGATTGCAGAAGGCCTCGTCGCACCGCGAATGCAGTATCGCACCCGCGACGGCGCGATCGCCGAGTTCGATTTTGCCGACATCGCCGATGTGACTCGTCATCCCTTTCGCCTCCAGTGCGAGCAGTCCAAGCTCACCCGCATCTTGCACGAAACGCTTTCCCGCAAGCCGCAATTCTGCATTGAGTTTGGCAGTCGTGTCGCCGGCGTCGACCAGGACGGCGCGGCAGTTCACGTGACGCTCGATCGCGATGGCGCAATGCAGCGCCGCTCGGGACGCTGGCTCATCGGCGCGGACGGTGCGCGCAGCGAAGTGCGCCGCGCGCTTGGCATCGATTTCGCGGGCTTTGCCTGGCCGGAGCGATTTCTGGTGGTCTCGACGCCGTTCGATTTCCGCAGCGTGATGGCCGACCTGGCCCCGGTGTCTTATGTCGCCGATCCCGTGCGCTGGCACTTTCTGCTCGAAATCCCCGGCCTCTGGCGGGTGATGTTTCCGCTGGCTGAGACTGTGAGCGAGGAGGACGCATTAAGCCGCGCATTCGCCGACGTGTTGATGGCGGACATCGTACCGGGGATCGCGAATTACCAGATCGCGCACACGACGCTCTACAAAGTGCATCAGCGGGTCGCGAAAACTTTTCGTGTTAGCCGTATCTTCCTCGCCGGCGACGCGGCGCACCTCAACAATCCGCTCGGCGGCATGGGCATGAACGGCGGTATCTATGACGCCATCAATCTGACTACGCGGCTTGCCGCTGTGTGGAACGGTGCAGCGCCCGAGCCGGAGCTTGACCGCTACGAGCGGCAGCGGCGGTCGGTCACGCTCGAATACATCGAGAAACAGTCGATCGAGAACAAGCGCAATCTCGAATGCGCCAATCCGAACTTTGTCGCGGAATTACGGCGGACGGCTGCCGAGCCGAAACGCAGACGTGATTTTCTTATCCGCGTCTCGATGATCGCCAGTCTCCGCCGTGCCGCCGAATTCGGATGACGTGCCCTATCTGCGCGTCGGAAACAGCGCCGCCGGAAAATCCGCGGCGGAGCGGCGTTTCCGCTCGCGCGGTTTGTAGTCCGTATGCGGGTCGGAATCGGGCTCGACCGCACGGCGATAGAGGTGCCACGTGGCGTGGCCGAGAATCGGCATCACCACGGTGAGCCCGAGGAAGAACGGGATTGACCCGATCAAGAGCAGCGTGGCGACGATCAAACCCCACAGCGCCATGGTCAGCGGATTGGCTACGACGACCCGGATCGAGGTCAACAGCGCAACCGCCGCGCCGACGTCGCGATCGAGCAACAACGGGAACGAAATGGCGCTGATGCTCAGAACCAGCACGGCGAACAGGAAGCCGACGCCGGTGCCGACGAAGATGAGGTTCCATCCGGCCGATGTATTGAACACGTCGCTGGCGAATTGGCGCAGCGAGGCCGGCGTGGCGTAGCCGAAATTGGCGATATAAATCCATTCGGCGACTGCGAGCCAGATCAGGAAGATCGCCATCAGGAGGACACCGAGCGCGACAATGGCGCCGAGCGACGGCGAGTGCAGCACATCCAAAACGTGGCTTGAGGAACTGTCGAGTCCAGCTTCGCGGCGCCGGCTCAGCTCATAGAGGCCGATGGCCGCGAGCGGCCCGACCAGCGCAAAGCCCGCCGCGATCGGGAACGCCAGCGGCAGCATCGCGTGCCCTACCGTCATCGCCACCAGGAAAATGCCGAGCAACGGATAGATCACGCAAAGGAAGACGGCGTGACTCGGCATCGCGGTGAAATCGTCGACGCCGCGCGCAAGCGATTGATAAAGATCGGAAGGCGAGATGCGGCGTACCACGGGCTGTGTGTGACCCGCGCTGCTGCCGACGAGGATATGTGCTGTGGCCATGGCGCTCCTCCTGAACCCATTTGTCAGAGCATGGGTTCAAAATTGTTGGTTCGGATCGCGCCGGCGGCCGGGGCCGCACGGCGCCCGAGCATTCGCAATCATGACACGATGTCGCGCATGATGCACGGAACAACGCGGCGCGGCCGCAATGGTTCGCTTCACATTCGTGCGACTTGCGCAGCGCGGTTTCTAATGGTGCGCCGCAACGGCTTTATGCTGCAATTGCGAGCAACGAAAAAGATAGAGCCGCCAAATCCGCCGTTACTCGGCGGCGATCGGCATAGTTTCCGACGGCTGCTCGCCGTGATGCTTTTTCTCGCCGCTCAGCCAGTCCTGCAGGCGATCGAGGTAGAGATAGACCACGGGCGTCGTGAACAACGTCAACATCTGGCTCACGATGAGGCCGCCCACCATCGCGTAACCGAGCGGCTGGCGCAGCTCCGATCCCGAGCCTGAACCTAGCATCAGCGGCAACCCGCCGAACAATGTCGCCATCGTGGTCATCATGATTGGACGGAAGCGCAATAGACAAGCGGCCCGGATGGCGGCCTCCGGCGTAAAGCCTTCACGCTCGCGGGTGATCGCGAAGTCGACCAGCATGATGCCGTTCTTCTTCACGATGCCGATCAGCAGGATGATGCCGATGATGCCGATTACTGAAAGGTCGAAGCCGCCGAGCCACAACGCAAGCAGCGCGCCGATGCCCGCCGAAGGCAGCGTGGACAGAATGGTCAGCGGATGTACGTAGCTTTCGTAGAGCACGCCCAGAATGACATAGACGACGATCAGCGCCGCCGCGATCAGGACCGGTTCGCTCGCCAGCGAGGATTGGAACGCCTGCGCATTGCCCTGGAAGCCGGTAATCACGGTGTTCGGCATTCCCATGTCGTTGGCGGCCTGCTCGATGGCGTCCACCGCCTGTCCGAGCGCCGCGCCGGAGCGCAGATTAAATGACAGGGTCGCCGCCGGGAATTGCGACTGATGCGAAACCGCCAGAGGGCCGACGGCATTGGTATTGAAGGTCACGAGTGTCGATAACGGCACCAGTTGGCCGGTTACCGGCGCCTTGACGTAAATCTGGTTGAGAGAATTCGGGTCCTTCTGCAGTTGCGGCAGAATTTCGAGCACGACGAAATACGATGCCACCTGAGTGAAATACTGGGTTACGTCGTTCTGGCCGAAGGCATCGTTGAGCGTGGCGTCGATCTCCTGCGCCTGAATACCGAAACGCGCGGCGGCATCCCGGTTGATGTTCACCGTAAGGAGCGGTGCATTGGTCTGCTGATCGCTGGAGACGTCGGCCAATTCCGGCAAGGTCTTGAGCTTGGCAAGCATCCGCGGCGCCCAGACGCTCAACTCATCGAAATTCGGATCCTGCAGCGTGTATTGGAATTGGCCGGCGGAAATTCGCCCGCCCACCGTGATGTCCTGGGAGGGCTGCAGGAACAGCGTGACGCCCTCGACCTTGGCGAGTTGCGGCCGCAGTCGGCTGATGATCTGCATCGCCGTGGCTTTGCGGTCGTCCCGGGGCTTCAGCGCAACGAAAAATCGGCTGGTATTGAGAGTATTGCCGCCGCCATTGCCGAAGAACGACCCGAACGCTGTGATATCGGGGTCGCGTGCAAGGATCTCGGCAAGCTGTTTTTGGATGCCCCTCATCTTGTCCGGGGAGACGTCTTGAGCGGCGTAAGCGATGCCTTGAATCGTGCCGGTGTCCTGAACCGGAAAAAAACCCTTTGGGATACTGACAAACATCACCGCGGTGACCGTCATGGTGGCGAAGAACACCATCAAGGTCACGAACTGGTGTCGAAGAACTATGTCGAGCCCGCGGCGATAGCCGCCGATGAGGGCCTCGAAGCCCGCTTCGATCGTGTTGTAGATGCGGCCGTGGTGTTCACCTTCCGCAGCGAGGAAGCGCGAACAGAGCATCGGCGTCAGCGTCAGCGACACGATAACGGAAACGGCGATAGCCGCGGTGACGGTGATCGCGAATTCGCGAAACAGGCGCCCGATAATGCCGCCCATCAGCAAGAGCGGAATGAACACCGCGACCAGCGAAACGCTGATCGAGACCACGGTGAAGCCGATCTCGCTCGCGCCTTTCAATGCCGAAAGTAGCGGCGGCGTGCCCGCCTCGACATGACGGTAGATATTTTCCACGACGACGATGGCGTCGTCGACGACGAAGCCGACGGCGATCGTCAATGCCATCAGTGAAAGATTGTCGAGGCTGAAGCCGAACAGATACATCAGCGCGGTCGAGCCGAGCAGCGCCAGCGGCACGGTGACGCTCGGGATCAGCGTGGCGCGGATGTTACGCAGGAACAGCAGGATCACCATCACGACCAGGCTGATGGTGATCGCGAGCGTGAACTCGACATCGCGGACCGAAGCGCGAATTGTTTGCGTGCGGTCGACGACCGTGTCTACTTTGAGACCCTGCGGCGCGATCGCGGCGAGCCGGGGCATCGCGGCCTTGATTGCATCGACGGTGCCGATGACGTTGGCGCCGGGCTGCTTGTAGATGATCAACAGCACGCTCGGTGAGATGCCGCTTGGAAGACTGCTTATCGCGCTCTGGGTGACGTCTTGCGGACCGACGAGGGCGTGGCCGACATCCCGGACCCGGACCGGGCCGCCGTCGCGATAGGCGATGACGACGTCATCGTATTGCTCCGGTTGGGTCAACTGATCGTTGGCGGCGACGGTAAAGGTCTGCAACGTGCCGTTGAGGCTGCCTTTGGCCGCGTCGACGGTGGTGGCGGTGAGCACGCCGCGCACGTCCTCGAGCGTCAGTCCGCGTGCTTGTAGCTTGGCCGGATCGACCTGGACGCGAATCGAAGGCTTCTGCTGGCCGCCGATATTGACCAGCGCCACGCCGCTGATCTGCGAAATTTGCTGAGCGAGCATGTTTTCGGCGAAGTCGTCAACCGACGTCAGCGGCAACGTATCGGAGTGCGCGGCCAGGATCAGAATCGGAGAATCGGCCGGGTTCACCTTCTTATAGTAGGGCGGCACCGTCAGATTTTGCGGCAGCGTTTTGCCGGCCGCCGTGATTGCCGCCTGCACATCTTGGGCGGCGCCGTCGATATTGCGATTGAGATCGAACTGCAGCGTAATGACGCTGGTTCCCAGCGCGCTGACTGAAGTCAATTGCGTGACGCCGGCGATTTGGCCGAACTGCTCCTCGAGCGGAGTCGCCACGGTCGCTGCCATGGTGTCGGCGCTCGCGCCGGAAAACAGCGCCGTGACCTGAATGGTCGGAAAATCGACCTGCGGCAGCGGCGCCACCGGCAGCAGCGGAAATGCCGTGATGCCGACCAGTGCCAGCGCGCCCATCAGCAATGAGGTCGCGATCGGCCGGCGAATAAAGGGTTCGGAAATATTCATTACGTCTTGCCTGGGTCGGCGGCTGCCTGCGTCTTTGCATCGACTCGGGATCCGGCATCAAGCCGGTATTGGCCGTTCACAACGATCTTCTCGCCGGCCGACACTCCCTTGGTCACAATGGTCAGATCGTTGTTGACCGGCATCGTTTCGATACTGCGCTGTTCCACTGTGTTGTCGGGTTTGACGACCCAGGTGTAGAGGCCGCCGGGACCGCGCTGCACGGCGACCGGCGGAATAGTCACCGCGTCCTTGCGGGTGGTGATTAGAATGCGGATGCGCACGAACTCGCCGGGCCACAGGCGCTCATCCTCGTTGGCGAATTGGGCCTTGAGTTGAATCGTGCTGGTGGCCTGGTCGATCTGATTATTGATGAGAAGCAGGTAGCCTTCCGCCAGCTGGTTTTTGTCGTTCTGGTCGAAGGCGAGCACCGAGACCTCGCCCTGCAGCATGGCCTCGCGCACCGGACCGAGGTCGTCCTGCGGCAGCGTGAATATCACCGTGCAGGGTTTGATCTGCGTCAGCACCGTCAACGGATTGACGTCGTTGACGTGGATGATGTTGCCGATATCGACTTGCCGGAAGCCGACCACACCGTCGATCGGCGCCGTGATGGTGGCATAGTTGAGCTGGGTTTGCGCCGCCTCGATGGCGGCCTGGTCCGCGTCGATCGTCGCCTTTGTCGTGTCGACCTTGGCCTGTTCCGCATCGACGACCTGCTGCGTCTCGGCGTCCCTGATCACCAGGGTCTTGGACCGCGCCAGGTCCTTTTCGTCGTCGATTAGCAGCGCGTCGTCTTCACCCTGCTTCGCTAAGGACTGATCGAGCGCGGCCTTGAACGGCGTTGGATCGATCTTGGCAAGGACATCGCCTTTCTTGACCTCCTGGCCCTGGCGGAAGTCGACGGAAATGATCTGACCGGTGACCTGAGCGCGAATGGCGACAGTGTTGAGCGCCGAAACCGTTCCCAGGGCGTCGTAATAGATCGGCACGTCCTGCTGGCTTGCTGCGGTAACCGTGACGGGAATCGACGGCGGAGTAGTTCTCAGAGCGGCTTCTGAATCGCCGTGACGCAAAAAAATAATCCAGGTAGCCAGGATCGCGAATGCGAGCCCCCCAACCAGGAAGAAAATCTGCCGGGGACTTCGCCCCTCGATCCACACCCTCATAGGCCCAGCTATATCTTGCTTCATCGGACGCCTAAATGTCGACTATACCCGCGTAAACAAAAAATTTATTCCCAGTTCCGGTCGTCCGCACCATTGGGCCGGTTGCGAACTATAGCGCGGCTGCGACGCGTGCAATGGCTGCCGCATTAAAGTTAATTAAGGTTGGCCCGGCCCCAGATTAACGACGCTAACTTAACGCGGTACCCAATATCCAGTTCAAGCTTGATCAGGCGCTCCACGTCGTGGCTATTCCTTTTGCAATCGCAGTAGGAAAGCCGGCGTCGCACGTGGCATCGCGGTTCGCAAATCCCGCTCCAAATCCTTGTCCAAATATCGGTCCAAACAACTGTGCGCGTCTTGCGGTGGTGCTGCGGGCCTTCGAAGGCGGCGGCGCGCAGCGGGACATCCTGCTCTGCAATGCGCTCGCCGCCCAAAGCGTCCGTCTCACCGTTCTGGCGCTGTGCGTCGAAGGTCCGCTGCGGGCTTTGCTCGATCCGGCTATTCCGGTCGCCGCGGTTGCCGGGCGACAGCTGCGTTATGCCATTCCCTGGCTGCGCTGGCTTATTCGCGCGACTGCGCCGAGCCGGGTCATCAGTTCGGAAGCCGCACCGAGCGTGGCGAGCGCGATGGCGACGATGGTTATGCCGGCGCAGAGCAAAGCCGCCAGCGAGCCGACGTATTCACCGAAGCGTTCGGATTGGTAGACGCCGAAATAAGCAAAGCCCATCCACTGCGCGCCGAAGCCGTAGACGATCAGCGACCACGCGAAGATCAACACGTAGTGGCCGTATTCGGCGGGGCCCGCGAGGCGCGAAAAGATAGCGACGGCGAAAAGATTTCCGGCCGCAGAAATTGCGCGCGCGCTCAGATAGAGCAGGCCCGACGTGTTAAGCATTCTGCGTGATAAGTCATTGTTGCCGCGAAGAAAAGCGGATACGGAATGTATCGTTAAGTCGGCGCGGGCCCATTAACAATTTTGAACGGACGGCGAGTGCGAAGCGATGCGCGTGCTGCAAATTCTTCACGATGATGAACGCTGCGGTGTGCAGAAACTCGCCGCGATGATCGAGCAGGGATTGGTCCCGCAGCGCTTCGCCGTCGAAACTGCGTATCAGTATCCCCGCGCTGGCGCGCCGGCGTTCACCAAATTTGTTTACGCATTGCGCATGGCGCGCACTATCTGGCGCGGTGGCTTCGACACGCTGATCGCCTATCAGCCGACGGCGTCGATTCTGGTCGGTGTCGCCGGCTGGCTCGGCGGTTGCCGGCTTCGCGTCGTCCACCAAACCTGCACGCCGGCCGAAACGCCGCGGCTGTTGCGGTTAGCGGACCGGCTCGTTGGCGCGCTCGGTCTCTATTCCGTCAATATCGTACACAGCGCGGCGACCTGGGCGGCGTTCGCCCGCTATCCGGCACGTTACCGGCGTTCGATGATCTTGATCGAGCACGGGCTCGACGCGCCGGAGCCGACGGGAAGCCGTGCCGAAACGCGGGCGCGCTTTAAGCTGCCGGCCGCGCGACCGATCCTTTTCAATGTCGGCCGGCTCGCGGCGCAAAACAATCAGGACGTGCTAATTCGCGCGCTCGCCTGCTTGCCGCAGGCTCATCTGGTGCTGGCGGGTGCGGGCCCCAAGCACGAAGCGTTCCACGAACTCGCGGTGACGCTCGGCGTCGACGACAGGTTGCATCTGCTCGGCGCTTTGCCGGGCGACGATATTGCCGATCTCTATGCCGCCGCCGATCTGTTCGTGTTTCCCTCGACCTGGGAAACGTTCGGGCTTGCCGCTGCCGAAGCCGCGATCGCCGGCATGCCGATGGTGGTGGCCGATCTCGCTGTGCTGCGCGAAGTGTTGCGGGCGGACGGCGCCGAGCCGGTCGCTTTTGTCGCCGCGTCGGACCTTGAGGGCTGGATTTCGGCAATTGGTAAAGCGATTAACAAGGCAATCGACAAGGTGCCCACCGGCGCGTCCGCGCCGCGGCCTAATGTGGCATTCGCGCGTGCCATCGCCCGCAAATATTCGCGGCAGCGGATGACCGAGAGTTATCTCAGCCTGTTCGAAGCGCAGCGTCGCCGCCTCGAGCGGCCCGGCGTCACCGGCTTGCAGCCGGCCACGGAAAAGGGCCAGCCCTGATGCGCGCTACCGGCTCGCCGCGCTGACCATCAGGTGGGCTTTTTTGGCGCGCGTTTTGATGGTGGTGTAGAGGATGGTCGCTCAGCCCCGCCACAGCGCGGCGAGGATTTTGCCGAGGTCAAGGTGCGAAAGCGGCGCGAGGCCGACGGGGAAATTGCCGGTGCCGACGACTGCCGACCTGGTTTGGCACGGCGCTTCGAACATTCGGCACTCGAATGTCTTTCCATTATCTTTGTGGCGGGCGGTGCTGGGCGGCCGGCGTGAGTGGCCTTCGGAATTCGGCGAAAAAAGCGCGCCACGCGGCTACTCAACGTGCATGCGGTCCGCCATATCCAGACTTTCTGGATTGGTTAATCAATTCATAAGGCATCAAGGTTAATGAGCCGTATATGCGCCGCCGGCAGCGCTCATAATCGTCGCAACAGCCCGGAAATCGCCGCGATGATGACCAGCACCACGACGACGGGAATCCAGATCAAAGCCGCCCCGATCAGGATCAATAGCAAAACGCCGGCGAACAGGCCGACCACCAGCATCAACAGCGCGAAGCCGAATGGACCGATGCGGCCGACATAGATCCGCTCCGTGCCGTGCACACCATCGCCATAGGGTGGCCAGCCGCCCCGGCCGCCCCGTGCGTTCCTGCCGCTGCGGTCCGGCGGAAGAATCTCCGGCTCGAAGCGAGGCCGCTCCGGCTCGCCGGATTTTTTCGTGCTCTTTGCCATGACGCGACCGCCGCGCAATCGTTTGCGTGCCCGATGTGGCTTGCAGGAGTATGTAACGTCCGCGGCGGCCATCACAAGCGGCGCTTTGCCGCCTGATGCCGCCGCCCGCAATGATGGCATTCATAAGCGCATCGTGGCAGCGCCGTCTGGCCACGTACCCGCAAGCAGTCTGTTTGGTTATTGCGGCTGGATGCCGGCGGCGCGGATCACGTCACCCCAGCGTTCGGTCTCTTGTTTGATGAAGGCGGCCGCCTCGGCGGGACTGCCGCCGCCCGGGCTGATGCTGAGCTTGGTAAAGTCGTCGAGCAGGACCGGATCGGCCAGCGCTTGGTTGGCGGCGGCGTTGAGCTTGGTTATGACGTCGGTCGGCGTTTTCGGCGGCGTGGTCAAGGCATGCCAAGTGTCGGAATCGCAGCCGACGACGCCGGCCTCTTCCAGCGTCGGGATATCGGGCAGCGCCGCGACCCGGTGTTTCACCGTGACCGCGAGGATTCTCGCCTTGCCGGCCTTGTGCAGTTCGAGCGAGGTCGCAAGCTCGTTGAACATCAGATCGACATTGCCGGCGAGCAGATCGTTGAGCGCTGGCGCGGTGCCTTTGTAGGGCACGTGAACGAGCTTGGTATGCGTGATTGCCTGGAACAGCTCGGCGGTCAGATGCGATGTCGTGCCGATGCCCTGCGACGCATAATTGATTTTGCCGGGATTGGCTTTGGCATAGGCGATCAGTTCCTGCACCGTCTTGGCCGGAAAATCCTCGCGCATCAACACGACGTTCGGAACGTGCGACATGATCGCGACCGGCGTGAGTTGTGCTGGATCGTAGTTGAGCGATTTATAGAGCAGCGGATTGGTGGTGATCGGCGACGGCTGCGACGCCAAGAGCGTGTAGCCGTCGGGCGGCGAGGTGAAGACATATTCGGCGGCGACGCTGCCGCCGACTCCGGCCTTGTTCTCCACAACCATCGGCTGGCCGAGGAATGTCTGCATCTCGGCGGTGACAATCCGCGTCACCGTATCGACACCGCCGCCGGCCGGCACCGAAACGATGACCCTGATCGGGTGGTCGGGAAAGGCCGCCCCGCCGCTTTGCGCAACAGCGAGAGCCGCCGCGCCAGCCACGAGAGCAATACCAAGACCACCGATAAAGCAAAGTCGCCGCACCATGCCGAAACCTCCACCCGCCACGCCGTTTCCAGCCTCTTTAGCGCAGATTGGCGATTGAGTCCCGCGACGCGCCGCCGCGATGGCAGCTTGAGCATGATCTGATCCGAAAACCGGTTCCCACTTTTCGGGATCATGCTCTAGGATCGCCCGGCACAGGGAGAAATGCCGCAATGAGCAAGCTCGATTTCATTCTGGAAGAACTGGTGACCGCCAACCGTGTGCTGGCCAACGAGGGCATCGTCGATTCCTTCGGCCACGTCAGCGCGCGGCATCCCGACAATCCGCAGCATTATCTGTTGTCGCGGGCGCGGGCGCCCGAGCGCATCGAGCGCGACGATATCGTCGAATATCGGCTCGATGGCACCGCGATCGACGACGGCGGCCGCGCGCCCTATATGGAGCGCTTCATCCACGGCGCGATCTACGAAGCGCGGCCGGATGTGTTTTCGGTCGTGCACAATCATTCGCCGAGCGTGATCCCGTTCGGCGTCACCGGCAAGAAGCTGAAACCGTTTTTGCATTTGTGCGCCAATTTCGGCCACGAAGTGCCGGTCTGGGATTCCCGTGACAAATTCGGCGACACCACGCTCCTGGTCAGCGACATGGCGATGGGCCGCGATCTGGCAAAGCTCCTCGGCGCGCGGCCCTCGACGCTGATGCGCGGCCACGGCGCCACCGTGGTCGGCCGCTCGTTACGCCACGCCGTGTTCATCTCGATTTATCTCGAGCTCGGCGCCAAGCTGCAAATGCAGGCGATGGCGATGGGCAGGATCAAATATCTCTCGCCGGGAGAAGTCGACAAGATCACTGCGCGAGTGAAAGACTACTCGCTCAACCGCGCCTGGGAGAACTGGGCGAGGCGGGCTGGGCGAGAGATGCAGGAGGCGTGAGGGTGGGCGCGCGGCAATCCAGGTCGTCAGACATGCTCGCTGTCCATATGCGCCAGCACCGCCGGCAGGTAGCGTGTGCCGGTAGCGGCGCCGGCCGGGACCGCCTGTTCGATGCGGGACAAATCGTCCGGCGCTAATTTCAAGTTTACCGCGCCGAGCGCTTCGCTGAGTTGATCGCGGCGCCGTGCGCCGACGAGCGGCACGACATCGTCGCCGCGCGATTTGACCCAGGCGAAGGCGAGTTGCGCGGTCGAGCAGCCCTTCTCGCGGGCGATCTTGCCGAGCGCCGCAACCAGCGCAATGTTCTTTGAAAAATTCTCGGCGAAAAAACGCGGCTTACGGGTGCGGATTTCGCTCGCCGCGATCCTGGCCGCCTCGGCGCGGTCGCTGATCAGGCCGCCTGAGAGCACGCCATAGGCGACGAGCGCGATGCCGAGCTCGCGTAGCGTGGACAAAATCTCGCGCTCGATGCCACGGGAAAACAGCGAATATTCGATCTGCAAGGCCGCGATCGGATGGGTGGCATGGGCGCGGCGCACCGTCGCTGCGGACGCCTCCGACACGCCGATATGACGCGCATAGCCGGCTTTGACCATGTCGGCGATGGCGCCGACCGTGTCCTCGATCGGGACCGCAGGATCGACGCGCGAGGGCTGATAGAGATCGACATAATCGGTGCCGAGCCGGCGCAGCGAATAGGCCAAAAAATTCTTCACCGCCGCCGGCCGGCCGTCGTCGCCGAGATATTTCAAATCCGGCCCCCGCATCGCGCCGCATTTCACGGCAACGAAAGCTCGCTTGCGCATGCCGCCCTTGAGCGCCTCGCGGATCAGCATTTCGTTGTGACCCATGCCGTAGAAATCGCCGGTGTCGATCATGGTTATGCCGGCTTCGAGCGCGGCATGGATGGTGGCGATGGATTCCTTGTCGTCGGCCGGCCCGTAGCCGCCCGACATGCCCATGCAGCCGAGCCCGAAGGCGGAAACGGTGGGCCCGTTACGGCCGAGCTGGATTTGTCGCATGGCGCGCACCCACATCGTCATTTCGGGGCGTGCGAAGCGCGAGCCCGGAATCCATAATCACGGAGCGAGCAGAACTTGCACGCCAGTGCAATTCGTGCCGACAAGGGCTATGGATTCCGGGCTCCTCGCTCCGCTCGGCCCCGGAATGACGAGCCTACTCCGCCGCGAGGCGAACTTCCGGCGCCGCGGCGCGAACCTCGGCGTCCACGGTCTCTTCGTATTTCGTAAAATTCTTCTGGAACATGCCGACGAGCTTGCGCGCAGTCTCGTCGAAAGCGGCTTTGTCCTTCCAGGTCTTCATCGGATAGAGGATGTGCGGCTCGATGCCCGGCACCGAACTCGGCACCGCAAAACTAAAATAAGGATCGGTACGATAACTGGCGTTGCGCAAGCTGCCGTCGAGCGCGCCGGTGACCAGCGCCCGCGTCACCTTGATCGGCATGCGCCGGCCAGTGCCGTAAATGCCGCCGGTCCAGCCTGAATTGACCAGCCAGCAATCGACCTTGTGCTTGGCGATATAGTTACGAAGAAGATTGCCATATTCCGCCGGCGGGCGCGGCAGGAACGGTGCGCCAAAGCAGGTCGAGAATTCGGGCTCGACGCCAACCAGGCCCTTTTCGGTGCCGGCGACCTTCGCGGTGTAGCCGGAGAGGAAGTGATACATCGCTTGTGCCGGCGTGAGCTTGGCGATCGGCGGCATCACGCCGTAGGCGTCGGCGGTGAGGAAAATGATGTTCTTCGGATGCCCGGCAACGCCGGTGCGCGACGCGCTCGGAATGAAATCGAGCGGATAGGCGGAGCGGGTGTTTTCGGTCTTCTTGTCGCTGTCATAGTCCGGAATACGCGTCAGCGGATCGAACACCACGTTCTCAAGCACCGCGCCAAAGCGGTTGGTGGCGTTCCAGATTTGCGGCTCGGCTTCGGCCGAGAGTTTTATGCATTTGGCGTAGCAGCCGCCTTCGAAGTTGAAGATGCCTTCAGGCGACCAGCCGGTCTCGTCGTCGCCGATCAGGATGCGGTTCGGATCGGCCGACAGCGTGGTCTTGCCGGTACCGGAGAGTCCGAAGAACAACGCGCTGTCGCCGGCCTTGCCGACGTTCGCCGAGCAATGCATCGGCATCACGCCTTGCGCCGGCAGATAGAAATTCAGCGTGGTGAAGACCGACTTCTTCATCTCGCCGGCATAGGACGAGCCGCAGATCAGCACGATCTTACGAGTGAAATCGATCGCCACCATCGTATCGGAGCCGTCGCGGCCGCCGTGGCGCTTGGCGTCCGGCTTAAACGACGGCATATCGACGATCGTCATGTCCGGCACGTAGCTCGCAAGCTCGGAGTGCTCGGGGCGGATCAAGAGTTGGCGGATGAACAGCGAGTGCCAGGCGTATTCGGTGAAGACGCGGGCCTTGATGCGATAATTGGCATCGGCGCCGCCGTAGAGGTCCTGCGCGAACAGGGTCTTGCCTTTGGCGTGGGCGATAAAATCCTGGAGCAGGTTGTCGAAATGCTCTTTGCTCTGCTCGCGATTGCCGTCCCACCACACGGTATTCTCGGTCGTCGCGTCGACCACCGTATGCTTATCCTTCGGCGAGCGGCCGGTGTGGTGTCCGGTCTCGGCGCACAGCGCGCCACCGGCGACGATGCTCGCCTCGCCGTTGCGGACGGCATATTCGTAAAGCGGGGCTTCGCGCAAATTCCAGTGCACGGCGGCGAGGTCTTTGAAGCCGAATTTGTCGGCGCCGTACGCGCCGTTCCTCACACCAGTTTCCTGCACCCTAGCCTCCGCTCTTGAAAAACCCGCTTGACCCGGCTTGCCTGTCCCCGCGCGCAGGCGCGCGACCCTATATCGGGCATCCTAGCATCTGCCAAGACCTTGATCCCAAGACCCCGGCCTCAATCTTAATCGGCAATAATCCGGCCCATTCAAGGCGCTGCAGTGCAGCGGATGGCAACTAATTGCCGCGCGCCTTCTTCGCCATATCCACCAGCATTGTGCGCAATTTTTCCGCAGTGGCGACGCGCTCCGGGAACGGCCGCCGCAAGGTCGCGTCACCGCAAGCCAGATCGAGGCCGTCCGGGTCGAGCCCGGTGAGCCGCCACGCCCCGTCGCCGGCGCCCAGGAGCTTTGTGGCGTAGAGCCGGACCGCGTCGGCGTGATCGTTATTCATGTGCGCAACCGCACCCGCCTCGGCTTCGATAAATTCCTCCGCACCGGCGATATCGGTCATTACGTCGGCGGCTTTGAGGTCGGTGGCACGGGCAAATCCGCCATTGAGATGCGCTGAAACCACATCGAGCCGCCAGAACGAAAAATCGGCGAAGCCGGCATAAAGCTCCGATTTTGGGTGCCGGGCGAGAAAGCGCCGGCGCAGCCGCTGCTCCGCTGGGTCCTCGCGCGCCACACGAATGAAACTGCCGATCAGTGTTAGGCGTGGATGCGCCAGCGGATCGCCCTTGCCGCCGGCGGCGAGCAGCACGGAGGCGCGGCCATCGCCTTCCAGATTGGCGGTATGGGTGGCAAGCCGGGAAATCAGGATCAGCGGCGCGCCGTCGCTGTCGGTCGCGAGGTTTACCAGTGACGCGAACGGATGGCCGGTATTGCGGTCGATGGTTGCAAGCGCGCCCGCCCGCGTCGCTCGCAAGAGGCCCTTGGCGACCGCTATGGGATTAAAGTCAGGCGCCGGGGCATTTTCCGGCAGCCGATCCGGCATGACCCCGGGCAATGGCGTTTCGGGTTTGTCGGCGCTGGTCATGGGGTGCGCGCAATCGCTCTCGTCAGCCGCTTAATCGTGGGCCGCTTAACCACGTTTTTGCCCTCGGGCCCTTTGTCGTGCTGAGGGAATTGCCCCGATTTTGCCTTGTCCTGTCACACTTCCGCCCCCACATGAGGCTTGAAAGGCATGTGGGGCCGGGCTCTTGGTGATGCTGCGGCCGACTCATGTTAGAAGGCCGCCATGCCGACAATCGCTCTCGTCGACGACGACCGCAACATCCTCACCTCGGTGTCGATTGCGCTCGAGGCCGAAGGCTATCGCATCACGACCTATACCGACGGCGCCTCGGCGCTCGACGGTTTCAAGACCGCGCTGCCCGACCTTGCCATTCTCGATATCAAAATGCCGCGCATGGACGGCATGGAAACGCTGCGGCGGCTGCGCCAAAAATCCGACCTGCCGGTGATCTTCCTCACCTCGAAGGACGAGGAAATCGACGAATTGTTCGGGCTCAAAATGGGCGCCGACGATTTCATCCGCAAACCGTTTTCGCAGCGGCTTCTAGTCGAGCGCGTCAAAGCGGTGCTGCGCCGCGCCGCGCCCAAGGACGGCACCGCGCCGAAGGAAGCCGACAGCAAAGTTCTGGAGCGCGGGCTTTTGCGCATGGATCCGGAGCGTCACACCTGCACCTGGAAGAACGAGGCGGTGACGCTCACCGTCACCGAATTTCTCATCCTGCAGGCGCTGGCGAGCCGGCCCGGCGTGGTGAAAAGCCGCAACGCCTTGATGGATGCGGCCTACGACGATCAGGTCTATGTCGACGACCGCACCATCGACAGCCACATCAAGCGGTTGCGCAAGAAGTTCAAGGCAAGCGACGACGAATTCGATATGATCGAGACGCTATACGGCGTCGGCTATCGTTTTAAGGAATAGCGCGGATTAAGCGCGAATAAGGCATGGTTATCTTGGTCTTAGACCGCTAAACCATGCCCGCTGACTGGGCGGCTGACGTGCGGTAGTAATGGCGTGCGGCTTACTTCCCCAAAGGGGAGGGCCGACCGAAACCCCGGCAGACCACGTGCTCGATCGAACTACAGAATCCGCGGGGCCCCAGGCCCAACCAGCGCCGACACAGGCCGAGCCTCAAGTCGAGGCGCAAGCCCGTGCCCAAACGCATGACCATGACGGCGATGGCGACGGCCTCGACAAGACGCCGGCACCGCCGCGCCGCCGCGGCCTCGCCCGCCTCGGCGATTGGCTGCACGAGGCTTTGCAGTTCTTCGTCACGCAGAGTTCGTCGAGCCTGACGCGCCGCATTGTCGTTCTCAACGTCACTGGTCTCGTTGCACTCTCTATCGGCATCCTGTTTCTGTCGCAGTTCCGCGCCGGGCTGATCGACGCCCGCATCCAGTCGCTTCAGGTGCAGGCGGAAATCATCGCCGGCGCCATTGCCTCCTCGGCGACGGTCGAAACCGATTCCTCGATCACGCTCGATCCGGACAAGCTTCTCAACCTGCACGCGGGCGAAAGCTATGGCCCGAATGAAGAAGCGCTCTACGGCATCGATTTCCCGATCAATCCGGAACGGGTGGCGCCGATCTTGCGGCGGCTGGTTTCGCCGACCAAGACGCGCGCGCGCATTTACGACCGCGATGGCGTTCTGTTGGTCGACAGCCGCAATCTGTTCGGCCGCGGCGATGTACTGCGCTTTGATCTGCCGCCGCCGACCGAGGAAAAGCCGGGCTTTTTCAAGCGTGCCTTCATTTCACTGCGTCTCTGGCTCGGCCGCGGCGACCTGCCGCTCTACCACGAGCTCGGTCCCGACGACGGCAAGGGCTATTCCGAAGTGGCGCAGGCGCTGGGTGGCCAGGACGCCAGCAGAGTGAGCATCAATGAGCGCGGCGACGTCATCGTCTCGGTCGCGGTGCCGGTACAGCGCTTTCGCGCGGTGCGCGGCGCGCTGATGCTGTCGACGCAAGGCGCCGACATCGACGACATGGTCGAGCACGAGCGGCTCGCCATCCTGAAAGTCTTTCTGGTCGCCGCCAGCGTGATGATCGTGCTGTCGATCCTGCTGGCCGGCACCATCGCCGAACCGGTGCGGCGGCTGGCGGCCGCGGCCGAAAGCGTGCGCCGGCGCATCCAATCGCGCGTGGAAATTCCCGATTTCACCCGCCGGCGCGACGAGATCGGCCACCTGTCCGGCACGCTGCGCGACATGACCAACGCGCTCTATAGCCGGATCGAGGCGATTGAGAGCTTTGCCGCCGACGTCTCGCACGAACTGAAGAACCCGCTGACTTCGCTGCGCTCGGCGGTGGAGACGCTGCCGCTCGCCAAGAGCGACGAAAGCCGCTCCCGGCTGCTCGCCATTATCCAGCATGACGTGCGCCGCCTCGACCGGCTGATCACCGATATTTCCGACGCCAGCCGGCTCGACGCCGAGCTGCAGCGCCAGGAGGCAGCCCCGGTCGATTTCGCAAAACTTCTTACCACGCTGGTCGCGGTGGCGAACGAGGTGAAACGCGACGACGGCGTCAAGGTCACGCTGCGCTTCGAAGGCAGCACGCGCGCGTTCCAGGCGCCGGGCCACGATTCGCGCCTCGGCCAGATCGTCGACAATCTGATCGAGAATGCGCGCTCGTTCTCGCCGCCGGGCGGCACGGTGCGCGTCACCTGTCGGCGGCTGCGCAATCAGATCGAAATCCTGGTCGATGACGACGGGCCGGGCGTGCGGCCCGATGCGCTCGATAAGATTTTCGAGCGCTTCTACACCGACCGACCGCATCAGGGCTTTGGCCAGAATTCCGGTCTCGGCCTGTCGATCTCCAAGCAGATCGTCGAAGCGCATGGTGGCTCCATCGCGGTCGAGAACCGAACCGGCCCGCCGGGACCGGACGGCGAGCCGAAAGTGTTCGGCGCGCGCTTCATCGTGCGCCTACCGGCCGTTTGAAACCCGGTGACGTGATGGCGGCAACGGTGCACGCCTCGGCCGTGCTTGTCGGCGCGCGCGCGGTGCTGATCCGCGGCCCGTCGGGTTCGGGTAAATCGCGGCTCGTGCTCGAACTCGTCGAGGCCGCGCGCGCGGGGAGTTTGCGCTTTGCCAGACTGATCGGCGATGACCGCGTGCATCTTGAAAGCGCCGGCGGACGGCTTCTGGTGCGCCCGGCGCCGGCGCTCGCCGGCCTGATCGAGCTGCGCGGAACGGGCCTGTTGCGTCTCGACTACGAACCCTGCGCCGTGGTCGGCCTGGTGGTCGATCTCGATGCCCAGGACGCCGAGCGCTTGCCGGAAAGATGCCAGGTCGAGATCGACGGCATAGGCCTGCCGCGACTAGCCGTCGCACCGGGGGAGGCGGCCTTGCCGGCGCTGTTGACGCTCCTCACCTCAGTCGGCACGGTGCCGGACCGCCAATTACCCTGATTGAATGGCGCCCGCGGCTGTGGTTGGCAATTGGTTAACCAGAATGGTCCAAGACTTTTGCGGACCGGATTTTTGGGGAACAACGCGGCGGCCAGGAAGCCAGCGCCCAAGGCTGAAACGGCCCCCTTTTACCGCAATGCAACAACCTTCAAAATTCGCTCAAAATGCCTCTTGCGCAGAGGCTTCGAATGGTCATGATGACCCCCCTTTCGTGCGGTGCAACCGGGACGCGCCCGCGGGGAGTTCAATGATTGGTCTTGTGCTAGTCACCCACGGGCGGCTTGCTGTCGAGTTCCGCGCGGCCTTGGAGCACGTGGTCGGGCCGCAGGGCCAGATCGAAGCTGTCACCATTGGCCCCGACGATGACGTCGAAGAACGCCGCAAGGACATCATCGAAGCGGTGCGCCGCGTCGACAGCGGCGACGGGGTGGCGATCCTGACCGACATGTTCGGCGGCACGCCGTCCAATCTCGCCATCTCGGTCATGAGCCGGCCCAAAGTCGAAGTGCTCGCAGGCATCAATCTGCCGATGCTGGTCAAGCTCGCCAAGGTGCGTGACGAGTGCCCGCTCGCGGAAGCCGTCGCCGCCGCGCAAGAAGCCGGCCGCAAATACGTCACCATCGCCAGCCGCGTGCTCAACGGCAAATGAACGAGCCGGCCGAAAGCGGCGCCCGAAACAGCGCGCTGACGTCCGACAATGAGCCGACGCCTGTCGGCACCGTCGTTCGCACTTTCGTCATCTGCAACAAGAAAGGTCTGCACGCGCGGGCGTCGGCCAAATTCGTGCAGACCGTCGAGAAGTTCGACGCCGAGGTGCGGGTGAAACGAAACGGCGATACCGTCGGCGGCACCTCGATCATGGGCCTGATGATGCTCGCGGCGGCGCCCGGCACCGCGATCACCGTCGAGGCGACCGGCCCACAGGCGGCCGACGTCGTCGCGGCTCTCGCGGTGTTGATCAACTCGCGTTTCGGCGAAGCCGATTGATCCGGCCGCGGATTTAGGATTGTTTATGGCCAAGCGCCAACGCAAAGCATCGCGCGGCAAAAGCCGGCCGAAGGAGATAAAACAGATGAGTCCCGACACGACAGGTTCGAAAGCCAATCCGTCGGGCGGCACCCCGGCAGCGGCCGGTCCGGGCGAACGCCAGCCGGCGACGATCCGCTACCTCGACCGCGCCGATATGGTGGAGACCTTCGCCGATTCCGTCAGCGGGCTGATTTTTGACGGCCAGACGCTGCGGATCGAATTCGGCGTCACGCGCTTCGACGAGGTCAAGGCCAATTCGCCGATCACCGGCCGGCGCTATCCCGCCTGCCGCCTGGTGCTGCCGCCGGCCGCGGCGGTGGACCTGATCAACCGCATGCAGCAGATCGCGGCGGCGCTGACGCAAGCCGGCGTGGTCAAGGCCGCCGCCCCGCGCGCCGCGGCTGCCGAGGCGCCGAAGGCGAGCTGAACCTGCTCCGTTCAGCCGAGACTGACGGATCGATGAAATCTCTCGATACGCCGCGTGCTTGCGGGCTCGCATAGTTACACATAAAGGTATCTTTATGTGTTTATTGCCGCCGTCACAGCACCCTGCTATAGCGTCGCCCCGACAGCGAAAAACCCCTGCCGCCGAAGGATCATGATGAGCACGTCGCCCCAGCCGAAAAGCGCATCCCCCGCCGATTACGTCGTCAAGGATATCGGCCTTGCCGAATGGGGCCGCAAAGAAATCTCCATTGCCGAAACCGAGATGCCCGGGCTGATGGCGACGCGCGAGGAGTTCGGACCCGAGCAGCCGCTGCGCGGCGCGCGCATTGCCGGCTCGCTGCACATGACCATCCAGACCGCGGTGCTGATCGAGACGCTCACCGCGATCGGCGCCGACGTGCGCTGGGCCTCTTGCAACATCTATTCGACACAGGACCACGCTGCCGCCGCGATTGCGGCTGCCGGCACGCCGGTTTTCGCGGTCAAGGGCGAGTCACTCAAGGAATACTGGGATTACACGCATCGCATATTCGAATGGCCGGACGGCGGCGGCCCGAACATGATCCTCGACGATGGCGGCGACGCCACGCTCCTGATGCATCTCGGCATGCAGGCCGAGAGCAATCCGTCGGTGATCGCCAAGCCGACCAACGAGGAAGAGGAAGTATTATTCGACGCCATCAAGCAGCGGCTCAAGGACAAGCCGGGCTGGTACACGGCGACGGCCAAGAATCTCAAGGGCGTCACCGAGGAAACCACGACCGGCGTGCACCGGCTCTACCAGATGGAGAAGGAAGGCCGGCTGTTGTTCCCCGCCATCAATGTCAACGACAGCGTCACCAAATCGAAATTCGACAATCTCTACGGCTGCCGCAAGTCGCTGGTCGACGGCATCCGCCGCGGCACCGACGTTATGATGGCCGGCAAGATGGCGATGGTCGCCGGCTTCGGCGACGTCGGCAAAGGCTCGGCCGCCTCGCTGCGCCAGGCCGGCTGCCGGGTGATGGTCTCGGAGATCGATCCGATCTGCGCGCTGCAGGCGGCGATGGAGGGCTACGAAGTCACCACCATGGAGGACGCCGCTCCGCGCGCCGACATTTTCGTCACCGCCACCGGCAATGTCGACGTCATCACCATCGAGCACATGCGCAAGATGAAGGACCGCGCCATCGTCTGCAATATCGGCCATTTCGATAGCGAGATTCAGGTCGCGAGCCTGCGCAATCTGAAATGGGTGAACGTCAAGCCGCAGGTCGACGAGATCGAATTTCCCGATCGTCACCGCATCATCCTTCTGTCCGAAGGACGGCTTGTAAATCTCGGTAATGCGATGGGCCACCCGAGCTTTGTGATGTCGTCGTCGTTTACCAATCAGACGCTGGCGCAGATCGAACTGTGGACCAATCCTGGCAAATATCAGAAAAAGGTCTACACGCTGCCAAAACATCTCGACGAGAAGGTAGCGCGGCTGCATCTCGACAAGATCGGCGTCAAGCTGACCAAGCTCTCCGACAAGCAATCGACCTATATCGGCATCCCGGTCAGCGGGCCGTATAAGACCGATCAGTACCGGTATTGAGAGCCGGTTACCGTCGCGGCGGTACGGTCGCGATGACGAAGCTGCGGGGCTCTCCGGCCAAGCCGAGCCAACGGCGCGTCAGCGTCACTTCGCTGCGCCGGCCTTGTGGGCCTGCGGCAATGAGGTTTTGCATGCGGGCAAGACATCCGCTGTCGTCGGCCGGACAGATGATCGCAACGCCTTCGCGCGCGATGCGGGCGTCGTCGGCCCACGGCGACAGATAGGGCGAAAAGTCGGCATAGGTCGACGGCCTGTCGGGGATATAGAAGGCCGCGGAACTTGCCAGCGCAAAGGGTCCGGCGAGGAGCCGCAGCGGGGCTTTTGACGTTGCGCGCCATTCGTGCAGCGCCGCCGCCGCGGCGAGCTCCGCATAGGCTGCGTTATTTTCGACGCCGGACTTGAGGATCGCCAGCGCCGCAAACGGCGATGCCGCGACAAAAATCACGGTGATTGCCGTCGCCATCGCGGCCAGCCGCATCACCGCGATGCGGGGTGCGACGACCAGCGGCGAGGCCAGCATCATCACCGGCAAGAGATTGAGCGAAGGCACGTTCCACAGCGACAACAGGTCGGTCTTGTGCACGACCGCGACCGGAATCGGCAGCAAAAGTGGCGTCCAGAACAACAGTGTCGCCGCGCGTCGCGCCGGCGCGGTGACAAACCAGCTGTCGCGCACCGCCGCGCCTGAAGGGCGGAACAATAGCGCCACAAGCACGATCGCCACCGAGGCATAACCGATGGTGCCAAAGGAATACTCGGCGAGCGAGCGCAGGAAATCGGCGGCCGAAAGGGCGGCACGCCGCGTCGCGATCCAGTTGAGCGGCGGAAAGTTCTCCCGCACCAGCCACACCGCGTGCGGCAGCACGACGACGATAAAAACCAGCGCCGTGACCCAGGGTGCGGCGGAACGCAGATAGATACCACGGCGGCGGTCGCACAGCGCCGTGAGCGCCAGCGCGACCAGGAAAAATGCCGACCAGTATTTGGTCAGGATCGCAGCCGCCGCGGCGAGCCCGGTCAGCGCCGCCCAGCCGATATGCCGCGTCTCGATCGAGCGCAGCAGCGCCAGCATTCCCAATGCCCACAGCGGAATGAGCAGGGAATTCTGGTCGAATTTCAGCCCGATCACATTGTAGAACGGGATCACCGCGAGCAGGAACAAAACCGCCGCGCGCTTCTCGCCGTCGAGCCACAGGCTGCAAAGCTTGAATGCGAGATAGAGCCCGATACAGACATTGACGACGGCGAGCAGCGTGAACGCCCAGTCGGCCGTCGGAAAGACGGAAAACCAAAGCCTCACCACGTAAGCGACCAGCGGCGGATGCTTGGGATAACCGAGTGCCGGCTCGCGCGCCCAGATCACCTCTTCCGCCATGTCGGCGTTAAGATCCTGGCTCGATTTGGCAATGACGCCGTAGAGGAACCACGCCGCGCCGTAGGCCCAAAGCAGCGCCAGCGCGACACGGCGCTGCCGTTTCGGATCGCACAATCCGTCGACGACACTCGCGAAGGCGAGGCTAAACCGATCGAGGGAAGCGAGCATCATTGACCGCGTTACGCCGCCGGCGCGGAGAGTACCTCGGTTACCGCCGCATAGACTTCATCGACCGTAATCGCGCGCATGCACACATTGTCCGTACAGGCGGTCTTGCGATGGTTGTAGGCGCTCACGCACGGCGAGCAGGCTAGTCCTGCATAGATCACACGCGATTTGCCGAGCGGCTGGTAGAGCCGCGGCGTCTCCGGGCCGAACAGCACGATGGTGGGCACGCCGGCGACCGAGGAAAAATGCGCCGGGCCGGAATCGTTCGACACCATCATGGCGGCATGGGCATAAAGCGCGGACAGTTCGGTAAACTTGGTGTGGCCGGCGATTGAGGCGCAACGCGGGCCGTTGGCGGCAGCGACGCTTTCGGCTTGCCCGCGCTCACCGGGCTCGCCGGTGACCAGCACGACGACGTCGTCGTATCCGGCGAGGATGCGGCGGGTCAATTCGGCAAAGCGATCGAACATCCAGCGCCGCTGCGGCAATAGCTCGCTCGCGTTCGGATTGATCAGCACCAGCCGTTGCGTCGTGGGATCGAACGGCACAAGTTTGTGAATGCGCGTGAGCATCTCCGCGCGGGCCTCTTCGGTCGCCGGCGCGATCCTGGCATCGATCTGGTCGTCGCCGATCACTGTCTTGGAATAAGGCACGGTCGGCGCCGGCGCGAGCAAGGCATCGATCAGCGCGATGAAATTCTTGGAAATGTGAATCTGCGGGTTGTAGACGACGCGATGGGTGAGCATTTCGCCGCGATAAAGTCCTTCGAGATGGAAGCGATGGTAGGCGACGCGCCGATCCGCGCCGGAAAATCCGGTCAACAGCGCGGCAAAGCGCGAGAACAACTCCATATCGACGACCGTGTCGATGCCCTTCTTGCGGATCCAGCGCTGCAAGGCGAGCGCGTCGCGCGCGATGGTGAAAATAGAGCGATCGGAGATGGTGAAGATGTTTTCCGGTGGAAATACGCCCAACAGTTCGACCGAGCCGACATTGCGCTTGAAAATGACGAAGAAAATTTCGGCTGACAGTTTTACGCGCGCCTTGCGCATCGCCGGTTCGGCGAGCACCGTCGAGCCCATTTCCGATAATTCGATGAACAGAATCCGGCGCACCGGCCGCGCCGGCCGCCGCCGCAGCGCGTAGTAGATGCGCAGCAGCACGGTGGCGATGGCGCAGAGCGGAACGCCGGCCAGCCGGTCAATGCGGCGCATGCTGTCGACGTGCATCGGGCCTTTCCCTGTCCTGACTTTGGCCCGCAGTCTTCAGATGCCGCCGCGCCAGCCGGCGCACCCTTAACGCCTTTGCCCCGGTTTGGAAACCCCGGCGGGAAATCGGGTTTCGGCGTTTAATTACGCGGCTTTGCGGGCTTGCCGCTTGCCGCTTCGGGGCGCGGGTGTTATCTGCGCGCCATGAGCGCGGTACCAATCGAAAACATCCGCAACTTCGCCATCATCGCCCATATCGACCACGGCAAATCGACGCTCGCCGACCGGCTCATTCAGTCGACCGGCGGGCTCGAAGCGCGCGAAATGGTCGAGCAGGTGCTCAATTCGATGGACATCGAGCGCGAGCGCGGCATCACCATCAAAGCGCAGACCGTTCGCCTCAATTACCGCGCCGGCAACGGCAAGGATTACGTGCTCAATCTCATCGACACGCCCGGCCACGTCGATTTCGCCTACGAGGTCAACCGCTCGCTCGCCGCCTGCGAGGGTTCGCTGCTCGTGGTCGACGCCAGCCAGGGCGTCGAGGCGCAAACGCTCGCTAATGTCTATCAGGCGATCGACAACAATCACGAGATCGTGCCGGTGCTCAACAAGGTCGATCTGCCGGCCGCCGAGCCCGACAAGGTGAAGCAGCAGATCGAGGACGTGATCGGGCTCGATGCCTCGAACGCCATCCTGATCTCGGCCAAAACCGGCGAGAACGTGCCGGCGGTGCTGGAAGCGATCGTGCATCGGCTGCCGCCGCCCAAGGGCGACGCTGCGGCGCCGCTAAAGGCGCTGCTGGTCAACTCCTGGTACGACCCCTATCTCGGCGTCGTGGTGCTGTTTCGCGTCGTCGACGGCGTGCTGAAAAAGGGCCAGCGCATCCGCATGATGGGAACCGACGCCGCCTACGAGGTCGATCGTGTGGGCGTGTTCACGCCCAAGCGGGTCGAACTCGGCGAGCTCGGCCCCGGCGAGATCGGTTTTCTCACCGCCTCGATCAAGGAAGTCGCCGACACCCGCGTCGGCGACACCATCACCGACGACAAGAAGCCGGTGGCGGCGCCGCTGCCGGGCTTTCGCCCCGCCATCCCGGTGGTGTTCTGCGGGCTGTTTCCGGTCGACGCCGCGGATTTCGAAAATCTGCGCGCCGCCATGGGCAGGCTCCGGCTCAACGACGCGAGCTTCTCCTACGAGATGGAAACCTCCGCCGCGCTCGGCTTCGGCTTTCGCTGCGGCTTCCTCGGGCTCCTGCACCTCGAAATCATCCAGGAGCGGCTCGAGCGCGAGTTCAATCTCAACCTGATCGCGACCGCGCCGTCGGTGATCTACAAGATCAAGCTGCGCAACGGCCAGCACTTGGAAATCCACAATCCGGTCGATATGCCGGACCCCAATCATATCGAGGAAATGCAGGAGCCGTGGATCGAGGCGACGATCCTCACCCCCGACGACTATCTCGGCTCCGTGCTCAAACTGTGCCAGGACCGCCGCGGCGAGCAAAAGGAGCTGACCTATGTCGGCAACCGCGCGCTGGTGAAATACAGCCTGCCGCTCAACGAAGTGGTGTTCGACTTTTACGACCGGCTCAAATCGGTGTCGAAGGGCTATGCGTCGTTCGACTATCACCTCACTGATTACAAGCCGTCCGAACTCGTCAAGTTGCAGATGCTGGTCAACGGCGAGCCGGTCGATGCGCTGGCCATGCTGGTGCACAGGACGCGCGCCGAAAGCCGCGGCCGCGCCATGGCGGAGAAGCTCAAAGAGCTCATCCCGCCGCACATGTTCCAGGTACCGATCCAGGCCGCGATCGGCGGCAAGATCATCGCGCGCGAGACCGTGCGCGCGTTCCGCAAAGACGTCACCGCGAAATGCTACGGCGGCGACGTCACCCGCAAGCGCAAGCTTCTCGACAAGCAAAAAGAAGGCAAGAAACGCATGCGCCAGTTCGGCAAGGTCGACATCCCGCAGGAGGCCTTTATCGCCGCGCTGAAGGTGGATGTGTAGACCAAGCCGTCATCGCCGGGCATAGCTGTCCGAAGGACGGCGTCGCTTCGCTCGCCTATGTCCCGGCGATCTCAATTCCGGTGGCACCGCCTTGTCATGACGGGGAAAAAGGCCGTACTCGCCCGTTATCGCGGGACAGGACAAAAACGCGACGCTGCACTGCGGCATCGTTTCGTTTTGATCTGGTTGCGCGCAGCCGCTAAGGTGTGCGGCGGGAGCGCATAACAGCTCCACTGTGATTTTTTGGGGACGCAACGCAGGGTGGCGACATGAGCCAGCAAAGCAGCAATCAGAAAAGCGCAAGTCGTTCGGGCTGGAGCTGGTGGTACCTGCTCCTCCTAGTCCAATTCGTTTTTCTGCTCTGCGTGCCCTCCTACAACAGACTGGAACCGTCCCTGGCGGGAATCCCGTTCTTTTATTGGTACCAGCTGCTTTGGGTGATCATCAGCGCGGTGCTGACCGCGATCGTCTATTTCGCGACGAATGATTGATCTGGCTTCGCGCCGCAAAGCACGCATCGCGCCATCGCCAGGCTGCACATAAAAAACCAGGGGGAACGCCGTGCCGGAAGTGAATTGGACCGCTCTGACCGTCTTCGTGGTGTTGTTCGCCTTCATCACCTGGCTCGGTTTTGCCGCCGCCAAGTGGCGCGCCGGTGACCTCGATCTGCTGCATGAATGGGGCCTGGGCGGCCGGCGCTTCGGCACCGTCGTCACCTGGTTCCTGATCGGCGGCGACGTCTACACCGCCTATACGTTCATCGCCGTTCCAGCGCTGGCCTTCGGCGCCGGCGCCATCGCTTTCTTCGCGGTGCCCTATGCGATCTTGATCTATCCGATCCTGTTCCTGGTGTTTCCGCGGCTGTGGCACGTCTGTCACAAGCACAACTACATCACGGCGGGCGATTTCGTGCGCGGCCGCTACGACAATCGCTGGCTTGCGCTTGCGGTATCGGTCACCGGCATCGTCGCGACCATGCCCTATATCGCGCTGCAACTGGTCGGCCTGCAGGTCGTCATCGGTGCGATGGGCGTCTCGGGCACGGGCTATGCCGCCGATCTGCCGCTGCTCATCGCCTTTGTCATTCTTGCCGCCTTCACCTATTCGAGCGGCCTGCGCGCGCCAGCTTCGATCGCCATCGTCAAGGATATCCTGATCTACATCACCGCCTTCGTCGCCGTGATCGTGATCCCGATCCAGATGGGCGGCTTCGGCAATATCTTTGCCGCCGTACCGCCGGCGAAAGTGCTGCTGGCGGTTCCCGGCGCCACCACCACCGGCTCTTACGGCGTCTACGCCACGCTGGTGCTTGGCTCGGCGCTGGCGCTGTTCCTCTATCCGCACTCCATCACCGCAATCTTGAGCGCCTCGAGTGGCGGCGCGGTGCGCCGTAACGGCGCGCTGTTGCCGAGCTACACCTTTATGCTCGGCCTCCTTGCGCTGATGGGGTTCTTTGCCATCGCGACCGGAGTCGGCACCGATCCCGACTATGCCGCCGGCTTTAAACAGTTCGGCAACAGCTTTGCGGTGCCGGCGCTATTCCTGCACAGCTTCCCGTCGTGGTTTGTCGGCATCGCTTTCGCCGCCGTCGGCATCGGCGCGCTGGTGCCGGCCGCGATCATGTCGATCGCCGCCGCCAATCTTTACACGCGCAATATCCATCGCGAGTTCATCAACCAGAACTCGACCGACAAAGAGGAAGCGCAGATTGCCAAATGGGTGTCGCTGATCGTCAAGCTCGGCGCGCTGATCTTCATCATCTTCGTGCCGACACAATATGCGATCCAGCTCCAGCTCCTTGGCGGCATCTGGATCATCCAGACGGTGCCGTCGGTGATGCTCGGGGTCTACACGCGCTGGTTCAACGATTGGGCACTGCTGATCGGCTGGGCGGTGGGAACCGCCGTCGGCACCGCGATGGCGGTTTCGGTGAACTTTGCCGCGGCCTATCCGCTGGTGTTCGGCGGCATGACCTTCCCGGGCTACACCGCGTTCTACACCGTGATCCTCAACCTGGTGATCGCCATCGTGCTGACGCCCGTGTTCAATGCGATGGGCGGCAAGCGGGCCGACGCGACCGTACCGGCGGATTATCACGCCTGACCTGCGCACCTCGCGCGTTGCCGACGGCACGCTGATCGTGGCACAATGCGACAGCTGCGCGCTCGGCGCGCGCAACAAGGAATCATATCAGGGAGCGTGAAATGTCTTGGGCCAAAGTGACCGACATCGCTTACGGGCGCTTCAGGTCGCCCGATCTCGATGTCGCGGAAGAGTTTTTGACGCGGTTCGGCCTGATCAGGACGGAGCGGACCGACAAGGCACTCTATATGCGTGGGACCGATCCCAACCACCATGTCCACGTCACCGAGAAGGGCGACCCGAAATTCTTGGGGCTGGCTTATTACGTCGATAGCGAAGACGACCTAAAGCGGCTGGCCAAGGCGCCAGGCGCATCGGGGGTTGAAAACATCGACGAGCCCGGCGGCGGCAAGCGCGTGCGGCTCAAGGAGCCGAACGGCTATCAGATCGAGGTGGTCACCGGCATCGCGCCGGTAGCGACGATAGCGGTCAAGCGGCAAAGGATGAATACGGGTGAAGTGCCGACCGCGCGCGCCGGCGAGCTGATGCGCCTGCCCAAGGGCCCGGCGCACGTCAAGCGCGTCGGCCACGGCGTGCTGATGACGCCGCGCTTCCAGGAAACCGTCGACTGGTTCCGCGAATTTCTCGGCATGATCTGTTCCGACGACGTCTATGTCGAGAGCAAGGATAACCTGATTGGGTCGTTCAACCGTTGCGATCGCGGCGACACCTACGTCGATCACCACGTCTTCTTCTGCCTGCGGCACGAGAAGACTGGATTGAACCATTTGTCATTCGAGGTTCCCGATATCGACGACGTCTGCATGGGGCACGACTATCTCAAAAGCTTCGGCAGCTACGAACATATGTGGGGCATCGGCCGCCACGTGCTCGGCAGCCAGGTCTACGACTACTGGGCGGATCCGTGGGGCCGCGTCCATGAGCATTGGGCCGACAGTGACCGCCTCAATCTCGGCAACGGCTCGCATCTCGTCGCCGCGGACGAAGCGCTGCGCTCGCAATGGGGCGAGAAGCCGCCGGATAAATTCATCAATCACGCCAGCCCGTGATTCCGTAGGGTGGGCATTGCCCCGGTGGCGCGGCGCCGCGTGGGCAAAATCGTTTAGGCGCAATGCCCACGCTGGCATGCAGAGCAGACGATTTTGCCCACCCTACAATTTCGTCACCCGCGTGTGTAACAGCGCGGCGCGGCCGCCGCGCACTTCCTTGACGCAACGCGCCAAGGCCGCCGCCACGTCGGCGGGGTCGCCGATTTCTTCGGCATAAGCGCCGAACGCCTCGGCGACCTTGGTGAAGTGCACCTTGGGCGCGAGCTGCAACTCGAACTCGTTGGCGGCCTTGGCCTCGCCTTCCGGAAACACCCGCAGCGTCGATTGCTTCACCGCGTTCCAGCCGGTGTTGTCCATCACGATGGTGAGGATCGGCAACTTGTACTGCTGCGCGATGGCAAAGACCGAGGTCGGGTTGCCGAAATAGAAAGCGCCGTCGCCGCAGATCTGCACCATGAGCCGGTCGGGCGCCGCAAGCTTGGCGCCGAGCGCCATGCCGCCCGACCAGCCGAGCCCGCCGCCGCCGGAGCGCATCGTGGTATTGGGCACGCGGCGCGGAATCTGCATCAGCACCGGATTGGCATTGGTCACGCCTTCGTTGAACAGCATGTCCTCGTCGTCGAGGAGCTTGCCGAGTTCCGCCATCAAGTAATGCGGATTGATCGCGCCGGGCTTGCCTTTCTCGGCGGCGAGCTTGGCGGCGCGCGCGATGCGCTCGTCACGGGCCGACTTGATGCGTTTGAGCCGCGCCGCCACGGCGTCTTTGAATTGCGGCGTCGCTTTCGTCTTCAGCGCTTCGAGCACTTGCTCGAGAATGCGTCCGCTGTCGCCCTGCATGCGCAAGCTGCCGGGAAAGGTCCACATCGGCGAGGCGGGCTTGAGCGTATCGACGTCGATATGCGCCCAGAATGATTTTTCCGCGATTTGCACGTCGCTCGGGAACCACGGCACGTCGACATCGACCAGCAAACCGACATCGGCCTGCGGTACCGCCTTGTCGGCCGAAAAGCCGACGAAGCACGGATTTTCGTGCGAGATATTGTTGGTCACGTTCGCTTCGTAGACCGCGATGCCGGCAAACTGCGACAGCTCATCGATCGCGCGCGAGGCTTGCGCATTGCGTCCGGCATAGCCGGTGATGAGGATCGGATTTTCGGCGGCTAAAATCTTCTCGGCCAGCGTCGCGACAAGTTTTGGATCGGCGCCGCCGCTCGAATTCGCCGCGAACTGATCGACCGGGTAACGCCGGATCTCGTCGGCATTCCAATGCTGCGTCAGCGTCTCGCGCTGCATCATCAGATAGACCGGGCCGCGCGGTTCGCTCTGCATGATCGAAGAGGCGCGGCGCAGCGCTTCCTTGACCACGACTCCCGACGGCAGCGTCCATTCCCATTTCAGATAGGGCCGCACCAGGCTTGCCTGATCGAACGGCTCCTGGACGAAATGCACATAGGTGTCGCGCGAGCCGACCAGCTCGTCATTGACCGTATAGGGCGCCTTGCCGGCCATCAGCAGGACCGGCAGGCGGCTCCTGAAAATATTGTGCATGCCGTTTGCGGTATTGGCGGTGCCGACGTCGACATGGACCAAAACGCCCTGGCCGCGGCCGGTGATCAGCGCATAGCCCGCCGCCATATGCGCGGCGGTGTTCTCGTGCGGGCAGCGCACGATGCCGGGCATCGCCTCGCCGCGTTTCTTGCGGTGCGCCATCTCGTCGATGATCGGGGCGTGGTCGGTGCCGAAATTACAGAACAGATAGTCGATGCCGATCTCGTTCAGTCCTTCGAGCAAGTAATAGGCCGTGGCGAATTCGGGAACATTGGACTGCGAAGCGAACTCGCGGGCGACTGACGTATCCATGTTTTGAACACTCGTTTCGTAGGATGGAACTTTTACCGTTGAGCGTAGCGGGCCGCTTCTTATAGCACTCCTTGTTGCTATCGTCCGCGCTGCGGGCCAGGAACCTCTCAGTGTGATCGTTTCATGCATAACGGCGGGGAATTCCCGACGTGTTGCCATGCGGCTTTGGCGGCGTTGTCGGCAGCCCTATTCCGGCCTATCTACTAGGGGCCGGATGATGCCCATGCCCGAGATCACAGCCCCAGCGCACGCGATGTCCCGGCCGCTGCTAGTGACCGGCGCGGTGCTCGTTGCCGTCGTGCTTGGCGGCACTGTCTTACTCTGGGCACATTACGGTACCACGGTCTTTTTCGAGACGATCCGCGCGGGTTTTTCGGCGTGCTTCGGCTGACGGGAATAAACTTGGGCTGATGGCAATAAAGCTGACGGGAATACAGCCGTGAACGAAAAAGCCTCCCGCGTAATGCTCGTCCTCGCCGCCTTCCTCGGCGGCCTGGTGCTGTTTTTTGGCGCCATTCTTTTCGTTACCGGCCGCGCGCCGTCGCCGATCGGTCAGGCGGTTGCCGCCGTCGGCGGCCCGTTCCATCTCGAAGATCAGAACGGCAATCCGGTCAGCGATGCCGACATGAAGGGCAAACCCTTCCTGGTGTTCTTCGGCTTCACCCACTGTCCCGATATCTGCCCGACCACGTTGTTCGAGATTTCGCAGGTGATGAAGTCGCTCGGTCCCGACGCCGACCGCACCGGCGCGCTGTTCATCACCGTCGATCCCGAGCGCGATACGCCGACGGTGCTGAAGGATTATCTGTCCAACTTCGATCCGCATCTGCGCGGACTCACCGGCGATCGGCCCTCGATCGATGCCGCGATCAAGGCCTACCGGGTCTATGCCAAGAAGATACCGCTGCAGAACGGCGACTACACCATGGACCACACCGCCGTCGTGTACCTGATGGACAAGGACGGCAATTTCGTCGCCCCGTTTAATGTCGGACGGACTCCCGAGGCGGAAGCGACCGATCTGCGCCGCTATCTCTGACATTCCACGTCGCGCGGCGGACGGCTACGCCGGCATCGAATCGCGCATCGATTGCATGATCAACATGGGTCCGATCGGCGCGATTGGCGCGCGCGCCCGCGGGCGCAATTCCCGGCCGCGTTTTCCGGCGCGCGCTCCGGCCACGCGCGAGGTTTTCGCCAGGCCATGCTCGGTCTTCTCCCAACGTTGCGGTTCGTAGAGAAGCTGAAACAGCCCGCGCCAGGCGGCGAGCGACAGCAGGAACCAGTAGAGCGGCGTCAATACCAGCACCCAGCCATGAGCGAGGAGTCCGCGCCGGCGCAGCCCGATGAGGTCAAGCACCATGGTGGAGGCGTAGCCTGAGAGCAAACTCGTGGCGAAAATCGGCGCTGCGTTGTTCATGATCGCATTCGCCCACGGCATCGGCAGCGCGAACAGCGTATAGATCAAGCCGGCCATGAACAGCGGATGGATCAAGGCCGCGAGCACATTGGCGGCGAAAAAGATCTGAAAAGCGATTGCGCCGGCCGGGCCAAGTTCGCGCCATAGCCTGGCTGGACGGCGCATATGCACCAGCCAGGTTTGCATCCAGCCCTTGTACCAGCGGGTGCGTTGCTTGAGCCACGGCACGTAGCGTGCCGGCGCTTCTTCATAGGTCGCCGACGTCACGACGGCCGATCGATAGCCGAGCCGAAACAGACGAATGCCAAGATCGGCATCTTCGGTGACGTTATAGGGGTCCCACGCCCCCACTTTGCGCAGCGCCGAAGTGCGGAAATGATTCGATGAGCCGCCCAGCGGAAACGGCAAATGCAGCGCCGCCAGCCCAGGCAGGAAGACGTCGAACTGGCCGGCATAATTTGCGGTGAACATGCGGGCGAGCCAGTTGTCGGCGGTGTTGTCGACGGTCAGGCTTGCCTGCACGCAAGCGAGCCGGTTGCCGCTCCTGCGGAATACATCGAGCGCGCGGCGGAGCTGATCGGGCTGCGGGACGTCCTCGGCGTCGTAAATGACCGTATAGGCGCCGCGCGCGAAAGGCAGTGCCACGTTGAGCGCCTTCGGCTTGGTGCGCGGACCGACCGGCGGCGCGATGATGATTTCGAACGGCGGCCCGGGGCCGAGCCGGGGTAATCGAGCGCGCGGATGGCGGCGATGAGACCTTCGACCATCGGCGCCTCGCGGTAGAGCGCGCAAATGATCGTATAGATCGGCAACCGGGCGTCATCGATACGCTTTCTCCGGATCGGCGGGGTGCCGGCGAAGACGGCGCTCCACAGCCGCAAGATCGACGCCGCCAAAAACAGCGCGCACAACAGACCGCTCAATGTCTCGATCATTGCGATCGGGGCCGCGGCGAAGAACGGGAAGGCCAGGATGGCGATCACAGCCGCGACGATGCTCCGGCGGCTGTGCGCCGGCGGGGCATTCGAGAACAGCGGTGCATCACGATGCAGGCTCTCGGCGGCGTGGCGGCCGAGCGCGCGCTGGCCGTGCAACATCACGAATTGCCGCAGCCGGTCCGACGACGTCAAACGGAACGAGCGCAACACCTCCGGCCAGGCTCCGCGCGATGGCGGATCGGCGAGCCGCCGCGCCGTCAGCCCGCGCGGCGCGATGATCCAGACCAGGCCTCGCCCATCGCCGCGCCGATCGCGCAGCGGCAGCAAGCCCGCGGCCGCCGCCCGGATCAGCGCCTCGTCGTCGAGCGGGCAGTCGGTCCGCGAGATGCCCTCGAAGCGCTCATAGGATGTGCCGAGCGAATGCGCCAGCGCCGTAAGATAGGCCTCTTCGGTCATCGCGTCCGCACAAATCAGCACGCGCTCCGCCCCAACACCGAGCGCTTGCGCGCGGCGTTCCGCGGCGGCGGTGATGCGGCGGGACAGGACGTCGCGAACACAGTCGATTTCGGGGCAGACGCTCGGGCGCGCCGCGGCCAGCGGAAAATGCCGGTTTTGCGGCAGTGTCGGCCGCAGCGCCTCGCTATCGAGCCAAATCTTCGTATTGGCGCGGCGAACGGCCGCTCCAGAAACGCCACCAAACGCCACCGTTGGCCCCCCGACGCAACGTAGGCTGCCGACCGCCTCGACTTTTTCCCGCGCCCCAGTTAAGCGGGCCGAGGCAGGCGAGCCTCACTAAAGTCCAAGCCTTGAACAAAATTCGCCTGCGGATCGTGACCGATGGCCTCTGCAATAGCAATATGCCGCCGGCACCGGCGCTTGCGGTTTCGGCTGACGCCGATTGTGGCGCTGTGCTGCGCGTTGTTGCCGGCATTGATCTGGCCCCGGCCGGCGGCGGCGCAAGATGGCGTGGTCTCGCCGCGGCAGGCGGCCGTCCCGGGCTTTTGGGATCCGCGGCGGCGGCCGGAACGGCCCGATCTGTCGCGAATCCAGTCGATCCGGTTTCTCACCGAGATGGATTATCCGCCGTTCGACTATGCCGGGCCTGACGGCAATCCGGCCGGACTCAACGTCGATCTGGCGCGGCTTTTGTGCGACGAGATCAAGACCACCTGCACCATTCAGGCGCGCCGCTTCGATCTCCTGCTCGGCGCTCTTGACGACAAACAGGGCGATGCGGTGATTGCGTCGATCGCCGCCAACGCGGAGACGCGCCGCCACGCCGATTTCACCGATCCCTACTATCGCACGCCGGCGCGCTTTGTCGCCCGCGCCGACAGCCCGATCGGCGACGTGCGGCCGGAGCTGGTCGAGGGCAAGAAGATCGCGGTCGTCGCCGGCACCGCGCATGAGGCCTTCCTCAAGCAGATGTTCACCGAAGCCGAGGTGCGGCCCTATGCCAATGCCGAAGCCGCGCGCGAGGCGCTGCGCAACGGCGAAGTCGACCTTTTGTTTGGCGACGGCATCGCGCTCGCGTTCTGGCTCAATGGCAGCAATTCGGCCGGCTGCTGCGCGTTTCGCGGCGGCCCGTATCTGGAAAGCCGGTTCTTCGGTGAAGGCGTCGGTATCGCGGTCAGACGCGGCAATGATCTGTTACGCCAGGCATTGAACTGGGCGTTGTTCCGGCAATGGGAGAAGGGCAGCTATACCGATCTGTGGCTGCGCTATTTTCCGATCAGTCCGTTTTGAGATTCGGTGACGATGACGACAGCGGAAATCACAAGCCTGCGCGAAGTCGCCGAACTTTCGCACGCCTGGCCGTTGGAGGAGGCGCGCAAGATCGTCGCGCGGCTTACGCGCAAGCCGAAGGACGAAGTGATCTTCGAGACCGGTTATGGACCGTCCGGCCTGCCGCATATCGGCACCTTCGGCGAAGTCGCGCGCACGACGATGGTGCGCCACGCCTTTCGCGTGCTGACCGGAGACAAGATCAAGACCCGGCTGATCGCGTTCTCCGATGACATGGATGGGCTGCGCAAGGTGCCCGACAATGTCCCCAACAAGGACATGCTGGCGGAGCATCTCGGCAAGCCGCTCACCAAGGTGCCGGATCCGTTCGGCACGCATGACAGTTTCGCCGCGCATAACAATGCGCGGCTGCGCGCCTTTCTCGACCAGTTCGGTTTCGACTACGAGTTCATGTCCTCGACCGCCTGCTACACGTCGGGGAGATTCGACGCGGCGCTGTTGCAGGTGTTGGCGCATTTCGAAGCGGTCATGGAGGTCATGCTGCCGTCGCTGCGCGAAGAGCGCGCGCAAACCTATTCGCCGTTCCTGCCGATCGATCCCAAGACCGGGATCGTATTGCAGGTGCCGGTGATCGAGCACGACGCCAAAGCGGGAACAATTACCTACGAGAATTTAGGCGAGCGCGTCACCGCGCTGGTCACCGGCGGGCGCTGCAAGCTGCAATGGAAGCCGGATTGGGCGATGCGCTGGGTTGCGCTCGGCGTCGACTACGAAATGGCCGGCAAGGATCTGATCGATTCGGTCAAGCTCTCCGGCGAAATCTGCCGCACCCTCGGCGGCGCGCCGCCGGAGGGATTCAACTACGAGCTTTTCCTCGACGAGAACGGCCAAAAAATATCGAAGTCGAAGGGCAACGGCCTGACCATCGACGAATGGCTGCGCTACGCCAATCCGGAAAGCCTGTCGCTGTTCATGTATCGCGAGCCCAAGGCGGCCAAGCGCCTCTACTTCGATGTCATCCCGCGCCACGTCGACGACTATCTGCAATTCCTCGACGCCTATCCGCGGCAGGGCTTGAAGGAGCAACTGGGCAATCCGGTCTGGCACATTCACGGCGGCTCACCGCCAAAGCCCGACAATCCGGTGCCCTTTGCCATGCTGCTGTCGCTTGTCACCGCGTCGAACGCGGCGAACGCCGACACATTGTGGGGCTTTATCGGCCGCTACCGCCCAGGCGTGACACAAGCGACCCATCCAAGGCTCGCCGCGCTCGTCGATTACGCCATCAATTATTATCGCGACTTTGTCGCGCCAACGAAGAAGTTCCGCGAGCCGAGCCCGGCCGAGCGCGCCGCGCTCACCGACCTGCGCGATGCGCTATCGCAATTGCCGGCGGACGCCACGCCCGAGGCCATACAAGACGTGGTCTATGAGATCGGCAGGCGCGAGCCGTTTCTCGACCAGAAGAAGAAAGCCAAGGACGGCAAGCCCGGCGTCGCGCTCGGCTGGTTCAACATGCTCTATCAGGTGCTGCTCGGCCAGGAGAAGGGCCCGCGCTTCGGCTCCTTTGCCGCCGCCTACGGCATAAAGGACACAGTCGACATGATCGACGGCGCGCTGGCGCGTTCGGCATAATGCATCGCAGGGGCGGGTTTCAAACCCGCCCCTACTGGCTCGCCCACAAAATCCGCGCGATCCACAGCACGTCGGCGGCCGCGAGCGTGCGGTCGGCATGCGCGGCATTGAGCGATTTGAGCTCGATCGATTTTGCCGTCTTGCGCTTGAGCTCCTTGGCCAGCACCTCGCCGCCCCTTGTCCGCACCACGACGCGGTCGCCGCGGCGGATCGGCGCCGACGGCGAGACGAGAATGACATCGCCGTCGCGATAGGCCGGCTCCATCGACTGGCCGGAGACTTCGAGCGCGTAAGCGTGCTCGTCGCTGACGGCAGGGAACGCGATTTCGTCCCAGCCTGCGCCGGCAGGGAAGCCGCCGTCGTCGAAATTGCCGCCGGCGCCGGCCTCGGCGAAGCCAAGAAGCGGCACCGCGCGCGCCGCGGTGCCCCCGCTCGGCTCGATCAGTGCGACAAAAGTATCGAATGGCGTGCCGGTGGCGGCCAGCGCCTTGGCGATCGACTCGGTCGAGGGCCAGCGGGCGCGGCCGGCCGGCGTGATGCGCTTTGATTTGTTGAATGTCGTCGGATCGAGCCCGGCGCGCCGGGCGAGCCCGGAAGCGGAAAGCCCGGCGCGCGCGGCGAGGCGATCGATGGCCGACCAGACCTGCGCGTGCGTGAGCATTAACACCCCTGCAGCGCATGATCCCGAAAAGCGATACCGGTTTTCGGACAAGATCATGCGCAAACTAACGTATTGGATGATAGGAATTATTGCCTGAATGCTCAAGTCCCGATAGGGTCCGCGCAATCAAGGTCCCGCCGTGTGACGACGATTTACAAAATCTGCGCGCAGGCGTCGTGGCGCGAGGCCGAAGGCTGCGGGCTTTATCGCGGATCGGACGCCGATATGCGCGACGGCTTCATCCACTTCTCGACCGCGGCCCAAGTCGCCGAGACGGCAGCCAAGCATTTTGCCAAACAAGCGGATCTGGTGCTGGTCGCGGTTGATGGCGATGCGCTCGGTCCGGCGCTGAAATGGGAACCATCGCGTGGCGGCGATCTGTTTCCTCATCTTTATGCCGCGCTGCCGGTTGCGGCGGCGCGCTGGGCGCGGGCGCTGCCCGATGAGGTCGACGGGCGGCGGGCATTGCCGGAGCTGCCGGGGCTCAATCCGTGATCGGGCTGTTGGATCGCCTGGCGCGGCCATTCCTCCATGCGCTCGACCCGGAAGACGCGCATCGGCTGGCGATCAGGATGCTGCAATTCGCGCCGCTGCCGCCGGCCGCGCGCGATGACAAGCGGCTGGCGATGCGGGTATTCGGGCTTAATTTTCCGAACCCGATCGGGATCGCCGCCGGTTTCGACAAGAATGCCGAGGTACCGGACGCGCTGTTTCGTCTCGGCTTCGGCTTTGTCGAAGTCGGCACCATCACGCCGCAGCCGCAGGGCGGTAATCCGCGGCCGCGGCTGTTCCGGCTCGATGCGGACGAGGGCGTGATCAACCGGCTCGGCTTTAATTCGGAAGGCGCGGAAGCCGTGCTGCTGCGGCTCGCGGCGCGCGCACACACCCCCTCCCTTCCCTCCCCCGCAAGCGGGGGAGGGTGGGGTGGGGGAATTGTCGGCATCAATGTCGGCGCCAACAAGGATACGACCGACCGCATCGCCGATTATGTGAACCTGATCGAACGCTTCGCCCCAGTCGCGAGCTATGTCACGATCAACATTTCCTCGCCGAACACGCCGGGCCTGCGCAATATGCAGCAAGCCGCCGTGCTCGACGAACTTCTGGCCCGCGTGATTGACGCGCGCGAGCGCGTGGCGCCGAAAGCCGGCCCGACGCCGGTGCTGCTCAAGATCGCGCCCGATCTTTCGCTGCCCGATCTCGACGTCGTCGTCGGCATCGCCCGCGCGCGCCGGGTCGATGGCATGATCGTCGGCAACACCACGGTGACGCGGCCGCCGAGCCTGCGCGATGTAAAGACGGCAGAGGAGGCGGGCGGATTATCGGGCCGGCCGCTGTTGCCGCTTGCCACTCGCATGCTGGCCGAAACTTATGTCAGGGTTGAAGGCGTGTTCCCGCTGGTCGGCGCCGGCGGCATCGATTCCGGAGAGAGCGCGCTGGCAAAAATCCGCGCCGGCGCTAGCCTCATCCAGCTCTATTCGGCGCTGGTGTTTCGCGGCCTGGGCCTCATCGCCGAAATCAAGGCCGCGCTTCTCGCCGCGCTCGAACGCGATGGCCAGTCAAGCCTCGCCGATTATGTCGGCGCCGATGCGGCGTCCGCTACGGCGCAGCCGTGGCCGCAATGACGTGCCTATGCGGAGGAGGATGAGATGATCGATTGCCACACTTGGCAACCTTTTGCGTGATGCAAAGCAGAACTTGGGAAGCAAGACTTGGAAAGCGAGACTTGGGGAGTGCGTAATGTCAAACGAGTTTTCCGGCAAAGTGGCGGTGATCACTGGCGGCAGTCGCGGCATCGGCCGCGAGATCGCCGTCGAATTGGCGCGCGCCGGGGCGCAAACCGTCATCGTGTCGTCGTCGGCGGCAAACCTTGCGGCGGCGAGCCAGATCGTCGCCGCGGCCGGCGGTCTCGCACCGCTTAGCGTCGAGGCGGACCTGCGCGAGCTCAAAGGCTGCCAGCATGTATTCAACACCGTGAAAGACAAATTTCAGCGCTGCGACATCCTGGTGTGCTCGGCGGGCGCGACCCGCGCCGGCAATTTCGTCGATCTGCCGGACGAAGCCTGGCTGGACGGTTATGCGCTGAAACTGTTTGGCTGTGTGCGGATGTGCCGGCTGCTGTGGCCGATGCTCAAGGCGGCGCAGGGCTTTGTCGTCAACATCGGCGGCGGCGCCGCGCGATCGCCCGGCGCCGACTTCTCGATCGGCTCGTCGGTGAACGCGGCGATGGGAAATTTCTCCAAGGCGCTGTCACAACTCGGCAAGCGCGACGGCGTCAATGTCAATGTTATCCATCCCGGCGCGACCGAAACCGAGCGCTTCTATCAGTTGATCGAGCAGCGGTCGAAGGCGTCCGGCAAATCGGTCGAACAGCTCAAGCAGGAAGCGACGGCAAAAGACGGCCTGCGCCGGCTCGGCAAAGCCGAAGATGTCGCCGCGCTCGTCTTGTTTCTCTGTTCCGAGAAAGCGCGGCACATCCAGGGCACCGCGATCGCGGTCGATGGCGGCGCGACCGTCGGATATTATTGAAACGAATGCGGGCGTGCGGAACGCGCCGGGCGTGCTTGCTGCCCGATTGAGATCGCTCGCTAAGTGGATTTCGGCCGCACCTTCCCGCCGGGAGACAACGCTACCGCAGCCTCCGTCGTCAGCAGCAGGAACGTGAATGTCTCCTGCAGGTACAGATGCACGGTCGTATCGGTATGGCTCAGATAGCCGATCGATACGTCTTGGCCGAGGTAAAATCCGAAATCGCCGCCGCGGGTGGTGAGCACGAACGCGCCGGCGATGGCCGGCGCCCAGATAATCTCGCCGTCAACCAGGCGTTTGATGTGCTCAAGCACCGGATAGCCGTGATCACTGGTCTCGCTCAGTCCGGTATAGGCATCGGCGCTGAGCAGCACGCAATAGGGACCGTTGCAGCCGACCAGACGCAACTGGCTGACCGCCTGCGCGATGGCGTCGGGATAAGCGCGCACGTCGGCCGGCAGCGCCATCACCGGATTGCTGGTGCCTTCGCGGATGCCGCCGATGCCGCCGGCGGCATAGCCGTCGAAAATGGCGCGGTCTTCGGCGAAGGCGAGCCGCTGGGCGGCGTCCTTGGCGGGCTGCCAGTCCGAGTCGTTGGCGCCGCGCTCGACGTCGTCGATCTGCTGGCGGCTCAGTTCGAACGGTACGCGCAGTTCGACGAGCGCATTGACCTCGCGCTGGCGGGCAATGATCCCGTCGCCGGAGGCTTTGATATTGCGCAGATGCCCGGTGCCGATGGCCGGCAGCGCGACACCGCCCGGCCCCTGGACGTCGACGGCCCGCCGCCCGGCGAGGTAGCGCTTGAACGTGCGCGCCGTTTCCTCCTCGATCTGAGACCATGCCTCCTCGGAAATCGGAGCAAGCTCGCGGTGAAGATTATTCATGAGACGGGTCTCCTTTGAGGGAACCAATACCGAGCGATCCGTCGCGCGGAGCCGGAGGTCGCGCCGGCGCGGCAGGCGGCGGCACGGCCGCAGGCTCGTCGTCTGCGACATTGTCCAAAAATGTCACGGTCGGCGCGAAGAAAAGGCTGCCGGTTACCGCGCGGCTGAAATCCAGCAACCGGTCATAATTGCCCGGAGGCCGGCCGATGAACATGTTTTCCAGCATCTGCTCGATGGTGCGGGGCGAGCGCGCGTAACCGATAAAATAGGTGCCGAACTCCGCCTGCGCTACGGAGCCGAACGGCATGTTGTCGCGAAGGATTTTTACTTCCTTGCCGTCTTCGACGATCGTGGTCAGCGCATTGTGCGCGGATGTCGGCTTGACCGCGTCATCAAGCTCGATGTCGGAAAGCTTTGTGCGGCCGATGATGCGCTCCTGGGCCTCGGTCGACAGCGTGTTCCAGCCGGGCAGATCGTGCAGGTATTTTTGCACCAGCACATAGCTGCCGCCGGCGAACGCCGTGTCCTCCGCGCTTACCAACGCGGCGTCGATTGCCGCCCGATCCGTCGGATTTTCCGTTCCATCGACAAAGCCGATCAGATCGCGGTCATCGAAATAGCGAAAGCCGTGCACCTCATCGACGGCCGAAACAGCATCGCCGAGCCGCGTCATGATCTGCGTCGCCAGTTCGAAACACAAATCCATGCGTTTGGACCGGATATGAAACAGCATGTCGCCGGGCGTTGCCAGCGCATGGCGGGAACCGGCCTTGAATTCGCGGAATAGATGCAGCTCCGCCGGCCGCGGCGTGCCAAACAGCCTGTCCCAGGCTTCCGAGCCAAACGCCATCACGCAGGAAAGATTTCCTTCGAGGTCGCGGAAGCCCACCGAACGTAACAGCGCCGCGAGATCGCCGCAGAACGAGCGGACGGCGGCGCGGTTTTCGACGCCGGGATTGAGCGTCACGACCAGAAAGATCGCGGCGCGCGTCAGCGGTTGAACCACCGCTTGCGGCACCGGCGGCGGCGAACTTTCTGCTTCGGATGCGGTCACTTCGGAGCCCTCAAGGGTCACGATGCGACAGACCGTGTAGGCACGCAATACCGCAGCGGCGCGGTCAGGCCGGCTGCGCGCGCAGCACCCGCGCCAACTCGGCGGCAATGGCCACCGCCGCCGGCGTATCGGAATGCACGCAGACGGTCGCCGCCCGCACGGGAATGTCACGGCCGGAGGCCGTGGCGACGACGCCTTCGCGCAGCACCCGCAGCACGCGCGCGGCGGCCTGCACCGGATCGACGGCGTCGTGCACGCGGCTGAGAATAAGATTGCCATCGCCGTCGTATTCGAGATCGGCGTAGAATTCGGGGATCATCTCGACATTTTTGTTCTTGTAAGCAGCCTCGTGCGCGGTAGACGCCATGCCGAGGATGGGCACGCCGAACGGCCGCGCAGCGTCCGCGATCGCGGCGGCGATTGTCGCGTCACGCGCGGCCATGCCGTAGAGCGCGCCATGCGGCTTGATGTGGTTGAGCGCCATGCCCTCGGCGGCAAGAAAAGCCTGCAGCGCGCCGGTCTGATACGTGACCAGGTCCGCCACCTCCGCGGGCGCGATGACCATGGCTCTGCGGCCAAAACCCTGCATGTCGGGCAGCGATGGATGGGCGCCGACTTTGACGCCGTGCTGTTTTGCCAGCCGTACGGTCTCATGCATGATGCTCGGATCCGAAGCATGGAAGCCGCAGGCCACATTGGCGAGATCGATATGCGGCATCATCGCCGCGTCATTGCCCAGGCGATAAAGGCCAAAGCCCTCGCCCATGTCGCAGTTGATGGTCATCCGCATCGCCGGCCTGCTCAACGCATGCCGGCGGCGCGCGGCGACGGCAGCAGTGCCGGCTGCAGCGCCGGAACCAGCCGGCGCTTCTCGCGCCGGGCCGGGATAGCGCGATAGACCTGCTTGGTCGCCTCCACGATATGGACGCCGGCGAACGGCGCCGACAGCGTCGAGCCGGTGCGCTCCCACGCCACGGCCGAGCGCAGGAACCAGCCGCGCGCCACCGGCGGTACGTAAAGCGCCTCGCCCCAGCCGGTCGGCGTAAACCAGGTGTCACGCAAAAGCTGCGTGATCTGCGTGCGCGAATACGGCCGGCCTTGACCGAATGGCGTCGTGTCCATGCGCGCCCATAGTCCGCGCCGGTTGGGCACCACCGCCAAGAGCCTGCCGCCGGCAGCGAGCACCCGCCACGCCTCGCGCAACAGCTCGGCCGGATCGGACGACATTTCCAGCGCATGCACCAGCAACACGCGATCGACCGCCGAGTCGGTGAGCGGCAACTCGTCCTCCTCGACCAAGGCCGTCAGCGCCGCCCGCGTCGACGGCCAGCGCACCACGCCCTGCGACGCCGGCATCAAGGCGAGACATCGCTCGGCCTCCTCGCGAAACAGGCCGAGATAAGGCGTGGCATAGCCGACGCCGAGCACCCGCAATCCGCGTGTGTCCTGCCAGCGCGCGCGGACGCCGCGGCCGACAAGGCGCCGGGCGACGACGCCGAGGTGCTGGGCGTAGAAATTGCGTAGGTCGATAACGTCCATGCCGGCAAAATAGCACGTCATTCCGGGGCGCGCTGAAAGCGCGAACCCGGAATCCATAACCCCGGGACCTTGCGGTTAATGGCGTGTAGCGCCTACCCTGAGTGCCCGTAGTTATGGATTTCGAGGACCATGCCGGCCCAAATCTACCAATTCCCCTGCCTCACCGATAATTTCGGCGTGCTGATCCACGATCCGGGAAGCGGGGCTACCGCATCGATCGATGCGCCGGAAGCCGCGCCGGTGGAGGCCGCGCTCGCTAAAACCGGTTGGCGGCTCACCGACATCCTGGTCACCCATCACCATGCCGATCACACCGGCGGCATCGGCGCGCTCAAAGCGCAGCACAAATGCCGCGTGGTTGCGCCCCGCGCCGAAGCGCAACGTATCGCCCATGTCGATGAGACGGTGGCGGAGGGCGATCAGGTGCAGGTGGGCGCGCTGCAAGCCGGCGTCATCGATACGCCGGGGCACACCGCCGGCCATATCTCGTATTTCCTGCCGGCCGATAATCTCGCTTTTGTTGGCGACACGCTGTTTTCGATCGGCTGCGGCCGCATCATTGAGGGCACGCCGGAGATGATGTGGAATTCGCTGCTCAAGCTGCGCGCACTGCCCGACGACACGCGGTTTTATTGCGGCCACGAATATACCGCGGCCAATATCCGCTTCGCCAAGACCATCGAGCCGGACAACAAGGCTCTTGCCGCGCGCGCCGCCGAGGTGACCAGGCTCCTCGCGGCGGGCAAGGCCACCATTCCGGCGACGATCGCGGCGGAAAAGGCGGCCAATCCGTTTCTGCGCGCCGACGATGCCGAAGTGGCGAACGCAGTCGGCCTTGCCGGCAGTCCGGCCTGGAAAGTGTTCGCCGAGATCCGCGAGCGCAAGAACCGGTTTTGACCACGCCGCTGACCGCGCCCGACGTCATCCGGCTGCTCGATCTGAAACCGCATCCGGAAGGCGGCCATTTCCGCGAGACCTTTCGCGACGCGCCCCCACCCTACCCTCCCCCGCTTGCGGGGGAGGGTAGGGTGGGGGTCGGCCGCGCTGCTTCCACCGCGATCTATTTTCTTCTGGCGCGCAGCGAGCGCTCGCACTGGCACCGCATCGACGCCGTCGAAGTCTGGCATTGGTATGCCGGCACGCCGCTCGCTCTGGAAATCTCGTCGGCGCCGGGAAACGTGGAACGGGTCACGCTCGGCGGCGATCTTGCCGCCGGCGAGCGCCCGCAGGCCATTGTGCCGGCTCATGCTTGGCAGGCGGCGGCGACGCTCGGCGACTGGACGCTATGCGGCTGCACCGTGGCGCCGGGTTTTGATTTTAGCGGCTTTGAGCTTACGCCAAAGGACTGGCTGCCAAAGGGTTGGGCCCCATAGCGGGATCGCCGGAGCGCGCCGCCAGGAAGGAGTGCAGCGCGGCGACGACCTGCGCGCCTTCTCCGACTGCGGCGGCGACGCGTTTGACGGACTTGGCGCGCACGTCGCCAATGGCGAAGACACCGCGTTGGGTCGTCTCCAATGGATGACGATTGGCGCCGGCATCCTCGCCGGTCAGCACGAAGCCCTTGGCATCGAGCGCAATGCCCGAGCTGGCGAGCCAACCCGTATTGGGTTCCGCGCCGATGAACAGGAACAGGTGGCGCATCGGGTGCCGCAGCTCCTCGCCGGTCGCGCGCCGGCAGCGCACCGCTTCCAACTGGCCGTCGCGGCCCTCAAGCGCGATGACCGCAGCGCGCGTCAGCACTTCGATATTGGCGTGGCTTTCGATGCGGTCGACCAGATAGCGCGACATCGTGGCGCTGAGCTCCGCGCCGCGGACAACCATCTTCACCTTGGCGCCCTGGCCCGCCAAATAGACCGCGGCTTGGCCGGCCGAGTTGCCGGCGCCGACCAGTGCGACCTCCTGGCTGGCGCACAGCTTTGCCTCCAGCGGCGATGCCCAGTAATGCACGCTCGATCCCTCGAACTCATGGAGATTCTCGACACCAAGCCGCCGGTAACGGGCGCCGCTGGCGATGACGACCGCTCGCGCGGTGACGCGTTCGCCGTCCTGCAATTGCAGGACAAAGCGGCCGGTAATGTCCGCCGGTGGGATCAATCCGCTCACTTTATCGGGGATTGCCATTTCGGCCCCGAATTTCTGCGCCTGATTGTAGGCCCGCGCCATCAAGGCGATGCCGGTGATGCCGGTCGGAAAGCCGAGATAGTTTTCGATTCTGGCGGACGCGCCGGCCTGACCGCCGAAGCCGCGACCGTCGAGCACCAGGGCGGAAAGCCCTTCCGACGCGGCATAGACCGCCGTGGCAAGTCCCGCCGGCCCAGCGCCGACGACAGCGACGTCGTAGACGCGGTTGGGGTCGATCGGCCCGACCAGACCGATGCAGCGGGCAAGTTCGTCCTCGCGTGGATTGCGCAACAATTGCCCGCCGGGGCACAGCACGATCGGCAATTCTCCGGGATCGACATGAAAGCGTTCGATTAACGCTTTGGCTTCCGGATCGGTGTCGGGATTGAGCAATTGCTGCGGTTGAGCATTACGGCGGAGAAAACTTTCCAGCCGCAGCACGTCGCCATTATCGGCGTGGCCGACGATGATCGGTCCGCCGGCGCCGGTTTCGAGCAGGCCGACGCGGCGCAGGATCAGTGCGCGCATGATGCGTTCGCCGAGCTCGGCCTCGGCAACCAGCAGTGCGCGCAGCCGATCCGGCGGAATGATCAGGGCTTGCACCGGCCCTTGCGCGATGGCGTCGACCAACACCGGCCGCCCGGCCAGTTGCGCCAGTTCGCCTATAAATTGGCCGTGACCATGGCTGTGGCTGACAATCAGCGTTCGCTCGCCTGATGAGCCGCGCCGGAAAATGTCGACCGTGCCGGCGAGAACGACGACGATGCCGTGCCCAGTTTCGCCGACCGTGAACAGCGCCTCGCCCGCCGCATAGGCGCGGACCTCGCCGAACCGGCGTACCCGCTCGATCTCCAAGGGATCGAGATCGGGAAACATCTGGTCGCGACGTCTCTCGATAATCGGTTGTTGTAATAACGCCATGATGACCCGCCGCCCGCGCTCGGTGCTACGGCTATATAAATCAGGCGAAGTACTGCCCGCCATTCGCGGTGAGCGTCGAGCCAGTGATCAAGCCGGCGTCGTCGGAGGCCAGGAACACCACGCAGCGTGCGACTTCCTCGGGCTCGCCGAGCCGGCCGATCGGAATTTGCGGCAGCACGCTTTTTTGCAGCACTTCCTGCGACATCGCCTTGACCATGTCGGTGGCAATATAGCCGGGGCAGATCGCGTTGACGGTGACGCCGGCGCGGGCGCCTTCCTGCGCCAGCGCCTTGGTGAAGCCGATCTCGCCGGCCTTGGATGCGGAATAATTCACCTGGCCGAACTGGCCTTTCTGGCCGTTGATGGACGAGATATTGACGATGCGGCCGAACTTGCGCTCGCGCATGCCCTCGATCACGTGCCGGCTCATATTGAACAGCGAGCCGAGATTGGTGTTGATTACCGCTGTCCACTGCTCCGGCTTCATGCGGTGCAGCTGGGAATCGCGCGTGATGCCCGCATTGTTGACCAACACGTCGATCGGCCCGAGCTCGGCCTCGACCTGTTTGACGCCCGCGGCGCAGGCGTCGAACGAGGAGACATCCCACTTATAGACGTTGATCCCGGTCTCGGATTTGAAATTCTGCGCCGCTTCGTCGTTGCCGCCGTAATTGGCGGCAACCTTGTAGCCCGCGGTCTTGAGTGCCTTGCAGATGGCCGCGCCGATACCACGCGTCCCCCCCGTGACCAACGCAACGCGGGGCATGAAACCCTCCCTCAAGTCTTCCCTCGCCCTGCCGTCGGGGCGAGGTGTTGTTATCTCTCAACGCACATGGCGATGCCCATGCCGCCGCCGATGCACAGCGTGGCGAGGCCCTTCTTGGCGTTGCGCTTTTGCATCTCGTACAGCAGCGTCACCAGCACGCGCGCGCCGGACGCGCCGATCGGATGGCCGAGGGCGATGGCGCCGCCGTTGACGTTGACCTTGCCGGTGTCCCAGCCGAGATCCTTGTTCACGGCGCAAGCCTGTGCGGCGAACGCCTCGTTGGCTTCGACGAGATCGAGATCGCCGACGTTCCAGCCCGCCTTTTTCAGCGCGGCACGCGAGGCCGGGATCGGACCAGTGCCCATGATCTTGGGATCGACGCCGGCCTGCGCCCACGACACGATGCGCGCCAGCGGTGTCTTGCCCAGTTTTGCCGCTTCGCTTGCTTTCATCAGAACTACAGCGGCGGCGCCGTCGTTGATGCCCGAGGCATTGGCCGCCGTGACGGTGCCATCCTTGTCGAAAGCCGGCCGCAATTTGCCGATGGCTTCGAGCGTGGTGCCGTGCTTGGGATATTCGTCGGCATCGACGACGACGTCGCCCTTGCGGGTCTTGATGGTCACTGGGGTGATCTCGTCCTTGAACTTGCCGGCCTTCTGCGCGGCTTCCGCCTTGTTCTGCGACGCGACCGCGAAGGCATCCTGCTGGGCGCGGGTGATCTGCCACTGCCGCGCGACGTTCTCGGCGGTATTGCCCATGTGGTAGCCGTTGAACGCGTCCCACAGGCCGTCCTTGATCATGGTATCGATCATCTCGAAATCGCCCATCTTCACGCCGCCGCGCAGATGGGCGCAGTGCGGCGCCATGCTCATGGATTCCTGGCCGCCGGCGACCACGATGTCGGAATCGCCGTTGACGATGGCCTGATAGCCGAGCGCGACCGAGCGCAGTCCGGACCCGCACAGCATGTTGACGGCCCAGGCCGGGGTTTCGACCGGCACACCGGCCGCGATCGAGGCCTGCCGGGCCGGGTTCTGGCCCTCTCCGGCGGTCAGAATCTGGCCCAAGATGACTTCGGAGACCCGCGGCGCTTCGACGCCGGCGCGGTCGAGCGCCGCCTTGATTGCCGTCTTGCCGAGTTCATGGGCGGGCAAGTTTGCGAAAGCGCCGTTGAATGCTCCGACCGGCGTGCGCGTGGCGCTGACAATGACAACATCGTCTTTCATGGAGAATTCCCTTCCAGACTCGTGAGCTTTATCTCTTGGCTTATCTCTAATGCGGGCTGGCCGCGCGACCGTTGATATAAGTCATAAGGAGATGATCTGCCCGCGACAAGCCGCAAGGAGGGGGCGGTCGGCCGCAGCGCTGGCATGCCGGGGAACGCCATCTCAGGGCCTTGCGGCAAGATTTTTCCGCTTTGGACGGCTTGCCGCCTTTGCCATTCACTACGATCCGGGCACGCATCACAAAACTGTAGCCGCGCCGCGTAAAAGCGCCTATTTTGACGGCATAACCGCCTGGTGGCCGCCCGATGTCTGAAGCAGTGACCAAGACCGCTGAGCCGGTCACGATCAAGAAGTACGCCAACCGGCGGCTCTACAACACCGGTACGAGCACCTACGTCACGCTGGAAGACCTCGCCGCCATGGTCAAGACCGGCGAGGATTTCGTCGTTTACGACGCCAAGACCGGCGAAGACATTACGCGTTCGGTGCTCGCGCAAATCATCTTCGAGCAGGAGAACAAGGAAGGCCAGAATCTGCTGCCGATCGCCTTCCTGCGCCAGCTCATCCGTTTCTACGGCGATAGCATGCAGATGCTGGTGCCGCGCTATCTCGAAGTGTCCATCGAGTCGCTCACCCGCGAACAGGAGAAATTCCGCCAGCAGATGGCTCAGGCTTTCGGGGTCGGCGCATTCACCTCGCTCGAGGAGCAGGTGCGGCGGAACATGGAAATGTTCGAGCGCGCCTTCGCCATGTTCGCGCCCTTTGCCCGGCGCGAAAGCGACAATGCCGAGGCCGCGGCGGAGGCGGAAAAAGCGCCGTCGAAAACCGGCGATATCGACGATCTCAAGCGTCAGCTTGACGATATGAAGCGAAAAGTCGATCGGCTGACCGAGAAGGGCGAATAGCCCGGAGCGCCATTCAGGCGGTCGTTCAGACGACCTTGGCCAGGCTCGCGATCCACGGCCGCTCCGTCGAAGCCAGTCCAACCAGTGCACCCTGCAGATAATCGCAGCCCCACGCTTCGAGCGTCCTGGCGGTCGCTTCGTCCTGCACCCATTCGGCAACGGTCTTGAGCTTGAGCCGCTTGGCGAGGTCGATGAGCGTGCGGACGAAAGCGCGATCGTCCTCCGAGCGCATGATGTGCTGCACGAAGGCGCCGTCGATCTTGACGATATCTACGCCAAGCTTGCGCAAATTGCGGAACGACGTATAGCCGGCGCCGAAATCGTCGATGGCGATGCGGCAGCCGAGATCCTTGACGCGGGCGACAAAGCCGCGCGTCTCGTCGATGTCGTGGATCGCCGCGCTCTCGGTGATCTCGACGGTGAGGCGTTCGGCGACGCCGGTGTGAGTGCGAAGGAGCGAGCCGAGACCCGCCCACCAGTCCGGATCGGTGGTCGAGGCCGGCGAGACGTTGAAGCTCGTCTGCAACGCGGGCGCAGCGATCATCTCGTCGATGACGAGTTCCAGCACGCGGAAATCGAGCAGCCGGACCAAGCCAAGGCGTTCAGCGACCGGAATGATCTCGTTCGCCGCGATCAAGCTGCCATCGGTCCGCCTGATCCGCATCAGGCACTCGTAGAAAGCCGGCTGCCGGTCGAGCGCCGACGCCACGGTCTCGTAGGCGAGGAAAATGCGCCGCTCGTTGAGCGCGGCGACGATGTCGTCGGTGGCGCGGACATTCTCGCGCCGGATCGCCTCGCGCTCGATACTGGGCCGATAGGCCTGGAATGAGCCGCGCCGCCGCGCCTTGGCGGTGTCGAGGCTCTCCTGCGCCCGGGCGAGGATTTCGCTCACGCCACGAGCGTGACGCGGCGCCGTTACGCCGCCGATGGTGACGGTGACCGCGATCGGGCCGGCACTGGTCGGCACCATCTCGTCGCGAACCCCGGACAGCAGGCGGTCGGCGGCGATCGCCATATCGTCCGGCGTGCAGTCGCGCAGCACCAGGCCGAATTTGTTGCCGGAATAGCGGCCGAGCGTATCCTTGCCGCGCATCCGGCTGCGCAAGCGTTTGGCGATCGCGGCAATGACCTGATCGGCAATGTCGAAACCGTAGGACTCGTTGATGCGCGCCAAATTGTCGACGGCGACCAGAAGGAAACCGCAGGAGGAGCGGAAGCGCAGGGCTTGGTCGAGGGCTTCCTCGAGAACCTCGGTGAGGCTGTGGCGGTTCAATTCGCCGGTCAGGCCGTCGCAGCGGGCGAGATAAGTGAGCCGGCGCTCGTGCTCGTAGCGTTCGTTGATGACGCGGATGACGCCGTGAGCGCGCACCGCCCGTCCTTCGGGACCGGCAAACCAGCGGCCGGTGTCCTCGACCCAAAGCCTGGTTTCGGAATTCGGATCGGGACGGATGGCGTACTGGATCTGATAGGCGACGCCGTGCCCATCGTCGCGTTTGTCCGATTGCATGACGACGTCGAAACGCGCCCCGGTGTTTCCCGCCTCCAGAAGCTGGGCGTAGCCGCGGCCGCTGGCAATCGCCGCCGGATCGTGGATCAGCAACACCTCGGCGGCGTTGGCGCTCCACAGCAGCACGTCGGTGTCGATGCGCCAGTCGTAGGCGACTTCACCGACCGACGCGAGGATTTGGGCGGCATCGAGCCGCGCCGCGGTGAGCCGGGCCACACCGGCCGCAGGCGCGGGCGCGGCCTCGGTGGCGCCGGCAACGGGGATCGAGTTCGCGGACCGGCGTTGGTCAAAGTCGTCTCTTCGGAGATGGTGTAGTCCGCGGGGCGGCGGCGCGCTGACCCGGCCAAGCTAGCGCAGGCGCCTAAATAATTCGGAAAGTCCCGTTTTGGGCTTGGCGGTCGCGGCACGCGGCTTGCGAGTTACTGGGGGAAGGCCAATCGATGTCCCATTTCGGGACAGGAGACGGCGTTGAGCAAGGCTCTGGTTCCCCTGACGTCGACCGGTCCCAAGGCCGCGCTTCCGCGGGCCACGCGCCGCCCGCATGCCGATTTCCTCGCGCACCTCATCGCCACATCGGGTGACGCCCCGCAGACCCGGGCGCGCCGCCGCGCCGCGCCTGCCGAAGTGACCGAGATTTACCGGGCATGCGGCCAATTGCCGGCCAAAATGCCCGCGCGGGCCGGCCGCGCGCTCTCCCGGTCGCTGTAACCTTCAGATACACAATTGCTTCTGCGTCCGGCGCGGCGAGCCCTTGTGCCGCCGTTCGGCGTGCGCAAATGGTGCTGTCGGAGAACAGCACCGTGGCTTACACCGTCAAGGAGATTTTCAAGACCTTGCAGGGCGAGGGCGCCCAGGCCGGCCGCGCCGCCGTGTTCTGTCGTTTCGCCGGCTGCAATCTGTGGTCTGGCCACGAACAGGATCGTTCAACCGCGGTCTGCCAGTTCTGCGATACCGATTTCGTCGGCACCGACGGCCCGGGCGGCGGACGTTTTGCCGATGCGCAGGCGCTGGCGTTCGCGATCGAGCGCGCCTGGGCGAGCCCGGCGCCACGGCGCTTTGTCGTCTTCACCGGCGGCGAGCCGTTCCTGCAGCTTGATGCCGCTGTGGTCGCAGCCGTCCACGCGCTTGGCTTTGAGATCGCCGTCGAAACCAACGGCACGCAGGAGGCCGTCGCCGGCATCGATTGGATCTGCGTCAGCCCGAAGGCGGGAGCGCCGCTAAAACTGCGCAGCGGCCACGAATTAAAGCTCGTCTATCCGCAGCCCGGGATCGATCCGGCCGAGTTGCGCACGCTTGCATTCGACCACTTCTGGCTCCAACCCATGGACGGCCCTGATCGCGCGCCGAACACGGTGGCGGCAATCGATTATTGCCTGTCGCATCCGCCTTGGCGGTTGAGTGTGCAGATGCATAAGCTCGTCGGCATTCCCTAGCGTCGAGACACGATGTTCGAAATCAGTAAGCAATTCCGTTTCGAGTCGGCCCATACGCTTGCCCGCGCCGCCGACGACCGCGAAACACAGGAGGCGAGCCGCCGCATTCACGGCCATTCATATCGCGCCGAGGTGGTCGTGCGCGGCGACGCCGATCCAAAAACCGGCATGGTGGTCGATTTTGGCGTGCTGGAGCGCGCCGTCGAGGCGGCGCGGCTCGCGCTCGACCATCATTTTCTCAACGACGTGCCCGATCTCGGCCCGCCGACCATGGAAAACTTGTGCATCTGGATCTGGCGCAAGGTTGCCGATTGCGCCGGACTGACCCGCGTCACCGTCTATCGCGATTCTACCGGCGAAATGTGCAGTTATTTCGGACGCGAACGCGACTGACTGCCGTCAGACCGGCCCCGAGCTTTCGATCTCGATGCGGCGCGGCGCGTTGCCGCGCGTGCCGACGATGAAGCCGGCAAGCGCGTCAAACAGCGCAAACACCGTCAGCAGGAAGAAGGCTGAGGTTCCGGCCCGTGGCACCAGCAGAAACTCGACCAGCATGACGATGAACAGCGCCATCGCCAGGATGTGATCCATGACGCTACGCGTGCCGAGCCGCGTCGATTTGATGATTTCGACCCAGAGCAGAAAGACCGAAAAGGCAAGCAGCAGGTCTTGCCAGGTCAAAACCCAGTCCTGGCCGGAAATCATATGCACGGTGGTCACCGGAGCGGTCCAGCTCACGCCGGGGGTCAGGAACGCGATCATGTTGTAGATGGCGAAGGACACCAGCAGCAGCGGAAAGCCAAGCACGAACATGACGCGGTTCTTTCATGCGAAGCCGCTGCGCCGGGTACGGAAACTCCTAGGCTTCCGTTTTCTTCGTCAGCACTTGGCGGCCGCGATACATCCCGGACTTGAGGTCGATGTGGTGTGGACGGCGCAATTCGCCGGAATCCTTGTCCTCGACATAGGTTGGCGCCTTAAGCGCATCGGCCGATCGGCGCATGCCGCGCCGCGACGGCGAAGTCTTTCTTTTCGGCACGGCCATGGGGTCGCTCTCCTCTGTCTAGGCTCGGGTCGCTTGGAATGCCGGGCTTATAGAAGAATGGATTGCGTCACGCTAGGGGGTGCGCACGCAGGCGTCGAGCGCGCCGTAGTCGGCGGCGCGGCGCTCATAGACGCCGGCCAGTCTGCGGACCAGCGCGCCGGGCGTGCGGGCGCTGCGCTGCCCCGGGTTGGGCAGGATCGCGGCAAGCTCCGCCGCCTGAAGGTCGTTGAGGTCGTGCGCCGATTTGCCGAAGGCGTAATGGGCGCCGGCCTCAGCGCCGAACTCGCCGTTCGGGCCCCATTGCGCGATGTTGAGATAGATCTCCAAAATCCGCCGCTTCGGCAAAACCAGGTTTATCCAGATCGCCAGCGGAATTTCGAGCGCTTTGCGCACAAAACTGCGGCCCTGCCAGAAGAACAGGTTTTTCGCCGTCTGCTGGGTGATGGTGGAGGCGCCGCGCGCTTCGGCGATATCGCCGGAATGCTGTTGCAACGCCTCGCGCATGGCGCCGAGATCGATGCCGTGATTGCGGCAGAAGCTGCCGTCCTCGGCGACGATAACGGCAAGCTTCAGCTCCGGCGCCATCCGGTCGAGCGGGACGAAAATCCGCTCGACCCGCTGCCCGGTCGTCCAGCGCCACAGTATCGGCGTCGAAACCGGATCGAAGAACCGATAGAGCGGGGCGATAGCGTACGGGATAAGCACCAGCACGGCGGCGACGATGACTACGATGACGGCGAGGCGTCGCAGGGCTGGCCTCTCTTTTCGACGCGCCATGGCTGCCTTGTCGTCTGACGGCTGCGGCCGGCCGGGCAGCGCCTCTGCCATGATGGCGAACTTTAATCCCGCGCGTAACCGATCAGTGGCCTCTTCTTGCGGCCGAGCAGGATCAGGATCGTGGCCACGATGCCGACGACCACCCAGGCCGGCAAGTCGAAGCCTTTTTGCAGATAGGGGTCCCAGGCCCAGGCGAGCCGCTGCTTCAGCCAATCCTGCACAAAGTTGAGGCTGTTCTGGTCGATGATGGCCCACACGTCGCCGACCTTGGTGTAGACGAGATCGTGGTTGGCGATGGATTTGGTGCCGTCATAGACGAAGAATACGAACGCTGTGGCGAGCAGGCAGAGGCCAATGAAGCGAAGCAGGAATTTGATCATGAGGGTGCTGAGCTACGGATAAGCCGTGCAGATGGCAAGACCGGTCACAGTGCCGGCCGCTATTGGTCACGAATGCTGGGCAGGCATTACCCTTCCGCGGCCGCTTATTCAATGCGCCGGCCTGCCGCCGCCATGCTTGCCGATGGGTAGTGCTGCCCCGAGCATTTCGCTAAAGTTCCAATCGCCGCCCCAGACGATCTCGGCATCACCAGCAGGGAATTGAAATGGCTTCCAAAAACGGCGATGACGACGGCGCCAAGGACGGTGCCAATAACGGTGCCAATAACGGTGCCAAGAATGGAGCCAAGGACGGCGCCAAGAGCGCCAGCGTATCGCACCGGCCGACCTTTACCGACCAGGAAGCCCTGCTGTTTCACAGCGAGGGCCGGCCGGGCAAGCTCGAAGTCGTCGCCACCAAGCCGATGGCGACGCAGCGCGACCTTTCACTGGCCTATTCGCCTGGCGTGGCCGTTCCGGTGCTCGCCATCGCCGCCGACGAAGCGCTGGCTTACGACTACACCACCAAGGGCAATTTCGTCGCGGTGATCACCAACGGCACCGCCATTCTCGGGCTGGGCAATCTCGGCGCGCTGGCCTCAAAGCCGGTGATGGAAGGCAAGGCGGTACTGTTCAAGCGCTTTGCCGATATCGACTCCATCGATCTTGAAGTATCGACCGAAGATCCCGACGCGTTCATCAATTGCGTCAAACTGCTCGGCAAGGGTTGGGGCGGCATCAATCTTGAGGACATCAAGGCGCCGGAATGCTTCATCATCGAGCAGAAGCTGCGCGAGCTGCTCGACATTCCGGTATTTCACGACGATCAGCACGGCACCGCCATCATCGCCGCCGCCGGCCTGATCAATGCGCTCGAATTGACCGGCCGCGAGATCGCGACAACCAAGCTCGTCTGCAACGGCGCCGGTGCCGCCGGCATCGCCTGCCTCGAACTGCTTCGCGCCATCGGCTTTCGTCCCGACAACCTCGTTCTCTGCGACACCAAGGGTGTCATCTATCAGGGCCGCACCGAAGGCATGAACCAGTGGAAGTCGGCCTTCGCCATCAAAACCAAGGTGCGCACATTGGCCGAAGCACTGGCCGGCGCCGATGTGTTCTTCGGCCTCTCGGTCAAGGGCGCCGTGACACCTTCCATGGTGAAGTCTATGGCCGATCATCCGATCATCTTTGCCATGGCCAATCCCGATCCGGAGATCACCCCCGAAGAAGTCGCCGCGGTGCGCTCGGACGCCATCACGGCCACGGGCCGCTCCGACTATCCGAACCAGATCAACAACGTGCTCGGCTTTCCCTACATCTTCCGCGGCGCGCTCGATGTGCGCGCCCGTGCCATCAACATGGAGATGAAAATCGCCGCCGCCCACGCGCTCGCCGCGCTGGCGCGCGAGGATGTTCCCGACGAAGTCGCCGCCGCCTACGGCGCACGGCCGAAATACGGACCCGACTACATCATCCCCGTGCCGTTTGACCCGCGGCTGATCTCCGACATTCCACCGGCGGTGGCCAAGGCGGCGATGGATTCCGGTGTGGCGCGCAAACCGATCGCCGATATGCACGGTTACCGGCAGCAATTGCGCAGCCGCCTCGATCCCATCGCCGGCGTGTTGCAAGGCGTCTATGAACGGTTGCGGCGGCGGCCGCGGCGCGTCGTCTTCGCCGAAGGCGAAGAGGAACAGGTGATCCGCGCGGCGGCGACTTTCGTCCACCAGGGACTGGGCTCAGCGCTGCTGGTCGGCCGCGAGCGGGCGGTACGCGAAACCGCGAAAGCGCTGGGTGTCGAGCTTGGCGGCGATATCGAAATCATCAACGCGGCGCTATCGTCGCGTAATGCCGCCTACGCCGCTTATCTCTACGAACGGCTGCAGCGCCAGGGCTTTCTGCAGCGCGACTGCCAGCGCCTGGTGAATCAGGACCGCAATCACTTTGCCTCCTGCATGGTCGCGCTCGGCGACGCCGATGCCATGGTTACCGGCGTGACGCGGAATTTCTCCGTGGCGCTCGAGGATGTGCGGCGCTGCATCGATCCCAAGCCCGGGCATCGGGTCATGGGTATTTCCATGGTGCTGGCGCGCGGCCGTACCGTGCTGGTCGCCGACACGGCGGTGACCGAAATGCCCGGCGCCAACGATCTTGCCGAGATTGCCATCGAAGCGGCGCGGGTCGCGCGCGCGCTCGGTTACGATCCGCGGCTCGCTTTTCTTGCGTTCTCGACGTTCGGCCATCCGCCCGGCGAACGCTCCGAGCGCGTGCAGGAAGCGGTGCGGCTCCTCGATCACCGCCACGTCGATTTCGAATATGACGGCGACATGGCCGCCGACGTGGCGCTCGACATGGAATTGCGCGAAGCCTATCCGTTCTGCCGCCTGTCCGGACCGGCCAATGTGCTGATCATGCCGGCGCTGCATTCCGCCTCGATCTCGACCAAGATGCTGATGGAGCTCGGCGGCGCCAATGTGATCGGCCCGATGCTGGTCGGCCTCGACCGTTCGGTGCAGATCGTGCCGCTGTCGGCGAACGACAGCCAGCTCGTCAATATGGCGGCGCTCGCCGCCTATAATGTCTCGTCCTAGTGCGGTTGCCGCATGCAGAAACGCAAGCTCGGGACGTCGGGCCCGGAGGTCTCCCTTGTCGGGCTCGGCGCCAATAATTTCGGCGGGCGCGCCGATCTTGAGGCATCGCGGCGCGTGGTGGATAAGGCGCTAGATCTCGGCATCACGTTCATCGACACCGCCGACGCCTACGGCAACCAGGGTGGTTCCGAGGAGATTTTGGGGAAAGTGCTCGGGCAGCGGCGAAAGGCCATCGTGCTGGCGACAAAATTCGGCCTGCCGATGGACGATGCCGGCAAGCTCCAGGGCGCATCGCGGCGCTACATCGTGCAGGCGGCCGAAGCAAGCCTGCGCCGGCTCAACACCGACTGGATCGACCTTTATCAATTGCACCGGCCCGACCCGCAGACGCCGATCGAGGAGACGCTGCGGGCGCTCGACGATTTGGTGCAGGCGGGAAAGGTCCGTTATATCGGCTGCTCCAATCTTTCGGCGGCGCAACTCGAAGAAGCCCACGACGTCGCGGCGCGGCAAACGCTTGCATCGTTCGTTTCCTGCCAGGACCGCTACAACATACTCGAACGCGGGCTCGAGAAAGATCGCGTCGCCGTTATGGGCAAGCACGGGCTCGGGCTTCTGCCCTACTTTCCGCTGGCGAGCGGATTGTTGACCGGAAAGTATGAAAGCGGTGCGCCGCTGCCGGCGGGATCGCGGCTGACGGACACCGCGCGCTACGCCGATCGTTTCCTCACTGCGCGCAACTGGCGCATCGTCGAGGATCTAAGCGAATTCGCCACCCGGCGCGGTCACACGCTCCTGGAACTGGCGATGAGCTGGCTTGCCAGCCGGCCGTTTATTTCAAGCATTATCGCCGGTGCGACGAGGGCCGAGCAGGTTGCGGCCAATGTCGCCGCCGTCGGCTGGCAACTTTCGGCGGCGGACCTGGCCGAGATCGACCGCATAACGCTTTGACTTCAGGCGTTAAAATCGCCATTTCCGATTCACGAGACCGAAACCTCTGTCCGTTAGCGTGCCGCGTCATGCAGCATGTTCCGCAGCCCGCGTTCGCTCTGGAAATCCACGGCCTCATCAAGCGCTTCGACCGTCCCGCGGTCGATGGCCTGGAGCTCAACGTGCGCGCCGGCGAGTTTTATGCGCTGCTCGGCCCCAACGGCGCCGGCAAGACGACGACCTTGCGCATGATCGCCGGTCTGCTGCGGCCCGACGCCGGAACGATCCGCGTCATGGGCATCGACGCGCTCGCCGACCCGGTTGCAGCCAAGCGGCTGATGGCGTGGATTTCCGACGAGCCGATGATCTACGACAAGCTCACGCCGCGGGAATATCTCGAATTCGTCGCCGGCCTGTGGGCCGTCGCGCCGGCGCTCGCCGAGCCGCGCGCGCGCGAGCTTTTGAACTGGCTTGACCTCGCGCCGCATGCCAACGAACGCTGCGAAGGTTTTTCCAAGGGCATGCGGCAGAAAGTGGCGCTCGCCGGCGCGCTGATCCACGAGCCGCGGCTGATCATTCTCGACGAGCCGCTCACCGGGCTCGATGCCGGTTCCGCCCGCCAGGTCAAAAGCGTGTTGCGCGAACGCGTTCGCGCCGGCGGCACCGTCATCATGACCACGCATATTCTTGAAGTCGCCGAGCGCATAGCCGACCGCATCGGCGTCATCGCCCGCGGCAAGCTGATTGCCGAGGGCACGCTCGAAGAACTGCGCCGCAAGGCCGGCGCAAAGGCCGGCACCCATGCCGGCGCAAGCGACAGCGCGAGTCTGGAAGATACTTTTCTCGCGCTGGTCGCCGAGGCGCCCCAAGCGGCATGAGTTCCCAGTCAGCCACCGCGGTGTGGTTCGCGCGGCACGAATCGCGTCTCGCCTGGCGCGATTGGCTCGCCATAATGACCGGCGGCAAGCGCAGACGGCTGCGCCGCGGCGTCATCGCCATCGCGGTCTTCGTGGCATTCATGCATTTCGTCGCCTATTGGCTGGTCGGCCCTTATGCCGACGCCGTACCCGACAAGGCGACGCTGATCGCGATCACGGCCAGCGTCTTACTGTCGTGGCTGTTGATGATCTCGCAGGCGATGGAATCGACGACGCGGGCTTTTTATTCGCGCGCCGATCTCGATCTCATCCTCGCTTCGCCGGCGTCGAGTGAGAAAGTCTTTGCCGTACGTATTGCCACGGTGGCGCTGTCGATGGCGATGCTGGCGCTGCCGCTTGCGGGGCCGTTCATCGATGTGCTGATCGCGCGCGGCGGCTGGCGCTGGCTCGGCGCCTACGGCCTGATCGCCGCGATGGGAGCCGCGGCCGCCGCTTTGGCGGTCGGACTGACCGTCGCGCTGTTCCGTATCATTGGCGCCAAACGCACGCGGCTCATTGCGCAGGTCGTCGCCGCGGTGATCGGTGCCGCCTTTGTCATCGGCCTGCAAGTCGCGGCGATCCTGTCCTACGGCTCGCCGTCGCGAGCTTCGGTCTTACAGTCGAAGACCTTACTGGCGCTGGCGCCCGATGCCGGCAGCGTCGTCTGGTGGCCGGCGCGGGCCGCGCTCGGCGACAGCATGGCGCTGATCGCCGTGCTCGGCCTGAGTTTCGCTTTGCTCGCCGCGACAATCGCTATCGTTGCGCCGCGTTTCGGCGAATACGCCGTTACCGCAGCGGGCGTCGGCGGTGCGACGGTCAGCCAGAAGCGGGGATCGTTGGCGTTCCGCACCGCCTCGCCGCTGGGAGCGCTGCGCCGCAAGGAATGGATGCTGTTGCGGCGCGATCCATGGCTGATGTCGCAGACACTGATGCAGATGCTCTATCTCATTCCGCCGGCGGTGCTGTTATGGCGCAGCTTCGACAGCGGCAATGGCGCCTACCAGCTTCTGGTGCCGGTGCTGGTCATGGCGGCAGGCCAGCTTGCTGGCGGGCTCGCCTGGCTCGCCATCTCCGGCGAGGATGCGCCAGACCTTGTCGCTTCGGCGCCAATTCCGCCGCGCTTTATCGTGCGCGCCAAGGTCGAGGCCGTACTCGGCGTTCTCGCCGTGGTCTTCGCGCCGCTGGTCGCGATACTGGCCATTGCATCGCCGTGGCACGCGCTCGTCACCTCGATCGGCATCGTCGTCGCCGCGGCGGCAGCGACTTCGATCCAACTCTGGTTCCGGGTCCAGGCCAGGCGCAGCCAGTTTCGCCGCCGTCAGGTTTCGTCGCGGCTCGCCACCTTCGCCGAAGCGTTTTCCTCGATCGGCTGGGCCGCCACCGCGGCGGTCGCCGCCGCCAGTGTCACGCTCGCCATTGCGCCGGGACTACTGGCGTTCCTGGTGGTTGCCGGCACCTGGCTCATGAGTCCCCGTACGCGCCATGCATGAGACCGTCTCGACGCGCTATCCTCCTATGATCTAACGTCGTTCCAAGCGGGGCGACCGAGGGAGGCAATGATGAGGAAGCGCGCGTTTCCCGCATCCATGTTTTGCGCATCCTTGGCCGCTGCGCTCGCCGGTTGGGCCGCATTGTCGACCCCGGTTGCTGCGCGGTGGGTCAACCCGGACACCGCCGGGTACTGCGGCTCGGGCACCTGCAACAGGTTCGGCGGCATCAGGGCCGTCAACATCAAATTCTGCAAGCCACAAAACTGCCGCGATTTCGCGGCGGCGAACCCCCAAACGGTATCCCTAACGCGACCCGTTACGAGAAAAGTTCCATGCCAGGCGGCGGCTGCGACGACCTGGTCCTGGCCGTGGATCTGGCTCTGGCCGCATCGCGATTGCGGGGCCGCAAGTGAAAAATAGACCGGACTGGAAGTGGCCGGACGGCAACCGCATCGCCGTCGTCTTCAACGTCTGTCTCGAAGCCTGGTCGGACGGCATGGCGCCCGGCATCAGCCCGATGGGCAATCCGCTGCCGCCCGGCGTGCTCGACACCATGGCGATCTCCTGGGCCGCCTATGGCGTCGAGATCGGCATTCACCGGCTGATGGACGGTTTTGAACGCCACGGCGCCAAGGCCAGCGTCATGGTCAACGCCATCGTTGCCGAGCGCGCGCCGGACACGGTGCGAACAATCGCCGATCACGGCCATGAAGTGCTGTCGCACTCTTACGCCATGGACGTGATCCCGGCGCTGTTGTCGGATGAGGACGAACGCAAGAATATCGAACGCTGCACCAAACTGCTTGAAACGGCGTCAGGTCAAAAAGTCGTCGGCTGGCTGTCGCCGCGCGGCACCTCGAAGCCGGCCACACCCAAACTCCTCGCCGACGCCGGCTACCGCTGGTACGGCGATGTCTTCGACGTCGATCTGCCTTACGTTGTGAACCACGGCAACAAGCGCATTGTCGCCATTCCATTGTCCTATGACGTCAACGATATGCCTTCGATGAAATACGGCCACCCGCCGCGGATGATGCTGGAGTCGTTCAACGAGGTGATCGGTATTGCGCGCGCCCGCGACGACGAGCTTCGCATCATCGATGTCACGAGCCATGCGCATATTTTCGGACACCATCGCGGCGCGCATTTCTACGAGCGGATCGTCGAGACGGCGATGACGTCGCCCGACGTGTGGGTCGGCACCCGCGCCGAGATCGCCGACCACGTGCTGAGCATGGCGAAGTAAAGCGCGGACTGTTCCGAATGATCCCCTTCGAAATGGTGGAGCCGGCGTCGCTGAAGGAGGCGATTGCGCTGCTCGATCCGCAGGACCCGACGATTCGGCCGGTCGCGGGCGGAACGGCGCTGATGCTGATGATGAAGGCCGGCGTGTTCCAGCCGACCCGGCTCATCTGCCTGCACCGCATCGAACCGCAATACGCGCGCATCGCGGTCACTGCCGCCGGCGAATTGCGCATCGGCGCGATGGCGAGCTTAAGCGAAGTCGAAAGGGATCCGAACGTCGCTGAGCGGCTACCCGTCCTCAAAGCCGCGTTGCGCCGACTGTCGAATCCGCGCGTGCGCAATGTAGCGCGCGTCGGCGGCGCGCTGGCGCACGGCGATCCGCACATGGATCTGCCGCCAGTCTTGGCGGCGCTCGGCGGGCGCATCTCGATCAGCGGCCCGAACGGCGAGCGCGAAATGCCGCTCGAGGAGCTTTATGCCGGTTATTACGAGACGGTGCTGGACAGGAACGAGCTCATCACCGCCGTGACGGTGCCGGCGCTAAACGGACGCAAGGCCGCCTACATGAAAGTCACTTCGCGCTCGGCCGACGACTGGCCCGCGCTCGGCGTCGCCGTGTCGTTCAGGCTCGCCGACGGCGCGATACGCGATCCGATCGTCATCGTCAGCGCCGCGACGGAAAAAGTCACCCGCATGGCGAACGCCGAGAAAGAGCTTGCCGGCGCGCCGCCCGGCGACGCGGCACTCAATCGCGCCGGCGAAGCCGCGGCCGCGGAGGCCTCGATCCTCGCCGACGCCCACGGTTCCGCTGCCTACAAGCGCGAATTGCTGCGGGTTTATCTGCGCCGCGCCGTGCGGCGGGCGCTCGACGACGGCGCCAGTGCGGTGCGGCCATGAATCAGGTCGGGCGAAACATTCCGCGCCTTGAAGTGCGCGCCAAGGTGACCGGCCGCGCCGACTATACGCATCATCTGCGCCTGCCCGGCATGCTCTACGGCAAAATCTTTCGCTCGACCGTGCCGCACGGCCGCATCCGCAGCATCGACGTTGAAGCGGCAAAGGCGCTGCCCGGTGTGCACCGCGTCATCACTGGCGAAGACATCCGCAAGCTCATTCCGGAGCCCTATTACGGCCCGGCCTTTCACGACCAGCCGATCCTGGCGCTCGACAAAGTGCGCTATGTCGGCGAGCCAGTCGCCGCCGTTTTGGCGAGCGATCCGCATGTGGCGGAGCAAGCCGCGCAGCTGATCACCGCCGAATATGACGAGCTCCCGGCCGTTTACGACGAACTCGAAGCGATGCGGCCGGATGTTCTGGTCCACGATGTGCTGCGCCCTGCCGGCACTTTCGCCGACCTCAAGCACCTCAAGGGCCGCAAGGGCACCAACGTCGCGCTCGACTATCACTTGCGGCGCGGCGAGCCCGATGCGGCCATGGCGCGCGCCGATCGCGTGTTCGAGCACACGTTCAAGACCCAGCAGTGCCTGCATCTGCCGTTCGAGACTTTCGTCGCCATTGCCGAGCCCGGCGACGAGCGCCTGACGATCCATACGTCGAACCAGACGCCGTCATTCGTGCGCATTGAGATCGCGCGGCTGTTCGGTTGGCCGGAAAACCGGGTGCGGGTGAAGGTGCCGTATCTCGGCGGCGGTTTCGGCGCCAAGGTCTATGTCAAGCTCGAAGCTCTGGTCGCGGCGCTGGCGATGCTGGTGCGCCGCCCGGTCAAGATCGTGCTGACCATGGAAGAGCAGTTCTACATGATCACCAAGCACGCCACGACGTTCCGCATCAAAAGCGGCGTCAATAAAGACGGCCGCGTCGTCGCCCGCGCCTGCGAGGTGTATTGGAACGGCGGCGCCTATGCCGATATCGGGCCGCGGGTGACACAAAAATCTGGCTTCACCGCGGCGGGCCCTTACGACATCGACAATATCAGCATCGGCTCCTACGCGCTCTACACCAACCGCACGCCCGCCGGCGCGCTGCGCGGCTTCGGCGTGCCGCAGCTCGTTTGGGCCTACGAGAGCCACACCGACCTGATCGCGCGCGAAATCGGCATCGATCCGGTGGAATTTCGCCGCAAGAATATTTTGCGCGACGGCCGGCCGCAGGCGAGCGGCACCGTGCTGCAGGACGCCGCCATCGGCGACGTGCTCGATGCGCTTGTCGCGCGCATGGGCTGGAGCAAGCCGTTCGATCGCGGCGCCGGCACCCTGCGGCGCGGCCGCGGCGTCGCCATTGGCTTTAAAGCCTCGATCTCGCCGACGACCTCGGTTGCCATCGTCAACGTCTCCGCCGACGGCAGCGTTTATCTCTACAAGAGCACGGTCGATATGGGGCAGGGCTCGGATACAGCCTTTGCGCAGATCGTCGGCGAAGTGCTCGACGTCGAGGCGGAGGCCGTGCGCGTCGTCGCGCCGGATACCGACATAACGCCCTACGACATGGGCACGCTCGGTTCGCGCTCGCTCTACCACATGGGCAATGCGGTGCGGCTTGCCGCCGAGGATGCGCGGGCAAAACTGCGCGTGCTCGCCGCCGAAGCCGGATTGCCGGAAGGCACCAATTATCCGCCGGCGGAAATTTTCAAAAAACGCTACGGCATGCAGGCCGGCAATGTGATCGGCACCGCGAGTTTCGTGCCGAGCTACAAGTCGCCGGACGCAGAGACCGGACTGTCGGACAATGTGACGCCGTTCTGGATGGTCGGCGGCGCCGGCGCCGAGGTCGAGGTCGATACCGAAACCGGGCACGTGCGTATTCTGCGGCTGATCAACGCCGCCGATTGCGGCAAGCCGATCAATCCCGGCGTCGCCCGGACGCAATTGTCGGGCGCCGCGATCATGCAGCTCGGCTTCACCATGTCGGAAGCCATGCATCTCGACGGCGGTCAAGTTACCAATGCCTCGCTCGCCGACTACAAGATTCCGGGCATCGGCGACATTCCGCCGATGGAGAACGAGCTGGTCGCCGCCGAGCAGCATTCCGGGCCGTTCGGCGCCAAGGGGCTCGGCGAATCCGGCACCTTTGGCGTCTCTCCGGCGATTGCCAACGCGATCGACGATGCCGTCGGTGTGCGCATCACCGAACTGCCGATCACGGCGGAGGCGGTGCTGCGCGCGTTGCGCACTAAAGCGGGCCAGCCGCTGGACGACGAATGACAACAGCGCGCACCATTAATTTCACGCTCAACGGCGAAGCGGTCTCGACGGCGATCGAGCCGCACCGCAATCTCGTCGAGCTGTTGCAGCGTTTCGATCTGTTCGGCGCGCGCGAAAGCTGCGGCCAGGGCCTGTGCGGCTGCTGCACCGTGCTGGTCGACGGCGTCGCGGTGTCCGGCTGCCTCTATTTCGCGATCTGGGTCGACGGTAAGAGTGTGTCGACCGTCGAGCAGCTCGACGCCGGCGGCGCGCTGTCCAATGTGCAGCAGGCATTCATCGATTGCGGCGCGTTCCAGTGCGGCTTCTGCACGCCCGGCTTTGTGCTGATGACGCAGCAATTGCTCAAAGCCAATTCCGACCCGACCGACGACGATATCCGCCATTACCTCAACGGCAATCTCTGCCGCTGCGCCGCCTATCCGGAGATCATCGAGGCGGTGAAGCGCGCGGCGAAGGCTTAATGCATGATCTATGGCAACCGGGGGCTCGCGCGGACAGCTGAGCGCATGTAGCCGAGACCGTTACACCGGGCGCGCCCAAGGACCCGGCGGCACAAACAAATAAAACCAAGCAGGGAGAAGCCGCATGCGCACGAAGCCGCGAAACCGGAATTTTGACAGATGGCTGCGACGGCGCCCCTTCACCGCGGCCATTGCATGCGCTGCAGTCTTTTTGGCGGTGGCGGCGCCGGCCCAAGCTCAATCCACCGCCGGCTATCCGCAAAAGCCGGTCCGCATCATTGTGCCCTACGGACCTGGCGGTGTCGGCGACCTGACCATGCGGCTCCTTGCCGACAAGCTCGGCGATGAGGTCAAGCAGTCATTCGTGATCGAGAACCGCCCCGGCGCCGGCGGCATCGCCGCCATGGAGGCGGTGCTGCATGCTCCCGCCGACGGCTACACGCTTGGTGAAATGGGCAATGGTCAGACGATCAGCATGACGTTGTTCAAGACGCTGCCCTACGACGTGCTAAAGGACTTCGCCCAGGTTTCGGTCGCCGCCAGCTTTGAGATGCTGCTCGCCGTGCCGGACGGCACGCCATACAAGTCGCTCAAAGACGTGGTCGAAGCGGCGCGCAAGAACCCCGGCAAGCTCAATCTCGGAGCGATCAATCCCGGCAGCACGCAGAATCTTTCGGCCTATCTGTTGCAACAGGTTACCGGCGCCAATTTCACAATCGTGCCGTATCGCACCACGCCTGACCTGGTGACGGCGCTGTTGCGCGGCGATGTCGATGTCGGGTTCGATTTTTACGCCGGACTCGAAAGCGAGATCGGCCCGGGCAAGCTGCGGATCATCGCCACGTCCGGCGCGCAGCGTGATCCGTTGCTTAAGGATGTACCGACCGCGATCGAAAGTGGTTTCCCGCAATATGTGGTGACCAGCTGGAACGGTGTTGCGGCTCCTGCCGGCGTGCCGGCCGACGTGGTGAAGTTCCTGAACGAACACATCGTCCACGCCCTGGGCGCGCCGGACCTTCAGGAAAAGGCGCTTCGTCTCGGCATGCAGGCACGCGGCAGCACCCCTGAGGCAATGCACGACCGCATGGCGGCGGACATTGCCAAGTGGCACGACGTCATCGAGAAGGCCGGAATTCCGAAACAGTAGGATCCCTTTCAACCTTCAAAGCAAGCGGACCAATCCGAGGTTTTGTAAGCGAGGATTAAATGGCGGACGTGCCGCGATTAAAGATTGCCGTCGCAGACCATGGCCACACCCGGGCCGTGAAGTCGGGCGAGAGTTCCGATCAAGGGCATTGATCCGGATTTCATCCAGGTGGTGCCCATCATCGGCGCGTTTCGCCGCATGGTCCGCGATGTCGAATTCGACATCTGCGAGATGGCGCCGACGACCTACATGATCGCGCGCGCCCGCGGCGCGCCCTACATCGCGCTGCCCATCTTTCTGATGCGTCGCTTCCATCACGGCGGCTTTGTGGTGCGGCCGGATGCCGGGATCAGGAAGCCGAAGGACCTTGAAGGCAAGAAAGTCGGCGTCCGGGCGTATTCGGTTACGACCGGCGTCTGGACGCGCGGCATCTTCGTCAACGAATACGATCTCGATTCGGCAAAGGTGACGTGGGTGGTCGACGACGAAGAGCACGTCTCGACGCTCAAGCTGCCGCCGAATGTGGTGCATGCGCCGGAAGGCAAATCACTGCAGAGTATGATGAAGATGGGCGAGATTCAGGCCGGCTTCACGGGACCGGCGGGAGTAGGCCGCGCCGGTCCGCCGATCAGCGGCTGGGACAAAGCCGGCGCGGCCGCTGCCGCGGCGGACACCTATCCGGAATTGATCGCCAACGTCGAACAGGTCGAGGCCGATTGGTTTCGCCGTAGCGGCATTTACCCGATCCACGGTCTCATTGTGGTGAAAGACGAGCATATCAAACGCCATCCGTGGTTGGCGCGTTCGCTGATGGACGCCTTCGTGGCGGCGAAAAAGCCCTATCTCGAGGAGCTCAGGCGCGGTCATGGCGATAGCCCGGAGGACAAACGTTATCGCGGCTTCCTGTCCTTGATGAGCGATCCGTTGCCCTACGGTATGACGGCGAACCGTCCTAGCATCGAGGCTCTCGTCACCTACGCCTTGCAGCAGGAGCTGATACCGTCACGCCCGCAACTCGATCAGGTGTTTGTCGATATCGATCCGTGAAAGTCTTCTGTAAATCAGAACGCGAGTGAACGCACATGCCCGTCATCGATATACATCCGCATATCGTTTCGCCTGATACCAAACGTTATCCGCTGGCCCCGCTTGGCGGCACGCAATCCACCTGGTCGAGTGAGCGGCCGACCACCTATCAAACCTTGCTCAAGGCCATGGACGACGCCGGCGTCGACAAGGCGGCGATCGTGCATTCCTCCACGGCTTATGGCTACGACAACAGCTATGTGGCGGATGCCGTCGCTGCCGTCCCGTCGCGCTTTACCGGGGTCTATTCCATCGACGTCATGGCGCCCGACGCGGTGAAGACATTCGATTACTGGCTTGCCCGCGGCTGCACCGGCATGCGCCTGTTCACCACCGGGTCGACGCTGCCGGATCAGGCCACCTGGTTCGTCGATCCGAAGACCTATCCATTCTGGGAACATGCGTCGGCAAAGAACATCCCGGTCTGCATGCAGATGAAGCAGGAAGGCTTGCCGTTGTTGCGCCAGATCATGGATCGCTTTCCGAAGGTAACGATGATACTCGACCACTTGGCGCGCACGCCGTTCGAGGATGGGCCGCCCTACAAAGGCGCTGCCGAATTCCTCGAGCTTGCCAAATACAAGCAGGTCTATCTGAAGATCACGCCGGTCAATGTGATGCCAAAGAGCTGGGGCAAAGGCACGCCGGAAACGTTCTTCGGCAAAATGGTCGATACCTTCGGCGCCTCGCGGATTGCCTGGGGCTCGAATTTTCCGAATTCGGTAGGCACGCTGCCGGAAATCCTCGGCGCCGCGCGCCAGGCGTTTTCCTTCGCCAAGGCGTCGGATCAGGATTGGGTATTCGGCAAGACCGCGCTGACGCTCTATCCCGCTTTGGCCAAGTGACAAAGGAAGTACCCTCATGGAAACCGCAACAAAGCTCAAGCTGCACACGATGTTGGGCAACTATCCGAACACCAAAGCGCTCAAGAGCGGCGCGGTTCGTTCGGATCTTGTCGATTTCGATTTTGTCGAAGTGAAAGTTGCCAACAACCTGTTCAAGCAGATCGTGCGCGAGGCACAATATGACGTCGCCGAGCTCGCGATCGTGACCTATCTGCAGGCCAGGACCTTCGGCAAGCCCTACGTGCTGCTGCCGGCCGTGATTGTCAGCCGCGGGCAGCATCACACCATCGCCTACAACGCCGAACGCGGAATTCTCAAACCGTCGGACCTGAATGGAAAACGCGTCGGCGTGCGGGCCTATACGGTGACGACCGGCACTTGGGTACGGGGAATTTTGGCGAGCGACTACGGGGTCGATCTCGACAAGGTCGAGTGGATCACGTTCGAGGATCCGCATGTGGCGGAGTATCGCGATCCTGCGATCGTCAAACGCGCGCCGCAGGGCAAGGAACTCCTGCAGATGCTGTTGGACGGCGAGATCGATGCCGCGGTGGTCGGCGACAAGCTGCCCGATCCGCGATTGAAGCACCTTATTCCCGATGCGGCCGCGCAAAAATGGGCCGAACGTCACCACGGCGTTCCGATCAATCATATGGTGGTGGTCCGTCAGGAATTGTCGCGGTCACGGCCTGACGTGGTCCGCGACGTGTTTCGTCAATTACACGACAGCAAGCGCGCTGCGGGATTGCCTGACGGCGGCGCGCTCGATCCTTACCGGTTCGGCGTCGAGGCCTGCCGGCCAATCCTCGAGATCATCATTGATTTCTGCCACCAGCAGAAGCTCATCCCGCATCGGCTCGCGGTCGATGAACTATTCGACGACACGACGCGCATCTTGGGAGCCGCCTGAATCGCGCACTGCCGGCGGGCGGTTCGCCTATTTTGCGGCCACCCACTTGCAGGTGATGGCACTGGCGAGGTCCACGATCGGATGGGACGAGTCGCTGCCGGTGTTGCCCGTTGGCGGAACGGTACTGCAAGTCGACAAGGTGGTGCCCGACTGGGCCATGTTGATGACGGAGTGCGTCGGAGCAGCACCGGAACTCGTGACCCCAAGGTTGGTCAACTCCGCCGTCCCATAGGAGGCAAGGGGATACTTGCCGCTGCCGGGCCGCTCGACAATCCACTCGGCGGTACCGCGCTTGCAGACGACATTGGCAGCGCAGGCTTGGGTCGTCGACACGCTGTGGCCGCTGGTCGTATCCGTCACTTTGATTGCATAGGAGTTCTTGGCGTAATTGACCGAAGCCTCAATCGTGTCGCCGGGGGATATCGTGAAGTTTTCCCCTCCTTTGCTTTTGTTGTTTGGGACGAACATCTCCCAAAAAACCTTATAGACGGGAGGCTTGTTCGCGGCGCTGCAAGTGACAACCGTCCCGCCTTGTTCAACCGTTGGGGTTCCGTTGCCGTCGAGGCCGATCCAGAACGAAACTCTGGCGTTTTCGACGGGGCAGGTTACGGACGGTTGCTTCCATTTTGCGCTCACGGCCGTGAAGGTTGTCGGTGGCGTCGCGTTACCAAGGTCCGCACTCTTCAAGATATAACCCGACCACGAGATGTCCTGCGCTTTGGCCTCGGAGGAGAATACGAGACAGCCCAGAACGATAAGCAGAACCGCCAGTGATCCGCCGCGCATGACGTGAGATCTCCTTACGCGGTCATGCCGCCCGCAAAGCCGCAAGTGCGAAGCCTGTGCCAACCGCCAGCAAACCAACACCGATGCCGAGCCGCCAGAGCCTTGCGCCGGGAAGAAGCTTCTCGGCGGTCACCAGCACAGTCAAAGCCGCGACCCAGCGTAAATCCATCACCGCCATCGCGAACAACAGTACCATCAATGCGGCGCAACAGCCCAGGCAAAACAAGCCGTGACGCAGCCCCATGATCGCGGCGCCGAGCGCGCCGTCGCGCCATTCCGTCAAAATGAATCCATCGGGCGAGCGGCAATAAGCGAGGCACCTTTGCTTCAGCGGGCTGAATTGATAGAGCCCGGCGGCGAGGAATAGCACCGCCGACATCGGATAGGACGCCGACTGCATCATGGTGGTGACGAGCCCGATCCTCTGCAACAGCCACTGCAAAGCGGTCGCCACGATTGAAAAGCCGGCCCAGATCACAAGATAGCCGGCAAGGAATACGGCGGTCGGAACATAGGGCAGCGCGCGTTCGCGGCGCCGGCGATTGATGGTGGCAAACGCCATCACCATCGGGGTGACGCCCGGCACCATCATGGCCGCCATCATCGCCGTCCACATCACGAATAGCAGGACTGCGCTGAGCAGCGTCCACGACGGCGGCATTTCGTTCATCGACATGGCCATCTCGCGCCACATCGCGGCATCCATCGCGGCCATCTGATTTGCCTGATACGCGGTGTAGGCCCAGGCGAGCCCGGCGACGGCGACGAGGAGCGCAATGACGATGGCGCGATCATACCGAAGCCGCGCGCCGCTGCTCCCGCCGCCGCGATCTTGCGTCATTGGTCTTTCATTGATTTTGCAGCGAATTGCGCCAGGTGAAGGCTTTCGGTCCGCGCAGGTCGAAGGCGATGTGCTTGGACGAGCGCTGCGACCAGTCCCAGCTGCGGCCGAAAGCGCCGGTGACCACGTTGCTCTTGGCCTGGCCGACGGTGAGGAATCCGGGCACGGCCTCCGGCCGCGGCGCGTTATAGATGCGGCAGGTGTCGTTTGCCGGCACCATGAATTTGCGGAACGGGCCGCCGAGTCCTTCGACCATGCCCGGCACCTCGACGCGCCACGCTTCGGCGTCGTGCGAAACCTGCATCGGCACGAATTCGACGCCGTCGAGGCTGATGGTGAGATCGCGCCAGGCGGCAAACGCGCCGCCGGCTTCTCCGGTGAATATCCTCTTGAGCGCATCGCGCTGCGCCGGATCGGCGCGATCGTCGATGAGAAATCCGAACTCGCGGTTTTTCTCCATCACATTGCCCTCAAAATGGATGATGAGGACAACGGCAAGATCGCCGCCGAGCTTGACCGCGCCATATTGGCCGTCGCGGATCAGCCAGGTGAGCACGCCTTCGCAATAGCCGAGCGTCGGATCGGAGCCGAAATTGCACGGGCAGCCGATGGCGCAATTGCACAGGTCCCACCAGTCGCCGGTGATGCGCCAGTCGGGAACGTTATCGGATGCAGGCATTGGTCTCGCGATTCACAACGGGCGCGCTGAACGCCACTTCAAACCCCGCACAAGGGTAGGCACGCGCCTTCGCGCTGGCAAGCGCAATGCCCTGTCGCGCGGGGATCGAGTGCGCCCACGCAAGCAGCTCTAAGTGACGCCCGGAATCGTCCGTCTGTAGCGGACGAAATCGTCGGCCTTGGCAAATTCATCATAGAGTTGCCGCGCCGGATTATCCGCCCGGGTATGCCAATAGAGCCGCGACCAACCACGCACTTTGGCGCGCGCCACGAGATCTTCGATCAGTGATCGGCCGCAGCCACGGCCGCGAAACTTTGGCGCGACGAAGAGATCTTCGAGATAACAAACCGGCGCGATCGTCCAAGTGCCTTCGTGAACCACGCTGACGCTAAAGCCGGCGACGTCGCCATCGATGGCGGCGAGCCGGCCGAAGATGGCCGATGACGGATCGAGAATGCGTTGCCATGTTCGCGCGGTCACGAGCTCCGGGATGCTCACCTCATAAAATAAATTGTATTGCGACCATAGTTCTCGCCACGCCGTCTCATCCGTGGTCGCCGGGTCGCGTATGGTGATCGTCGAACCTGACATCAGGCGGAATTCAGCGCCTCGATAAACCGCTTCTTGATCGCGTGACCATCACGGATCGGCAGCACGCGCGGCACGTCGTCCGCGCTGATCCGTGCGTTGACCAGAATTGGACCTTCGCCCTTATGCAGGAGCGAACGCACCTCCGCGGCTTCCTCGATACGCGACACCGCGCGCGCCTGCCGGAACCGGCAGCCGAGCGCCACGGCGACAAGATCGATGCCGGCATCGGTGTGGCTCGGCTGCATTCCGGTTTCGCCGTAATGGCCGTTATCGAGTACGACGATAACGAGATTCTTGGGCTGCTTGACGCCGATGGTGGCGAGGCTGCCAATACCCATCAGCATGTCGCCGTCGCCGGGCATGACAAGGACGCGGCGGTCGGGCCGCGCCAGCGCCAAGCCTAATCCGATCATCGCGGTGCCGCCCATCGCGCCCCACAGATAGAAGTTCAGCGGATGATCGCCGGCCGCGGCCACGTCATAGGTGGCCGAGCCGAGGCCGGGCACGACCAGGAGATCGCCGCGATCGATCAAAAGCTGCCGCACAAAGTCCCGCCGGTCGAGCATTATTTGGTCCATTGCTTGCGGCCGATCAGCCGCTGCGACAGCAGAATCGCGACCTGGAGATTGCCGTCGAACGCCATGTCGCAGGCGGCGCCGACGATGTCGTCGACATCGTTCGCGCTGTCGATCCGGTAGGTGAGGAAACCCGACAGCCGCAGCACGTCCTCGGTGATCGATCCCATCGGCACCTGCCACGGATTGAATTCGCCGAACTCGCCGCGCATGGTGACGAAGACGGCGCAGCCGAAGCCGCAATTGCGCAACAGCGAAAACATGTTGATGCAATTGCCGACCCCGCTCGATTGCATCAACAGCGCCGCGCGTTGCCCGCCGAGCGCGGCGCCGGCGACAAGGCCGACGCCTTCCTCCTCGGTGGTCAGCACCACGTCGGCGATCTGCGGATCGTCCTTGCACAGCGCGATGAGCCGGCTATGGCCGGCATCGGGCACGTAGCCGACCTGGCGAATGCCGACGCGGCGGAAATGCGCAAAAATCGCATCCGGCCAGGATTGTTCGATGGTGGTCGGTGAGTGCAACGAAGCTCTCTGCGTGGCGGGCGTGAGTGCGATGGCTTTGCAATATCGCACTGCTTATTATGCTGCGCCATACCCCAACGGGTGAGGCCAGCGCGTTGCGCGACCGCAGGGAAGGTTCCCAAGGAGGCTTTCATGGCTGCACGGCTTCGACATATCGCGCTTTCGGTTCCCGATCCGGACAAGGCGGCAAAATTCTTCGAGGATGCTTTCGGCATGAAGCGCGTCGGCCAGGCCGGCATCGGCTGCTATGTATCGGACGGCACCATCAATGTGGCGCTGTTGAAGTACGACGGCGAGGTTCCGGGCTTTCACAAGGGCTACCACGGCCTGGTGCATTTCGGCATGTGGGTCGACAATCTTGAGGAAGCCGCCAAAAAAGTGACGGACGCCGGCGCCACATATCTCGGCGGCCGGCCCGACGACAATCCGGATACGTTTTACGAGGTCAAATACAAGAACCCGGACGGCATCGTGTTCGATCTGACCCACAATGGCTGGCGCGGTGCGGTCAAAGAAGTCGTCCCGGTCGCGGGCGGGAAAGTCCCGGCGGAGTAGATCTCACCGCCGCCACGGCAGCGCGGCAGCGCGCTCGACAAAAAACCACGCGCCTTCGCCGAGCTCGGCCGGGAAGCTCGCGACGATGCCGTCCTCGAGCGCGCGCCATTCGAGGCCGGCGCCATCCACCGCCATCTCGGCGGCGGCAAGCGATTTTACGCGCAGCGCATAGCCGATCATGAATGGCAGCGTGGTGATCGCCACCTCGGGCAATTTTTCCGTCGCCCTGTCGTGGCTGACGAGATATACGCCGCCGCGATCGAGGCGGATCAATGCGCCGCCGGGTGTTCGCGTCGCCGCGCGGCCGGTGAAACGCGAAAAGCGCTGCGCCGCCTCCTCGACGTCGGCGACCGCGATGACGACGTCGATGAGGCCGCAGGCGCTGTTCGGTTGCGACAGCCAGCGCTCCTGCCATACCACCTGCTCGGTGTGGTGCGTGAGGAGTTGAATTCGCCCCTCCGGCATCACGCCGGGCTCGACGCGGGCGATGGTGAAGGCAGCCGTTGCCGTGCCGGTTTCGGTCGCGGCCGGGCGCTGCATGCGTACCAGGTCGCGCACGCGAAAGCCGCCGGCCGCGAGCCGGGCGCGCGACTTCTGCGCATCGGCAACGGCGAAGGCGGCAAGATGAATCCCCGCATGGCGGTCGAGCGCTGCATCGAATTCGCGGCTGAGCGGCGTGTCCGAAGTCTTGAACAGGAGTTCGACATAGCCGCGCGGAAACATCACGGTGACATTGCCGGTGCCGGTCGGGGTTGCGCCGCCGGCGGCATCGGGATGGACCTGAATCGAGACCGGCGTCGGCGCAAAGCCGCAGCGCGTAAGCGCGCGGCTTGCGGCTTGCGCATCGCGCACGAAATGGGCGACGTGATCGAGAAATATCTCGTCGCCTTGCGGGAGCTGGCGATCGACGTCATCGCGCGCGGCCGGACCGGACAAGGCGCTCACTCCGTTCCGGCAAGGCCGGCCGCGTCAACGACCTTGCCCCAGCGCACGATCTCGGCCTGCAGGAATTTTTGCAGCGCGTCCAGCGCGCCGGTGCCGGCCGGCGTCATGCCGATATCCGTCAGGCGTGTGGTGACGTCGTCCATGGCGACGATGGTGTTCAGCTCGGTGTTGAGCTTGGCGAGAATGGGTTGCGGCGTTTGCGCCGGCGCGACCACGCCTTGCCATGCCCCGATGTCGAAACCGGGCACTCCCGCTTCGTCGAGCGGCGGCACGTCGGGCAGCGCCGTGAAACGTTGCTTGGTGGTGACCGCGAGCGCGCGCAGCTTGACCGCCTTGATCAACGGCAGCGCGGGGCCGAGATCGCTGAACATCAACTGGATGTAACCGCCCGTGAGATCGGCGAGCGCCGGCGCCGTGCCGCGGTAAGGCACATGCGTCATCTTGATGCCGGTCATGCTGGCAAACAGCGCTGCGGCCAGATGATGAAACGAACCGATGCCGCCGGAGCCGTAGCTTAGCGGCCGTACTTTGGCGAGATTGATCAAGTCCGCGACGCTATGCACCGACAGCGACGGATCGACGACCAGCACGAATGGCACCGTGGCGATGAGCGCCACCAGCGCCAGATCCTTGGCCGGATCGTAGGGCAGTGTCTTGTACAGCGTCGCGTCGATCGCGAGCGAGGACACCGCCATCATGATCGTGTAGCCGTCCGGCGGCGACTTGGCGACAAAGTTGGTGGCAATGACCGTTCCCGTGCCGGGGCGATTCTCGACGGCAAAAGGCTTTCCGATCCGCTGTTCGAGTTTCGAAGCGAGCAGGCGCGCGAGAATGTCGGTGCTGCCGGCCGGCGCGAACGGCACGATGAACGTGACCGCGCGTTCAGGATAATCTTGCGCGTTCTCCGCGCCGCCTGGCGTTGCGTTTTGGGCGCGGGCCATCGTTGCGGCGATCGCCGGAAGGGTGGCGGCGAGAAACAGGCGACGCGACGGCTTGATGATCTCCCGTCTTGTCACTGCCGTATCTCCCTCGTGGACGTCCCGGACCGTGCCGCGGATCATTCGGTTCCGGTAAGGCCGACTTGTGCCACGATCCGGCCCCAACGCACGATTTCCGACTTCACGAGGCTTTGCAACTCCTCGACCGTCGGCGTATCGACCGGAATAAGTCCCATTCTGATCATCTGCTGCGCGACGTCCGGCGACGTGGTCACGGCTCTGATTTCATCGTGCAGCCTGTTCACGATCGGCTTTGGCGTGCCGCTCTGGACGACGATGAGATGCCAGGACACCACTTCGAAGCCCGGCAACGCGTCCGCAATCGGCGGAACGTCGGGCACGACACCGACGCGGGTTTTCGAGGACACGCCGAGCGCGCGGATTTTCCCGGCCGTAATGAGCGGCGGGGCGACCGCCGGGTCGGCGAATAGCAGTTGGATATTGCCCGCCATGAGGTCGTTCAGCGCGGGCGGCATGCCCCGATATGGAACGGGCACCATGTCGATGCCGGCCATGCTTTTGAGGATTTCGCCGGCGAGGTGCGGCACGGTGCCGGTTCCTGTCGAACCGATCGAGAGCTTTCCCGGATTGTCCTTGGCATAGGCGATTAGTTCCGGGACGGTCTTGAACGGCAGCGCCGGATTGCTGACCAGAACGAAAGGCACGTGGCAGTAGAGAGCGATCGGGATGAAATCCTTCACCGGATCGTAGGATAGCGTCTTGTATAGTGTGACGTTGGTAGTGAGCGTGCCGCTCGGCGCATCGAGCAATGTGTAACCGTCAGGCGTGCTGTGGGCGACGTCGTTGGCCGCAAGCACCGTGCCCCCGCCGGTGCGATTTTCGACCAAGACCGGCGTGCCGAGGCGCTCGGACAATTTCGGCGCCATGGCGCGGACAATGATGTCCATCGCCCCACCAGCGGCAAGCGGCACCAGGATGACGACGGGGCGGCTCGGATAGTCGTCAGCGAGCCCTGGGCGCGCCAAAGTGCTCAGTGCGACCGCGATGCATGCGGCTATGGCGGCCCGTCTCATGGTTGCTCCCGGTACGCGGACAATCATTTTGACCCTAATGCGACGGCAGTGAAACAGCGAATTTCGGCCGACGCGGCCGCTTTGCGTTTCTTGACAATAACTTATGCTGCCGTCATAAGAACGCCCGTCGGCGCGCGTCCGATGCGGCTTTAAGTCCGTTTCGCGCCGCTACCATCAGCAGAATCGACTGGAAGAAGCTGGTCCGGACGCACACTTATCGGAACTCGAGGAAGAGATAATGTTCGCGGTCTTCAAAACGGGCGGCAAGCAATACCGGGTGACCGCCGACGACGTGCTCAAGATCGACAAGATCAAGGGCGAACCCGGTCAGATCGTCCAGTTCGGCGAAGTCTTGGTCGTCGGCGGCGACAGCGTGACGCTCGGCGCTCCGACCATAGCCGGCGCCACGGTCGCGGCCGAGGTGCTCGACCATCCGCGCGGGCCGAAGATCATCGCGTTCAAGAAACGCCGGCGCAAGAACTCGCGCCGCAAGATCGGCCATCGCCAGGAATTCACGCTGCTGCGCATCACCGAGATCCTCACCGACGGCAACAAGCCGACCAAGCAGGCCCAGCCAAGGCCGAAGAAAGCGCCTGTACCCGCGGCCGCCGAGGGCGCAGTTGCGGCAGCGGACGATGCCGCCGCCAAATCGCCGAAAACTGCCGCTAAGAAGGCCGCAAAGCCGAAATCCAAGGCACCGGCCAAAGCCAAAAAGCCAGCTGCCAAGGGCACAAAAAAGGGCAAGAAGTAGCGACGCGGAGCAGTGATGTTTTCGTCACGAATCCGGTATAACCACAGGCTAGTAAGTTTCGGAGATCGGTAATGGCGCACAAGAAAGCAGGTGGCTCCTCACGCAACGGCCGCGATTCGGCCGGTCAGCGCCTGGGGCTCAAGATGTTCGGCGGCGAGCAGGTGCTGGCCGGCAACATCATCGCGCGCCAGCGCGGCACCAAATGGCATCCCGGCAAGAATGTCGGGGTCGGCAAGGACCACACGTTGTTTGCGTTGATCAACGGCAAAGTCGAGTTCCGTGCCAAGACCAAAGGCCGCGTCTTCGTATCGGTACATCCGATGACCGAGGCAGCGGCCGAGTAATACGGTGGATCATACGACGTCCGCCGGCATCCAGTCGATCCGGCGGGCCCTAATGGGCTCCGATACAGGGGAGACCGGGATGCCGGCTCCCCTTTCGGTTTTTTGCAGGAGCCCAGGCGATGACTCTAGCAACTGAAGTTCTCGCGCCACGACTTAAAGAGCCCGGCATTCCCGTCCTCAAGATCGAGCGGCTGATGCTGCGCGCGCCGCGTCGCCACGACGTGAAAACCATTGCCCGTTTCGCCAACGACCGGCGCGTCGCGGAGAATACCGCGCGCATTCCGCATCCCTATACGGTCGACGACGCCGAACAGTTCGTCGTGGCAGTCAATCGGCAGCCCGGCGAAGCGACCTTCGTCATTCTGCTTGACGATGAGCCGATCGGCGCTTGCGGCGTCGAGCCGCGCGAGAGTGACGCCGAGATCGGCTACTGGCTCGGCGTGCCCTATTGGGGCCGCGGCTACGCCACCGAGGCGGTGCGCGCGGTGATCGATCATGCCTTCGGCGATCTCGGCCATGACGCGCTGCAAGCCGGCGCCCGCGTCAGCAATCCGGCGTCGCGCCGGGTGCTGGAAAAGTGCGGCTTCCAATGGACCGGCGTTGGCCTCTACCGCATCCGCGCCATAAAATCGTCGGCGCCGCTCGACCGCTTCCGCCTCGATCGTGGCTTGTGGTCCTCGCTCAAGGCGTGGGGGCGCGTGAAGCGGGTGGCGTGATTTCATTAGCTGCCGAAGTCTTGATCCACCGGGCGCGCGAGGCACGACTCTTCGTGTTGACATTTGTATAGGCAAATGCCTCTATGCAGCGATGGGTCGTCCGCCCGCGAGTTTCGATTGGGACGACGGCAACCGAGAGAAGTGCCAGAAGCACGGCTTATCCATTGCTGAAATCGAATACGTTCTTGCTCATAGCGAGACGTTTATCGTGCCGGCCGTGAGAGATCCTGAATACGAATCCCGCTTCATCGCCATTGGGCGGAATCCGGGTGGTCGATATGCGTTCGTTCTCTTTACGCCGCGGGAAAGGAACGATCGAACGATATGGCGGCCAATAAGCGCCCGATACATGCACAAGAAGGAGATCGCTCGCTATGAAAAAGAAATTTCCGTTGCTCAAGACCGATCAAGAGGCCGAAGCGTTTCTTGAGCAAGATCTTACGGATTATTTGCATGCGGGTAACTTCAAACCTGCGAACTTGATGGGTTTCGAGTTCAAGCCGAAGGAGAAGTCGCTGAACTTGCGAATCTCCAACGAGCTACTTGATGCCGTTCGCAAGAATGCAAAGCACGAGGGCATTCCTTATCAGCGCTACATCCGCCAGGCGCTGGAGCGCGCGGTGATGCAGCGCAAGCGCTGATGTTCGATGATTATTGCCCGGCGTTCTGGGTGGAAGCAAAAAACGGCGCGAGCTTTTCGACCAGCGCCTGCCCAAATTGACCTTGCGGGTTCGACGGCGTGGCATGGTCCATCAGTTCCCAGCCCTGGATCAGGATGCGGGCGTGATCGAACGAGTTCTCGAAGTCCGATCCCGGATGCAGGCTCTGCCTGAAGAAGGCGTCGCCGAAATAAGTCCAGTCGCGTTCGGGCGCGCAGCCGAATGAAGTGTTTTTCGCGTCAGCGGCGGTGATGACTATGGAATTGTCGTTGGCCAGCGGCGGCACGAAAATCCCCGCAAAGCAGGCCGATACGATCACCACGCGGTTCTTGATGCCTTCGCCGTCGAGCACCGAAGCGACTTGTTGCGGCGTAAGTTCGGTTGTGCCTTCCGGCAATTGCAGCGCAAAGCCGGTCTTTTCACCATGGGATGTCAGGAACAGGACAAAGACGTCCTGGTCCTTGTCCATGACAGCGCCAATGCCATGCACGGCGGCGGTGAAATTTTGCAAATTCGCCAGTGGCACGGTCGCCAGCGTATCGCTGTTATTGATCAGGCGGACGGTTCGATCCTTGATCGGCAGCACGCTTCCGATCGCCTGCAAGCCGCCGTCGAGTTCCTTGATGAAGACGTTCTGCTCGCCCCAGCCGGCGATGCCGAGCGCATAGACATTGGTCGTGCCTTTGCGCCCGGGCACAAGCCCTGCGAGCTCGGCCTTGAGCAAATCCGGCTGCGCATGCTCGACCCGCGCGACATCGTCGGGGGCCGTCCGCTCGTCGCCGTTCTTGTCCTGGCTGAGCGCGTACAAAACCTCCCACCAATTGGCGCTGCGGGGATCGAAGCCGGGCGGCAGGAATACCGGCGCGTGCGGCACCAGCGCATTGGCGGCAAACAGCGCCACCCACAAGGCGGCGGCCCTGGCGATCAGGCGCAGCCGCGAGTTCCATTCCAGGCTGCCGACGACGCAGGCCATGGCGCCGATCCACCAGGCGACGGCCAGCGCGTAAATCACGTCGAGCGCGATCGGCCCATTCCAGATGGCGTTTTGCGCCGCGGCCGGCGCGAGCAGACGCGGGCCAAGCTTGATCGCCTCGGTCGCGATTTCCGCCACGATCGAAAGAGCGATCATTGCCGAAAGCGCGGTGGCGCGTCCGGCCGGGCGTATGAACAGCGCCGCGACGGCGAGTTCCAGCGCTATCCAGGCGACAACGGCATTCAGCCCGTAGGGATTAAAGGCGTGCGCGGAGCGCGCGACGAGCAATTGCAGCGCGATGCGGACGGCCGCCGCCGCAGCGGCGAAGCCCAACAGGACCGGCAGCCCGACCAGCGGCGCATCGGGGGTCGTCCGCCACGTTGCCGCCCGCGCCGAAAGCTTCAGAATACGCCACACGCTTCCTGGTCTCCGCGCGCAATCCGGCGCGATTTATCGCCGCTCTCCCGATCGGCATCCTATATCAGGAGCACAATGCGGGCCAAATCGCGATTGTGCGGCCGGCCTATGCGGTTTACCAAGCGGCCCGATGAAATTCCTCGACGAAGCCAAGGTCTATATCCGCTCCGGTGACGGCGGCAACGGCTGCGTGTCGTTCCGGCGCGAGAAGTTCATCGAATACGGCGGCCCCAACGGCGGCGACGGCGGCAAAGGCGGCGACGTGGTAGCGCTTGCGGTCGATGGGCTGAACACGTTGATCGACTACCGCTATCAGCAGCATTTCACCGCCAAGAACGGCGGCGGTGGCATGGGCAAGGATCGCCATGGCGCCAACGGCCCCGACGTCATGCTCAAAGTGCCGGCCGGCACGCAGATCTACGACGAAGACGGCGAAACGTTGCTCGCCGATCTCACCGAAGCAGGGGAAAGCGTCGTGCTCGCCCGCGGCGGCAATGGCGGCTTCGGCAATGCGCATTTCAAGTCTTCGACCAACCGCGCGCCGCGCCACGCCAATCCCGGCCAACCCGGTGCCGAACTGACGATCCGGCTCCGGCTCAAGCTGATCGCCGACGCCGGCATTGTCGGACTGCCCAATGCCGGCAAATCGACGTTCCTTGCCGCCGTCAGCGCCGCCAAGCCAAAAATCGCCGATTATCCCTTCACCACGCTGCATCCGCAGCTCGGTGTGGTGGACGCCGACGGCCGCGAATTCGTGTTGGCCGACATTCCCGGACTGATCGAAGGCGCTCATGAAGGCGTCGGCCTCGGCGACCGGTTTCTCGGCCATGTCGAGCGCTGCCGCGTGCTGCTGCATCTCATCGATGGCACCGACGGCGACGCTGGAGCTGCCTACAAGACGGTGCGCGCGGAACTTTCGGCCTATGGTCACGACCTCGTCGACAAGCCGGAAATCGTCGCGCTCAATAAGGCCGACGCGCTGAGCCCTGACGACATCAAGCAACAGACGGCGCTGCTCAAACGCGCGGCGAAAAAAACGCCGCTGGTGATGTCCGCGGTCAGCGGCCAGGGCGTGCCGGAAGTTTTGCGGGCGCTGATGAAAATTATCGAACAAGCGCGCCGCGCCGATGCCGCGCCAAGCACGGCGGATGCGCCTTGGCATCCGTGATCATGTTGTCGGTTTGAGGGAGCGCAATACCCATGGCCTACACGTTCGTGCTGGTCCACGGCGCCTGGCATGGCGGCTGGTGCTGGCAAAGAGTAGCCGACCGCTTGCGTGCAGGCGGGCATGTGGTTTTCACACCGACGCTGACTGGGCTCGGCGAGCGCTCGCATCTCTTGCGCGCCGGGATCGATCTGAAGACCCACATCGCCGACGTGGTCAATGTGATGAAATGGGAACAGCTCAGCGGCGTGGTGCTGTGTGGCCATTCCTACGGCGGCATGGTGATCTCCGGCGTTGCCGAGCAAATGGCGGGCGCGATCCGCTCGATTGTTTTCCTTGACGCCTTCGTGCCGAAGAATGGCGAAGCCGTGCACGACCTCACCGGGCCGGCGGTCAAGGAAGCCGCCGCCGCGGCGATACAACGCGGCGATATCGTCATTCCGCCGCGGCCCGCCGAAGCCTTCGGCGTCAACGCGGCCGACCGTACCTGGGTCGATAGGCTTTGTGTCGGCCAGCCGATCGGCACCTTTACCGACAAGATCGCGCTCACCGGTGCGGCTGGCCGCATTGCCCGCAAAAACTACATTCGCGCCGCGAGCTACGCCAATCCCGGATTCGACCGGGCGCTCGCGGCGGCGAAGGCGGATTCGTCGTGGCGCACTTACGAAGTCGCCTGCGGCCACGACGTGATGGTCGATGCGCCGGACCGGCTTATCGAGATTTTGCTCGAGGCGGCGCAGTAAAAAGCGCGAACTTCAACGATCCGTCGCGCTCGATGCGCGGCAAGAGATCGGTCTCCCACGCCAGATATTCGGCCATCGCGGCTTTGGTATCTCCGCTGCGCTCGTACGGCTTGCGCGATTGATCGATCGCTTCGTCGGCCATTCTGGCTTCGGCCGAAAATGCATAACCGGCGGACTGCCACGCCGCATTGCCGCCTTCGAGAAAACGCACCGGCCGGTCGACCAGAGCGATTGCTTCCGCCACCGCCAGGCGCGCCAGCACGCCGTCCTCGGACGTCAGCACGAGCATGCCGGCGAGCGGAATTTTCTCGCGCGCGCGCGCAAGACGCGTGCGGATCGCAAACCACGCGCCTGGAATATGCGCCTTAAAATAGTTCCGGCTCGGCGCAAGGTCGACGACTGTCGCTTCGTTGCGGGACAGAAGGTCGCCAAGCACGGCGCAGCCGATGCCGGTGTCCGGCGATGCATCGGTTTCGAGAATCGGAGCTTGCGGCCAGCCGGTCTCCGTCCCGGTCTCCGCCAACATCGCGACCTCGACAAAACCCATTTGACGCAGCCACGAGCCGGTCATCGCCGCGCGCACCTCGGCGTCGTCGACCAGCACGATGCGCGCGCCGAGCGTTCCGACGTATTGATCGGTTGCCTGGACCAGTTGGCCGCCGGGCGCCGAGATTGCGCCGGGCACATGGCCGGCTTCGTACTCTTTGGGGTCGCGCACGTCGAAGACGTAAAGCGTTCGGCCAGCATCCTCGCGCCAGGCTTGCAGCGTGCGGCGATCGATGCGCTCGACGCCGCAGCTTTGCGCCACGTGGTGCGCCGCCTGTTGTGCCCAAGCGAGCATGGGCGGCGAAGCGCCCGGCGCGCGGCGATCCTTGCCGCTGTCGCAGGCAAAGCCGGCGAGACTCCAGCCCATGGTGCCGTTGCGCAACGCCACGACTTTATTCGGCAGACCGGCATTGATCAGCGATTGCGCGCCGATGATGCTGCGGGTGCGGCCGGCGCAATTGACCACCACCAGCGTATCCGGCGATGGCGCGATGTCGCGCGCCCGCAGCACAAGCTCGGCGCCGGGCACGTTGGTCGAGGTCGGGATCGACACCGCCGCATATTCGTTGAACGGACGGCTGTCGAGCACGACGAGATCGGCGCCTTTGCGCATCAGCGCTTGCAGTTCGTCCGCCGCAATGTTCGGCGTGCCGTTGCAATGCTCGATATATTCGCCAAAAGCCTTGCTCGGCACATTGACGCCGGAGAACAATTCGAGCCCTGACGCGCCCCAGGCTTCGACGCCCCCGGCGAGGATGCGCACGCCGGTGTAGCCGTTGCGCGTCAGGATCGCCGCTGCACGCTCGGCAAGTCCGTCGTCGTCGTCGCACAGCACGATACGTGTGGAGCGGCGCGGCACCAGCCGCGGCAAGCGCAATTCGAACCGGCTCAGCGGCACCGAGCGCGCCAGCAACAAATGATTTTGCGAAAAGAGCAGTTCCTCGCGCACATCGATCAGCGCGAGTTCGCCGCCGTCATTGAGCATGCCCCGCAGAGCGGAGGCGCTGGCGGCTGCCGTCACGTCGGGGTCACGTAGCCTGCTGCGGCACCATCGGTTTGACTTCACCGGTCTTCAGGTCGAAGCGCACGCGATGGATCTTGTCGAGATTGGTCCCGGTGACGCGAATGAAGCGGGCATAATCGGGATAGTCGATCGAATGGATCTTGCCGTCCTGATAAATGCCGGCATGGCCCGGCGTGAGGCGATATTTCTTCACCGGCTTGAGCTTGGCGTGCGCGTCATCGCCGCCGTTCTCCTCGCGCTCCCATTCGATCATGTCGGTGTAATGGGTAGCCTGGCCGTATATGGCCCAAGAGGCGCCGTGATCGTGCGGCGGCGATACGCGCGCTTTGTCGTTGATGTGGGCGAGGATCTGGAAGCCGAGTTCGGGGTCCTCATAAAGCACGTGCAGGCCGCGCGGGACGTCCTCGCCGGCGTGCTGGCGGATAAAGTCCGGATTCTCCAACAGGCGCTCGAGATTGGTTCGCACCTGTTCGCGGCCCTGTGGTCCGGGGTCACGCGACAGGACGGAGCGGCAATCCGAAATGAACTGATCGAGCTCGTAGGCCATTGCTTTTCTCCCAAGGCGGTTCGGGTTTGCCGCTATGTTACGCATCTTCGCGGCCGGCGCCAGCGGCACTTTGCTGGTTTGGAACTGGTGCTGCCAGCCGCTACATTAGCCGCCATGTTCGGGCTGCCACGAACTCACGAACGGCCGCGCAACGTTCGGGTGGATACGCTGATCCGCCTGCGCTGGCTCGCGGTGTTCGGCCAGCTCGCCGCGGTGCTGGTGGTGCATTTCGGGCTCGAATTCGAGGTTCCGATCTGGGCCTGCCTCGCCGTGATTGCGCTCGCGGCGGCGTTGAACGTGGCGCTGCGGCTCAGCTTCCACCAGACGCAGTGGCTCGAGCCCGACCGGGCGGCGTGGCTGTTGACCTTCGACATTGCCGAACTGGCGGCGTTGCTCTATCTCACCGGCGGTCTGGAAAATCCGTTCTCGTTTCTTTTGCTCGGACCGGTCCTGATCTCGGCAACGGCGCTGCCGCCGCGCATGACGCTGTTGATCGGCACCTTCGCCATGTTCTGCGCCACCGTGCTGGTGTTCCTGCACTACGATCTGCCGTGGGACAGCGAAGATCGGCTGGAGCTTCCGGAAATCTACATGGTCGGGGTCTGGCTCTCGATCCTGCTCGCGATCGGCTATATCGGCGTCTATACCTGGCAGGTCGCCGAGGAGGCGCGCCAGCTTTCCGATGCTCTTGCCGCGACCGAACTGGTTTTGGCGCGCGAGCAGCATCTGTCGCAACTCGATGGTCTTGCCGCCGCTGCGGCGCATGAGCTCGGCACGCCGCTCTCCACCATCGCCGTGGTGGTGCGCGAAATCGAGCGCGCGCTCGAAGCCAACTCGCCTTATGCCGAGGACGTGAAATTGCTGCGCGAGCAGGCCCAGCGCTGCCGCGAGATTTTGGCGAAGATCACAGAGCTGCCGACCGGCGAGCCGTTCGACCGCATGCCGCTGTCGGCGCTGATCGAGGAGGCGGTGGCGCCGCATCGTAATTTTGGCGTCTCGATCGAAGTCGGCTATCCGCCCAACCGCAGCGACGAACCCACGGGCGCCCGCAATCCGGCGATCCGCTACGGTCTCGGCAATCTGATCGAGAACGCGGTCGATTTTGCCCATCGGCGGGTCGAGATCGCCGCGCAATGGACGGCGGATGAAGTCAGCATCACCATCAGCGATGATGGCCCCGGCTTTGCGCCTGAAGTCGTGGACCGTATCGGCGCCCCCTATGTCACCCATCGGCGGCCGCAGGCGCGCGGAACGGAGAGCGACGATGAGCCGGTATTTGGGCTGGGCCTGGGCTTTTTCATCGCCAAGACGCTGTTGGAACGCTCCGGCGCCAAACTTTCGCTGATCAATCAGGCGCCCCCGCTGCACGGCGCCACGGTCACCGTGACCTGGAATCGCGCGGATTTTGAACGGCCGCTGGCGCCGTCGCCCCTTGAGCCCGCGGTCGCCGGCTCTTAAGTGTAAGTCACTGTTTGGCTTGATTGTTGACTTATTGTCGTCCTTTCATGCCACCGCGTAAGTCGACAAAGTAGGGTTGCCATGAACAGCGCAGTGTCGCCCGCCGCCGCTGGTCCGCTCCCCGCCGAGCGGTCGCTTCTGATCGTCGAAGACGACAAATCGTTCCTGCAACGCCTCGCCCGCGCCATGGAAGGCCGCGGCTTTATCGTGACGACTGCCGAGTCGGTTGCCGACGGTCTGTTGCAGGTCGAGAAAGCCCCGCCGGCTTTTGCCGTCGTCGATATGCGGCTTGGCGACGGCAACGGGCTTGACGTCATTTCGGCCATGAAGAAGCGTCGGCCGGAAGCGCGCGCCATCATCCTCACCGGCTACGGCAATATCGCGACCGCGGTGAACGCGGTGAAACTCGGCGCCGTCGATTATCTCGCCAAGCCGGTCGATGCCGACCACGTGGCGGCGGCGCTGCTTGCGCTCGACAACAAGAAGATCGAGCCGCCGGAAAATCCGATGTCGGCGGACCGCGTCCGCTGGGAGCACATTCAGCGCATTTACGAATTATGCGGCCGCAATGTCTCGGAAACCGCGCGGCGCCTCAATATGCATCGCCGCACGTTGCAGCGCATTCTCGCCAAGCGCGCCCCCAAATAGCCGTCCTAACGGTTTAGTCAGTGCGCCATTCACCGACGACTAACCGCATTGCCATGGCGGGGTGGCGATGCGGCGGGGTCATTTCAAATTTTACCCAAGATATTAGGTCAAATTTCGCGCCCCTCCGCTACCAATCGCAGCAGGCAAGAGCCAGAAAGGCGCTTGAATGCTCGCGCAGCCGAGTCTGATCGCTTCGAACCGGGGTTCATCGTCCGGCGCCGCGGAACCGTCGCCGCCGCGCCTTCTGGTCATCGATGACGACGGCCTGCACCGTATGATCGTCTGCCGGCTCGCGGCCAAGGCTGGCTATATCCCGGCAGGGGCGGCGAGCTACGAGGAGGCGGTCAAGCTCGTGCAGCACACCGTGTTCGACTGCATTACGCTCGATCTGTCGCTTGGCAACCATTCCGGCAGCGAAGTGCTGCATCAGCTCTCGGCTCTCGGCTGCACCGCACCGATCATTGTCATCACCGGCTGCGATAGCGCCACCTGCAAGGAAACCGTGAAGGTCGCCGGCATGCTGCACCTGGATATCTGGGAATGCATTCCGAAACCGGTCGACCTGGTGATGCTGCGCAAATTTCTTGAGCGGCTCAAAGTCGAGCGCGGCACCGCGACGATCGCCGCCGCCTAAAGCGCAATCGCTTCATATTGAAGCGATTGACGCTCCAGCTTTTTGTTTGAGCATGATCTTTTCCGAAAACCGGTATCCACCCTCGGATCAAGTCCGAGGGCAAGCTTTTTCGGGATCATGCTCCAGTCTCAGATTTCCCCGGCATAGGGTCCTTGCGGGTCGGCCAGCGCCTGCAGCCGCCGCGCCGCGGCATGCGCGAAGCGTAGCATGACCGTCTTGCGCGTCGCCGCCGCAAGCCGGTGTTCGGGCGCCTCGCATACGATCGATGCACCGAAAGCGTCGGCCACGATGAGCCCGGCATCCGGCGGAAATATCTCGCAAGGCACGTCGACGATGGTGCCGAAGAACAGCCGGTCGCAGTGCGCCCGGTAGTCCATCCACTTCTGGTCGGCGCGGAAATCGGCTACCGAGGATTTGATTTCAACGATGATGATTTCGCCGTCGCCGCCAAGCGCCACGAGATCGGCGCGCCGGCCCGACGGCAGCGGCAATTCGGCGACCACGCTATAGCCCAGCGCATGCAGATAACGCGCGGTGCCGCGCGCGATCGCCAGCGCGGTCGGCGACTGCCGGCCATCGGCCGGCAACGAGCTTACTAGTGAAGTCAGACTCATGGAGAGGATTCCGGGTAACGGCAGGTACGACAGCGGCCGATACGCAAGCTTACGCACGCCACGCACTCCGACTGAGCCCCCACCCCACCCTCCCCCGCTTGCGGGGGAGGGTGGGGTAGGGGAAGTCATTGTGACGTTCCGGCGCGGTCCGGAAAAGCCCCCATTAGCGCCTTGCGCGACGCCGCGATGACGCCGCGCTCGGTGATGAGACCGGTCACCAGCCGCGCCGGCGTCACGTCGAAGCCGTAATTCGCCACCGGCGAGCCGTCGGGCACGATCCGCACGGTTTCGATCCGGCCGTCCGCGGTGCGGCCGGTCATGGTCGCCTGTTCGTCGCCGCTCCTTTGCTCGATCGGAATTTCGGCCACCCCGTCGGCGACCGTGAAGTCGATGGTCGGCGACGGCAGCGCGACATAGAACGGCACATTGTTGTCGTGCGCCGCCAGCGCCTTCAGATAGGTTCCGATCTTGTTGCAGACGTCGCCGTTTCTGGTGACGCGATCGGTGCCGACGATGACCAGGTCGACGAGGCCGTGCTGCATCAGATGGCCGCCGGTATTGTCGGCGATCACCGTGTGCGGCACGCCATGCTGGCCGAGTTCCCAGGCGGTCAGCGAGGCGCCCTGATTGCGCGGGCGGGTTTCGTCGGCAAAGACATGAACGGCGACGCCCTTGTCATGCGCCGCGTAGATCGGCGCGGTGGCGGTGCCGACATCGACCGCGGCAAGCCAGCCGGCATTGCAATGGGTGAGCACGTTGACCCGCTCGCCTGGCTTCTTGCGTTTGGCAATGTCTTCGATGAGCGGCAGGCCGTGGCGGCCGATGGCGCTATTGATGGCGACGTCTTCCTCGCTGATTTCGGCGGCGCGCCGATAGGCGGCGGCGGTCCGCTCGGCGCGCGGCCGGTTGCGCACTGCGGCCACCATCTCGTCGAGCGCCCATTTCAGATTGATCGCGGTCGGCCGCGTGGCCAGTAGCGTAGCGTAAGCATGATCCAGCGCTTCATCGGAGGCATCGGCGCGCAGCGCGAGGCAAATGCCATAGGCGGCGGTCGCGCCGATCAGCGGCGCGCCGCGGATCACCATGGCGGCGATGGCGTGCGCCGCCTCGTCAAGCGTCGCCAGCCGTGCGGTGGCAAACCGGTGCGGCAGCACCGTCTGATCGATCACGCCGACCGACCAACCGTCGGGCTCGACCCAGATGCTGCGCATGGCTTTGCCGCCGACTTTCATGATCCTGTCTCTTCAACGGGCATGGTCTTATCCGAAAACCGGCGGCCACTTTTCGGGATCATGCCCTACCAGATTTCGGCCGGGTGTCGATGTATATTTGCGATCCCGTTTGCAGGAGGCACCGTTGGCCGCCATCGATTACGAAGCCGAATATAACAATCGCGCCCGCGTTCCGGAGCACCCGGAGATTTTCGCCCGCTGGGCGCGCGACGCCGAGTTTTTCCGCGTCGACATGCTCAAAAGCGGGCGCGCCGAGCTTGGCGGCTTCTATGGCGATGAGCCGCGGCAATATTTCGATCTGTTCCTGCCGGAAGCGGGGGAAAGCGCGCCGCTGGCGATTTTCGTTCATGGCGGTTGGTGGCGCTCGCTCGATCCGTCGATGTATAGCCACGTGGCGCGCGGCCCCAATGCCCGAGGCGTCGCGGTCGCCGTAATCGGCTACGATCTCTGCCCGAACGTCAGCATCGCCGAGATCATCACGCAAATCCGCCGCGCCTGCGTGTTCTTCTGGGAGCGGTTCGGCCGCCGCATGTTCATTTACGGACATTCGGCTGGCGGCCATCTCGCCGCCGCGATGGTGGCGACCGATTGGCCCTCGCTCTATCCCAAGGCACCGCCCGATCTGGTGCCGGCCGGCTATTCGGTCTCCGGCGTGTTCGATCTCGCGCCGCTTATCGCCACCAGCGTGAACCAGGATTTGCAGCTCGATGCCGCTGAAGCACGCAAAGTCTCGCCGGTGTTTTGGTCGGTTGCGCCCGGACGCGTCTTCGACGCCGTCGTCGGCGGGCTCGAGTCCGGTGAATTCAAACGCCAGAGCCGGCTCATCACCGATACCTGGCAAGGCAAGGCGCAAACGCGCTACGAAGAAATCGCCGGCACCAATCACTTCACCGTGGTCGAAGCACTGGCCGATTCCAATAGCGCGATGACGGCGCGCGTCGCCGAGCTCGCCCTGCGGATCAAGGCTTAGCCGCCGCAGCCGCCGGCCGCGCCAGCAGCACGCAGGCCGACGCGGCAAAGATCAGCGCAAACCCTACAAAATCGGCGACCGTCGGCCGTTCGCCCAGGATCAGCACCGAGGCGCCGACCCCGATCACCGGACTGCCAAGCACGCCCAGCGAAGCTATCGCCGCGGGCAGCCGCCGCACGATCGCGAACCACAGGCCATAGGCGATGCCGTTTCCGATCGCGCCGGAAAACGCGGTCGCCAGCAGCGCACCAGTATGAGCGCGGTGTAGGTCGAGTCCGCCCTCGAATATCAGCATGCAGACGCCGACGACAAGGAACGCGATCGTGACCTGCCAACACGCAACGCCCATCGGATCGGCGTTGATGCGCGCCCATTTCAGATAGACCGTGCCCGCCCCCCAACTCGCTCCAGTAATGAGGGCCAATACGATGCCCCTTGGAACTCCGGTCGCGGCCAACGGGTAGATCAGAATGGCAAGACCGGCCGCGCACAAACCGAGTGCGATCTGTTGTGCGCGGGTCGGGCGCTCGCCGAGCAAAGGCCAGGCCAACAGCACCGCCCAAATCGGCATCGTGTAGGCGAGGATCGACACCCGCGACGTCGTGGCTCCGAGTTGCGCAAAGGAACTCACCACGGTGAAAATGGCCACGTTGAGCAGCGCAGCGACGATCACGTGCACCCAGGCTGTCGCGGTCGGAATGCGGAAGTTGCTGCCTCTGACGAGACACACAAAAAAGAGAATCACGGCGCCGAGACCGAGGCTGCACGTGCGCATGCTCAATGGCAGGATGTCGGTGAGCGCGATCTTTATCAGCGGCCAGCTCGTGCCCCAGATGCAGCACAACACGACGAGCATGAGCCGCGCGCCTATGTCGGCGTGGCCCGCGGCGTCTTTGCGGCAGTCGGGATTTCTCACGGAATGGTCACGGCGCTTTCGGCCCGGCGCCGGCGAACCAGTCGGCAATCTGACCGCCGGTCCAGAACAGCACGTCGGACTTTTTGCGGATCACTTCGAATATCTTTCTGAAATATTTGATGCGATGCGGCACGCCCATGATGTAGGGATGCACCGAGAGCGCCATGATGCGCGCGGAATCGGCGGAGTCGGCATAGATCTGCTCGAACTGGTCGAGCGCCCGCTCGCAATATTCCGACGCCTTGTGGTGCTGGATCAGCATCATCGCCACGTCGTTGCATTCCTGCGTGTAGGGCAGATTGAGGATCGGCTTGCCGCGGGTTTTCAGCCACACCGGCTGATCGTCGAGCACCCAGTCGGCGACATAGTCATAGCCTTCCTCGGCCAGTACGTCGGGCGTCTGCCAGGTCTCGGTGAGGCCGGGGCCGAGCCAGCCGCGCGGCGGCTTGCCGGTCGCCTTTGCGATGACCTCGCGGGTTTTGCGGATATCGGCGCGCTCGTCCGGCACTTTCTGCAAATTGCGCTGGGTGAAGCCGTGGCCCATGAATTCCCAATTGCGCTCGATGGCCGCGCGCGCGATCTCCGGATAGGCGGCGAGAGCCGAGCCGTTGACGGCGATCACGCCGGGGATGGCGAATTCGTCGAAAATTTTGACGAAGCGCCAGAAGCCGACGCGGTTGCCGTATTCGTGCCAGGCCCAGTTGGGGATGTCGGGCATCGGCGAGCCGCCGGCGGGCGGAGTGAGTACCGTGCGCGGCATCGGCTGGGTGATGTCCCATTCCTCGACATTGACGACGACCCACACCGCCATGCGGGCGCCGCTCGGCAATTTGAGCGGCGCGCGGTTGGCGATCGGTGAATAGGCGATGCGGTCGGTCGGCAGCATCACGCGCTTGGCGGCCGCTTTGCGCGGCTTGGATTTTTTCGGTCGTGTGGTCATTGCGGAATTCGCCTTTCGGTCGGAGCGATATACCAAGGGGCCGTCATCGAGCCAGCTGAATTTCGGCCGCCGAGCGCCGTTGCGTGACTACGGCACCCAACACCGTCAGCACCACGGCGCACACACACAACGGCACAAAGACCATCCACGGCTCGCCGGTCGCGTCCCATAGCGCTCCGCTGATGGTCGGTACGATGATGGCGCAGCTATAGCTGACCGTGAACATGCCGGCGGCGGTGCGCGACAGATCGGCGTGCGCGCTCAAAAGCGGCGGTAAAGACAAAGCCGCGATCAGTGTGATCGCCGTGGTGAAACCCACCGCTGCGGCGCAGACAATGATGGCGAGCGTCGAAGGCAGAAACATCAGGCCAAGGAACGAGAAGAGAAGCAGCGGGCCGAAGATCAGGAACGGCCAGGCGCGGCGCTGCATCCGCTCCGCCATGGTGATCAGGATAAACGGCGTTACGATCTGCGCGCCGTTGAGCCAGCCCAAAGCCGGTCCGAGAAGCTGCGCCTTGCCGTGGCTGGCGAGAAATTCGCCGAGAAATGCATTGGTCGAAAAATATGCGCTGTTGTTGGCGCCGAGCGTGAGGCCGAGAAGCCAGACCAGCGGATCTTTCCAATCCGGCCACCAGCGGCCGCTGATCGCACTATGGGCGGCCGGGTGCTTGTCGAGCTTCGGGCTCAGCAGAAAAAATACCGGCGCGATCAGGATCGCCGGCACCGCCCACAACACCAGATCGTGCCGCCAGGAACCGCCAGCCAGCGGCAACACAAATGGAATCGTGAGCACGGTGGAAAACATCGCGCCCATCAGCATGCCGCTGGTATAGGCGATGGTGCCGACCGCGATGCGCTCGGGCAGCCATTCGCGGACTAAAGTCGGCAGGCCCGGCTGCATGATGGCAACCCCAAAGCCGGTCGCGATTGCCGCGAGATAAAGCGTTGTCACGTCGACCGCCGCGCCGCGCGCGGCGCCGGCAAACGCGGCGATCACCATGCCGGAAAGCACCGCCAGTTTGGTGCCGATCCGCGCGATCAACAGCGAGCCCGGGACCGCCGCCAGCGCGAATATCAGGAGTGGCAATCCAATCAGCAAGCCGACCTGCGTCTCCGACATGTGCAATTCGTCGTGCACCAGCGGGATCACCGGCGGCATGGCGAGGATGGTCATGCGCATGGCGACGCCGGCGAGCCAAAGCAGGCACATGGGCTTGAGGAGGCGGCCGACGGAGCGGCCGTCTCGGCTGGCGGCGGAGGTCATCGAGGAAAAAACCCGGCGTGGCGGCCCAACCTGCACTGGTGACGGGCACGACGCAAGAAAGGCCGTTGCGGCAGGCATAACTCGACGCATCAGTCGCTTGCGTAGCGCATGGAACAAAGATAGAACGTTGGCCGGTCGGGGCGAAGATGAAGGCGGACATGTCGGACCTCGCGGCGGCAGAGCGCGCACTTCGCACCACCTTCGGCTTCGCGGCGTTCCGGCCCGGGCAGAGCGATATCGTCGCCGCCATCCTCGACGGCCGCGATGTGCTCGCGGTGATGCCGACCGGCAGCGGCAAGTCGCTGTGCTACCAATTGCCGGCGCTCATTCGCGACGGCCTCACCATCGTCGTGTCGCCGTTGATCGCGCTGATGCGCAATCAGGTGGCGCAGCTGCGCGGTTATGGCGTCGCCGCGGCGGCGCTGAACTCGGCCAACGATCCTGACGAGAATAGGTCGGTCCTCGATGCCATCGCGCGCGGCGAATTGCGTCTGGTTTATGTCGCGCCAGAACGCTTGCTGAAAACCGAAACGCTTAATCTGTTGAAGCGCGCCAAGGTCGCGCTATTGGCGGTCGATGAGGCGCATTGCATCTCGCAATGGGGCCACGACTTTCGCCCCGAATATGCCGCGCTCAGTGCAGCGCAGGCCGCGCTTGGCGGCGTGCAGACGGTCGCATTCACTGCTACCGCCGATGCCGCCACGCGCACGGATATTTTGGCAAAACTCTTCCAGCGTCCGCCGGCTTTGTTCGTGCACGGCTTCGATCGGCCCAATCTGCGGCTCGCCATGGCAGCGAAATCAGGCGGCCGCAAGCAGGTCGCCGATTTCATCCAAAATCATCGCGGGCAGAACGGCATCGTCTATTGCAGTTCGCGGCGCAAGACCGAGGAGCTCGCCGACTATCTGCGTCAGAGCGGCGTCAAGGCGTTGCCCTATCACGCCGGCATGGAGGGGTCTGAGCGCTCGCGCAATCAGGATGTGTTCTTGCAGGAAGACGGCGTCGTCATGGTCGCCACCGTGGCGTTCGGCATGGGCATCGACAAGCCGGACGTCCGCTTCGTGCTGCACGCCGACATGCCGGCCAATATCGAAAGCTATTACCAGGAGATCGGCCGCGCCGGCCGCGACGGGCTGCCGGCCGACACGCTGACGCTCTACGGCATGGGCGACATCCGGCTTCGCCGTTTGCAGATCGACGACAGCGATTCTTCGGCCGAGCAGAAGCGCGTCGAGCGCCAGCGGCTCAACGTGCTCATCTCGCTGTGCGAGTCGCCGCGTTGCCGCCGCCAGACGCTGCTCGCGCATTTCGGCGAGACGACGGAGCCCTGCGGCCATTGCGACTTCTGTTGCGACGGCGCCGAAGTGATCGATGGCACCATTGCGGCGCAGAAGGCGCTCTCGGCAATCGTGCGGACCGGCGAGCGTTTCGGCACGGAACACCTGACCAATGTCCTGATCGGCGACGGTACCGACGCGATCCTGAAATTCGGCCACGACTGCCTGCCGACCTTCGGTGTCGGCAAGGAATTCGGCAAGCAGGAATGGCGTTTGATCTTCCGCCAGCTCCATGGCGCCGGAATCTTGGCGCTCGACATCACCGGCTATGGCACCTGGACGGTCACCGATGCCGGCCGCCGCGTGCTCCGCGGCGCCGACAAGGTCACGCTGCGCAAGGACACACTCAAGCCCGCCACCCGCAAGACTGCGCGCGCCGCCGCCAACGCCGCGGCTTTGGCCGGCGGTTCGGACGGCGACACCGCGTTGTTCGAGGCGCTTCGGAAGCGCCGCTCCGAACTCGCCAAGGAACAACGTGTTGCGGCCTATGTCGTGTTCGCTGACAAGACCTTGATCGACATGGCGCGGCGCAAGCCGAAAACGCCAGCGGAGATGAGCGGCGTGCATGGCGTCGGCGAAGCCAAGCTCAAGCAGTATGGCGCGATCTTCCTCGAAGCGATCCGCCAACATGCAACCGCCGGTCCGGCTTCCTGACGGGGCCGAAAAAGGGCGGGTTTGCCAATATTTCCTTATGTTGCACCGCATTCCGCCCTATGTTAGCAAACTCGCGATTTTCGTGGTTTCGCAGGGCTTTCTGCGACGTCTGCGAACGTCCAAGTCCCGCTTAAATCCCAAGGGCTTGCGCCGGTCTGGTAGGACCGCTGCCGAGCCCTTGAAAATTAAAGTCCCTGCGAGCACGCGAAGTGGCAAGCGAAGAACCCATCGTTTCCATCATGGCGGGCCGCTACGCGACCGCGCTGTTCGATCTCGCCGCCGAGACCAACGCGATCGACGCCGTGAAGACGGATCTCGACCGCTTCGACGCATTGACCGCGGAAAGCGCCGATCTGACCCGTCTGGTTCGCAGCCCGGTGTTTTCCACCGACGAGCAATTGCAGGCGCTCGACGCGGTGCTGGAGCGCGCCGGCATTGGCGGGCTCACTGCGAGATTTCTCAGGCTCGTGACCGCGAACCGCCGCCTGTTCGCGGTGCGCGACATGATCCGGGGCTTTCGCGAACTCGTGGCGCTGCACAAGGGGCAGGCGACGGCCGAGGTCACCGTCGCCGAACCGCTCAAGGATGAACATTTGTCTGCGCTGCGTGCCGCCCTCAGGGCGGTCAGCGGCAAGGACGTCGACCTCAATATCAAGATCGATCCCGCCATCATCGGCGGGCTCGTGGTCAAGCTCGGCAGCCGCATGGTCGATACTTCGTTGCGCAGCAAGCTCAACGCGATCAGGCACGCGATGAAAGAGGCCCGCTAATGGATATCCGCGCCGCGGAAATTTCCGCAATTCTTAGAGAGCAGATCAAGAATTTCGGCGAGGAAGCCGAGGTTTCTGAGGTCGGCCAGGTGCTGTCGGTCGGCGACGGCATTGCCCGCGTCTATGGACTGGACAACGTGCAGGCCGGCGAGATGGTCGAGTTCGAGAGCGGCGTCAAAGGCATGGCGCTCAACCTCGAAAGCGACAATGTCGGCATCGTGATCTTCGGCACCGACCGCGAGATCAAGGAAGGCCAGACCGTCAAGCGCACGCGCGCCATCGTCGAAGTTCCGGTCGGCAAGGGCTTGCTCGGCCGCGTCGTCGACGCGCTCGGCGACCCGATCGACGGCAAGGGCCCGATCAAGGCCGACCACAAGGCTCGCGTCGACGTCAAAGCGCCCGGCATCATCCCGCGCAAATCGGTGCACGAGCCGATGGCGACCGGGCTCAAGGCCATCGATGCGCTGATCCCGATCGGCCGCGGCCAGCGCGAACTGATCATCGGCGACCGCCAGACCGGCAAGACCGCGATCGCGCTCGATACCATCCTCAATCAGAAATCGGTCAACGAATCCGGCGACGAGAAGATCAAGCTCTATTGCGTCTATGTCGCGATCGGGCAAAAGCGCTCGACGGTGGCGCAATTCGTCAAGGTGCTGGAGGAAAACGGCGCGCTCGATTATTCGATCGTCGTCGCCGCCACCGCGTCCGATCCGGCGCCGATGCAGTATTTGGCGCCGTTTTCCGCCTGCGCCATGGGCGAATATTTCCGCGACAACCGCATGCACGCGGTGATCGTCTATGACGACCTTTCCAAGCAGGCCGTCGCCTATCGGCAGATGTCGCTGTTGCTGCGCCGGCCGCCGGGACGCGAGGCCTATCCGGGCGACGTGTTCTATCTGCATTCGCGGCTGCTCGAACGCGCGGCGAAAATGAACGACGAGCACGGCGCGGGCTCGCTCACCGCGCTGCCGGTGATCGAAACCCAGGCCAACGACGTGTCGGCTTACATTCCGACCAACGTCATTTCCATCACCGACGGCCAGATCTTTCTCGAGACCGACCTGTTCTATCAGGGCATCCGGCCCGCGGTGAATGTCGGTCTGTCGGTGTCGCGCGTCGGTTCCTCGGCGCAAACCAAGGCGATGAAAAAGGTCGCCGGCCGCATCAAGGGCGAGCTCGCCCAATACCGCGAGATGGCGGCGTTTGCGCAATTCGGCTCCGACCTCGACGCCACCACGCAACGGCTCCTCAACCGCGGCTCCCGCCTCACCGAGCTCCTCAAGCAGCCGCAGTTCTCGCCGCTGCGCATGGAGGAGCAGGTCTGCGTCATCTATGCCGGCGTCAACGGCTACCTCGATCCGCTGCCGGTCGATCGCGTGCGCGCGTTCGAGGACGGCTTGCTCGGCCTGTTGCACACCCAGCATGGCGACATGCTCAAGACGATCCGCGAGACGCGCGATCTCGATGACGCAACCGCCGGCAAGCTCAAAGGCGTCGTCGACGGCTACGCCAAGACGTTTGCTTAACCACCGTCACGGCCGGCCGGTCATGACGATGAAGAGAAACGACTAAAACGCAATGCCCTCGCTCAAAGACCTGCGCAACCGCATCGCCGCCACCAAGGCGACGCAGAAGATCACCAAGGCCATGCAGATGGTCGCGGCATCGAAGCTGCGCCGCGCCCAGGCGGCGGCGGAAGCCACGCGGCCCTATGCGAGCCGCATGGACACGGTGCTCGGCAATATCGCGGCCGGCGTCGCCGGGCTCGATAGCACGCCGCGGCTCTTGCGCGGCACCGGCAACGAGGACCGGCATCTGCTTTTAGTCTGTACCGCCGAGCGCGGCCTGTGCGGCCCGTTCAATACCGCGATCGTGCGGCTTGCCCGCGAGCGCGCCAACGCGCTGATGGCCGAGGGCAAGGAGGTCAAATTCTTCTGCGTCGGCCGCAAGGGCTACGATCAGTTGCGCCGGCTCTATGCCAGCCAGATCGTCGAACTGGTCGACCTGCGCTCGGTGCGGGTGCTGCATTTCGACAACGCCGAGATGATCGCGGGAAAGATCATCGATCTGTTCGACAAGCAGTTCGCCTTCGACGTCTGCACGCTGTTCTATTCGCGCTTTCGCTCGGTGATCGCGCAGACCCCGACGGCGCAGCAGATCATCCCGCCGGTGTTCGACAAGAAGGCCGCCGATGCGCTCGGCGGCGCGGTCTACGAGTTCGAGCCGGACGCCGAGGACATCTTGCATGAGCTATTGCCGCGCAACGTCGCGGTGCAGCTTTTTCGCGCGCTGATGGAGAATGCCGCATCGTTCTACGGCGCGCAGATGTCGGCAATGGACAACGCCACGCGCAATGCCGGCGAGATGATCCGCAAGCAGACGCTCACCTACAACCGCACCCGCCAGGCGATGATCACCAAGGAACTGATCGAGATCATCTCCGGCGCGGAAGCTCTGTAAAGAACATTTGGCGCTGTGAACCAATTTGTAAGAGGACCATGATGGCCAGCAAAGTCGGAAAAATCACCCAAGTCATCGGCGCCGTCGTCGACGTGCATTTCGAGGATCATCTGCCGGCAATCCTCAACGCGCTGGAAACCACCAATCAGGGCAACCGTCTGGTGCTCGAAGTCGCCCAGCATCTCGGCGAGTCGACGGTGCGGACCATCTCCATGGATATCACCGAAGGCCTGGTGCGCGGCCAGGAAGTGACCGACACCGGCGAACCGATCCTGGTGCCGGTCGGCGCCGGCACGCTCGGGCGCATCATGAACGTGGTCGGCGAGCCGGTCGACGAAGCCGGCAAGATCCCGCACCAGGAAACGCGCGCCATCCATCAGGAAGCGCCGAGCTACACCGATCAATCGACCGAGGCCGCGATCCTGATCACCGGCATCAAGGTCGTCGATCTGCTCGCGCCCTATGCCAAGGGCGGCAAGGTCGGCCTGTTCGGCGGCGCCGGCGTCGGCAAGACAGTGATCATCATGGAATTGATCAACAACATCGCCAAGGCGCACGGCGGCTATTCGGTATTCGCCGGTGTCGGCGAGCGCACCCGCGAGGGCAACGACCTCTATCACGAGATGATCGAGTCCGGCGTCAACAAGGATCCGCACAAGGGCTCGGTCGAGGGCTCGAAATGCGCGCTGGTCTATGGCCAGATGAACGAGCCGCCCGGAGCGCGCGCCCGCGTCGGCTTGTCGGGACTGACGGTCGCCGAATATTTCCGCGACCAGGGCCAGGACGTGCTGTTCTTCGTCGACAACATCTTCCGCTTCACCCAGGCCGGCTCGGAAATGTCGGCGCTGCTTGGCCGCATTCCTTCCGCCGTCGGCTATCAGCCGACGCTCGCCACCGATATGGGCGCGTTGCAGGAGCGCATCACCACCACCAACAAAGGCTCGATCACGTCGGTGCAGGCGATCTATGTGCCGGCCGACGATCTCACCGATCCGGCGCCGGCGACCTCGTTCGCGCATCTCGACGCCACCACGGTGCTGTCGCGCTCGATTGCCGAGAAAGGCATCTATCCGGCGGTCGATCCGCTCGACTCGACGTCGCGCATGCTGTCCGCGACCATCGTCGGCGAGGAGCATTATGCGGTGGCCCGCCGGGTGCAGCAGATTCTGCAGCGCTACAAGGCGCTGCAAGACATCATCGCCATCCTCGGCATGGACGAACTGTCCGAAGAGGACAAGCTGACGGTGGCCCGCGCGCGCAAAATCGAACGCTTCCTGTCGCAGCCGTTCCATGTCGCCGAAGTGTTCACCGGCTCGCCCGGCGTCTTTGTCGATCTCGCCGACACCATCCGCGGCTTCCAGGGCCTGTGCGAAGGCAAATACGATCATCTGCCCGAGGCTGCGTTCTACATGGTCGGCACCATCGATCAGGCGGTCGAAAAGGGCAAGAAACTCGCCGAGGCGGCGTAGCGATATGGCGGACCTGCATCTCGAATTCGTCTCACCGGAAAGCGTGCTGTTCTCCGGCGACGTCGATCAGGTGGATTTGCCCGGCGCCGAAGGCGATATGGGCATCCTGCCCGGTCACGCGCCGCTGGTGACGACATTGTGTCCGGGCATCGTGACCATCTTTCGCGACGGCAAGCGCGAGCCGGTGGTGGTCATCGGCGGGTTTGCCGAAGTCAGCCCGGCGGGTCTTACCGTGCTGGCCGACAAAGCGGTGCCGCGCGAAGGTTTCGACATGGCGCTCCTTGCCGACAAGATCAAAGATACCGAGGAAGACGTCGCCGATGCCAAGGATGACGCCGAGCGCGACAAGCTTGCGCGCCACCTCGAGCAATTGAAATCGTTGCAAGCCGCGCTGGCGTCCTAGCGCGCGGCACAGCACGCTTTTGGCCGGACTTATTCCGGCCATTCGCTGGTGACCTGATACCCTTGCGGGCGCCCGGGCGGTTGCAAGCTACCGCACGGCTCAGGCATTCTTCGTCGCCTCGAATCCGGTGCGGCAGGTTTTCATGAAAAGAAAAATTGCGGCCATTTTCGCTGCCGACGTCGCCGGCTACAGCAAGCTTGTCGCCGAGGACGAAGAGGAAACGCTGCGGCGGCTGGCGTCCTATCGCGAGGTGATGGACGACTTCATCGCGCGGGCCGGCGGGCGCATTTTCAACACTGCGGGCGACGCGGTGCTCGCCGAATTTTCCAGCGCGGTCGAGGCGGTGCGTTGCGCCATCGACATTCAGGAAAGCCTGCGCACGCGCAACATGGCCTATCCGCCGAGCCGGCAAATGAGCTTCCGCATCGGCATCACGGTCGGCGACGTGGTCGAGCGCGACGGCGATCTGTTGGGCGACGGCGTCAATATCGCGGCGCGGCTCGAAGGCATAGCGCCGGTCGGCGGCATCTGCATTTCGCGCACCGTGCACGAGCAGGTGGCGAACAAATTGTCCGTGCAATTCGCCGATATCGGCGAACAGCAAGTCAAGAACATCCCAACCCCGGTGCACGCCTATCACATCGAAATGCGCTCCGATGATGCCCGCGGCGGAGCCGCGGCGCGCAAGTCCGCAAAGAAATCCGCAAGCCCAGTCGTGCCCATCGCCGTCGCGGTGGCCTGCGTAGCCGTTTTGGGCATCGCCGCGTTCGCTTATCTGACATTCGGCCGGCAAAGCGCGCCGCAAGTGACAAGCCAGCTGAGTTCGCCTCCGGCAGCATCGGCGCCCGCGGCACCGATAGCCGCACCGGCGCCGGCCGCCGCGCCGGCCGCACCCGCCGCGAGCAGCAGCGCAACCTTGGTGCCGGAAACGATCCCGTTTATTCCCGATCGCGCGCGGGAAGCGGTTCGCAGTGCTTACTTGCCGGCGGCCGATCACAAGGCGCTCGCGATCTCCACCGCGCCCATCGGCTTCAGCACCGGCCAGGCCGACGACGCGACCGCGGAGAGCCTGGCGCTCGATATGTGCCAGAAGCGCGCCGACGCGCTGCCGCAGGCGCGAAAATGCGAGCTCTATGCCGTCGGCAACACGGTCGTATACACGCACGGCCGCCCGCCGGTGCCGCCGCAGCCGTGGGTCACGCGCGATCCATCGACTGTAAGCCCGTTCGTTGCCGCCGACGTCCCGCTGCTACGCGACGAGGGCAAGACGCGCGTTGCGAACAATTATCTGCCGGCGCGCGCGTCGAAGGCGCTGGCGCTCGGCCCGCTCGGCGGTTTCTTTTTCGTGCTCGCTCAGGAATTGGCCGATGAGGCGGTGCGCAGGGTGCTCGAAATCTGCGGCAATAGTGCCGGTGTTCCTTGCCTGGTCGCCGCCGTGGACAATGATTTTGTCGTGCCGGTTCCCAAGACGATGAAAGCGGTCGGCTTTTTCCAGGCGGCGAGCACCAGCGCCATCGCTCCGGCGTTGCGTGATGGCCTCGCGCAGCGGCTTGCCAATAGTAGCGGCTGGAGCGCGGTCGCGGCCGGCTCCGGCGGGCAAGCCGGCGTCGCGCTCAAGGCCGCGAACGAGCAGGCGGCGGTCGATGGCGCCATGGTCGATTGTGCCAAGCAGGATCAGTCCTGCCACGTGATCGCCATCGGCCCGTTTGCTGTCGAGCCGAATTAGCGGCCTTGCGTTTTTGCCAGCGGCCCGAACTCGCGGACCACGCGCTCATAAACCGCGCGCTTGAACGGCACGACGAGGTCGGGAACGCTCTGCAATGGCTCCCACCGCCACGCCGAAAATTCCGCTTCGGCTGCGCCATCGGGATGCGCGACGTCGATTTCGCTGTCCGCCCCGGTAAAGCGCATCGCGAACCATTTTTGCGTCTGGCCGCGAAATTTGCCTTTCCAGGGTTGGCCGACGATGTCGCGCGGAATGTCGTATTTGAGCCAGTCCGCAATCTCGCCGATGCGTTCGACCGAGCGGACGCTAGTCTCCTCGCGTAGTTCCCGCTTTGCCGCCGGCCACGGTTCTTCGCCGGGATCGATGCCGCCCTGCGGCATCTGCCAGACATGGGTGAGATCGATGTGCTCGGGCCCCTCGATGCGCCGGCCGATAAAAGCAAGGCCGTCGCGATTGAGCAGCAGCACGCCGACGCAGGGCCGGTAGGGGAGATCTTCAAAGCGCATGTCAGGGATCAGGTTATCAGCAATCGGGTATCAGGAATTCCAATAAAACCTGATCCCTGATTCCCGTGTCCTGATACCCGCCATCAGCTCTGCTTCGCTTTGTTCGCGACCGCACTGATCGGGACCAAAAGCAAACCGCGACTTTGTGCTTCCTTGGCCCATTTGGCGATGTGGTCGATCGATACCGGCAGCGCCGACGAAAAGCCGACCGCGACGCTGCGCTCGCGCGCCGTCATTTCCAGCCGGCGCAGCGCGCTATCGATATCGCCGGCGGTGGGAACCGAATCGAGGATCACATCGGCGCGGGCGAACGGCAGATTGTTGGCCCCGGCAACGCGGCCGGCAACGCTTCGCGGGTTGGAGCCGTCGTCGACAAAAATCAGGCCGCGTTTGGCGGTCTCGTGCAGGATCGGCGCGAATGACGGTTCGGACGCGGTGAAGCGCGCGCCCATCGTATTGATGAGGCCGACATAGCTGCCGAACCGGCTCATCAGCCAGTACAGCCGATCGATATTTTGCGCCGGCGTGAGCGACGTCAGCAGCGTTTGCGGGCCGGGATCGTTGTCGGGATATTGGAACGGCTCCATCGGCACTTGCAGCAGGACCTCGTGGCCGCCGTTGCGTGCGCGCGCCACCAGCGCCGCGACATCGGTGCCGTAGGGCACGAAGCCGAGTGTCACCGGCCCCGGAAGTTTGGCGATGGCATCCGCGGTTTCGCTGGTGCTCACGCCAAGCCCGCCGACGATGAGCGCGATGCGCGGCGCGTCGGGCTTGCCGGGAATGGGCTGCACCGGCCGCGCGAAGGCGTCCGCCGGGCGGGTGCCGTCGGCGGCGATTTTCGGCACGGCGCCGTGGGTGGTCATCTCGGCGAATTTCGGATCGAGCACGGCAGCGCCCGCCGGACCTGCCGCGCCGGGCGGCGCCGCCAAGTTGGCCGGCGTCGGCGTCGGCGTCGCGGCGTTGTTGACTGGCGCCGGAACCAAGACATCTTCCTTGGCGCCGGTCTTGCCGTCGATAATGGTGACGGTGGTGCTGTTGGCCGGCACGTTCGGCGCGGCCGGCGGTGCGGGCGCCGCGGCCTGCGTGTCATGATTCTGGGAGGCGTCGGCCAAAGCGGTCGGCGGCGGCGGGGCGCCGGGAGCATCGGGTGGTTTCGCCGCGAGCTGCAGATTGGCCGGGATGACGGCGACCGGTTCGCCGCCGAACGGATCGTCCGCCACCACCGCCCACAGCACGAACACGCCGAGAAACAGCGCCAGCACGCCGGCAATGATTTGCGGGACCGGGATCTTGATCTTGCGCCGGCGCCGCTTGGATTGCAGGCCAAGCGGTGCGCTCAGATCATCCGCCGTCATGGACGCGTCCGAGCTCGTGTCTTTGAGGACAAGTCTTGGGGGTCATGTCGTTGGGGGTCATGCCGCCGCGAATCATGCGGGGCAGTGTAACACGGCGCCCAATAGGCCGCGCGCCGGGAGCAGGATTTTTGGCCTGCGCCAAGGCCTTAGCCCGCAAAAAATCGGGGCGGCCCAAGGCCGCCCCGACTGGTCGATAGCAAAGAAGCGCTGTGCCCTAGTTGGGCACCGCGGCCTTCGGGTTCGGCGGGAAGTTGGCGTTGCTCGCCGTTCCGCGCAGCAGATCGAGCGCCATGTGCAGCGCCTTGTCGTCCTTCTCGTCCGGCGGCACGTAGGATTGCGAGCCGGACTCCTCGGGGCCTGCATCGCCGGTTAGATGACCGCGCAGCGACGCTTCGCCTTTGGTATCGGTCTGCGACTTCAAGTCATCCGGCACGTCCTGGAGCACCTCGATGTCCGGCGTGATGCCCTTGGCCTGGATCGACCGGCCCGACGGCGTGTAGTAGCGCGCCGTGGTCAGCCGCAGCGCGCCGTTGCCGGCGCCGAGCGGAATGATCGTCTGCACCGAGCCCTTGCCGAACGAGCGCGTGCCGATCAGCGTCGCGCGCTTGTGATCCTGCAACGCGCCGGCGACGATTTCCGAAGCCGAAGCCGAGCCGCCGTTGATCAGCACGATCACCGGCTTGCCCTTGGTCATATCGCCTGGCCGCGCGTTAAAGCGCTGGGTCTCTTCCGGATTGCGGCCTCGCGTCGACACGATCTCGCCCTTGTCGAGGAACGTATCGGACACCGAAATCGCCTGGTCGAGCAGTCCGCCCGGATTGTTGCGCAGATCGACCACGTAGCCCTTGATCTTGTCGGCGCCGAGCTGGGTGTTGAGATCGTCGATCGCCTGCTTGAGGCCATCGGTCGTCTGCTCGTTGAACTGCGTGATGCGGATATAGGCGATGTCATCGCCCTCGGCATGCGAGCGCACCGACTTCACGCGGATCACGTCGCGCACGATCGTCACTTCGATCGGCTTGTCGGAACCCTTGCGCATGATGGTGAGCTTGATCTTGGTGTTCACCGGGCCGCGCATCTTGTCGACGGCCTGATTGAGGCTGAGCCCCTGCACCTGCTCGTCGTCGAGCTTGGTGATGATGTCGTTGGCCATGACGCCGGCTTTGGCCGCCGGGGTATCGTCGATCGGGGCGACGACCTTGACGAGGCCGTCCTCCATGGTGACTTCGATGCCGAGCCCGCCGAATTCGCCGCGGGTCTGCACTTGCATGTCGCGGAAGCTCTTCGGGTCCATGTAGCTCGAATGCGGATCGAGCCCGGCCAGCATGCCGTTGATCGCCGATTCGACGAGCTGTGAGTCGTCGGGCTTCTCGACATAGTCGGCGCGCACGCGCTCGAAAACGTCACCGAAGAGATTGAGCTCCCGGTAGGTGTCCGAGGCCGACGCTCGCGCCGCCGAGTCGAACGACAGTGCGTGGGGCTGGGTCACCGCCAGAGTCGCGGCGACGCCGGCCAGCGCACCGAGGAAAATCAGGGAAGTCTTGCGCATCATCCGCGAACCTTCTCACCTTCGTTAGTCGCCCACCATGGGCTGGGATCGATGGGAGTGCCGTCCTTGCGGAACTCCACATAGAGTACAGGCTGCTTGGGTTCGGTCACGACGGCCGCCGAAGCTTGCGATCCGTCACCCATCACCGCTACCGGTTCACCGGTTAGCACGAACTGACCAAGATCGACAGAAATCCGATCCATCCCCGCTAAGAGGACATGATACCCGCCGCCCGCGTTCAGTATCAAGAGTTGCCCATAGCTCCGAAACGTGCCGGCGTAAACCACCCAGCCGTCACACGGCGAGGTAATTTGCGCACCGGGCCGGGCGGCGATGGACAGGCCCTTTTGGGTTCCGCCGGCGCCGTCGGAACCGCCAAATTCGCGGATTCGGGCGCCATTTACCGGTAAACGCAGGCGCCCGTGCATGTCGGCAAAGGCAACGGCCGGCGCCAGGCGGCCGGGGTCGCCGAGCGCGGCGAGGTCGGGCCGCGTCGCGTCCTGCTCGATTGAGCGATTGGAATCGAGCGCCGCGCGCGTTGCCGGATCGAGGTTCGATTCGAGCCTGGTGATGAGGTCCTTGATGCTGTCGACCTGATGCGCCAGATCGGCGGCGCGCTGTTGCTCGTCAGTGAGCTCCTGTTCGGCCGCGGCCTGGCGCTTCTGCCGCTGGTCGATGAGGACGCTCATGCGCAACTGATCGCGGCCGAGTTGATCGAGATCGCGGGCGAGCTGGTCGCGCTGGTCGGCGATTTCCTTGCGCACGCCCAACAGATCGGACAGATCGCCGGCCAAGGCGTCGGCCTCGGTGCGCATTTCCGGCAGCACCGCGCCGAGCGTGATCGCGGTGCGCACCGCCGGCAAGGCATCTTCCGGCCGCACCAAAAGCGCCGGCGGCGGCTGCCGCCCGACGCGCTGCAATGCCGCCAGGATTTCGACGATCACGCCGCGGCGCTCGTCGAGCGATTTTTGAAAGAGCTGTTCCTGCTGGTCGAGCGGCGCAAGGCGCGCCTGCGTCGCGTCGATATTGGCTTCGACGTCGCGGATGCGCGCCGCGGTGTCGATCAGTTGCTGATTGAACTTGCGGTGGTCCGCGCTCAACGCGTCGATCTCGACGCGGAGCCCGGCCTGATTTTGCGACGACTCGCGCTGGCGGGCGAGCGCGGCGTTGAGTTCCTGATCGTGTGCCTTCAGCGCATCCGCGCCGGTTTGCGGACCTGCAGCCGGCGGCGCTGGAGATTGGGGCGGTGCCGTTTGGGCGGCCGGCTGTCCTGCCGGGGCTACCTTCAACGGCGCTTGCGCGAAGGCGGCTGAAGTGGCTCCGAGATCGGCGCCAAGCGGCAGCACAAAAGCCAGAGCCGAGCCGAGCACGGTCGAACCGAGCATTTGGCGCGGATCGGTTCGGCTCGACCGTCGGAGAATCATCGTGTTCAAGGGTAAACGCAGGCCTCAGGAAGGCAAGACAAACAGCATAATGCAGGCAAGCTTAGGACCGGAATAAGACGCCGCCCGGCCCGCGGCGTCACAATCGGGTGAAGCCGGATTACCGATCGTTAACAGCGCGCTAGCCTCGATGATACGGATGACCGGCCAGGATCGTGCCGGCGCGGTAAAGCTGCTCCAACAGCATGATGCGGACGAGTTGATGCGGCCAGGTCGCGGCGCCGAAGGCGAGCTTGAGGTTGGCGCGCTCGCGCAGGCTTTGCGCCAGGCCGTCGGCGCCGCCGATGATAAAGCATGCCGCCGGCCGGTCTTCCTCGCGCCATTTGCGCAACAGGCCCGCCAGCGCCGCGCTGTCGAGATTGTCGCCGCGCTCGTCGAGCATGGCGATCATGGCGCGGTCGGGAATGACATTGGCGATGGCGATCGATTCCTCGGTGCGCCGCCGCTCGGCATCGCCGGCGCGGCTCTCGCGAATTTCGACGATTTCGATGTCACGCAGGCCGAAGCCGCGTCCGATCTTCGCCGCGTTCTTGCGATAAGTTTCGGCGAGCTCGCGCTCGGGACCTTGCTTGAGACGGCCGACGGCGGTGATGACGATGCGCATGGCTGGGACCTGCGTTCCTCATCCTGAGGTGCGAGCGCAAGCGAGCCTCGAAGGATGAAAGGCCCCGACACTTCGGCCGCACCCTTCGAGGCGCGGCGTCGCCGCGCACCTCAGGGTGAGGAAATTTATGTCGCGAGCGAACTAACTCGCGCGCCGCGCCGGCCGTCCGCCGAGCCACATCTTTTCGAGATTGTAGAACCCTCGAACTTCGGGACGGAAGACGTGAACGATGACGTCGCCCGCGTCGATCAGCACCCAATCGCAATGCGGGGTGCCCTCGACATGGGCGCAAACGCCGGCTTTGTGCAAATCCTCGATGACCCTGTCGGCCACCGATCCGACATGGCGCTGCGACCGGCCGGAGGACACGACCATGTAGTCGCCGATTGAAGATTTATCTCGAAGATCGATGGTGAGGGTGTCCTCGGCCTTCATGTCGTCGAGGCGGGAGAGGACCAGTTTGAGGATCTCCTCGGCGTCAAGACGCATTCTGGAGACCGCTTCGGGCGCGCGACGTTCGGCCCGGGAGATTACTACTGTGGACAGGGTGCCTTATCCTTTCGCTCCTGATTTCAGCTTGCTTCGCTCCTGATCGGCCCTAGCCACCGAATCCGGGGCTCGCCCGTTAAGATAGTCATGCCCAGTTAATAGTTTCAACCACTTTGCTTCAAACAAATGTCATCCAGGCGCGCGGCAAACTGGCCGATTTATCGCACTAGTTGCGTTGCAAGGCGCGCGCCGCGCGCAAGACCGTCGACGACAGCGGCGACTTGAGACCGTGCAGATAGATCCAGGCCGGCGGTTTTCGCAGTGCCAGCGCCTTGGCCGCCGCTTCGGGAAGGCGCGCCCAGGCCAGCGCCCCGCCAGCGATGCCCGCCGTCGAGTAAAGGCTCGGCCCGAGCCGATCGACGACCGCGATCGGAACCAGCCGCGCGATGTCGCGCCAGCGCTGCCAGCGATGGAAGTGGCGCAGATTATCCGCGCCCATGATCCAGACGAAATGCACGCCGCTGCAGCGTCGCACCAGGTAGCTGATCGTCGCGTAGGTGTAATTGGTGCCGAGCGCGGCTTCGAAATCGGTGACGTCGATGCGCGGGTGGTGCGCCAGCGCGCGCGCGGCAGCGAGCCGCTCGGCGAGCGGCGCCCGGCCTTGGGTATCCTTCAGCGGATTGCCGGGCGTAACCAGCCACCACACTCGATCGAGGCCGAGCCGCCGCATCGCCAGCAAAGTGGCGGCGCGGTGTGCCGCGTGCGGCGGATCGAACGTGCCGCCGAATAGCCCGATGCGCATGCCGCGCGCATAGGGCGGCAGGATGATGCGGCCTTTTCCGCCCAGCCTTTCGGCAGCCGCGAGGCGCGCAAGAGGGAACTCGCAGTTCATGGCCCGGATAGATCCCCCTCCCACGTCCGCCGCCCCTCGCTACCGGAGGGGATTATGGCCGCGTCTGCCCGCTGCCGCGGACGCGGTAATTGAAACTGGTGAGTTGCTCGACCCCGACCGGACCGCGCGCGTGCAGCCGCCCGGTGGCGATGCCGATTTCCGCGCCGAAGCCGAATTCGCCGCCGTCAGCGAACTGGGTCGATGCGTTATGCAGAACGATGGCCGAATCCACTTCGCGCAAGAATTCTTCCGCCGCTTTCTTGTCTTCGGTGACGATCGCGTCGGTGTGATGCGAACCGTAGCGCTCGATATGCGCGATCGCGGCATCGACTCCGTCGACCACGCCCGCGGTCAGGATGGCGTCGAGATATTCGGTCGACCAATCGGCTTTGCTGGCCGGCTTGACGCGGGCATCGACGGCCTGGACCGCGGCATCGCCGCGGATCTCGCAGCCGGCGTCGATCAGCATGGCGATGAGCGGCTTGAGCAGCTTTGCCGCGCCGGCGCGATCGACCAACAGGGTCTCGGCGGCGCCGCATACGCCGGTGCGGCGCATTTTGGCGTTGAGCACGATCGATTTGGCCATGGCGAGCTTGGCCTTGCCGTCGACATAGACGTGGCAGACGCCCTCGAGATGGGCGAACACCGGCACGCGCGCCTCGGTCTGCACCCGCCCGACCAGGTTTTTGCCGCCGCGCGGCACGATCACGTCAATTGAGCCGTCGAGTCCGGCGAGCATCATGCCGACCGCCTCGCGATCGCGTGTCGGAATGAATGTGATCGCGGCCGCCGGCAATCCAACCTCGGTAAGCCCTTCGACCAGCGCGGCATGGATCGTGCGGCACGTACGAAAGCTCTCCGAACCGCCACGTAGGATCGCGGCATTGCCGGCCTTGAGGCAGAGCGCGCCGGCGTCCGCGGTGACGTTCGGCCTACTCTCGTAGATTACGCCGACGACGCCGAGCGGCACCCGCACGCGCTCGATGCGCATGCCGTTGGGCCGCCGCCAGGACGCCAGCACGGTACCGACCGGATCCTTCAGTTTACGGATCACGTCGAGGCCTTCCGCCATCGCCTCGATGCCCTTGGCGTCGAGCGACAGCCGGTCGAGAAAAGCCGGCGTGGCGCCGGCCGACTTCGCTTCAGCCCGATCCTCCACATTGGCGGCGAGGGTTCTTGCGCGCGAACTGCGGATCGCTTTTGCCATGGCGGCGAGCGCGCGGTTCTTCTGCGCCGCCGGAGCGAGCGCCAGCGTGTGCGCCGCCTTGCGCGCTTCACGGCCGATTTCGCGCATGGTGGCTTCAAGCTTTCCGGAAAGCTTTCCAGAATCTGGAACCGCGTTGAGCGGGGCGTTCATGGGAGTTCTCATGGCCTTGATCTGCCTTACGTTCGGCAACGTCCTATCATGTTCGGCCGGAACCGGCGAGGCGGCTTCCTCGGCGGAGATGCCCACAGCAATCCACAGCGTTCGCGGGCTCGTCATAGAACTGGAGGAACCTCAACTGACCGCGTGGTGTTGCGGTACCGGATTGCACAAACGAGAGGGTGTCATGCATTTGTCAGAGAGGCCGCGCGGTCTGCCCAAGCGCTTTCCCATTGGCACGACCTATGTGGTGGAGGGAAGCGGCGGCGAAAACGGTCATTTGCGCGTGTTTTCGCGATATGTGGTGTTGCCGGGCGGCCAGCGCATCGATCTTGGCGCCAACGCCGCGGTCGATTTCGGCGGCAATTTCAGCGGTCCGGCCTCGCCCCGGGCGCGGCGCCGGTCGCGGAACCGCAGCCAGAGTCAGGCCCAAAATGGCGGGAAACGCCGTCCCGCCAGAGCGAAAAAAATTATGGCTGGACGCGGAACCTCGCGCCAACAACGCAGTTAATAAGGCACGCGCCGGGCGAAGCCCCCCAGCCCCTCACCCTCAATCACCCGGCGTGGAACCCCGGCCGCCTTAGCGGCCGGGGTTCATCATTTTTGTGTGCATCCGGCTATCCCAAGCCGACGACCAGATCGTCGCGGTGGATCATTTCCGCCCGGCCGGAAAAACCCAGGATCGGCTCGATATCGGCCGACGCGCGGCCCTTGATCTTGACCGCATCCTCGGCGTCATAGGCGCTTAAGCCCCGCCCGACCTCGGCGCCGTCAGGGCCCCGGATAATCACCGCATCGCCGCGCGCGAAGTCGCCCTCCACCCGCATCACGCCGACCGGCAACAGGCTGTTGCCGCGGCGGAGCGCCGAGATGGCGCCGGCATCGATGGTCAGCGTGCCTTTGGGTTCGAGCGAGCCCGCGATCCATTTTTTGCGCGCCGTCACCGGATTGCCGGTGGTGAGAAACCAGGTGCAGCGCGCGCCCTTGGCGATCGCCTCGAGCGGATGCTCGACGCGCCCGGAGGCGATGACCATGTGGGTGCCGGCGGCGGTGGCGATTTTCGCCGCTTCGATCTTGGTCTGCATGCCGCCGCGCGACAGGTCCGATCCCGCTGCGCCCGCCATGGCCTCGATCTCCGGCGTGACCCGCTCGACAACAGGCACATGATGCGCACTCGCGGCCGTACCCGGCGGCGCGTCGTAGAGGCCGTCGATGTCGGACAACAGCACCAACAGATCGGCGCTCACCATGGTGGCGACGCGCGCGGCGAGCCGGTCATTGTCGCCGTAGCGAATTTCGGTGGTCGCAACCGTGTCGTTCTCGTTGATCACCGGCACCGCGCGCCAGTCGAGCAGCGTGTCGATGGTCGAGCGCGCGTTGAGGTAGCGCCGCCGCTCTTCGGTGTCGCCGAGCGTCACCAGCACCTGGCCGGCGGTGATGCCGTGCCGCGACAATGCCTCGGTCCAGGTGCGCGCCAGCGCGATCTGACCGACCGCTGCGGCGGCCTGGCTGTCCTCGAGTTCGAGCCGGCCCGCCGGCAGTTTGAGCACGGCGCGGCCAAGCGCGATGGCGCCCGAGGAGACCACGAGCAGATCGCGCTTGCCACCGTGCAGGCCGGCAAGGTCGGCCGTCAGCGAGGCGAGCCAACTTTCATTGAGCCCGCCGGCTTGTGCATCGACCAGAAGCGAGGAGCCGACCTTCACGACGATGCGGCGGAAGTCGGCAAGCCGGGGCGTTTTCATGGCAGCGCTTGTAGCGGGGCTTTGGCGCGGGCGGTAGGGCGGCCGGAACGGGCGGGACGCCGCTATAGCTCGGCTTCGTTTTGCAGCTGCGCCTTGTTTTCTAGGCAATAATAGCCGGACAGCCGGCTGACCAGCTTGCGCCGCTTCCAGTCATTGAGGATGCGGCTGACATTCTCGCGCGCGATGCCGGCCATGGCGGCGAGGTCACTCTGACCGATCTTCTGGCGGATGACGATGCGGCCGGCGCCGACGTCCTGACCGAAATCCTGCGCCAGTTCGAGCAGCGTGCAGGCGACCCGGCCGCGCAGCGGCAAGAAACTCCCGGCTGCGACCACCGCGTCGGTTTCACGCAACCGCGCGGCAATCAGCGTGACCAGCGATTTGTAGACTTCGGGATGCTTTTGCGCAAAATCCTCGAAAGCCGAGCGACTGAGAAAACTCAACGACGCGTCGCGTACCGCAACCACCGAGGCCGAACGCGGCAGGCCGTCGATGATCGACAGTTCGCCGACGATGGCGCCCTTGCCGAGGAAAGCGAGAATGCGTTCGCCGCCGGCGCGCGACATCATGGTGACTTTCAGCAGTCCCTCTTCGACCCGATAGCAGCCGTCGCCGGCATCGCCTTCCATGAACAACACCTCGTCGGCGCTTAGCTTGGCCGGTGTCGCTCTGGTAAACAGGTTTGCCGACAGATGCTCGGGCAAGCCGGACAGCAGGCTCGGATTGCTACGGGTCGGGGGCATGGGAGGCACGAGGGGCATGTCGGACGCCACCGTGAAATCGCTTTTCCTGGAGGCCGTTCCCGAGCGGCGGCCAAAGCATGCGGCAGAATTCGATAAAGTAAAAGCCCGCCCGGACCGTTTCGTCCGAGCGGGCTAAGTTGACCCGTTCCAGGGCCACCGGGGTGTATGGGGGACCGAGTGCCACCCCTTGGACGTCAGAGCGGGCGATGGGGCTGGGGACCGAGACTTCACCCGATGACGTCCGAAACCAAATCCTCAAATTCAACGCCCTCGGGTGCTCACGTCGGTGTCCGGCCAGCGGCTGGGACGCCACTCGGTGCGATGCAAAGTGTCGCGCCGGTCGATGTCGATGCTGCGGCCGAAGCGGCTGAGAAACCGCGTAAAACCCGTATGCGTCGTCTGTATGGTCTTCGACATGATGTTCTCCTGCGGTCCGGCGTTCATGGCAGAATAGCGAATTGCTGCGCCAGCGAAGTGATCGCCATCACACAAAATCGCTTTTCAATAAGTTATTGATCTAATGATGTTTTTCGCAACATCATTGCGAGGAGCGAAGTGATGAAGCAATCCAGGGCAGCCTCACCGCCGCGCTGGATTGCTTCGCGGAGCCTGTCATCGGGCCGCCACTTCGGGCCGGGCCCGTTGGCTCGCAATGACGGTAGAGTTGATTACGCCTTCGGCGCGCGCACCTCGACGCCGGCGCGGTGCTCGATCGGCTGCACGATGGTGGTGATGTCCTTGTCCGGCCCGATCTCGTCGCAGGTCAGCTTGAGCAATGCGGCGACCGCCTCGCAGACTTCGATCGGCACGCCGAGCGCTTTGGCTTCGGTGACGAACAGGTTGACGTCTTTCATCATCAGCCCCGCCGTAAATCCCTGATTGAACTTGCGCGGGATGACGACCTCGGGGAATTTCTGCTCGCTCGCGGTGCTGCGCCCCGAGCTGGCATTGATGACGTCGATCATGATGCGTGGATCGAGACCCGCCTTGACGCCCATCACCATCGATTCCGATGTCGCGGCCATCGCCGCGGCGGAGAGCACGTTGTTGCAGAGCTTCATCGTCTGCCCGGCGCCCGGCTTCTCGCCGATGTAAAAAAATTTGCCGATGACCTTGAGCGCCGGCTCGACCGCCTCGACGTCGGCGCGCGGGCCGGACGCCATCACCGCGACCGTGCCTTTTTCCGCGCCCTTGACGCCGCCGGAGACCGGCGCATCGATCTGCACGATGTTCTTCGCCGCCAGCAGTTTGAATATGCGCTGCGCCATCACCGAGCCGGTGGTCGACAGATCGACAAAGCGGCGCACCTTTTTGCCTTCGATCACGCCGTCAGGCCCGGTGGCGACCTTGAGCACGATGTCGGGCGTCGGCAGGCTCGCCATCACCGTCTCGGCGACGTCGGCCACTTCCCGGGGCGAGCGCGCCGCCACCGCGCCGCGCGCGGCGAGTTCGCCGATCGCTTCCTGGCGGGTGTCGTAGACGAAGACCTTGTGCCCGGCCTCGACCAGGCGTCGCGTCATGTGCGCGCCCATATTGCCGAGACCGATGAAACCGATGTCCATGGACGTTCTCCCTGTCATTTCGCGTTGATTGTAGCCGCCAAAAATTCCGCGCGCACCGTCTCGGTATGCTGGCCGAGCGCCGGCACCGGGCCGTAGCGCCGCACCGCCGAAGCGCGCTGCTCCGCCGGCGCCGGATAGGACACCGGCCCGCTCGGCGTGCCGATGGTGATGCGGCGCAGATGCGGATGCCGCGCCAGCTCAGCCGGCCCATTGACGCGGGCAAAAGCGATGTCGGCAAGGCTGAGCCTTTGTTCGAGCGCGTCGGCATCGAGCGCAGCGAAGGTTTTGGCGACCCTGCCGTCGGTTTCGCTGCGGCGTTTGACCCGTTCGACATTGGTGGCAAAGGCCGGATCGGCCGCCAGCGCGGCATCGTCCAGCACCTTTTCCGCCAGCACGCGCCATTCGCGATCGCTCTGGATGGAAATGAGAATGGCGACGCCGTCGCGGCTTTTGAATGCGCCATAGGGCGAGATCGAAGTATGGGCGAGGCCCATGCGCTGCGGCGGCACGCCGGCTTCCTCCTGCAACAGCGGCACCGTCATCCAGTCGGCCATGGCGTCGAACATCGAGATCGACAGCGTCGCGCCCTCGCCGGTTTTTCCGCGCGCGATCAGCGCTTCGAGGATCGCCTCGTAGGCATCCATGCCGGAGGCGATATCGACGACGGAAACGCCGACACGCGCCGGTTCGGCGGTGCCGGTGATCGAGGCGAGCCCGGATTCGGCCTGGATCAGCATGTCGTAGGCTTTGCGCCGCGCCAGCGGCCCGCTCTCGCCAAAACCGGATATCGAGCAACAAATCAGCCGCGGATGCTCGCGCCGCAATTGCGCGATGGGAAAGCCGAGTTTCTCGACCGCGCCGGATTTCAGATTCTGCACGAACACGTCGGCGCGCTCCAGCATGGCGCCGAGCAACGCTCGATCGCCGGCTTTGCCGAGATCGAGCACGACCAATTCCTTGCCGCGGTTGAGCCAGACGAAATAGCTGCACTCGCCGTGCACCAGATCGTCATAGCCGCGCGCGAAATCGCCCTCCGGCCGCTCGATCTTGATGACGCGCGCGCCGGCGTCCGCGAGCCGGCACGTGCACATCGGCGCGGCGACCGCCTGCTCCAGCGAGACGACGAGGAGGTCGGCGAGCGGGAGGGACTGACTCAATACGACCTCGGCAGCCCAAGCACATGCTCGGCGATGTAGGACAACACCAAATTCGTCGAGATCGGCGCCACCGTGTAGAGCCTGGTCTCGCGGAATTTCCGCTCGATATCGAACTCCTCGGCGAAGCCGAAACCGCCGTGGGTCTGCAGGCACATATCGGCCGCGGCCCAGGACGATTCGGCGGCGAGGTGTTTCGCCATGTTGGCTTCGGCGCCGCAGTCTTTGCCGGCTTCGTAGAGCGCCGCCGCCTCGTGCACCATCAGTTCGGCCGCGCGCATATTGATGTAGCAGCGCGCGATCGGAAACTGCACGCCCTGATTCTGGCCGATCGGCCGGCCGAACACCACGCGCTCGCCGGCATAGGTCTTGGCCTTTTCGATAAACCACTTGGCGTCGCCGATGCATTCGGCGGCAATCAGGATGCGCTCGGCATTCATGCCGGAGAGGATGTAGCGAAAGCCCTCGCCCTCGATGCCGATGAGGTTTTCGGCCGGCACGCGCATGTTCTCGAAAAATACTTCGGTGGTGGCGTGGTTCATCATGGTGCGGATCGGGCGGATGGTCAGGCCTTTGCCCTTCACCTCGCGCATGTCGACAAGGAAGACGGAAAGACCGTCGGTGCGCTTTTTGACCTGTTCGCGCGGCGTGGTGCGGACCAGGAGCAGCATGAGATCGGAGTGCTCGGCGCGCGACGTCCAGATCTTCTGGCCGTTGACGACATAGCCGTCATTGCCGTCGCGCACCGCGGTGGTACGCAGGCCCAATGTATCGGTGCCTGAGGTCGGCTCGGTGACGCCGAACGCTTGCAGGCGCAAGTCCCCGCGCGCGATGCCGGGCAGATAGCGCTTCTTCTGTTCGGCGCTGCCGTGACGCAGCACCGTGCCCATCGTGTACATCTGGGCGTGGCACGCGGCGCCGTTGCAGCCGGACGCCTGTATTTCCTCCATGATCGCCGCGGCGGCGGTCATGGTCAGTCCACTGCCGCCGTATTCTTCGGGGATCAGTGCGGCAAGAAAGCCGGCCTTGGTCAAAGCCGCGACGAACTTGTCCGGATAGGCCCGTTCGCGGTCGAGCGCGCGCCAATATTCGCCGGGAAAATCCGCGCACAACGCGCGCACCGCGGCGCGGATCGGCGCAAGCTCGGCGGTTTCCGTCATGGCCGCACCTCGGCGCGGCCGTTAGTGACGGCGATGACGTCGCGCTCGGCGACGCGCGAACGGAAGTTCACCACGTTGCCGTCGCGCCACATTTCGGTGCGCAGCGTCTCGCCGGGATAAACCGGCGCGGAAAAGCGCGACGCGAAAGCGATGAGCTTGGCCGGATCGTAGCCGCAAAAAGTCTTGAGCACGGCGTGGGCGGCGACGCCGAAACTGCCGAGCCCGTGCATGATCGGCCGCGGATAGCCGGCCTGTTTCGCCACCGCAGGCTCGGAATGCAGCGGATTGAGATCGCCGCTCAGCCGGTAAATTAGCGCCGCTTCCGGCCGCGTCGCCAGATCGCAGACGGCATCCGGCGCGCGCGCCGGCAGCGGATGCGGGGCTGGGGCCTCGCGCGGCGGGCCGCCGAAACCGCCGTCGCCGCGGCAGAACATCGTATGCGTCACGGTCGCGATCGGCGCGCCGCTCGCCTTGTCGGTGATTTTGCGCTCGGACAGAACCAGCGCGCCCTTGCCGGCGCCTTTGTCGATGACCTCGACGATGCGTTGTCGCCCGATCACGGTGCCTTGCCCGGCGAGCGGCCGGTGCAGCGTGATGCCCTGCTCGCCGTTGACCACCTTGACCCAATCGATGCCGGTGTCTTGGCGGCGCGCCCAGAAGCCGGCATGACCCAGCACGGTGCCCATGGTCGGCAGCACTTTCAGGTTCTTCTCATAGACGAACGGCAGCTCGTCCTCGTTCATCGGATCGTGGCCGAAGCCGATGCCGAGCGCGTAGAGGATGCAATCCTTCGCCGTGTAGGCCTGTTCCCGCGGCGGGAGGTCGAGCGCCATCAGTTTATCGTAGACGATGGTCATCACACCGGATCCCACGAAAACACATCGCTGGAGCGATCGAGCGGCGTGAACGAGGCGGCGAACGCGCCCTTGAGCTGCGCGTCGAGTTTTTCCGGCGTCCAGCCGTCGGAGCGATGCAGCGTGCGGATCGGGCGGGTCTGATTGAACAGATAAATCTCGTTGTTGCGCACCGAAAAAATCTGGCCGCTGATGCCGCTGGCGCGGTCGGAGCCGAGATAGACCACAAGCGGCGCGATTTTCTCCGGCGTCATGTCGTGGAATTTTGCAACGCGGGCCTTTTCCTCTTCGGTCTCCGCCGGGATCGAGTCGATCATCCGCGTCCAGGCAAACGGCGCCACGCAGTTCGAGCGCACGTTGAAGCGTTCCATGTCGAGTGCGATGCCGCGCGACAGCCCGACAATGCCCATCTTGGCCGCCATGTAATTGGCCTGGCCGAAATTGCCGACCAGCCCTGAGGTCGAGGTCATGTGCACGAAGCTGCCGGAATTCTGCTCGCGGAAATGGGTGGCGCAGGCCCGGCTCATGGCGAAACTGCCGTGCAGATGCACGTCGATCACGTCCGACCAGTCCGACCAACTCATGCGGTGGAAAATGCGGTCGCGCAATATGCCGGCATTGTTGACCAGGATGTCGACGCGGCCGAACGCATCGAGCGCGGACTGCACGATTTTTTCCGCGTTGCCCGGCACGCTGATCGACAATGTCGAAGCGATCGCCGCGCCGCCTGACTTCTTGATTTCGTCGACGACGGCTTGCGCCGGGCCGGCATCGGTGCCGGCGCCGTCGAGGCTCGCGCCGATGTCGCAGGCGACGACGCGGGCGCCCTCGGCCGCCATCAAGAGCGCGATGCCGCGGCCGATGCCGCGTCCGGCGCCGGTAACGATGGCGACCTTGCCGGCGGCGATGTTCGGCATTCGCTTAAGACCCCCACACTTCGCGCGCGACTTCGCCGATCATGCGCAACTTCGCCCATTCATCGGCTTCGGCAAGAGTATTGCCTTCCTCGGTCGAAGCGAACCCGCATTGCGGCGACAGGCAAAGCCGGTCGAGATCGGTGAATTTGGCGGCCTCCTCGATGCGGCGCTTGAGCGCGTCCTTGCTTTCCAGCGTGCCGGTCTTGGTGGTGACCAGGCCGAGCACGGCGAGGCGGTCTTTGTGCAGGTGCTTGAGCGGCTCGAAGCCGCCGGCGCGCTCGGTGTCGTATTCCATGAAATAGCCGTGCACCTTGATGCGGTCGAACAGCACTTCCTGCATGGCGTCATAGCCGCCCGTGCCCATAAAGGTCGATTTGTAGTTGCCGCGGCACAGATGCATTGTCACCGTCATGTCGGGCGGAATGTCGGAAATCGCCATGTTGATGAGGTCGCCGTAGATCGGACCGAGCGCTTCCGGATCGTCGCCGCGGTCTTTCATTTGCTGGCGGTATTTTGGGTCGCACAGCATGGCGATAAAGACTTCATCGAGCTGCAAATAGCGGCAACCGGCGTCGGCAAAGGCGCGCACCGCTTTCTTGTAGGCCTGGCCGAGATCGTCGAAGAATTTATCGAGCTTCGGATAGACCGCCTTGTCGATCGGCGTCGGCAGCGGACGGCCGTACAAAGCCGACGGCGACGGAATGGTCATCTTCGGCGTCCGCGTCGTATTGGCCTTGAGAAACTTGAAATGCTCGATCATCGGGTGGCCGGAAAAACCGATCTTGCCGGTGACCTTGACGCCCTCGTTGCGGGTCGTCACCGCGGCAAAGGCGATGCCGGCGTCCATCACGTGCCGCTCGACGCCGTCGAGGCCCCACAGAAAGTCGAGATGCCACCACGAGCGGCGGAATTCGCCGTCGGTGATGGATTGCAGGCCGGCGGCCTCCTGCTTCTTGATGACGTCCTTGATTTCGCGATCCTCGACCGCCTTGAGCGCGGCGGCGTCGATTTCGCCCTTGGCGCGTTTCTCGCGCGTGGTCTTCAGCGCCGCGGGCCGCAGCAGGCTGCCGACATGATCGGCGCGAAATGGTGGCGACGTTCGTTGCATCGCGTTGGCTCCCCAAAAGACTTCTTTGTCATGCCCCGCGAAGGCAGGGCATCCAGTAAACGCATTCGGATCGGCGATGACTTACTTTGCTCTCACGTCCCGTTGCTCTTGAGCACGTAGCGGCCATCGTCGAGCCGGCCGAGCCGCTGCGCGGCGTAAAGCGCATCGAGCTGGCGCACGATTTCGCGGCCGTCCTTGCTGCCGAGCGCCGCCATCAGTTCCAGAAAACTCGCCGGACCTGCCGCAAGCGCATCCGCCACCAACTCGCGCGGCGCGATCTTTATTTTCGTCGGCGGCGCCGGCACCGAGAACTCGAACGCGTTGGTCTTGCCGAACGGGATGGTGCAATCGAAACCGAGCTTTGCCCCGGTGCGCGCGCCTTGCAGCGAGGGATCGAGCGGCACCACGCGGAAGCCGGAGCCCGTGATCAGATCGCGGTCGGCCTGGAAGCGCGTCGCCAGCGCCCAGTCGGTTTCCTCGTCGGAGAACACATCGATGTCGGGGTCGAAGGCGAACACATGCTTGGCTTCAGCGTGCGAGCCGAAAATGGCGGCGATGGCGTTACGCGCATCGCCCGGCACGCGCTGGCGCAGCGAGACGCGCAAGTTCAACATGCCGCCGCTCGACGGCGTCACGAACACGGCAAGCGGCTCGCGCACCGATGCCAGCAGCGCCGCCCAGGCTGCGGCTTCCGTCTTCACGGTGGTGAGCTGCGCGGTATCGGTGCTTGCCAGATAACGCCCGCCGATGGTCAAGGTCTGAAACAGCGCGTCCTCGCGGTGCGTGATCGCGGTGACGTGCAGCACCGGATTGCGCTTCACCACGCCGTAATAGCCGACATATTCGCCGTAGGGACCTTCCGGCTCGACATGGCCGGCCGGATCGAGAAAGCCCTCGATGACATATTCGGCGTCGGCCGGGACGTGGATGTCGCTGGTGACGCATTTCACCACCGGCACCGGCTCGCCGCGCACCGCGCCGATGATGTCAAGCTCGTTCACACCGTGCATCGCCACCATGGCGGAGAGGAAATCGGCCGGATGCGAGCCGACCGCGTAAGCCACCGGCACTGGCTCGCCGCGCGCAGCAGCTTCGAGATAAATGGCGCGCATGTCGCTCGGCGCGATCAGATCGATGCCGGCGCGGCGCGGCCCGCGCAACATGATGCGGCGGCAGCCGACATTGGTGAACCCGGTGCCGGGAAACAGCGCATAATCGATGCCGGCGGAGATATAGGGCGCGCCGTCGGCGCCGTGCTGCAGATGCACCGGCAGCGCGCACAAATCGGCGTCGTCGTCCTTGAGCACGACCTGCTGCACCGGCGCCTGCTGCGACGACACTTTGACCGGCGGATGCAGCTTTTTCAGCCGCGCCGTCAGCGTCGCCAGAAGCCCGCGTTCGTCGGTGTCGAGCGCCAGCGCCAGCCGCTTGCGCGAGCCCATGACATTGCCGACCAGTTCGGCCTTGTCCCGTCCCGCCGACTTGAAATGGACCGCGCGCGGATTGCCGTCGAGCCCGGCGGCGATATCGACCAGCTCGGTCGGCTCGGTGCGCACCTGGCACTCGCCGAGCTCGACCAGTTTTTCGACGAAATTGCGCAGCCGGAAGCGCTCGGTATCGATCGCAGCAGCCATGGACGCTTCCCTACGCACAGAATTGGGCAAAAGCCCAAAGGGACAATGCCAAAATCGATTTAGCAACGCCCGCGCGCAGGTGTAAATGCCGTTGCACGCGACGCTGTCAGCACAGACACTCACCCTGCGCATGACGTTTTGGGAGGTAGGCCATGGAGCCTGAGCTTCGGCTCTACGAGGACGTGCTGTCAAACCGGGGCGAACTGCCGTTGTCGGCGGTGCCGCGCATGACCTTTGTCGTTCATGGCTCGGTCGCCGCCGCGGATCATGCGTTGCGCGACGGCGAGACGCTGAGCGGCGAAGGCGCCAGCACGCTGAAGGCTGGAAGCGCCGGCGCGACGCTGTGGCGCTGGGAGTTCGGATCGGGCGGCGCGAGTCCGGGTGCGGGGCGCGGCGTGGTGACGCGCGAAAAACTTTCGGCCCGGCTTGAGACCTTGCCGAAGGGCGCGCTCCTTCTGCGCGGCGACAGTGTCGCGTTCCCGCCGGGCGGCTGCGCCTATCTGCATCGCCATCAGGGACCGGGTATCCGCTGCCTGCTTGAAGGCGGCATCCGCATCGACACCCGCGGCCGCTCGGCGTCCTACGGCCCCGGCGGCGCATGGTTCGAGACCGGCCCCGATGGCGTCTTCGCCCAGGCCGCGGACCGGCCGACGCGCTTTATCCGCGTCATGATCCTGCCGCTCGCCTATCTGGGAAAGAGCTCCGTCGAGTATCTCAACGAAGAAGATAAGGCGAAGCCGAAGTCACAACAGTACAAAATCTACACCGACATGCCGCTGACCTGGGCAGGGAGTTGAGACTGGTAATCACATCGGCTTGTAGCCGCGCTCCATGTCGACATCGATGAGCATGGCTTTGCCGTCCCTGAGCGCCTTGCCGATCAGATCGGTGGCGTCCTTCACGGTGGTCGCGCGCGCACCTTCAATGCCGAGCGATTTCGCCAGCCCGACAAAGTCGATGGCCGGATCGTCGAGCTCCATGCCGACGAAATTGTCGGCTTGTTCGGCAAGCCCGCGCAGCATGACCAGGCGCTGCTTGAGGATGCGATAGCTGGTATTGTTGAAGATCACCCAGACGACAGGCAGGCGATAGCGCGCCGCGGTCCACAGCGCCTGGATCGTGTACATCGCGCTGCCGTCGCCAATGAGCGCCACCACCGGCCGGTCGGGCAGCGCGATCTTGGCGCCAATTGCCGCCGGCAACCCCCAGCCAATGCCGCCGCCGCGCAGGCCGTAAAAACTCTGCTCGTCGTCCGAGTTGATCAGCGACCGGGTGCCTGGCGCCGAGGACAGAATTTCCTCGATCACCACGGCGTCCTTCGGCAGCATCGCGCCGATCGCTTCAAGAAGTGCGAGCGGCTGCACCGGCGTCTTGGCGGCCATGGCGCGGGCCTTGGCGCGGAACGCTTCGCGGTCTTTCTTGATGGCGTCGGTCAGCGACTTCAGCCGCGCGCTCGCAGCGCTCTTGGCGTTCGCGCTCATGCGCGCAACTACGCTTGAAGTAATGTCGGGCAGCGTCGCCTTCGGATCGCCGAGGATCGCGACTTGCGCCGGATAGTTCTTGCCGATCTGCCATGGATCAGTATCGAGATGGATCAGCGGCAGTCCTTTCGGCCACGGATCGATGGGCGACGGCAGCGACCAGGTGAACAGATCGCCGCCGACCGAGAACAGCAAATCGTGCTGGTCGAGCACCTCGCGCACGCCCGCCTGCGAACGTGTCATCGACCCGCGATAGAGCGGATGCGACGCCGGAAACGAGGCGGTGTTGGGAATGAATTCGACATAGACCGGCGCGCCGATCGCTTCGGCGAGCGCAACGAGTTCCTTGTGAGCGCGGCTCTGCGTCACGGCATCGCCGGCGATGATGACGGGACGCTCGGCCTTGGCGAGCAAGTCGGCTGCGGCGGCAATCGCTGCGGTGTCACCTCGCACGCGCGGCGCGACGCGGGTCGGTTCGAGCAGATCGATGTCGGCGTCGTTCTTCAAAATGTCGCCGGGCAGCGCCAAAAACACCGGCCCGGTCGGCGGCGCCAGCGCGGTCTTCACCGCGCGGTGCACATAGCGCGGAAGGTCCTCGAGGCGATGCACCTCGGCGGCCCATTTGACGAACGGCCGCGCCAGCGTCGGCAGGTCCGCCGTCAGCACCGGCTCGGTGACGAGATATTCGAGGTCCTGCTGGCCGGCGGTGACCAACACCGGGGCGTTGGCCTTCATCGCGTCGTAGAGCATGCCCATGGCGTTGCCGAGCCCGGGCGCGACATGAAGATTGAGCACCGCAAGACCGCCGGAGGCCTGGGCATAGCCGTCGGCCATCGCCATCAGCGCCGCCTCTTGAAGGCCGAGGATGTATTTGATGTCATGCTCGACCGCGAAAGCGTCCATCAGCGGCAATTCGGTGGTGCCGGGATTGCCGAACATCACCGTGACGCCCTCCTGCTTGAGCAAATCAAGGAAGGCGCGTTTTCCGGACATTACGGGCAAGGGGGCTACCGTCTGATCGAGGTGGTGGGATTGGGGAAAATGGCTGGTGCCGCGGAGAGGATTCGAACCTCCGACCCCCGCATTACGAATGCGGTGCTCTACCGGCTGAGCTACCGCGGCATACCGAGGAAGTGGCGGTGTAATACCTGAAAAACGTAAACGCAAGCTACTGAACCCTCATCCTGAGGTGGGCCGCGCAGCGGCCCTCGAAGGATGCAGCTGAGGTGCTCGGGCCGTCGCCCTTCGAGGCTCGCTTTCGCTCGCACCTCAGGATGACGGGAAACTAATTCGCGTCCGCCTCCGCCCGCAGCTTGAAGCGCTGGATTTTGCCGGTCGCGGTTTTCGGCAGTTCGCGGCGGAATTCGATCCAGCGCGGGTATTTGAAGACCGCGAGCTTTTGCCGGCACTCGTCCTGGAGCGTTTGCGCAAACGCGTCGCAGGCTTTTTCCGGCACTTTGAGCACCACGAAGGCTTTGGGCTTGATCAGGCGATCGCCGTCCGGCCAGCCGACCACGGCGGCTTCGAGCACGTCGGGATGGCTTTGCAGCACGCCCTCGACCTCGAACGGCGACACATACATGCCGGAGACCTTGAGCATGTCGTCGCGCCGGCCGCAGTAGACGAAATAGCCGTCGTCGTCCTCGACATATTTGTCGCCGGAGCGCGTCCATTCGCCCAAAAACGTGGCGCGCGATTGCTCGCGGTTGTTCCAGTACATCATCGCGCTGGTTGGGCCGCGCACCTGCAACTCGCCCATCTCGCCGCGCTTGGTGATGACTTTGCCGTCGTCGTCGACCAGGCGGAGGTCGTAGCCGGGTATCGGTTTGCCGCTGGTGCCGTATTTCACGTCGCCCGGCCGGTTGGTGAGGAAGATGTGCAGCATCTCGGTCGAGCCGATGCCGTCGAGAATGTCGACGCCAAAGCGCTCGCTCCAGCGCCGGCCGACGTCGCTCGGCAGCGCCTCGCCGGCGGAGACGCAAGCCCGCAGTTTCAGCTCCGCGCGCTGCGGCGCGGCGGGGCTTGCAAGAAACGCGGCATAGAATGTCGGCACAGCGTAAAAGATCGTGACGCCGTGCTGTTTCAAAAGCGCGGTAACGAGATCCGGTGTCGGCCGCGCCGGCAACAAGACCGTCGTCGCGCCCGCCGACATCGGAAACGTCAGCGCGTTGCCTAGCCCGTAGGCGAAAAACAATTTTGCCACCGAATAGCAGATGTCGTTCTCGGTGATGCCGAGGATCGGTGCGGCGTAAAGATCGTCGGTCAGCTTAAGATCGGCATGCGTGTGCAAGGCACCCTTGGGCTTGCCGGTCGAGCCCGACGTGTAGAGCCAGAAGCAAATGTCGTCGCATGTCGTCGGCGCGGTCGCCGGCGTGTTTGCGGCGGCCGCGAGCAAATCCCCGAAGCGGGGCTGATCATATTTCTTCTCGCCAGAGACGATGACATGAGCAAGATCGTCCGCCGCGCCGATCGCCTTGCTGAATTTCGGCAACAGCTCGTCGGAAACGGCCAGGAGCCGCGCCCGGCTGTCGGTGAGCATGAAACGGTAATCGTCCTCGGTCATCAGCGTGTTGACCGGGACGGCGACGACGCCGGCCTTGATGGCGCCGAGAAACGCGGTCGGCCAGTCGATGGTGTCGGTGAGACAGATGAGGATGCGTTCTTCGCGGTGGATGCCGAGCGAGCGCAGCACATTGGCGAAGCGCGCGACACGATCGGCCAGCTCGGCGTAGCTATACTTGCCGTTGCCGTCGATGAAGGCGATTTTTTCGCCGCGGCCGGCGTCAAGATTGCGCTTGAGAATATCGGCCGCGAAATTGTAATCGCGCGGAATCACCTCGCTCATCGCGGTCGTTCCTCCCGGACGCTGGGACGTTGCCCACCCGCGCCCACCAAACGGCATTATGCCGATGGCGAAATCCGCCGCAATATTGTAGCCGTCATGCCCGGCCTTGTGCCGGGCATCTCGATCCATAGACTCCGTGCCCTTTAATCGAGATGGCCGGGACGAGCCCGGCCATGACGACCGGGAGTAAAACGATGATTTTCAGCCGGGACCGCATCCTCACCACCCATGTCGGCAGCCTGCCGCGCAACGAGATCCTGAGCGACCTTCTGGTGGCGCAGGAGGAAGGCCAAAGCCTCGATCCAAAGCCGCTCGCCGGCGAGATGGACAAGGCGGTCCGCCATGTCGTCAAAAAACAGCTGGAAGCCGGCATCGATATCGGCAATGACGGCGAGCAGCGCCGCATCGGCTTTCAGACCTATGTGCCGCAGCGCGTGTCGGGCTTTGCCGGGGTGTCGAAGCGCCGCCGCGGCCGCGAGTTCGAGGAATTTCCCGAGCTCATGACCTATCTGATGCGGCGCTTTCCCAATCCGCCGAAGAGCCAGCACGGCGCGCCGGAAGCGCAGGCCGAGCTCAAGCATCGCGATCTCAAGCCGATCGCCGAGGAGACGGCGGGTTTCGTCAAGATCGCCGACGAGCTGCACGCCTTCTCCGAGCGGTTCATGACGGCAGCCTCGCCCGGCATCATTTCGACGACCATGCTGAACGCGTTTTACCCGTCGCACGATGACTATCTCGACGCCATCGCCCGCGAGATGAAAAACGAATATCAGACCATCCATAAAGCCGGTCTCGTGCTGCAGATCGACGCGCCCGATCTCGCCATGGACCGCACGATGATGTACCGCGATCTGTCGGACGCCGATTTCGTCAAACGCTGCGAACGCCATGTCGCCGCCATCAACAAAGGCATCGAAGGCATCCCGCGCGATCGGGTGCGGCTGCACATCTGTTACGGCAACTGGGAAGGCCCGCACATCCACGACATCGCGCTGGAAAAGATCCTGCCCGCGCTCTACCAGGCCAAGGTCGGCGCGCTGTCGATCGAATTTTCCAATCCGCGCCATGCCCACGAATATTCCGCGCTCAAGCGGGTGCCGTTCCCTTCAGACATGATCCTCATTCCCGGCGTGGTCGAGACCACCAGCAATTTCGTCGAGCACCCGGAAGTGGTGGCGCGCCGCATCGAGGAAGCGGTCGCGACCATCGGCGACCGCGAGCGCGTCATCGCCTCCAGCGATTGCGGTTTTGGCACCTTCACCCGGCGCGAATGGGTCATCGAGCCGGTGGTGTGGCTCAAGCTCAAGGCGATCCGCGACGGTGCCGATATCGCCTCGGCGCGGTTGTGGGGGAAAAAGACCGCAGCCTAACGTCATTGCGAGGAGCGGAGCGACGAAGCAATCCAGCTTCGGTCAGCCCGCTCTGGATTGCTTCGCTTCGCTCGCAATGACGTTCGTGTATAATTTCTGCAATTTGCATCAACCAGCATAGGACCAAACCCGTGATCGATCTTTACACCTGGACGACGCCGAACGGCCGCAAGATTTCCATCGCGCTCGAAGAGCTCGGCCTGCCCTATACCGCGCACGCCGTCGACATCAGCAAGGACGAGCAATTCAAGCCGGAATTTCTGAAGATCAGCCCCAACAACCGCATCCCCGCGATCGTCGATCGCGATAACGGCATGAGCCTGATGGAGTCCGGCGCGATCCTGATCTATCTGGGCGACAAAACCGGCAAGCTTCTGCCGAAATCCGGCGAAGCGCGCTATCGCACCATCGAATGGCTGATGTGGCAGATGGGCGGTCCGGGGCCGATGTTCGGCCAGGTGCATCACTTCACCAAATACAATCCGGGCAAGGCGCCCTATGCCGAGGAGCGGTACCTGAAGGAAGCGCGCCGGCTTTACGGCGTGCTCGACCGGCGGCTCGCCGAGCACGAATACGTCGCCGACGCCTATTCGATCGCCGACATCGCGATCTGGCCGTGGGTGTCGCGCTTCGAATGGCAGACCGTCGATCTTAACAAGTACCCAAACGTCAAACGCTGGTACACCGCCATCGCCAAACGCCCGGCGACCCAGAAGGGCTACAAGGTGCCGAAGGACGTCGGCGAAGTGCCGATGCCGTAAATTGTTATCCCTCACCCTGAGGTGCGAGCGAAGCGAGCCTCGAAGGGCGAGGGCCCGGGTATCCGAGCGGCCTATCGACCGCCGCGCCGTCTCGACAGCTCACGAATTCCGGTCCAGTCACCGCGTGTGAGTGCGCCCTTCTTTGCCCGGCTCCAACCCTTCAACTTCCGTTCAACGGCAACGGCATCGGTGATACGATCGAAGTGCTCGAACCAAGCAAGTTCAACCGGTCGCCGCGAAAAAGTGTATCCGGAAAATGCACCAGACTGATGTTCTGCGATCCGTTGGCTAAGATCATCGCCTCTTGCGCTGCCGATATAATATGATCCATCACTACAACGAAGCATGTAAACAAATGCGCCCATTGCGCTAGAATAAGTCCGACAACGACCACTGGACAGGTGCCCGAACATCCTTCGAGGCCCGGCTGCGCCGGGCACCTCAGGATGAGGGGCTCAGAGGAGGAGCCGACCATGGACGACATCAGCAAGCGCGACCCGATCAAGATCACCGCCGAAGACGTCAACCCGCGCTACAATTGGGGCCGCCATCTGCCGGTGCTCGGCACCATGGGGGTCGATTTTGAGGAGCGGGTCGACTACCGGCGCATGCATCGCTACCGGCTCGGCCGGGCGCTGGCGGCGCTCGAAGCATCCGACCTTGGCGCGCTCCTGCTCTTCGACGACAACAATGTCCGCTACATCACCTCGACCAAGATCGGCGAATGGGCGCGCGACAAGCTTTCGCGCTGGGTGCTCTTGGTGCGCGGCGGCGATCCGATCCTGTGGGATTTCGGCTCGGCGGCCGTCCATCACAAGCTCTATTCGCCGTGGCTGCGGCCGGAAAATTGCCGGGCCGGACTTGTCGGCATGCGCGGCACGGTGGATCCCGCTTTCGGCTTGATGAAGCACCACGCCGAGGAAATGGCCTCGATCCTCAAATCCGCCGGCGTCGGCAAAATGCCGGTCGGCGTCGATATCGTCGAGCCGCCGATGATGTTCGAGCTGGAAAAGGCCGGCATCAAGGTCAAGGACGGCCAGCAGGTCATGCTGGAAGCGCGCGAGGTCAAGTCCGCCGACGAGATCGCGCTGCTTAACCGCGCCGCGGCGATGGTCGACGGCGCTTACGACCTCATCCACGAGAAGCTGCGGCCCGGCGTGCGCGAAAACGACATCGTCGGCATGGTCAACGACTTCCTTTATCGCCACGGCTCCGACGACGTCGAGGCGATCAACGCCATTTCCGGCGAGCGCTGCAATCCGCATCCGCACAATTTCACCGACCGCATGGTGCGCCCGGGCGACCAGGTGTTCTTCGACATATTGCAGGCGTTCATGGGCTACCGCACCTGCTACTACCGCACCTTCAATGTCGTGCGCGCCACGCCATCGCAGCAGGACGCCTACAAGAAGTGCCGCGAATGGCTCGATCTCGCCATCGACCTGATCCGGCCGGGCGTGTCGACCGACGAAATCTGCAGCGTGTGGCCCAAGGCGCAGGATTTCGGCTTCCCCGACGAGCTTTCGGCGTTCGGCCTGCAATTCGGCCACGGCCTGGGGCTTAACCTGCACGAGCGGCCGATCATCAGCCGCGTGGTGTCGATGGACCACCCGACCCTGATCAAGGAAGGCATGGTGTTCGCGCTGGAAACCTATTGCCCGGCGACGGACGGCTATTCCGCCGCACGCATCGAGGAGGAGGTCGTGGTCACCGACAAGGGCCACACCATCATCTCGCTGTTCCCTGCGGAGCAATTGCCAATCTCGGCGAAGTATTGATCCGCTCGCGTTACGCATGACATCGAGTGAACTGCCTAAGACCGCCGTTGCCGAGCATCTGGCGCAAAAAATCTGTGCGCTGGATGCCGCGCGCCTGCCGCAAGCCGTGCGCGACAAATGCGCGGAGCTTTTGATCGACGTCGTCGGGCTCGCCGTCACGGCGCGTAACGAAGACTACGTGAAGGCCACGCTTGCGGCCTGCGACGATGACGGGCCGTGCACCGCGATCGGCCACGTCCGCACGCTCAGTGCCGCGGCAGCGGCGCTGGTCAACGGCACCGCCATTCACGGCGAGGACTTTGACGACACCTTTGAGGGCGGCCCGGTCCATGCCGGCGCGGTCGTGGTGCCTGCCGTGCTGGCGGCCTGCGAGCGGCACGCGCTCGATGGCCGCGCGGCGCTCCTCGGCATCGCTATCGGCGTCGAGACCATGTGCCGGCTTTCCATGGTCGCGCCGACGCTGACCCACAAAGCCGGATTTCATCCGACCGCGGTGTTCGGCGCCATGGGCGCCGCGGCCGGCGTCGGGGCAGCACTGAAACTTTCGCCGCGGCAAATGGTCGATGCGCTCGGCACCGTGGGCTCGATGGCCGGCGGTATCATCGAATATCTGGCCGAGGGCGCCTGGACCAAGCGGCTGCATGCCGGCTGGGCGGCGCAATCGGGCCTGCGCGCGGCGCTGCTCAGCCGCGCCGGCTTTTTGGGGCCGCGCACGGTGTTTGAAGGCGTGCACGGCTTCTTTCACGGCTTTGCCAACACCACCAAGGGCGATTACAGCGTCGTCGCCGATGATTTCGGCAGCCGCTGGGTCACCGAAACGCTGGCGTTCAAGCCCTATCCCTGCGGAACCATGACGCATCCCTATATCGACTGCGCGCGGCGGCTCGCGGCAAAAAAAATCAAGGCCGATGACATCGCCGAAATGGTGTGCGAGGTCGGCGAGGGCACCGTGCACCGGCTGTGGGAGCCGCTTCCAGCCAAGCAGCATCCCAACAACGGATATGCCGGAAAATTTTCCACGCCGTATTGCATCGCCGCAGGCTTTGTCCGCGGCAATGTCGGGCTCGACGATTTCTCCGACGCCGCGGTGCGCGATCCCGCAGTGCTGACGCTCGCCGCCAAGGTGCGCTACCAGATCGATCCCAAGAATCCCTATCCGAAGAATTTCACCGGCCACATCCGCGCCACCTTGCGCGACGGCTCGGTGATCGAGGAGCGCCAGCCCTATATGCGCGGTGGCGCGCAGGAGCCGCTCAGGCGCGCCGACATCGAGGAAAAATTTCTGCTCAACGCCAAGCACGGCGGCTGGAGCGCAGAGCGCGCTGCGGCTACCCTGGAACTGATCGGGACTTTGTTCGACGGACCGGTAAACCTCGCGCAGCTGCGGGGCTAGGCAAAAAGAAAGCGATACAATGACAACCAGACAAAACGAAAAAATCAGCGGGATCGCACAAGCGATCGCTTCGGCAATCGTGTCGACGCTCCTTGCCGCATCCTCGGCGGCCCATGCTCAGGACGCCAATACCTATGTGATGAAGTTGAGCACCGCCACGCTCAACGATACCCAGCACGAATGGATGAAGCGCTTTGCCGCCGCGGTGGAGAAGGATAGCGGGGGCCGCATCAAGGGCGAAGTCTATGCCGCGAGCCAGCTCGGTTCGATTCCCCGCCAGATCGAAGGCACTCAATTCGGGTCGATCCAGGGCTGGGTGGGACCGCCGGAATTTCTCGTCGGCGTCGACGAACGCTACCAGGCGCTGAGCGCGCCCGGGCTGTTCGCCAGCCAGGATCAGGACATCCGCGTGATCAGCGATCCGGCGGTCCGCGACATGATGCTCGGGTTCGGCGCCAACAAAGGTCTGACGGGGGTCGGGCTATTCCCGCTGTCGCCATCGGCGATCGTCACGAATAAGCCGGCGCGGCATCTCGCCGACTTCAAGGGCATGAAGATCCGCGTTTTGGCGTCGCCATTCCAGATGGAGATGGTCAATCGGATGGATGCCTCGCCGGTAGCCCTGTCGCTTGCCGATGTCCTGCCCGCCCTGCAACAGAACGCGATCGATGGCGCGCTCGGCACCGTCCCGGTCTTCGGCCCGCTGCACTATATCGATGCCGCGAAGTCCGTCACCGAGATCGGCCAGCCTTATGTCAACACCATCGCCGTCATGAACAAAAAGTGGCTCGATGCGTTGCCAGCGGATCTGCAAAAAATCGTGCGTGACGACGCAGTAGCGACATCCACCGGAATCATCCCGTTCGTGAACGACTTCTATGCCGCGCAGCGCAAGGCATGGACCGATAAAGGCGGCGAATTGATCGCGCTGCCGGCCGACGAACAGGCCGGCTTCCTCGCCAAGATCGCGGACATCGGCGTCGCGCTGTCGAAGGACAAGCCGGACCTTAGCAAGGCGGTCAACGTGGTTGTCGAAGCGGCGGCGCGCGATAAGTAGCCCGCCCCCGCTATGCCTTTTTCTTCAGTCTGGAGCGCCGCGCGTAATCCTGCACGCAACGCTGCAGGTCGATGAAATTCTGGTGCATTTGCTCGAGCGCAAAGCCGAGCGCAAAAACCGGCTCGACTTCGTTGCTCGACAGCGGCAGCGTTAGACCCTCGCGGCGCACCGCTTCGACCTCCACGATGTAGGCGGCGAGCGCTGCTTCGAACGCATCGAGCGGCGGCGGCCCGCTGCGCGCGTCGAGTGCGGAGGCGCCGGCATTGAGGATATCGCTTGCCGCGGCGCCGACGCGGGCGAGCGGCGCGCTCAGGCGTCCGCGTAAAACCTCCGGCAGCGGCGTCGCCGCCGCGCGGCCGATGATGACGAGATCGTGGCGGAGCCGCAGCATGGTGCGCGACAACGGTCCGGGATCTGGCTGCGCCGCGAAACTGATGAAAAGCTCGTGCTTGGCTTCGGCGGTGATCTGCTGGAATGAAAGCACGGCCACGCCGATATCGTCCTGGATGCGGCCGATCTCGGCCGGATCGAGCGGCCGCACAAAGCCGGTCAGCAGTACCGGCAGGTCGCGCGCCAGCTGTTGCAACAATAGTGCGGCGGTTTTCAGCCGCATGTGATGGGCGCGCTCGGGAAAAACCAGGAGCGAAACCACGACCGCGATCACGCCGCCGAGGGCGACCTCAGACGAACGCGCAATCGCCGACTCCACCGGGCCTTCGCCGAACTGCCCTGCGATCAACAGCACCAGCACCGCGGAAAACGGCGCGACGCGGAAGTTCGGATTGAAAGCCGCCGCCAGCGCCAACGGCGCGATCGCCAGCGCCAGCACGCCGGCCTCCGCAAGCGGCGTCGTGTGCGGAATGAGGAGGCCGATGATGCCGGCATAGACAGCGCCGCCGACCGTGCCGACAATATATTCGAGCGTCGCGCGCAGCGATCCGCCGGTGCTCATTTGCGTGACGACAATGGCGGTCAGAATCATCCACAGGCCGTGCAACGGAATCGTCAGCACTTGGGCGATGGCGAAAGCCGCCAGGCCCGAAGCCGTCACGCGCGCACAGAAGCGCAATTCGGCTCGGTGGGCGCCGATCAGGGCGCGGACCCGCTTCCAGCCGGCGAGCTTATTCATGCTGCGTTGCCCCGGTTCGCGCCGCAAGCTTACCAGTTGGCCGTTGACGAACCGAGTTTCGAGGCTGGATGGTCCCACTGCATGACCATGCCGTCGATGGTCACCGGCGGCCGCAGGCGGCGGGCCGGGCCCCAAGGTGTCTGCTCGATGCGGGCGTCGTAGTCGCCGGCGCCCGGCTTTTCCAGCTTGTGAACGGTGTCGAGCGGCGGGCCGCCGGCGAGCAGCGCCGCGGTGCGCGCGAGCGAGGCGCGCATGGTCGAGGCGGCGCCATCCACGATCCGTCGCGTGAGGCCGCGGACCGCGGCCGCCGCCAGGATGTAGCCGGTAGTGTGGTCGAGCGCCTGCACCGGCAGCGGTGTCGGCTTGTCCTTGTGGTAATGCCGCATGCCGGTGTCGGCGATGCCTGAGCTCATTTGCACCAGACTGTCATAGCCGCGGCGGCCGGCCCACGGGCCGGTCCAGCCATAGGCATCGAGCGAGATGTCGACGAGACCGGGCTGCACGCGGCGCCGCACATCCGCGCCGAGCCCGAGCCCTTCGAGCGCGCCCGGCCGCAAGCCGTGGACGATGATGTCGGCGCCGGCAAGCAGCCCGATGAAACGGTCGCGATCGCCCGCGTCGCGCAGGTTGAGCCGCGCGCAGCGTTTGCCGAGCGTCACTTCGGTTTGCAGGTGGGCTTCCTCCCAGCCGGGCGGATCGATGCGCAACACGTCGGCGCCGAAACCGGCGAGGAACCGGGTCGCCACCGGACCGGCGATGATCCGCGTCAGGTCGAGCACGCGCACCCCGGCAAGCGGCCGCGCCGGATCGACGCGACGGACTTCGCCTTTGGCGGCAGGCGCCGTCTCGCAATGCACGAGAGGTTCGGCGGCGACGGCTTTGCCTTGCGGATGTTCGGCCCAGGCCGTTTGCGAACGCATGCGGGCGGCGCAGCCGCCGCGCGCGAGGATGGCCGCTTCAAGCTCATCGGCAGGCCAGCGCGCCACGGCGGCGCGCACGGCCTCCTTGTCGTCGGCAACGCCGAGCGCGGCGAGCACGGCGTCGCGATGATGCGGCGCATTGGTGTGCAGCTTGATCCAGGCATCGGCCGCGAGATAGTCGCCGGCAATCGGACCCCACAGCGGTGGCACCGACCAGCCCTGGGGGTCGAGCGATCTGCGGCACCAATACGTGGTCAGCCTTCGATCGACGCGGGCCGCCGGCAGGCGCGGCGCGCTCGTGCCGGCGAATTCTGCAACGGCGAGCGCCGCGGCGCCGGCCGCGGCCGTCGCGATGTCAGTCACAGCGAATATGGAGGGCAGGTCGCCGTCACCCGTGACCTCAAGCGCCGGCAGCACTCCGGGCTCGCCCCCCACGGCAAGCCAGATTGCGCGCAGGAACTCAGAAACCGCGGTCCGCGGCGCCGTCAGTGTGTCCGAAGCCATGTCCTCTCTTTACACCTTCCGTCATCGCCGGGCAGGCGCGTATCCGCCCCGCGATAACGTGGAAGGACAAGGGACCGGTCCCGATTGGTTAATCGGGTCTTAACCTCGCCGCTCCTATGCTATTGGGAGCTTGATGCGGCGGGCGGCCCCGCTGTTCATGATGTACCTGATGCCTAGCGAGTTTGCCCTCAGTCCCGCCCGTGCGATGCCCATTCGCGCGCCCAATACGCGCTCGCCTTTCGTGCGGCTGCGCGAGCTTCTTGACGCCACCCCGCCCGGCAAGCCCGCGATCAGTCTCGCGGTCGGCGAGCCGCAGCATCCGATTCCAAGCTTCGTCGGTCCGGTGATCGCTGCGCACGTCGCCGAGTTCGGCCGCTACCCCGCGAACAAGGGGCTCGATGAATTCGGCCAAGCAGTCGGACAATGGCTCGGCCGCCGCTACGCGCTGCCGCGCCCGGTCGATGCGGCGAGCGAAGTGCTGGTGCTCAACGGCACGCGCGAGGGACTTTTTCTCGCAGCGCTTGCCGCCAATAATTGGGTCAAGCCGCGCACCGGCCGGTCGGCGATGCTGATTCCCAATCCGTTCTACGCCGCTTATGCCGCGGGCGCGGTCGGCGCCGACTGCGAGCCGGTTTTTCTGCCGACCACGCGCGAAACCGGCTTCCTGCCGGACCTTGATGCGCTCAGCGAGGAGCTCCTCGCGCGCACCGTCGCGTTCTACATCGCCTCGCCCTCCAATCCGCAGGGCGCGGTCGCCGATCACGCCTATCTCGAGCGGCTCACCGCGCTGGCGCGGCGCTTCGGCTTTCTGATTTTCTCCGACGAATGCTACTGCGAAATCTACAGCGAAGAGCCGCCGCCCGGAATGCTTGAGGCGGCGGGCGCGGATTTCGCCAACGTCGCCATCTTTCACTCGCTGTCCAAGCGATCGAGCCTGCCGGGCTTGCGCATTGGCTTTGTCGCCGGCGACCGTAGTTTCATCCGCACCTTTCTCGAACTGCGCAATGTCGCAGCGCCCATGGTGCCGACGCCGATGCAGCATGTCGCCATCGCCGCCTATAACGACGAGAAGCACGTCGAGGAGAACCGGCGGCTCTATCGCGAAAAATTCGATCTCGCCGATCAGATCATCGGCGACCGCTATCATTATCGCCGGCCCGCCGGCGGATTTTTTCTCTGGCTCGATGTTGCGGCACAGGGCGGCAGCGAGGCGGTGACACAGCGGCTGTGGCGCGAAGCCGGCTTGCGCGTGGTGCCCGGCCGTTACCTCGCGCGCGAACAGGCCGACGGCAGCAATCCCGGCGCGGACTATATCCGCGTTGCCATGGTGCAGAACAACGAGATCACCGCGGAGGCGATGCATCGCCTGGTCGCGGTGCTTGGTTGAAGGCAAACGAATGTCGATGATCGACCGCAGCCTTGACGGCATGGCCGCTCTCTCCGGCCAGCTTGGCGCTGCTTTGCAGCGGCGGCTGCGCGAGGTCGGCGGCATTGCGCTGATCAGTCTCGCCATGCTGGCGGCGCTGGCGCTGGCGAGCTGGTCGGTCGAGGATCCATCGCTGAGCCACGCCACCGATGCGCCGGTGCACAATCTGCTCGGCATGCCTGGCGCGATCGCCGCCGATCTGATGATGCAGTTGCTCGGCCTGGGTTCGCTGGCGCTCTTGTTGCCGATCGCGGTGTGGGGCTATCGGCTGCTTGGCCATCGCCGGCTCAGTCACGAACGGCTACGCGTGTTGCTGTGGCTCATTGGCGCGGTGCTGACCGCGGCCTTCGCCTCCTGCGTGCCGAAGAGCCCGAATTGGCCGCTGCCGTCGGGCCTTGGCGGCGTCATCGGCGACGCCATGCTGCGGCTGCCGGTCATGCTCGCGCATGTGCAGCTTATCGGCGGAACCCGCGTTGGCGCCGCGATTGTGCTCGGCAGCGCAGCGCTTCTCGCCTTTGCCGGCGCCGCCGGCATTCTCTGGCGCGACGCGGCCGACGACGATGAGGACGATGAAAGAAAAATACCGAGCGAGGACGGCGACGATAGCGCCTGGATATCGCTCGGCCTGCTCTGGCATCACGTCTTAAGCTTCCGCGCACGTCTGGCGCTGCTGTTCGGCCGCCGTCCGCGCACGCCGATGCCGTCGGGCCAGGCAGGTGGCGTAGCCCGCCGCGTCGAACCGCGTTTCGGCAATCCGGCGGAGCGCTACGCCGACGACACCGAGGACGACACCGCCACAGCCGCGCCGCGCATGCGCAAGCCGCGCGCGCCGCCAAAACCCCGCCGTTCGAGCGGCGGCTATATCCTTCCGGCGCTCGAACTCTTGACGCAGCCGAGCAAGATCGGCCGCGCCACCGTCAGCCAGGAAGCCCTGCAGGACAATGCCACCGCGCTCGAAGGCGTGCTGGCGGATTTTGGTGTGCGCGGCGAGATCATCAATGCGCGGCCCGGTCCGGTGGTGACGCTTTATGAACTTGAGCCGGCGCCCGGAATAAAGTCCTCGCGCGTCATCAGCCTTGCCGACGACATCGCGCGCTCTATGAGCGCGCTGTCCGCGCGCGTCGCCGTGGTCTCGGGCCGCAACGCCATCGGCATCGAATTGCCCAATCCGACGCGCGAGAAAGTCTATCTGCGCGAATTGCTTGCCTCGCACGATTATGCCGAGACCGGCGCGCGGCTGCCGCTCTGCCTCGGCAAGGCGATCGGCGGCGAGGCGGTGCTGGTCGATCTGGCGCGCATGCCGCATCTGCTCATCGCCGGCACCACCGGGTCGGGCAAATCGGTCGCCATCAACACCATGATCCTCAGCCTCGTCTATCGGCTGCGGCCGGACCAATGCCGGCTGATCATGGTCGACCCCAAAATGCTCGAGCTGTCCGTCTACGACGGCATTCCGCATCTGCTTACCCCCGTGGTCACCGATCCGAAAAAGGCGGTGGTCGCGCTCAAATGGGCGGTGCGCGAAATGGAGGAGCGCTATAAGAAGATGTCAAAACTCGGCGTGCGCAATATCGACGGCTATAATGCGCGCGTCGCCGAGGCCAAGAGCAAAGGCGAGAAGCTCAGCCGCACCGTCCATACCGGTTACAATCGCGAGAGCGGCCAAGCGATCTACGAGAACGAAGAGCTCGATCTCGAGCCGCTGCCTTATCTCGTCGTCATCGTCGACGAGATGGCCGACCTGATGATGGTCGCCGGCAAGGACATCGAAGGCGCGGTGCAGCGGCTGGCGCAAATGGCGCGCGCTGCCGGCCTGCACGTCATCCTGGCGACGCAGCGGCCCTCGGTCGACGTCATCACCGGCACCATCAAGGCCAATTTCCCAACCCGCATTTCCTTCCAGGTCACCTCGAAAATCGACAGCCGCACCATTTTGGGCGAGCAGGGCGCCGAGCAGCTCCTTGGCCAGGGCGACATGCTCTACATGGCCGGCGGCGGCCGCATCAGCCGCGTCCACGGCCCGTTCGTTTCGGACGAGGAAGTCGAAAAGGTTGTGCGGCACCTGAAATCGCAGGGCACGCCGGAATATCTCGAAGAAGTCACCGCGGAAGAACCGAAGGACGAGAACGGTAATCCGATCTTCGACGCAACCGGGATGGGCGCCGCCGAAGGCGGCGATCTCTACCAACAGGCGGTGGCGGTAGTCACCCGCGATCGCAAGGCGTCGACAAGCTACATCCAGCGCCGTCTGCAAATCGGCTACAATCGCGCCGCGTCCCTGATGGAGCGCATGGAGCAGGAGGGGATCGTCGGACAGCCCAACCACGCCGGCAAGCGTGAGATTCTCGTTGAAGGCGCCGACGATGATGCCTATTGAGAACCGGGCGCTTTGATCATTAAATCGGTAGCCGCGAATTCGCCATAAGCGGCGATTAGCGGATAGGCTTGGTTGGCCGGCGTTTCGGCGTGCGCACGGAAGTCTCAGCGGGAGAATAAAATGGTGCAGGGGTGCGCGGCCAAGTTCGGCCCGGCAAGAAGCGTTGTCGCGATAATTTACGCCCTGGCTATTTGTGTTCTTGGGACAGGAACCGTGTTTGCCGAAGACGTGCCGCTGCCAACACCCGCGCCGCTGCCCAAGACCGGCTCTGCGTCGCCGCCCGCCGCCCCCGATAGCGCCCCCGCCGGCGCGCAAAAGACGCCAGGTTTCTTCCCGTTCTCCTTGCCGTTCGGCAAATCGGATTCCGGTACGGCGGGTCAGGCAAGCGCTTTCGACGACAAGCAGCGCGCGCTGCTTGACCGGATCAGCGTTTACCTATCGAGCGTGCAGACCCTAGTTGGAAATTTCGTGCAGATCGGCCCCGACGGCAACCGCACCCAGGGCAGCTTCTACATTCAAAAGCCGGGCCGGGTGCGCTTTGAATACGACCCGCCGAGCCCGATCGACATTGTCGCCGATGGCTCCTCGGTCATGGTGCGCGACCGCAAACTGGCGACGCAGGATCTCTATCCGCTGTCGCAAACGCCGCTGCGCTACCTGCTCGCCGACCGCATCGATCTGTTGCACGACACCGACGTCGCCAGCGTCACGTCCGACGATACATTCGCCACCGTGGTCATCGAACAAAAAGAACTGATGGTCGGCACCAACCGGCTGATGCTGATGTTCGACGCCAAGGACCTGACGCTCAAGCAGTGGACCGTCACCGATCCGCAGGGTTTTGATACCACCGTCGCGGTCTATAACCTCGATACCACCAAAAAGCCCGATCCCGACCTGTTCGTGATCAATTATCCGAACTCCGATCGAGGCGGGATCAGCAACCAGTAGATCAGGGATCAGGTCATCGGGGATTAGGAAACAGCTAGCGATTTGCCTGTCTTTCTATTATGTCAGTCCCGATCCTTGAATCTTTCTGATCCCTGATTCCTGACATCCTGATCCCCGTGAAACTCACCCTGACGACCTGGAATATCAATTCGGTGCGGCTGCGCATCGATCTCGTCGCCAAATTCATCAAGGCGGTTCGTCCCGACATTCTTTGCCTGCAGGAGACGAAATGTCCGGACGACAAGTTTCCGCTCAAACGCTTCAAGCGGCTCGGCTACGAGGCCGTCGCACTCAACGGCCAGAAGGGCTATCACGGCGTCGTCGTGCTATCGCGGCTGCCGTTCGAGCGCTATGACATCCAGAGCTTCTGCGGCAAGACCGACTGCCGCCACGTCTCGGCGGTGTTCGGCGAGCGCGCCGGACTGCGCGATCCGATCACGGTGCACAATTTCTACGTTCCCGCCGGCGGCGACATTCCCGATCCGCAGCTGAATCCGAAATTCGCCCACAAGCTCGCCTTCCTCGACGAGATGCGCGATTGCGCGACATTGCGGCCGGCGCCGTCGCAGCGCGCCATCCTGGTCGGCGATCTCAACGTGGCGCCGCTCGAACACGACGTCTGGAGCCACAAGCAGATGCTGCGCGTGGTGTCGCACACACCGGTCGAATGCGAGAAATTCGCCGGCGCGCTCGGCGCCGGCGGCTGGGTCGACAGCATGCGCGAACTTACGCCTGAGCCCACCAAGCTCTATACTTGGTGGAGTTACCGCGCGCCCGACTGGGCCAGTGCGGACAAAGGCCGCCGCCTCGATCATGTCTTTACCTCGCCGATGCTGGCCGACCGCGTCTCCGAAATTCGTATCGCCAAAAATTATCGCGGCGCGGAGCGTCCCTCCGACCACGTTCCGGTGACGGCGGTTCTGGAGCTTTAAGCCATGGCCGCTCCGAAGATGGACCTGCAGACCTGGCGCCGCCGTGTCAAAGACTGGCACGAAATCTCGCGCGAGCCCGGTCTCACGGCGCTGGTTATCGTCGAAGCAAGCCTGATCTTTCTTGTCATCCCGCTCAGCGGAATGGGCGCGCTGCCGGATTTCGTCCTGCCGGCGATGTTCATAGTTCTGGTGTTGGCGATTCTGGCGGTGACCTGGCATAGCCACGCCGCCGCCGCCGCGGTGCTGATCGCGGCCGCTCTCAGTCCGGTCGGCACATTGGTTTGGCGCGAGGACCCGACGCGGCTGACGGAATGGGTCAGCGCCGGCGGGCGGTTTCTCGCCATCGCCGTGCTTAGTCTGGTGATCGCGCGCGTGGTCTTCGGCACGGGCCGCGTCAGTTTTCATCGCGTTCAGGGAGCGGTCGTGCTCTATCTGAATTTCGGGTTGATGTTCTTCATCATCTACCGGTTGATGGACGATCTGTTGCCGAATGCATTTTCGGGTCTGCCGCCGGCCGGCAAGGAATTCGGTTCAGGCGCGGCGCTGCTCTATTTCAGCTTTTCGACGCTGACCACGCTGGGCTACGGCGACATTCTGCCGGTCCATCCCTTGGCGCGTAACATCGCCAACCTGGAAGCGATCATCGGACAGCTCTATCCGGCGACTTTATTGGCGCGGCTGGTCAGCCTCGAAATCATGCACCGCCGGGAATCCCAGGGCGATTGAATTCACCTCGTCATTGCGAGGAGCGAAGCGACGAAGCAATCCAGAGCCGCATCGCAGGCCTCCTGGATTGCTTCGCTGCGCTCGCAATGACGGACAAAGGCGCTATTGCGGACCGGTGCCGCGCACCAAAGCGGCGCGGACATTGTCCATTTCGCGGGCCCATTGATCGGCGCGCGCGGCAATCAGCTCGCGCAGCCGCTGCGCGGCTTCCGGATAGCTCTCAAGCATTTTCAGAAACATCGCGCGCGAGATGCGCAGCACGATGGAGTCCTCGCGCGCTGTGGCCGTTGCCGGCCGCTGCGTCTCCGCCAGCAACGCCGCTTCGCCAAGCAAAGTGCCCGGCTCGGCGATCACCTCGCCGTCGCGCGGCCGTTCCGGCCGCAGATTGAAGGTGCCGCGTTGCACGACATAGGCGCAGTCGGCCGGTTCGCCGGCGGCGAACAGCACCTGGCCGGCATCGACCGAAAAACTTTCGGCGCCGATGGCGAGAATGCGCAGCGCCGGCGCGCCGAGCCGGCGCAGAACCGGCACCCGTTCAAGGAACGCGATGTCATCCTCGATGGTCATGAGGCTCGATCGTTACGGCGCGCGATCACGGCACCAGTTTGTAGCCGCCGGCTTCGGTGACCAGGATCGCGGGCGCGGCTGCGTCCTTTTCGATCTTCTGCCGTAATCGATATATGTGGGTTTCCAGCGTGTGCGTGGTCACGCCCGAATTATAGCCCCAGACCTCCTGCAACAGCGTCTCGCGCGAAACCGGCCGCTGCCCGGCGCGATAGAGATAGCGCAGGATCGAGGTTTCCTTTTCCGTCAAACGGACCTTGTTGCCCTTGGGGTTGAGCAAAATCTTCGAGCTCGGCCGGAACGTATAGGGGCCGATGGTGAAGACCGCATCCTCGCTGGCTTCGTGCTGGCGCAGTTGCGCCCGGATGCGCGCCAAGAGCACGGCGAAGCGGAACGGTTTGGTCACGTAGTCGTTGGCGCCGGATTCGAGCCCGAGGATGGTGTCGGAATCGGTGTCGTGCCCGGTGAGCATAATGATCGGCGCCTTGAAGCCGTTCTTGCGCAGAATGCGCACGGCTTCGCGCCCGTCGATGTCGGGCAGCCCGACATCCATGATGACGAGGTCGATCTGGCCCGCTTTGGCGGCTTGCACGCCTTTGCTGCCGTTCTCGACCGCGACGGCCTCGAACTCCTCATGCAACGACAGCTGTTCGGTCAGCGCGTCGCGCAACTCGGCATCGTCATCGACAATCAGGATCTTGCGCGTATTCGGCATGAAATTGAAAGCCCCGCAGCCGGTGGCCGCGCCCACTGGCGCGGAGTAAGCGGGGGAGGATACAAGAGCAAGCCCCGGTTGGGAAACCGGGCGGTCACGCCATGCCACGGACTCCATTTGCCTTTATCCGCGTCAGGTCCCGGCCAGGCCGGCGATCGCAAGGCTGGCTGTTTGCCGGTCCAAACGCGCTGCCTGTCGCGCTTGGCCGCGGCGGCATCAAGGCCGACAAGCGCGAAGGCGATGCCGCAACGCCTGCCGGCCGGTTTCGGCCGGTCCGCCTGTGGTGGCGCGCCGACCGGCTGCCTCGCCCGCGCACGTCGCTGCCGGTACGCGCAATCGGGCCCAACGATGCCTGGGGTGAGGATCCAGCAAGCCGCCGCTACAACCAGCCGTTCCGCCGGTCGGCCAATGAACCAGGCGATCGGCTGCGCAGGAAGGACGGCCTCTACGACGTCATTCTTGAGATCGATCACAATACGCGGCCGCGCGTCGCTCGGCGCGGCAGCGCCGTGTTCATCCATGTCGCCCGGCCAGGTTTTGGCCCGACCGCCGGCTGTATTGCGTTGAAACGGCAAGACCTTTTAAGGCTTTTGGCGGCCGTCGGCGCAAAGACGAGAATTATCGTTCATTACTAGCGGGCGCTCGGGCACCGAAGATCGCGGTGCCGATGCGCACATGGGTGGCGCCAAAGGCGATTGCCGCCGGGAAGTCGGCGCTCATTCCCATCGATAGAAGCTTTAGCCCGTTGCGGTGGGCGATCTTGGCGGTCAGCGCGAAATGCGGCGCCGGTGTCTCGTTGTGCGGCGGAATACACATCAGGCCCGCAATAGCGAGGCCATGACGGTCGCGGCAGGCGGCGATGAAGGCGTCGGCCTGTTCCGGCAGGACGCCGCTCTTTTGCGCTTCGGCGCCGGTATTGATCTCCGCGAACAACAGCGGCTTGCGGCCCTGGTTGGCAATCTCCTTGCCGAGCGCTGCGGCGAGGCTTTCCCGGTCGAGCGAATGGATGGCGTCGAACAGCGCCACCGCGTCCTTGGCCTTGTTCGATTGCAGCGCGCCGACGAGGTGCAATTGCAGGCCGTTGTGCCGCGCCAAAAGCGGCGGCCATTTGGCCTTGGCCTCCTGCACGCGATTTTCCCCGAAAATCCGCTGGCCGGCGGCGATCACCGGCTCGATCGCCCCGGCGCCGTGGGTTTTCGATATGGCAACGAGCGTGACCGTCGCGGGATCGCGCCCGGCATCGCGGCAGGCGCGTGCGATTTCGTCGTGCACCGCCGCAAGTCCGTCCCGGGAATTCATGGTTTCCATTTGTTCAATGCCTGCGCGAACAATTCAAATTTTAACGACAGCCCGAAGCCGATTTTTACGCCTGCCCACTAGATTGCGGAACCGGGGTGGGGAGTTTCGGACGTTGGGCAACCAGGCAAAATCTCACAATCTGGCGCGGCGCAACAAGCCGATCCTGAGCATTCGCGCCCGGCTGATCGTGCTTGCGCTGTTGGCGATCGCGCCGCTGATGCTTGAGCGCGTGCACGGTCTGGAAAAAGCCCGCGCCAACCGCACCGAGAGCGCCCACAACGAAGTAATCGAGCTCGCACGCCACGGCGTCGAAGCGCAGCGCGAGATCATTTATTCGGTTCGTGCGCTCCTTCAACTGGTGTCTCGCGTCTATGCCAGGGTGCCGCTCGATTCGTCGAGCTGCAACCAATACATGGCCGACCTGACGACGAATGTCCCATGGATCCGCGACCTTTCCGTCGCCACACCCGACGGCCGTATCAAATGTTCGACCGAGCCGCTCGCCATCGGTTTGAACGTTTCCGATCGCTCGCACTTTCAGAATGCGCTGATCTCGCGTGAATTCGCGCTCAGCGATTATCTGATCAATCGGCTCAATCAGGTGCCAAGTCTGGTCGCTACCTTTCCCATCATAACCGATGACGGTTCGGTCAAAGGCGTCGTGATGGCGGTTATCAACCTGCAATGGATCGGCGACCTCGCCGCGACGGCGGCGGAGCATTCCGGGGCTGCGGTTCTGCTCATTGACGGCAGCGGTATGCTGATCGCCGGTTCGGCCGACCAGCAGGCCTTTATCGGCAAACGATTCGCCGATCAGTCCGTGACGCAGGGGCTGCTTGCCAACGACGACGGCACCATGACGGTCGCCGGCTTCGACGGCATCCCGCGCATCTTCGCTTATGCCCGTGTGCCGTGGACGCAGGCGCGGCTCGTCGTCGGGCTCGACGAGAACGCAGTGCACAGCGGCATCGACCGCGAAATCAATGTCGCCTATCTGCAGCTTGGCCTGTTCGGCATATTCGTTCTTATCCTGGCATGGTTCGGCGGCGAGCAGCTTGTGGTGCGGCCGATCAGGTCGCTGGTGCGCACCGCCACGCGGTTCGGCCACGGCGACCTGCATGTGCGTGCGGCGCAGGAGCCATGGGTCGCCGAGTTTGCGCCACTCGCGGCAGCGCTCGACGACATGGCGGCCAAGCTCGCCGCGCGCGAAGAGGAATTGCAGATCGCCAATCAGCATCTTGAGGAACTGGTGAGCCTCGACGGGCTTTCCGGCCTCGCCAACCGGCGCGGCTTCGACCGCGAGATCGAGTCGGCCTGGCGGGGTGCGAACGAGCGCCGCGAGCCGGTCGCGCTGATGATGGTGGATATCGATCATTTCAAGCGGTTCAACGACCGCTACGGCCACGTCGCCGGCGACACCTGCCTGCGCGCGGTCGGCGAGACGCTGTCGTTGGTCACGCTCGAAGAGGCCGTGCTGGTCGCCCGCTACGGCGGCGAGGAATTCGCGCTGCTGCTGCCCGGTCTTACTATCGAGCGGGCGCGAGGGCTCGCCGAAGAAGCGCGTAGAGCCGTCGAGGATCTGCTGATCAATCACTCCGAATCGCCGTGCGGCCACGTCACCGTCAGCATCGGTGTGGAGTCCAGGGTGCCGGAGAGTTACCAGACCTCCGCCGATCTGGTCGAGGCGGCGGATCGCGCGCTTTATGACGCCAAGCGGCGCGGCCGCAATAAGGTCGTCACCCACGCCGCGATCCTGCTCAGCGCGGCGTCCTGACGCCGGTAGCTTTCAGGATTTTCGCTTTTTGCGCTTTAGCGTGCTTGCCGACCTGCTTGCCGCTTTGGGCGGCGGCGCCCAGATCATGCCTTCGAGCTTCATGCCGTCCGGATCGGTGAAATAGACCGCGTAATAATTGTGGCCGTAATACTCGCCCGGCGGATCGACGACGTTCATGTCGTTTTGCTCGAGAAAGGCGCCAAGCGCGTCGACATCATCGCGGCTGGACAGCTCGAAGGCGTAGTGATGGAAGCCGATATCGCCTTTGCGGTATTTATGCTTCTTGCCTTGCGCGTCGGCGGCGGCGATCCACAACAACGTCTTGCCGTTGCTCCAGCCGGCCATGTCGGCGTAGTCGTGTTTGAGCTTGAAGCCGAGGAATTTTAACAGCTTGCCGTAATAGTCCTTGGAGCGCGCGAAGTCGCCAACGCTGAGCACTAGGTGGTCGATACCAACGACGCGGGGCATGTCTACACGAGGATGGCATAATCCCGGCTACGGCGGTACATATAACCGGCAACACGATGCCGCGCACTCTGTTCGACAAGATCTGGGACTTTCATTGCGTCGGCCAGCGCTCCGATGGCCGCGATCTGCTTTATATCGACCGTCATGTCCTGCATGAATTGCATGCCCACCACGCCTTCGCGCAATTGCAAAAGCAGCAGAGGCCGGTGCACCGGGCGGATCTGACATTCGCCGTGCAGGATCATACCGTCGCCACCAAGCCCGGCCGCGGCGACGACACCAATCCATCCGGAACCGCCTTCATCAAAGCGATGCGCGAAGGCTGCCGGCAGAACGGCATCAGGCTTTTTGACGTCGGCGATCCCGAGCAGGGCATTTCGCATGTCGTGGCGCCGGAACTCGGCATCGTGCTGCCCGGCGCGACGCACGCGGTTCCCGACAGTCACGCCAGCACGGTCGGCGGTCTCGGCGCGCTGGCCTTCGGCTGTGGCACCAGCGAGCTCGCGAACATCCTCGTCACGCAGGTCATCGCGCTGAAACGGCCCAAGAGCATGCGGGCGCGGCTCGACGGCCGGCTCGGTGCGCATGTCAACGCCAAAGACGTGGCACTGCGGCTGATCGCCGAGCTCGGCGTCGCCGGCGCGCGCGGCTATGCCGTCGAATATGTCGGCAGCGCAGTGCGCGCCATGCCGATTGAGCAGCGCATGACGCTGTGCAATCTCAACATCGAGACGGGCGGCCGGTCCGGTTTTGTTGCGCCCGACGACGCCACCTTCACCTGGCTCGAAGGCCGGCCCTTTGTGCCGCAGGGCGCGATGTGGGATCGCGCACTCGGCTATTGGCGCACGCTGACAAGCGACGACGATGCGGCGTTTGACCGCGAAGTCACGCTGGATTGCGGAAGCCTCGAACCGCAGATCACCTGGGGCACCGATCCGAGCCAGGTCGTCGATATTTCCGGCTGCGTTCCCGAGCCGGGTGCGGTCGAGCCGGGCCGGCGTGCCGCCGCGGAAAGCGCCTTCGCCTATATGGGACTGGTTCCGGGAACGCCGCTCGTCGGCCTGCCGGTCGATCGGGTCTTCATCGGCTCATGCACCAATAGCCGGCTGCCGGACTTGCAGGTTGCCGCCACGGTGGTGCGTGGGCGGCGCGTCGCCGAAGGCGTCGTGGCGATGGTCGTACCCGGCTCGTCGAGCGTGAAGCGCGAGGCGGAGGCGGCCGGTTTAGACCGCGTGTTCCGCGACGCCGGTTTCTTCTGGGGCGAATCCGGCTGCTCCATGTGCGCCGGCGGCAACGGCGACATCGGCAAACCCGGCGAGCGTTGCGTATCGACCACCAACCGCAATTTCGAAAATCGCCAGGGGCCGAAAGTGCGCACCCATCTGGCGAGCCCGGCCACCGCTGCCGCGAGCGCGATCGCGGGCCGCATCGCCGATGTGCGGCAATTGCTGGGATCGGCGTGATGCAACCGTTTGAGCGCCATACCGCCATCGCCGCGCCGATGCTGACCGACGACATCAACACCGACCAGATCGCGCCGATTCTGTCCTCGCGCAGCCTCAAGCAGGATTACAAGGCGACGCTGTTCTACCGCGCGCGCCGGCGCGAGGATGGCACCGAGGACGCCGATTTCGTCCTCAACAAGCCGCAGTTCCGCGCCGCCGGCATTTTGGCGACCGGGCACAATTTCGGCGCCGGATCGTCGCGCGAATCCGCGGTCTGGAGCATGCTCGCCAACGACATCCGTGTCGTTGTCGCCAAAAGCTTTGCCGATTTCTATCGCGAGAATTGCCTGCAGAACGGCCTGTTGCCGGTCGTACTCGGCCCGCAAGATGCCGACGCCTTCGCCGCCCGTGTGGTTGCCGCTGATGGCGGAGCGCCGTTCACGGTCGATCTGGTGAGCCAGCGCATCAGCGGACCGGGCGGAGAGGATATCGCCTTCGAGATTCCGGCCGCCGATCGCACGCGGCTTCTTGAAGGCCTCGACGATATCGGGCTGACGCTCAAGCACATGGCTGACATCGCCGCCTGGGAAAAGCGCGCGGCGCAAATGCAGCCGTGGCTGCAGGGAACCCACGACAGCCGGCGCTGATCGCCGTCCTTAAGCTGAGCATTTGTGGAAGTAGTGATAAATCTCCGGCGCCTGCAGCCAGAGTATTTTTATAAATTCCAGACCGCCGTTCTGGGTAATCCAGGCGCGGATGTCGTCGGGATAAGCCTTCCACAATTGGTCGGTGGCAAACTGCATCGTCGCCAGGTGAAAGCCGAATGACGCGTTGGGCGTCACGCAAATGTCCCGGCGTGGAATGTAGCCGAGCAATATCGTGCAGGCTGACAGGCAGGGCCCCGAAATCCGCACATCGACATGTTGCAGGGCGAGCTTCTCCCATTTCGCTTGATATACAAAAACAAAACCGCCGCGGTCGTTATTGATGTCGATTGTTTCCGCGCTTGCGGCGGAGGCGACGAGCGATAGAATAGCGGCCAAAAGATACTGCCAAACTTTCATAGCGGGCTCCGTTGCGGGCTCATTTTTATTCCAAGCGTGCGGCGGAGCAAGCTGCAAGGAAGGAAACGTTCCCATGAACGTGCGGAAAAAATTCAAGGCGATTATGGCGGGTAAGCGGCTGGTGCTGATGCCCGGCGCCTATGACGCGCTCTCGGCCCGGATCATCGAGGCGGAGGGTTTTGAGGCGATCTGCGCCGGCGGCTATGCGGCGATCGGCTCGATGCTGGCGCAACCTGATATGGGCCAGTCCAACATGCGCGACTACGCCGATCATTATGGGCGCATCTGCGCCGAGGTGGACATCCCGGTCTATGCCGATGCTGATACCGGCTTCGGCGGCGTCAATACCGTGCGGCAGATGGTGCGCGCCTTCGAGGCTGCGGGCGTCGCCGGCGTGTTTATCAGCGATCAGGTCTTTCCCAATCGCTGCGGTTATCTGCCGGGCAAGCAGGTGATCCCGACCGAGCAGATGCTGGCCAAGATCAAGGCGGCGCTCGACGCGCGGCGCGATCCCGACTTTTTCATCGCCGCGCGCACCGATGCCGCGGGCGTCGACGGCCTCAATGCGGCGATCGAGCGCAGCCGGCTGTTCATGGACGCCGGTGCCGATATGGCCAAACCCATGGGCGTCGACAGCATCGACGACATCAAGCGCGTCATCCGCGAAGTCGGCGGGCCGCATATGGCGACGCTGTCGCAGGCCGCGGGACTAAAGCGCAGAAGCCTCGAGGAACTTGAAGCAGCCGGCGTCACCGCCGCGACATTTCCCTCGATCGCGCTGTTTGCCGCCGCGCAGGCCGTGCGTAACGTGCTGCGTATCCTCAAGCGCGAGAACTCGCTGACGGCCACGTTCGACCATCTGCTGCCGCTCGAGGACTATTACGAGCTGGTTGGGCTTAAGGAGCTTCTGGGGCGGGAGGAAAGCTACGACAAGGCGGCCGCCGCGCTCGCGCATAAGCGGGCGGCGGAATAAACCCTTGAAGGGACCGCCAAAAAGAAAGGGGCCGGCACAAGGCCGGCCCTTCCCCCATACAGAAGTAGTATAGCCTTAGCCCTTAGTGACGACCGGCGGAGGGGCTTTCCCTTTACCGACGTCAGCGCAGCCGGCGATGCTCAGGAGAGCCAACACCGCGGCCGTTGCTAGAGCGAACTTTTTCATGAGGAACTCCCCCTTGTCATGACACTCTTAACCATACAGGCCGGGCTATTCCTCCTCTAGTGCTGAAAAGACACAGTCTCGATTTGATTGTGCCGCAGCGGCGGTTCCGAGCCCCTTCCGATTAAGGGTTGAGTAACGAAACGGCGCTCCAGGCGCCCGGCCGCCGCTCTGGAGCGGCAATTCACCGCCAAGACGGGGCAGGTCGGCCGCGACCCTCCAAATCGGACACTCTTGCGGTGCTTTTTCCGGGCGGTTGTCCACCGAATTGGTGGATAATTGCCGTTGCAAATATGCCGCACCGCGAGAAATCAATCGCCGATGCCGAACTTTTGCCACCGGGCAAAGGCTAATTATTGGTACCATCAGCGTAATTGGGCGCGATGGACCGAACCGAATCGCTGACGTGAGCCGCGAGCGGCAGAGTCCATCCGCAAGACCGGTTACCTCTATGGCTCGTTGTGGTCAGTCGGAGGGCGTCATGAGGCACCCGCTGCGCGACCGGCGTCACCCTGGCTGGCTGGCCGGCTTGGCCGCCGTGATCGCGCTTGCCGGATTTTTGTCCGGGCTTGCCGCGGCGAGCGCGCAAGACAGCCCTAAACCCGCGAGCGCGCAACCCGGCTCCAAGCGCCAGATTCTGCGCGCGGCAGGCACGGCCGCGCCCTTGATCACCAGCGGCTCCGGCCCGTACTACATCGAATTCCGCTCGCGCTACGCTTGGGACTATGGCCATACCTATATCGTTCATGGCCGGGTCGGTGAGGCGCCGACCAAAGACAGCGTCGCCGGGCTTTCGCCGGTGGGCGATGACGCGACCGCCTGGGTGATCGGACACTACGTCCCGGTTCCCGCCGAGACCGGATGGACCGACGGCGACCTCGAGGACAAATACATCACCTCGCGCTATCGCGTGTTGATGAACAAGAACCAGTACGACCGGGCCGTCGCCCATATCAAGGAGCTGCAAGCAAGCTCGCATATGTGGAGCGCGGAACTCTATAACTGCAACGCGTTCGTCGAAGACGTGGCCAAATATATGGGTCTCGATGTGCCGTCATCGACGCTGATCTATCCGAAGATTTTTGTGAACCACCTTCGCCTGCTCAATACCGGCCATCCTGACGCCAACGAAACGCTGGTCAGCGACAATGTGAAGGAAATGAGCAGTCCGACGCGCGATGGCCGGGCGATGATCACCAACGGCGTCTACACGATCAAGCCTGACGGCACCTACGCTTCGGCAACGGTCGCACCGTCGTCGCCGTCGTCAGCGCCGAAGGTCACCATCGGGGCGCTTCACGTATCCAGCAAGACGAGCGCGGGCGCGACGTCCGGCCCCTCCCAATAATCGACGGACCAAACGTGCAACCATCGAGATTGACGATCATTGCCGTGCTGGCGGCCAGTCTTGCGCTTTCGGCGTGCGCAACCACGCCATCGCCCGGTCCGCTCGCCGAGGGTAGTGCGGCGGCGACCCCCGCCGGCGGCGACGAACGCGACCTCACGCCGCAAGAGAAGAAAGCGATCGTCGACGCAGTCGCGCCGTCGCTGCGCGATCCGGCGTCGGCGAAATATAAATGGACGAAATTTCCGATGGTCGTGACCGAAGACTCGGTCAATTACTGCGGCATCGTCGACGGCAAGAGTCCTTATCCCGCCTATAACGGCAAGCAAGCCTATATCGTCGAGGCGAAGGTCATCGGCGGCCACGTTTCCGGGGCCGTCATGGGGCTGATTGCCGGTGGCAAGGACGCGGCCATCGTCGCCACGATGTGCGCCAAATACGGTCTAGATCCCAACAAGGCGATCTGACGGCTGCATCATCACGAATGCGGCGTCCATTCCTCGGCGCTGGCGCCGGCGAGCGACTGCACGCGCGCTTCGTCGGCGGCAAGCTCGCGCGCCGGCCCGGAATAGACCACGTGACCGTCATCGAGCACGTAGGCGTGGTCGGCGACTTCGAGGCTCATGCGCACGTTCTGCTCGACCAGCAACACCGAAATGCCTTCCGTGCGCATCTGCGCCACAATGCGAAAAACTTCGCGCACGATCAGCGGCGCGAGCCCCTGCGAGGGTTCGTCGAGTATGAGCAGCTTGGGATTGAGCAAAAGCGCGCGGCCGATCGACAGCATTTCCTGCTCGCCGCCGGAGAGCTGGCGGCCGCGGTTCGACCTGCGCTCCTGCAGCCGGGGAAACAGCTTATAGACCGCGGCCGGCGTCCACGGGCCCGGCCGCTCCAGCGGCACCAGGAGATTTTCGTCGACGGTGAGATTGGGAAAAATCTTGCGGCCTTCCGGGACATAACCGACGCCCATCGCGGCGACGCGAAATGGCGGCCAACCCGTCGTCTTGGATCCGAAGATGGTGATCTGACCCTCGCGCGGCGGCGTCAGCCCCATGAGGCTGCGCAATGTCGTGGTCTTGCCGGCGCCGTTGCGGCCAAGCAGCGCCGTCACCTTGCCCTCGGCGGCTTCGAGGCTGACGCCGTGGAGGATGTGGCTCTTGCCGTAATAGGTCTGGAGCCCTTCGGCGATCAAAGCTGCGGTCATGCGGCTTGACCCAGATACGCGGTCTGCACCGCCTTGTTGGCGGCGATCTCCTGCGGCGTGCCATCGGCGAGGAATTTGCCCTGATCGAGCACCATGATGCGATCGGCCAGGTGAAAGACCACCCGCATGTCATGCTCGATCAGCACGATCGTCAGCTTTCCGTCCTTGTGCAGGCGGCGGATCAACTGGGTGATGTCGTAAGTCTCTTGATCGCCCATGCCGGCGGTCGGCTCGTCGAGCAGGAGCAAGCGGGGCTTGAGCGCCAGCGCCATCATGATTTCGCAGGCGCGCTGATCGCCGTGCGCGAGTTCGCCCACCTGGCGGTCGGCCTTGCCGCCGAGCCCGCACATGTCGCACAGCTCGGAAACGCGGCTTTTGATGGTGGCGTCGTCGGCCTCCGACAGCCAGGGCCGCAAGCGCAGGCCCGAGGCCACCTCCACGGCGATACGCAGATTTTCCCGCACCGACAGTTCGGGAAACACCTCGGTGACCTGGAAGGTCCGCGCCATGCCGCTCCACACCCGCCGCGCCGGCAGCAGATCGGTGACGTCGTTGCCGTCAAACACGATGCGGCCCGATGTCGGGGTGAAGAACCCGGTGATCAGATTGAAAAAGGTGGTCTTGCCGGCGCCATTGGGACCGATGATGGCGCGCAATTCCCCCGGTTCCACCGTCATCGAAATATCGTTGACGGCGATCAGGCTGCCGAAATGCTTCGAGACGTTCTTGACCTGAAGCAGGCTCACGGTGCCGCCTTTCGCCGGATGATGCCGAGCACGCCGCGCGGGAAGAATAGCACCACGAGCACGAAGAACAGGCCGATAAACGACATCCAGTTCTCGGTCTCGCTTGAAATGTAGTCCTCCAGCACGAGGAAGATCGCCGCGCCGATCAGGGGCCCCCAAAAGCTGCGCATGCCGCCCAGCACCGCCATGATGACAAAGTTACCCGACTGGTCCCAGCGCAGCGCGCGCGGGTCGACAAAGTTGTTCATCAGCGCGAACAGCGTGCCTGCGATGCTGACAAAGAAGCAGGAGATCACCCAGGACATCCAGATGTGCCAGTCCACCGGAATGCCGAGGAAGCGCGCGCGGCGCTCGTTCTCGCGGATCGCCAGCAGCGTGCGGCCGAACGGCGAGCGCAACAGGAACGCCATCACCGCCGCGCAGATCGCGAAGACCGCCACGACGAAGTAATAAAAAGCCTTGTTGTTATTGAGGATGTCCAGCGTGCCGAAGCCGAAATGAAGCGGCACCCGGTACCAGGCGCTCACCCCATCATCGCCGCCGGTCAGCGAGAACCATTGGAAGGCGATGAAGTAAAAGACCTGGCCGAAGGCGATGGTGCACATGGCGAAATAAACGCCGCGCAGCCGCGCGATCATCGGACCGATCACGGCTGCCGCTGCGGTGCCGAGCACGATGCCGACCAGCATTCCGAGCGGCGTGCTCGGGTAGACATATTTGATGGTCAAGGCGGTGCCGTAGGCGCCGAGGCCGAAATAGGCGGCATGGCCGAACGACAGCACGCCGGTGTAGCCGAGCAGGAAATTAAGCGACATGGCGGCGAGCGCGTAGACCACCACCCGGGTGCCGAGCTCAACATAGCTGCCGACCACCGGCAGCAAGAACGGCGCGCTCAGGAGCAGTGCCCAGATCAATACGTCGCCGGCCCGCTTATCGAATTTCGGCATCAGAAGCGTCCCTCTTCGCCGAGCAGGCCGCGCGGCCGCACGATCAGCACCGCGGCCATCATCACGTACATCACCGCCTCGCTCGCCGAGGGCAGGAAGACGGTGGTGACGCCGGAGACGACGCCAATCAGAATGCCGCCGGCGAGCGTGCCGGGAAGCGAGCCGAGACCGCCGACAATGATGGCGATGAAGCTCGGCATGATGAGGTTGTCGCCGACGGTCGGCTGCAAACCCAGCATGCCCGAGGCCAGCACGCCGGCGAGCCCGGCGAGGTAGATGCCGAGGCCGAAATTCAGATTGCGCAGTACGCGCACATTGACGCCGAGCACGGAAACAGTTTCGAGGTCGAGCGTGCCGGCGCGAATGCGGATGCCGAGCCGCGTGTAGTTCAAGATCACGAAGAGTCCGGCTACCACCGCCGACACCAGCAGCACCATGAATACACGGTAGCCGGTGAGGAAGAAGTATTCGTAGCTGAGCGGGCTCGAAAGCCAGCTCGGGATCTGGAACGGCAGGCTCTGCGCGCCCCAGATGAAGCGGGTGCCGTCCTCGATCATGAAAGCGAGGCCGAAGGTCAGGAGCAAGCTGTAGAGCGGATCGCGCCCGTAGAGCCGGCGGATCAATACCCGCTCGACCAAGATGCCGATGAAGGCCACCAGAAAGGGCGAGACCAAGAGCGCGCCCCAGTAGCCCAGATAGGGGATCAGCGAGTACGCGAGATAGCCGCCGATCGCCAGAAACCCGCCATGGGCGAAATTGATGACGCCGGACAGATTGAGGATCAGCGACAGGCCGAGCGCCATCAGCGCATAGAACGCGCCGATAATCAGACCGTTGAAGACGTTGAATAAGACGAGCTGTGTCATACGCCAGATAACATCATAGCCGGGCGCCCCATCCCGCCACCATTTTCGCCGGCGCGAATGCGGTCACCATCCACGGACATCAGATAATTGTAAACCCCTCAACCCCTGCCGGAATTCCGGGCGCCGCGCGGAAACGGCGCCCGGTTATTTCCAGCGATCGAACCGGCTAGCCCCCTGAGCCGGCCAAGTCTTTAAGCCCGCCAGTTACGCCGGCCAGGTCATCTTGCATCCGGTCCCCTCGACCGAAAGGGCCGCTTCGTCGCCCTTGACCAGAGAGTTGACCTTGAACAGGTCTTCCGGATCGCCACCCGCCGGCGCCGGCTGCGATTTGCCGACGAACAAAGTGGGCATCAGCTGATTGTCGCCGATGCGGTAATACGGATTGTTCGGCATCAGCGCCACCTCGGGCGGCAGGACGAGGCCCTGCATCGCTTTCGCCATCTTCAGCGGCTCGAGCGACTTCGCCTTCTCGGCGGCGAGCTTGCAGGTATTGATCGCGGTGTAGCCGAACCAGGTGCGCGCGGTCGGCACGTTTCCGCCAGTGCGCTTGCGGATGTCGGCGACGAACTGCTCGACATGCGGCACGCCCGGCTGTTTCCAGTACCATTCGAACACCCAGTCGCCGAACAGCGCTTCGGGCGGCAGACCCTTGTTGACTTCAAGCTCCTGCTGCGCGCCGGCGATATGGATCTTCTTGTTGAGCCCGAACTGCACCGCCTGTTTCAGGCAATTGATCATGTCGTCGCCCGCAAGCAGAAGAATGATCGCATCCGGGTTGGTCGATTGCGCCTTGATCAGATTGGCCGAGAAGTCGGTGGTGCCGAGCGGAGTCAAATCGCCGCCAAGCTCGGTGCCGCTGGCGGCCGTCAGGCTCGCTTCGAAGCCCTTTTGCAGCGCGTGACCGAAGGCGTAATCCGTGGTGATGAAGTACCACTTCTTGCCGTAGGCATCGAGCAGCACCTTGGAAACCGAATTGGTTTCCATGCGCGTGGTGTTGCAGACGCGGAACACGTTCCAATGGCATTGCGTGCCGGTGACGCTGTCGGTGTGGCCGCCGGGCACAATGTGGAACACGCCCTTCTGGTTGCTTTCGTTCGCCATCGCTTGCGCGAGCGCCGAGTTGATGTTGCCGATGAGGAAGTTGACCTGGTCCTTGTCGATCAGTTTGTCGGCCTTCGCCACCGCGGTCGCGGTATCGCCGCTGGTCGAGTCCTCGACCAGCAACTCGACCTTGCGACCGAGAATGCCGTTCTTGCCATTGATCTGGTCGACCGCAAGCGTCGCGCCGATCAATTCGTTCTTGCCGAGCGCGGCGAAGGTGCCGGTCAGCGGATTGTCGAGGCCGATCTTGACGGTGTCGTCGGCAAGCGCCTTGACCACAAACGGGCTGGCGACTTGCATGGCGCCGATCGCGAGACCGGCCTTGAGTATCGTCCGCCGTTTGAGCGGAATGCTGCTGAGTTCCTTGGACATCGAGTTCTCCCTGAGGTTGTTCTTGGTGGCGTCTTGTTTGAAGGCTGGCCACTTATGGCCAAATACCCGCGTTTATTCAATCAAACGAATGTCGCATAACCGCAATAAATGCAATGCGGAACGGCGGCCAGGACCGCCCGATACAGCGCGGCAAAGCCCGTTTTTTGCTCATTGCGGCGCAGTTTGCCTTTGGCGCGGCGGCAATTAACCCAAACACCGCGAAGTTGGGCAATCGCCCCGGCGCGAGGTGAGACAAAGCGCCGCGTCTTTTGCGGTGCGATAATAAATTCGCGTTTATGGCGACACGTACATCGTCCGGGCGTCGGCGCTGAACGCTTTGCGCGACGCCGGATCGAGATAAAACATGTGCCCGCCGCGGTAGAGTTTCAGTTCGGTGCGCTCCTCGCCGTCGAAGGCGGGAAGGTGCTGGAGCACATAGCGGGACACCGCGTAGGGCGTGACCATGTCGCTATAGCCGTGCGCGACCATGAGCCGGAATGACGGCGTCAGCGCCAACAGCACGCGCAGGTCGTCGGCGACGCTCGCCTGGCCGCGATTTTGCTCCCAATCCCATTTGCCGGTGATATCCGCCGCCAAGAGGTTGTAGGTCATGTCGGTCTTGAAGCCGAGCTCGTCGCGCGCGTAGCCGACGTAAGCGCTGCCATAGCCACGAATGACGCCATCGAGAATCGGGTCCGGACCGCGCGCCACCGGCGTTTCGGGATAGGGATCGTCGGAGGCGAAGGTCGCGTCGTAGCGGCTGGCGATCTTGTGGTCGCCGAGATCGAGGTTTTTGATGTAGTCGTCGCGGATGAAGCCGCGGGTTTCGGCGACGGCATCGGCCGACAATCCGGTGATGTCCGCAATGCGCGCATAAAATTGCTTGGCCGCATCGCCTTGCAGCGGCGGGCCGGCGAGCGTCGTCAGATAATCGGTAAGCGCGAAATGCTCCGCCTGCGCCAGCGCGTCCTGGCTGAAAGCGCCCTTGCGTTCGAGCTCGGCCGCCGCGAGCGACGGCAATTGCAGCGCAGCGCCGAGCGCGAAGCGGTCGCCGCCGAACTGAAACGCGCCTTCGAGCACCGGCGACAGCATCAGAATCCCGGACGCCATGATGCCCTGCTCGCTCTCCAGGAGGCGCGCGGTCTTGGCGGCGCGAAAGCCGCCATAGCTTTCGCCGAGGATGAATTTCGGCGACGTGGCGCGGCTGTTCCTGGCGACATAGAGCGCGATCACTTTCGCCATGGATTCGGCATCGGCGTGTATGGCCCAAAAGTCGGAAGCACCGTCCGGTTTGGCCGCTCGGCTCCAGCCGGTGCCGACCGGATCGATCAGAACCAGATCGGTGAAGGCGAGCCAGGTGTCGGGATTGTCCGCGAGATGGACATCCGAGCCGTCGTGACCATCTTTGCCGAACACGGCGATGCGCGGACCGACCAGCCCGAGATTGAGGAAGGCCGATGCGGCGCCCGGCCCGCCGTTGAAGACAAAGGTCACCGGCCGCGCCGCCGGATTGTCGGATTTCGCAACATAGGCCGTGTAGAAGATCGCGGCCGCGCGTTCGCCCGATTGATTGAACAGCGGGAACGTGCCCGCGGTCGCCGTATAGGCAAGCTTGCCCGACGGCAGATCGATGCTGTGCTCGGTGACGGAGTCGCCCGGCAGCAGCGAAAGGACGCCGGGGCCGCTCTGGTCTTGCCGCCCGCCTTGCTGCGCGTCCTGTTGACTATCGCCTTGGCGATTGAAGTGCTGACCGGCGTCACGGCCGGGACGATCCTGCGCGATCGCAGCACTTGCAGCGGCAACGATCACGAACGCGATCAGCGAACGGCGAAAGTCATACATTACTGTTTCCCGGACACTGGCGGCACGTTACGCACCTTCATTCGAGTTCGACGTCGCCCTCGATCTCGATCGCAAGGCCGACGCCTTCGACCGTCAGGATCATTTTCGCCGGCAAGGCTTCATTTCCCTTCAGCCGGCCGCTGGCGAGCGATTTACGCACCGCCTGCTCGATTTCGCGCTGCGAGGTGATGCCGACCTTCTTGAGAAATTTGCGGACGCTCACGTTGAAAAGATCCTCGTTCATGATCGCCTCGCAAAAGTGCCGGAAAGATGGCTATTGCCAGTGCATTCTATCGGATCGGCATGCCGCAAACGATGGGGCGTTTTGCGGCCGGGCCGGTGGACAATGCCGATGAGATCGGGGAAATTCTGGCCCTTCCGGCCCATGCCGGCAAGAATTCGCCGGGTGCCAAACCCGGTGTTGGAGACGCCAGCAATGCCCTTTCCCCACGCTTCCAAGGCGCTTTCGCGATTCACGGTGCTCGATCTCACCCGCGTGCGGTCGGGACCGACCTGCGTGCGCGAACTCGCCGACTGGGGCGCCAACGTCATCAAGATCGAGACGCCACCCGGGGCGGAAGAGCCGATGGGCGGGCCGCGCGAGGGCGGCGACTTTCAGAACCTGCACCGCAACAAGCGCAGCATGACGCTCAATCTGAAGACGCCCGAAGGCCTCTCAGCCTTCAAACGCATGGTCAAGAAAGTCGACGTCGTGGTGGAGAATTTCCGGCCCGACGTGAAGAAGCGGCTTGGCATCGACTACAAGACGCTGGCCAAGATCAATCCGCGGCTCATTTACGCCAGCATTTCCGGTTTCGGCCAGGACGGGCCTTATGCCGATCGTCCCGGCTTCGACCAGATCGCGCAGGGCATGGGCGGTTTGATGTCGATCACCGGGTTGCCAGGACAAGGCCCGGTGCGCGTAGGCATCCCGGTCGCCGATCTCAGCGCCGGAATATTCGCTTCGGTCGGTATCCTTGTGGCGCTGCTGGAACGCGAGAAATCAAAAAAGGGCCAGCACGTTGCGACGTCGCTCCTCCAGGCGCAGATTTTCATGCTCGACTTTCAAGCCGCGCGCTATCTGGTCCAGGGCGAGGTGGCTAAACAAGCCGGTAATAATCACCCGACCAGTATCCCAACCGGGGTATTCAAGACCAAAGACGGCTACATCAACATCGCCGCCACCGGCGCAAAGATTTGGCTGCGGTTCTGCGAGGCTATCGAGGCGCCAGCCCTTTTGCAGAACCCGAACTATCAATCGGGCGCGGCCCGTTCCGCGCATCGGGACGCCCTGAATGCCGAAATCGGAACCTACCTCGCCGGCCGCACCAGCACCGATTGGATCGACCGCCTCAACAAAGCCGGCGTGCCGTGCGGACCGATCTATGCCATCGACCAGATGTTCGCCGATCCGCAAGTGCAGCATCTGCGCATGGCGCAGACCGTGACCAAAAAGGACAAAAGCAAGATGGCGCTCGTCGCCCAGCCGGTCACGCTGTCGCGCACGCCGTCGCGTTTCGTGGCGACGCCGCCGGAGCTCGGCGAGCATACCAATGCCGTGCTCAAGGAATTCGGCTTCAAACCCAAAGAGATCGCGGCGCTGCATAAGGCCAACGCTGTGTAACCACTTGTCGTCATGCCTGGCATGACGAATGAAAAGGAAGTGATCATGACGCAAACCGACAAGATGCTCTCGCGCAAGGAAGGCGGCGTCGGCATTGTGACCTTCAACAATCCGGAACGCCATAATGCGGTATCGCTGGAAATGTGGGAGGCGACCACACGTATCCTCAACGCGTTTGCCACCGATCCGGAGATTCGCGTCGTGGTGCTGACCGGCGCCGGCGGCAAGGCCTTCGTGTCTGGCGCCGACATCTCGAAATTTGGCAGCGAGCGCGCCACCATCGAAGCGGTGCGCGCCTACAACGTCAAGACCGACGCGACCAATGTCAGTATCGCCGAATTCCCGAAGCCGACCATCGCCATGATCAACGGCTATTGCATCGGCGGTGGCCTTGGGCTCGCCACCTGCTGCGATCTGCGCATTTGCTCCGACAATTCGCGCTTCGCGGTGCCGGCGGCCAAGCTCGGTTTGGGTTACGGCTATTCCGGGCTGAAGCGGCTGGTCGACGTCGTCGGACCATCCTTTGCCAAGGAAATCTTCTACACCGCGCGCCAGTTCGATGCCGAGGAAGCCCGCATGATGGGTCTTGTCAATCGCGTCGTTCCGGCAGCTGAGCTTGAGACCTACGTCAAAGGCGTCACCGACATGATCAGCGCCAATGCGCCGCTCACCATCAAGGCGGTGAAATTCACGGTCGGCGAAATCATGAAAGACGAGTCAAAGAAGAACATCGCGCGCTCGGTCGAAATGGTCGAGCAGTGCTTCGCCAGCCGCGATTATACCGAAGGCCGCACCGCGTTTATGGAAAAGCGCAAGCCGGTCTTCACCGGCAGCTGAGCGCGGACTAGGCGACCGCTGCCCACTCTTGCCCATTGCGATCCAGCCGCGGCGTGGGCAAGCGCCGCCGCACGCCGGCGGGTCCTTATCATCCTGCGGCATTGCTTGCTATGCTGTGAGCCTAATCGGCGAGCGCGCCCCTGACGCGCGCCGCATCCTGGGAGGCGTGCAAAAATGTATCGGGCGACCAAAGACATCAAATTGCCGACGACGATCACCGGCTCGCTGCCGCGGCCGACCTGGTACACGGAAAATCTCGGCACGCGGCATTTCCTCGAGGCGATGGTGAGCCGCCGCTTCCGCGAGCAATATGAAGATGCGGTGACGTGCTATCTGCGCGATCAGGAGCTCGCAGGCCTCGATATCGTTACCGACGGCGACGCGCACTTTGACGATGACGTCGGTGGCCAGAGCTGGACCGCCTATCCGCCCAATCACATGAGCGGTCTCGACATTGCCCATCCGGTGGCGACGCCGGCCGGGCGCGGCGGCATCTGGTTTCCGCGCGGCCACATTTTGCACGACTATCTGGAATCGCGCGTCATGCCGGTCATTACCGGCCCGGTCGGGCGCGGCAATCTGCAATACACCGCGATGTGGAAGGCGGCGCAGCGCTTCACCACCAAGCCGGTCAAGTTCGGCGCGGTGTCGGCGGAGATCGTCGCCTTTGCGCTGCAGGACCGCTACTACAAGAGCATTCCCGACCGCATGTTCGCGATCGCGGACGCCTTCAACGAGGAATACCACGCGCTCGCCGACGCCGGCTGCCCGGTGATCCAGATCGAGGAGCCGCAAATCCACCTGATCGCGGTGCGCAAGATCCAGGACAAGGTGATCAATCCGCAATTGATGGTGGAAGTATTCAATCGCACCGTGAAGGGGCTGCGCGCCAAGACCGAGGTGTGGGCGCATTCCTGCTGGGGCAATCCCTCGCAACAGCGCATGTTCGCCCAGGTGCAGAGCTATAAGCCCGCGCTCGACACCTACAATACGGTGGACGCCGACGTCATCACGTTCGAGTCGTCGAGCTCCGGCGGCATCGATCTTGAAGCCATCGGCAAGGCCATCACCGAGAAGAAGATCGCCATCGGCGTCATCGACCATCACGTGCTGCAAGTAGAGACCCCGGACGAAGTGGCGGAGAAAATCCGCGCCGCGCTCAAAAATATCCCGCCGGAGCGGCTCGTCATCTCGACCGATTGCGGCATGGGCCGCGAAGGCATGAGCCGCCGCCACGCGTTCTACAAGATCGTATCGCTCGTGCTCGGCACTAATATCGTGCGCAAGGAGCTTGGCCTGCCGCTGGCGGAATGTCTGGCTGCTGACGAGCGCTACTCGCTGGTGGTGCCGATGAAGTAAAATGCCTTGCTGATGAACCCGTCATGGCCGGGCATAGTCGTCCGAAGGACGGCGTCGCTTCGGACGCCTATGTCCTGGCCATCCGCGACTTTACTTTGCGAATAAGGATTGGCGGAGAGGGAGGGATTCGAACCCCCGATACGGTTGCCCGTATGCCGCATTTCGAGTGCGGTGCTTTCAACCGCTCAGCCACCTCTCCAAGTCCACAGGAAGCTTGAGCGTTTCGACGCTGTATTTACCGGCGGCGCCTGCGAGAAACAAGGCCGCGCCCTTCGAATCGAAATGGCCGAGACATAGGCGAGCGAAGCGACGCCGTCCTTCGGACGACTATGCCCGGCCATGACGATGTAAGTACGAATGCAGGTCTGTCTCAGCCCTGCGAAATAAACTTGGTCACGAGGTAAGCGCCCAAGCCCTCGATGCCGCCCTCGCTGCCGTGGCCGCTTTCCTTGACGCCGCCGAACGGCGTCTCCGGCGTCGAGATCGCGATCGAGTTGACGCCGACCATGCCGGAGTCCAGCGCGTCGCCGATCGCGGCGGCGGTCGAGCTCGACGTGGTGAAGGCGTAAGCCGCAAGCCCGAATTCGAGCGAATTGGCGCGTTCGACCACCTCGTCGAAGGTCTTAAAGCTCACGACCGGCGCCACCGGTCCAAACGGTTCCTGCGTCATGATCTTGCTGTCGTCGGGCACCTCGGTGATCACCGTCGGCTCGTAGAAGTAGCCTTGGTTGCCGTGCCGCTTGCCGCCGGTCGCAATCTTGCCGCCGCGGCTCTTGGCGTCGTTGACGAAACCTTCCATTGCCTCGATGCGCCGCGCATTGGCCATCGGGCCCATGGTGATGCCCTTTTCCATGCCGTCGCCGACCTTGATGCCGTTGGCGTATTCGGTGAAGCGCTTGAGGAAGCGCGGATAGACGTCTTCCTGCACATAGAATCGCGTCGGCGAAATGCAGACCTGGCCGGCGTTACGGTACTTAAACGCGGCGATGGTGTCGGCCGCCTTTTCCGGATCGGCGTCGGCGAACACCACGACCGGCGAATGGCCGCCGAGCTCCATGGTGGTGCGCTTCATGCCCTTGGCCGCGAGCGCGGCCAGATGCTTGCCGACCGGAATCGAGCCGGTGAAGGAAATCTTGCGGATCGCATCCTTGCTGAGCAGATACTCGGAGACTTCCGAAGGCACGCCGAACACCAAGTTCAGCACGCCCGCCGGCACGCCGGCATCGGCGAAACACCGCACCAGCTCGACGCAGGCGCCCGGCGTCTCTTCCGACGCTTTGAGAATGAGCGAGCAGCCGGCGGCAAGCGCGCCGCCGATTTTTCGCGCCGGGGTGAGCACCGGGAAATTCCACGGCGTGAATGCAGCGACGACGCCGATCGGCTCCTGGATTACGAGCTGGCGCACGCCCTTGCCGCGGCCCGGCACGATGCGGCCGTATGAGCGGCGGCCTTCTTCGGCGTACCAGTCGATGATGTCGGCCGAGCCGATCACCTCGCCGCGGGCCTCCGGATAGACCTTACCCTGTTCCAGCACCATGATCTTCGCGATCGCGTCGAGGCGCTCGCGCATCAGGTCGGCGGCCTTGTGCATGATCTTGCAGCGGTCGTAGGCCGACACTGCCCGCCATAGCGCGAACCCCTTCTTGGCGGCTTCGAGCGCGTGGTCGAGATCGGCCTTGCTCGCATGCGGCAGACGCGCGAGCGGCTTTTCGGTGGCGGGATTGATCACGTCCTCGCCCTTGCGGCCGTCGCCGTTAAGCCATTTGCCGTCGATGAAAAGTTCGAGATTGCCGTACATGACGTCCTCACTGGGCTTTTGGGTTGTTCTTGGCGCAAGGTTTAGCACTATTTCGCGGCGCGATCATCCCTCCCGCGCGGCGCGGCCGGCGGGTCAGTCATGTCGGCGAAACGCGTGATGCGCGCTCTCAGAGCGCCGCGGCGTCGGTCTCGCCGGTGCGGATGCGCACCGCATGATCCAGACCGAACACGAAGATCTTGCCGTCGCCGATTTGTCCGGTCTTTGCCGCAGCCGTGATGGTCTCGATGACTTTGTCGACCTGAGCGGATGGGCAGGCGATTTCGATTTTGATCTTGGGCAGGAAGCTCACGGCATATTCGGCGCCGCGATAGATTTCGGTGTGGCCCTTCTGCCGCCCATAGCCCTTGACCTCGGTGACGGTCAGGCCCTGGACGCCGATTTTGGTAAGCGCATCGCGGACCTCGTCGAGCTTGAATGGCTTGATGATCGCCATCACGATTTTCATTGGAACTATTCCCCCCGCCGCCGACAACCGGTTACGCCGCTTCCACGGAATTCAAACCGCGTGCCAGTTCCTAAAATCCGGCCTACCGACTGAGTAACCAGCAATGATTTGACCCAGCTAGGGTTTAATCGCGCCAGCGCAGACTGCCCCATCGGTACCCGAGCCTAAAGAAGGGGCACACCGCACAAAAACAAGGCGGGCGCCGAGGTAATGCCGATTTTCCGCTTTGGATTGGGGCTGGATCATCCCGGACTGCGGCGCATCCGCAACAGCCCCTCCTGCGCGACCGAGGCGACCAGCGTGCCGTCGATTGCGAAGATGAGGCCGCGCGAGAAGCCGCGCGAGTCGGACAGATTGGGACTGTCCTGCGCGTAAAGCAGCCACTCGTCGGCGCGAAACGGCCGATGGAACCACAGCGCATGGTCGAGGCTTGCCGCCATGATGTTCTCGCTGAACACGGAGAGCCCATGCGGAATCAGCGCGGCATCGAGCAGCATCATGTCGGAGGCGTAAGCCAGCACGCATTGATGGATCGCCGGTTCGTCGGGCAGCCGGCCGGTCGCGCGCATCCAGACGTGAAAGCGGCCGTCCTCGGATTTTTCGCCAAGATAGCGGCCGTACTCGACGGGGCGGAGCTCGATCGGCCGCTCGCGTTCGTAGTAACGGCGCACCGGCTCGGGCATCAGCGGCCACACGCGCTCCTTCAATTCGGTTTCGGTCGGCAATGCGTCGGGTTTTGGCACGTCGGGCATCTTGAATTGATGCGACAGGCCTTCCTCGTGCACATGAAACGACACCGACATCGAAAAGATCGCATGGCCATGCTGGATCGCCTTGACGTTACGTGTGGTGAAACTCTTTCCGTCGCGGATGCGGTCGACTTCGTAAATAATCGGCACTTTGGGATCGCCGCCGAGAAGAAAATAGGCGTGCAGCGAATGCGGCGGCCGCGATGCCACGTCCTCGACGGTGCGGCAGGCGGCGACCAGCGCCTGGCCGATGACCTGTCCGCCGAACACCCGTTGCCAGCGCGATTGCGGCGAGCGGCCGCGAAACAGATTGAGCTCGAGCGGTTCGAGATTAAGCGTCTTGATCAGCTCCTGGACGGCGGAAACCATGTTGCTTTCCTTGACGCTTTCCTTGGCGCGGGGCGGTCCATCACACTAGCAACCATGCTAGAATAAGCCATGTCGCGTAACCAAGTGGACGTGCTGATTGCCGGCGGCGGATTTGCCGGGCTGACGCTTGCCATCGCCTTGCGCCAGGGCCTTGGCCCATCGTTCTCGGTCGCTGTCGCCGATCCCGCTTTGGGTCGAAGCCATGCCGGCGATGAGCGCGCCTCGGCGATCGTCGCGGCGGTGCGGCGGCTGTTTGCGACGCTCGGCGTCTGGCAAGCCGTGGCCGATCAAGCGCAGCCGATCCTCGGCATGGTCGTCACCGACAGCCGGCTCGGCGACGCGGTGCGGCCGGTCTTTCTCACGTTCGCGGGCGAGGTCGAGCCGGGCGAACCGTTCGCCCACATGATCGAGAACCAGCTTCTCGTCGCCGCGCTCTCCGCGAAGGCAGAATCCGAAGGCGTTGTGCTGAAGTCTGCGGCCATCGGCAAAGTCAGCCACGACGGCAACCAGGTCGGTGCCGCGCTGAGCGACGGCACTGTGCTCAACGCGCGGCTTCTTGTCGCCGCCGATGGTGCGCGTTCGGCGATCCGCGCCAGTGCCGGCATCGCGACGCATGGCTGGGAATACGGACAATCGGCCATTGTCATCAATGTCGCGCACGAACGCGATCACCAGGGCCGCGCCGAGGAGCACTTTTTGCCGGCGGGTCCGTTCGCGATCCTGCCGCTGAGCGGCCGGCGCTGTTCGATCGTCTGGACCGAAACGACGGCGCAGGCGGAACGCATTGTCGCGCTGCCCGACGACGCCTTCCACGCCGAACTCGAGCAACGCTTCAAGCTCGAGCTCGGCGAAATCGAGGTCATCGGCGCGCGGCGCGTCCATCCGCTCGGTTTTTTTGTCGCGCGTTCGTTCATCGCCGAACGTCTGGCGCTGATCGGCGACGCCGCCCATGTCATCCATCCGATCGCGGGCCAGGGGCTCAATATGGGATTAAAGGACGTGGCCGCGCTCGCCGAAGTCATCGTCGATGCGGCGCGGCTCGGGCTCGATCCCGGTGCGGCCGACGTGCTCGAGCGCTACCAGCGCTGGCGGCGTTTCGACACCGTGGCGATGGGGCTCGCCACCGACGGGCTCAACCGGCTGTTTTCCAACCGCTCCGATGTGTTGCGGCTCGCCCGCGACGTCGGACTGGGCCTGGTCGACCGGCTGCCCAATCTCAAGCGGCTGTTCATTCGCGAGGCGGCGGGACTGGTCGGCGAAGTGCCCAAACTGCTGCGCGGCGAATTGCTATAGTTGCGGGAATTTCCGTTCAGCGCGTGTCCGGGACCATGGCGTTCAACCATATTGCAGTCATTGGCGGCGGCGCCTGGGGCACGGCGCTGGCGCTGACCTGCGCGCGCGCCGGGCGCAAGGTCACGCTGTGGGAACAGGACGCCGCCAACGCCAAACAGCTCGCGGCCAAGCGCGAAAGCCGGTTTCTGCCCGGCGTGCGGATCGATGACGGCATCGCGATTGCCGGCGACATCACCGAAGCCGCGCGCGCCGAGGCGCTGCTCCTTGTCGTTCCGGCACAGGCCGTGCGCGCCGTCGCCACGGCGCTCGCGCCTTTGCTCGCACACGGCACGCCGCTGATCGTCTGCGCCAAGGGCATCGAGCGCGGCACAAAAAAATTCATGAGCGAGGTGATCGCGCTATGCGCGCCCAAGGCGGTGGCCGCGATTTTGTCGGGCCCGAGTTTTGCCGCCGATGTCGCGCGCGGCATGCCGACAGCGGTGACGCTCGCCGCGGACGACGGCAAGCTTGCCGGTGAATTGGCCAAAGCCGTCGGTTCGGCAACATTTCGGCCGTATCATTCCAGCGACGTGCGCGGCGTCGAGATCGGCGGCGCGGCGAAGAATGTGCTGGCGATCGCCGCCGGCGTTGTCGCCGGCCGCGCGCTTGGTTTCAGCGCCGCCGCGGCCTTGACTACGCGCGGTTTTGCCGAACTGGTCCGTTTCGGCAAAGCCTACGGCGCCAAGCCGGAGACCATGATGGGCCTGTCAGGCCTCGGCGATTTGATCCTGACCTGCACGAGCCCGCAGTCGCGCAACTTCACGTTCGGCGTCAATCTCGGCCGCGGCCATGATCCGGATACGATCCAAAATACAACCGGTCTAGCCGAGGGCGCGTTCACCGCGCAGGTGCTGCTCGAAATGGCGCGCGAACGGTCGGTCGACATGCCCATCTCCGCCGCCGTCGCTGCGCTGCTTGAGCGAAAGATGAGTGTGGAACGAGCCATCGAGTCCCTGCTGGCTCGGCCGCTCAAGGGAGAGGAATGAGCATGGCGTACTGGCTGATGAAAACCGAGGCGGAAGAATTTTCCTGGGACGATCAAGTCAAGCGCGGCAAGAAGGGCGAAGTGTGGAGCGGCGTGCGTAACTTCACCGCGCGGCGGAATCTGCAGGAGATGAAGAAGGGCGACAGGTTTTTCTTCTATCACACCGGCGACCAGAAGCAGGTCGTCGGCATCGGCGAGATAATCCGCGAGGCCTATCCCGATCCGACGGCCAAGACGGGCGAGCCTTGGGTCGCCGTGACCACTGCCGCCGTCGAGCCGGTGCCGAAAGCGGTGACGCTCGCTGAGATCAAGGCGGAACCGAAGCTCAAAGCCATGGCGCTGGTGAAATACGGCCGGCTGTCGGTTCAGCCGGTCACCGCCGAGGAATGGAAACTCGTCTGCAAGGTGGCCGGCGTGAAATCATGACTTTCGCCGGGATCAGCCAGTCTTGTCGGTAGTCCGGCCATCGTCGCATAATGTGGCCGGGAAACGCCTATAATCGGCCGTCGTCTGCGTGGAGGAAGTAAAAATGTCGGACAAGATTTACGATGTGCCCGCCGAATGGGCTAAGCGCGCCTTCGTCAACGAAGCCGACTACAAAAAAATGTACCAGCGCTCGCTCGCCGATCCCGACGGCTTCTGGGCGGAGCAAGCCAAGCGCATCCACTGGATGCGGCCTTTCAGCAAGGTCAAGAACACATCCTTCGCCAAGCCGAATGTCTCGATCAAATGGTTCGAGGACGGCGCCACCAACGTCGCCTACAACTGCATCGACCGCCACCTGCATGACCGCCGCGATCAGACCGCCATCATCTGGGAAGGCGACGATCCGAAAGATTCAAAGCACATCACTTACAAGGAGCTGCACGACGAGGTCTGCCGCTTCGCCAATATCCTGCGCAATCGCAATGTCAAGAAGGGCGACCGCGTCACCGTCTATATGCCGATGATCCCGGAGGCCGCTTACGCCATGCTCGCTTGCGCGCGCATCGGGGCGATCCACTCCGTGGTGTTCGGCGGCTTCTCGCCGGACTCGCTCGCGGGCCGCATCGAGGACTGCAAGTCGAACGTCATCATCACCGCCGATGAAGGCGTCCGCGGCGGCCGCAAAATTCCGTTGAAAGCCAATACCGACGCGGCGATCGCCAAGGCCGCAGAGTCCAAACACGTTGTCGATTTTGTCGTCGTGGTCAAGCGCACCGGCACGCCGGTCGACATGGATCCGGTGCGCGACGTTTGGTACCACGAGGCCAAGGACGTGGTGACGGCGGAATGCCCGTGCACGGAGATGAACGCGGAGGATCCGCTGTTCATCCTCTACACGTCGGGTTCGACGGGACGGCCGAAGGGCGTGTTGCACACCACGGCGGGTTACCTCGTCTACACCGCGATGACCCACCAATACGTGTTCGACTATCACGACAGCGATATCTATTGGTGCACCGCCGACGTCGGCTGGGTCACCGGGCACAGCTACATCGTCTATGGACCGCTCGCCAACGGCGCCACCACGCTGATGTTCGAAGGCGTGCCGAATTATCCGTCGAACTCCCGGTTCTGGGAGGTGATCGACAAGCACAAGGTCAACATCTTCTACACCGCACCGACCGCGATCCGCGCCTTGATGCAGGCCGGCGACGGACCGGTGAAAAAAACCTCGCGCGCGTCATTGCGCCTCCTCGGATCCGTCGGCGAGCCGATCAATCCCGAAGCCTGGGAATGGTATTACCGCGTCGTCGGCGACAACCGCTGCCCGATCGTCGATACCTGGTGGCAGACCGAGACCGGCGGCATTCTGATCACGCCGCTGCCGGGCGCGACGCGGCTCAAGCCCGGTTCCGCGACCCGGCCGTTCTTCGGCATCGTACCGCAGATCGTCGACGCCGAAGGCAAGGTGCTCGACGGCGCGGCAAGCGGCAATCTGTGTATTGCGGATTCGTGGCCCGGCCAGATGCGCACGGTCTATGGTGATCACCAGCGCTTCATCGAGACCTATTTCAGCGCCTATGCCGGGAAATACTTCACCGGCGACGGCTGCCGGCGCGACGCCGACGGCTATTACTGGATCACCGGCCGGGTCGACGACGTGATCAATGTCGCCGGTCATCGGCTCGGTACCGCGGAGGTGGAATCGGCTTTGGTCGCGCATCCGAAAGTCTCGGAAGCCGCGGTCGTCGGGTATCCGCACAACATCAAGGGCCAGGGTATTTACGCGTATGTTACGCTGATGGCCGGCGAGCAGCCGACCGAGGAGTTGCGCAAGGAACTGGTCGGCTGGGTGCGCAAGGAAATCAGCCCGATCGCCTCGCCCGATCTCATCCAGTTCGCGCCGAGCCTGCCGAAGACGCGCTCCGGCAAGATCATGCGCCGCATCCTGCGCAAGATCGCCGAGGACGAGTTCGGCAATCTCGGCGATACCTCGACGCTCGCCGACCCCGCGGTGGTCGACGATCTGGTCAACAACCGGCAGAACAAGAGCAAAGAGAGCGCGTGAGCCGTCAGGTAAATTCCGCAGCGAACGCTGTCCTCAACTGATGCTCTCGCCAATAGGCGATGCAGCAGGCGATGGCCCACATCGAATTGAGGTGAAGATAATTGAGCCAGCTCGTTGCCAGCGGGACGTGCGTTCCCATCATGATCGTGGCATGCAGCGCCATAATGACCAGGCCAATCAATGCTGTCGTCACCACACTGAGCGGCAGCATCGCGAGAAGGCCGATCGTCAGCATGAAATTCATTGTGCCGTTTCCGGTCCGGATCTGGAACGGGGTCTCGACGCTGAGCAATAGCACCGTGACGTAGACGCAGATGCTCAGCACAATGGCGAAGGCCGCGAGAAAAATCGACGCGCGGCGCTTGGCAAATTGCTTGAAGCTCAGCCAGTAGAAGATCAGTAGCAGTGGGCAGGCCACCATAAAGCGAAACCTTGTCGAATCCATTGTTGCATTGGTCGCCATGTCGGAAACGCCGTATACGACGTAGGCGATCAAGCCGAGCAGTATCGCGAATTGCGCTATGACGTAGGTTCGTTCCCGGAAATATTCCTGAAATTCCTTTTCAATGACATTTTCGGGAAAGCGCAAACCGGCCGCCACCATGGCGTCGTGATAGGTTCTGACGATCCAGTTCCGGTTGGCTTGTGCTTTCGCCGCGGCCTCGTCGGGCAGGGGCGTCCGCATTGTTGGCGCGATTGCGGCTGCTGGCTTGCCGGCGGCAACCTGGCGGTCGAGCCGTTTGCTCAGCGCCGCCAGAAGCCGCGCGAAGGCCTCGCCATCGCTGCCGCCCTGCCAGCCGTCGAAATCGATCGTCTGGATATGCAGAAATTGCAGCGGCGGGTCGGTGCGATCGATCGAAATGGGCAACAGCTTGTGCTTGCCCAGCGCATAGGCTGCTTCCGCGCGCACCCATTGCGATTTGACCGAGTTCTTGGACCACAAAACGATCACCACGCGAGTCTGCGCAATCGCATCCTCGATCTGGGTGTCGTAGGCGTCGCCCTCTTCGATGCCGCTCCGATCGATCCAGACCACCAGGCCTCGCTCGGACAGCGCCTTCGCCAGCGCCTGCACGGTGTCTGAATCACGACGCGAATAGCTGAGGAATATCTCGTGCATGGGATGGCGCCACGCGATGCGAAACTCTGACCTATCAAGCCGTTCCACGCTACTCAACTGGCCGGCGAGCGTGGTGCTGCGGGACGGGCTGGTGCAGCTAGACCACAGGTCCCGGAAAAATTAGCGAAAACCTTACCCTGTTGCCGCTCGGATACTGAGTAAAGCCGCAGTTTCGGGTAGGATCATTCCCGTTGACGATCCCCAAAGGGGATCGGCGGGGCGTTTCCGAGTAGGGAATCCGACAATGCGAGGGAAAATCCTTTTGGCGGCCGCGCTGGCGGCCATTGCCTCATTCGCTATCGCGCCTCGAGCGGCGCAGGCCCACGGCGACTTGGTCGCGGTGCAGGACGGCTATATGCCCGGCACCATCGTGATCCGCACTCACGAGCGCGCGCTCTACTATTTCGTCGGGCCTGGCCAGGCGATCCGCTATCCGGTCGGCGTCGGCCGGCTCGGCATGCAATGGTCGGGCACGGCCTTTATCGACGGCAAATACATCAAGCCGGCCTGGTCGCCGCCGGACTCGATCAGGGGGGATTACAGCAGGCTGCCACCAGTGATCCCCGGCGGCTCACCGCAAAACCCGATGGGCGTCGCCGCGATGACGCTTTCCGGTGGCGGGCAATACGCCATCCACGGCACCAATAATGAGGGTTCGATCGGCGGCTTCGTGTCGCACGGCTGCATCCGCATGCACAACGCGGACATCGAAGACCTTTACAGCCGGGTCATGATCGGCACGCGGGTCGTTGTGATTCAGTAGCTAACCGCACCACGAGCCGCGCTTGCCGCCATCGTAAGAACGCGCAAAGCCGCCATTGAGCATCGCCGCCGAGACGTCGGCGGTTTTGTGGGTGGCGATCGTTGCATCGACGCGGCCGCCATATTTGTCGATGCCGACACGCGAAATGGTGACCTCGCCTTCGGCCAGGATGTTTTGCAGCGCAACGCGCGCGGCTTGCGCCTGCGCCAGTTCGCTGGGACAGCGCGCATGCAGCTCGGCCGCATCGATGCCGCGCAGCCGTATCTTGGTGTCGACGTCGAGCCCCGGCCACACCCGCACCCGCGCCTCGAACGTGTCGCCGTCGATGATGCGCAGCACCTCGATCGGATAGACGATCCCAGGATCGAGGCGATGCGCGAGCGGCGTGTCGGATTGTGTCAGCTCGCTGACATTCACGGCTGCGACGGCGGGCGCAATGGGTGTCGCGCCGGACGGCGTCAGCGGCGGCCTGACCATCGCCCCAGCGCCAAGCCCGATCGCGAACATGGCGCTGGCCACGATCAGCACATTGCCGCGGCGCGGCTCCGCCAAAGCTGAAAACGGAAAATAACGTCGCATCGCTGCCCCAAAATGAAGGACAGAATCGATCGGCTAGACAGGATTATATTCGCATTTATATACTTGACTTAGCATGATCGGTTGCATAGTCGAAAATCCGACAGGCCGACGCTGAGTTTCAGGTGTGTAGGTGCGTTCCGGAAAGGAACGCATGTGCGATTATTCTCCGAAATCTTCGACGGGCCGACGCTCACTTGACGGCTCCGTGCCGACGGCAAAACCGTTCGGTAGTCTGGAGGACTGCTTGGACTTGGCCCGCCGCAGCGTCGAGGACAACCGACGCTGGATGCACGCCCGTAAGGCTGACTTCGTCAAAGCCTATGATGAAATGCGGGCGCGCGTGGTAGTGCGATTGAGTACCGCGCTTGCCTCTGGCAAATGCGATCTCGTTTTTTGCGCTGTTCCATTTCAGGTTAAGGCCGGTGAGCGGTTCCGAATTGCCCCAGTGGCTCACGATCACAGACGATCCGATGAATCCAATAGCGGCGAGCGACGTGTGTGTGGAGTTGCGAAGCTTGTTGAGAACCCAAAGCGCCTTGTTCCCTCGTTGGTATGGGCGGAAGCCGCAAAAGATCGTCAAGATATCTGGGGGCAAATCTTTGCAGTTTCCCCGTTTGATGGTGCTTTCCAGTCCGGCGACATCATCGCCAAACGGAAAGTAGGTGTATTTCGCCCTGGGCATGTCGTAAGCGACGGCCGCGGCGTATCCGATCTGATCGAGCACCGCACGCAGCGTGAACAGAGCCTCAAAAGCAAGATCGTCGCAGATTGCAGGTATCCGCTTAGTGAATTTGATCTTATGCGTTTCGTAAATTCCATCCGCGTCAGGCTGGACAACAATTTTGTATGGCTTACTGTAATCGAACCGCGCCAAGCACCTTTTGAGATTTGCAATGTGTTTCTTTGCGCGGGCGAGTCTGCGCTTGGGACTGTAGAACGGATCGGTGCGAGAAAGCGCCATGAACGCCAGAACTCCAGACCCCACAAAAGATCCCGAATTTAAGCGGGTACTTGGCAATCTATTGAGCACTCCTCCCAAGCCTCATTCCGAAATGAAACTTGGGAAGCCTCGAGCGAAAAGGGCTAAGAGTTCTCAGAGACGCGACGTTTCCGCCAAGCCAAAAACCGCTTAGCGGCATGTCGAATAAACCGCGCTCGCGGCTTAGTGAGGTATCCGGTATGTGAGGCGCTTGCCTTCGATACCTTTGAGGGCGATTGCCGCGCGTTCTCCATCCGAGTAGCCGAGTTTGACGCGGTGATTGTGCCTGAACTGAAACTCGTTCAAGTACCGTTGAAGATGTCGCTCACTGCAAAACCGATACGTGCCCTTCATTGACCGCTTGAAATTGCCGAAGAAATTCCCGGCGGCATTCGTCGTCGTGCCGTCCTTGGCGACGTAAATTCCCGTTCCATAGCCAGCGCCGCCATGCTCGACCGTCTTATGAGCCGCAAACTCTTTGCCGACTTCCGTGTAGAGAGGGCTTTCGTCCGTGTGCAGTTCGGAGGTGCGATGCACATTGGTAACGAGCAACGTCCGCATTTCCTGTTTCATGCGACCTTTGCCGCCCTTGGCGTGCACGACGCGGACGCGGCCCCTGGGTTCGATCAGCGCAACCACGCTCGCCTTATGGCGATGGCCCTTGCGATAGCCCTTGGCGCGTTTGGACGAATTGCCATAGTATGTTTCGTCCGCTTGCACGGTCTGGCCTTCGCCGCCCATGGGAGTCGGCGCGGCATCCTTCATCGCTTCGCGGATGCGGTGGGAAAGGAACCAAGCCGACTTGTAGGTGACGCCGAGCAGCCGATGCAGCTCATGAGCGGATACGCCGTTCTTGCCCGAGTTGAGCAGGTGGATGGCGAGCAGCCACTTGTGAACCGGGATATGCGAACGCTCCATGACCGTGCCAGTGCGGGCCGTGAACTTGTCGCGGCAGTCATTGCACAGGAACATGCCGGACTGCGTCTTGCCGCCCATGCGCGTAACCGCGTCGGACCCGCAGTGAGGGCAGGTTGCGCCATCTGGCCAACGGCTGGCCTCTAGATGGGCAATAGCGGCGTCCTCATTGGTGAACTGAGGCGCGTTAAGGGCTGTATTCTTGAGCATGACCACTCTCCTACGCCCAGAATCCTACCCCCTATAATGCGCTAAGTCAAGTATATAAATGCGATTATATTCACACGAATAGGAACAATGTCAAGGCGATGCCAAGGCCTCGAATGACAGTCAGCGCCTAGAAATCCGAGATTAATCCGTTGATTTCCCAGTCACCGTAGCGGGTCGGCTCAAGGCCGCCGCGGCCGCCGCCTTCCTCCGGTGGCTCGGCCTCTTTGCGCTCGCGCTCGGGGCGGCGCGCCGCCGCTTCGGCCAGCGCCCGCTCGGCCGGCGTCAGCGGGTGCTTGCCGGCTTGGCGTTCCGCCGCATCTTTCGCGGCCGGCTTTGGCGGGTCTGTTGGCATCGCCTTCCACTTGGCGTAGCCGTGCCAAGCTCGCAAGGAGGCGTTTTTCGAATGAAGGCTTCGGACCGGCCGAAGGCTCGCGCCACGAATGCGCAGGACGTGCCTGGCTTTGCGGTGCGGCGGATCGCGGCCGACATCGTCGACGGCGTTTTGCGCCGGCTGCGCCCGCTCGATGAGTTGCTTGATACGACAGCCGCGCTCGCCACGCTTGAAGAGCGCGACCGCGCGCTCACCCGCGCGCTGGTCGGCATCGTGCTGCGGCGGCTCGGAAGCTTGCGCCATCTGCTCGGCCTGTTCCTCGATCGCGGCTCGCCGGCGCAAGCGCCGCGGGTCGAAACCGCGCTCTTGATTGGCGCGGCGCAAATCCTGTTTCTCGAAGTGCCCGATCACGCCGCCGTCGACCTTTCGGTGCGGCTCGTGCAAGCGGACCGCCACGCCAAGCACTTCGCCGGTCTGATCAATGCCGTGTTGCGGCGCGTGACGCGCGAAGGCAAAGCGCGGCTCGCCGCGCTCGATACCGCGGTTCTCGACACGCCGGAATGGCTGATGGCGCGATGGGTCAGCGCCTACGGCGCGGCGACGGCGCACGCCATCGCCGCGGCGAACGGCATCGAACCGGCGCTCGACCTCAGCGTCAAAAGCGATGCCGAAATGTGGGCCGCGAAACTCGGCGGCCGCGTGCTGCCGACCGGCTCGGTGCGCATGATCGCGCATGGCGCGGTCACCGCGCTGCCGGGATTCGCCGAAGGCGCGTGGTGGGTTCAGGACGCCGCGGCGGCGCTGCCGGCAAAACTCTTAGGCGAGGTTCGCGGCCGTCGCATCGCCGATCTGTGCGCCGCGCCCGGCGGCAAGACCGCGCAGCTTGCGGCTGCCGGCGCCATAGTCACCGCCGTCGACCGCGCGCCGGGGCGGCTCAACAGGCTGCAAGACAATCTCACCAGACTGTCGCTCAAGGCTGAGCTGGTCTGTGCTGACGCCGCCGAATGGACGGCGGAGCAACAATTCGACGCCGTTCTGCTCGACGCGCCGTGCTCCTCGACCGGAACCATCCGCCGCCATCCCGACGTGCCCTGGTTAAAGAGCGCAGCCGACATTACCCAACTCGCCGGCCTGCAACGCCGGTTGATCGAGCGCGCGGTGGCGTTGACCAAGCCCGGCGGCACGCTGGTCTATTGCACCTGCTCGCTCGAGCCCGAAGAGAACCAAAACATCGTCGCGGACCTTCTCTCGCGCGAGCCGGGTGTGCGGCGCGCTGCAGTCGCCGCAGCGGATGTTTTTGGCCGCGACGAGTTCATCACCGCAGACGGCGACCTGCGCACACTGTCCTGCCAGCTTCCGGACGCCGATTCGCGGCTTTCCGGACTCGATGGCTTCTATGCCGCGCGGCTGGTAAAGAACTAGGTACTTCAATCGGTTACCTGGCGATTGGCCGGACTGTCGCGGTTTCGTTATGGTCGCTCGCGCGGGGATTTGGAGAAAGGGGCGAGGGTCCGATGTCGCGCGTTGCCGTCGCGAACCACGCCAAGCTGTCGTGGCTGCTCCTTCGCGGCGCCATGCGTCGGGTCGCCGGCCGCGCCAACGGCCATCCGCTGTTTCGCTGGCCGCTCGTTCCGCTCAAGGCCGACCGCCTCTTGATCGCGCCGCAGGATTTGCGCACCGCCGACGGCACGCGCGCGAGCGAAATCTATTCCGGCCGCTTCGCCTTTGCCGGCAAGGTCGTGATCTGCGACCGGCGCTCGATTTTCGAAATGGAGCCGCCGTCGGAAGAATGGGCCGCGGCCTTGTTGGGCTTCGGCTGGCTGCGCCATCTGCGCGCCGCCGAATCCGGCATCACGCGGGCCAATGCGCGCGCGCTGGTCGACGAATGGATCACGCTGCAAGGCTCCTGGCATCCGCTCGCCTGGCGCCCGGATGTGCTGTCGCGCCGGATCATCTCGTGGCTCAGCCAGTCGACGCTGGTTCTGCAAGACGCCGACGTGCGGTTCTACCGCCGCTTCCTGCGCAGCCTGGTCCGTCAGGTGCGCTATCTGCGCCACACAGCGGGCGATGCGCGAAGCGGCGTCGCCCACATGCAGGCCGTCATTGCGCTGAGCTACGCCGCGCTCTGCATCGCCGGGCAATCGCGCCACATCAAGACAACGACCGACCGCCTGAAATCCGAAATCGAGCGGCAGATCCTGCCCGACGGCGGCCACGTCAGCCGCGATCCCGGAGCGATCATCGAGATCTTGCTGGAAATGCTGCCACTGCGGCAGGCGTTCGCGTCGCGCAACATCGCGCCGCCGCAGGCGCTCTTAAACGCCATCGATCGCATGATGCCGATGCTACGCTTCTTTCGTCATTCCGAAGGAACTTTTGCGCATTTCAACGGCATGGGGGTAACGCCCGCCGATCTGCTGCTCACGCTCTTGGCCTATGACGAAACCCGCGGCGCGCCGTTCTCGAACGCGCCCTATTCGGCCTATCAGCGTCTCGAAGCCGGCGGCGGCGTGCTGATCCTGGATGCCGGCCGCCCGCCGCCGATCGAAATGAGCCTCGATGCCCATGCCGGATGCCTGTCGTTCGAATTCTCCTCGCCGAAACAAAGTCTCGTTGTGGTGAACTGCGGCATGCCGTCGACCGGGCGCGAAAACTGGCGGCAAGTCGCGCGCGCCACCGCGGCGCATTCGACGGTGACGTTCAACAACGCGTCCTCGGCTCGCTTCGTCGAACTAGCGACGTTCCGGCGCGTGCTCGGCGGCTCGCCGATGCTGGGCGGGCCGAGCAATGTCGCGGTGACGCGCGAGGACCGGCCCGAGGGGATCGTGCTACGCGCGGCGCATGACGGCTACGCCGACCGCTTCGGCATCACGCATGAGCGCGTCTTGACGCTTTCGGCCGACGGCACGCGGCTCGATGGCGAGGATATATTCCTCGCCGCCGACGGCGGGTCGCAAGTGCGATCCACGCAAGACGAATTTGCCGTTCGCTTTCATCTGCACCCCGCGGTGAAAGCGACCCGGCTCACCGACGGTCATGGCGTGATGCTGATGACGGCGAACAAGGAAGTGTGGACCTTCAGCGCGCGGGAGGATCAGGTCGAGCTCGAGGACAGCGTCTATCTTGCCGCCAGCGAAGGCCCGCGCCGGACCGTCCAGATGGTCATCCGCGGCCATGCGCGCTCCACCGCGCGCGTGCAGTGGTGTTTCCAGCAGGCCAATCCGGGCACGCCGGCGAACGCCGGCTCGGCGCGCCGCGCCCGCGAGGAAGAGCCGAGGCTTCCACTGTGATACTATCGCAACAGCAATGACCGACGAACTGCGCCGCGCCTCGCGCGCCTTGATTTCCGTCTCCGATAAATCCGGGGTGGCCGAATTCGCACGCGCGCTTGCCGGCTTCGGCATTGAGCTGGTCTCGACCGGCGGCACGCGCAAGACATTCAGCGATGCCGGGCTGAAAGTGCTCGACGTCAGCGATCTCACCGGGTTTCCGGAGATGATGGACGGGCGCGTCAAGACGCTGCATCCGGCGGTGCACGGCGGCTTGCTCGCGGTGCGCGGCAATCCGGAGCATGTCGAAGCGATGCGGGCGCACAACATCCGCCCGATCGACGTTCTGGTCGTCAATCTCTATCCGTTCGAGGACACCGCCGCGCGCGGCGGCGATTTTGCCGCTTGCGTGGAGAATATCGACATCGGCGGCCCGGCAATGATCCGCGCCGCGGCCAAGAACCACGACGATGTCGCCGTCGTGGTCGACGCCGGCGATTACGCTGCGCTGCTCGGCGAACTTTCGGCGCACAAAGGCATGACCACGCTTGCGCTGCGCCGCCGGCTTGCCGCCAAAGCCTTTGCGCGCACCGCCGCCTACGACGCGGCGATTGCCAACTGGTTCGCCGCCAAGCTCGGTGACATCGCGCCCGACTACCGCGCGTTCGGCGGCAAGCTGATCGAGAAGCTGCGCTATGGCGAGAACCCGCACCAGTCGGCGGCATTCTATCGCACGCCCGACAAGCGTTTCGGCGTCGCCACTGCGCGCCAGGCTCAAGGCAAACAGCTCTCCTACAACAACATCAACGACACCGACGCGGCCTATGAATGCGCCGCCGAGTTCGACCCCGCGCGCACGGCGGCCTGCGCCATCATCAAGCACGCCAATCCGTGCGGTGTCGCCGAGGGCGAAAATCTGCTCGAGGCCTATCGCAAGGCTTTTGCCTGCGATCCGGTCTCGGCTTTCGGCGGCATTGTCGCGTTCAACCGCAGGCTCGACGCCGCAGCGGCGGCCGCCATCACCGAAATTTTCACCGAGGTCATTATCGCGCCTGACGCCACCCCCGAAGCCATCGCCATAGTCGGCGCCAAGAAGAATCTGCGGTTGCTATTGGCCAACGGTTTGCCCGATCCCCGCGCGGCCGGACTTACCGCCAAGACGGTCGCCGGCGGACTACTCGTGCAAACGCGCGACAACGCCGTGGTCGATGACATGGCGCTCAAGCCGGTGACCAAGCGCGCGCCGAGCAACGCCGAATTGCGCGACCTGCGTTTTGCCTTCCGCGTCGCCAAGCACGTCAAATCGAACACCATCGTCTATGCCAAGGATTTGGCGACGGTCGGCATCGGCGCCGGCCAGATGAGCCGCGTCGATGCAGCCCGCATCGCCGCGCGCAAGGCGCAGGATGCGGCGATTGAAGCCGGCCTCAACGAGCCGGCGACCAAGGGATCGGTGGTCGCCTCGGACGCGTTCTTTCCGTTCGCCGACGGTCTTCTCGTCGCCATCGAAGCCGGCGCCACGGCGGTGATCCAGCCCGGCGGCTCAGTGCGCGACGACGAGGTGATCAAAGCCGCCGACGACCATGGCATCGCCATGGTGTTCACCGGGACGCGGCATTTTCGGCATTAGAGCCGTCAGGCGGGCAATGTGCCCTTGGAATCGAGATGGCCGGGACAAGCCCGGCCATGACGACATGGGACACACGCGATCGGCGTTAAATCACACCGAAGCGGTGATCCACTGCTCGAGCTTCTGCTTCGGCTGGGCGCCGACCTGGCGAGAGGCGAGCTGGCCGCCCTTGAACAGCATCAAAGTCGGGATCGACATGATGCCGTATTTCGCCGCGGTGCCCGGATTCTCGTCGACATTGAGCTTGACGATCTTGACCTTGCCGTCGAGCGATTTGGAAATTTCTTCCAGCGCCGGCGAGATCATCCGGCACGGGCCGCACCATTCCGCCCAGAAATCCACCACCACGGGGCCGCTCGCCTTGAGCACGTCCGTCTCGAACGTCGCATCCGTTGTTTTCTCGACCATGAAATACCTCGTCTTTTTCGGAGAATCGGCTGCCCGGGGGCGCTGAACGTAGGAAGGGGTCGCCTGAGCGTCAAGGCACCTTCACCGCGGCGTGACGGCTCCTGGTCAGGACTTTGCCAAGCTCGGCAGCCAGCGCCGCATCCATGGCTGTGGCCGGGACCTCGATCAAAATCGGGCAGCCGGTAAAGATCAGCGCCGCGCGGATGCGCTTTTGCGGATAGAGCCGCGCCAGCACCGCGCGATAAAGCGCGAGCTGGGTGACATAGTCCGGTACGTCAGCGAGTTTTTGCGGCACCGTGCGATCGGTCTTGTAGTCGGCGATCAGGACGGCACCTTCGGTGACGATCAGGCGGTCGACCTGGCCCGCGATTTCGACCGGGTCTGTGCCCGGGCAGGGGATACGGCCGACGATCGGCACTTCCGGACGGCTTCCCGGCGCAAAAACTTCGGCAAACCGCGGATCATCGAGAACGGCGAACACCTGCCGCGCGATTTCGGCGCGCTCTGCGGGAAGAAAGTCCTTGGCGGTGTTGGCGAGATAGCGCGTCAGCGCGTCGTCGCGCCGTGCCGGGGGAATGTCAGGCAAGGCCTGCATCAAGCGATGCACGATGCGGCCGCGCTCGAGCGCCTTTTGCCGGTCGGCGGGCGATCCCGCCGCATGCGCGAAGCGGCCGATCTCTTCGTCAAAGGCGGCCGACGGCGACAGCGGCGCGGCACGCGGGGTTTGCGGCGGAGCGAATTGCCGTAGCCAGGACGGAAACTCCGGCCGCTCGGCCTTTTCCGTCGCATCGGTCGCAGTGGCGCGCGCCGCGACCGGGTCCGCGGGCGTCTTGCGATAACGCCAAACTTTTTCATCGCCGTCGCTCTCTTCGGTGAGGAACGGTGCGAGCGGCTCGCGCACCAGATCGTACCAGCAGCCATCCGGCCGCTTTCTTTCGCCTTCCGCGCCGCAGACGATCAGCCGGTCGGCGGCGCGCGTCATGGCGACATAAAGGAGCCGGCGATATTCGTCGCGCGCCTCGGCCAGCGCGTCCTGCCGGGCTGCCGCGACCGGCGGCGCGTCGTCGGCCTTGCGTCCCGCCCAGATCACGGCTTCGCCGCCAAGCCGCAGCAGCCGCGGCGGCATCGGACCGGCCGGCGGCGTCATGGTGTCGGCGAGAATGACGATGGGCGCTTCAAGACCCTTGGCGCCGTGCACGGTCATCACCCGCACTTCATCGCGCGCGATTTCCATGTCGCGCTTCACCTCGGCGCGCGCCTCGCGCAGCCAGGCGAGAAAGCCCTGCAGCGACGGCGTCTCGCGCCGCTCATAGTCGAAGGCGAGATTGAGGAACTCGTCGAGCGCATCGTTGGCTTCCAGGCCAAGCCGCGCCAGGAAGCGCCGCCGCGCGCCTCCGGCGCCGAGGATTTCGGCGTAAAAAGCAAACGGTGTCTTGCTGCGGGCGTCTTGCGCCAGTTTATCGAGCAGCGCATTGGCATCCGCAAAAATCTCGCCGTCCTTGCGCCGGAGCGCCTCGCGCAGCGACAGCGACCCGCGATCCCAGGCGACCGCAAACAGCGCGTCGTCGGTGAAACCGAACAGCGGGCTGCGCAGCACGGTGGCAAGCGCGAGATCGTCCTGCGGCAAAAGCAGCGCGTCGGCGAGCGCGATCAGATCCATGACCGCGATGTGCTCGGTGAGGATCAGACGATCAGCGCCGGCGACCTCGACATTTTCATGTTTCAGCGCGCGGATGATCGCTTCGAACAATTCGCCGCGCTGGCGCACCAGAACAAGAATGTCGCCATAGCGCGCGGCGCGCTGCTCGATACCGACCGGCTCGCGCTCATCGATCAGGCGCCGCACCCTCCGCGCGATGCGCCGGGCTAGTTTAACGCGAGGGCTGGTCTCGCTGACCTGATCGAACGGCGCGTCCCAGCCTTCTAGGTCCCGCTTTTCGTCCGGTTCCGTCGGCTCCCAGATCTCGACCACGCCCGACGGCGCGTCCGGCAAAGGGATATGGGGCGGAAAGCCGTCCGTATCCGACGACACGCTTGCCGCGATGTCCTTGAACACGATGTCCACGGCGGCGAGCACGTTCTCCGCCGAACGGAACGAATGCTTGAATTCGCGGAAAACGAAATCGATCTCCGCATTCCTGTGCGCGCGATCGAACTGCCGGCGCATCTCGGCAAACTGCTTCGGCGCAGCATTCTGGAACGAGTAGATCGATTGTTTTTCGTCGCCGACCGCAAAGATGGTGCGGGGCACCTCGCGCGCGCCGGCGCCGGCGGTGAATTCGGCCACCAGGAGCCGCACGATCTCCCACTGCTTGTGGCTGGTGTCCTGGGCTTCGTCGATCAGCAGGTGATCGATGCCGAAATCGAGCTTGTAGTGGACCCAGGCGGCATCGACGTTGCCAAGAAGCGCCAGCGTCTTGTCGATCAGATCGTCGTAGTCGAGCAGGCCGCGGCGGGCTTTTTCGATGTGATAGCGCCGCGGAACGTCGTAGGTAACAGTAAGCAGCGCTGCGGAGCGGTCGCGGCAGATCACGGCACGCAGGCGCTGCAGCAGCGCGACGACACGGTCCTGCTCGGCGTTCAGGCGTTCGATCAAGCTCGCGTCCGTGATGGCCTTGGTGACAAGCGATTTACGCGGCGCGCGATCAGTGGTGTTGCAGAATATGTTGAGATAGGTCTCGACGCGGTCGGAGCGCGGTAGCGTCGCTAGCAATTGGAAGCGGCGTGCCTGATCGACGTCGCTTTTGTTACCCCGTGCCAAGGTAACCGCAATCTTGGCCCAGTCTCCCGGCGCTATCGACGGACCGGCAAAGAATTCCTCCTCGATACCACCGCGATCCTCGGCGGGATCGAGGCCGAGCGAGCGCGACAGTGCGGCAATCGCGGCATCGACGCCGCCCGCGCTCATCACCCAGCGGCTGATTGCATCGCGCCGGCCTATTGCCGCGCGGACCACGTCGCGGAACGTCTGGTCGGCCGCCGCCGTCATCGCCACGGCGAGCGCCCGGCCGAGCGCGCCGTCGGGATCGCGCGCGCCGTCGAGCAGGACGGCAAGCGTCAATTGCTCCAGAAGCTGCGTCTGCTCGGTCTCGTCGAGCACGGCAAAACGGGCGGCGACATTGGCCTCGAACGGAAACTGGTGAAGAAGTTGCGTGCAGAAGGCGTGGATGGTCTGCACCTTGAGCCCGCCGGGCGTTTCCAGCGCGCGGGCAAACAAGCGCCGCGCCAGCGCGCGCCGTGCGGCATCGGGCGCAATGCCCGACTGCTCGTGGATAACCTTGTCGAGCGCGGCATCGTCGAGCGTCGTCCATTTGGCGAGAGTGTCGAAAACGCGCTTGGCCATATTGGCGGCGGCCGCCTTGGTGAACGTGATGCAGAGGATTTTCTCCGGCTCGACGCCGTCAAGCAGCAAATTGATCACGCGCTGCGCCAGCACATGGGTCTTGCCCGACCCGGCATTGGCGGCAACCCATGCCGAAACCGCCGCATTGGACACTGCGCTTTGCAGCTTCAGCACATCGGGCGGGATGATGCGTGGCGCGCTCATTCGGTACCCATGACGTCGTCACGCTCGCCGCCGCTGCTCGACCATTCCTTGACGCGCGCCAGATGGTCGTAGTCGCCGTAATGGTTGGTCCACATCGGATGAACGAGCGAGCGGTAGGGCTCGTTCTCGTTATCGAAGCGCTGCGCGATAGCGCTCAGTTTTGCCAGCGCCTGCTCGGCCTGGCTGTCGGCGTCGCCGCTCTTGAAATTAATCGGTTCGTATTCGCCGGCTGGTTCACCGCCCTTGAGCTTCACATAGGCGATCTCGGCGACCGAGGCGCCGGCAGGAATGTTCTCGAAGCCGCCCTTGCGCAGCATCGCGGCTTCCAGCGTGAGCTGTGGCGCGAGCCCGGTGCGAACCTGTTTTTCGCTGCGCACGGCGCCGGTCTTGTAATCGAGGATGACATAACGGCCGTCCGGCATGCGCTCGATGCGGTCGGCGATGCCGCTGAGCGTGAATGTGCCGTCGGCGAGCGGGATGCCGATCTTGCCGCGGATTTCGGCGAGAATGGAGGTGATGGCGGCGCGCCGCTCCGCGTCCCAGCGTGCGAACCAGTGCGCGATGCGGAGAAACCGCGGCCACCAGAAAGCGCGCGCCTCCGGAAAATCCTCCAGCGCGGCAAAATGCGGTTCGCCCAGCGCGATCAATTCGCGCACCGGATCGGCAGGCAGGCCTGCTGCGAAGTTTTGCGTGAACTTGCCGACGGCGGCGTGGATGATGGTGCCGCGCTCGGCGGCGCCCGGCTCGGTATCGACCGCATCGAGCACCCGCAAACGCAAAATGTGCTTGGCGTAAATCGTATAGGGATCGCGCAGCCAGTCTTCGATTTCGGTGACCGAGAGGCTTTTTGGCCGAGCCGCGCGCGGCGGCTTCGGCGCCGGCTGTGGCTCGGGCTGCGGGCGGCTTGCCGGACGGTCCAGTTCGCGCGCCCAGGCGAGATAGGTGTCGCCGCGTTTGACGACGTCCTGCCACCGCGCGCCGGCCACCGCGGCAAGGCGCTGGATGAAGCGGGATGGCACCGTCGGCGCGCCTGAGATCTTGGCGGCGCGGCTCAAGATCACTTCGCGCGCGCCGAGGAGCTGCGCGAAATCGTGGGCGGAAAGCCCGATGCGGCGCTCCGGCAAATCAAGCCCAAGCGCTAAGCGCATCGGCCGGCTGAGCCAGGCGTCGGAGTTGCTTTCCGGCGGCCAGGTGCCCTCGACCAGGCCGCCGAGCACGACGCGATCGTTCTCGGTCAGGCGCGCTTCGAGCGGACCGAGAATGCGCACGCGCAATCCAGGCTGCGGCGGCCGGCGCACGACGCGGCCCGCAAGCGCGGCTGAAAACAATTCGACGTAGTCGCTGGTAGCGACGGCAAGTCCGGCGGCGGCTTTGCTGGTTGCCAATTCGTCGAGCGCATCCGCAAGTCTGGCCCCGGCGGGACCGGCAAAAGCGGCTTCTTGGCCGCCGTGTTGCGAGAGCGCGGCGACGACGGTGCGATGCTGTTTGGCGAGTTCACTCAGCGGCAGCAATTTCCGGCCCAGAGCTTCGAGTGGTTTCAGCGCATCGGCGAGTTGCTTTACGAGGGCCTCTGCCGCGGCCAATTCCGCGTCGGTCAGGTCTCGGCGCGGATCGGACCGGTGCAGGCCGTCTTTGGTTTTGCGGAAGGTGTTCAGTGCGTTCGCCAGGCTGCGGCTTCCGGCGCGCGGCCGGGGTCCACGCAGGACCGCGCGCTCGAGCGTGGCGACGGCACGGTCTTGATCGCGCACATCAAGGCGCAGTAGCGGATGCTTGAGGAGCGCGAGCAGCGTCACCGGCTCAAGCCCGCCGAACGCGGCCGCCGCTGCGAGCCGGGCAAAAATTCCCGCAGGTGTATCGGCGAGCGCGTCGCCGCCGGAATCTTCCGCCGCGATGTTCCAGCGCATCAGCGCCGCAAGCACGCGGCGCGCGAGCACACGATCGGGCGTCACCAAGGCCGCGGTTTTATTCGGATCCTGCACCGCTTCGCGCAACGCGACCGCGATGGCAAGCGCCTCGTCCTCGGGATTGGCCGCTTCGATGAGCGTCAGCGTGCGCAGCGCGGCATCGGCGTGCGCCTCGAAGATCGGATCGGCGGATTTTTGCCGCCACAGGTCGGTCGCGGCCGCGGGCCTTAAGCCCTCCGAAACGAGCCGCTCGCGCCCGTGCGGTTTCGCCAAAGCCACCACCGCGTCGCGACTGACGCCGATGCGCTTGAGCAGCGCATTCATGGCGAATTGCGGGTGACCGGCAACCGGGGGATCGCCCGCGATCAGCCGCCACGACGCTTCGTCGAGATCGGTATCGAGCCCCGGCAGCACCACGGCGCCGTGCGGCAGGTGCGCGATGGTGGCGATGAGTTCGGCGGTGGCCGGAATCGAGCCGGTCGATCCGGCGACGATCACCGGGCCGTCTGTTTTGCGCGCCAGCCGCGCCGCCTCAGCCTTGATCAACAAGTCGCGCCGTGTCGCCGGCTCGATGGCTCCTTCTTCGCGCAACACGTTCGGCCACCTTTCGCGCGCGATCTGCAAAAATCGCAGCGTGAGCTGCCAGTAGGTGTCGAACTTGTCGGGCACTAGATCGTCGAGCCGATCCCAGGACACCCCGCGTGTCGTCATGTCGTCGACGAGGCGGGCGAGATCGTCAGCGAGCGCGCACGCCGCCGCCGGCGTCTGGGCGACGAGCGGGGTGTCGCTCGCGCCGTGAAGCTCGGGCGAGGAAGCCCATTTCGTCACCAATTGCGTCAGCAGGAGCCGGCGTTCGAGGCCGCCCAGTGCCGGCGACAAAGCGAGCGCATGGGCGGCGATGTCGCCGGCCGCGGCTTCGGAGAACGCGATCTCGTCCTCGTCGATGTCGCCGATGGCGACAATGCGGGGCAGGATCGCGGCATCGCCGTTATGCGCGCCGAGAAAAGCGTCACGCATCAGCCGGCAGGCGCGGCGTGTCGGCAGATAAAGCGTCGCCGCGGCGAGCGCGAGCGGATCGCCAGCCATATCGCCGGACATGGCGAAGCCGAGCTTGCCACCGGTCAAAGCCTCGATCAGCGTCGGCAGAAAGGGGGCCGACGCTGGAATGGTGAAGACGCGTGGGTTCATAGCGGAATCGCGAGAAATCGCCGCGAAGGCTTATCAGACTTTACGGCGCAAATTTAGGCCGTGATTTTAAGCCATGATTCTAAGCCATAGCCGCGAGTGCCGCTTCGGCGGCGGCAACGGCCTCCGGCGTGCCGACATGCATCCAGACGCCTTCGAGGCGCAGGCCGAACAGGCGGCCCGTTTCGCCGGCGCGGTCGAACAACAGCGTCAGTGGAAAAGCGCCCGCCGGCGCGCCGGCAAACAGCGCCGGCGAGAGAATCGCGGCGCCAGCATAGATGTAAGGCACCACTTCTTGCTCGCCACGCCTCCGCAGCCGACTGTCGGCAAGCATGGTGTAATCGCCACGGCCCTCATAGCCCAGGCTGCCGGCGGTCGGCGCCAACAGTAACAGCACGTCCATGCGCTCGGCGTCGAAGACTTCGGCGAGGCGGGCGAAATTTGGTTTGACGCCATCGAGCCAAAGCGTGTCGGAATTGACCAGAAAGAACGGCTCGTCGCCGAGCAGCGGCAGCGCCTTGGCGATGCCGCCGCCGGTGCCGAGAAGTTCGCCGCGTTCGTCGGAAATCACGATCCGCGGTTGTTGGCGCGATGCCAGATGGCGCTCCACGGCGTCGGCGAGATGATGCACGTTGACCACCGCGCGCTCGACGCCGGCATCGGCAAGACGGTCGAGCCCGTAATCGATCAGCGACTTGCCGCCGACCGCGACGAGCGGCTTTGGGATATGGCCGTTATACGGCCGCATCCGCGTGCCGAGGCCCGCGGCCAAGCACTATCGCGCTTTTCGGCATCATCGCTTCGCCCGCCCGATCGATCCGAATCGCAATATCATAACCCATCCGGAGGCGGGCACATTTGCGGCGTACCAGGCCTTGAGCGAGGCCAGCGCCGGGTGCGCCAGCGAGCGCGCAAATAGTTCCATAGGCGGGGCATGTGACGCAGATATTGCGGCTTGCCGTCGCGCCGGTCGAGCCGGGCAAAGATGCCGAGAATTTTGGTCGCCCGTTGCGCCGCCAAGCGTGGCGTAGAGGAGGCGTGAAGCCGGCGGTATCGAATTCCGCATCGTCGCTACGCCGGGCGCGCACGTAGCGGCCGAGCAACGCCATTTCCATCGCTTCAGGGACATCGACCCGCGCATCCTGCAGCAGCGAGGCGACGTCATAGGCGGCGGGCCCGATCAGCGCATCCTGGAAATCGAGCACGCCGATCCGCGCAATGCCGTCGCGTTCTGCCAGCCACAGCAGATTGGGCGAATGATAATCGCGCAGTACCCAGGTCGGCGGCGCCGCGATCGCCGGCACCAGCGCCTCGCTCCAGAGCGCGACGAAGGCTTCGCGCGCCTTGCGCGTCGCGGGCGGCGCCGGCGCGCAGCAGGTACCAGTCGAGCAACAACTCGGCCTCGATCAGAAATGCCTGCAAGTCGTAGCGCGGCAGTCGATAATCGAGATGCGGCGCGACCGGCAGCGTATCCGGCAATTCGCGGCCATGCAGCGCGGCCAAGAGATCGATCGCAGCGGCGTAGCGCTCCTCGATCGGCGCCGGCGGATTGCCGGTGACGATGCGGTCATCGCCGAGATCCTCCATGACGATGAGGCCATGATCGAGATCGGCGTGCAGGATTTCCGGCGCCGAGAGATTGAGTTCGCGCAAGCCGGCGGAGAGCGCGACATAAGGCACGATGTCCTCGGCGAGATGGGCGATGGCGCTATAGGGCTTGCCGTCGCGCACCGGCGGTCCGTCGGGACGGCGCGGCGCGTTCATCAGGACCGCTGTTCGATCGTCGAGCGTCAGGCGCTCGAAAATCCGCGTCGAGGCGTCGCCCTGCATGCGCACGCCGATGCGCCTCGCCAAAGCCGGATTCGTCGAGGAAGGAGCGGATCAGCGCGATGCGCTCCGCGCGCGCCGCGAAGGTGCCGTAGCCGATATAGCGGGCATTGCGCACTTCGGGGCCGAGCTGCGGCGCCAGCGTGAAGGTGATGTCGAGGCGATCGGGCGGCAGGAATCCGGCGGCGCGATCGGGCCATTCCATCAGCACCACCGCGCCGTCAGGCAGATCGTCGAAGCCGAGTTCGGCAAGCTCGGCCGCGCCCGAAAGCCGGTAGAGATCGGCATGGACCAGCGTGAAACGCGGCAGCTCATAGGTCTGGATCAAGGTGAAGGTCGGGCTCGGCACCTCGATCGTTTCGTCGCCGGCGAGGTAGCGGATCAGCGCGCGCGCAAAGGTCGTTTTGCCGGCGCCGAGATCGCCCGAAAGCGTGACCAGATCGCCGGGTTCGAGCGCCGCGGCGATGTCGGTCATGAACCGCAGCGTCGCTTGCTCGTTCGGCAACGTCACGCTGAAGCTTGCGCCACCCGGGGTGGTCAGAAGCATCTCGGCGCTCCGCTACTCGGCCGCCGTCAATGAGCGGCTTCGCTCAGCGGGAAGGTACAGGTCACGGTGGTGCCTTGTCCGACGGCGGATGCGATCGTGACCGTGCCGCCATGCAATTCCACAAACGAGCGGACGAGCGAGAGGCCGATTCCCGGGCCGCGATGCTGGCGAGCCGAGCGAATGGGTCTCGAACCAGTCGAACACCTTTTCCAGCACATCCGGCGGAATTCCGGGCCCGCGGTCGGTGACCGAGAAGATCACGGCTTCGGCGCTGCGCTCGGCCAGCAGCGTGATCGTTGCGCCGGCGGGAGAGAAGCTCACGGCATTGGCCAGCAGATTGAACAGGATCTGCCGCACCCGCAACTTGTCGGCGATAAAGCTGCCGATAGCTCCGGGCGCGGCGATGTCGAGCACAAGCCCGGCGCTCACCAGCCGGTCCTGTACGCCTTCGGCGGCCGCCGCCATGGTTTCGCGGATATCGACCGGTCCGAGATTGAGCTGCATGCGGCCGGCATCGATCGTCGCGAGATCGAGAATGTTGTTGATCAGCGCCAGCAGAGTATTGGTCGAGACCGTGATGTAATCGAGATATTCGCGCTGCTTGTCCGCCAGCGGACCGGTTGCCGGATCGCCGAGCAGGTGGACGAAGCCGATGATATTGGTCAGCGGCGAGCGCAGTTCGTAAGACACGTGATGGACGAAATCGATCTTGATCTTGTCGGCGTCTTCCAGCGCCTCGTTGCGCTCGCGCAGCGCGCGCTCGACATTGACTGAATCGGTAACGTCGTGAAACGTCACCAATGTGGCGCCGTCGGGCAGCGGCACGGTCGTGCAATCGACGACGCTGCCGTCGCGGCGTTCGATGCGGCCCGGCGTCGCTTCGCGGCTGTCGATTGCGGTGACGACCTCGCGCAAGGCCTGCCAGGCCGGCGCGTCGCCATGCAGCGGCTGGCAGAGCGCGGTGATCCTCTCGATATGCGGCCGGTCGGCCAGTGCTTGCGCCGGCAGCCGCCACATGCGCGCGAAGGCGGCGTTGAGCAGCCGCAACCGGCCGTCGCTGCCGAACACGGCGACGCCTTCGGTGAGATTGTCGAGCGTCTCGCCTTGTACGCGGATCAGCTCCTCGAATCGGCGTTCGAGATCGAGCCGCTCGGTGACGTCATGGAACAGATAGGTGACGCCGCCATCCGGATTGGGCGTGGTGACGACGCGCAGCGTGCGTCCGCCGGGCAAATGCCACGTATGCTCCTTCGGCTCGACGGCGCGATAGGCCTCGTGGAGCTGCGCCTTCCACTGCCGGAAATCCTGCTCTTCCGGCAGCTTGCCGGCAGTGCGCAGCACCTCGATCACCGCCGAATTGGTCGGCCGCTGATCGAGGAAACCGGCGTCGAGATCCCATAGCGCGCGATAGGCGGCATTGTAGAACGTCAGCCGGTGATCGGCGTCGAACATGGCGACGCCGGTCGAAAGCTGATCGAGCGTGCGGCGGTGCGCGTCGGCAAGCCGGGCCAGCGCGCCGCGCATCGTCTCGACTTCGGTGGCGTCGATGCCGATGCCGGCGCTGCCGGTCTCGATACGGAAGTCCAACACGTCAAAGGTCCGCCGCGCGCCGGCGACGACGGCGCGAAGCCGGCCGGCATAGGAACCGCCGCTCGCGCGCGCCCGCGCGATATTTTCGCGTGCCGCGCTGTCGAGGAGTTCCATGCGGTGTTCGACCGCGTCGGCGGCGCTTTTGGCTTCGACGGCGCGCGCATAGGCGGCGTTGACGAAGCTGAGTTGCCCCGCCGCGTCGCGCGCCCATACCGGCGACGGCAGCGCTTCGACCAGCGCGCGCAGCGAGGCGACCTCGGTGGACAGTCGCTCGTAACGAGACACGAGCTCCACCAGCTCGCGCTTGATGCCGCTGGCGTCCTTGAGGCGGAGCACGGCGCGTCCGCCGATGGCGCGGCCTTGCACCTCGATCGGGTGACCCGAAAGCGTCGTGAGCGTCATCGCGAAGGCTTCGCCGCGCGCGCGCAAGGCGTCGACCGCGCGCTCCATCGCGCTGGCTTTGCCGGCATCGAGCCAACTGCCGAATGCGAGCACGCGATGTGAGGCGGACATTCCGAAAGCCGTGGGGTCGCCGTCGATGCTGGGCTCGTCGGAGCCGGCCGGCCAATCCACCACCACTTGCGGTTCGGAGAGCAACAGCGCGTTGGCGCGATCGAGTTCGGCGCGCAGGTTTGCAATCTCGTCGTGCGACCAGGCTTCGAGCCGCGCCGCGCGCGCCCGCGTGCGCACCAAGAGGATCGCGGTGACGACGGCAAACAAGACGACGCCAAACACCATGGCGAGGAAAGTGATCTCGTGCTGGCTGATACTCCGATGCGCGCTCAGCACCAGTTCTTGCAGCGCCAACGTCGGCTCTTCGGCCGCGCCGGCCGGCAGCGGCGCGCCGGCGATAGGGACCATGGTGACAACAGCCGCAAGGAATCCGCCGATTCCTTGCCTGTGCCACCACCGCGCATAGCTTCGGCTCCTCCGGATCGTGTCCGGCATGCCCCTTCGCCTCTGCTGGCTGCCACCGCGGAGCAGCCCGCGAATCGCACGACTTTACTCTCAAGCGGAATCGCGCCGAAAGAGTCCAGATCGTGAACGGGAGATTGGATTAGGGCCGTGCGGCAGGTTTACCGCCAGACTTGCTCAAAGCCCGCGCCTCGCGCGCCATGTCGTCGAGATTGATGCGGGCGAGCGCGATGCCGAATTCATGCTCGGCGCTGGCCATGGCGGGCAGCACGACTTTGTTGAGAAGCTCGGAACCGGCATGCGGCTGATTGTTTTCGTCGACCGTACCGGCGGCGCGCAGAATATCGTTGGCCGTCACGCGCCGCGGATCTTGGGCAAGTTCGTAGCCGCCGCGCGGCCCGCGAATGCCTTTGAGAATTCCGCAGCGGACCAGCGCCTGCAAAACCGGTTCGAGATGCCGCGGCGGCAGGCCATGGCGCGCGGCAAGCGTCTTTGCGGAAATCGGTTGTCCTTGCGCCTGCATCGCGACATCGATCACCGCAGCGACGGCGAGAACTCCTTTGCGCGGGAGCAGAGCCATGACCTGAGAAAACATCGTTTGAGGAGAATTAGTTCGAACGCCGCGTAATATATTACAACTTTGTTGCGGTCTAGTTTAACGCTGCTTTTAGTCGCGCTTGTCGACAATATTCGTTTGAGTTCCCGTGGAGCCAAAGCCTCCGGCTGCACGCTCAGTCACGTCTAGGCTCGCAGATTTAACAAGTTTTACATGTTGTATGGGGGCAATCACTAACTGCGCGATGCGAGTTCCCCGCGTAATTACGAATTTTTCCGCGCCGAGATTTACAAGAATGACTTGTAATTCTCCGCGATAGTCGGCGTCGATCGTTCCCGGCGCATTGAGCACGGTCACGCCGTGATGGATGGCGAGTCCCGAGCGGGGACGGACTTGCGCCTCGCTGCTGGGCGGCAAAGCGATCGCGACGCCGGTCGGGATCATGGCGCGGGCGCCGGGCGCGATTTCGATCGGGGCGTCCGCCGGCACTGCGGCAATGAGATCGAGGCCTGCGGCGTGGGCGCTTTGGTAAGCCGGCAGCGGCAGGCCGGCGGCATGCGGCAACCGCATGATGCGCACTTCGGTGCTCATCGCTGCTCTCCGGCAAGCGCGGCGGCGATCCGCTCGATCAGCGTCCGGGCAACGTCATCCTTGGATTGCGGCGGCCAGGATTCGACACCCGTCGCGGTGACGAGCTGGATCGTATTGCTGTCGCCGCCCATGATGCCGGTCTCCGGCGATACGTCGTTGGCGAGAATCCAGTCGCAGCCCTTCTTGGCAAGCTTCGCCTTGGCATTGGCGACGATGTGATCGGTTTCCGCGGCAAAGCCGATGACCAGCCGCGGCCGGCCCGATTTGCGATGCGCGACGGTGGACAGGATATCGGGATTTTCAACGAGCTTGAGCGCCGGTGTATGGCCTTGTTGTTTCTTGATCTTGGTTTTGCTGACCGCTTCGGCGCGCCAATCCGCGACCGCGGCGGCGAAAATCGCGACATCGGCCGGCAGCGCCTGTTCGACCGCTTGCAGCATCTGAAGCGCGGTTTCGACTTTGACGACGGCGAGCCCGGGCGGATCGGGCAGGTTGACCGGGCCACTGACCAGCACGACGTCGGCGCCCGCCGCGGCCGCGGCGCTAGCGATGGCGTGGCCCTGCTTGCCCGATGAGCGGTTGGCGATGAACCGCACCGGATCGATCGGCTCGCTGGTCGGGCCGGCGGTGACGAGGACGCGCTTGCCGCTGAGCGGTCCGGTGCCGTGCAGCAGCGCCTCGGCAGCGGTGACGATTTCCAGCGGCTCGGCCATGCGGCCGGTGCCCGCTTCGCCGGGCTCGGCCATCTCGCCGGCATTGGGGCCGATGACGCGGACGCCGTCGGCCGCGAGTTGCGCCAGGTTGCGTTGCGTCGCCTTGGCTGCCCACATGGCCGGATTCATTGCCGGCGCGATCAGGATCGGTCTATCCGTCGCGAGCAGCACCGCGGTGGCAAGATCGTCGGCGTGACCGCCGGCCATTTTTGCCAACAGATCGGCCGTCGCCGGCGCCACCACGATGAGATCGGCATCGCGCGCGAGCCGGATATGGCCGACGTCGAATTCGCTCTGCGGGTCGAACAGATCGGTATAGGCGCGGTTGCCGGCAAGCGTGCCGACCGCAAGCGGCGTGACAAAGTGCTGTGCGGCGGCGGTGAGAATGCAGCGCAACTGCGCGCCGCGCTCCTGCAAACGCCGAATGAGATCGAGCGACTTGTAGGCGGCAATGCCGCCGCCGATGATGAGGAGGATATGCGGGCCCGACGCCGCGACGGCGCGGGGCTTCCGGCGTGTCGGCTGCGCGGGCGGCTCGAATTGATCGAGAATGTCGTTGCCGGCGTCTTCCGCCGCCTGGCGCAGGATGACGCGGACCTCGTCTTCCATCGACCGGCCGTGCCGCGCGGCGCGCAAACGCAGGAGCTTTTTTAGCCTGTCGTCGAGCTGACGGACGGTGAGACTGGCCATCGAGCTTCCCTCGGAAGATCAATAACCTAACATGCTTTTGATTGCAGTGCAATCATTGCAATCACAGGAGCCGGAAGGCGATCCAGATCAGGAGCGCGACGATCACCCACAGCGCCACGAGCGTCCAGCGGCTGCGGCGGTGCTCGGCCTTGTCGATCTCGGCGATGGTTTGCGGCGACAATACGAGGCCATCGCGGGTGATCTCGTCGAGCTGGTCGAGAACGCGCGCGCCGCGGGTGAGGAGCCCCGGCGCATTGCCGACAAAACGCCCGACCTCGGCGACGCCGGCGGCGGCATTTTCGAGCTTGCCGGCGGGCCCGAGATTGCGCGTCATCCATTCGCGCACCACCGGCTCGGCCGTGCTCCACATATCGAGCTTCGGATCCATCGAGCGCGCCACGCCTTCGACCACCACCATGGTCTTCTGCAGCAGCAGCAATTCCGGCCGCGTGCGCATGTCGAAAAGCCCTGTCACTTCGAACAGCAGGGTGAGCAGCTTGGCCATCGAAATATCTTCGGCGGCGCGATTATGGATCGGCTCGCCGATGGCGCGGATGGCTTGGGCAAAATCTTCGATGGAGTGACGCGGCGGCACGTAGCCGGCCTCGAAATGCACCTCGGCAGTCCGGTAATAATCGCGGGTGATGAAGCCGTGCAAAATTTCCGCGAGAAACAACCGCTCCTTGGCGCCGAGCCGGCCCATGATGCCGAAATCGACGGCGACGAGCTTACCGTCGTCGTCGACGAACAAATTGCCCGGATGCATGTCGGCATGAAAGAAGCCGTCACGCAGCGCGTGGCGCAGGAATGTCTGGATCACGGCGCGGGCGAGTTTCGGCAGGTCTAAGCCCTTGGCCTGCAGCCGGGCCCGATCGGACAACGGCGTCGCATCGATCCATTCTAGCGTCAGCACATCTTTCGTGGTGCGATCCCAGTCCACCGCCGGCACGCGGAAATCCGGATCGGCCTTGGTGTTCTCGGCCATTTCCGATAGCGCGGCGGCTTCGAGACGAAAGTCCATTTCGACCATGACGGAGCGGTGCAGCGTATCGACGACTTCGACGAGGCGAAGGCGTCGCGCTTCGGCGGAAAGATTCTCCGCATGCTGTGCGGCGAAGGTGAAAGCGGTGAGATCGGCGTGGAAACGCTGCTCGATGTCGGGCCGCAGCACTTTGACGGCGACGGCGCGCGGCCCGTCTGCCGTCTCGACTGTCGCCCGATGCACCTGCGCGATCGAGGCGGCGGCAACCGCGGGGCCGAAACTCGAAAACACCGCGGCGACCGGCTGGCCGAACGAGGCCGCCACCGCCGCTTCAGCTTGCTCTTGCGGGAACGGCGGCATCCGATCCTGCAAGCGTTCGAGATCGCGCGCCAAAGCGGCGCCGACCACATCCGGCCGCGTCGCCAGGAACTGGCCGAGTTTCACGTAGCTCGGTCCGAGCCGCGTCAGCGCCGCCGATAACCGGGTATCCGCCGCCCCGGTCGAGCGCCGCTCGAACAGCCGCGCCAGGCGCAACAGCGGACGCGCCGGCACCGGCACCATCGCCGGATCGACAACGCCGAACACGCCTTCGCGGGCGAACACGAAGCCGGCACGGCCGAGACGGACGAAATGCGCGGGAGCCGAGATCACAAACGCCAGCCGGAATGCAACGCTACGATGCCGCCGGTCATCGGTTGGAATGAAACCCGCGCGAAACCCGCCGCCCGCAACATGCCGGCGAAGGTCTGCGGATTGGGAAAGCGGCGGATCGATTCCACCAGATAACGATAGGATTCGGCGTCGCCTGCCACCACACGGCCGAGCGCCGGAATGACATTGAACGAGTAGAAATCGTAGAGCCGGTCGAGGCCGGGAACATCGACGGCGGAGAATTCCAGACACAGGAATTTTCCGCCGATCTTGAGGACGCGATAGGCTTCCGCGAGTGCCTGCTCGATGCGCGGCACGTTGCGGATGCCAAACGCGATGGTGGCGGCGTCGAAGCTCTTATCGGCAAACGGCAGCGCTTCGGCATTGCCCTCGAGGAAGGTGACGGCGTCACCGCGCACACCTGCCATAGCGCGCTGGCGGCCGATGTCGAGCATGTCGGCATTGATATCGCAGACCGTGGCGCGGGTTTGTTCGCCGCCTTTGTCGATCACGCGGAAGGCGACGTCGCCGGTGCCGCCGGCGATGTCGAGGAGCGCAAACGGCAGGTTTCTCGGCGGGTTCACCGCCGTCGCCAGTGTATCTTTCCACGCCCGATGCAGCCCAAGCGACATCAGGTCGTTCATCAGGTCATAGCGGCGCGCGACGCTGTGAAACACGTCGTCGACCAGCGCCTGCTTGTCATCGAGCGGCACCTGCCGGGAACCGAAATGCGCGGTCTCTGCCATCACTGATCCTTTGATAGACAAACATAGCGCGCCGCCGTCAGGGACGCTATGTGTCTGAAATTAACCAAGTTGCCGCCCTGCGCCGGATCAAGCGATGCCCGAACTGCCCGAAGTCGAGACGGTACGGCGCGGCCTGCAACCCGCCATGGAAGGAGCGCGTTTCGCCAAGGTCGAGGTTCGCCGCGGCGATTTGCGCTGGCCGCTGCCGAAGGATTTTGCGCAGCGCCTGACCGGCAAGACCGTGACCGGTCTCGGCCGGCGCGCGAAATATCTGCTTGCCGATCTATCGTCGGGCGACGTGCTGGTGATGCATCTCGGCATGTCCGGCTCGTTTCGTGTCGCTCAGGAAAAAGCCGGCCGCTATTATCACGAGCGTGGCAAAGACGCGGCCCATGATCACATTGTCTTTCATATGTCGTCCGGCGCCAGCGTGACCTTCAACGACCCGCGCCGCTTCGGCTCGATGAAGCTCGTCGCGCGGTCAAAACTCGACGCCGAGCCGCTCCTGAAAGGGCTCGGTCCCGAGCCCCTCGGCAACCAATTTGACGCCGCCATGCTGGCGCGAGCCTGTCGGGGCAAGAAAACGAGCCTGAAGGCGGCGTTGCTGGATCAGCGAATCGTGGCGGGTCTCGGCAACATCTATGTCTGCGAGGCGCTTTATCGCGCGCGGCTTTCGCCCAAACGCCTGGCATCGACCATCGCCGACCGAAAGGGCGCGCCGAACCAGCACGCCGAGCGGCTGGTCGAGGCCATCAAGGCGGTACTCAATGCCGCGATCAAGGACGGCGGTTCGTCGCTGCGCGATCACCGGCAGACCGATGGCGACCTCGGCATGTTCCAGCACCACTTCAAGGTCTACGATCGCGAGGGCGCGCCGTGCGGCACGCTTGGCTGCCACGGCACCATCAAACGCATTGTGCAGAACGGCCGCTCGACGTTTTATTGTCCGGCGTGCCAGAAGTGACCGGGAGACGGACCCCATGAGCTACGAAAACATTCTTGTCGAAACGCGCGGCAGAGTTGGATTGATCCGGCTCAACCGGCCGCAGGCGCTCAACGCGCTCAACCGCGCGCTGTTGCGCGAGCTTGGCGAAGCCGTTGATGCCTTCGATGCCGACGCCAATATCGGCTGCATGGTGATCACCGGGTCGGACAAAGCCTTTGCCGCCGGCGCGGACATCAAGGAAATGGCCGACAAGACTTTCATCGAGGCTTTCCTCGGCAACCTGGCGGCGACCTGGGACCGCGTCGCGCATGTGCGCAAACCGGTCATTGCCGCGGTCGCCGGCTTCGCGCTCGGCGGCGGCTGCGAGCTTGCCATGGAATGCGATCTAATCATCGCCGCCGACAACGCGAAATTCGGCCAACCGGAAATCAAGCTCGCCATCATTCCCGGCATCGGCGGCACACAGCGGCTGACGCGCGCGGTCGGCAAGTCGAAGGCGATGGATCTTATTCTCACCGGCCGCATGATGGACGCACAGGAAGCCGAACGCTCGGGCCTGGTCGCGCGCATCGTGCCGCTGGCAAGCCTCCTCGATGACGCGATCAAAACCGCCGACACCATCGCGTCGATGTCGCTGCCGTCGGTGCTGGCGGCGAAAGAGGCGGTCAATCGCGCGTTTGAAGTTTCGCTCGCCGAAGGCGTGCGCTTCGAGCGGCGCCTGTTTCATTCCCTGTTCGCGACCGCCGATCAGAAGGAAGGCATGGCCGCCTTCATCGAGAAGCGACCGGCAAAATTTCAGAATAAATGACGGCGTGACGTTACTTCCGCACGCAGATCACCCGGACGACGGATTGCTCCATCGCTGCGTGACCGGCGGCAGGCGCAATCCCTTGCGCCTGGAGAAAGCCGCGCACGGTATCGGCGGGCACCAGCGTGGCTTGCAGCGCGACCGGGCCGATCCCGGCGACGACCGGTGCTTTCATCGCGACAATGCCAGCAAAGTGGCCTTGCGCATCGACCGCCGCCGCGCCAGCGAAGGCGCAATTTGGCGCCGGGTCGAGGCCCTGCGCGTTGAGCTGCGCGGCTGTGCTCGACACCGTGCCGTTGCCGGGCTGCGCCAGCGGATCGGGGATGCCATAGAGCGTCAGCGCGCCGGATGTGCCCGGCGCTGTGGCATCACGGGCGAGCGTTGCCGGAACGAGATTATGCGCACCGTAGAGACGCAACAGCGCCAGATTGTTGGTCCGGTCGGCGGCGACGCGCTCGGCATGGCCGAAGCCCGGCACGGTGATCGACTGGCAATCCTCCGTTAGCTCGCCGAGCGCGACGAGATCGCCCTGGCTGCTTGCTACAATGGCGCTGCCGTAATCGACGCCGCGTTTTCGCCCCGCCGGCAGGGCGGCATTGGGGTCGGGGAAACCCTGAAACGTATCGGCCACCGCGATGGCGACCGGCGCCATGGTGCCTTCGGTAGCCTGATCATAGAGGATGGTGACGCCGCGCACTTCGCTGCCGCTCGACTGCGCCCGCTCGACGAATTTTTTCAGCTTTTGCTCGCCGGTGATGACAAAGGAATCCGGGCTAAGAACGCTGGAGCCTACATAGCGCTGCGCCGTCTTCTTCTCCTGATCGAACAAAGCCGGCAGCGAAGCTTCGTGCAGCCGGAAAGTTTCGATCTGGGTTTGACCGCCCGCCGAGCTCCAGCGGCTGCCGAGGTTTCCGGCGCCGGTGCGCGGCACAAGCTTTTCCGGCACGCCGAGCCGCGCGCCGGTCGCGGTGTCGTCGATCAGGCGCCAGCCGGCGGCCGCTTGCGGCGCCCGGGCTGCCTGCGCGAGCAGCGCGCGCTCCTGGTCGGTGAGCGCGCCGGTGTCCTTGCCGCCATTGTGCCGCTGGAACGACTTGATGGCTTCAAGCGTGTTTTTGTCGATCTCCTCGGCGCTCAGCTCATCAAAATTGCCGAGCCAGACCAGGTCGGCCTGGGCCGCGAGACGCTGGGCGTCCGGCGCAGCCGCTACTGCGGCCGGCCTATCGGGGGTGGCTTTCTTAGGGGCAACAACAGCCGGACGGGTCCCGCCGGCAGCGGACGCCGTCTTTGCCGCGGGCGTTGCTGTCCGTTTGTCTGACTGCTGCGCGAATGCGGGTGCGCCCGCCAGCAGTAGGCCCATCGCCAACGCGGCAATGCTCGCAAGCCTTGCGTTCATTTCGGCCCCTGACGATCCCGGCCAAACCTAGCCGAATGATGCGGGGAGTCCAATATTGCCGGCCCGCGCGGCATGGTCGTCCGGCGCGCCGTTGTGACCTATATATTGGCGGCATGCTGACTGCCGACGAACTCGAGCGCTATGCGCGTCACATTGTGCTGCGCGAAGTGGGCGGCCCCGGACAGGCCGCGCTTGGCCGCGCGCGCGTGCTGGTCGTCGGCGCCGGCGGGCTCGGCGCGCCGGTGCTGCTCTATCTCGCCGCGGCCGGCGTCGGTACGCTCGGCATCGTCGATGACGACGCCGTGTCGCTGTCAAACCTGCAGCGCCAGGTGATCCACGCCACGCCCGACGTCGGCGTGGCGAAGGTCGACAGCGCCGCGGCGGCAATCCGCCGCCTCAACCCTCATGTCGCGGTGGAACTGCATAACGTCCGGCTCCAGGCGCAAAACGCGCTAAAACTTATTGGCGGCTACGATATCGTTGCCGACGGGTCCGACAATTTCGCCACGCGCTATCTGGTGTCGGACGCCTGCTATTTTGCCAAGAAGCCGCTTATCAGCGCGGCGCTCGGCACTTTCGACGGCACGTTGACCACGATCCGGGCGAACGAGCGCGGCGCCAACGGCAAGCCGAACCCGACCTATCGCTGTCTGTTTCCGGAGCCGCCGCCGCCCGGCACCGTACCCGCATGTGCCGAGGCCGGCATCCTCGGCGCGCTCGCCGGGGTGATCGGCTCGATGATGGCGCTGGAAGTGATCCGGGAAATCGTCGGCTTCGGCGACAATCTGGTCGGCCGCCTCGTCATGCTCGACGCCCGTGCGATGCGCTTCGAGACGTTCCGCTATGCCTGGGATCCGGAGAATCCGCTGTCCGGCGAGCGCGCGACGATCAAAGATCTGTCGGTGCACCCGTAACGGTTACTTGCTCCACGTCGCCAAGATGGTCGAGCCTTTGAGCACCGACCATTTGTTGTCGCCGGCGGCGACGATGGTGAAGCAACTGGGCTTGCTGCCGCTCCAGGTGGTGCAGAAGCCATCCTTCGACAGCTCCCAGGTTCCTGCACCCTTGCTGCCGGAGCCGACCGGGACGCGCTTCATCTTGCCGTCGGCCGAAAATGTCATCTTGTACTTGACGTTCGACGGCGTCGCGGCAGTAAAGGGCTGGCCGGTAAAGAACGTCGACTGGATGTCGGCGGGCGCAAGCTTTGCCACCGGATCGGCAAAAACTGCGGTGGCGAACACGACGGCTGCGGCGGTCCCCGCTACGACGCTCGCGATATGAGCACGCATCATGATCCCCCCAAGCTCATGATTCGAAGAACGCATGATAGGTCAGCGCGCCTGCCGATGATACACGCTGTTGGGGCGCATATCGGCGGCGGATGCCACGCGGTTCGACATATTGAAGAAACCGGCGACGGCGGCGATGTCCCAGATATCGCGATCGGAAAAGCCGGCCCGGCGCAGCACGGCGCGATCCTCCTCCTCGATCAGCCACGGCTCCGCGGTCAGTTTGACGGCGAAGTCGAGCATGGCGCGCTCGCGCCGCGATAACCGTGCCGCGCGATAATTCATCGCCATCAATTCGCCGAGCGGCGGATCGCCGGACAACTGACGCACGGCGGCGCCGTGCGCGACCAGGCAATAGTAGCAGCGGTTGTGCGCCGAAACCGCGACCGCGATCATCTCGCGTTCGAGCTTGCTCAGGCCCGAGGGCGCCAGCATCAGATCGTTGTACATGGCGACGAAGGCCGAAAGCTTGGCCGTGTCGAAGGCGTAGGCTTTGAGCACGTTCGGTACGAAACCGAGCTTTTCCTCACATTTGGCAAAATAGGCCGCCATGTCGGGAGACAGCGGCGCCGGCGGCAGCTTAAGCGCGGTAATCGCGGTGTCGTCATCCCCCGTCGTGGCGCTGGCGCGGGATTTGTTCGCGGGGCGGGCAGCTTTGCTGGTGCGCTTTCGCATTTTGCTCTCTCCGGCGGCGGCGAAAACGAGATTATATCAGCACCTTGTTTCGCCCGCCGCGAGGAATGGCGGTAGCGGCTCCGCGCCCTAAGCGGGTAATATCGCCAGCAATGGTGCAAGGTAGGGGAACATGAACGTCCAGGACATTCCCCGCGTCAGCGATGACTTTGCCGGCGTGGCGCTCATCGACGCCGCCACCGCGCTATTGGCAAAGCGCAACTCCGACGTCCCCGCGGACTTCCTCGGCAAACTGTTCGGACTCGCGGCGCCCGACGATCTCAAGCGCTATAGCGCCGAGGAACTCGCCGGCTTTGCCGAGCAATCCTGGATCTTTCTTGCCGAGCGCGCAGCCGGCACAGACAAAATTCGCTTCGAGCCGGCCGCTGCCCCGCCTGGCTTGGCAGTACTAGAAATCGTCAACGACGACATGCCGTTTCTGGTCGATTCCGTGGTCACCGAACTCAACCAGCGCGGGCTCGGTATCCGCCTGTTCGTCCATCCGGTGTTTGTCGTCGAGCGCGACCTCGCGGGCAAGCTCCTTAACTTCAAGGGCGCGCGCACCGTCGGCGGCCAACGTGAAAGCTTCATTCATCTTCACATCGAAGGCATGGAAGGCGCGGTGCAGCGCGTAGAAATCGTCGAGGCGCTGGAAGACATCCTCGCCGACGTCCGCGTTTGCGTGCAGGATTGGCAGCCGATGCTGGCGCGGATTCGCGGCATCGTCGCGGATCTCAGAACCAGCCCGCCGCCGCTTGCGGTCGAGGAGATTGCCGAAGCGATCCAGTTCCTCGAATGGGCCGCCGACGACAACTTTACGCTGCTTGGCGCGCGCGACTATACCTTCACCGATAATGAGGCTGCGCTCGAGCCGGCATTCGAGACCGGGCTGGGCCTGTTGCGTTCGCGCGACATGCACCTGCTGCGGCGCTGGAACGAACCGCTCGTCATCACTCCGGAGATTCGCGCATTCCTGGAGCAGCCGAGGCTTCTCGTCATTACCAAGGCAACCACGCGCTCGCGTGTGCATCGGCGCGTCTATCTCGATTATATCGGGGTCAAGCGCTTCGACAGTTCCGGCAAGCTCGTGGGCGAGCGCAGGTTCTGCGGCCTGTTCACCTCGACCGCCTATACGCGTGCGGCGCGCACCATTCCCTATCTGCGGCGCAAGATCGACAGCATCATCCGCCGCGCCGGTTTCGATCCGGCGAGCCATTCCGGCAAGGCCCTGGTCAACGTGCTCGAGACCTATCCGCGCGATGAACTGTTCCAGATCGACGAGGACACGCTCTATCAGTTCGCGCTGGCCATCCTTCAGCTCGATGAGCGGCCGCGGGTGCGCGTACTGCCGCGGCGCGACCGCTTCGATCGTTTCGTCTCCGTGCTCGTCTACGTGCCGCGCGATCGCTATGACGGCCATATCAGGGGCGCGATCGGCAATTATCTGGCCACCGCCTTCAACGGACACGTGAGCGCCTACTTTCCGTTTTTCACGGAAGGGCCGTTGGTGCGCGTCCATTTCATCATCGGCCGTGCCGCGGGCGACAAGCCCGATCCGGATCGCGCGTCGCTCGACCGCGACGTCGAAGCGATCGTGCGCAGCTGGACCGACGGACTGTGTGAAGCGCTCGTCGCCGGCCCCGACCCGCTGCGCGGGCGGGCGTTGTTCGCCCGTTATCGCGAGGCCTTTCCGGTCGACTATCGCGAAGTCTATCTGCCGGACATTGCAGTCGCCGACATTACCGTCATCGAACAGCTCACGCCGGAGCGTCCGCTCGGCGTCGACTTCTATCGCCAGGGCGGCGCGGCGTCGGCGCGCGTCGGGCTGAAGGTTTTCAGCCAGAGCCGGCCGATATCGCTCTCCGAGCGCGTGCCGGTCCTGGAAAACATGGGTTTTCGTGTCGTCGACGAACGCACTTACCACATCCGGCCGGAGCGCGCGGCGGAGGTCTGGTTCCACGACATGGAACTCGAAAGCGCATCCGGTCAGCCGGTCGATCTGTCGACGCTCGAAGGCAGGCTGGAGGCCTGCTTCCTCGTGGTGATGAGCAAAAAAGCCGAAAGCGACGGTTACAACGCGCTCGTGCTCGAGACCGGGCTGGGCTGGCGCGATGTCGCGCTGATCCGCACCATTTCGCGCTTTTTGCGCCAGATCCGCGTTGCCTATTCGCAGGATTATATGTGGTCGACGCTGCGAAAGTTTCCGGCCATCGCCGCGCAGATCGTCACTCTGTTCCAGACCCAATTCGATCCGCATCTCGGCGTGACGGCCGACGAGCGTGCGTCGCGCGAGGCCGCTATCGCCGCGGAAATCGAAACCGCGCTGCAGGCGGTCGCAAGTCTCGACGAGGACCGCATCCTTCGTCATTTCGTCAACGCGGTCAGAGCCGCGATCCGCACGAATTTTTATCAGCTCGGCAGCGACGGACGCGTCAAGGAGCTCATTGCGATCAAGTTTTCCAGCCGCAAAGTCGACGATATGCCGTTGCCGCGGCCGCTCTACGAAATCTTTGTCTATTCGCCGCGGCTCGAAGCCGTACACATGCGCTTCGGCAAGGTCGCGCGCGGCGGCATCCGCTGGTCCGACCGGCCGCAGGACTTCCGCACCGAGATCCTCGGTCTGGTCAAGGCGCAGAACGTCAAGAACGCCGTGATCGTGCCGGTCGGCGCCAAAGGCGGCTTTGTTCCGAAATTTCTGCCGGCCGGGCCGCGCGAAGCGATCCAGGCCGAGGGCATCGCCACCTACAAGATGTTCATGTCGACGCTGCTCGACATCACCGACAATATTGGAATCGGCAAGGCCGGCGTCATTCCGCCGCCCGACGTCGTGCGCCATGACGATGACGACCCCTATCTCGTGGTCGCCGCCGACAAGGGCACGGCGACGTTCTCCGACATCGCCAACGACTTGGCGATCGCGCACGATTTCTGGCTCGGCGACGCCTTCGCCTCGGGCGGCTCGACCGGCTACGACCACAAGAAGATCGGCATCACCGCGCGCGGCGCCTGGGAATCGGTGAAGCGCCATTTCCGCGAGATGAACGTCGATATCACCGCCGCGCCGTTTACCGTGGTCGGCATCGGCGACATGTCCGGCGACGTGTTCGGCAATGGCATGCTGCGCGAGAAAACCATCAAGCTTGTCGCCGCCTTCGATCACCGCGATATTTTCATCGACCCGGACCCCGATCCGGAACGGACGTTCGCGGAAAGACAGCGCATGTTCGATCTGCCGCGGTCGAGCTGGCAGGATTTCGACAAGTCGCTCCTGTCCAAAGGCGGCGGCATCTACCCGCGCTCGGCCAAGGACATCCGGCTCTCGCCCGAAGCGCAAAAGCTGTTCGGGGTTGCCGAACACCTCACGCCGCAGGACCTCATCCGCGCTATCCTTAAAGTCCAGGTCGATCTGATTTTCTTCGGCGGCATCGGCACCTATGTCCGCGCCGCGGGCGAGAGCGATGAAGCGGTCGGCGACCGCGCCAACGACGCCGTTCGCATCGCCGGCACGGATTTGCGCTGCAAGGTGATCGGCGAGGGCGCCAATCTCGGCATGACCCAGCGCGGCCGCATCGAGGCGGCGTTCCGCGGTGTGCGGCTCAATACCGACGCGATCGACAACTCGGCCGGCGTCAACACGTCCGACATGGAAGTCAACATCAAGATAGCGCTGAGCATTCCCGTGAGCGATGGCTGGCTCACGATGGATGCGCGCAACGCGCTGTTGCAGGAGATGACCGGCGAAGTCGCCAGCCTCGTGCTGCGCAACAATTATCTGCAGCCGCTGGCGCTGTCGCTTTCGCAACGGCGCGGCATGGAGGCTTTCGGCTTCCTGCAACGCATGATGCAGACGCTGGAATCACGCGGCTTGCTCGATCGCGCGGTCGAGTTTCTTCCCGACGATATGCAACTCGAGGAGCGCCGCCGCCGTTCGCAGGCTTTCACGCGGCCTGAACTTGCGGTGCTATTGTCCTATGCCAAGCTCACGCTTTACGAGGACCTTCTGGAGTCCGCGGTGCCGGACGACCTCTATCTGGCGCGTGAGCTCGGCCGCTATTTCCCCAAAGAGATCGCCGAGCGCTATCCCAACGCGCTCGAACATCATCGCCTGCGCCGCGAAATCATCGCCACCCAGCTCGCCAATTCGATGATCAATCGCGGCGGACCGTCGCTGATCGTGCGCATCGCCGATCAGACTGGCGCTGCGCCGGCGGCGATCGCTTCAGCGTTTGCCGCCGTGCGCGACAGCTACGGCATGACCGCGCTGAACACCGCGATCGACGGCCTCGACAACAAGATCCCAGGCCAGCTCCAGCTCGATCTCTACACCGCGGTGCAGGATCTCCTGCTCGATCGCATCGTCTGGTTCCTGCGCCACGTCGATCTTTCGAAGGGCCTTGCCGGCATTGTGACGCATTACCGCGAGGGTATCGCCGCGGTAGCGGCAGCGCTCGGCGGCGCGCTTTCGGAGGATGCGCGTAACGCGTGCGCCGCGCGCCGGGGGGAACTCACAAAAGCCGGTATGCCCGACGAGCTTGCCGGCCGCATTGCCGGTCTCGCCGCGCTGACCGCCGCGCCTGACATCGTGCTGGTTGCCGATCGCACGGCAAGGCCGGTCGGCGAGGTTGCCGCGACCTATTTCGCCGCCGGCGCGTTCTTTCGTCTCGATCGCATCGCCGGCGCCGCAGGCGCCATTCCGATCGCCGATTATTTCGATCGGCTGGCGCTCGATCGCGCGCGGGATTCGATCGGCGATGCCGAGCGCCGGATTGCCGCCGCTATGGTCGGCAATGGCGCCTCCGGCGCGTCTGCCGTCGAGGCTTGGGTGGCGCCGCGCAAAAGCGAGGTCGAGCGCATTCGCATGGCGATCCACGAGATCGCCAACTCCGGGCTGACGCTGTCGAAACTTTCCGTCGCCGCGAGCCTGCTCGGCGACCTGGTGAAAAACTGAAGTTCCTCGGCGAGAAGCCGCCACCCGACCGCTACAAAAAAAGAACCCCAAGCAAATACGCGCTTGGGGTTCTTAAGTTGTTGCCTCAACTCAGGCTTATCTGGCCGGGCGACAGGGTGTCGGGGGATGGGGGAGCCGCCCGGTCGGCCTTGATGATCGAGAAATAGGAGCGCGATCCGCGGATGCAATGCAGATCACGCGTTAGTGTTTTCGGCTGCGGCGAAACGCGCGTGCGATGCGGCGCGTGAATGCAGTGCAACAGAGCGCCGAGCTCCTTGCTTTACGCATGGCCTCGTTGCGCAAACGTCACAAGCCCGGCGCGGCGAGCGCAACCACACGATCTTGCTAATTCGAGATTCTGTCGAAGAAAATCATTCCCTTCCGGAACCAAACACGCTGCGGACAGGTTTGCGTCGTTAGGCTACGATTAGGATCGCGAAACGCTGGGACATCATGGAATGAGCGTTCTCCAATCCCTGCAGCCGCTTTATTCAATGACCGGCTTCGCCGTCGGCCTGTTGGTCGGCTTGACCGGCGTTGGCGGCGGCTCGCTGATGACGCCGCTACTGATTTTGCTGTTCGGCATTCATCCGGCAACAGCCGTCGGCACCGATCTTTTGTACGCCGCGGCGACCAAGACCGCCGGCAGCGCGGTACATGGATTCAATCGCACCATCGATTGGCGCGTGGTGCGGCTATTGGCGACCGGCAGCGTGCCGCTGACCGTCATCACGATCGTTGCGCTCGGCCACATTGGCATCAACAGCCCCGCGGCAAAGGATTTGATCACCGTGGTGCTGGCCATTGCGCTCTTCATCACCGCGGCGATGCTCATCTTTCGCGAGAGGATCGTCGCGCGCTACGCCACCCGGCTTGGCGCATTGCAGCCGAAACAGATCGACAATCTCACGATATTCGTCGGCGCGGTGCTGGGCGTTCTGGTGTCGATCACCTCCGTCGGCGCCGGCGCAATCGGCGTCACCGCGCTGGTCCTGCTCTACCCGAAGCTGCCCACGGCACGCATCGTGGGTTCCGATATCGCTCATGCCGTTCCGCTGACGCTTGCCGCCGGAATCGGGCACTGGTTCCTCGGTTCGATCAATTTCGATGTGTTGATTTCGCTCTTGGTGGGATCGATTCCGGGAATTCTGATCGGCAGCTACGCCGCCGTCCGCATACCCGAAATGGCGCTTCGCCTGGTGCTCGCCGCAACGCTGATTGTGGTGGGCGCAAAACTGTCGATGGACATACATGCGACGCCGTCGAGCGGAACGTCGGTGGCGGCAACTGCCACGCATTAATTCGCGCGACAATTTATGCAGCCGGGGCGGCCTCACCGGCTGTGTCGGGCAAACCGTAGCAATGCAGATCCGCGCCGTGGACATCGAGCCAGGTTTTGGCGCGTTCGTGACCCGGACACAGCCGCGCCACCAATCGCCAGAATTTTGCGGAATGGTTCATCTCGACCAGATGCGCCACTTCATGCGCGGCGAGATAATCGAGCACGTGGCGCGGCGCCAGAATGAGCCGCCACGAAAATGACAGCCCGCCGGTCGTCGAGCATGAGCCCCAACGGCCCGACTGGTCGCGCACGGTCACCCGCCGCACGGCAAGCCCGAGCTCGTTGGCAAAACGCTGGCTCGCGGTTTCCAGGTCGCGTCTGGCTTCTCGGCGCAGGAAATCGCCGACGCGCCGGTCGAGATGGGGAGCGTGGCCGGCCACGCAGAGGAGCCGCTCGCCGTTGGTATTCGTCTCGGTCCACACCGTGCCGCGCGCGCCGCGGCGATGCACGATCCGGTGCAGCTCGCCGCGCAGCGGCACCACGGCGCCATCTGCAAACGGCGCCGCTTGTGGCAGCCGGCCGAGCCGGGTCACGATCCAGGCGCCGTGCTTCTGCGCGAACGCCCTTGCCTCCTTCAGTGAACCGCGCGGCGGAATAGTGAGAATGACTTCGCGGGTCGCCGCGTGGATGCGCAGCGTATAACGGCGCGCTTGCCGGTGCCGCCGCAGGCGTACCGGGTAGACCGATCCATCGAAGTCGATCTCGACTGTCTGAGGCTCGCTCGGCAGACGATAGAGCAGCGCACGCAGCGGCATGGTGGGGCACCCCGAATCCGGGATGGATACTGCCACATACAATGTGGCGCTGGCGAGATTGACGCGCCGCCGGACGCCGAACGGTCACACCATATGCAGCGCGACAGTCTTGCCGGCGCGCCGCGCGCCGAAGCCGTGGTGGGCGGCGTGGCTCGATTGGCTCATCGACAGGATGAAGTCGGAAATGCGCGGCGCGATTTCCGAGCGGAAGCGCGAGCCGTTGAACACGCCGTAATGCCCGACGCCGAGCTGCAGATAATGCGCCCGGCGGTCGGGCGGAATGTTGGAGCATAGCCGCTGCGCCGCCTCGGTCTGGCCAACGCCGGAAATATCGTCGTGCTCGCCCTCGACCGTCAGCAGCGCGACGCGCTTGATGCGGCGCAGATCGACCGGCCGGCCGCGATGGGTCATCTCGCCCTTCGGCAGCGCATGGCGCACGAAAACCGTGTCGACGGTCTGCAGATAGAATTCGGCGGCGAGGTCCATCACAGCCAGGTATTCGTCGTAGAATTCCTTGTGCTTATGCGCCGAGTCGCCGTCGCCGCGCACCAGATTGAGGAACAATTGCTTGTGCGCCTCGATATGCTTGTCGAGATTCATGCTGACGAAGCCATTGAGCTGCAGGAAGCCGGGGTAGACGTCGCGCAGGAAGCCGGGATTTGGAAACGGCACCTTGGTGATGACGTGGCTACGAAACCAGTCGATGCCGCGCTTTTGGGCGAGCGCGTTCACCGCCGTCGGATTGACCCTTGTATCGATGGGTCCACCTATCAAGATCATGGACGTCGGCGCGTAGGGATCGTCGTCCGCTTCCATCAGCGCTGCCGCCGCAATGACCGGCACCGAAGGCTGGCACACCGCGATCACGTGAGTGTCGCCACCAAGCTCGTGCAGGATATCGATCACGTAGTCGATGTAATCGTCGAGATCGAAGCGTCCCTCCGACATCGGTACCATGCGCGAATCCGCCCAATCGGTGATGTAAACGTCGTGATTGGGCAGGAAGGCCTCGACTGTGCCGCGCAACAGCGTTGCAAAATGGCCCGACATCGGCGCGACGATGAGGAGTTTTGGCTGTGGCCGCTTCGGCGCGTGCTCAAAGACGCGCTCGAAATGGAGGAGCCTGCAAAACGGCCGCTCCCAGACGGTGGAGATTTGCACCGGCACGCGCTCGCCGCCGACAAGCGTCGATTCGATGCGCCATTCCGGTTTGCTGTAGCGGCGGGTCGAACGCTCGAACAATTCGCACGCTGCGGCAACGGATTTTCCGAAGGTGGTGAAGGACAGCGGATTGATCGGGTTCTTGAACAGGAGCCGGGTAGCGTCGGCCCAGACCCGTGATGGGCCGAGCGCCGCGCGGCTGGTTTCATAGAACCAGTAGAGCGGCGCCGCGGACATGAGCGCGCTGCTACCGCCTGGAACGGCAGGCGCGCCGCCAAACTCTCCGATGGCCATGGATGAACCTTGTTCGGTTTCTTGCTGCAGTGCAGCATCGTGACGATTGCTTGTCATAGCGTCAATATATAAGCAAAATGATCACTATTCATTACGCATAAGAGTCAACGCTTTCCTGCTATTCGCAGCGCACATAAGGCTCCGCGGGCCCACGCGGCGGCCTATTCGCCGGTCTGCAGCAGCGAGCCGTGGCGGCGAGCGCTCTGCAAAAGCTTAAGAAAACCGAATAAGCCGCCCGCGAATAAGACGGCGTTGAGCGCCAGTGCATCGAGCATCAATTCGGGGCGAAACACTTTTTGGATCAAAAGCTCGCGCATGCCCTCGAAGACGTAAGTCGGGGGTAATAGCCACGCCACCGGCTGCAGCCAGACCGGCAATGTGGTGACCGGGTAGTAGACGCAAGTCAGCGGCATGAACAGGAACATGATCGACCAGGCCAGATTCTCCGCGCCCATGCCGTTGCGCAGGATCAGCCCGGACACAAATATGCCGATCGCCCAACTGGTCAGCATCAGGTTGCAGAAGAACGCCACCAAGGCGAAGCCCAGGCCGTAGAGATTGAAGCCGAAGAACGCGATGGCGAGGAATGTCACCGGCACCGCGCCGATCGCCAGCCGCACCACGCTCATCACCATCAGCGCGGTGATGAATTCGAACGGCCGCAACGGGCTCATCATCAGGTTGCCGATATTGCGCGACCACATTTCCTCGAGAAATGAGATCGAGAAGCCGAGCTGGCCGCGAAACAAAATGTCCCACAACAGCACCGCGCCGATGAAGGTACCGCCCGCTCGGGCGAAAAATCCGGCATTGGTCGTGATGTAATATTGCAGGAATCCCCAGGTCACCATCTGCACCGTCGGCCAATAGACGAGATCGAGGAGCCGCGGCCATGACGAGCGCAACAGATACCAGTAGCGCAGCATCATGGCGGCGACGCGCCGCGGCGACCCGCCGCCCCAGCGCGTGCGGGGGCGCGTGGCGAGGGCATGACCGGGCGCGGTCATTGTGCCGCCTCGGTATCGATATTGCCGCCGCGCGCGACGTCGAGAAACACTTCTTCCAGCGTGCGGCGGCCGTAACGCGCGAGCAGCTTCGTCGGCGTATCGTCATCCTCGATGCGTCCGCGCTTCATAATGATGACACGCTCGCACAGCCGCTCGACTTCGAACATGTTGTGTGAGGCAAGCAGCACGGTGGCATGCCGCTCGCGGCAATAGTGCTCCAGGTGCGCGCGCACCCAATCGGCGGTGTCGGGATCGAGTGAGGCGGTCGGCTCGTCGAGCAACAGCACGTCCGGGCTGTTGATAAGCGCCTTGGCGAGCGAGACCCGCGTTTTCTGCCCGGCCGAAAGTCGGCCGGTCGGGCGATCGAGCAGGTCGGTGAGATCGAGCTCATGCCCAAGCTCGGCGATGCGCTCGCGTAAACCCTCCACCCCGTAAAGCATGCCGAACACGGTCAAATTCTGCCGCACCGTGAGTCGCATCGGCACTTCGACATAAGGGCTTTCGAAATTCATGCGGTGCAACACGCGATAGCGTTCCCTGGGCATGTCGGCGCCGAGCACGGTGACGCGGCCGGATGTCGGCGTGGTGAGCCCCATGATGGTGGCGATGGTCGTGGTCTTGCCGGCGCCATTGCCGCCGAGGAGCCCGGTGATCGAGCCTGGCGCAAGCGTGAACGAGATGCCGTCGACGGCCGCGATGGTCTTGTAGATCTTGACCAGGCGTTCGACGGCGATGGGGGGTGCAACCGGCATGGCGGCGGCAGATGTGGCGCGCTTGGCGGACCGAGGCAAGGGGTGGGTGCACAGGGCAGATCAACGGCGGGATATATGGCCGAGCGCCGTGGAAGATGGCACAAGGCGCGGGCAGGGAGGGGCTGTCGTGACCGCGATTACGCTGGTTCAGGCCGAGCGCATCATCGATGCCGCCATCGAGCGCGGCGCCGCGCTCAATTGCCGGCCTTTGAGCGTGATCGTGGTCGAGCCGGGCTGCAAAGTGAAAGCCTTCAAGAAGGAAGATGGCTCGTCCATGATCCGGTTCGAAATGGCCTACGGCAAAGCCTATGCGGCTTTGTCGCTCGGCCGCAGCTCGAAACTGGTGCGCGAACGGGCGGTCGAACGGCCGATCTTCATGCGCTACCTGATCGCGGCGAGCGGCGAGCAGATTTTTCCCGAAGGCGGCGGCATGCTGATCCGCGATGACAAAGGCGAAGTCATCGGCGCCGTCGGCGTCACCGGCGACACCGAGGATCGCGACGAGGAACTCGCGATCCACGGCATCCGCGCCGCCGGGCTGAAGACCGATGAAGATTGCGCCGGCATGGGCCGGAATGTTGGGCTGCCAAAGAACAAGTAAGTTAGCGGGGAAACATGCACGTTGGACTTTTCGATCATGTCGAACATGGCGAACGGCCGCTGGCCACGCTGTTCGACGAGCGCCTGCAATTCGCGCAAGCCGCCGATGCGGCCGGCTTCTATTGCCTCCACGTCGCCGAGCATCACCAGACGCCGCTCAACATGGTACCGGTGCCGGGCGTCTATCTTGGCGCGGTGGCGCGCGCGACCAGGCAAATGCGGCTTGGCACCATGGTTTATCTGTTGCCGCTCTATTCGCCGCTGCGGCTGATCGAGGAAATCTGCATGCTCGATCATCTGAGCCATGGCCGGCTCGATGTCGGCGTCGGGCGCGGCGTTTCGCCCTATGAGCTTAAATTCCACAAGGTCGAGCACGACCAGTCGCGCGATATTTTCATCGATGCATTCCAGTGCCTCAGCGCCGGCTTGACCACGGATCTGCTCACTTACAAAAGCGGGCTCTACGATTACGAAAAAGTGCCGATCGCGCTTGCCCCGTTGCAAAAGCCGCATCCGCCATTCTGGTACGCCTCATCGAGCGAGATCGGCTCCACCTGGGGCGGCCAGCACGGTCTGCATTTCGTGACGCTCGGCCCGACCACGTCGGCCAAGACCAATATCGAGGCTTACAAGAAGGCCTTGGCCAAGCGCGGTGCGCCGGCACAGCCGAAGTCCGAGTTTTCCGGCGGCGTCGTGATCGGGGCGATGCGGCACATCTTCCTCGCCAATACCGACGCGCAGGCGCATCGCCTCGGCAAGCCGGCGATGGATTATCACCTCGCCAACATGAACTGGCTGCGCGTTAACCAGGGCGACACCAACCTGACCTCGCGCCTGAAGATTCCGCACGGCGAGAGCTTCGAAGACTGCCTCGGCAACGGTTCCGTGATTGTCGGCTCGCCGGCGACCGTGCGTTCAGCGATCGAGCGGCAGGTCAAGGAGCTCGGCGTGAATTACCTGCTCACTTATCTTTTCATGGGCACGATGGCGCTATCCGACGCGCTGCGCTCGCTGGAGCTTTTCCGCACCGAGATCATGCCGCATCTGGCGAAGCTGTAGCGCCTGATCACTTCGCGGCGTCGTCGGCGGCCTGCTTGTGGTCGGCGCGCAGCGCGTCGGGATGCGGCATGGCGATGACGTTGTAGCCGGAATCGACGAAATGGATTTCGCCGGTGACGCCGGTCGAGAGATCGGAGAGCAAATAAAGCCCGGCGCCGCCGAGTTCGTCGAGGGTGACGCCGCGATGCAGTGGCGAATGCCGCTGCTGGAACGCGAACATGGCGCGCGCATCGCCGATGCCGGCGCCGGCGAGCGTGCGGATCGGCCCTGACGAGATAGCGTTGACGCGGATGCCGCTGCCGCCGAAATCGACGGCGAGATAGCGCACCGACGCCTCAAGTGCGGCTTTGGCGACGCCCATGGCGTTATAGTTCGGCATCGCGCGCAAGCCGCCGTTATAGGTCAGCGTCAGCATCGCCCCGCCGTTTGGCATCATCGCGGCCGCGCGCCGTGCCGCTTCAGTGAACGAAAAGCATGAGATCACCATGGTGCGGATGAAATTCTCGCGCGCGATGTCGGCATAGCGGCCGGTGAGCTGGGCTTTGTCGGAAAAGGCGATGGCGTGGACCAAAAAATCGAGCGTGCCCCAGATCCGGCTCAGTTCGGCAAACACGGCATCGACCGAGGCCGTGTCCTCGACATCGCACGGCAGCACCAGATCGGCCCCGACGGAAGCGGCCAGCGGCTTTACGCGCTTGCCGAGTGCTTCCCCCTGGTAGGTGAAGGCAAGCTTGGCATCATGTGAGGCGAGCGCTTTCGCGATGCCCCAGGCGATCGAGTGGTCGTTGGCGACCCCCATGATCAGGCCGCGTTTGCCCTGCATCAGCCCCGACATGTGTCAGGCGTCCACGTGCTTGAACACGACGGACGCGTTGGTGCCGCCGAAGCCGAACGAATTCGATAAAACGCAGCCGAGCGTCACGTCATCGCGGCGCGCGCGCACGATCGGCATGTCGGCAAAGGCCGGATCGAGTTTTTCGATATTGGCGCTCTCGCAGATGAAGCCGTTGTTCATCATCAAGAGCGAATAGATCGCTTCATGCACGCCGGTCGCGCCTTGCGAATGCCCGGTCAGCGACTTGGTGGCGGAAATCGGCGGGCATTTGTCGCCCGAGCCGAAAACCTCGCGGATCGCCTCGATCTCCTTGAGATCGCCGACCGGCGTCGAGGTGGCATGCGGATTGATGTAATCGACGCGCGGCTTGACGGTCGCCAGCGCCATCTTCATGCAGCGCGCCGCGCCCTCGCCCGACGGCGCCACCATGTCGGCGCCATCCGACGTCGCGCCATAGCCGGCGATTTCGCCGTAGATTTGCGCGTTGCGCGCTTTCGCGCGTTCCAGCTCTTCCAGCACAAGAACGCCGGCGCCCGCGCTAATGACGAAACCGTCGCGATCCGCGTCATAGGCGCGCGAGGCTTTGGTCGGCGTGTCGTTGTACTTCGACGACAGCGCGCCCATAGCATCGAACAGGACCGTCAGCGTCCAGTCGAGTTCCTCGCAGCCGCCGGCGAAGATCACGTCCTGCTTGCCGTTCTGGATCAACTCAAAGGCGTTGCCGATGCAATGGTTCGAGGTGGCACAGGCCGACGATATCGAATAGCTCAAGCCCTTGATCTTGAACCATGTGGCAAGCGTCGCCGAAGGCGAGGACGACATCGCTTTCGGCACGGCGAACGGCCCGACGCGCTTGGGCCCCTTGCTGCGGGCGATATCGGCGCTCTCGACGATAGTGCGGGTCGACGGGCCGCCCGAGCCCATGACGATGCCGGTGCGTTCGTTGGAAATGTCACTCTCTTGCAGGCCCAAATCGCGGATCGCCTGCTCCATGGCGAGGTGGTTCCAGGCGGCGCCGCCGCCCAAAAAACGCATGGCGCGGCGGTCGATGGTCTCGCTGGGGTCGAGCGTCGGCGCGCCGTGGACCTGACAGCGGAAGCCGAGCTCGGCATATTTATCGGCGCGCACGATGCCGGATTTCGCTTCGCGCAGCGACGCCAGCACTTCCTGCGTGTTGTTGCCGATGGACGAGACGATGCCCATCCCGGTGACGACAACGCGTTTCATGTTTGCCCCGTCAGAAATCTAGTTTGAGCATGGAAGTATGCTCCGGGCGGCAGCTTACGCTTCGCCCGGTTGCGGCTCGGTATTGCGGAACAGCCCGACCTTGAGATCGAGCGCACGATAGATCACCGAGCCGTCCGCCGAGAGCCAGCCGTCAGCGATGCCAAGCACCAGCTTCGAGCGCATCACGCGCTTGATGTCGATGCCGTAGACGATGTTCCTCATGGTCGGCAGTACCTGCCCGGAAAACTTGATCTCGCCCATGCCGAGCGCGCGGCCTTTGCCGGGCGAGCCGAGCCAGCCAAGAAAGAAGCCGAGCAATTGCCACAGCGCATCAAGGCCAAGGCAGCCGGGCATCACCGGATCGCCTTTGAAGTGGCAGGGAAAGAACCACAGGTCGGGCTTGAGTTCGAGCACCGCGCGCACGAGGCCCTTGCCGTATTCGCCGCCCACTTCCGCGATTTCGGAAATGCGGTCGAACATCAGCATCGGCGGCAGCGGCAGTTGCGGACCCTCGGCGAAAAGTTCACCCCGCCCGCAGGCCAGCAGGTCCTCGTATTCGAAATTCGAACGGCGCGCCTGCATCCTTGATCCAATTCCGCCGTTTCCGGCCGCTTTTTCAATCCCTAACATATTGGGAGAATGCGGCAAAGCTGCAGTCCGGGCGCCGCGCCGGTGCGGTGGGAAACTGCCCCACGGCGTAATGGCGAGGGAGTTGCAGCAGGCGCAGGGTGGCGTATAATAATTTCACTTGCAACGATCTTGTCGGCCCCGTCGGGCCAGCAAGTATTCGGTATGAGCGCCGCAATGAAACCGTCGAGTTCAACCGCTTTTCCGCCCGCCACGTTCGTGAACCAGCCGCTGGTACAGCCGGCCCGCGCCGACCTGACGGGTTGCCCGTGGCACGACGTCAAGGCGAAGCTGCGCGACGTCGGCTTGCGGCCGACGCGGCAACGCATGGCACTCGGCTGGATTCTGTTCGCCAAAGGCGACCGGCATGTGACGGCGGAAATGCTCTACGAGGAAGCCACCCGCGCCAAGGTGCCGGTGTCGCTTGCCACCGTCTACAACACCTTGCATCAGTTCACCGAAGTCGGGCTGTTGCGCCAGGTGGCCGTTGACGGCTCGAAGGCCTATTTCGACACCAACAATTCCGAGCACCACCACTTTTTCATCGAAGACCAAAACGATCTCATGGATATTCCATCAAGCGACGTGGTCGTCGGCAAGGCGCCGGTCGCGCCCGAAGGATACGAGATCGCCCGCATCGACGTCGTGGTGCGGTTGCGGCGGAAACGCTGAACGTCCCGGACGGAAATCTCTCCCATCCGTTTCATGTCGCGTTGGCGGCTCACGCTTGGCCGCCTGCTTAGCCTCTATTCGCGCGCCAGCCGGCTCTCGCACCTGTTGCCGCAACGGTCAGGCTCCGTTATCGCCTCGTAACCCATTGCAACATCATTACATACTTGCTTTCCGCAAGAAATGATGCTTTAAACATCACTTCTAATGGTTTTTGCATGATCACTGCCGGCCAGCTCAGGGCATCGCGCGCCCTTCTCGCTATCGATCAGCGCACGCTCGCTGAAGCGGCGGGGCTGTCGCTGCCGACGATCCAGCGCATGGAAGCAAGCGACGGCGTCATTCGCGGCAACGTCGATTCGCTGATGAAGCTCGTGGCGGCGCTCGATGCTCTCGGCATTGAGTTGATTTCCGATAATGCCGCGAGCCAAGGTGGCGGCCGCGGCGTCCGGCTCAAGAGGGCGGCGCCGTGACGCTGACGATCGTTCTGGTTTGCGCCGCGGTGCTATTGGCCCTCGCGCCGCTCGCGGTGGCGCTGGGGCGTTCGGCCACGGCGACGCGTCTGGTCTACGGCGCGAGCATGATGGCGACGGCGACCTCGCTCGCTGCAGCGTTGGCGCATCTTCTCGGTGGGGCGGCACCCGAAGCCATCGCTCTGCCGATCGGCGTGCCCTGGCTTGGCGCGCATTTGCGCATCGACGCGCTGTCTGCCTTCTTTCTCGTGGTTGTCGATCTCGGCGCGATGAGCGCGAGTCTGTTCGCACTCGGCTATGGCCAGCACGAAACGGCGCCGGAACGGGTGCTGCCATTCTATCCGGCCTTCCTTGCCGGCATGACGCTGGTCGTCATCGCCGACGATGCCTTCACCTTCCTTTGCTCCTGGGAGTTCATGTCGCTGTCCTCGTGGGCGCTGGTGATGTCGCATCATCGCGTGCCGGAGAACGTGCGCGCCGGCTATGTCTATCTGGTCATGGCGAGCTTCGGCACGCTCGCTTTGCTGCTTGCCTTCGGACTGCTCGCCGGCCCCGACGGCCTCTACACCTTCGCGCAAATGCGCGCCGCACATCCGGCCGCGGCGCTCGGCGCGCTGGTGCTGCTGCTGGCGCTTGTTGGGGCAGGTTCCAAGGCCGGTCTCGTGCCGCTGCATGTGTGGCTGCCGCTCGCCCATCCGGCGGCGCCGAGCCATGTCTCGGCCTTGATGAGTGGGGTGATGACCAAGGTCGCCGTCTACGGTTTCGTGCGCATCGTCTTCGAACTCGCGGGCGAACCGGCCTGGTGGTGGAGCATCGTCGTGCTCGCAATCGCCGGCGTGACGACGGTCATGGGCGTCCTTTATGCGCTGATGCAGCACGACCTCAAACGGCTCCTTGCCTATCACACCGTCGAGAATATCGGCATCATCTTCATCGGGCTCGGACTCGCGCTCGCATTCAAGGCCCACGGCATGCCGTTCGCCGCGGCGCTGGCGTTCACCGCCGCGCTGCTGCATGTGTTCAACCACTCGCTGTTCAAGAGCCTGTTGTTCTTCGGCTCAGGCGCGGTGCTCACCGCGACCGGCGAACGCGACATGGAGCATCTCGGCGGCCTCATTCATCGCATGCCGCAGACGGCATTCGTCTTTCTGATCGGCTGCGCGGCGATCTCGGCGCTGCCGCCGCTCAACGGTTTTGTCTCCGAATGGCTCACCTTCCAGGCGATCCTGCTCAGTCCGCAATTGCCGGTGTGGGGTCTGAAACTTCTGGTGCCGGCGGTCGGCGCCCTGTTGGCGTTGTCCGCCGCGCTGGCTGCCGCCTGTTTCGTCAAAGCCTATGGCGTGACGTTTCTCGGCCGCCCACGCACCCGTGCTGCGGAAACGGCTGCGGAAACCGACTCGTTTTCGCTCGCCGCGATGATGCTTCTGGCTTCGCTTTGCGTCCTTGCCGGAATTTTGCCCGGCGCGTTCATTGACGCGCTGAGGCCGGTCAGCACCATGCTGATCGGCTCCCACATGCCGGCGCAAATCGGCGATCAGTGGCTTTCGATCGTGCCGATCGCCGCGAGCCGCAGTTCATACGACGGCCTGCTCGTCTTCCTGTTCATGATCGTCTCAGGTTCGCTTGCGGTACTGGCGATCCACCGGCTCGCTTCGCACCGGCTGCGCCGCGCCCCTGCCTGGGATTGCGGCTATCCCGACCCGAGCCCAGCGACGCAATACACGGCCATGAGCTTTGCGCAACCGATCCGGCGCGTGTTCGGCACCACCGTGTTCCTCGCTCGCGAACAATGCGACATGCCAGCGCCCGGCGACATGCGCCCGGCGCGGCTCACCGTGCAGTTGCGCGATCCGATCTGGGACACGCTCTATGCGCCCGTCGTTGTCGGCATAAATTTCGTGGCCGATCGCCTCAATTATCTGCAGTTCCTGACAATCCGCCAGTTCCTGAGCCTCGTATTCGGCGCCCTGGTCTTCTTGCTCTTGGTCCTCGCGCTATGGCCCTGATTTCGGATCTCGGCGTCCAGGACGCGCAAATGATGCTGGTGCTGCTGCTGGCGCCGCTCTTCACCGGCTTCGTGCGCAAGGTGAAAGCGCGGCTGTTGCGCCGGCAGGGCCCACCGTTGATCCAGCCCTACCTCGATCTGGCGCGGCTCATGCGCAAGGAGGTGGTGCTAGCGCACAACGCTTCGTGGCTGTTCCGCGTTAGTCCTTATCTCATTTTCGCCGCCACCTGGGTTGCGGCCTCGCTGGTGCCGACTTTCCGCACCGGACTCCTCTTCTCATGGTCGGCCGACCTCATCGCCATCATCGCCCTTCTCGGTAGCGCGCGATTTTTCTCGCGCTCGCCGGGCTCGATGTCGGCACCAGTTTCGGCGGCATCGGCTCGAGCCGCGAAGTGATGATTGCCTCGCTCGCCGAGCCGGCAATGCTGATGATCGTTTTCACGGTCGCGTTGATCGCCGGCTCGACGCAGCTCTCCACCATGGCCGAGTTCATGGCGTCTTCCGCGGTCGGACTGCGCGTCTCGCTCGGCCTCGGCCTCATCGCGCTCGTCATGGTGGCGATCGCCGAGAACGGCCGCATTCCGATCGACAATCCGGCGACGCATCTCGAACTGACGATGGTGCATGAGGCGATGGTGCTCGAATATTCGGGGCGGCATCTGGCGCTGATCGAGCTTGCGGCTTCGCTCAAGCTCCTGCTTTACGTTTCGCTGATCGCCTGTCTGTTCGCTCCTTGGGGAATCGAAGCGGCGGGCGCGCCCCTATCGACGATCGCGGTCGGAATTGCCGCCTATGCCGGCAAACTTGCCGTGGGCGGCTTCCTCCTGGCGCTGTTCGAGACGTCGATCGCCAAGATGCGTGTCTTCCGCGTGCCGGAATTTCTCGGCGCGGCCCTGATGCTGGGCCTGCTCGCGACGCTGCTGCGCTTTGTTTCGGGAAGCTTCTGATGAGCGGCATCGATTTCGACATCGCCCATCTGCTTGCCGGCTCCCTGGTGCTCGTGAGCTTTCTCGAGCTTTATCAGAACCGGCTTTATGCGCTGCTCAACGTCTATGCGCTGCACGCCCTAGTGCTGGCGGCCTCGGTCGCCTGGCAGGCGTTCATTCAGGACGCGCCGCATCTCTACGTCACCGCCGCGATCGCGCTCGTCTTCAAGGCGATCATCATTCCGGTGGCCCTGCACCGGATGATCGTTCAGCTCGGTATCCATCGCGAGATCGAAAAAGTGGTCGGCGTCGGCTTCGCCATGCTCGCCGGCATGGGTCTCGTGGCCCTGTCCATGGTGGTCATGCTTCGGGTCACGCCGGGAGCCGATCCGCTGGCGCGCGAAGACCTTGCCTTCGCGCTCTCGGTCGTCCTGCTCGGCCTGCTCATGATGGTGACGCGGCGCAATGCCGTCAGTCAGGTGGTCGGCTTCATGTCGCTCGAAAACGGCCTCGTGCTCGCTGCGACCGGCGCCAAGGGCATGCCGCTTGTCGTCGAAATCAGCGTTGCGTTCTCCATTCTCATTGCCTTCATCGTCATCGGAATTTTTCTGTTCCGCATCCGCGATCGCTTCGACACCGTCGATGTGCAGGCGCTCGACCGTTTCCGTGGAGAGCGCCGATGATGGTCGACGGCTTGGAAATCAATACGCTGCCGGGTGTTTTGGCGATACCGGCCACCGCCGCCGCATTGCTGGCGACGCTGCCGAATTATCGGGTTTCGGCGCGACTCAACGTGCTGGCGACGACGCTCACTCTGATCTGCGCGCTATCTCTGCTCTTCGGACGGCCGGCGCCCGGTCCGTATCTCATGGTCGACGACCTCAATGGCACGTTCATCGTGCTCACCACATTTGTCGGCTTCACCACGAGCATATTCAGCGCCAGCTATATCGGCCACGAGCTCGAGATTGGCCGCCTCACGCCGGCGTCCGTGCGCTTTTACCACGCCATGTATCAGGTGCTGATGTTTGCGATGAATCTCGCGCTCGTCGCCAACAATATCGGCCTGATGTGGGTGGCGATCGAACTTGCCACGCTCACCACCGTGCTGATGGTCGGCATATACCGGACCCACGAGGCGCTCGAAGCGGCGTGGAAATATTTCATTCTCGGCAGCGTCGGCATCGCGCTTGCACTGTTCGGCACCATCCTGGTCTACATGGCGGCGCGGCCGGTCGTCGGCGAGGGTCTCGACGCCATGGTCTGGTCCGTGCTCGTGACCCGTGCCAGCGCCTTCGATCCCGCGCTTCTCAATGTCGCCTTCGTCTTTCTGCTGCTCGGGTACGGCACCAAAGTCGGCCTCGCGCCGCTGCACGCCTGGCTGCCCGACGCCCATGCCGAGGGTCCGACACCGATCTCGGCGGTGCTGTCGGGCCTCTTGCTCAATGTCGCGCTCTACGCGCTGTTGCGCTTTAAAATGCTGCTGGCGACAAACACCGCGGCCATCGCGCCCGGCCCGCTGATGGTGACGCTCGGATTGCTCTCGCTCGTGTTCGCAGCCTTCATGCTTTATCGCCGCCGCGACATCAAACGCATGTTCGCCTATTCGTCGATCGAGCACATGGGCATCATCACCTTTGCCTTCGGCATGGGCGGCCCGCTGGCGAATTTTGCCGGCCTCCTGCACATGACCATGCATTCGCTGACCAAGTCGGCGATTTTCTTTGCCGTCGGTCACGTTGCGCAGGTCAAAGGCACCCAGCGCATCGCCGACATGGGCGGCCTCACCGTGACGCATCCGGTGCTTGGCTGGGGATTGATCCTCGGCGTCGTCGCCATCGCCGGTCTGCCGCCGCTCGGCATTTTCATGAGCGAATTTTTGGTGGTGAGTTCGACTTTTGCCCGCACGCCGGCGCTCGCGCTCATCCTGGTGTTCGGCATCCTGGTCGGGCTCGCCGGTCTGTTCTTGCGGCTCAATAGCATTGCGTTCGGCGAACCGCGCGGCCCCAGTGCCAAGGCGCAGGCCTCCTATGTGCCGATGTTCGCCCATCTGACGCTGGTGCTCATCGCCGGCATCTATTTGCCGCCGGCGCTGGTCGGCTGGTTCATGAATGTCGCCAAGGCGTTGGGATAGCGCATGCGGCCATTGACCGAAATCATTGCGCAGGGCCGCCGCGCCGAGGCTCATCGGCCGTGGCCGCGCGTCGTCGTCACGCCGGACGCCTGGAGCGCCGTCGCGGACGATCTTGCCGCCGGCAAGGCCACGCTGCTGAGCCTTTGGGGCGACGCCAATGCATCCTGCGTGGTCCACATGGCGATTCTCGAGCAGGACACCAACGACATTGCCGTCGTAAGCCTCGAATGTCCGGACGAGACATTTCCGTCGGTCGGTGCGCGCCATCCGCCCGCCATCCGGCTCGAACGCGCTCTGCACAGCCTCTACGGACTTACGCCGTTTGGCGCGCGCGACACCCGGCCGTGGCTCGATCTCGGCTTTTGGGGCGTGCAATACCCGCTCGGCGCCCGCGCGCCGGCACCCGAGGTGCGTCCACCCTATGAGTTCTTGCCGGCGGAAGGCGAAAGCCTGCATCAAATTCCGGTGGGTCCCGTGCACGCCGGTATCATCGAGCCGGGGCATTTTCGCTTTACCGCCTCGGGCGAGACGGTCGTGCGGCTCGAACAGCGCCTCGGCTATGTGCACAAGGGAATCGATTCGCTGATGGCGGGCGCCACGCTCGAGCGGGCGGCGCGGCTCGCCGCACGCACCTCCGGCGACAGCACGGTCGCTTACGGAATTGCATTCGCTCATGCCGTCGAGGCGGCGGCAAACGTCCAAGCGCCGCCGCGGGCGCAATATCTGCGCGCACTGATGGCGGAACTGGAACGGCTGGCGAATCATTTCGGCGATATCGGCGCCATCTGCAACGACGCCTCGTTCTCGCTGATGTACGCGCATTGTGGGATTTTGCGCGAGCAAGTGCTGCGCGCGGCCGATGCCTGCTTCGGCCATCGGCTGATGATGGATCGCGTCGTGCCGGGCGGCGTGACCCGCGACCTCGATCCCGAGGGAGCGGTCCGTATTCGCGAGACGTTGCGGCAGATCAAGCAGAGATTTCCGCGGCTGGTCGAGCTCTACGACAACACCGCCTCGCTGCAGGATCGCACCGTCGGCACCGGGATCGTTAAGCCTGAATTTGTGCGGCAGTTCGGCGCCTCCGGTTTTGTCGGGCGCGCGAGCGGCCGCAATGTCGACGCGCGAAAGACCCCGGGCTACGCGCCATACCACGATCTCGACTTTGCCGTTCCGGTGCTTACGGCGGGCGATGTCAATGCGCGTGTCTGGATACGCATTCGCGAAGTCGAGCAAAGTCTGAGGCTGATCGAACAACTCATCGAGCGCATGCCGGCGGGACCGATCGCAACCGCGGTCGAAAGCGGCGCCGGCGAGGGCTTGGGCTTTGCCGAGGCGTTTCGCGGCGATGTTCTGGCTTGGGTGAGACTCGACGGCGCACGGCTTGCCTGCTGTCACCTGCGCGATCCGTCGTGGTTTCAATGGCCGCTCCTTGAAGCAGCGATCGAGGCCAACATCGTCGCCGATTTTCCGCTCTGCAATAAATCGTTCAACTGCTCCTATTCGGGGCACGATCTGTAATGCGCAGAACACTCATCGAAAGCCTGACGCACAGGCCGCTCACTGAAGCGCCGCCGGCACCTGACGATACGGCGCTCGCCGAATTGGCGGCGGGCGTTGAGCGAGCGGCGCGGCGGCGGCTCGGCCGCAGTCTCGCGATCCGCCAAGTGGATGCCGGTTCGTGCAACGGCTGCGAGCTCGAAATTCATGCGCTCAACAACGCCTTTTACGATCTGGAGCGCTTTGGCCTGCGCTTCGTCGCGTCGCCACGCCACGCCGACGTGCTCCTTGTGACCGGACCTGTCACCAGGAACATGCGCGAGGCGCTGGAGCGGACTTACGTTGCGACGCCCGATCCCAAATGGGTGGTGGCGCTGGGCGATTGCGCGTTGGACGGTGGAATTTTTGCGGACAGCTACGCCGTCAAGGGTGGCGTTTCCAGCGTTGTGCCCGTCGACCTGCACATCCGCGGTTGCCCGCCGTCACCGACTGAAATTCTGAAAGGCTTGATCGCATTATTGGACGCGCAAATGGCGCAGCGTCCATAACCGCGTCAGTCGATCTTCTCGCCGGGATAAACGCCCCACAGTTCATTCTGCTCGATCCAGCCGTCGAAGCCCTCGCCGGAAATCTGGCACCAGGTTCCGGTGCACTGTTTGACGGCGCCGAGCACGCCGACCTGCAATTGCGCGGTTACCGCGCTCTTGGCGTCGGCTTTGGCGTAAAGCGGCGCGAGATCGGTTTTGGCTTTCAACTGCACGGTGGCCGTGCGCTTGCCCGACAGCAGCGAATGATAGACCCAGCCTTCCGAGCCGTCGGAATCGCGGATGCGGCGCCAGTTCTCGAATTCGGCGGTGATTTCGACCGGCCAGCCGACGCGGGTATAGATCCAGGCGACGTCGTGGTCCTTGTCCGGTCCGCCGCGCACCGTGACGCGATCGGCCTTGAGGCTGACAAAGCGCGGCACCGGCAGTCCGCTCGAGGTGGGGTCGCCGCCCGCGCGCGCCGTTTGGCCCGCGCAGACCAGCGCGGCCGCGATCACGGCGGCGCCAACAAGCCGCAAAGTCCGGCGCGCTTTGTCGGCAGCGCGGCCATCTGGTAGAGAGATTTTAATGAAACCACCTCCCGCCGCTTTAGTTTCGGCGAGCGGGGTTAAAGAGACCTGAACGGGCCGACGCAGGGAATCGGCAGTTGCGGCCGGCCGATTTTTCAGGCCGAATTGCACGCCTAACCGCGCGAAGGGCAGGAAATGGCACCCGCCAAGAAGCCATTGGTCGTCGTCACCCGCAGGCTGCCGGACAGCGTCGAAATGCGCATGCGCGAATTATTCGACGCCCGCCTCAACGCCGACGACAAGCCGATGACCCAGGCGCAACTCGTCGAGGCCGCCAAGACCGCCGACGTCATCGTGCCCACGGTGACCGACCATATCGACAAGGCCGTGGTCAGCCAGTCGGGCGAGCGATTGAAACTCATCGCCAATTTCGGCAACGGCGTCGACAACATCGACGTGGCGACCGCGGTACAGCGCGGCATCACCGTGACCAACACGCCGGGCGTGCTGACCGAGGACACCGCCGATATGACGATGGCGCTCATCCTCGCGGTGCCGCGGCGATTGGTCGAGGGCGCGCAAGTGCTGACCAGCGACCGCGAATGGGGCGGCTGGAGCCCGACCTGGATGCTCGGCCATCGTATCTGGGGCAAGCGGCTCGGCATTGTCGGATTAGGCCGGATCGGCCAGGCGGTGGCACGGCGCGCGCAGGCTTTCGGGTTGAAAATCCATTATCACGATCGCCGCCGCGTCACCCCGGACATCGAGGAGGAGCTGCACGCGACCTATTGGGAAAGCCTCGACCAGATGCTGACCCGCATGGACATCATCTCTATCAATTGTCCGCACACGCCGGCGACCTACCATTTGCTCTCAGCGCGCCGGCTCAAGCTCGTGCGTCCCGACGCCTATATCGTCAACACCGCGCGCGGCGAGGTGATCGATGAGAACGCGCTCGCGCGCCTCATCGAGGCCGAGGAAATCGCCGGCGCCGGCCTCGACGTTTTCGAGCATGAGCCCGCGGTGAGCCCCAAGCTCGTCAAGCTCGCGCGCTCCGGCAAGGTCGTGCTGTTGCCGCATCTGGCTTCGGCCACGCTCGAAGGCCGCGTCGACATGGGCGAGAAGGTCATCGTCAACATCAAGACCTTCCTCGACGGCCATCGCCCACCGGACCGCGTCCTGCCGTCGATGCTGTAAAGGTAAAGTGTCAGTCCGAGCGATGCGCAATCCGCAAGGTTTTTTATTGCGTCGCCGCGTTTGCTTTACGCTCGCCGCGCTCATCGTACTGCCCATTATTGCGTTCGCTCAGGATGCCGGTCAGCCTCCCGAGATCGGCCGCGCCCAGGGCGTGGCCGCGCAAAACGGCATGGTGGTGACGCAGGAGGGCCGCGCAGCGGCGATCGGCGTCGACATTCTGCAGAAGGGCGGCAATGCGGTCGATGCCGCGGTCGCCGTCGGCTTTGCGCTCGCGGTGAGCTATCCGCGCGCCGGCAATATCGGCGGCGGCGGTTTCATGGTGATCCACCTTGCCAATGGCGGCGACACCGCGATCGATTATCGCGAGACCGCGCCGGCCGGCATCAATGCCAAGAGCTTCCTTGACGCGCAGGGCAATGCCGACCCGCAAAAATCGCGCGAATCGGCGCTCGCCATCGGGGTGCCGGGCACGGTTACCGGCCTCGCGCTGGCCGAGGCAAAATATGGCTCCGGGCATTTTATGCTCGCCGACCTGATAGCGCCGGCGATCGCCATGGCGCGCGACGGCATTCCGTTTGCCGACGACAGGGCGGAATCGCTGCCCAACGAACACGCCCGGCTCGCCCACTGGCCGTCTTCGGCGAAGATTTTTTTCAAAGCCGACGGCAGTCCGCTGTCCGAGGGCGACCGGCTGGTGCAAAGCGACCTTGCGGATTCGCTGCAATCCATCGCGCGCGACGGCCCACGCGCCTTCTACGAGGGCCCGATCGCCGCAAAGCTTGCCGCCGCCGTGCAGGCCGCAGGTGGCGTGATGACCGTCGATGACCTGAAGGCCTATCGCGCCATCGAGCGCGCGCCGGTGCGCGGCACCTATCGCGGCTATGACATTGTTTCGATGCCGCCGCCGTCATCGGGCGGCGTCGAACTGATCGAAATGCTGAATATCCTTGAGGGCTATGACCTTGCGCATGCCGATCAGGTGCAGTCGCTGTACCTGATGATCGAAGCGATGAAGCGCGCTTATGCCGACCGCACCTTGTTTCTCGGCGATCCCGATGCCGTCGCGGTTCCCGTGGCGCGGCTGATTTCCAAGGATTACGCGGCAACCTGGCGCGCCACCATCGATCCCGCGCATGCGACGCCGGCGAGCGCGATTCACGCCGGCGGCACCATTCAGCCGGAAGGCCGCAACACCACGCATTACTCGGTCGTCGACAAATTCGGCAACGCCGTCGCCAACACCTACACGCTCAATTTCAGTTACGGCGTGGGCCTCGTCGCGGAGGGCACCGGAATTCTCCTCAACAACGAGCTCGACGATTTCGCCGCCAAGCCGGACTCACCGAACGCTTATGGCCTTCTTGGCTCGGAGGCCAACGAGCCCGGCCCCGGCAAGCGGCCGCTGTCGTCGATGACGCCGACGATCGTGTTGAAGGACGGCAAGCCGTTCCTGGTCACCGGCTCGCCCGGCGGCAGCCGCATCATCACCACGGTGCTGCAGATCGTCGTCGACGTGATCGACCGCGGCATGGATATCGCGAGCGCGGTGTCGGCACCGCGCGTGCATAATCAGTGGATGCCCGATCAGGTCTATGCCGAGCCGGGGCTTGGTGACGATCTCATTGCCGCATTACAGGCGCGCGGCGACAAGGTCGTGCCGCAGCGGCCGTTCACGTCGGCCAATTCGATCTTGATCACGCCCGGCGGCTTTGTCGGCGCCGCCGATCCGCGCACGCGCGGCGCGCTGGCGATCGGGTATTGAGCGGATGCCTGTTCAGCGCGTTATTGCGGAATTGGGGTTGGCTGATAATCCGGGTGGCGGACAGTCGTCGCCAACGCGATGATCAGGAGCGAACAGACCGCAATCGGGGCGAATCCGGCAAGCGGCATGTGCGTGAAATCCCAAAGCCAGCCGCCGACCACCGATAGCACCATCGCCAGGCTATAGCTGATGGTGAACATTCCAGCCGAGGTTCGGTGCACGTCGTCCGGCGCGCTGAGTACCGACGGCAAGGCCAGCGCCATAATGAGCGTGACCGCGCCGGCAAAGCCGAGGACGCCCGACCAGAACACGATCCACTCGCCGGTCATGCTCATCATGCCGACGATGCTGACGAGCGATGCCGTGCCCGTCGCCACATAGGTCCAAGGCTGTTTCACCAGCCGCCCGGCCACGCCCAACATCAGGAACGAAGCCGGCAATTGGCCGAGGTTGAGCGCAGTGAGCGCGCTTGAGATCAGATCGGGCCGGCCGGCGGCGGTGACGTAATCCGGCAGGAAGGCATTGGTCACGAAATAGGTGGCGTTGACGCTGCCGAAGATCAGGCCGAGCCGCCAGATTAGCGGACGGCGCCAATCGGGCCACCAGCGGCTGCTCGCGGCGGTACTCGCGCTATGGGCGCCGCCGAGCCGCGGCGTGCAGACGGCGACCAGCAGCGCGGTCAGCAAGACCGGCACCGACCAGACCACAAAATTCCAGCGCCAGCTGTTGTCGACCAGCGGCAGCACCAGCGGGATCGTGAGCGCGACGGTGAGTATTTCGCCCATCAACAGACCGTTGGTGTAAATCGCCGTGGCAAAGCCGATGCGGCTTGGAAACCAGGTGCGCACCAGCGGTGGCAGCGCCGGCTGCATGATCGAGACGCCCGCCGCCATCACGATAGTCGAGGCGTAAAGCGAGACTGCATCGGGCCACGCCGCGCGGGCGGCCGAGCCCAGGGCATTGAGCAGCAAGCCCACGATCAAAGCCGGCACGATGCCGAAGCGGGCGATCAGCAAGGCGCCCGGCACCGCCACAATCGCAAACAGCATCGGCGGCAGGCTCGACAGCCAGCCGATATCCGTTTCCGACAGATGCAAATCGGCGTGTAACAGTGGCACCACCGGCGGTATCGCCAGCACGGTCAATCGCAAACACGCGCCGGACAACCAGAGTAGTAGAAATGCCGTTGCGCGCTGGCCGGCGGATTGGGGCTGGTGATGTTCCACGATGGCGTTTGGGAAAGCCCGGGAAAAAGAGGCTGCGATGTTAGGCAGTGGAGGAAATCTTGGAGCGGGCGAAGGGATTCGAACCCTCGACCCCAACCTTGGCAAGGTCACCGACCGTTAGCCAACGTTAGAAACATTTTCTCACTTTGACAAGCCAGAACCTCCCATTTTATAGGGGTTTCTCTTATGTTGTCCGAGATCGTTAGAAACAAGGGCCAACCGGTCCAAACAGTGAACTCTGTTACCCCCGTGTTACCCCGGCTCACCCCAACCCTAAGGTCACCCAAGTCCTTGAACACGTTACCCCAGCCTCTCGGAGACACGAAATGCCCGCCACTCTGACCGACCGAGTCGTGCAGCAGGCCAAGGCCAAAGAAGCGCGGGTCGAGATAGCCGACGCCATCGTGCCGGGCCTCTATTTGATCGTGCAGCCGACCGGCGTTAAGTCGTGGGCGGTGCGCTACCGTGTTGGTGAACGGACGCGCAAGCTTACGCTGCCCGGTCGATACCCCGTCCTGTCCCTGGGAAAGGCGCGCGACGCGGCCCGGAAGGCGCTAGAGAGCGTTTCGGATGGCGCCGACCCGGCGGCAGCAAAGCAAGAAGGAGCGCCCGCTGACGACACTCTGGCGGCGTACATAGCCCTGTACCGAGAAAAGCATGTCAGCACCGTGCGACCCGGTACGGCGGCCAATATCAACCGCGAGCTTGAGCACATGCAGGACGCGTGGCCCGGGCGCACGCTGCGGTCGATTTCCAAGAAAGACATCGTCGCGATAATCGATACCGCAATGAAGCGCGGACCCTCTGCCGGCGTCACGACGTGGAAAATTGCCAAGGCCTTTTTCGCATGGTGCGAGGCGAGAGAGGACGACTTCGCAAGTCCGGCGCGATCCATTCGCAAACCGGCGAAAGAAAAATCCCGCGATCGGGTGCTTGATGATGCGGAACTCAAGCTCACATGGCAGGCCGCTGACGCCGAGGGCGGTGCGGCGGGCGCGCTGATCAAGCTCTTGATGTTGTCCGGCGCACGTCGCAACGAAATGACCGAACTGGCGCGCGATGAAATTGCCGCCGACACAATCGAGCTGCAGGGCGAGCGCACAAAGAATGGTTCGGCGCATGCGATTCCGATCACGCCGATGATCCGCCGCGTGCTCGACGCATTACCGACCACCGGCAAGTTTGTGCTCAATGGCACGGATCGCCCATTTGGTGATCATAGCGGCGCGAAGGAAATGGTCCGGCCGGCGGTTCGGCCATGGACGCTTCATGACCTTCGCCGAAGTTTTGCGAGCGGACTACAACGGCTCGGTACCGCGCCGCACATTGTCGAATTGGCGTTAAACCATCGTTCAGGGACGTTCTCCGGCGTTGCTGGCATCTACCAGCGGCACCGATACGCGAAGGAAGTGCAAGAGGCTTTCGAGCTTTGGTCACGGCATGTTGAGGCGATGACAACTAAGAACGCCGCCGCCGCGTAGGCGTCCACCCTTCTGGGCCATGTACCTTCATATTGGGAGGCCTCGCACATCGTTGGCTAATGTCTGCCATGCCTAAATTGCGATGTCGGCTTTACCCCCGAAAGCGGACATCACTCGGATATCGCTCGATGTCCGCTAAGTGCCAAAAGCAGACATTCGTCAGTGCGGTTGGAATGTCGGCTATGCTGTACTGGCGGCCAGGCTAAGCAGCAGGTCGTCTCTGTTTTGGCACGTCGATGGCTTCGCTGTTCACGATCTTAAAGCGGTGCTCCAATTCCTCGAGCTCTAATTTTCGCTGTAGCGCTGACCACCCCTTTCCAAACTGGAAGCCGAGCCAGAAATAGCCAGCCCAGCTTGCAAGCATTAGTACAAATTCCGACTTACTCATCACAGCGCCAATGCGCTCGTGGTTCGACGGCGTCCACTGCGAAACCACGCGATGGTCGCCAGGCTGCTAAATTTGACGGGGCAAACTTAGACTCGTTTACGCAAAATGCTTTGCTGCTAGATCGATCAATTAGTTCTTTCGCTGGCGGCAGGTATGACGCGCGATGTCAGCCATGTGCCAATAGAGGACATTCGTCAGCGCGGCTGGAAAGTCCGCTCTGTGCCAATAGCCAAAAAGGGCACCATCGACCGCGCAGGACGCACCCCGAGAAGCTTAGGACTTAGAATTGATTGTAGCACTCGATCAGAGCTCGCCTCTTCGCTTCTTACAATTTTACAACATGTATTTTAGAAAGTTTCATTTCTGACACGTATACCGGTCGCAGAGGCCCCAATGTGGCAAACTGAATCAAAGATGGAGACCTCCCTTCGCAAGGCGAAGATGCAAACCTCGCAATACGACATCGTTCAAAACCTCATCCAAGCAGTCGACGAACTCGCGCGCGAAGTAAGGCGCATAGACAGTGAAGTTCGGAGAGTTCGTCGGGATGTCCAAGCCAAGCGGCGATTTTAAATTCCATCCTATTTACGTTCGGCCGCGGGCATTGCGGCATGCCCGCTTTAGGTCCGCTTTGCCGCCAAAGCTGACATCCGTCGGGACAGTCGGAATGTCCGAAAAGTGTGCAGGAATGGACATCAGGCTCTTACGCGCCCAGGGAATTAGTTTAGCGTAATCAGAGCGACGAGAGGAACTTGTCCCTGCCGCTCGTGTCAACTGGCGCAGTGGCGTCTTGATGCTCTCGGCGAGTACCAAAATTTCTTCGCCGAGTGTATCACAGCAAAAAACGCAGATTTCAGCTCACCGACGAGCACTGAAAAATGGCCATCCATCAGCACAGCGATATTTTGATAGTAGATGATAGTTCCACAGTAAGAAATATCGTTCGAAAACTTTTGACGGATTTAGGATTCAAAAATGTCGACGAAGCATCAGATGGCGCAGCAGCGCTAACAAAAATTCAAGGACAACATTTTGATTTAGTGATTTCAGATTGGAACATGGATTCGATGAATGGAGAGGAGTTACTTAGGCGGGTACGCGCAGACGAAAGATGCGGAAACTTGCCCTTCATCATGATGACTGCCAATTCCACGATAGACAAAATTGTTCAAGCCAAGGATTTGGGGGTTAGCTGCTATATCATCAAGCCATTTGGTGCCGAGGGACTGCAAGCCAAGATTATGGAGATCAACAACCAATATTGATCGGCGACCGGCGTTGCCAACGCACAGCTCGTGGAGACCCAGGCATTCCAGCTCACCGTTGAGCGCCGGGAAAGTGGCCTCGGAGCCCTTGGTATTGTCCGGTGCCGCTATCCTGGCAGGTTTAGAAATGCATGTTCACGCCCGCTCTGAGAATGTTGTCGGTGAAATGCACGCTTCCACCGGCCGTTGCCCCTACAATGAAAGGATCAGGAACACTTCCGCTGAACGATCCAAGGTCCATGTAAAGATATTCCACTTTCCACGTCCACTTGCCGGTCAGGGCAGCTTCGATACCGCCCCCCATTGTCCAACCCGTCTGCGTGGAAGGCGTGACCACCGTGATCGTGCCGACCCCCGGCAGCGTCGTAATTCCAGTGGCGCTGACTCTACCGTAAGCGGCGCCACCGGTAACATAGGCAAGCCAGCTCCCCGACGTTACGCCGATGCGTGCGCGCGTCGTGCCGAACCACGTCAATTTTTCAGTATCCGCGATAGTGCTGCCGGGAACCTGGCATCCCGCGAGAGTACACGCGGTGACGTTGCTGCCGCGTTGCCCCGCGCCCTGAATGTCGGTTTCAACACCCAGCACCCAGGTGCCGGACTGCCAGTTGTAACCGAGCTGACCGCCGCCGATGACCCTGTTCATCTGCGTTGTGTCGGCGCCAGCCGGGGTGGGAGCCGGAAGAGTGGCGATGTACGTGTTTTTCGATTCGCCCCAGCCGCCTCCGACGTTCAAGCCTGCATACCAGCCGGTCCAGTTATAGGCTGCAGCGGGGACAGCCGGCGGAGCTTTGATTGCCATGTCGGCCGCGAGACCGGCGTTCATGGTCGTGAGGATAGCAAAGCCGCTCGCAATACAGATTGCGAAAATTCTGCTCTTCATGTGATTCCCTGAAACGCTCGCCCGATCCGGTTCAGGTACCATTGGCTTTCTTCGGCAGTAAGTTGCGACCGGCGTTTAAAGCGAAGGATGTTGCAGCTGTTGCTTTTCGGCCACCAGTCGCCCCATTTGTGCCCGAGAACGATTTTATGGGCTGATTTCGCTGCCACACGTCACTGCCAAATGGACTGCGCATGTCCGCTTTGGCTCATTAGCGGAAGTGGCGCGGTCAAATCTGGATGTTCGCTTTATCCACGAAAGCGGACATCAGTCGGACATCGCTTGATGTCCGTTAAGTGCCAAAAAAGCAGACTTTCCCCCGACAATTGAAGAATTGACAAAAAGCTAAATGAAAGATGCCGCCCACTGAGGCGGCCCATCAATTGAAGTAGCCTGCAAAGGCCCATACCATCGCTGCAATTCCTGCTGCGCCTAAAAGCAGGTCTAATCGTTCTGTGATGCAGTATCGAAGCAGCTTCATGCGGCCTAGCCTGTGGTCTCTAATTCCCGAGGGGTGTGCCGTTCAAGTTCGCTCGCTCGTTCCAGACTCGTAGCGGCCAAGCCGCTTAGGGCATCAGCGACGCTCTGATCTTTGGCTTCGCGCGCCAATTGCAAACAACGCTCGGCTTGTGCTCGGAGACGTTCGGCCTGTGTTGTCACGGTGCGGCCTTCGCGGGAAACGAGAATAAGGCTACCGTACAACTAAGGAGTAAAAAGTTTGTTCCTCTCCAAAACCGGCCACGCCTCATTTCAAAACCGGCCACCGGGGGCCGAAGCCGGCCGGTACCCTCTTTGCCGGTACTGGCCGGAACCGGCCACTCGCGGTTCCAAATCCAGCCACTCCTAGTAAGTCGGGGCGGTTGGTCTATCGACCATGGAATGCTGCATGGGCCGTGGTGGGAGATGACTTTCATCCCGCCGCAGCCCACAGGAAAAGGCTAGATACCTTTTTTATTCCGTTCTTCGCAGTCGTGAGACAACCGATAGCCGCCCATACCTGGACGGCGCTCATGTGCAGGAATATCGCGGCCTGGAGGGCACGCGCTGTTGTCGTGGTATACCCGCTTGTCGGCGGGTTTCGTGATTTCATTGATAGAAAAAAATGCTGAGGTTGAGGGCATCTGGGCGTTTCCTTCTGGCTCTTAGGGCCAATGAATTTGCTACTCTCGCTACAACCAAGAGTCGAGTCTACAGTTTTATCTACTTACGGGTCGCCGGAATCATGGCGATTGGCCAGCCCTACTGGCTCAGCGGTGCTCCTCGCAGCTCTCAGCGAACGGGCTTGAGATGCGACCGGCCGTGGGCAAAGATATGCGGAGTACGAAGCGTTGTGTGGAGTAGTAGCGATGTTGAGTATGGCGGATTCTCGAAAGCGCGCGGACGACTGCATGATGAAAGCCGCGTGTGCGTCGGATCGAGACGGGCATTTCCAGTGGCAGGTGCTGGCCGATCTTTGGCTGATGTATGCCGAACGAGTGGATCGTGGGAAGCCCGGCCATGAGACGCCGGCCCCGGTCGCCACCGGCAAAACCAGTGTGATTGAAAGCGGAGAACGCCTTCGGGCGCAGCTTCATCTCGTGAACTGAATGAAGTTGAAGGTGCGGGTACGCGCGCCTGCTTATCCGCGGCACCAAGCTTCACTCGCCGAGCACGCGCCTCGCGTGTTCCTCGCGTCTGCGATGATGGTTTCGGGAGCGGTGAACCGCTTCAGTGAGGGTTCTCCAAAAGCCATTTCAGTGATGACCATCACATGTCCACCTGTACCGCCGATGCGCCATATCTAGGGCTTAGGAGGGGTTGCGTGATGCGGTATGTAGCGTTCTGAGTTCTCGGCTCTCTGTTTGTTGGCGGCGGTATTTTCGAGGTGCGTACTCATCATCAGGCCTACAACGCCGCAGTCGCGACGGGCGCGGTAGGCGTTGCCAATGTCAGGCCATCGGTGGCCTCAGACGGCCCAGCGGAACGCGTTACGCCGGGGCGCCGCTTCCCGAAGCGCACTAGTCGCCAAGCACCCGCCGCGGTATGCTCGATCCTCATTTTCCCCCGCGATGCTAGTTTGTGACGGCCGCACGAGTTCGGCGAACGGGGCATTGGGCCGGCACGAGCGGCAAGACAGAGCCGGGATAAGGCTCGTCACCGCCGCGCCGGCGGCGCCCATCGTCGGCGAGGACAGCATGGGCATGCGCGCTTGGCTTGGCGCTCGCTCCAGGCGCTCGGCATCCTCAAGCAGCTGAGCGTCGGTTGATCGGCGTTCGACGGTGTCGGCGGCGGTTTTGGCCGTCCGCTTTGCTCGCATCGTCCGCCGATCGAAGCCCATCAGCGGATGATCCGGGCCTGACGGCTGCGGCGCCAGCCTCCCATCGAATGGCGGCCTCGAGCCAAGTCTGTGCCATCTGCAAGAAAATTCCACGTTCCCGGTCGCTGCGAGCAGTGCGCGCCCAGCCCAGGCATTCGTCCGCGTATTCGCGAAATTCCTTTGATGCCAGCACGATACGAACTCCGAGCGTTATCCCGGCCCGGTTCCATACGGTACAGTCACACCGCCATTATAGAGTGATTCTCGGACGGTCCAGGCACAGCCTGTGGAAATTGCAGCCCCGGTCGCATCGGCCAAGTTGCTTAGCCCGACGAGGCGCGGCGGATCGCGGCGAAGATCGCCAAACTGGCGGATTTGCTAGGTAAGTCCATTTAATCGGATCGATACCAAAGAGGCTTTCTGTGCTGTGGATCACATCCCCGCCCTAAGCTTCTCGGTATGGTCAATCTTCGAATTTGCAGCAAATGGAGCGAGCCATGACCATGATGAATTTGAGCGGCGCTTCCGTCCCCACATCCACGCCGGGTATGGTCGTCGAGATTCTCAAGAGCCCGGAATTGGCGGTCGTCATCGTCTTCTCATTAGTCGGGCTGCTGGCGACAATGTGGGTGACGCTGTCGTCTTCATTGCCGCCCGATGTCGGTACTGTGGCTGCTCTCCTCTCCTGACCGCCGGCTCCGAATAAATTGAGCCCCGACAGGGAAATGTCGGGGCTCAGTTGGGGACGGTACCCGGGGAGGACCTTGAGCAAAGCTACCTTGGCATGATCACGACGACGCGCCTGTAACGTGAGGCATAGCGCAGGTAGGCGGTGCCGGCCCTGCGCAAGCGATGATTAGGCTGCATCTTCATCGACGCAGCAATTAGCCGTCGCAACCATCGTCCTTATTTCGGCTGCTTCAAGTAACTCCACCAGTCACTTTTCCGTTCTCACTGCGTCTGTGAGGTCATCGGCAAGGGCCTCAGCTATATTGAACTCGCCTGATTTTTTCTCCGCGAGCTTCCTGACGCCATCGAACCATTTGGATTTCGTTTTGCCCAGGATGCCAATGGCGGGGATGGTAGATGCCAAGGGGCGTCCCAAGTCTTCTGAGTGTTTTTTCGGACGGCATCATCCAGCAAACTGAATTTTGGAACGGCATCGAACTCAAGCGTTGGCGTTTCTTTGACTATGTCGGGTTTGCAAACGCGAGCACGCTTGCCCTTACCGCCGATCCGGGCTGCGCATTCAGACCTGCTCAATTGCGGAGTCTTGTCTAGTGACAAGTTGTCTTGAATTAGAACTCTAGTCTTAGGCTGTGCGCAATTAATTTTCGGGAAGCTGTTTTTACCAAATATGGAGCTGTGCAAATGCAGCAAGAGGAGAGACGCGCAACGCAGCGTTATCCGCTTGACCGTCTCGCGAAGATCCAGGTTGGGCCCGACATTCCACCGCTCTATTGCCTCGTCACCGACACTTCCGAGGGCGGAGTGCGGATCAACTTCGACGTCAATGGTTTCGAAATTCCTGACGAATTCATGCTGCTACTCGCCGGGGACGGTCCCGCCAGAGCGGGCAAATACAGAGTGACTTGGCGCATCGGTCAGGAGGTTGGAGCTAAGCTAGTTAGTCTCGCCTAGGGGACAACGGCTATGAATGATTGCGCCAGCCGCCGTCGGACCTGTTCCGGCGTCCGGTGATTCCAGACCGACTGAGCTCCGGCCTTCCGACCGGGGCTTTTTGTTTGAACGTCCGACTCAGTTATAATCGCCGCGGCTGGTTTCCATGCGGGATTGGATTCTCGTAAAGTGGAACTGGCGCAAACGCCTGTCCAAGTCCGTTTTGACCCATCTCGGACTTGGGACTTCGCGAAATGGCTGACTTAAGTTGCCAACCTGGTCTGACGATTTGTATTTCGCCAAAGGCCACTGACCGAGCCGCCGGGTCGCGGCGCTCGCTTGTCGAAATGACGGTCTCCTCTTAGTCTTGCGCCACAGGTGAGATTATGGCGCACGACGTCTTCATTTCCTATTCGTCAAAGGACAAACCCGCGGCAGACGCGACCTGCGCCGTGCTGGAATCCAAGGGAATCCGCTGCTGGATCGCGCCGCGCGATATCACGCCGGGTACTGACTGGGGCGAAACAATCGTTGAAGCGCTTCACACGTCGCGGGCATTGGTGTTGGTGTTTTCGGCGAATGCCAATCTTTCGCAGCAGATCAAGCGCGAGGTTGAACGTGCGGTTAACGTCGGTTTGCCCATCATTCCGCTGCGCATCGAAAATGTCATGCCTACAAAATCACTGGAATATTTCCTCTCGACACCGCACTGGCTCGATGCCTTCACGCCGCCGCTCGAACACCACCTAAACTATCTCGCCGATGTCATCCGCCACATTCTCAGTGGTCGACCGCCGCCCGCTCCAGCTCCCTTGCCGCCTTCGCCGCTGGTTGGCATTGACAGGCGCGTCCTGATCGGCGGCATCGTCGGTGGCGTTCCGCTTCTCGTATTGCTCGGGTGGCTGTTCTTCGTGCCATCTGCTCCGCCTAGCTTTGTCGGCAAGTGGACCGCGGAAAAAATGACCGTCGACACTGACATGCCGAGTCCGTTCGGAGCATTTTCAATCACCGTCTTTCTGAAAGCGGCGGTGCAGGGACAAAAACTCAGCAGCAGTTTTGAAGTCGGCGAACTCGGTCAATACAAATACGATTGGGGTGGGGACGACACCGGGACAGTTGCAGCAAGCAGTCCGGCGGGCATGATCTTCACTTCTGACATCACCCACCAATCTACAATCTTCAGCTACATCGCGATAAACCCGCAAAACGCGGCGAGCTTTGCGGCAGAATTGGGTGGCAAGATTGGGGACAGCGCAATTGCCATTACCGCGCTCGCCACGGCGCAATCGGTGTTGTTGGGAACCGGGCAAGGACTTGAGGGCGAGGCGATCGGACCGCTTGTGGGTCACTGGTACACGCACACACCGGCCAATGGCATGCTGGGAGCGGTGACCACGTCACTCGATGTCACGCATGATGGCCACTATCACTACCATTTCGACATCGCCGAATCCGGTATCTGGGAGGCCTCGGACGGAAAATGGACACGGACGCCACAAGGCGCGATTCCAGTTTCTGGCACCTACCAATTTGACGGCAGCGATCGCGTTATCTGTGCAGCGGTAAACGGCACGACAACATGGACACGCGTCAACTAAGATAAGGGGACTATCTCATGGTTGTTGCAGCTGGACCGAGTTGGCGACTATAGGGCCCGAGCGTCTAGGCGGCCTTGACCGTGATGACCCGTTTTAGCTTGGTCGGATACTGCGCCAGTAGATCGGCGGGCCTTTCACCGTTAATGATGCGGTTTAACCCCATTCAAGCGCAGCATCGACGCGGCCAAGAACTTGGCCGCCTATTCATTAGAAAACGACGCCACAAAGGTTGCGCGAGTTTAGGTTAAATTGAATTGTCGATTGAGTTCGCGGCCGATGGCGTTAGGTATTCGGCGTCCAAGGAGGCGACATGCAACCCGGTTTTCGAGAGAAGCGGACCGCAGCGAGGTCGCGTGTATTCTTCGGCGGGGAGATTCTAATCGACTCGGGACTCCCCTCGGTCGAATGTCACGTGAAGAATATCTCCGACGGAGGCGCAAGCGTCGTCGTGCAGAGCTGCGATTTCCTGCCCAATCAATTTGACCTAATTATCAGGAAGACCAACCAACGACATCCTGCGGTCGTGACATGGAGTCGCGGCCGGCAGTTCGGCGTAGCGTACCGGTCCCACTCCTCCGTCGCCAAGCAGTGGTCGTCACCATCTGCGTTGCGGCAGGTGCTCAGTATTTCGCGCGATTAGAGCGGCTCTCCTCGCCGACGTGCCGTCCTGCCCGATTGGCATGGAGCGAAACGAATCTTACTCAGCGAGAAAGTGCTTGATGTCCGCTTCACTCCCGAAAGCGGACATAAGCCGGACCTCGATTGATGTCCGCTAAGTGCCAAAAGCGGACATCAGTCGGACGCCACCGAATGCGCGCTTCGAGCCAGGCTCGGGGGCAAAGCCTTCCGTCGAAATCTTCAAGGCAACTCAAAGACCATCTTCAGATATTCCGCCTCCCGAGCCGCTTGGCCATATCCGCTTTGCCCTTGAAAGCGGACATCAGTCGGCGCACCAGCGACGTCGTATTGGTCGGCGATGCCGTTCAGTGCGGATTACGCCTATCCAACGGAATGGCGACCGACGTAATAGCGGTCTGATACCACGCACTCGATCTTAGTTCAGTCCGTCGTTTCGGAGTTTTACGTTTTGCGCCGCGAGTGGTCTTGGATGGAGTTTTACGGACCGCGACACGAATGTACCCTCTACCATCACGCACAAAACGCCTCCCCTGCAATCACATAAGACGCTCTAATTTGGCGCCCCTTCTAACAATACCTCGTCTTGAGGACGCGTGCGAGGGCGGGAATAGCCAGACCTGCTTAGCGCGTGAACCCATAATCTCGTCGTGGACTGTTCGCCCGATGTCCGCTTTGGGTCATAAGCAGACACCAGCCCGCTTACTCAATCGCCTGGTCGGCGCCGCCGACTTTTACTGCGCAGTCAGATCAGAGGTCGGGGCGAGTGCAGCAGGCGGATTCCTCAATCCACCCAGCAGCGATGCGAGCATTTATGATTATTGTCTCGCAGTCCTTTCGCGACACCTTGCAGGCGCTGAGGATACCTGGATGTTTCAATATCCTTCCACGTCTCAATTCTCTCCAGCCATAAAGATCATCGGCTGCGCAACCAGCGAGATCTTCAATGGACTTTATCTCGTGTTCACCGAAAGCGACGAGCATTAGCGTGGTCACACCATGAATTTCCTTGAGTCCATTTTCAACACCAAGTTCGCGGCGTTTATCATCGAGGTTTGCCTCGGCGACTTCGGACAATCGTAGATGCGGTGGACTGATGATCGGACATGTTTCGTGCATATCGGCCATGCGTATTGCCTCGCGCTTACGAAAACAACTCTATGCTCATTCTTTGCAAGAACATTTGATTCTGCTCAGAGAGCTAAGCAAGTGGAATCCGGGTTGCGAAAAAAACGATGTAAAGTTGAAATATGGTATCGGCTCGATGCGACGCTGTTTTGATATTTCCAGCAGACATTAGGAGCAAAAGCTTGTGGCCTTAGCGCTATCTTAATGCGTCGGGACAACGTTCAAAAAAGTCTTACGATCCAAGTATTTACGGAACACCGTCGCAATCGCAGCGCGTGTTTGATGAAAGTTCAAACAAATCAGTTAGGCCATGTGAAAACTCTTATGCGTAAAAGGACATAGTCAGCACGGAGGAACCGACATGACATGTCTCTTGCGCTTTCTGAAGGATGAGGCGGGGGTGACTGCCATCGAATACGGCCTTATCGCGGCCGGTATCGCGGTCGCAATCATTGCAACAGTGCAAGCCCTGGGCTCGAACTTGAACACCACGTTCACGTCTGTCTCGACCGCCCTCAAATAAGCTTCGCCCGTAGTCATGCTCTAAGCCCCGGCCGCGAGGTCGGGGTTTCCTTTTTGCGCGCGCCTGGGCCGCGCCGTTTTTGGGCAAATGCGAAGAAAATCTGAGTGCGCGCCTTAGGCTGCGTGCAAGTCCCGTTCTATAGGTATTTCCACTGAGGGGCTGACTGCAACGCGGAGGCCGCATCATGTTGCAGAAGATTGTGGAAAGACGCCAAAAGCCGCGTCAGGGCCCGGAAGTTTTTAGCGTCGCCCTGTTCGGCGTGACTGCCCTCATCGTCATCGCTTTTCTCGTACTCCAGACTGCGCGGTGGTAAAAGGCCCCCTCCGGCCAATGTCCGCTTTGGGTCATAAGCGGACATCAAGCCCCACGCATGTCATGTCCGCTTCACCCCCGAAAGCAGACATTAGTCGGACATGGGTTCATGTTCGCTAAGTGCCAAAGCGGACATCCGGCTACGTTGGCTGAAGGTCTTTCCGGGGTCCACTAAGTGTAGTTTTGTGCGGCGGCGACATTGTTCTGCGTCCTGCGCAACCGTCATGTCATATTACCGAAGCATTTCTGAAACTCCGGCCGGAGATGATCCCGCGATGGAGCAAAATTCCGCAACCGACCAAAAAATTCAATGATCTTACCTCGAGGTTCATTGAGAGTATCCAAATCGCAGGCCCCGACAAATTCAAGGACAGATCGTTGAGGGTCGGCCAATGTCCGCTTTGGGTCATTAGCGGATATCGCGAGGCGTTCACGCGATGTCCGCTAAGTGCCATAAGCAGACATTCGACACCGCCGTCCGAGTGAACAGGCATTGCGAACCGCCAAGCTATTCCGGCAGCCCGGTGACGCGGAGCACCTCGCCCAAAGAGGCGGTGAGCGTCGGCGCGCAATTCACGCCCGGCAAATTCCTGACGCGAATCGACCAAAGTTTCTCCGCTTTACCGCGAGAAAACATCATGTCGGGAAAAGTCTTAAAAATGGAGTTGGTCAGTGAATAGAACACTTTGGCTCGCGATCTTTTGGATTGTTGAAGTGTGCGGTGCGCTCGTAGCAGCAGCTGGATTGGTGCTGTTATACGTGTCATCGTTGGTATGGCTGCGGTCTGGGGTATGGCCACCCGATGATCTTCAGTTGCTTTGGCACAACGTACATTCGCAGTGGCCGCACGTCGAATGGGATAGTGTGCAGAGGATAATGGATTCAGTGCCAGGCTTTGTATTGAAACTGCCGTTGTGGATTCCCTTTTTTATGATTGGTACATGCATATACATTCTTGGATTGGTCGGTGTCCGGGCGTTTTCGAGTGATGTCCGCTTTACTCCCGAAAGCGGACATCACTCGGCGCGTTTGTAATGTCCGCCCGGGTTTTGCCCTGGCCGCTTGATTATTGGTGTACTGAGTTGAAAGAGCTGAGGGCCGCCTTCGGGCGGCTTTTTATTTGAGTACGCCAGCGATGCCGAGTCGGTAGCAATACATCCCCAACTCGGCTGACCCACTTCCGCGATAGCTGCTACGCCGGCTTTTAAGCTTACGCGGTAAGGTGAATATCGGTTCTTTGTTGCCGCTTATCGGCACCCGCCGTTATGGGGGTGCAAGTCGATGCCATTCTCATCCCCCGACACGTGGCTGAGACGACTGCCCGCCGCGCGCCCCCGCGCGGTGGAATTTATGACGAAAAAAATTTAGCGACCTACTAAAGCCCCGGTCGCAAGGTCGGGGCTTTTTGTTTAAACGCCCGACTCAGTTACAATCGCTGCGGGTGGTTTCCACGCGGGATTGGATTCTCGTATTGGGCCGGTCGTGGCCATCGGCTATTTCCTGGCCAATCCTGGCCAGTTCAGAGAACTGGTTGCCTGGCTCCGGACACTCTTTTTTTTCATGACCTGGCAGGAGTTTGACGCCATTCTGGTTCTCGGCGTCCTGGGCGGCGCATTCGTTAATGTTCCGACCTTTGGATTTTAATAGGATGCGGACAAACCTGACATCGGGGTTGGCCGCCCTGGCTGCTATATTACTGCTTGTTGCCGTTCTATTGTCGGCAAAGTGGATCTGGTTGAGCCGCCCGCTACTCTTCGCGTCCGTAGCTATCGCTGTCGTGGTCATCATTCGCTGCTGGCGATCGGGCTTAAGGCCAATTGAATAGGACCAAATGGACGTCGACGACGTAAGCGAGATCGGATGCGAAATTAGGTCCAAGGGCAGTTGGGAGCGAGTTACTCTGTCCGCAGCCCTAAGACTCGATTCGTCACGAATTAAGCGCTGCCCAGAGTGCCACGGCCAACTAAGGATTCGTAAGGCGGTCGTGCGGGGAGTGAAGATTTCCTATTTCGAGCATTACGAGCCCAATCCAGGTTGTTCGTTCGGCGATTGCTTTGACGGGACGCGAAGGCCACACCCGAAGGCGCTCACATGACGGGTAGACAGTGAAGTTCGGAGAGTTGGTCGGGATGTTCAGCCCAAGCGGCGATTTTAAATTCCATCCCATTTACGTTCAGCCGCGGGCATCGCGGCAGGCCGTCTTATGTCCGCCCTACCCCCAAAGCCAGACTTTCGTTGGCGCGCCGGCGATGTCCGCTAAATACCAGAAGCGGACATGGCGTGCGCCGCCGGGAGCCTAGCGGGGGACTCGTATCCTCAACTGGATTGGCTCACTCCCGCGGTAGATCACGCTGGTTGTGATGCGACGAACCGTGGCTCGTTAATGGTCCTATTCATTCGGTCGTCTCTAAAATTCCTCCACTTGTACCAGGCGCCATCGGAGACAAATCCGAGATCTGTGGCGTTAGTGTCATAAAGCAGTTTCATATTTTTTCTGATCCGCTGAAGCGCATGCTCCCGAGCTTCTGGCAACAGGTCTGCCCCGAGATATGGGTCGCGGTACGAATAAAGACTCTCGGCCCTTGCTATCCTCACCTCTCGCAAATTCTCTCGGCGCGCAAAAGTTTGGCACGCGTCTATAAAGATCGTCGGCCAAGCCCGAAGCTCCTTTGGAGCATCCGTTCCGTGTACGCCTTGGATTTGCGCGATATAGAGGATGTCTTTGACCAAATAGAACGACATGCAAAGAGCCTGCCTCTTCTTTCCCCTGCGCTCCCTAAAAACGGAAACTGTAATCGGCGCGTCCCAATGCATGGACTGTGCTGGAAGAGATTTATACAGACGCCATAAGCGGCCCAGAACTCGTCTCATTGCCCGGCCAGAACCGGATCTTCAGTTCGATTCCTGCTACCCAAGGATGATCGAACGAACTTTTAAGAGTGGGGAGAAGCTTCGCAATTCCCTTTGCGCGCATCTGTGCCAATAAATAACGAATAAAAAACTGCCAGCGTCGCCGCAATCCACGCGGCGGAAAATATTCAACATCTGCATTTTGTCGAACTAAGAATTTCTGATTCACGAGACTTGCCCTTGGGACGATTTTTGTCGAAAGCGTTCTAGCAAGATAGTTGTGTCGCCGCGCGACAAACAGACACACAACCAGGAGCGGAGGCCCTGATAATCCCATTTAAGCTTACGCGGTAAGGTGAATCTCGGTTCGTTGTTGCCGCTCAGGGGCACCGCCGTTATGGAACCACACGTGGCCGCTTTGGATCACCAAACAGTTTTCGCGATCTACCAAAGCCCCGGCCGCAAAGCCGGGGCTCTTTTTTGTTGAACCTAAGCAACCGCCCGGGACACTAAGCAAAGGGGCAAGCGGGAAACAAGATGACAGATTTGAACGCCGCGGTCGCTGCCGCGCGGTTCGGTGCTCTCAGTAGCCGCGAAAGGCAAATTGTCAGCCTGGTGTGCGACGGGTTGGCGAATAAGGAGATTGCGAACTTAACGTTTGCGAGGGAACCGTGAAGCAGCACGTTCACAGTGTCTATCGCAAGCTTTCTGTTCGAAACCGCGGCGAACTTATTATTGCCTTGCTTCACCCTAAAACTAGCGGGCAGTGATGATTGATCCCGCTAAACCACCGCCTTCGCTTTTCCATCGCATCTGGCCAATAGCGGTTGTTACGCTTTCCATGATCGCGGCTGTAACTTGGACAGGGCTTGTCGGATACGGGGTTTATCGCTTGAGCGCGTTGGCGTTCTAGAGAATCTACGCGCGCAGCTCTATGTGATGCCAATCGGCATCACTGCGTAGCTTTTCCCCAGGGTCCTGACCTCGGTCGGATCGAACGGAATAGTGACTATCCTGCGTCGCGATTCATTTTTGACGAACATTTGTAAATCGGGCGCATGGTAGCCCTCGTTCTCCTTCAGCTCACGAACCATGCGCTCTGCATAAGCGATTGCAGCTTCGTCGTCCGCAAGAGTAATGCCATCCATCTCAATAATCCCACTCACTTGGCCATCATCGTCCAAGCCATTCTGGCATCTTGTTGGCGAGTGCGATGGCTGCGACCTTGGTGGGTCGCCGCGCCAGCAATGCCGCGAGCCAGGGCCGATGTTTAGTGCCATGGATTTGGCGTAGCGGATGACGGCGAGCCCGCCCGCGGTGAACAGGCCGCGCAGATAGCGATCGCCTTGTTTGCTGATGCTGCCACCCCGCTCGAGTTCTGCTTCGGAACCAATCCGATCCAGGTCGAGATGTCCCGCCCCGATCGAAACGCCTTCGGATCAGCAATGCTGGCGACAAGGGCGGTGGCCGACGCCGGCCCGAGGAGGAGACGAGCGCAGCTCAGCGATCGTGAAAAGAATTGCCGATGGCGCGCGCCCGTGCAAAGCCCCAGTTCTTGGGGTCCGCGCGGTATTGAGAACCTTCGCAATCGACGTTCCCGTTGTCGCTAATACGCCCAGTGCGATTGTCGAACAGGAACTGGTGACAAATCCTGCCCTCGATGGGCGTAAACAGGATCGAGCCGGTATAGATTTCGTCATCACTCGGTATGACGACTACCGCGTGCTGACCCGCTATCGCGCGTTGATGTGGTATTACGTATTCGCGTATTTGGAGTAGGCCAAGCGCGAGCAAGGCCGCCATCGCGACCGCGACCGCTGTCTGGCGCGCTCCCTCACGAGAACGCCTGCGGATTTTTGAGCGGCGTGGGTAGCGGCTCATGGAACAGACTGCCCCCAATCACCCTAGCGCGTACACGTTCGCGCAAATCCGTTAAGAGCTCGCTCACGCCACGAATGAGCGCCAGTCTGTCGAGACGACCGGACCTATCTCGACGTTTAGGCCATAATACCGCTGGCCGAGTTCCTGGTGCCTATCGACCAGGTCTGCCTCGTGCACTCTGACCAGTTCAGATGCGTCTCGATACACCTTGCAATCGGACAGCGCGAGAGGCCGCAATAGAGCATTAACCCTATTAAGGTAAACATCAGGTCACCGATCATTTACGGCTGTGGAACTGAGGGTACCGCTATGTCTGACATTACCTTGACCACGGGCATTCGGCAGAACCTGCTGTCGCTGCAGCAGACCTCTGCCGATTTGACCACCACCCAGGAGGCACTCGCGACCGGTAAGGCGGTTAACTCCGCCGCGGATAACCCGAGCGCCTATTTCACCTCGCAGAACCTGACCAACTCCGCCAACTCGTTGAGCGCCTTGCTCGACCAGATCGGCCAGGGTCAGCAAACGATCAATGCGGCCACCGACGGCCTCACCGGCTTGTCCAGCCTGTTGCAGCAGGCACTGGCGACGGTGCAGCAGGCACAGCAGGCCAGCCCGACCGTCGCGGCTGGGGTAACCAGCTCGGTCGCTCTGACCAGCCTGAACGCCGCCGGCAATCTGTTGATCACCGCGGGCGCCAGCACTTACACGATCGCGATCGTGGCCAGCGAGTCTATTAGCTCGATCGAAGCTCAGATCAACGGCACCACCGGCCTCGGCTCCAATGGTGCCATCACTGCGACCGACGACGGCAGCGGGCATCTGATACTCACCGCGAATTTGCCGTCGACCAGCTTTGCCGTCACCTCCAATGCGGAAGCCACGGCGCTCGGTCTCAGCAGCACCGAGGCGTTCGGACAGAGCACCACGCGCGGCACGCTGCAGTCCAACTTCAATGGGCTGTTGACGCAGATCGACCAGCTCGCCGGTGACTCATCGTATAATGGCGTCAACCTACTGGCTGGCGATAACCTAACTATCGATTTCAACTCGCAGGGGTCGAGCACCCTGCTCGTTCAATCCGTGAACTTCAACGCGACAGGACTCGGTCTATCAGCGGTCGCCGGCACGGCAGCGGGGTCGTTCCAAGATGACACCGGCCTCACAAGTGCGATCGCGTCGATCAATGCTGCGATTGCGACTGTGCAGACCCAGACCGAGACGTTCGGCACCAATTCCGGCGTCATCGGCACTCGCCAGACGTTCACGACGAACTTGATCAACACGCTACAGACCGGCGCCAGCAACCTCGTGGTTGCCGACCAGAACCAAGAGAGCGCCGACCTGCTTACTGAGCAAACCCAGCAGCAGCTCGAAATCTCGGCACTATCTATCGCCAATCAGGCGAATCAGTCGGTGCTTAAGCTGTTCGGTTAGACCCTTCCTGAACAGGCCTTAGGCAAAGGCGGCGAGGCCAAAACCTCGCCGCCTTTCCATGTATAAAAAGCGCATATGTCGCGCAGGAAGACCACCTCCGACACCCCGCTCTCGGGCTAACGCCGTTTCAGACCAACCGCACGGTTGCGGTTTACTAGATTCCAGATCGAGCTACCCAAAATTCCGAGCCCGGGCGACCCGTGGGAAAGCTCGCACTGTGCAGGGCGTGGCTATCGCGAGCCCGGCTGATGTCCGCTTTGGGTCATTAGCAGACATTGGGAGGCGTTCAGCCCATGTTCGCTTTGCCTCCGAAAGCCGACATTAGCCGGAGGCCGCCAATTGAGGCGCTACTGATATTCTCGACGTATCGCCTGACGCTTCGTTCGCCACTGTAAGTACTGTAAGTATAGAGTAGCGCGTCTGAGCGTTTTTTAGTGATTTGGTCGAAGGACGAACCGATGCGACGCGTTGTGATGATAGCGCTAACAATTGCCTGCTTTGTTTCACCAGTTCGCTCGCAACAGGGACCCGCTTATCCGTCACCAGGGGCCAGCCGGGGGGACGCCTTTCCAAAACATGTCTCGCCTACGAAGACCAATCAAGCGAATTGGGTCCGGCGAAAACATGAGTACACCGATCCAAATGGACCTAATTCAAGGCGATACTACCGTCACCACTACAACCACCATCATCATCACTATCGTTGACATCTCTCACCTTCCGAAGATGGGTCACGGCGCGCAGGAAATGTGCCCCATCGACGCCAAACCGTTCGCCCAGCGCCAGTGCCGCCGGGACGACCGAGCAACCTGGATGCGAGCGCGACACCTTGTGCAAGTCGTCGGTCTCGTGGGCATGGGCCATAACTCCATTGGCGAGCGCGGCGTCGATCGGCGGCGCCGTGAGCGCAGTCGCGGCGATGGTCGCTTCGCCCTTTGCCGCGGAGTCGCGGATATAACGCTGCGCCGCCTGACCAGGCGGCAACCCCGATCCGGAAACCATCGCCGCCAGAGTATCGAGGATATGATGCTTAGCCTGCTCGGCGACCTCGGCCGGGACGCTGCCGCTTCGAGCCGCGCTCATATACTCGCAAAGCGCCGCCATCTCCGACCCGGCGGCAGAGGCTTGTGCCAAGGCACGCATCGGCGACAGGGCAAGACCGATTGCTGTCGTCGCCGTCCATCCAAGAATATCGCGTCGTTTCATTTTACGCCCCAAGCATTGGAACGAGGCATCGTAATGGATCAGAGCTCGATTGGAAGCGACAGACTGCAAGCAGAGCGATGTCCGAGTTGGATCAGCAACGCCTGATCGACGACGTCCGCATAATGTCGGCTTATCCCTCAACTCCAGACATATCGCTGCGTTGCGGCGAACGGTAGAAACGGGCCAAGAGCGACCGTTTTGCACTGCGCAAAACTGCGAACTTTATCGCCGTCGGGCCACTGTGAAGTAGGTCACAGACCTGCCGTGTGAGGCATGATAACGTTCCCCATTGTGCGCACCCATGAGGTGAGCGAATGAAACTTCCCCGCCGAAACTTTCTACATCTGGCAGCGGGCGCTGCCGCGCTCCCGATCGTGCCGCGCATCGCAAGCGCCGAGACTTATCCTTCGCGGCCTGTGCGCATCATCGTCGGCTTTCCGCCCGGCAGCGCGTCTGACGTGACTGCACGGCTGATCGGCCAATGGCTGTCGGAGCGGCTTGGTCAGCCATTCGTTGTCGAGAACCGGCCGGGCGCTGCCAGCAATCTCGCTGCCGAGACCGTCGTGCGTGCGCCGGCCGACGGCTATACTCTCCTCCTAATCCCTGCGCCGGCCGCAATCAACGCGACACTCTACGACAATCTTAACTTCGATCTCATGCGTGACATCGCGCCGGTGGCAAGCATTGCCCGCGGGCCGGGTGTGATGGAAGTGAACCCGATGTTTTCGGCCAAATCCGTTCCTGAATTCATTGCCTATGCCAAAGCCAATCCCGGCAAGATCAACATGGCGACAGCCGGTAGCGGGAGCATGCTCGATGTTTTCGGCGAACTGTTCATGATGATGGCTGGTGTCGATATGGTGCGGGTGCCTTATCGCGGTGCACCACCTGCGCTGGCTGATCTGATTGGTGGTCGGGTCCAAGTTGTATTCGACACCTTTGCGGCGTCGATCGCGTTGGTCAGAGCTGGCAAGCTACGAGCGCTGGCGGTCACAACAGCAACCCGCTCGCTGGCGCTGTCGGACATCCCATCCTTGGGCGATTTTTTGCCGGGTTACGATGCGAGCAATTGGGAGGGTATTGGCGCACCAAAGAATACATCCCCCGAGATCGTCGCGAAGCTCAATACGGAGATCAACGCCGGTCTCGTCGATCCCTCGATGCAAGCGCGGTTTGCGGACTTTGGCCGCACAACATTTGGCACTTCGCCGGCCGGCTTCGGCAAGTTCATCACCGAGGAAATAGAGAAATGGGCGAACGTGATCCGGGTAGCTAACATCAAACCAGAGTAAACTACCGGCACCACGATATTCCATAGTGCCCGTTAGGCGAATGTCAGTTGCCTGAGGCAGCCAACAGCAATGGCGGGCGAGCCTTTCGCAACGCGGTGATTGACTGTGGGAAGAATCAGCTCCGGGTCATTCGCTACAGATTCACTGCGCGCCGAAAATGGCTCCATGTCCGCTGTGCCTCGAGAGCGGACGCCAAGTTAGAGCATTTGCATCTGTCGCGACGGCGTGAAGCATGGTGGGTCGCTTCACTGACGGGCAATCCGGCCCCGATCCGGGAACCGAACTCAAAATGGCACGCGTCGCAAATCGATATTCACCATGTGCGCAGGTTTGAACGCCGCGCGCGCTGGTTGAGTGCGCAGTTTTGGCGGGATTGACCGTTTATTGACCGCAGAAGTCCCTGTGCCGCAGCGACTTTTTGTTGTTGGTAAACGCCCATTCGCGTAATACCCCTTACGGAACATGATCTACGCCCGGCGCGGGGCGATCTGCGCAGCGCGCGACGGTGAAGGTGCAGAAATTTTCGCGGCAAGGACTTCGCCGACGCACGGCCGACGCGCGCGGGAACACCGACCCGCCGCCGTGGGATAATCTATCAGGATGGCGAGCGAGCGCAGAGGGCCATGAGCGCGGGGACATGGCACTGATTTTTGCGGCGCTCACAAGGATAGACATCAGGGGGTGCTCGTTTTTGTGATTGAACGGTCGGCAAACCCGAGACTGTGTTGAATGCCCGCCTCCCATGATGCAAGGAGGCGGTCGCCGATATCGCGATGCGTCGCCGTATTTTTAAAATACGCCACGACATCCGGCGCGACCTTTGAAAGAACATCCGCGGTCTCCTCGAGCACACGCTTGACAGTCTGCAATGCGAGATCGCACCGCGTCTGGCCGAGAAGCGTCAGCGCCTTGCGGTCCGGCCAATTCGTCGAACCGTTCAAAGTAAGCGCCATTGGATCCTTCGGAAGGTAGGGCTGAGTGCTCACCAGATCATAGATCGGCGCAAGGCCCGCGGGCCCCGTAACGTCGGCATAGAGGATCCCGAAGTTTTTAAGGTGTGCGTCACCATTGCGGATGGCGCAGTTGAGCACGAACACCTTGAAAAGGTCCTGGAACGCACGTCTGTGCTGATCGATATCGATGAACTCGCGGGCGCGCTTGAACAGCCGCGTTTCATAGCTGCCTTTGTACTTGTCGGCGGTGGGAAGACCGTTGAGAACGCAGAAGTCCTCGTAGCCGAGATAAGAGCCGTCGGATTTCAGGTCGAAGCGCTTAATGACGAGGGCCAGACCATCATCGGAGAGCTGGAATTCGGGAACGGCCAAACTCATGGCCTTTGCCGCTGAAAGGCAGAAATACTCGTTGGCCGCGAGTTCGGGGTACTCAGCCGGCTCCCAGAATTTCACGATGTGCGTGGCGCTCTTGAAGCTGGGTGATTGTCCGTCCGCGGAGGTGGACGATTGGGGTTCGTCGATGCCGCGGATCATGACTTTGGGTTGGGCGCCAGACAGTCCGGAATGAACGGCAAACTTCTCGAGCAGGTACTTGAACAGCTCTCCCCCTCGGCTTGCCTGGAGAATCTCATCGATAGATTGGAAGGGAACTTCTTCTGTGAGTTCTGCTTCGGGATCAGAATAGCGAATCCGACCGATCTGGGTTCGTCCGACAACGCCGAGAAGATCGAAGTCGTCGAAGGTACCGGTGGCCTTGGCAAAGCTTCGCATCAGGTACGCACGCAGAGCGCCTTCCGGGAGGTTCATGTCGAAGATGGGTGCGAGCCCGTAGGGAGTGTCCCAGGATGCGGTTCGGACCGGCATGGTGACGGAAACCGCGCGGGCGCTCGCGACCTTCGGATCGTAGACGAAGGTCGTGCCGCGCGGGCCGTGTTGATCGAGCAGCCCGGAACGTTGGCTATCGGTCCAGACGCGGAGCATCCTGTATCGCCTCCTCCGCAGCGAGGTCCTCTAGAGTCGGACGACCGCGGTTGAGTTGGGTGATGCGCAAATCAAGATCGAGCGAGTGCATGATCCGCATCAGGTGCTTAAACCCGATCTCGGCAATGCGGGCGTTTTCGAGCGCTTCGATTTGCGCCCGGCTGACGCCGGACTTTTCAGCCAGCTGCGTCTGAGACCAGCCTTTCGCTTTGCGGGTTGCCTTGACGCGCTCGCCGAGTTCAATAAGGCCCAAGGAATACCTCGTATGTTAGGCAATTATATCTCTAAGCGGCATATCACCTCTTATATTAGGTAATCAGGGAGAAGCAATGCGTTATATACAAGTCAGTTAATGGTGTTTCGAGTTGGAATACCTCATAAATGAGGCAATTGTGTCCGTTACTTGCCCTCGCTCCCGTTATGCCTCGCATTGCGGACAAAGGCCGGAACGGCGCAACTACTGCGATCCGCCAGGGGTCGACACGGCTCGAGCACGCCTTCAGTGGTCGCTCTTTACCCCGCTGAGCGGGGCATCTCGAGAACCAATTTACCTATTTTTCAGTATCTTACGGAGCTCGGTATTGTAGGAATATCAACGATCGATTACATTTGCGATTGTCAACGATCGCTGACATATGGTAATGTCAACGAACGCTGACATTATGGATATGCCATGCTTGTTCGAACACCAGCCGACCTCGGCGCCGTCATTCGCGACCGGCGCAAGCAGCTCAAGCTCGATCAGGCGGCTTTCGCCAAACAGATCGGCGTCAGCCGTCAATGGGTCATCGAGATCGAGCGTGGTCACGCCCGTGCTGCACTCGGCCTCGTGCTTCGCGCCGTCGACGCCCTGAACATTCGTCTCGATGCAAGCATCGACCAAACCGACCGCCGCCGCCGAAGTACTGTCGATATCGACGCCATCGTCGCCAAGGCGAAGAAGAGCAAGCCATGACCGAACTCGTCGCTCTTCTCGACGGAAAGGAAGTCGGCCGCGTCCATAACGATGCGCGCGGCCGTTTGACGTTCGTCTATGACGACGTCTGGCGTCAAGCAGCCGACGCCTATCCCTTGTCGCTATCCATGCCGCTCGCAGCCAGGGAGCACGGGCGCGCAATCGTCGAAGCCTTTTTATGGGGCCTCTTGCCGGATAACGAGCGCGTGCTCGCCCGCTGGGCCGCGAAATTCCAAGTGTCGGCCCGCAATGCTTTCGCTCTCATCTCCCATGTCGGTGAAGACTGCGCCGGCGCCGTCCAGTTCGTGACACCGGACCGATTGGAGACCATACGCAGCGGCAAGGAAGACAACGTCGAGTGGCTTGACGAATCCAACATCGCCACACGCCTGAAGACATTGCGCGAGGACCACGCCGCGTGGCGGCTGCCACATGACACCGGCCAGTTTAGCCTGGCCGGTGCCCAGCCGAAAACCGCCCTGCTTCTGCAAAATGACCGTTGGGGCGTTCCTTCCGGGCGCCTGCCGACCACGCATATTTTGAAGCCGCCGACCGGCCATTTCGACGGCCATGCGGAGAACGAACATATTTGCCTCATGCTCGCGCGCAGCCTCGGCTTGCCCGCTGCCCAATCGAAAGTCATGCGGTTTAGGGAGGAAATCGCCATCGTCATCGAGCGCTATGACCGGCAGCACAAAGGAAACGACATCGTTCGAGTCCATCAGGAGGACATCTGTCAAGCGCTCGGCATCATGCCGACAAAGAAATATCAAAACGAAGGTGGTCCGAGCGCGGCCAACATCGTCGAACTCCTGCGTACCTATTCCACGGATCGTGAAGACGACCTGGACACGTTCGTCGCCGCCCTCGGCTTCAACTGGCTCATCGCAGGTACGGATGCGCACGCCAAGAACTTCTCGCTACTTCTCGGTGCCGGCCGCGTCCGGCTAGCTCCGCTCTACGACGTTGCGAGCATTCTCCCTTACGACGAATTCGACATGCACAAGGTCAAGCTCGCGATGAAGATCGGCGGCGAATATAAACTCAGTCAGATAGGGTTGCGCCAATGGCAGAAGTTTGCGCGCGAAATGCGCATAGAGGTCGATGAACTGGTCGAGCTGTTGGCGTCGATGGCTAAGCAGCTTCCCGACGAGGTGAACGCAGCGCGTGCGCGTGCGCGTGAAGAGGGACTGGATGATGCCATCATCGAGCGTCTCGCCGCGCAGTTGGTCAAACGAGCTAATGAGTGTCGACGGTGGCTCGGCAGCGCATAGTGGCAATTCGGTCTATCCTCAGTCGCTATCTTCCAATCGGGAAACTTGGAGCCTGGCGTTCGTGCATACGAGGGAAGGGCGGCCATGTTTTCATAGATATCAGATCAAGCGCAGACTCATCGGCCATAAGGGCAGTCATCAACGCATTTGCCGCGGTCCATGATTTTATCGCGGCCCACTCCGTCGATGATGAGACGTAAGGCGGCCCAAGTCCTCAATCACCACGGCTCCCGGCGCCTCGGAGATCGAGGCGGCGGCGGGGGATCGGCGTCGAAGCCGGAGGGATCAGGATTTACCCCGTCGCCATACACCCGATCGAGAGCGCCGCCCTTGAGTTCGATTTCAACGCCGCCATTGCCGTCGCCGAAATCAGCAGTGACTACCAATGCTTCCGCTTTCAATCGCGGAAAGTAAGGGTCGTCGGGGTCATGGCCATACTCCCAGATCAGACCGTGTCGATCGAGAAATTTCACGTAGGCATCGACTGCGTCATAGATCACTTCCTTTAGAACTTCGGCTTCCGGGCTGTCAGCAAGCGCGCGCTCGATCTTGGCCTCTGTCATGAGGCCGCGGCGTGGATGCTGCACTACATTGTCGCTCATTTCAAATACCTCCATCCTTCACCCGGAGTCCCGCGCGGCAAAAAGGGCTACCAGCGGCTACGGGAGCTCGAACCGGGCCCCTGGTTCAAGTCGGCCCCGCCTGAGGGATAATGCAATTATGGAATCCGCTCTGCGCCGAGCGCAAAGCGCTCTGAGCGCAGCGCATGAGCTTTGTGGAATTGCGCGTCCGCTATCAGTTCCGTCTGGCACGCGCGTGAGCCACGCCGCCGCCGGAGCCCGACGAGGTAGGGGGTACGATCGGCCGCGCGGGGGCAATTCGCAAAACGTGATGGGGGCTTCACTCCCCTCGCTTTCCGAAAAACAGAAAAAGAAAATTTCAAAAACAAACCTGCCTTGAAAATTTAATAAGAAACGTTTCAGAAAAAAATAGCGGCATCGGGCTAACGACTCGCCGCTCCCAGAGAGGCTAGCGAACCGGTAGCAGCGCACGACAGAGAGCGACACGTGATGGACGGCCGCGCCAAAATATTCAAAGAAAACAATACAGCCCAGAACAGGCCATCACCGGCTGAAGTGGTCGTAACCGAGTTTCGAGTGCGGTGCCTGTTTTTCACCTCGGCTATCGGTGTCCACCCTTCGAGCGCGACTGACTTTACGCAAGCGCGCAGATCGCGAGTCGGCCTGCCGGCAACCCTCCAGTCACTGTTACCCCTGTGTTACCCCAACGCAGAAGCGCCTTTTTTGAGGACCGGCTAAGTCTTTGAATTTGCTTGGAGCGGGCGAAGGGATTCGAACCCTCGACCCCAACCTTGGCAAGGTTGTGCTCTACCCCTGAGCTACACCCGCATCCGAGAAGGGTAAGGCGGCCATCTCATGTGAGCCGCCGCGGCAAGCTATGCCAAAGAGCTTACCGCTTTGCAACCACGCCCGGGCGGCACTATTAACCGGGGAATGCCTGCCTCGCCCGACGCGCTTTTCGCCTATTTGGATCAGCTCGGCATCGAGCACAAGACGGTTGCCCATCCGGCGGTGTTCACCGTCGAGGAAGCGCGTACGCTGCGCGGCGCGGTCCCTGGCGGGCATACCAAGAATTTGTTCCTGCGCGATAAGAAGGGCGCAGCCTATCTCGTGGTCGCGGCCGAGGATGCACAGATCGAGCTGCGATCGCTGCATCGTCTGCTTGGCGCTACGGGGCGGTTCTCATTTGGCTCGGCCGAGCTGATGCGCGAACTCCTCGGCGTCGAGCCGGGCTCGGTGACCCCGTTTGCGGCGATCAACGACACGGGGCAGGAGGTGACGGTTGTGCTCGACGCCGCCATGATGGCAAACGAGGTGCTGAACTTTCATCCCCTGGTGAATACCGGCACCACCACGATTTCACGGCAGGGATTGCTCAAGTTTCTGGAAGCAACCGGCCATTTGCCCCGAATCGAGCCGGTTTCCGCCGTTAGCGGCGAAAAACCCTGATTGCATTCGCCGGCTTTCTTCCCATTTAATCAGGCGAAACAGGATAGATACCGGTCCACCGGAACGATGACCGGGTCTTTGGGCAGGGTAGTTCCTGGGGCAGGGAAGTGTTGGGCAATGAGCATGTTGCAACAGGCTGAAGCCGTGAGCGCGGACGCGTCGGTCAAGGACACGACGACGCAGACTTTCGTCAAAGACGTCATTGAGGAGTCCAAGCGCCAGCCGGTGCTGGTCGATTTCTGGGCGCCGTGGTGCGGGCCGTGCAAGCAGCTCACCCCGATCCTGGAAAAGGCCGTGAAGGCGACCAAGGGCAAAGTGAAACTCGTCAAGATGAACATCGACGAGCACCCGGCAATCCCGGGCCAGATGGGCATTCAGTCGATCCCGGCCGTTATCGCCTTCGTCAACGGCCAGCCGGCCGACGGCTTCATGGGGGCATTGCCGGAGAGCCAGGTCACCGCCTTTCTGGAGCGGCTGACCAAGGATCGCATCGGGGGCGAGGCCAAGGATCTGCTGAAGTCCGCCGAAACCGCACTTGCCGAGGGCGATGCCGCCGGTGCTGCGGAAATTTACGCGCAGCTTCTTGCCGAGGACAGCACCAATCTGCCGGCGCTCGCTGGTCTGGTGCGTTGCTATGTCGAGACCGGTGCGCTCGAACAGGCGCGGCAAACGCTCGCCATGGTGCCGGAAGGCAAAGCCAATGACGCGGCGGTCGTTGCGGCCCGCGCCGCGCTCGAACTTGCCGAGCAGGCCAAGACGCTGGGTCCCGTTGCCGAACTGGAGCAGAAGGTCGCCGCCAATCCGCTCGATCATCAGGCGCGCTTCGATCTGGCGCTGGCGCTCAACGGCAAGGGCCAGCGGCAGGATGCGCTCGATCAATTGATCGCCATCGTCAAGCGCGACCGCAAATGGAACGATGACGGCGCCCGCAAACAGCTCGTTCAGTTTTTCGATGCGTGGGGTCCGGCCGACCCGGCCACGATCGACGGCCGCAAAAAGCTGTCTTCCATTCTGTTTGCGTAGAGCATGATCCCGAAAAGTGGATACCGGTTTTCGGAAAAGATCATGCTCCAACTAATCTGAGTTTCGGTGCCGTCGTGGAGTGGAGTACGGCATGCCGATAAATACCATCTATAAGGGGCCGGACGATCTGCCCGAGATCATTGCGGTATTCCCGCTGGCCGGCGCGTTGCTGCTGCCGCGCGGGCAGATGCCGCTCAACATATTCGAGCCGCGCTATCTGGCGATGACCGATGACACGTTGCGCTCGCCGCACCGGGTGATCGGCATGATCCAGCCCGATCTGGTGCATCCCGGACCGGATGAGAGCAAGCCTAATCTCTTTCGCATCGGCTGCGTCGGACGGATGACCCAATTCGCCGAGAGCGGCGACGGCCGCTATCTCATCCAGCTGACCGGCGTCGCGCGCTTCCGCGTCGAGGAGGAACTTGCAGTCGACACGCCGTACCGGCAGTGCCGGGTGTCCTATCGGCCCTTCAGCGACGATTTTGTCGCGCGCAAGGGCGAAGACGAGGTCGACCGTAAATCACTGCTGCGTGCGCTTACGTCGTTTCTCAAGGCCAATAATCTCAAGGCCGATTGGGAGGGCATCGAGAACGCGCCCAACGAGGCCCTGGTCAATGCGCTGGCGATGATGTCGCCCTACGACGCCGCCGAGAAACAGGCGCTCCTCGAAGCGCCCGATCTGAAAACCCGCGCCGAGATTCTTATCGCCGTCACCGAGATCGAGCTTGCCAAGAGCAAGACGCCGGGCGAAACACCGTTGCAGTAGGAACAGGCCCGAACCGGAGCGCCCGATGTCCACCGTCTCCAGCGACCGACCCGCCGACAGCGTCGATCCAAAACTCCTCGAAATCCTGGTCTGCCCGCTGACCAAATGCCCGCTCGAATATGACGCGGAGAAGCAGGAACTGATCTCGCGAGCGGCCAAGCTTGCCTATCCAATCCGCGACGGCATCCCGATCATGCTGCCCGAAGAGGCGCGGCGGATCGATTGACTTTTGCCGCACGGGCGCGCGACAAAACAGAAATTTCGGGAGGAAATTCGTGATCAAAATCTGGGGGCGCAATACGTCGTCGAACGTACAGAAGGTGATGTGGGCCATAGGCGAGATCGGCCTGCCGCACGAGCGCATCGATATCGGCGGATCGTTCGGCAAGAACCGCGAAGCGGCTTATCTCGCGATGAATCCGAACGGGCTTGTCCCGACGCTGGAGGAAGAGGACGGTTTCCTGTTGTGGGAATCCAATTCGATCGTGCGCTATCTCGCCGCCAAGCATAAGGCAACGGTGCTCGAGCCGGCGGACCTGCGCACCCGCGCCAGCGCCAGCAAATGGATGGATTGGCAGCTTGCCGTCGCCGGCCCTGCCATTACCCCCGTCTTCTGGGGCCTGATCCGCACGCCGCCGGAGAAACGCGATCACACCGCGATCGAAGAGGGAAAGAAAAAAACCACGGTCGCGATGCAAATGATGGACGAGCAGCTCGGCAAGACCGCTTATCTCGCCGGCGACGCGTTTTCCTATGGCGACATTCCCGTCGGCATCATGGCCTATCGCTATCGTCAGCTCGTGCCCGACCGGCCGTCGCTGCGCAATTTCGAACGCTGGTATGCGGTGATTTCCGCGCGGCCGGCGTTCAAGGATCAGGTCGGGGCCGTGCCGCTGACGTAAGTTGCCCTGACGTGCGACCTCGGCGTCATGGCCGGGCGCGTCCCGGCCATCCCGATTGCTGTGGCACAGCCGCGCATTTGTGAGCGGGATCGCCGGGACAAGCCCGGCGATGACGGCTGAGAATTTACTCCGCCGCGGCCCGTGCGGTGTTGGCATGGGCCGACACGATGTAATCCATCGCCGCCTGCACGCCGCCCTTCTTGTGCGGAATGCCGGCAAGCGACAGCGCCATTTCGGTCGCCGCCAGCGCGCCAACCTGCCAGCCATCGTTGACATCGCCGAGATGGCCGATGCGAAAGTATTTTTTGACGTATGGGCCAAAGCTCGCGCCGTAGGAGATGTTGAAGGTGTCGAGCGCGAGGCCGCGAAAGGCGTCGGCATCGTGGCCGTCCGGCAGCAGCACTGCGGTGACGGTCGGCGAATAATATTTTGGATCGCGGCACAGGATTTCGAGGCCCCAGGCGCGCACCGCGCGCCGCGTCGCCTCGGCGAGCCGGGCGTGGCGCGAGAACACGTTGTCGAGCCCTTCCTCGTGCAGCATGTCGATCGAGACCGCGAGGCCCTGCAGCATCTGTGTCGCCGGCGTGTAGGGGAAGAAGCCGATCTTGTTCATGGTCAGCATATCGTCCCACGCCCAGAACGATTTTGGCAGCTTCGAGGTCTTCGCCGCGGCGAGCGCCTTGTCGCTGATGGCGTTAAACGACATGCCGGGCGGCAGCATCAGACCCTTTTGCGCGCCGCCGACGGTGACGTCGACGCCCCATTCATCATGCCGGTAGTCGGTCGAGGCCAGCGAGGAAATGGTGTCGACCATGAGCAGCGCCGGATGGCCGGCGGCATTGATCGCCTTGCGGATCGGATCGATCGGAGAGAGACAGCCCGTCGCGGTCTCGTTGTGCAGCACGCAGACCGCCTTGATGGCGTGGGCCTTGTCCTTGCGCAGGTGGTCTTCGATTTTTGCCGGGTCCGCGCCGGTGCGCCAGTCGCCGGGGATGAATTCCGGCTTGAGGCCGAGCTTCTCGGCCATGACCTTCCACAGCGTCGCGAACTGGCCGGTCTCGATCATCAGCACGCGATCGCCGGGCGACAGCGTGTTGACCAGAGCCGCTTCCCACGCGCCGGTGCCGGTCGCGGTGTAGATGATCACCGGATTGGTGGTCTTGAAGATGGTCTTGATGCCCTCAAGGCAGCGCTTGGCGAGCTTGGAAAATTCCGGGCCGCGATGATCGATGATCGGCGTATCCATCGCGCGGAGCACGCGGTCGGGCAGCGGCGTCGGCCCCGGGATTTGCAGGAAATGGCGCCCGGCGGTGCGCGAGGCATTCTGCGGCATAGTCGATACTCCTTCGGACCGAGTAATTTGCCCAGGCGGCGCGTGTCCCGGGCGCTCGCGGCTTGTGGCGTTGAATAGCGAATGCGACATTCGGGTCAAGTGTAATTGACGCGCACTGTATTGCATTGTTATCGCCTCGGTTTTGGGCGTGGAGGATAACGTGGCGACACGGCTGTTGCCGGGGCTCGAACGGCGGCTCAAGGCCGAAGACGTGGGCGACGTGCGCTTCGATGCCTTTACGCGTGGGCGCTATGCCACAGACGCATCCCACTACCAGATCATGCCGCTCGGCGTGGTGACGCCGCGAACGAGCGAGCAAGCCGAACGGGCAATCGCCGTTTGCCGCGCCGAAGGCGTGCCGATGACCGCGCGCGGCGGCGGCACATCGCAGGCCGGCCAGACCGTCAACGAATCGCTCATCGTCGATTGCTCGCGGCATCTCGACGGCGTCATCGAGGTGGACGCGGCCGGCCGGCGGGCCGTGGTCGAGCCGGGCATCGTGCTCGACGAGCTCAATCGCGCGCTCAAACCAAAGGGCCTGTGGTTTCCCGTCGACATTTCCACCGCCTCGCGCGCCACCATCGGCGGCATGGTCGGCAACAATTCCTGCGGCGCGCGTTCGCTGCGCTACGGCAATACCCGCGAGAACGTCATCGCGATCGACGCCGTGCTGCCCGACGGCACGCGCGCGCATTTCGGCCGCATGGGCGACTCGGCCGTCAGCGTGCCGCAGCCGCTGGTGCACGACCTTCTCGCCATCGCAGCGCGCGAGTCAGGCGAGATCGAACGGCGCTTCCCCAAAGTGCAGCGCCGTGTCGGCGGCTACAATCTCGACGCGCTGGTGCCGGGCAGAAACGACATCAACCTTGCGCATATTCTGGTCGGCTCCGAAGGCACGCTGGCCTTTTCAACGAAGATCGAGCTCAAGCTGTCGCCGCTGCTTGGCCGCCGCGCCGTCGGCGCCTGCCACTTCGGCAGTTTCCACGAAGCCATGCTGGCGGCGCAGCACATCGTCACGCTGGGGCCGATTGCGGTCGAACTGATCGACCGCACCATGCTGGAGCTCGCGCGCGACATCGCGATGTTCAAGCCGACGGTCGACGCGTTCTTGCGCGGCGATCCCGAGGCCATTCTGTTCGTCGAATTCGCCGAGGACGAATGGGACGAAAATTTGCGCCGGCTCAAGCAGCTGGGCGAATTGCTTGGCGACCTCGGCATTGCCTGGGACAAGAGTGGGTCCAAATGGGGCGGCGTGGTCGAGGTGCTCGATCCGAAATTGCAGGCCGGCATCACCGAGGTACGCACCGCGGGACTGAACATCATGATGTCGATGAAGGAGGCGCGAAAGCCGATCTCCTTTGTCGAGGACTGCGCGGTGCCGCTCGAACATCTCGCCGATTACACGGCGCGCCTCACAGAGATTTTCGAAAAAAACGGCACCCGCGGCACCTGGTACGCGCATGCCGCCGTCGGCTGCCTGCACGTGCGCCCGGTGCTCAATCTGCGGCTCGACAAGGACGTGCACGCGATGCGCGCCATTGCCGAGGAAGCCTTCGCCATGGTGCGCGACTACAAGGGCTCGCATTCCGGCGAGCACGGCGACGGCATCGTGCGCTCGGAATTCAATGAATTTATGTTTGGCGCGGAGCTGGTGCATGCCTTCGAGGAGGTCAAGGACCGCTTCGATCCGCAACATTTGTTCAATCCCGCCAAGCTCGTACGCGCGCCGAAATTCGACGATCGGGCGAATTTCCGCTACGGCCCGCATTATCGCGCCGAGGACATCACCACTGCGCTCGACTGGTCGGCTTATCCGGGCGCGGGCGGCGGTTTTCAGGGCGCGGTCGAGATGTGCAACAACAACGGCGCCTGCCGTGCGCTCCAGGGTGGGGTGATGTGCCCGAGTTACCGCGTCACCCGCGACGAGCGCGATGTGACGCGCGGGCGGGCCAATACGCTCCGCCTTGCCATCACCGGCCAGCTTGGGCCGGACGCGCTCACCTCGGACGAGATGGCGCAGACGCTGGAACTGTGCGTCTCCTGCAAAGCTTGCCGGCGCGAATGCCCGACCGGCGTCGACATGGCGCGTATGAAAATCGAGGTCTTGCGCGCGCGGGCGGAAAAATTCGGCCTGTCGCTGCACGATCGCCTGGTCGGCTATCTGCCGCGCTACGCGCCTTATGCGGCGCGATTGTCCTGGCTTTTGAATCTGCGCGATGTCGTTCCCGGCGCGGCGAAGCTTTCCGAAGCGGCTGCCGGCTTCAGCGCCGGCAGAAGCCTGCCGAAGTGGCGAGCGGACTGGTTCAAAGACAAGGATAAGAGCGAGGGAAAAGGCCTAGAGGTCGTTTTATTCGCCGACACGTTCAATCGGTACTTCGAGCGGGAGAACATCGATGCGGCGATTGCGGTGCTGAAAGCCGCCGGGTATCGGGTTCATTTCGCTACTGCAGCCGCGGGCGGCCGCCCGCTGTGTTGCGGACGGACATTCCTGTCCGTCGGCAAGGTGAATGAAGCGAGGGAGGAGGCGGAACGCTCGCTTGCCGCGCTCGCGCCATACGTTGCCAAAGGCATGCCGGTGCTCGGTCTTGAGCCGAGCTGCCTGTTCAGCTTCCGCGACGAAATTCCGTCGCTGCTGAAAAGCGATACGGCGCGCCAAGTCGCCGCCGCCACGCTCCTGTTCGAAGAGTTTCTCGCGCGTGAAGCGCAGGCCGGCAAGCTCGACCTCAAGCTTGCGCCGATCAAGAAGCGCGCATTGCTGCATGGCCACTGCCATCAAAAGTCCTTCGATACGATGGGCGGCGTAGGCGCGACGCTGAAGCTCGTACCGGATCTCCAGATCGAGACGATCGAGTTCGAGCTGCTGCGGCATGGCCGGGGCCTTCGGCTATCATGCCGATACCATCGATGTATCGCGCGCGATGGGAGAACTGTCTTTGCTCCCCGCCATACGCAACGCGCCTGACGACGCCATAATCGTCGCCGACGGCACCTCGTGCCGGCATCAGATCTACGACGGTGCCGGGCGCGAGGCGATCCATGTCGCGCGCGTGCTGGCAATGGCGTTGCCGTAACCGCGTTTATCGCTCCTGCCCCAGCGCGCTCTCGTGCCAGCGGCGCAGCGCCAGATAATTGATCAGCGACAGCAGATAAAAGATCACGATGCCGGCGACCGAGAGCAGCAGTAGCGCCGCGAACATGCGCGGGATGTTGAGCCGGTAGCCGGATTCGGCGATCCGGTAGGCAAGGCCGGAACCGGCGCCGGCCGAGCCCGCGGCGATCTCGGCGACTACTGCGCCGATCAGAGACAGCCCACCGGCGATGCGCAGGCCGCCGAGAATGTAAGGCAGCGCCGAGGGCAGTTTCAGGCGCCGCAGCACCTGACCGCGCGACGCGCCATAAAGCGCAAACAGATCGGCGAGATTGCGGTCGACCGATTTGAGCCCGAGCGTGGTGTTAGCGAGAACCGGAAAGAACGCCACGATCCAGGCGCAGGCCAGCACGGCGGCGTGCTGCGGCAGGTAAATGAGCAGCAAGGGCGCGATGGCGACGATCGGCGTCACCTGTAGGATCACGGCGTAGGGGTAGAGCGAATATTCCAGAAGCCGCGACTGGTTGAACAGGACGGCCAAGCCGACGCCGCCCACCGCCGCCAGTAAAAAGCCCTCGAAAGTGGTCGCGAGCGTGACCAGGAGCGACTGGAAAAGCAGCGCCCAGTCGGAAAACAGCGTCTGCGCGATCAGGCCGGGGTCGGGCAGCACATAGGGCGGGATATTCTCGATCCGCACTACCGCTTCCCAGACCACAAGACCGAGCGCGAGCACGACGATCGGCAGCGCAACGCGCAGCGCCCGGTCGCGGCGTTCGCGCGCGTTGGCCGAGGTCATGCTTGGCCTCCGGCCGCCATCGCCTGGGCGAGTGCTTCGGAGGTGCGCCGGCAAAATGCGGCATAGTCCGTCGAGGTGCGGAAATTCGGATCGCGCGGATAGGGCGCGTCGAAGTTCAACTCGGTGAAGATGCGGCCCGGCCGCGCCGCCATCACTACGATGCGGTTCGACAGGTACACCGATTCGAACACTGAATGGGTGACGAACACCACGGTCGTGCGCAGCGCCTGCCACATCTGCAAAAGATCGTTATTGATCTTGAATCGCGTGATTTCGTCGAGCGCCGCGAACGGCTCATCCATCAACAGCAGTTGCGGCTCTGTGACGAGCGCCCGTGCAATCGAAACCCGCATGCGCATGCCACCCGACAGTTCGCGCGGATAGACACGGCCGAATTCCGCAAGACCGACCCGGTCCAGCGCCGCGACGACGCGGGCGCGGGCTTTGTCGGCGGCGACGCCCTTGAGGCCGAGCGGCAAAAGCGCGTTGTTGAACACCGAGGCCCACGGCATCAGCGTCGGTTCCTGGAACACGAAACCGATGCGGCTCGCGCTCTCCGGCTGAGCCAGCGCGGCCGGCCATTCGACCGCGCCTTCGCTCGGCTCGCTCAATCCGGCGATGATCCGCAAGGCGGTGGATTTGCCGCAACCCGACGGGCCAAGGAGCGACACGAACTCGCCGGCGCACACGCCGAAATCGAAGCCCTTGAGCGCCAGTGTGCCGTTGGCAAAGACCTTGCCGACGCCGCGCAGCGCGACGAGCAAATCGGAATGAGCTGCGGTCGCCTCCGCCATCATTGCTTCGGCCGCAGGTCGAGCCCGACTTTCTTGCCGACGAATTGCAGCGTGTAGGCTTTGCGATAGTCGAGGGAAGCCTTGACGACGCCGGACCGTACCATCTCGTCGAAGAAATCCTTCATGCGCGCGTCGGTCATGACGCCGATGCCGAGCGTGGCGGAATCGCCGGAATCGACGATGCCGTATTTTTTCATCGCCGCCACCGAATAGGCGAGCAGATCGTCAGTCATTTCCGGGTTCTGTTTCTTGATCAGCGCATTGGCCGCGCTGTTGTCGTTGTAGATGTAATTGTACCAGCCGATGATCGAGGCATCGACGAAGCGTTGCACCAGATCGGGCTTTTTATCGATGAGGTCGCGCCGCGTCTCGATCAGCGTCGAATAGGTGGAAAAGCCCTGATCGGCGAGCAGGAAGACCTTTGGCGCGATTTTTGTGGCCTTCTCGATCACAAAGGGCTCCGACGTCACATAGCCCTGCATCGCGCCGTTCTTGTTGGCCAGGAACGGCTGCGGATTGAAGGTGTACGGCTTGACCTGGGAGTCCTTGAAACCGTAGTCGGCTTTGAGCCATTGGAAATAGGTCGCCACGCCCTCCGACGACACGAACAGCGTTTTCAGGTTCTTCAAATCCTCAAATTTCTCGACGCCTTGATCCGGATGCGCGATCAGGACCTGCGGGTCCTTTTGGAAAAGAGCCGCGACTTCAGCCGTGGGTATGTTTTGGGTGACGGCGTCGAAGCCCTGCAGGTTGTCGGCGGATAGGAAGAAGTCGATCTTGCCGACCGGCAAGAGGATGCGGTTGTTGGCGTTCGGGCCGCCCTGAACGATGGTGACGTCGAGGCCGTATTTGCGGTAGGTGCCGTCGGCCAGCGCCTGATAGAAGCCGCCATGCTCGGCCTCCGCCACCCAATTGGTGCCGAACGCGACCTTGTCGAGGGTCTGCGCCGAGGCCCATGTCGCCGATGCCGCAAGGCCGGCCAGCGCAATCCCGAAAACTCCAGCCCGCCGCATCGGTTGCTCCTGCCTGCCGGGGACGCGAGAATAGGAGAGCGGAAACAGAATGGCGAGTGAGCCGTGACGCTGCCGAAGCGCGACTGGATGGAGATGACCTGGCAGGAGATTGCCGGCGCCGAAACCGGGCGCTGGATCGCCGTGCTGCCGCTCGCTGCGGTGGAGCAGCATATGGGCCGCATCTGCCGCTCGGCGTCGATACATTCATCGCCGAAGCCTATCTGGCGCGGGTTCGCGGCATTCTGCCGGACGACCTGCCGGTCACGTTCCTGCCGGTGCAGCGCATCGGCATCTCCGCCGAGCATCTGGCTTTTCCCGGCACGCTGACGTTCTCGGCAGCGACAGCGATCGCGGCCTGGACCGAAATCGGCGAGAGTCTGGCGCGGGCGGGCCTGCGCAAGCTGGTTCTGGTCACCAGCCACGGCGGCAATGTCGCGGCGATGGAGCTGGTAGCGCGCGATCTGCGCGCGCGGCTCGATATGCTCGCCGTCACCGTCGGCTGGCATCGCTTCGGCTATCCCGACGGCACGTTTTCAGGCGAGGAGAGAAAGCACGGCATCCACGGCGGCGACATCGAGACCTCGCTGATGCTGGCGGCGAAACCCGAAACGGTGCGCACCGACAAAGCGCCGAACGCGACGCCGGCCACGATCGCCATGGCGCGCGAATTCAGGTGGCTCGGCGCCCACCGGCCGGCAGGCTTCGCCTGGATGACGCAGGATCTAAATCCGACCGGCGCCATCGGCGACGCGACGGCGGCCACCGCCGCCAAGGGCGACGCGGCGCTGACACAAGGCGCGCAGAATTTTGTCGAATTGCTGCGCGAGGTCGACCGTTTCGACCTCACGCGGCTGCGCGAGGGGCCGCTGGGGTAACTCTGACGGTTACGCTGCGATCTTCACGTACTCGAAATCGCCGGGTTTATTGTCGATGCCGATGCGTGGCGGCGCGATCCAGCTTGCGAATTTGCCCGGCTCGGTGACTGGGTGCATCAGGCTGCCGATGAAATCGCCGTCGTCCTTCGACGGCAGCCATGCGCCTTTGCCGCGGTTCCATGTCGCCTCATCGATAATCACGCCGGCCGGCGACACCTTTACATCCTTGAACTCGCCGATCTGGCGATGGAAGCCGACATGCGGCAGTTCGAGTTTGGAAGCCACGCCGGTCTTGTCGATGATCTTGTTCCAGCGGTCCAGCCCACGCTGGCAATCGGCGGTGTAGTCGTCGCGCAGCCGCATATTGATCGCGGTCAGCGCCGGCTCGTCGATGCGCTTGATCTCGCCGCCGACGAGTTTGAGCACCGGATAGGTCGCGCTTTCGAGCCGGTGATCGTCATCGATCTTGGTTTCCTGAAAACGGCCCTTGAGGCCTGCGGTAAAGGTGTTTGCCGCATTGGTGGAGACCTCGGAGCCGAACAGATCGAGCGACAGTGTGTAATGCAGATTGAGCTTCTTCTGCATCGTCGGCAGGTCGATGACGCCGAGGCTGCGCACTTTACCGATGTCGTTGGGATCCTCGATGCCGGCGTCCTTCATGGCCTCGCAGGTACGCTGGATGGTGCGGCCGACGCCGGTCTCGCCGACGAACATGTGATGGGCCTCTTCGGTGAGCATGAAGCGGCAGGTGCGCGACAACGGATCGAAACCCGACTGCGCCAGGCTCTCGAGCTGCATCTTGCCGTCGCGATCGGTGAAGAAGGTGAACATATGGAATGACAACCAGTCCGGCGTCGCCTCGTTGAACGCGCCGAGCATGCGCGGCTTGTCGGCGTCGCCGGAGCGGCGCTGCAACAGTTCGGCGGCTTCCTCGCGGCCGTCACGGCCGAAATATTTCTGCAGGATATAGACCATCGCCCAAAGGTGGCGGCCTTCCTCGACATTGACCTGGAACACATTGCGCATGTCGTAGAGCGACGGCGCGGTCTTGCCGAGATGGCGCTGCTGCTCGACGGAAGCCGGCTCAGTGTCGCCCTGGATGACGACGAGCCGCCGCAGCATGGCGCGATATTCGCCCGGAATGTCCTGCCAGACCGGCTCGCCGTAGTGGCGGCCGAACGGAATTTTGCGGTCGTCTTCCTTTGGCGCCAGCAGAATGCCCCAGCGGTACTCGGGCATTTTCACGTAATCGAATTTCGCCCAGCCCTTCGGATCGACCGAGACCGCGGTGCGCAGATAAACCAGCGCATCCTGAAAGCCCTCCGGCCCCATATCCTTCCACCAGTCGAGATAGCCCGGATGCCAGCTTTCGAGCGCGCGCAAAACCTGCCGGTCCTCGGCGAGATTGACGTTGTTCGGGATTTTGGTCGTGTAATCGACGGCCTCGATAGTCATGGACACACTCCTCGTTCGCGCTCCGTAGAGCGTCTCCCTCTCCCCGCTTGCGGGGAGAGGGTGGGGTGAGGGGGCCCACCGGTAGGCTCAGAATCGCGGAGAGGCCCCCTCACCCTCCCTCGCTTCGCTCGGTCGACCTCTCCCCGCACGCGGGGAGAGGTGAAATTCAAACTCTCTTCGTATCGAACACCGGCTTCTGCCCGGTGCCGTAACGCTTGAGCGCACCTTCGTCGCCGATGGCGTTGGGACGCTGGAAAATCCAGTTCTGCCACGCGGTCAGCCGCGCGAAGATTTTCGAATTCCATGGTCTCCGGTCCGGCGAAGCGCAGATTGGCTTCAAGCCCGGTAAGACCGTCGGGCGAGAAACTGGCGCGCTCTTCGAGGAACACGCGCACCTCGTCGTCCCAATCGATGTCGTCGAGCGCGAAAGTGACGAGGCCGAGTTTTTCCGCGATCTCGCCATCGAGCAGTCTGCCGCGTGCGCCCTTGGCCGCATCGAGGTCGGCGGGGTTTGCCAAAAAGCGGCAGGCGAGCCGGGACAGCCCGTTCGACATCGGATAGGCGCCGAAATTGACGTCGGCGAGAGCGATCACGGCCGGGGGCTTATTGTCGCCCCCCTCTCTAACCCTCCCCCGCTTGCGGGGGAGGGAAGGGAGGGGGCCAACATGTAAGAGCGGTCGGATGCGAACGGCAATTCGGCGAGCGTACCGGCAAAGCACGAGCCCGGCTCGATCAGCGTGACCAGCGAGCGCGAGGTGAGATCGATGCGCTTGAGCACGCGCTTCCAGAAGAGCCGGATCTCGCGCGCCAGCCAGTGGTCCTTGTTGGCATCGAGAAACCGGTCATAGGCCAAAACCTGATCCGGATCGCCGGACGATTTGAAGACGATGGCCGCGACGTCGAGCTCGTTGATGCGGATATGCAGGATAGCGTCGTCGAGCTCGCGTGCGAGCTGGAGCGGCCAGAAGTCTGCGTCGAGCGACGTCATCGCGCCGGCCGAGGCGGGCGGCGGCGCGGCAGGGCCGCGCACCACAATCGTGGCGATACGCTCGGGGCGCCGGAATTCGACTGACACCAGGCCGTATTCGACGCCGTCGGGCGTAAAATTTCGCATCAGCGGCGTCAGCTTAATGCCCGGCCCGGTGCCGGCGCGCCCGGATTTCGCCGCGAATTCTCGGGCACGCGCGGCGACCGCCTCATCGAATTTCGATCCCGGCACCACGTCATCGACCAGCCGCCACTCCACGGCGCGCTTGCCTTTGATGCCTTCCTCGGTGGTGCAGAACACGTCGGCATGGTCGCGGCGGACCTTGCGCTTGTCGGAGACACGAGTGAGCCCGCCGGTGCCGGGCAGCACCGCAAGCAGCGGCAATTCTGGCAGCGACACCGCGGCCGAGCCGTCGTCGACCAGCATGATGTGGTCGGTTGCCAGCGCCAATTCGTAGCCGCCGCCGGCGGCGGTGCCGTTGATGGCGCAGATCGATTTGAGCCCCGAATGCTCGCTCAAATCCTCGATGCCGTTGCGCGTCTCATTGGTGAATTTGCAGAAATTGACTTTATGCGCGTGCGTTGAGCCGGCCAGCATGCGGATATTGGCGCCGGCAGAAAACACCCGCGGTTTCGCCGACCGCAACACCACCGCGCGCACCTGCGGATGCTCGAAGCGCAGCCGCTCGAGCGCGTCGGCGAGTTCGATGTCGACGCCGAGATCGTAGGAATTGAGTTTCAGCTCGTAGCCTTCGAACAGCGGCGCCTTCTCGTCGACGTCCATGGTCAGCGTGGCGACGTCGCCGTCGGTCGTGAGCTTCCAGTGCCGATAGCGCGCCGGCTCGGTTTGGAAATCGATCCGCGTTTTGCCGTTCGCCAGCGGACGCGGCGCGGCGTGATCTGCGTCGCCCATATCGATGCCTCGGCCCCTTTCGCGCTGTTAATGCATTATAATGCATATACTCTAGCCATGTGCAATATAGTGCGAATTGTGCACTTGACACACCCATGAAACTGCACTATAGTGCCGATTATGGGAGTGGGTATCATGAATTTGTCAGACATTTCAAAGCTTTCCGAAGATCAGGCCCGCGAGTGCTTCGAGCAAATTCGCTGGCCGCAGGGTCCAGTCTGCCCCCATTGCGGATCGGTAGAAAGCAGAAAGCTTCAGGGTAAGTCTCACAGAGCCGGGTTGTATGATGCGAATTGTGCACTTGACACACCCATGAAACTGCACTATAGTGCCGATTATGGGAGTGGGTATCATGAATTTGTCAGACATTTCAAAGCTTTCCGAAGATCAGGCCCGCGAGTGCTTCGAGCAAATTCGCTGGCCGCAGGGTCCAGTCTGCCCCCATTGCGGATCGGTAGAAAGCAGAAAGCTTCAGGGTAAGTCTCACAGAGCCGGGTTGTATGATGCGAATTGTGCACTTGACACACCCATGAAACTGCACTATAGTGCCGATTATGGGAGTGGGTATCATGAATTTGTCAGACATTTCAAAGCTTTCCGAAGATCAGGCCCGCGAGTGCTTCGAGCAAATTCGCTGGCCGCAGGGTCCAGTCTGCCCCCATTGCGGATCGGTAGAAAGCAGAAAGCTTCAGGGTAAGTCTCACAGAGCCGGGTTGTATGATTGCTACGGATGCGAGTTCTCAATTCACCGCAACCGTCGACACCATCCTAAAGGACAGCCATCTCCCGATCCGAACCTGGCTAATGGCATTCGCAATCTTATGCTCCTCGAAAAAGGGCGTCAGCGCGCTACAGCTGCAGCGCCAGCTCGGCCTCGGTTCTTATCGGACCGCTTGGCACCTTTGCCATCGTATCCGTCACGCAATGGATCGTGAGCCAATGAAGGGGCTTTTGGGCGTTGGCGCGGGCACCGTCGAAGTGGATGAAACTTACGTCGGCGGAAAGCCGCGCAAGCCAACCACAGCGCGAATTCCAGGAGTGCGCCGCCGCGCTCATGTTGGTCGCGGGACCTTGAAGACCCCGGTGGTTGCCTTGGTCGAACGCGGTGGGCGAGTACGAGCGCATGTGATCCCGGACGTGACGGCGCCAACATTAAAGGCGACGGTGCGCGCTCACGTTGATCCGAGTGCGCGGCTAATGACTGACGAATTGCGGTCGTATGCTGGTTTGAGCCGCGAGTTCGCGGGCGGTCATGAGGTCGTTAATCACAGCGCCGGGGAGTATGCTCGCGGTGATGCCACAACTAATACGGTTGAGGCGTTCTTCGGGCTGTTTAAGCGCGGTGTAATGGGCAGTTTTCACCACATCAGCAAGCAGCACATGGACCGCTATTTGAAGGAATTTTCGTTCCGTTGGGATCTTCGGAAAGTGTCGGATGGCGAACGAACCGTTGAAGCTATTCGTTCATCCGAAGGCAAGCGGTTGATGTATCGGAACCCAATCGCCAAATAATCATCAACGGAATCGTTGAAAAGTTGGTGTGCTCGTGACAGGATTCGAACCTGCAAGTCCCTTGGGAGAGACGCCGGCATCCAAAGCCGGTGCGTTTACCAATTTCGCCACACGAGCCACAGGTAAGAGGCGATCCAAACACCTCTTCATTCTGGACGGACGGTCGAGCAGGGTTTGGAAGCCTGCCGACCGTCCGCCGCTCCTTCCGGGTCCTAGAAGCCCAGAACCAAATCTCACGTCACAACTGAAGACCCTCCAATCGCACTTCTCGCGCCGCCTCGATCGTGTACCAGCGGTTCTGGACGGCGGCGATCTTGTCTTGTTTGAGCCGAAAGAGTGCAGTCCGCACCGTTCGCTCGTGAATTCCCATTCCGATCTCTTCAAGACCACGCACAATCTCGACGCCAGTCTTGCCCGGACGCTCCTTGATGTAGGCGTAGACGATTTCTGCGGCGGTCCTATCGTCCGTCTGCGCCACGCCAATATCCACATGGGTAGCGACACCGTGATGAGGCACCTTAAGGATCGAATGTGCCGTTTCGTGCGCGGCGGCATTGCGGGCGGCCAGCGCATTCTCTTGCGCGGCCTCCTCGGCAAATTTCTTGATCTGAATGGTCGTCCACTCGCGGTGCTTATCCCAACCAGCGCGCCACGACGCCATCTCAAGCACGCGGATCGAGAAATACAGGGCGCCCAAGGCGTCGATGACTTTGCTACGCGCCTCTTCGAGTGGCGGCGGCTCTTCCGGCAGCGGCGGGATGGTCAGCGTCAATCGCTGTGTATCGTCGTCTGTATTCATGAATCGCCAGCATAAAGGGATTCGAATGGTCCGCAAGGGGTCTGAATACAAAAAGACGGTTGTGAATGAGGCGAAATCCACAACCCGTCCACAGGAAAAAGAGCGCCTGAAGCCGCTTTCCCTGTGGCCGCTGTCGTTTGAGGATGCCGTCCGGGGGATCGTTGAAACCGGGTCAATCGGCGGCTCTAAGGCGAAAAAAAAGCCCAAGAATCATGGCTGAATACAAATCATTGATTTTGTTCGCGATTTAGTCTTAGGTTCGTCAAGTGCACAATTCCGAATATAGTTCATGGCACGGCAATTCCCGAATTCGCCCGCCGTTCCCCTTCGCGGTGGTCCTGCAACAGCCGATTGACGAATTCGGCAACCGTTTTGAGTGTCAGTTCGGGGGCTTCGCTGTGCGGCAGATGGCGGATGCCCGGCAGCACCGCGACCTCCACCGGACAAAAACATTCCGCTTGGGCGGCCTCGATCTGCCGCAGCGTGCCGTATTGATCATTCTCGCCCTGCACGATCAGGATCGGCACGCGGATGTAGCCGAGCGCTTCGGTGATGTCCCATTTCTCAAAGCCCGGATCGAGCCAAGGGTCATTCCAGGAGCGGAAGGCGGTATCGACGTCGTCGTGCCAGCGCATGAGTTTTTCGCGCAGCGCGCCGGAGGCGAACGATTTCCGCGCGCGGCGGATTTCGGCGAGCCCGATCGCCTCGGTGAAAAAATGCGGCGCGATCAGCACTAGGCCGCGCACGCGATGATCCTGCACGCCGCCGGCATAGATGGTGGCGATCGAGGCGCCATCGCTGTGACCGAGCAATAGGCCGCGCTGGAAGCCGATCGCCTGCAAGACGCGCGGCAGGACTTCGCGCGCCTCCTCATCCAGAAACGCGGTCGAGCGCGGAAATTTTCCGCCGCTCGATTTGCCATAACCGGCGCGCGAATAGACGAAAACGCCGGCGCCGGTTGCGGCTGCGAGTTCATCGGGGAACGTCCCCCACAGGCTGACGGAACCGAGACCTTCATGGAGCATCACAAGGGTGGGCGCGGCGTCGGGCCGCGGCCCGATCATGCGGTATTCGAGCCGCATCGGCGGCAAATCGAGAAAGCCGGCATCGGACAGCGTCATGCATCGCGCATTGCGCTTCCCGTCCCCTCAAGCCGGGCAGACCCGTGATGATGCGCAAGAGCTTGGCAAAACTTTGCTCGACCGTGTCGCCCGCAGTGTCGAGCTCAGCCTCGGCGCGGGCATAGTCGGTGCGCCGCGCTTCGAGGATCGCCACGAGGTCGGCCATCGCGTCTTTGGAACCGGCCTCGCGGTTCTTCGCCATGGGGCGGAAATCGCCCTGCGCCATCACCCGGCTCATATGATCTTCGGGCCGCGCCTTGATCCAGACCGTGTGGCTGCGGCGAAGGAGCAGCGCATAAGTTTCGGGATTGGCAACGATGCCGCCGGCGGTGGTGATGATCGCGGCCTCGTGCGCCGCGACGAGGCGATCGAGCGCACTCCGCTCGTGGCGGCGAAATGTTGCAGTGCCGGCCATCTCCATCAGATCGGGAATGCTGGCGCCGTAATCCTCCTCGACGACGCGATCGAGCTCGATGAACGGCCAACCGAGATGCGCCGCGAGCATCCGCCCGAGCGTCGACTTGCCGGCGCCGCGCAGGCCGACAAGCGCAATGCGGCGGGCACGGTCGGCGCGCCCGGGAAGCGCCACGCGGGCCTCGATCAGCTTGGTCAGATCCGGCAATTCAGCGTCCGGCACCTGCGCCAGCAGATCGAGAAGGGCGCCGAGCGTCGCCGTGCGCGTGTCTGCTTCCGGCAGCAAGGCCGCAGCGGGCAGATCGAGCGCCTGCGCGATGGCGCGCAGCACGCTCGCCGACGGATTGCCGGAGCCGCTTTCGATCTGCGCCAGGTAGCGTTCCGATGTTGCGGAGGCTTGCGCCAATTGCCGGCGCGTCATGCCGCGCTTGGCGCGCTGCCGCCGCACCTCGCGCCCGATCGCGGCGAGGAACGCCGCGCTGGAGGCGGAATCGCTCGGCTCAGCGGGAGTGGGCTTCTGACGGGCCTTGGGTTTTGCGGTCGGCACGGCCGGGATGCGTCCCATGCATTATAGTGCAGGTTGTACGCATAGGAGCTTCGAAATGACAACCCCGGTCCGGGGCGAGGAATTGCGATTACCCGAAAATTCTTCGCCAGCCGCCGCCGTCGCGTTCGACCGGCGCGTCGATTTCCTCCACGGCATCAGGTCCTGGATCGTCAGGCACAAGGATGAGCGGGATGACCGGCTCCGGTTTGGGCTCCGGCTTGGGCGCCGTCTGCTTGCTCGGAGGAGGAGGAACCACAACAGCGGCTGGCGTAGCTTCGGCGCCTTCGGGTTTTGGCGCCGGCACAATCGCGATCGCCGCGGCGGCGGGCTCTCCTTGTTCGATGACCGGCGAGCTCGGCATCTCGGTCAATGGCACGCGCCATTCGAAGGCGTCGAGCCGGCCGCTGGGCGACACCGGCCGCCATTCTTCCGACGTATGTCCCTCGGCAGTCCACTTCGGATCGGGCGCGGCGTTGAGTGCGCGCGCGATCCATTCGCGGGCGCGGCCCTCGTCGGCGTGTTCGGCCCGCTCCAGTTCAGCCATGACTAGCGCGATGCGCTTGGTTGGTGCGGCAAGATAAGGGGCCAATGCGTCGCGCGCTTTGGCGAATTCCTGCGCATCGAGCGCGACGCGCGCGATCGCCAGCGCGCCTTCGATATGGTCCGGCGCATTTCTCGCCAGCGCCTCGACGCGTTTGAGCCGGTCGCGCGCGGATTCGCCGGAGCGCAGCTCGATATGGGCCTGGGCCAGTTCGGGATGCGGATTGGCGCTCCAGGCTCTGCCGATGACGCGGTTTGCCTTGCGGTGCCAGCCGCCTTCGGCAAGGAGCCGGCCGGCCAACGCCGCCGCCGGCACCAAGGTCGGCGCCAGCTTGACCGCTTCAAGCGCGTAAGCCTTCGCGCCGTCGCGATCGGTATCCTCGATGGCGAGCGCCCGGGCCGTAAGCAACACCGCGCGCTGGCGGCGATAGGTTTCCTTGTCGAGCGCGGGCTTTTGACCTTCAAGCAGCGCGAGCGCGCCGGCCCAATCGCGGGTGAGGCAACGGAATTCGAGCACCGCTTTACCGGCCCAGCCCAGCGACGGGTTGTCGCGTGCCGCTTCCTCGGCAAAAGCATGAGCGCCGCCGTGATCACCCCGGCGCTGCGCCTCGATGAACAGGCCGCGCAAGCCGAGCGCCTTGGTATCGGCGCGGCTTGCCATGGCGCGGAACACGCTGTCGGCCGAGCCACGATCGCCGCCGAGCTGCGCCGCCTGCGCGCTTAGCAGCAGCGCCAGCGGTTCAGCCGGCGCCAAGCGGGTTGCGTCGGCAGTGTGCCTGCGCGCGGTCGCAAGATCGCCGGCGCCGATCGCGATGAGCCCGCGCGAGATCGCCTCGTAGGCGCGCTCGCCCCGGCGGCGGCGCAAGTGCCGCTTCAGGGTGGATGGCGAGCGCATGATAGCGCGCAGAATGCTCCAAACCAGCGCGATTGCTGCCATCGCAAGCAGCACCGCGCCGGCTAAAACCATCAGCGAGGTTTTGATGCGCAGACCCTGCCAGATGACAACCACGTCACCCGGCCGGTCGGCGAGCCATGCGACGCCGAGCGCCAGCGCACCGATAAGAACCAGGAAGAGAACGACGCGGGTCATTGCGCGGCCGGTTTGCTTAAATCAGCGAGCGCATCGGCGGCAATCTGCCGGCTCGCAATAAGGGCTGCATCGCGCGCCTTGGCCTTGTCGAGCCAATCGGCGGCGACAGGTTTCGCCGAATCCGGCAGCGCGGCAAGGTCGCTCAGCGCCGCGGCAATATCGGCGTGCGCGGCGTCGATTTCGATGCGGGCGATCACCGCCGACGGATCGTTGCCGGCCGGTGCATCGACCGGTGTGATTTGCACCAGCCGTTGCGCGTTGTCCTCGAGCCGGCCGAGGAAGCTGCTATTTCCCGGCGCCGTGTCGGCGGCGTGCGCCAATGCCGGCGCCAGCGCGGCGAGCTCTTGTGCGAGCGACGCGGCACTCGGCACGCCGCTTGCGGCATAGGCGGCAAGCGGCGCGGTCGCGTTCTGGTCAACGCCGAGCGACTGCACCGCTGCAAGCTCGGCCTGATACGGCGCGCCGCGCTCGACTGCGGCGCGCAGCGCCTCGGCGGCGATCGTCAGCCGGGCCGCCTGGTCGTTGGCGGCCGTGGCTGGATGCGCGGCCGTCTCGGACAGCGTTTTCACCGCGCTTTCCAGCGCCGCAATCCTCGACGCCAAGGCATCGATATCGCTGTGTTGCACGCTGCTCTGCCCCGCACTCTTGGCGGCATCGGCCGCAGCCTGCGCTGCGCCCGCTGACTGAGTTGCCGACTTGGCCGCGTCTTGGCTCGCCGCAGCGATGTCATCGACGCGGCGGTTCAGCGACGCAAGCTTATCCGCGAGCGACTTGGTCTGCGCCTCCTGCGCCATCATTCGATTGCCGAGCGCCGGATCCGGTGCCGCTGCATCAGCCGCAGTCGCGGGGGGCGCAGCCGCCGCGGCGGGGACACTCGCGACGGGTGCCGTTGTGACTGGTGCGGTTGCGACGGGCGCGGTTGCGGCAACGGGGACGGCCGCTTCGTGCGACGGTACAAAACCTTTGATCCAAAGCGCGCCGACGATTGCCGCCATGACAATCGCGCCAATACCTGCGCTGACGGCATGTGATTTGAGCCGGCCGCCCGACTTGCGCCCGGAACTTTCGCCGGCAGGATCGCCCGCCGCCACGCGTTCACCTGTCGGCTTGCTCGCGCTGGTATCTGCGGACGCCGACGGACTGGCGGAGGCCGCCGAAGACGCGGTTCCAACTTCCGTCGCCTTGAGTTCGATGGTCGGCGGCCGCCGGCCCGGTTTGCTGTCAGGCTCGCTCGTCATGCTGTCCCCAGCGCGCGTTCGCTGATTACGCGGTCACCGAATCAAGGGATTTAGCCGCTTCATCACGGCATAATACGTGGCGGAGACAGCGGCAACATGGCGAACAAGTGCGGCGGGATAGCGGGAATCAAGCCGTCTTAGCCGCACAATTCGATCAAGGCAGCCTCCTCCGGCCGCGCCGCAACCCGGATCTGACCCGCCCCGGCTTCCTTAAGCGGTTCCGCGACCCTGGCGGACAGGCAAAAATGCACCGGCCTGGTCAGCCCGGCGTCTTGCAGGCCACCCGCTCGCACCGCATTCACGTAGGCCTCCGCGCTCCGCCGCGAGAAATGCAACACGCCGTCGATTCCGGCCTTCACGGCAGCGGCGGCATGGCCGGGCAAGGTTTTGGCGACGACGGCGCGATAAACCAGCGCGGTATGAACGGCAAAATCTCGCGCGCGAAGAAGGCCGGCGAGATCGCCGGAGCGTTCTTCGCCGGCGAGATAGAGCAGCCGCTCTTGCGGCTTTACGCGCGCGGCGACGAGCTTGGCGAGATCGGTCACATTGCCGTCGGCGGACGCGACATCGGTAAAGCCGGCATCGCGCATGGCTTGCGCGGTGTGCTGGCCGACGGTGAAGACCGCAACGCCACGCAATTCGTCATGCCGGCGGTGTTGCACAATGGCGCGCACCGCATTGGCGCTGGTCACCAAAATCGCCCGCCACGGCCCGGCGCCGAGGTCGGGATCGGACAAAAGCTCGATATCGAGGAGCGGCGCGATGACCACGTCATGACCGCGCGCGCGCAGCGCGGCGGCGGTGCGCTCGGCATCGGCTTTCGGGCGTGTGAACAGGATACGCACCGTTCAATCCCGCACGAAAAAGCCGGGGCCCGCCCGGCCTTTGAGCTCATGGCCGGCATCGGCACCCAGCGCCGCCGCTTCGCTGGCGCGGCCTTCGCGCGAAACTTCCAGCGCCTCGCTGCCGTCGGGCCTGGCGATCATGCCGCGAAAGCGGATGCCGCCGTCGCTCACCTGCGCGTAGCCGGCGATCGGAGTACGGCAGGTGCCGTCGAGCACGGCGAGGAATGCGCGCTCGGCGGCAAGCGCAGTCGCGGTGTCGGGATCGTCGATGGCGGCAACGAGTGCGCGGGTCCGGGTGTCATCGGTCCGCGTCTCGATACCGATCGCGCCTTGCCCGGCCGCCGGGAGGAATTCGTCGATATCGAATATCGAGGTCGCGGCAGCAAGCAGTCCGAGCCGCTTGAGACCCGCGACCGCAAGCACGGTTGCGTCGGCGGCCCCGGCCTCGATCTTACGCAGACGCGTCTCGACATTGCCGCGTAGCGGCACGATGCCGAGGTCCGGCCGCAGATGCTTGATCAAAGCCTGCCGCCGCGGCGAAGAGGTGCCGACGAGCGCGCCTTGCGGCAGATCGCGCAGTGTATTGGCTTTGCGGCTGACGAAGGCATCGCGGGCATCCTCGCGCGGCAGGAATGCCGACAGCACAAGGCCGGGCGGCAGCGCCGCCGGCACGTCCTTCGACGAATGCACCGCGAGATCGATCGTGCCGGCAAGCAACGCCTCCTCGATTTCCTTGGTGAAGAGGCCCTTGCCGCCGGCATCGGCCAGCGGCCGGTCCTGGATCATGTCGCCCGAAGTGCGGATGGTCTTGATCTCGATCCGCTCGGCGGGTAGGCCGCACGCCTTGGCGAGCCGGCTTTGCACCTCGCCGGCCTGGACCAGCGCCAACGCCGAGCCGCGCGAGCCGATGCGCAAAATGGCGGTTTGAGTCGAGGATTGTGACATCGCGGGCCTATAATACACCGATGGTCATCCTCGGCATCGAAACAACCTGCGACGAGACCGCCGCCGCCGTGGTCCAGCGGACCGGAGACGGGCAGGGCCGGATCCTGTCCAATATCGTGCTGTCGCAAATCTCCGAGCATGCGCAATTCGGCGGCGTGGTGCCGGAGATCGCCGCTCGCGCCCATGTCGAGGCGCTCGACCAGATCATCGCCAAGGCGATGACCGAGGCGCGCGTATCGTTTCGCGCTCTGGACGGCGTTGCCGCAGCGGCCGGGCCGGGCCTGATCGGCGGCGTCATTGTCGGGTTGACCACGGCGAAGGCGATCGCGCTCACCCACGACAAGCCGTTGATCGCCGTCAATCACCTGGAAGCCCACGCGCTTACCGCGCGGCTTACCGATGCGACGCCGTTTCCCTATTGCCTGTTTCTCGCCTCCGGCGGCCACACCCAAATCCTCGGCGTTCGTGGCGTCGGCGATTACCTGCGCTTCGGCGGCACGCTGGACGACGCGATCGGGGAAGCTTTCGACAAGACCGCCAAATTGCTCGGTCTCGGCTATCCAGGCGGGCCACTGGTCGAGAAGGAGGCGGCGCATGGCGATCCCGAGCGCTTCGCGCTGCCACGGCCGATGGTCGGGCGCCGCGACGCCGATTTTTCCCTGTCCGGGCTGAAGACCGCGCTGCGGCTCGAGGCGGAGAAAATCGCGCCGCTGAGCGACCAGGATGTCGCCGATCTCTGTGCCTCGTTCCAGCAAGCCGTGGTCGACGTGGTCAAGGACCGGTTACGCAGCGGGCTATCGATGTTCCGCGTCCGGGTCGGCACGCCGACCGCGCTGGTGTGTGCCGGCGGCGTCGCGGCCAACAACGCGATCCGTAAAGTGCTGCACCGCGTCGCGTTCGAAATCGGCATCGAACTTGTGGCGCCGCCGCCGGCGCTCTGCACCGATAACGGCGCCATGATCGCCTGGGCCGGCGCCGAGCGGTTGGCGCTCGGCCTGACCGACGGGCTCGACGTGGCGCCGCGCGCCCGCTGGCCGCTCGATCAGGTGACCAAAGCGGCGGCGCGGTAGCGCTACTGCTCAAACCGGTCGATGAACCAGCGCAGCAGGCGCGTCCAGATTTCGTCCTTGCCGACCGAATCCTCGATGCCATGCTCGAGGCTCGGATTGTCGTTGACCTCCATGACCACGATGCCGTGGGCGGTCTGCTTGAGGTCGACGCCATAAAATCCGTCGCCGATCGGCCGGGCGGCGCGCACCGCGATGTCGATCACCTCGCTTGGCGCCTGATCCAGATCGAAGGCGCGGAAACCGCCCTCGTGCGACGAGCCGTCCGGCCGGTATTTCACCACCTGCCAATGGCCGCGCGCCATGCGGTACTGGCAGACAAACAGCGGCTCGCCGGCGAGCACGCCGACGCGCCAGTCGAAATCGGTCGGCATGAATTTCTGCGCCAATAGCAGGTCGGTCTCTTCGAACAGTTCGTCGCAGATCGACTTGAATTGCGTCACCGTCTCGATCTTGTGCACGCCGCGCGAGAACGATCCGTCCGGGATTTTCACAACGAGCGGCAAGCCCAGCTCGTCAATCACCTTGGTGAGGTCGGTGTCTTCGCTGACGATCACGGTCGGCGGGGTGGGCACCTGATTTTGCTGCATCAGCTCCATCAGGAAGACCTTGTTGGTGCAGCGGATCATCGAGATCGGATCGTCGATGACCGGCATGCCCTCTTGCCAGGCGCGGCGGGCAAAACGGTAGGTGTGATTGTCGATCGAGGTGGTCTCGCGGATGAACAGGCCATCGAACTCGGCGAGTTCGGCGAGCTGGCGCTTGGTGATCGGCTCGATATCGACCGAATTCTTCTCGGCGATGCGAACGAAATGCTTGATCGAGTCCGGCGAGGAGGGCGCGGTTTTCTCGTTCGGATCGTAAAGCACCGCGAGATCGTATTTGGCGACCGAGCGGGCCTTGGGATCGCGCCACTCGCGCTTGGTGTGATTGTGCAGCGACTCGCGGAAGAACTCGGCCTCGCCGTTGGCGAGCCGGGTGATGGTGCGCGGGCGGATGCGGTCGATTGACAGCCAGCTGCCCGGCTCGACGATCACTTCGAGCGCGGGGCAGCGGAACCAGTCGAACAGTAGCCGCCCAAACGGTTCGAAACGGTCGTCGCGCGCGATGCCGAAGCAGACCAGAAGCTTGAGCTCGACTTCGGGCTGAAAATCGGCGCGCCGGGCGCAGCGATTTAATTCCTCTTCGAGCTCGGGGAGCGCGTGCTCGTAGAGCTTCTGCTCGCGCAGTTCCAGCATGGTCTCTACCGTCGGCACCACGCGGTGGCCGCGCGCCTCGGCAAGGAGCGAGGCGTAGTAGCCCTTCGACTGGTAGGCGTAGGAGCGCGCGAGGTTGACGAGCTTCGGCCGTCCCATATCGAACAGGCGCGGCCGCGCCAGATATTCGCTGGTGCTGATGACCTTGTGAGGGGTCTCGGCGTTGGGCAGATCGCGGGGCTGGTCGACGAGGATGACCCAGCCGGTCATGGATGGGTTCCTTCCCAGTCGAAGCCAGCAGGTACGGCGGGGCCGATCATGCGTTCAAAATGGGGCACGGCACGATTCGTCATAACCCGAATTCAATGTGATTGGCGACTGCACCAGCCGCGATGTCCACCATGAAAACCGGCTGGCGGACCGGCGTCGGGCCGGCCGGTGGGAGATGCGCGAGGGTTTCCGAGGTTTCCGACTATTTTACCGTCTACGGTCCTTGCCGACCGGCTTCTCGAAGCGCAGCGCGTCACCGCGATCGTCATAATAGTGACGATGGCGGCCGAATAGCCCGTAGCCAGATTTCTCGTAGCGGGCGATGGCTCTGTTGTTGTGCTCGTGGACTTCGAGCCGCATCGTGCGCCGCCCGCGGCGGCGCGCCGCGGCTTCCGCCGCCGCCAACAGGAGCGGCCCGACGCCGCGCCGGCCGATATGCGGGGCGACCGCGATCGAATAGAGCCGCGCGTGTTTTGAGCGGCGCGGATAGAGCACCAACACATAGCCGGCGAGTTTGCCGTCTGCTTCCGCGACGATCAGTGTGGCGCTGCGCCCGGCGATGAAGCGGCGAAAGCTCCGCCGTGACAGCACGTCCATGGTGAAGACGGCCCGCTCCAGCGCGATCAGCGCACCGAGATCGCGCATAGCGCCGCGGCGCAGTTTTGCGGCAGACGAGCTTCGCGCCCGCGGGCTCTTCACAGCAACTGCCCCCGATTTCGCATCGCGAGGCATAATTAATCATTATCCTTTGGCGGGCGAGCCCGCGATGACCGATACCGGCCCACTTTTCGTCACTTCCGGCGATCTGATCGCCGACCGGCGCTACAAATCGGCGCTCGAACTGGCGTCGCGCGGCGATCTGGCCGCGGCGGTGGATGTCCTGACGCAGACGGTAGAACTGGCGCCCGGCTTTGCCACGGCGTGGTTTGCGCTCGGCGCGATGCGCGACCGGCTCGGCGACCGAGACGGCGCGGTCGCTGCTTTCAGGCGCGCGGGCGACGCCGATCCCGAGGATTATCACGGCGCCCGGCTCCAGCTCGCCCGGCTCGGCTCGGGCGAAATCACCCCGGCGATGACCGAGACCTATGTCCGCCGGCTGTTCGATCAGTATGCCGGGCGCTACGACACGGCGCTCACGGAGCATCTGCACTATCGCGGGCCCGCGATCTTGCGCGACGCCGTCGAAGCGGCAATGCGCGCCGCCGGCCGGCCGATGCGCTTTGCGTCCATGCTCGATCTCGGCTGCGGCACCGGACTCGGCGGTGCCGTGTTCCGCCGCTATGTCGACTGGCTCGCCGGCGTCGACCTGTCGCCCGCGATGATCGCGCAAGCGATGGCAAAAGGCCTCTACGACCGTCTGGTCGGCGCCGCGCTTGCGGATTTTCTCACCGAGGAAGCTGCGGGGCAGACTAAATATCAGCTCATCCTCGCCGCCGACGTTTTCGTTTACGTCAACGATCTCGCGCCGGTCATCGCCGCCATCGCCCGCGTCCTCGCGCCGCAAGGCGTGTTGGCCTTTACCGTCGAAACCCATTCCGGCCCTGGCGCAAAGCTTCTGCCGACGCTGCGCTACGCGCACGCGGAAACTTATTTGCGCGGCGTGCTTGCAGAGGTTCGTCTCGCTCCGCTGCAATTGGCGGAGGCGTTCGTTCGCACCGAGAAAGGCGAGCCCGTCACGGGCCTGGCAATCGTGGCATCTTCATTGCCGGGAAGCGGCTGATTCTCTCATTGGGAGCGGCAGGACACCGAAGAAGCATGGCTACGGAATTGATTATGCTGGCGCTGAGCATCGCGCTCGGACTGACGCATGTGCTGCTGCACGGCCAAACGGCGAGCCTGCAACGTGGCTATAACTGGGCGCTAAGCCCGCGTGACGACATGCCCGAACCGCTGATGGGGATCCCGGCGCGGCTCGAACGGGCGATGCGCAATTATCTCGAAACCTTCACCTTTTTTGCTGCGACCGTGATGTTGGCACATACGGTAGGCCGGCATACCGAAATGATAGCGGCCGGCAGCATGATCTACTTCTTCTCCCGCCTGATTTATCTGCCGCTCTATGTCTTCGGCGTTCCGGTGTTGCGCACCATCGTCTGGAACCTGTCCGTTCTCGGCATCGTGCTGATCCTGCTGTCGGTTGTGTAGCATTCTCGGCCGGCGGCGATTATCTGATCGCCTTCCGCCGCCGCCACCGGCAATGCATGTGGAGTGACCTTGCTCGACAAGATTTCACCGCTCCCCGAGCTCTTCGCGCGCTGGTTCGCCGGCCGCGGCTGGGCGCCGCGCGCCCACCAATTGCAGCTTTTGGCCAAGGCGCAGGCCGGCCGCTCGGTGCTCTTGATCGCACCGACCGGCGGCGGCAAGACACTCGCCGGTTTCTTGCCGAGTCTCGTGGAGCTGAGCGCGCTCCACCGCGCCCCACCATTGGCTTCGCAATCAGCGGGTGAGGCGAAACGTAAACTCATCTCAATCGGCCGCGACGTTCGCCGCGATGGCGGGTTGCACACGCTTTACATTTCGCCGCTGAAGGCGCTTGCCGTCGATATCGCGCGCAATCTGGAAGCGCCGATCGCCGAAATGGGCCTGCCGATCCGCATCGAGACGCGCACCGGCGATACGCCGACATCGAAGCGCCAGCGCCAGCGCCGCGATCCGCCCGAAATCCTGCTGACGACGCCGGAACAGCTGGCGCTGCTCTTGGCTTCCGCCGACGCGCCCTATTTGTTCGGCTCGCTCAAGCGCGTCATTCTGGACGAACTGCATGCGCTGGTGACGTCCAAGCGCGGCGATCTGCTCTCGCTTGGGCTGGCCCGGCTGTTTCGTCTCGCGCCAGATCTCGCCGGCATCGGGCTGTCGGCGACGGTCGCCGAGCCCGATGACCTGTGCCGTTTCATGGTGCCGCAGCGCGACGATGGCGCGCTCGCCGATCTCATTGTTGCCGAAGCCGGCGCGCCGCCCGACGTCGCCATGCTCGAAACCGGCGAGCGGCTACCCTGGGCCGGCCATTCCGCCCGTTACGCGCTCGGCGAACTCTACCAGTTGATCAAGGCGCACCACACCACGCTGGTTTTCGTCAATACCCGGAGCCAGGCCGAAAGCATCTTCCAGGAGCTTTGGCACATCAACGACGACAATCTCGCCATCGCGCTGCATCACGGCTCGCTCGACGTGGCGCAGCGGCGCAAGGTGGAGGCCGCGATGGCGACCGGGCGGCTGCGCGCGGTCATCTGCACGTCCTCGCTCGATCTCGGTGTCGACTGGGGCGACGTCGATCTCGTCGTCAATGTCGGCGCGCCGAAAGGCGCGTCGCGGCTCCTGCAACGCATCGGCCGGGCCAATCACCGCATGGACGAGCCGTCGAAGGGCGTGCTCATTCCGGCCAATCGCTTTGAGGTTCTTGAGTGCCGCGCGGCGCTCGACGCCATTGCGGTCAATGCGCAGGACACGCCGGCGCAGCGCACCGGAGCGCTCGACGTCCTGGCGCAGCACGTTCTCGGCTGCGCCTGCGGCGCGCTGTTTTCGAGCGATGAGCTTTACGCCGAAGTGAAATCCGCAGCGCCCTATGCGGCGCTCACGCGCGCGGATTTCGATGCCGTCGTCGATTTCGTCGCCACCGGCGGCTACGCGCTCAAGGCCTATGATCGTTTTGCCCGCATTCGCGAGGGCAAGGACGGCCGCTGGCGCATCAGCCATCCCAACGTGGCGCAGCGCTACCGGCTCAATGTCGGCACCATTGTCGCCGCCGACATGCTCAAAGTGCGGCTGGTTCGCTCGCGCGCCTCGAAAATGATTCCGCGCGGCGGCCGGCTGCTCGGCGAGGTCGAGGAATATTTCGTCGAGACCATGGTGCCTGGCGACACCTTCGTCTTCGCCGGAGAAATTCTGCAATATGAAGCTCTGGTCGAAGACGAAGTCTACGTCTCGCGCTCGGCATCCGAGGATCCGAAAGTGCCGGCCTATGAGGGCGGCAAGTTTCCGCTCTCGACCTACCTCGCCGATCGCGTGCGCGGGATTATTTCCGATCCGCACGCCTGGCGACAATTGCCGGCGCAAGTCTGCGAATGGCTGGAAATCCAGCAGTGGCGCTCGCAGATACCGGGCCGCCGCGAGTTATTGGTCGAGACCTTTTCGCGCGCCAACAAGAATTATCTGATCTGCTATCCGTTCGAAGGCCGGCTCGCGCATCAAACGCTCGGCATGCTGCTGACACGCCGACTCGAACGCGCGCGGCTAAAGCCGCTCGGTTTTGTCGCCAACGAATATGCGCTCGCGGTCTGGGGCCTTGGCGATATCGCGGCGCGCATCGCCGGAAGCGAGTTGTCGCTCGACGCATTGTTCGACGAGGACATGCTCGGCGACGATCTCGAAGCCTGGCTTGCCGAATCGGCGCTGATGAAACGTACCTTCCGCAATTGCGCCATCATCGGAGGCCTGATCGAGCGGCGCTTTCCGGGCCAGGAGAAGTCGCGCCGCCAGGTTACGATCTCGACCGATCTCGTCTACGACGTGCTGCGCAGTCATCAGCCCGACCACGTGCTGTTGCGGGCGGCCCGGGCCGATGCCGCGACGGGGCTTCTCGACGTGCGGCGGCTCGGCGAAATGCTCTCGCGCATCAAGGGCCGAATCGTTCATAAAGCACTCGACCATGTGTCGCCGCTTGCGGTCCCGGTCATGCTCGAGATCGGACGCGAGATGGTCTATGGCGAGGCGGGCGATGCGCTACTCGCCGAAACCGAGGCGGAATTGGTGAAAGAGGCAATGCAGTGAGGGTGCGCACCATTCCCGCTCATTCCCGCGTCAGCGGGAATCCAGCTGAGTCCCCGCGAGCGGACGACGTACTCACTGTCGCTGGCGTCACCCTGGTGGCCGATCCGGCCGGGGCGATTTATTGGTCGGACGAAAAGCTTCTCGTTGTCGCCGATCTGCATCTCGAAAAGGGATCGGCTTTCGCGGCCCGCGGCGTGCTGTTGCCGCCCTACGATACGGCAACCACCTTGGCCCGGCTCGCTCGCCTCATCGAGCGCTACGCGCCGCGTCTTGTGATTGCGCTCGGCGACAGCTTTCATGATGGCGGTGGTCCCGCCCGCATGAGCGACATCGGCCGTGGCGCGCTCACCGCGCTGCAGCGCGGACGCGATTGGCTCTGGATCGCAGGCAATCACGATCCCGATCCGGCCGACAATATCGGCGGCCGTTTCGCCGACGTTTTGGCGGTGGGCGTGCTGACCTTCCGCCATGAACCGTCAGCGAAACAGAGCGATGGCGAAATTGCCGGCCATCTGCATCCTTTGGCGCGGGTGGCGCGGCGCGGCCGTGCGGTGAGCCGGCGCTGCTTTGCCGGCGACGGCAGGCGCCTCGTCATGCCGGCCTTCGGCGCTTTTGCCGGCGGCCTTAATGTGCGCGACCGCGCCATCGTGTCGCTGTTCGGCGCGCTGTCTTTTACCGCGCATATGCTGGGAGAGGGTCGGCTCTACGCCGTCCCCGCCGTGCGCTGTCTCGCCGATTAAAGTCCAGTTTTGTTTGAGTCGAGCGCGGATGTTATGCCGGCTGGTTTTGGCTTCGCCTTGGCCGCTTGCCCGGGCGGATCCCAGCCGCCTGGCGGCGTCTTGACGTTGATAGCGTCGTCGGGCTGCGGTTGGGCAACCCACTTCTGTATCTCGGACTGCGCGGCCGCGAGCGACTGCGCATCGAGATGGGTTGCGATCTCGTCGCGTTTCTTGGCCGCGTCGCTATCGCCCGCATTGGCGGCGAGCGCGAACCATTTATAGGACTCGGCGTAATTCTGCTCCATGCCGATGCCACGCGCGTAGAGGATGGCGAGATTGTATTGGCTGTCGGTAACGCCGCGGTCGGCGGCCTTGCGGAACCAAATCGCGGCGGTGCGGTAATCGGCCGGGCCGCTGACGCCCTCGGCATAGAGCACGGCGAGATTATGCATGGCCTTGCCGTCGCCCTTGTTGGCGGCGGCCGCATAGAGGTCGCGCGCCATGACGAGGTCCTTCTTCACGCTGATGCCTTTTTCGTAGAAACCGCCGAGGCGGAACTGGGCCGGCGCCAGCCCCTGCTTGGCGGCGCGGTCGAGCCACTGGATGGCCAGTTCATTGCTCGGCGGAACGCCGTGGCCTTCGGCGAAGCGTGTTGCGACCTCGAATTCGGCCGCGGCATCTCCGGCCATGGCGGCTGCCCGTAACGTGGGCCCGCCGATCGTGGCCGGCAGTTTGTCGGCAATTGGATTAGATGCGGGAGCTTGCGTGGGCGCCACGGTGGTTTGCTCGGGCACGGCGCTCGGCGGCGTCCAGCCGGGCGGTGGGACGCGGCGCGGCAGCGAGCCGGTGATGTCGGGGCCGGGCAGCGCCGACTGCCGCCCGGGATTTTGCGGTGGCATCGGCGGGGGATTTTCGCTCGGAGCGGAATCGGGCGCGGCATTCAGCGGCGCGCTGGGCATCGTCTCTGGTGCGCCGCCGGGCGTTGCATCCGGAACGGGCAGCACAAGCGGTCCGGCTTGCGACGGCGTTTCCTTCGACTGATCCGTTTCGGGCAACACGGCGGGCGGCGAGCCCTGTTCCGAATCCGGTGCTGACGGCGGTGGCGTAACGGCTGAGCCGTTGTCCTGGAACATGTGCAGCGCGATATGCACGCAGCCAACCAGAATGAGCACGGCGCCGCCGGCCACGAGCAGTTTGCGCAAGCGCGACGGCTTACCGGCCTGCGGCTCGTGTACCGCTGCGACACTGGCGCGCGGTTGGCGCTGCTCGACGGGTTCCCATGCGGCGGCCTGCGCGGCGCGCCGTGCGGCGGCGATAAAATCCGGCTTTTCGCCCGGATCGGCGATGACGGGAGGTTTGGCGTAGCCGACGGCCGCTTCCGACGCGGCGATGCGGTCGGCCGCCGACGGCATCAGGCGCGGGCCCGACGCAGTGTAGCCAGGCTCAAGCGGATGATCGTGCGGCAGGTTCGGGTCGATCGGCGGCCGCGGGGTGCCGGTTTTGCGCGATGCAGGCTCAGCGAATGCCGGCGCTGAAGCCGGGACCGATTGCGCCGCCGGTGCCGGCGGAGGCTCCGCCGCCTCGGGCGGCGAGCCGGCGGCTGGCGTGTCGTGCGAGGCGTCGTGCATGTCGCTTTCGATCATCGCCAGGCGATCGACCACCTGCTCGACGGTGCCGTGGACCGCTTCAAGCGAATCCTGGACGCGCCGCTCGCTGCGCTTGATTTCGGCGACCTCGCGCTCGATCCCGACTGCGTCCTCGAGTTTAATCTTCAGGCCCGGTTCGGCCGCAGCCGTGCCGCCGGGTACCTTGTCAATATGCACGAGCAGATCGGCGAGCCCGCGCTCGACGGCTTCGAGATTGCCGAGCCGCGCGTCGGAAGCATCGAGCCGCTTGATCAATTGGACGATGCGATCCTCAAGCTGGCCCAATGCCGCGTGATCGGTGTGCGTGAGCTGCACCCATTCGAGTTTCTCGATCAGTCCGCCGAGCATTTTCTCAAGTTCCCGCGGTACCGACTGGCCGGCTTCGGTCGAGGCATGAAGCGCGTTGGTGAGCGTGTCGAGGCGGCTGTCCAGCGCCGAGTTATTGGCAAACCCATCGACCTTCGCCGCCAGCGCGCGCACGTCCTCCGCCACCTTGTTCAGCGTATCGTTGGAGGCGACATGGGAAACGATCCCGCGCAGCGCGCCGATCGCGGTCTCAAGCTGCTGCAGCGCGGCTGGATCGTCCTTGGCGATAATCACATCCATCTTCTGCGCGAGCTTTTTCACTGCGTCGTCGAAGCCGACCAGGTTCTCGGCGGGCGTCAGGCCATGCAGCGCGTCGCGGACTTCGGCAAGTCCGCTATCGAGCCCGGCGAGCGCCGCCGTGTCGGCGCCGGATTCGCGGGAATGATCGATGCGCTGCGCCAGCGCTTGAACTTCGATCTCGAGCGATTCCACGGCATGGCGCGGCAACGCTTCGGTCAGCCGACGCCTGATGTCGCTCAGATCCTTGCGCAGCGCCCGGATGACGCTTTGCAGGTCGGCCCCGGGCCGCGCCGCTTCCATCCGCGTCGTGATGTATTGCAGTTGCTCGCCGAGATTGAAGAGATCGATCGACGGTTCGGCCGGCGCCCGCGGGCTCGATGAAAAAGCCGGCGGCTGTGGCGGTGCTGGCGGCGGCGCATAGGATGCCGCGGGCGACGCATACGCTGCCGCCGGCAACGGCGGCTCGGCAGGCGCGTCGCCATAAAGCGCACGCTGACGTTCGGCGATTTCGGCGACGGCATCGTCGACCGCCATGGAGGGATCACTGGCCGGTGGTCGATTGCCGGGTCGCGGCCGCGCGGCCGGCGCGGGGCGTCCGCGATAGGGCGCTGGAGCGCCAGTGAGACGCGGGGCGTCGGTCCGCGCCATCCGCTCCAACTGATGTGTCAATCTATCGAGGCGGTCGTTGACTTCGCCGAATTCCTCGCGGGCAAGCGCGGTTTCGCGCTCGCTGCCAATCTCGCGCTCATAATCGCGGTCACGCCGCCGCCGCGGCGGGCGCGGCGCGCGACGGTGGTCGGGGCGATCGTCTCGCCAGCCGTCGTCGTCGTCGTCGTAGTCATTAGCGGACCGCATCGGCTCGCCGTGTTCGTCGTCGCCGCGCTGGATGACGCTGTTGAGCCATTCCCCAACCGACATGCCCGACCGGCGCGCGGCGTCGCGGGCGGCTTCGCGTGTTTCTGGACGGAGACCTCTGAGATTCCACGGACCGCCAGATTTCATTGCGCCCAAACCACATCCGGAGGAACGAGATGGCCCTGTCTTGAGCCTCGACCCGATAGATGACTTGGCTCGTACTCGGCTCGTTAACAGACGAAGCGGGGGCGCGGTCTTCTGTCCTCGGAATGGACTTTTCCGGATTAGAGTAAACAAGCGGTTAATAAATCGGCCGAATGGCCGTTTGGCGCACGATTGCAAGGCTTTGCGCCGCAATCCAGCGATGTTCCAAATCGCCGTCGTCGCGCTGTCGTGAATCAGTTACGCTAGCTGGGTTGATCCGGCCCGATACGGGCGGACGCGACGCGGGGAGGGACGTCATGCCGAGCTACAAGGCTCCCGTCGACGACGTGATGTTCCTGCTGAGCGACGTGTTCCATCTCGACCGCTACAACAATCTGCCGGGTTTCGCCGAGGCAACCCCCGATCTGATCGAAGCGGTGCTGGCCGAGGCGGCAAAATTCTCCGAGGAAGTGCTCACCCCGCTCAACCGCGTCGGCGACAAAGAGGGCTGCCGCCGGCACGACGATGGCAGCGTCACCACGCCGACTGGATTCAAAGCGGCCTACAAACAGCTCACCGATGGCGGCTGGATTGGCCTTTCGGCGCCCACCGAATTCGGCGGCCAGGGCCTGCCGGTCGTCCTGGCGCAGGCGATCAACGAATTCCTCTGTTCGGCCAATATGGCCTTCGGCATGTATCCGGGCCTCACCGAGGGAGCGATCGCGGCGCTGTTGGCCCACGGAACGCCCGAGCAGAAGGCGCTGTACCTGCCAAAACTCGTCGGCGGCCAATGGGCCGGCACCATGAATCTCACCGAGCCGCAATGCGGCACCGATCTCGGTCTGGTTCGCACCCGCGCCGCGCCGCAGCCCGACGGCAGCTACAAGATCACGGGGACCAAGATTTTCATCTCCGCCGGCGAGCACGATCTGGTCGAGAACATCGTTCATCTGGTGCTGGCGCGCATCGAGGGTGCCCCGCAAGGCACGCGCGGACTTTCGCTGTTCGTCGTTCCCAAATTCCTGTCCGGGCCCGACGGCAAGCTCGGCGCGCGCAACGCAGTCTCCTGCGGCTCGATAGAGGAGAAGATGGGCATTCACGGCAATGCGACCTGCGTGATGAATTACGACGGCGCGACCGGTTGGCTGATCGCCGAGCCGAACCGCGGCCTGCAGGCCATGTTCGTGATGATGAACGAGGCGCGGCTCGGCGTGGGCGTGCAGGGGCTGGCGATGTCGGAAGTCGCCTATCAGAACGCCGCCGCCTATGCCAAGGAGCGCCTCGCCGGCCGCGCGTTGACCGGGGCAAAATTTCCGCAACAACCCGCCGATCCGATCATCGTGCAGCCGGACGTGCGCCGCATGCTGTTGAGCATCCGCGCCTTCAACGAGGCGGCGCGCGCGCTCGTGCTTTGGATCGCGCTCAAGCACGATGTTGCCCACCGCTCGCAAGACGAAAAGGAGCGACAGGCGGCCGACGACCAGGTGAGCCTGCTGACGCCCGTGATTAAAGGCATGCTGACGGATCAGGGCTTTGCCAATACCGTCTCGGCGCAGCAGGTCTTCGGTGGTCACGGCTACATCGCCGAGCATGGCATGGAACAATTCGTGCGCGATGCGCGCATCGCCATGCTTTACGAGGGCGCCAACGGCGTTCAGGCGCTCGATCTCGTTGGGCGCAAGCTGCCGAAAGACGGCGGCCGCGCCTTGCAGGCCTTCTTCGGCGAGGTCACGGCCTACATCAAGGAGCGGGGCACGGACAAGGATATGGCGCCCTATGTCACCCCGCTGGGCCAGGCGCTCGGCGAATTGCAGCAGGCAACCATGTGGTTTTTGCAGAACGCGCTGGGCAATCCCGACAATGCCGGCGCCGGCGCGACTGACTATATGCATCTCTTCGGCCTGGTCGGGCTCGGCTATATGTGGTGCCTCATCGTCGATGCGGCGAAGACCAAAGCCGCGGCGGCAGGATACGGAGCGGCGCGCATGACGGAGAGGTTGGCGACGGCCCGTTTCTTTATGGAGAGGATGCTGCCCGCGGCAACGACGCATCTGGCGCGCATCAAAGCCGGCGCCGCGAGCACCATGGCGCTGCCGGCAGAGGCGTTTTAGCGATTTTGCCTTTCCCGCGCCGGGAAAGGATCAGGAGATGGACCGATGTCCGACGCATTCATCTACGATCACGTGCGCACGCCGCGCGGCCGCGGCAAAGTCGACGGTTCGCTGCACGAGGTCACCGCGCTCAATCTGGCGAGCCAGGCGCTCGGCGCCATCAAGGATCGCAATAAGCTCGACACCACTCTGGTCGATGACGTGGTGATGGGCGTCGTCGACCCGGTCGGCGAGGCTGCCGCCGATATCGCGCGTACCGCGGCGCTGGTTGCCGGCTATGGCAACGGCGTGCCGGGCGTGCAGATCAATCGCTTCTGCGCATCCGGCCTCGACGCCGTGAATTTTGCCGCGGCCCAGGTCATGTCCGGGCAGCAGGAGATGGCGGTCGGCGGCGGCGTCGAATCCATGAGCCGCGTCGGCATCGGGGCGTCCGGCGGCGCCTGGGCGGTCGATCCCTCGATCGCGGTTGCCCATTATTTCCTGCCGCAGGGTATTTCCGCCGATCTGATCGCGACCAAATACGGATTTTCCCGCGACGACGTCGACGCCTATGCGGTCGAAAGCCAGAAACGTGCGGCCACGGCATGGGACGAAGGCCGCTTCAACCGTTCGGTGGTGCCGGTCAAAGACGTCAACGGCCTGACCATCCTGGCCAAGGACGAGCACATGCGTCCGGGCACGACCATGCAGTCGCTTGCCGCGCTGCAACCCGCGTTCGTGCAGATGGGTGAGCTCGGCGGCTTCGATGCGGTCGCCATCCAGGCCCATCCGGAAGTCGAATTCGTCAACCACGTGCATCACGCCGGCAATTCCTCCGGCATCGTCGACGGCGCGGCGGCGGTTCTGATCGGCAACAAAAATGCCGGCAACAAAGCGGGCCTCAAACCGCGCGCGCGCGTGCGCGCCTTCGCCAATATCGGCTCCGATCCGGCTTTGATGCTGACCGGCCCGATCGACGTCACCAAGAAGGTGCTGAAGTCGGCCGGCATGAAGCTTTCCGATATCGATCTCATCGAGATCAACGAAGCTTTCGCGGCGGTGGTGTTGCGCTTCATGCATGCCTTCGACCTCGATTCATCGAAGATCAACGTCAATGGCGGCGCCATCGCGCTTGGTCATCCGCTCGGCGCTACCGGCGCGATGATTCTCGGCACGCTGGTCGACGAAATGGAGCGGCGCAATGTTTCGACCGGACTTGTAACGCTCTGCATCGGCGCCGGCATGGGCACTGCAACGATCATCGAGCGGGTGTGAATAGATGCCCAAGATCGACATCGCCAAGCTGCCGACCGAGGCCCGCACCAATTATCCGGCGCCGTTCGACCGCGTGGTTCATGGCCGTGAGAGGAAGCGGCTGGGCAATGCCGCGGGCCTCGACCAGTTCGGCGCCAATCTGACGACACTCAAGCCCGGTGCGGCTTCCGCGCTGCGGCACTGGCACCAAAAAGAAGACGAGCTTGTCTATGTGCTGCAAGGCGAAGTGGTGCTGATCGAGGACCGCGGCGAGACCGTGCTGCGCGCGGGCGATGCCGCCGGCTTCAAGGCCGACAATCCCAACGGGCATCATCTCGTCAACCGGAGCAACAGCGACGCGCTCTATCTCGAAATAGGCACGCGCTCCAAACACGATCGCGTCGAATACCCGGACGTCGACATGCTGGTGATCCGCGACGACAAAGGCGCGCGCTACACGCACAAGAACGGCGAACCCTATGGCTGAGAGCAAGACGACCTATACCGCCTTCACCCTCGACATCGACGGCGAGGGGATTGCGCTCGTTACCTGGAATGCGCCGGGGCGCACCATGAACGTCATCGACGTTACCGCGATGACCGAGCTCTCAGCGATCGTCGAGGAGCTTGCGACCGACGGCGCGGTCAAGGGCGTGGTCATCACCTCGGGCAAGGACACGTTCTGCGCCGGCGCCGATCTCACCATGCTGGAGGCGCTGAGCCGCACCTTCAAGGAACTGGTGGCGTCGCTCGGCGAGGAGACCGCAATGCTGCGGTTCTTCGAGGAGAGCCGCAAATGGTCGCTGCTCTGCCGGCGCATTGAAACCTCCGGCAAACCATGGGTCGCCGCGATCAACGGCACCGCCGTGGGCGGCGGCTTCGAGCTTACGCTGGCCTGCCATCACCGCATCGCCGCCGATAACGCCAAGACCCGGCTCGGTCTGCCTGAAGTCAAGGTTGGTTTGTTCCCGGGCGCCGGCGGCACCCAGCGCATTTCCCGCATGCTGCCGCCGCAGGACGCGCTGCAGTTTTTGCTCAAGGGCGACCAGCTTGCGCTCAATCGCGCCAAGGCGATGAAGCTCGTCGATGCCGTGATGCCGGCCGACGATCTCATCAAAGCGGCGAAGGAGTGGATCAAGACCGGTCCGACGGCCAAAGCGCCGTGGGATGTCGACGGTTTCAAGCTGCCGGGCGGACCGGTCTATTCGAAAGCCGGCATGATGGTGTTCCCGCCGGCGAACGCCATTTACCGGCGCGAAACCTACGACAATTACCCAGCCGCACGCGCGATCATGCAAGTCGTCTATGAGGGCTTGCAGCTGCCGATGGATCAGGCGCTGCGGGTGGAATCCCGCTGGTTCGCTAAGATTCTCCGCTCGCCGGAGGCGGCGGCGATGATCCGGACGCTATTCGTCTCGATGGGCGAGCTCAACAAGGGCGCCCGGCGTCCGGCCAATATTCCGGTTAAGGCGTTAAAGAAGATCGGCGTGCTCGGCGCCGGATTCATGGGCGGCGGCATCGCCTATGTCAGCGCCCTTGCCGGGCTCGACGTCGTGCTCATCGACAAGGATCCGGAAACCGCCGAAAAGGGCAAGGCGCATTCGCAGAAGCTAATGACCGAACAGGTCAATCGCGGCCGCGCCACCACGGCCGAACGCGACACCGTGCTGGCGCGCATCACGCCGTCGGCCGATTACGTCGCGCTGAAGGATTGCGATCTCGTCGTCGAGGCGGTGTTCGAGGATCGCAAGGTCAAGGAAGAGGTGATTTCACGGACGCAGAACGTGATCGGCGACCAGGCGATCTTCGGCTCCAATACTTCGACGCTGCCGATCACCTCGCTTGCCGCCGCGTTAAAGGATCACGCCCGCTTCATCGGCATTCACTTTTTCTCGCCGGTCGAGCGCATGATGCTGGTCGAAATCATCATGGGCAAAGAGACCGGCGATGCCGCGCTCGCGACTGCGCTCGACTTCGTGCGCACGATCCGCAAGACGCCGATCGTGGTCAACGATTCGCGCGGCTTTTATACGTCGCGCGTGGTCGGCACCTATATTCGCGAAGGCCATCTGATGCTGACCGAGGGCGTGCCGGCGGCGATGATCGAGAATGTCGGGCGCATGGCCGGCATGCCGGTCGGACCGCTCTCGCTCAACGACGAGGTCGCCGTCGATCTGGCCTGGAAGATTCTCAAGGCGACCGAAGCCGATCTCGGCGCGAAGGCGATCGACCCGCGGCAAAAGGCGCTGCTCGAAGACATGGTGGAGAAGCGCGGGCGCTACGGCCGCAAGAACGGCAAGGGCTTTTATGACTATCCGCAGAACGCGCCGAAGCGGTTGTGGCCGGGGCTCGCCGACTTGCAGCCGGTAAAGCTCGACCCCGACACCATCGACATTGCCACGCTCGAACAGCGGCTCCTTGCGATCCAGGCGCTCGAATCCGCCCGCTGCGTCGAGGAAGACGTGGTCACCGACGTCCGCGAAGCCGATGTCGGCTCGATCCTCGGTTTCGGCTTCGCGCCGTTTACCGGCGGCACCATCTCCTATATCGACGGCATGGGCATAAAAGCCTTTGTCGATTTGTGCAACGGCTTCGCCAAGACCTGCGGCGATCGCTTCCAGCCGTGCAAGCTCCTGCTCGACATGGCGAAAAAGGGCGACACGTTCTATCGCCGCTTTCCGCCCGAAAAGCGCAAGGCCGTCGCATAACAAGGCTGTCGCATAACAGGGTCGTCGCATAATTCATATCAGGCCAGATTGCCCTTCGCCGCGCGCCGCGTGTAAGGTCGCGCCGATTTTTCCCGGGACCCTGCATGGCGCGTGATCAAGTCGACCTGACGCCGATCGAGCGGCGCGACGAACTCGTGCATTGGCTCGCCCAGGGCGCTAAACCGAAATCGCAATTCCATATCGGCACCGAGCACGAGAAGTTCGCTTTCACGCTGGAGGGTCATCGGCCGGTGCCTTATGAGGGCCGGCGCGGCATCCGCGCGTTGCTCGAAGGCATGGAGCACCTGCTCGGTTGGCAACCGATCATGGAAGGCGAAAACGTCATCGGCCTGTTCGACGTCACCGGCGGCGGCGCGATCTCGCTCGAGCCGGGCGGACAGTTCGAACTGTCCGGCGCGCAGCTGAAAACCGTGCATCAGACCTCGAGCGAGCTGATGGCGCATCTGGCGCAGGTGCGCGAGGTGGCGCTGCCGTTGCACATTGGCTTTCTCGGCATCGGCATGACGCCGAGTTGGACGCGCGCCGAGATGCCGAAAATGCCCAAGGGGCGCTATGCGATCATGACCGCCTACATGCCGAAAGTAGGCTCGCTCGGGCTCGACATGATGTACCGCACCTGCACCGTGCAGACCAATCTCGACTTCTCGTCCGAAGCCGACATGGTCAAGAAGCTGCGCGTTTCGATCGCGCTGCAACCGGTGGCGACGGCGCTGTTTGCCAACTCACCGTTCACCGAGGGCAAGCCCAACGGCTATCTCTCGTTCCGCTCGGAAATCTGGCGCGACACCGACAATGCGCGTGCCGGCATGTTGCCGTGGGTATTCGAGCCGGGCATGGGCTTCGAGCGCTGGGTCGACTATGCGCTCGACGTGCCGATGTATTTCGTCAAGCACGGCGACGACTATGTCGACGCCTCCGGCCAATCATTCCGCGATCTGTTGGCGGGCAAGTTGCCGGCGATGCCGGGCGCGCATGCCACCATTTCCGACTGGGCCAACCACCTGAGCACCATCTTCCCGGAGGTGCGGCTCAAGCGTTATCTCGAAATGCGCGGCACGGATTCCGGTTCGCTGCCGAACCTGTTGGCGCTGCCGGCGTTTTGGGCCGGCATTCTTTATGACGATGCCTCGCTCGATGCGGCATGGGATCTGGTCAAGCCCTGGACCGTCGAACAACGCCAAAAGCTTCGCGACGATGTGCCCAAACAGGGGCTTGCCGCGAAGCTTGGCGGCCGCACCGTGTTCGAAATCGCGACGGAAGCTCTCAAACTCGCGCACGCCGGGCTGATGCGGCGGAAGCGCATCGATAGCAGCGGCCAGGACGAGACGCGCTACCTCGAAGTGCTGGACGATCGCCTCGCGCGCGGCACCACGCCGGCGCAGGAACTCCTCGACAAGTTCCACGGTCCCTGGGGCGGCTCGGTCGACCCGATCTATACCGAAGAAGCTTATTGAGCATCCGTCATTGCGAGGAGCCAACGGGTCCGGCCCGAAGTGGCCGGCCCGATGACAAGCTCCACGACGAAGCAATCCAGAAGCTTCATTGCCGCCTGGATTGCTTCGGTCCGCTCGCAATGACGGACAGCTCGTTTATTGATCGATGTCGTAGAGGCGCTTTGCCTCACAGAGCGCCGCTTTGCATCCGGCGGCGTCGCCTGCGGCATCCGCCTTTCGCGCGCGAGCAAGCGCGGCGGCGGCGTCCTTGTTGGCGGCACGCTCGGCGTGCGCAACATCGGCCAGTGTCGGCTGGAAATGAAGCTGCGCGCCCAGCGTCTGCGGACCGGTCGGGCCGCTTTCGGGACCGGGTGCCGCGGTGCTGACGAGCGCGTCCACCTGGGCGATTTGCTCCGTGCAAGGGCCGCTATGGGCGATGCCTGAGGTGCCGAGCAAAACCGCGCCCGTGATGAAGCTGATGAGGCCGGGAATGCGGCCGCCACGAATGACCCGCGCAGTGGATTTGCGAGGCGAGTCCGGCCTGTCGAGATATTCGCTGATCCGCCGGTCAGGGCAATTCATACCGGCCTCCGGAGTGAAGCAACACCTCTGCCGGAACTTACGGGTTCCAATGAAATTCCGCCAGTAGTTCCGCCGTCAGCCCGGCTTCGCCGGCCGCAACCCCTACGTTTAACTCTTGGTTAATTATTCGTGGATAAGCAAGGAAACTTTTATTCTTGGATAAGCTGGAAGCTACTGTGTTTCCAGGGGAAACCGGAATGTGGTGGTGCCAAGGCCGTTTTGATTCAATCTTTACGTCTTTCGGGCAGAATGCCAATCCATGACTAAGTCATCCACTGCAGACATCCAGCGCAGCAACGCCGAACGCAACCTGTTCACCGCGCGGCGGGCGTTGTCTCATCTCGTCGAGATGTACGACAAAGGTCAATGGCGCCTCTACTACAAGAAAGAGGACGCGTTTGCTGAAGCAGTCCGCGAGGCCAGACAAGCCGTCGAGAATTGGACCAGCATCGTCAGCAAATGCGAAAGCGGATCAACTCCGGTTCGCTAAAGCCGCCGCTCGACTTTGTCGCCTGCAACAATCAATTAATCGTTCGACTCCCCTCAAGAGACCGGATTAGCTGGCAAATCGAGTCTGACGCGACTCGGGGCTTGGTGTTCCGATGGCATCGCCGGTCAATGCTGTTCTATGCGCGTTGCTGGCGACCGCGTTCTGGACGGTACTGGGTTATGCCGTTACCCGCCGTCTGTTGCCGCGCGTGCTGGCGCTCGGCGCTTCGCCGGTCGTCGGCTGGGCGGTCTTTAGCTCAGCGTCGCTGCCGATCCTCATCCTGATCGGATTTTCTTTGCCGAAGGTTGTCGGCATCGCCGCGCTTTGCCTCGCCATCGGCGGCGGCTCGCTGCTGCTCTACCCGTCACCGGTAGACGCCGGGCCTACGCCAACCATACCGCCCTGGAGCTACGCGGCCGCGGCGGTGCTTGCGCTGGTGCCCGCCGTCGCGATCGTTCCGAAAATTTCGGCGGACGGGGTGCGTCTTGCGGATCCGATCTTCGACCATTCCAAAATTGCCATCATCGATGCCATCACGCGGCAGGGCCTGCCGCCGGTCAATCCCGTGTTCGGGGAATTCGGCGCGGCGGGCCGTCTCGCCTACTACTACCTCTGGCACTTCAGCGCCGCGGAGCTGGCGCTGCCGCTGCGCGCGACCGGCTGGGAAGCGGATATCGGATTGACCTGGTTCACCGCTTTCGCCTCGCTCGTCTTGATGATGAGCGTCGCCGTCTGGCTCACCAACCGATCGGGCGCGGCGCTGGCCGTTGTCGGCATGGCGGCCGCGACTTCGCTCCGCCCGGTTTTGCGCGGGTTATTCGCAAGCCAAGGCCTCGAACCGTTCCTGGCGTCGCCCAGCGGCTTTGCCGGCTGGCTGTTTCAATCCGCCTGGGTGCCGCAGCATCTGATGTCGGCCTCCTGCGTGGTCACGGCAATGCTGCTCATCGTCCAGTATGCCCAGCGGCAAAACCTTGCGGTGCTCTTGACGCTGGTGCTAGTCGTGGTCGCTGGCTTTGAGAGTTCCTCTTATGTCGGCGGGGTGACGTTTGCGCTCGCGGCGCTGGCGGCGGCGCCGGTCCTGCTTGCCGGGCAAGCACCGGCCCGGCGCGTCCGCATCGCAACCGGATTGGCACTCGCCGCCGCACTCGCGGTCCTGCTTGCGGCGCCATTTATTCTCGAACAGGTCGCGACCGTGGCGGCCCGCGGCGGCGGCAGCCCGATCGTGCTGCATCATTTCGAAGTGCTCGGCGACATGTTCCCGATAAGCTTGCGCCGTGCACTGGATTGGGCGGCCTATTGGTTCATTCTGCTGCCGATCGAATTTCCGGCGACCTACGTCGCAGGGCTGATCGCCTTCGTGGTCATGCGGCGCGGCGCTACGGCCGGACCGGAAAAGACCACCGTGACGGTGCTTATCGTGCTTGCGGCCACGGGTCTTTGCGTGTCGTGGCTTCTCGTCGGTACGCTCGGCGACAATAACGATCTCGCGATGCGCGCGGTGCTGCCCGCCGCCATGGTCCTGATCGTGAGCGCGGCGGCGGGCATGATGTGGCTGTCTTCACGTCGCGTGCTGATCGTCGCTGTGGCGCTCGGCGGGCTCGTTCTCAGCCTGCCCGACACCATAAGGATCGTCCAAGCCAATATCGCCGGGACGCCGGTGCCGGATGCCGCGATTTTCGCGCAAACGCCGGAATTGTGGTCCGCGGTCCGCCGTTATGCCGCGCCTACCGCGCGCGTCGCCAATAATCCGTTGTTCTTGCAGGATATCACAGGGTGGCCGGCAAACATCTCCTGGGCACTGCTCGGCAATCGCAGTTCCTGCTTTGCCGGGCGGGAATTGGCGCTCGCCTTCGCGCCGCTGCCGCCGCCACGCCGCGAGGCGATCAATACGCAGTTCATCCGCGTCTTCGCCGGCCAGGCCGCGCCCGACGACGTCAACGCCATGGCAAAGCAGTTCGCCTGCGATGTTGTCGTCGTCGTGCCGCAGGATGGCGCCTGGACGAACGACCCGTTCGCCTCAAGTCCCGATTATCATTTGGCGGAAACGCGCGACGGCCGCTGGCGCATCTACACGAGAGCAGCTTCAGGCGCCGCGCGGCACTAGAGCGCAATCGCTTCATATTGAATCGATTGACGCTCTAGCCTCTTGTTTGAGCATGATCTTTTCCGAAAACCGGTATCCACTTTTCGGGATCACGCTCTAAATTCCGGCGAACCAGTTAAAGCCCTGCTTGCTCCAGAACGTCTCGCGGAAATCGTTGGTCACCTCGATCGCCTTGATCCACTTGGCATTCTTGTAGCCGAGCTTGGTCGAAGTGCGCAGCCGCAGCGGATAGCCGAAAGGATCGGCGAGCGTGTCGCCGGCGTATTTGGTGGCGAGGATCGTCTGCGGGTGCAGCGCAGTCGGCATGTCGATGCTCTCGGTATAATCGTCGTTACAGATGAAGTAGACGTATTTCGCAGTCAGGTCGGCGCCGACACGCTGGAGAAAGTTGCGCAAGTTCGGCCCGGACCATTGCCCGATATAGTCCCATCCCTCGACGCAGACATGGCGGATGATGATGTCCTGTTCCGGCAACTGGTAGATCTGTTGCGCGGTCCACGGCCGCTTGTCGTCGATGCGGCCGGCCAATTGCAATTGCCAGGTCGCGCCGTCGATCGGCTTGACGTCCTCGATATCGTAATAGGCGTTAAAGCGCGGCGGTTTGACCACCTGCGACGGGCTAAAGGTCGGCGCCAGATGGTTCGGCCGGAAGATCGTTTCCTGGACGCGGTCGTTCCACGCCGACACCGTGCGCAAGACCTTCTGCACGGAATCGTTCTCCGAGACGTCGCAGCCTGTGAGCATGGTCAGCGCGCCGAGACTGACTGCCCCGCGCAGGATGCCGCGGCGATCGATGGCCTCGACCAGCGCCCGATTTTCGGTGAGCACGCTCTGATCGATCGGCTGGCGCGGGCGAAACAGCGATGGCGTGCGGGTTCGAATCGACATCAGTGCATCGCCTTGACCTCGGGCGCCGCAGCGCCGTTCGGCTCCTCGTCATCGACGACAGGTCCGCCGGTCAGCATGGCGACCAGGCTTTTCGGCACCAGCAATGCGAGCGTCACATGCACCAGGACAAACGCCACGATGGCGGACATGCAAAGGAAATGCACTAGCCGGATGGTCTGAAAACTGCCGAACAGATCGGCAAGCGCGGAAAATTGCACGGGCTTCCACAGCGCCAGGCCGGAAATCACGATGAGAACGCCGACCGTCATGACGCCGAGATAAAGAATTTTTTGCACGGCGTTGTAGTGCGTCAGGTCATCGTGAGCGAGGCGAAATCGCAACGCGTCGCCGATTGTCGCAAATAATTCCCGCGGCGAGATTGGAAACAGCTTTCGCCGAAATCGCCCGGTCGCAATGCCGTAGCTGAAATAGGCGATGCCGTTGAGCACGAAAATCCACATGCCAAAGAAGTGCCATTGCAGACCGTACTGCGCCCATTTGCCGATCACGAGGGCATCGGGGAAATGCAAAAAACCGAAGATCACGTCGTCGTTGTAGATCTTCCAGCCGCTGCCGATCATGATGAAAATGGCGACCGCATTGATCCAATGCATGATGCGCAGCGGCAGTGGGTGGAGGCGATGCTCCATGGGCTCTGGCGATTTGACGGCCGGCTTCGACATCGAGCATTCCGCGATTGTTGATTTCTACACAGAACTGTAACGGCGGTACGGTATCGACAGCCCGCGTGCCTCGCGGGCTTGATTCGCTCGAATGGGTCGGGTCGTGTTAGCTCATCGCCGCGCGACACTACGGTTGCAATTTTTTGTTCGCAAGCACGGCGGCTTCACAAATTCGCGTGGCATTGTTGATCGGGAGGAGACCTAACATGCAGTTGCAGCTTTCCGCGCTTGGTTTGGCGTTTGTCTGCGCATGCGGTGCGATCGTGCCGGCAACGGCGGCGCCGCTTACAGCGATTTCGGATCCGGCATTCCTGGTCGCGCAGGCGATGGTGCCGCCGACCGGCACCGGCGATGTGGGCAACCCGATGGCCATGGAAGAGCGCATGCGCCGGCGTTTTCCACAGCCGGTGCGCGTCGCCGACCTCATCGGTCTGCCGGTGCTCGACGACAGCGATCGCACGCTGGGCTACGTCCAGGAGGTGGTGCGGACGCCGCAGAACAAAATCCAGCTCATCGTATCGTATGACGGGTGGTTCGGCTGGGGCGCACGCCCTGTTGCCGTGCCGGTCGAAGTCGTCGGCATGCTGGGCCGCCAGGTGGCATCGCTTGATATGGCGCGCAGTGAATATGCCGCCGCACCGATCTGGCAGGGAACGGATGCGACAGTGCTTGCCAGTGCCGACAGCATCAGCGTGGCGCTGGCCCGGCGCTAAGCGGGCGGTTCGCGATCACGACTTAGTGAAGAGAATAACTTTTCGGTGTTTGGCGACTTGATAGCTGTGAGCCGGAAGTGATTGGCGCTTCACGGGGAAATTTGGCATCCCAAGACTGGCGCGTCGTTGGCGTTATTCCCGGGGGCATCGCATGAATCGCGCGGACCGTCTCAACGACAAATTTGTTGCGGACCAATCAGCCGGGACTCAGACACCCAGCGATGCGGCCCGTTGCGGCATCGCTTTCATGGCGAAAGCCTCGGCGCCGGGCCGCGCCAAGACGCGTCTGGTGCCGCCGCTGACTTTCGATGAAGCGGCTGACCTCAACACCGCCTTTCTCCAGGACGTCGCCGATAATGTCCTGCTGGCCGCCCGGCACGCTGCGCCGCATGGCGGCATCGCCGGTTATGCCGCATACGGGCCGCCCGGGTCTGAAGACTTCTTTCGCCGCACCTTGCCGGCGGCCATCGATTTGCTCGGCGCCTGGCTGCCGAATTTCGGCGATTGTTTGTTCCATACAATTCGGGAAATTCTGGCGCGCGGTCACAGCTCCGCCGTCGTGCTCAATTCCGACAGTCCGACTTTGCCGACGGCGCTTTTGATCGAAACCGCGGCAGTGCTGGCCCAGCCGGGCGATCGCGCCGTGCTCGGCCCGTCAAGCGATGGCGGATATTATCTGTTGGGACTGAAAACTGCGCACCGCCGCATGTTCGAAGACATTGCCTGGAGCACCGAGCGCGTCGCCGAGCAGACGCTGGTGCGGGCGCGCGAGATCGGTCTCGAAGTTCACCTTTTGCCGGTCTGGTACGATGTCGACGACGTCGATGGCTTGCACAGGCTTTACGGCGAGCTATGCGGCGGCGACTCGCGGCCGCGGGCCGCTGCGCAGCCGCCGCATTACGCCGCCCAGACGGCAAAATTGATCAGCAAGCTTTGGCATGAATTCGACCGCCGGGCCGGTCGAGCGATGCAAGTTGACGAGATGCGCGCGTGAGCGGTGTACCGCTCCAGCCGGCCAATTCAAGGGATGAAACCATAATGCAAAGCGCGGCGACGAACCGGCAACCGTCGAAAACAAAACGAACCGTCGATCCCAAGCGCTATTTCGAGAGCGTGCAGGCGGATAGCGAAATCCCCGAGCACGAGCCGGTTTGCCTTTATCTGGAAACGACCAACCGCTGCAATCTGTTGTGCACGACTTGCCCGCGTACTTATGCCGAGCTCGAGCCGCCGGCCGACATGAGCTGGGAGCTGTTCACCTCCATCGTCGATCAGATTCCGCATCTGCATCGCGCGGTGCTGCACGGCGTCGGCGAGCCGATGCTCGTCAAGCATCTGCCGCGCATGGTGCGCTATCTCAAGGATCGCGGCAGCTATGTCCTTTTCAATACCAACGGCACCGTGCTTAACGAAAAAAACGGCCGGGCGCTGATTGCCGCCGAGCTGGATGAACTGCGCGTCTCATTCGACGCGGCGAATGCAAAATCCTATCTCGCCGTCCGCGGCAAGAATTATTTCCACCGCATCCTCAAGAATGTGCGCGCCTTCCGCGAACTGCAGGAGCGCGAGGGTCACTTAAAGCCGCGGGTTTCGGCCTGGCTCACGGGCTTGCGCGAAACCATCGAGGAGTTGCCGGATTTTGTCCGCGTTGCGGCGGAGACCGGCGTCAAGGAAGTGCATCTGCAGCGTCTGGTTTTCTTCAACGATGACGCCATCGGGCTCGCCCGGCCGGATCAGGCGCTGTACGAGCAGCTCTCCGGCGACGAGGCGATCCATATCGATCGGGCCACGGCGCTTGCCAAATCGCTCGGCGTCACCTTCAGCGCATCGGGCGGCGCGTCGGAGCCCGGCGTCAGCCTCAAGCGCGGCGATAACGGCTCGCCATGGTCGCTGTGCCGCCGGCCGTGGACGGTGATGTATTTCACCGCCAATGGCCGCGCGCTGCCGTGCTGCATCGCGCCGTTTTCCCAGCGCGGCTACGAGAATTACACGCTCGGCGATGCCACCCAGCAGAGCTTGCGCGAAATCTGGACCGGTCCCGCTTATAGCGATTTCCGCAAGGCGCTGCTCTCCAACAAGCCGCCGGACGCCTGCGCCGGCTGCGGATTGCGGTGGAGCCTTTAACGATGCCGCCGCGCCCGGGCGGTGTGGCCGTGGTCATTCCGACCTTCAATGAAGCCGAATCCATCGCGACCGTTGTCGGCGAACTGCCGCGCGATATCGTCGATCAGGTGATCGTCGCCGACGGTGGCAGCACCGACGGCACGCCGGAACGCGCGCGCGCCGCCGGCGCCACGGTGATCGCGGCCGGCCGCGGCTATGGACGCGCCTGTCTCGCCGGGGCGCAAGCGGCGGCAGAAGCCGACATTGTCGTCTTCATGGACGGCGACGGCGCGGACGATCCGGCGGCGATCGCGGTATTGGTCGCGCCGATCCGCGCCGGCACTTTCGATTTCGTCGTCGCCTCGCGAGCCCGCGGCGAGCGCGAGCCGGGCAGCATGTCCTCGCACCAGATTCTCGCCGGCCTCATTGCCGGACGGCTCGTCGGACTGCTCTATGGCGTGCGCTATACCGATATGTGCGCCTTCCGCGCCATCCGCCGCGACACCTTGCTGGCGCTGGGCATGCGCGAAATGACCTATGGCTGGAATCTCGAAATGCAGATGCGGGTGGCGCGCTCAGGTTTGCGCGTGCGCGAACTGCCGGTCGGCTACCGGCGCCGCATCGGCGGGCAATCCAAGGTCGCCGGATCGTTGCGCGGATCGGTCAGAGCCGGATTGAAAATCATGTCGACGTTTGCGCGGATCGCCATCGAGCCGAAGCGCGCGCGCGTGTCGTAGAAAATTACATCGCGACTTTGCGAAGGAAGCCGTCGACGCTGCTGCGCAAGCTGTCGGCTGCCTTCTCAACAGCGCCGGATGCCGTCAACACCGTATCCGCCGAGTTGCTCATATCGGCAATGGCGCCGGAGACACGCCGCAGCACGGCGACCACCGATTGCGTGCCCGCCGCGGCGGCGGCGACATTGTCCGAAATCTCGGCGGTCGCGGCGTTTTGTTGCTCGACCGAGGTCGCGATCGCCGAGGTGAATTGCCGGACTTCCTCCATGCGGCCGCTGATGCTAGCGATGGCGCGAACCGCGCTTTGCGTCGCCGATTGCACCGCCGCGATCTGGGCGGCGATGTCGTCGGTCGCCTTTGCGGTCTGCACCGCAAGCGCTTTGACTTCGGAAGCGACGACGGCAAAGCCTTTGCCGGCTGAGCCGGCGCGCGCCGCTTCGATGGTGGCGTTGAGCGCGAGCAGGTTGGTCTGCCCGGCCACGCTCTGGATGAGCTTGACGACGTCATCGATCTTTTGCGCCGCCTGGGCAAGGCTGCCGATCACGGCATTGGTCGATTGCGCTTCTTCCGTGGCGGCGCGCACCACGGCGCTGGCGCTGCCGAGCTGGCGATTGATCTCGGCGATCGATTTCGACAATTCATCCGCCGCGGTGGCGGCGGTCTCAACGCCGGCGAACGCATCGTTGGAGGTGCGCACCGCGCCGGTGGTATGCGCGGAGGTCTCGTTCGAAGTCGCCGACAGCACACTAGCGGTCGCTTTCATCGCCGCAACGCTTTCGGTGACGGTCGCGAGCACGCCCTCGACGCTGCCGCGAAACCAGACGATCGCTTCGTCGACCACGGCGCGGCGCGCTTCCTGCTCGACGAGCAAAGCGTTCTTCTGCTCCGCCGCGCGGCGCTCGGTGATGTCGTCATGGGTGCCGACCCAGTATTTGCCGCCCGGGATGGCGCGATTGACCACCGAAATGGCCCGCCCGTCCTTGGCTTCGGCGACGAAACTCACGACTTTTCTGGCGATCATGTTTTCCAGAAGCTCCGCGCAATACTGCGCCGGATCGCGGTCCAGGCTACCGGATTTGAATCGATGACGAACGATGTCCCGGACATGCGCGCCGGGCTTAACGGTCTCGGGCGACAGACCGTACATTGCCAGATAGCGGTCATTGACGACGAGCAGGCGGCCTGCCGTGTTGAACATCACGACGCCCTGGGTCATGTTGTTGAGCGTGAGCGCGAGCAGACGGTCTTTGCCGTTGCGCCCGCGATAAAACAGAATCATCGCGCCGAGCAGCAGAGCGACGACGCATAGAACAATAACAGTCCAGTCGTGCTCAACCGCAGAACCGGTTAAGACCCGGAGCATCGCGCGTTTCCGCCCAGCAGATATCCACCCTGCCCAATAGGTAGCCAACACCGATTTACGTCTCGTTAATGAAACCGGCTCGGCGCGGCGGGTCTTTCAGGCCACGCCGCTCAAGGCTCGCCATTTATCGCTTTTCCGCCAAGCGTGCGGCACGCCGCGGCGCTATAGTGCGCCGCGATTCATCAGCGGGGCATTGCGATGATCAAGCGCTATAGCGACCACGCCGCCAACGAGCGCACCTTTCTCGCCTGGGTCCGCACCGCCATTGCCGTCATGGCGTTCGGCTTCGTGATCGAGAAATTCGATCTGTTCCTGAGATACGCCGCACCGGCGGCGGCGCAGCAAGAGATCGCCCCGCATGGCGGCGCCATAGCCAATGCCGCCGGGCTCGCTTTCATCGTGCTCGGCATCGCGATCATCGTGATCTCCGGCTGGCGCTTTGTGCGGACCACGAAGGATATCGATAGCGAGGACGAAGTCACAGGCCCCGGCGAGCGTTTCGACGTGGCGCTGGCGGGGATGATCGGCCTGCTTGGCGCGGCGCTGTTTCTCTACCTGTCACAAGCCGTGTTCCCGATATTTTAGTCGCACTTGCGAGGCGCGGCGGTTCGCGGTAAACGCAAACCGCGCGCCGCAATGCGCGCCGTAAGCGTTCACGTCAGCCAACGCGCTTTTGGGCTCGCCGCTCGCCCGTGGCGGCGCCTTTTGCGCGATTGGAGTTTCGACGTGAAGCGATTTTTCAACATCTTCGCCGCCGCCATCACTACCTTTGCCAACGCGCCGGGCGTCGCCCGCGTCGGCATGTTTCTGTTTTTTGCCGCCACTGCCGCGGACGGCATTCTCGTGCCGTTCTTTGCGATATGGGCACACAATGTCGCCGGCATCCCGGTCGAATGGATCGGCGTTCTGCTCGGCTGCTACGCCGCTGGCGAATTGTTGGCGATGCCGTTTCTGGGCGGCATTGCCGACCGCGTCGGCCGGCGTCCCGTGCTGTTGGTTTCGACCTCCGGCGTCGGCCTCGGCTTTGTGTTGCTGTTCCTCGTTCACGGTGCGCTCGCCGCCGCGGCGGCGCTGCTAACAATCGGCGCCTTCGAGAGCGTGCTGCATCCGACCGCCGCGGCGGTGATCGCCGATGTCGTGCCGAGCGAGGCGCGCCGCCAGCATTTCGCGGTCAACCGCGTGATGTCGAATGCCGGCAGCATGGCGGGCCCCGCGCTTGGCGCGATCCTGGCGCTGCACTCGCTGGGACTGGTTTTTCTCGGCGCCGCCGCCACGCTGCTGATTGGCGCGCTCGTTGTTGCATTCTTTCTGCCCGAAACTCGCCCGCCGTCCGCAGCTCTTGGCGACGACGATGATGAAGAATCGCTCCTTGCGCTGACCGCGGTGTTCCGCGATCCACGGCTTGCCGGGCTGTTGCTGCCGGTCGCCGCACTGGACATCGCTGTAAGCTGGATTCAGGCGGTGATGCCGCTCTACGCCAACGCGGCTGGCACGCTGAGCGCCTCGGGCATCGGTTGGTTGTTCACTTATGCCGGTGCGCTCGGCGTGGTGCTGCAATTGCCGCTGACCCAGGCGACCTCCCGCATGAGCGGCTTTGCCGTCGTGCTCATAGGCGGTGCGGCGCAGGCGATCGCGCTTACCTGCCTGTTCATCGCGCCGGCGTTGCCGCTGCTGGTAATCGCCGTGACACTGTTTGCGCTGTCGCAAATGCTGTCGCGACCGCTGGTGCAGGCGATCATTACCGAACTTGCGCCGCGCAACGCGCAGGCGACCTATCAGGCGGCATTCTCAGTCGTCTCCGATTTGCGGGATGCCGCCGGGCCCGCGATCGGCACCTGGCTTTATGCGATAGCGGCCGGGCTGCCATGGGCGAGCGGCGCCGTGATCTCCGTAGCCGCGGCGTTCGGCCTTGCCGCCGCAACGCGCCGGCACGAGAAACGGTAAAGGCCAGCGGCATCGCGGCCCGCGAGGCGCGCCGGTCTTTACGTCGCAGCCGGTACGGCCGTCGTCACTTCGTCGGTGATAACCTTGAAGCCCGCGAGCGTGCAGGGGCCGAACGAGGTCAAGATCGCGACGTCGGTGGCATCGCGTCCGCGCGCCATCAAGATGCGTCCGATGCGTGGTTTGTTGTGGCGCGCATCGAATGTGTACCAGCGGCCGCCGAGACAGGCCTCGAACCAAGCGGAAAAATCCATCGGTGTATCGTCGGGCGGCACGCCGATGTCGCCGAGATAGCCGGTGCAGTAGCGCGCCGGAACATTCATGCAGCGACACAATGTGATTGCGAGGTGAGCGAAGTCGCGGCATACGCCGCGCCGCTCGCTATGCGCATCCCAAGCCGTCTTGGTCGGGCTCGCGTGCTCGTAGCCGAATTTGATGCGATCATGAACGTAATCGCAGATCGCCTGAACCAGCGGCCATCCCTTGCGGATTTTGCCGAACGTCGACCACGCGATCTGGGTGAAGCGATCGGTCTCGCAATAGCGGCTGCCGAGCAGATAAACCAGCGTCTCGACGGGAAGCTTCTCCAAGGAAACCTGCTCAGCGTCCGGGGCCACAGCATCCGGCGCTCCGCTGTCCCAGATCAGAAAATCCGCAGAGAACGTGAGCCGGCCGGCAGGCGCATGAATGACGTGACAGGTATTGCCGAAACCGTCGCGATAGGCGTTGGCGAGGATGGCAGGATTGAAAATTATCCGATCCGGGGTCAGCAGGTCAGGAATGCGCGACGGATGGACGCTCAGCGTGAGGATCATCGGCGTCGGCTGCAAACATTCGTAAGAAATTTCGTAGCCAGCGTGAATCTTCATCGCAACTCTTTTTGGTTCGCCTCGGCGGAGCGGAGCCCGCCGCCTCCTGACGCCACCGTTCTGACCTTCACGGCGACCTTCATGGAGCGATGGTCCGACGCTGAACCGTACCAGGTGCCTTGCAGGGGGATCGCCTCGCTCGGATGCGGCACGACGGCGACGCGCACCAGATTCCGATTCCCCGCGACTCCACCCGACGGATCGAAATCGACCCAGCCGGGGCCGGGTACGTAGACCTGGACCCAGGCGTGAGTGTTGCCGCCGCTGATTTCGTCGTCGTCGTCATCATCTTCGGCGAGATGCACGTAGCCGGAGACGAATCGCGCGGCGATCCCGCGCGAGCGCAACGCCTCGATCATCAGCACGGCAAGGTCGCGACAACTACCGCTGCCAAGAGCAAGCGTCCGCACCGGATCCTGAACTCCCTTTTGGTGCCGCGATACGTGCTTGAAGGTTCGCTTGATGGTCCGCGTCATATCGACAAATAATTCGTGCGTGCCGGCGGAACCGTCCTTGCGGAAGAAGGCCGCGCTCCAGCGATCGAGGTCGCGGTGCGCGGATGGCCGCAGCATGAAACGTTTGAGCTCGGGCCGATCTGCCGGGGCGTAGGCGAAGGGATAGAGGCGGGCGGAGTCCGCGATATCTGTGGCGCGAAAGCCGGCCGGCGCGTGGTCGAGGTGGATGTTGCTGACAAAGCGAAGCTCGGTGGCACGATCGGCGAATTGGGCGGTGGCCACGTGATTGCCAAAAATGTCGCGCGACCAGGCGAGCTGCAACGGCTCGGGCGTGATCTCGAGTTCGGATTCGAGTACTTTCTGGTCCTCGTCGTCGCGCGGACGCACCATAATCCGGTGCTCGCCGAACGCGACTGGCTGACGATAGTGATATGTCGTGACGTGTCTGATATTGAGAATCGGCATTGCCGTTCCATGATAGTGGAAGTGCCGGCGACATCCATCGCGGCGGCATGCTCTCCACAACATGCATTTATTGGGCCAAATATTGAGCAGGTTTTTCCGCACGTGTGAGCATTGATGAAAGAATTGGCGAAAAACCTGCTGGCGGCCGACGAGCCGGCGCCGGTCTCGGTTCACAACCCCCACGGAATGTCGGCGTTTTTGCTAGTCGCCGATCATGCCGGCAACAGGATCCCGCGTTCGCTCGCCGGGCTCGGCGTTGCCGAAGCCGAACGCACCCGGCACATCGCCTGGGACATCGGCATTGCCGGTGTCGGCAGATTTTTGGCGGATGCGCTCGACGCGACGCTGATCCAACAAAACTATTCGCGGCTCGTCATCGACTGCAACCGCCCGCTGGATGCGGCCACCTCGATCCCCGACATCAGCGAGTACACCGCGATCCCGGGCAATGTCGGCTTGAGCGAGGCGAGCAGGGCGGCGCGCGCCCGCGAGATTTTTCGGCCTTATCACGAACGCCTCGAAGCCGAGCTCGACCTCCGGCAGCGCGCCGGCCGGCCGGCGGCGCTGATCGCACTACACAGCTTCACGCCGGTATTCAAAGGCGTGACCCGGCCCTGGCATGCCGGAGCGCTTTACAATCGCGATCCGCGTCTCGCGCATCGCCTCATAGCGCTGCTCGAAGCGGAAAAGGGCGTTGTCGTCGGCGACAATGAACCGTACACGGTGAGCGATGCGTCAGACTACACCATCCCGGTGCACGCCGAGCGCCGCGGCCTTTATTACGTGTTGATCGAAATCCGCCAGGACTTGATTGCCGACGAAACCGGTCAGCGCGCATGGGCGCTCCGTCTCGCGCGCCTGCTGCCGCAGGCTTATTCGGAACTTTGAAAATCAAGAAGCGGAACAAGAAGCCGCTTAGTTCCTCGCTGCCGCCAGAGCGGCGGAGGGATGCGGCTTGATCGATCCAGTGGCCTGGACCGTCGGAACGACGTCGTCCATCCTCACCAAAATATCTTCGACTGGATCATCGTCCCAGGCATGGGTGACAAAATCGCGGTGCGGGACGTCGGCGGGCAAGAACGCGACCATGCCCTGGAGATGGTTGGCCCGCAGTTCCGAGCCATACGGCACCGCGCGCTCGGCGAGCAGATGCTCGAGATCGAAATTGTGATGGGCCGTGTAGGGCGTGTACGAGCTGACGAAGAAAGCCGAGCGATTATCGGCGATCCAGTCGGCGAACTGATCGATCCCCGCATAGAGCGAGTCGAGCAGGACCAGGCCGCGAATGCGCGGGTTCGCGCCGCCGCGCGCCAGCACCGAGAGTGTCGGCCCGAAGCCGCCGCTGTAGGACACGATCACGATCGGCATGTTGGCGAATGCGGCCGTGCTGCGTGGATCGCCATACAGCGTCGCGAGCTTTTGCGCGGCCTCGCCGAGGAAGCGTTTGAAGCCGTCAGGCTCCCAGAACTTTCCCGCGCTCGAATTCGGCCGCGTCATAGGCGAATTGCGGCGCCACCAGCACCGCGTTGATGCCCGCGGCCGAGATCTGATCCGGCAATTGCTGCCGGTCGCGAACGTCGCGTGCCAGCGTGGCGCCGTGGCCGTGGAAGAACACCACCATGACGGCGGGGCGGCTGGGATCGAAACCCGGCGGAATGTGCAGCAGCACATGGTCATCGCTGAACGTCTTCGATTCCCAGAACACGCGGCCGCGGAAATTGACGTGGTGGAGGTCGCTTTGTGCATCCCCGGACAGGAACGGCCGGTTCAATCCGGGCACCATGCCGTGATAGGGGAACGGCGCGGTGGTGAAATCGACGAGGCTTGTCTTCGCCTCGATATTGAGAGGAATGCGCGGTGCGACCGGAGCTACCGCCGGGTTGCGCGGCGCAATTTGGGGCGGCGCACTGTCGATTGACGCCACCTGGACCGGAGGCGTGATCTTTGCGACCGCAGGCGTAGTCTTCCCGACCGCAGGCGTGATCTTTGCGACTTTGGCGGGAACCGGCGCCTGGGCGACGTCCTGCTTGGGTTGGAAGATGCTCCAGTCCTGGGCGATAACGGCGGACGCGGGCGCGCCGCCAAGTCTCGCTGCCAGATCGTTCTTTGCCGTCTGATAGTCGCTCGCGACGCTTCTGCTTACTGCGACCGGCGCCGGACCGGCAGGCATGTATTTGGCTGCGCCCATCGAGTCCGTTTTTGCAGCGACCACATCGGCGTCGCCGACGGTCGCGTAGACCGAGTTCGGCGTTCCACCGAACAAGCCCGATGAAGATAATTCGTTGTAAAGCAGCAAGCCCCAGCCGGCCGAGCCCAAGACCAGAAAGACGCAGGAAATCTGCAGCAGATTCTGTTCGATGACATTCCACAGCGCCTTCGGCCGCGAAGCCGGCTTGCGGCGCGGCTCGTAGCGGGCGCGCTTTGATGCATCGAGAACGCGTGCCGGCACCGCGACCGGCGCAATCGGCTCACCGCGCCGCCGCAATTCCGGATCGGCATGGAAATGGCGTGCGCGCGGCACAGCGCCCGAGCCGACCGGGGGCCGGCGCGACGCCTGCGGCAATACTGGGTCTCGAACCCGATTTGGCAATGTGCCCCCGTCCCGACGTGGCCCCAATGTCGACGACAACTTTGTCGCTAATTTGACCGAGTTTTGCGCCGATTAGCGCCGGTAATACGGGAAAAAACGAAAATCGCGCGTCGAATGCGGCGGTTGTTGCGGCGTCGGTGCCGCCGCGGCGAACTTCGGATGCACCTTGGCCCAGGCGGGGGTATCTGGCGACCCGACCGCAATCCCCTGCGCCCCGTCGACGGGCATGGTTGATGAAGGGCTAACGGAGGCCTCGGCGCCTCCCGGCCCTATGCGCTCGGCGAGCAGCAGGTTCGACTCGTCGCGCTTCCAGCGATAGCCGATGCCGAAGTCGAGCGGGATGGGGTTGCCGGTGCGGTATAGCTCCATCATGCCCGGCTGGGTGGTGCCGGGGAAAATCGACAGCGCACCGAGGTAATGGCCGAACGGCTGCAGCCGCCATTTTTTGGTATCGAAATCGGCCACCGGAATACCGCTGTCGTCTTGGAGGATGGTGGCGCTGTGATCGAGCAGGAAATTGCGAACCCGCGAGAAGCCGTCGTTGTGCAGGAGGTAAGACGCGCTCTTGATGAAGCTGTCGGCGGGCCCGAGTTTGGCGCAGAACGCGAGGAAGCCCGTTTGCCGCACGCCGTCGTCGCCGAGATTGGTGCTGAAGTAATACAGCGTCTGCGGCGGGCCATTGCCGTCGGAAAAGACGATCTTCACGCCGCGGCTGACTTCACTTGAGCCGTGGCCTGCGCTGTCGCTCGGCGCGATAAAATTTCCCTGCGCGTCGAGGCTGACGAAACTCGCCTCGTGGACGGTCTTACCGGTCCGCGCCAGAAAGACATACAGGATCGGCAGCGTACCGAAGACCGGCCCTTCGTTGAGCTGGGACTGCATGTTCTTGGTGATGAAAAAGCTGAGGTGAAGAATCGTGTAGAGCGAGGTTTGCAGGTTTTGCAGCGTTTGATCGACGCTGCCGGCCGGCAAGCTCGTCAATTGCGGAATGTCGCCGACCGGCTCGAGCCCGGCCATGACATAGGTCGAGGCGTGCGGAAAAAACGATGTGGCGTAGAGAAAATCGGGACCGCTGAACATGTACAGCATGGTGTCGTGATAATGACCCAGCCGCGCCGCAGCGAAGGCGCGGACCTTGGACAGCGTCGTGCTATCCTCCTGCGCGAAAATCGAATTGAAGGAGCGCGCGTGCTCTTGCCATTGTGAATTAGTAGCGAGCACGGCGAGCGGCGAATTGGATGCCGGCGGCAGGCCGGCGAGAAAGCGCGCGGTATCGTCGGGGCTTGCCGTCTCGGCGCTGCGCGCCGGCGCTGCCACCATCAGCGCCAGCATACCCGCCACAAGGGCGGCCGCCATCATCTTACACGCGGTCGAGGGCATCGACTTTCAATGGCGCCGCTTCGGACGCGTCTGAGGAGGGGATGTTCGAAAACTGGCGAGAAACATAGTAGATCGCGAGACCGGCCAACATCATTACAAAGCCGCCGAGAGACTGCAGCGGCCGATTGACGACAAGATAATACATCACGAATGACGTTACTGCGAGAAAAACCAGCGGCGTTACCGGGTAACCCCAGGCGCGATAGGGCCGTGCCAGATTAGGGTGGGTAATACGCATTTTGATGACGCCCAGCACCGTAAAAAACGAGCAGAAAGTAAGGCTAAACTGGATGAAATCCAGCACCGCTTCGAAGCTCTGGGTCAGCAGCAACAGGCTCGCGACGGCGAGTTGAAAGAGGATGGCTACGGCCGGCACGTCCCGCTTCGATTTGCGCGAAAACAGGCGCAGTAACGACAGGTCCTCGCCCATTGTCATTGTCACCCGCGGGCCGATCCAGGTCATGGCGCTGATGGAAGACACCAGCCCGAGGCAAACCAGCGCGCCGACGATGCGTCCGCCAAGCTCGCCAAAGGCGTGCTTGCCGGCGATGATGGCAGGGTCGAGCCGGCCAGCCAATTCCGCTATCGGCGTCGTTCTCAGAAAGACGGCGTTGAGGCCGACATAGAGCACGGCGACGATTGCGGTGCCCGTAAACAGCGCCCGCGGCAAGTTCCGGCCAGGCTCCTGCAATTCGCCGACGATATAGGTCGCGGCATTCCAGCCCGAATAGGAATACAGCACGAACACCAGGCTGATGGCGAACGGCGCACTGGTTATGGCGGTGAGGTCGACAGCGCTCGGCGCAAACGACATCGGCTGGTGGTCGCCGATCGCGAAACCGGCGATGATGAAGACTACGATGAGGACGAGTTTGAGCGCCGTCCACGCGTTATGGTAGGCGCCGCCAAAGCGCACGCCGCGCAGATGCACGAGCGCGGTTAGCCAGACTATGCCAAAGCCCAGCAGCATCGGCGACGCACTCGGCACGATCGACCGGAAATAGTCGCCGAATGCCATTGCTGCGAGCGCGGTGGGCGCCGCGAAGCCGACGGTCGCCGAAAGCCAGCCGGCGACAAATCCGAACGCCGGATGATAGATCCGGCGCAGAAAGTTATACTCGCCGCTCGAGCGCGGCAGCATCGCGGCCAGTTCCGCGTAGCAGAACGCCCCGCAGATCGCCACGATGCCGCCGACGATCCACAGCAATAGCAGCGCGAAACCCGACGTTATGTCGGTGACTTGAAATCCGAGGCTAGTGAAGACGCCGACGCCCACCATGTCGGCGACGACGATCGCCGTCGCCGTGACCCAGGAAACCTTGCCACCTGACACTTTGCCGGTGCTACCCGAAGCCGAATGAATCATGAACGATCTTTTCTTTGCCTGGTGGGCGGCACTTTGACTCTCCGGTGCATTATTCCCACCACGCCGGCAAACCGCCTATAACACGTTCGCGCACGCGGTTTGAACCGCCGCGACAGCGGCGGCGACCTATACTACCCGCACCATTTCGATTCGAGGACCTGCCGTGGAGAGACAACGCCGTCTGCCAATCCTGGCGACGCTCGTTGCGGCATACCGGGATTTCGGACGCCTGTTGATCGCCATGCGCGCGGTCACCCTGAGCGCATTCCTCATTTTGCTCGCGATTCCAGCCGCCGCCGATTTTATTCCGCAGCGTCTGTGGGAGCAGCAACTAGCCGGCGAAGCATTGACTCTCGCACAGGACGCAATCGAGGCGTTCTTGCTCACGCCAATCCTCATTGCCGTCCATCGCTTCGTCATCCTCGACAAGATTACGCCGGCTTATACCGTCCCTGTCGGCGAACCGGTTTTCGGCATTTTCTTCGGCTGGTTGTTGGCCCTGGAGATTCTCGTCGGGCTGCCCTTCGATCTGCTCGGCGTGCTGCAGACGCTCAACTGGTCGCTACCGGCGAGCACGATTGCCTTTGCCGTCGCGCTGATCGTAGCCGTCGGCGTGGCGTTGCGGCTGATCATCCTGCTCCCCGCGCTTGCCGTCGAGGCGCCCGGCGCGACGCCTGGGCATGCGCTGGCCGATACCGAAGGCCACGTTCTAAGAATCCTCGCGCTGTTTTTGCTGGCGCTGGCGCCGTGGCTTGCCGTCTCTATCGGCGTTGTGCTCTTACTTGGGAAGGGTGCGGCGATCGTCGGCTCGCCGCTCGCGATGCTCTCTCTGGTGATGGGGGCCATCCTGCAAACCGTCACGCTGTTGCTTACGGCGGTGATCGCCTCCTATGCGTTCATGGCGCTCGCCGTGCAGGTCAAGCGCGCCGCACAGCCGCGACCGCACGCTCCTGCGTAGCAGAGTTTTCGAGTGAGGCTATGACGCCGGCCCCGCTGCAACCAGGCCGCCGCCAAGGAACAGTTGCGCGATCCTCGCATCGGCAAGAATGCGCGGCGCAGCGTCCTCGATTCGAGTCTGGCCCTGCTCCAACACCAGCCCGTAGTCGGAAATTTGCAGCGCCTGCTTCGCGTTTTGCTCGATCAGCAAAATCGTGACGCCCTGATCGCGCAAGGTCTTTAGGATCGTGAACACTTCCTGCACCATGAGCGGCGAAAGGCCGATCGACGGTTCGTCGATTAAAATCAATTTGGGGTCGAGCAATAGCCCGCGTGCCACTTCGAGCATTTTCTGCTGGCCGCCCGACAATGTCGAGGCTTGCGCGTCCGCCTTGTCCCGCAGCACCGGAAAGCGCCGCATGATCCGGTCCAGGCGTTCCGGCAGACTGCTTTGATCGGGCAGCGCTGTGCCGCCAAGCTCCAGGTTGTGCCTGACGCTCAGCTCGGGAAAAATATTGCGGCCTTGCGGAATATAGACGGCACCGGCATCGAGCATTTGCCGCGGCGAAAATTTCGTGATGTCTTTGCCGTCGAAGACAATCGTGCCGCTGCGTACCGGCAGCAAGCCGAAGATGGTCTTGAACATCGTCGACTTGCCCGCGCCGTTTGGTCCGATCACGGTGGTGATCGCACTGCGGCGGACGCGTGCCGTTGTGCCATTGAGAATGGTCATCTTGCCGTAGCCGGCAACAACTCCGTCGAGAACGAGCAGCGGATCTGTCGCGTTCATGCGCGGACTCTTCAGCGCCCGAGATAAGCTTCAATAACGACTGGGTTGCGGCGAACCTCGCCGGGCGTACCCGCGGCGATGATGCGCCCTTCCGCCAGGACCAGCACGCGGGTGCATAGTGCCATGACGAATTCCATTTGGTGTTCGATCACCACGAAAGTCGCGTTACGCGCGGCGTGGTAAGCCTTGAGCCGCTCGCGAAGAAGTTCGAGCATGGTAAGATTGACGCCGCCGGCGGGCTCGTCGAGCAGGACAAGGCGCGGCCCGGCCATGAAAGCCATGGCGGCGTCGAGCAGTTTCTGTTGGCCATAGCTCAGCGCGCCGGCTATTTCGCTCGCGAGATGCGAAAGGCGAAAGAACTCGATCATCTGTTCCGCGGCCTTGCCGATCCCGGCATCCGCCGGTCCGAACAGGCGCGAATACATTGAGCCCTGATGTTCCTGGCCGGCGAGGATGAGGTTGTCGAGCACCGAAAGCTGCGGGAATACCTGCAGCAATTGAAAAGTGCGGCTGACGCCCAGCCGGTTGAGATCGCAGGGACGCATGCCGGTGGTCAGCCTGCCATCGATGCGAACGTCGCCGGCGTTCGGCAGCAATTGGCCCAGCACGCAGTTAAACAGCGTGGATTTTCCCGAACCGTTCGGTCCGATGATGCCGAGAATCTCGCCGTCGCGTACCTCGAATGACACGCCGTCCACGGCCGTGATGCCGCCGAAGCCCTTGCGCAGATTGGAGACTTCCAAGACGGCGGTCATGGAACGGTCCCTTCGGTCCGCGGCGCCGAGGCTTGCGCACCGCGTCTCAACACGCCGAATTTGGTCGCGCGCTCCAGCGCTCCGAGCAGGCCGTACGGCCAGAATGCCATCATCACCATGACCAGCGCCGCATAGACCATCAAGTAGTAGCCTTGGGTGATCCGCATCCACTCGGGCAATAGAACGGCGATCAGGGCGCCGACAAATGGGCCGAAGAAATATCCGCTGCCGCCTACGATCACCATAAGCAGCAAATTGAAAGACAAAGCGAGCGCGAACGAATTCGGTTCGATAAACTGCACCAGCGGCGCATAGAGCGCGCCGGCCAGTCCCCCAAGACTTCGATCCGATGGCGAAGGCCATCAACGTGTAGCGCCTGGTGTCGAGGCCGAGCGAGAGCGCGCGAATCGGATTTTCGCGCAACGCCACAAAAGCGCGTCCCCAAGGCGACCGCAGCATCCACCATGTGGCCGCGGCCAGCGCAACCAACGCACCAAGGCTGAGGAAGTAGAAGTCGCGCGGCTTGCCGGTCGACCAGCCCAGCAGCGTCGGCCGGGCGATGCCGCTGATGCCGTAGGTCCCGCCGGTCAACCATTCTTCGTTGCGTAGAACGAGGAACACCAAGGTCGAGAAAGCAAGCGTGACGAAAGCCAGATAGTGATGCTGAACACGCAGCGCCGGATAGCCGAGAACCCAGCCGATGCAAAAACACAGTAAGCCGGCGGCGACAAAAGCGATCGGATAGGGGCAGCCTGCATGCGCCAGCAACGCCGCCGTATAGGCGCCGATTCCGACAAAGGCCCCCTGCGCCATCGAAACCTGGCCGGCATAGCCGAGCGTGAGATTGAGGCCGATCGCGGCGATGGTCAGGACCGTCCACAATGAGATGAGATAAATGCCGTATGGCTTAAGAAAAAACGGCGCCACGACAGCGAAAATAACTGACAGCGCGACTGCTGCGGCGCCGAATTTGTTCATACCGTGCGTTCCTCGACACGGCCGAGCAGGCCCTGCGGACGCAACAGAATTACAGCGATGAGAATAAGCAGCGGAAATGCGCCGCGATATTGCGATGAGATATAGGCCGCCGACAGATTATCGAGGATACCGAGAATGAACCCGCCAAGAACGGCGCCGCGCACCTGGTTAAAGCCGCCGATAATTGCGGCGATAAACGCCGCCAGGCCCAAAGTGTCGCCATTGTTGAATTTTGCGAGATAGATCGGGCTGATCAGAATCGAGGCGATGGCGACCAGGGCGCCGTTGATGAGAAACGTGTAGAGAACCATCCGCCGCACCGGGATGCCGAGGATGCGGGCCAATGTCGGATTCTGCGCGGTCGCCTGCATCGAGCGGCCGACCCGCGTCTTATTGAGAAAAAGATGCAGCGCGATCACGGTCATGATCGCGACCGCGAGTACCGCCAGGCTCTGCGTCGATACAGCCGCGCCGAAGACATGGAAGTCGATCGGAGATACCAGCGAGGGAAATGGCTGTGCCGTCGGGCTGTAGAAATCCTTGGCGGCTTCTTTCAGGAACAGCGAGAGCGCGATCGTCGAAACAACCAACGGCAGCACGCCGTGCTTGAGCATTGGATCGACGATAACCAGCTTGAACATGAGCCCCAGGATCAGAATCGACAGGGCGATACCGATTGGCGCCGCTAGCCAGAATGGCGCACCTAGATTCATCACCGTCAGGACGAAGAACGCCGGCAGCATGACGAATTCGCCCTGGGCGAAATTGATTGTCTGCGACGTCTGCCACAGCAGCGTGAATCCGACGGCGATGAGGGCGTAAATCGCACCGGTCGCCAAGCCGGATACCAAAAGCTGTATGAGGGAAGCCATTGGCAATTCATGCTTGGCTTCCGCCCGGCGCTCAGGCCGGGCGGAAGAAATTGAAATGAAGACCGTTATTTCCCGAGTTTGGGCAGAATATCGACGATCTTTTGTTTGCCGTCCATGACTTCAACCAGAAAGCTTTGCCGATCGATGTCGCCGTTCTGGTCCCAGGTGGCTTCCATCAGGATGCCGGGCTCGTCTTTGGGCGTGATCGTGATGCCGTGAGCGGTTTGGGCAAAGCCCTTGCTGTCGAACTTGCCCATCTTCTCGGTCACGTATTTGATAAAATAAACCGCGGTGTAGCCTTTGATGCCGTTGTGATCGCAGACATAGTTGAAACGCTTCTTGAAGCGTTCGGCGAACTCCTGCACCGCAGGGATCGGCGCGTCGACGGTGAGACCGACATGGCCACGCACGCCGTTGGCCGCAGTTCCCGCAAGATCGATGACCTTTTGACTGAGCAACGTGGTTTCGCCGATCAGTGGCGTTGTGACGCCCTGTTTTTGGGCTTCCTTGAGGAAGCGCGCGCATTCCTCTTCATTGGTCCCGACGAAAATGACATCGGCGTTGGCGGCCCTGATCGTGACCACGTCCGCGGAGAAGTCCGTTTGACCCGATTCGGAGGATACGTCGGCAACGACCTTGATGCCGCGCGCATTCATTTCTTTAAGGAAATTGTCGCGTCCCCCCTTGCCGAAATCGTTGTTCACCCACAACAGCGCAATGGTCTTGGCCTTGAGTTTGTCGTGAATATAGTTGGCGATTTTCGGCATGCTGAATTGCTGACCGAAGGAGGTGCGGAACACATAGGGATCGCCCTTCTGAGTGACTGCCGCCGCCTCGCCGCCGACGATTTCCGGAATCTCGGCCTGCTGCGAGAGCTGCATGTCGACCAACACCGACCCGGAGAACACCGGGCCAAGGATCACGTAAGGCGAGTTGTCGAGAATCTTTTGCATTTCCGCGCGTGACACGCTGGCGTCGCTCTGGGTGTCGAGAACCGGTGTATCGATCTTGCGGCCGAGAATGCCGCCCTTGGCATTGACTTCATCGATCGCCATCAACATGCCGTCACGGAAATTGGTGCCGGAAACCGCACCGGCACCCGACAGTTCGAGAAGAGCCGGCATATAGACGGTTGACTGTGTTGACTGTGCCAAGACCGGGCTGACAACGCCAAAACCCGCGACAATAGCAAACGCAAACAATGTTCTACGAAACATGGGCAGTACCCTCCTTGATTATTATAACGTCGGCCCGTTGGATTCAGGCGTCTTACGTGGCGGCAGTCTACCGCTATCAAGTTGAACCTTGCTAGCGGCACTTAGCCACGCCAATAACCAAGACGTACATGAAATCTATTTTTTTCGCAGCCCGCGACGGGCGGCGGCTGCGACCTTTGCAGGGAAACCCAAGTTCAGGAAAAACCGAAGCCGTATCAAAACCGGATTTTGACGATGGTGCCCAGGGGCGGAATTGAACCACCGACACCTGCATTTTCAGTGCAGTGCTCTACCAACTGAGCTACCTGGGCATAGTTTTCTTTGCGCATGATCTTTTCCGAAAACCGGTATCCACTTTTTGGGATCATGCTTTGGGCGCCGTCTTATAAAGGCTCGATTTAATGCTGTCCAGAATAGGCCCGCGATTACCGTATCAATTCAGTGCGGCGTCTCGTCGGTCTCCTCGCGCCGCTCGTCCTCTTCTTCATCTTCCGTCACCGGCACCGCATAGGCGCCGGAGAACCAGCGGTGCAAGTCGACGTCGGCGCAGCGCTTTGAGCAGAACGGGGCAAACACCTCCTCGGCGGGCTTGCCGCAGGTCGGGCATTTCTTGTGGGTTTTGTTAGTAGCCATGAGCGAAATATGGGGCCGGCAAGCCGCCGCACCAGCTTTCTAAATCGTATTGAGCCAGCCGAAATGGATCGGATAGCCCTCGCCGGCAAGCAGCACCATGGTTTCATAGAGCGGCAAGCCGATGATGTTGGAATAGGAGCCGACGATTTTCACCATGAAGCTGCCGGCAATGCCCTGTGCGGCATAGCCGCCGGCTTTGCCGCGCCATTCGCCGGAAGCCAGATAGGCCTCGATATCTTCGTCGGAGAGTCTTTTGAAACGCACGCGCGTTTCGACATGGCGCTGCCGGAACGTTTCCTTCGGCGTCACCAGGCACACGGCGGTATGGACGCGGTGATTGCGGCCGGAGAGCAGCCGCAGACACTGCGCCGCCTCGTCGAGCAGTTCCGCCTTCGGCAGGATGCGGCGGCCGACCGCGACCACGGTGTCGGCGGCGAGGATGTAGGCGCCTTTGAGCTCGTCGTCGATGCGCACCATGGCAAGCGCTGCTTCCGCCTTTGAGCGCGCGAGCCGCGTCGCGCAGGCGCGCGGCAGCTCGCCCCGCTTCGGCGTCTCGTCGATATCCGCTGGGCGCAGCGCATCCGGCTCGATGCCGGCCTGGTTGACCAGCGACAGCCGGCGCGGCGAACCGGAAGCGAGCACGAGTTTTTGGCGGCCGATCATTTGAACCGGTAAGTAATCCGCCCCTTGGTCAGATCGTAAGGCGTCATTTCCACGAGCACCTTGTCGCCGGCGAGCACGCGAATGCGGTTCTTGCGCATGCGTCCCGCCGTGTGGGCGATGATTTCGTGCTCGTTCTCGAGCTTGACGCGAAAGGTGGCGTTCGGGAGCAGTTCCGTCACGACACCGGGAAATTCCAAAAGCTCTTCCTTCGCCATTCGCTTCCCGGAGATTGCTACTGTCTGGCCGCGACCATAACCACAACCCCTACGCGGTGTCGGTCAAAATTGGCGCGGAACCTAGCGGATGGCGGGCCAATTCACAACCGCTCCGGACGTAGGGGCGGGTTTGAAACCCGCCCCTACGTCCTGCATGGCCGTCATTCATTGCCCGTGCTCCCGGTAACAAAGCGCGCCCGGATGCGCGCCAAAAGCTGGTCGCGCACCGCGCGATAGGCGTCGAGCCGTTGCTCGCGGCTGCCTTCGACGGCGCTTGGGTCCGCAATCGGCCAATACTCCACGGCAGCGCCGCTTAAACGGGTGAGTTCGAGCGCGCGGTGGTGCGCCTCGGGCGCCAACGTGACGATGAGATCGAAATTTGGGCCCTCGCCGTCGTCCAGCTCCTCGAAGGAGACGGGCTTGTGCCGCGAAATGTCGAGGCCGATTTCCTCCATCACGGCGACGGCGAATGCATCGAGCTCGCCTTTGCGCGCGCCGACCGAGCCGACATAGATGGCGCGGCCGAAAATCTGCGCGAACAAGGCGGCCGCCATGGGCGAGCGCAACGAATTTTGGCTGCAGGCGAACAGGACCGCCAAAGGTTGCTGCACCGGTCGGCTCCCCTCAGCCCTTCCAGTGCAGTACCGTGATCAGCGTGAACAGCCGGCGCGCGGTGCCGGAATCGAGCTCGACCTTGCGCTTGAGTCGCTCCATGACAAGCCGCGAGCCTTCGTCGTGCAAGGCGCGCCGGCCCATATCGAGCGCCTCGATGCGATCCGGCGTCGCCGTGCGGATCGCGTCGTAATAGCTGTCGCAGACGGTGAAATAGTCCTTCACGATGCGGCGGAACGGCGCCAGCGACAGCATGTGGGCGATCACCGGCTCGCCGTCGGCCTGGCGGATGTCGAAAACCAGCCGGTTGCCGCTGATGCCGAGTTGCAGCACATAGGGCCCGCCGTCATGGCCGTCCGGCCTGAACGTGTTGTCTTGTAAGAGATCGTAGATCGCAACCCTGCGCTCATGCTCGACGTCGTCGCTGGAACTGCCCAGCGAAGCCTCATCGAGCGTCACCGCCGTGAGACGCCCGGTATCGTCCTTATCGCGGCTTCGCTCCGCCATCAGCGATTGAGCCGAATGGCGACGGAGCGGGCGTGGGCGTCAAGCCCCTCCGCCTTGCCGAGCGTGATGGCGGCGCCGCCGAGCGCACGTAACTGCTCGGGCCCGCATTTGAGGATCGAGGTGCGCTTCATGAAATCGAGCACGCCGAGACCCGACGAGAAACGCGCCGAGCGCGCGGTCGGCAGCACGTGGTTGGAGCCGGCCACATAATCCCCGATTGCTTCCGGCGTATAGGCCCCGATGAAGATCGCCCCCGCATTGCGAATGCGGCCGGCGATCCGCTCGGCGTCGGCGGCGGCGATTTCAAGATGCTCCGGCGCGATGGCGTCGACGAGCGGGGCCGCCTCGTCGAGCGTGCGCACGATGATCACCGCGCCGAAATCCCGCCACGACGCGCCGGCGACTTTTGCGCGCGGCAATTGCATGAGCTGGTCCCCGATCGCGCGCTCGGTCGCCGCCGCAAGCTTTTCGTCGTCGGTGACGAGGATCGCCTGCGCGTTCGTGTCATGCTCGGCCTGCGCCAACAGGTCGGCGGCGATCCAGTCCGGATTGCCGTCCTTGTCGGCGATAATCAGCACCTCGGACGGACCGGCGATCATATCGATGCCGACTTTGCCGAATACGATGCGCTTGGCGGCCGCGACATAGGCGTTGCCCGGCCCGACGATCTTGGCGACCGCGGCGATGGTCTCGGTGCCATAGGCCAAAGCCGCGATCGCCTGCGCGCCGCCGACGCGAAAAATCTCGTCGACGCCGGCGAGCTTTGCCGCCGCCAGCACCAGCGGGTTGAGTTCACCGCCGGGCGCCGGCACCACCATCGCGATCCGCGGCACGCCGGCGACCTTGGCCGGCACCGCATTCATCAGGACCGAAGACGGATAGGCGGCGGTGCCGCCCGGAACATAGATCCCGACCGTCTCGATCGCGCTCCAGCGCGAGCCAAGCTCGACGCCGAGCGGATCGGTGAAGTGATCGTCCTGCGGCAATTGGCGGCGATGGTAAGCCTCGATCCGCGCAGCGGGCGAGTTCGAGCGCATCGAGCGCATCGCGGCTGCAGGCTTTGACCGCCGCCGCGATCTCTTCCGCCGTGACCTTGAGCCCGGTGCGGTCGAGATCGAGGTTGTCGAACTTTTTGGTGTATTCCTTGAGCGCGTGATCGCCGCGGGCGGCGACGTCGGCGACGATGGCCCGCACTGTGGCTTCGACGTCGGCGGACGCTTCCCGTTTGGTGTCGAGAAAGGCGCGAAACTTTTGCGCAAAATCGCCGGAGCGTATGTCGAGGCGGATTGCCATGATTGCCATAGAGCTGAGAGCTGATCGACCTTGGCGCCAATTTCGGCGCCGGCTATCGGATTAACGCTGATTATCGCGCTCAGTAGCAGTCCGCCGATATTATAACAATTCTAATATTTGGCTTTGCGATTGACAAAAAGTCCGTTGTTCACCAACTCCTTGAGCAAGTAATCAACGGCAGAGGAAATGCGCTTTGCCAGTCATGTCGGATCGCGTGCAACTGCGGATCGCCCGCCGGCTTTTGCCGTCGCTGCTGCTTGCCGCAGCGGTTTTGCCGGGTGCCGGCAACGCGCGTGCGGACGACGCTGTTTCATTGTCGATCACGATCAAGGATCATCAATTCGATCCCGCCGAGCTGCATGCGCCGCCGGGTCAAACCATCGCCATCCACGTCAAGAATCTCAATACCATCGTCTCCGAATTCGAAAGCAGCGATCTGCATTTCGAGAAGATCGTTCCCGTCGGCAGCGAGGCCGTGGTCTATGTGCGGCCGCAACAGCCGGGCCGTTACAATTTCTTCGACGATTTTCATCATGAGACGCAAGGTTTTCTGGTCGTGCCGTGAATAAGTGAAATGAGGTCCTCGTGCTGGCCGCGCTGCTGATCGTCTTCCGCGAAGTTTTCGAGGCCGGCCTCATCGTCGGCATCGTCATGGCGGTGACTGCGGGCGTCGCCGGGCGCGGTTATTGGATCGCGGGCGGCGTCGCCGCCGGCGTGCTTGGCGCCTGCGTGGTGGCGCTGTTCACCGGCGGATTGTCCGAACTATTCGGCGGCAGCGGCCAGGAGGTGTTCAACGCCGGCATTCTCGGCTTCGCGGTGCTGATGCTGACCTGGCACAATGTCTGGATGTCGCGACACGGCCGCGAGCTCGTCGCCGAATTGCGCGCCGCCGGTGAGGCGGTGGTGGCCGGATCGAAATCGCTGTTGGCGCTCGCCATCGTGGTCGCGATCGCGGTGCTGCGCGAAGGCTCCGAAGTCGTGCTGTTTCTCTATGGCGTGGCAGCAGCCCAAGGCGGCGCGAGCTGGGCCATGGTCATGGGCGGCTTCATCGGCCTCATTCTCGGTTCCTCGGTCTGTCTTTTGACCTATCTCGGGCTCATCACCATTCCTGCGAAATATCTTTTCGGCGTGACCAGCGCCTTGATAGCGTTACTCGCCGCGGGCATGGCGGCGCAGGCCATCGCCTTCCTCGAACAGGCCAATATCCTCACCGCGCTCGACGAAACGGTGTGGAACACGTCCTGGATTTTGAGCGATTCAAGTTTCCTCGGCCGCGCGCTGCACACCTTGATCGGTTATGTCGATCAGCCGACCGCGATGCAGGTCGTCGTCTATGCGGCGACGCTCGGCACGATCATTGCGCTGATGAAGCTGTTTGCCGCGCCGGCCGCGCGGCACGCAAGTCCGGCCTGACGCTTACGCGACCGCGGAGCCGGCGGCGAAGTGGTCCGGGCACAGATCCGCGGCGGCAACCTCGCCGAGATCGGCTAGTTCCGCTTCCAGGCATTCGACGTCGAGGCGAATGACGCCGCCCCCGGAGAAGATCAGCGTCACGACGCCGGCCGGGGTATCGTGCTGGGCGAACTCGACGGCGAGCAGATTGAGCCACGCCTGCTTGTCGGCGTGGTCGATATTGCGGCATTTGCAGGCATTGACGCGCTCGAAGCGCAACGCTGTGCGGCAGCGGCGGTAGTCTACTTTGCTGTCCGGCCTGGCCTCGACCGCGCTCATCCAGTCGAAGCGATTGAGCGCCATCACGAAGCGATGCCCGCGCGGCTGCCAGAAAATGTCGCCGACCTTGACCAGGGCGTCCTGCACATGGGCAGACACCACCTCGATATCGTCCTTGTCGAGGGCGACGAGCTTAAGTTCGTCGGTGCATGCGTTCATACGCGTCCGCCCCTTATCTCTCTCTTAAGCAAAGCTAGGAAAGCGATGCGCGGGCCGCAAGCCCCCGCCGGCCGTGGGCGCGACTAAAACGAGACGCAGGCGGTATGGACGATGACCACGACCGAGCGCTGGCGAAATTCGCGCTTGTAAGCCGTCACCACGGAGTCGAGCCGCGTCTGGTCATCGGCATTGCCGGGCAGCACGATTTCGACGCGCTTTGACGGCTCGCGTACGACCATGCCGTTCGCGGGATTGCGCCATTGCCCGCTCGCATCGCTGATCGTCAGGCCCTCGGGAAAGCGCGGCGTCAATTCGCGCGCGACAAAGCGCGCCCAGGCAAACTCGCTCACATCAGTGCCGCGGCCGAACAACAGTTCGGCGACCTGCTTGGGCTGTTGCGGGGTTTGGCAGTTAGGCGGCGTCTGTGCAACGAGGGCGGTGTTCGCCGCCGTCAGCAGAACAAAGGCGAGTGCCGGGATGAGGCCGATGCGCATCGAGGCGGCGCGCGTGGCTTTACACGTCCTCGGGCGGGAAGAGTTCGCCGCCGCGGCGCATCATCCGGTCGCGCATCACGCTTGCCGAACCGGCGGCCCACAGCACCATCGTGCAGACGGCGCCGAACAGGCAACTTAAGAGAATAATCTGCATCGACCCCGGTCCTTCGCCAAGCAAAATAGCCGCCGGACCTTTCACAATCGTTAGTGCAGCCGGGCGCGGGCGTCGCCACGGATGCGTTGCGGACCTTGCAATTGCCTCCGGTCTTTGGGCGCGCTAAGAACGATCCAACAAAAAGTATTTGTTAACTTGCCCTGCTGTATCTGCGACCGGCGCTGTTGTCACAAAGTCCTGTGGTCGGCAGTATGACATCGACGGTGTGGCAACGGCTCGACTGCCAAAGGTGATCTCCAACCCATCTGTTGGCTTTTCATTCGCTCCCGTAAGGGATACAAGCTGGCTTTCTTGAAAGGGAGGTTTTATGGCGAAGAGGAAGAAGAAGCGGCGCGCGTGGACTTCGGCGGAGGTTCGTGAGCTGAAGACAATGGCGCGCAAGAAGACCAAGGCGTCGCAAATTGCCAAGAAGCTGAGGAGAACCGAAGGCGCCACGCGCCAGAAGGCATTTGGCATCGGGCTCTCGCTCGATTCCCGTTCCTGATCGTCAGCACCACAACTGTTCTACACGCATCGATTGGCGCCGGTCCGTAAGTGCGGGCCGGCAGGTGCCGTTGCGCGGATGGTCTTGTTGGTGGCGAAAGCTTGTTGGTGCCGGGGAACAGCGCGGGCGCCGCGTAGGAATGATATCCGCCAACAAGCGCCAAGCTACGCCAGGCGCGGCCTTTGCCATTAACTAATGGCCGTGAACCTGCCCCAATGCATCTGTAACTAAGAGTATAGTAATCCTGACTGCCTCGGGGGATCCCGCTGTCCTGGCGCTTAAAGCCGAGCGCCGCCAATCATTTGCACGTTCGGGCGTGGTTTTCCGCCCGCCACGGTGGTACGCACGCCCTATGAGCCAGACCCTCGGCCCGCTGCGGCAGCAGCCCGCCAGCTCTGAACTTGCGGTCGCGCTCGGCGCGTGCCGGCGGGCCTTTATCGCCATCGCGCTGTTCAGCGGCATGAGCAACATTCTGATGCTCTCCGGCGCGCTGTTCATGCTCGAAGTCTACGACCGGGTGCTGCCGAGCCGGAGCGTTCCGACGCTGGTCGCGCTCTTGCTCCTGGTGGCGTGTCTGTATGCCACGCAAGGCATCATCGACATGATCCGCAGCCGCATCCTGGTGCGCGTCGGCCGTAGCCTCGACGAGGCGCTGAGCCTGCGGATCTATGACGCCATCGTCCGACTGCCGCTCAAAATCGGGTCTAGGGGCGACGGCACCCAGCCGATCCGCGATCTCGATACGGTGCGCGGGTTCCTTTCTGGGGCTGGGCCGGTTGCCTTTTTCGATCTGCCGTGGATGCCGGTCTATCTCGCCATCTGCTTTTTGTTCCACGTTTATATCGGCCTGACCGCGCTCGTTGGCGCCATCATCCTCGTCACCCTCACCGTTGTCACCGAGGTGCGCACGCGGCATCCGACCCGCAGCGCCTCGCAATTCGCGGTGGCGCGCAACGCGCTCCTGGAAGCGAGCCGGCGCAACGCCGAGGCAATCACGGCGATGGGCATGGCCGGCCGCATATCCAAACGCTGGAACGATCTCAATCGCAATTACATCGCGGCCAGCGGACGGGCGAGCGACGTCGGCGGCGGGCTCGGCGCGTTCTCGAAGGTTCTGCGGCTGTTGCTGCAGTCGGCCATTCTGGCGGTCGGCGCCTGGCTCGTGATCAATCAGCAATCGACGCCCGGCATCATCATCGCCGGCTCGATCCTCGGCGCGCGCGCGCTGGCACCGGTCGATTTGGCGATCAGCAACTGGCGCGGCTTCGTCAGCGCACGACAAAGCTGGCAACGACTGTCCAGATTGCTCGGCCACCTGCCGCCACAGTCCGACCCGATGCCGCTCAAGCCGCCGGCCCGCACGCTGATGGTCCAGAACGCCGCCGTGGTGCCGCCCGGCCAGCAAAAGATTGTCTGCCAGGACGTCAACTTCACGCTGGCGGCCGGCAAGGCGCTGGGCGTCATCGGACCGACCGCGTCCGGGAAATCTTCGCTAGCGCGCATGCTGGTCGGAGTCTGGACCCCGGTGCGCGGCACCGTGCGGCTGGACGGCGCCACGCTCGACCAATGGTCGCCGGAAGCGCTCGGCCGTCACATCGGCTACGTTCCGCAGGACGTCGAATTGTTCAACGGCACGGTGGCGCAGAATATTTCGCGGTTTGACGATCCGCCGGATGCGGACGCAGTCATCGCCGCAGCCCACGCGGCCGGTGTCCACGATCTCATCATCAATCTGCCCGACGGCTATGAAACGCCCATCGGCGAGCAGGGCAGCGCGCTCTCGGCCGGGCAGGCGCAGCGCATTGCGCTGGCGCGAGCGCTTTATCGCGATCCGTTCCTGGTCGTGCTCGACGAGCCCAATTCCAATCTCGATGCCGAGGGCGACGAGGCCCTGACGCGCGCCATTCTCGGTCTTCGCGCTCGCGGCGCCATTACGGTCGTGGTGGCGCACCGGCCTAGCGCGATCGCGGGCGTCGACTACATTCTCATCATGGCCAAGGGCCGCCAGCAGCAGTTCGGACCGAAAGAGGAGATACTCACCCGTGTCACCGCGCCGAACTCGGCGCCACGAGCGCTGAAAGTCGCGGATCAGGGAGGAGCCGGATAATGCTCGACACCGTGCGCGGCAAGAGCCACACGCTTCTAGGCATGATCAGGGCCAAGCTGCCGTCGATGCTCAATTCGATCAATACGGCGTATATCTGGGTCTTCGGCGAAAAGGGACCAAGAGACAGCGCCAGCGAGTCGATCCGCCGCCACGTTGCCGCCGGCGGTATCCTGGTCGCAGTTCTGGTGTTCGGCCTGGGGGGCTGGGCGGCGACCGCCGAGATTTCCGGCGCGCTGATCGCGCAGGGCTCCGTCGTCGTCGATTCGAATGTCAAAAAGGTGCAGCACCCGACCGGCGGCGTGGTCGGCGAGCTGTTCGTGCACGATGGCGATCACGTCAAGGCGGGCGACATGCTCATCCGGCTCGACGAGACGGTCACCCAGGCCAACCTGTCCATCGTCACCAAGGGTCTTACCGAACTCTATGCGCGCGAAGCGCGTCTCGCCGCCGAGCGCGACGGCGCCGACTCCGTCGCGGCGCCGCCGGAACTCGCCGATCATCTCGATGATCCCGAGGTGAAAGAGGCGTTCAGCAGCGAACGCAAACTGTTTGATTTGCGCCACCAGGACCGGGTCGGCCAGAAACAGCAGCTCCAGGAGCGCATCACGCAGTTGCAGCAGGAGATCAGCGGGCTTGCCGCGCAACAGGATGCCAAGAACAAGCAAGTCGCCCTGATCGAGCAGGAATTGCAGGGCGTGCGCGACCTTTATGCGAAGAACCTGGTCCAGCTCAACCGGCTCACCTCGCTCGAACGCGACGAAGCCCAGATGCAGGGCGAGATCGGCCAGCTCGTCGCCCAGGCTGCCGAGGCCAAGGGCAAGATCGCCGAAATCCAGTTGCAGATCATCCAGGTCGATGAAGACCTCTCCAGTGACGTCGCCAAGGAGCTGCGTGAGACCGACAGCAAGATCGGCGAATATGTCGAGCGCAAGGTCACGGCGGAGGATCAGCTCAAGCGTACCGATATCCGCGCGCCGCAGGACGGCATCGTATTCCAGTCGACCGCGAACACGGTCGGCGGCGTAATTGCCGCGGGCGATACGATCATGCTGGTCGTGCCCGAATCCGACAATCTCCTGGTCGAGGTCAAGGTCGATCCCAAGGACATCGATCAGGTCCAGTTCGGACAGCCGGTCGTGCTGCGCTTTTCCGCGTTCAACGTGCGCACCACGCCCGAACTCAATGGCACCGTGGTACGCATGGGCGCGGATACGACGACCGACCAGCGCACCGGCGCGACCTACTATCTCATCCGCATCGCGATGACCGCCGACGAGATTAAGCGCCTTGGCGACGTCAAGCTGACGCCGGGCATGCCGGTGGAAGCGTTCATCCAGACCGGCGAGCGCACCATGCTGTCCTACCTGGTCAAGCCGCTGCACGATCAGCTGATGCGCTCATTCCGGGAAAATTGACAATCACCCTTCCCCGCTTCGCTCCGCCGCGCGGGAAGGCTAAGATCGTGTCCGCGGGGGATTTGCCGGCATGAACAGGATAGTCCGCTGGGCGCGACAGTTCGGCGTGGCGCGGGCCGTGTGCATCGTGCTGCTGTTTGCGCTGGTGCCACTGCGTCTTGCCAATCCCCGGCCGCTCGAAGAGTTGCGGGTGCGCACCTTCGACCTGTTCCAGGTGCTTCATCCGCGTCAGCAGACCTCGCACCCGGTGGCCATCGTCGATATCGATGAGGACAGCCTCAAAGCGATCGGGCAATGGCCGTGGCCGCGCACCACCATTGCCGACCTGGTCACGCGCATCACCCAGCTTGGCGCCTTGACGATGGGGTTCGACGTCATTTTTGCCGAGCCGGACCGCATGTCGCCCGCGGTCGCCGAGCAAAGTTTCCGCGGCATCGACCCGGAGACGCGCGCCAAACTCGACAGTCTGCCGAGCAATGACCAGGTGATGGCCGACGCGATCAAACAGTCGCGCGTCGTCGTCGGTCAGGCCGGCACCTCGATCCCGACGCCGAAATCGCCGGCCGAAATGGCGTTGCAGACCGGTTTTGCCATTCGCGGCCCGGATCCGTCGCCTGATCTGCTGACGTTTCCGGGATTGCTCCGCAATGTGCTGCCGATCGAGGAGGCGGCCGCTGGCCGCGGACTGCTGACGATCAATCCGGAGTCCGACGGCATCGTTCGCCGCGTCCCGCTCATCATGGAAGCGCAAGGCGCACTGGTGCCGTCGCTGACCATGGAAATGCTGCGGGTGGTCACCCATTCGAGCGCCATTCTGGTGCGGGTCGACCAAGCCGGCGTACAGGCGGTGGCGGTACCGGGCCTCGAAGTGCCGACCGATCGCAACGGCCAATTTTGGGTCCATTTCAACCGGCACGATCCCGCGCGCTTCGTCTCGGCCAAGGATGTGCTGCAAGGCAACGTGCCGGCCGACCGCCTGCGCGGCCGGCTGGTGCTGATCGGCACCTCGGCGATCGGCCTTCTCGATCTGAAGACGACGCCGGTGGAAGCGGCGATGCCCGGCGTCGAGGTGCACGCACAGATCCTTGAAAGCGTGCTGACCAAATCCATCCTGGTGCAGCCGAATTATGCGATCGGCGCCGAGCTTACGACCGCGGTTCTGTCCGGTCTCGCCATTATCATCGCAGCGCCAATGCTCTCGGCGAGCCTGGTCGTCCTGCTCGGTGCCTTCCTGATCGCGGCGCTGATCGGGCTGTCGCTATACATGTTCGTCGAGTACAATCTGCTGATCGATTTCACCTATCCGCTGATTTCGACCTGGCTGATCTATCTGGTGCTGACGTTCGTGAATTATTTCCGCGAGCAGAAGCAGCGCCAGCAGATCCGCTCCGCCTTCGGCTATTATCTATCGCCGCACATGGTCGAACAGCTGGCGCGTTCGCCGGACAAGCTCGTCCTCGGCGGCGAGGAACGCCGCATGACCATCCTGTTCAGCGACGTGCGCGGCTTCACCACCATCTCCGAGCACTACAAGGACGACCCGCAGGGCCTCACCCGGCTGATGAATCGCTTCCTCACCCCGCTCACCAACGCCATCATCGAGCGCAAGGGCACCATCGACAAATATATCGGCGACGCCATCATGGCGTTCTGGAACGCTCCGGTCGACGACGATGAGCAGGAGGCTAATGCCTGCGACGCGGCTCTCGAAATGCAGGCGCGCGCGGCGGCGCTCAATGTCGAACTCAAGCGCGAATCCGAGGCCAATGGCGGCGCCTATATGCCGCTGCGCGTCGGCATTGGACTCAATACCGGCCCCTGCGTGGTCGGCAATATGGGTTCGGATTTCCGGTTCAATTATTCCGTTTTGGGCGACACCGTTAATGTCGCGTCGCGGCTGGAGGCTCGCACCAAGGACTATCGCCTGCCGCTGGTGATCGGATCGCGCACCGCGGAAAAGGCCCAGCAAAAATTCGCCACCATGGAGATCGATCTCATTCAGGTGAAGGGCAAAAAGGAGCCGGAGGCGGTATTCGCCGTACTCGGCCGCGCCGACGCCGTGCAGGATCCGCGCTGCCAGCAATTGCGCGAACTGAACGCCCAGATGCTGGCGCGCTTCCGCAAACAGCAATGGGACGAAGCGCTCAAGCTGATCGATCGCTGCCGCAAGATTGCCAACGGCTTCGATCTCGGCGGACTTTACGACATGTATGTCGAGCGTATCGAAGCCTACCGCGCCGATCCGCCGGGGGCGGATTGGGACGGCGTCTACGAGGCGGAGTCGAAGTAGATCACAGGCCGAGCGAGGCAGGCGCCGAGACCCGGCGCGCCGCCGACACCGTCGGCTCGAATTCCCGCACGCCCGAGCCGTCGAGCACAAACAGCGGAATGACCCTGGGCATGGTGACGTCTTCGACCATGATCAGCCAGCGATTGTCGAGAATGATCCAGTTGCCCTCATCGCGCACGGCGACGACGGCGTGATCTTCATTGGCGGCGAGGTTGCGAACGATGATCAGCTTGACGTCCTCTTCCGGAACGCCGGCCTGCGTCAGCGCGACGTATTTCGCGATCGCGTAGTCTTCGCAATCGCCGCGATGGGTCGTGAAGGTTTCGAGCGGGGGACTCCAGCGGTCCGGCACGCCCCACTGCGCCATGTCGCTCATCGGCTCGATCGCCAGATTGACGGCGCGGTTGATGATGCCGATACGGGCACGGCCGGTTTGCGCGCGGCCTTGGGCAACGATGTCGAGGAAGTTTTGCGCGGCCTTCGGGCAAAGCGCCGCATTGTCGCGGCAGCGCGCCAGAGTTTCATTTCCGTCGCGGATACGGGCTTCGACGCCGCTCCACTTGGCCGCGACATCGCCGCCGGCAACCGGCGCGACAGCGAGACCGAACGGCTCGGCGACGGGCGGGGGCGGCGCAATGGCCGGCTCCGCCGGATCGAGCGTCGCTACTTTTGCCGGTGCATCGTTGCTTGCCGGCTTCGCCGGTGTGTTGTCATTTGCGGGCGCGTCGCCGTTTGCCGGCACGTCGTCGTGCGCTACGGTCTGGATTTGCGTTTCACTCTTGGCGTCGGGTTCGACCGGGCTTGCGTCTGCGGTCGGATCGTCCGCCGGCTGGTTGTCTGCCGGCGCGAACGCCGCCGCCGCCGGACTGAAGGCGTCGAGCGTGCCGCTGTCGAGGCCGGAGTGCGCCGGCCAGACCATAAGCAACGCGGCAAAGCAACCTGCCGCAACGCGAAGCAACATTTTGACGTCCCCGAACCGCGGGCTGCGGCGCTTGCGCGCTCGCTCCCGGCTTGTTGTTCAGGGAACGCCATAACGTGCTGCCTGCTGCCGGCCGGTTAAGGCTGGGGGGTGCGGTGGCGGCAAAGCAAAAACAGCGTGTAACGATCGCCACGCCATTGCGAACAATTTTATCGGTTCGGTTTGGAAATGTTTTTACAGCGGGGGATTTCTGCAATTAAATGCGAAAGTTGGAAACGTAACTAATGCGTTAGGTGACAGCACAGGGGAAGGGTCTCATTCGTCCGATGCGCCTGATAAAGCTCTGTGGGCTCGCGGCATTTGGCCTCGCGCTCGGTCTTGGTAGCGCGCCGGCGCAGGACAAGACTTTCGAGCTCAAGTTGTCGCATTGGGTGCCGCCGACGCATCCGCTGCAGAAAGCGATCGAGGACTGGGCCGCTTCAGTCGGGCAAGATTCTGGCGGCACCATCAAATCGCAGATCTATCCGGCCCAGCAGCTCGGCAAGGCATTCGACCATTACGACATCGCGCGCGAAGGCATTGCCGACTTCGCCTATGTCAATCCGGGTTACCAGCCGGGCCGTTTCCCGATTATCGCGGCGGGCGAACTGCCGTTCCTGGTCGGCAATGCCAAGGGCGGCAATCTCGCCATCGACTCCTGGTATCGCAAATACGCGGCGAGCGAGATGAAGGATGTGCATTATTGCTTCTCCTTCGTACTCGATCCGCTGGCGTGGCACTCGACCAACAAGAAGATCATGGTGCCGGCCGATATCCAGGGCATGAAGATCAGGCCGGCGCAGGGCACCATCGCCGCCTGGGTAACGCTCCTTGGCGGCACCAATGTGCAATCCGGCGCGCCGGAGGCCCGGGATGTTCTGGCCAAGGGCGCTGCCGACGCCGTCACCTTCCCGTGGGGTTCCACGGTACTGTTCGGCATCGACAAGGTGACCAAGTATCACATGGACGAGCCGCTCGGTTCGGTGATGTTTCAGTGGGTGATGAACAAGGCGACCTACGCCGCCATGTCGCCGGCACAGCGGAAGGTGATCGACGCCCATTGCACGGCCCAATGGGCAGCGAAATTTGCCGACCCGTGGGCCGATTTCGAGCACGCCGGCATCGACGAGATCAAAGCCGAGCCGGATCAGGAGGTTTACACGATCAGCGACGATCAGCTCGCGCTGTGGAAGCAGTCGGCCGCGCCGTTGCAGCAGAAGTGGGCTGACGGCGTGAAGGCCGCGGGTGGCGATCCGGTCGTGATCTGGAAAGAACTGCAGGCGTCGCTGACGCAGTACAAAGCCGGCTTCTGACCGAGCGCCTGCCGTCGCACATGCTCAAGTGAGCGGCTTAGCTCCGTCCGCCGCCGGCCAGCACCGCGCGGGTAGCGTGGTCCGGGCCGAAATCGTCGACGCTGTCGATGGCGAGGAGATCGGCGAGCCGGGTGCGGGCGCGGTTGACGCGGCTTTTGATGGTGCCCACCGCGCAGCCGCAGATCGCCGCGGCGTCGTCGTAGGAGAAGCCCGAAGCGCCAACCAGGATCAGCGCCTCGCGCTGGTCCGCCGGCAGTTTTGCCAGTGCCGCGCGAAACTCACTGAATTCCACTTTTCCGGTCTGCTCGGGCTGAGATTTCAAGGTCGCGGCGTAGTGCCCGTCGGCGTCCTCCACTTCGCGGCGCCGCTTGCGGTATTCCGAGCGGAACAGATTGCGCAAAATGGTGAACAGCCAGGCCGGCATGTTGGTGCCGGGCTGGAAGGAATCGATATGGGCGAGCGCCCGCAACAGCGTCTCCTGCACCAGATCGTCGGCGCGGTCGACGTTGCCGGACAACGAGATGGCGAACGCGCGCAGGCTCGGCACGGTGGCGAGGACTTGGTCGCGTATCGCAGGATCGAGCTTCATGCTGCTGCCAGCTTCACTTTCAATCTTCGTCTTGATCGCTCAAGCGGCGGACCAGATCGGTGATATGCGGCGGCACACCCTGACTGACGACGTCGTTGTACATCGTGCGCAATTGTTGCCCGATGCGGGCCTGAATCTCCCGGCCAAGGCGTGCTTCAGGCTTGTGTTGAGTGGCTTGCCTGGCCATAGGATCTTGGACCTCCGGCTTCTCCGCGACCGGCTCAACCGGCTCAAGATTGGTCTTTCGGTGCTTCATATCGCCGTCTTTTCCCCGTTCACCCATTTGCCGACCCACCCCTGGGAACTATCGAACATGCGCTAACGCACTGAGAGGCCCTGTAGTTCCGCCTAGCGGCCCACTATGGAACTTTTTTTGCCCTGGGGCGTTTTTGCCAGTAGCCTCAGCACTATGGAAGGGGAGGGCCCGTGTCCACATCGCAAGCCGTACTCCAGCACCTGCCGCCGTTGCGCCGCTATGCCCGTGCCTTGACCGGCAGCCAGGCCTCCGGCGACGCCTATGTCGCCGCCACCGTGGAATCGCTGATTGCCAGTCCGAAAATACTGCAAGCGAGCTCGAATTCGCGCGTCGGCCTGTATCGGCTTTTCACCAAGATATGGAATTCGGTGACCGTCAACGACAAGGCCGAGACCGCTGAACTGGTCCTGCCGCCGGACCAGCACCTGACCCAGATCACGCCGCGGCCGCGCCAGGCCTTTCTGCTGGTAGCGCTCGAAGGCTTCTCGGAAGAGGATGCGGCGGAAATTCTCGATTGCGATTTGCCGACGCTGCGGGGCCTGGTCGAGGAATCCGGCCGCGAGCTCGCCGCCGAGATCGCGACCGACGTTCTCATCATCGAGGATGAGACTTTCATCGCCATGGATATCGAGGCCCTGGTCGAAAGCCTCGGCCACAACGTCACCGGTATCGCGCGCACCCACAGCGAGGCGCTGGCGCTGGCCAAGCAGAAGCGGCCGGGACTCATTCTCGCCGACATCCAGCTTGCCGACGGCAGTTCGGGCCTCGATGCCGTCAACGAGCTTTTGGGCTCATTCGAAGTGCCGGTGATCTTCATCACCGCTTATCCGGAGCGCTTCCTCACCGGACAGCGGCCGGAGCCGGCCTTTCTGATCGCAAAGCCGTTCCAGGTCGCGGTCGTGTCGGCGGTGGTCAGCCAGGCGCTGTTCTTCGGCCGCAAGGCGCGGCAGCGCGAGCGCAAGCCCGCCGAACGCCAGGCGACGCTGTAAATCCACCGACACCTCACAAAAAAGTAAGGGCGCAGCCGATCGGCATATCGGCTGCGCCCAACATGGCCGGCCAAGCACGGGGGGAGGGGAAAGGATGGCCGTCCGTCATGACAAGCCGCCACCGTCATGTTGGTTCGCCGCTTCGCCTTCACCTGCCCGTGACCAGCAGCAATCACGACTGGGTGACTGTCCTCTGTTGCAGGAACTCGCACCCGCCACGCACGTTGACTTGCCGGTGGAGTGCTTGGCTCGGGGGCTTTTGGTGCGTCTGATTGATCGTGACCATGATCGGTTGGGCGGCGGAGAGGTCCGATGGCCAGGCTGTTGTTTGTTCGCATCGCGGGCGGATTGGGAATTTTTGCGCTTGCCGTTTTCATGGTCGGCCTCGTCCCGTTTTTAAGCGCGGACCCGACCGCAGGCGCAAGCTTCACCGGCAGCGATCCGTATGCGGTGAACCGCGAATTCAAAGGCGACCGGCTGCCGCTTCCTTCGGACGCTAACTCGGCGGTGTCGCGCACCGAATCCGGCTGGCAGCAGAACGCGCGCAGCCGTGGAGACATTCCGGTCGGCTGCGAGCCTGCTTTCTCTCCGGTGGCTTCGCCGCGGCTGGCCTTCTATTACGGACGCTGCACGACGTAGTTATTCGCATTTACTCCCGGCGCGGCTGCGGTGAAGCCGCAGGTGGAATTTTCGCTGAACCATTTCATGTCGGCGCACGTCTCCTCATAAACAAAGTTAACGCGGGTTTGCGCGATTACGCGAAGACGGCGCTGTCGCGATAGGCGTTTATTTGTTCGATGCGAGTATTGATGCGCGGCGCGGAACTTAACCGCATTGCCGGCAGTTACTCCAGTTGAGATCGGCATTGAGCACGGGAGCCTGTCATGTCAACAAATACACGGTCGCGACATTTTCTGAGCGCTATCCTCTTTGCCGGGATCGTCGCATTCCCCGTTGTCCCGGCCTTTGCCCAATCGCTGTCCTATATGCCGGCGGCGCGCGACGTGGCGGCGTTCCCGCAATACGCGCCGCAGGATGAACAGCAAGGCGATGTCGCAGACGATGCCGCTTCCGATCAGCTTCCGGCGCAGCTGCGCCGTCAGGTCGTGTCCTATCCGGGCACCGAGGCCCCGGGCACCGTCATCATCGATACCGGGCATACCTTCCTTTATCTGACGCTCGGCAACGGCAAAGCGCTGCGCTACGGTATCGGAGTGGGACGCCAGGGCTTCATCTGGTCGGGCGTCGAGACGATCTCGCGCAAGGCCGAATGGCCCGACTGGATTCCGCCGGCGGAAATGGTCGCCCGCCAGCCCTATTTGCCGCGCTGGGTCGGCGGCGGCCCCGGCAATCCGCTCGGTGCGCGCGCGCTTTATCTCGGCAATACCGACTACCGCATTCACGGCACCAACGATCCGACGACGATCGGCAAGCACGTCTCCAGCGGCTGCATCCGGCTGCAAAACAGCGACGTCATCGATCTTTATGACCGCATCGGTATCGGCACCAAGGTCGTGGTGCTGCCGAACGGGCAAGGACCTGCCGCATTCAACGACAGCGGCGGTGTCGCAATCGATGGCGGCGGCAGTGGCCCGATGACCGCCCGCATTGCGGTAACGCCGGGCAGTTCCACATCGTCCGGAGTTTACTGACCGCGCGACCAGAACTCCGCGGACAAAGATTTGTTCCTGTGACACTTTCACTTGGCAACCTCGATAACGATCTTTACGGCAGTAGACCAAAGTGAAAGTGTACGGGCATGGACGTGCTCGATAAAAACAAGTCCGAAAATATCGCGCTGGCAAATCTCGAAAATGAGCTGCGCAGCCGTGCCAAGCAGCAGGAAGCATTGGCGCAGCTCGGCGAACGCGCGCTTGCCGAGCCCGATCTCGAACGGCTTTTAAACGATGCGGTCAGCACGGTCGCGCTCACGCTTGCGGTCGATTTTGTCAAGATCCTGGAACTCCTGCCCGGCGGTGGCGAGCTGGTATTGCGCGCCGGCTTCGGCTTCAAGACCGGCCTCGTCGGCGGGATTTTGACGACGATCGAGCTCAATAGTTTTGCTGAATTCACGTTGAACTCCGTGGCGCCTGTCGTCGTCGACGATTTCGTCATCGAATCCAGGTTCGACGTCGCGCCATATCTCAAGGACTCTGGCTGCACCAGCGGCATGACCGTGACCATTGCCGGCCGCGACGGCCGCGCCTTCGGCATTCTCGGCGTCTGCACGGCCAGGCGGCGCCAGTTCAGCACGCAAGAGCTCGCATTCCTCGCCGCCGCGGCCAATCTTCTGGCCGGCGCGATCCAGCGCCGCCAGCTTGAGCAGCGTCACGAACTGATGATCCGCGACATGCGGCATCGTTCCGGAAATCTGTTTTCGCAACTGCTGGCGTTGTTCTCGCAGACGGCGCGGACCTCGAAAAGCATTGCCGATCTCACCAGCAAGTACCAGGCCCGCGTTCTGGCGATGGCCAATGCGCATCGCCTGATCACCGAGGGCGGCTGGCAATCGATCCCGATCATGGAGCTGCTTTACGTCGTGCTCGGGCCTTATCTCGACCGCGCCTCGCTCCACGGGCCGAATATCGATCTCGAGCCGGACCCGGTTTTCAATCTGAGCGCGGCCTTGCACGAGCTTGCCGCCAATGCGATCAAGCACGGCAGCCTGTCGCGGCCCAAGGGGCAGCTCGATGTGACCTGGTCGGTGTGCCGCATGCAGCGCGGCATGACTCTGACGCTCGACTGGGTGGAAAAGAACGGTCCGCCGGCACGGCGGCCGCGCCGCGTCGGCTTCGGCACGCGGCTCATCGATCTCGTCATCCAGCGGCAGCTCAACGGCGAGGTCACGCGCTCGTATTCGCGCAAGGGGCTTGCCGTCAAATTACTGGTGCCGCTGACGCACGAGCGCTGGCCGGCGCCGGTATCGACGATAGCGGGCAGGAATTGAGTCAGTGCCGGATGGTGTGCGATAAACCGGAATGGATGATGTGAACGAGAAAGCTTCCAGCAAGCCGGGTTCAGCCGGGCGCTCCGCTAAGTCCGCCGGCAAACGCACGCCGTTCGAACAGATTGCGCTGTTGCTGCAGGGCGGCGGCGCGCTTGGCTCCTACCAGGCCGGGGTTTACCAGGCCTTGGCCGAAGCGAACCTGCACCCGGATTGGGTCGCCGGAATTTCGATCGGGGCGATCAATTCGGCGATCATCGCCGGCAATCCGCCGGAAAAGCGAGTCGAGCGGTTGCGTGAATTTTGGGAATCCGTCACCGCGTCGCCGCTGGGCATTCCTTATTTCAAATCGCTCGAGGTTCGCGATGACGCTAGCCATCAAATCATCAATCAAGCCCGCGCCATGAACGTCCTGATGTTCGGCGCTTCCAATTTCTTCTTTCCCCGCATGCCGCCGCCCCTACTGTGGCCGAGCGGCAGCGCGATTAAGGCGAGCTACTACGACAATTCTCCGCTGCGAGCGACGCTCGCACGCCTTGTCGATTTCGACCGCATCAATGCAGGGCAGATGCGCTTTAGCGTCGGCGCGGTCGACATCCGCAGCGGAAACTTCATTTACTTCGACTCGACGACGCATCGGATCCGCCTGGAGCACATTATGGCCTCTGGCTCCCTGCCCCCGGGCTTTCCGGCGACCGAGATCGATGGCCAGCATTACTGGGACGGCGGACTGGTCTCCAACACGCCGCTGCAATGGGTGCTCGACTCCCGGCCCCGGCGCGACACGCTGGCGTTCCAGGTCGATCTTTGGAACGCTCAAGGCTCGCTGCCGAAAGATCTGATCGAGGTCGAGATACGGCAAAAGGAAATCTTGTATTCGAGCCGCAACCGCGCGGCGACGGACCGTTACCAGAGTGCACAGAAACTTCGCGTTGCGGTCGCAAATCTCATTCGTCAGCTTCCAGAACAGCTTCGCGATAGCGACGAGGTAATGCTGCTGGCGCAGGAAGCCGACGATAAAGTCTGCAATATCGTGCACCTGATCTACCGCTCGCAAAAATACGAGGGCATCGCCAAGGATTTTGAGTTTTCCCGCCGCACCATGGAAGAGCACTGGAAGGCCGGTTACCACAACGCGCGGCATACGCTGGCCAATCCGGACGTGCTGCAACTTCCGGATCGGCTCGAAGGCGTGCGCACGTTCGATCTCGGCGAAGATCAGCCGCAATAGAATTGGTCCCCTTCCGTCATCCGTGCAAATCGCTAGAGTGCGCCCGCCCGATGACGGGTGGAGGAGACGCTCGGCCGTGAAAGAAGACGCCGTCAGCTTTCAGTCCGCGGGCTTGCGCCTGCACGCGATGCTCGGCGTGCCGGACGGCCTGCGGCCGTCGCAACGGTGCGCGGCGTTCCTGGTGCTGCACGGCTTCGGTTCGAATTCCGAAAGTCCGACCGTGCTCGCGCCGACCCGGGTGCTCAACGAGTTCGGCTATGTCACGCTGCGCTTCGACATGCGCGGCTGCGGCAAGAGCGCAGGCGAGTTCGGCCGCGTCATCTGCCTCGAACAGGTCGAGGATTTGGGCAACGCGCTGAATTTTCTCGCCAAGCATCCGGCCGTCGATCCCGATCGCATCGGCGCCATTGGTTCGAGTTTTGGCGGCGCGGTCGCGGTCTATGCCGGCGGCACCAATCCGCGCGTCGCCGCGGTGATTTCCAACGGCGGCTGGGGTCATGGCGAGCGCAAATTCCGCGGCCAGCATCCGACGTCGGAGGCCTGGGCCAAATTCACCGCAATGCTCGAAGAGGGCCGCGCTTATCGCGCCCGCACCGGCCAATCGCTGATGGTGCCGCGCCACGACATCGTACCAATTCCGGATCATGTGCGGCAAAACCTGGAGCGGCAGAAAGTCGGCATGCTGGCGCCCAATTCGGTCGAGATGTTTCCGGCCGAGACGGCGCAGAGCATGTTCGATTTCCGCGCCGAGGACGTGGTCGGAAAGATCGCGCCGCGCCCGCTATTGCTCATTCACGCCGCCAACGATTCGGTGACGCCGACGGAACAGTCCATCGCATTGTTCGAGCGCGCCGGCCAGCCGAGCGAGCTGCATCTGTTCAGCGGGCTCGATCATTTCCTGTTCGCGGAAAATTCCACGCGGGTGTGGTCGCTGCTGCGCAACTGGCTCGACACGTATTTTCCGGTCAACAAGTGAGGCGCGCGTGAACGGCAACAGGATCGTGGTAGGCCACGAGGAGCTTTGGCGTTTCATCCGCGATGTGCTGGTCGCCCATGATGCGCGCCCGGACGACGCCGCGATCGTCGCCGAAGGCCTGGTCTGGTCGAATCTGCGCGGCGGCGACGGCCATGGCGTGGCGCGGCTGCCGCGCTATCTCGAGATGATCAAGCGCGGTGAGATCGACGTGAAGGTAAAGCCGCGCCTGATCCACGACCGCGCCGCGACCTTCGTGATCGAGTGCGATCACGGCTTCGGGCCGGTCGCCGCGATGCAGGGCGCCGCAATCGCGGTGGAGCGGGCGAAACAGGCAGGCGTCTGCTTCGGCCTTATCCGCCAGACCACGCATACCGGGGCGATCGGCCGCTACGCGCAATGGATCGCCGAGCGCGGCTGCGCCGCCGTCCTTATGGGCGCGGGGCCGACGCTCATGGCCTATCACGGCGCGCGGGTCGCGAGCCTCGGCACCAGTCCGATCGCGATCGCGGTGCCGAGCGGCAATGGCCCCATCGTCCTCGACATGGCGACCTCGACCATTTCGAACGGCAAGATCTTGCAGGGCCGCAACACCGGCACGCCGCTTCCGCAAGGCACGGTGCTGACGCGCCAGGGCGAACCGACCACCGATCCGCGTCAGGCGGAAATCCTGCTGCCGCTCGGCGGACCGAAGGGATCGGGATTGAGCCTGATGTTTGAAATGCTGGCGAGCATCACCGCCGGCGCGCCGATCCAGGCGCGCACGCTCGGGCCGGAAAAGCGCACCCGCAACACCGGCAATACCGCGATGTTCGCGGTTGATATCGAGAGCTTCCGGCCGCTCGGCGATTTCAAGAATGATGCCGATGTGCTCACGGCGCTCATCAAAGCGCTGCCGCGGCAAGCAGGCTTTGACGAAATCACCCTGCCGGGCGAACGCTCCAACCGCACCGAAATTTCGCGCCGCAAATCCGGCATCCCGATTCCGGGGAAGCTCTGGGAGGAGCTGGAGGGGATCGCGAAGGCGAACGCGATCAAATTGTCGGCACTGTCATCCGCCACCGCGTAGCGCAGCCTCGGCCCTCGCGGTATCGCCTCTTGCATGGTTCAACGGGCCATGGTCCAGAATGATCGCGGTGTCCGAAGGACGATTGAAAGCAGCGACATGGATCGAGAGCCGACAGGCGCAGGCACGATCGACGCGGACGAGGTCGCGCGCTTTTCGCGGCTCGCCGGGCAATGGTGGGACCCGCGCGGGCCGATGGCGGCGCTGCACAAGTTCAATCCGGTCCGCCTTGCCTATATCCGCGACCATGTCGCCAGGCATTTCGGCCGCGATCCGACCCGGCTCGACAGTCTCGCCGGGCTGCGTTTCCTCGATATCGGCTGCGGCGGCGGCATTCTGTCCGAGCCCTTGGCGCGGCTTGGCGCGGCTGTCGTCGGCGCCGACCCCGCGGAGACCAATATCGCCGTCGCGCAGCAGCATGCCGCGCAGTCGGGGCTGACAATCGATTATCGCAGCACCAGCGCCGAGGCGCTCGCCGATCTAGGCGAAAGCTTCGACGTCGTTTTGGCGATGGAAGTGCTCGAGCATGTCACCGATGTCGATATGTTCGTCGGCGTCGCGGCCGAGATGGTGCGGCCCGGCGGCTTGCTGTTCGTCGCAACTCTCAATCGCACGGTGAAGAGCTTTGCGCTGGCGATCGTCGGCGCCGAATATATTTTGCGCTGGCTGCCGCGCGGTACCCATCAATGGGACAAGTTCGTGACGCCCAACGAGCTTGAAATCGCTATCGAGCAAAGCGACCTCGCCATCGCCGATGCGACCGGCGTCATCTACAATCTCCTGGCCGACCGCTGGCAATTGTCCGCCGATATGGATGTCAATTACATGGTGGTTGCGGAGAAGCCGGCGTGATGGTCACGTGACTACGCTTCCCTGGCTCTGGGCCGTCTTTACCGTCATCGCCGCATTCGCCCAGACCGTGCGCAATGCGATGCAGCGCGAGCTGACCGGAAGCCTCGGCACCGCCGGCGCGACCCAGGTGCGATTTCTGTTCGGCTTTCCTTTCGCGGTGATCTTCCTCGCCGGTTTGCTGCTGGCGACCGGCGCGCCGTTGCCGCGGCCGTCGCTGACGTTTTGGCCCTGGGTGTTCGCCGGCGCCTTTATCCAGATCGCCGCCACCGCGCTGATGCTCGCCGCCATGCACGGCCGCTCTTTCGTCGTCACCATCGCCTATACCAAGACCGAGCCGATCCAGGTCGCGATCTTCGGGCTGATCTTCCTCGGCGATACCGTGACGTGGCCGATGATGGCGGCGATCCTGGTGGCCACCGGCGGCGTGCTCGTGATGTCGACCAAGCCCGGCGGCATGGTCGGCGGGATAAGGCCGACGCTCCTCGGCCTCGCCTCGGGCGGCACGCTGGCGCTGGCGGTAATCGGTTTTCGCGGCGCCATCCTCGATCTGCATATGCCGAATTACATTATGGCCGCGACCTTTACGCTGGCCATCGGGCTTGCCATCCAGGCCGTCGTGCTGTCGGCTTATCTGTTGCTACGCGCGCCCGCGGTGCTCGAAGCGCTGATGCGGGCGTGGAAGCCGTCGCTGTTCGCCGGCTTCATGGGCGCGCTCGCCTCGCAATTCTGGTTCCTCGCCTTCGCGCTGGCGACTGCCGCCAGCGTGCGGACGCTGGCGCTGGTGGAAGTCTTGTTCGCGCAACTGGTCGCGCGGTTTGCGTTCGGCCAGCGCACCAGCGCGCGCGAGGCCATCGGCATGGTCCTCGTCGTCGCCGGCGTGGTGCTGCTGATTCTGGCTTACTGAGAAATCAGTTCTGGTCGTCCGGCAGGATCGGCAGCGGGTGAAATTCGATGCCTTCTTCGTGCAATTCCTTGGCCTCGTCCGGGGACGCTTCGCCGTAGATGGAGCGGCGCTCAGTCTCGCCATAATGGATCTTGCGCGCTTCTTCGGAAAAACGCGGCCCGACATAGTTCGCGTTCTTGGTGATGTGGTCGCGCAGCTCTTTGAGCTTTTGCCGCAGCTCGCGCTCGGGCGGCGACATCATCGCGACCTGCGCGTTAACTTGGGCTTTGGCGGCTAGCGCTGGCGGGGTGGCGGCGGCAGGTGCGGGCTGTGGCGCAGCCGGCGGCTCGGGCGTATCGCCGCTCGTGAGACGCGGCGCCATCATTGCCTTCTCAACTTTTGCTGAGCCGCAGACGGGGCAGGTCACCAGCGCGCGCTTATTCTGCTTGTCGTAGGCGGCGGAGTTCTGGAACCAGCTTTCGAATTGGTGACCCTGGTCGCAGTTGAGCGCGTAGCGGATCATAGCGGCTCCCGCACCGCGTGCAGATAAGTCGGCTCGGCCATCGGCTCGACCAGTTCGAAGCGGCGGCCATGTTGCAGCGACGGGATTTTCGCCCGCGCCGCCGCGACCTCGGCCGGATCGATCTCGGCCATGACCATGGCGGGCTCGATGCCGCCTTCGGCCAGGATGCGGCCCCAAGGATCGACGACCAGCGAATGACCGAACGTCTCGCGGCCGTTTTCATGCTTGCCGCCCTGGGCTGCTGCGAACACGAAGCAGCCGTTCTCTATGGCGCGGGCGCGTTGCAAGACGTGCCAGTGCGCCTCGCCGGTTTGTTTGGTGAAGGCCGACGGTATCGCCAGAAACGACGCGCCGGCCTCGGCGGCAAGCGCGCGATAGAGCGCCGGAAAGCGCAGGTCGTAGCACACCGTCAGACCGAGGCGGCCCCACGGCAGGTCGGCGATCACGGCAAGCTCGCCGGAGCGGTAATTGTTGGATTCCCGATAGCTTTCGCCGCCGGCAAGATCGACGTCGAACATGTGGATCTTGTCGTAGCGCGCCACCACCTCGCCCTTGCGGTCGATCAGGAACGAACGGTTCACGGCCTTTTCCGCCGACGCCTTGATGGCGAGCGAGCCGATATGGACGAAGATGCCGAGCTGGCGGGCCACTTCGCGCAATGTCGCCAGCGTCGCATCGGCTTCCTCGGCGACGATCTTCGCAAACAGCTGCTCGCGCTTGGCGGCCAGGATGTTGGTCATTTCCGGCGTCAGCACGTAATCGGCGCCGCCGCGTTTGGCTTCGTCGATCAGCGCCAGCGCGGATGCAAGATTTTGCTGCGGCTCGAGCCCCGAGCGCATCTGGATCAGACCGACTTTGAATCGCGAATTTTTTGCTGCGCTCATTGCGCCGATCCTTTTGCCGGCGAAGCCATGTCGTTGGCCGCGGCCAGCAATGGATCGAGCTCGCCGGCCTCCTCGAGCGCATAGAGATCGTCGCAGCCGCCGACATGGGTAGCGCCGACGAAAATCTGCGGATAGGTGGACCGTCCGTTCGCCCGTGCGATCATTTCTTTGCGTATATCCCGGTTTCCGGTCGCGTCGATCTCGTGAAAGCTGATGCCCTTACGGGAGAGGAGTTCCTTCGCGTCCTGGCAAAAGGGGCAGTAGTGGATGGTATATATGTCTACGGCGGCCATGATTGCGTAATTATGCTGCGTAATTTCTATCAAATTGCTTATATGGAAGTTCGCGCCGGGTCGGCAACCCTGGCAAAAACTAGCACATCGACGTTTGCGGCCCCGGCGCGCAACAGCGCCCGTGCGCAGCCGTCCACGGTGGCGCCCGAGGTGAGCACATCGTCGACTACAATCAGGCGGCGCCCGGCGACCGCGGCCTTGCTCTCCGGCGGCACCCGAAACGCGCCCTGGACATTGCTGGCGCGCTCGGCTCGCGACAGCCCGACCTGCTGCGCGGTCGGCTTGATGCGCTTGAGTACGGAGCCTGCGATCGGTACGCGGCTTTCGGCCGAGATCGCAGCCGCAAGCATGGCCGATTGGTTGAAGCGGCGCGCCCACAAGCGGCGCCAGTGCAGCGGCACCGGCACGAGCGCGTCGGCCTCGGCCAAAAGCTCGCGCCCGGCATGGGCGATCCAGCGCCCCATCATCGGCGCCAGATCGAGCCGGTCGCTATATTTGAGGCGATGGACCAGCGCGCGCGCAATATCGTCGAAGCGCACCGCGGCGCGGGCGCGATGATAAGCTGGCGGATCGGCAATGGCTTCCATGGAGAGGATGCCGGGACCCGGGTCATACACGAAGGGAATGCCGAGCCGCTCGCAATAGGGGCGGGTGATGAAGGACAGTTTCGACCAGCACGCCGGACACAGGCCGCGGCCTTCGACCGGCTCGCGGCAAGCCGGGCACAGCGGCGGCAAGGCGAAATCGAGTGTCGTCCGTAAAGCCGCGCGCAATGCGTCCGCGGCGCGTTTGACGCGGTCAGGCAAGCCGATGCTGATCGACGCGGGCATGACTTAACGCTACCGCTACGGGAGCAAAATGCAATCGGATGATGGCTGAAGGTCCCCAGATCTTCGATCGCGCGCTGATCCGCCGCCGCCACCGGCGCGCGGCCGTGTTGGGCCCGGCGACCTTTCTGCTCGATCGCGTCGCCGACGATGTCGCCGATCGGCTTGCCGCGGTGCTACGGCGGTTCGATCTTGCGCTCGATCTCGGCACGCCGGGCGAGGCGGTGCGGACGGCGCTTGCCGGTCTCGGCACGGTCGGCACCATCGTGCGGGCCAGTGCCGCGCCGGATGACGGCAAAAAGCGCCCGGAAAAATTCGTCGCCGCCGACGAGGAAGCGCTGCCGTTCGGCGACGGCGCGTTCGATCTCGTCGTATCGGCGCTGGCGCTGCAATTCGTCAACGATTTGCCGGGCGTGCTTATCCAGATCCGCCGCGCGCTTAAACCCGACGGCTTGTTTCTCGCGGCGCTCTTTGGCGGCGAAACCCTGACCGAGCTGCGCCAGGCCTTCGCCGCGGCGGAGAGCGAGATGGATGGCGGGGCTTCGCCCCGCGTCGCGCCGTTCGCCGATCTGCGCGAGCTTGGCGCCTTGCTGCAGCGCGCGGGATTTGCCCTGCCGGTGACCGATGTCGACCGCGTCGGCGTGCGCTACGATTCCGTGCTTGGCCTGATGCGCGATCTGCGGCGCATGGGCGCGACCAACGCGCTCACCGCCCGCCGCCGCGCGCCGCTCAAGCGCGCGACGCTTGCCCGCATGGCCGAGATCTACACGCAGCTTTTTGCCGACGCTGATGGGCGCGTGCGCGCGACCTTCGAAATCGTCTGGCTGTCGGGCTGGGCGCCGCATCCCGATCAACAGCAGCCGCTGCGGCCGGGTTCGGCAAAGGCGCGGCTCGCCGACGCGCTGGGCACGCGCGAAATTTCGACGGGTGAAAAGGCACGAAGTTAGCGACGCAGCGGCGTCATTTCATCGCGGTGGCGACGCTCTGAAAGAGACCTTGGACCGTCGAGCCGAGCGTCACGATCGTGCTGGCGATGGCGACCGCGATGCCCGATGCGATCATCGCATATTCGATTGCGGTGGCGCCGCCCTCCTCGCGCAGGAAGCGCAGGACGAGCGGGAGGATCGTTGTCTGTTCGAGCTTCGGCATGGTCTTTGACCTTCTGGCGTTCGGATCATATCAGCGTCGTGAGGTGTGAAATCAGCGGTTCGTCGGCGGGAGGCATCGGAAAGTTTCGTAGTTCCGTTGGCCGCACCCATTTGAGCTGTTGCCCCTCGCGGGCCTCGACGAACCCCTCCCAGCGCCGGCAAACATAGAGCGGCATGAGCAGATAGAAGTCGGGATAGAGATGGCTCGCGAAGGTCAACGGGGCGAGGCATGCCTCCTTGACGCCGATTCCCAGTTCCTCCTTCAGCTCTCGGATCAAGCTCTGTTCAGGCCGTTCGCCGGCCTCGACCTTGCCGCCGGGAAACTCCCAAAGCCCCGCCATCGACTTGCCAGGCGGGCGTTGTGCGATCAGCACGCGGCCGTCCGGATCAATCAACGCGCAGGCGGCGACAAGAACAAGTTTGGCGCTCACGGCCTGCCTCAATCTAGTGAGTGGAGGGTAAAGGCATGTTTAGTACGATCATCCACATAACCGCATTCGGCCCGCTGGTTAACGAAAGGTTAACGGGCCGCCACCGACTGGGTTGATGTGGCTCGTATCAGGTCAAGGACGGCACCGGCGAAGGCTTGTGGGGCTTCCTGCGGCGGATTGTGCCCGATCCTCGGCAGCACGCGGCGCTCGAACGGCCCGGTAAAATGCACCCCGTGTTTGGCCGATGCGTCCGGCGGATGGACGCCATCGGCGTCGCCCTGAAGCGCGATTGTCGGCACCGCGATCTTGGGCTGGACGGCAAGCCGCGCTTCGATTGGCTCCAGTGCCGGATCGCCCGGCGCATTGCCGTAGCGATGGCGATAGGACTGGATCGTCACCGCGACAAAATCCAGATTATCGAACGATGCGGCGCTGCGCTCGAAAGTGGCGTCGTCGAAATCCCAAAGTGGCGACCACAATTGCCACAGCAAGCGGGTCAGCGCGCGGCGGTTGGCGGCGATGCCGGCGTGGCCGCGCTCGGTCTGGAAATACCATTGGTACCACAGCCGGTGCTCCTGCCCCGGCGCTACTGGCTTATCCGAATTCGCAATGTCCTGGATGTTGTAACTGTTGACGGTGACCAGCCCGCGCACGCGTTCCGGCCACAGCGCGGCAACGATGCAGGCGCCGCGTCCGCCCCAGTCGTAGCCGGCAAGGAACGCCTGTCGGATCGACAGCGCATCCATCAACTCGCGCAGATCGTTGCCGAGCGCCGCCTGCTGCCCCGAGCGCGGCGTGTCGGCGGAGAGAAATCGCGTTGAGCCGAAGCCGCGAAGATAAGGCACGATGACGCGGCAGCCTGAGGCAACGAGCGGCGGGATCACCTCGTCGTAGCAGCGCGGGTCATAAGGCCAGCCATGCATGAGCAAGACCGGCACGCCATCGGCGCCGCCACTTTCCTCATAGGCGATATCGAGGCTTGAAGTGCGAATGCGCTTGAGTTCGCCGGGCATCACGTCGCTCTCAACTGCGATAGTCTCCGTTGATCGCCACATATTCTTTGGTCAAATCGCAGGTCAGCACGCGGTCGCGGCCCTTGCCCAGCCCGATCGCGACTTTCAGCGCGATCTCCGGATGCTTCATTGCGGCGGCCACGGCGGCCTCGTCATAGGCCGGATCGCGCGCGCCTTTGTGCGCCACCCGGATGCCGTTGAACCAGATCGACAGCCGGTCGCGGTCGGCGGGCTCGCCGGCTTTGCCGACCGCCATGACCACCCGGCCCCAATTGGCATCCTCGCCGGCGATCGCGGTCTTGACCAGCAGCGAATTGGCGATCGACATCGCGATGCGCCGCGCCGAAGTTTTCGATACCGCGCCCTCGACCACGATCTCGACCAGTTTCCGCGCACCCTCGCCGTCGCGCGCCACTTGTTCCGCGAGATTGGCGAGCACGGCGTTGAAGGCCTTGCGAAACGCGATGAGACGCGGATCGTGGGCGCGGCTGATGCGCGGCGCGCGCGCAGCGCCGGTGGCGAAGGCGAGCACGGTGTCCGAGGTCGAGGTGTCGCCGTCGATGGTGACGGCGTTGAAGGTGTCGACCACGCCCTCGCGCAGCAAAGTCTGCAACACCGGCGCCGCAATCGGCGCGTCGGTGAAGACAAAGGCGAGCATCGTCGCCATGTCAGGCGCGATCATGCCGGCGCCCTTGGCGAAACCGTTGATGGTGACAGTGGTGCCGGCAAGGCGCGCGCTTGCGGTGGTGAGTTTGGCAAAGGTGTCGGTCGTCATGATCGCGCCGGCGGCGTCGGTATAACCATCGGCGGTGGCTTCCATTGCGAGCCTGGCCAAGACCCCGTCGAAGGCTTGCGCGGGAAGCGGTTCGCCGATGACCCCGGTCGAGGCCAAAAACACTTCGGAGGCCTTGCAGCCCACCGCGGCGGCGGCAAGTTTGGCGGTCAACGCACAGGCCGCGCGCCCGCTTTTGCCGGTGAAGGCATTGGCATTGCCCGAATTGACCACGAGCGCCCGCGCCCGCACGCCCCTGATCCTGGCGCGGCACCATTCGACCGGCGCCGAGGGGCATTTCGAGCGCGTGAAAACTCCGGCGACACTGGTGCCTTCGTCGAAAACCGCCAGCATCACATCGGTGCGGTCGCGGTAGCGGATGCCGGCCGCAGCCGTGGCGAGCCGCACGCCGGCAATCGCCGGCATGTCGGGAACGGTTTTCGGGGCGAGCGGGGAAATGGCGGTCACCGGCAAACTCATTACTTACGTCATGCCCGGCACAAGGCCGGGCATGACGAATTGAAGATTCGTCACTTCTGCGTCGGCGCAGCCGGATTGAGCGAAGGATCCGGAGTTGGCGGGGGCGGCGGCTGATCGAGGCGCTGGATATTGGCGGCGCTACGCAGCTTCTGGACGAGGTCGGCCTGCGCGCGATGCTGGACATAGGTCTCGAGCTGGCTCTTGACGTCATCGAATGTCGGGGTCGGCTTGGTGCGCTTGTCCTCGACCTTGATGATGTGCCAGCCGAACTGGGTCTTGACCGGATCGGAAATCTGGCCCTTGTCGAGCTTGAAGGCAGCGTCAGCGAATTCCGGCACCATCTGGTCCTTGGTGAAATAACCGAGATCGCCACCTTCCGCCGCGCCAGGATCTTTCGATTTCTCCTTGGCGAGCGTGGCGAAATCCGCGCCTTTCTTCAGCTGGTCTTCGATCGCCTTGGCCTCATCCTCGGTGGTGACCAAAATATGACGCGCGCGCACTTCTTCCTCGGGTGGCATTTGCTTGACGGCATCGTCATAGACCTTGTGCATCGCGTCGTCGGTCACGGCGGCCTTACCGGTGTCCTGCAGCAGCGTTTCCATCAGCACCTTGTTGCGCTCAAGCTCGATGCGATGCTTGACGTCGGGACGATCGCCGATCTTCTGCTGGTCGGCGGCCTGCGACAGCACGATGATGTCGGCGAGATAGGTGATCAGGTATTCGCGCTTCTGGTCGGGCGGCATTTGCGGCATGCTGGCGCCGACTTCGTCCTCGGCGAGCGCCAGATCGCTCTGGCGGATATCGACGCCATTGGCGCGGGCCACGACCGGATCGGAATCCTGCGCGCGCAGGCCGGTGGCCGGCGCGGCCAGGAGCAGGGCGAGGGCCAACGCGCCGAACGCGCCGCCGACGAGTGAACGGGTAGAGGCCATAAAGAGAAATCCTTCGGCAAGGCGGCGAATCGCCGGTTCTTGTAGGGCGTCGGACGCATTAACTTGCGTTAAGTTGCGGTCCGGAGTTGGCGCGGACACTCGCCTAAATCGTCTTCCCTTGGCAATGGTAGAATCGCCACCACCTTTGACGAGTGCGTGAATTTGCGCCTTGCATTGACAGGAAAGTCACCCCCTCTTATCTCTCGGCCAGAGTTTGCGGTTCGGTCGCCTTGCATAAGCCCGAATAGCGCCGCATTTTCCGTCAGTTAACCGGTGGCCGGGCAAGCCCGAAATTCAATAGGATGACGATGCAATGATCGGCGCTGTTGCCCGCAAACTGTTCGGCTCCTCCAATGAACGTCGTATGCGCTCCTACCGGCCCCGGGTCGAGGAGATCAATGCGCTGGAAAAGGAGCTGGAAGCGCTCTCCGACGAGGCGCTGCGCGCACGCACCGACGAATTCAAGAAGCAACTGGCCGAGGGGGCAACGCTCGACGACATCCTGGTGCCGGCTTTTGCCACTGTCCGCGAGGCGAGCAAGCGCACGCTCGGCCAGCGCCACTTCGACGTCCAGCTGATCGGCGGCATGGTGCTGCACGAAGGCAGGATCGCCGAAATGAAGACCGGCGAAGGCAAGACGCTGGTGGCGACGCTGCCGGTCTATCTCAACGCGCTCGCCGGCCGCGGCGTGCATGTCGTCACCGTCAACGACTATCTCGCCAAGCGCGACGCCGAATGGATGGGGCAGATTTACAAATTTCTCGGGCTCACGGTCGGCGTCATCGTGCACGGGCTGCAAGATGACCAGCGCAAGAAGGAATACGACAGCGACGTCACCTACGGCACCAATAACGAGCTCGGCTTCGACTATCTGCGCGACAACATGAAATACCGGCTCGAGGACATGGTGCAACGCGGACACGTCTACGCCATCGTCGACGAGGTCGATTCGATCCTGATCGACGAGGCGCGCACCCCGCTCATCATTTCCGGTCCGCTCGACGATCGCTCCGAGTTCTACAACACGATCGATAAATTTATCCCACAGCTCGACAAGGGCGATTTCGAGCTCGACGAAAAGCAGCGCTCCGTCAATCTCAGCGAAACCGGCATGAGCAAGATGGAGCAAGTGCTGAAGGACGCCAATCTCTTGAAATCCGACTCGCTGTACGACGTCGAAAACGTCTCGGTCGTGCACCACATCAATCAGGCTTTGCGCGCGCACAAGCTGTTCCAGCGCGACAAGGACTACATCGTTCGCAACGGCGAGGTCATCATCATCGACGAGTTCACCGGCCGCATGATGCCGGGGCGGCGCTACTCGGAAGGACTGCACCAGGCGCTCGAGGCCAAGGAGCATCAGCCGATCCAGCCGGAGAACCAGACGCTCGCTTCGATCACGTTCCAGAACTATTTCCGCATGTACGATAAGCTTGCGGGCATGACCGGCACGGCGTCGACCGAAGCCGACGAATTCCAGGACATCTACGAACTGGAAGTTCTGGAAATCCCGACAAATATGCCGATGATCCGTCTCGACGACGATGACGAGGTCTATCGCACCTCGGCGGAGAAATTCCGGGCCATTTTGACGTTGATTGAAGACTGCAAGAAGCGCGATCAGCCGGTTCTGGTCGGCACCACCTCGATCGAGAAATCCGAGCAGCTAGCCGAGATGCTGCGCAAGCAGGGCTGGGAGCAGCACGACTTCTCCGATCCCAACGCCTTTGCCGCGCTCTATTCCGGCGACAATTCCTCGAACGCCAGAGTCTTTGCCATCCTCAATGCCCGCTACCATGAGCAGGAGGCGCAGATCATCGCGCAGGCCGGCGTGCCCGGCGCCATCACCATTGCCACCAACATGGCCGGCCGCGGCACCGATATTCAGCTCGGCGGCAATGCCGACATGCGCATCCGCCAGGAACTGGCCCACATCGCCGATCCGCAGGAGCGGGATAAAAGCCCGGGCGCCGCGGACATTCGCGCGCAAGTGGCGCGCTTGAAGGAGAGGGCGCTCGCCGCCGGCGGGCTTGTCGTGCTCGGCACCGAGCGGCATGAAAGCCGGCGCATCGACAACCAGCTGCGCGGCCGTTCCGGCCGCCAGGGCGATCCGGGCCACTCGAAATTCTACCTGTCGCTCGAAGACGACCTGATGCGCATCTTCGGCACCGACAAGCTCGACGGCATGCTGACCAAGCTCGGGCTCAAGGAAAACGAAGCAATCATCCATCCCTGGATCAACAAGGCGCTGGAAAAGGCGCAGCAGAAGGTCGAAGCGCGCAATTTCGACATCCGCAAGAACATCCTGAAATTCGACAACGTGATGAACGATCAGCGCAAGGTCATCTTCGATCAGCGCGTCGAATGGATGGAAGATCAGGCGGTAGGCGAAGTCGTTTCCGACATGCGGCATAACGTGCTGGACGATCTGGTCGCCAAGCACGTGCCGGAGAACGCCTATCCGGAGCAATGGGACGCCGCGGGTCTGCGCGAGGAGCTCAAGCGCGTGCTTGGGCTCGATCTGCCGGTCGACGAATGGGCCAAGGAAGAGGGCATCGCCGACGAGGAAATCTTCACCCGCGTCGAGCGCCGGGCCGACGAGCATATGGCGGCGAAGGTCGCGCAATGGGGACCCGACGTCATCCGCTATGTCGAGAAGTCGATTTTGCTGCAGACGCTCGACCATCTCTGGCGCGAGCACCTCGTCATGCTCGATCACCTGCGCCAGGTCATCGGGCTGCGCGGCTACGGCCAGCGCGACCCGCTCAACGAATACAAGGCGGAATCCTTCAGCCTGTTCGAGGCCATGAGTCAAAGCCTGCGTGAGGGCGTGACCGCGCAGCTGATGCGCGTCGAGATCCAGGCGGCGCCGCCGCAGCAGCCCGCGGCACTGCCGGTCATGGAAGCGCATAAGATGGATCCGACGACCGGCGAGGACGAGATGGCGCTGGCGTTCGCCGGCGCCGAAACGCTCGCCCGCCATGGCATCGGCGCCGCTGCCGCGATTGGCGGCGCGGCCGCGGCGAATTCCGCGCCGGCGGCGGCGCGCAATCCACAGGACCCGTCGACCTGGGGCAAAGTCGGCCGCAATGAGTCGTGTCCCTGCGGCTCAGGCAAAAAATTCAAGCATTGTCACGGAAGATACGTCTAACAGGGATCAGGAATCAGAATTTCTGATTACTGCAATCCCGCCCACCGGCCCTGGAACGATCCGGACTGCACCACCGGCTGCGCGCCCTTGATCAGGCTGCCGTTGTTTGCGGGCTGCGCCGGCGGCGCACTGGCGGCAGCGTCCTGCTTCGATTTGTCGGGCTGCGCTTTGGCCTTGGACTTCGGCGCATCGGCGACCTGCGGCGCGGCACTTTGCGGCTCGCTCTTTGCTTCAGACTTGGCTTCGGATCTGGTTTGCGACTTCGGCGACGCCGAAGCCGGCGGCAGGCCGGCAAGGGCGACGCCTTGACCGTCGGCAGGCGGTGCTGTTTGCGCGTCATTCTTCGGCTTGAACAGATTGCCAAAGAAGTTCGACTGCCCGGTATCGCTCGACGCCACCTGGCCCTGCGGCGCATCGGGTTGCGCGGGCGCGGACTTGGCGTCGAACATGTGACCGAACAGACTCGAACCGCCGTCTTGCGACGATGACGCGGTCTGCACCACTCCCTCTTGTGGGTCCTCACGCGGTCCGCTGAGCGTGGGCGCCGACATGCCGGGATGGATCGGCGGCGCATGCAGGCGCCCGTTGTTGTCATAGACCGGCGTGGTTTCGGCAAGCTTGTCGGCGAAAACCTTGTTCATGCCGCCGTCGGTCCCCATCACGATCGGCGCCACCGGCGCATTGTCTTTGATCAATTGCGCGATCTGATAGTCGTCGTTGCGTTGCTTCTCCAGCGCCGGCCCGGCGATGTCCTGGGACACTTCATAGGCCGGGCAACGGCCAGTCGGACTGAACACGAGAGGCTTCGTCGAATTCGCCGGCGGCTGGGCGTCGAACACATAGTGCCGGTCGCAGACGTCGATCTTGGGTTCCAGATGCGACACGACGAAATGGTCGTTGCCCTCCTTGAGCATCGTCCAGAACGGCATGTTCGGGTTGGTACGGTGCCGCGCCAGGTTTGCCGGCGTCAGGCGGAACGGATAGGCCTGGATCTGGAACTCGGTTTGGCCGCCGAGGAATGACTCGCGCGCCAGCGAATAGATTTCGCCGATCTGCTCGTCGGTCATGGCGTAACAGCCGCGCGACGAGCAATCGCCGTGGATCATCAGAAACGCACCGCTGTACTTGTTGGCTTTGTCGTAGGCGTTGGGGAAGCCGATATTGATGGCCAGATAGTAGCTGGAATTCGGATTCATCAGCCCCGGCGTAATGGCGTAGAAACCTTCCGGCGCCTGGCGGTCGCCTTCGGTCTTCTTCGGCCCGAGCTCACCGGACCAGCGGCAGATCGGATAGACCTTGAGCAACTGGTATTGGCCGGTGGTGTCCTGTTTCCAGACTTCGACTTCGGATTCTTCCTTGAAGATGCGCACCAGGATCGGCGAATCCTTCGGCATATTTTTCTGCTGCAAGAGCGTCAGCATTTCCGGCGACAATTCCTTCATCGCCCGGGTCGGCAGCTGATAGCCGTCGTCGCCGTAACAGCCCGCAAGCGTCAACGCACCGGCGAGCACCGCCAATGTCATCAACATACGCCAGCTAAGAGCGCACGACACAAGCGCGCGGACAACGCAGGCGCGGATCAAGGTAAAGTCCCCCGACAGATGGAGCATCCCCGTGCCATCACCTGCCTAATCGTTATCCATAAGAGGTGGCTTTCGCAAGGCAACCGGCTGTCGGGTTCTGGTTGACCACGCGGTTGCTAAATGAATGGTAAATTATCGGCGAATTTGACTGTTGAATCCAGCATATTAGCCACCTTGATCGGCAGCTTTAAACCACGGCGTGCGGGCAATCCTGGCGAGATTGTGGCAGCGACTTTTTGCTCGCCGCCGGTCTCAGGCGTGTCCCGCAATCAGCCAAGCGTGCGCCCGATCGCGGTGAATTTTTCGCGCCGCAACCGCACCACGGTGGCGCGGTCCAAACCGCGCAATTCGGAAAGCGCGCCGGTGATCGCCTCACCCGTCGCCGCGATGGCCGCGGCAGGGTCGCGATGCGCGCCGCCGGTCGGCTCGGGCACGATCGTGTCGACGACGCCGAACCGCACCAGGTCCTGGGCGGTGATCTTCATGTTGGACGCCGCCTCCTGGGCCTTGGCGGTATCACGCCACAGGATCGACGCCGCGCCCTCGGGCGAAATCACGCTGTAGATGGCATGTTCCAGCATCAGCACGCGGTTGGCGGTGGCGATGGCGATGGCGCCGCCCGAGCCGCCTTCGCCGATGATCGCCGCGACATTGGGCACGCCGATTTCGAGACAGGTTTCGGTCGAGCGCGCGATCGCCTCGGCCTGGCCGCGTTCCTCCGCGCCGATTCCGGGATAGGCGCCCGCCGTGTCGATCAACGCGATGACCGGCACGTCGAAATGATCGGCCATGCTCATCAGCCGAGCCGCCTTGCGATAGCCTTCGGGCCGCGCCATGCCGAAATTGTGTATGAGCCGGCTCTCGGTATCGGAGCCTTTCTCGTGGCCGATGACGCAAACGGCCTGGCCATGGAGCCGGCCGAAGCCACCGACAATGGCGGCGTCCTCGCCATATTTTCGATCGCCGGCCAGCGGCACGAAGTCGGTGATCAGCGCCGCGACGTAATCGAGACAGTGCGGCCGCTGCGGATGCCGCGCCACTTGCGTCTTCTGCCAGGGCGTCAGCCCGGAATAAAGTTCCTTGAGCGCCTGCGCCGCCTTGCCTTCTATGCGATTGATTTCCTCGCCGATGGCGTCGCCGTCGCTGTGCAGCGCGCGCAGCTCGTCGATCTTGGCGTCGAGCTCGGCCACCGGTTTTTCAAAGTCGAGATAGCTACGCATCACTCAAATCAGCTTGCACCAGGGGAATGAACGCCGTCGCTGCGAGGGCGGCAACTCGCCCGCAGTTCGCGCCGAAGTCAAGCAAGGGGCCGCGTTGCATATTATTCCTGAGCCAATGGATGGAGGTCGCGAACCAGGCTTTTCAACCGCTCTTCCAGCACATGGGTGTAAATCTGCGTGGTCGAAATGTCGGCGTGGCCAAGCAGCGTCTGCACTACGCGCAGATCCGCGCCGTTGTGCAGCAGATGGCTGGCGAAGGCATGGCGCAGCACATGCGGGCTGACCTGTGCCGCGCGCAATCCCGCTGCGGCGGCGAGCGTCTTGAGTTCGCGCGCGAGATGCTGCCGCGTCAGATGGCCGCTTTCGCCGAACGAGGGAAACAGCCATTTCGAACGCGCCTCGCGCTCCGATTCGGAAAGCAGCGCCAGATACTCCGCCATCGCCCGCTTGGCGGCGTCGTTGAGCGGCACCAGCCGTTCCTTGTTGCCTTTGCCGCGCACGACAATGACGCGCGCATCTTGTTGCGCATCTTGGCGGGCGGTCGACATCGGCAAAGCCACGAGTTCGGAGACGCGCAGCCCCGTCGCGTAAAGCATTTCGACGAGGCAGTTAAGCCGGGCCGCGCGCAACCGTGCCGGCAGCGGCGCCGCCTGAGCGGATTTGCCGGCGACGCGCAGCAGATGATCGACCTCGGCGAGCGTGAGCGTCTTCGGCAGCGTGCGCTCGCGCTTGGGACCTTCGAGCACGGCGGCAGGGTCGTCGGCGCGTTGGCCTTCCGCATAGAGGAACCGGTAGAGCTGCCGCACGGCGGAGAGCCGCCGCGCCACCGTCGCCACCCGCAAGCCGCGTCGCGACAATTCGCCGAGATAAGTGCGCAGCTCCTTCGTGCCCGCCTTGGCAACGGAGCATCCAGCGTCTTTGAGGTAGGCCGAAAAATCCGCAAGGTCGCGGCCATAGGCGGCGAGCGTGTTGTTGCCGGCGCCGCGTTCCGCCGTCAGCATGTCGAGATAGAGCGCGATGAGCCGCTCATCGGAATGCCGGCTCGCGCGCGCCGTTGCAGCTTTCATCGTGCGAACCATCGGCCGGTCCTCAACGGTCCTTGAAAAATTTGTCGGGCGGGATCGATACCGAGATCTCGCGCGACTTCGGCTGCACGTAATGAGCGAGCGCATAGAGACCGCCATAGACGGCCGCGCACAAGATCGCGATGACAGCGAGTAAACGGAGCAGGCTCGGCATCGTCAGGTGCCCGCGCTCATCCCATTGGTGCCGGCGAACGGGACCGAGTACGATCATGTTCGGCCCGGACTGGCAAGTGATCTCGAAAAGCATTCGTGTGGCCGTCCCCGCGGCCGTCGGGTTTTAATTTAAATGTCTGATATTGCAGTACAAAATGGCGAAACCCCACCGCTTTCGGCGGCCGCGATCCTGACCCGGCTGGGCCGCCGCTCGATCGTGCTCGTCGGCATGATGGGGTCGGGCAAGTCATCGATCGGCCGGCGGCTCGGCGTGCGTCTGGGCGTGCCTTTCGTCGACGCCGATACCGAGATCGAAAAGGCTGCCGGCATGAGCATTGCGGATATATTCGCGCGCCACGGCGAGGCCGATTTCCGCAGCGGCGAGGCGCGGGTGATCGCGCGCTTGCTCAAGAGCGGCCCGCAGGTTTTGGCGACCGGCGGCGGCGCCGTGCTCAATGCCGACACCCGCGCCGCCATCAAAGCCAAAGGCGTCTCGATCTGGCTCACGGCCGAATTTGACGTGCTGATGCGCCGTATATCGAAGCGCAAGAACGAGCGGCCGATGCTGCAGACCGCCGATCCGGCCGCGACGCTGCGCCAATTGCTGGCCGAGCGTGCGCCGGCCTACGCGCAGGCCGATCTCACCGTACAATCGCGCGAAGTGCCGCATGACGCGATCGTGACGGAAATCGTCAGCGCGATCGCTACGTTCCTCGATGCACCGCCGCAGGAACGAGGTGACGCGAGAGACGGGTCATGACGGCGCCCATCCGTACCGACGCCACGACCGTCGCCGTCGCGCTCGGCGACCGTAGCTACGATATCGTCATCGGGCGCGGCGTGCTCGCTTCGCTCGGCGCGCGCATCGCGGCGCTGCGCCCCGGCACCAAGGTGCATATCGTCACCGATGAAAACGTGGCGCATCTTCATCTCGGCGCCACCAAGGCCGCGCTCGATCACGCGCGCGTGGCGATGACCGGCACCATCGTTGCCCCCGGCGAAGCTTCGAAAAGCTATCGGGTCTTTGAGCAAGTCTGCGAATCCATCATCGCTGCGCATATCGAGCGCGGCGATCTTGTCGTCGCGCTGGGCGGCGGCGTCATCGGCGATCTCGCCGGCTTCGCGGCGGCGGTGGTGCGGCGCGGGCTCGATTATGTGCAGGTCCCCACCACGCTGCTTGCTCAGGTCGATTCTTCGGTCGGCGGCAAGACCGCGATCGATTCCGCGCAAGGCAAGAACCTGATCGGCGCCTTCCATCAGCCGATCCTGGTGGTGGCCGACACTGCGCTCCTTGATACGCTTCCGGCGCGCGAATTCCGCGCCGGCTATGCCGAGCTGGTCAAATACGGGCTTCTCGGCGACGCCGCTTTTTTCTCCTGGCTGGACAAGAATTGGCGCGAAGTCTTCTCTGGCGGGCCCGCGCGCGAACAAGCCATCGCAGTTGCCTGCCGCGCTAAAGCGGCGATTGTCGCCCGCGACGAGCGCGAGACCGGGGAGCGTGCGCTGCTCAATCTCGGCCACACCTTCGGCCATGCGCTGGAAGCGGCTTGCGGTTTCTCCGACCGGCTCCTGCACGGCGAGGCGATTGCCACCGGCATGGCGCTGGCGTTTGAGTTTTCGGCGCGCCGCCAGGGACTGGTGTCGAAGGCCGATGCCGCGCGCGTCATCGGCCATTTGGCCGAAACGGGATTGCCGACCCGGCCGGCGGATATTGCCGGCCCGCTACCCTCCGTTGACCAAATGATGGAACTGATCGCGCAGGACAAGAAAGTGAAGCGCGGAATGCTTACATTCATCCTGGTGCGCGGCATCGGCGAAGCCTTCATCGAGGCCGGCGTCGATGCGCGCGAGGTGCGCGTGTTTCTCAACGAGAAGCTTGCGGAACGATGACTCTCGTAGATTGGCTTACAGTCGCGGCGATCGCGATCTGCCTGTTGATATCGGCGTTCTACTCGGCAAGCGAGACGGCGCTGACGGCGTCGTCGCGCGCCGCCATGGCGCGGCTGGAAAAGCAGGGCAACCGCGATGCCGGCGTCGTCAATCGGCTGTTGGCGACCCGCGAGCGGTTCCTCGGCGCGATCCTGTTCGCCAACAACCTGACCAACATCGCGGCCTCGACGCTGGCGACCGGGCTGCTGCTGGCATTCTTCGGAAAGACCGGGGTGATCTACGCCACGCTGATGATGACCGTTCTCATTTTCGTGGTTGCCGAAGTTCTGCCGAAGACCGCGGCCTTCAATGCGCCCGACCGCATCGCGCTTGCGGTGGCGGAGCCGGTCGCAAGCACCGTGCGCTGGTTCTCGCCGCTGTTGCGGGCCGTGGAATGGCTGGTGCGGCTCATCCTGCGCGGCTTCGGCATGCCGGTCGGCAAGATCCAGTCGATCCTGTCGCCGCGTGAGGAATTGCGCGGCGCCGTCGACCTCATGCATCGCGCCGGTGTGGTCGAGAAACTCGACCGCGACATGATGGGCGGCCTGCTCGATTTGCGCGAGCTCACGGTTTCCGAGGTGATCGTGCATCGCACCAAGATGGTGATGCTCGATGCCGACGAGCCGCCGGGCGATCTGATCGACGCCGTCCTTGCCGCCGGCGTCACCCGCATTCCGCTATGGCGCGGTTCACCCGACAACGTCATCGGCGTGCTCAACGCCAAGGAAGTCTGGCGCGCGCTGCATGCGGCGGGCGGCGACGCCGCCAAGATCGACATCGAGGCGCTGGCGAAGCCGCCATGGTTCGTGCCCGACACCACTCCGCTCTACGAGCAGCTCAAGGCGTTCCGCTTTCGCAAGACGCCGTTCGCGCTGGTGGTCGACGAATATGGCGAGCTCGAAGGCCTGGTCACGCTGGAAGACATCGTCGAGGAAATCGTCGGCGACATCAGCGACGAGCACGACATCGCCGTTCCCGGCGTGCGCATGCTGCCCGACGGCTCCGTCAATGTCGACGGCGCGGTGCCGGTGCGCGACCTCAATCGGGCGATGGATTGGAACATTCCCGACGCCGAAGCCACCACGATCGCCGGCGTGGTCATCCATGAAGCGCGCTCGATCCCGGAGCCGGGCCAGAGTTTCACGTTTCACGGCTTTCGCTTCCAGGTTTTGCGCAAGACCCGCAATCGCATCACCGCCTTGCGCGTCGCGCCGCTGACGCGCAAAGTTACGACAAAAGCCAGTTTCGCGAGCTAACGAGGCAAGCACGATGACCAATCCTCCGATCAATCCCGGCGTCCGCGTCGGCCACGTGCATCTCAAAGTCGCCGATCTCAATCGTGCGCTGGCGTTTTACTGCGGCGTGCTCGGCTTCGAACTGATGCAGACCCGCCAAGGCGCGGCCTTCATCTCCGCCGGCGGCTATCATCACCACATCGGGCTCAACACCTGGGAGAGCGCCGGCGGCTCGCCGCCGCCATTGGGCACGACCGGGCTTTATCACATCGCGATCCTCTACCCGACGCGCCCGCTGCTTGCCGACGCGCTCCTTCGGCTCATCGCGGCAAAAATTCCGCTCGAAGGCGCTTCCGATCACGGCGTCAGCGAAGCGCTCTATCTGCGCGATCCCGACGACAACGGCGTCGAGCTTTACTGGGACCGCCCGCAGGACAAGTGGCCGCGGACCGCCGAGGGCAAGCTTGCGATGGTCACCGAGCGCCTCGATTTGATGGATTTGCTCAAACAAGCCGAGAACGCGCCGCAGCTCGAAGACGCGGACGCGGACAAGGCGCGCTAGCCGCGGCTATCCGCTCTCGCCGGGCGCCTGGGCGTGGATGGCGAGCGCATGCACGCGGCCCTTGAGCTCGTTCGCCAGCGCCGCATTGATCATGCGGTGGCGTTCCAGCCGGCTCTTCCCGCGGAAGGCTTCCGACACGATATAGAGTCGGAAATGAGTCTGGCCGCCGGGTCGGTGCCCGGCATGACCTTCGTGCAAATGCGATTCATCCTCGACATGGACGCTTTTCGGCGTAAAAGCCGCCAGCAGCTTTGTCGTGATGATATCTTGCATGCCCATGCTGCGAAGTCTTAGCGACGATAAAGCGTCGCGGTCAATCGCGGCGCCGCGCACAATCGTACTCTGTCAAGTCTTGAAGCTGCCATCGGCTCGCCCGCATAATCGTGACAATGAAAACCAATTCGCCGCTGTTTGACCGGATCCGGGTCAAGCCAGACAAGGACCGCCGCCTTCGCGCCGAGCTTCCCGCCTGTCAGTGGCCGAAGTGCGACGCGCCGGCCACCCACCGTGCGCCGAAAGGCCGGTTGCGCGACAGCGAATATTGGCAGTTCTGTCTCGAACACGTGCGCGAATACAACAATTCGTACAATTTCTTCGCCGGCATGAGCGACGACGCGGTCGCGAAATATCAGAAAGACGCTGTCACCGGTCACCGTCCGACCTGGAAAATGGGTTCGCTTGGCGGCAAGCGCGCCATCCGGCGCGGCCGTGGCCAGGTCCGCGATCCCGAATGGTCGACCGATGATCCGTTCTCGCTGTTCGGCGAGACCGGCGCCCGGCATACCGGCCATGCACGTACCGCGCCCGAGGGCCGTAAGATTCTCAATGCGCAACGCCAGGCGCTCGACGCGCTCGGTCTTGAAACCGACGCCAAGCGCGCCGATATCAAGTCTAGATTCAAGATGTTGGTGAAACGGCACCATCCCGACGCCAACGGCGGGGATCGTGGTTCCGAAGCCCGGCTGCGGGAGATCATTCAGGCCTACAATTACCTGAAGTCCGCTGGCTTTTGCTGACCGACCTGAGGCCTGAGCATTGTCTCGGTGGTGGCTTTCGCCGCCTTGGCCCTTTCTGCTAGATGTACGTGATATCCGACCGCCGGTAACAGCCGATTCGCGCCTCGGACATGCCAAGTTTCTTGCCGAGGCCACGGAGGAGCAATGACTCTCGAAACTGACAGCGTATCCGGCTTGCCGGACATGAAGGTGTCGATCCGGCAATTGTTCGGCATCGACAGTGACTTGGAAGTGCCGGCCTATTCGGAGCCGGACGAGTACGTGCCGGAGCTCGATACCGACTATCGGTTCGACAAGCCGACCACGCTTGCCATCCTCGCCGGCTTTGCCCGCAACCGCCGGGTCATCGTCACCGGCTATCACGGCACCGGCAAATCGACCCATATCGAGCAGGTGGCGGCGCGGCTCAATTGGCCCTGCGTGCGCGTCAATCTCGACAGCCATATCAGCCGCGTCGATCTGATCGGCAAGGACGCCATCGTCATCCGCGAGGGCATGCAGATCACCGAGTTCCGCGACGGCATCCTGCCGTGGGCGCTGAAGAATAATGTGGCGTTGTGCTTCGACGAATATGACGCCGGCCGTCCCGACGTGATGTTCGTGATCCAGCGCGTTCTGGAATCCTCCGGACGGCTGACGCTGCTCGACCAGAACAAGGTGATCAAACCGCATCCGTCGTTCCGTCTGTTCGCGACCGCCAACACGGTCGGATTGGGCGACACGTCCGGGCTCTATCACGGCACCCAGCAGATCAACCAGGGTCAGATGGACCGCTGGTCGATCGTCACCACGCTCAATTATCTGCCGCACGACAACGAGGTCGACATCGTACTGGCCAAGGCGAAGCACTACCGCAACGCCGAGGGCCGCGACATCGTCTCCAAGATGGTGCGGGTCGCCGATCTCACCCGCAACGCGTTCATGAACGGCGACATCTCGACCGTGATGAGCCCGCGCACGGTGATCATCTGGGCCGAGAATGCCGAGATCTTCGGCGATATCGGCTTTGCCTTCCGGCTGACCTTCGTCAACAAATGCGATGAGCTGGAGCGGCCGCTGGTCGCCGAATTCTATCAGCGCTGCTTCGGGCAGGAACTGCCGGAAAGCGCCGTGAACGTGGCGCTGTCCTAATTCGCCTCTCCCCGCCTGGGGGAGAGGGGGAAGTACGATGAGCTCCAATATCAAGTCGAAGACGACTGCGAAGGAAGCGCCGACCGAGCCGTTCAAGCGCGCGGTCGGCATCTGCCTGCGCGCGATTGCCGGTAAAAGCGATCTCGAAGTCGGCTTTGCCTCCGAACGTCCCGGTCTGGTCGGCGGCAAGGCGCGGTTGCCCGAGCCGCCGCGCCGGCTCAACGAGCGGGAGGCCGCGATCGTGCGCGGTCATGCCGATTCCATCGCGTTGCGGCTCGCCTGTCACGATCCGGCGGTGCATCGCAAGCTCGCGCCCGGCGGCCAACAGGCCCGCGCGGTGTTCGAAGCGGTCGAGCAGGCCCGCGTCGAGGCGATCGGCGCCCGCCGCATGGGCGGGGTGGCGAAGAATCTTTCAGCCATGCTCGACGACCGCTTTCATCGCGGCAAGTTCGATGACATTACCGACCGCGCCGACGCGCCGATCGAAGATGCGCTCGCCATGATGGTGCGCGAACGGCTGACCGGCGAGACGCCGCCGCCGACCGCGCGGAAGGTCGTCGACTTGTGGCGGCCGCTGATCGAGGAGCGCGCCGGCCGCAATCTCGATCGGCTCGAGCGCGTGTTGCTCGATCAGCGCCGCTTCGGCGACGTCGTGCACGATCTCCTCGATAGTCTCGACATGGGCGAGGACCGCTCGAGCGAATCCGACGAGGAGGACGGCGAGGACGGCGACGAGCAGAACCAGAAGGAAGAATCCGGCCAGGACGGCGAGGCATCCGAGTCCGCCGAAAGCGAGAAGATGAGCGCCGAGGCCGAAGCCTCGGCCGACGAATTGCCCGACAGCGCGTCGGAGGCGGTCGACGCGCCGGCCGCCGAAATGGCCGACGATGCCGAGATGGGCGATTCGGAGTCCGCCGCCGAGCCGTGGCGGCCGCGCAACCAGCGCAACGAGCCGCGCGGCCCGGACTATCGGCCGTTCACCTCGAAATTCGACGAGACCGTGGGCGCCGAGGAATTGTGCGAGCCGGAAGAGCTCGACCGCCTGCGCGGATATCTCGACAAGCAGCTTTCGCATTTGCAGGGCGTGGTCGCGCGCTTGGCCAACAGACTCCAGCGGCTGTTGCTGGCGCAACAGAACCGCTCCTGGGATTTCGATCTTGATGAAGGCTTGCTCGATCCGGCGCGGCTGTCGCGCGTGATCGTCGATCCGATGCACCCCTTGTCGTTCAAGCGCGAAAAGGACACCGACTTCCGCGACACCGTGGTGACGCTGTTGCTCGACAATTCCGGCTCGATGCGCGGCCGCCCGATCACGGTAGCGGCGACCTGCGCCGATATTTTGGCGCGGACGCTCGAGCGTTGCGGCGTCAAGGTCGAGATTCTTGGCTTCACCACGCGGGCCTGGAAAGGCGGCCAGTCGCGCGAATCCTGGCTCGCCGCCGGCAAGCCGGCCAATCCCGGCCGGCTCAATGACCTGCGCCATATCATCTACAAGTCCGCCGACGCGCCGTGGCGGCGGGCGCGCAAGAATCTCGGCCTGATGATGCGCGAGGGGTTGCTCAAGGAAAACATCGACGGCGAGGCGCTCGACTGGGCGCATAAGCGGCTGCTCGGCCGGCCGGAATCGCGCAAGATTTCTGATGATGATTTCCGACGGCGCGCCGGTCGACGATTCGACGCTGTCGGTCAATCCCGGCAATTATCTGGAGCGTCATCTGCGCTGGGTCATCGAAGACATCGAGACCCGCTCGCCGGTGGAATTGATCGCCATCGGCATCGGCCACGACGTGACGCGCTACTACCGCCGCGCGGTGACCATCGTCGATGCCGAGGAACTCGGCGGCGTCATGACCGAGAAACTCGCCGAGCTGTTCGAGGAAAGCGCGGCCGAGGAGCCGGTGCGTGCCGCCCGGCCGCGCCGGCTGCATTCGTAAATGCCCCCGGGCAAAAGCACGGCGGCCGATGTTCCGGCGGCGCAGACGTCAATAAGCGGGAATCCATAACCGCGGCCGGTGCAGAATTATCTGAACTGTGATTATGGGTCCCCGCCTTCGCGGGGACGACCAAGAGGTGGGCCACCGACTAATTCTTTCGCACCGTGAAGACGTACATGCGGCGGAAAGTCTGCGGGTTGTCCGCCTCGTAGGCCTGCCACTTGTCGAGATCCGTCAGCGCCGCAGCGTCTGGAAATTTTCTCTGAAATCCTTCGAACAGCCGTGGCTCGGCATTAAATCCGAGAAATGACAGTTTTTGCTCATCGAGGAATGCCTTGATGCGCGGGATGGTGAAGCTTTGCTCCATCACATGGAACAGCAGGTCTCGGCACCCGCTCGTGCTGTAGAAATCCGGCGATTCAACCGCCCGCCGCCAGCGTGCCTCATCGGAATCGCGCAGGATGTCCTGGCGGCATTTGCGAATATCCTCCACTGTCGGCCGATAGTTGCGCTCGGCGATAAAAGCGCGGATCGCGGCGATGCCGCGGCGCCCGGTCTCGCTATAAAGCCCGATATTCATTTCACCGCCCGGCCGCAGCAGCGCGAGCAAAATGCGCCAGCCGGTTTCCGGCTCGGCCAAATGGTGCAGGACGCCGACGGATTCGATGTGGTCGAAGCTGCGGCCAATCGTTGCGAGCTTGAGGATATCGGCTTGTGCATATTCGATATTGCCAAGACCTGCCTCATTGCCAAGACCTGCCTCGCGGGTCTTGCGCCGCGCATAAGCCAGGCTCGGCCGGCTGATATCGATCGCCAGCACGCGCGCGTGTGGATAGCGCTTGACCACTTGGAAGACATGCTGACCGCTGCCGCAACCTGCGATCAATATGTCCCTGCCGCGCGGAGCGTCGCCGGATGCGACTTGCGCCGCGGCCTGGCGGGGGGCGAGAGGACTGATCGTCCAGCGCGGATAAGGATTTTCCTCGTATTGCTGCATGACTTGCAACGACACGCTGTCGTCGACGCCGGTCAGCGACGGAATGGTCTTGCGGTCCGCTAATTCCTCGAGCGGCTCGCGAACCTGCTGTTGGACGATTTCGGCGGCGATGTCCGGCCATTGCCGGTCCAGCAGCAGGTGCGCCGCCGGCAAGGAATGGAGCGGAAAATAGGCGCCAACAGCCGCCAGCAGCATCGGCGGAACGGCATCTCCGCTTTGTAATTTTTGCAGCAGCGCATCGCGCAATTGGATCGATTGCCGCGTTTCTTCTTCGCTTTGCGCGAACACGTATTCATTGATGAAGCACTGCTGGGCCAGGGCGCAGAACAAGCGGACGGTCGGACCATCGCCGACCTCAAAGCCGTCCGCGGCGGAGCGGAGCAGCATGGAGCGAAGCAGCGTGAGAAACTTTTCCAGCGGCGCAAGATGCAGCTGTACGCTCATCAAAGCGCAGCGCAAGAACAAGTCGCCGGCAACCGTTTCAAGACTGTAGCGCGCGAACAGCTCTTCGGATTTTACCGGCAGCGGCCATTTCTCTTCGATGTGATCGACGCAGCTTGTGACGGCGGGATTGCGAAGGATCAGAGCCTCGGTGCTTTTCAAGCTCGCCCCGAGCGCGATCGCCCGCTTGAAATGAACCGCAGCTTCCTCCTCGCGGTTGAGCGCCTCTAAGGAAGATGCGAGATTATAATGACAGGCTGGATTCAAATCGTCGGCGGTGACGGCCTTGCTTAGCGTTTTTGCCGCAGCCTTATGCCGGCCGGATGCCTGAAGGGTGAGCCCAAGAAGATTGAGCGCATTCACATGCTCGGGCTCGCGCGCCAAGATTTCGCTGCAGATATCCCGAGCCTGCTGCAGTTGGCCGCGCTGATGAAAAAGGCCCGCTCGAGCCATCAGGTCAGCGATGGCCAAAGGCTCGCTCGAACGATCGGAGAGGCCGCTGCTTTGGGCAAAGTTACCCGACTTGAGCCCGGTGCGTCGCGCTTTTCGATTCATGCCGCACGATGTCGTAAACGACTAAACCGACATTCTAGCGGAATATCGCGGCGCACCGGCAGATGGTTCGGCAGGCCCAGAAGCTTAAGCCGCCGCTCGGCGCTTCTGCACGACCTGACGCTTGAGCACCAGCACACGTGGCGACAGTTCGGTGTCCTTGGCCTTGAGCAGGAACGCGTCGAGCCCGCCGCGGTGATCGACGGTTTTCAGCGCATTGGCCGAGATCCGCAACCGGACTTTGCGGCCGAGCGCATCCGACAACAGCGTGACATTGAGCAGATTGGGCCGGAACCGCCGTTTGGTCTTGCGGTTGGAATGGCTGACCCGATTGCCGATCTGGCGCGTCTTGCCGGTCAATTCGCAACGCCATGCCATGATAAATCCTCGTAATTCCCGCGCGTCCCAGGCTATGTGACGGACAATATAGGGGTTGGCGCGGACCTATAGTGGCGGCCTCCATAAGCGTCAAGCGCGCCCGCAAAGCCGCGTAGCAACCTCACGACGTTTTGGTAATTGCCTCGTCAGCCGGCGATGATGCAAAACCACAGAAACGACGTATTCTCCGACAAGACAGTGGACCAGGTTCACCCTTGGATTTGAGGAAGACTTTGCCCGCCTCGGTGCTGCCGATCCCGATTGTCCGCCGTATTAGCCCCGCCGCGCTTGCCGCGGCGTTTTTCGTCATGGTGCCGCTAGCGCCGTTGGCGCCATTTCTGGCCTCGGCATCCGCCGTGGCGGGCGAGGCGGCCCATCAGCCGCCCCAGCCACCCTCGCAAGGCCGTCTCGAAGCCGAATATGTCGTCACCATCGCCGGCATTCCGATCGGCCGCGGCAACTGGATCATCGAGATTTCCGACGACCAATACACCGCAGCCGCCAGCGGCACGACGACTGGCATCATCCGTTTCTTCACCGGGGCGCGCGGCACCGGCGCGGCTCACGGCAATGTCGTCGCCGGCCAGCCGGTACCGACGAGCTATGCAGCGACCATCAACTATGACAGCCGCATCGATGACGTGCGCCTCGCGCTCACCGGCGGCAATGTGACCGACTATGCGACCGAGCCGCCGCTGCCGCCGAACCCCGATCGCGTCCCGGTCAGCGATGCGGATCGCCGCGGCGTGTTCGATCCGATGACCTCAATGCTCAATCGCGTCGCCGGCAACGGCGATCCGGTTTCGCCGGACGCCTGTAACCGCAAGGTCGCCGTGTTCGATGGCCGCGTGCGTTACGATCTGCACAGCGAATTCAAGCGCATGGACACGGTGAAGGCCGATCGCGGCTATGCCGGACCGGCCGTCGTCTGCGCGGTCTATTTCACGCCGATTTCCGGCTATGTGCCGGATCGCCCTGCCATCAAATATCTCGTCGAACTGCGCGACGCCGAAGTATGGCTGGCGCCGATCTCCGGCACGCGCGTTTTGGTGCCGTTCCGCTTCTCGATGCCGACGCCGCTCGGTATGGGGCTGTTGCAGGCCACCGCATTCGTCTCGGTGCCGCCGCCGGCGCCGCATGCGGCAAAGACCGAGTGATCGCTGGCGCTGCGGCCTTGCCCGGCGCTGATTCTTGTCCCGGTTTCCCCGTTATCCACAGGGCGTAAGCTCTTGACTCGGCCTGAAATCGCGATCGCGCGACGCGTTAACACTTTTGGCGCCGAAGCGACCGGCCGGAATCGGCGATTCCACCCGATCTGGTATTCAATAGCGCCAGCGCCGCCATATATCGCGGTGAACGAACTCGCATTGGCGCGGAGTCGCCGATTCGGCCGCGATTCGTTCTAAACTCGTTCCACAGCTTAAGCACAGGTCTTTCCAGCGTCACGTTGTGGTACAGAATACCGTGCTTGTTGCGCCAATGCCGGGCTTTTGATGCCAATTTCGTTTTCGCCGCCGTCTGCCGACCGTGCGCTGCGTAGCCGCGGTGCCGGCGTCACCGCCGTTCTCGGGCCGACCAATACCGGCAAGACGCATCTCGCCATCGAGCGGATGCTGGCGCATTCCTCGGGCCTGATCGGCCTGCCGCTGCGGCTCTTGGCGCGCGAAGTCTATAACCGCGCGGTGGAACGGGTCGGCGCCGACGCGGTCGCGCTCGTCACCGGCGAAGAAAAGATCAAGCCGCCGAATCCCCGGTTCTGGGTCGCCACCGTCGAGGCGATGCCGCGCGACCTCGACGTCGCCTTCCTCGCTATCGACGAGATCCAGCTCGCCGCCGATTTCGAGCGCGGCCACGTCTTCACCGACCGCATGCTGCACCGGCGCGGCCGCGAGGAAACCCTGGTGCTCGGCGCCGCCACCATGAAGCCGATCGTCGAACGGCTGTTGCCCGGCGCCAGCATTGTCAGCCGCCCGCGGCTGTCACAGCTCACCTTCGCCGGCGACAAGAAGCTGACGCGTCTGCCGCGCCGCTCCGCCATCGTCGCATTCTCCGCCGACGAGGTTTACGCCATCGCGGAATTGATCCGCCGCCAGCGCGGCGGTGCCGCCGTCGTGCTCGGTGCCCTGTCGCCGCGCACGCGCAATGCCCAGGTCGAACTCTATCAGTCGGGCCAGGTCGACTATCTGGTGGCCACCGACGCCATCGGCATGGGCCTCAATCTCGACGTCGATCACATCGCCTTTGCCTCCGATCGCAAGTTCGACGGCTATCAGTTCCGCAAGCTCAACCCCGCCGAACTGGCGCAGATCGCCGGCCGTGCCGGCCGCGCCATGCGCGACGGCACGTTCGGCACCAGCGGACGGTGTCCGCCGTTCGAACCCGAACTGGTTCGGGCACTGGAATCCCATACATTCGAGCCGGTAAAACTTGTGCAATGGCGCAATACCGATCTCGATTTCTCCTCGGTCGGCGCCTTGCAGGCGACGCTTGCCGCGGCGCCGACGGAAAGCGCGCTGACCCGCGCGCCGGTCGCCGAGGACATTCTGGTGCTCGATCATGCCGCGCGCGACGACGATGTGCGCGCTTTGACCAGAACCGGCGCCGACGTCGAGCGGCTGTGGGATGTCTGCCAGCTTCCCGATTATCGCAAGATCGCGCCGGCCAACCACGCCGAGCTCGCCGTCACGCTTTATGGCTTCCTGCAGCGCGACGGCGCCATCAAGACCGACTGGTTCGCCCAGCAGATCGCGCTGGCGGATCGCACCGACGGCGATATCGACACGCTGTCCACCCGCATCGCCCATATTCGCACCTGGACTTTCGCGGCCAACCGTCCGGACTGGCTGGCCGATCCCGAGCATTGGCAGGGCGAGACCCGCGGCGTCGAGGACCGGCTGTCGGACGCGCTGCATGCGCGGCTCACCGAGCGTTTCGTCGATCGCCGCACCAGCGTCTTGATGCGGCGGCTGCGCGAGAATGACACCTTCGAGCCCGAGTTCAACAAGACCGGCGAGGTCGTGGTCGAGGGTCATGTCATCGGCCGGCTCGATGGCTTCGTCTTTGTGGCGGAATCATCGGCCGGCGGTTCGGAGGCTAAAGCGCTGCAGAATACCGCGCAGAAAGCGCTCGCCGGCGAAATCGGCGTGCGCGCCACGCGGCTTGCCGCGGCGCCGGACGAGCAATTCGTGCTGGCGGCCGACGGGACGGTGCGCTGGACCGGAGCCGCGGTCGGCAAGCTTGCCGCCGGCGATGAGGTTTTGCGCCCGCGGCTTCGTCTCGTCGCCGACGAATACCTGACCGGCGCGCCGCGCGACGCCGTGGAGACCCGGCTCAACGCCTTCGTCAAATCGCATATCGAAAAGCTTTTGGGGCCGTTAGGCGAATTGGCGGCGGCGGAAGACGTCACCGGCATCGCGCGCGGCGTCGCGTTCCAACTGGTCGAAGCGATTGGCGTGCTCGACCGGCAGCGCGTCGCGGACGAGGTCAAGGGGTTGGAACAGCCGGCCCGCGCCACCTTGCGCAAATATGGCGTCCGCTTCGGCGCCTATCACATTTACCTGCCGGTTTTGCTGAAACCCGCACCGCGCAAGCTGGCGCTGCAATTATGGGCGCTTCGCCATGACGGGCCGCAGAGCCATGGCTTCGACGATCTGTTGCATCTCGCTGGTTCCGGCCGCACCTCGATTCCGGCCGATCACGCCATCGATGCGGCACTCTATCGCGCCGCCGGCTATCGGGTTTGCGGCGAACGTGCCGTGCGCGTCGATATTCTGGAACGGCTCGCCGATCTGATCCGCCCGGCGCTGTCCTGGCGCGACGGTGCAACTGGGCCGAAGCCGGCGGGCGCTTTCCCCGGCGGCGGCTTCACCGTCGTCAACACCATGACGTCATTGACCGGCGCGTCCGGCGAGGATTTTGCTTCGATCCTGCGCTCGCTCGGCTATCGCATGGAACGGCGGCCGAAGCCGCAAGAACAAAAGGAAGAACAGAAACAAGAACCGCCAAGCGAAGCGTCGGTTGCGGGACAAAGTGAGCCGGGCGAGGGCGCTGTCGCGCAACTTGCTCTTTCGTCTGACGCCGAACCTCTCGCCGCAGGCGGAGAGGGCGAAACCGAAGCCGAAGCCGCCGCGATGACGGACTCTCCGGCCTCTGTTACGCCGGCCGAGGCGGATGCCGCCGCGGCCTCGGGCGATGCCGCGGCGACCGAAGCACCCGCCGAAGCGATAGCCGAGGCATCTCCTGCTGAACCGGCCCCTGCTGAACCGGTCCCTGCTGAACCCGCAATGATCGAGGTCTGGCGGCCGGGCCGGCCGGAGCGGCAGCGGCGGCCGCGCCCGCGGCGCCGCGAACGCGGCAAGGAAATGCCAAGGCAGCCGGCCCCGGCAGCGACGCTATCGCCGCAAGTGGAACCGGCGCTTGTCGCCGGCGAAGCCGCGGCTTCGCCGTCTGTCGCGCCGCCGGCAGCTTTGCCCAACCTGCCCGCCAAGGAAGCGCGGCATTCGCGTCATCGCCGCAGGCCCGACCATCGCCAAGATCGCCCGCAAAATGATCGCCCGCAAAAAGATCTTTCGCAAAGAGATCGTCCGCAAAAACGCGAGCGCGAACGGCCGCCGGTCAAACGCTTCGAGCGGCGCGAGAAAGCACCCGACCCGAATTCTCCCTTCGCCAAGCTCGCGGCCTTAAAGGCGCAACTCGAAGCCGACGCCAAGGAGCGGCGTTGAGTGAGTGCCGAGCTGGAGCGCCAGCGCATCGACCGGTGGCTATGGCACGCCCGGCTGGTGCGCACGCGCGGCGACGCGGCCTCGCTCGCGGACGCCGGCTATGTTCGCGTCAATGGCGCGCACATCGATGCGCCGGGGCGCATGGTGCGAACCGGCGACGTGATTACGGTCGCGCTCGATCGCCGGGTGCGGGTGCTGAAGGTGATGGGATTTGCTGAGCGCCGGGGTCCCGCCGGCACCGCGGCAGCGCTATATGAAAATATCGAATAAGCGCCGTAGCGCGCCAAAAGGCCACGCGCCAGCTTCTTGCGTGGCCGTGACCCATGCGATAGGAGCAAAGCTTCAAAAAAGTCCGTTCAGAGTGTGCAGATGACCTATATCGTCAACGACAATTGCATCAAATGCAAATACATGGACTGCGTCGAAGTCTGCCCCGTGGACTGTTTTTACGAGGGCGATAACATGCTCGTCATCCATCCGGACGAGTGCATCGATTGCGGGGTGTGCGAGCCTGAATGCCCGGTCGAGGCGATCAAGCCCGATACCGAGCCGGGCGTCGAAAAATGGCTTGGCGTCAACGCCGAATACGCCAAAACATGGCCGAATATCACCGCCAAGAAGGCGCCTCCCGCCGACGCCAAGGAATGGGAAGGCGTTGCCAACAAGTTCGAGGAGCATTTTTCAGCCGAACCGGGTACTGGCGACTAATTACCCGTACTAGTTGTAATTATTAACCATCGTTAAGGAATTTGCTGCGCGGCGGGTCTGCTGCGACGCTTTCGCAGTGCCTTAAGGCTTTGATTTTAGCCGAAAATGTGATATACAGTCGCATCACAATGAAAAACACCCCCGAGATCGTGCTCCCGCCAACGGGAGCATATTTTTTCGGGGCGTTTCGAGGAACCGTCAGATAGAGGCGTGATCATCCACGCGAGAGCAGTGGCAGAGAAAACTCGTCGTCGATCAAAGAAAAGTGCGGCCGGCATGAGCCGGAAGGCAACAAAAACCTCCTCCCGCGCGAGCCGGAGGCCCTCACAGTCCACGCGGACAACGGCCCGGAGCAGGGTCAGCGTGGCGAAGCCCGTGCCACGGCGCAAGCCGGAGGCGGAAGGAGCAACTTTGGGAATGAATGCGAAGAAGACTACTCAACGACAAGGCTTCAAAACTCACGAATTCATCGTCTATCCGGCTCACGGCGTGGGCCAGATCGTCGCTATCGAGGAGCAGGAAGTCGCCGGCGCGCGGCTTGAGCTGTTCGTCATCAACTTCGTCAAGGACAAGATGACGCTGCGGGTGCCGACGTCGAAGGTCGCCTCGGTCGGCATGCGCAAGCTTGCCGAGACGCCGATGGTCAAGCGCGCGCTCGAGACGCTCAAGGGCCGCGCCCGGATCAAGCGTACCATGTGGTCGCGGCGCGCCCAGGAATACGAGGCCAAGATCAATTCCGGCGACATCGTCGCCATCGCCGAGGTCGTGCGCGACCTCTTTCGGTCGGAGACGCAGCCGGAGCAGTCCTATTCCGAGCGGCAGCTCTACGAGGCGGCGCTCGACCGGTTGTCGCGCGAAGTCTCGGCCGTGCAGCGGATCACCGAAACCGAGGCGATCAAGGAGATCGAAGCCGCGCTAGCCAAGGGACCGCGCCGCGGTCCGAAGTCCGGAGACGGAAGAAGAAGCCGTCGTCGAGGAAGAGGCGGCGTAACGCCAACGCGATCGACGCAAATGTTCAAGGCCCGGCAGCAATGCCGGGCCTTTTTTTGCGTTTACCCCGAATGCCAGAAAAACTCCCATGGTTAGCCATAAATTAAGCTTCATTTGAAAGGACATAGGGGCCAGTAGCGTGGGCAGTGGGGGCGCCGAATATGCGGCGGAACAAGACGCTCAAGCGCGGCCGTTTGATTCCATTTCGTGTCGTTCCAATCGTTCTCGCCGGCGGCATCGGCTATGTGATCGGCGGCTTAACATCACCGCTTTGCGCAGCTCCGATGATGTGTCGGCGGCCGAGACGGTTTCGCTGCGTTTCCCGGCTCAATGGGCCAATCCTTCGCCCGCGATCGGGCCGGCCGCTCTGACAGCGGCGATGAATGCCAGCGCGGCCAATGCTGCGAGCCAGGCGCAACTGGCGCTGTTGAGCCCCGAGCCCATGGTTCCAGTGGCGCAAATCACAGCCGCCGCGCCGTCGCAGGCAGTTGCGCAAGCGCCGATACAGACCGCCGCGCTGGAGCAGTCCGGCGCATCGTCGCCTGACGCCACCGAAAATGCACCAGTGCTAGCGCCGCCGTCCGCCACCGGTCAGGCGCCAAGCGAAACCCGCACGCGCATGATTGCCGAGCAGCGCCGCCGCGTCGTCAATCGGCCGGGTTACATGCTCGACGACGCGCAGATCGCCAGCATCAAGGAGCGGCTTAATTTGACGCCGGACCAGGAAGAGATGTGGCCGGCGGTCGAGGCGGCGCTACGCAACATGCACTATACGCACCTGCAAGAAGCGCACATTCGCGGCGCTGCCGCCGGCAGCGAGCCGATCGCCGCCGTCGATCCCAATACGGTGCAGGGGCTCAAATCCGCGGCCGTGCCGCTGATCATGAGTTTCAACGCCGAGCAAAAAGAAGAAGTGCGCAACCTCGCCCACGTCATGGGGCTCGATCAGCTGGCGTCGCAGTTCTAGATCGTTTGCCGGCCGGGTCTTAATCGTAGCGCGATTTTGGCGCCGGCAGCCTGACCGAAGGGTGGAACAGCTCGCTCGCGCATTTGACCCCGATCAGCGCCAGGAACGTGAAGCAGGCCAGATCGCCGGCCTCCACACGGGTGGTAATGTCGAAGCTGTAGATCGGATCGTAGAGAAAGTAGTCGGCGCATGCGACTGCGGTGAAGATGCCGAGCAGCGCGGGCCAGCGGCCGTAGAGAATTGTCACCAGCGCGATCGGCAACAGATAGAAGAATACCGGATGCTCCGGACCGAACATCGCCAATTTGAAATATAAAAGTACCAGCGTAATCGCTGATACCACCGCGAGCGCCACAGCGGTCGGCACCGCCCCTTTCAGGATTCGCATCGGTCTTCCCCCAGGTCCCCCAACCTTTTCAGTAGGGCCTTTACAGCCCTTTTGCCCATCATAGCGGACCTAATGCACCGGGAGAATAGGAAAAAAGTCTTGAGTGGGCGCTACTCAACCACGATCTTGACCTTATTGCCCGGCTTCACCCGGTCGCCCGGCTCGAGCCCATTGAGCACGCGGAACCGCTCGACTGCACGGTCGGCGACCGCCATTTTGCCCGCCAGCCGCTCCACCGTATCGCCCGGCGCCACCGTGACCACCTTGAGGCGAAGCGGCTTTGCCTCCTCGATCTCGGCCATACTCATGCGGCGGAACGTGCCGACCGATTCACGAAAGGCGCGGTCGGTATCCGGCGTGCGATGTTTGGCGGCGAAGATGAAGCGGTAGACGTCGCTGCCGAAACGAATGGCATAAAGGCGGAAGTCCCATTGGTCGCCCTTGGCGGCTGCGGTGGCGCCGGGAAACCCGTTGACGGTGACGTCCTCCGACTGTTGCCGGGTCGATATTCTCGATCCAGCCGGAGGTCAGATATTCGGCGAGCGTTTGCTCCGCCGGTACGCGCACGACGTCGAGGCGGAGCGCTTGGCCGCCGCCGTGCTTGACGCCGAGCACGGCCTGCGCCGTGTTGTCGAGCGCAAAACTGTCCGGTGCGGTGAAGGTGAAGCCGAGCTTGGGATGCAGGAAGCGGCGGCCGCGCACAAAGCCTTCGCTCGGATCCTCGCCGTAGACCATGCCGTCGATGTCGGCGAAATAGGCCGCCTTGGCTTGCGCGAAATCCTGCCCGCCGTCGGCAGGCGCCCGATACTGACGCGCATTGGCGAGCGCTTGGGTGATGCGTTCGGGCGTCGCCGGATGCGACGAGAGGAAATCCGGCGCGCTCGGATTGATGGCGCCGCTCTGCTCCGGCTTGAGATCGGAATTGTGCTCCATCGAGGTGAGGAACCGCACCGCGCCATACGGATCGTAGCCGGCGCGCGAGGCGATACCGATGCCGATCGCGTCGGCCTCGAATTCCTGCGAACGCGAGAAACTGGCAAGCGCAAGCTTCGATTTGGCGAGCGCCATGGCGCCGGCTTCCGGGTCGGTGACAACGTCGGTGACGACGCGATTGACCAGATCGGCTTCGCGCGCCTGTGCCTCGCGCAACTCGGCATGGCGCGCGATCACGTGGCCCATTTCGTGCGCCAGCACGGAAGCGAGCTCGGAATCGTCGTTGGCCAGAGCGATCAGCCCGCGCGTCACGTAAAGCTGGCCGGTCGGCAAAGCAAAAGCGTTGACCGACTGCGAATTGAGCATGGTGACTTTGTAATGCAAGTCGGGCCGCTCCGACGCCGCCACCAGGCGCTCGACCGTCTGTTCGACGGTCCCCTGCAGCCGGGGATCGTTATAGACGCCGCCATAGGTGGCGAGAATGCGCTGGTGCTCGCGCAGCACTTCGGGCGGCATCGCCGACGTGTCGGCTGGCTTGGCGGGCGCCGACAGCGACGCTTGCGGCACGAGTGAAGGAGGCGAGGCGGTGCAGGCAGCAAGCAAGAGCGCAGCCACCGCGACGCCGGCAAAGCCAAATCGGCGCGGCAGCCAATGGGTCGCTGGTCCCGATCGTCCCTGTCTCACCGCGTCACCCAGAATCACTCGCGCAAATCGCCGGTCGTTACCGGTCCGCCGTCTCGATCTGCTCCGGCCGCGCCGCCTCGATCAACGGCACGCCGCCTGCGCCACCCCCTGTACCGCCGCGTTCCTCGATCCAGCCGCGGACCCGGATACGGCGGCCTTCGAGGCTCTTCAGATCGAGCCCCGCCGCCGCGAAATTGCGCTCGTTTCGTTTCAGGACCGTAACCGTAAAATCCTGCGACCAGTGCCGCCCGAAATTCACGTAGATTGTGGCTCCGCTTTCACGCACGGACACCACCCGGCCCTCGACCAGCGCAAATCGGCCTTTATGCGCCAGCACATCCGCGGGGGTCTCAGCGTCGAGTACCTCATAATACGGATCGGCCCAAAGGCCAAGCTTGGCGCCCCGGGCGGCGGTTTCGCGGCGCAGCAGGTCGCTAGTGCAGGCACGGCCGCCGATGCGGTCGCCAACCCGGGCAAAGCCCGAGGTGACCAGCTCACCCCGGACGAACAATTCGTCGCCGTCGCGCTCGGTATAGGCATAGGCGACGAGGCGGCCGTAGCGATCCGACGTCGTCTCCGCCCGCCGCAGCAAGACCTCGTCGCCTGCGGCGAGCGCGGCAAGCGCGTCCTTGGCCGCGCCGCCGCCGGGCGCAGCGCCGGAGTCCTGCTGCAGCGGCGGCACCTCGATCGCGGCAAGGCGGACCTCGCGTCCGTCATCGAGCACGAAGGTGCGGCCGTCGATGACGCGATTGACCGTGCCGCGCGCGAGTTCATCGGTGCCGCACACGGGCGCAGGCGTTTGGTCCTGCGCGATGGCGTCGCTAGCTCCAAATGTCAGTACACTACATGCGGCCAACGCCGCCGCCAAAATGCCGCTTCGCGGCGGCTGAATGCGGCCCGTCAAATTATTCGCCCGATACAGTTTTCGCGCCATAGCCATTGTCGAGTGAAAGGGATTATAGCCGCTGTCATTCCCTGTCGCTCAAGACGGAGCCCTGCCCTCTCGCCCCGGAGCCCGTCCACACCAGCTAAGCCACTTTGATTTCACGGTGGGACTATGGCGTTGGTTGAGGCTTATCTCACGGTTGTCATCATTGTCTGTAATCTTGCAGAATCGTGCTGCTTGCAGCGCGCCTAGTTTCCTCGCGCTGGGCTTAGGAACGACGCTATAAATCGGTACGTCACGGTGGGACTAGCGGCGCTTGCTGGCGCTGCCTTGTTCGAGGCCGCATTGATCCCAGGCGTAGTGATTGGTGGTGCCGCGATGCTGGCGCCCAAGTACCTGCCCAGGTTGCGTCGGCGTCTGCAGCCGCTATTCAACCCAACGGTCCGCCAGCGGACCAGGCCCGCGGCTTTCCGACCGGACCGCCCGGATGGCAAAGTGCCGCCGGCCGCCGCTCGCGGGTTCGCGATCAAACAGGCGATAGCCAAAACCATCACTTTTCGAATTATCGTCACGACGCTGGACTTCACCTCGAACTATGTCGTGATCGGCGAAGTCACTACGGCGGCGGGTCTGTCAGGTTTTGCCCTGGTGATCGGTCCTTTGTTCTATCTTGCCCACGAAACGGCCTGGAATTATTTCGGCCCTTCCGGATCCTCCGTCGAGATTCCAGTTGTTCTGCCGCAGCAGCCGAACACAAAGACACCGCAGACGGCCGTCAAAGGGTTTACGATCAGTCGGGCGCTGGCAAAGACTATCACCTTTCGAACCATCGCCACGGCGATGGACTTCACCACGCTCTACGTGGTGGTCGGCGATCTCGCCACGGCGGCGGGTCTGTCAGCCTTCGGCTTCGTGGTCGGCCCCTTTGTTTATCTCGGCCACGAGATGGCCTGGGACCGCTATGGCTCGCCCAAAGGGCGCACCCTGAATTTGCCGACACCAACAGAGATCGCGTCACGTCCGCTTCAAAAGTAGACCTGAATCGGCGCGCTTATCATCGCAACTTTGTACCGAAAGCGCTGCCGGTCACGTCCTTGTCACGCAACAACGCAAGTGTAGTGGTAACGCATCAGGCCTGAGGTTTTTTCAACTTCAAATGACTGCATGGGTCGCGGCATGAACTTTCCTACTCGCCTGGTCGACGGCTATCGTGCTTTCGTCGAGCATCGCCTGCCGCTTGAGCGAAGCCGATATCAAAAGCTCGCCGAAACCGGGCAAAAGCCCGAGGTCATGGTCATTTGCTGTTGCGACTCGCGGGTATCACCCGAGGTCATTTTCGATGCCCATCCCGGCGAGCTGTTCGTGGTGCGCAACGTCGCAAATCTGGTGCCGCCCTACTCACCGACTGGCCTTACCCATGGCGTCTCGGCCGCGCTCGAATTTGCCGTTCAGGTATTGAAGGTCAAAGACATCATCGTCATGGGGCATTCGCATTGTGGCGGAATCCGCGCCTATGTTGAGCACAGAGGCCGCGCCGATCCGGGCGATTTCATCGACAATTGGATGTCGTTGATCGCGCCGGCGGCGAACACCATTGGCGATGCCGATGACCTAGTCGGGTCCGATTATCTCTGTCAGCTTGAACGGGCGTCAGTCGTTGCCACGCTGAGCAATCTTATGTCGTTTCCGTGGATTCGAAGCCGTGTCGAACAACAGCACTTGGAATTGCTGGGCGCCTATTTCGACGTCGGCAGCGGCGAGCTGAATGTCTATGATCCGGTTCCAGGAGCCTTTGCGCCGATCAACGGCGAAGCATTGCAGCATTTTACCGTTTTGGCGAAGTGAACTTCAGGCGCCGAAGGGCTCACGGCGACCGTCTCCGCGCATCCCTGAATGCGAAAAGGCCGAGCCGCAATGAGGACATATGCCAGCGACCGCCGGAATGTCCGTCGGTTCCGGCCGATCATCGACACGTTGGCGATAGCCCTGCCTGATCGAGATCGTTTTCTCCGCGACCGCGACAGTCACTCTCGAATGCTGCTCTCGGTAAATCTTCAACTGGTCGAGGAAGCCGACTGTGATCAGGCCGGAGAACAGCGCCAACGTGCCGATCCCGATGATCGATACCATGCCGCCAACTATCCTGCCGACAACCGTCACAGGCACCATGTCGCCGTAGCCGACGGTCGTGAGCGTCTCAATCGCCCACCACATCGCGGCCGGGATCGATGTGAACACTGCGGGTTGCTCTTCGCCTTCAAGCATGAACATCAGCGAGCCACTGATCGTCACTGTCAATAACAGCACGAAAAGGAGCGCCATGATCGACCGCGCCTCGTCGCGCAGCACTGCAAACAGCAATCCGAAAGTAGTCGAGTGCCGAATGAGTTTGAGCATCCGCAGCAAACGCAGCAGGCGCAGCACGCGAAAGTCGGCGGCGCCAAAGAAGCCAATCACGGCCGGCAACACCGCGACCAAATCGATGAGCGCAAAGAAACTCCGCATATACCGTAGTCTGCCCCAGGTCGGATCGTGATACTCCGCGTTGCGGAAATCGGCCGATGCCCAGACGCGAAGCACATATTCCACCGCGAAGATGGCGGTCGCGACCTGCTCGAACGCTCCGAACGCCATTGCAAAGTGTCGTCTGATCGATTCGACGGATTCAAGGACGACGCAGGAAACATTGGCGATAATCAGAAGCGCCAACGCCAGATTGAACAGGCGCGTGACCGCGCTGCGCGGCTCCTCGTCTTCGAAGATGGTCGCGAGCTGCCGGCGTAACGAAACGCCGCTGGTCACAGACATTTTTTGGCTTCCGCTGATCCAACAGGAAAGTCTATCGGCGGCATATGAACGATTTTTGATGGTTAAAACGCCGCGATCCACTTGGATGCAATGAAGATCAGGAGTCCCACCAGCCCACCGACCAAGGTGCCGTTGATGCGGATAAATTGCAGATCCTTGCCGACCTGCAACTCCAGTCTTTCCACCAGCGTGGTGCTATCCCATTTGCGAACGACGCGCTCGATATAGCCGCCAATTTCAAGGCGGTAGGCCAACAGCAGGCGCCGCGCGACGGCGCGAATCCGGCGATTAAGCTGCGCCTGGCGCTCGGGATCCTCTTGCAGCCATCGGCCAAAGCGGCGCAAGGCCTGCTCAAAGGTCTGCGCGATCGCGTCGGCATGGGCCGGAATCCCCCACTGCAAACCGCTCTCGATTTCCCTCCACAGCACTTTGGCCTGCTCGACGAAGAGTGGATTGGCCAGCAGTTCCGTCTTGAACGCTTCGCCCCGAGCAAACATCTGCGGATCCGAGCCGAGCTGGGCAATGAGTTTCTCGACGCCCTGGCGTAACTCGACGCGCCACGGATGCTTAGGATCGCGCATCTCGGTCAGCGTCGTCAGCATCCCGTTCATCACTTTATCGGCAATCATTTTATTGATCCATTTCGGAATCCAGGAAGATGATTGTTGCGCGATCTTGGCGCTGAAATAATCCTTGTTGTTCGCAAGGTAGCTCTGGCCGTACTGGATACCGCGCGCGATCAGCGCCTGCGCCTCACCCTGCGCCCAGACGATCGTAAGCAATTTTGACGCCACGGGCGCGGCCGGGATCGTGTTCAAGGTCTGTTGCGCCAGCTTGCCCAAGCTCTCGCCGATCTGCGGTACGGGCAGCAGTTCGACAACGCGCGGCAATAGCAGCGCAAGATAATTTCCCAATCGCCGGGTGTTTATCGGATCGTCGAGCCAATGCGCGATCGAACCGACGACATCGACCCGTGCCAATCTTTCGTTCATCACCGGCGCAGTGAGAAAATTATTGGTCATAAAGCGCCCGAGTGCCGTGCCGATTCGTTCCTTGTTATTGGGAATGATGCCGGTGTGCGGGATAGGCAATCCGAGCGGGCGCCGGAACAAGGCGACGACCGCGAACCAATCGGCGCAGGCGCCGACCATGCCGGCTTCGGCGAACGCACGAAGGTAGGGCAGCCACGGCCATTCGTACTTCGTCACCGTCGCGGCGATGAAAATCGCCGTCATCAAGACGAGGAGCAGCGTCGCGATCGTCCGCATGCGCCGCAGCCCCCGCCGCAACGTAACGGCTCGTTCCTCGATGGCTTGCGGAGCGCCGGCAGGCGAATCGACGACGGTGGGGGACGGCTGGACTGTCGTCGCCCTATCCGTCTTCGAGACCGCGCTAACTCTTGCTGCGATCGGCAAGGAACCCACCCCTGCTGACGCGGCGTGTTGCATGGACACGGCGCGAGGCGTGCTCATCGTAGAGCCGGCGCACCACGCTCGGTCCATATCGGCGCTCGAGACGCCTGATGGCGAAATGCCCACGGGCAACGCGCTGAAAATGGTTCATGAAAATGAGGTTGACCGTTGCGCCGCCGACCGCACCGATAACCGGCAGCGCACTGGCGGCCGAGCGCTCGGTGACGACGACGCTAAATCGCGTCGCGATTTCGGTCACGAGGCTGCCGACGACCGGCGCGGACAGGTTCGTAGCGCTGCGCTCAATTAGCAGTGCGGCGGCGTCCGCAGTCAGCCGGCTCAGCAACGCGCGTGACGCGTAGTAGCCGAAATCCGTTCGCCGCCCCGTTCGCGGCGCGCCGAGTGCGAAGACTTCGACGCAGGCAAGGCGCGCCTCCAGCGTCGACAGATCCTCGCCGTGGTGACGCGCGATGTCGGCAATCGCCCGCAGCATCAGGGTCGTGGTCACCGGCAGTTCGATCGGCAGGGCGGCCAGCCCGAAGAAACCGCTGACGCCGCCGCTGATGCCGGCTAAGAGCGAACTCGTTCGCTGCGCCGGCGGGTGTTTCGATCGCGGCTCGATCGAGTTGATGGCGACATCGAGACAATTGAGAATGGCGGTCTCCACGACCTTGTTGATTCGATTGCTGGCAGCCTTCGGCATCAGCCGCATCACGCGTGCGATCGGTTTACCGGCATAGTCGGCAAGCTGCGCCGCGAAGTTCTGATTTTCCAGGTTAAGAATGGCGAGCCGAAGCGCCGCTTGCTCTGATGGCGAAAGTGTAATCGTGGGCTCGGCTGGGATCATTGGTATCGCAGGATCGGACGAATTCCGTTCAAGGCTGCGAGGATCGCCGAACCATTGCTGATCACTGCGGTAACCTCCGGAATAATCAAGCCGCCGGGAAGCGCAAGGCCAAGCGCCAGCGTATTCAACCCGGCGACAATGGCATAATTCTGGTGGATCAGGCGGACCGCGCCGCGCGAGATTTCCACCGCTTTGACGAGTTTCCACAGCGAATCTTCCATCAGCACGACGTCGGCCAATTCGCGCGCCACCTCGGCGCCGTGTTTCATGGCAATGCCGACGTCGGCAAAGCTCAAGGCGGGCGAATCGTTGATGCCGTCGCCGACCATGGCGACCATATGGCCATCGCGCTGGAACTGCTGGATGACAGCGGCCTTGTCCGCGGGCAGCATGTCGGCGAATTGACGCGACAGGCCAAGCCGGCGGCCTACCGACCGGGCAACAATCGCGTTATCGCCGGTCAGCATGACACTGTTGCGGATTCCAATCTCGTGCAGCCGCTGGATGACGTCCCGGCTTTCGGGCCGGATCTTGTCGGTAAATGGCACAAGGCCGGCAAGCGTTCCATCGATCGCGACGTAAACGCAGGAATAACCCTGCTCGTCCAACACCGCGCGATCGCTTTGCGCCACGCCAACATTGATCTCGCTCTGTCGCATGAACCGTTCATTGCCGACGTGCAGATAGTAGCCGTTGACCTGGCCTTCGACGCCAAGCCCGATGCGATACTTGGTTTCCTCGCAATACGGGATATTCGCGCCGAGTTCATTCGCCTTGACGCGTAGCGCGTTGGCGACCGGATGCTGGAGCTTCGTTTCCGCTGCCGCGGCAAGACCGAGCAGATGACGCTCAGTGATGCCGCGCTCGTAGCTGATGACATCGATTACCACCGGGGAGCCGTGGGTCAGCGTGCCGGTCTTGTCGAAGATCACGGTGTCGACTTCGGCGAGGCGCTCCATATGCGCGCCGCTCTTGATAATGATACCGGCGCGCGCCGCGTGTGTCATCGAGGCGAGCACGGCGGTCGGCGCGGCAACGCGGATGCCGGTGCCGTAGTCGACAATCACCAGCGACAGGAAGCGGTTGAAATCGGCGGAAACCAGCGCTGTGCCGGTCGCGAGCGCAAGCGTGGGCACGACAAGCCGGTCGGCAAGCTTTTCGGCGTGATTCTGCATCCGCGTATCGCCGATCGGCGCCGACTCGACGAGGCGTGCGATCTGCCCCGCAGTCGTTGCGTTGCCGACCCGGATGGCGCGGATGGTAAGCTGGCCGTCGCGAATCACAGTGGCGGCGAAAACCGCCTCGCCCATTGTCCGCATCACCGGGAGTCCCTCGCCGGTGATGGTTTTCTGGTCGATCATGGCGTGACCGTCGATGATCTCGCCGTCGACCGAGATCATATCGCCCGGATAGACCACGACCTGGTCGCCGATCTTGAGTTCCGACGCTGGGATCGATGTGACGACGTCGTCGCGAATGACCCAAGCCGTCTTGGCCTGAAATTCCAACAGCTCGCTCATCGCCTTGCGCTGGCCGGCCGCGGTCAGATCGCAAATCCAGTCACCGAGCTTGATCAGCCAGGTGACGATGGCGCCGGCCATGGGCGTGCCGTGCATGAGCGAAGCCGCGATGGCGAGCGTGTCGAGAAAGTCGACGTTGAGGCGGCCCTCGCGCCGCCATATCCGCCACGCCCGTAGCGCGATCGGATAGGCGTTCCACAGCATCAGCGGCATATTGATCGCCCTGATGATGGGGTTTGCGGAAAACGCCATCAGCAGCGAAACAGTTGGCAGCGTCAGCGGCGTACGGCTCCAGATAGACGCCGGTTTGGCGGGTTGCAGCGTAACGGGCAGACGGACGGCGCCGGACGACTTGCTCCCAGGATCGATAAGCTGTTGCAGCTCCGCGACACTCATCACCGACAGCCGGCCGAGGGTGGCGCGCAGTACCGCCTCGAAGCTGACTTCATATTCGATGACGAGGCTTGCGCAGGCATAGTTGAGGCGAGCGCGCTTGACGCCCTGTTGCGCCTGCAGCCAGACCAGCGCGGCCTCGGCGACTATTCGTTTGCGGCACAGTGACGGCAGATGCAGGCGGATACGGCCGGAGATAAAGTGGCGAATCGAGAATTCCATTAACCGCGGCCCCCGATTCCTTTCAGTTCCGGTCTCAGCCCTTGACGCGCACCGGCGCCAGTTGTGGGTTGCCGCCTGGATTGGCGTTCAGCTGACGCTCATGCATTTCGATGAAATGGTTGACCGTGAAAATGGCCAGCGTGACCCAAACCGGCGTCGCCGCCGTCGCGCCGACCTCCAACACGGTCAATCCGATGATCCCGACTGCGAACACGATCTTCAAATCGATGTTATTGTTGGTAGCAAGCTTGATTTCGCGGTCGAGCTTTTTCACGAAATCGACGACGGCGCGCGCTGAATGTGAATGACTGGCGAGGAATTCGGCTTCCGCCTCGATGCTGCTCGTCAGCTTGTCGAGCTCGGTGTCGGCGCCATGCATTCCGCCGTTTCCGGAGCCATAGGCTGCACCATGAGCTTCATAATGCTGACGGAACGCGCCGTGGAATTCATCATGGCGGTCGACGTCGTAATGCAGGACAACGCTGCCGGTCGTTGGGTTGACGGTCACCTCCTCGATGCCCGGGATGACACCGAAGACCTCGCTGATCTGCTTCAACAGGTAGGCATTACCCTTTCCTGCCGGAATTTTCATGCGCACGCGCCCCGGCACCTGATGCTCGATCTTGAGGTTCATCTTGGTCATTGCAGTCACTCGAACGAGATCATGTTGACGAACAGTTCGATATCGCCCCCGCCACCCCAGTCGGTGCCGGATCGCGCCAAAATCTGAATCGTGGCAGGTCCCGTATCCTGCTGATCAATGCGCCGATCCGGAACAATCGCGGCGGCCTGATCTTGCGCTTAGCTTGCCGCGGCGCTCTTGGACGCCATTGGCTCAAGATCTTTCTCGGCATGGACCTCGGCGACGATGTCGTGAACCTGTTCCTGGGCCTCCGCCATCATCTCGCGGGTCTTGTGGCCAAGCTTGTAGGCGCCGCGAACCGTGGACCGAAAGAGCGGGTTCAAGGTCTCGCCCATCTTTGGAAAATATTGCGGGAGCCACATGGCGGCGACGCCGAGGACGAGGCCCGGCAAGAGTGCGGCCTCAAAAGCCGCGGCGCCAATCCCGACCACTGCGACCGTCGCGACCGTGGCGACCACCTCGCTCCGGTCTTGATCCGTCGTCTGGTCTAACTCTTCCTCTTCCGTCTCCGCACCTTCGACAGGCGCGGCCGTGCTCTCAAAACTACCATTCCCGTCGCCCTTAGCTTTTGCCATCAAACTCTCCCGCCATGCCGTCGAATTGAATCCGCCATCCGGCGGTCGCAGTGCGAAAACTCGACCCCCGGCATCCTCGCCTGCCCCGCATCGGACATAGAATTCCCAAGTTTGATGACAATCTGAACACACTAGGAATACCGGCATCCCCGGCATCCTTTTTCAGTAAATGGTCGGCGCGCAGATCGGCTGGTAATGGACTGATCGGACAGGACATTGCGCGGAATTCGATGCGCTGCGCCTGGGCATGTGTCGTACGACCGTCATGTCCGTGCACCAACGTTCTGCAATTCGTCGCCCGCCGTTTCCGATGATTTTCACTGGAGTGCCAGCAGATGAACGCAAAGCAGGACAACGCCCGTGCCATCGAGGACCGTCTTCACGACGAGATGATTGACACGGTCGACGAAGAGCTCGAATTGGAGATCGACGATAGCCGGCCGTCAGGCCTCTTGAAGGACATCGGCGAAAATCCGTCGCAGGACGAGCTGGATCGCCACGCCTATTTCAGGGAGTTGCTGCGGCTGCAAAAGGAACTGATCAGGCTCCAGGATTGGGTAGCGCATCAGAAGCTCAAAGTACTGGTCCTGTTCGAGGGCCGCGACGCAGCCGGCAAGGGCGGTGTGATCAAGCGGGTGACGCAACGGTTGAACCCCCGTATCTGCAAAGTCGTCGCGCTCTCGGCGCCCACCGAGCGCGAACGCTCGCAATGGTATTTCCAGCGCTATGCGGCACATTTGCCGGCGGCAGGTGAAATCGTGCTGTTCGACCGCAGTTGGTACAACCGCGCCGGCGTCGAGCGGGTGATGGGATTTTGCTCCGAAGCCGAATGCCAGGAGTTCTTTCACACCGTACCGGAATTCGAGCGGATGCTGGTGCGTTCCGGCATCATCCTGGTGAAATACTGGTTCTCGATCACGGACCAAGAACAGAACCTTCGTTTCTTGATGCGCGTCCACGACCCTCTCAAACAGTGGAAGCTAAGCCCGATGGATTTGGAATCGCGCCGCCGCTGGGAGCTCTACACCAAGGCCAAGGAGGAAATGCTGGAACGAACGCATATTCCCGAAGCGCGCTGGTGGGTTGTGGAGGGCGTCGACAAGAAGAAAGCACGGCTCAACTGCATACATCACTTGCTGCAGCAGGTGCCCTACCAGGACGTTCCCCACGTGCCGATCGTACTGCCCGAACGCGAGCACAAGCCCGATTACGCGCGCCATCCAGTTCCGAAAGCTCTCTACGTCCCTGCAGTGTACTAGTCCCCAAAGGCGCTCTTAACCGTCGCGAAATCCATGGCTTCCATTCCGAACATCTGGATCTGGCTTGGCATAGCTATCTGTGTCGTTCAATCGGCGCTGTTCGCCGGTCTCAATCTGGCGGTTTTCAGCCTCGGCCCATTGCGCCTTCAAATCGAGATTGACGGCGGTAACGCCGATGCGGCTCAAGTCCTTGACCTGCGAAAGAACTCCAATCAGGTGCTCGCCACGATAATCTGGGGCAATGTCAGCACCAACGTGCTTCTAACGTTGCTTTCCGATTCAGTTCTGGCCGGGGCCAGCGCCTTTATTTTCTCGGCGGTGATAATTACCCTGTTCGGCGAAATCGGACCGCAAGCTTATTTCTCACGAAACGCATTGCGGATGACTGTGCGTTGTCTGCCCTTCATCAATACCTATCTTGTTGTATTTTTTATCTTGGCCAAGCCAACCGCGATGCTGCTCGATAAGTGGCTCGGCAGCGAAGGGATTGTCATGCTTCGCGAGCGGGATATCCGTTCGCTGATCGTCCGCAGCGCGGCAAGCGGCGGCGACGTCGGACGGCTGGAGGCGACAGGAGCGCGAAACTTTCTCGATCTCGATGACGTGCCGGTTACCGACGAGGGCGAGCTCGTGGACGCGGAAAGCGTCATAAGCATGCCGTTGGCGAACCTCAGATGCGTTCTGCCGCAATTTAGTCGCTCCCCCGACGATCCGTTTCTTCGGCAGGTCGATGCCTCGGGCAAGAAATGGGTGATCGTCACCGATCCCGACGGTGAGCCGGTGTTCGTGCTGGATTCCAACCATTTCCTGCGTGACGCGCTATTCAACCAGCTTGAAAGCGATCCCACGGCGTATTGGCACCGGCCAATCATCGTTCGGGACATGAAGACACGGCTGGGGGACGTCATTGGGCGCATGAAGGTCGCACCACAGCGGCCGGGCGACGACGTTATTCATCACGACCTGATCCTGGTTTGGGGTCCGCAGAAGCGGATCATCACCGGGTCTGACCTGTTGGGCCGCCTGCTGCGGGATATTGCCACCGTGGAAACGCTAACGCGGCTCCAGGCCGGCATAAACAACTAAGATAATTTCAACCACAATTGGTGATCGCGCAGATCAAGAAGAAGGCGGTGAAAAGAAGAGCCCCGACAGGGGTTGCCGGGGCTCAACATCTCGGGACGAACGCAAAGGAATGCTGCGTTCAATGATGATGTGACACGTTGACTATGAAGATTATGCGACGATGTCGCGGTTGTGTTCAGTGCGCCGCTGACGTTCGCTTGGGCGATCCACAAGAAAATACTTGAGGAGGAGGAGGCTGCCCTCTCGCGCAGGGAGCGGCCCGCCACAGCTGAGACAGGTTACCTCGCGGTGGGAGGTCGGCTCGGGCGGGGCTTCGATCCTCACAAGGCTGTATCTTGCCCCGCAGTTTGGGCAGTTGAAGGGTGCTGGTGGTCGATTTGGCATGGCTCAATTATGCCCGATTGCCTGTTGAGGCGCTAGACACTTGGCAAACCAAAATTGGGCAGAGTCATAAAACCAATCTTGTAAAGCGAGCTGATGGACCGTCAGGCCTTTTTCTGTGTCAGGCACGCGCCCACCAGCGAAGCCCCGCCGTGATATTCTGCCGGAAACGATTGGTATTGGATCACCGACTCGCCATAAATCGGATCGCATATCAAAAGCATGTCGTCGAGCACGCCGGCGATCGCGACGCAATGCTGAGCGCCGCTATGCCACTTGATGTCGAGCGCGATCGGCCGCTTGGCGTTTATCTCGGTGGTTATCTGCGCCAGCGTAAGCGAAGAGTGGCTCGGCTTGTTCCAGTTACCGTTGATGTTGAGTGCGTCGCCCACGCCGCCCGTCTTGATGCAAACGGACGGGAGGCCGGCGGCGGGTTTGCCAAGTACATTGTACGTGGTCTTGGCGTCGGTGTCCGCTAGCGCGGCCGCCAACCCGGTATCGGAAGCCAAAGCCGTGGCCGTGAGGCAGCATTGCGTGGTCGAAGGCCATTTGTTGATCGTCTGGCCGACGCTGGTCATGATCGAGCATTGCCTCGTGGTACTGGCAGGGTTGTAATACCGGGCAATGCTTGTCGCCACCGCAATCCAGCACCATTCCGAGGTCTCCTGGTACTGCATTTGCAGACCGATATTCATTGGCTGATCCTGTCCGAAGGTACCGGGAACGGTCGCGTGCGTCCCCCACTTGGTTCCGTCGAACGACGCGTAGTAGAGTTTGTTGTTGGTACCCGTCCCCATCCACATCGCGTAAAGCTTGTCGTTGAGCACCGCCAGCGTCGGTCCGGCACCGCTCGCGGCGCCCGCGATTTGCGTCTGCGCCGACCATGTCGAACCATCGAATGCGGCGTACCACAGGCGCTGATCAGTGCCGTCGCCTTTCCACGCGACGTAGAGATTATTGCCGAACACGGACAGCGCCGGGCTTGTGCTGCTTGTCGCGTTGGGTATCTGCACCTGCGCCGACCACTTCGAGCCGTCGAACGATGCGTACCAGAGTCTGTCGTCGGAGCCCAAACCTTTCCACGCGGCGTAGAGTGTGCCGTTGAACTGGGAAATCGCGGGGCCGACGCCGGCCACGGGAGGTGGAGGTAGCGTCTGCGCCGCGGCGGAGGTTGCCGCCAGCAGGCTGGTGGCGAGGCCCGCACCCGTGGACTTGAGCACCTCACGTCGTAGCATCGCGACGTCCAAATTCATGACATCGTCCCCATAACGTTGTTACGATCACAGCAGACAGGACGCTTCCAAATTATTCACCCGATACAGTTTTCGCGCCATAGCCATTGTCGAGAAAAAGGGACTATAGCCGGTGTCATTCGCTGTCGTTCAAGACGGAGCCCTGCCGCTTCATTTCTCCCGGTGCTTTAGCTAGAGTCGCTGCTCGCGTCACGTTGCCATTCTACGCGGCTCAACACGGAGCAAAAACGGGGCAATGTTTTAGAGACGTTTTCAAAACGATAAGTCACTTGAGTAAGGTCCCGTAGCTCAGCAGGATAGAGCAGCGGTTTCCTAAACCGAAGGTCGGAAGTTCGAGTCTTCCCGGGACCGCCAATCAGCCAGTCGTTTGGCGCAATGGAAAACGCGGCGCCCGCTTGGAACGCCGCGTTTTTTTCCGAAATTCCCCGCCAAAACTAGCGGTGGAAATGAGTGCCGGTGGCGTAGAAGACGTGGGTCGGAGTTGCCGTACGCCCCGGAGGCAGCGGTTGCGGGTTCAGCGCGTAAGCCGGGCTGCCGATGGCAACGGCCATTGCACAAGTGCCGGCCACGAGAATGAGTTTCTTGCGGGTCATGATACGTCTCCTTGATGGTGGCGGTGGAACGCCGGTGCTTCTGAGTATTGGTCGTCCCGGCGCCGGGAAGGTTTGCCGCAATCGGCATTTCCGTGATGGCCGTCACAAGCCCCGGAACTTCGCCGGAAATGCCCGGCAAATAAGGCGCTTTGGCAATTCTTGAACTAGGCTACCCCTCCCTATAGTCTGCCGTTCCCGGTCCTTTCCGTGACCCATAGCCAGCAGCGCATATCCCCATGAACAAGCCAGTACCGATCATCGACACGCCCGCAACCGCCGATTCCGCGGCGACGCAATTTGTGAATCTGCACGAAATCGTCGCCCAAGCCCGCGCCAATCTCAATCAGAACGATTGGGACTATATCGTCGGCGGCACCGAGACCGAGACCACGCTGCGAAGAAACCGCATGGCGCTCGATTCGATTGCGTTCCGGCCGCGCGTATTGCGCGACGTCAGCAAGGTCGATCCCTCTGTCGAAGTGCTTGGTAAGAAGCTGCGGCTGCCGATCGTGCTCTGTCCGGTCGGCTCGCTGGAAAGTTTTCATCCGCTCGGCGCCGAGCCGGTGGCTAGGGCGGCGGCCGAATTCGGCGTCGCCCATATGCTGAGCTCAGTCTGCGATCCCGGCCTCGAAGGGATCGCCAAGGCTGCGCCCGACGCGCTGCGCATCTTCCAGCTTTATGTGCGCGGCGACGCCGCCTGGGCCGACGATTATGTCGAGCGCGCGATCGAGCACGGCTATACGGCGTTCTGCCTCACCGTCGATACCGCGCATTACAGCCGCCGCGAGCGCGATCTCGCCAAGCGCCATGTCACCGCCGGCCGCCGCCGCGTGCAGGGCCGCGACTTCCAGATGGCGCTCGACTGGAAAACCGTCGACCGGATGAAAAGTAAATACAAGATCCCGCTTGCCCTAAAGGGTATCGGCACCGCCGAAGACGCCAAGATCGCGCTCGATCATGGCGTCGACATCATCTACGTCTCCAACCACGGCGGGCGGCAGCTCGATCACGGCCGCGGCTCGACCGATGTGCTGCCGGAAGTCGTCGAAGCAGTCGCCGGCCGCGCCGTAATCATCGTCGACGGCGGCTATAACCGCGGCACCGACATCGTCAAGGCGCTGGCGCTCGGCGCCAATCTGGTCGGGCTAGGCCGCATGCAATGCTACGGGCTGGCGGCGGCGGGGCAGGCCGGCATCGTGCGCATGCTCGAAATCCTGGAAGACGAAGTCACCCGCGCGCTCGGGCTGCTCGGCGCGGCAAGTTTCGGCAAGCTCGATCGGTCCTATTTGCACGCCGCGGCGCCGGCCAATCCGCCCCACGTGTTCTCCGCCTTTCCGCTGTGGGTGCACGAGCCGTATCGCTACTGAGCCTGCGCCGCGCCGAGCGGTTCCAGGCCAGCTTTTTGCCAGGCCTCGCGTTCCGCCGGCGCGACAAGCGTGGTGATGAATGACGCGGCCGGCGCGGACGCCGCGGCTGCCGCCGGGATCGCGGCATCGAACACGATATAGGTCTGCAAGTCCGGCGGCAGCGGCCCGGCCAGCGTCGCGCCGCTGACCGGCAAAATCTCGCTGGTATTGAACAACCCGACCTCGGCTTTGCCGGCGGCGACAAGAGCGACGCCGCCGCCGATGGCCGTGGTCAGCGTCAGCTTCGGCCGGATATTGTCGGCAATTCCCATCCGCTCGATCATCTGCGCGATCGCGCGCCCGGCCGAGCCGCCGCCCGACTCGAGCGGATCGGGATAGACGACCGAGCGGGCGTCGAGCAGCAATTTGCGGATCGCCGCCGCGCTGGAAATGTCCGGCTGCGGCGTGCCTGAGCGAATGGCGACGCCGATGCCGACGCGGGCGAGATCGACCGCGCTGTCCGCGCGCAAAGCTCCGGATGCCTTCAGCTTTGCCACCACCGGCGCGGGAAGGATGACGATGTCAGCCTGGTCTCCGGCGGCGAGGTCGCCTGCGATTGTTGCCGGTTGCCCGACAACGAATGTCAGATGATGTCCGGTTTGCGCGGCAAAATCTGCGCCGGCCGCTTTCACCGCCGGCGCCGGCGCCCCGGTGCAATAGACGCGGATTTCCGCGGCATCGGCGTTTATCACCATGCCGAAAATCCCCAGCGCCGTTATCGCGCCAATGCGCGCGATCGCCCTCATCGCCGCCCCCTGCGGAAGCGATGATCGGCAAGGTTGGAGTCAAAAGTGCGGCAAAGGGATCGATATTTAAGCCGCGCGGCGGGGCTTGGCACCGCGCCTTCCGGCGGCCGCGGACTGCCATGCTATGATGATGGTTTGCGCCCGGGGTCCAAGCTAATGAATCTTCAGCTCAGTATCGGCATCACGTCCAATCCGCGGACCTGGCCGATCATTGACGGCGCTGTGAAGCCGGACGGTATCGACCTCATCCCGACCGTGCTGCACCCGTCCGAACTGTTCTGGCGGCAATTGCATTTCGCCGAATTCGCCGTGTCGGAAATGTCGTGCTCGTCGTTCCTGATCGCGACGGCATCGGGCGACACGCGCTTTCTCGGCCTGCCGATCTTCACCACGCGGCGGTTTTTTCACACCGGCTTCCTTGTTCGCCGCAAGGCCGGCATCGAGACGCCCGCAGATCTCAAGGGCAAGCGGGTCGGCGTGCCGGAATATCAGCAGACCGCGGCGTTGTGGGCGCGCGGCGTGCTGGCGCACGAATTCGGCGTTCATCCCAAGGACATGGAATTCTGGATGGAACGCACGCCGGAGAAAAGCCACGGCGGCGCCACCGGCTTCAAGCCGCCGCCCGGCGTCACCATCAACCAGATCCCGGCCGACAAGAGCATCGGCTCGATGATGCTTGCCGGCGAACTCGACGCGGTGCTGCATTATCTCTCTGGCCGCAACCTGGTCGACCGCAGCCGGGCGGATCTCGCCGGCAATCCCGACTTCAAATATCTGTTTCCCGATCCGGTCGCGGAAGGCATCCGCTATTACCGCAAGACCGGCCTCTTGCCGATCAATCACCAGGCCGTGGTCCGGCGCGACGTGTTCGACAAAGAGCCGTGGGTCGTGCTCAATCTGATCAAGGCGTTCAACCGCGCAAACGACATCGCCAACGCGCAGCGCGTGGAGCATGTCGCCGATCACCTCGCCACGGGGCTTCTATCGGGTGACGCCAAGACGCCGGTGATCCATCACGGCATCAAAGCAAACCGCAAGGTGATCGAGACCATCGCGCAATATTCGCTGGAGCAGGGATTGACGCCGCGGCTGGTCAAGGTCGACGAGCTCTACGCTCCGAGCGCGCTCGATACGTGATTTATTTCCGCCCCCGCGAAAGCGGGGGAGGGGGACCACGCGAAGCGTGGTGGAGGGGGCGTCTGACTTAACGCTTCACTTTCGTTGCAGAATAATCGTCGAGTCCCGCGCCCCTTCCACCATCCTGCGCTCGCTGCGCGAGCTTCGGATGGTCCCCCTTCCCCGCTATCGCGGGGCAGGAGAAGGTTTTACTCCGCGGCTTGCGCCTTCGGCGGCGCTTCGGCACTCGCGCCTGAAGCGATCAGCGCCTCGCTCTCGCTCTCGGAAAGACCGGCTTCGCGCAACACTTCGACGCTGTGCTCGCCGAGCCGCGGCTGCAGCCGCTCGGTCGCGGCGGCGTCGGCGCCGAAGCGGACCGGCATATCGGTATAAAGGATTTCGCCCTCGCTCGGATGGTTTGCGCGCTTGAAGAAGCCCCCCGCCTTGAGCTGCGGATCGTCCTTCAGCCCATCGAGGCTCGCCATGCGTGCGGCGGGAATTTCGAGCTCGCGCAGCAGCGTCAGCCATTCGTCGGTCGTCTTGGCGGTGAGGCAGGCGCCGGCAAGCTCGTAGAGCGCGACCACGTTGTGGCTGCGCGTTGCGATGCTGTCGAAGCGCGGATCGTCGCAAATCTCGGGCTTGCCGACCATCGCCCAGAAATTCCGCCAATGCCGTTCGGTGTAAGCCATCATGCACAGATAGCCGTCTTTGGTCCTGTAAGGCCGCCGCCACGCGCCGGTCACGCGCGTATAGCCGAGCTTGCCGACCGGCGGGACGAAGCAATGGCCGAACAGATGTTCCGCGAGCACGAACGACACCATCGACTCGAACATCGGCACTTCGACGAATTGTCCGCGGCCGGTTTTTTCCCGCGCGTAGAGCGCGGCCGAGATTGCGCCGACCAGCGCCAGCCCCGTGGTCTTGTCGGCAAGGATGGTCGGCGCATAACGCGGCTCGCCCGAGACCTCCGCCATCAAGGCCGCGACCGCCGACTGGCCCTGGATGACGTCGTCATAGGCCGGTTGCCGGCTATAAGGTCCGCCCTCGCGATAGCCGTGAATGGCGGCATAGATGATGCGCGGATTGCGTGCGCAAACCGCCTGGTGGCTAAACCCGTGCTTTTCCATTTTCTGCGGCCGCATCGAATGGACGAGAACGTCGGCGCCGTCGATCAGCCGCCACAGCGCGTCCTTGGCGCCCGGTTTGTTGAGATCGAGCACCAGCGAGCGTTTGCTGCGATTGAGCCCCATGAACAAAGCCGCCATGCCGGGCGAGCGCGCCGGGCCGGTGTAGCGGGGCGCATCGCCCTCCGGGCTTTCGATCTTGATCACGTCGGCACCCATGTCGCCGAGCGTCTGCGTGGCGAGCGGGCCGGCCACGACCGCGGTGAGATCGAGAATGCGGACGCCCGATAAAGGTCCAGCCGTGTGTTGCCCAGACATGTACGCTCCGTTCAAATATGCCCGTCGAGGCCGTATGCGGCGACGATGTCGCCCATCTGATCGCTGCGCGCGATATGGGCGTGCAGCACCGCACCAATGTCACGGTGAAGTTCTGCGGTGCTGCGCTCCGCTTTCGGTTTGATCTGGGCGCTCAGATAGAGGCCTTCTTCCTGGTTGAGCTCGACGATGGCTTTGCCAAACGGGTGCTGCAGACGTTCGTATTGCGCCAGTCCGGCGGCGAGATCGTCGCCGGCGTCGCGGATCGAGTCGGCAAGGCAGGCCGCGTCGAGCGCCGCCTTGGTGGTGCCGGCGCCTGCATGGGGGCGGGCGACGAAGGCGGCATCGCCGGCCAGCACGACGCGGCCGAACACCAGGCTTGGCGAAACCAGATCGTAGATCGGCTGAAAGAACGGCGTCGTGCGGGCAAAAATCTCGGCGATCTGCGGCGCGAGGATGGCTTTGGCGTCGGCCTTGACGCGGGCGATCACATCGGGCCGGATCAGCGGCGGCGGGATACCGGCGGCGTGATGGCGGCCTTCGGCATCGGTGCAAATATCGATGAAGGTGTCGCGATCGGTCGGCCGATACCAGATGATGTTGTAGGCGCGGCGTCCGACCGCCGTGTCGTTGTCGCGGCCCGGCACCGGATAGCTGATGCACTGTTCGCCCTCCGGCAGGCAGAAGGCATAGAGATCGACCACTTCGCGCCAAAGCGCGGGCGGCACGTCGGCTTCGTCGAGCACCGCGCGCCAAGCCACATAGCCGGCATAGCCCGGCTCGACATGCGGCAGATATTGCGCGCGCACCGTGGAGCGCACGCCATCGGCGCCGACCAATAAATCGCCGCGCTCGCGCATGCCGTCGGCGAAGATCGCGGTGACGCTATCCGTGTCCTGCTCGATTCGCGCGAGTTTTTTGCTGAACCGGTAGCTCCGCGCCGGCAGCGCATCGAGCAGCGCCCGATATAGCCGCGACCAGCCGCTGAGCGTACGCGCCATCGGCTGCTCGATGATGATCCTGCCGTCGCGGTCGAGGCAGACGCCGCGCGGCGGCGTAATGCCCATCGATTCGTCGAAATCGATGCCGGCGCGCTTTAATATGGCGATCAGCTGCGGATGCGTGCCGAGCCCGACGCCGCGGCTGGCCAGCTCTTCCTCGTTGCGCTCGAAGACGACCGCGTCCCAGCCGGTCGAACGCAACAAATGCGCGACGATGAGCCCGCCGAGCGAGCCGCCGATGACGAGTGCGCGGCGCATTATTCCCCTCCCCCTTGTGGGGAGGGGTTAGGGGTGGGGGTCGGGAGGCGACACGTTACCGTCGACGCCTGCGCGGCACCTCTCGACCCCCCTCCCCACCCTCCCCCACAAGGGGGGAGGGAGAGAAACGCCGCGCAAGTTTTCACGGCATCGCCCAGGACATGCCGTCGTGGCCGGGCTTGTAATCCATGTTGGTCGCCGCCGGATTGCGATTGACCAGCGGGCGGCCATACATCGGATTGGTCTGGCTGCGCGTCTCATGCTCGACGGTGAACAGCACTTCGCGGCTGTCGAGGTCGATCAGGTCCTTGAAGCGGTATTCGTACTCGTTGCTCTCGGCGGTGATCAGGCCGCGCTCCATCAGCCGGCGATGCGGGCCGGAGAAATCGGCGAGGTAGATTTGGACGTGCGCGCGATCGTAGACCTGTTCCGGCGCGTCGGTCTCGCGGAAATAGAAATATTGCTTTTCGCCGACCTGGACGCGGGCTTCGGGGCCGGCGCCGTTCTTGATCATGTCGGACGGCGCGTGCAGCACCTCATTATAGAAACGCACGATGCGCGCGGCGGTGCCGGGCCTAACGTCGAAACGGACATAGGGCATGCCGAGCTGGATGCGGCCGAATTGCTGCGCGTCCGGCTCGTGCACGTGGATGCGGTTCCCCCACGGGCAGACCGTTTCGACGCAATCGTTGCTTTCGCGAAATTCGAATTTGGTGTCTTTGAGCGCGTTGCTCACGCGCGCCAGCCGCTTGAGCAAGGCGGCGCGGTCCGGCACCACCAGGCCGACGACGCCACGCACCGTATCAGGCTTTCCCATCGGCAAGTGAAACTGGCTCATGCCGGCATTGATCCACATATTGCCGGCGCCGGTGTTGAGATAGGGATCGCGCGTCAGCCCGAGTCCGGTGACGTAGTAATGGGTGGCCAGATGCTGATCGGTGATGCAGACATTGACGTGGCCGATACCGACGATGTTGCCGGTATCCTGCGCGGTGCGGTCGTACTGTTTGTCGAGCATGGTCTAATTCCTCAGTCGCTTTCCTCGGTCGTTTATCCCGGTCGCTTCACTGGCGCTGCTTGTTTTCGGCAATACTAGCGAAAATTTCAGCGGTATGAAGCCGCCGTCCGGGGATGGGCGCAATGCGCTCAGCGCAGCCAGGCCGCACTGCTTTTGTGGCTTTCCCGCTACAGATCCGCTCCATCGTTCCATTTTGACACGGCAAAGCGGCTCGGCCTGCGCAATCTTTCCTCCTTTTAAACCATTGCCGACGAAAATGCTTCCCGGTGATTCTGGTGGAGACGAAAGTGCAACGGATTACTGTAGCGTTAATTACCATCGTGGTTCTCGGTCTGGCCTACGCGTCCGGCGCACTCGCCGCAGACATGAACGTACCACCGCCGCCGTCGTGTTCGCAGATGGGCAAGGCGCCGCCGGATTTCCTGCAAATAGGCAAAGCGCCGCCCGACTGCATGGAAATGGGCATGGGCAAAGCGCCACCGGCGTTCCTTCCCGACACGGGCAAGGCGCCGCCTGATTTCCTGGAAATGGGCAAGGGTAAAGCACCGCCGCCGATCTCGGCGAAGTCACCGCTGCTCTTTACCAAGGCGCCGCCCGCGCCGCCGCCTCCAAGCTGGACCGGCTTCTATGTCGGCGGCGACGCCGGCGCGGCATGGCTAAGCAACTCCGCGACATGGAATCCACTGCCGTCGCCCGGCGCGTTCGGCGAATCCACTATTTCAGGAAACGATCGCGGTAACGGATTCCTCGGTGGTGCGCATATCGGCTACAACGATCAAGTCATGCCGGACTGGGTCGCCGGATTTGAAGGCGATTGGACCTGGAGCAAAACCGACGGCAGCTTTACGCAGTCATGGGTCCTGGCCGGCGCTCCCGCGCAAGCGACCATGAGCGCGAATTTGGACTGGGTCGCGTCGGCGCGCGCCCGCCTCGGCTATCTCGTCACGCCCGACGTCATGGCCTATGCGACCGGCGGCGCAGCCTGGGCGCGGATGGATTACAGCGCGGTGTCCGCCAATCCCGGAACCGGCTATTCCGCTGCCTCGAACTCGACGAACACCCAATCTGGCTATGCCGCGGGCGGCGGTGTCGAATGGATGGTAACCAACAACTGGTCGGTGCGGGCCGAATATCTTTACTATCAGTTCCGCAAGGGCCCGAACCTGGTCGCGCAAGCACCGGGCTTTGCGGGCTTCCCATCGAACTTCGTCTGGGCCGCCAGCAATATCAGCGTGGCGCGCGCCGGCATCAGCTATAAGTTCTGAGCCGCCGGCACGGCATCTAAAGAGCCCCGGGGTCATTCCCCGGGGTTTTTTGTTGCGCGCGATGTCGTTAAATAGCCGCCGGAGGACGGCAATGGCATTTCGCACACCCGGCGTCACGCGCTTCGAGCACAGCAGCCAGCCGGTCGTGTCGCGCCGGAAATTCGCCCGCCGGATGCTGGTGGCCATCGCGTTATGGATCATTCTGACCGCAGCCGGTCTGGCAATCGGGATCGCCGGCTACGCGTATTTCGAGAGCATGTCGTTTATCGACGCCTACGTGAATGCGGCGATGATCCTGTCCGGCATGGGCCCGATGGGCGAATTGAAAACGACGGCCGGAAAGATTTTCGCCGGAACCTACGCAATTCTGTCCGGTCTCATTATCGTCATCGCCACCGGCGTCGTGCTGGCGCCGATCTTTCACCGCGTCCTGCACTGTTTCCACGTCGAGACGACGAAGGACTAAATCGCTGCGCTCTCGCGATTTACCAGTGACGGTGCCAATAGCCGCCGTAATAGGGCCGGCCGTAATAAGGCCGGCCGTAATAGGGCCCATAGCCGTAATAGTACGGGCCGTAATAGGGCGGCGACGGGTAATAGCCGGGCGGCGGCGGTCCTCCGGCATAAGCGCCCGGCGGCGGTCCACCGGCGGGCGGCGGACCGCCCGCACCGAGGCTCGACGCAATCACATAGCCGTTCTGTCCCCGAAAGCTGACCTGGCACCATTGGCCGCTGCAACCTGACACCTCGACCGGAGCGCCGGCCGGAATTGTCGTGATGACGGTATAGGTCGTGCCCGGTCCTTGGCGCAGGTTGACCGTGGTGTTGACACTCGCCGGTGGCGGCGGCCCGCCTTGTTGGCCTGCTTGCGGCCCTCCGGGCGGCGGCGGCCCGGGCGGTGGCCCGAACTGATCCGGAGCCGCTCGCGCCGGCCCAGATTGGTCCGGGGGGACGGATTGCGCCGTCGCGGGGTGTCCGCCGAGCACAAGAAGCGCCGCCAGTGCGGCCGCCATCGGCGCGAATTTCATCGCGAACTCCTTGTTGTACAAGACGATCCTCCCTAGGGATTGAGTGTGATTAAACGCCGAGACGGTGCGCAGTTTCAACTGAATTCGCGGCGACATAGCGGCGGCATCACGGCGGCAGCTTTTGCAGCTCCGGGAACGGCGCATAGACTACGCCGGTGCACAGATCCTTCGGCGCCTCGGCAAACTGGTCGAACCGGCCGGCAAGGAACACAGCCGCGATCTCCTTCACGCCGGCATATTCGCTGGCGTTCCTTTTGGCATTGAACTTCAGACAGGCCACGTATCGCGTGGTATCGCCGATCGATTTCAAAACCGGATCGGAAATGGCGGCGTCGTGAATGTCGGTCGGATCGTTCAGGTAGGCGTGCATGGCGGCGAGAATATCGGACTTGTAGTTCTTCGGAACGGCGTTGATGCCGCTATCGTCGCTGGCAGGGACGGTGTTGAGCGCTTGATTGGATCCGCAGGCGGCAAGCAGCAGCGTAACGCCGAGGAAGAGATTTGCGCGCCGCCGCTTGATCACTCCGCCGCCTCGTGGGCATGGGGGTGGGCATGGGCCGCCACCGCACTATCGACGAGCTCAAGCGGCGACGCAGTGTCTTGCAGCATGCCCCGGCTCTTGAGCGACGGCGCCGTGGTTTCGAGAACCAGCTTTTTCATGCGCCCTGTTCCTTCGCGCCGCGCGGCCGCAGCCGCTGAATTTGCAACTGTGCCAGAAACGGCACCAGTGGATGCGCGCCCATTTTCACGATCGAGGGCATGTCGAGCTTGATCAGCGCCTCGCGCTGGTCGGGCGGCAACTGGAAACGGTCGGCGAAAGCGCCGGCGTCGGCCAGGTATTGCGCGCGCATGCCGGCATCGTGGGCAAGGCCGTGCAACGCCGAGGTCAGCTCCACCAGTTCCGGCCTGATCGAAGGATAATGCGCGGCGTGATGCTCTTCGCCGTTGCCGCCGATCCAGGCCAGCGAGGCGTAATTGTGATGCCAGCTCGGATCCATGGAGACTACGTCGGGCTTGCGCTCGCCGAGCGCGCCCGCGGCGCAGGCCCAGCAGCGCAGCTCGATATTGCCGGTGTCGTCGAGCTCGGTCTCGTCATAGCCGATCAGCGATTTCAAGTTGCCGGCGGCGAGCTTTTCCAGGACCCGCTTGTCCCAGGCGAGTTCGGGATTGGAATAGCGGTCGGTGCCGGGAAAATGCGACATGCCGCCGCTTGAGAGGATCACGGTCTTTAATCCGAGCGCCGTGACGGTGCGCGCCACGGCCTGGCCGAAGGAGTAGCAGCGCTCCATGGTCGGCTGCGGCGGCAGATAGGCGTTGACATAGATCGGCAGCACCGGGCCGGTGTGGCCGAGATGGGTAAGCGGGATACCGATGGCGTAATCGATCTTGGCCGTCGAGGTGAAAGCCGGATCGAAATTCTGCCGGTAAAGCTGGCGCACCAGTTCGAAGCCGATCTCGCTCGGAATTTTCCAGTGGAATTTCCGCCCGGCGAATTCGCCGGTCGCCTCGCCGCCGACATGGACGGTGAACGGCGGGGCGGTGGTGTGAAAGAACTGCTCGGCGTGATCGTTGGAGAAAATGATCCAGAGGTCCGGCGCCAGCGCGCGCAAGCGCTTGCCGACATCGGCGGCGACTTCGCGCACATGGGCGACCAGCGCCTTGTCCTCGGTGTCCGGCATGGTGAAGAACTGTGGCGCATGCGGCAGCATGGCGCCGCCGATCACGGTCGACATCATGGCAGGCTCCTTTGCCTCAGTGTCCTTCGCCGCAAAAATATCGCGCGCGGGCTATAACAACAAGGCAACAGGCTTTACCCTTGGACGGGTTGCGGGACTATGGGTCGAACCATGGCTCAAAGCGAGAAACGGGTGATCGTCGCCGGCGCCGGGCCGGTCGGCGCGATTGTGGCGCTGGCGCTGGTGCGCAAGGGCATCCCGGTTCTCCTGCTCGAGGCCGAGCCCGAGCCGGTCGAGGACCAGCGCGCCGCGACCATCCATGCACCGACGCTGGAAATGCTCGCCGCGCTCGGGCTGAAAGACCAGGCCTTTGCCGAGGACACCTCGGGCGGCTTTCAGGCGCCGATGTTTCAGTATCGCGACCGCTCGAGCGGCGAACTCATCGCGACATTCGATATCCGGCTTCTTGAGGGCGAAGTGCCCTATCCCTTCGTGCTGCAATGGGAACAGTACAAGCTCGTGCGCGCCGCGCTGCCGCTATTGCTGGAAAGCGGGCTCGCCGCAATGCGCTTCGCCAGCAAGCTCACCGGGCTGACCCAGCATGCCGAGCATGTCGACGTCACCGTTGAGACGGATGGCGCGACGGAGCGCTTGCACTGCGCTTATGTCATCGGCGCCGACGGTGGCCGCAGCACGGTGCGCCGGCTGGCAGATATCGATTTCGCAGGCTTCACCTGGGAGGATCGCTTCATCAAGATCGCCACCAGCTTCGATTTCGTCGCCACCGGCAAGGATTACTGCACCCGCAATTATTTCTCCGATCCCGACGAATGGCTCAATCTGTTCAAGGTCAAGGGCAATGGACCGCCCGGCTATTGGCGCGGCATCATGCCGGTGCCACCCGATGAATCCGACGAACAGGCGCAGAGCATGGAATCGATTCAGCGCCGGTTGCACCGCATTCACGACAAAAGCGGCGATTTCGACATTCCCTATTACGCGCTCTATACCGTGCATCAGCGAGTCGCGGCGACTTTCAACAAGGGCCGCGTGCTGCTTGCCGGCGATGCCGCCCATGTCAACAATCCGATCGGCGGCATGGGCATGAACGGCGGCATCCATGACGCCATCAATCTTGCCGAAAAACTGGCCGACGTCTGGTTCGGCCGCGCCGCGGCAAGCGTGTTCGACCGCTATACCCGGCAGCGCCGCAAGGCGCAGATCGATTTCGTGCAGGCGCAATCGATTGCGAACAAGAAGACGCTGGAAGAAAAAGATCCGGTGGTCCGCCGCAAGCATTTCGACGAATTGCGGCGCATCTCCGAGGATGTCGCGCTGCACAAGAAATTTCTCTACCGCTCGTCGCTGATCGACAGCTTGAATTCGGCAAATGCGGTGCAATGACCGGCCGTTGCGCTAGGAACCGCCGCCATAAAGTCAAGGCGTTGTCTTTGGGCGGGAATATGTACAAGTGAAGGGTGTTTCGGTACACGGCCCGCATGCACATCATTCAACATCTCATTCACGACTACGGCCTCCTGACGGTCGCGGTCATTATCGGTCTGGAATGCGTCGGCATCCCGCTACCGGGAGAAACCGCGCTGCTTGGCGCGGCGATCTATGCGGGCACCAAGCACGATCTCAACATCGTCGCGGTGATCTTGACAGCGGCCGGCGCGGCGATCCTCGGCCGCATGATCGGCTACGTGCTTGGCCGCGAATACGGCTATCGGCTGTTGCTGCGCTACGGCAACTATGTCGGCATGACGCAGAGCAGGATCAAACTCGGCCAATATCTGTTCCTGCGCCAGGGCGGCAAGATCGTCTTTTTCGCGCAATTCGTGCCGGTACTGCGAACCTTTGCCGGAATTTTTGCCGGCGCCAATGTGATGCCGTGGCGCGACTTTCTCATTGCCAATGCCGTCGGCTCTTTTGTCTGGGCGGTGAGCTACGGCTATGCCGCCTATGCGCTGGGACGCGAGTTCGAGCGCCTCGAAGGCCCGATCGTGATCATTTTGCTGCTCATCACCGTGGTCGGCTTCATTGCCGGCGGCATGTTCGTGAGCCGGCACGAGGCACAGCTCACCGCCGAGGCCGAACGGGCCATGCCGGGTCCGTTGAAGTGATGCTAAACCGGCCGGATTCGGCTGGTCTGAAGCCTCGCTTGAAGCCTTGGAATTTCAACACCATATTAGCCGAAGTCGCGCGGGCGTTGCGCGCGATCGTCGGGGTGCCGCAAGGGCCCTGCAAAGTCGCTTGTTAAGGGCTTTGACCATGTCCAGGGTTTCCTCGCTTTCGTCACCCTTCCTGCTTGGCTTCGACGAGATCGAGCGCGTGCTCGATCGTGTCGGTAAAGCCGCGGACGGTTATCCGCCCTACAATATCGAGCGCGTGCCGTGCGAGGGGAACAGTCCCGAACGGCTGCGCATCACGCTCGCGGTAGCGGGGTTCACCCGCGACCAGCTCGATGTCACCGTAGAGGAGAGCCAGCTCGTTATCCGCGGCCGTCAGCAGGACGACAAGAGTCGCCAATACATCCATCGCGGCATCGCCGCGCGGCAATTCCAGCGCACTTTCGTGCTGGCGGACGGCATGGAGGTCATGGGCGCGGACCTGAAAAACGGATTGCTGTCGGTTGACCTTGTCCGCCCCCAGCCGGAGCGCATCGTTAAATCGATTTCAATCAAAGCGTGCGATTAAGAAACCAGTAGGACTCGACCAGCGTAGAAGGAAAGGATCGAGGGCCATGAATCAGATGAACCGTACCGACCCGAAAATGGATATATCGCCGGAAGCGCTCGCCCATCTCGGCGACGGCCGCATTGCCTATGTGAAAGCGGTCCGCTTCGAAGACATCCGCAAGCAGTTTCCGCAGGCGGAGATGCCGCAGATCGCGCCCGGCCAAATACTGTTCGCGCTGCACGCCGCCGACGGCACGCCGATCATGCTGACCGACAGCCGCGAGGCGGCAATCGCCAATGCCTGGAGCCAGGAGCTCGAAATGGTGAGCGTGCACTGATCAGGGATCAGGTCGCAGGTATCAAGAATCAAAACGGGCCAGCGCTTCGTCGCTGGCCCGTTTTCTTCTGATCCCTGATTCCTCTTACCTGATCCTTGGCACCGCTAGGCGGCGCTCGCCGACGGCATGGTCAGAACCGCGTAGATCGATTCGGCGTCGCGCGAAGCGCGCAAATTGTGCGCGAGGCTGGGATCGCGCAGCAGCCGCGCGATGCGGGCCAGCGCCTTGAGGTGATCGGCGCCGGCGCCTTGCGGCGCGAGCAACAGGAACACGAGATCGACCGGCTCATTGTCGAGCGCTTCGAAATCCACCGGCCGGTCGAGCCGGGCAAACAGCCCGAACAGCCGCGTGAGACCGGGCATTTTGCCATGCGGAATGGCGATGCCGTTGCCGACGGCGGTCGAGCCGAGTTTTTCGCGCTGCGCCAGGATGTCGAAAATCGCCCGCTCGTTCTGTCCGGTGAGCGCGGCCGCGCGCGCGGCAAGCTCCTGCAGCACCTGCTTCTTGCTGTTGACCTTAAGCGCCGGGAGAATCGCGTTTGGCGCGACCAGATCGGTGAGCGGCATGAATGGAACCTGCGGAGCGAGGCTTGATGCCTAACGATCGTTTGCTATTGGAACCATGATCTTAGCCAGAAACGGCTTACGCACTGTGTCGGGATCATGCTCAAAGGCGGCGGACCATAAGGAGCCCCCGCTACCGCGTCAATGGGCATCGGCGCGGTGATCCTTGAGCCGGCGATGATAGCGGCGCAATTGCTTTTCGAGCCGCGTCACCGCCTGATCGGCGGAAAGATAGGCATCGGCCGCCTCGCCCTGCGCATGCAGCGTGACCTTCGAATCGAGATGAATGGCGCATTCGGTGCGGAACCCAAAACCATCCCGTTCGAGCGTAACGTGTCCGGAATAGCCGCCATCGAAATATTTGCCCAGAGATTCGGCGATCCGCTCCCCGATGCGCCCGCGCAAAGCTTCGCCGAGATCGAGGTTCTTTCCGGATACGCGAAACGGCATGGCAGCCTCGCATGACGCAAAAACCAGCCAATGCAATTGAGCTAGGTATTGCCGCCCGCCAAGTCAACGTGGCCCGTCCGCGCGGTCCGTTCAGCTTGCGACCGCGGCCTGCTTTTCCCGCCGCCGCTGTACCGAAGACGGAATGCGCATGGCCTCGCGATATTTCGCGACCGTGCGGCGCGCGATATCGATACCGGCCTGGCGCAGTTTCTCGACGATGGTGTCGTCGGACAAAACGTCGGCGGCGTTTTCGGTATCGATCAATTGCTTGATGCGGTGGCGCACGGCCTCGGCGGAATGCGCCTCGCCACCATGGGCGGCGGCGATCGCCGAGGTGAAGAAATATTTGAGCTCAAAAATGCCGCGGCTCGTGGCCATGTATTTGTTGGCAGTGACGCGCGACACGGTCGATTCGTGCATGCCGATGGCTTCAGCGACGGTCTTGAGATTGAGCGGACGCAGATGCTCGACGCCGCGGGCGAAGAACGCATCCTGCTGGCGGACGATCTCGTTGGCGACCTTTAGTATGGTGCGGGCGCGCTGATCGAGCGCGCGAACGAGCCAAGTGGCGCTTTGCAGGCATTCGGCGAGGTAGGACTTCTCGGTGTCGCGGCGCGCGGTCACCGAGACCTCGGCGAAATAGCTCTGATTGACCAGAACCTTCGGCAGCGTGTCGGAGTTGAGTTCGACGAGCCAGGCGCCGTCGGGCGCCGGCCGCACAAAAACGTCCGGCACGATCGGCTGCACGATCGCCGAGCCGAAAGCGAGCCCCGGCTTCGGATTAAGCCGGCGGATTTCGGCGACCATATCGGCGAGATCCTCGTCGCCGACGCCGCAGATTTTCTTCAGCTGCGCAAAATCGCGCCGGCCAAGGAGATCGAGCCGCCCAATCAGCGCCGCCATCGCCGGATCGTAGCGGTTGTGTTCCTTGAGCTGGATCGCCAGGCACTCGGCGAGATCGCGCGCGCAGATGCCGGGCGGATCGAAGGTCTGCAGAATGGCCAGCACGCCCTCGACCTCGGCGACGCTGGTGCCGAGCCTTTCCGCCGCCGCCGCGACATCGCCCGGCAGATAGCCGGACTCGTCGACCAGATCGATGAGGTATTGGCCGATCATCCGCCGCATCGGATCGGTCAGCGCCAGCATGAGTTGCTCGCGCAGCCAGTCGGCGAGCGTCGTCTCGGCGGACACGAAGGCTTCGAGATTATAGTCGCCGTCTTCGCGGCCGCCGGACCCGGTGCCCGCCCATTCCGAATATCCCGCCGGCGTGTCGGACGTCCGCGGCCGGATCGACTCGTTCTCGTCCGGCGAGGTGTCGTCGAGGCGATTGTCGACGCGCGCTTCGCTGGCCGGGCTGGCCGCTTCGAATTCGCTGCCGTTGAGCGCTTCGCCATTGGCCGCCGCCGCGTCCGCCGCCTGCGCGCCGTCAGCTTCGGCCGCCGGCGGCTCGGCCTCGGCGCTGCTATCGAGCAAAGGATTGCGCTCGAGCTCGGCTTCGACATAGGCGACCAGATCGAGATTGGAGAGCTGCAGCAGCTTGATGGCCTGCATCAGCTGCGGCGTCATGACCAACGCCTGGCTCTGCCGAATCTGGAGTCTTTGACTTAGCGCCATTAATCTGCTTGCGGTCTGGCCGAATTGGTCCGATTCTTGCTTATCCTATTTACAGCAAATTTTTTGCCGTGTCGCCAGCCGATTTAGTTAAGGATTAAATTCCGCACTAAAGCTCGAATTCCTCCCCGAGATAGAGCCGCCGCACGTCCGGGTTATTGACGATATCGTCGGCGCGGCCCTCCATCAGCACCTCGCCGGAATAGATGATGTAGGCGCGATCCGTGAGGCCGAGCGTTTCGCGCACATTGTGGTCGGTGATCAGCACGCCGATGCCGCGATTGGTCAGATGCCGCACCAGCGCCTGGATGTCGCCAACGGCGATCGGATCGATGCCGGCGAACGGTTCGTCGAGCAGCATGTAATTCGGCCGCGTCGCCAGCGCGCGGGCGATTTCGACGCGGCGGCGTTCGCCGCCGGACAGCGCGATCGCCGGCGTCTTGCGCAAGCGCGCAATGTTGAACTCTTCGAGCAGCGCATCGAGATCCTGCTCGCGCCGGCGGGAATTTGGCTCGACCACTTCAAGCACTGCGCGGATATTGTCCTCGACGCTTAAGCCGCGGAAAATCGAGGCTTCCTGCGGCAGATAGCCGATGCCGAGCCGCGCGCGCTGGTACATCGGCAATTTGGTGACGTCGCAGCCGTCGATCTCGATACGGCCATGGTCGGCCTTGATCAGGCCGGTCATCATGTAAAACACCGTGGTCTTGCCGGCGCCGTTGGGGCCGAGGAGGCCGACCGCCTCGCCCTGGCGCACATAAAGGCTCACGCCTTTGACGACTTTGCGCCCGACAAAACTCTTCTCCACGCCATGCACGGCAAGCAGGCCCTTGCGGTCGCCTGCCGCCGCGCCATTGCCGTCGGAACGACGGCGCGGCCGGGCCGGCGGGCGCGGTCCATTCTGCGCGGCAGGCGGACGTTGCGGCCGCGGCGGCGCCGGCTGCGGCAGATTTTGCGGCGGCGCAATGCGCGGCGGGGTGAATGGCGGCGATGTAAACGGCTGTGGCACCGATGGCGGCGACGGCACCGGCGGCGGAATTCTGCCGCGCGCTTTCTCCGCGGGCGCTGGCGCGGCGACGCTGGCGATATCGAGATAGACCGTGCTGATGGCGCCGCCGATGCTGGCGAGATCGATAGGCTCAAGCTCGCCTTCCGGCGCGCGGTTAGGCCGGCGGTTCGGTTGTCGATCTGGCTTGCGGCTCGCGGCTGGGCCGCGGCGGCGAAAATATGAGAAAAGGTCTGCCACGCCGGTCTTTCGCAAATCTCGCTGGTGAAAAGCGCCTAGGCGGCGGATTCTAGCCGATTTTCAGGACCGATGGGGGAGGGCGCGGCGGTCAATTGGTCTTGCCCGGCCCGAGCGTCATGAAATTGGAGCCGCCGTTTTGGCCCTTGCCGGGCTGGATCAGCGCGCGGACGCGGCTCGGCCCGGGGGCGCCGCTGCTGCCGGGACTGGAGCTCGATTCGACGCGGGCATATCCGGTGGTGGTGTCGACCACGACCTGCTCGCCGCGGATGACGTTCTGGCCCTGGCTGACCACGACATTGCCGCTCAAGGTGATGGTCTTACTCTTCAAGTCATAGACGCCGAGATCGCCGCTCGCCTGCTGATCCTTGGTGATGACGGTGACGCCGCCGCGGGCTTCGATGCGGCGGATATTCTGCGCGCCCTGCGGCGCGCCGGGCGTCGTTTTGACACTGGCGGCAACGGGAGTGCCGTCGGCGCCAAGACCTACTTCCTGGCCGTAGAACACGACGAGGCTCTGGCATTTCATCGTAGTGTCGCCCTGCACTACCTGCACATTGCCGGAAAACGTCGCCTGCTTGTTCTTGTCGCGGACTTCGAGCGTCGATGCCTCGATCTGGACAGGCTGATCCTTGTTTGCACCCAGTCCCAGCGGGTTCGGCGTGGCGGATTGCGTGCCCTGCGCCAGCGCCGGCGCCGCGACCGCCAGCGCCACCAGCGCGACGCAGATGGTGAGGCGGCGCGTCATTGGTCGCTCGCTTTCAGGTCGCCGGTATTTGGATCGCTCGGGTTTGCGGCTTCGCCTGACGCCGATTTGCCCGGTTCGAGCGTCATCGCCACATCGCTAAAGCGCAGGACGCTGCCGTTCTCGGCAATGTCGAGCCGTTGGGCGTTGAGGAAGCCATTGAGCATCTTCACCCAGACCGGCTTGTCGGAAACCACATTGCCTTTGCGCACGTCGACCACCGCCTCGCTCAGGCGGCCTTCGTAGCCGGTCGAGGACACCAGCTCGATATTGTCGTTGAGCGTCAGTATTTCCGTCTTCACATTGTACACGCCGGAAGCGGCCGACAGTTCGACGGTGCTTTTGTCCGCCATTTCCATCTTGGCGTGGAGTTTTTGCAGCTCGACAAAATCGGGCTTGGTGATGTCTTGGGCGGCGTCCTCGGCGGAAAACTCATAGGCCCGCGAATCGACGGTGAAGCCAGTCAAATGCGGCGCCTGCATCGTGATCTTGGTGCCGTGGATGACGAGATTGCCGAGTTCGCCCGGCAGCCGAAATCCCCCGATCGGCGGCATGTAATTGATGGCGACGACGCCGAGCAGCACCGCGGCGATCGCGACCGGCACGCCGATGCGTAATAGCCGCACATGCCGGCTGTGACGCAGCGCCGTGCGATAGGCGCGATCGAAGCTGCTGCGGGAGCTTGGCGAGAATCCCTTGGCGCCATTTTCGGGGTAGGCAATAGTCAATCGGTCATTCCTTCAAACATTGCCTTCGAACAGTGCCTTCACGCTTGGCCGCGATTTAATCTCACGCCGCCCATTTTAACGGTTCTGCTGGTCAAGAGTCGCCCGGGAATGTGGCCCGGCGAGGGCCTGCCTTGCGGGGTTAAAGGCCGCAGCAGCCTTCAGGAATGGGCGAAAATATCCTCGCCGGCAAAGCCCGCAAGATCGAGCCGGACCCGGTCCGGCAGGAAGCGGAAACAGGCCGCGGCAAGCGACTCGCGGCGCTCGCGCGCCAGCATGGCGTCGAGCCTGTCCTTGAGCGCATGCAGATGCGTCACGTCAGCCGCGGCATAGGCGACCTGCGCGTCGTTAAGTTCGGTGGAGCCCCAATCGGACGATTGCTGCTGCTTGGACAGATCCTGGCCCAGCACCTCGCGCACCAGGTCCTTGAGTCCGTGTTTGTCGGTATAGGTCCGGCTCAGCCGCGATGCGATCTTGGTGCAATAGACCGGCTCCGCCATCACGCCGAGGTTTTTGTAGAGCATGCCGAGGTCGAAGCGGGCGAAGTGAAAGATTTTGAGCAGGCTCTTGTCGGCCAGGAGCCGCTTCAAGTTCGGCGCGTCGCCGGGATGCGGCGCGATTTGCACCACGTCGGCGGAGCCGTCGCCCGGCGAAAGCTGCACCACGCACAGCCGGTCGCGGTTCAGATCGAGCCCCATGGTCTCGGTATCGATCGCGACCGCGCCCTTATAGCGCGAGATGTCCGGCAGATCGCCGCGATGAAGACGGATGGTCATGCAATCAAGTCCGCTGCGGCCAAGCTTACCATGGTGTCAGGAGAACCCTTACGTCGTTGGCCCAAAGCCATAGATGAATTAGCTGAACTTCTAAAGTGCCAAAAGCCACGCCTGCGGTCGAGCCCCGCACCATTCCGGCGGCGAACGGAATTCAGACCGATCGTGATTCCGCGCTTATAAAGTGTAATTTCGCAAAATCATCATAATCGCAGCAATTTAGCTTCGGCAAATCGCGGCGAAACGCAGCATGGTCAATCGGCAAGCTGCAGCAGATTCGCTCGGGGGCGCGGGTCGCGGTTTGCCATGCCGGGTATGTTGGGGAAACGACCAAAATGAAAATGCTCGATGAACAATCACGCATCAATGAGTTGGAAACCGCGGCCTATATCGGCGACATGGCAGCCTCTCTGGCGCAGCTTGCACACCGGTGCTGTTTAACCGATCTCGCCTACCTGCTCGCGCTCGTGCAGATGGAAGCCGAGAGGATCGGTGGGACGACGACGGGTCAGAAACCCGCTTGCGCGGAAAAGCCGCGCGGCGCGCTTACTCATTGACTGTGCCGGGCGCGGCGCCTGGTCGCCACCGCCAAGAACGAAACCAGCAACCAATACCGTCACGCGAGGGCGCGACGATAGGCTGTTGGCGTCGCCCCGACGGAACGGCGGAATGCCGCCGTCAGGCAGGCCGAATTCGCAAAACCGACGGCAAGCGCGATCTCGGTTACGGAGCGGGCACGATTTTCCAGAAGACTTTTGGCGAGCTGGATTCGCCGACCCATGAGATAGCGGTGCGGTGGGTCACCGAAGCTTTGCTTAAACGCGCGCGCGAAGTGAAAGATGCTCAGCTGCGCGATGGCGGCAAGGTCGATGAGCGAAATCTCGTCGACCAGATGCGCGGCGATGTATTCCCGCAGGCGCTTCTGTTGCCATCCGGCAAGGCCACCGCTAGGCGTGTATTGGGCGATAGCACGGCCGTTGATGCGCGAGAGTTCGTGCGCCAGAACGATGCTCAGCGCTTCGGCGTAGGCCCGCGATAACGGCTGCTCGAAATGGCTCTTGAGCTTGAGCGCCGTCAGCCACAGGTCGCGGTCCTGGAAAAACAGCTGGGGCGCGAATTCGATCTCGGAAAACCGCAGGTCGGGATCGAGCAGGGCCCCGGCCGGATCGACGTGGATATAGGTGACGCGCGTGAGCACGCGTGGCTTCTGCCAGCCGTGAAGCCGTTGGCCGGCCGGAACGAGTAACAGTTGTAGGCTGATGTCCCGCCGCGTCGATTTCGCCACGTCACCGATCATGGTTTCGCCGTCCCAACGGCTTCCGCGTTCGGCCAGGGCCAGCATATGGGAGGGCGAAACGGCGTGAAATTCGTATGGGACGTTGCGAATGACGTCGATTGTCTCGACCTGAATGCCGGTCCAACTGGCGGTGTAACGGCGCTCGATATAGGGGCGGGACAATTGCAGGCTTGGCGAGGGCCTAGGAGGGCGATCACAAGGGAAGTCGCGGTCAAGCGTGCCCATAATCTGAATTTCCTGTGCGGGGTCGACCACCCATCGAGGCAACAGGGAGTTCTCGCCCGCCGAACATCAACCGAACCGAATGGACTCAAACGCGCAAGCAAGGTTTGACACATCTTTCGCGGGCAATTGTCGCAAAAATGCAATCAGGGCGATAGTGTGATTTTTGTGCTCAAATCCAATGGGCGCCGGGAATTTCCACGGCCCGTTGGGGTTGCGGCGGCCGCTCGATCGCCAAGCTAAACTGACGGGTCAGACCCGAAGCTGCCGTTGCGGCCCTGTGCTACTGCGCTGGCTGCGCCGCAGCAGCGCGATGGCTGAATTGGCCAGGCCGGTCGGATCAGTCTCGCCGAATTTCAGGATCGCCATCAGGCAGCGCGCCAGCTCGGCACGGCGTTCGGCACCATCGAGGATCTCGAGCGTAGGATCGAATTCCACAAAGGCCCACGCCTTGGCGAAGGCGGTCGAGAGAAGCCGCGTTTCGGCGGAGTTCGAAAACGCTCCGCTCCACTTCGAGAGGAGTCACGACCTCAAGCGGTGTCACGGCACGCTGCATAGATCCTAAATCGCTCCGGACGCCGCGCATGTCAATTCAAGAACATGTCAATCTAAGATTACATCACAGACCAATTATCCGTCGCAATTCCCACACATTCTTTTGCGGGCGCTATGCTTTTTCGGCTGTAATCTTTTCAAGGTTTTGCAAAATCCGCAGTATCCTCAATGCCGGGCCGCAACGCCAAGTTCCGTTGTGCAATGCATCGGCGGCCGGCGCGCTGCGGCGCAATCGAAAAGCAAAAACCGGTCGATGTCTTAATTGCGGCTGGTGCCCAGGAGAGGACTCGAACCTCCACGCCTCGCGGCGCTAGTACCTGAAACTAGTGCGTCTACCAATTCCGCCACCTGGGCGCCCATTTGGGCAGTGCGGCGATAGGTACGAAAGCGGTCATCGCCTTGTCAATCGAATGGCTTAGAGCATGATCCGGAAAAGTGGATACCGGTTTTCCGAAAAGATCATGCTCCACTAAAAGGCTATACAGCGCGGAAGCGTTCATGTATTTCGCGACTTATGGCCATAAAAAGCAGGCTTGAAACGCTGGTCACGGTGTTCGGCGGCTCGGGATTTCTCGGCCGCCACGTGGTGCGGGCGCTCGCCAACCAGGGCTATCGCATCCGTGTCGCGGTGCGGCGGCCCGAACTCACCGGCTATTTGCGGCCGATGGGCCGGGTCGGCCAGATTCATGCCGTGCAGGCCAATCTGCGCTATCCGGATTCGGTTAAGGCGGCGGTCAGCGATGCCGATGCCGTGGTCAATCTGGTCGGCATCCTGTTCGAGCGCGGCAACCAGCGTTTTGACGCCATAATGGCGGCGGGCGCGGAAGCGGTGGCGCGCGCGGCAAACGCAGCCGGCGCGCCGCTTACCCACATATCCGCCATCGGCGCCGACGCCGCTTCGCCGTCGCACTATGCGCGCGCCAAGGCCGAGGGCGAACGCCTGGTGCTTGCCGCGCAGAGCGGTGCGATCATCGTGCGGCCATCGGTCGTGTTCGGCCCCGAGGACGATTTCTTCAACCGTTTCGCGGCGCTGGCCCGCCTGGCCCCGGCGCTGCCTTTGGTCGGCGGCGGACATACCCGCATGCAGCCGGTCTTTGCCGGCGATATCGGCGAGGCGATCGCAAAGCTGGTCGACCAGTCGCTCGACCCCGACTGCAAGCCCGGCGGGATCTACGAATTCGGCGGTCCGGACGTGCGCAGCTTCAAGGAACTGATGGAATTCGTGCTTGCCACCATCGGCCGCCGCCGCTTGCTGGTGCCGGTGCCGTTCGCGTTGATGAAATTGCAGGCGACGTTCCTGCAATTTCTGCCAAAACCGCCGATTACGCCCGACCAGGTCGAATTGCTCAAGCGCGACAACGTGGTGTCCGAGGGCGCCAAACGTGATGGCCGCACGCTGGAAGGACTTGGCGTCGTGCCGGAAACGATGGACGCGATCGTGCCGACCTATCTGTGGCGTTTCCGCAAGACCGGCCAGTTCAGCCCGCATGCGGCGTAAGCCCTCAGGTCGTCGGTTCGCGCCGCGCGCGCTCATTCTTAGACAAGGCATGTGAACATGTCCGATGCTTGCACAAACGGCGTCGATACCGGCTTCGTCGCGCTCGGTTATTTCAAGGTCGCAATTCTGGGGATCGTGCAGGGCATCACCGAGTTACTGCCGATCTCATCAACCGCGCACATGCGGCTCGTGCCTGCGGTGCTGGGGTGGCAGGATCCGGGCTCCGCATTCTCCGCCGCCATGCAGCTTGCCGCACTGGGCGCCGTGGTCAGCTATTTCTGGACGGACGTCAGAACATTGGCAGTCGATTCGATTTCTGCCGCCATTCGCGGAGATTTCTGGGACCGTTCTTTCCAATTTGTCCTGTGGATTGTCATTGCAACTATCCCAATAGGGATTGCCGGTCTGGCGCTGGCGAAACTTCTCAACACCTGCAATTCGCCGCTGCGCGCAATCAGCGTCATCGGCTGGGCTTGCATTGTGATGGCTGTGCTTCTTGCTATTGCCGAACTCTGGGCCCGGCATCGGCGCACAATCGACAAGGCCACTTTCGCCGATGCAATTGTTGTGGGACTTGCCCAGGCCGGCGCTCTTATTCCGGGCGTTTCCCGCTCGGGCTCGACGCTGACCGCGGCCCTTATGCTCGGCTTCAAACGCGAAGAAGCCGCTCGTCTATCCTTTCTGCTGGGGTTGCCGGCAATCGCGCTCGCCGGCTTCAAAGAGCTGTGGGAACTGCACAAGATTCATCTTGATTGGTACGCCTGGTCGGTCCTGTTCCTCGGCATTGGCGTCGCAGCCATTTCGGCTTTCTTTGCCATATGGGGTCTGATGAAAATTCTGGAGAATTTTTCCAGCTGGCCGTTCGTAATCTATCGGTTTGTGCTCGGCATCGTGATCCTTGCCGGCGCGGCAATGGGATGGCTGACCTGACTATCGACGAGGGCGGCATGCTGACGCTGTTTCATCATCCGATCTGCCCGCATTCGCGCTTCGTGCGGCTGGCGCTCGAGGAATACGGGCTGCCGCCGCGGCTGGTCGAGGAGCGGGTCTGGGAACGGCGCCAGGACTTTCTCACGCTTAATCCGGCGGGGGCGACGCCGGTTCTGGTGGAGGAGGGCGCGCCGCCGGTGCCCGGCGCCGGCGTCATCGCCGAATATCTCGATGAGACCCGCGGACTGACGCTCGGCGACTTCCGGCTGATGCCGCGCGAGCTCGGCGGCCGCGTCGAGGTGCGCCGGCTGATGGACTGGTTCAACGGAAAATTCTTCGACGAGGTCTCGGGCCCGCTGGTGATGGAGCGGGTCTACAAGCGTTACATCCCGGCCGGCAGCGGCGGCGGTGCGCCCGAAACCGAAACGCTGCGTGCGGCAAAGACCAACATCAAGTACCATCTGGCCTATATCGGCTGGCTCAGCCGCACTCGCGATTGGCTTGCCGGCGACTGCCTGACCTATGCCGATCTGGCCGCGGCGGCGCATTTGTCCGCCGTCGATTATCTGGGCGATGTGCCGTGGGACGAAGACGAAACCGCCAGGAATTGGTACGCGCGGATCAAGTCGCGCCCGTCGTTCCGCACGCTGTTGGTCGAGGCGCTGCCCGGCCTGCCGCCGTCGCCAAGCTACGCCAATCTCGATTTCTGACGCCGACCGCGCTCAAGGCGGCGCTGGCCGAGGCCGCGCACGCGCAGGGCTTTGACGCCATCGGCGTGGCGCGGCCGGATGCGATCCCGCGTGCGGCGGGAAGGTTGCTCGAATTTCTGGCCGCCGGCGCGCACGGCGACATGGCATGGATGGCGACCAATGCCGAGCGGCGCGGCGATCCGCGCGCGATGTGGCCGCAAGTGCGCTCGATCGTGATGCTTGGCATCAATTACGGACCGGCCGACGATCCGTTGGAGGTTCTGCAGCAACGAACGCGCGGCGGTATTTCAGTCTATGCCCGCGGCGACGACTACCACGACTTGATCAAGCCGCGGCTGAAGAGTCTTGGACGCTGGCTGATCGACAATGGCGGCGGCGATATAAAAGTCTTTGTCGATACCGCGGCCGTCATGGAAAAGCCGCTGGCCGCTGCGGCCGGGCTCGGCTGGCAGGGCAAGCATACCAACCTGGTGTCGCGGCAGCTCGGCTCCTGGCTGTTTCTCGGCGCCATCTTCACCACGCTCGATCTGCCAGCGGATGCGCCGGAGAGCGACCATTGCGGAAATTGCCGCGCCTGCCTCGACGTCTGCCCGACGGCCGCGTTTCCCGCGCCGTACCGGCTCGACGCGCGGCGCTGCATCTCCTACCTCACCATCGAGCATAAGGGCCAAATCCCGCGCGACTTGCGGCCGCTGATGGGCAACCGCATCTACGGCTGCGACGATTGTCTCGCCGTCTGTCCGTGGAACAAATTCGCCCAAACAGGTCGCGAGTTAAAATTGGCAGCGCGAGACTTGCTGCGTGCGCCGCTGCTCGCCGATCTTGCCCGGCTTGACGACACCGCGTTCCGCGCGCTGTTCAAAAAGAGCGCGGTCAAGCGCATCGGCCGCGAACGGTTTGTGCGCAATGTGCTGATCGCAATCGGCAATTCCGGCGACGCCGCGCTGGCCGGCGAGGCCGAGCGCCTGCTCGATGATGCCTCGCCGCTCATTCGCGGCGCCGCGGTCTGGGCGCTCGGCCGGCTCGATCGTGGGCGCTTTGCACGCTGCTCCGCCAAAAGCGGCGCACGTGAAGCCGATCCCGACGTCGCCGCGGAATGGACCGCCGCACGAGCCATGAGTGCCTGATGGCCACGCTGGTCTGCTTCGGCTTCGGCTATTGCGCAGAACATTTCGCCGCAACGGCTGGCGACACATTCGAGCGCATCGTCGCCACCGTGCGCGGCGCCGAACGTGCCGCGATCCTCAACGCATATCACGGCGGCCGTCTGCAAGCGCTGGTGTTCGACGGCAAAGTGGCCTCGGCGCAACTGGACAGCGCCGTTGCGGCAGCGGATTTTGCGCTGGTGTCGGCGCCGCCCGGCGACAACGGCGATCCGGTGCTCGCCGCATTGGGCGATGTTTTTGCCGAAGCGAGAAATCTGCGTTCCGTCGTCTATCTCTCGACCGTCGGTGTTTACGGCGACCATGGCGGTCAGTGGGTCGACGAGCAGACGCCACCCAAGCCAAGTTCGCCGCGCAGCCGCGAGCGGCTTGCCGCGGAAACGGCCTGGCAAGATTTTGGCGCGCGTCACGGCATCGCCATCGCGATCCTGCGGCTTGCCGGCATTTATGGACCCGGACAGAACGCCTTGGTGCAAATCGCGCGTGGCAAAGCCCGCCGCGTCGTCAAGCCCGGGCAGATTTTTAATCGCATCCATGTCGGGGATATTGCGCAGGCGATCGACGCCGCTTTCGCGCACGAGGCTTCCGGAATCTACAACGTCGCCGACGATGAGCCGTCGCCGCCCGGCGATCCGATTGCCTTCGCCGCGCAGCTCATGGGTGCGGAGCCGCCACCGGAAATTCCTTTTGCAGAAGCCGCGCCATCAATGTCGCCGATGGCCTTGAGCTTCTGGCAGGAATGCCGGCGCGTGAACAACGACAAGCTCAAGCGCGAGCTCGGCATCGTGTTGCGCTATCCGACTTATCGGGAAGGGTTAAAGGCGCTGTTTGCGGAGAAATAAAATACGTAGGGGGGCACCGCCATCCGAGGACAAGCCGCGTGGGCAAAATCGTGCGGCGCGGTGCCCACGCGGTTGCGGGGGACAGACGATTTTGCCCACCCTACGCTCAATGCAGACTCGGACCCTTGAGGAAACGATTGCGCTCGCTCGACTTGACGCGCAGGTCCATGGTCTCGCCGTCGCGATAGATGGTGAGCGGCACGTCGACGCCAGCCTGGCCTTGCGCCCAGATGCGGCGAAAGAAGCCGGCGAGATCGCGCACGTCCTTGCCGGCAACCGACAGCACGATATCGCCGGTGCGGATATCGGCCTTTTTGGCCGGGCCGCGGTCGGCCAGCCCGACGATGACCAGCCGGTTCTCGACTTCGGTCGCATAAAGGCCGAGCCACGGCCGTGGCGGCATGTTGCGCCGGCCGAATTTCAACAGATCATCGAGGATCGGCTTTAACAGATCGATCGGCACGATCATGTTGATGTTCTGCGCCTGGCCCTTTTCCGCCGCCTGCTGCAGCTGCAACGAGCCGATGCCGAGGAGTTCGCCAGCCGGGCCGATCAGCGCGGTGCCGCCCCAGTTCGGATGCGCCGGCGCGGTGAAGATCGCTTCGTCGAGGACGTATTCCCAATAGCCGGCGAATTCCTGCTTGGCGACGACGCGCGCGGCCACCGAGCGCTGGCGGCCGCCGAAACCGCCGACCACGACGCGTTCGCCGATCGAGGCCGCGGCCGACTGGCCGATTTCAAGCGCCGGCACGTCGAGCTTGGCCAGCACCTGCACCAGACCGAATCCGGTCTCCTGGTCGTAGCCGAGTACGTGGCCCGGCACCGAACGGCCGTCGTTCAGGGTGATCCACAGCGACTCCGCTTCGGTCACCAGATAGCCGATGGTAAGCACGAGGCCCTTGTCGCGAATGAAAACGCCGTTGCCGGCGCGCTCGGTGCCCAGCGTGTCCGCCGTGAAGGCGTCGGCCGGCACGGTGGTGCGCAGCCCGACCACCGAAGACAGCGCGCGTTCAAGATCGTAGCCGTAATCGTCCGGCTTCGGTTGCGCAGACGACGGCACTTTCCAGTCGCTCACGGATGGCATTGGCTAATCCCTCGCTCGCGGCAGACTCAGATCGGGCGATTCTAACCGAGTTTGCCGCTCGACAAGCTATTTGTCGATTGCCGGGCTGCCGATCAAGTCCGAGTGCGGTCAGCCGCCCCTGCTGGCTTGAGCGGCGGCGATCCGGCGCGCCGTTGCGGCGCGCCTCACTTATTATTTGGCGGTGGGCTGTTCTGCGATGCGGCGCTTTGCGCCGCCGCCGCCTGCAACGCTTCGAGCTTTTTCTGCAGGTCGGGGAGGCTCGCCACGAGCGCGCAATTGGTCTGATCGGTAGTGGCGAGCTGCTGGACCTGCTTCCAGCGGGTGTCGGCGTCGTCCTGGCTCCACGGCTTCTTGGTGTCGGGATTGAAAATCTGTCCCAGGACCAGGGTTTCCAATGAGCGCTTGTAATCCTGCAGGTTCAGGACGCGATCGCGCGGCGGAAAATAAAAATTGGTGCCGTCGAGCTCGGCGCAGTGCGGCAGCCCGCCGGCAAAATAGTCCCGCGCCATTTTGGCGTCGAAAATCTTGCCCTTGAGGTCGTTGATGGCGGCGGTCTGGGCGTGCAGCGGGCCGGCAAAATTCAAGGCGGCGATGACCGCGCCGATCGCCGCGCAGGCGGTGGTCCGCATGGCGCTCAACGCGGCACTCCCATGGCGCTCTGCGTCATGTTCGGTCCCTCAGCCAAGGTCATGGTGCTGTTGATGTCCCCACACATCAATAACATATTACCGGCGGGCCGATGCAACGCCTAGTCGTTACCGAATTGTTTACCATCCCATCCGGAACTATCGTTTACGCGGCATAAGCCCCGCCTCACCGGCGGTTTAGCGCCTTGTTCTGGCCAAATGTCACCTGCAAGACTGGTGCCGGGTTCAGGGTCCTGCCGGGGGTTTGTGGTGCGTTCCAGCTTGCGTTGCAGCAGCAGTCTCGTCGTGATGGCGATCGCCCTTGCCGGCTTCCTCGCCGGTTCTGTTGGCAGCGCCGCCGCGCAATCCTATCCGCCGCCGGCCCGGCCCTATTTTGCACCGCAGCCGATGCCGGCGCTCGATGGCGAGGCGCAAGCTCGCCCGCCGGGCGATGTCGCCGGCGCTCCGGCTGACGTGACCGGCACGATCCGCAGTCCGGCTACTCCCGCGACGAGCGCCGCCGCGCCTGCGAACAACAACTCAACCGTGATTGCCGGGCTGCCGCCGGAAGATCAACCGGAGCAGGGCCCGGCCAAGGATCTGCCGCCGCAGTTCCGCCGCCAGATCGTTGCTTTCCAGACCACCGAGCCCGCCGGCACCATCATTATCGACACGCCGAACACCTATCTCTACCTCGTGCTCGGCAACGGCCAGGGGCTGCGTTACGGCATCGGCGTCGGCCGCGAAGGCTTTACCTGGACCGGCACCGAGCGCATCAGCCGCATGAAGGAATGGCCGGACTGGTTCCCGCCGAAGGAAATGATCGAGCGTCAGCCTTATCTGCCGCGCTTTATGGCCGGCGGCGATACCAATCCGCTCGGTGCGCGCGCGATGTATCTCGGCAATACGCTGTACCGGATTCATGGCACCAATCAGCCGTCGACCATCGGCACATTCGTGTCGTCGGGCTGCATCAGGCTGACCAATGATGACGTTGCCGACCTCTACAGCCGGGTCAATCTCGGCACCCGCGTGGTGGTGTTGCCGGGAACGCCGCCGGATAGCGCATCGTCGCAAGCCGTGCCAGCCGCGCAAGTGACGGAAAGCGGCCCTGTTCCGCCGGCGCCGCTGACGCGCTAGCGCAATACTCGCCCGCTATTGACGGCAGCGCCGGCGCCGGGCTCATAGCACGCGCACCCGGCACGATGCGTAAGTGAGCCCGATCCGCGTGATCCCGCTTTCCGTCCTCGATCTATCGCCCGTCACCACGGCAACGCCGGGTTCGGTGGCGCTGCGCAATTCGCTCGATCTGGCGCGGCTTGCCGACCGGCTCGGCTATCACCGCTACTGGGTCGCCGAGCACCACAATCTGGCGAATATCGCGAGTTCCTCGCCCGAAATCATGATCGGACAGATCGCGGCGGCGACCTCGCACCTCCGCGTCGGCTCGGGCGGCGTGATGCTGCCGAACCATGCGCCGCTGATGGTCGCCGAGAACTTCAAGGTGCTGGAGGCGCTGTTTCCCGGCCGCATCGATCTTGGGCTCGGCCGTGCACCGGGCACCGATCAGGTCACATCTTATGCGCTGCGGGCGCGGCAGGATCCGCGGCAAGGCGACGATTTCCTCGAGCGTTTCCAGGAACTTTTATTGTTCGAGCGCGGCGGATTTCCGGAAAATCATCCGTTCCGCAATGTGCATGCGGTACCCACCGACGTCGCGCTGCCGCCGATCTGGCTCCTCGGCTCGAGCGGCTACAGCGCCGAGCTTGCCGCCGCGGTCGGCGTCGGTTTTGCTTTCGCCCACCATTTCGCCGACTACGACGCCGCGAGCGCGATGTTGTCTTATCGCGAGCACTTCAAACCGTCGGCCGAGCTGGCGAAGCCCTATGCCATTCTCGGCACCGCGGCGATCGCCGCCGATACCGACGCCGAGGCCGAGCGCATCGCGCTGAGCGCCGATCTGCATTACGCGCGCCGCGCCAAAGGCGAATATCTGCCGCTGGCGTCGCCCGAAGAGGCCGCCGCTTATCCCTATACGCCGGCCGACCGCGAGCGCATGGCGCGCCATCGCGCCCGCCTCGTGGTCGGCGGCATCGGCCGCGTCAAGGAGCGACTGTTGGCTTTGGCCGAGGCAACGCGCGCCGATGAAGTCATGATCACCACAATGGTTTACGATCATGCGGCGCGCCGGCATTCCTATGAATTGCTGGCGCAAGCGTTCGCGCTTACGCCGCGTTAAGCCGGGCAGCGAACAATGCATCCGTTTGGCGTGGGCGGGGAGATGGTGGTGTCGATCAGGGTCTCAGCTTCAGGTCTTGCTGCGGCGCTGGCTTTGGCGATCACTTGCACGCCGGCGGCAGCGCAATACCGCTACGTGGACCCGTACTGGGGCCCGTACTACGGGCCCAGGTATTACGCGCCCAGGTATTACGTACCCAGGTATTACGTACCCAGGTATGCGGCGCACAGGGACACGGCGCCCAAGGCCAAAGCGGCCGATCAGGCCGGCACCGTGCCGTTCGCCGATATCCCGAAGGGCCCGCTGCAAATCTACGTGTCCGTCGATCAGCAGAAGCTTCATCTCTACAGCGACGGCGTCCACGTTGCCGACAGCTCCGTTGCGACCGGCGTGCCCGGCCTGCCGACACCATTGGGCGTGTTCAGCATCATCCAGAAGCAGCGCTATCACGAGTCCAACATTTACAGTAACGCGCCAATGCCGTTCATGGAGCGCATCACCTGGTCGGGCGTTGCGCTGCACGAGGGCGAGAATATCGGCCATCGGGCGTCGCATGGCTGCATCCGCATGCCGCACAATTTCGCGGTGCAGCTCTACGGCCTGACCAAGCTTGGCGTGCCTGTGGTCATCGCCGACCCGGAATTGAAGCCGGCCGAGTTCGCGGATCCGCATCTGTTCGTGCGCAAGGACAAACCGCCGCCCGCGCCCGCGCCGGCGCCCGCGGCCGTCGCCGCGGCCACGCCGCCAGCCACGCCGGCCTCCGACGCAGCCGCCGCGCCGGGCGGCGACGGCAGCAAGACCGCCGACGCCGCGCCGGCGGATGCGGCGGTCCCGCTGCCACCGGATCAGCTCGGTCTGCGCGTTGCCGATCCCAAGCCTGCCGCCGCTACGCCGGTGCCGCCCGCCAAGCCGGCGGCGGAGGCGCCCGCGAAAAAATCGCCGATCGCGATCTTCATCAGCCGCAAGGAAAAGAAGATTTACGTGCGGCAGGATTTTGCGCCGCTGTTCGACGCGCCGATCGCCGTCGCGCAACCAGATCAGCCGCTCGGCACGCACGTCTTTACGGCGCTGGAATTTTTGGACGATCACTCCACGCTGCGCTGGAATGTTGTCTCGTTTCCCGCTGAGCCGCCGCCGGCGAAGCCGTCGAGGAATGCGGACAATCAGCGCCGATCCGAGACGCGCACCGCAAGGCCGCAAAGGGACCAAGACAATGCCAAGCTCGCCGAGCTACCGCCGCCGCAGACGCCTGAGCAGGCGCTGGCGCGGATCGATATTCCGCAGAACGCGATCGATTTCATTTCCCAATTGATGGTGCCCGGCTCGTCGCTGGTCGTGTCCGACAAGGGACTCGGTGACGAAACCGGCGACGGCACCAATTTCGTCGTCGTCACCCAATAGCACGCAGATGCCGCAGGTGGCTTGAGCGCGGCGGTGGCCACCGATAGGCTAGCGCCGGGTTAAGCTGCGGCCGGCCGTGGGTGAGTTCGGCCGCTACCATCAAGGGAGGGTTGTCTTGGGTAAGCATTTTTCACTGACGTCTTCGGACAGTTTCAAGCTCGGTGCCTATCGCGCCGATCCGGCCGGAAAATCCAAGGGCGGCATTGTCGTCATTCAGGAAATTTTTGGCGTCAATCATCACATCCGCGCCGTATGCGACCGGCTCGCCGCGCGAGGTTATACCGCCGTGGCGCCCGCAGTGTTCGATCGCCAGCAGCCGGATTTCGAATGCGGCTACACGCCCGACGAGATCGCCAATGCACGCAAGTTCGTCGCCAATCCCGATTGGGGCGCGATGATGCGCGACGTGCAGGCCGCCATCGACGAACTCAAGAAAGAAGGGCCGGTCGCGATCGTGGGTTACTGCATGGGCGGCACCATCGCCTTCCTGGCGGCCTGCAAGCTCAACGGCCTGTCCTGCGCCGTGGCGTTCTACGGCGGCCAGATCGCCAAGAATGTCGACGAGAAACCGAAAGTGCCTACGCAGATGCATTTCGGCGAGACGGACGCCTCGATCCCGATGAGCGACGTCGAGATGATCAAGCAAAAGCGCGGCGGCGATTGCGAGATTTTTGTCTATCCCGGCTCCGGGCACGGCTTTAATTGCGAGGAGCGCGGCAGCTACAACGAAGCCGCCGCCATGACCGCGCGCCAGCGCGCGGGGGAATTTATCGCCAAGCATATGAAATAGCAGGAGTTAGTGGTCAGTAATCAGTAATCGGAGATTTGTTCCGATTACTGGCATCTGATTACCGACTCCTGATCTCAGAACCAGCGTTCCTGGACCTGGATCGTATCGCCGGGGTGGATCGACGCGGTGATCGGCGTGCGGAAGCGATAAATCTGGCCGTTGCCGAAATTGCGGCTGACGATGACGGATTTGCGGTCGCCGCGCGGCCCGAAGCCGCCGGCGATCGCCACCGCCGTCTCCACCGTCATGTTCGGCGTATAGGGATATTGGCCGGGCTGAGTGACTTCACCGAGAATGAAGAACGGCCGGTAGGCTTCGACCTCGACGGCGACATGCGGCTCGCGGACAAATCCCTGGCGCAACATGTCGGCGACGCGCCCGGCTAACTGGTCGGTGGTCAGCCCGCGCGCCGCTACGATGCCGATCAGCGGGAAGTCGATTTGGCCGCTGGCGTCGAGCACGTAGGAATTGGTCAGTCCGTCCTGGCCGAACACGACGATGCGCAGCCGGTCGCCGGAATCGAGCGTATAGGGCCATTGCTGCATTTGCGGCGAATAGGCCGCCGGCTGCGCCATCATGCCGCCGGGATAGCCGCCGCCCATCGCCATGCCATAGGGCTGCGCCGCCGCGTAACCCGGTGCCGGCATGGTTGCGTAAGAGGCGCCGGCGTAACCCGGCGCGGCGACGCCGGCATAAGCGGGCGCCGGCGCGGGCGCGGCCGCCATCGCATAACCGGGCGCTGCCCCATAGCCAGGCGCTCCGCCGGGCGAGCCATAAACCACATTGTCGATGCCGTAAGGGGCGGGCGCGGCGGCCATTTGCACGCGCATCAGCGGCCCCTGCGCGCACCCTCCTGCCGCAATTGCCAGCGCAAAAAACAGCATGAGAGGGCGGGTGACCCGCATACGCGCAATCCGACCCCGTTCGAGCCAAAACCGAAGTCCGATTAACGCCCGGTATGGTTAACAAAGCCTCACCAGAGGCGCCGGGCCGGGGGTCGCAAAGGGGTCGGCGGGCCGGTCAGTCCGGCCGTCTTTTGCGCAAATCGCTGAACCAGTCGGCAACGGCCAAAATCAGCATGACCAAAGCCAGCGTGAGCGGGAACGCCAGCACACAAAGCAGCTTCGGGCTATCGGGAATTTTCTCGAGGTCGAAATACCAGGCCAGCGCATCCACCGAGGCGATGCCAACGATCGAGCCAAGCAGCTTCTGCTTGAGTGCACCGAAATCGACCTGGGTCAGCCCCTCGGGCCAGTCGGGATGCGCGTCAGCCTGGATGCGGCGGATGAAGTTCTCGTAGCTCGAGAAGATGACGATGATGATCAGATTGGCGGTCAGCGCCACGTCGACCAGATTGAGCACGTTGGTGACGATGCTGTGCCAGGTCTGGGTCGGCACCTCGAACGCCAGCGCGTAGAGATCGACGTAGAAGCGGTACATCAGCAGAAACAGGCAGAGCAACAGCCCGAGCAGGAACGGCGCCAATAGCCAGCGGCTGAAGAAAATCGCCGCCTGAATATAGCGTCCGTCGGGCCAGGCCATGGAGTACTTCCCGTCACCCTGAGGTGCGAGCGAAGCGAGCCTCGAAGGGCGACGGCCGAGGCGCTCGGGCCGCATCCTTCGAGGGCCGCGTTGCGGCCACCTCAGGATGACGGATCAATGTCTCCACTTTGCCGACAGTGAGAGTATTGGGTCAATTCACTTAAGCCGCCACGCCCGTCCCGATCGGGCAACTCACGCCGGTGCCGCCGTGGCCGCAATAGCCGTGCGGGTTCTTGGCCAGATATTGCTCGTGATAATCCTCGGCGAAATAGAACGGCGGGGCATCGAGGATTTCCGTCGTGATCGGGCCCATCCGCTCGTCCGCGAGCGCCTTGGCATAGGCCGCTTTCGACGCCTCGGCCGCGGCGCGCTGCGCCGGCGAAAACACATAGATGCCGGAGCGGTATTGCGTGCCGACGTCGCCGCCCTGGCGCATGCCCTGGGTCGGATCGTGATTTTCCCAAAACGTCTTGAGCAGGCGCTCGTAGGAAATCTTCTTCGGATCGAAAACCACGAGAACGACTTCGTTGTGCCCGGTGCGGCCGGAGCAGACTTCCTCATAGGTCGGATTGGGCGTCACGCCGCCGGCATAGCCGACCGCGGTCGTGTAGATGCCGTCGCCGAGCTTCCAAAAATTGCGCTCCGAGCCCCAGAAACAGCCGAGCCCGAACATCGCCATCTCGAGCCCCTGCGGATAGGGACCCTGCAGCGGGCGGTGCAAGACGAAATGCTGCTTGGCGGTCGGGATCGGCGTCGAACGCCCCGGCAGGGCTTCATCGGCGGTCGGCATTTCGAGTTTTTTGCGGAATGAAAACATCGCGGCGTCTCCTGGTCCGTCGGGGAAACGGTACAGCAAATATAGTCCGCGCACGCCGCCGCCGCACCGGGCGCGCCGATCACGTTTTCAGGAATCCGGGATCGCAAATCCCGCGTCGGGATGGCCGCGCCGCCGCGAAAATCCCGACACCGGATGGCCGATTTCGGATGTCTGGACCGGCTTTCCCCTGCCGCTTTTGCCGCTTATGGTGCGCCGCGCGCCGCCGGATTCGGCCCGATCGTCCTGGAGGTCCCACAGATGTTGCGAATCCTTGCTCTAGCCGGCGCCCTTGCCTTGGTGGCCGGATCGGCCATCACCGCGATCATGACCCCGGCTGTGGCGCAACAGGCCCCGGCTACGGCGGCAATGCCGCCCTATGGCGCTCCGATCACGCTCGATCAGGCCAAGCGCGTCATGGCGGGGGCCGAGCTCGAAGCGGCGAAGAATTCCTGGCAGGTCGCCATCACCATTCTCGACTCTGGCGGCAATATGGTGATGTTCCACAAGTTCGATAACGCGCAGCTTTCCGCCGCGACCACATCCGAGGGCAAGGCGCGCACCTCGATCGAATTCAAGCTGCCGAGTAAGGCGCTCGATGACGCTATTGCCGGCGGCGGCGGCGGCATGCGGCTCCTTGCACTCAAGGACATCACGCCGCTGCAAGGCGGCATTCTGGTTCAGCTCAACGGCGCCATCATCGGCGCCATCGGCGTCTCCGGTGCGCTGTCCGCGCAGGACGAGCAAGTCGCCAAAGCCGGTGCCGACGCGCTAGCCAGATCAGGCATGTGACGCGGCTAAAGCCGCTTTGAGAACACTGGCAGCGGCGGCATAGCCGCCCTGCGCGCCATCGACGAAATGCACGTGGTCGCCGCGGCTCGCCGACGGCGTAAAGCACGTCATCATCGCGGCGTCCTGGCGGTGCAGACCATAGAGCGCGGTGCCCGCCGCAGCGGCGAGTCGGCGCTCGAGCCGGTCGGCGAGTTCGGGCGTGCAGTCGATGATCATGCGCAGCCCGTCGTCATATTTGCGGAAGTCGGAATTCTCGACGACCTGCTGCAAATAGACCGCCGGCACGAAATTGCCGACGCGCAATCCGGAGCGCATGACCAGGAAATAGAGCAGTGTCCGCGCCAGCACCCGCGCGCGGCGAAACCGGCCGCCGCCCGGCAAAGTATGCGTTTCCAGTTCGACGCCTTGCGGCGGCCAGCGCATCTGCGGGCCCTGCGCCGGCAGGGGCCGCCCGGCATCGGGACTATTTTCGACGAGCGTCACGATCTCTTCGGTCAACGCACGGAACGCGGCCGGATCGGCACCGGGCAGCGGCACGATCAGCACCGCGAGCACGACGCCGCGCGCGGCGCGGAATTGCTCGAAGCGGCATGACAGGCCGGTGAGATCGGGCCAGCTGCCGGCCGGCGCCGGCGTGACGGCAAATTCGCCGCGCTTGATTGCGGCGTCGGCCCAGGCGAGGCCGCCGCCGGAAAACATCGCATAGGACAGATTTTCCGACGGCCCATAGCGCGCCACGCGCACGTCGAGGCCGTGGCGGCGGATTTCCGCGACCGGCACCAGCGCGACCCGCAAAGTGAGGCCGAGTTCGCCGTCGGCCCAGGCCGCCGTCGCCGCCAGCGCCTCGCGCGCCTTGCCGGCATCGCCCGGCGATACCGCGAAGCTCGCGCCGTCGCCGCCGAACACAAACGGAAATTCGCGTGCGCCGAGCGCGTTGGTCACCGACGCGATCACGGCGGCGCCGGCCATGTTGACGGCCTTGTAGCGCTTCTCGGCGATCGCCTTGGTCGACTGCACGACGTCGGCAATGCCGACCGTCCAATCCTCCGGCAGCGGCGTATAGCGCGCCGGGTCCATCAGGCTGCGGAAGCCGCGACGGACCGGGAGGGTGGCGTAGAAGGAGTCGCTGCTGTCACCCATGCGTGCTGCTCACTGGTGCCAACATAGGTAAGGATCTGCGACTATTTAGTTTCGAGTTACCCCGCCAGCGCCCGCGTGACCGCCTCCGGCTCTCTCTCCACGATTTTGAGCAGGATGCGAGCGCTGCGCTCGGGCCGTCGGCGGCCTTGCTCCCAGTCACGCACGGCGGAGACCGCGAAGCCATAGGTCTCGGCGAAAGCTTCCTGGGACAGTCTAAGCCGAGTCCGGATTTTTCGGACGTCGATCTTCTCGGGTACATGAACCCGGTACTTCCGCTTGTCCGCCGTGCCGTCCAGATACGCTTTGGCGCTCTCCAGTCCAGCTTTGATCTTGTCATATGCGCGTTTTGTCATCGTCTGCTCCGATAGCCTCGAATTAGCTCTGACGTCATTCGTGCGAGATTATTACGTTCCGCCTGCGACAAATCCGATTTCTCGTTTTTTGCGAAGGCAGCCAGGAAAAACACCGGCACCTTGTCGCCTCCGAACAGATAGATGATGCGCGCGCCGCCGCGTTTGCCACGTCCGCTCGCCGCAACGCGCAGCTTGCGAACCCCGCCGGTGCCGGGCATGACCACGCCACATCGAGGATCTGCCGAAACGGTGTCGACGATCGTTGCCCGCTCTTCAGCGCTGAAAAGCCGATCCGCGTCGGCAAGATACGGCACCGTTTCGACGACCGTATGCATCAACCAAGGATACTACGGCAATGCCGTAGTATCCGCAAGGTCGGTCCGCGCATGGTAATTTTAGCTACCGCCCTCTCGGCTTAAAGCCGCCGCGCATTCCCGGCTTGCCGAGGGTGGAGCGTGGGCCGCCACGGCCCGGCGTAGTCGCCTCCGGCCGGTGCGGCGCGACTTCGTGGGACAGCGCGATGCCCATTTCGTCGAGCGTCGGCTTGTGGATTTTGCTGACCCCACCCCGTCCGCCTGCGCGCTGCGCGCTGCGGCGGAACGACCCTCCCCCTGCAGGGGAGGGTAAGAATTTTGCCGTCGGGTCGTCGGTGACCGCAAGTTCGGTGGTGCGCAGGCGCTTGATCTCATCGCGCAATCGCGCGGCTTCCTCGAAGTCGAGATCGGCGGCGGCGGCGCGCATGCGGGCTTCGAGATCGGCGATCACGGCTTCGAAATTATGGCCGATGGTGGCGGCTTCGCCGAATTCGCCTTCGCTGCCGCTGCCGGCGTCGATCAGCACATGGTCGCGCTCGTAGACGCTGTTGAGGATGTCGCCGATGCCTTTGCGGATGCTTTCCGGCGTGATGCCGTTCTCGGTGTTGTAGGCCGCCTGCTTCTCGCGCCGGCGCTCGGTCTCGGCCATGGCGCGCGCCATCGAGCCGGTGACGGCATCGGCGTAGAGAATGACGCGGCCGTCGATATTACGCGCGGCGCGGCCGATGGTTTGCACTAGGCTGGTCTCGCTGCGCAAGAATCCTTCCTTGTCGGCGTCGAGGATGGCAACCAGCGCGCATTCCGGAATATCGAGGCCCTCGCGCAACAGATTGATGCCGACCAGCGCGTCGAACGCGCCAAGGCGGAGGTCTCTAATAATCTCGATGCGTTCGATGGTGTCGATATCGGAATGCATGTAGCGCACGCGAATGCCCTGTTCATGCAGATATTCGGTCAAATCCTCGGCCATGCGCTTGGTCAGCACGGTGATGAGCGCGCGGTAGCCGGCTTGCGCCACCTGCCGCACCTCGCCGACCAGATCGTCGACCTGGGTGCGCGCCGGGCGCACGTCGACCGGCGGATCGATCAGGCCGGTCGGCCGGATCACCTGCTCGGTGAACACGCCGCCGGATTCGTTGAGCTCCCACGGCCCGGGCGTCGCCGAGACCGCGGTGGTCTGCGGCCGCATCGCGTCCCATTCCTCAAAGCGCAGCGGCCTGTTGTCCATGCAGGAGGGCAGGCGGAAGCCGTATTCGGCGAGCGTCGCCTTCCTTCGGAAGTCGCCGCGATACATGCCGCCGAGCTGCGGGACAGTGACGTGGCTTTCGTCGACAAAGACCAGCGCGTTGTCGGGGACATATTCGAACAAAGTCGGCGGCGGCTCACCGGGCTTTCGCCCGGTGAGATAGCGCGAATAGTTTTCGATGCCGGCGCAGGCTCCGGTCGCCTCCATCATTTCGAGATCGTAGAGCGTGCGCTGCTCGAGCCGCTGCGCTTCAAGGAGGCGGCCGGCGGCATTGAGCTGTTCGAGCCGCTGGCGCAATTCGAATTTGATGCCGGAAATCGCCTGCAACAGTGTCGGCCGCGGCGTCACATAGTGCGAATTGGCGTAGATCTTGACGAATTCGAGCTCGTCGGTCTTCTGCCCGGTGAGCGGATCGAATTCGTGGATCGATTCCACCTCGTCGCCGAACAGCGATACCCGCCAGGCACGGTCCTCATAATGCGCCGGGAAAATTTCGATCGCATCGCCGCGCACGCGGAACGAGCCGCGATAGAAATCGCCGGCCGAGCGCTTGTATTGCAGCGCCACCAGATCGGCGAGGAGCTGACGCTGGTTGAGCTTCTCGCCGCTCTTGATGGTGAAGGTCATCGCCGAATAAGTCTCGACCGAGCCGATGCCGTAGATGCACGACACCGAGGCGACGATGATGACGTCGTCGCGTTCCAACAGCGCGCGCGTTGCCGCGTGCCGCATGCGGTCGATCTGCTCGTTGATCGAAGAATCTTTCTCGATATAGGTGTCGGTGCGCGGGATATAGGCTTCCGGCTGGTAATAGTCGTAGTAGCTGACGAAATATTCGACTGCGTTGTCGGGAAAGAAACTCCTGAACTCGCCGTAGAGCTGCGCGGCAAGCGTCTTGTTCGGCGCCAGGATCAGCGCCGGGCGCTGCGTCGCCTCGATCACCTTGGCCATGGTGAAGGTTTTTCCCGAGCCGGTGACGCCGAGCAGCACCTGGGTGCGGTCGTTGCGCCGCACGCCCTCGACCAGATCGGCGATCGCGGTCGGCTGGTCGCCCTTCGGATCGAAGTCGGATTTGATGACAAAGCTGCGGCCGCCTTCGGATTTGTCCGGCCGCGGCGGCCGGTGCGGCGTCCACAGCGCTCCGTGAAATTCGGCGCGGCCCTCGCGCAACAGGCGGTCGAGCGATTGCTGACTGGCGACGCTGCCGAACGCGCCGACACCGGTCGGCTCGCCGTCGCCTTTGGGGCGCCGCGCCAGGCGCCCATGGGCGGGCCCATCGCCGTATTTGATCACGCCGCGCGCGTCGGCCTCGTTATCCTGCTCCTCGATGCCCAGCGCTTTCGCCAGATCGGGGTCGAGCTCGCCGGGCGGCACCGGCGTTTTGCCGACATAGCTTTGTTGCGGCGGCTCGCCGAGCCCGCGCGCCACCGACGCGCGGGCGCGATGGGCGCTGGAGAAGTCGGCGCGGCGATCCCAGGAATTGTCGGGCGGCGGTTGCAGCCCGGAGGTCCGCTTTTCCTCCCCCGACGGGGAGGGCGACCCGGTCTGCGAGCCTACGCCGGCGCGGCCCTGGCCGATGGCAGGATTGAGGAGATCGGCGAGCGCATCATCGAGCACCGGCGTCTCCGGGCGCGCCGCCTTGGCGCGCGTCGGCTTGGCCGGGTCCTTTTTCGAGTGTTTGGCCGGATCGCGCCGGTTCGGGCTTTTCGCCATGGTCACAATATGGGTCGAGTCCGGTGGCGAGGAAAGTGCGGCTGTTCTACTGTCTCCACAGGGAGAACGCGTCCAATGACTTCATTCGATTTTACGCCGCTCTTGGCGCCCGGGCTTCCGCCGGCGGCCGTCAAATGGAACGGCTTTGCCAAATACAATTTCATCGGCGGCCATAACGACGCCGACCTGGTCCCGGTCGACGCACTCACCAAGGCGGCGAACGACGTGATGACGCGCGAGGGCAGGAACCTCGCGACCTACGGTCTTGCCAGCGGCCCGCAGGGCTATCGGCCGTTGCGCGAATTTCTGGCGCAAAAGCTCAAGCGCACCGCCGGGATTTCCTGCACCGCCGACGAAATTTTGATCACGTCGGGTTCGCTGCAGGCGCTCGATCTGGTCAACGGAATTCTCCTGGCGCGCGGCGACACGATCATCACCGAGGCCGCGACATATCAGGGGTCGCTGAACCGATGGACCAGGCTCGGCGTCCATGCCGTCGGCATCCCGCTCGATGGCGAAGGCATGCGCATGGATGCGCTCGCCGCAGCGCTTGACGATCTCAAGCAGCGCGGCGTGCGGCCAAAGTACATTTACACCATCCCCACCGTGCAAAATCCGACCGGCACGATTTTGGGCGAAGCGCGCCGCCATGAGCTGTTACGGCTCGCGCAGCAACACGGCGTGCCGATTTTCGAGGACGATTGCTACGCCGATCTGATCTGGGATGGCCGGCAGCCACCGGCGCTGCACGCCATGAGCAAGCACGGCGGTGTCATCCATATCGGCTCGTTTTCCAAATCGATCGCGCCGGCGTTGCGCGTTGGCTACATCGTCGCCGAGTGGGGCCTGCTGTCACGCATGCTGGCGCTCAAGACCGACGCTGGCTCAGGCGCGCTCGAACAGATGGTGCTTGGCGAATTTTGCGCAAAACATTTCGACGCGCACGTGCCGCAACTGACGCGCGGCTTGCGGGCGAAGCTTGAAACGCTGATGGAGGCGCTCAACGAGCAATTCGGCACTGCGGCCGAATTCGAGGATCCCAAGGGCGGCATATTCCTCTGGGTCAAATTTCCCGACCAAGTCGATACGCTAAAACTTTATCAGCCCGCGCTCGCCGCCGGCGTCGCCATCAATCCCGGCCCGGAATGGGCAACCGACAAGGCCTACGGCAAGAGCCGCACGCGGTTGTGCTTTGCCAATCCGTCGCATGAAGCGATCCGCGCCGGGATTGCGGTCTTGGCCGAAGTCTGCCGCCGCGAATTTGGCGTGCCGGCCCGCATCGCCAATGTTGAGCGGGCGAGGGCCTGACCGTCATTGCGAGCGAAGCGAAGCAATCCAGCTCGGCGCAAGGAACTGGATTGCTTCGTCGCTTTGCTCCTCGCAATGACGAATTTCAAAATCCCTTCACCACCTGCGTGACGTGCTCGACCTCGGGCGGCGAAGCGAAGCAATGCGCCACGAGCTTGCGCCATTCCTGAAAATCGGCCGAGCCGCGGAAATCGACGGTGTGGTTCTCGAGGGTTGCCCAGCCGACGAACAGGCGATAGCGACTTGGCTTTTCGATCGAACGCCGCAACTCCATGGCGGTGCAGCCCTTGGCGCGCTGGAATATCGGCGCGGCCTTTTTCACGCCGGCCTCGAATTCCGCTTCCATTCCCGGCTTGACCTCGATTTGCGCGATTTCGGTGATCATGATTTCTCCTGTGCGAGGAAATGATCAGGACGCAGCGGCCCGCGTTGCCGGGACCGCCGACGGCGCTTGCAGGCCAAGGTGATCGCGCAGCGTCGGTCCGGAATAATCCTGGCGATAGAGGCCGCGCCGCTGCAGTTCCGGCACGACGAGATTGACGAAATCGTCGAACGCACCGGGGAAATAGGCCGGCATGACAACGAAGCCGTCCGCGAGCCCGCTCACGAACCAGTCTTCCAACGTGTCGGCAATGCGCCGCGGCGTGCCGTAGATCACCCAATGGCCGCGTGCCGCCGCGGTGACGTTGTAGAGATCGCGCAGCGTCATCTTCTCGCGTCGCGCCATGTCAAGGAGCGCCACCGAGAACGACTGCCCGCGATTGGTGAGCGCGGAAAATTCCGGCACCGGGCCGTCGAGCGGATAGCCGGAAATGTCGTAGCCGATCCGATTGGAGACGAGCGCGAGCGCGTTGCTCGGCGTCAGCCAGCTTTGCAGCATGTCGAGTTGCTCCTTGGCCGCTTCGTTGGTCTCGCCAATGATCGGCATCACGCCGGGCAGGATCGACACCGCATCCGGCGCGCGGCCATGCCTGACAGTGCGCGCCTTTAGGCTGTCGTAGGCGGTCTTCGCCGAGTCCCGGTCGCCGTTGACCACCGAAAACACCAGATCGGCGGTGCGCGCGGAAAGTTCCTGGCCGGGCGCCGAGCCGCCGGCCTGGATGATCAGCGGCGGACCGTGCGGGCTCGGCTCGATATTGAGCGGTCCCTTGACGGAGAAGAAACGGCCCTTGTGATCGAGCGGGCGCACCTTGGACTCATCGAGGAAGGTGCCGGTGCTCTTGTCGGCGATGACCGCGCCCTCCTCCCAGGTGTCCCACAGGCCCTTCACCACGTCGACGAACTCATTGGCGACGGCGTAACGCAGATCGTGCTCGCCGACTTCGTCCTTGCCGAAGTTCTGCGCCGCGGCCTTGTGCGTGCTGGTGACGACGTTCCAGGCGGCGCGGCCGCCGCTGATATGCTGCAGCGATGCGAAAGTCCGCGCCACGGTGTAGGGCTCGGAAAAGCTTGTGGACGTGGTGGCGCCGAGCCCAACGCAGCGCGTCACCGTGGCAAGGGCGGCGATCAGGGTGGTCGGCTCGAAGCGGGTCTGGAACGACGGATGGTCGCCGTAGTTCATGGCTGCCGAATCGGAGACGAAGAACAGATCGAATTTGCCGCGCTCGGCGATTTGCGCGGCCTGGGCCACCACCGGCCAGCTGCAATTGCTGGCCGCCGCGCCCTGATAGCGCCAGCCAGCGGTGTGATTTCCAGTGCCCAGCCAAAATACACCAAGGTGAATCTGCCGTTTCGACGGGGCCATCGCAGCCTCCTGATGAGCGAGCAGAGCAAGCGTAGCCTGGATTGAGCGTCAGCGAAATCCGCGATTCGGCGGTGAGGACTACGGGCCGAGCGGCGCGCCGAAAAGGCGGAATAGTACGGGGCCGGGGGCGTATCCGGTGCCGGTCACGAGGGACAGCAATGCGCTGGTGGGGGTTAAATCTCCGCCAGGCAATGGGCTACACTGAGCCGTCTTTCACCATTCCACTCTCACCCTCCTACCCGAAGGCTTGTCATGATCGACGTACATTACTGGACCACGCCGAACGGCCACAAAGTCACGATTTTTCTCGAAGAGGCCGGACTGGAATACAAAATCATTCCGGTCAATATCGGCAAAGGCGAGCAGTTCAAGGCCGAGTTCCTGGCGGTGTCGCCGAACAACCGCATTCCCGCCATCGTCGACCATAAGCCGGTCGACGGCGGCAAGCCGATCTCGGTGTTCGAGTCCGGCGCCATCCTGCTTTATCTCGCCGACAAAACCGGAAAATTCATTCCGAAAGATTTGCGCGGCCGCACCGCGGCGCTGGAATGGCTGTTCTGGCAAATGGGCGGACTCGGCCCGATGTCGGGCCAGTACAATCACTTCGGCAATTACGCGACGGACAAAATGCAGTACGCGATCGATCGCTACCGCAACGAGGTCAACCGGCTCTACGGCGTGATGAACAAACGGCTCGCCGATCGCAGCTATCTCGCCGGCGAATATTCGATCGCCGACATGGCCAGCTATCCGTGGATCGTGCCATGGCAACGCCAGGCGCAGAATATCGACGATTTCCCGCATCTCAAGCGCTGGTTCGAAGCCATCAAGGCGCGGCCTGCAGTGATTAAGGCCTACGAATGGACGCCGAAGATCAATCCCGGCCAGGGCGGCATCCGCACCGCGGAAGAGCGCGCCATCCTGTTCGGCCAGACCGCGCAATCCGTCGCCACCGCGGCGGCGAAGCATTGATCAAGTAGGGTGGGCAAAGCGCAGCGTGCCCACCGCATCATTGCGGGGAATCGAATGTGCAGCGTGGGCACGGCGCTTTCGCGCCTTCGCCCACCCTACATCTAATCCTGCCGCACGATGACATGGGTGCCGACTTGCACTCGTCCGTAAAGATCGATCACGTCATCGTTGACCAGCCGGAAGCAGCCGGACGAAACGGCCTGCCCGATCGTTTCCGGCGCGTTGGTGCCGTGGATGCGATAGACCGTATTGCCGAGATACATGGCGCGCGCGCCGAGCGGATTGCCGGGGCCGCCCGCCATGAAGCGCGGCAGATAGGGCTGCCGCTCGATCATCTCCGGCGGCGGCCGCCAATCCGGCCACTCGGTCTTGCGCGTGATCTGCAACAGGCCCTGCCAGGTGAAACCATCGCGGCCGACGCCGATGCCGTAGCGCAGCGCGTGGGTCGGATCCTGGATCAGATAAAGATGACGCTCCTGGGTGTCGATGATGATGGTACCGGCCGGCTGCAGCGAACGGTACAGCACCAACTGCTTCTGGAACTCGTCCGGAAGATTGGTGTCCGAATTGCCGTGATCGACGCCCGGATCGACGTCCGGCGCGGTGACCGGGTATTGGAATACCTGCGGCGGCTGCGGCTGCGCCGGCATCTGCTGCGCCGGCGCCTGCATCGGCGCCAGGCACAAAACCGCCGCCCCGAGCCACGTCATGAGACTAATTGTCTTCATTGTCCCGACCTCTTGATCGGCGCATTGTCCGCCCGGCGCCGCGTTCGTTCAAGTCCCGCCAAGACCCGCAATGTCATGTCAGAGTCGCGCACGCTGAGGCCATCATTGCGAGGCGCCGCCGAGATAGCCCGCAATTTTCCAGCCGCTCGCGTCCTTGACGTAACACATCTGGTCGCCGCCGAGCGGAGACAGCGACTGGCCGTCGACATAACCGGTTTTGCCGGATGGTGTCGCGACATGCAGGAATAATGGCGCGCTCGGATTGGACGACTGGGTCGTGTCCGGCAGCACGCGTAAAAGATTCATGCCGAGCTTTTCAGCGACCGGTGTATTCGCCGCCGGCCCGGCGTGCACGTCGACGCTGCCCGTGGTCGGATAGCCCCATTCGGACGGATCGGTCCCGGTCGCCTTGACGAGCGTTTCGAATGCGGCCGGATCGATGATCGGATCGGCCGGCGCGCAGAACACGCCCTTGTGCTGCTGCAATTCCGCCAGCGTCGGCTCATTGGCATAGCCGGTGACGGTGTCCCAGCCCGATCCGTCCTTGGCGTCGAGCGCGATCGCCTTGGCGAGATTGTCGATGCCGGGTTTTTGCGGGTCGGCAAGATTCTTGTCCTGGATCCAGAAGAGATTTTGCGCCACGACGAGCTTGCCGAGTGCGGCGCGGTCTTTGTGCGCGGCGGCGTCGCCGAGTGCTTTGCGTAACGCGATGAAAGCCGGATCGTTGAACGGCGTCGGCGGCGTCACTGAGACCGGCTGATAGGATTTGATCGGCGCCGCCGGCGGCGGGTGAAAGCCGCCCGGAGGCATCGGTAACTGGCCCTGCTGGGCGCGCCCGGAATCGGCCAATAAAGTCACGGCGGCAAGCGCGACGGCGGCGACGGTCGCAGCGGCGGCAAGCGACGGATGGCGCATCGAATAAGCTCCCGGGCTATTTGTTTGAGCATGATCTTTTCCGAAAACCGGAAACCCACTTTTCGGGATCATGCTCTGTTGGCGCAATGGCTTAAGCGATAAAGGCGAATTGCGACCGAGGTGCGGCAGTCCGCCGCATCTAATAGGATTTGGGCAGTCCCAAAACTTTCTCGGCGATGAAGCAGAGAATAAGTTGCGGCGAGACCGGCGCCAGTTTCGGAATCATGATTTCGCGGAAATAACGTTCGACGTGATATTCCTTGGCATAGCCGTAGCCGCCGTGGGTCGCGACCGCGGTCTGGCAGGCTTTGAAGCCGGCTTCGGCGGCGAGATACTTTGCAGCATTGGCCGCCGGCGCGCACGGGATGCCCTGGTCGTATTGCCAGGCCGCCTTGTGCATCATCAGTTCGGCGGCCTCGAGCTCCATCCACGATTCCGCGAGCGGATGCTGGATCGCCTGATTTTTTCCGATCGGCCGACCGAACACCACGCGTTCCTTGGCATAGGCCGTCGCCCGCGCCAACGCGGCGCGGCCGAGCCCGATCGCCTCCGCGGCGACCAGAATGCGCTCCGGATTAAGACCATGAAGAATGTATTCGAAGCCGCGGCCTTCCTCGCCGATGCGGTCGACGGCCCGAACTTCCAGGCCGTCGATGAACATCTGGTTGGAGTCGACCGCCTTGCGTCCCATTTTCTCGATCTCGCGCACTTCGACAAAGCGGCGGTCGAGCGCCGTATAAAACAGGCTCAAATCCGCCGCCGGCTTGCGGCCCTCGGCGAGCGGCGTGGTGCGCGCCAGAATGAGCATCTTGTCCGCGACCTGCGCGGTGGAGATCCAGATCTTCGCGCCGCTGATGACATATATGTCGCCGCGGCGTTCGGCCTTGGTGGCAAGCTTGGTGGTTTCGAGCCCGGCGTCGGGCTCGGTCACCGCGAAGCAGGCTTTTTCCCTGCCGGCGGCGATCGGCGGCAACATGCGCGCCTTCTGCTCCTCGGTGCCGTAAACCACGACCGGGTTGAGGCCGAAGATGTTCATGTGAACCGCCGAAGCGCCAGACAGGCCGGCGCCCGACTGCGTCACCGCCTGCATCATGATGGCGGCTTCGGTGACGCCTAGCCCCGATCCGCCATAGGTTTGCGGAATGCAGACGCCGAGCCAGCCATCGGTGGCGAGCGCGCGATAAAATTCCTCGGGAAATTCTCCGTCGCTGTCGCGCTTGAGCCAATAATCGTCGCCAAAGCGCGCGCAAATCTTTTCGACCGCGGCGCGCACCGATTGCTGAAGTTCCGTGAGGGCAAAGTCGATCGCCGTCGCTCCCGGCAAACTGGGGCCGCTAGCTTACTCCGCCGCCTGCATGTCGTCGGCGTCGATGAAGCCGCCGCCCTGGCGGTGCCACAGCGTCGCATAATGGCCGCCATGTGCAAGCAGTTCGCGATGCGTGCCCTGTTCGACGATGCGGCCGTTTTCCAGCACGACGAGGCGGTCCATTTGCGCGATGGTCGAGAGCCGGTGCGCAATGGCGATCACGGTCTTGTCCGCCATCAGCGTGTCGAGGCTCTCATGGATGGCGGCTTCCACTTCGCTGTCGAGCGCGGAGGTCGCTTCGTCGAACACCAGGATGGGCGCATCCTTGAGGATGACGCGCGCGATGGCAATGCGCTGGCGCTGGCCGCCGGACAATTTGACGCCGCGCTCGCCGACATGGGCGTCGTAGCCGCGACTGCCGTGCCAGTCCTCGAGATCGAGGATGAAGTCGTGCGCATGCGCGAGCTTTGCCGCGCGGATGACCTCCTCGTCGCTCGCCGCCGGTCGGCCGTAGCGGATATTGGCGCGGATCGAGCGGTGCAAGAGCGAGGTATCCTGCGTCACCACCGAGATTTGCGAGCGTAGCGATTCCTGCGTCAGGCCGGAAATATCCTGGCCATCGATCAGGATCGCGCCGCCTTCGAGATCGAAGAAGCGCAACAGCAGATTGACCACCGTCGATTTGCCGGCGCCGGAGCGGCCGACCAGTCCGATCTTCTCGCCGGGCCGGACGGTCAGGTTGAAATCTTTCAGCACGCCGGCCTCGCGGCCGTAGCCGAAGCTCACGGTCCTGAATTCGATGCGGCCTTCGCGCACCGTCAACGGCCGCGCGTCGTCGGGATCGGGAAGCTGCAGCGGCTGCGCGATGGTCAGCATGCCTTCCTGCACCACGCCGATATCCTCGAATATGTCGGTGATGCGGCTCGCGATCTGGCGCGACATGTTGGTGAGCTGCAGCGTCAGCGGCAGCACCATGGCGATGGCGCCGACCTCGACTTCACCGTAGCGCCACAGCATGAGAGCCAGCGCGCCCGATCCGGCGATCAACAGCCCATTGAGCATGTCGAGCATCGCGCCGAACACGGTGAGCAGGCGCTGCGACGCCGAGAACAGATCGACATGGCGGTCGACCGCGTTGCGCACATATTGATCTTCCTCGCGGGCGCGGGCGAACAGCTTGACCGTGAGGATATTGGTGTAGCTGTCGACGATGCGCCCCATCAGCGTCGAGCGCGCAATCGAGCTTGTCTTCGAGCGCTCGCGCATGCGCGGCACGAAGTAGAGCAGCATCGCGGCGTAACCGGAAAACCACAGCAGGATCGGCACGGCGAGCCAGCGATCGGCCGCGGCGGTCAGGGCGATGGCGGACGCGCCATAAACCAGAATGTACCAGACGGTGGTGATGGTCGCGGTCAGCGTCGAGCGCACCGAGGGCGCGGTCTGCATCACGCGGTTGGAAATGCGGCCGGCAAAATCGTTCTGAAAAAACGCCCAGCTCTGGCGCACCACGTGCCAGTGCGATTGCCAGCGGATCAGGCCGGTGAACGGCGCGGCGATGGCCTGGTTGGTGATGAGATAACGCGCGAACGTCACCGTCGGACGGACGATGACGACAACGATCGCCATGCCGAGCAGCCAGGGCCAGCTAGTGGCGAGGAACTGATCGGGCGGAATCTTGGTCACCATGGTGACGACGCGGCCCATGAACCACGGCACCGCGCTGTCGGACAGCGCAACCAGGAGCTCGGTCACGAACAAAGCCGCGAACAGCCATTTCGCCTGGCGGGCAAAGTGCCACAGGAAGGCGATCAGCCCGGGCGGTGGCTCGGGCTGTTCGGGGGCCGCTGTCGGCGACAAGAATCGTTCGAAAAGTGCAAACATTCTCGGATGGTTACAGGCCGCATATAGGCGGCGTCAATCGCCGCACCAAGAGGCCGGCGCGAAGCCGGTACACGCCATCGCGACAGTGCTGTTGACCTTTTAGGGCGCCGCCACCCGTGCCATCGTTGCATCGGGGAAACACCAAGGGGAACGCCATGAAGCGAGCAGGCTTCGTCGGCGCGATCGTCGCGCTTGTTCTGGGCGCCACGGCGGCGCTAGCCGACAATTATCCGTCGCGGCCGATTACCATGATGGTCGGCTTTCCGCCCGGCGGCCCGACCGACGCGCTGGCGCGCATCCTCGCCGATGCGATGAAGAATACGCTCGGTCAGTCGATCGTGGTCGAGACCGTGAGCGGCGCCGCCGGCACGATCGCGGCCGGCCGGGTCGCTCACGCCGATCCGGACGGCTACACGATCGGCATCGGCAATTGGTCGAGCCATGTCGGTTCGCCGGCGGTCTACTCGCTCGATTTCGACATCCACAGGGATCTGCAACCGATTTCGCTTCTGGCGAACTCGCCGTTGTGGATTCTCGGCAAGAACGGCGTACCCCCCAACAACGCGGCCGAGCTCATCGCCTGGGTGAAGTCGCGGCCGGAGCCGATCACGTTCGGCACGGTAGGTTCGGGCAGCGCCGCCCAGCTCTGCGGCATCTACTTCCAGCAGAAGGCTGCCGCGCGCCTGCAATACGTGCCCTATCGCGGCGCCGGCCCGGCGATCCAGGATTTGGTCGGCGGCCAGATCGAACTCGCCTGCCTCGAAGCCTCATCAACTCTGCCCTATGTCGAGGGCGGCAAAATGAAAGCCTTCGCGATCTTGAGCGAGCAGCGCTGGCCGAGATCGCCGAATACGCCGACGATGATCGAGTCCGGCGTGCCGGGCCTGAGCATTTCGTTCTGGCACGGGCTGTGGACGACCAAAGGCACGCCCAAAGCCGTCGTCGACCGGCTCGACGCCGCGGTGATGGCTGCGTTGGCTGATCCGGCAGTGCGGGCGCATCTGGAAGCGCTCGGCCAGGTCATCTTCCCGCGCGACGAGCAAAACCCGGCCGCGCTCGCGGCCTATCACAAAGCCGAAACGGACAAGTGGTGGCCGATCATCCAGGCGGCGGGCATCAAAGCCGACTAGGCGCCGCTGACAAATTTCGTCATCCACACATGCGCTGAGAAATAGTGCGCGTGCAGCGACTGCGCGCGCGCCACGCCGATCGACACCGCGGTGGCCGCAACGGCGAGCGAAACGGCAAGCGCTATGGTCGCCAACAGTTCGACGCCGGCGCGGCGCCGCTTGGCAAATATCTTGTCTTTGACGGGAGACGCAAAACCGACCATCCCGGTCAGCTCAGTCATGGCAATCATCCTTGTCGTGTTCTTTGGCGAATCAGTCCGTTGCATTGTCGCAATGTCGCGCCCGACTTGGGCGGCGCCGTTGAAGAATCAAGGCGATTCGGTGTTTTTTGGTTAATGCTTGGTTAACGCCGCAAGCGCCGCGAGCGATAAACCGCTGCTATGCTTTCCGGGAGACGCTTACATCGCCGGCATGGCAGCAACCGGACGAAACTCCATCGGCACATGGCCGGGCTCATTGGCGACGCGGCCGAGCCAGGCGCGGATCGCCGGAAACGGCACGAGCTCGTAGCCGCATTGCTCGGCGACATGGGTATAGGCGTAGAGCGCGATGTCGGCGATCGTGTAACGGCCGGCGGCGAAGAAGTCGTTCAACGCGAGATGCTTTTCCATCACGCCGAGCGCGCGGTGGCCTTGCTCCAGCCAGTCCTCGAGCGCGTGTTGCTGCAGCTCGCGGCCGCCCTTGACCAGCGTCAGCCAGAAATAGGCTGCGCCGATATTGGGCTCGAGACTGTGCTGCTCGAAGAACATCCACTGCATCGCGTCGGCGCGGTCCATGCGATCCTCGGGAGCCAGCGGCGAGCCGCCGGCGATGTACCAGAGGATGGCATTCGACTCGGCAAGGTAACGGCCGGGCGCGAGTTCAAGGAGCGGCACCTGGCCGTTCGGATTCTTGGCGAGGAATTCCGGCGTATGGCTCTCGCCGCGCAGAATGTCGACTTCGACCAGCCGATAGGCAAGGCCGAGCTGCGACAGCGTCAGTCGCGCCTTGTAGCTGTTGCCCGAACGCTGCATCGAGTAGAGCGTGAACATCGCCGCTCCCTAAAGAGTCCCGTGCGGCAGGAATTGCCAACCAATACGATATTACCCCGCGAAGGCGGCGATGTCGTGACCGCGCGATGGTGCGGGGGCACCGGGCCGAGGGAGCGAAGGTGGGGTACGGCGTTACTCGCCGGCGACGAGACTGGGAACGGCGGACGCTGCCGACGCATGGCGCGGCCGCTCGGCTCTCGCCGCAATTCTGCCGGCGGCGAAGACGCACAGCACGGCGACGCCGACACCCGCCAGCACGTCGGTGAAATAATGCGAACCGTCGATCGGCGTTGCGGCGAGCATCGCGACGTTGAGGGCGAGCATCACCCATCGCAGAATTGGGATCGGCCAGAGCGCCCATATCAGGATCACCGCAAGCGCGGCATGCAGGCTGGGAAACGAGATGATCCCTTGCGAGCCGGCCGCCGTCAGCGCGCGGAAGCTGCCGTCGCGCAGGCCGTAAAAGACCGGCCAGCTCGTACTGACGGCCGGCGTCAGGTGCGGCGAATCGGCGGCGTTGAGCGCGTAATAGGGCCACGCCCCCGCGGCCGGCAGCAGCACCGAGATCGCGATCGTGATGAACGCGGCGAGGATGAAGCTCAGCATATAGATCCGCAGCCGCAGAAACCGACCGGTGAAGGCGAGGCAGAGCACCGCCGTCGTCATCTGTAGCGTCAGCGAGAGATAGATCGGGTGCAGCACCGCATAGATGACGGGCGAGGCGTTCATCCAGTCGAGCAGTGCGCGCCAGTCGAGGCCAAGCGCGCGGTCGGCAGCATCGAACAGGTGGTCCTGCAGCGGCAGGTTCGCCGCCGCCGCGAGATAGGAAAGCGGCGCCCCGACCGCGGCGAAAGCGATCATCTGCGCGGTGTTCTCCAGCCCCGAAGCGAGCCGCGCATCGGGTCTTGGATGGCGATAAACCCACGCCGCCCCAGCCAGGGTCAGGCCCGCCAGCAACGGCGCGGCGAAGGTCTTCCATTCGACGAAAAAGCTGCTGACCAAAGGCGACGCCAACACGATCGCCGCCACTGACGCAATCAAGGCCCAGATCAGGCGGTCGAGCCGCCGCAGCGCCGGGGATTCGGTCATCGTGGTGCCTTAACGGGAGTCATCCGTTCGCTGGGCGACATTCTCTCTGCCGTCACGTGGCGGAAAGCCGTTCCGGGTTCCCTCTTTTCCCTAGCAGCGATCGATTGCCCCGGGGTTAACGCGCCCACCCCAATCCAAATGCCGCAGATTTGAGGACAAGCGGGGATTTCGCGCTTGCCTGCGCGCGCCGAGAGCTTTAACAAGCACCCGCTTTTACTGGAGAATCGAAATGGCCTTTATCGCGGACCAGATCATGCGCATCAAGCCGTCGGCGACCATCGCCGTCACGGACAAAGCGCGTGCGCTGAAAGCGGCGGGCCGCGACGTCATCGGGCTCGGCGCCGGCGAGCCCGACTTCGACACCCCCGATAACATCAAGCTGGCGGCGATTCGGGCCATCAGCGAGGGCAAGACGTCGAAATATACCGCCGTCGACGGCATGGCGGAGTTGAAGGCCGCGGTGTCGCGCAAGTTCAAGCGCGAGAACGAGCTCAACTACAAGCCGTCGCAGATCATCGTCGGCACCGGCGGCAAGCAGGTGCTCTACAACGCGCTGGTGGCGACGCTCAATCCCGGCGACGAGGTGATCATCCCGGCGCCCTATTGGGTGAGCTATCCGGATATGGTGCTGTTGGCCGGCGGCACGCCGGTCGAGGTCATCACCACGATGGCGAACAGTTACAAGATGAAGCCGGAGCAGTTGGAAAAGGCGATCACGCCAAAGACCAAGTGGATCATCTTCAACTCGCCGTCGAACCCGACCGGCGCCGCCTATACGCGCGACGAGCTGAAAGCGGTGACCGACGTGCTGGTTCGCCATCCGCACGTCCATGTCATGGCCGACGATATGTACGAGCACCTGGTCTACGACGACTTCGTGTTCTACTCGCCGGCGCAGCTTGAGCCGAAACTCTATGAGCGCACGCTGACGGTGAACGGCGTGTCCAAGGCCTATTGCATGACCGGTTGGCGCATCGGCTACGCCGGCGGCCCGGAGCAATTGATCAAGACCATGGCGATGATCCAGTCGCAGTCGACCTCGAACCCGACCGCGGTGGCGCAATATGCCGCGCTTGAGGCGCTCGACGGGCCGCAAGATTTCATCCCCAAGCACAACAAGATCTTCAAGGAGCGCCGCGACCTCTGCGTGTCGATGCTCAACCAGGCCAACGGCATCGCCTGCCCGAAGCCGGAAGGCGCGTTCTACGTCTATCCGTCCTGCGCCGGCACCATGGGAAAAATCGCGCCGACCGGAAAGAAGCTTACGACCGACGAGGATTTCGTCACCGAGCTTCTCGAGGCCGAAGGGGTCGCGGTGGTGCAGGGCACGCCGTTCGGCGTCGGGCCGGCGTTCCGCATCTCCTACGCGACCGCGACCAGCGCGCTCGAAGAAGCCTGCACGCGCATCCAGCGCTTCTGCGGCAATTTGCAGTAACCGTCACGGCCGGGAATAGCCGTCCGAAGGACGGCGTCGCTTCGCTCGCCTATAGCCGTCCGAAGGACGGCGTCGCTTCGCTCGCCTATGTCCCGGCCATCGCGCTCAATCGAGCACTGCCCACCAAAACGAAATGCCCGGCACAAGGCCGGGCATGACGCCGAGTTTTGTCCCGGATCGCGCGCCTACCCCGTCGGCGGCGCAATTTCGTCGAGGCTTCGCTGCCGGGCCTCCGGGCCAAGCTGCGTCACCGCAACGGCGGCGATCAGGAGCAGGATCGCAAGGCACACGAACACTGTCGTCAGGCCAAATCCGTTCTGCACCCACAGAATAGACGGCATGATGAAGGCCGTCGCCAGCCGGCCTACGCCCGCCGCCCAGCCGAAGCCGGACGTCCGCGCATTGGTCGGAAACACCTCGGAGGCGAAGATCTGCATCGAGTTGCCGGCGACTTGGACGAAGAAGATCATGATGAAACCGGCCACCATGAGCTCGATTGCGGTCTCGGCATTGGCGAACACCATCGCCATCAAGCCGGCCGCAACGAAAGCGCAGACCGAGGTGATCTTGCGGCCGTATTTGTCGAGCGCGTACATCATGAAGATACTCGCGCACGGCACCGCGAAGTTCATCGCCAGCGTATATTGCAGCGACTTGGTGATGGAGAAGCCCTTGGAGTTCATAATGTTCGGCAGCCAGGCGCCGAGCCCGATGGCGACGCCGAAGAACGCCGTGAAGCAGATCATGCCGGCAACGACGCGGGTCGGGAACATCTTGAACACGACGCTGAACGGGTCGCTCTTGGTATTGCTGGCTGCGTCGGTCGACAGCGGCTGCGTCGGTCCGGCAATGCCGAGCCGCGCGAGCACCTTGATCGCCTCGTCGCCTCGGCCATGCGTCGCCAGATAGCGCGGCGATTCCGGCAGCGAAAAGCGCAGCACCCAGACGATCAGCGCGCCAATGCCGACGATCACCCAGACGCCGCGCCAGACGTTTTCGGGCACGGAGAGGTTGCTGCCGAGCAGGAGGACAAGTGCGGTTCCAATCGGCCATACGCAAGCGCCGCCGATGAAATGAATGATCGCCAGGATGCGGCCGCGGATGCGTTTGGGCGAATATTCGCCAGCATAGACGAAGCACAGCGGCTGTTCGGCGCCAAGCCCGATGCCGGCGATGAAGCGGCAGACGATCAAAAGCGTGACGCTCGGGGCGAACGCGCCGAGCAGCGTGAAGATGCCGAACAATAGAAGGTTGAACTGATAGATGAACCGCCGCCCGAACCGGTCCGAGAATTCGCCCTGGCCGGTCGTGCCGATGAACAGGCCGAGCACGGTCGCGGTGCCGATGGCCGCAACTTCGGGTCCGGTCGCAAACTGGGACTTCAGGATGTAGGGAACCAGCGAGCCGAACACCGTGAAGTCGATGACGTCGAAGAAATATCCGGCGGCGATCAGCGCGACGACGCGCTTATGCAGCGGCGATATTTTCGCGTCGTCCAGCGCCTGGCCGACAAAGCCTTCGATGGTTTGTGCGCCTGGCGCCCGAGATCCGGCTTGCGCAGCCGGAATTGTCCCCGCCGTCACTGTCGCCGACATATAATCCTCCCCATGAATACGCCCCGCGGCCGCTCAGGCGGCCTTGTCCCGGTCAGTGTGGAAGGGCGGTCGCCCACTGTCAATGCAGGTGCGGAGCGGGCGGTCGATTTGTCGCTAGCCGCAATCAGCCTCCTTCGAATTGCAAAATATAAAGTCCGGCATTGGTGTCGGTGAGATACATGACGCCTGCTGCGTCGACGAAGCAGTCGCAGGATTGAATCACCTGCGCCCGGTTCGGCCGCGGGTCAAACATTCTCTCCGGAGCCGGCGGAACAAAATATCCTACCTCGCGCGGCGCAAACGGATTGGCGAGGTCGTAGGCGCGCACGCCGGCATTGTGCATTGTCGCAAAGATATATTGCGAGCTGACGAACGCACCCGGCCGGTTCTCCCACAAATTATGCGGGCCGAAATTGCCGCCCTTCTTGCAATAGTCGGCGTCGTCCGGGATCGGCATGGTGGCAATGCTCACCGGATTTTCCGGCGCGCGGACGTCGAAAATCCAGATATAGCGCAGTCCGAGCTTGCAGTCGGGGAAATTGGCCTCGTCGGCAACGACCAGCAGGTTGCGGTCCGGCAGCGGCAGCGGCGAATGGGTGCCGCCGCCAAATGGGGGATCCCAATTTTTATGCGCGACCATCTTTGGTTTAGTGGGATCGCCGACATCGATCACGGTCAATCCACCGTCGCGCCAGGCGCCATAGGCGAGGTTGCCGGCGACCAGCGCATGATGCAGCGCGTAGCGCTTGCCTTGCGGCCAGGTCGGCTTCTCGCCGCCGGCCGTCCACATGCCCGGGATCCAGAATTTGCCGACGACTTGCGGTTTTGTCGGCTCGGCCATGTCGACGATGACCAGCATATGATCGGAAAATTCAGGCAGGTGAACCGAGACATAGGCGTAGCGGCCGCCCACATACCAGATTCGGTGCGGCCCCAAACCGGCCATCGGCAGGAAAGCGATTTCGCGGGGCGCTTCCGGCTTCGAAAGATCGTAGACGCGCAGCCCGCTGGTGAATTGCTGGTCTTTCAATGCGTCGCCTGACGTGCCGGAAAAATAAGCCTCCGGGCTTACCTTCATGGTCCAGACGCTGGGACCATTGACCGCCAGCAGCAGGTCGCCATGAGCCTGAATGTGATGGGCGCGTGTGTTCGGCGGACAGGCCAGGAAGTTGACTGTCTTCGGATTTTTCGGATCGCGCACATCGACGATGGTAATGCCGTTGGAAAAGCCGTGGCCAATATAGGCGAAGCCCTTATTGACCATGATCTGCACGCCTTCGCCGCGGCCGCCTTGGTCGTTGTGGCTGAGGAATTTCATATTGCGCGACGCGTCAGCGTTCATGGAGGATCCTTCCGATTTCATTGAGACCGCGCAAAGATGCGCGCATTCCGGCATCCGCCTGCGCGGACGGATAATGACATTGTGGGATTTCCGTCGTCAACTGAGCTAGAATTTATCGGCATAAGGCAAGGGACGAAAAGATGGCAAACGTAGAACACGGCATGATCGCGGTCGACAAGATCGGAACGAAAGTGCTGTTCCTCAATCCGCAGACCTTTGCGACAGAAGTCGTGATCGACGGCTTTGCCAAGACCGTGCACGAACTCTTGATGGTGCCGGAAACCGGCATGGCCTATGTGCCGATCTTTGGCGACGGCGTCCACGGCCGCAATCCGAACCCGCAGCATTTCCTCTGCGTGTTCGATCTGCACAAGCGGGCGCTGGCCGCCACCATCGATCTAAGCCCCTACATCGCCCCGCATACACTGAAACTCGGTCCCGACGGTTTCATCTACATCACCTGCGAGAACTCGGCGGTGGTGGCGGTGGTCGACCGGGCGGCCAATAAAGTGGTGGGCGCGATCGATTCCGGCTCGACCAACGGCCATCGCCTGATCGTCGCGCCGGACGGGCAGCGCCTTTATACCGAGAACGAGGAAGACGCCACGGTTTCGGTGATCGATCTGCCGCAGCGGAAACTGCTCGGCAAGATCAAAACGCCGCGCCCGCTCGCCGGCATTACCATCTCGCCCGACGGCCGGACCGTCGTCGCAGTCGACGACGCGCAGCCGACCTTGTTCCTGATCGACACCGAGGCCGGCAAGGTGAGGCAGGAGATCGTGCTCAAGGACGTGCCGAAGGCGGCGCAGATCGCGCGCTATGCGCCGGACAACAGCCTCCTCGGCGTCACCAGCCTCAACAGCGACACCGTGAGCCTGATCGATCCGTCGTTCCGCGAGCAGACCGCGATCAAGGTCGGCTCGCAGCCGATGGACATGGCGTTCCGCGGCGACGAACTGTTCGTCGCCTGCCAGGGCGACGGCTCGGTGCACGTCATCGATATTCCGGGCAAGCGTCACAAAGCGAGCTTCAAGGCCGGCACCGGCTGCGAGTCGCTGGGGTTCTTTTAGTTTTTTAGTCCGTCAAGCAGAGTGGCCCGGCGCGGCGGCGGTCGCGCTTTCGCCGTGGCCCTTGAGCGGCCTCATCCTGGCGAGGCTGCGCAGCAACACGTAAAACACCGGCGTGAGAAACAAGCCGAAGAACGTCACGCCGAGCATGCCGAAGAATACCGCGACGCCCATCGCGTGGCGCATTTCCGCGCCGGCGCCGGACGACAGCACGAGCGGCACCACGCCCATGATGAAGGCGAAGCTCGTCATCAGGATCGGACGAAGCCGCAAGCCGCGCGGCCTCGATCGCCGCGCTGACCGCCGGCCGACCGCGCAGTTCCAGTTCGCGGGCAAACTCGACGATCAGGATCGCGTTCTTGCAGGCGAGCCCGACCAGCACGAACAGACCGATCTGGGTGAAGATGTTGTTGTCGCCGCCGGTGAGCCACACGCCGGTGATCGCCGAGAACAGGCACATCGGCACGATCAGGATGATGGCGAGCGGCAGGAACAGGCTCTCGTATTGGGCCGCCAGCACCAGAAACACGAGCAGCACGCAGAGCGGGAAAACCAGGAGCGCCGTGTTGCCGGCGAGGATTTGCTGATAGGTCAGATCGGTCCATTCGAATTGCATGCCCTTGGGCAGGGTATCGGCGAGAATCTTGCGTGATGGCCGCTTGCGCCTGGCCGGATGAATAGCCGGGCGCCGGCACGCCGTTCAAGTCGGCGCTGCGGAAGCCGTTGTAACGCAAAGCGCTGTCCGGACCGGTCGTCTGGCTGACGTCGACGACGGCGCCGAGCGGCACCATCTGGCCGGATGCATTGCGGATCTGAAGCCGCAGGATGTCGTCGGGCTTGGTGCGGAACGGCGTGTCGGCCTGGGCGATCACTTCATAGGTGCGGCCGAAGCGGTTGAAGTCGTTGACATAGATCGAGCCCAGATAGGTCTGCATGGTGTCGAAGACGTCCTGCACGTCCACGCCCAATTGCATCGCCTTGATGCGGTCGAGATGGGCATAGAGCTGCGGCACGCCGATGTTGAAATTGGAGAACACGGCCATGAGCGCCGGCGTTTTTGCCGCCTTGGCCTGGATCTCGCCCATGACGCGGCCGAGCACCTCGTCGCCCTGATCGGTGCGATCCTCCACCTGCAGCTTGAAGCCGGCGATGGTGCCAAGCCCATTGACCGGCGGCGGCGGGAAGATGGCGATCACGGCGTCGCGGATGCCGGCGAACTTGGCCTGCAGTTTCTGCGAAATCGCAAAGCCGGAAAGGTCCGGCGTGGTCCGCTCTTCGAAGGGCTTGAGCGTCTCGAACACGATGCCGGCCGACGGGCTGTTGATGAAGCCGTTGATCGAAAGGCCCGGAAAGGCGACGGCGCTCTGCACGCCGGGCTCCTTCAGCGCGATATCGGACATTTCCCGGATCACCTTCTCGGTGCGATCGAGAGTGGCGCCTTCCGGCAGTTGCGCGAAGCTGACCAGATATTGCTTGTCCTGCAACGGCACGAAGCCCGGCGGCACGGTGCGGAAAACAAAGACGGTCGCGCGAAGCAGCACCGCATAGACGCCAACGGCGGCCGTTTTGCGGGACAGAATGCGTTTGACGCCGTAGCCGTAGCCGGTCGAGCCGGCACGGAACACGCGGTTGAAGCGGCTGAAGAAAGGTCCGAGCACGCGTTCCATGCCGCGCGCCAGCGCGTCCTTGGGCGCGCCATGGCCCTTTCAGCAGTAACGCGGCCAGTGCCGGCGACAGCGTCAGCGAGTTGAACGCGGAAATGATGGTCGAGAAGGCGATGGTGAGCGCGAACTGGCGGTAGAATTCGCCGGTCAGGCCGCTGATAAAGGCGATCGGCACGAACACAGCGCACAGCACCAGCGCAATGGCGATGATGGGGCCGGTGACCTCGCTCATCGCCTGCAAGGTCGCATCGCGCGGGCTGCAAGCCCGCCTCGATATTGCGCTCGACGTTCTCCACCACGACGATGGCGTCGTCGACCACGATGCCGATGGCCAGCACCAGGCCGAATAGCGACAAGCGCGTTGATCGAAAAGCCGAACAGATACATGGCCGCGAAAGTGCCGATGATCGATATCGGCACCGCCAGCAGCGGAATGATCGAGGCCCGCCAGGTCTGCAGGAACAGGATGACGACGAGGACGACCAGCGCCACCGCTTCGAGAAGCGTATGCACCACCGCCTTGATCGAGTCGCGCACGAACACCGTCGGGTCGTAGACGATGCTGTAATCCATCCCTTCCGGAAAATTCTTCTTCAGCTCCTCCATCGTCGCGCGCACGCGATTGGAAATTTCGATGGCGTTCGAGCCGGGCGACTGGAAGATCGGGATCGCGACCGCCTGCTGGTTGTCGAGCAGCGAACGCAGGCTGTATTGCGAGGCGTCGATCTCGATCCGCGCGACGTCGCTCAAGCGCGTGACGACGCCGTTCTGGTTCTTGATGACGATCTGGCCGAACTCTTCGGGATCGGACAGCCGGCCTTCGACATTGATCGGAAGCTGCAGTTCGCCCTTTTCGCTGTAGGGCGGGCCGTTGATGACGCCCGCCGCAACTTGCACGTTCTGGCGGCGCACCGCGTTGACCACATCGTCGGCGCTCAGTCCGAGTTCGGCGATCTTCTGCGGATTGAGCCAGAGCCGCATGGCGTAATCGCCCGAGCCGAACAGCTGAACGCTGCCGATGCCTTCGATCTTGGCGAGCTGGTCCTTGACGTTGAGCACCGCGTAGTTGCGCAGATAGAGCATGTCGTAGCGGTCGCCGAGCGATTTGAGATGCACCACCATGGTGAGGTCGGGCGAGCTCTTGACCGTCGTGACGCCGAGGTTGCGCGTCACATCGGGCAGCCGCGGCAGCGCCTGGTTGACGCGGTTCTGCACGAGCTGCTTGCGCCAGGTTGGGATCGGTGCCGAGCTTGAAGGTGACGGTCAGCGTGAGCGTGCCGTCGCTGGCGGCCTGCGAGAACATGTAGAGCATGTTCTCGGTGCCGTTGATCTGCTCTTCCAGCGGCGTCGCCACCGTGTCGGCGACGGTCTGACGGATTGGCGCCGGGAAACTGCGCCGTCACCACTACGGACGGCGGCACGACTTCGGGATATTCCGAAATCGGCAACTGCGTCATCGAGATCAGGCCGGCCAGGAAAATGGCGACCGAGATGACGCCGGCAAAAATCGGCCGGTCGATGAAGAACCGCGACAGATACATGTTAGGCTATTCCGGCCCAGCGCCGGACCTCAAGCTCGACCGCACGGCAATCAATTGCTGGCGGTACGGGGATCGGATTGCGGGTCGACCGGCGCGCCGGGCGCGAGCCGCTGCAGGTGATCCAGGATCACGCGATCGCCGGCTTTGACGCCGGCGACGATCACGCGATTGCCGTCGACCTGCGGGCCGAGCTGAACGGCGCGGTATTCGGCCTTGTTGCCGTCGCCGACCACGAAAACGAAGCGCTTGCTCTGGTCGTTGCCGATGGCGCTTTCCGGCACCAGCAGCGCGTCATCGAGCGTGCCGTCGCCCATGCGCACCGAAACGTACATTCCCGGGATCAGGCTGCCGTCCTATCGGCGAAGCGGGCGCGGGCGCGGATGGTTCCCGAACCGGTGTCGATCTGGTTGTCGAAGCTTTCGATATTGCCGCGATACACATGTCCGCTATCGCCGTTGATGGCCAGCTCCACCGGGATTTTCTGCTCTTGTTCGTGCGTCTGGCCGTAATTGCGAACGCTGTCGAGGTAGGTTTGTTCGTCGACCTCGAAGTCGGCATAGACGCCGTTGTCCGACACGATTGAGGAAAGCAGCGGCGGCGGAGTAGTCGGCGAGCCGACCAGATTGCCGAGCGTGATTTCGGCGCGGCTGATGCGCCCGGAGATCGGCGCTTTGACATAGGCATAATCGAGATTGACCTGCGCCGCGGCCAGCACGGCGGCGGCGGATTGAACGGCGGCTTGGCCGAAATCGTCGGCGTTGACGCGTTGATCGAAGGTTTCCTGCGACAGGGTGTCCGATTTGACGAGCGCGCTGCCGCGCTCCCGCTCGGCCTTGGCGAATTTGGCGTTGTTGATGGCGCTGGCGAGGTCGGCCTGCGCCTTGTCCACCGCCGCCTGATAGGGCCGCGGATCGATGACGAAGAGAACGTCGCCGGCGTTGACCCGCTGGCCGTCGGTGAAATGGATTTCGGTAATGCGCCCGGTCACCTGAGGCCTGATCTCGGCGTAGTCTACCGCGTCGATGCGACCCGAAAACTCCGCGAAGGGCGCGACGCTTTGCGGCTTCAGGAGGCCGACCGAGACGGCAATCGCCGCCGGTGCAGCCGGACCGGTGCCGGCTTCCGCGTCCTGGTATCTGCTGGCGGCAACCAGAGCGAAAATACTCACTGCCGCGGCGGCCGCCAGTCCAGCTATGAGCCAGCGGCGCGGCCAGGTTGAAATCAATGAGACAGACCATTGACGCATGACCGGGCTCCACATATGTATCTATCACTACACATGTAGGAGGCAGGTAAGGTCCGTCAAGGGACTTCTGTAACGAATACTAAGAAAATTTGGAGGTGCGTTCAATGGCAATGGGCCGACCCCGGGGATTCGATACCGACAAGGCTTTGGAGGAAGCCATGGAGGTGTTTTGGCGCCATGGCTACGAAGGCGCCACGATTGCGGAACTCACCGCTGCGATGGGGATCAATCCGCCGAGCCTTTACGCTGCCTTCGGCAGCAAGGAAGGGCTGCTTAAGGCCGCGCTGGATCGGTATGCCGCGAAGCGAGCCGAGTTCATGCGTGACGTGCTGAGTGCGCCGACGGCGCGCGAGGTTGTGGAGCGGCTGTTGCTGCGGATCGCCGATCTGCAAACGGATCCCGACAATCCACCGGGTTGCCTTTTGGTCGCCGGCGGCCTTGCCTGCGGCGTCGGAGCTGAGAATGTTCCGTTCGAATTGGCCTCGCGCCGCGCCCAGGCCGAGGAACAAATTCGCGATCGCTTCGTGCGCGCGGTAAAGGAGGGCGACCTTCCGGCTGATGCCGATCCCGCAGCGCTTGCGCGATACATCTCCGCCATAATCGCCGGTATGGGAGTTCTGGCATCGTCCGGCGCCAATCGCGACGAGCTGCGCCAGATCGCACTCGTCTCGCTGAAGGCATTCGAAGAGCGTTCAGGCGTCCAAAAAACGGCGATACGAGCGAACGGCTGACCACGCCGCGCCGCTCTGCCCGTTGGCTCGAATTCATGAGACTGTGCGTGAGAACGACCTCGCAGCGAGCGCCCGCTGAGTTGCGTTAACCGAAGTGAATCGCAGCACGAAAGCGTTGCAGACGCGGGCATTAATCTCGCCTACAATCGCCATTATGGGCCCAAAAAGGCGGGCCGGGTGAGGGAGTAAGCACATGATGGGTAAGGCTTTTGCGGCCGGATTCGTAGCGGCCTCGCTGGCGACAGCCGCGGCCGTGCCGGCCTATGCGCAGGGCACCAGCGTGCAGATCGGCACGCTGTCATGTTCGATGTCGGCCGGCATCGGCCTGATCGTCGGCTCGCAGCGCAATGTGAGCTGTAATTTCCAGGCCAATAACGGACCGCCGGAAGCCTATGTGGGGACGATGACGATCGTCGGTCTGGATATCGGCTTTACCACCGGTAGCGCGATGGTGTGGGGCGTGTCGACAAGCACCACCCGATATGTCGGCATGCTCAGCGGCACCTATGTTGGCGCGACCGCGCAAGCGACCGCCGGCGCCGGCGTCGGCGCCAACGCCCTGGTCGGCGGATCGAACCATTCGATTGCGTTGCAGCCGCTGTCGGTCCAGGGCCAGGTCGGGCTCAATGCCGCCGGCGGCATCGGCGCGCTGGAATTGCATCTCGCCCAGTAATTTCGGACGAAATGTCACGCCCCTTGACCGGCCCCGGTAGCGCCTGAAACGATAGTTCCCCGCGGCCCGCGCCGGAATGACGGGTCCGCGACGGAAGGCGGTCTCGGGAGGCGGTGATGGCGGCAAATGGCGGCAACGGCACGCGCGCGGCTGGTCCGCGCTGCGTCGCACTGGTCGGTCCGTTCCAGAGCGGCAAGACCACGCTCCTTGAAGCCATCCTCGCCCGCACCGGTGTGATCCCGCGCCAAGGCACCATCGAGGCCGGCAATACGGTCGGCGACGCCAGTAAAGAGGCGCGCCATCATCGCATGAGCGTCGAGCTCACAGTCGCCACCACCAATTTCATGGGCGACTCCTACGCGTTCCTCGACTGCCCCGGCTCGGTCGAGTTCGCCCACGACATGCGCGCGGTACTGCCGGCGATCGACGCCGCGGTGGTGGTGTGCGAATTGGACGAAAAGAAAATCCCGCAGCTTCAACTCATCATGCGCGAGCTTGAAGAGCGGAAAATTCCCCGCCTCCTGTTGGTCAACAAGATCGACAAGGGCGATGCCGGCGTCCACGACGTGCTCAAACTGCTGCAGCCGGCGTCGCGCACCAAACTGATCTTGCGGCAAATTCCGACTTTTTCCGGCGACATCATCTCGGGCTTCGTCGACCTCGCGCTGGAGCGCGCCTTTGTCTACAAGGAGCACGCGCCGTCTGAAGTCGTGCCGCTGCAAGGCGATGCCGCCGACCTCGAAAAGACCGCGCGCTTCTCGATGCTGGAAACGCTCGCCGATCATGACGACGAGTTGATGGAGCAATTGCTGGAAGATATTCAGCCGCCGCGCGACAAGGTGTTTGACGATCTGACCCGCGAATTGCGCGAAGGTCTGGTTTGTCCGGTGCTGATGGGCACGGCGACGCGCGCCAACGGCGTGTTGCGGCTCTTGAAGGCGCTGCGCCACGAATCGCCGGGCATTGCCGAGACCGCCAAACGTCTCGGCATCAAAGCGGGCAGCGACGCCGTCGCTTACGTGCTCAAGACGCAAAACACCGCCCACGGCGGCAAAATGTCGATCGCGCGCATGCTCGCAGGCCAGGCCGGTGACGGCACCACCTTGCAGTCGGGCGACGACGAAGCCGGCCGCGTCGCCGGCGTGTTCAAGCTGGTCGGCCAGTCAAGCGAAAAACGCGGGCCGGCGATGCTCGGTGAAACCGTAGGCTTCGCCAAACTGGAAAAGGCCAAGACCGGCGACACGCTTTCGGCGGGAAAGCAGGTCCATCCGGCGCTTGCCAAGGTCGCGCCTTATCCGCCGGTGCTGGCGATTGCCATTTCGGCCAAGGAACGCAAGGACGACGTGAAACTCGGCCAAGCGCTCAACAAGCTCGCCGAGGAAGATCCCTCGATCACCATCGTGCACAATGCCGAGACACACGAAGTGGTGCTTTGGGGCCAGGGCGAGATGCACCTGCGCGTCGTCACCGAGCGGTTGAGCGACCGCTTCGGCGTCGCCATCGAGCGCCGCCAGCCCGCCGTCGGCTATCGCGAGACCATCCGCAAAGGCGTCGTGCAGCGCGGCCGGCACAAGAAACAATCGGGCGGTCACGGCCAATACGGCGACGTCGTGCTCGACATCAGGCCGATGCCGCGCGGCGCGGGTTTTACCTTCGAGGAAAAAATCACCGGCGGCGTCGTGCCGCGCAACTATATCCCCTCGGTCGAGGAAGGCGTCGTCGACGCGCTGGCGCACGGCCCGCTCGGCTTTCCGGTGGTCGATCTCACCGTGGCGCTGATCGACGGCTCCTATCACACGGTCGATTCCTCCGACATGGCATTCCGCGCCGCCGGCCGCATCGGCATCGTTGAAGGTCTGCCGCAGTGCCAGCCGGTGCTGCTCGAGCCGATCCATCTGGTCGAGATCGTCTGCCCCAACGAGGCCACCGCCAAGATCAATGCGCTGATGTCCGGCCGCCGCGGCCAGATTCTCGGCTTCGATACGCGAGAGGGCTGGGACGGCTGGGATGTGGTGCGCGCCAAAATGCCGGAATCAGAAATCGGCGATCTGATCGTCGAGATCCGTTCCGCGACCGCCGGTTCCGGCACCTTCACGTTCAAGTTCGACCATATGGCGGAACTCACCGGCCGCACCGCCGATCAGATCATCGCCGCGCGCCGCGCCGCGGAGTAGTGACGCTGCCGTTGTGGGTTTTCGCCCGACATAACCAATATTATTAATCTCGCCGAACATAAGCGATATTCACAAGCGCTATTTGTGGATTGCACGCTCCGCAGTGACGCAACGCCTAAAATGCCGCGCAAAAAGTTACCGCGCGCAAACCATACAGCATGCCGGAACCTCCGCATTAACGCGGCAGCCTTACTTTATCGGCAAACTCGGCCAACGAGGATCTTGTCATGTTGGACGGTTTGCGCACGCTGTTGGCGGCGAAGTTCACCGAGCCCGAAACGTCGGGCGACGGCAAGCTGACACTCGGCGACGTACTGCGGCGGAACTGGCTGCAACTGTGGTACCAGCCCAAGATCGAGCTGCGCACCAAGCGTCTGGTCGGCGCCGAAGGGCTGGTGCGTGCGCGCCGGCCCGACGGCACCATCATCGCTCCCGGCAATTTTTTGCCGGGCGCCAAGGAAGACGACATGCTCCTTTTGACCGAGCGTGTCATCCTCACGGCGCTGCGCGACTTTGAGGACTGCGCCGCGCTCGGCGCCAGTCTGAAGCTGTCGGTCAATGTGCCGGTGTCGGCCTTCGTCAAGCTGCCGATCGCGCAGATGCTGCGTGAGGCGCGGCCCGCTTCGCCCACTTGGCCCGGTCTCATCCTCGAAGTCACCGAGGACGAGGCGGTCAACGATCTCAAGATCGCCAATGACGTTGCCGATCAGTTGCGCGAGCTCAACTGCACGCTCGCGATCGACGATTTCGGCGCCGGCTATTCGTCGCTGGCGCGGCTGCGGCAACTGCCGTTCAGCGAGCTCAAGATCGACATGAGCTACGTCAAGAATTGCCATCTCGACCACGTCAATGCCGGATTGTGCGAAACCATCATCGAACTCGGCAAAAGGTTCGAGCTCAAGACCGTGGCCGAAGGCATCGAGAGCGTGCACGAGAGTCACAAAATGCAGGGCTTGGGCTGCGACATCGGCCAGGGCTATCTGTTCGCCAGGCCGATGCCGAAGGCCGAGTTCCTCGCCACGCTCGGCCAGCGCATGGTCGGCGGTCCGAAGCCCGTGCCGCAATCGATGCCGGCAAAATTGCTGCGTGGCCTATTTGCCGAGAGCTGAGTAACCTCGCTGCGTCCTTTGTGTCTGCCAGCGGAGGTTCATCGAATGCCTGCCTATTGGGTCGCGCGCTCCAGGATCAACGATCCGGTCGAATATAAAAAGTACACCGACCGCGTCCCGGCGATCATCGCCAAATTCGGCGGCAAGGTTTTGGCCCGCGGCGGCAAATTCCAGGTCATGGAGGGGCCGCACAAGTTCCAGCGCTTTGTCGTGATCGAATTTCCGACCTTCGCGCAGGGCGTCGCCTGCTTCACCTCGAGGGAATACGACGAGGCGGCCGCCTTCCGCCGGGCAAACGGCGCGGGCGAGGTGGAAACGATTATGCTTGAGGGCGGCGAGGCGACGAAGTAGCCCTAGCCCGTCTTGATATTGGCAAACTTGATCACCTTGCCCCACTTCTCGATCTCATTGGCGATCAGCTTGCCGAAATCGGCCGGCGTCATCGGCAGCGGAATGCCGCCAAGGTCGGCGATGCGTGAGGCGATTGTCGCATCGGCGAGCGCGGCGTTGATCTCGCCATTGAGCTTGGCGACGATATCGGGCGGCGTGTCCTTGGGCGCGGCGACGCCTTGCCAGGCGAAGGCCTCGTAGCCCGGCACGAAATCGGCCACCGGCGGCAAATCGGGCAGCGTCGGCAGGCGCTTTGCGCTGGTGACCGCGAGGCCGCGCAATTCGCCGCTGCGGATATGTGGCAGCGACAACAAGATCAGATCGAACATGACCTGGTCCTGGCCCGCGATCATGTCGGTGACGGCCGGCGCATCGCCGCGATACGGCACATGCAGCATAGTGATGCCGGTCAGCATCTTGAACAGTTCGCCGGCCAAATGCGGCGTCGAGCCCACCCCGCCGGACGCCATATTGAGCTCGCCCGGATGCGCCTTGGCATAGGCGATGAGATCGGGAACGGTCTTGACCGGAAGCGACGGGTGAACCTCCAGGATCAGCGGATTGAGATCGACGCCGCCGACCGGCGCGAGATCGCGGGTGAAATTGAAGCTGAGATTCGGGTTTAGCATGCCGTTGATGACGTTCGGATTAGCCAGCAACAGGAGCGTGTAGCCATCGGGCGGCGCGTTGACGACCGCTTCGGCTGCGATCTGCTGCCCGGCCGAGCCGCGATTTTCGACGACAAAGGTCTGGCCGAGCCGCTCGGACAGCATTTGCCCCGTGAGCCGCGCGATAATGTCAGCGGCGCCGCCGGGCGGAAATCCGACCAGGAGATGAACCGGCCGCAACGGATAAGTGTCGGCGCGCGCATGGCGCAGCAAAGCCACGGTGCTTGCGGCGTATGTGAGAAAACGGCGGCGCGGCAGCGTCATGCTGCCGGCAAACTACACTGCGCCGTGCAATGGTGGAAGCGTGGCTTCTTTATGCCGCGACGCGCGGCTCGCCGCCGCCCGGCGGCGGCACCGGCACGCCGTCGGCGGCATATTCGTTGAGCTTGTTGCGCAGCGTGCGGATCGAGATGCCGAGCACATTGGCGGCATGCGTGCGGTTGCCGAGGCAATGTTTCAGCGTTTCGAGGATCAGGTCGCGTTCGACTTGCGCGACGGTGCGGCCGACGAGCCCGCGCGATACCTGCTCGGCGGCGAAGGCGGCATGCGCCACCGCCGGCGCGGTCTTCTGCTGGTCGATCCGGGTGCCGTCGGGCGTGAGGATCGCCTCCGGCCCGATCTCCTCGCCGGTCGCCATCAGCACGGCGCGGTGCATGGTATTTTCCAGCTCGCGCACATTGCCGGGCCAGTAGTTCAGCGTCAGCGTGCGCCGCGATTCCGCCGACAGCGGCCGCGCCGGCACGCCGTTCACCGCGGCGTATTTCTTGACGAAATATTCCGCGAGCTCGATCACGTCGGCCGGACGTTCCCGTAACGGCGGGATCTTCAGGTTCACGACATTGAGCCGGAACAGCAGATCCTCGCGGAAGGAGCCGTCACGCACGGCTTCGGCGAGATTGCGGTTCGAGGTGGCGATGATGCGGATGTCGATCGGCACCGGGCGCGCGCCGCCGACACGGTCGATGATGCGCTCCTGGATGGCGCGCAGCAGCTTCGCCTGCAGCCGCACGTCGATCTCGGAAATCTCGTCGAGCAGGAGCGTGCCGCCGTTGGCCTCCTCGAACTTACCGATCCGGCGCGCCACCGCGCCGGTGAACGAGCCCTTCTCATGGCCGAACAGTTCGGACTCAAGCAGCGATTCCGGGATCGCCGCGCAGTTGACGCAGATCAGCGGTTTCCTGGCGCGGCTCGAACGGGCATGGACGAAGCGCGCCAGCACTTCCTTGCCGGTGCCGGAATCGCCGGTGATCAGCACCGAGGCGTCGCTGCCAGCGACCTGCTGGGCGAGCTTGACGACGCGCGCCATGGATTCGTCGCGGTAGATCAGGTCGCGCCTGTCGTCGGCAACGGCGGCAAGAACGGCGGCGATCAATTCGGCGTCGGGCGGCAGCGGGATATATTCCTTGGCGCCGGCATGGATGGCCGCCACCGCGGCGCGGGCGTCGGTAGCGGTGCCGCAGGCGACAATCGGGGCGTGGATGTGCTCGGCTTCGAGGCTTAGAACCAATTCGCGGATATTGATCGCGACGTCGACCATCAGCAGGTCGGCGCCACGGCCGGAGCGCAGCACGGCGAGCGCCTGGGCGGCGTCGGCGGCGTGGGTCACCATCGCGCCCTTGTCCATCGCGATCTTGGTCGCGGTGGTGAGTTGGCCGTTGAGCGTGCCGACGATCAAAAGGCGCATGTTCTTATTCCTTGTTCGCTAAAGCCGTGACGTTCACGACCGCTCCGCTTTAATGATTTCCGTCATGGTCACGCCGAGCTTTTCTTCCACCAGCACGACTTCGCCGCGGGCCACCAGGCGGTTATTGACATAGATGTCGATGGCTTCGCCGACCTTACGATCGAGTTCGAGCACGGTCCCGGGCCCGAGCTTAAGCAGGTCGCCGATATCCATTCGCGCCCGCCCCAGCACCGCCGATACCTGCACCGGCACGTCGAACACCGCTTCGAGATCCGAGGCGATGCGGTTGGTGTCTCCATCCGCCTCCGCCTCGGCCGGCATTTCGACCGGCATACCGCCGCCTTCGAGGTTGGGCAGCGGGATTTTGCTTTCCTCACTCATTCTCGGATCTCCTCAGCATTTCATGTGCCGCAAGGTTGCGGCGCGCACTGACATAGCCGGCAACCGCCTCGCCGATCGCCGCATCGGCCGCGGCGGTGTCGCGCGTGATACCGCCATCGGCCCATTCGATGCGGCAGTCGCCGACCGCGATATCCGGTTCGGCGAGCACGACGAGCCGGCCCTCGAAGTTGCGCACGCGCACGATATCGTCGAGCTTTTGCTTGGCAGAAGCGTACAGCGCGTCGTTGACGCGCACGGCGATATGCGGCGCGGCGATGAGTTGGCGGAAACAGTCGCTGGCCAGCGCCGAGATTTCCGCGAACGGCTCGCGCGCCAGCAGGGCCGGCGAAAGCTTGCGCGCCACCGCCACCGCAACCTCGACCGCCTCGCATTCAAGCCGCGTCTCGATCGCATGCAGACCGTCATTGGCGACGGTGAGGCCTGCGGCGATGCGTTCGAGCGCATCGGCGAGGCGCCGGCCGAATTCGACCTCGGCGTCGGCCTGCGCGTCGGCGTAGCCACGCCCATGCGCGGCGGCTTTCGCCTCCGCGAGCTTCGCTTCGTGCTCGATGAGCGTGAGCACCGGCTCCGCCGGCTTGCCGTCGGCATCGCCGGCGAAGTCCGTCTCGAACAGGAATTTCTTTGCTGCGCTCATGCCCGGATGTTTCTCGGATTCTTGTCCAGAGTCTTGCCCATGCGTTTAGTAGATCAGCTCTTCTTCGCCGCGGGTCTTCGAGATCACGATCTCGCCCTTGGCGGCGAGGTCCTTGGCGAGATTGACGAGGAGCGCCTGCGCTTCGTCGACTTCGCGCAACCGCACCGGGCCCATCGCCGCCATGTCGTCCATCAGCATCTTGGCGGCGCGCGTCGACATGTTGGACAGGAAGAACTGGCGCACCGGCTCGCCGGCGCCCTTGAGCGCGATGCCGAGCTTGTCCTTCTCGACGTGGCGCATCAGCGTCTGCGCCGAGGCGGTATCGAGCTTGGTCAGATCGTCGAAGGTGAACATCAGGGTCTTGATGCGCTCGGCGCTTTCGCGATTGTCCTCTTCGAGCGCGGTCAAAAAGCGCGTTTCCGTCTGCCGATCGAAATTATTGAAAATCTCGGCCATCACCTCGTGGGCGTCGCGCCGGCGGGTCTGCGACAGGTTCGACATGAATTCGGTGCGCAGCGTCTGTTCGACGCGCTCCAGAACTTCCTTCTGCACGGCTTCCATGCGCAGCATGCGGTTGACCACATCGAGCGCCAGTTCTTCCGGCAGGATGGCAAGCACGCGGGCGGCGTGTTCCGGCCCGATTTTCGAAAGCACCACGGCGACGGTCTGCGGGTATTCGTTTTTGAGGTAATTGGCGAGCATCTCCTCCTGCACGTTGGAGAGCTTCTCCCACATGTTGCGCCCGGCCGGACCGCGGATCTCCTCCATGATGTTGCCGACCCGCTCGGGCGGCAGGAATTGCTGCATCAACCGTTCGGTCGCGTCATAGGTGCCCATGATCGCGCCGGAGGCCGACATCCGCGAGACGAATTCAAGCAACAGGTTCTCGACCTGCTCGGCATCGATCGTGCCGATAGTCGACATCACCACCGAAATCGCCCGCAATTCGTCGTCGTCGAGCAAGCTCCAGATTTTGGCGCCGTGCTGTTCGCCGAGCGCCAGCATGAGGACGGCGGCGCGCTCCGGTCCGCGCAGTTCGCGCTTGAGCGGCGGTCCGTTCGGTTTGGCGGCGAGGCTTGCCAACGCGTTGGCGATCTCGCGGTGAGCGGCGTCTTCAGAGTTTGCGGAGGATGCGGCCATGGTGTGTGTTTATCGATCAGGCTGCGGCGGACTCGTCGAGCCATTGGCGGATGATGGAAACGGTCTCACGTGGATTTTTGTCGGCGAGTTCGCCCACCTTTTGCACCGATTGGGCGTGGACCTGCCCCTGGATCTGGGCGATGTCGATCATCTTCGACGCCTGGCTGGGCTCTGACGGGATCGCCAGATTGGCGCCTTCTACGGCGAGCGCGGCGCCGGCCGGCATCGCCGCCGTCAGCGCGTCGGCGCCGGGCATGCCCGGCGGCAAGGCCGCGATGGCATGTTCCTCGGGCGTGATGATGCGCCGCACCAGCGGCCGCACCACGAGCAGCAGCACCACGAACCCGAGCACGCCCATTACCACCATTTCGATGGCGCGCATGATGTCGTCTTTGGTGAACTGCAACGCCGACAGCCAGCCCGTCGGCTCGACAATCGTATTGGCCGGAGTCTCGGCGAAACGCAGATTGACGACCTGGACCTGATCGCCGCGTTTGTCGTCGAAGCCGATCGCCGAGCGCACCAGCGCTCCGATCTGATCGAGATCCTCCTTGCTGCGCGGCTGATAGTTGATGTCGCCCTTGCCGTCCTTGGCATAGGTGCCGTCGACCAGAACGGCGACCGAGACGCGATTGAGGCGGCCGCCTTCGATGACCTCGGTCTTGGTGGTTTTCGAAATCTCGTAATTGACGATCTCTTCCGACTTTTTGGCTTCGTCGCGCGGGGCGGCGTTGTCCGCGGCCGGTTGGCGCTGGGCGGCGCCGGGCAGTTCGTTGCCGACCGTGACCTGGTTGTTGGTGCTGTCGTTGGAGTCGGAGGTTTCCTCGCGGGTCTGGCTGGAGCGGACGACGCGGCCGTCGGGATCGTACTTGTCCGAGGTCTGGGTGATGCGGTTGAAGTCGAAATCGGCGCTGACCTGCACGCGCGAGTGACCGGGGCCGACGACCGAGGACACGATCAACTCGACCTGCTCGCGCAGGTGTTTTTCGAACGCGGCCTGCCGCTCGTCGGCGCTGACGTCGCTGCCGGTGGTATCGTCGCCGGCGCCGTCGGCAAGCAGCTGGCCCTGCTCGTCGACGATCGACACGCGCTGCGGCCGCAGGCCGTTGACGGCGGTGGCAACGAGGTGGCGGATGGCGCGCACCTGTTGCGGGTCGAGCGTGCCGCGCACCTTCAGCACGATCGAGGCTGACGGCTCGATCTTGTCGCGTGAGAACAGCGGCCGGTCGGGCAATACCAGATGCACGCGGGCGTCCTCGACGCGATCGAGTGAACGGATGGTGCGGGCGAGCTCGCCTTCGAGCGCCCGCAGATTGTTGATGTTCTGCACGAAGCTCGTGGTGCCGAGCGCGTCCGACTTGTCGAAAATCTCGTAGCCGACGCCGCCGCCCTTGGGCAGGCCGTTCTCGGCCAGCGTCATGCGCAGCCGCGCGACGTTGTCGCGCGGGACCATGATGATGTTGCCATCGTTGCGCAGTTCGTAAGTGACGCCCTCACGGTCGAGCTCCTTGGCGATCGACGCGGAATCTTCGAGCGACAGGTCGGTGAACAGCGGCGTCATCTGCGGCGCCGTCACGCGCAGCATGAGAAAGGCGAAGAAGCCAATGAGCGCGAGAGTGACGGCGCCCATCGCAGCGATGCGCGGCGCGCCGAGCGTTTTGCCGAACTCCAAGAGTCCTTGCACCGGGCCTTCCCTCGCAGAGCGACGCTTGCAGCGTCGCACCCGGCAAGATTTGCCCGGTGGATGGTTAGCGCCCGGTTAATAAATGGCTTTTGCGGCCGCACAAACCAAAATTCCGTCACCCTGAGACTCGCGGAGCTTGTCATCGGTGCGGCCACTTCGGGCCGGACCCGCTGGCTCGCATCTGAGGATGACGCCGCACGAATCAAAACGCCGGCTTGGCAGCCGGCGTTGGCAGTTCGGTAACGTCGATTAAGCGGGTGTTACTGGCGATATTGCTGGATGCGCGTGGTGCGCAAGCCCGCCAGGCCGTGCTGGTCGATCGAATATTGCCAGGACAGGAATTCCTCGACGGTCAGCGTATAGCGGCTGCACGCTTCTTCAAGCGAAAGCAGTCCGCCGCGCACAGCCGCGACAACTTCCGCCTTGCGGCGAATGACCCAACGCTTCGTCCCCGGCGCCGGCAAATCGGCGATAGTCAGGGGAGAGCCGTCCGGCCCGATGACGTATTTAACCCTCGGGCGATGGGGTTCGGTCATAGCAACTCTCACCAACACGACCACTCACAGGGGTCGACCTTACGCAGGGCCACTTAAGATTTGCCTAAGCGAGAGGCGGGTTTGGCGGCAATTTCAGGCATTTCGGCCTGTGCCCTTCTGGTGCAACTTTGGCCACAGCCGGGAGCTGCAGGACCGGGCGCTAGAACAGCTGGCTCAGCGAGTTGATGCTGCTGTTGAGACTGCTGATCGAGCTGTTGAGCGTGCTGAGGCTGCTCGTACTGCCGCCAGTGCTATTGATCGATTGAATGGCGCTGATCGGGTAGCTCTGACCAGCAATGGTGAGCTGCGGCGGGTTCTGGCTGAGATTGACGCCGGAGACGGTGCCCTGGATTTGCGAGGACACGGTGACCGCCTGGCCGCTGGCATTGGTCGCGGCGACCGATAGCGTGTACTGGCCATCGGGCCAGGTGACGCCGTTGGTGCCTTGGCCGTTCCACGTATAGGTCTGGGTGCCGGAATTGAGCGACACGGTTCCGGTATAGGCGGTCTGGCCGCTGGAGTTGGTGATCGTCACGGTGCCCGTCGCCGGCGACGGGGAATTCAGCGACCAGGTCGCCGGCGAGCTGGTCGCATTGGATAGCGTCGCGGACGAGCCGCTCAGCGTGACATTGGCGCCGAGGAATTGCATCGCCGTGGTCGCTTCGCTGGTCTGCTGCAAGGTGATCAGGGTCTGCAGGTTGGTGTTCATGTCGACCTGCTGTTGAACCCCGGTGAACTCGACGAGTTGCTGGGTGAATTGATTGGTGTCGAGCGGATCGAGCGGGTCCTGGTTCTGCAACTGCGTGGTCAAGAGCGTCAGGAACGAATTGAAATTGTTGGCAAGCGACGCCAGCCCGGCATTGCTGGTGCTGCCGCTGGTACTGGAACTGGCAGCGGCAGTCGATGTCGGTGAGGTGGTGCTGCTGGTCGGGCTTGTCGTCGTCATGGTCTGTCCTCAGACGATTGCTGGTCACACGGTAATGTCGACGCCGGTGCCGCGACCCCACCGCGAATAGATTTGCGTGGCGTCGACGGGTGGCAGATCGGTGTCAGGAACAACAAGTTGCTGCGCCGGCGACGGCTGCGCGGAGCCGCCATTGTCGCCTCCGGCGAAGGATTGGTCGCGCAGCGTGAATTGCAGGCCGTTATCGGCGGTCTTCAATCCGGCCTGTTCGAGTGCGCGTTCGAGCTGCGGCTGTTGGCTTTGCAAGAGCGTCAGCGTCTCGGGGCGGTCGACGGTAACGTGAGAGGTGACCTGGCCGTTCGCGCTGACGTTGAGCTGTACATCGATGCGGCCGAGCTCCGGCGGATCGAGCCTGATGTCGAACTGGTTGGAGCCGGCCAATGCGCGGCTGGCGATGGCGATGGGCAGACCAGAGATCGGGACAGCAGCCGTGGTCGTGGTGCCGGATGTCGCCGGCACGGACTGCGCCGTCGCCGCATTGGCCGCGACAATGCCGAAACTCGGCAGCGCCGCACTGGCGGCCTTCACGATATTGCTTGCGGTTTGCGACGCGCTATCGCCCGGCGCTGCAGCGGTGCCGGCATCGGTGCGCGGCGTGGTGACGGCGGCGATCGCCTGGCTGTTTGCGCCTTGGGACGCGGTGCTGTCGGCTGGCGCCGGCGTGGTTACGCCGGGCGAGTTGGGCTGTCCGAATTGGGTCGTGGCGGCAGCGGTAGGCTTGTCTGCCGACGGCGTTGCATTCGCCGCAGCGCCATCCGTGGGCGCAGCAGACTTGGCATCGGCAGACTTGGCATCAGCAGACGACTTGGTACCCGAAGAAGAGCTGGCGTCCGAAGAAGCGTTGGCGTCTGGGCCGGTCGCCTGAGCGGCTTGGCCGGCGCCGCGCGACAGGTTTGCGCGGCTCCGCGTTGGTTCGCCGATCGCCAGATTCGAGGCCGCTGCATTCGCCGCGACCGGTGCGGTGTCGATGGTGGTGTTCGGCACGACGACCGCCGCGGCCGGCGGCGATGCAGTGCTCGCTGCTGCTTGGCCGGCGACGCTTTTAGCCGTTGCACCATCGTCGGTTTGATCGGTGTCGGCGCCGCTCGCAGCCGGCTTTTTCGATCCTGCCGCCGGATTTGCCGTTGCGGAGTCTTGCCCATCCGCTGCCGCCGTTGCCGCCGCAGCCGTCGGTTCCGCCGCCGCAGCTAATGTCGCTGCCGCCGCCGCATCTGCATCGCTCTTGCTGGAAGTCTTAGATCCAGATGCAGGAGCGGCGCCTGTGGCGTCTGTCGAGTCTGCGGCCGTGTCCGCGTTGTCTGTTGTAGCCGCGGTAGCGTTTGCGTTCTGGCTCGGCGTCACCGCCGCATTTGCGGCGCTTGTCGCGGAGAGGGGATGTTTGCCGCGGAAGGTCACCACCTTGGTGCTGGTGCCGACGTCGGCGTTGGCTCCGGCAGGCGTGGTCGCGCTCGCGTTGTCGGTTGTGCCGGTCGTGGCCGCTGCGCCGCGCGTCGGGGGCGAATTGGAATTCCGCGCCCACCCGTCGGCGCCGTTCGCCGGTGTCTGGGCTTGGGAAGAATTTGTCGCCGGGGAAGGATTTGTCGATGGATCGCTATTTGCGGCCGTGGTTGTCGTCGTTGCCGCCGATGCCGGCGCCTGTTGCGGCTGCGGCGGACTCGGCGGCGGGTTCGCAGTAGCCGGCGCGGAGGCGCCGGCATCGAGCAGGGCCGCAAACGGCATAGCGTCGTCCTGGTCGTTATCTTGGCTGGTCGCGGACTGCTGTGCGCGCGACGAGGCAAACGAAATCGCGGTAGCGAAGTCTGACGCTATACCCGGCATACTCGGCACTGGAGAACTCCCGAAGGCGACATAAAGCTAATGTGTACTGGCAAGCTAACGTCTGCTTGCAACCACCGGGCCACCGCGGCGCGGTGCGCAAATCGCATGAATTCAATGTGTTAGAGAACCGGGCGGCAGCCGCATCCGGCAGCCCTTGCGCAGGGCTCGGCAATTCTTGCCGCCCGTGGGCGAAGGGCCGCGACCATGGCGGAGGCGCACCGCGCCGCTTATAGTAATGGCCGTGGCACGAGAGATGACTTTGAACACGCTCGATCTCGAGGGACGGCCGGCCGACACGCGCGTCGTCGTCGCCATGTCGGGCGGCGTGGATTCCTCGGTCACCGCGGCTTTGCTGGCCGACGCCGGCTATGACGTTGTCGGCATCACGCTGCAGCTTTACGACCATGGCGCCGCGACCCACCGCAAGGGCGCCTGCTGCGCCGGCCGCGACATCCATGATGCCCGCGCTGTGGCCGCCCGGATCGGCATTCCGCATTACGTCCTCGACTACGAGGACCGCTTCAAGGAAGCAGTGATCGACCGTTTTGCCGAGAGCTATGTCGCCGGCGAGACGCCGGTGCCTTGCGTCGAGTGCAATCAGTCGATCAAGTTCCGCGATCTCCTACAGACCGCGCGCGAACTTGGCGCCGCGGTGCTGGCAACCGGGCATTACGTCGCCTCGCGCGCCTTGCCGGACGGCAGCCGCGCGCTTTATCGCGCCCGCGAAGCCGAGCGCGACCAGAGCTATTTCCTGTTCGCCACGACCCGCCCGCAGCTCGATCTGCTGCGCTTTCCGCTCGGCGAGCGCACCAAGGCGGAGACCCGCGAACTGGCGCGCCAGTTCGGGCTGTCGGTCGCCGACAAGCAGGACAGCCAGGACATCTGCTTCGTGCCGACCGGACACTACGCCGATATCATCGAGCGGCTGCGGCCGGGTGCGGCCGGGCCGGGCGACATCGTCGACATCGACGGCCGCGTGCTCGGCCATCATGACGGCATCATCCATTTCACCGTCGGCCAGCGCCGCGGGCTGGGCATCGCAACCGGCTCGCCGCTCTATGTCGTGCGGCTTGATGCCGCTTCGCGCCGCGTCGTGGTCGGTCCGCGCGAGGCGCTGCGCACCAGCCGCATCCGGCTGCGCGAGGTCAATTGGCTCGGCGACGCCACGATCGACGCGGCGCTGCAACACCGCCGCGAAATCTACGTGAAGGTTCGCTCGACGCGGCCGCCGCAGCCGGCCTGGCTGCGCGCCAGCGCCGCCGGCATCGAGGTCGAGCTGATCGGCGGTGAGGACGGCGTGTCGCCCGGCCAGGCCTGCGTTTTCTATGACGCCGCCGAGGGTCAGGCGCGCGTTCTCGGCGGCGGCGTCATCGCCGGCACGGTGAGTGCCGCGACGGCGGATCGCGCGTTAAACGCCGACAGCGCCGACTTGGCCGCCGCGCGCTGAAAAGCACGCCGCGATGGCGGACGAACTCGACAGCGCCGGCATCACCAAAGCCTATGCGCGCTGGGCGCCGATCTACGACGTCGTGTTCGGCGCGGTGTTCGAGCGCGGCCGCAAGGCATCGATCGCGGCGGCCGAGCGCATCGGCGGCCACATCCTGGAAGTCGGTGTCGGCACCGGCCTGTCGCTGCCCGATTATTCGTGGGCGAACCGGCTGGTCGGCGTCGATCTATCGGTGCCGATGCTGCGCAAAGCCAAGGCGCGCGTAAAGGAGCACCGGCTGACCAATGTCGAGGGGCTAGCGGTGATGGATGCCCAGCATCTCGGCTTTGCCGATGCAGTGTTTGACGTCGTCGTCGCACAATATGTCATCACCGCGGTGCCGGATCCGGAAACCACGCTGGACGAATTCACCCGCGTCATCAAACCCGGCGGCGAGATCGTCTTGGTGAACCATCTCGGCGCCGAATCAGGCCCGCGCGCCGCCGCGGAACGCGCCTTCGCGCCGCTGGCGCGCCGGCTCGGCTGGCGGCCGGAATTCGGCTGGGAACGCCTCGCGCGATGGGCCGCGCGTCACGGCGGCGTGCGCGTGGTGGAACGCCGGCCAATGCCGCCGCTCGGGCATTTTTCGCTGATCCGGTTCGCCAAAGCTTAGTTGGTCTTGCGGCCTAGCGGCGGTCCGCTTGCCAGTAGCCGGAGCACGCCGATGTTGAGCCGCGTCCGCTCCAGCGGCCGGCGCCGGAATTGCTGGAAAGATGGCCGGAGCCGCTGGCATATTGCCCGCCGGCACTGACCCTGACGTAGACACGGCCGCTGCCGTCGACGCGGCCGGAAACGGCGATGGTCTGGTCGGGGTAAGTGATCCTGCCGTTGACGATCTCCAGCGCATAGCGGTAGGCGCGGTCGCAGGAGCCGGCCTCGGTCACGATCAGCACGCTCCAGTTGCCGTCATACGACGAGCGCGCTTTTGCCGCCGGCGCGGTCCACAGCAACGATCCCAGCGCCAGCGTGGTCAGCATGGCTAACAAAACGCTGCGCCTTGTCATGCTTGTGGCTCCCGATTCGCCCATTGTCGGCACCGCAGACTATGTATGGTGCAGTTTTAGTTTTGCATAGTGGCTGTGGACATCAGACAAAACAGGCAACTTCCGCGAAAGATTCCGCGATCGGGTAGCCCGTTACTTCAACGCCGGCGGCGTCGAGCCAGGCGTGCGGCTTCGTCGTGGGTCAGCAGGCCGGAATCGATCAGCGAAATATAATCGAACGGCCCGCGCGCGCTGGCGATTTCTTTGCATTCCGGCGGGTTGTTGATGTCGGCCGGCTCGCCGTCTTTGGCGGCAAGGTTTGCGAGCAGCATGCGCAGCCAGGTATTGCCGGATTTAGGATAGGAGGCGAGCCAGATGGTGCGGGTCACGCCGCTTTCTCCATCAGGTCGATGTCGCGCCAGTGTCGCTCCAGCCATGAGATGACTTCCGGCATCGCCGCGAAGTCGAGCGGTCTGGTGAGATAAAAAATTCCGGCTTTATTGGCGATCGTCGCGGCGGCGAGAAAATAATCCGCTTTTTGCCCCATGCGGCTGACGAGCCGCGGGCGATAGGCGTTTTTCCGCAGCACGAGTGCTGAGTCGACCACATTCGGCCGTTCAATTCCTGGCAGACAAGGCGGGCGCGCCTCGCGCAGCGCATAGACCGCGCCGAGAACCAGCGGTTCGCTAAAGACCCGGCTCGGCTCGACGTAGAATTTCTCCAGCGTGTCGCGCACGCGAGCGCCGCGGCTCGCCGCGAGATCGAGCTTGTCGATGGTCTGCGCCCAGAGTTTTAATTGGCGCCCGTCGGGATGCACCATCGGCGTTCCCGTCTCGCCCATCGTGACGGCGCACAGATCGTCGGTGATAAGCGGATAGCCGCACTGCGCCAGCGCCGCCGCGAGGGTGGATTTGCCGGCGCCCGATGGCCCGCAGAACAGCACGGCCTCGCCGTTGACGCGCACCGCGCTGGCATGGATCACGATCTGCCGGCGCTGATGCAGCAAAATGCCGAACACGGTGCCGAGCAGGAAGATCGGGATATCGGCGGCACGCTCGTGGGATTCCGGCGCGAATACGATCTCGCTGCCATCATTGAGCAAGAACCGGGCGATGTCCGGTATGCAGAGCAGGAACCGCGTGCCCGCAAGCTGCCAGGTCGGTCCGGCCGCGCTGGGATCGGGGAGATTTTTCGGGACCGCGCCGCGCCGAATCATCACCTGCGGCGCAGCTTCGGCGGTGCCGGCGATCAGCCCCGGCAGAACGATCTCGCTTATGACGGAAAGCCCGCAAATCCGATAGAAATGCACCGTGGCGCCTCGCAAGTGCCAACGCCTCGACAGATGGGTAAGTCGTTCGCGCCAATAGCATAAATAGGGGGCGCGTGCAGGCTGGCGCGGATACAACCCAGCTTTAGGCGGTGGATAATCCCGCTTGGAAAGGCAGCCTGGGTGGCATAAATGTGCGCTCGCAGCGCAGGTTTGGCGGAGTAGCTCAGTTGGTTAGAGCAGCGGAATCATAATCCGCGTGTCGGCGGTTCAAATCCGTCCTCCGCTACCAGCTCACCTAAAATATCGATATTTCAATAGCTTAGATAAACGACTTTGTTGTGCTGGCGATCACAGAGTGGGCGCAGGGCGGCAGGCATGGTGATCGGCGAGGGAAGTCGCTTGTCCGGGTCGAAAAGCTTCTCTGCGCGAACGTCGGTTTCATACCCCTGCGATGGAGCTAGCGATGGCACAGTTTTACAAATGGACATGCTACGGGGTTGCCGGTCTTTCCGGCATATTCGGCGGTCTCGAATACAAGATCCTCTCGCCGGCGGTGTTCGATTTCATCGCCACCACGGTTGCGATCATCGGTCGAAGCGGCTTCTACGACGGCGCCCCGAACAGTTTTTGGAATTTTGGCAGCTAGGCCTTCACCGCGTAGTCGCGCAAAATCTCCGGCTTGAAGGCAAGGCCGTGGCCCGGCCGCTCTGGCGCCGTGATCATGCCGTTAACGACCGGCACCGGGTCGACCCACAAATCATCAGCAAGTCCCATGTCCTCGATCCACAGACCGTTCGGGATCGAGGCGAGGAGCTGCACGTTCAATTCCGGAAACAGATGCGGCGCCATCGTCATGCCCCAGGTATCGGCGACGGTTGCGATCTTGCGCAGCTCGGTCAGACCTCCGCGCATCGGATCGGGCTGTAAAATCGGCAGGTGAGGGTTCTCGAAAAACGGCTTGAGATCGAAACGCGTGAAATGGGTTTCGCCGCCGACGATGCGCAGATCGAGTTTTTGGGCGATGCGCAGGTATCCGGCAAAATCGTCCGGCACCACCGGCTCCTCGAGCCAGTACACGTCATAGTCCTGGAATTTGCGGCCCATCAGAATGGCGACGTCGGCGGTCCAGCCCATATTGACGTCGATCATGATGTCGATGCCCGGCCCGACCGCTTCGCGCATGCGCTTGACGTTATCGAGATCGGTCGCGAGGTCGGCGGTGTGGGCGACCTGCATCTTGATCGCCTTGTAGCCGCGCCCCTTATAGTGCAGCGCCTTGGCGATCATGCCGTCGCCGCCCGAGCCGCGGAAGCACCCGGAGCCGTAGGCCGGCAGCTGCGATCGATAATGGCCCCACAGCCGGTGCAGCGGCAGATTGGCGCGCTTGCCGAGCGCGTCCCACAGCGCGATGTCGAGCGCCGACATCGCCATGACCGCGATGCCGCCGCGGCCATAGGTGACGGTGGTCGTCCACAGATCTTGCCAGATCGCCTCGACGGCGCTTGCGTCCTTGCCGATGACGCGCGGGATGATCGACTCTTCGAGGCAGGCGACGATCGTTTTCATCGCCGGGCGGAACAGGAACAGATAGCCCATGCCGGTGATGCCGCCTTTGGTCTCGACTTCGAGCACCAGAAAGCCGCGGCTGTCGCCAAAGGCGTGGCCCTTGAGCCACGGCGTATCGGGCCATGGCACGTGCAGCATTGTCGTGCGAATTGCTGTGATGGTCATGTCGGTCATGGGAGCATTCACCCGGACTTGGCCGCGGGCGCGGCCGGCAACGAATGCTGCGTAAAGTTTGCCGTTGCGTCAACACGGTGTTCGCCGGTGCGCCGGCCAAGTCGATGCGGCGGTTGCCGATCTTCGCGGCGGATCAGAACCGGTAGTTCAGCCCGGGACGAACGATCACAGCCGTCAGAATTCGCCGACATTGCCGCGGAGGCGGGTTTCACCGACCTGTCCTATTTCAACCGCGCCTTCCGCCGGCATTTTGCTGCGACACCCTCCGATATCCGCGACGCCGCGCACCGCCAGTAATGCACCGAAACTTCGCAGGCATCTGAACGCTTAAGCGGTGCATTACCAGAATGTAACGAACTCGATTTTATCCCGCAACGCACTCGGCCCCTATGCGCACAGTGAATCATGGCTTCACTTGAGTCCGCTGTTTGTTCGATCGTGAACGCCACATGTCGCAGTCGCGACAAAGCGTCATGGATCGCCAGATGCGTCTTGCCGCCATTCTCTGCGTTATCGAAAGCCAAAGCGGCGATCCGGACCTGAGCGCGGTCACGGTGGCGAACTCGCTTGGTGTCACGCCCCGCTACGTTCATCTTCTTCTCCAAGAGACCGCCAGGAGTTTCACGCTTCACGTGCTGGAAAGACGCCTAGAAAAGGCCGCGGCACTGTTGCGCGATCCGCGCTGGCGTCATCGCAAGATCGGGCAGATCGCCGCCGAGGCGGGCTTTGCCGACCTGTCCTATTTCAACCGCGCCTTCCGCCGCCGCTACGGCGCGACGCCCTCGGACATCCGGCGCAGGGCGTGACTGAATACGTAATGATGGCCCGCACGAAGGCAGCGACATCAGGCTGGCCCAATTCGGCGTAATCTGCGATGAGGCGCAGGGCAGTCGCCGGAGATTTCCGTGGCCGGGACCATCAATATTGCCGCTTATAGCGATGCGCTGGTCGTGCTCGGCACCGCGGGCATCGTGGTGCCGATCGTCAACCGGCTGGGCTTCTCTCCGGTGCTCGGTTATCTCGGCGCCGGCGCGCTGTTGGGTCCGCTCGGGCTGGGCTCGCTGATCAATTCGTTTCCGGTCTTGTTCTGGTTCACGGTCGGCGATGCCAAGGACGTCGCCGGCATCGCCGAGCTCGGCATCGTATTCCTCTTGTTCCTGATCGGGCTCGAACTGTCGCTGCATCGGCTCCTCACCATGCGGCGGCTGGTGTTCGGGCTCGGCGGTCTGCAGGTGCTTATCACCACCGCGCTTCTTGCCGGCGTCGTGGCTTACGGCGGAGCCAGCCTCTCCGCAGCGATCATCCTCGGCTCAAGCCTGTCATTGTCGTCGACCGCAATCGTGCTCGAACTGTTGTCGAGCCAGGAACGGCTGACCACCAATGTCGGCCGCTCAAGCTTTGCCGTGCTGCTGTTGCAGGATCTCGCCGTCATCCCGATCCTGATGTTCATCTCCATTCTCGCGGCCGGTGCCGGCGGCTCGGTGCTGGCGAGCCTCGGCCGGGCGCTGTTGCAGGCCGCCATCGCGCTCGCCGTCATTATCGTGTTCGGCCGCGTGCTGCTGCAGCCGCTGTTTCGCATGGTGGCGGCGACGCGCTCGCGCGACCTTTTCATCGCCACCGCTCTGTTCGTCATCATCGCGGCCGGCGTCATCGCCAATCAGGCCGGCCTGTCGATGGCGCTCGGCGCCTTCGTCGCCGGACTGCTTCTGGCGGAAACCGAATACCGCAAAGCCATCGAAGCGACCATCGAGCCGTTCAAGGGGCTATTGCTCGGCATTTTCTTTTTCACCGTCGGCATGGACATCGACGTGCGCGAATTGTTGCGCGTGCCGTTATTGCTCGCCGCCGCGGTCGTCGCTTTGATCGCCGTCAAGGCGCTGCTCATTACCGGCCTTGCCAGGCTGTTCCGCATCTCGTGGCCGGTCGCGATCGAGATGGGGCTATTGCTCGGGCCGGGCGGCGAATTTGCCTTTGTCGGCATCGGCGCGGCGGCGGAACTCGGCCAGATCGACGCGCGGCTTTCGAGCTTCGCGCTTGCTGTCACCTCGGTGACCATGGCGCTCATTCCGGTGTTGGCATTCGCGGGACGGCGCGCCGCGTCGCGGCTGCGGACCTCGGGCGCCGCGCCGTCGGAGTTGACGGCGCGCCCGAGCGGCGGTGGCAAACACGCGATCGTCGTCGGCTACGGCCGCGTCGGCAAGATGGTGTGCGCGCTCTTGAAGGAGCACGGCATTGCCTATATCGCCGCCGATTCCGATTCCCATACCGTGACCCATGACCGCCGCGACGGTCACGAGGTCTATTACGGCGACGCGACCGATCCGGAGTTTCTCAAGATTTGCGGCCTAGCCGATGCCTCAGGCGTCGTCATCACCATCCATGACCGCGACCTGATCGATGACGTGGTCGAACACGTGCGCGCCATGCGCCCCGACATTCTCATCGTGTCGCGGGCGCGTGACGCCAATCACGCGCGGCATCTCTATCAGCTCGGCGCCAGCGACGCGGTGCCCGAGACCGTGGAGGCAAGTCTGCAACTCTCCGAGGCGGTTCTGGTCGGTCTCGGCATTCCGGCCGGGCCGGTGATCGCGTCAATCCACGAAAAGCGCGACGAAATCCGCCGCGACTTGCAGCAGGCCGCGCGCGAGGCCGGCCGCACCAAGATTCATGCCGTCAGGGCGAAAACGTCTCGGCTGCGGCGGCCATCCTAGGCCAGAACCCGAAAACGGGCCGCAATTGCTGCACAGATTGCCGGTTCATTTTAGCACCAACTCTGCCGATGGAGGGTGCTAGGGTGGCTAATGGGTGCCGGGCAGCGTTTTCAACTCGTTCTGATCAAGCCATCACATTACGACGACGATGGATACGTGATCCGCTGGTGGCGGGCGCTGATCCCGTCGAATTCGCTCGCCGCGCTCTACGGCATCGCACGCGATTGCGCCGAGCGGCAGGTGCTCGGCCCGGACATCGCCATCGATATCACGGTGATCGACGAGACCAATACGCGCATCGATATGGCGGCGCTGCTCGCGCGCTTGCGGTCCCATGACAATTTCGGCCTCATCGGCCTGGTCGGCGTCCAGTCGAACCAGTATCCGCGCGCGCTCGATATTGCGCGGCCGTTTCGCGCGGCCGAAGTGCCGGTCGCGATGGGCGGATTCCATGTCTCGGGCTGCCTGTCGATGCTGGATGGCCGCGCGATCGAGCTCGATGCCTGCCGCGACATGGGCATTGCCATGTTTGCCGGCGAAGCCGAGAACCGGTTCGACGAAGTCTTGCGCGACGCCGCCGCCGGCCGGCTCGCCCCGCTATACAATTTCATGAAGGACCTGCCGGCGATGAACGGCACGCCGGTGCCGTTCCTGCCGAAGCGCTACGTGACGCGCACGCTCGGTCTGAGCGCGAGCTTCGATGCGGGCCGCGGCTGTCCCTATCAGTGCTCGTTCTGCACCATCATCAATGTGCAGGGCCGCAAGTCGCGGTTTCGTTCGGCCGATGACGTCGAGCATCTGGTGCGGCTGAACTGGGCGCAAGGCATCCACAGGTTCTTCATCACCGACGATAATTTCGCGCGCAACGAAGAGTGGGAAGCGATCTTCGATCGTCTGATCAAGCTGCGCGAAATCGACGGCATTCCGCTCGGCCTGATGATCCAGGTCGATACGCTTTGCCACAAGATCGATAATTTTATCGTCAAAGCCAAGCGCGCCGGTGTCACCCGCGTGTTCATCGGGCTTGAGAACGTCAATCCGGACAATCTGGCGGCGGCCAAGAAGCGCCAGAACAAGATCACCGAATACCGCAAAATGCTGCTCGCTTGGAAAGTGCAGGGCATCATCACGCTCGCCGGTTACATCCTGGGTTTCCCGGCCGACACGCCCGAAACGATCCGGCGCGATATCGCCATCATCCAGAAGGAATTGCCGCTCGATATCATCGAGTTTTTCCTGCTCACGCCGCTGCCGGGCTCGGAAGATCATCAGGCGTTATGGAAAAACGGCGTCGCAATGGAAGGCGACCTCAACAATTACGACGCCGAGCACGTCTGCACCGGGCACGCCAAGATGAGCCGGAAGGCCTGGGCGGCGATCTACCGCGAGGCCTGGACGCTCTATTACACGCCGGCGCACATGAAGACGCTGCTGCGGCGCGCGGCGGCGACCGGCGTGCCGGTTGGCAGTCTTGTCAAACTCCTGGTCGCGTTTGCGATGATGGTTCCGCTCGAAAACCTTCATCCGCTGCAAAGCGGCCTGTTCCGCTTGAAACACCCTTCCGAGCGCCGGCCCGGATTGCCGCGCGAAAGCGTCTTTATCTTTTGGCCGCGCTTTGTGTGGCAAGCGCTCTCCAAACATGCCGTATTGGCTGGCATGATCGTATGGCTCCTGGCTCTGAAAGCGTCTATCGCGCGCGATCCCCACGCCAAGAGTTATCTCGATTCGGCGCTGGCGCCGGTCGGCGACGACAATGACGTCACGCTCGATCTCTTAACCAAGACGACGGGAGCGGACGCGGCTGTCGCGCATATCAGAAAAGTCGCGGCGCTGACCGGAGCCGCCTGACGATCAAGCGGCGCGTTAATCGCCCGCGTGAGCGGTGCCGCGCGCCGCCTTGCCGCGGCGCACTGCGACGATTTCGGCAAGAATCGAAATTGCGATTTCGTCGGGCGTGATGGCGCCGAGATCGAGGCCGGCGGGCGCTTTCAGCTTCGCCAGCCGCTCGGCGGTGACGCCGCGTTCCGAAAGCGCCGCCTTTAGTGCCTCGGCTTTTTTGCGGCTGCCGACGAAAGCAATGTAATCGGCATCGACCGCCAGCGCCGCCAGTAACGCTGCTTCGTCGCCGCGGCCTTGCGTCGAGACGACGACATAGCGCGCGGCGGCCTCGTCGACCGGCAGCGCAAAGCCTTCGATGCGGCGGTCGGCTTCGGTGAAGGCGGCCTGCTCGGCCGTTGGTGCGCAGACGGTGACGGCGAAGCCGGACCGCCGCGCCAGATCGGCAATGGCGACGGCGACCGGGCTCGAGCCGCAGATCACGACCTGCGGCTGCGGCAGCACCGGCTCGACGAAAACATCCATGGTGCCCTGGCTCGGGCACATGTTCTTGGCAAAGTGCACGCCGCCTTGTTCCTCGCCGGCCTTATGGCCCTGGCCTTCGAGTTCATCGGGCGGCGCCACCGAGACGAGCCGCGACTTGCCGTCGGCAAGCGCGTCGCGCGCCGCCTTGAGCACGGCGGCGCGCGCGCAGCCGCCGCCGATCCAGCCTTCGGAGATGGTGCCGTCCGGCAGGATCACCGCCTTGGCGCCGGCTTTGGCTGCGGTCGCCGCCACGGTGCGCACGACGGTCGCCAAGGCAAAAGGCACGCCGGCCGATTTGCGCGTCGAAATGATGTCGAGAATGTCGTCGGCGCGGTTCATGCGATCAGACCTTCGCCAGATAGGGTTCGAGCGCGGCAAGACTTTCGAGATTGTGCGCCGGCGCGAACAGATCGACATAGGGCAGCGCTGCCTGCATGCCGCGCGCCTGCGGAGAGTAGTCCCGCCAGCCGATCAGCGGATTGAGCCAGATGATTTTGCGGCAGTGTCGGCGTAGGCGGTGCATCTGCTCGCCAAGTTGTCCGGGCTCGCCGGTATCGTAGCCGTCGGAGACGATCATGACGGCGGTGCGCGAATTGATGACGCGCCGCGCGTGCCAGCGATTGAAGGTGGCAAGGCTCTCGCCGATGCGGGTGCCGCCGCCGATGCCTTGCGCCATCAGCGACAGTTTTTCGACGGCGCGGGTGACGTCGCGGTCGCGCAGCGACGGCGAGACGTGAGCGAGCCGGGTGTGGAAGACGAAGGCCTCGGCCTCACGGAAGGCGTCGACGACGCCGTGCAGAAAACGCACGAAGAACGCGGTGTAAAGGCTCATCGAGCCGGAGGCGTCGAGCAGCACGACGAGCCGCAGCGGTTTGATCTTGCGGCGGCGCCAGGCGAGCTCGATCAGCGTGCCGCCATGCGAGATATTGCGGTGAATGGTGCGGCGCAGATCGAGCCGCCGGCCGCGGCGGCGGATTTGCTCGCGGCGCACCAGGCGGGCGCGCATCGCCCGCGCCAGCCGCGCGGCGAGCGCGTGCGTCGCGGCGATATCGTCAGGATCGACGATGTGACGAAGGTCGGTAGCCGACAGTGCCTCCGCACGTGAAGCGCCTTCGCGGCGGCCGCGGCCGTCGGCTGGGCTTTCGCCGTCGCCGTCGGCGCGCCGCTCGACATGATCGGGCAGGCCGAGCGCTTCTTGCGGGACGTGGGCTTCGGCGAGGCGGCGCGCCGGGGCATGGCTCGCGACCGGTGAGCCGGAGAGCACTTGGCGCTGCCGCATGTCGCGGCCGCGCCAGTAGGCGTCGAAAATGTCGTCGAATTTCTCCCAGTCGGAATGCGTCGCGCAGAACAGCGACCGCATCGCCGGCTTAAGCGAGCTTTCGCGCAGCGCGGCAGGGGACGCGAGCACCTGAAGCGCGTCGGCCGTTTCGGCAATGCCGACCTGAAATCCGTTATCGCGCAGCGTGTGGGCAAAGCCGGCGAGCCGGCGGCGGGCGCCGAACGAATACCCCTCATCCTGAGGTGGCCGCGAAGCGGCCCTCGAAGGATGAAGGGCCGAGACGCCCGGGCCACCGCCCTTCGAGGCTCGCTGCGCTCGCACCTCAGGGTGAGGAGTCATCACGCCACCTTGCCAAGGAGCCGCTCGCTGACTTCGCGAGTGACGCGCGAGCGATCTTCGTGGGTCTTGAGCAGACAAATCATAGTCTCGTAAACCGTTTCCGGTTCCTGCCGCAGATCGTGTACGTCGAGGCCGGCGAGCGTCGCCGCCCAGTCGAGCGTCTCGGCGACGCCCGGCACTTTTCGCAAATCTTCCTTGCGCACAACCGCCACCATGCGCGCGATCTGCAACGCAAGCGTGGTGTCGATGCCGGGCGTCCTGGTGAGGATGATTTTTGCCTCGCGGTCGACCTCGGGAAAATCCGCATAGTGGTAAAGGCAGCGCCGCCGCAGCGCGTCGGATAATTCGCGCGTGCCGTTCGAGGTCAGCACCACGCGGGGGATCGAGACCGCCTTGATGGTGCCGAGTTCGGGAATGCTGACCTGAAAATCGGATAGAAGCTCAAGCAGGAACGCCTCGAACTCCTCGTCGGCGCGGTCCACTTCGTCGATCAGCAGCACCGGCGGCGAGACGCGGCGAATGGCGGCAAGCAGCGGCCGTTCCAGCAGATATTTTTCGGAGAATATATGCTCCTCGATGGTGTCGGCTTTCTCGCCGGCGCCTTCGCGGGTTTTGATGGCGAGAAGCTGGCGCTGGTAATTCCACTCATAGAGCGCTGCGTTCTGGTCGAGGCCTTCATAGCATTGCAGCCGGATCAATTCCGCGCCATGCACGGCAGCAAGCGCCTTGCCGACCTCGGTCTTGCCGACACCGGCTTCGCCTTCGAGCAGCAGCGGCCGCTTGAGGAAATCCATCAGCCACAAAGCGGTGGCGATGTCGCGATCCGCGATATAGCCGACGGCGGCGAGCTTATCCGAGATGTCTTCGCGCTTGAGCGTCATGCCATCTCATATGGTGTTCCGCCGACGCCCATTCACCCATGCAGCCCGAGCTTCTCCGCCGCGGTCCAGAGGCGCCAATGGTCGTGCGGCATCTGGATATGGGTCGAGCCGAGGAACGCGAACGCGTCATTGATCGCGTTCGAGAAGCACGGTACGCCGCCGACATTGGGGCTTTCGCCGACGCCCTTGGCGCCAATCGGGTGATGCGGCGACGGCGTCGTGGTCCAGTCGGTTTCCCAATGCGGCGTCTCGACCGCGGTGGGGAGGAAATAATCCAGGAACGACGCGGTGGTGACGTTGCCGTCCTCGTCGTAGTGGATTTCCTGGCCCATGGCGATGGCGAAGGCTTCGGTCAGCCCGCCGTGGATCTGGCCCTCGATGATCATCGGATTGATGCGGGTGCCGCAATCGTCGAGCGCGTAGAAGCGGCGCACCTTGACCCCACCGGTGTCGACGTCGACATCGACGACGCAAATATAGGCGCCGAACGGAAACGTGAAATTCGGCGGATCATAATAGTCGACCGCTTCCAGTCCGGGCTCCATGCCGGGCGGCACTTCGTGATAGGCCGCCCAGGCGAGTTCGGTCATGGTCTTGAAGCGCTCGGGATTGCCGCGCACCCGGAAGCGATCGACGTCCCATTCGAGATCGTCGTCGTGCACTTCCAGCATATAGGCCGCGATCATCTGCGCTTTGGCTTTGATCTTGCGGCACGCCATCGCGGTGGCGGCGCCAGACACCGGCGTCGAGCGCGAGCCGTAGGTGCCGAGCCCGTAGGGCGCCGTGTCGGTATTGCCTTCCTCGACCATGATGTTGTCGGCGGCAATGCCGAGTTCGCTGGCGATGATCTGGGCATAGGTCGTCTCGTGACCCTGGCCCTGCGACTTGGTGCCGAGCCGGCAAATGCCGGAGCCGGTCGGGTGGATGCGGATTTCCGCCGAATCGAACATGGCGATGCCGAGAATGTCGCAGGCGCGCGACGGCCCGGCGCCGACGATCTCGGTGAAGTGGATAACGCCGATGCCCATCAGCTCGCGCGTCTCGCCGCGCTTGAAGGCGTCGCGTTTGGCCTTCTGTTCCTCGCGCAGCTTCTTGTAGTTGACCGCCTCCATCACCTTGGTCATCGCGGTCTGATAGTCGCCGGAATCGTACTGCCAGCCGAACGCCGAGGTGTACGGGAATTGCTCGCGGCGGATCAGGTTCTTCATGCGGAACTCGGCGGGGTCCATGCCGAGTTTTTGCGCCATGATGTCCATGCCGCGCTCGATGCAATAGGCCGCCTCGGTGACGCGGAACGAGCAGCGATAGGCGACGCCGCCCGGCGCCTTGTTAGTATAGACGCCGTCGACCAGGCAGTACGCGGCCGGGAAATCGTAGGACCCGCTGATGATGGAAAACAGCCCGGCCGGCCATTTGCTGGCGTTGGCGCAGGCGTCGAACGCACCGTGGTCGGCGATGGTGTAGCAGCGCATCGCCGTCACCTTGCCATCCTTGGTCGCGGCGATTTCCATCTGCATGTGGAAGTCGCGCGCGAACGCGGTGGTGGAGAGATTATCGATGCGGCTCTCGGACCATTTCACCGGGCGGCCGGTCACGATCGAGGCGACGATCGAGCAGATATAACCCGGATAAGCACCGACCTTGTTGCCGAAGCCGCCGCCGATGTCGGGGGCGATGACGTGGATCTTGTGCTCGGGGATTTTCGAGATCAGCGAGCCGACGGTGCGGATGACGTGCGGCGCCTGGAACGTGCCATAGAGCGTCAACTCGCTCTTGATCTTGTCGAATGAGGCGACGCAGCAGCAGGTCTCGAGCGGGCAGGGATGCACGCGCGGATAGACGATGAACTCATTGATCGTCACTTCGGCCTTCGCGAACGCGGCGTCGGTGGCCGCCTTGTCGCCGGCCTGCCAGGAAAAGATATTGTTGTAATGCTTGCGCTTGCCGTGCGCGCCTTCGGTCTTGCCCTTGAGATCCTCGCGGATCATCGGCGCGTCCGGCGCCATCGCCTTCATCGGATCGACAAGGGCCGGCAGGCCTTCGTACTCGACCTCGACCAGGTCGGCGGCATCGGCCGCGACATAGCGGTCCTCGGCGATGACGAAGGCGACTTCCTGGTTCTGGAACAGAACCTTGCCGTCGGCGAGCACCATCTGAACGTCGCCGGCGAGCGTCGGCATCCAGGCGAGGTTGACGGTCTTTAGCGTCTCGGCGGTGAGCACCGCGACCACGCCGGGCACCGCCGCGGCTTTTGTGGTGTCGATCTTCTTGATGCGGGCATGCGCATAGGGCGAGCGGTTGAACTCGCCGTAGAGCATGTTGGGCAATTTGAGATCGTCGACGTAATTGCCCTTGCCTTGGGTGAAGCGGATGTCTTCGACGCGCTTTCGCTTGCAGCCCAAGCCTTCGAGCTTCTCGGCGCGTTCGGCGGAGGTGGGGGTCATGTCGTTCATTCTGCGGCCTCCTGGAACGGCACGCCGTTGAGCTTGGCGGCGGCGAATTGAATGGCTTTGACGATGTTCTGATAACCGGTGCAGCGGCAGAGATTCCCTGAGATGCCGTAGCGGATTTCCTCTTCGGAGGGGTTCTTGTTTTCCTGCAGCAACCGATAAGCGCGCGTGATCATTCCCGGCGTGCAGAAGCCGCATTGCAGCCCGTGCATTTGGCGAAAGCCTTCCTGCAACGCGTGCAGCGTGCCGTCGGGATGGGCGATGCCTTCGATGGTGACGATGTCGGCGCCGTTGGCCTGGATGGCGAACACGGTGCAGGATTTCACCGACTTGCCATCGAGATCGACGGTGCAGGCGCCGCAATGGCTGGTATCGCAGCCGATATGCGGCCCGGTGAGACTGAGCTGCTCGCGCAGGAAATGGATGAGCAAAGTGCGCGGCTCGACCAGAGCTTCGACGGCCTTGCCGTTCACCTTCATGGCGACTTGGGATTTGGCCATCGTTTTTCTCCCTTAACCGCGAGCGAGCGATTTGGCGCGGGCCAAAGCGCGCGTGAGCATCACGCCCGCCATCTTGGTGCGGTAGAGCACGGGTCCACGGGCGTCTTCGGCGGGCGCGGTGATCGCTTCGGCGGCGGCGACGGCCTTCTTCACCGTCGCAGCATCGAGCGTCGAGCCGACGAGGATTTTTGCCGCTTCTTCGGCCCAGAGCGGCGTCGGCGCGACATTGGTCAATCCGATCGAGCACGTCTCCACCTTGCCGCCTTTCATGGTGAGCACCACGGCGGCGGCCGCCGTCGCAAAGTCGCCGATCTTGCGCTTTAGTTTCTCGTAAGCGTAACCGTGGCCCGCGGGGGGCACCGGAATGCGAACGGCGGTGAGTACGTCGCCCGTCCCGAGCGCTGTGACATAGGTGCCTTGATAGAACTGGCGGGCTGCGACGCGTCGCTCGCCGCTATTGCCGGCAACATGGAAGGTCGCGTTGAGGCACATCATCAGCGCTGGCATGTCGTTGGCGGGATCGCCGTTGGCGACATTGCCGCCGAGCGTGCCGAGATAGCGCACTTGCGGATCGGCGATCTGCAGCGAGGTTTCGCGCAGGATCGGGATCTTGGCAGCCAATAGGTCGGAGCCGATCAGATCGTGCTGCGTCGTCATGGCGCCGATGACGATGTCGTTGCCGTCGGCGCGGACGCCTTTGAGTTCGGAGATGCCCGCGAGATCGACCAGATCGGCCGGCGTGGCGAGCCGCAACTTCATCGTCGGAATGAGGCTGTGCCCGCCGGCAAGCGCCCGGCCGTCATCGCCGAGCTTGGCAAGGAGCGCGACCGCATCTTTCACGGATGTGGGACGATGATAGTTAAAGGCTCCAGGTATCACGGGCATCCTCCCTTGCGCATACGACTGAGCCTGCGGTCATCACCGCGGCCTTTGCCGGACTCTGCGCCCAATACCGGTTCGTGTCTTTAAAGGATGAATTGTGGCGAGTTGTGCAGCGCAGCAGCAATGATCGGTGCACCAATGAGATGCGGGATGCACCGAATGTCAAGAATCTGCACAGACGGCGGTATTGTTGCACGAATTGCGTCAGTGTAACTGACGCAATTCACCGGAAGGTGCGCGAACCCGATAATTTCTATTGCGATGCAAAATGGTGCCGGCGCCGCAAGGCTACCGCGGGATCGTCCCCGGTCAGCGCCGCGACGCGCGTTTTCAGCCAGCCAATCCGGCTCCTTGCGACCGGCACCACATAGTCGTGGCGGGCGTCCATCTCGACCAGCTCATTGTCGCCGGACCGCTTGTAGCCGACGACGCGATCGATAGCGACGATGTGACTGCGATGGATGCGCACGAAGCGAGAATTGTCGAGGCGCGATTCGACGTCGCCGATGGCCAGCGGGCAGAACAGCTTGTCGTTGCCGTCGAAGATATAGGTGTAATGCGCATTGGCGTGGATCGCGACCACGTCCTCGACGGCAACGAAATGCGTTGCGCCGTCGCGTTCGATCGGTAAGTGACGGGCGATGCGGCGCGGCGGTCCGCCGACGCCACCGAGCGGCGAATAGGTGCCGCGGCCGAATTCGGGATTGGCGCCGTGGCCATTGGCGCCTTGCGCCGCAGCCGTGACCGGTAGTGCCGCTGGCCGCTCCGGCGGCTCGGCTGCCGGGGTGGCCGATTGCACATCGCCCGAGATTGACATCATGCCCGGCGCCGAGCGCGCCGGTTCAGGCATAAGCGTCAGGAGGAATATGCCGGACAGACAGAACGCCACGACGGCGACGATGATGGCGAGCAAGTCGCTCGACAAGGCCGGCGCGCTCGCCGGCGCCGACGCGAACGGCAACAGCGTCAGACCCGCCATCGCCGTATAGTGCATTCCGGAAACGGCAATGCCGAAGGCAACCGCGGACAGAACGAGCGGCGGCCGTCCGCCGCGTCCGGTCGCGAGCCACAGCGCCAATCCCGACGCCGCAATGGCGATCGCCATGCTGGCGGCGACATAATAGCGGTCATGAATCATGTAGGCGCTGGCGCCGAGCGCGCTCATGCCGATGTAGTGCATGGTGAAAATGCCGCCGCCCATCAGGCAGGCGGACAATGTCAGGCGCAGCAAAGTGAGCGGGCCAGAGCTCGTTGCGTAGACCGCAGCGCCGACGACGATGACGCAGACCAGAAACGACAGCAGCGTCGGGAAAACCAGGTAATCGACCTGGAACGGCAGCCGTGCCGCCAGCATGCCGATGAAATGCATGGTCCAGATCGCGACCGCGAGCGAAAACGCCGCGCCCGCCAGCAACAGCCGCCGGCGCATGCCGGTGGCGCCGCCAATCTGCACCGCGAGACTCAAGCCGACATAGGCGCCTTGAATCGCCATGCCGATCGAGAGCAAAACCAGCCAAGACTCATAAGTCACTGGCATAGGCCACATCCTTCGCCAGGATAGGTCGATTGGCCCGTTCTCCAACGGGCCTTAGAACCATTATAGAGGGATTTGCGGCGAAGGCCGATACCGGTTTCCGCCGCTTATCAGCCGTGCCGTGCGGGCGGGGAGTGCGGCGTTCAGCCCTCGTAACCGGCGCGTAGCGTCGGCGAGGCGCTCTTGGCCGGAGAGGCTTCCTTCGGCCACGGCGCTTCTTTCGGCGATGCCACGGTCGGACCGTTGGGGCCGGGCCGGCAGGATTCCGCATGCGCGGCTTGCAGGATCGCGTTCATGGCCACGGCTTGCAGCCGCGGCGATTTATCGATGGTGAAATGATCAATCGAGGTATCGCTGCTGACATCGACATTGCGCAGACTGCCGTGGAAACCGGCGCCGGGCCGCATGTAAGCGTATTCCCGCTGCGTCAGGTTGAGCACGCAGGCGACGTTGCGCGTCGCCAGATAAGAGCCGGTGCCGTCGAACGGCACCACCAGCGCGACCGGGATGCCGCGCGCATTTAATTCCTGCGCCATGGTCATCACGGCATCGGCGCCGAGCGAATGGCCGACCAGAATATAGGGGCCGTGATCGCCGGCGCGGTATTTCGCGACGATATCGCCGACGACACCTTCGGCAACCGAGTGGTTATAGACGCTGGCATCGATGCCGTGGCGCGCCAGCTGCACGGCCATCTGGTCCATACCGAGCGAAAAAATGTTGAGAAGGCCGCGCATCAGATAGACGTGCGGGTGCGAAGCGGCGGCGTCGCGGTCGGCGGACCCGGCCGCGCTTTGCGCTAGGCTTGGTAAAAGGATGAGCCCGGCGAGGACGGCAAGGCCAGCCCATAAGCACCGCGGAGGCACCAGGTAACTTGATGATTTTACAATGGAATTAGCAGCGATTGACATCGCACGACCTCACGCTACGCCACACACGACCAAGGTAAAGACTATGGCCAAACAGCGTAAAAAATTCCTTGCGGCGGCAGGCGCCGGCAATCGGCGGGTGGCGAGCCGCCGCGCCGTTGTTTGGGCTTTCCTGAAAACGAAACGTCAGCCCAAAAGTTCCACGCGCCCGGTTTTGAGCAGGTAGATGCCGCCGACAATGCGGATTTTATTGCCGCTGGCGGCTGCGCTCAGGATCGGCCCGGCATTTTTAAGTTTTTCGACATTGAGCGTGACATTGCTGCGGATCGCGTTGGCCAGCATGTCGCCGGGCTGGCCTTTGACCGCGTCGACCGCCGGTTTGATGGCATCGACCAGCGACGGCAGGTGACCGGGAAGCGTGGTGCCGTCGGTCACCGATTTGATGGTGGCATCGACCGCACCGCAGGATTCGTGGCCGAGCACCAAAATGAGCGGCGTGTTGAGCACCTGCACGGCATATTCGAGACTGGCGATCATCTCGTCGCTGGCGAAATTGCCGGCGACGCGGCAAACGAACAGATCGCCGCGCGCGGTATCGAAGCAATATTCGGGGGCGATGCGGGAATCGGCGCAGCTCAGCACCGCGGCGAAGGGATTTTGCCCTTTGCTCAACGGCTCGCGTTCATGCCTGAAATCATGCCGTCGGGTGACGCCGTCAACGTAACGTGCGTTGCCCTTCATCAGCCGGCCGACCGCGTCGTTCGGCGAAATGACGTTCTCCGGCTTCGGCGGCGTCTTGACCGGAGCGGCCTGCGCCTGCGAGGCGATCGCAAGGCCAGCGGCCGCGCCGGCCGCAAGCCTTAGAAAGCCGCGCCGTGCGAGAACCTCGTGCGTCATTCCAGCGTCTAAGCAATGTTGGCACATAATTGCCTCCCGGACTCAGATGCGCCAAAGGATACCAGCATGGTCCGAAGTTTGTCATTATGCCTTCGTCGGGTTGGCCGCCTTGGCCGCGGCCTTGTTCGCCTCCGCCGCCGGCGCCGACACTTGGCTGACCTATCAAAACGACCGCTACGGCACCACGATCGACTATCCGGAAATATTCAAAATGCAGCGGCCGCCCGACGCTGACGACGGCCGGACGTTCAAGAGTGCGGACGGCGCCGATTTCACCATTTCCGCCTTATACAACACGCTCGATTTTACCGTCGCCACCTATCGAGATTTTATTGTGAAGAACCTCACCGCCGGCTCGGTCATCACCTACCAGGACCACGGCAACAATTGGTTCGTCATTTCCGGGACGAAGGGCGACGATATTTTCTATGAAAAGCATCTTTTGTCCCACAATGCGCAGATGCAGGAGGATTTTGTCATCTCATATCCGGCGTCGGCGAAGCAGACCTACGACCCGATCGTCGCGCGCATGGCGAAGTCGCTCCGTCCCGGCACGGGGTTTCAGAGCCCGTGAGCCGCGCTTAGCTCAACCTCCGCCCGGAGAAAAGAAAGAAGGACACTTACTGCGCTTGAGCGGTCTTGCCGGTATAGGTGATGCGCCAGATGGTGCCGCTCGCGTCCTCGGAGATCAAAAGCGCGCCGTCCTTGTCCACGGCGACGCCGACCGGGCGGCCCCAGACCTCGGAATCGCTGATCACGAAGCCGGTGGCGAAATCCTCGTATTCGCCGGTCGGCACGCCGTCCTTCACGATGACGCGGATGATTTTGTAGCCGGTGCGTTTCGACCGGTTCCACGAGCCGTGCTCGGCGGCGAAAATATTGCCGCGATAGTCCGCCGGAAATTGCGTGCCGTCATAGAACGTCATGCCGAGCGAGGCCGAATGGGCTTCGATGAGCACATCGGGAATTGTGATCTTGTCCTTGAGGTCCGGCCGCTCGCCCTTGTGACGGGGATCCTCATTGGCGCCGATATAGTACCAGGGCCAGCCGTAGAAGGCGCCTTGGCGCACGCGCGTAATGTAGTCCGGCGGCACGTCGTCGCCGAGGCCGTCGCGCTCATTGGTCGAGCACCACACGGTATTGTTCGAGGGATCGATGGCCATGCCGACGCAATTGCGCAGCCCAGTTGCGAAAATCCTGCCGTTGTGACCCTGCGGGTCGAAGGCCAGAACGTCCGCGCGATCGGTTTCGTTGGCCCACGTGGCGCCGGGCGGAGGTTCGCCAGGATATGTCGGCAGTTCGTTTACCGCGTTGCGCATAGTCTCGGCATCGTTCGAGGCCGAACCAACCGACACGTACATTGTTTTCCCATCCGGTGAGAATACGACATCGCGGGTGTGGTGACCGCCGGTCGGCAGATGCGGGACGATCGTCTCGGCGGGCCCGCGCGCGGTGGTGTCGCCGTTGCGATAGGGGAAACGGATCATCGAACCGGTATTGCCGATATAAACCCATTGCGGATCGGGACCCGGCGGGTAGAACGCCATGCCGAACGGATAGCCGAGCCCGGAGGCAAACATCGAAGGCTCTGCCGCTGCGGCGCCGTTCCCACGAATGACGCGAATGCGCCCGGCGTCGCTCTCGGCGACGAACAGATCGCCGTTCGGCGCTGTGCGAATAAGTCGCGGCTCGCTCAGATTGGAGGCAAAAAGGTTGACTTCAAAGCCGTTTGGGACGATTGGCTTTTGGTCGCTACGCTGCACTATTCTGACGACGTTCCGTACCGATTGGGCGGGATCGGGTGCCGGCAAATCTTGCGGCCTGATCAACCTCCGCGTCCCCGGATGGTCGGAACGCCAGTCGCCAAATGCGGTAGTGCCTTCGATGAGACCGGACCCCGTCTGCGCCAACAGCGGGATCACGGTGAGTGAAACGATTCCTGCGACGGATGTCGCGATGATTGTTTGGATTGGCCGTTGCATGACGCGCTCCTGGCAAAGCCCGGTGAGGAAACGACGCGGTGCCGCTGCGGGTTCCGCGGCGGCCCGCGGCAAGGATCGCGTTGCGGGCGCCTTAGCTGCATTTACGTCGCGCCGGCGCGATCGCAACTCGCCCGCGGAATTAACTCTGCGGTCCGGCTGTTCGCCCGCGGCGCCATGCCCATTCTACAATCCATTGGTCCAGCCGGTGACGCGCCTTGATCGCTAGAATTGCTACCCAGCTCGAAATACCGCGGCGCCTGCGCGCCGTGGTGCGGGCGCGGGAATTGAGCCTGATTGCGCTGGCGGCGCTGGTCGGCGTGCTCGGGGGTTTCGTCGTCTCAGCCATGGGCGACGCCGTCGATCTGCTGCATGAACTGTTTTTCAATCTTGAGCACGGCGAGCGGCTCTCGGCGCGGCTCATGCTCAATCCGGTTTTGGCGCTCTCGGTGCCGCTCGCCGGCGGCTTGATTTTTGGCATCGCCACCGAAGTCATCAGGCGATGGCGGCCGGAACGCGAAATCGATCCTATCGAAGCCAATGCGCTGCATGGCGGCCGCATGTCGCTTCTCGGCAGCATCATCGTCGCCGCGCAGACGGTATGGTCGAGCGGGGTGGGCGCTTCGGTCGGCCTCGAAGCCGGCTATACGCAGCTGGCGAGCGGCATCGCTTCGCGTATCGGCAATGGCTTTCGCCTGCGCCGCGGCGACCTGCGCATCCTGGTCGGTTGCGGCGCCGCCGCCGGAATTGCCGGTGCGTTCGGCGCGCCGCTGGCCGGCGCCTTCTACGCCTTCGAGCTGATCATCGGCAGCTATTCGCCCAACAGCCTTGCCCCGGTGGGGATCTCGGCGCTGATCGGCTTTTTGGTGGCGCGGCAACTGGCGCCGGCCGAGCTCGGTATCGTCGCTCCCGAGAAGACCGTCATCGTGGCGCACGATCTCGTGCTCGCCGCGACGCTCGGTCTGTTGGCGTCGGGGCTCGGCATTATTCTCATGCGCGGGGTCGCGATCAGCGAAAACATGTTCGCGCGGCTGCGGCTGCGTCCGGCGCTGCGCACCATGGCGGGCGGTCTCGTCGTCGGCCTGCTCGCGATCGTAACGCCGCAGGTGATGTCGTCGGGCCACGGCGCGCTCCGCGTCGCCGGCATGCTCGATTTGTCGTTTCGCGCCGTGGCGCTCCTCTTCGTGCTCAAAATCGTGGCCTCGATCGCCTCGCTCGGCTCCGGTTTCCGCGGCGGGATGTTTTTTTCCTCGCTCCTGATCGGGGCGCTCGGCGGCCATCTGCTCGCCGTCGGGTTGACGATGTTTTGGCCGACCATCTATTTCGATCCCAACGCCTATGCCGTGATCGGCATGAGCGCGCTGTCGGCCGCGGTGATCGGCGGGCCGTTGACCATGATCTTCATCGCGCTGGAAACCACCGGCGACTTGTGGCTGACGACGGCGGTGCTCGTTGCCGTGATCATCTCGGCGCAGATGACGCGCGAAGTATTCGGCTATTCGTTCGCGACCTGGCGCTTCCATCTGCGCGGCGAAACCATCCGCAGCGCCGCCGATGTCGGCTGGATGCGCGACCTCACCGTCGAGAAAATGATGCGCCAGGACGTCCAGACGGTGTACGCCTCTTCCACCATCGCGGCGTTCCGCGAGACGTTTCCGCTCGGCTCGGCGGCCTATGTGATCGCCGTCGACGAGGCCGACCGCTATGTCGGACTCGTTCTGGTGGCGGACGCCCACGCCGTCGAAGCGTCGCAGGACAAGTCGATCAAGGATCTGCTGCACTATCGCGAGGACATGCTGTTGCCGGGCATGGCGGTCAAGGAAGCGGTGCTCGCCTTCGACCGCGCCGAGGCGGAGGCGCTTGCGGTGGTCGATTCGTTTCTCGACCGCCGCGTCGTCGGGCTCCTCACCGAGGCCTATGTGCTGCGCCGCTACTCCGCCGCGCTCGAAGGCCGCCGCCGCGATCTGGTCGGGGAAGAGTAACCCGGCCAAATGCCAGCTTACGGCCGCAGATAAGCAAAGCCCTGGCCTTGCAATTGCGCGAGCCGCACCACGGCGCCTTTGTCGGCGACGATGAAGCCCGGCAGCAGATCCGTGACCGTCAGGTTCATCGCCCGCATGGTGTTGATGCAGGCGTTGAGCTGCAAGCCAGATTTCGCCCGCGCGGCGGTTTGCTGTGTCACGTCGGCAGTAGCGTCGGCAACGCGGAAAGCCTTCAGCGCTGGGCCGTGCACGACCAGCGCGATGGTGACGTTCTCGGGGCCGCCCATGCCGTCATAGTGATTGCCGATATTGCCGAGCACGAAATCGACCTTGTCGAGGTCGGACAGATGATAGACGACCTTGGCGCCGTCCGGCGCGGCGGCGCGGGCGGGCTCGACGATCGGGGCGATGGGAAGCGTGACACAGGCGAGCTGAAGCAAAGTGCGTCGCAGCATGGCTCTCACCGTAAGCTCCGCCCAAGCTTGCCGATATTCGTGGTGACTTCGTGGCGTTGGCCGACGGGCGAAGATTAAACATCGGTCACTTATGCCGCAGCGCCGCCAATTCCTTGCGGTCGTAGGCGAGCGCGGCGCATTGATTCGGATCGGCGCGGTCGAGCCGGAATATCTTGTCGTCGGCGCCGGCCATCAACGCGCTCATCGCCGACTTGTCCGGATCCTTGCCTTTCCAGATGCGAATTCTCTCGGGAAGCTTGACGATGACCGAGCCGTCATTATTGCCGAGGTTGACGGTGACGCCGCCACCATCGCAATCGACATCGCATTCAAAATCGATGCCGCCCGCGACCGGCGGGTCGGTGTCAGCATTCCTAACCGTCGGGGCGTGACCGCATTCGCCGCTGGAATCGAAATTGCCGGGACGGTCGCGGAAATTGACGCCGAGCCGGAACGAATATTGCAGCACCTTGTCTTCTTTCGGGTCGGTTTTTTCCGCGCTGATCAAAAGCTTCATCACGGTGACTTTTTGCAACAGGTGCTGCGCCATGTGGTCGGCGTCGTAATTTCGGACAAAGCAGGCATAGGCCTTCGGACCGGGCACGGCGCCGGCGAACATTCGCTTGGCGAAATCGGCGTCGGCCGCCGTCAGGTTCTGCGCGGCGCCGGGCCGCGGCATCGCGACGATGGCCACGAGTAAGCCGGTCAAAACCGCCACATTTCGTATCGCAGCCATCTCATCCCTCATCCGGCCCATATACATTAGTCTTGGTCGCCCTCTTGGTCGCCGGCGCCGCCGCGGCCGTTCAATCCGCCGATAGACCGCGTCCGCGGCGGCGGCTAAAAATACCGTCCTGGCCTGCGGCGAGAGCAACCCGTCATGGACGAGCGGACAACAGTCGATTGCGTTGCCAATGCCCGCGCCCTGGCGCCGGTCATCGCGGCGGCGGCGCCGCGCATCGAAGCGGAGCGCCAATTGCCGCCGGATTTGCTTGACGCGCTCCATGACGCGCGGCTGTTCCGCATGCTGGTGCCGCGCTCGCTCGGCGGCGAGGAGATTTCGCCCGTCGGCTTCATGCAGGCCATCGAAGAGATCGCCAAGGCCGATGCCTCAACGGCGTGGTGCATCGCGCAGACTTCGATTTGCTCCACGGTGGCGCGAAGCCTCAAGCCCGAAATCGCCGAAGAGATTTTTAAGAAAAATCCCCGCGGCGTGCTGGCCTGGGGCCCGTCGACCGCGCCCAATTCCAAAGCGGTCGCGGAGCCGGGGGGCTATCGGGTGACCGGCGCGTGGCCGTTCGCCAGCGGCAGCCGGCACGCCACCTGGCTCGCCGCGCATGCGCCGATTTATGAAGCCAGCGGCCAGCCCCGCCGCGACGCCGCCGACAACCCGGTCATCAGAAGTTTCCTCGTGCCGCGCGAGAGCGCGACCATACGCGACACCTGGCAGGTGATGGGCCTCAAAGGCACGGGTAGCGACACCTACTCGGTGACCGATATATTTGTGCCGGAGAATCACACCTACGCGCATCACGCGCTCGATCCCGCCGAGCGACGCGAGCCCGGCCCGCTCTATTCTTTCACGATCCATCAATTGTTCGGCTCGAGCTTTCCCGCCATCGCGCTTGGCATCGCGCGCGCCACGCTCGATGCCTTCATCAAGCTGGCGCAAACCAAAACGCCGGCCGGCGGCAAGTCGCTGCTGCGCGACAACGCCGTGATCCAATCGCAGGTCGGGGTCGCCGAGGCGCAGCTTGCCGCCGCGCGCACGTTCTTTTACGCCGCCTGGGAGGATATCTGGCGCGCCGCGCAGTCGAACACCGTCTCGCTGGAACAGCGCGCGCAACTGCGCATGGCGTCGATTCACGCCAGCCAGCAGGCGAGGCAGGTCGTCGAGACCGCCTACCTTGCTGCCGGCGCCACGGCGATTTTCGAGAGCAATCCGTTCGAGCGCCGGTTCCGCGACATGCACGCAGTGTCGCAGCAGGCACAGGCGCAATTCTCGATTTTCGAGGCCATCGGCCAGTATTTCCTCGGCCTGCCGGTTAACCCACGCCTGATCTGAGCCGATGGCAGTGTTGACCACTGCGGCGGGAAATCCGACCATGCGCCACGAGCGAAGCCAATCCTTGTATTGTAAAGAGCGTATCCATGTTTTTTGAAGAGCGTGTTGCCGGGTTGATGCGCAAAATGCTGCGCAAGAAGCTTTATGTGCTGATCTCGAAGCCGGTCGTGCCGCCGGAAAATCTGAGACCGTTCCTGCTGGCGCATCTGGAATATATGATCGGGCTGGAGAAGCGCGGTCTCGTCTTCGCGTCCGGTCCGCTGGCCGACGGCGAGGGGCCGCCGAGCGGGCATGGCCTCACCGTGTTGCGGGCCGAAAGCGCCGCGCAAGCCCGCGCGCTTGCCGAAGCCGATCCGTTCTTCGCCAACGGGCTGCGCACTTTCGATCTCAAAGAATGGACCGTCATGGAGGGCACGCTGTCGTTGCGCGTTAACCTGTCGGATCAATCAGTCGAAGTGGGATAAAAGTCGCGCTACAATAAGAAAAACGCGGAGGGTCGTTCGTGGAGACCATCGGCTTTATTGGGGTCGGCAAAATCGGCATGCCGATCTCGGAGAATCTGATCAAGAGCGGCCGCCGCGTGGTCGGCTACCGCCGCTCCTCGCTCGCCGAGTTCGAAAAGATCGGCGGCGTTCCGGCGCGTTCGGCAGCCGAGGTCGGCGAGCAAGCTGACATCGTTCTGTCCTGCCTGCCGTCGACCGAAGCGCTCGACGACGTGGTGCACGGTCCGAGCGGCCTCGTCCAATCGGCGCGGCCCGGACAGATCGTGATCGAGCTCGGCTCACATCCGGTACCGGATAAGCAACGTCAAATCGCGCCGCTCGCCGAAAAGGGCGCGATCTTCATCGACGGCGAAGTGTCCGGCACTCCGGGCATGGTGTCGGCGCGCAAGGGCGTGGTCTATCTCGCCGGCGACGAGGCAGCCTGCAAGAAAGTGGAAAGCGTGGTCGCGGGCTTTGCCGATTCATGCCTCTATTTCGGTGCGTTCGGCGCTGCGAGCCGGGTCAAGCTCGTCAACAATCTTCTCGTTGCAATCAACATTGCCGCGACAGCAGAGGCGATGGCGCTCGGGCTCAAAGCCGGCGTCGATATTCCGCTGATGATCAAGGCGATCGCCACCGGCTCGGGCGGCTCGACCCAGTTCGGCATCCGCGCGCCGTGGATGGCGGAGCGCCGTTTCCAGCCGGCGCAGGGTTCGGTGCCGGGATTGGCGCACTATTTCGGCATGATCGGCGACTTCGCCGACAGCGTCGGCGTGGCGACGCCGATTCTGGATAGCGTCGTGCCGCTTTACCGGCGCTTTATGGAAATGGGGCTCGGCGGCAACGACGTTGCCGCCATGGTCGACGTTATTGGCGCGCTGCCACGCAAGAAAACTTAAGTACAGGTAAGGAGAGTCCGCATGATCCGCGTCAGCAAGATCGCGCATGCCAGCTACGAGACGCCCGATCTCGACCAGCAGACCGAATATTACACCGAGATCATGGGGCTGACGCTCGCCGCCAAGGAAAAGGACGCGGTCTATCTCGCCTCGACGGTTGATCATCATTCGATCGTGCTGCGCCAGGGCGCGCAGGCACAATGCGTACGGCTCGCGTTCCAGATCGCGTCCGATGCCGATCTCGGCGACTTCGAGACGCAGGTCGCCAGCCACGGCATCAAGACCGAGCGGCGCAAGGATCCGGAGCCGTCGATCTCCGACATGCTGGTGTTCGCCGATCCCAAAGGCACGGTGCTCGAAGTGTTCAAGCGCGACGCCTTTTCGCACCAGAAATTCCAGCAGAGGGGCATCGTGCCCTACAAGCTCGGCCACGTCGCGTTCCATTGCGTCGACGTCAAGCTGGTCACCAAGTTCTATTGCGACGTGCTCGGTTTCCGGGAATCCGACTGGATGGCGGATTTCTTCTCGTTCCTGCGCTGCGGCCCCGATCATCACACCATCAACTTGATGCAGACCGGCGCCAATCGCCATTTCCACACCGCCTTCGAACTGCGCGACTGGGGCCACATGCACGAGGCCTGCGATCTTCTCAGCCTGCGCGGTTACAAACTATTGTGGGGTCCGGGCCGCCATGGCATCGGCCATAATCTGTTCGCTTATCACCGCGCGCCGAACGGCCTGATCACCGAGACTTTTGCGGAGCTCGACCGCATGAACGAGGAACTCGGCTATTTCGAGCCGCGGCCGTGGCATCGCGACACGCCGCAGCGGCCGAAGGTTTGGGCCAAGGACCCGTCGGCCTCCAACCTGTGGGGCATCATGCCGGGCGACGAGATGATGAAGTAACAATCGCCCGAAGGGGCGACCGCCGAGACAGCGTGACACCGTGAACCGGCGTGCGTGCTGGCGCGACTTAGCCTTGATGAACGCCGGAAGGAATAATTTGCGTTTTGTATTACCATCGGGCTTTGCGGTTCTGGCAATCTTTTTGTCGGCAAACTTTGGTCCGGCATCCTTGGCCCAGAATGCTGCCGCGCCTGCCGTACCGGTCGCGCCCGCCACACCTCCAGCGCCCGCTGCGGCGCCGGACCTGCAATCCTGCCTCGCCGAAACCGGCGACTATGCCAGCCACGGCAAGACGGTGAGCTACGTTATCGGCATCACCAATAGCTGCGAACAGCGGATGAAATGCGAAATCTTCGCCAACGTGACCGGGGCGAAGGGCACCTCGCTCGGTCACACGACCATGACGCTCGGCGCCAAATCGAGCGGCGCTGCGGCAACCAAGACTTACACCATGCGCGTCAAGGCCGCCGGCGGCACCGCCCAGGTGTCGCGCGACTGCAAGGTGTTTTGACTGCTGCGGTGGGCTACAGTCCTCACGGTAAGTCCGGAGGAACACATGCGAACTATCACGCTCGAAGAACATTTTGCGACGCCCGGTTTTCTCGATGGACCGGGGCTGGACCTCAAAAACGCGTCGCTGAAATTCGAAGGGCGTGCGCAACGGCTCATCGAGCAGCTCATCGACCTCGACGCCAAACGGCTGGCGGCGATGGACGCCGCCGGCATCGACATGCAAGTGCTGTCGCTCACTTCACCCGGCGTCGAGCAATTGGACGCCGCCGAAGCGATGACGCTGGCGCGCGAAGCCAACGATTTCGTCGCCGCCACGGTGAAGAAGCATCCGGCACGCTTCGCCGGCTTTGCCGCGCTGCCGACCGCGGCGCCGAAAGAAGCCGCGGCCGAGCTGGAACGCCTGATAAAAAGCGGCGCGTTCAAGGGCGCGGCCATCAACGGCCACGTGCGCGGCCGCTATCTCGACGACAAATTCTTCTGGCCGATCCTGGAATGTGCGCAAGCGCTCAATGCACCGATCCACATCCACCCGACGCGGCCGCCGCAGCCGGTGGTCGACGCCTATTACTCGGGCTTCTCGCCGATGGTGAACGACATGCTCGCCAATCCGGGCTGGGGCTGGCATATCGAGACCGCGGTTCACGTCGTCCGCGTCATCCTCGGCGGCACGTTCGACCGCTTTCCCAATTTGCAGCTCGTCATCGGCCACTTGGGTGAGGGACTGATGTCGATGTTTCAGCGGCTCGATGTCATGACGCCGGCGATGACCAAGTTGAAAAAGCCGATCACCTCCTATTTGCGCGAAAACGTGCACTACACGTTCTCAGGCTTTAATTTTCCGGCGACGTTCCTCGATCTGCTGCTCGAAGTCGGCGTCGAGCGCATCATGTTCTCGGCTGACTATCCGTATCAGTCGATGGCGCAGGCCAAGGCGTTCCTCGAGCAAATCCCGGTCTCCGCCGCCGACCGCGAGCGCATCGCGCACGGCAATGCGGAGAAGCTTTTTGGGTTGTAGTCGGTCTCTTGCGCCATACATAAGTATGGTATAATTACCATATGAAGCCGGAGCCGAGCTTCGAATGGGACGACGCGAAGGACCGGGTCAATCGCGTAAAGCATGGCGTGTCATTTGCGAAAGCGCAGGCGGCCTTTTTCGATCCGCGCCGCGTTATAGCCGAAGACCTGGACCATAGCGGCGGTGAGCCGCGCTATTTCTGCTTTGGCACGGTCGAGGGCGGCGTGATGACAGTGCGTTTCACTTATCGCGCCGGCCGTGTCCGCATTTTCGGCGCCGGCTATTGGCGGAAAGGAAAGCGAATTTATGAGCAACAGAACCGTTAGATACTCCGCCGGAGAAATCGGTCGCATCCGCGTGATCGAGGATTTTCTGCCCGCGCCCGCCGATCTCGTGCCGCGCGAGGATAACGTGAAGGTGACACTGTCGCTGTCACGCCGCAGCCTCGACTTTTTCAAGCGCGAGGCCAGAAAGCGCCGCGTGCCTTATCAGCGCATGATCCGCGCGCTGGTGGACGGGTATGCGGAGAAGCAGGTGGGCGGGAAGCGGTAACCGCGCCGCGGCGCACTTGGCGAAGAGCTGCCTCATGGATTCGTTCCGGCGCGCGCTCTTGCTCGTCATCGTCGCCGCGGCGCTGTTGCCCGCTGCGGCGCGCGCGGCTGGCGCCGCCCCGAGCTTCGACTGCGCCCGGGCCTCGACCGTCGTCGAGCACACGATCTGCCGGATCCACCAACTGGCCGATTTCGACAGCACTATCGCGGCGCTCTACGCGCAGGCGCTCGGCCTGCTCGATGCCGCCGATGCCGGCGCGCTACGCACCGACCAGCGCCTTTGGCTCAAAGTCCGCGACGACTGCAACTACCAGGTCCCCGGCAATCCGGCGGCCACGACCGACGTCGGGGGCTGTCTCGCCGATACCATGGCGACCCGCGTCTCGCAGTTGAAGGCCATCGTCGCGGCCAAGAAATTCATCAAGTAGCGGCTGGCCCGCACCCGTTCGTGATGGCCGCTCGTCATCGCCGGACTTGTTCCGGCGATCTCGATTCCGGTGGCACGGTGCCAAATCAATCGGGATGGCCGGAACAAGTCCGGCCATGACGGCGGAAAAATGGCCGTCACATTTTCGTTGACACATGTCACCAATACAGTTACTAATGATGCGAATCAAACTCGCTCGAAAGGACGCCTTCCGGAGGTATGCCTGAAGACGGAGCGAGTGCGGTTCCCGCGGGCGGATTTACACCCGCTCCCGGGCGGACCCGGGTGTAGCGTTTCCCGACATTCCTGCTGATAGCCAGTTGTTGATTTTGATACGGAATTACAGAGAGTATTGTAGATTTTGATGCACGGTTTGTTCCGTTGTTGCCTGTTGACTGCTACCTATATGAGATCAAGGTAGCAGCGCAGGAGCGTGCAATCCCCCGTCTTCGGCTGACCAAATCCGCTATCGACGACCTGCCGGTCACATCCAAGGACATACTCTATTGGGATGCTGGTTTGCCGGGCTTCGGTATCAAGGTGACGCCGAAAGGCCGCAAGGTCTTTCTGGTGCTCTACCGGGTCGCCGGCGCCGGCTCGCGATTGCGTAAATATACGATCGGTCCCTACGGTCGTGTCACCTTGCCGATGGCGCGGGCACAGGCACAAAAGATCTTTGCCGCAAGACTCGACGGCAGAGACCCAGCAGAGGAGAAAAAGCAGTCACGACGGCGTTTGGTAGTCGACCGATTAGATGAGCTGGTCGAGACTTTCATCAGGGAGCACGTATCGCAAATCGGGACTGTGCGGCGGATCACAAATCTGCTGCGTCGTGACGTGATCGCGCATTGGGGCGCAATGAGCGTCCATGAAATCAAAAAGCGCGATGTAATCGATCTCGTCAGCACAGTTTCACAGCGAAACCCCCACGCCGGCTACCGCCTGCTCAAGACATTGAAAACTTTCTTCCGATGGTCCGTCGGGCGTGCGGTTATCGATTTCTCCCCCGCAGAGGGAGTTCCGTCGGGCTGGCGGGAAGTAAGCCGGGATAGAGTCCTGACTGACCAGGAGCTGGCGGCAGTCATCCTCGCCGCGCGAAAAATGCCGTGGCCGTACGGAGGTGTCGTGGAATTCCTAGCGCTTACCGGTCAGCGACGCGAAGAAGTTGCTCAGCTCAAGCCGCTGGAAATAGATGAGAACGCGCGGACTTGGACAATTCCAGCGGAGCGAACCAAGAACAAAAGGGCCCACATCGTCCACCTGTCGGAACCGGCCTGGGCTCTTATCGCTGGGCGCCTCAACGGGAGTTACGTTTTCCTCTCAACAAGGGGTAGTCACTTTCAAACATTCGGAAAGGCAAAACGAGAGCTCGACAAGCTCTGCGGTATCCACGGATGGCGACTTCATGATCTAAGACGGACGATTGTCTCAGGCATGGCTAGGCTCGGCGTGCCACCCCACGTCGCAGACAAAATTCTAAATCACCAATCAGGCACGATTTCTGGCGTGGCGGCGGTGTACCAACGACATGACTTTCTGTCCGAGCGAAAGGAAGCTTTGGAGCGCTGGGGCACCCACGTCGACCAGATTATCCAAACGTCAAAGATTACGCCTGAAAGGAGGTAAAGTTTCGCTGGTGCAGCCCACAAACGGGTGTGATCGCACCGAATTTTGGTGTCCGCTTTACCCCCGAAAGCTGCCGCGACCGTCAGTCACCGGCGCGTCCGCTAAGGGCCAAAAGCTGCCGCGGCAACCGTTCGCCATCGAGGCACACCGATGTGACGCCGACCAATGGCGCCGGCTCCCGCCACCGCTATGCGCAACGGTCTTTTTCCGGTCAAATGCTGGACTCCACCGGGCCGCGCGCGAGCCGAGATTGCGCGTTGAGACGAATCGGAGCGTTGACGGCGCCAAAGCCCTTATAGCCACGTCGCTCCACTATTTCGAAAAAAAACAAATCTTTGAAGCTCTGCGTGTAGACCTGAAAATATTCATCGTCGCCATCTTTGTCGTAAAGAATATTGTTGGCTTGCAGTACCTTCAGCCGATCGGCGGGCATGTCGACGCGCGCTTCAAGGTCGTCGTAATAGTTTTCCGGAATGCGCAGGATCGCCACGCCGTTCGTCGTCAATTGCGCGACCGTCGCGACGATGTCATCAGTGGCAAAGGCGATATGCTGGACGCCGGAGCCGAAATACTCGTTCAGGAACAGCGAAGATTGCGTGCGCCGGCTTTGCGAAGCGTTCAGCGCGATCCGCAGTGCTCCGTCAGCGGTCTCGACGACTTGGCTGCGCACGATGCCGCCGGGATCGGTGATATCGACCTGCGGCGTCTTTCGGACGTCCAGAAGCGACGTGTAGAACAGCAGCCACGATAGCATTTCTTCGTATTGCATCGATTGCGAGATGTGATCGACCACCGTCAGTCCGGCGGCGACGCTTTGCTCCGCCGTCGTGGTACGCTCGAACTCGACGTCCCAAACCTTGGCGAGCTTGCTGGTCGGATCGAGGAAATAGACCAGGCTGCCGCCGACGCCCCGCACCGCCGGAATCTCCAGCTCGCCGGGCCCCACTTTCTGGCGAAACGGCGTATCGCAGAGCTTTTCGGCCCGATCGAGCGCCGCCGACGCGCTCTCCACCTTGAGGCCGATGGCGGCGACGGAAGGTCCGTGGGTGATAAAGTGCGAGTGCGCGAAACCTTCTTTCTCTTTGTTGATGACCAGATTGATCGCGCGTTGCGTCCAGCGGGACACCGATTTCGACTTGTGCTGCGCCACCTTCCGAAAGCCCAAGCGGGAGAGGAAGTGCGCCAGCTCATCGGCCGCTCGGTCGTCCACTGCAAATTCGATAAATTCGACGCCAAGGCATTTTTGACGCGGCGGCATGGAAGGTATGCCGATCGAAGCCGTCCCGCTTTTGCCGCGCAACTGATCCATCAGATAAATCAGAGAGCGCTGGCCGTCGACGGCAACCGCGCGCGGGGAGCCGGCGCGGAATTGATCGTTGAAGATCTCCAGCGAGAATTCGTCGTCGTATCCGGTGGTCAGCACCGCTTGCATGAATTCGACAAGCGGCATGTCGCCTTGCCCGGGGAAGCAGCGGAAGTGCCGGCTCCAAGATAGCAGATCCATGTCGAGCCAAGGTGCGTCGGCGAGCTGAACCAGGAAAATGCGGTCGCCGGGAATGGCCTGCAGCGATTTTAGATCCGTCTTGCGCGCGTAGATGTGGAACGTGTCGAGGACGAGACCGACCGCTGGATGGTCCGCTCGCCGCACCACCTCCCAGGCGTCTCGGTAGTCGTTGATATGGCGTCCCCAGGCGAGTGCCTCGAAGGCGATGCGCAGCCCGCGTTTTGCTGCTCGTTCGCCGAACTCGTGGAAGTCGGCGGCAGAGCGGTCGATGCCGCCGAGCGAGTTCAGGCGAAACATTGCTGCAGACCATGAGCAAGCTGCATCCGATTTCTTGCATCAGGTCGAATTTGCGTTCGGCGCGGTCGAACGTGCGTTTCCGTTGGGCATCCGGCATTCCCTCGAAATCGCGGAACGGTTGAAACGTGACTACCTTGAGGCCCAGATCGGCTACCTCCGTGGCCACCTGCGCGGGCGTGCCGTTATAGGACAAGAGATCGTTCTCGAAAATCTCGACGCCGCGAAAACCGGCCGCGGCAATCGCCTGTAGTTTTTCGCTCAAATCTCCACTGAGACAGACGGTAGCAACCGATGTTTTCATAGCCCTTGCTCCGGTTTCCCAGCCCGGTGTTAATTGTTTCGGTCATAAGCTGCGTCGTGCGCGACTACAAAAGTACGGTGCAGGCGCGCGAGATCGGGCGTGATGCCGCCGGTCACCATGATCGCACGGATCACTTCGATTTGGCGCAGCGTGAGCATCGGTCGGACCGGTTACAAACCCTCGATCGCGGGAGTCAGCCTAACAGGTCCTATAAAGCAGACCATCCCGGGTTGCCGACGATACATCGGGTGGTGTGCAGAGTAGATCCCCTGTGGTCAAAAGCGGACGTCACGCCCCCAAAAACTGCGGCACAATCTGGATAATCCATTGCACCGAGTTATCTGGAACCAACTTTGATGACGGCTCGGTTTTCTTGCAATCAGCCGATGGGATACAAGGGTTGCAGTCGGTATCCGTGTCAACGCGAGAAAGGCAATCTCATGCCCAAACCAATCTACGTCCTCAACGGTCCAAACCTCAATCGGCTTGGCTCGCGTGAGCCGCACATCTACGGTACGACGACGCTCGCGGACGTTGAGGCTATGTGCCGCGCTGAAGCCAAGGAGCAGCCCATCGAATTTCGATAAACAAACAGCGAGACACAACTGATCGATTGGATTCACGAGGCGATCGATAACGGTAGCGGCATCATTATCAATCCAGCCGCCTACACGTTCACCTCGCTCGCGTTGTTCGATGCACTAAAGATGTTTCCGGGGCCGATTATTGAGCTGCACATTTCGAACGTTCATAAACGCGAGGCGTTTTATCACAATTCCTACGTGTCAAAGGCCGCTACGGCAATCATCTTAGGTCTCGGCGTGAAAGGATATCCTGTGGCGGTTCGCGCGATGCATGACCTTCTTCAATAAGCGTGTTCGGCCTACTACGGGTGATGTCCGTTTTGCGTCATTAGCTGCCACGCGACCTAGCTAGGGGCGCGTCCGCTTTACCCCCGAAAACTGCCGCGAAAGTCGCCGCGCTTGGCGCGCATATCCAGCACGCAACGGATTGACTCGTCGGCTTTGATCTTCGTGCTCAAGTGTCGCCAGTCGGCACGATCGCAGCCGTTTCGACCATCAAAATGATGCTCTTTTCCGGGGCTCGCGTGCAGTGCATGACGCCCTTTGGCACAACGAAGCCCTGATTGGGCAGAAGCTCAACCGAGCGCCCCTCAAGGTCGACAATGAATTTTCCGCTTAGCACAAAGAAGAACTCATCGTCGTTATCGTGCTTGTGCCAGTGGTATTCGCCTTGCATTACGCCAAGGCGCACGACGGAGTCATTTACCTTGCAGAGTGTCTGATTATACCACTTGTCCGTAACGTCCTTGGCTAGTGAAGACACGTCGATCAGCTTGAGAGGGTCAAACTTGATGTTTAGGTGCGTCGCGTAGGAGTAGGCTGATTCACCCATGGCTTTTGTGCTCCTGCGTTATAGTTGGCTTCACCCCGAAAGCTGCCTCGCTTTGACGATCACAACAATAGCCAGTAATCGAGCACGGTCCCGTCGCGTCCGCAAAGGACCACAAGCAGACACCGCCCGCGCGAATTTACCCGACGGGGAGCGATGATATAGATTGATCCGAATTGGAACTCGCTGTGGGGGCACCGTTGATCAACATGGCCGACTTATCACCCGGCATTCTCGCAATATTTAATAACGTCGCAATTGGCCGGGAGGCCGAGTTCGAGGAATGGTTCCAGCACGAACATCTGGCAGAGCGTATTGCTTTGCCAGGCTTCCTCCTTGGGCGGCGTTACGAAGCGGTATCGGGCCAGCCGCGCTATTTCAATTTCTACCTCGCCCAATCGGCCGAAATATTCAAATCCGCAGCCTACCTGGAACGGCTTGACCATCCAACGCCAATGACGCGCATCGTTATGTCCGAAATCTTCAAGGACATGAACCGAACCGTCTGTGAGCGCACCTTTCGACGCGGGACCTTGCGCGGGAGCACAGCAGTGGTGGTGCGGTTTGACGAATGCCCAAACGAAAGTTTGTTGAGGGACACGATCGAGACTTTGGTGGCAGAAAAGGCCGTAGCCCAGGGTGAAATATGGATTGCTGCGAGTCTGCGTGAATTCCCGGTATCTCAAGAAGAGCGTTTGCGTGGCGGCGATAAAAAGCTCGAGGCGTGTTTGCTAATCGAGACGCTACGCGTTTCGGACGCAGAAAAGCTTGCGCTAGTCCTTGCGGCTTCTTTCCCAGGCACCGCGATCGGTGTTTATCGGCTGCTTTGCGAAATCAGGCCGCAGACTTTCTAGCGGCCTGCGAGTCCGCTTTGGGTCATTAGTTGCCGCGCCGGCTCCAGATCTTGGTGTCCGCTTTGGGTCAAAAGCTGCCGCGACGACTGACTGCGGCCGTGTCCGCTTTACCCCCGAAAGCTGCCGCGGCTGCTGCTGCCCGGCGTGGCAGCTAAGGGCCATAAGCGGACACGCCGGCCAACGGATGACGGCTCGCGGCGCAATGCGCTATCTCGCCTACGCCCCGTCTGACTCCGCCCTCATGCTCAGTTTCGCCGTCTCAAAACTGCGCGTGTAGCCGCGCCCCGAATATGGAAATCGGCCCGCGGTCGCGGTTGTAAGCGGGATTGGCCACGAACTGATAGTCGAGCGTGACGCGACAGAACCAGGCCGGGAATTGGTAATAAGTCTCGATGATGTGTTCGAGACCGGGATTCGGCAGTTGTCCATCGCCGATGATAATGCCGAGTCCGCCGTCATTGAAGAATGCCTCGTGCTCGGCCGAAATGCCGTTGACTACACCGGCTAATGCGAACGTGTCGTCTGGCCGACCCCATTGCGTGCCTTTGAGCGCCAGCCCGGCCGCCACCGTGCGGTCGACGTCAGTGAGCTCGTAAGGTTCGATGTCGCCGTTTGTTATGCCGGCGCGCACGAACGCGCCCAAATCCGACGTGATCTCCTGTTCGAGATTCATGCTCAAGCCGCCGCGGCTGCGATATTGACGGACGGCGGCGATATCGGCAGGGCCACCGGTGATCTGCGCCAATGCGATTGCATCCTCGTAAGTCCCCATGCGTCCGCGGCTGAGAAATCCCGTCACCGCGATCTTGCCGGGATGTCCCCACAGCTCGTAGCGGCGCTCGATTTCGCCGACCCATTGGAATTGGTCGAATGTCGGATCGAGTTCGAGATTGTTGGGCAGGATTGACAGATCGAAAAGACCGCCGCGCAGCGTCCAGTCACCCTGGTACCACTCAGCGGCGGCGCCAAGCGTATAGCCCCACGGTTCGGCGCCGTAATCGAACGTTGCGGTGTCGATGACTGCCCAGTTCAGAAAGTCATTGCGCGGGTCGTGCGCGTATTTGTTGGTGTCGAAGACATCGACGACGCTGAATTTTCCCGCCGTTATGACAATGCGGTCGGCGGTCTGGCTGCCGGCAAACTGGTTGAGGTCGGCGTCAACTTTCTCTGTATCGCCGCCGAGATCGATGGTCTGGCGGATGAACGCACGCTGCAGTCGCGCATAGGGGTAGGAGAATCCGAGCTTATAGGCTTCACCGCTCGAGTATCCCGCGATTCCAAGCGTGTTGCCGAGCCCAAACCCCTGGTCGATTTCCGGGTTGATCCATATCTCAGCCCCTTGCCACAAACGAACGCCAGCATACAGCGTCGCGTCCGCGGTCTCACGACCCTGGCCACCACCGGGCAAGCTATTGGGACCCTGATAGGGCGATCGGAACGCAGGATAACCCTGCCAGGTGAACGTGGTCTGACCATGAAAATTGACGATGTCCGGGTCCGGTGTCCGCGCCGACACGTTTGCCGAAGCCCCGTCGTCACCAAATCGATAGTTCAAGCCGGCGCGCAGCTCTTGCAGTGACAAGTCGGAATCGAACCGCTGCCCTGCGTTCGCGAACAACTCATTGCTGTGGCCGTAGTCGCTGTACAGATATTGGATACTCGCAGTCCAATGTGGTGCTACCGGCACCTCCACGCCGGCGCCGGCCGCCCAGCCCAAACGCCACAGAAATGGCATGTCGGTCGTGCCGGTGGCCAGTTGCGTCAGCGTCAGCTGGTCGTAGGTCCAAGCGAGGCCGCCCGTCGCATAAAGCAGCCAGTTGCCCGGAGCATAACCGATACGACCACGCAGAGTGCCGGACGAAAGCACCGTCTCACTATAGCTCTCCGGGCCGACCGGTGAGGAAAATGTCGAGATGCCGCCTGTGGAGATTCCAGAGGGATTTTGAAAACTGGGAAACGATGCGTCGGCCTCGGCGCCGATGATAAACCGGTTCGGTAGCACATAGTCGTAGCCGGCTTGCAATCCCGCAAAAAAACTTCCCGTTCCCTTGAAGACGTCAAATCCCTGAAACAGGTCGAGCGAGCCAGCGAGACCCGGCGCCGTCGTCCAATTCGAGCTTCCCCCGGCATAGCCGAGGTGCGCGCCGACGTAGAAGCCAGTCCAGTCGTACTCACGTGGAGCCGCTGGCGGTGGCGCTTTCGTCAAGACATCCGCGGCGTCGACAGCCTTTGTCGACCCGTCAACCAAAAGCGCTCCCACGCACGCTAACAACCAAGCCGCCCGCACCTCACACCCCCTAGCTTATCCCCAATTCAATGCACCCGCGTGCGTCAACGCCTCCTGTCGAGCAGCGGCATCACGAGCGCAATCAGTAAGCATCCCAGCAAGATCAAATCGTTTCTCGTTAGGAGCGCCTGCATCATGTTGTTGATTGGAAAACGCCGGCTCAGCTGCCCGCTGACAGGCCCGGGATCGGGACGCCGAAGGTTTGAAGAATGAGGAAAATGTTCAGCAGCAACACGATCCCGGTTCCGATCAGCGCGGCGATCTGGGTGACCCGGCTATTCGCGAACTGACCCATGATGTCTGACCGTCGAGTGAAGATGAGTAGAGCGATCATGGGAAGTGGCAGGGCGATGCTGAGCACGACCTGACTGATGACGAGCGCATTTGTTGCGTCCGCACCCAGACCGACAACGACGAAGGCCGGAATCATTGTTACAAGTCGTCGGACCCAGATCGGAATGCGGAACCCAACGAAGCCTTGCATGATCAACTGGCCGGCCATCGTGCCAACCGTCGAGCTCGATATCCCCGACGCAATGAGCGAGAGCAGAAACACGCCCGCTGCCCCGATGCCGAGCAACGGCGTCAATGTGTGATAGGCCGTTTCGATCTCCGCGACTTCGGGATGGCCAGCATGGAAGGCGCCCGACGCCATCATCACCATCGCCATATTGACCATGCCGGCGATAGTCAGTGCGATGATGACCTCTTGATTTGAGAAGCGCAGCACCATTCGCCGTTCGTCCGCGTTGTGGACCGGCGTGCGGGCTTGGGTCAGGCCGGAATGCAGATAAACGGCGTGCGGCATGACAGTTGCGCCGATGATACCGACGGCAAGCAGGAGAGCCTCGGCATCGGCTAGCTGCGGCACGACCGTATGCAACGCTGCCGAGCCCCAATCGACCGGAACTATGAAAAGCTCGATCAGGTAGCAAAGTGCAATAATGCCGACCATGCCGCCGATGATCAGCTCTAGTGCTCGGAACCCATGGCGTTCAAACATCAAGATGCCATAGGTGACGATGCCAGTGACGACCATGCCCGCGAGCAGGGGCATGCTGAACAGGAGCGAGAGCCCGATGGCACCGCCGAGAAACTCGGCTAGATCGGTCGCCATGGCAGCGACCTCGCTGACGATCCACATCGCCCAGACGACGGGTCGTGGAAACTGGTCGCGGCACATCTCCGCGAGGTTTTTGCCGGTGACGATGCCAAGCTTGGCCGACAGAGCCTGGAACAACATTGCGATCAAGTTGGCCAGCAGCACGACCCAAAGCAGACCGTAGCCGTACTTCGCACCCGCCTGAATATTTGTCGCGAAGTTTCCAGGATCGATATAGGCGATCGAGACAACTATCGCGGGACCGGCGAAAGCCAGATATGCACTGGGATTCCGGCGCTCTCCGCTCAATATTCCGCGTGCCGCCCCGACGCTCCGCTCCGTGAGCGGGCCTCGACGCATCTTTAAGTCGGTCATGTATCCAGCATCGACACCAACACGTAACCAATGCCACACACTACAGACGATGCATAAATTGTCAACATCGTGACAAAGATGTATGGCCGGCATCACCTTGATCAGGCAATTGAACCGTTCTCGCGCTCGGAGCACGGTCAATCCGGCTAATGCTATGCTTGCGATCACAAGGAGACGCGATGTCCCGGCGCGAAATGGTAAAGAGGGTCAAAACTCTCTCAGGACTTCCTGCAGAGCTGATCCAGGCACGCCGCTTCGGGAAGGCTCGTTCGGCCCAATCGACAGCTCTGCTTGAGGACTACGTTGAGCTCATTGCTGACCTGCTGGCCAGCACCGGCGAAGCACGTCCTACGGAGATTGCTCGTCGCCTCGGCGTTTCCCATGTCACCGCCATTAAAACAATCTCCCGGCTGAAGCGCGAAGGGGTAGCGACGGCCCGCCCGTATCGTGGTGTCTTTCTGACGGAAAGCGGACATGAGCTAGCGACACGAGTGCGAACCCGTCATAGGCTCGTCGTGGATGTACTTCTTGCGGTGGGCGTACCCGTTGAAGCTGCTGAAGCTGACGCCGAAGGAATTGAGCATTACGTATCGGAAACGACGCTCAAAGCATTCGCTCGGTTTTTGCGGTCACAAAACTTAACTTTGGGCTGAATGCCCATCACTTGAGCGGCACGTTGCTGGCTAGGTGCGACTTCCGCTTCGGGTTATGAACTGCCTTGCCGAGCAAATACCGGCGCGGCAGCTAGACCCCCGATGACGGACACGAAGCTGATGACCCACGCAGCCAATCAACAGCAACAAGAGTTGCTTTTGTCACCGGACCAGGCCTCGCGGCCTTCCTTGACCAAAAACCAAACGATTGCCAGCGAACCAACGCCGTCGATCCACCATGCTCCGAAAAGCCATTGAGCGGCAAGGCTCGCGACAACGATGAATGATAACCAGCCGCACGTCACGGCCTCCATTGCATCAGCTCGGAGTGCGCGACTTCCGATCTTCTCCGCAATGGCGATCTTGCGCTGCGCCAGATAACGCATGGCCGGAATCGCGATCAGGGCGACGATGAAGCCAGGCCAAGAGAATTTCTCGCCGGTTCCGTTCCATAATTGCCATACCGCCGCTGCCGTAACATAAGCCGCCAAAGCGAGCAGCAATGAGCCGCCGATCCGGCTTGCGATGCGTTCAGCATCCTCGGAAAATTTCTGCCCGTGTCGAAGCTCTACGGATAAGCGCCACGTGAGCACGCCCGCGGACGCCAATTCAATCACGCTATCGAGGCCAAACGCGATCAGCACAAGACTGCCAGCCGTCACACCGGCCGCGATGGCCACGATGGCCTCAACCGTCATCCATCCGATTGTTAGCCATTCGAGCCGGAAAGCCTCGTGAATGAGGGCCACGCGGTCGGATCGCGGTGGCAAGATAAGGGGTGGCGGGGAACAAGTTTCGACCATTTGCCAAGCATATAGCAGGCAGGCCCCGATGTCCGCTTTGGGTCATTAGCTGCCACGCAACCTAATCAGTGGCGCGGCTGCTTTGCCCCCGAAAGGGGACACTGCCTGCGCGCCTATGAGAGCACGTCCTAGCGTAGTTACTTTTGATGGACGCTGCCGCCGACTGTAAACCGACAGAGAACGGCGCTCGCGTATTTTCCAAGGTGGTCCGGCGCTGGCAGTGGTCGGCGCCGCCAGTCAGCGTGAGCAATTCTGCTCAGACGCAGCCCAGTCTGCACAACTAAGCTCTAGTAGACGTTGAGTCTGCTTGCATTGTCTCGAACCTCCGGGAGGTTATAGATGCGTAAGACACTTTTTGCGGCTCTCGCTGCGGCGGCTCTTCTATCAGGCGGAATGCTTGGCAACCGAGCCGACGCAATGACACTTGCTACGCCTGATCTGCCCCCTTTGAAGTGGTCCTCCCTGAGGTATGTTTTGACCATGGAGGATGAGATCGATGGCGAGGAAGCGGCATACGGCCGAAGAGGTTGTCGCGAAGCTTCGGCAGGTTGATGTTCTGATGGCACAAGGCGGGCTGGTTACTGATGCGGTTCGAGCGATAGGGGTGACGGAAGTAAAGCTGCGCGACGAGCTTCTAAACGGTGAGATCTTCTACACATTGAAAGAGGCGCAGGTCATGATCGAAATCTGGCGGCAGCATTACAACAAAGTGCGGCCGCATTCCTCGTTGGGATATCGACCGCCGGCGCCAGAGGCACTCGTCTGGCCGGCAAAGCCCATGGCGCAAATCCCAGCTCTAAACTAACATTCCAAACGGACCACTCGCAGGGGGCCGGTCAGTGAACTCCGGCCTATACCAAAGCGTCGCGATTGAGCGGACATCGAAAGCCTTCCCATAACCGGGTAGTACCAAAAAAGGTTGTAATTCTCCTAGCGGTTGGTATCGATCCCATGTCTGTAGGGAATGCAGATTTTCAGAAGCGTATAGGTCGATCTCGATCAGACCGCCGTTCGCAAATCCTATCGGATTCCAGTCGAGAGTGTTTATATAGCTGCCGCGTCGGATAAGTCGGCCCAGTCGCCAGTTAACTGAGCCGTGCGGCTTGCTGAGCTTCACGTGGTCTCTCTCGAAATTATATGTGAACGTTTTTCCGACTTTCCGAATTGCGAGCTCCAATAAAATATCCCAATTAAAGGTAATGATGATGTCACCGTCGTTTAGCTGTCTCGCAAATTGAATATAGAGATCAGGAATCTTGTCGTTGGTCGTTGGTCGGCGTCGCGCGGACAACTGCCTTTGCAAGATAGTAGCGCAATGTTAGCTTCTCGCGCGATCCGGCATCAGACCATCGCTCACCCCCGGCATATTCCCGTAGCTCTACGAACTCGAGATGAGTGCATAGTTCCGAAAAGCTAATCGTAGAAAAGTCGGGGTGCGTTTTCTCTTCCCATTGGATGTCGAGCGCATAGTTGCATACGCGTTCATATATCCCCGGACACTCGGCAGCGAACATTTCCATGGCGGTCGTAAGGAGAGTACGCGTCATCGGGACGCCGGCTGCGGCAGAAAAGCCGGCGCCGAGGATGAAAACGCGCCTTTTACGGGCGTATTCGCTCCATGCGCGATCCTCCGACATGTCGCACTCCAGATGAGATTGGACTTGAGTTTTCCTTTGAAATTCTGACAGTTCCAGCTTCACGTTTCAAACTGATCGTGCAATGTCGTCATGGCCACGGAACTTCAATAGAGAGCCCCCATGAACGCCCCACTCCCCACCCACCCAACGCCGCCGTACAAGCACTCCCCGCTGTTCCCGCTCGGCAAAGACACGACGCCTTACCGCAAGCTTTCCGCGGACGGCGTGCGCGTCGAAAAACTCATGGGCGAAGACGTCCTGGTCGTGCCGCGCGAGGCGCTGCGCGCGCTGGCGGAAGCCGCCTTCGCCGATATCGCGCATCTGCTGCGCCCCGCGCATCTCGCCTCGCTCAAATCGATTGTCGAGGACCCCGAGGCGTCGGAGAACGACAAATTCGTCGCCTACGATTTTCTCAAGAACGCCAATATCGCCGCCGGCGGCGTGCTGCCAATGTGCCAGGACACCGGCACCGCCATCATCATGGGCAAGAAGGGCCGGCTCATTTGGAGCGGCGGCGACGACGAGGCGGCGCTCGCCGAGGGCGCGCGCGATGCGTATCTCAAACGCAATCTGCGCTATTCACAGCTCGCGCCGATTTCGATGTTCGAGGAAAAGAACACCAAGAACAACCTGCCGGCGCAGGTCGATATTTATGCCGAGAGCGCGGGCGAAGCGGACGGCGCCTACAAGTTCCTGTTCATCGCCAAGGGCGGCGGCTCGGCCAACAAGGCGTTTTTATTCCAGGCGACGCCGTCGATCCTCACCCGCGAGCGCATGCTGGCGTTCCTCAAAGAGAAAGTCCTCACGCTCGGCACCGCGGCCTGCCCGCCTTATCATCTCGCCATTGTCATCGGCGGCACCTCGGCCGAGCTGACGATGAAGACGGTCAAGCTCGCATCCTGCAAATATTACGATACGCTGCCCGATCACGGCTCCGAGGACGGCCACGCCTTCCGCGACAAGGAGATGGAGCGCGAAATCCAGAAGATGACGCAGTCGCTCGGGGTGGGCGCGCAATTCGGCGGCAAATATTTTTGCCATGACGTGCGCGTGATCCGGCTGCCGCGCCACGGCGCTTCGCTGCCGATCGGGCTTGGCGTGTCATGCTCGGCCGACCGCCAGGCGCTCGGCAAGATCACCAAGAACGGCGTGTTCCTCGAAGAGCTCGAGCACAATCCGGCGAAATATCTGCCGGAGGTCGATACGACCAAACTGGGCGGCGAAGTGGTGAAGATCGATCTCAACCTGCCGATGAAAAACATTCTGGCGCAGCTTTCCAGTCATCCGATCAAGACGCGGCTGTCGCTGTCGGGCCCGATGATTGTCGCGCGCGATCTGGCGCATGCCAAATTGCGCGAGCGGCTGGAAAAGGGCCAGGGGCTGCCCGACTATTTCAAGAACCATCCGGTCTATTACGCGGGGCCGGCGAAAACGCCGCAAGGCTATGCATCGGGCGCGTTCGGGCCGACCACGGCCGGACGGATGGATTCTTTCGTCGACGATTTCCAGGCTGCCGGCGGCTCGATGGTGATGCTGGCGAAAGGCAATCGCGCGGCGGTGGTGCGCGACGCGTGTAAGAAGCACGGCGGTTTCTACCTCGCCTCGATCGGCGGCGCCGCGGCAAACCTCGCCGAGCATTGCATCAAGAAGGTCGAGACTTTGGAATATCCCGAGCTCGGCATGGAAGCGATCCGGCGCATCGAGGTCGTCGATTTCCCCGCCTTCATCGTCATCGACGACAAGGGCAACGACTTTTTCAAGGAACTGAACCTGGGATAATGCAAGCCGGGTGCGGACAGTGAAAAGTCATTTCGTCCGGGCGTCGGCGCTGCTGTTCGCTCTGGTTGCCGCGGCCTATACGGCGTCGGCGGCGCTGTTGCCGGGGCCGATCGTCTTCAAGGCCGGCATCGCCGATCCATCCGACACGGTGCTGGCCTGGTATGTGGCGCATGCCGCGCGGCTCTACGACGCGCAAGGTCTTTGGGTCGACATCCTCGATATGAACGGCGGCAGCCGCGGCGCCGAAGAATTGCAGGCCGGCCAGATCGACGTCATGCATGTGGGCTTGTCGTCGGTCGTGCATGTCAATCGTTCCGGCGGCAACCTGCGCATCATCGCCGCGGTCAGCAACATATTGCCGTTCACTTTTGTTGCCGGCTTCGGGATCAAGAGCGCGGCGGATCTCAAGGGCGCCGTTGTCGGCGTGAGCGCGTTCGGCTCAGAGAGCGATACCACTGTGACGCTCGCGCTGCAGCGGTTCGGGCTTGGCCGCGGCGACGTCGTGATCAAGGAAATCGGCGGCGCCGCGCAGCGCTTTGCCGCCTTGAAGTCGGGCGCGATCAAGGCGGCCCCGCTCGATCAGCCGTTCACGGCTTTGGCGCGCGAGGACGGAATGAATATCCTCATCGACCTGGTTCCGGAGCAAATGCCGTGGCTGTTCGGCGGCATCGCCGTTCGCCACGACGATATTGCCGCTCGCCGCGATCTGCTGACGCGCTTCCTGCGGGCCAGCATCGAGGGCAATTACCGGGCGCTTACCGACGATAAAGCGGCCAAGCGGGTGCTGGCGAAGGAACTGAAGATCACCAACGCAAAAATCCTCGACGCCACCTATGACGATTTCAAAGCGCAAGCGCCGCAAAATCTGCAGCCGTCGGCGCAGGGCGCGCAAAACGTGCTCAAACTGTTTCCCGACGCCAGCCAGAATGTCGGCGACTATGTCGATACGAGCCTCATCGACGCGCTCAAGGACCAGGGCTTTTTCACCGTGATGGCGGCGAAGTATAAGCAGTAGCGAAAGGCCGCAACGAGGAAACAATGGACGCCATAACCGCAAATGCACCCGCCGAGGTCAAAGGGCCGCTGGTTTGGCTCGATATGGACCAGCAGGAACTCGACAACGCCTACGATCAGGACGCCTATGCATCGAATCGCGCCGAGGTCGTTGCGCGCCGCGAGGCCGCCAGCGATCGGGCGCGTGCGGTTCTCGGCAGCCCCCAGCGCGTCGCCTATGGCGAAAGCGAATACGAGCAGCTCGACATTTTCCGCGCCGCCGCGGCAAAGGCGCCGGTCAACCTCTTCATTCACGGCGGTGCCTGGCGCCGCAACAAGGCGGCCGATTACGCCTTGCAGGCCGAGACGTTCGTTCGCGCCGGCTCCCATTGCGTCATCATCGACTTCATCAATGTCGAGCAGGCGGGTGGCGATCTCGTCCCGCTGTATGAGCAGGTAAGCCGCGCGGTGGCGTGGGCGTGGCGTAATGCGGATAAATTCGGCGGCGATCGCGATCGTTTTTATGTTTCATCGCATTCGTCGGGCTCGCATCTCGCCGGCTGCGCGCTCACGACCGGCTGGCGCGAGCAAGGTTTGCCGGAAAATTTCTGCAAGGGCGCCGCGTTATTCAGCGGTATGTACGACCTCGCTCCGGTGCGGTTGTCGAAGCGCTCGTCCTATGTGAAGTTCACCGATTCGATGGTCGAGAAACTCAGCGCGCTGCGCCATCTCGACGGCTTGCATACGCCGCTCTTGCTGTCGCATGGCACCTGCGAGACGCCGGAGTTCAAACGCCAGACCCGCGATTTCGCCGCCGCCGTGAAAGCCGCCGGCAAGCCGGTCGAGCTCATTATCGGCGAGGGCTACAACCATTTTGAAATGCTGGAAACGCTGGCCAACCCATACGGCCTTCTCGGCCGCGCGGTGCTGGGGCAAATGGGGCTGTTGAAATAACGCGAAGCGTCATGCCGCGGCGGGCGTCTTCTCGGCGTCGGGCTTCGCGGCTTTACGCACCGAGGTACGGATCAGCTCGGCGCCGCAGCGGCGGCAGGCATAGACCGTGTCTTCGACATCGACAGCGATGGGCCGGCGCCCGCTATAGACCATGCGGCCTGCGCAGACCGGGCAGGGCATCATCAGCGACGGCAAACTCGACGCGGGCGCAGCCGCTTGATGGCGCATGAACTTCCCTGAGATCTAGCTTGCGATGACCGTTTTATGAATTACTCGCCTCTTTTTCGCCAGAGTCAAGAAAATTGTGCAATGCACACAGGGTACGCTGCGTTGCACTATGCTTGATCGGGGATAACCCTTTCAACGCTGTTGCGAATCAAAAAACGCGAAAGCAGCGAGGGTTATTCCTGCCCCCGGTCCGGCGTCGGTTACGCTGCGGTCCCGGCAGCCAATTCGCCAGCCGTGACGCAGGCAATGCCGAGGGCAGCGAGACTGGCGCGCGTCGCCGCGACCGAGCCGTCGACATCGATGCCGCGGCAGGCGTCCTCGACCACGACAGTGCCGAAATTTTTGCGGCGCGCATCCTCGGCCGAGTAGCGCACGCAAAAATCGAAGGCGAGACCGGCGAGATAGACTCGTGCGATGTCGCGCGCACGAAGATAGCCGACGAGCCCGGTCGGCGTCGTGCGGTCGTTTTCATAGAACGCCGAGTAGGAATCGATGGCGCGGTCGAGGCCTTTGCGCAGCACCAGTGCGGCGTGGGGAATGTGCAAGTCTTCACGAAACGCGGCGCCCGGCGTGTCCTGCACGCAATGATCGGGCCACAGCACTTGCGGACCGTAGGACGCCGCGATGGTTTCGAAGGGCTGTTTGCCGGCATGGCTTGAGGCGAACGAGGAATGCCCGCGCGGATGCCAGTCCTGGGTCAGCACGACATTGCGAAATTTGCCGGCGAGCCGATTGATCACCGGGACGACTTCATCGCCGCACGGCACGGCGAGCGCGCCGCCGGGACAAAAGTCGTTCTGCACGTCCACCACAATGAGGACGTCGCCGTCGCCGATGCGCGCATCGCTGGTCATGACTTCGCCGTTGCCGCGGCCGCTGCTTGTCCTTGCAGGCGCCTGTCGACCTCGGTGGCAAGCTTGACCAGATCGTCCGCGACCACGACGACGACAGTCGCGCCCGGCGTGAGCTGCCGCAACGGGTCCGGCAGACGCTCAAGCTCGCGCTTGGCATGTCGCCTGATCTCGTCGAGCGTGGGCGACGGCTTCACGCGCCGTCCGTCCTTCAGCACGAGGTGAAGAAGCGGCGTACCGGCCGGCTCGTGATCCTCGAGCGAAAGGAGATTGCCGGTGATCCTGCCGTCGCTGTCGTAGCGCCGCCACACCTGCTTGCGGCCGGGCCAGGTCGCCTTGTTCTGCGAGCGCTTGCGCCGCGGCAGTCCAGCATACTCCTGCAATTTGTAAACGCAGTCGAGCGACGGCACGTCGGCGGAGGTCGTCAGAACTCGTTCCGATGCCGATGCCGTCGATTGGCGCATCGGCGCGCGCGAATGCGGCAAGCAAATCTTCGTCGAGACCGCCGCTGACAAAAATCGTCACCTCTTGCAGTCCGCCCGTATCGAGGATGCCGCGCACGCTCTTGGCGAGCGCAACGAGATCGCCGGAGTCCAGGCGCACGCCGCGGATCGCGATCCCGGCCGCCTTGAGCCGCGGCGCCAGCGTTACGACTTTGCGCGCCGCCGCCTCGGTGTCGTAGGTGTCGAGCAGCAGCACGACGTTGTCGGGCCGCGCCCGCGCAAAACTTTCGAACGCCGCCGCTTCGTCGTCGAACGCTTCGATGAAGGAATGCGCCATCGTGCCGTAGAGCGGGATGCCGAATTGTTCTCCAGCCAGCACCGTCGCCGTGCCGGCGAAGCCCGCGATGTAACTCGCGCGCGCTGCCATCAGCGCGGCCTCCGCGCCGTGCGCGCGCCGCATGCCAAAATCGACCAGGAGCTTGTTCGGCGCGGCGAGCACCGACCGCGCCGCCTTGGAAGCGATCAGCGACTGGAAGTGCAGGATATTGATGAGCCGCAATTCGACGAATTGCGCCTGCGGCAACGGCGCGGTCACGCGCAGGATCGGTTCATTAGCGAAGCACACCGTGCCTTCGGACATGGCGTGGACGTCGCCGGTGAAACGAAAGTCGGAAAGATAATCGAGAAGGTTCTTGCCGAACCGTCCGGTGCTCTTGAGCCAAGCAATGTCGGCCGCCGAAAAACGCAAGCTCTCCAGAAAGTCGAGCACCTGCTGCAATCCGGCGGCCAGCAAAAATCCACGCCGTGGCGGCAGCGCGCGGGCGAACAGTTCGAACACGGCCGTCTTCGTATCGCCATGGTCCAGATAGGCCTGGATCATGTTGATCTGATAAAGATCCGTCAGCAGCGGACTGGTTTCTTCCATTGCGGGGGCCTTCGCGCGTATGCGGAGAATACGAAACCCGGCGAGGGGGGATGTGGGTATTTGTGCTCCTCGGCGAATGCGGGGGAGGGACCGGATTGGTTTACGATTGCCGGGTTGCTTTGCCCCAAGAGTTGCTTTGCTCCAGGACAAGTCCGCCATCCTCGTCATTCGGCCGAGAGGACTGGCAGGCGGGAATGCGCTTCACTTAAGTCAAAAATACTTTAGTCCTCGCGCCAAAAGTAAGCCACTACCTCCTGCGTCGAAACGCCTCGGCGGCCCGCCGACAAACCACTGAGCTGCATTGTGAATTTCGGCGGGGACGGATTCATCTTTTATTTAGGTTATCCTTGTCCGCGCCACCGAGATAGAGCAGTCTGTCACCTGTTCGCAGCCGCGGGGACGTCGGGGAGCGTAGCGAAACTCGCAAGGTGCGTAAAACGTCATTGCGCGGCAAGGCACGCAATTCAGTCCGGTGCGCGGGGCTTGGTTTTGGCAGCCGATTTTTCCCCTCGCGGCCACGGCGGCAAAGGGAAACGGAACCGGCGATGCAGAGTTCAGTGCGGGCCTATTTGCCCCAGCCGAAATGGTAATTCAGTCCGGCGCGGACAACGTCCTCATGCATCGAGACATTGTCGGTCGGCGCGCCGCAGTTGAGCCCGCAATTGAGCTGGCCGAGATCGACGTGCAGGTATTCCGCCTTGGCGGTCCAGTTGCCGGGCAGCGCGACTTCAAGGCCGCCGCCGACGGTCCAGCCGGCATTGGTGGTGCTGGCGCCGGCAAAGCCCGGCGCGCTGGCGCGGATATCGCCGACGGCCAAGCCGCCGGTCACATAAGGCATGATACCGCCGAAGGCATAACCGGCCCGGCCGCGCACGGTGGAGAGCCAGGTGTCGCTGGTGCTGCAGCCCGGGCATCCGGCCGAATTGCTGGTGCCGCTCAGCCCCGACCAATCGATATCGCCTTCGAGCCCGAGCACAGCGTTGCCGTATTGCCAGTTGTAGCCGGCGGTGCCGCCGGCCTGGCCGCCGGAAAGCCCGACGCCGGTCTGTTGGCCCTGCCACCACGAGTGGCCCCAGCCGCCGCCGCCATTGGCGCCGATATAGAATCCGGTCCAGTTGTAAACCGGGGTGTATTGCGCCGGCGGCGCCTTGTAGAGCGGCGCAACCGAAAGATCGGCCGCATTGGCGCATTGCGCCGCAGCGAGCGCGCCGAGCGCGAAACAGGTGGCGACAATTTTCTTGATCATGGGACTCCCGGCCTCACCGACGTCGGCGCCGTCACGCGCGCCGTTCGTCCATTGCGACTTTACGCACAACTTCCTTACCCCGGGCTTACGGTCACCCCGAGGCCGTCGCCGCCCTTGCTACTTGGTTGATCAGAAAGGCAAAATTGTGCCGGACCGAGGGCGCGAGCACGGCACCTTAAGGGCGGGGCAGGTGCGCCGGAATGGGAGTAGCTTCGGGTTCCAGAACTGTTGCGCATCCGTCGCGACAAATCATCATTGAGGCGGTCCGCCCAGCGTGCCCGCCGCCAAAGCCAAGGTAGCGGCCGCGGAAAAAGCCGTACTGTAGGCATCGGTCGCGGCATTCTTGGCCGCCAGCAATTGCCGTCCTGCGGTCGTGACGTCGGAGATCGATCCGACGCCGTTGCGATAAGCTGCCAGCGCCGCATCGAATGTCGTCCGCGCGGCGGCAGACAGCGCCGTGGCGGCGCTATAGGCGGACAGGCTGGTGTTGAGAGTATTCTTCGCGACGAGAACTTGGCGAACCGCCTCGTTCCTGATCTGCGTCAGGCTGGTGTCCGCCTTGTCGACCTTGGAGCGGGCCTGCTCCAGCAGCGCCGCGCGCGATCCGCCGTCATAAATGGGCATCGTGGCGCCGACGAGAGCCGTCGCGCCGAGCTGGGTTCCCGATACGCCAAGTTGGTTCGACGGCAGATTGACGATCGGCAATTGCTGGTCGATTCCAGGGATCGCCGAGACACTGAGACTTCCCGACAGGCGCGTGCCAGTCCCCGCAACAAAGACTTTTGGAAAGAATTCAGCCTGCGCGGCGCGAAGGTTGGCAAGACTTGCCTGCTGTGCCGCATAGCCGGCGAGCACATCCGGCCGTTGCGCCAGCGCCGTGGATACAATGCGCTCGATCGGCGCCTTCATGGCTGCCGACAGCCTTCGTTGGGAAATGTCCGCGATCTCGAGTTCTTGTCGTCGGCGAGATTCCTATCGCCGAAATCAGAGCCAAATAGCTGTTTTGAGCGGCGCCTTCGGCCTGAACCCGTTCCAGTTCGGCCTCCGCGGTGGCTTGCCGGGTCTGCGCGACTTCGACCACCGTTCCGATCCCTTGCTTGTATCGGTCTTGCGCCGCAGCCTGGACTTCTTCGGCGTCTCTCAAGGCTTCGCCTGTCGACGCAAAACGCGCCCGCGCGGCCGCATTTGCATAGAACGCCAGACTGACATTGTAGATGACCTGCTGATGAGCGGCGGTGAACGCGATGTTGGAGATGGCCGATCCCTGTTTCGCAACGTCCACCATCGCCTGCCGTTCGCCGAAATCGAACAGCAGCCATTGGATCGACAGGACCGATATGTTGCCTTTCGCGGTCACGTCGTTCGTCAGGGTGGTGCCGAGCGCGGAAGTCTCGTTGTGGAACTTTGATAGCCTTCCACGATGCCGGCCGACACGAACGGAAGAAAAGAGCTTTCGGCGATGCCCGCGGCGAGGGCGGCGGTTCGCGCGTCGTCCCATGCGGTGCGGGTCGCCGGATTATTCGACTGGGCGATGTCGATCAGTTCCGGCAGCTTGTAGACGTGGCGGCTTTCGAGATCTGACGCCGGCGGCGGAAGCTCCGCCAAGTTACGGTTCGACGGAAGAATATAATGTGCCGTTGTTCGGCTGCTCAGGCGGGGCCCGCTCGCCCGCGACAATCTCGCCATCCACATTCGTGGCGGGCGTCCACGGCGGTCAGGACGATCGGGCGCCATATCGAGAGCCGAGGTCGCACAGCCGGCGAGCAGGAGCAAAAGCAGCAGGAACGCAATCGACGCTCGGCCGGCGCATACTCTGCCGTCCTTTCCTTTTTTCGCCTTCGGTTGCGTCTTCTTCAAGCCTCCGCAACCCCTATCGATTATACGGAACAGCGGAAGTGTGCTCCACTCGGTCCGCGGAATTTCACCCTGCGCGCGGCAATGGACTTCGGACAGTGGCGAACCGGCCGGCCAGAATTTCCAGCCGATTGGCGATATAGGCAGAGGCCGTAAGCGTCCTGATCCGCGCTCAACAGCAGCGGTCCCTCAAGCTCGCCGATTTCACGCGCCGCCTCGCGCCGTGCGACGAGCCAACTTTCGGACGGCCGGATCGTAGCCGGTTCGTAGCCGGCAAGCTCGATATCGGCTTCGATCGCCGCAAGCGCCGCCTGCGCGTCGGAGGCCATACCCGGCGCGACGATGAACTGGCCGCAGTCACCATCGCGCCAAGTCGCCGCAGCAGCGCGGCGATCGCTGGATCGATGCGCTTGCCGACGCTGACCGGCCATAAATTGGTGAAGACACATAGACCACGAAATTGCCGAGCAGAAGCCCGATGACGCGATCGCGTGCGACCGTCATGTCGAAAGCGGGCGCCGCGCCCTGAATGACGCAAAGAAAGAACGCAAACGCGATCTGAAAGCCGGCATAGGAAATGCGCGGGCTACCGGCGGCGACATAGCCGCAGCCGAATGCGCCGAGGAAGACCACGGCCATAAGATCGCCGATCGAGGTGAGAGACGGGCACAAGAAAACGATGGCGCCAATGCCGGCCGCCGCGCCGATCAGGCCGCCAAGGATGCGCAGCGTGAGCTTCTCTACCGTCTCGGCCGTCGTACCGAGAGAAACGATATAACAGGTAATGAAAGCGGTATGGATTCCGGGCCAGTCCAACAGGGAATAGAGCACATAGCAGAACATCGCCGCCGCGGTGGTCTTTAGCGCATAGTGGACGTGATCCGGATTGGTAAAGGCGTCCTTGCAAAGAAACCCGCAGCCTCCTTTAGGTTTTTGACCGGGGCCGCACGGGACCCGCCGGTTCGGCAAACCGAATCATTGCATCCTTGACGCGGCGAGGAGCTCGGCCGCCAGGGAGTGAGCGGGCCGCCGGCATCCGGCGGTTGCCAGAGACTCAGTAGGATAGCCGCCCGCCCGAGAATGGCGGCCATTTCTACCAGCGTTCGCGCAAGGTTTTCGCGCATTTCGGTTGGAAACGATGCCTCCGGATAGCGATCCGTCACATCCACCGCAGAGAGCATCACGAAGGTGGAATTGGCGGCCTGTCGAAGCGCTGCGATATCTTCAGGCGGCGAGGTTTTCCCATACCCGCCAGCTTGAGCCATCTTTGAATTTCCACCGCCCTTCCCGCAAGCCTTCCGGTAAACTGACGGCGCATCCGCCTCGTCGGGGGCGCGTAACATCGCCGCCGCAATCTCAAGGCGCAGGGCGATTGCGCGTTCGGCGAGACGGCGCGGCGGCGTCGCAACAAGCAAGTTCACAATGATGGACACACCAGCAGGAATACCCACGAAAAGCCATGCATAAAGAAAGCCGCGGGTGCGCCTCTTCGCCGAGCTGAACCGTTCCGAGTTCGTCGAGCGCGTAACCGACAATCAGCGCGAGCGATGCCACCGAGCGGGCGCAGCTTGGTGGCTGAAGTCAAAAACAAAAAACCGAACGACAGAGTGGCAATGGCTGATGAAGCGCCACATCGGATAGTCGGCAACGACCATCGCGACGATGAGGACGAAGCCGATGATGACGGTCATCACCACCATAAGTGCGATGTTCATGATGAGGCTAGTCGCCCGGTCGTCATGATTGAGGAAGAAAACGACATAAGCCGCCAGGGCCGGTTCCGGGGTTTGATAAATCTCGGCCACAAGCACAGTCAGAGCGCAAATCAACGCCAGACGCGCCGAATATGCGAACCGACCCTGTTGCGGCGCCAAAAGCTCGGCGATCTCCGCAAGCCTGGTTCGAAGGCGGCTCAACTGCATGCGGCACCGTGCTTGATCTCGACCACCGCGCTGGCGCCAAGATGCATAAGCGCCGGCGGGGGATTTTCGAGCCGGATGCGCACGGGGAAACGCTGCGCGACGCGCACCCAATTCGAGGGAGCGCTCGACATAGGGCACCGAACGCGGAAGGTTGATACGGTCCTGATCGACCACGCCCCAGCCGATCCCCTGTACGGTGCCTTTGATCGGGCTTTGTCCGGTTGATCATCGAAAAGACCGTGGCGCAATCGCCGACTGCAATCGAGTTCAAATCGGTTTCCCGGAAATTCGCGACGGCAAACCACTCATCTGCATTGATCAGGGTGAAGATCGATTGGCGCCGGATCGACCATTTCGCCCGAGGAAATCGGTCAGGCCGACGACCAGGCCGTTGTGCGCGCGCGCACCGTGGTGTCGTCAAGCTGGCGCTGGGCTATGCCGAGCGCTGCTCGCCGGGCACTCACGGCTGCTTCTGCGGCGCTTCGAATCAATCGCGCTGCGGCTGCCGCGTGCTTCCTGTGCCTGAATTAGCGTAGTCGCCGTATCGCGCTCGGCGACGTCGGCCTGATCGAGCTGCTGCTGTGGAACATAAGCCACTGGCTGCCAGAGGCCGAAGTCGGTCCGCTGTACGCTTGGCAAGCTCGTGATTTTGCCAGCGCATTCTTGGTCTCGTCCGGCTATCAATGCCGATGACCGCTGGGTTGCAAGGATGCGCTGCTGGGTTTCGAGTTGCGCTTCGGCGAGTTGCCCAGATCGGCCTCAGCCTGCGCGACGGCGAGCTGATAGGGCACGGGGATCAATCTGAAATAAAAGATCGCCCGTCGGCGACGCGCGCGTTTTCGGAAACCAGAATTTCGAGAACGCGGCCGCCAACCGCGGCCGCAACATGCACGACATCGGCGTCGAGCGAACTGTCGCTCGAAGTCGGAGAACCTCGCTTTCGTGGAACGCGTAAATCGCGAACAGCACAGCCAGCGCAATGATCGCAAGCGCAATCAGCTCGTTGCGGGTCGCCACATGCGATTTTCCGGCGGCTTCCATGGTCACCGTCCGAACCAGAGCAGCCACGCTAAAATCGCGACAATGACCCCGGTTGCCGTACAGACGAAAAGCTGGAATGGCAGAAGGCTTGAAAGCCCGGTGCTAACGAAGACGGCGCGCGCGGCAATGGCGCCGACGATGCCAATGACGGCGCACAACAGCCACGCCGGAAAAAATGCGCCGAACAAATCGAATGACGGCGCGCCCGCGGAACAACCGCCCACGGACAGTGATGCGAGAAACAGGAGCCCTCGTATCGAGTTCCTGTTCGAGCGCCTTGTCATGTTGAAATTCGAAAGCCGTCGGGCCGGCCAAACCTACTGTCGTTTGTGATCGTCTCCCCCATGAAACCCGCTCCGAGTGCTGCAATGATCGGATCGCTTGCTCACCCGAGCCAACCCCCAAAATGTTTGCAAATCTGGTAAAGTGCGTCAACAACAGGCGCGTCATCACCTCCTAAGGTGACGAGGCGAGCATAATCAACGACAGATCGTGCGTCGCCCAAAAAGTGCTACAATCGGCCTCGTCTGCGCCAGGAACGGCGCGAGGCGTGCGAATTGCTCGCGGCAAGGTGAACGATGAACTGGATCTCCAACGTCGTGCGGCCGAAAATCCGCAACATTCTCCGGCGCGAAGTGCCGGAGAATTTGTGGATCAAATGCCCGGAAACCGGCCAGCTCGTCTTCTACAAGGACGTCGAGGCCAATCAGTTCGTCATTCCCGGCTCCAATTATCATATGCGCATGAGCGCCACGGCGCGGCTGAAATCGATGTTCGACAACCAGACCTGGTTCGACATCGCCGTGCCGGAAGTACCGGTCGATCCGCTGAAATTCCGCGACGAGCAGCGCTACGCCGACCGGCTTAAAAACGCCCGCAGCAAGACCGGGCTGAGCGATGCGGTGAAGCTCGGCTACGGCAAGCTCGACGGCTTTGCCGCGGTCATCGGCGTGCAGGATTTCGATTTCATGGGCGGCTCGCTCGGCATGGCGGCGGGCGAGGCGGTGATCAAGGGTTTCGACACCGCGGTGGAAAAAGGTTGTCCGTTCGTGCTGTTCGCGGCCTCCGGCGGCGCCCGCATGCAGGAGGGCATCCTGTCGCTGATGCAGCTGCCGCGCACCACCATCGCGGTGCAGCGCATGCGCGAGTCGCGCAAGCCTTATATCGTCGTGCTGACCAATCCGACCACCGGCGGCGTCACCGCGTCCTATGCGATGCTCGGTGACGTCCACATCGCCGAGCCCGGCGCGCTGATCGGCTTTGCCGGTCCGCGCGTCATCGAGCAGACCATCCGCGAAAAACTGCCGGACGGATTCCAGAAGGCCGAATATCTGCGCGACCACGGCATGGTCGACATGGTGGTGCATCGCCACGAGCTGCGCGTGACCATCGCCAGACTGTGCCGGCTCCTCACCAAGGCGCCCGCCGGCGCGCCGCTGCCGCGCAGCCTGCCGGCGCCGGCCGTAGCCGTGACGTGAGCGCGCTGCCGTCCAACGCCGTGCCGATCGATGCCATGTTGGCGCGGCTCCTTGAGCTGCATCCCAGGCGCATCGACCTGTCGCTCGATCGCATCGAGCGGCTGCTTGCCGCGCTCGGTCACCCGGAGCGGAAGCTGCCGCCGGTGATCCATGTCGCCGGCACCAACGGCAAAGGCTCGACCATCGCTTTCATGCGCGCGGTGCTCGAAGCGGCGGGCAAAAGCGTGCACGTTTACACCTCGCCCAATCTTGTCCGCCTCAACGAGCGGTACCGTATCGGCCAAGCCGGCGGTGGTAGGCTGGTCGGCGACGCCGAGCTTGGCGAGGCGCTGGCGCAATGCGAGGACAAAAACGCGGGCGAGCCGATCACGGTGTTCGAGATCGAGACCGCGGCGGCTTTCCTGTTGTTCTCGCGTCATCCGGCCGACGCACTGCTGCTCGAAGTAGGCCTCGGCGGCAGGCTCGATGCCACTAATGTCGTCGCCCATCCGCTGGTCACCATCATCACGCGAGTGTCGCTCGATCATCCGGAGTTTCTCGGCAATTCGCTTATCGATATCGCCGCCGAGAAGGCCGGCATTCTCAAGCGCGGCGTGCCGGTGGTCGTCACCGGCCAGGCGCGCGAAGCGCTTGAGGTCATCGAGCGGCAGGCCAAGCGGCTCTCCGCGCCGCTCGCCGTCGCCGGCGAGGACTGGACCGCGACGGAAGAACGCGGCCGGCTGGTCTATCAGGATGACGATGGCCTCCTCGATCTGCCGGCGCCCAAGCTCTACGGGCGGCATCAGTTCGAGAATGCCGGCGCAGCGGTAGCGGCGCTGCGGCTGAGCGGGCTCAAGCTGCCGGCCGCCGCATTCGAGGCCGGCATGACACGGGTCGATTGGCCGGCGCGCATGCAGCGGCTGTCACATGGCCGGCTTGCGGATCTTGTGCCGCCGGAGAGCGAACTCTGGCTCGATGGGGGCCATAACGCCGACGGTGGCCAGGCCATCGCGGCGGCGCTCGCCGATCTCGAGGAGCGCGTGTCGCGGCCGCTGGTGCTCATTGTCGGCATGTTGTCGACCAAGGACAACGAAGGGTTTTTGAAGAACTTTGCCGGCCTCGCCCGGCGCGTCATAACGGTGCCGATCCACAACGACAAGGCGGTGCCCGCGGCGAAGCTCGCCGATATCGCCGGTAACGTCGGCATTCCGGCGCTGCCGCGCGACGATCTGGAAAGCGCGATCAAAGTCGCCGGCAAGCTCGATCTTCACCCGGCGCCGCGCATCCTCATCACCGGCTCGCTCTATCTCGCCGGCGAAGTCTTGGCCTTGAACGGCACGCCGCCGGAATGACGGGCGCTGTCATTCCAGCTTGATACCCGCGTCCCGGATGACTTTGATCATTACAGTCTGATCTCGCCGAGATTGATGCTGATGCCGAGATTGGCCTGCAAAACCTTGGACCGGCCGCCGGCGTAGATTTGCAGCGTGTAGCGGCCCGAATTCTCGTCGAGCCTGTCGAATTTGAAATCGCCGTAATTATCGGTCGTGGTCACGGCGATGGAGGCGCCGTCCTTGACGAGCTGCACGCTCGCGCCCGCGACGCAATCGACGGTGCCGTTCTTTTCCTCGGCGAGCGTGCCGCCGATGAAGCATTTCGAATAGCGCCACAGATTGCGGTAATAGACCCGCGGCTTGGTGCCGAGCTCGGATTTCATCACTTCGAGATGCTCGGCCTCCGCGAGCCGCGCCATCTCCTCGTCCTCGACCTTGATCGCGCGCATCGCGCCGGTCGGGCAGGATTGCTGGCCGCGGGTCTGCTGCCAGCCCTGGTCGATGAGATGAGCATCGAAGGTCCAGGCCTGCGGCAGTTGCAGCTCCTCGTTCCACCAGATGTGGCCATAAGGGCAAGCGTCGACAATCTGCTTCTGGCCCTTCGCTTTCACCGGATCGATGATGACGATTCCGTCCTTGCGCTTTTTGATCGCGCCGGCCGGAGCGGCCTTCATGCAGGGCGCATCGTCGCAATGGTTGCACATGGTGGGAACGTAGGCGAGATCGATCATCGGGATCTGGCCGCGTTCCTTCTGCAAAATGTTAATCCACTTGTGGCCGTGTTTCGGCATCGGCGCCGAATAGCCGGGCCAGTCATTGCCGACATATTCGTCCATGGCGGAAAGCGTGCACAAATTGCAATTAGTGCACTCGGCCACGTCGATGATCATGTTCCACTTCTTCATGACGTCACTTCGCCGGCACCAGGCGCGCTTCTTTCAGCGCGCGCTTGATGTCCTGGTCCTTCTCCATCGCGGCGAACGCGGCCGACATATGCTCGGTGCGGCCGTCCCACAGTTCGATCTGCACCAGCGAGTTGGCGCCGGCGAGCGAATGCGTCGATTTGGTTTGCGTGCGCTCGGGCGTCAGCAGATTGAGGCAGCCGCCGCGATCGACCGATTTACCCGGCTCGCCCATCGGATCGTAGATCGCCGATGACTCGTAACCGTGCGCGACGCCGCGCGGCAGCCGCTGCGTCGGCAGCGCCGCGCAGATTACCGCGCCGCGATCGTTGAACACTTTGACCAGATCGTGCTTGCCGATGCCGCGCGCCTTGGCGTCCTCGGCATTGAGGCGCACGATCCAGTAATAGTAACCGTCGACCTTGACGCGATGGTCTTCGATGTTGAGCAGAAACGAATCCTTGCCGTCACCCTGGGTGTGGAAAGAATATTTCGAATGCGGCGTCAGCAACTGCAGCGGATAGCGCTCGAACAGTTCGCCGGAATGACTGCCTTCCCATGACGGCTGGTATTTGACGATCGGCGGCCGTTCAGGATCACTAAACCGTTTCAATGAGTTACACTCGAATTCGAGCTTGCCGGACTGGGTCTGCAAGCCGCGCAAATATTCCTCCGTGTAGTCGGACGGCAGCGGCTGCGCCTCCGGAACATCTTTCTTGCGGTTCTCGAAAAACCAGCGGAACGCCACCGGCGCGCGCAATTTTTCTTTCTCGCTCGGCACGACGAAATAGCCGCGCTTGAGAAATTTTTTCCACGACATGTATTTCGGCAGATCGGAAGCGAGGAACACGCGCTTGACCCAGTCGATCTCGTTGACGCCTTCGGAGAAATAATTGGCAAGCCCGAGCGGTTTGCACAGCTCGTTGAAGATCCAGTAATCGGATTTCGATTCACCCTGCGGCTTGATTGCCGGCGCCTGGAACACGATGACGCGGTGATTGAGCTGCTGCTGGCCGTGATGGCCATAACCGCCGAGGCCGGCCCACTCGCTGATATCGGTGCGCTCGAAATTGGTGCAGGCCGGCAAGATGACGTCGGCGAATTTCGCCTCGCCCTCGAACCAGATCGACTGGTTGACGACGAATTCGAGATTCGGCGACTGGTACATCCGCACCCAGCGGTTGGTGTTGTTCATGGTGGAGAGAATCGAGCCGCCGTATTTGTAGAGCATGTGCACCGGCGAATGGCCGGGCGCCGGATAGGAAAAGCGCGCGAACTGGTGCTCGATCGATTTGCCGACCCACGGATAGCCCTCGGCCTTACCGTCGAGGATGGCCTCCGGCACGAAGATGCGCGGGATGCGCTGGCCGTTCGAATTCATGGTCGGCAGTTGCGGCATGCGCTGGTAGAGCTCGACCGGCATCGCGGTATTCTCGAGATCGCCGGACATGCCGCCGTCGGCGTAGCCGGGGAAATAGAAATTAAAGTCGATCGGCGTGCCCCATTGCAGATTGCCCATGTTCACGCCGGGCTTGCCCAGCCCCTGCATGGCGACGAGGCACACCATGACCCGCGCCCAGGGAATGCCGGTCTGGTTGCGGCAAGCGCCGCCGTGGCCGTTGCCCCAGCCGCCGGGCGCGAGATAGACGCGCTTCTTTCCCCACTCGCGGGCGAGCGCGCGCACGTCCTTGGCCGGAACGCCGGTTTCCTTTTCCTGCCACTCGGGAGTTTTCGGAATGCCGTCCTCTTCGCCGACCAGATACGCCTTCCACTTGTCGAAGCCGACGGTGTGGGTCTCGACGTAGCTTTTGTCGTAGAGGCCTTCCTTGATCCAGACGTAAGCGATTGCCATCGCCATCGCGACCGACGTGGTCGGCTTCGGCGCGAACCATTTGCCGGGCAAAAATTGCGCGGTGGCGTTGTAATACGGATCGACGTGGACGACCTTGATGCCGAGCTTCTGATTTTTCAGCCACTGCCGCCGCGTGGTGCCTTCCTGCGCGCCGTAGGAGCCTGACGTCGATTCCGGATCCGCGGCCCACGACACGATCATGTCGCAGTTCTGCAGACAGTCCTCGACGGTGCCGTAGGTTTCCGACTGGCCGACGCGCAGCGTATAGCCCCAGTGATGCACCGCGCCCCAATACCAGCCTTCCCACGAATCGGGATTGTGGTGGATGCGCGTCATGCCGACCGCATTGGCGAAGCGGAACAGAGCCGAGAGGTAGTAGCCGACATTGCCCCAGGTGTGATGCGAGCCGTGCGAGAAGGTAATCGCGCCGGGACCGTGTTCGCGCTTTTGGCGCTTGATCTCGTCGGTGACGAGTTTGATCGCCTCGTCCCAGGAGATGCGCACGTAGCCGGACTTGCCGCGGTTTTGCGGATTGCGTTCGCCGTTCGGATCGAAGTCGACGCGCTTCATCGGAGTGAGCAGGCGATCGGGCGAGTAGACGATCGATTTGGCGTTCTGGCCGTGCGGCGCCAGCGTCGTCTTGCGCGGCGGCGTCAGTTTCTGGCCCTTGGCCTCGATGGTCCACGATGCGCCGTCCTGGTCGGTAAGGTCGATCGGCGTCATGCGCAAAATCTTGCCGTCCTTGACGTAGACGAAAACCGGCCCGCCGTTGGTCATGTTGCAATAGCACGTGACGCCGCGGCGCAGCTTGGTGCCGTATTTCAGCCTCGCCGACTGGCTCATCATCAGCGTCTGCGCGAACCAGTTGGTCAGATATTCCGGCCCTTCGACGGTGAGCACGAAATCCTTTTGCGCGTTGATCTGATCGAGCCAGTTGATCGGCGGCGTCAATAGCGCAGCGCCGATTTTGGCGTTCTTGAACATCAGCTTGATGTCGGGCTTGTCATGCAAGCCCGCGGCCGACGTGACGATGCCCTTTTTAATCGCAAACCAGCGGCCGATGCCTTCGTCGCGCGCTAAAATCTGGGCGACGAGGTCGTGTTCCTCAAGGCGTGCGCTGAATTCCGGATGCCGCTGCGCCGTGCGTTTAAGAAGCTGCGCCGCGCCGAACAATACGATCGGGAATTTGAGCCTCGCCAACGCCACGGCACATTCCTCTTCGATCGCGGGCCGAATGCCGCGGGGCATATCCCCTTTATGCGGCGGCCCGGAACGGCCGATTTTGCAACAATTCCGCGGCTTTGGAAACGGTCTAACGGGCGACGATATTCTGCATTTCGGCCGGCCTGCCGGCGAGGAAAGCCCGCATATTGTCGATGACCAGCGGCATGATGAGATCCTCGTATTCGACGATATAACCGCCGACATGCGGGGTGATGAAAACGTTGGGCAGCCCCCAAAACGGACTGTCCGGCGGCAGCGGCTCGGTTTCGAACACGTCGAAACCGGCGCCGGCGATGTGGCCCTCGCGCAATGCGGTGGCAAGCGCGCCTTCATCGACGGTCTGGCCGCGTCCGGCGCTGATGTAATAGGCGGAGCCCTTCATCGCGCCGAACACCTTGGCGTCGAACAGCGCAAGATTGTCGTCGCTCGCCGGCAGCACATTGATGAGATAGTCGGCCTTGGCGGCGGCCTCGGGCAGACGCGCGGCCGGCATGATCTCGTCGAAGCCTGCGGCTTTGCGCTGCGTGCGGCTCACGCCGACGGTGCGCATGCCGAACGCTTGCAGCAAGTCGCCGATCGCTGTGCCGACGATTCCGGTGCCGACGACGACCGCGGTCTTGCCGTGCAGCGTGCTCCACAGCCGGCGCTTCCAGATGCGGTGCTGATGGTCCTCGACCTGGCGCACGGCGTCGCGGCTCACCGCCATCATCAGATAGACGACCTGTTCGCGCATCGGCGGTCCATGGATGCCGCGTCCGCTGGTGATCAGCACGTCCGGCTTGAGCGACGGGCAGCGCAGGAAATGATCGACGCCGGTACCCAGCGACTGGATCCATTTCAGCCGCGGCGCACCGGCGACCATGGCATCGCGCACTTCGAGGCCAAACATGATCATGGCCTCGATGCCGGAAAGATCGCCGGTCACCTCGGCGGCAGTGTGGCACAGCGCGCATTCGAGCGCCGGAAATTCTGCCTGCAGCCGGTCGCGATACATCTCAGCGTGGACGTCGACGATAAGGACCTTGCTCATGCGGCGGACAAACCCAACAGCCGAACGGCATTGTTGAAGGCGATGTCGGCGCGCACCGCATCAGCGAGCGGCACGTGATCGAGGAACTCGCCGGCTTCCTCTGCCGCCTCGAACGGATGATCGGCGCCGAACATCACGCGGTCCTTGCCCAGCGCCGCGATGGTGCAATTGAGCGGCTCGGCCGAGCACATGCCCGACGTCGTCACCACGACATTCTCGCGGATATACTGCGACGGCGCCTTTTTGAGCTTGAGGCCGTGAAACTTGGCGCGGCTGTCTAGACGCCACAGCAGGAACGGCAGCGTCTCGCCGAGATGACCAAGCATCAGCCTGCTGCGCGGAAAGCGATCGAAATGGCCGCCGACGATGAGCCGCAATGCGTGCGAGCCGGTCTCGAAGCCCCAGCCCCACATCGGCCGCATCAGCACCTTATAGCCCGAGAGCACCGACGGCTGCGCCACCGGATCGGCCGGGTGCAGATAGATCGGGGCGCCCAGTGCGTCGGCGCGCTCCCAAAATGGATAGAGTTCGGCTGCGTCGAGATATTGCCCCATGGTGTGACCATTGATCATGGCGCCGGCGAACCTGAGCTCGCGCACGCAACGTTCCAGCTCATCGGCCGCGGCCTTGGCGTCCTGCATCGCGAGGTGAGCGAAGCCGGAATAGCGGTCGGGCCGCTTCTCGATTTCGCGCGCGAGAAAGTCGTTTGACTCAGCTGCCCTGCGCGTGGCGGTCGCCGCATCGCGTTCGGCCTGCACGCCTGGACCGGCGATCGACAGGACCGAGCGTGCGATGCCGGCGCGATTCATGCTTTGCAGGCGCAATTCGCCGAAATCGGTGAGATTGCTGAAGAAGTATTCGCCCCGCTCGGGCGCGACCTCGCTCATCGTCGGCCGCCAGTAATCCACCAGGCCCGGAGACAAAAAATGCTCTTCGAGCGCGATTTTCTTGACCATGCCTCCCTCGAATTATTAGCCGCATGCGCGCTGCCGTGGCTCTCTGTACCTTATATTCGATATTCGCTACAAACTGCCGCCAGTACAACACTGTTGCTTCAATAGCGTGGAGGAAATGCCCGTGACGCAGAAAATTCGCGGGGTGACGTTCGAAGAAAACTTGAATAATGCGATGGGGCTCGAGTTTTACAACCTGTCGCACCGTTTCGGATATCAATCGCCAAACTGGCCGTATTTCGAAGACGTCAAGATCGAACGCATCCATTACATGGCCAAATCCGGTGTGCTGTCGCAGCGCATCACCACCTCGATGCACAACACCACGCATATCGACGCGCCGGCCCATGTTGTGCAAGGCACGCCGTTCATCGACGAAGTGCCGCTGCCGCATTTCTTCGGCTCCGGCATTGTCGTCTCGCTGCCGAAAAAGAAATGGGAGCAGATCACTTACGACGATCTCGAAAAAGCGGCCGGCAAGATTGTCCGCCCGCGCGACGTCGTGATCATCAATACCGGCTGGCATGAGAAATACGAGGATAGCGAGGACTATTTCTGTTACTCGCCTGGCTTCGTGTCATCGGCCGGCAACTGGTTCGTCGAGAAGCAGGTTAAGGTCGTCGGCCACGATACGCAAGCCAACGATCATCCGCTGGCCACCGCCATCGGCCCGCAGCGCAACGGGCCGCTGCACCCGCATCTCGCCGCTGAATACAAGGAATGGTCCGGCGGCCGCGACTGGAAAGCCGATTTTCCCGATTGGGAGCCGGTGCATCGCATTCTGTTCAAGAACGGCATCCTCGGCATCGAGAATGTCGGCGGCGATATCGACAAGGTCACCGGCCGGCGCTGTACCTTCGCCTTCTTCCCGTGGAACTGGGACCGCGGCGACGGCTGCATCATCCGGCTCGTGGCGATCGCCGATCCGAAGGGCGCTTACCGGATCGATAAGGGGGAGAAATTCTGATGATTGTGCGCAAATTTTCCGAAGCCAAGGCCTACGAAGCGCCGAACCATCGTGACTATAAATCCTTCCGCGTCTACGGCGCGGAAATGGGCGGCTCGCAGTCGCTGATTTTCGGCATCTCGCATTTTCTGCCGGGCGGCGGCGCCGGTCCCGACGCCTCGCCGCCGGAGAAGATCTATTACGTGCTGGCCGGCGAACTGACGGTGATTGCCGGCGGCAAGGAGATCGTCGCGAAAGCGGGCGATAGCTGCTACATCGGGCCGAACGAAAGCCGCGAAATCGTCAATCGCGGCAACGAAGTCTGCACTATCGCGGTCGCCGTCGCGCCGGTGAAGTGACGCCGAAGGCGTCATGGCCGGGCTTGACCCGGCCATCTCGCTTAGTAAGGCACTGTGCCCGCCTAAGCGGGATGCCCGGCACAAGGCCGGGCATGACGAAATCACTCATGTAAATGTGAGATGCGTTCATGTCCGACGAAGACTTCCTGAAAAATCCACTGTCGCTGTTCGAGGTGCGCGGCAAGACCGCTATCGTCACCGGCGCGACCGGCGCGTTCGGCGCCGTCGCGGCGAAGACTTTGGCGGCCGCCGGCTCAGCCGTCGTCATCGCCGCCAACAATGCCGAGGGACTGAAAAAGATCGCCGCGGAATGCGAGAAGCTCGGCGGCAAGGCGGCCTCGATCGCCAAACGGCCGAGCTCCGAGGCGAATTGCGACGCCATCGTCGCGACGGCCGTCGAAAAATTCGGCGGCGTCGACATCCTGGTCGTGGCCTCGGGCCAGAACAAGGTGTCGAAAATTGTCGATCAGAAGGCGGAAGATTTCCTCGACGTGATGGACGCCAATGTCACCCAATCCTGGCTGATGGCGCGCGCCACCGCGCGGCAGATGCTCAAGCAGGGTCGCGGCGGAAAAATTATTCTTATGTCTTCGGCGCGCGGGCTTCTTGGCCATCCGGCCGGCTACACCGCCTATTGCGCCTCCAAATCGGCGGTCGACGGCATCACCAAGGCGCTCGGCTGCGAACTGGGCGGCGCCGGCATCACCGTCAACGCGCTGGGGCCGACCGTGTTCCGCTCGCCGTTGACCGAATGGATGTTTGCCGACGACGAGCGCGGCAAGACGGTGCGCGCAGGCTTTCTCACCCGCGTGCCCAAGGGCCGGCTCGGCGAGCCGTCCGATCTCGCCGGGCCGCTGCTCTTCCTCGCCTCGAAAGCGTCCGACTTCTATACCGGGCATATTCTCTATGCCGACGGTGGCTATACGGCGGGCTGAAGAATGGCGAAAGCGCGCATCGCCGTCGTCGGCGCGGGCCTGATGGGTCACGGCATTGCGCAGGTTTTTGCGCTCGCCGGTCATGAGGTGAAAATCACCGATACGGTGGTGAATAATCTCGACACCGTGCTATCGCGCATCGCCGCCAACCTGCGCGATCTCGGCGACGGCGAGCGCGCGGCCGAGCGCGTGCAACCCTGTGTCGATCTCACCGAGGCGGTGCGCGACGCCGATTACGTTGTCGAGGCGGTGACCGAAAATCTCGATGTGAAGAAAAAGCTGTTCGCGGAGTTCGAACGCCGCGTGCGCCGCGACACCATCCTCGCCAGCAATACGTCGGTGATTCCGATTACCGCCATCATGGAAGAATTAAGCCGCCGCGAACGGGCCATCGGCACTCACTGGTGGAATCCGCCGTTTCTGGTGCCGCTTGTCGAAGTGATCGGCACGCAATGGACCTCGCCGCAGGTCGTCGCGACGACCATGGCGCTGCACGAAGCGGCCGGCAAGAAACCGGCGCATGTGAAGAAAGACGTGCCGGGATTTATCGGCAATCGGCTGCAGCACGCGCTGTGGCGCGAGGCGATTTCGCTGGTCGAGCACGGCATCTGCGACGCCGAGACGGTCGATGCCGTGATCAAGGCTTCGTTCGGGCGCCGGCTTGCGGTGCTCGGGCCGCTCGAAAACGCCGACCTCGTCGGCACCGACCTGACGCTCGCCATCCACGAAACGGTGCTGCCGGCGATTGAAAGCCGGCCCGGTTCGTCGCCCTATCTGCAAAAGCTCGTCGCCGACGGCAAGCTCGGCTTCAAATCGGGCGAGGGTTTTCGCAAATGGAGCGCCGCGGAGCAGGCCGAGCTCCGCGCCAAGGTCGTAAATCACCTCAAAGCGACGCGCGGGCGCTAGCCGGCTGCGTGCGCCTGCGCTCGATCGGCCTGTTCGTGAGCGACGTCATGCCGGCGTTACGCCTAGCCGATCCGCAAGGACTCGATAAGCACCCGGCTGTCGGGCAGTTCATCGAGCCGCAGCACCGCGTCGATGATCGTATCCTGCTGCTTGCCGGCCATGACGCCGCGCGTCAGCTTGCGAAATTTTGCGACGATGTCGTCGGTGCTGGCGAAAGATTTTTCGCTGCCGCGGGGCGCTTCGCGGGTTTCTTTTTCGACAGAGCCGTCACGGAAATGCACCTCGACGCGAACTTTGTGGCGGTACGCCGGACCGAGCGCGGTGATCGCGGGATCGTGCACCACTTTGACTTTGTGCGACAGCGTGATCCGCGCCGCATCGTCGACGCAGTCCGGCTTGAACTCGTCGACGAAGACATCGCCTTCGATGAGCAGCGTGGCGATGCAAAACGGCAGATTGAGCTGCGCCGCCGTCAGCCCCTGCGGTTTATAGGGCCAGCCGACGTGATCGACCGTGACCTGCGAGCCGTGCACGACGATGCTGTCGATGTCGTCGGGCTTGAAGGGATGACGCTTGCGGATATCGGATAGCGCGTCGAGCGTGGTGTGATTGCTGCCGACGCAGGAATAAAATTTGAGCGCGATGCCCATGGTCTCGAAACGCTCGCCAAGCCCGTCGCTCAAGGCCGCGAGATTGAAACGGTCGGTGGAGCGGGAAAATGTCGTGCAGAAGCCGCCGTAGGGCGCTTCGAAGACATCGACGATGCCGGTAAAGCCGGCGCCCGCCAATAGCGCCGCATAAAGTCCGCTCTGCGCCGCGCGGCCGGCATGCATGCGCTTGACCATGGCGCCGTATTGCGCCGCCATCAGGCCGGACGATTGCGTGCCGGCGATGCCGAGCGCGTGCACGGTCGCCTCGGGCGGCAGCGACAGCGCCCGCGCCGCGCCGGCGACTGCCGAGAACACCCCGACGGTTGCGCCGGAATGCCAGCCCTGGCCGATATGCTCCTGGCCCATGCAAAGCCCGACGCGCGGTCCGATCTCATAGCCGGCGACGGCGGCGGTCAGCACATCGCGGCCGGACAGCTTTGCGTGACTTTCCGCGACCGCGATCAGCGGCGGCAGCGTCACCGCGCCGACGTGGAGGACCGCGGTACGGTGGACGTCGTCTAGCTCAAAGCCTTGCACCTGCGTGCCGTTGAGCAGCGCCGCATGCGGCGAGGAGAGCTTTCGATCGCTGCCCCAGATCGAGGTCGTGCGCGACGCATCGAGCGTCACCAGCGTGCCGCTCAGGATGCGGCACCATTCCAGCGCGGCGCCATAGATGCCGCAGCCGAGCAAATCGAGCATCAGAAGCTTTATCCGCTCGCGCACCGGCGCGGGAATTTGCTCATAGCGCAGCCGCGAGACGAATTCGGCGATTTTCCGGGTATAGACGTTATCGGCGCCGGCGTGTGCGTCCATGCCAATTCTCCAGCGGAGAGGCCGTCAGCCGGGGCCCCGTACAGGGAGTGACATGTACATGGCCGGTTTGGCGGTTGAAATGGCTTCCTTGGCTCACACTTGGGGACGGCGTGGCGGCCTCGCACACAAAGGCTTGCTTGGCGGATACGCCGTGCATACGATGGGCTTCCGGGGACGGCTCTGCCAGCGATTTCGGCCACCTAGTATTGGGGTCTCCAATGCGAGTGCTGTTCGTCCATCCGGGCCCCTTGCTGTACACCAATGTCTTTCTGCGCCTTGAGCCGCTGGGCCTCGAGCTTGTGGCGCAAGCCGCTCGCCGCGCCGGCCATGCGGTCGCGCTCATCGATCTGCAAGCCGAAAGCCATGCCGACTACCACCGCATGGTCGCCGAGTGGCAGCCGGATTTCGTCGCCTTTTCCTGCAATTACCTCGCCAACGTCCCCGAGATCGTGGATCTGGCCAAAGCCACCAAACTTACCCGGCCGCGCGCCTTCATCGCCGTTGGCGGCCACAGCGCCTCATTCATCGCGCCCGCCATTATCGAGCACGGAGCGGGCGCCATCGATTGCGTACTCAAAGGCGAGGGCGAGCCGGGCATCGTAAAGCTCCTCGAAGCCGTCGCCGGCGACCGTGACGCGGTGGATAAGGTTCCGGGCGCCGTCACCGCGGACGGGGAGGGGCCCCGTCCCGGCTTCGTCGACCATCTCGAAGACGTCAGGCCGGCGCGCGATCTCGTGCGCCACCGCCGCAAATATTACATCGGCGTGCTCGATCCCTGTGCCTCGATCGAATTCTCACGCGGCTGCCCGTGGGACTGCTCGTTCTGCAGTGCTTGGACTTTTTATGGCCGCAGCTATCGGGCGGTCAACCCGGAGCACGTCGTTGACGAGATCGCCTCGATCCGCGAGCCGGGCATTTTCATCGTCGACGATGTCGCGTTCATTCAGGACAAGCACGGCTTTGCCATCGGCGAGGCGCTCGCCCGCAAGGGCATTCGCAAAAAATACTATCTGGAAACACGTGGCGACGTGCTGCTTCGCAACAAGGACGTGTTCAAGTTCTGGAAGAAGCTCGGCCTCGTCCAGATGTTCCTCGGCATCGAGGCCATCGACGAGGAGGGCTTGAAGAAATTCCGCAAGCGCATTCCGCTGGGCCAGAACTTCGAGGCGCTGGAATTTGCCCGCTCACTGGGCATCAGCGTGGCGATCAATATCATTGCCGATCCGGACTGGGACGAAGAGCGGTTCCGCGTTCTGCGCGAATGGGCGATGAGTGTGCCGGAAGTGGTGAACGTCAGCATCAATACGCCCTATCCCGGCACCGAAACCTGGCTCACCGGGCAGCATCGCCTGGCGACGCGGGATTATCGCCTGTTCGACATTCAGCACGCCGTGCTGCCGACCAAGCTGCCGCTGGAGAAGTTCTATAGTGAGCTCTTGCACACCCAGCGGGTGCTCTACGGCAAGCACATGAACTGGTGGACGGCGCCGAAACTGGCCAAGGAACTGGCGCAGAATCTGGTCCGGGGGCAGAACAATTTCATCCGCGGCATCATGCACTACAACAAGGTCTATAACCTTGAGAACATGATGGCGACGCACGCGCGGCCGGTGCATTACGAGTTGCCGGTATCGCACCTGCCGGAAACGAATACGCCGGCGGCGAAAGCCGGGCAGCTCTACATTCATGCTCATCGCGGCCGAAAAAGCCGCACGATCGATGATTCCACGGAGCGCTTTGTTGAGGCGACGCGTATGGGGGCTTCTGGCTGAGTGTTATGGGGGCGTCACTGTTGTCGGTGTTGAATCGTCATATCCCGCTCGCCGGGCGCCGCTGGTATGCGCGCGCCGCCGCGACGAGCGGCGCCGCGGTATCGGCAAAAGCCGGTGACGTGGACCGCCGGCCTGTCGTCTGGTTCGAAGTCGAGGACTTTCTCCGCTACTTCGATCATTTCCGCAATCCGACGGGGCTGCAGCGTGTGCCATTCGAAATCTACCTCGAGGCCGAACGGCTTTATGGCCGGAGCGGACGGGTGCGGTTTTGCCGGCTCAGCGCCTACAGCAAGCAACTGTATCCGATCGGCTTCGACGAGATCAGTGCGCAATATCTGAACCCGCCGGGCGCCGGCGCGCCGTGGCGCACGATCTGGGCGCCGGCGCAGTTCTGGAACGAAATCACCAGCATGCTGCCGGTGATCGCCGGGCATCCGCGTTTCTTCTTCTCGATATTCAAGTCCGCGCTGCGCGATCTCATCGGCAAGCGATTGCATCGCTACTATTTCGAACGGTTGGTGCAGCCGGGCGATATCATCGTCTCGCTTGGCGCCGCCTGGGGCGTTCCGAACTATATGAAGCACATGGCCGCAGCGAAGCGGCGCTACCGCATAAAGTTCTCGATTCTGATTCATGATCTGATTCCGATCGAGTATGAATCGCTCGTCGAAGCCCATCATGTCGTGCAATTCCGCAATTGGCTTGACGAAGCAATACCCGTTGCGGACGTGGTGCTCACGACGTCGAAGCATTCGCGCAATGCGCTGGTCAGATTAGCGAAGGATGCCGGCTGGTCATTGCCGCGCGTCGAGGTCGTGGAACCGGGCGCGGGCTTGAACGAACGGCTGACGTCCGGGGCCGAAAAAACCATAAGCCTGCCGCAGCGCTATGTGCTGTTTGTGTCCACCATCGAAATTCGCAAGAATCACCGGTTGCTGATCAAGGTATGGCGACAATTGCTGGAGCGGCACGGCGCCGATGCGATGCCGGCTCTGGTCTTTGCCGGGCAGATCGGCTGGCTGGTCGACGACCTCCTCGCCGAACTCACGGCAAGCGATTATCTCGGCGGCAAGGTCGTGCTGCTGCGGGGATTGTCGGACACGGAGTTGCGCCAAGCCTATCGCTCCTCGCTGTTCACGGTGTTTCCGAGCCTGTGCGAGGGCTGGGGATTGCCGATCGCGGAAAGCCTGATGCACGGCAAGTTCTGCGTGGCCTCCAACCGCACGTCGATCCCGGAAGTGGGCGGCGACCTTGTCGATTATTTTGATCCGTCGAACGAAGCCGACGCGCTGGCGAAGATCGAGCGCCTGTTGCTCGAGCCCGGCTATCTGCTGGCGCGCGAGGCGCGGCTGCGGGCCGAATATCGTCCGCGCAGCTGGGCCGATTGCGTTCATGCGCTGATCGGCAAACTCGATCGGCCGGTACCGGCGGAACCGCAAGTCTCAAGCTGAAGCGTGCAAGTAACCGCAACGGGCGGCCGACGTCCGCGGTAATCCGTTCCGGCAATCAGGACTGGGTTGGCGCGTGCGGACTGCGGCTATAGCCGAGTTCGAAATCCCGCTCGGAGTCGATCGCCGCTTGGCTGAAGAGCCGTTCCCAGTTCTGCAAGGTCAGGCGCTGTTCGCTGGAACGCGCGCTTCGCGCCCAACGCCGGCACTGATCCGCCCACTGGCTTATTTCTTCGGCTGCAGACTTGAACATAGACAAAACCCGGAACTCTCAAGAAGTCTGCGGCAAAGTGAAAGCCGGGCCGAGCAGACTTCTTCCGCGCACGAGAGTAGCACGTGCGGCGCGCGCGTCCAACGCCGTTTGGAACAGCGCCGGCAATTCGCGCGGCTGTTTCAGCACCGATCGCAGCATGGCGCCGATATTGGTGGTGCCATTCGACCGCATCGCGGCGACCGCGGAAGCGGGTAGTGCGCGCTCGGCCGGATCGGTGATGACCCGGATCGCCGCCACCGGCAGCTCGTGCTGCAAGCCTACGGCGGCAACGATGTGCGATTCCATGTCGACTGCGATTGCGCCGGTCTTCAGATACAGCGCGCGTTTTTCGTCCGGATTAGCGATCGGCTTCGGTACGCCGAGCAGCATGCCGGAAACCGCACCGGGGATCGTCTTCAGCAATTTCTGCGACCATTCGGCGCTGATCGGCATCCGGTCCTCGCCGGACACGACGGCCGAACCGACAACGCAGGTACCCGGCTCCAAGTCCGGCGCCAAACCACCTGCCACACCGAAGCTGATTATTCCCGGACAGCCGCGCACCAAGGTGCGGCTTTCCGCTATGGCTGCTGCGAGCTTGGCGGCCAGATTGCGGCCGTCACCGCTGCATATGACGTGCACACCCGGCCCTGCGGCGATGCGCGCTTCAAATGCAAGTCCGACGACGATAATCACGAGATCTCCATCGCCCACAGAATAAAAAGGTCGCTCGCCCCTCACTAGTGCAGAAAAGACACACCCCACAGCAGATTTTTTGCACTGCAAACACGGCTCCGGGACATGATGCGCGGGATTGCCTATATGGCCGACAAATGAGGATCTTAGCCCCCATCGCCGGGATTGCCGGTCTGGCGCTGCTTACCGGCCTTGTGGCGTATTACGGCTTTGCTTCGGTTCTTGCCGCCGTAACCAGCTCGCAATGGGGGACGGCCCTGGTCGTGATTGCCAGGGGTTGCGCCGTGACGGCGGCCGGCATCGGCTGGTGGTTGCTGCTGGCGCCGACGCCGCGGGGCCCAATTGTCTTTGTCGGTCTGCGGTTTATCCGGGAAGCGATCAACGCTTTGTTCCCGGTTGCCGTGGTCGGCGGCGATCTCATCAGCGCCCGGCTGCTGACCCAATTCGCAACCCCTGGAAGCCTGGCCGTCGCCAGCGTCCTGGTCGACATTTTCATCCAGGTTGTATGCCTGTTGATATTCGTGCTGTGCGGGCTCGGCATCGTGCTCGACCTTGTCGGCGCCCACCGGCTCAGCGCGGTGCCGTTCGTCATGCTTGCCGTCGCGGTACCGTCGGTTGCCGGATTTTTTCTGGCGTTGAATTTTGGCGCCTTCGGACCGGTCATTAGCTGGCTGGTTGATTTCGGCAAAAAGCGCCGATGGGCCGTATTCACCCTCGATCTCGGCGGGCGGTTGCAGGAGGTTTGGCGCAACCATCGTGGGCTTTTGGCTTCTTTTGCAGTGCATCTAGCGGGAGTTTTCTTCGGCGCCAGCGAGGTTTGGATCGTGCTTGCCTGTATGGGCTATCCGGTGACCCCCGCTGAAGCGATAGCGATCGAAAGCCTTGGCCAGGGCAGCCGCGCCGCGGTCTTTGTCGTGCCCGCCGGATTGGGCGTCCAAGACGGTACCCTGATTGCGGTATCGGCGATCTTTGGGGTTCCGGCCGAAGTCGCGCTGGCGATGGCGCTGATCAAGCGGGTTCCCGATCTCGTTTTCGGCATACCAGGACTATTGGCGTGGCAAGCCCTTGAAGGGCGCCGGCTACTGTCCGCGACAAAATAACGCCGGTGTTACAGCAAGATCACACAATACAGCGGATTGATTTTCGCCGTTTCTTTTGCGTGCATGGTGTGGATTTTAATGCCATATGATATTGATCGCGTGTGCGGGGGCGGGCGTGGACGAGGTTTTCAGTAGAGCAGCCGATTGGGCGTCGGCGATGTGTTACGCGGTAGCCGCGCTTGGCTGCGTGTACGCGCTTTTGGCGGCTTGGGCCGCCCGCGGATTCGTCCGGCCGGCAGCGACGTCCGCTAAAACATATCCCGCCGTCACCATGCTCAAGCCCCTCTCGGGCACCGAGCCGAACCTGTGCGCCAATCTCGCCCGGTTCTGCGGACAGGACTATCCAAGCCCGGTGCAAATCATATTCGGCGTCGACGACCCCACAGATCCGGCTGTTAAAATCGTCCGCGATCTGATCACCGCTTTTCCCGATCGCGATATCGAATTGGTGGTCAGTGCGCGCCGGCATGGTGCGAATCGCAAGGTTTCCAATTTGATCAACATGGCCGCCCAGGCGCGCCACGATGTGCTGGTGATATCCGACAGCGACATCATCGTCGGCTCCGATTACCTCAAATCGATCGCCGCGAGCATCGACCTGCCGGACGTAGGCGTCGTGACCTGTCTCTACCGTGGCACCTCGGCTGCCGGCCTGTGGGGCCGTTTCTCTGCCGCGGCGATCGATTATCACTTCCTGCCGAGCGTGCTGGTCGGCCTCAAATTCGGCTTGGCCACGCCGTGCTTCGGCTCGACGATCGCGATTCGCAAATCAACGCTGGAACTGATCGGCGGCTTCGAGTCCGTCGCCGATCAACTGGCGGACGACTATGCGCTCGGCGTCTTGGTGCGCCGCGCCGGACTGACCGTTGCAATTCCAAACACCATCGTCGGCCATGATTGCGCGGAGCGCTCCGTGGCCGATCTGTTCCGCCATGAAATGCGTTGGGCGCGAACGATCCGGTCGGTGGATCCAGTCGGCTTTGCCGGGCTCGTGATCACCCATGCGCTGCCGCTCGCGCTCCTTGGCGCGTTGCTCGGCGGCATGACGCCGGCAGGCTTCATCGTGATCGCCGCGCTCGCTTGCCGTTTCGTGCTGCAGGTCGAACTCGATCGCGCGCTTTGTCTGCGCGACGATGTGTTCTGGCCGGGGCCGCTTCGCGACGTGATGTCGTTTGGCGTTTTTGTCGCCAGCTTCTTCTGCCGCGGCGTCGAATGGCGCGGGCATCGCTATGCGGTGCGCGCCGACAAGACGCTGGCTTATTACGGCGAGGTCAAACCGTATTACGGGGAGGCCAAGCCGTATTACGGGAAAGCCAAACCGTATTACGGCGAAGTCAAAACATAATGCGGACCTTGTTCCTTCAGGCGCCGTCGTTCGACGGCTTTGATGGCGGAGCCGGCGCCCGCTACCAGATGAAGCGCGAGGTCAAGTCGTTCTGGTTTCCGACCTGGCTGGCGCAGGCCGCCGCCATGGTGCCCGGCTCCAAAATCATCGACGCGCCGCCGCATGAGCTCACCTTCGAGGACATCGAAGACGACTTGAAGTCGCACGACTTCATCGTGATCCATACCTCGACGCCGAGCTTCAAGTCCGACGTCAAGACCGCCGGCATGATCCGCGCGATCAATCCGGCGGCCAAGATCGGCTTCATCGGCGCCAAGGTCGCGGTCGAGCCGCAGGAAAGCCTGGAAGCGGCGCCTGCGATCGATTTTGTCTGCCGCAACGAATACGAATTCACCATCAAGGAGCTCGCCGAGGGCGCGGAGTGGCCGGCCATCAAGGGCCTGTCCTATCGCGGACCCGACGGCAAGATCGTCCACAATCCCGAGCGCGAGATCCTGACGGACATGGACAAGCTGCCGTCCGTACTCCCGCTCTACAGGCAGCTCAAGGTCGAAAACTATTTCGGCGGCTATCTCAAGCACCCCTATATGAGCTGGTACACCGGCCGCGGCTGCAAATCGCGCTGCACCTTCTGCTTATGGCCGCAGACCATCGGCGGGCATAAATACCGCGCCATGTCGATTCCCCGCGTGGTCGAGGACGTAAAATACGTCATGAAGGAATTTCCGCAGGTGAAGGAAATCTTCTTTGACGACGACACGCTGACCGACGACCATCCGCGCGTCGAGGCGCTGGCCCGGGAGCTTGGCCCGCTCGGCGTCACCTGGTCGTGCAACGCCAAGGCCAACGTGCCGCGCAAGACGCTCGAAGTGCTCAAAGCCAATGGCTTGCGCCTGCTGCTGGTCGGCTATGAATCCGGCAACCAGAAAATCCTGCACAACATCAAGAAGGGCATCCTCGTCGATGTGGCGCGCCGCTTCGCCAAAGACTGCCACGAACTCGGCATCATCGTGCACGGCACGTTCATTCTCGGCCTGCCGGGCGAAACCCGCGACACGATCCTTGAGACGCTGCAGTTCGCCAAGGACGTCAATCCGCGCACGCTGCAGGTGTCATTGGCCGCGCCCTATCCGGGCACCTTCCTGTACAAGCAGGCCAAGGAGAACGGCTGGTTCGCCGCCGACACCGACCTCCTTACCGACGGCGGCACCCAGATCGCGCCGCTTAACTACCCGCATCTCGGCCACACCGAGATCTTCGATTCGGTCGAGGAGTTCTACAAGAAGTTCTATTTCCGCCCGTCCAAGATCGCGGAGATCATGGGCGAAATGCTGACCAGCCGCGACATGCTGATGCGCCGGCTGCGCGAAGGCGTCGAATTCTTCCACTTCCTGCGCGAGCGGCGCCAGACGGCGCAGTAGCTTTCAGGATTTCAGGTAGCCGTTGTTCCGGAACCACCCGATGGCTTGCGCGACCGCCTCGGCATAGGGCCGCGCGCGATAACCGAGTTCGCGTTCCGCTTTCGCTGAAGTAAAAAACATGCGGTCCTTCGCCAGCTTTAATCCGGTCACGGTCACGAACGGCTCGCGGCCGGTGAATTGCGCGATCGCCTCGGCGCCGTAGGCGATGGGGAATATCAGCTTGCGCGGCAAACGCAGCTTTGGTGGTCTGCGTCCGACCTGACGCGCGATCTCAGCCAGCATGTCGCCAAGCAGCACATCCTGGCCGCCGAGAATGTAGCGCTCGCCGATGCGGCCCTTGTGCAACGCCGCCAGATGGCCTTCGGCGACGTCGTCGACATGGACGAGATTGAGCCCGGTATCGACATAGACCGGCATACGGCCGGCGGCGGCCTCGATAATGACGCGGCCCGTCGGCGTCGGCCGCACGTCGCCCGGACCGATCGGCGTCGACGGATTGACGATGACGGCCGGTAACTTCTGCTCGGCGACCATGGCTTCGACCACGCGCTCGGCGACCACCTTGCTGTATTTGTAAGCGCCGACGGCGTGCGCGGCATCGAGCGGAAAGGTCTCGTCGCTCGGCGCGCCATTGGGCCGCGCCCTGAGCGTCGCAACGCTCGACGTATAGACGATGCGCTCGACGCCGGCGCGCAGCGCCGCCGTCATCAGAGCGCGGGTGCCTTCGACATTGGTGGTGACGATGTCCTGTGGATTGCGCGCCCACAGCCGGTAGTCGGCGGCGACGTGGAAGAGATACTGAACGCCGGCCATGGCCCGCGCGAGCGAGTCGGGTTCGCGCAGGTCGCCTTCGACGATCTCAAGGCGCAAACCGGCGAGATTGGAGCGGGGGCTCGTGGGCCGAACCAGCGCGCGGACATCGTGCCCCGCCTGCAGCAATCGCTTGGCGACCGCAGCGCCGACAAAGCCGCTCGCGCCGGTGATCAGGATCATGGCTGCCCCCTTCTAGCGCATCCATAACCGGTATAGTTTGATCGGGAAACTGCCAGTCCGGGAAGCGGCCATGATCGTTTTACGCCGATTATTCATTACCGGTGCAATTTTCGGCGTCGCTTGCTTCGCGGCAAATCAGTTTATCGCCTCGGCAGTCGCGCAAACGGCCAAGCCTGCGGCTCCGACGGCGGCGCAAGTGAAGGTCGATTTGTTCCGCGGCCTTGCCGACATCTTCTCGCGCGGCATGGATACGCTGACCGACAAGCTCAATCGGCAGGGCTATAGCGCGCGGGTCTACAGCACCAGCGGCTGGCAAACGGCGGTGCGGCGCATCGCCGCCGATTATGCGCGCGGCCAAAAGGACATCGTGGTTCTCATCGGCCATTCGCTCGGCGCCGATGCGACCTTCGATGCCGCCAACGCGCTCGACCGGCAGAACATTCCCGTCGAGCTCGTCGTCACCTTCGATGCGACAGCCCCCAAGCCGGTGCCGAAGAACGTTCTGCATTTCGTGAATTTCTATCAGAACAACGGTTTTGGCAAACAAGTCTCGGCCGGCCCGGGATTCCAGGGTGAGCTGAGCAATATCGACCTGACCGCCGATACCAACCTGTCGCACACCACGATCGAGAAATCGCCGCGGCTTCATGCGATGGTCATGCAAAAGATCGCGGACATCGTGAACAAGGACCTCGCCGAGAGATTGGCGGCGAGCAAGCCGAAGCCCAAAAAGAAGAAAGCGCAGGTAGCGCCAGCGCAACCGGCAAAACAATGAAGCTGCCCAGCCGCATGATCGACCTGTCGTCGCCGCTTGAAAACGAGACGGTTTACGATCCGCCGTTCATGCGGCCGAAGATCGAGTACCGGAGCAACTCCGATACCGCGCCGCTGCTGTGCGAGCTTTTTCCCGGCCTGCGGCTTGAAGATCTGCCGGAGGGCGAGGGCTGGGCGATCGAAGAGGTCAAGCTCACGACGCATAACGGCACGCACATGGACGCGCCGATCCACTTCCAGTCGAAGTCGATCGACGGCAAGCCGATGATGACTATCGATCAGGTGCCGCTCGACTGGTTCTTCCGGCCCGGCGTCAAACTCGATTTCCGCAAGGTCCCGGATGGCCACGTTGTCTCCGCCGCGGAAGTCGAGGCCGAATTAAAACGTATCGGCCATGAGCTTAAGCCGCTCGACATTGTGCTGGCCAATACGCGAGCGTCGCAGTGCATCGGCAGCAACGAATATCTCACCGCCGGTTGCGGCATGGGGCGGGAAGCAACGCTCTACCTGACCTCGCGCGGCGTGCGGGTGGCCGGCATCGACGCCTGGGGCTGGGACGCGCCCTTCGTGCATATCCGCCAACGCTGGCTCGAAACCCGCGATCCATCGATCATCTGGGAAGGCCACAAAGCCGGCCGTGAGATTCCCTATTGTCACATGGAGAAGCTGTGCAATCTGGAAAAGCTTCCCGACCACGGCTTCACCGTGGCCTGCTTCCCGCACAAGGTGAAATCCGGCTCGGCCGGCTGGACGCGCGCGGTGGCGCTGTTCGATTAACGGGCACGGCCATTGCGGCCGTGCCATTGGCCTCTAGATAAAGCCTGTCATGTCGTTTCTGGCTTTCATCCTGAACGTGCTGTGGGTCGTGTTCGGCGGCCTGTGGATGGCGCTCGCCTGGGTGATTGCCGCAGCCCTCATGGCGATCACCATCATCGGCCTGCCCTGGGCCTGGGCGGCGCTCAACATCGCGTCCTATACGCTGTTGCCGTTCGGGCGGAAGGCGGTGTCGCGCGCCGAATATACCGGCAAGCACGACGTCGGCAGCGGGGCGTTCGGGCTACTCGGCAATATTATCTGGCTTGTTCTCGCCGGCTGGTGGCTGGCGCTCGGCCATCTGGTCACGGCGATCCTGCTCGCCGTCACCATCATCGGCATCCCGTTCGCCTGGGCGCATCTGAAACTCGCCGGCATCGCGCTGTGGCCAATCGGCAAAGTCATCGTCGATGCCGACGATACGTCGATGCGCTTTCCGCGCGCTCAGGCGTGAGCAGCCGGCTTCAGCCACACCTTGTTGTCATGGAACGCGGCGCCGCCGAACGGCGCGATCGAGTCCGAGCCGGTGAGCGTATTGATGCCGCGGCCGTCGGCGTAAGCCGAATTGGGCCATAGCGATTCCGCAATCAGCACGCCGCGGCGCACGCCGTCGAACAGTTTGGCATGCAGCCGCACCTGGCCGCGGCGGTTGCCGAGCACGACTTCGTCGCCGTCGCCGACCGCCAGCATCGCCGCGTCAGTCGGGATGGATCATCACTTCGGGCCGCCGCTCGCTGGCGAGCGAGGTCGCGGTCTCGGTGAAGCTTGAATTGAGAAAGCCGCGCGCCGGCGAAGTGGCGAGCCGGAACGGATGCTCGGTGTCGGCTTCCTCGATCACGTCCCAGTGGTCGGGCAGCTTCGGCAGCGCGGCGGACGGCACGTTGCGGTGCCAGCGGTGGAACGGCACCTGCGGCCAATCCGGCTTGAAGCGGAATTTGCCGTCGGGATAGGCGAAGCCATTGAGATAATGCGCGGTCGCGAAATCCGGCTGACAATCGATCCAGCGATTGGCCTCGAGTTCGGCGAGCGTGCCCCAGCCGGATTTGCGCAGCGTGCCGTCGATCAATTCGCGCGGCGTCATGGCAAAGCCCGGATGCTCGGCGCCGACCCGCGCGGCGAGCGCGCAATTGACCTCGTGGTTGCTGCGGCATTCGCCGGGCGGCTCGATCAGCTTCGGCCCGAGCAGAATGTATTGGCTGCCGCCCGCCGTATAGATGTCGTCGTGCTCGACGAACATGGTGGCGGGCAGGATCACATCGGCGAGTTTGGCCGTATCGGTCATGAACTGCTCGTGCACGCAGACGAACAGGTCGTCGTGGGCAAAGCCGCGCTTGACCAGCTCCTGATCGGGTGCGACCGAAACCGGATTGGTGTTCTGGATCAGCATCGCGGTGACCGGCGGGCCGCCGAGCAGCGCTTCTGCGTCGCCGGTCAGGATCGGTCCGATGCGCGACTGGTCGAGCATGCGGATCGAGCGGTCGCGCACGTCGCTGCCGTCGATCAGGCTGGTATCGAGATGGAAGATCGCGCCGTTGTTATGGAAGGCGCCGCCGCCTTCGTAGCGCCACGCGCCGATCACCGCGGCGATGCAGCTTGCCGCGTGCATGTTGACGACGCCGTTGCGCGAGCGCGAGAAGCCATAGCCGAGCCGGAAATAGGCGCGCTTTCGTTCACCGACGAGGCGCGCGAATTCCTCGATGGTTTCCACCGCGCAGCCGGTAATCTTCGAGGCCCAGGCGGGGCCGCGCGTTTGCAAATGCGCGGCAAGCTCGTCGCGGCGCATCGGTATAGCGGCGCAGATAATCCCAGTCGGCCTTGCCGTCGCGGAACAGGCAATGCATCACCGCGCAGGCCAGCGCGCCGTCGGTGCCGGGCCGAATCAGTACCGGCAGATCGGCCTGCTTCATGGTCGAGTTCATATAAACGTCGATGGCGACGAGCTTGGCGCCGCGCTGTTTGCGGGCGCGCGTCGCATGCGTCATCACGTTGACCTGGGTGTTGACCGCATTGGTGCCCCAGATCACGACCAGATCGGATTTCGCCATTTCGCGCGGATCGGCGCCGGCAAGCTTGCCGGTGCCGGCGATAAATCCGGTCCATGCTGCGTTGACGCAGATCGTCGAGAAGAAACCGGAATATCTCTTGGCATGGCGCAAGCGGTGGATGCCGTCGCGCATGACGAAGCCCATGGTGCCGGCGTAGAAGTAGGGCCACACCGTCTCGGAGCCGTGCTTTTCTTCGGCGCGCAGGAATTTCTCGGCGACCAAGTCGAGGGCATCATCCCAGCTTATCGGCGCAAACTGTCCCGTGCCCTTGGCGCCGGTGCGGCGCAACGGATGCTTGAGGCGATCGGGATGATGCACGCGCTCGGCGTAACGCGCGACCTTGGCGCAGATCACGCCCGCCGTATAGGTATTGTCCTCGGCGCCACGGACGCGGCCGATCGTGCGCCCATCGAACACCTCGACCTCAAGCGCGCAGGTCGACGGACAATCGTGCGGGCAGGCCGATGCGGCGATCTTTGGGCGGACCAGCTGGTTCATACCGATCGCAGTCTCCACAACGTGCAGATTAGCGCCGATACCGCGCCAATGCAGCCGATAAAGTACCACATATCCGCTCCTAAAAGCGGGGCCGGGTCGCACATATGATGCGGCAGAACGTGCAGGTCGAGCTCGCGGATGGTCAGCGTGCTGATCGCGGCGCCGACTAGAACCGTGGCGGCGACGGTCCATGGCCGCGGGACGTCGCGCCCGGCCATCGCCTGCAGGATGGCGCCGGCGGCAAAGGCGGCCGCTCCACCGACGACATAGGCGTCACGCAAAATGAAGGGCAGGTTGAACAGCGCATCGTGGACGAACGACCACAGCGCGCCCGGCGGCGGCGGGTCGGTGCCAAGCAACCCATTGACGGCGAGTTTCACGCATACGAACGCGACCAGGATCGCAAGCCCGACGAGCGGTCCCGCGAGCGCAAATAGCAGCGCGGACTTCCATACCGCCTTGGACGTCCACCATCCCGACACCAGCCGCTCCCGCTCTAGCCGCCGTCTTCGGTCATGCCCATTGCTGACCCTGCCGCAGCTTGATGGACGGCGCGAGCCGGCAGCCTGTATTGTACGGCCGCGTTACAGTGCCGGCATAAAAAGTGAGGAACACCATGAAAGCCGCCGTTCTTGGCGAAAGCGGGGTCGAGGTCCGCGACCTGCCAAAGCCCGAACCGAAGCCCAATGAGGTTTTGATCCGGGTGCGCGCTTCAAGCCTCAATCGCGCCGATCTTCTGGTCGCGCTCGGCCACCAGCACGGCAACGTCGGCGGCGTGGGGTCGCGCATCGGGCTGGAATGTTCCGGCGAGGTCGAGGCGGTCGGCAGCGAGGTTAAGGACATCAAGGCCGGCGACCGCGTCATGGGCTCGGCTCCGGGCGGCTTCGCCGAGTTTGTCGTCACCGATGCCGGCCGGGTTCATCGCATTCCCGGCAACAACATGACCTATGAGCAGGCCGCCTGTTTCCCGGTCGGGCTGCAGACCATGCACAATGCGGTCGTCACCGCCGGCCGCTTGCAGCGCGGCGAGACGATGCTGATGCAAGGCGCCAGCTCGGGCATGGGCCTCATGGGCATGCAAATCGCCAAGCTGATGGGCGCATCATTGGTGCTCGGCACCTCGACCAATCCGCAGCGCCGGGCGCAGCTCAAGGAATACGGCTGCGATGCCGCGCTCGATCCGCGCGACTCGTACTGGCCGCAGGAAGTCAAAAGGCTGACCGGCGACAAGGGCGTCAATCTGATCGTCGATCTGGTGTCGGGCGACCTCGTCAATGGCAGCCTCGAAGCCGCCGCGCTGCTCGGCCGCATCGTCAATGTCGGCCGGCTCGGCGGCATGAAAGGCGAGTTCGACTTCGACAAACACGCGCTCAAGCGCATCGACTATATCGGCGTGACGTTCCGCACCCGCACCATTGACGAGGTCCGCGAGATCAACCGGCGCATGCGCGCCGACCTGTGGCCGGCCATCGAGGCCGGCAAGCTCGCGCTGCCGATCTACAAGTCTTTCAAGCTCGCCGACATCACCGATGCGCTGGCCGTGATGCGCGCCAACCAGCATTTCGGGAAAATTGTCATCAACGTTTCATAAAGGCGGAAACGCATGGGTTTGCGCCCATTTGCGCATTTTCCGGCTTGCCCTTCGAGAATCGGTCCGGCATAAATTTGCCATGACTGATTCGGCGAAGCGCCACGCGCCGATGTTGGCCGCTGGCGGGATTGTGTTGCGTGGGACCACCAGGCCGCGCATCGCCGTCGTGCGGTTGCGGCGGGAAAAGGCCTGGGTTCTGCCCAAGGGCAAGCTCAATCCGGGCGAGCATCCCCGCGACGCCGCCAGGCGCGAGGTGCTGGAAGAGACCGGATTCAATGTGACGGTCCACAAATTTCTCGGCTCGATGTCCTACGCCGTCGAAGGCAAGATCAAGATCGTGCAGTTTTGGCAGATGCGTGCGGTCGGCCCGGCGGCGCGCGAGCTGATGGACGACGTCAAGGCGGTCAAATGGCTGCCGCTGCGCGCGGCCATCGATACGCTGACCCGCCCGCACGAAAAAGTATTCCTCACCCATGTCGGTCCGGTCGCGCTCGCGGCGGCCAAAAAATCCGTGCGCGAAAAATCGCGGCCCGTGGCCCGCGGTTTCGTCAAAGCGGTCGGCAGCTTCATCGACCGCATGGCGCAATCCTCGATACGCCGGGTGGGCTGACAGTTATACCTTTGCCGCCGCCTTTTGCAGGCTTTCGATCGCTTTGCGGACGTTTGCGTCGAGGCCGGTGCCGCCATTGTCCAGATGCGCGAAGATCGCCGCGCGCATGCGCGGGTCCCAGAATTTCCTGATGTGCTCGGCGGTCCCCGAGACGGCGAGCTCCGGTCCCTGTCCGGCGAAGAACTTGCCGATCTGGTTCGCCATATAGATCAATTTGTCGGGCGACTTGCTGTGGGAGTGCTCAGGCGACATAAGCGGGGGCTTTGCTTGCGATCCGTTCCGGGTGTGTGAAAATCTCAAATCCGTCGTGCCGCGCCACCGCGACCAGCGTCATCTCGGCCGCCTGCGCCATGCGCACTGCGAGCGCGGTGGGCGCCGACACGGCAACGGCGAGCGGCGCGCCGATGGCGGCGGCCTTCTGGATCATCTCGACCGACACCCGGCTGGTGAAAAGGACAAAGCCGTCGGCGGCCGATATTTGCCGGCGCGCCAGCGCGCCGGCGAGCTTATCGAGCGCATTGTGGCGGCCGACGTCCTCGCGCACCGCCACCAGGCCCTGTCCGGGCAGCCAGAACGCCGCGGCGTGAACGGCGCGGGTTTCGCGGTTGAGCGCCTGCGTGGGCCCCAAAGCGTCGAGTGCCGCCATGATCTCGTCCGGCCGGAACGATGCCCGGCTCTGCACTTTGCGTGGCGTCCGCACCGCTTCGGCAAGCGACTCGATCCCGCACAATCCGCATCCGGTCGGCCCCGCGAGATGCCGCCGCCGCTCGCCATAGGCCGCGCCGCGCGGTGCGGCGAGCCACATGCGAAGCTCGATGCCCAAATCCTGTTCGATGATTTCGAGCCGCTCGATCTCGTCGGGCGCTGCAACGACGCCTTCGGTAAGACTGAACCCATAGGCGAAGTCTTCGAGATCCTGCGGCGTCGCCATCATCACGGCGTAGGAACCGCCGTCATGAGAGCTTGACTTTGAAGTAGCGTGATCGCGCCCCGGCCGGACCTGTTAGCAGTATCGCAGAGCGCGGGCGTCCGCCATAGAAGACGATTTGAAGCGTCGATCACCCAATTTCAAAATCAAATCGACGCCGCCGTTCATTCCTCCTCGGACTCGGTGTCGTGGAACATGCTGTAATCGATCAACAGCCGGCCGGCGGGCGAAGTGGAGGCAATGTCCACGTAGCGCTGTTTCCACTTGATGTCGTGGGCCGAATAGAGCTGCCGCCTATAAAGATGCTGGGCCGAACTGTCGTCGACGCCGCTCAAGTTCAGCGCGAAGGTGGCATCCACTTCGGCAAGATCGTGCGCAGTCAGGCGGTAGAGCGGGCTGGTCTCGTCGATGGTGTGGTAGACGCTCCAGGTCAATCCAAACATCGGATGCTCGCGGCGCTCGAGCAACAGCTCGTAGTAGCGGCGGAACGGGCGGCCTTCGAGCGTGCGTTCCATGCGGAACAACCAGAGCCGCGCGGTCGCCTGTGAGATCGTGTTGTCGCGCGCATTGGCGACCCGGATCATCAGCGTCGGCTGGCCCTGGTGGGTGGTCACCACCGGATGCTTGGCGAAGATGAAGCGGGCGCGCGGCCGCGAGAAGCGGGCGAAGATCAGCCCGGTCATCACCGCGAGGAAGCTCATGCCGGTGAAGATTTCGACCGTGGCGACGAGATGACCGTAATTGGTCTGCGGATGCATGTCGCCGTAGCCGACCGTCGCCAGCGTCTCGATCGAGAAATAGAACATGCTCATCGGCAACGGCAGATCGGGCGAGACATTGGCGATCGGTTGATCGCCAAGCCAGTAGAGAAAGGCAAAAGTGGCATTCAGCGTGATGAAGATCGCGGCGGCCGTGCCGAAAAACACCGGCCAGTACACGCTCATCGCGCGGTGATAAAGATCGGTCCAGAATCCTTCGACCAGGCCGCGGGTTTCGATCTCGCGCGTGCCGAGCCGGACGATGTGCGTCTTGCCTTGCCGTTGCGCCTCGACCGATTTCGGAGCCTTCGTCAATGCAGCCAAGTCCTGTTCAGCTATGTCCTATGCCGCCGCGGCGGCCCTGGCCTTGAGCCGCGGGTAAACGCGCCGCGCATTGCCTTCGAAAATCTTCTTGCGGTCGGCATCCGCGATCGGCGCCTTGTCGACGTAACGCTTGGTGTCGTCGAAGCCGAACCCGGTCCTGGGGTCGTTGCCTTTCACCGCGCCGACCATTTCCGACGCGAACAGAATGTTGTCGATCGGCACCACCTTGGTGAGCAGGTCGATGCCGGGCTGGTGATAGACGCAGGTGTCGAAGAAAATGTTGTCGCCCATGATCTCGGCAAGCTCGGGCTTGCCGTTGTTGAGCGCGATGCCGCGGAAGCGGCCCCAATGGAACGGCACCGCGCCGCCGCCGTGCGGAATGATGAAGCGCAGCTTGGGAAAAGTCTTGAACAGATCGGACAGCAGCACCTGCATGAACACCATGGTGTCGGCATTGAGATAATACGATCCGGTGGTGTGCATCGCCGGATTGCAGCAGCCGGAGACGTGAATCATGCACGGCACGTCGAGTTCGATCATCTTCTCGTAGAGCGGAAACCACGATTTGTCGGTCATCGGCGGCGAGTTGAAATAACCGCCGGACGGATCGGGATTGAGGTTGCAGCCGACAAAACCCATTTTCACGCAGCGCTCGAGCTCGGCGACGGAGTGCTGCGGATCGGCGCCGGGCGATTGCGGCAACTGGCACACGCCGATGAAGTTCTGCGGATAAAGCGACACCACGCGCGCGATCAGATCGTTGCAGATCTGCGACCATTCCAGGCTGACGCTCTCGTCGCCGATATGATGGCCCATGCCAGAGGCGCGCGGCGAGAAAATCGTCAGGTCGGTGCCGCGCTCGCGCTGCAGCTTGAGCTGGTTCTGTTCGATGCTCTCGCGAATCTCGTCGTCGGACATTTTCAAGGACGCACGCGACGGCATCGCCGTCTTGTCCTTGGCGTTGGCCGCTGCGGTCTGTTCCTTGCGGAAGCGCAGGAGGTCCTTGGGCTCGGTGGTGTAGTGGCCGTGGCAATCGATGATCATGATGGAGCGCCATACGCGTTTTGGGAGGTGGGCTTAAGGGGTCCGATGCTACGGCGCACGGCGCGATTGTCAAACCGGGCCAACATTCTGGTAGGATGGCGGATTATCGTATTGGGGAGACCAGGGAATGGCTGAACTTCCGCGGCTCAACGGCGTCATTCGCGCGCTCGAAGCGGGCCAACACGCGCTGACCACTTTCTCGCCGACCGACGTCGAGGCGGCGATTGCGCTTGCCACCGCGAAATACGACGCCGTCGTCTACGAGATGGAGCATAATCCTTACGACATTCGCGCCTTCCGCGACTGCCTGCAATACATGCTCAACCGCGGGCAGATCGCCAAATCCAGATCGATCGCTCCGGCGGTGGCGCCGTTCGCGCGCATCCCGCCGAACGGTGCCGAGAAGGCGCAATTCCAGGCCAAGCAGATCTTCGACCTCGGCGCCTACGGCATCATCTGGCCGCATATCAGCAATGTCGAGCAGGCCTATAACGCGGTCGCCGCCTGCCGCTATCCGCGGCTTAAGGATAAGCCGCTCTACGAGCCCGCCGGCATCCGCGGCGACGGCCCGACCGCGGCAGTGCGCTATTGGGGCCTCACCCAGCAGGAATATTACGAGCGTGCCGACGTGTGGCCGCTCAACCCGAAGGGCGAGATTTTCGTCATCCTGATGATCGAGGACACCGAGGGCATCAAGAATCTGAAAGACATTCTCAAAAACGTGCCAGGCATCGGCGCCATCCTGATCGGCGAGGGCGATCTGTCCCAGGAGCTCGGCTATCCGCGCCAGTACGAGCACAAGGTCGTGCTCGATGCGATGGCGCAGATCGTCAATACCTGCAAGGAAGCGGGTGTCGTGGTTGGCCATCCTCATGTCGAGGCGGGAAACGCCGAACGCATCGTCAAGGAGGGCTATCGCTTCCTGATGTGCGCGCCGGTGCGCAGCTACGGCCACCTCGACGCCGCGCGCAAATTCACCGGCAGGACGTAATTTTAGTTTCGTAGGGTGGGCAAAATCGGTTTTGCGTCGCCGCGTTGGCACGACGCGAGTGCGTTTTTGCCCACGCTGAACTGCCCGTCACCGCGTCGTGCCCACCCAACATGGGCAGGTGGTGCAGGATCATTCTTCCGGCTTTGCTTCCGGCCGCGCCACGCTGCCCGCCGCCAGCAGGAACCACGCGGCGAAAATGTACCACGACGAGTTCCCGGTGAGGCCCGGGATCGGCAGCGAGATCGGCAGCGCGGCAAGGATGCCGAGCATCGCCAGGCAGCCGGCAATAACAAACAGCGCAATATTCGGGGCCCGCAACATAACGCCTCTCCATACCGGAATTTCACGAAATGAGCGTGGAGTATGACTTATGATGGTAAACCCTTGCTTACGGTGCGACATAGCGCCGGCCCTTCAAACCGCGCGATCTCTTTTAAGCACCTAATAACATTCCGAATCTAGTAATTGCGCAGGTTCTAGGGGGTTAGAGCGATGCGTCTGGTCATCAGGTTCTTGAAAGACGAGAACGCCGCAACCGCGATCGAGTACGGACTCATCGCGACCGGAATCGCGCTGGCGATTATTCCGGTGGTCACCGGTATTGGCACCAAGCTCAAGACCAATTTCTCGTCGATCTCGACGGCACTCAAATAAATGTAGCCCCGCGCTACCTGTTAAGCAGCGCCGCCTCGAACGCGCTGGCGATCGCCTGCTTGCTCTTGCCGGCGCGCATGGCGTCGCCGATCACGATGACGGTCTGTCCGGGACGCGCCAGAGGCGCAAATCGATCCGCCGTGGCGCGCCGTGCGCGATAATAAAACCAGTCGCGCAATTTGCCCGATGAAAACGCCGCGGCGATGCCGGGCCAGCGCGCGGCGCCGGAGTCCAAGGCCCAGGTGGCGAGCGCGCCGAGGCCGAAGCGATATTCGGCGCCGCTCGCGATGACGATGCGCTCGAACGGCGCCAGCAATTCCGATTTGGCGGTTACGTCGGTTGAGTAGCGGAACATGACGCCGTTGAATTCGCAGGCCGCCGCCATGTCGGCGATGTAGCGGGCAAAACTTTGTTGGTTCGCCTCAACTTCCTGGAATAGCGGCGCCTTGCCGGCGTAGCGAAAGCTGCCGCCCGGACGCGAATTCTTCTCGAACACCGTCACCGCATTGCCGCCGGCGACCAGCGATGCGTAAGTGAGCCCGGCCGGCCCGGCGCCGATCACGGCGATGCGCTCGCCGCGTGGCGGTTGCGGATCGGCGAACAGGGTCTCGCGGCCGGCTGAGCCGTTGACCACGCAGCCGATGCGGGCGCCGCCGCGCATTTCGTTGATGCAGGTGTTGCAGGCAAGGCAGCGGCGGATCGGCTCGCCGCGCTGCACTTTCTCGGCCCATTGCGGCTCGGCGACCAGAGTACGGCCGAGCGCGATGAAATCGGTCTTGCCGCCGGCCACGGCGGCTTGCGCTGTCGCCGGATCGCCGAGCCGGCCGACTGCGATCACCGGTACGGCGATCTGCTTTTTCACGTCGGCGGCGAAATCGAGAAACGGCGCGTCCGGCATGTTCATCGGCGGCAGCACGATCTGCGCCGACGGCAGCGAGCGATAATGACCCGCGGTGACGTGTAGCGCATCGGCGCCGGCCGCGGCGGCCCAGATCGCGATCTGGCGTCCTTCTTCATAGGGCAGCCCGCCGGGAAAAAAGTCCTCGACCGACAGCCGATAGATGACGCCGGTGTCCGGCAGCGCGGCTTTGACCGCGCGCAAAACTTCAAGCCCGAACCGGGCGCGATTTTCCAAAGAGCCGCCGTATTCGTCGCTGCGCCGGTTTTCGAACGGCGCGTGGAATTGCGAAATCAGGTAGCCGTGTGCGGCATGGACTTCGACGCAATCGAAGCCGCATGCTACTGCGCGCTGTGCGGCGGCGACATAGGCGGCGGTAGTCTCGGCGATCCGTGCCTTGGTCATCTCCTGCGGAATGATGGTCTCGAACGTCGTCTCGTAAACCGGATGCGGGATCGCCGACGGCGCGATCGGCATCTCACCGCAGATATCGATGCGGGTGTGGCCGCCGGCATGGCCGAGCTGGATCGACGCCTTGGCGCCGCCGCGATGGATTTCGGCAACAAGCCGCGTCAGTCCGGGTATGAAGCGATCGTCGTAAATGCCTGTTTCGTGGCGGCGGTGCCGGCCGACTTTCTCCGGTGACGCCATCTCGACGGTAATGAGGCCGGTGCCGCCGCGCACGCGGGCCATGTAATAAGCGACCGAGTCATCGGTGACAAAACCTTCCGCGTCCGCCGTGCGCGTGGTCATCGGCGGCATGACGATGCGATTTTTGATTTCGGCCGGCCCGATGCACGCCGGAGTGAAGAGGACGTTGGTCACAGTGTCGGTATCTCACCGCCGTCGAGATCGACGGTCGCACCGTGCAGCCAGCTGCCGCGCGACGAGACGATGAAGGTGACGAGGTCCCCGACGTCTTCGACCGTGCCGAAGCGGATGGTGTTGAACTCGCGAAAAATCTCCTCGCGTGCCTGCTGTTCCGATTTTCCGGTACTCTCGACTATGGTCTTGATGCGCCGTCGGGTGCGGTCGGTTTCGACCACGCTCGGATGGATGCAATTCACCTGCACGCCGTCGGTCTTGCCGCGGTCGGCAAGGCATTTGGTGAAAGCGGCGACGGCTGAGTTGACGGAACTGCCAATGGTAAATTGCGCCGTCGGCTTGCGCGCACCGGTACCACCGATCGCGATCAGCGAACCGTGCCGTTCCTTCAGCAGCGGCCAGGCGGCGCGGGCGAGCCGCATATGGCCGAAGAACTTCAGCGCGTAACCGTCCTCCCAATCGGCGTCGGTCAAAGCGAGAAAATCGCCGCGCTTGGTGGTGCCGGCATTGTTGACAAGGATGTCGAGCCCGCCGAGCTCGCGCTTGATCTGCGCGATCAGCTTTTCCGCCGCGTCCTTCTCGCGCAGATCGATGACGGCGATCGCGGCCCGGCGTCCGAGTTTGCGGATCGCGGCAGCGGTCTCGTCGAGCGCCGCCGTATCCCGTCCGTTCAGCATTACGTCGCAGCCTTCCGCCGCGAGCGCCAACGCAACGCCGCGGCCGATGCCGCGGCTCGATCCGGTCACCAGCGCGACCTTGCCCTTTAATCCCAAATCCATCCTCGATCCTCCCTTGTTGCCGTCTGTTGTAGCCGGATTTCGCTGCCGCTCAATCCGGGGTACGGTCGCCCCGCATGACCATCAAGGGCAAGGCCTATATCGCCGGCGCCTACGAGCATCCGACGCGGCATGCGCCGGACAAGACGGTGGCGCAGTTGCACGCCGAGGTGGCGCTCGGCGCGCTTTCGGATGCCGGACTGACGCGCGCCGACGTCGACGGCTATTTCTGCGCCGGCGACGCGCCCGGTCCCGGCCCGGCCTCGATGGCCGAGTATCTCAATCTCAAGCTGCGCCACGTCGATTCGACCGAGCTCGGCGGCGCTTCCTATCTCGCACTCGCCGCGCACGCCGCCGAGGCCATTGCGCTCGGCAAATGCGACGTCGCGCTGATCACGCTTGCCGGGCGGCCGCGTTCGGAAGGCATGGCGACCGGCACCACGCCGCGGTTGCGCGATCCGAACCAGCCCGAGGCGGGCTGGGAATTTCCTTACGGCCTGACCACGGCGAACGGTTACGCGATGTGCGCGATGCGCCACCGCCATCAATATGGCACCACCGGCGAGCAACTCGCCTGGATCAAGGTCGCCGCCTCGCACCACGCGCAGCACAATCCGAACGCCATGCTGCCGGAGGTCGTCACCGTCGAAGATGTAGTCAATTCGCCGGTGATCGCCGATCCGTTGCACCGGCTCGACTGCTGCGTCATTAGCGATGGCGGTGGCGCGCTCGTCGTGGTGCGGCCGGAGATCGCCAAAAAGCTCAAACGGCCGCTGGTCAAAATCGTCGGCGCCGGCGAGACGGTCAAACATCTTTCCGGCGGCACATTCGACCTCACCACGTCGGGCGCCGCGCGCACGGGTCCAATTGCTTTCGCCGAGGCCGACGTGAAACCCGCCGACATCAAATATGCCTCGATCTACGACAGCTTCACCATCACCGTCTTGATGCAGATCGAAGACCTGGGCTTTTGCGAAAAAGGCGCCGGTGGCAAATTCGTCTCCGACGGCAATCTGATTTCGGGCGTCGGTAAATTGCCGTTCAACACCGACGGCGGCGGGCTGTGCAACAACCATCCGGCCAATCGCGGCGGCATGACCAAGGTGATCGAGGCGGTGCGGCAATTGCGCGGCGAGGCGCATCTGGCGGTGCAGGTGAAGACGTGCGATCTCGCTTTGGCGCAGGGTACCGGCATGCAGCTCGGCACGCGGCATTGCAGCGCGACGCTGATCATGGAGCGGGAGTAAGGCGATGAAGCGCAAAATCCCCGCCCCGGTCGTCACAGTCGAAACGCAAGCCTTCTGGGACGCCGCGCGCGAAAGCCGTTTTGTCGTCCCGGTCTGCACCGCCTGCGGCAAGGCGCATTGGTATCCGCGCGCGATCTGTCCGTTCTGCGATAACGGCAAGGTCGAGTGGCGCGCGGCGTCGGGCAAGGCAACGATCTACACGTTCAGCGTCATGCGCCGCGCCAAGGAGCCCTACGCGATCGCCTATGTGACGCTCGCCGAAGGGCCAACCATGATGACCAATATCGTCGATTGCGATTTCGACGCGTTGCGCGTCGGGCAACAGGTCAGCGTCGTGTTCGAGCCGACCGAGGACGGTCCGCCGGTGCCGATGTTCAAGCCCGAATAATTTGTAGGGTGGGCATTGCGCCTGCACTGTGCGACCGCGTGGGCAAAATCGTTCGGCGCAAATGCCCACGCGGTGATGTCAGAGCAGACGATTTTGCCCACCCTACTCGACCTTTAAGCCAAGCTTCTTGATCAGCGCCGCCCACTTGCCCTCTTCGTGCTGGATATTGGCGGCGTAGTCTTCCGGCGTACCCGGCGTCGGCTCGCTGCCGAGGTCGAGCATGCGCTGCTTCATGTCGTCGGCCTTCAGGAGAACCTGCAATTCTTTGTTGAGCCGCGCGACGATCGGGCGCGGCGTTCCCGCCGGCGCCGCGAGCCCGTAATACTGCACGGCTTCGTATCCGGGCAGGCCGGATTCGGCGGCCGTCGGCACATTGGGCAGCGCCGCCGAGCGCGTGGTACTGGAGACCGCGAGGCCGCGTAACTGTCCCGCCTTGATCTGGCTCACCGATGCCGGGATGGTGTTGAAGCCGAGCGGGATATGGTTGCCGAGGAGATCGGTGGTCAGCGGCCCGGTGCCCTTATAGGTGACGATGGTGATATCGACCCCGGCCATCTGATTGAACAGCTCGGCGGCGAAATAATTGACCGTCGGCGCCGGCGGCGTGCCGGCGGAATATTTTCCAGGATCCTTCTTCGCCAGCGCGATCACGTCGGTCAGCGAGTTGGCTGGGAAGGATGGATTGGCATCGATAATCATCGGCGTCGAGGCGACGAGTCCGATCGGCGCGAAATCCTTGTTGATGTCATAGCCGGGGTTCTCGCCCAGGCTGAGGCCGGTCAGCATCATCACGATGGTGTAGCCGTCGGGCGCGGACCGCGCCGCATCGCGGGTGCCGATCATGCCGCCGGCGCCGCCGCGGTTCTCGATGACGACCTGCTGGCCGAGCGCGACCGAAAGCCTTTGCCCAACGAGCCGGCCCATGGCGTCGACGCCGCCGCCGGCCGGATAGGGCACGATCATGGTGATCGGGCGGGTGGGATAATCCTGCGCGCGCGCCAGGTCTTGGGACGCAAGCGCAATAACCAGCGCGCCCGCCGCCAAGCCCGCGGCAATAACACGGTGCAACATCATGATTTTCCTCCCGCCGCCACTATAGCTGCCAAATCGCGCGGTCGGGAGTGGCCGTAGGGTGGGCATCGCGTCGCGCCCCGGCGCTGCCGCGTGGGCAAAATCGTGCGAGCGCGATGCCCACGCGGTGACGTTGGGCGAACGATTTTGCCCACCCTACCTGATCTAGGCTACATTACCGGCGCAACGCAGGGAGTGCCGTTATGCGGTTCGGTCTATTCGGCAGCGCCACGGCCCGCCACGGCGGGCCGGACGTGGATTCCGGCCAGGGCTACAAGCAATTCGTCGACTACAATATCGAGGCCGAGGCGCTCGGCTATCATTCGACCTTCCTGGTCGAGCATCATTTCACCGGCTTCGGCCAGGTGTCTGCTTCGCTGGCGCTGCTCACCTGGGTGGCGGCGAAGACCAAGACGCTGCGGCTTGGCACCGCGGTGCTGGTGCTGCCGTGGCACAATCCGGTGCTGTTGGCCGAGCAAGCGGCGACCATCGACCTGCTCTCCGGCGGCCGGCTCGATTTCGGCGTCGGCAAAGGTTACCGCCACAACGAGTTCGCCGGTTTCTGCGTGCCGATCGAGGAAGCCGAGGCGCGCTTTAATGAAACGCTCGACGTCATCGCCAAATCCTGGACCTCGAAACAACGCTTTTCGCATCACGGCAAATACTGGAACTTCGAGGACATCATCGTCGAGCCGCCGACGGCGCAGAAACCGCATCCGCCGATGTGGATGGGCGCCGGCAGCCCGGACTCGATCCGTCAGGTCGCCGCCCGCGGCTATAATCTTCTGCTCGACCAGTTCGCCTCGTTCGAGACGGTCGCCGAGCGCATCGCGATTTTCAAAACAGCCGTTGAAGAGCGCGGCCGCGCCTTCGACCCGATGGATGTCGGCGTGGCGCGCGCCTTCTATGTCGCCAAGAATGCCGCCGACAAGGAAGCGGCGCTTGAACGCCGCATGGAGGCGCAGCGCCGCCTCGAAGCAATCTCCAGCGCGCCCGACGGAACCAAGAGCAAAGCCAGCATCATGACTTATTCCGACACCCGCGAAGCGAGCGAGGACAGCGCGCTTTACGGCACGCCCGACGAGATCGCCCGCAAGCTCGAGCGGCTGCGCGGGCTCGGCGTCGAGTATCTCCTGCTCAATGGCGGCGGCCTGGTGCTCGACAAGGCGAACGACAATTTGAGCCGCTTCGCCAGCGAAGTGATGCCGGCCTTCGCCGACGAGGCCAAGGCGCGCGTGGCGGGCTAGCGTTCATTGCGCGCATAGCCCGCGCCGTTCCGCTACTTGGTCTTGGGCGGTAACGACATCAGGTCGCCGAACTGTTCCATTATTTCCGGAAACGCTCCATGCACCCGGATGATTTCCTCGCCCTCGGGCGATTGAACGAACGTCCGCATCGCCCGCTGTGAATCGCCGCCATTCTGGTTCATGATCTGGACAAGCCGCTTGAGGCCCTCGGCGACGGCGGCTTCACGATTGCCGTCGAAACTATACGTCTGATCGCCGTCGTTCGACTGAGTAGCTACGGAAAACGGGACGGCCGGCAGAACCAGCAGCATCACGACCAACAACGGACGGGTAAGGCCCCTCATTGTCCCCTCACGCCGGCAGACGGCGCCCAGTCCACGACGCGGAAACCAGTCCCGCTGTCGCGGCGATAAGTGGATAGTGCAACTGCGGTCGAATTGTGTATGAGCAGCGTGCGATGATCAACAAAATCGTGCAAAATATGGCCGAGGCGCTGGCCGGAATCCGCGACGGCGCCGTCGTCCTGATCGGCGGCTTCGGCTCGGTTGGCCAGCCCAATGCGCTGATCGACGGCCTGATCGAGCACGGCGCCAAGGAACTGACGGTCGTCGCCAACAATGCCGGTGTCGGCCGTGTCGGGCTGGCGCGGCTCCTTGAGCTTGGCCGCGTGCGCAAGATCATCTGCACCTTTCCGCGCAGCGCCAATTCCGTGGTGTTCGAGGAAATCTATCGCGCCGGCAAGATCGAGCTCGAAATCGTGCCGCAGGGCACGATGTCGGAACGCATGCGCGCCGCCGGCGCCGGAATTCCGGCCTTCTATACCGCGACCGCGGTCGGCACCAAGCTGGCCGCCGGCAAGGAAGAGCGCGAGATCGGCGGCCGCAAATATCTCCTCGAACAGGCGCTCCCCGGCGATGTGGCGCTGGTCGAAGCCTGGGAGGCGGACCGCTGGGGCAACTTGACCTATCGCTCGTCCGCCCGCAATTTCAATCCGGTGATGGCGGCGGCAGCCGCATTGACCGTCGTGCAGGCACAGCACATCGTGGAGCTCGGCACGCTCGATCCGGAAAAAATCGCTACGCCTGGCGTCTACGTCAATCGCGTGCTGCACGTGCCCTATGGCGAGCCGCAAGTAACGTAAAAGATAACGTGAGGAAACGATGAGCGTTATCGCAAAGGTCAAGCCGTTGAGCCGCGTCGAGATGGCCGCGCGGGTCGCGCGCGACATTCCCGAGGGCTGGTATGTGAATCTCGGCATCGGCGCTCCCTTGCAGATCGCCGACCATGTGCCGGTGGAGCGCGAAGTCATCTTCCATTCCGAGAACGGCGTGCTCGGCATGGGGCCGGCGCCGCGCGACGGCGAGATCAACCGCTGGCTGATCAATGCCGGCAAGCAATATGTCACGCTGCGCACCGGCGGCTCGTACATGCATCATGCCGACAGCTTTGCGCTCATTCGCGGCGGCCATCTCGATCTGTGCGTTCTCGGCGCCTTTCAGGTCGCCGAGAACGGCGACATCGCCAACTGGTCGACATCGGAAAACGACACCGCGCCCGCCGTCGGCGGCGCCATGGACCTGGCCGCCGGTGCGCGCCAGCTCTGGGTGTTGATGGAGCACCAGACCAAATCCGGCGACAGCAAGCTCGTTCGGCGCTGCAGCTATCCGCTCACCGCACTCGCCGCCGTCAAGCGCGTCTATACCAATCTTGCCGTGCTCGACGTCACCGACGGGGGATTTGCGGTCCGCGATATGGTTGCCGGGCTCACGCTGCAGGCGCTGCAAGACGTCACCGATGCGCCGCTGCGCATGGCGAAGACGTGACTCTATGCTGCGCGGGCTCGCATCCGTCACCTTCATCTATGTGCCGAAAGAAGATCGGGTGGTGGCCGCTATCAATGCCGGGCAGCCCGACGCCTGGTCATGCTGGCTGACGCGACGGCTGGCTCTCGCGGTGCTGGAACGGACCGCGGATTATCTCGTCAGCAAGTCCGATCTGGCGCAAAAGGCGCCGGCGGATTTCCGCGGCGAGGCGATCGCCTTCGAGCGCGACGCCGCCATCGCCAAGACCGCGCGCGCGATGTCGGTCGCGCCGCCCGAGATCCTGCAATCGAGCGCCAATACCGCCGAACTCGCCGAGCGGTTGACGATCGCGCAACAGGGCGACGGCTTCCGGCTGGAATTGCACGGACAAGGCGGGCAGGGCGCGGCGGGAATGGTCAAACGCGACGAATTGCAGCGCATTTTGCAGATGCTGCAGGTCGAGGTCGCAAAGGCCGGCTGGCTCGCGGTACCGGCCAGGCCGCAAGCCGCACCAGCCGCCGCCGCGGCCGACCCGAAGCCGTTTCGCAACTGACTGCAATGCAAAAATGCCCAAGAAAAACCGATGACAAGCCATGCCGGGATGTCCTAATTTCACCGGCACATCAGAACAGGGAGAGACGACGCGCCATGGCCAAAATTACCTGGGACCACATTCATCTTCGCACGACGAATCCTGACGCTATGGCGCAGTGGTTCGAAAACATGCTCGGCGCCGAGATCATTCGCAGCATGCAGGAAGGCAAGCCGCGCATCGATGTGAAACTGGGCGGCGCCAATATCTTCATCGCTCCGGTCACGGCCGGTGACGGCGTCAATGCGCCGCCGAGCATACCCTATCGCGGCCTCGATCATTTCGGGCTTGCCGTAAGCGGCATCGACGCGATCGCCGCCGACCTGAAGAAGAAGGGCGTCGAGTTCACCCGCGAGCCGACCACGGTGCGGCCGGGCGTGCGCATCTGCTTCATCAAGGCGCCGGAGGGCGTGTCGATCGAGCTCCTCGACCGCAGCGCCAGCTAACGCCGAAGCCAGGGCGATGGAACTCGGGCTTGCCGGCAAGACGGCGCTCGTCACTGGCGGGAGTAAGGGAATAGGCCTGGAGACGGCTCGCGCGCTGGCGCGCGAGGGCGTGAAAGTTCTCATCTGCGCCCGACGGGAGTCCGCGCTCGCGGACGCGGCGAGCGATATTATGCGGACCACGCAGGCGAAGATCGAGACGCATCCGCTCGACGTGACAAAAGTCGAACAGATCGAAACTATCCCGGACGTCGTCCGCGACAAACTCGGCCGCATCGATATCCTCGTCAACAATGCCGGCACGGGCACCTACAAGCCCTTTCTCGAAGTCACCGACGACGAACTCGTCGACGGCATGGCGATCAATTTCTTCGCGCAATTCCGCATCTGTCAGCGCATCGTGCCGATGATGATCGCACAAGGCGGCGGCCGGATCGTCAATGTGAGCGGCCAGACCGGGATCATGACGTTGAACCCGCCGTTCCTTTCCTCGTGCACGGGTCCCGCGAAATCAGCCGAGATCCGGTTCTCCAAGGTGCTCGCCAACGAGCTTGCCCCGCATAACATTCGGGTCAATTGCGTGATCCCGGGCTTCATCAATACGCCGGAGCGCTTTGCCAAATGGGAACGCGAACTTGCCAAGCGCAAGCTCAGTCCCGAGGACGCCGCGCGCGAGCGGTCGCTGTGGTCGGGCAATCAGGGCATGCGCGATACGCGCTGGGGCACGCCCGAGGAGATCGCCAATCTCATCGTCTTTGCCGTCTCGGATGCGGCAAGCTACATCAACGGCGCGGAGCTCGTCGCCGACAATGCCATGGACAAATCCTGAAGCGCGATCGCGCGAGGGCTCGCCCTAGTTTACCACCACCGGCGTCGACACCTGCACGCGATTGAACAAGTCGACGATGTCGTCGTTGACCAGCCGGATGCAGCCAAAGGCGACGGCACTGCCGATGGTTTTCGGCGCGTTGGTGCCGTTGATGCGGGAAGTGCCGTCGTCGAGCTGCAAGAGGCGCGCGCCGAGCGGATTGCCGGGACCGCCGGGGATCGGCGCCGGACTGTGATTAAGCAATTCCGGCGGCGGCTGCCAGGTCGGCCATTGCGTCATGTTGGCGATGTGCCGCAGTCCGGCGAGGTTGGCGCATTGCGCGCCGACTGCAATGCCGTAACGCAACGCGACATTGTTGGGCTGAATGAGATAGAGATAGCGCTGCAGCTTATCGACGATGAGGGTGCCGACCGGTTGCAGCGTGCGATAGAAGGTCGGCTGCCGCCGGAACACATAAGGCTCGTCGGGATCGGACGAGCCGCCGTCGACACCGGGTGCGAGCTCGCCATTGGCCGCCGTTCGCGGCGCTTGCGGCGACGATGCTTCGCTTGAGACCACAGGCGGCGCGGATTTGGTCTTCGTCGCCGCCCAGTAGACGTAGCCCCCGGCACCGAGCGCCGCGGCGACGACGGCGACCATGATCCAGGCCAACCTGCCGAATCGCGACGGCTCCTCAAGCGGCCCGCGGTCCGGTGCGACGGGGCCGTGCTCGGTCCATTCCAGTTCCTGTTCGAGACGTTCGATGGCCGCATCGAGCGCCGCTTCTTCGGCGGCGATCTCGGTTTCGGGTGGCGCCGGGCGCAGCGCGTGCATACGGTCCGCCAGCATCCGTCGCGAGCGCTCGTAGATGATGCGGCGCCAGCCCGCATCGCCGGCACCCGGCGCGATCACGGCACGCAACAGGATCGAATAATAGTCGACCATCGGCGTTTGCTCTCTACGCCACAATCTTAGCCAAAAATTCCCCGATGTGCGCTGTCAGTCTTTGATCTGACGGTCGGCACCAGAGCCGTGCCGTTACTGCTGAAAGTTTGCGGCCGGCGGATGGGGTTTTGGTGCCGGAGCTGCGGGAGGGTCGGATTTCAGATCGGGGGGCGGACTTGCTGCGAGCGCCGAGGACGACATCGGTGTCCACGGCACCACGGCGGCTCTGCCGTCCTGAAGCTTTTGCAGCTTGCCGTCTTTGGCCGCGCCGTCTGCCGGATCCGCAGCCGCTTTCTTGCCGGCCGCGGCTTTTGCGGCCGCCGGCTTGTGCTTGACCTTCTTCTTGACCGGATCGACGGCATCGGGCATCGCCGCGAGATTGGCAATCTCCGCCGGCGTGCGCGTCGGTCCGGTATAGACGATGATCGGCGTTATCGGCGCGTCGTCGGTCAATAGATTCTTCGGCGTCGGCGCGCGCAGCGCCGAGAGCAGGACCGCGAAATGCGGCGTGCCGGTGCTGCCGGCACTGTCGGCGGCGCTGCCGCCACCGGCGTTGGCATCGGCATCGGCGTCGGCATCGTCCTCTTCCGCCGACTTGCGATGGCGATGCGATCCGCACATTTCGTCTTTGAGATCGGGCGGCGCGGCGTCGATCGGGGTAAGCGCATCGACCGTGCCCAGCGACGGCGTCAGCCACGACAACGGGTTCTGCGTGAATCCGCTTTCCAACAATTCCGCCGCCTTGACGGCGCGCGCGGCGCCGGACGGCGCGCCGAGTACCACCGCGATCAGCGTCTTGTTGCCGCGCGTCGCGGTGGCGACGAGGTTGAAGCCCGACGCGCAGATGAAGCCGGTCTTCATGCCGTCGGCGCCCGGATAGCGGCCGATCAGCGGATTGTAATTACGCACGATGCGCCGGCCGTATTTGATCGCCGGAATGTGCCAGTAGGCACTGTAGTCGGGGAAATCGTGCATCAGCGCGCGGGCGAGAATGGCGAGATCGCGCGCCGACACGATCTGGCCGTCGGCCGGCAGGCCGTTGGGATTGACGAAGTTCGATTCCGTCATGCCGAGGCGATGCGCGGTTGCGGTCATCTGTTGGGCGAAATCGTCGATCGAACCGCCGACGCCTTCGGCCAGCAGCACGGCCATGTCGTTGGCCGACTTCACCATCATCATCTTGATGGCGTTATCGACGGTGACTTGCGTGCCGATCGGGAAACCCATTTTGGTCGGCGACTGGGCGGACGCGTTGGCCGAGACCGTGAACAGCGTATCGCCGGTGATGCGATGATCGCGGATGGCGCTCAGCGTCATGTAGAGCGTCATCAGCTTGGTCACTGAGGCCGGATACCACGGATAGGTGGCGTTCTCGGCGCGCAGGACTTTGCCGGAATCGGCATCGACCAGAATCAAAGCCTCGGAGCGCGCCGGTGTCGCCGACGCAACGGCGCCGAAGGCGACGCCGCCTATCGCGATTGAGCCGAGCACAAAACCGAGCGTCGGCGCCCGAAGCAAATTCTTACAATGCACGTCGCGGTCCGTTCGGTTGTTCGGCCCAAAGGGCCGCGAGGTTTCGCGGTAGGGTTCTTAAGTCGTGGGTGCGGTACTATGTAAGCCGAAGCCGGCCTCGAAGGCAAAGGCGAATAGCGGTAGCCTTAAGGCCGTGTGGATTGCGCCATTCCACTTAAGCCAAAGAAATAGCCCAGTAAAAACGCCGAAAATTCGGCAACAGGGGAACAAGAGGGGAATACGGAGGTAATTATGACCGCCTGCATCGTGGGATGGGCGCATACGCCCTTCGGCAAGCTTTCCGGCGAGACCGTCGAGAGCCTGATTGTACGGGTCGCGACCGAGGCGCTGGCGGACGCCCGCATTGCGCCAAAAGACGTCGACGAGATCGTGCTCGGCCATTTCAACGCCGGCTTCTCGACGCAGGATTTTACCGCCTCGCTGGTATTGCAGGCGTCGCCCGATCTGCGCTTCAAGCGCGCCACCCGCGTCGAGAATGCCTGTGCCACCGGCTCGGCCGCGGTGCATCAGGCGCTCAAATCGATCGCGGCGCGGTCGGCGAGAATTGCGCTCGTGGTCGGTGTCGAGCAGATGACGACCACGCCACCCGCCGAGATCGGCCGTAATCTCCTAAAGGCCTCCTATGCGCGCGAGGAAGCCGACATCGACGGCGGCTTCGCCGGCATTTTCGGCAAAATCGCCGGACTTTATTTCCAGCGCTGGGGCGATCAATCCGACGCGCTCGCCCGGATCGCCGCCAAGAACCACAAGAACGGCGTCGGCAATCCCTACGCGCAGATCCGCAAGGATCTCGGCTACGAGTTCTGCCGCGCCGAAAGCGAAAAAAATCCGCTGGTCGCCGGCCCGCTCAAACGCACCGACTGTTCGCTCGTCTCCGACGGCGCTGCTGCGATCGTGCTGGCCGACGTCGAGACCGCGCTCACGCTCGACAAGGCGATCGTGTTCCGCGCCGCCCAGCATGTGCAGGACTTTTTACCGATGTCGCGGCGCGACATCCTCAAGTTCGAAGGTTGTTCGCTGGCATGGCAGCGCGCTTTGCAAGAAGCCGGCATCGCGCTCAAGGATCTATCCTTTGCCGAAGTGCATGACTGTTTCACCATCGCCGAGCTGATCGAATACGAAGCCATGGGGCTGGCACCGGAAGGGCAGGGCGCGCGCGTCATCGCCGACGGCACGGTCGCCAAGGACGGCCGGCTACCGATCAATCCGTCCGGCGGCCTGAAGGCCAAGGGCCATCCGATCGGCGCCACCGGGGTGTCCATGCATGCGATTACTTCGATGCAACTCACCGGCACCGCCGGTGACATGCAGATCAAGGACGCCAAGCTTGGCGGAATTTTCAATATGGGCGGCGCCGCGGTGGCGAATTACGTCAGTATTCTGGAGCGGCTGCGGTGAGTGGCTCCCTCTCCCCGCGTGCGGGGAGAGGGCTGGGGTGAGGGGGCCTATCCGTTCGGCTCAGACTCGCGGAGAGGCCCCCTCACCCTCGCTTCGCTCGACCTCTCCCCGCGCTGCGGGGAGAGGTTTAGCCACCCCAAACTGCGCCGCCACCAGCTCGGCAAAAAAGCCGCCGCGCGCAACCAGTTCGTCGAATGTGCCGGTCTCGGCGATGCGGCCGTCCTGGAGAACCAGAATGCGGCTCGCCTCGCGCACGGTGGCGAGCCGGTGGGCGATGACAAAGGTGGTGCAGCCCTTCATTACCTCGTCGAGCGCGGCGCTGACTTTGGCTTCGGTCACCGGATCAAGCGCGCTCGTTGCCTCATCGAGGATCAGGATCGGCGGGTTTTTCAGCAAAGCCCGCGCGATGGCAAGCCGCTGGCGCTCGCCGCCGGAAAGAAGCCGCCCGCGCTCGCCGATGCGGGCCTCAAAGCCTTCCGGATTGCGCTCGATGAAGTCGAGCGCCTGCGCCCGCGCTGCGGCCTCGCGCATTTCGGCAACGGTCGCGTCCGGCTTGCCGACGCGCAAATTCTCCGCGATCGAACGGTTGAACAACAGCGTCTCCTGGAACACGACGCCGATATTGCGGCGCAGTCCCGTCAGCGTGAGATCGCGGATATCGACGCCGTCGACCTTGATGAAACCGGTCTGCGGATTGAAGGCGCGATGGAGCAGCGCAAGCGCGGTGGACTTGCCGCTGCCGGTCGGTCCGACCAAAGCGACGCGGTCGCCCGGCAGCGCGGTGAAGCTCAAATCCGCCACCGCGGGCCGCTTGCCGTCGTAGGAATACGACACGTCCTTGAATTCGACGAGGCCGCGCACCCGGCCGGGGTCGACCGCATCGGGACGGTCGCGCACCGCGGGTACGGTGTCGAGCACACCGAAGAAGTCGGCGAGTTTCGGCGCGTCGAGGAATAGCCGGTTGGCGAAGCTGACCGCCTGTTCGAGGCGGGCAATCAGCAGCGCGGCGATGCTCATAAAGCTGACGATCTCGCCGACCGAGGCGAGGCCGACGAGTTTCAGGTAAGTCCCGACCACAAGGATCACCAGCAAAGTCAGCGTGGTGCCGGCACGCGTGAGCACCGCGGCGATGGCCCACCATGACAATACCGGCATTTGCGCGCGCAGCAGCGAGTTGACGAGCGATTTCAGCGCGGAGACTTCGAGCTCGACGCGGGCATAGCTCTGCACCAGCGCGACATTGCCGAGCGCGTCGGCGGCGGTCTCGGCGAGATCGGAATAATGCCGTTCGACCTCGCGCTGCATGGCAAAGGCCGTGCGCATGACAATGACGGTCAGCACGGTGAAACCGAAGCACAGGCCGATCAGCGGCAAAGCCAGCCGCCAGTTGAGCAGCAGCGACGCCGGCAACAAGATGGCGATGAAAACGAAGGCGGCAAAATGCTCGCGGAAGAACGACACCCACAGCCACCACAGCGTGTCGGTGCCGGCGAGCATCACCTTCATCTGCCGGCCGGAATGCTCGCTGGAATGGTAGGCGAGCGGCAGGGCCAGCACGTGCTCGAAATAATCGGCCAGCACGATGTTGCGGCGCTGGTGCGCCAGCCGATCGGCAAACCACGCGACCAGCGTGCCGGCGACGATAATGAACAGGCCGAAGCTGACCCAGGCGCCGATGAGCGGCGCCAGCGCGCGCGCAGCCGGTCCGACGCCCGCCGGCAGCGCGCCCGACAAGGCGTCGACGATGCGGCCGAACAACACCGGCTCGACGAATTGCGCCCCCGCCAGCACGATGTTGGCGAGCGCCAGCGTCAGCGCGAGCCGTCGGTCGGTGCGTAGAAGGCCCAGCACGCGGGCATAAAGGCGGAGGAAGGACATGGTTGCTTTTAGCAGCGACCGTCGTCGGCCGTCATTGCGAGGAGCGAAGCGACGAAGCAATCCAGTCTGCGGCTCAAAGGGTGGATTGCTTCGCTTCGCTCGCAATGACGGCACGCTTGACAGCTCTTGTGACCCAATGTATTAAACCATTTAGTTATTTAACCTAGTGGATAAATTGAGCCTCGACACCACCTTTTCCGCTCTCGCTGATCCCACCCGCCGGGCCATTCTGGCGCGGCTCGCGCTCGGCGAAACCTCGGTCACCGAGCTGGCAAAGCCCTTTGCCATGAGCCTGCCCGCGGTCTCCAAGCATCTCAAAGTGCTGGAGCGCGCCGGCCTGATCGCGCGCTCGCGCGACGCGCAATGGCGGCCTTGCCGCATCGAGCCGCGCGCGCTCAAGGACATCGACGAGTGGCTCAATGCCTATCGCCGCTTCTTCGACGAGAGTTTTGATCGTCTCGACGACTATCTGAAATCGCTGCAAGCGAAGAACCCTAAAGCCTGAGCAAGGAGCCGGTCATGAATGTGCAACCGTATTTATTCTTCGATGGCCGCTGCGACGAGGCGCTCGCGTTCTACAAAAAGGCCATCGGCGCTGAGCCCAAAATGTTGATGCGTTTCAAGGACGCGCCCGACAAGTCGATGATCACGCCCGGTGCCGAAGACAAAGTCATGCACGCGCAGGTGCGGATCGGCGACACCACGGTGCTGATGTCGGACGGCCGCTGCCTCGGCAAGCCGAATTTCCAGGGTTTTTCGCTCGCCATCAGCGCCAAGAGCGAGGCCGAAGCCGAGACGATGTTCAACGCGCTCGCCGACGGCGGCCAGGTGACGATGCCGCTTGCCAAGACGTTCTTCTCGCCGAAGTTCGGCATGCTCGCCGACAAATTCGGCGTCGGCTGGATGGTTCTCGTCGCTCAGTAAACAGGAGTGTTTCGCCATGGCCGCCGCGCCGACAAAGCCGCTTGCCGAACGTGAAATCACCATCACGCGTGTGTTCGATGCGCCGCGTGCATTGGTGTTCAAGGCCTGGACCGATGCCAAAGAACTGGCGAAGTGGTGGGGCCCCAAGGGTTTCACCAATCCGGTCTGCGAGATCGACGCGCGCGTCGGCGGCGCCATCCGCATCCATATGCGCGCGCCCGATGGCGCCGTCTATCCGATGAACGGCGAGGTTCGCGAGATCGTGCCGCCCGAGCGGCTGGTCTTTACCAATAATGCGCTGGATGACGCCGGCAACGCCATCATCGCGGGGCTTACCACCGTCACTTTCGCCGAAGCGAACGGCAGAACCACGCTGACGCTGCACACCCGCGGCAGTGCGCTGGTCGAGAAAGCCGTTACTTATCTGCAAGGCATGGAATACGGCTGGACCCAGAGCATCGACAAGCTGCAGGCGATGCTGGCGAGCCGCGCTTAATCCGCCCCCGCGCAGCGGGGAGGGGGACCGCCCTTCGGGCGGTCCCCCTCCCCCGCTATCGTGGGGGAGGATAGATTGTCGCCATGAACGCGCCCGATGCCGGGCTCCCGAGTTTTCACGCGCCATTCGCTCAGCCCGACGAGGAACTGGCGCCGTTTCTTCTTGCGCAGGCCGGCCGCGACCGCGCCGCGGAGAACAGGATCGACGCGCGCGCGAAAAAGCTGATCGAGGCGATCCGCGCCAGATCGACCGGACTCGGCGGCATCGAAGATTTTCTGCACGCCTATTCGCTGTCGACCAAAGAGGGCCTGGCGCTGATGGTGCTGGCGGAGGCGCTGCTTCGTGTGCCCGACACGGCGACCGCGGACCGGCTGATCGAGGACAAACTCGCCGCCGGGCGCTGGCTCGACAGCGACGTCAAATCGACGGCGATCCTGGTCTCCGCCTCGGCCTGGACGCTCGGCATCGCCGCCCGCGTCATTCATCCGGGCGAAACGCCGGACACTATCCTCGACACCATCGTGCGCCGGCTCGGCCTGCCGACCGTGCGGGCGGCGATCCGGCAAGCGATGCGGCTTCTCGGCTCGCATTTTGTCATCGGGCAGACCATCGAGGAGGCGCTGGCACGCGCCCGCAGCCACGGCGAGCTCCTTTATTCGTTCGACATGCTCGGCGAGGGCGCGCGCACGGCAGCGGGCGCCGGGGACTATTTCGGGGCTTATGCCGGCGCCATCGCCGCCATCGGCGCCAATGCCGGCAAAGTGGCGCGGCTGCGCCGTCCCGGCATTTCCGTAAAACTCTCGGCGCTGCATCCGCGTTACGAAGCGATATCGCGCGAACGGGTGCTGCGCGAGCTCACCCCGCGCCTTGCCGAACTGGCGCGGCTCGCCAAGGCGCACGACCTTGGTTTTACCGTCGATGCCGAGGGGGCGGACCGGCTGGAACTGTCGCTCGAGATCATCGCCGCCGTGCTCGCCGATCCGTCGCTCGACGGCTGGGACGGCTTTGGTCTCGCGGTGCAGGCCTATCAGAAGCGCGCGCTCGCCGTCATCGGCTGGCTCGAGGACGTGGCGGCGACAAAAAACCGCCGGCTGACGGTGCGGCTCGTCAAGGGCGCTTATTGGGACACCGAAATCAAGCGCGCGCAGGAGCGCGGGCTCCCCGATTATCCGGTGTTCACGCGCAAGGCCATGACAGACCTCTGCTACATGGCTTGCGTGAAGAAACTGCTCGCCGCGCGCAATCGGCTGTTCCCGCAATTCGCCACGCATAACGCGCTCACCGTCGCCGGCGTGATCGAAGATGCCGGCGGCATCGACGGTTTCGAGTTCCAGCGGCTCTACGGCATGGGGGAAGCGCTCTACGATGCGCTGATCGCCGAATTTCCCGACGCCGCCTGCCGCATCTATGCGCCGGTCGGGAACAATCGCGATCTGCTGGCTTACCTGGTGCGCCGGCTTCTGGAGAACGGCGCCAATTCGTCATTCGTTTCGGTCGCCGCCGATCCGAACGTGCCAATAGCGGATATTCTGCGCCGTCCGCAAAGCTGGATCGCAAGTCCGCAGGACGCACGCAACCGTAAGATTCCGCTGCCGCGCGATCTTTATATGCCGGAGCGGCGCAATTCCGCGGGCATCGAGTTCGGCGACCGCTCAAGCCTTGAAGCGCTGATCGGCGAAGTTCAAAACGCGCCGACCATAGGATCGAAGGGCGAGTCGGTGATTGACGGCGTCGTCACCGGCATCATCGGCCGCCAGGTGATTTCGCCGATCGACGGCGAGATGTTCGGCTGGGTCCTGCCTCCGCACATCGACACAGTCGTGCACCAATCCATGATGTCCGCGGCGGCGGCGTTTCCGGCCTGGTCGGCAACGCCGGTCGACGAGCGCGCCCGCATACTCGAACGCGCGGCCGATCTTTTGGAGAAAAATCGCGGCGAGCTTCTGGGGCTGCTGCAATACGAAGCCGGCAAGACGCTCGACGACGCGCTCGCCGAACTTCGCGAGGCGGTCGATTATTGCCGCTATTACGCCGCACAGGCGCACACCACGCTCGGCCCGCAGCCGATGCCGGGGCCGACCGGCGAAAGCAACGTACTGCGCTATCGCGGCCGCGGTATTTTCATCTGCATAAGCCCGTGGAATTTTCCGCTGGCGATCTTTCTCGGCCAGGTGGCGGCGGCGCTGGTCGCCGGCAATACCGTGATCGCCAAGCCGGCCGAACAGACGCCGATCATCGCCATGCACGCGATGCTGCTGCTGCTGGAAGCCGGGGTGCCAAAGCAGGCACTCCAGCTCGTGCTTGGTGACGGCGATGCCGGCGAAAAACTGGTCAAGGACTTCCGCGTCGCCGGCGTCGCCTTTACCGGTTCGACCGAGGTCGGCCGCAAAATCAATCACGCGCTCGCCGCCAAAACCGGGCCGATCGTGCCGTTGATCGCCGAGACCGGCGGCATCAACGCCATGATCGTCGACGCCACCGCGTTGCCCGAGCAGGTCACCGACGACGTCATCACCTCGGCCTTCCGTTCCGCCGGCCAGCGCTGCTCGGCGCTGCGGCTTCTTTGCCTGCAAGAGGACGTCGCCGACAGGATGCTCGACATGGTGATCGGCGCGGCGCGCGAGCTTAAAGTCGGCGATCCCCGCGACATCGCCACCCATGTCGGCCCGGTGATCGACGCCGCGGCAAAGCATGATCTCGAGGCCTGGACGGTGCTCAAGGAGCGCGCCGGGCGCGTCCTGTTCCGCTGGGACCGCGACCGGCCGCTGCCGGATAAGGGGACCTACGTGGCCCCGGCCGTCATCGCGCTCGCTCGGGCGCGCGACCTCGAAGACGAGGTGTTCGGCCCGATCCTACATGTGGTGCGCTGGCGCACCAGCGAACTGGAAACGCTGCTCGACGACATCGCCGCCAACCGCACCGCGCTGACGCTTGGCGTGCATTCGCGCATCGATCTCACGGTCGAGCGCATCGCCGCGCGGCTCCCGCACGGCAACATCTACGTCAATCGCAACATGATCGGGGCGGTCGTCGGCACCCAGCCGTTCGGCGGCACGCTCCTGTCCGGCACCGGGCCCAAGGCGGGCGGGCCGAACTATCTGCGCCGCTTCGCCACCGAGCAGGTGGTCACGATCAATACGGCTGCGGCCGGCGGCAATGCCGGACTTTTGGCCCAAGAGGAGTAAGCCAACGAGTAACCCCGGCCCGGGTAACCCCTTATGGCCGAACGAATTAACACAATCGCGACAAGATCGGGGTATTGTCATGGGCTATGACTGATTCGATTTCCCGGCTGTACCAGGCCGCCCAGGCCTGCCGGCATGACGACCCATCGACCTCGCGGACCGCGCGGCTTCTCCGCTCGGGCCGCAGCAAGATGGCGAAGAAGCTCGCCGAAGAGGCCGTCGAAGTCGTGATCGACGCCATGCACGGCGACCGCGATGCCGTGGTCAAGGAAAGCGCCGACCTCATCTATAACCTTGTCGTGCTCTGGGTCGCCTCCGGCATCAGTCCGGAAAACGTCTGGAAAGAGATGGACCGGCGCGAACGGTTGCTCGGCATCGCCGAGAAAGTTCCAAAAAAGCTGCCGGAAGATTTTCCGCGCCGCAAAATCGTCATGCTCGAGGGCCGCCGCGCGCGCAAGCGGCGCTGATTTCGTCCGCCGCAATCGCAAAGTCGAGCGATGCTTGATCACGTCATCTCGGTACTGGTGACCTGGATTGTCGAGGTCATTTCGGCTGCCGGTTATTTCGGCGTCGTGCTGCTGATGGCAATCGAGTCGGCGTGCATCCCGCTGCCGTCCGAGGCGATCATGCCGTTTGCCGGTTATTTGGCCTCGATCGGGCAATTCAGCTTGATCGGCGCCGCGACCGCGGGCGCGCTCGGCTGCAATGTCGGTTCGACCATCGCTTATGTCATTGCGGCCCACGGCGGCCGGCGGGCGTTCGAACGTTGGGGTGCTTACGTGCTTGTGAGCCACACCGAGCTCGATCACGCCGAGAAATTTTTTGCCCGCTACGGCGCCGCCACCGTATTTGTCGGCCGTCTCCTCCCGGTGATCCGGACCTTCATCGCCTTTCCCGCCGGATTGGCGCGGATGCCGATGTTGAAGTTTCAAATCTACACGTTCCTGGGCTCGTGGCCGTGGTGCTTTGCGCTTGCCTATGTCGGCTATGTGCTCGGCACGCGCTGGGACAGCGACCCGGCCTTTCGCAATTTCTTCCACCGCTTCGACGTCGCCATCGTGGCTGTCGTCCTGGCCGGCTTCGCGTGGTTTATCTGGTCGAGATGGCGCCAGCGCCGCGGGTCCGGGCAGTAGCGTCGGGGCAGGCCGCCATTGGCTTACTGCCGCGGCGCGCCTATTGTGACCATGTTAGCGCCCAATTTTGCCGCCAAAAGTGTTGCTTCGCCTGAGCGTGAGGTGTGGCCGGCGGGCCCGTGAGGGGCCTGCGAATCGCGATAGATTGGCCATGACGGGGTGATCGTGACACCAAACAAAGATAGCGCCGCGAATTGCCGCGCGGCGGCCGCATCGGTGGCCGCGGCGTTGGCCGTTTGTGGCCTCATCGCTCTAAATGCCGGTATGGCGCTCGCCCAGAATAGCCCGCCGCCGGCGGCTCCGCCCGCCGCGCCGCAAGCGGCTCCCCCGCCAGCCGGGCTGAATTTGCCGCCGCAGCCAGCCCCGCCGCCGCCATTGGGTTCGCCTTCGCCCGCCACCGAGAAGCACGGCTTCCTCAACGATTTTGGCCAGTGGTGGGATAAATCCGTCTCCGACTTCAAGGCCAAGATGCAGGATCAGCAGACCAAGCTCGATGCGTTCAACAAGCAGTCGGCCGACGCCGCCAAGGACGCCGCAACGGCAACCGGGCAGGCGATGAAAGACGCCGCCGACGCCATGGTGCGCGTCTCGCATGTGATCGAGATTCAGGAGACCTGCCCGGTTGCCGGCAATGGCGCGGCCGACTGCGCAACCGCGGCGACCAATGTGTGCAAGGGCAAGGGCTACACGACCGGCCAGCCGCTCGACGTTCGCACCGCCGAGAAATGCGCCGCTTCGCTATGGGTGTCGGGACAGGCTCCGACGAGTGCCGCCGATTGCCCGGTCGAAACGACGCTGCTGCGCGTCGCCTGCCAGTAAGCGTCACCCGTAGCCCGGATTGAGCCAACGGGTCCGGCCTTCGGCCGGCCCCGGATTTTGGCTCGATTCCCGGGCTACGCTTGCTGCGTGTGCGAGGGGATGAAAACGCCATGATGTCCGACGCCGACCGCAACAAAGCCGCCGATACGCTGATGCAGGCGGAGAAAGAGCGCAAACAAGCCGTCCAGCTCACCAAGACCTGGCCCAACATCACCATGGAGGATGCCTACGCAATCTCCACCGAGGTCGCCAATCGCAAGATCGCCGCCGGCGCAAAACTGATCGGCCACAAGGTCGGCCTGACTTCCAAGGCGATGCAGCGCTCCTCGCAGATCGACGAGCCGGACTATGGCCATCTCCTCGACAACATGATGATCGCCGACGGCGCGCGCGTTCCCCATGAGAATTATTGTTTGCCGCGCGTCGAGGTCGAGCTCGCCTTCGTACTCGGCAAGCCGTTGCGAGGCCCTGGCATCGGCCTGACCGATGTGCTGCGCGCCACAGAATATGTCATACCGGCGATCGAGATCGTCGACGCACGCCTGCAGGACCCGCGAAAAATATTCGACACCGTCTCCGACAACGGCGCCGCGGCCGGCATCGTCGTCGGCGGCCGGCCGGTCGGCCCGATGGAGGTCGATCTGCGCTGGGTCGGCGGCATCATGTACCGCAATTCAGAGATCGAAGAGACCGGCGTCGCCGCCGGCGTGCTCGGCCATCCCGCGCTCGGCGTCGCCTGGCTCGCCAACAAGCTCGGCCAGCACGGCGTGCCGCTGGAAGCGGGCCATCTGGTGCTGGCCGGCTCGTTCACGCGCATCGTGTTCGCGCGCAAGGGCGATACGCTGCATGCCGATTTCGGCGCGCTTGGCGGCATTGCGCTGCAGTTCGTGTGACGCAAAGGCATTGAACATCGGCCGCCGCGGCGCGATCATGTCCTGTCGGGCGTGGCGCATGCGGGTCGGCCGTGCTGATGTGGCGCTATAAGCACTGGATATTGGCCGCCGCGGCGATCCTGCTGCCGGCCGCGGTGCTGCATGCCGCGCTGCCGACCGAGCAGCCCGACGTCACCGGTCCGACTTCGCTCGCCGGCCAGCTTCTGATCGCTTCGCCGCAGATGCGCGAGCCGTTCGATCACGCCGTCATTCTGATGGCGCAGCACAGCCGCGACGGCGCGCTCGGCATCGTCATCAATCACCCGCTCGACAGCCGTCCGATTGCCAGCCTCCTTGCGGCGCTCGGCGCCGATCCGAGCGGCGTGAAAGACAGCGTGCGCATCTTTCTCGGCGGCCCGGTGAGCCCGAATGTCGCCTTTGTCATTCACAGCGCCGACTACCATCGCGACGACACCGTCGACATCGACGGGCGTGTTGCGCTGAGCGACGCCGCCGACGTGCTGCGCGACATCGGTCAGGGCAAGGGCCCGAGCAAGAGCCTGGTCGCTTTGGGCTATGCCGGCTGGGCGCCGTCGCAGCTCGAAGACGAAATCGCCCGCGGCGCCTGGGTTGTTGCGCCGGAAGATCCGAATTTGGTGTTCGACGACGACCGCACCAAAGTGTGGACCGACGCGCTGGCGCTGGCCAAAACCGATCACTGAAGACCGGTCGCTCAAAGCGGCGCGGTGGAGCCTGGCACTCCGCCACATTTATTAATTTATTCCAACTGAATGTTAACGCCTCGTTGCTAAATCTGCCGCCTCGCTTTTGAGGTCGTTGTGGCATCGATCGGTTCGCACACCGCGCCGCGTATCGCGCTCGAGCGCACCGCTTCGGCCATCGCCAGCGCCCGGCGCGCCGTGATCGCCGATCGCCATGCGGTCGGCTCCTTTACCGTCGAGTGGCGATGGTTCGCCGATCTGGTGCCGTTCATCGACGAGTGGCGCGATCTCGCCGCCCGCGCGCTCGAGCCCAATGTGTTTTATGACCCCGCTTTCGCGCTTGCTGCCGCGGCCGTGTTCGGCGGCGACGCGGGTGCCGTTTTGGTGTGGTCGGGAGCGCGCCCGCGCCGGCTCCTTGGTTTTTTTCCGGCGCGCGCCACGGAGCGCCGCTATGGCGTCAAGCTGCCGGTCCTGGTCGGCTGGACCCATCCTTACGCGCCGCTCGGAACGCCGCTCGTCGACCGCGAAACCGCCGAACCGGTCGTCGCCGTCTGGCTGTCGCATCTTGCCGCCAATCCGGCGCTGCCGGGTTTGCTGCTGCTGCCGCTTCTTGCCGAGGACGGCCCATTTGCCGAAACGCTCGGCACCATCCTGCAGCGCGCCGGGCTACCCCGCGCCGATTTCGCCCGCCATCACCGGGCGACGCTCGAACCGCAGCATGACCGCGCCGCTTACGTCGAACAAAAGCTGTCGCCGCATCGCCACCGCGAGCTGCGCCGCACCGGACGGCGCCTGACCGATCTGGGCGCCGTCTTGTTCACCGCAACCACGGAAGCTTCTGCCGTTGCCGCCGCGGTCGAGGATTTTTTCGCGCTTGAAGCGAGCGGCTGGAAGGGCAGGGCCGGCACGGCTGCGGCCTACCATGACTCCGTGGTGGGCTTCTTCAAGACGGCGCTGACTTCGCTTGCCGGCGAAGGCAAAGCCGCGATCAACCGGCTTCTCCTCGACGGCCGTCCGATCGCCGCCGCGGTCACACTGTTTAGCGGCGATGCCGCCTGGTACTGGAAAACCGCCTATGACGAGAATTTCGCCCGCTACGCGCCGGGCATTCTGCTTACCGCGGCCTTGACCGAAGAGCTCGCCGCCAATGCCGCGATTGCCCGCACCGATTCCTGCGCGGCGCCCGGCAATTCGATGCTGGACTATATCTGGGGCGAGCGGCTGACGCTGTGCAACCGCCTGATTGCGGTCCGGCCGGAGGCGCCGTTCGCGCGCGCCTGCCGGCTGGAAATGCTGCGCGGCGCCGTCAGTGGCGCGGCCAAGGCCATCCGCAACCGGCTGCGCGCGCAGCGTTGACTTTCGCGCGCGTTTCCCGTTTCTCCGGTCGCGGGACGGGATCATGAGCAATCCGATTAAAATTCGCATGGCCGGCTATGGGCCGCCGACGACCTCGTTTTCACGGTCGCTGAAACTGATCGGCGATACGCTGTCGGCTGCGTTCGGCGACCGCATCGAGGTCGACTACATCTGGAACATCATGGACCCCGGCCATCGCGCCGAGGACATCCTCTCGCTGGTCGAGAACGGCGAGCTCACGCTCGGCTATCAATCGTCGAGCTATCTGACCGACCGCGTGCCGGAGCTCGGCTTTGTCGATCTGCCGTTTTTGTTCAGCGAGCGGGACAGAGCCCGCGCCGCGATCGACGGCGCGCTCGGGCAGTTCCTCGCCGCGAGCATCGAGAGCCGCGTCAACTACCGTATCCTCGGCTGGTTCGAGAACGGCTTTCGGCAGATTTCAAACCGGCTGCGCCGCGTGCGCGTGCCGGCCGATCTCAAAGCCATGCGTATTCGGGTGCTGCCGAGCGAGGTCCAGGCCAGGACCTTCGAGCTTCTAGGCGCCGTGCCGCTGCGCTGGGATTTGACCGAAGCCATCGCCGCAATCAAGGCCGGCACCATCGACGCGCAGGAAAATCCCTTCGCCAATACCGTGACCTATGGGGTGCATAAATTTCATCACTTCCACACCGTCACCAATCATTTTTACATATCGCGGCCGATTTTTCTGCACCGGCCGGCATTCGACGCATGGCCGGAGGATTTGCAAGCCGCCATGCGGGAGGCGGTCAAAGCCGCGGTCGCCTTCCAGCGCAATCTTGCCATCGCCGAGGATCGCGAGGCGCGCGCGGCGATCGAAGCGGCGGGCTGTGAGATCACCGAGCCGACCGGCGACGAGCACGCCCAATTCCGCGCCGCCGTCGTGCCGCTGCTCAGCGAGGCGCGCAAGACCTACGGGCAAAAAATGTTCGATATGATCTAGCTCTTGTGGTCGTCCGGCGTGGCGAGGATCAGCGCCCAAAACACTTTGTATTTCGATTTCGGCGTATAGACCGCGGCGATGCCCATGCGCGTCACGCTTGAGTTGAGCATATTGGCGCGGTGCGGCGGTGAATCGCGCCAGCCGGAAAATGCTTCCGCCAGCGTGTGATAGCCGGCGCCGATATTCTCCACCGCGACCGCGGCGTCGAAACCTGATTTGCGGATGCGGTCCTGGAACGGATGGGCCGCGTCATGATCGAGCTTGTCATGCGCCGCCATCGCGGTGGCCTGCTCGGCGGCGAGCCGCATCAATTCGGGATCGATCGTGACTGGAGGCAGACCGTTGTTGGAGCGATAGCCGGAGATCATCGATTGCGCCGCATTGGCGTCAAGCGTGGCGCCCGGCTGCGCCAGATCGATGTAGAAGCTCGGCTGGCCGGGCGGTGGATTGTCGGTGCAGCCGGAAAGCCCAAACGCGCATAGACAAACGCCGGCGGCAAAAAGCGCGGCAGGCAGCCGGATCATGGATATTTCCCCCCGTCCCGCCGCGATACTGCCCTATGAAAAGTGTCGGAAGCATGAACGGCGGCGGCGCTGGCATCGCCGCAGGCACTCAACTACCATCGCGCGCAATCGATAAATCCTGCGTCGCGCGGGGAGGGAATAATGCAGCGGCTGGAAGTTCTCATCGCACCGATAGTGTGTCTCGCCGCCGCCGCGGTATCTCAATGACCAGCGGGCAAGACGCCGCGCCGCCCGACTATGCCATCGCGGTCGACAAGGACGTCGATGTGCCGATGCGCGATGGCGCGCGGCTGAAAGCTGATGTGTTTCGCCCCGACGATGGCGGCAAATTTCCCGCCATCCTCAATCTCGGGCCTTACCAGAAAGACAAGCTTTGGGTCGTGCCGGCGACGCTTGCCGAGGCGCCGAACGAATGGATGAACTGGGAAACCGTCAACCCGAAATGGTGGGTGCCGCGCGGCTATGCCGCCGTTCGCATCGACGGCCGCGGCACCGGCAAGTCGCCGGGACAGTGCGAGCCGTGGTCGCTTGCGGAAGCGGTCGATCTTTACGACGCCATCGAATGGGCGGCGGCGCAGCCCTGGTGCAACGGCAAGGTCGGGCTCAACGGCATTTCTTATTTCGCGATCAATCAATGGTTCGTCGCCAATTTGCAGCCGCCGTCGCTCAAAGCGATCATTCCGTGGGAGGGATTTGCCGATCTGTATCGCGATGCGCTCTACCACGGCGGCATTCTCAGCCTGTTCATGACCAATTGGTACACGGCGCATCTCCTGCATCATCTGTTGGGCCGCGCGTCCCAGCATCTGCCCGACGGCTGGCAGGTCAACACGCTGCATTTCTGGCTGCACAATAATCTCGACAGCGGCGCCTTCCGCGGCGCGCAGGCGCAATGGGAGAAAATCAACGTGCCGATGTTTTCCGTCGGCAACTGGTCGGGCATGGGGCTGCACCTGCGCGGCAATACCGAGGCCTTCATGCGCGCGGCGACGCCGCACAAGAAGCTGCGCATCCATCTCGGCTCGCATGTGCATCCGTTCTACACGGAGGACGGACGGCGCGATCAGATCCGCTTCTTCGATTATTGGCTCAAAGGCATCGACAATGGCGTGATGGACGAGCCGCCGATAAAGCTTGCGATCCGCAAGGGCGGCGACGCCTTCGCATGGCGCAACGAACATGAATGGCCGCTGCAGCGCACACGCTGGACCAGATTTTATTTCGATCTGTCAAAGCGGCATGTCGAGGGCGAGGCGCTCACTGGCCTATTGGATGTGAAGAAGCCGGCCGAAACTGCCTCGCAGACTTACGCCGCGTCGAGCCTTGGCACGATGGGCTCGACTTCGGCCGCTTCGTCGCAGGTTTTGGGCGGCGGCATCAAGCCGGGCATGGGTATCGCGCTCGAGACGCCGCCGCTCGCGGCCGACACCGAAGTGACCGGGCCGCTCGCCGCCGTGCTCTTCGTGTCGAGCTCGACCGAGGACATGGATCTGTTCCTGACGCTGCGTAACTTCGATCCCGACGGCAAGGAAATCATGGAGACCGGCCAGCAGGGCGCGCCGGTGCCGGTGGCAAAGGGCTGGCTGCGGGTGTCGCATCGCGAGCTCGACGCCGAACTGTCGCGGCCCTGGCGCCCCTATCACCGTCACGTGCGGCGGCTCTATCTGAAGCCCGGTGAAATCGTGCGCGTCGAGGTCGAAATCTGGCCGACGTCGATGGTGTTCAAGAAGGGCCACCGCATCCGGCTCGACGTCCAGCCGCGCGATGGCGTCGGCAGCGCCGCTTACATGCACTACCACGCCGATTACAACACCGGCACCAACACGGTTTATGCCGGCGGCGACAAGGACTCCCATCTGCTGCTGCCGGTGATCCCGGCCTGATCGGGCAAAGTCCGCACCCTTAGCTTTTGTTAAGGAATCGGGCGCCATTGCTTAACTTCAAAACAACCCGCGGCGAATAGCCTTCCCTGCTTGATTATGGCGTGCGCGCGATGTTTGCCGTTTCCCTCATTTCAAGGGCAAGTCGCAGCTGGGGGCTCGTCATTTCGGCGGGCGCCGCCGGCTGTGTTGCGGGCATCGGCATTTTCCTGCTTTGCGGTTCCGGCTGGGTCGTTGCCGCGCTGACCGAGGCGCCGGTCCCGCTGTCCGCCCTGATGATGGGTCTGCCGTTCGGGCTCGGCGCCGCGGCGGCGGCCGGTCTGTTCATCAATAGCCGCCGGCGCGTCCAGGCACGGCTGTTGCGCTCAGCGCTCAACAACATGACGCAGGGCCTGTGCATGTTCGACGCCGCGGGCCATCTCAAGCTGTGCAACGATCGCTACATCGAAATGTATCATCTGCGTCCCGGGCATGCCCGCGCCGGAACGTCGCTGCGAGCGCTTTTGGTGCACCGGCGCGAGGTGGGAACGTTCTCCGGCGATCCCGACCGCTATGTCGCGGATTGCCTGAAGCAGATTTCCGAAGGGCGCACCGAAACCAAGATCAGCGAGTCCAAGAACGGCCGCGTCATCGCGGTGGTCAGCCGGCCGATACGGGGCGGCGGTTGGGTCGCCACCCATTCCGACGTCACCGAGCAGTTGAACGCGGAAAAGGAGCGTGATTCGCTGCGCCAGCGCGACGAGCGCCGCCGCTCGACCGACGCCGCGATCTCCTCGTTCCGCGCTCGCGTCGAGAGCGTGCTCAAGACCGTCAGCCAAAGCGCCGTGGCCATGAAGACGGCGGCGAAGTCGCTGTTGACCACATCGGATCATACTCTGCAACGCGCCGAGGGCGCGATGCACGGCTCCAACGAGTTCCTCGCTCAACGTCGAAACCGCGGTTGCCGCAGCAGCCGAGCTCTCGGTCTCGATCAAGGAGATCAGCCGCCAGCTCGGCCAGGCCAACGGGGTGGTGCGCGCCGCCGCCGCCAACGCCAGCGCGACCAATGATGATATCGCGGCCCTTGCGCATGTGGCGCAGAAGATCGGCGACGTGGTCAAGCTCATTCAGGACATCGCCGGGCAAACCAATCTGTTGGCGCTCAACGCCACCATCGAAGCCGCCCGCGCCGGCGAGGCCGGACGCGGCTTTGCCGTGGTCGCGTCCGAGGTGAAATCGCTCGCCGTGCAAACCGCGAAGGCGACCGAGGAAATCACCCACGAGATTTCCTCGGTGCAGACGTCGAGCGGCAAGGCGGTCGCCGCGATCCGCGAGATCACGCAACGGATGCAGGACATCAACAGCTACACCAGCGCGGTCGCGCTGTCCGTTGAGCAGCAGGAGGCGGCGACGGGAGAAATATCCCACAATGTCGCCAGCGCCGCCGCCGGCTCGAAGGCAATCGTCGCGGCGCTCGGCGAGGTCGCCGGCGGCGTGACGCAGACCAAGAGCTCGGCGGAAACCATGCTGGCCGCGTCCGAGGAAGTCGAGAACGCCACCGCCAGACTGCGCACCGAAGTCGAAGAATTTTTGGGCACCGTCGCGGCTTAAAGCCGGGATGCTTGTCGCCGCCGCCGTTTCCGATCATATCGCTGTGTCTGTATCTGTGACGATCGTGACGATCGCGGAGACGGCATGGACAGAATCCAGATCGGCAACCTTGCCGTTGCCGTCAGCGTTGCCGGCGACGGGCCGCCCGTCGTGCTCTTGCACGGGCTCGCCTGTGGCCAACGCATGTGGTTTCACCAGATTTTGGCGCTGCAAAACCGCTTCCGCGTCATCGCCTACGATCAGCGTGGCCATGGCCAAACCGATGCTCCGGCCGCCGCCACGGATTATTCCGCAACGCTTCTCGCGCGCGATCTCGTCGGCGTTCTCGACGCGCTCAAAATAGAGCGCGCGGCCATCGTCGGCTTTTCGCTGGGCGGCGGTCCGGCACTGGCGCTGGCCGCCAGCCAGCCGGGGCGCGTGTCCCGCCTGGTGCTCGCCGATGTCGGCGCCGGCGCCGACGATCCGGTGAAGATCGAGGCGATGGCGCGGCGCTGGGTCAAGCTGATCGATCAAGGCGAAGTCGACGAACTCGTCTGCGACATGCTGCGCAGCGAGCTCTTCAAGGTCTATGCAAGGCGCAATGCGCGCCGCCGCGACCATATGGCCGCGCTGATCCGCGCGACGCCGGTCAATGGATTGCGTTTTATGTTTTCCGAGGTGCTGGCGAAGCGCAAATCGCTGTTCCGGCTGACCGGCGTGCTCAAATCGGTGCAGGCGCCGACGCTCGTCCTCGTTGGGCAATACGATTACACGTGCACCAAGATGGCCCGATTGCTGGCGCAGACCATCCCCAACGCAACGCTGAAGATCATCGAAAACAGCGGCCACATGTCGCCGCTGGAACAGCCTGCGGCGTTCAGTGCCGCGCTGTTGGAATTCCTGGAGCATGTCCCGCAAGAGCGCGGGTTGGCTTCTTGAACGGATAATAGGGTCTAAGCGCGAGCGCGGCGGCGCCTGGTGCCGGCGTTTTTACGGCCGCGCAGTACCGGGGCGAGATAGCTTGCTTCAACACAGTGCATGAAGACGTCCAGCACCGGCGAAGGCGGGCGCTGGTTGTTCCATGCGATACCGCTGGCGCGTTCGGCGTTCGGAAGTTTCAGCTCCAGAGTCTTCATCAACCCAAGTTCCTCATAGTAGCGCGCCACCTGCGGCGCCACCGTGGCAATGGCGTCCGTCGAATTCAAATAGGCCTGAAGAGTGTGCACGGACAGAGTTTCAATGCGATTCTCGGGCATGGGCACGCCGTTATTCTTGAAAGCGCGATCGAGCGCTTCGCGCTGCGGCGTTCCGATGGGCGGCACCACCCACGGATACCCGGATAGATCCCGCCATCGAAGCCGCGTGCGTTTTGCCAGCGGATGATGCGCGCCGGTGACTATCTTGATCGGTTCCGTCGAGAGAACCTTGATGCCGAGACCGTGCGGCCGTTCGCGAGGTATGCGGCCGACATAAACGTCCAACTGGCCGAGCCAGAGCGCCATCAGATGCGCCTCGGTGTGTCCTTCACGGACGACGATCGTGACGTTGGGCAGGCGTTGTTTCATAAGCAACAGGGTTTGCGGGATGACGCCGACCGTCGCATGCGGGTTTGTCCCGACCGCGAAACGTTCGGATGCTCCGGAATGTAATTCGTAGATCTCGTCTCTTGCTCTCGTCAGCGTGGTCAGCACGCTGCGCGAATGCTTTATCAGGCATTGGCCAAACGGAGTGGGACTAAGCCCCCTCGGCAACCGCTCGAATAATTTGACGCCGAGGCCGGCTTCGATCGCGGCGAGCGTTTTGGAAACAGCCGGCTGCGACACGGTGATCGTTTCGGCGAGCTTGCGGACATTGCGCAGATCATCCAACGCCACCAGCAGCTCGAAATGGCGCGATTTCAAGTTCGAGATGAAGTTGTCTTTGCTCACGGCCCGAACGTTTCGCCGGGCATTTGGCGCGGGGTTCATGAGCGAACTGTAGCGGATTGCGGGCGGCTATTCAAAACGGCAACTGTCTTCGAGCCCCGTCTCGCGTGCGATCCGCTTCAAGTCGGCGAGCGTGTCGTCGGGCAGCAACAGCCCTTCGCGACGATTGCGGGCATCGTTACCGGCTTCGATCTCACCCGGGTAGTGGACTTCCTCGAAGCCCTTTGCAAGCGGCACCGATTTGAGCTCGGCGATGTACTCCTCCATCCGCGCGTTGAACTCAGCGAGCGGCTGAAACTTTCCGATGTCCATGGCGATGATGAGATGACCGCTGTTGCTTTTCTCGGCGGTCTTGTAGGGGCTGTGGACCTGCGAAAGGAAGCCGCTGCCGGTGAGCACGCCGGAGAGGATATCGACGATGGTGGCAATCACGTAGCCCTTATGTTCGGCCATCGGCAATATGATGCCATCGATCGCGGCCTGCGGATCGGTCGTAGGCTCGCCCGCCGCATCGATCGCCCAGCCGAGCGGGATTGGCTCATGGTTCTGCCGGGCGACATAGATTTTTCCGCGCGCGACGCCGGTGTTCGCCATGTCCATCACCAGCGGCGCATGGCGTCCTGGGGGCACGGCGACCGACCATGGATTCGTCCCGATTATCTTTTTGCGCCCGCCCCACGGCGCCATCGCGGGTCCGCCATTGGTGGTGAGCTGCATCGCGCAGCCTTCGCGCGCACCGGTCAAAGTGTAGTACATGCAGGTGCCGAAATGGTTGGAATTGCGGACGCCGACCGCGGCAATGCCGTGCGCCTTGGCCCGCTTGATCGCTTCGTGCGTCGCCAGCATCGTCAGCACCTGTCCGACGCCGTCATGGCCGTCGATCACGGCTATGCTGCCGGCGTCGACGACGAATTCCGGTGTCGTTACCGGTTTGATGACGCCGTTTCGGACGCGATCGAGGTACCAGCCCAATCGCAACACGCCATGCGACTGGTGGCCCCATAGATCCGCCTGGACAAGCGTATCGGCGATCAGGCGCGCGGCCGGTTCCGGCATGCCGACGCTCGCATAGACCGCCGTACCGAAGTCGACGAGGCTTTGGGAATCGACGCGTTGCGGTGCAGACCTTGTCATCGGCGTTCGACCCATATTTGGATTAGGCGCGTGTACCGTTCCCGGCGCCAGCCTTGGCAAGAAAATTCAGAGTCGCGATGGCGCATGCGTCCGGATCGGTGCCGCCCGGGTGATATCCGTCCACCGGAATCATCACGAGGCTGGAGCCCGGTATTCGCGTTTGATACTGCTCGAAATAGCGGCGCGGCCGGCGTGGTGTGTCGTTGGCGATGACCAGCGTTCGACATTTGATGTTGGGCAAATCCGGCCCGATGTCCACGGTGCCGACCCAGCGTAAATAGGCGTGCGCGGTGGAAATCGCCGTGGCGCCCATGAGCTCAACCCACCAGTCGATGCCCCGCGGATCCATCTTCGAGCCCATGCGCGCGCGCATCGTGCTGCGCGCCCAGCTGCGCATGCCGTGTTTCTCCATATGCTCGATCCAGCCCGTCGCGTCGGTCGGCAGGATCGGCGTGCACACCATCGTCAGCGACTTGACGAGATCGGGCCGCGCAACGGCAAGCGTGACCAGGCTGATGCCGCCGCTCTTGGCCCCGATGACATGAACCGGCTCGCCGGCGACAAGATTGATGACCCGCACCAGGTCATCCACCCAGCCCTCGTTGGTGTAGACGTAATCCTTCGGCACCGGTCCCGACTTGCCGAAACCGCGCAAGTCGATCTTGATCACCCGGTAGCGCCGGGCGAGATGGGAAATCCAGCCGTGCCATGCTTCGGTCGTTTCGGTGAAGCCGTGAACGAGTAGGATGGTCTCAGGGCGGACCCAGGCGTCGGTCCAGTCGTCGATCTTGTAGAAAAGCTTGAGATCGGACGACAGATCGAGATACGGCATCGCTGCAAGTCTCCCTATGATTTCGAAGCTGCCGAACGCGATGCTGCGGCGATCGGCCCGCACGCGTGCCGGACAAGAAGATTCATTGCGGTTCAATCTTGGCGGCCGCGAGCACCTGGGTCCATTTTTTGATGTCGGTCGTGATGAGATCGGTGAAATCCTCGGGCGTGCCGCCGACCGGTTCGGCGCCTTCGTGCGCCAGAAGCTGCCGCAGGTCGGCGTCTTTGAGCGCCTGATTGACCGCGCCGTTGAGCCGCGCAACGACCGGTGCGGGCAAGCCCGCCGGTCCTGAAATGCCAAACCAGCTTCCCACATCGTAGTTTGGCACCCCTGACTTCCGCGATCGTGGGCACGGTTGTCAGACTCGAGGAACGGATCCGCGTCGTCACTCCGAGCGCGATCAATTGGTGCGACGAAATGAACGGAAGCGCGCCGGGAATGGAAGGCAACGAAAGCTGTATGTTGCCGCTGAGCAGATCGGTCATTGCCGGTCCCGATCCCTTGTAGGGAACGTGCACGATGTCGATCCCGGTGAGGAGCGCGAACAAAGCGCCGGCGAGATGACTGGGCGCACCGACGCCCGACGAGCCATAGCTCAGAGAACCCGGCTTGGCTTTCGCGAGCGCGATCAGCTCCTTGATGGAGCGCGCCGGCACCGAGGGATTCACGACCAGCACGTTGGGCGCCAACGCGACCTCGGAGACCGGAGTGAAATCCTTCAGCGAATCGTAGGGCAACTTTTTGTAGAGCGCCGGGTTGATGCCAAAACCCGCGGGCACCATGAGCAGGACATAGCCGTCCGGCGCCGCCTTGGAGACGAGCTCGGCGGCGATGGTCTGATTGGCGCCGGGCCGGTTTTCGACGACGACCGATTGACCGAGCAGTTGTCCCAATTGTTTGCTGATGACGCGCGCGACGAGATCGGTTGTCCCGCCCGGCTCCGAACCCACCAGCAGACGGATCGGTCTTGTCGGATAGTCGCCCTGGGCGCGCCCGGGCGTCGCTACGACGAGCAGCATACAGGCCGCCATGGCCAAATTGCTCAACACGAACTTGCGCATCGCTGGAGAGCTCCCGGCTCGGTAGGCATGGGCGGCGAGACGCGCCGAACGCCGTGCCGGGGGATTATCGGGAGAGCGCCGCCACCGGTCCAATGAGAATTTGTCCATCCGACATAACCGAATGGTTATACCGGCGGCCAGGGCAGCGATTACAGCGAGCCAGTTTTCACCGCCCCGCGGCGTAACCCTGCATGCCGCGCGCGTTGGCGGCGGCGCGGCGGCGCCAGCCGTCGCGCGAGGCCGCGGTGAGGCGGCCTTCCGACCAGTCCGGCCCGGTTTCGACGCTGTGGCCGCGGCGCTTGAGTTCATCGACGGTCTTTTTCGGCACGCGGCCTTCCACCACCAGCACGCCGGGCCGCGCCGTGCGCGGCCAGAACGAGCTCGGAAAATGCTCGGAATGCCAGGCCGGCGCGTCGATCGATTCCTGCAAGTTCATGCCGCAATGAACATGGCGCGCGAACATCTGCGTGATCCATTGATCCTGGCCGTCGCCGCCGGGTGAGCCCCAGCCGAGATAGGGCTCGCCGTCGCGCAGCGCGAGCGTCGGCGATAGCGTCGTGCGCGGCCGCTTGCCGGGAGCAAGCGCCGCCGGATGACCTTCCTCGAGCCAGAACATCTGCGCGCGGGTGCCGAGGCAGAAGCCAAGTTCGGGAATGACCGGCGAGGAATGCAGCCAGCCGCCGGACGGCGTCGACGAAATCATGTTGCCGGCGCGATCGATGATGTCGAAATGCACGGTGTCGCCGCGCATCGCGCCGAGTTTGCCGACGGTCGGCTCGCCTGAGCCAAGCTGGCCCACGGTCGGTTCGCCCGCGCCCGCCGCCATCGCCCCGGTCTGGCGGCGCAGTTTCACCACCGCGCCAAAACCTTCGATCGAGCCGGGGCGCTGTTCGAGCGAGGCCTTGTCGGTGACAAGCTTGCGCCGCTCGGCGTTGTAAGCGTCGGACAACAGCGTCGCCATCGGCACTTCGACGAAATCGGGATCGCCGTAAAACACCTCGCGGTCGGCATAAGTGAGTTTTGAGCATTCAACGAGGAGGTGAATGAAATCGGGACCGGTCGGGTCGAGCCCGTCGAGCGCAAAACCTTTGAGCAGCGCGAGCTGCTGCAGCGTCACCGGGCCTTGGCCCCAGGGGCCGGTCTTGCACACCGTGTAGCGGCCATAATCGTAAGTCAGCGGCGCTTCGATATGCGGCGTCCAGCGCGCCATGTCGTCGGCGGTCAAGACGCCGCGATGTTTGCGGCCGCTGGTATCCATGATGTCCTGGGTGCGGCAGAAGCGGCCGATGGCTGCGGCGACAAAGCCCTTCGACCAGGACTGGCGCGCCCGTTCGATCTGCGCCACGCGGTCGCCGCCGGCGCTTTCGGCGTCTTTGACGATGCGGCTATAGGTGGCCGCGAGCGTCTTGTTGGTGAACAGCGATCCGGTTGCCGGCACGGTGTTGCCCGGCAGATAGACCGCGGCCGAGGTCGGCCAATAGTCGCGGAACAAAGCCGCGACCGTGCCGATCGTGGCATGGGCGCGCTCGAGAAGCGGATAGCCGTTCTGCGCGTAGCCGATCGCGGGGCTAAGCACCTCGGCAAGCGGCATGGTGCCGTAATCGCGCAGCAGCATCATCCAGGTTTCGAACGTGCCGGGCACCACGGCGGCCAAAAGCCCGGTGCCGGGCACCAGATCGAGTCCTTCGCTCTTGTAATGCGCGATGGTGGCGCCGGCCGGCGCCACGCCCTGGCCGCAGATCACCTCGGTCTTGCCGCGCCGCATGTCGTGGAGAATGACCGGCACGTCGCCGCCGGGCCCGTTGAGATGCGGCTCGACCACTTGCAGCGTGAACGCGGCCGCGACCGCGGCATCGAAGGCATTGCCGCCCTTTTCCAGCATCGCCATGCCGACGGCGGTCGCGATCCAGTGGGTCGAGGTGACCACGCCGAACGTGCCTTCGATTTCCGGCCGTGTAGTGAAGGCGTTCGGATTGATGTTGGTCATGAATAATCTCTTGCTGAGGTCCGTCATTTAAGAGTCTGGCCGGTTGCGTCGGCGCATAGAGCACTGTATCGGACCAAATGTATCTGGCTGCGTAGATGCCTACCAGCCCGGGGATCGCCAGTGCCACGCGATAATCTCAAGGTCGGTTTGGCCGGGCTCGGCGCTGTCGGGCTCGGCGTGGCGCGCCGTCTGGAAACCGGCGTGCCCGGCCTTGTCCTCGTGGCAATTGCCGTGCGCGACGTGAGCAAGGCCAAGCGCAATCTGCCGGAAGCGGGCGCGAGTGTTGCGATAGTGCCAGTCGAAGAGCTGGCGCAATCCTGCGACGTAGTCGTCGAATGCCTGCCGCCGCAATTGTTCCGCACCGTCGCGACTGCGGCGATCGAGGCCGGCAGGATTTTCATGCCGCTATCAGTCGGCCAGCTTCTGGAAAACTGGGATCTGGTGGAGCGCGCGAAACAGACCGGCGCGCGAATTCTGGTTCCGACCGGTGCGCTCATCGGCCTCGATGCGGTGCGCGCCGCCGCCGAAGGCACGATCCACTCGGTCACCATGGTTTCGCGCAAGCCGCCGAACGGGCTCGAAGGCGCGCCTTATCTGATCGAGCGCGGCATTTCGCTCAAAGACCTCAAAGAGCCGCGCAAGATTTTCGACGGCAGCGCGCGCGAGGGCGCGCGCGGATTCCCGGCCAATGTCAATGTCGCCGCGGCCTTGAGCCTTGCCGGCATCGGGCCGGACAAGACCCGGCTCGAAATCTGGGCCGATCCGGCGCTCACCCGCAACACCCATCGCATCGAGGTCGATGCCGACACCGCGCGCTTCTCGATGGCGATCGAGGGCATTCCGTCGGAAAATCCGCGCACCGGCCGCATCGTGCCGCTGAGCGTGATCGCGGCGCTGCGTGGGCTGGTTTCGGAGCTTAAGGTCGGGACGTGATAAAATACCGGATCAGGACGTTTTTAATTTGTCCGACTGATCGAGCGTCGACGTGTCCAGATGGGCGAGGAATGGCGGCAAGGTGTGAAATGCGAGATGGGTAATCTGGTTGAACGATACCAGCTTGTAGCCGTGCCGGCCCCAGGCCGCAGTAAGCGCCTGCTTGCTGAAGATCGAGACGTGGCCGTTGCGCGGTCCAACATACCACCAGTTGAGACGCTGTTTGTCGAAGTCCGCCGGCTGCAGAAGGGTCGTGAACAGAACAAGTCCCGGATCGGCGACGCATTCAATGATCTGGGCGATGCCGCCTGCCGGGTCAGGCAAGTGCTCGAGCGTCTCGAAACATGTCACCAAGTCGAATTTATCGTCGGGACGGTGCGCGTATTTCGGCACCATCGGATCGTATGTCACCGCCAGCGGGAAGCCATTGGCGCGAAGCGCAGAGCAGAACACGTCGTTGCCGCCGCCGTAATCGATCACGCGCGTTTCCGCTTTGTGGGGACCCCATAGGCGCGTCACGACTTCGGCATTCGAGCTCGGCCGCTGGATTACATACTCTGGATCGATGGAGTAGTAGACAGCATTGTAGATGTGCGTCTTGAATTGCTCATCACTCCAGTCGTCGAATACGTCGGTGAACAGAAAGCCGCAGCCGCCGCAGCGGCGGTAATAGATTGGCGTGCCGGAGAGGGCGAGCCTTACACCGTTCGGTATTTCGCAGTTTCTATTGAAGTCAACGACGCCATAGAGCGGGGCAGGGTCGCCGCAGATCTTGCAGGGTACGGGCTCCGTAGAGACCGGTCTGAGACTATCGATCATGACGGCTCATCGCGATGGCCGAACGATTCGCTCCACGTTGCAGCCTAACGAATGTCAACGGTTCGGATCAATGCCTCCGCGTCGCCGGCTCGCAGCAGCGGGATTGAGAAGTTGGCATGCAGGCGCAACGTCCACCTTGCCAACATGGCGTAAGCGGCCGACAAGGCAGTATCGATCGATCCAAGTTCAGCTGCTATGTCAGCTTTTGGCACAAAGCAGACATTGCGCGATGTCCGGCTTACGTCCGCTTTCGGGGGCAAAGCGGACATGAAGCGGACGTGACCTGATGTCGGCTAATGACCCAAAGCGGACATCGGCGGGTCACTTCCCGTGTGCTAGATTGAACCGCTACGATGCTTGTCCTTAGCCTCGGGGGAGGCAATGCGACGGCGCCTTAATCGCACCAATGAGCCGTGATCAGAAGCTCCCGTCCGGGTCCGAAGCGACCACTTCGTCTTTTATCGAAGTGGCGATTCGGCTCGGGGCTCTTGTGCTCCTTCTCTACTGGTCTTTGATCCTTGTCCAACCCTTTATATCGGTCGCCATCTGGAGCGCGGTGCTTACGGTTGCGCTTTATCCTGTTTTCGAATGGACGTCGCGTCAGCTTGGCGGGCGTCGTCGGATAGCTGCTGCGCTAATTACGCTTTTGAGCTTATTGATTATCATTGGACCGGCGACATGGCTCGCATCAGGGCTGGTCAACAGTCTCCGGCTGATTTCCGAACGACTTGATCTTGCGAATCTTACGATACCCCCGCCGTCAACCGCGGTAAAAGACTGGCCGCTGATCGGCGAGCCTATCTATCAATTCTGGGATCTGGCATCGACAAATCTCAGCGCCGCCCTGGCCCAGATCATGCCGCAGCTAAAACCGGTGGGCAGCAGTTTGCTGAGCATCGGAGCGAGTACTGGCCTCGGCATAATCATGTTCCTCGCTTCCGTCGTTGTTGCCGGATTTCTCTTTTCGCCAGCACCTGCCATCGCTGAAGCGATCAAGAAGTTCTCGCTCCGGCTTAATCCGACGCGTGGTGAGGAGTTTGTCGAGCAGGCCGGCGCAACCATTCGGGCGGTATCCCGCGGCGTTATCGGAATTTCAGTGTTGCAAGCCCTGCTCGCAGGCATCGGCCTGATGGTGGCCGGCATTCCGCAGGCCAGCCTGATTACATTCGGTGTCCTCGTATTCGGGATCATTCAGATCGGCCCGTCAATCATATTGATCCCTGTCATCATATGGGCCTGGACGATCATGGACACGTTGCCGGCCATTTTGTTTACGGAATACATGGTGCCCGTCAATTTGCTGGATAATTTGCTCAGGCCGATCGTGATGGGTCGGGGATTGAAGACACCGATGCTCGTGATCCTGATCGGTGTGATCGGCGGCACCCTTGCTTAGGGAATCACAGGGCTTTTCCTTGGACCGATCGTGCTGGCAGTCATTTGGGAACTGTTTGTTTCATGGATAGAGGAAAAAAATGCAAGCTGACATCACCTTTACGGGCTGAATGTCCGCTATTGGCACTCGGCAGACGTCGAGATGACACTGAGTGATGTCCGCTTTCGGGGGCAAAGCGGATATTGCTTTACGTCCGCACACTCATTTCGATTTTTGAGCACGCGGCCTAGCTCGATCCCGCCGGCGCCGCCGTGAATTTCAGCGCCACGCCGTTCATGCAGTAGCGCAGCCCCGTCGGTTTCGGACCGTCGTTGAAGACGTGGCCAAGATGGCTGCCGCAGCGGTGGCAGGACACCGCCGTGCGCGTTATGCCGAACGAGTGGTCATCCGTCTCATCGACGGCTTTGTCGAGCGGCGCCCAAAAGCTCGGCCAGCCGGTGCCGCTGTCGAATTTGGTCTTCGACGAGAACAGCGGCAGGTCGCAGGCGGCGCAGGAAAACGTGCCGGCGCGATGCTCATCGAGGAGCGCGCTGGTGAACGGCCGTTCGGTGCCTTCGTCACGCAGCACGTCATATTGCGCCGGCGTGAGCAGCTTGTGCCACTCCTCGTCGGTATGGGTGACTTCGTAAGCATGGGTCGCGGCTGCGGCGGAATGCGGCCGTGCCAGGCGCAGAGCGGCAAGCGCCACTCCCGCGGCGCCGGCGTAAAAGACATGTCTGCGAGTGAGCATTTCCCCTCCGTAATCGCGTCCGGCTGCGTTGCCCGTTAAATAACAACGCACCCCTTGGCCGCCAGTACTGTAGCGCAAATTCATAAGAGAATGCTGCGCCCGACCGCCATTTGATGGCGGATCGCAAAAAGCTCACACAGAGTTGATCCTGCTATCGGAGCCGGGCTTTCGGCTTTATCCTGCGGCCAAGAAAACTTAACAGTGCAAGATTAAGGGGGAAAGCGTGGCTTCGCCGATCGTAATCAAAATACTGAGCACGACCGCCATGAAAATGGTGTTTGAGGAGCTGTCGCCGCGTTTCGAGCGCGAAACCGGCAACCGCCTTGACGTGACGCTCGGTCCGTCGTTGCCACTTGAGAAACGGGTTGACGAAGGCGAGGTGGCCGATGTCGCGATCCTCACCGCTCCGGGCGCCAAAGACCTGATGGCGCGCGGCAAGATCGTCGCCGGCAGCACGGCCGATATCGCGCGCTCTCACATCGGCATCGCGGTGCCGAAAGGTGCGCCGAGGCCGGACATTTCGTCGGCGGAAAGTTTCAAGCGCGCCATGCTGGCGGCAAAATTGGTGGCGTTGTCGAAGCCGGTCGGCGGCGGCGCCAGCGGCGCGCATATGGCCAAGGTGTTCGAACAGCTTGGCATCACCGACGCGATGGCGGCCAAGGCGAAATACGGCGCGGGCGGCGCCGCCGGTCTCGCCGGGCTCGTCGTGCTGCGTGGCGAAGCCGATATCGGCATTCAGCAGATGGCGGAGCTGATCGCGGTGTCCGGCATCGATGTGGTCGGCCCGCTGCCCGCGCAATTGCAGAGCGTCACGACCTTCACCGCCGCGGTTCCAACGGCTGCAAGCCATGCCGACGCCGGCCGCACCGTGATTGCGTTTCTCACCACGCCCGGCGCCAAGGCCGTCATCAAGGCGAAAGGTTTGGAGCCGGCGTGATCAGCGCCGCGAGGTCTTCAGCACTTGCGGATTCATCACATTGATCGGCGCGCCGGCCGCGTAGGCTGTGATCTGGTCAAAAATCTCGGTGAACTGCAGTTCGTATTCCTCGCGTGTGACATAGCCGAGATGCGGCGTGGCAATGACATTGGCCATGTTGAGCAAAGGATGGCTAGGATCGAGCACCGGCTCTTGTTCGTAGACATCGACGGCGGCCATGCCGGGGCGGCCGAGACGCAAGGCATTGACCAGCGCACCCGGCTCGATCAGCGGCGCCCGGCTGGTATTGACCAGGAGCGCGCTAGACTTCATGCGCGCGAGATCGGCAGCGGTGACGATGTGGCGGGTCGCGTCGACCAGACGCATGTGCAGCGAAATGACGTCGCAGCTTTCGAAGAACGCCTCTTTGCTGGCCGCGACCGCGTAACCATCGGCGCGTGCTTTGGCGAGCGTCGCCGGCCGGGCCCAGACCACCACGTTCATACCGAACGCCCGGCCATAACCGGCAACCACCGCGCCGATCCGGCCATAACCGTAGATGCCGAGCGTTTTGCCGCGCAACGTCTGGCCGATGCCGATTTGCCATTTTCCGGTTTTCATGGCGGCGATGTGCTGCGGAACGAGGCGCAGCGAGTCCAGGATCAAACCCCAGGTCAATTCGGCGGCGGCATTGCACGGCGTGCCGGCGTGCTGACTCGACGACAGAATAATGCCGAGCCGCGTGCAGGCGTCGACGTCGATATGCGGATAGACGCTGCGCTGGCTGATGAGCTTGAGCTTCGGCAGGCGTTCGAGCAACGGCTCACGGATTTGCGTGCGCTCGCGGAACAGCACCAAAACTTCGGCATCCTGCAATCGCCCGGCGAGCAGGCCGGTGTCCTGCACGTGGTCGCTCCAGACCGTGACGTCGTGACATTGGAGTTTGCCAAAGCTGGGCAGCGTGCGCAGTGTGTCGAAATAATCGTCGAGGATGGAAATCTTCATGAGGCGCGCTCTGGCGGGCGGTTACGAATAAGAGGCTGGGAATTGGCTACTCCCTACTCGTAATTCGGCCAAAAAGAAAACCGGGCCCTTGCGGGCCCGGCTTAGTTCGTCGGCGTGGGGGCGCCAACGACACCTTCCAGAGGGGAACAACTGCCGGCATTACGGTCGCCAATCTGGGAGGATGGCGGCGACCGTTTGCCTTGCAGCGTTTGAATTATGCGATTCCGACTCTGTGCACACAACGCGATGACGGGCATGTCAGCCATGCGGTCACCGCACGCTGCACCGGCCCGCGTTACCGTTGTGTAGAATCGATAACATTGACGCTGCTTTGGCTGGAGTTTTAGGCGCGGGCGTCACGAAGCGCCGGCCACAATTTGCGCGTCACGATGTCGCTATGGATGCGCTAGAAATTCCAGCGCTGCGCATTGGCGACCAGGAAGTCGCGGAACGCCTGCACGCGCGCGACCGACTTGAGCTCTTCGGGATAGACGAAATAGGCGTCGAGCGCGATGGCGTCGGCCTCGCCGAACAGTTGCACCAGGCCGCCGTTCTCCTCTACCAGATAGTCCGGCAGCATGGCGATGCCCAGCCCGCGCTGGCAGGCGCGCAAAATGCCGAGAATATTGTTGATGACGAGATGCGGTTGCCGCGGCCCCTTGCCGTCGCGCGCGACCTCGATCAGCCAGCGCGAGCGTTGCAGGTATGGTGGTACATTGCCGCCGAGCACCAGAATCCGATGGCTGTCGAGATCCTCTAACGTCCGCGGCGTGCCGAAGCGCTTGAGATATTCCGGCGAGGCATAGACGTGGAAGTGCACCGAGAACAGCTTGCGCTGAATGAGGTCGGGTTGGGTCGGCTGCCGCAGGCGAATGGCGACGTCGGCCTCGCGCATGGCAAGATCGAGTTCCTCGTCGGTGGTGAGCAGCGTGATATGCACTTCCGGGTAAAGATCAGCGAACTCGCCGAGCCGGGGCGTGAGCCAGTGCACGCCAATGCCCGGCGTCGTCGTCACCCGCAGATCGCCATTCGGCCGCTCGCGCGAGTCGGTGAGTTTCGCGCGCGCTGCTTCGAGCTTCATGAAGACGTCGTGCGCGGTGCGAAACAGCATTTCGCCCTGCTCGGTCAGGATCAGGCCGCGGGCGTGGCGATGGAACAGCGAGACCGTCAGCTCGTGCTCGAGCGCGCTCACCTGGCGCGACACCGCCGATTGCGAAAGCCCGAGCTGCTCGCCGGCATGGGTGAAACTGCCCGCTTCGGCCGCGGCATGAAATACTTTGAGCTTGTCCCAATCCATTTGCACACCTTCTTCCTCTCACACACGCGGAGAGGCGACTATTACTCTGCGGCCATGCGCGGCTCGGCCTCGCCATGGGCGGCAAGAAATTTTTCGGCTTCAAGCGCCGCCATGCAGCCGAGACCCGCGGCCGTGACAGCCTGCCGATAAATGTCGTCGGCGACATCGCCGGCCGCGAACAGGCCGGGCACCGAGGTTGCGGTCGAATGCGGCGCGGTCTTGATATAGCCGGACGGCTTCATCTCGACCTGGCCGGCGACGAGCTCCGTGGCGGGCGAATGGCCGATGGCGATGAAAATACCGTCGATCGGCCGCTCGGTAATCGCGCCGGTCTTGACGTCGCGCAGCACCGCGGTTTTGACCTTGCGTGGATCGTCGTCGCCGCGCACGTCGTGGAGCTCGGTGTTCCATAGCACCGCGATTTTCGGGTTCTGATAGAGCCGCTCCTGCAGGATGCGCTCGGCGCGAAAGCTATCGCGGCGGTGTACGACGGTGACCTTGCTGGCGAAATTGGTGAGAAACAGCGCCTCTTCGACCGCGGTATTGCCGCCGCCGATCACCAGGACTTCCTTGTTGCGGTAAAAAAAGCCGTCGCAGGTGGCGCAGGCGGAAACGCCATAGCCGCGGAATTTCTCCTCGCCCGGCAGACCGAGCCAGCGCGCCTGCGCGCCGGTCGCCAGGATCAGCGCATCGGCGAAATAGATGTCGCCGGAATCGCATTCGAGCCGGAACGGACGCCGCGCGAGATCGGCCTTGGTGACGTAATCGGCGACGAGCTTGGTGCCGACATGGGCGGCCTGCTTTTGCATCTGCTCCATGAGCCAGGGACCCTGGATCACGTCGGCATAGCCCGGATAGTTCTCGACGTCGGTGGTGACGGTGAGCTGGCCGCCGGGCGCAAAACCCTGGATCAGGATCGGATCGAGCATGGCGCGGGCGGCATAGATCGCCGCCGTGTAGCCCGCAGGTCCCGATCCGATAATCACGACCTTGGCATGGGTAGTGTTCGGCACCGGTCAATCTCGATCGTTGCAGAGGATTTGAGGGGGTCGGCACGCCCCGCATGACCCCCATGCGCAGCCATTCTATGTAGGGATTCTTGGGAGCTATGCAAGATACGCAACCCGGCCCGCCCACAGGGCGTAAAGTAGCTCAAAACCCGGCTTGCTGATGCGAACTCCCTCTCCCCGGCGGGGTGAGGGTGGGGGTGAGGGGGCTCCGGCCGAAAGGGCCGCGGCGCTACTTCCACTCCACCTTCATGACTTGATAGCCTTTGGCGCCGCCGGGCGTGACCACTTCGACCTGCGCGCCTTTCTTCTTGCCGACCAGCGCGCGCGCCAGCGGCGAGGTGATCGAAATCTTGCCCTTCTTGGCGTCCGCCTCCGGCTCGCCGACGATCTGCCAGACCGCTTTCTTGTCGGTGTCCTCGTCGACCAGCGTCACGGTGGCGCCGAACGTGATGGTGTCACCGGAAAGTTTTGACACGTCGATCACGTCGGCGCGCGCGATCTTGTCCTCGAGTTCCGCGATGCGGCCCTCGTTGAGCGACTGGGATTCCTTCGCCGCATGATATTCGGCGTTCTCCGAGAGATCGCCATGGGTGCGGGCGTCGGTGATCTGTTGAATGATCCGAGGCCGTTCGACCTGCTGGCAGTGCTTGTGCTCGGCCTCGAGCGCCGAGTAGCCCTCTGCCGTCATCGGAATCTTGTCTACCACGCGCGAACCTCCAATGTCCGCAGAGTCAAAAATGCCTAAAGAGTCAAAAATTCCCGTCGCGGGCCGCAGCATCGCCCGGCCACGCGACAGGAAAAACTGGCTCTACACGGACCGTCGCTTGGGCCGCCCCAATGCTTGATCAGACCCGGCCCCGAAATAGCTCTGCAGCGCACACACTTCGAGGTCGCCCCCGATATAGGCCCTGATGCCCTGCGCTGCGGCGACGGCCCCTGAAAGAGTGGTGTAATACGGCACTTTATGCAAGAGGGCTGCCCGCCGGAGCGAGCGGCTGTCGGCAAGCGCGGTCGCCCCTTCGGTGGTGTTGAAAACCAGCTGAACCTCGCCGTTTTTGATGGCGTCGACGATATGCGGGCGGCCCTCGGCGACTTTGTTGATCCGCACCGCCGGCACGCCGTGTTCAGCCAAGTACCGCTGCGTGCCCGACGTTGCCATGATGCGAAAACCCAGAGTCGAAAGGAGCCGCGTGGCTTCCAGAATGCGCTCTTTGTCGACGTCCTTGACCGAAACGAAGACGGTGCCGGTTTTCGGCAGCCGCGAACCGCCGCCGAGCTGGCTTTTAACGAAGGCGACATTGAAGTCGCGGTCGATCCCCATCACTTCGCCGGTCGATTTCATCTCCGGGCCGAGCACGGTATCGACCGCGGAGCCAAAGCGCGCGAACGGGAACACCGCTTCCTTGACGCCGACATGGCTCGCCGCGCCCGGCTCGAAGCGCTGCGGTTTAAGATGAAAGCTTGCCAGCGTCTCGCCCGCCATGATGCGGGCCGCGATCTTGGCGGCCGGAATGCCGATCACCTTGGCGACAAACGGCACCGTGCGCGAGGCGCGCGGATTGACTTCCAGCACATAGATGTCGCCGTCCTTGATGGCGTATTGCGCGTTCATCAGCCCGCCGACCTTGAGCGCCAGCGCCAGCGCGCGGGTCTGGCGGTCGAGTTCGGCGATCACTTTGGCCGAGAGGTTGTGCGGCGGCAGCGAGCAGGCGCTATCGCCCGAATGAATGCCGGCCTCCTCGATGTGCTCCATGATGCCGGCGATATAGGTGTCCTTGCGGTCGGCCAGACAATCGACGTCGACCTCGATGGCGTCGGTGAGATAGCGGTCGATAAGGAGCGGCCGCTTCGCCGACACCGCGAGTTCCGAGGGTTGGTCGAGAACGGCGTTGAGCCGCGCGACATAACGGTCGAGCTGGTGGGTGTCGTAGACGATCTCCATGGCGCGGCCGCCGAGCACGTAGGACGGGCGGATCACGATCGGATAGCCGATCGATTCGGCGATGGCATGGGCTTTCTGCGGCGAAGTGGCGATGCCGCTTTTGGCCTGGCGCAGCTTGAGTTGATCGAGCAGTTTTTTGAAGCGATCGCGGTCTTCGGCGAGATCGATGGCGTCGGGCGAGGTGCCGAGGATCGGCACGCGGGCTTTTTCCAAAGGCTCGGCAAGCTTGAGCGGCGTCTGGCCGCCGAATTGCACGATGACGCCGTGCAGCGTGCCGTTCTTGCGCTCGGTATCGATGATCTCGAGCACGTCCTCGGCGGTGAGCGGCTCGAAATAAAGCCGGTCCGAGGTGTCGTAATCCGTCGACACCGTCTCCGGATTGCAATTGATCATAATGGTTTCGTAGCCGACTTCCTTGAGCGCGAAGGCGGCATGGCAGCAGCAATAATCGAATTCGATGCCCTGGCCGATGCGGTTCGGCCCGCCGCCGAGGATGATGACTTTCTTCTTGTCCGATGGCGCGGCCTCATCGACGGCATGGCCGTTAAACGGCGTCTCGTAGGTCGAATACATATAAGCGGTCGGCGAGGCGAACTCGGCGGCGCAGGTATCGATGCGTTTGAAGATCGGCCGCACGTTAAGCTCGCGGCGGGCTTGCGAAACGGCCTCGACCGCAAGCCCGGTGAGCTTGCCGAGCCGCGCATCGGAAAAGCCCATCGCTTTGAGCCGGCGCAGCGCGGGCGCCGTCGCCGGTAGGCCCTTGGCGCGGATTTCGGCTTCCATATCGATCAGCGCGCGGATCTGCGCCAAAAACCACGGATCGATGTGGCAGGCATTATGGATATCGGCATCGTTCATGCCGAGCCGCATCGCCTGGGCCACTTTCAGCAGGCCGTCGGGCGACGGCGTGCCGAGCGCGGCGCGGATGGCGTTCTTGTCGTCGCCCTGTTCGAGGCCGGGGATGGCGATCTCGTCGAGCCCGGTCAGTCCGGTTTCCAGCGAGCGCAGCGCCTTCTGCAGGCTCTCGGCAAAGGTCCGCCCGATCGCCATCGCCTCGCCGACCGATTTCATCGACGTGGTGAGCACCGGTTCGGCGCCGGGAAATTTCTCGAAGGCAAAGCGCGGCACCTTGGTGACGATGTAATCGATGGTCGGCTCGAACGAGGCCGGCGTAGCGCCGCCGGTGATGTCGTTGGCGATCTCATCGAGCGTGTAGCCGACCGCGAGTTTGGCAGCGACCTTGGCAATGGGAAAGCCGGTCGCCTTCGAAGCCAGCGCCGACGAGCGCGACACCCGCGGATTCATTTCGATGACGACGAGCCGGCCGTCGGCCGGATTGACCGCGAATTGCACGTTCGAGCCGCCGGTTTCGACGCCGATCTCGCGCAACACCGCGATCGAGGCGTCGCGCATGATCTGGTATTCCTTGTCGGTCAGCGTCAGCGCCGGCGCGATGGTGATCGAATCGCCGGTATGCACGCCCATCGGATCGATGTTCTCGATCGAGCAGACGATGATGCAATTGTCGTTCTTGTCGCGCACCACCTCCATCTCGAATTCTTTCCAGCCGAGCACCAATTCTTCGATCAGCACTTCACTGGTCGGCGAGGCGTCGATGCCGCGCTCGACGATCTCGATGAACTCGGCGCGGTTATAGGCAATGCCGCCGCCGGTGCCGCCAAGCGTGAACGACGGCCGGATGATGGCGGGCAGCCCGATATCTTCCAGCGCTTCGAGCGCCTGGATCAGTGTCTTGATCTGGTGCGAGCGCGGCGTCGCGAGCCCGATCCTGGTCATGGCGTCGCGGAACAGCTTGCGGTCCTCGGCCTTATCGATGGCGTCGGCGGTGGCGCCGATCATCTTGACGCCGAATTTGTCGAGCACGCCCATTTTGCGCAACGACAGCGCGGTGTTGAGCGCGGTCTGCCCGCCCATGGTCGGCAACAGCGCGTCAGGGCGCTCCTTCTCGATGATCTTGGCGACGATCTCCGGCGTGATCGGTTCGATATAGGTCGCGTCCGCCAGATCCGGATCGGTCATGATCGTCGCCGGATTGGAATTGACCAGGACGACGCGGTAGCCCTCTTCCTTGAGCGCCTTGCAGGCCTGCGTGCCGGAATAATCGAACTCGCAGGCTTGGCCGATGACAATCGGGCCCGCACCAATGATCAGGATCGAGGAGATATCGGTCCGTCTGGGCATCGCTTCCGCATATAGGCACAAAAAAAGGGCGCGCATTGTGCGCGTCCTTTGGGCAAGCGCCGGGGCTCGGCCCCGCGCGAGGGAATCTTAGACCAGAATTCGACAGGGAGGGAAGGGCGAGCGCCTTTGCCGGCGCGGCCCGGTGGATAGGCTCCGCGATCGGGCAATACCGGGGCGCACGTCGACCTGCAGATGAAGTAACGGTCAGCCGCGTCGCGGCGCTAATTGCAGTTGACGCGGAAGTCGTTGGCATCCGAATTGAGCCAGCGGCAGCCGTCGTCCGGCTCCAATTGCCCTGAATCGGTCCGATGGACATGCGGCGGCAGCCCCGACGCGTCGGGCGTGCTGGAGTCCGGCGTGCTCGACGAGGAGTCCGGCGCATTCGAGTCCGGTGTGCTCGAGGACGAGGAGCCGGGCGTATTCGAGTCGGGCGTGCTCGATGTCGAATCCGGCGTATTCGATGAGGAGTCGGGTGTATCCGGTGTGGAATAGCTCGGCGTGTAATCGTCCTCTAAGGCCCGGTAGGCCTCGATGCGGTCCCAGGTGATGGCGCCGATGCCCAGGAACACTACCGCGGCGGTCGCTCCGGCCCACGCCCAACCGTTCGGCGGCTTGGCGGCTTCGAGCCGCTCGCGCGGCGGCGCGACTCCGGATTCCGGCGTTGCCGCGAGTTGCGCAAGGTCCACCGGCAGGCCCGGATTGGCGGCTTCGAACTGGGCGAATTGCGCCGGAAAATAACCCTTGGCGAAGACGATCAGATCGACATAGCGCGAGGTCATGTGCGGGAAGCCGCTCATCACGCGCGCCAGAAATCCGAAGAATGTGCCCTTTACCCGGCGCTGCTGCTCGATGATGCCTTCGGGATTGACGGAATAACCGAGTTGCCGTCCGACCAAGAGCTTCTGCATCGCCGAAACCGCACTCGTTATGTCGCCGTTGATGACGGCGACGGCGAGGCGGTCGCCGGTATAGACCATGGCGCGCTCGTAAGGCAGCAGGAAGACGTTGAAGATGAGCAGATGCTGCGCCGCGCGGATCACCCAGCCGAGCACGCCGGCTTGCTGGCGCGTTCGCAGGTAGCCGATGAAACGGCCGACCAGCCAGCGCACCTCATCGTCGCTGACACCGGTTTCAAGAAGCTCGGAGTTGAGGAATATCGCGCGGCGGAAAAACATGAACCGCATATAGGCGTTGAAGTTACCTTGCTCGTAGACGAAAATATAAACCGGCTTGTCGTAGCCCATCCTCGCCTTGATCTCCTCGGCCAGAGCGTTGACGCGGGGATAGTTCACCTCGGAAACCAGGATCGAGTTCGCCAATAGCCGCGCGAACAGCGTCCGCGCGCCGATCCATAAAAACAACGCGATCGCGGGCACGATAAGAACGATGGTGCCGGCAATGAGCCCCGCCGCGATCAGCGGAAACAGGATGATCGAGAACACGAGCGCCAGATAGAAGCGGCGGTTCTGCAGCGGATGCGCGAACGCATAGAATAGCCGATCGCTTATGATAGCCGGTTGGGCAGGCATCTTGTCCTCCGAGACAGACTGTCAGAATTTTCCGGCATGTTGATGATATTATTGTAACGGTGTGGTGCCGACAATCGGGGGACGGCTGCATGGCGGACGTCTTCATCAGCTACAAGAAGGAAGACTCCCAGATCGCCGATCGTATGGTCACGGCGCTACGGGCCGAAGGGTTCTCGGTGTGGTGGGACGACGGCCTCACGCCCAAGACGGCGTGGGACGAGGAGCTGGAGCGTGAAATCGCCGCCGCCACGACCGTCGTCGTGCTGTGGACGCCGCGCTCCATCAATTCGGAATGGGTGCGCACCGAAGCTCACTATGGCCAGGATCGCGGCAAACTCATTCCGGTGATGATGGAAAAGTGTTCCATCCCGCTCGCCTTCATGTTGCGGCAGACCGTCCAGCTTGCCGACTGGCGCGGCGACCGCGACGACCGGAGTTGGCGAAAGCTCCTGACCTGGATCGCCGACCTCGCGTCCACCAAGCCCGGCAACGCCAATATCCCGCAAGCGCTCGGCGCGGCGCAGCCCAACCCGTTTCGCGGCGCCATCGGCCAGTTACCGTCCGGCGATCCGATCGTCGACGGCGCGTTCATCAATGCCGCGACGCCGGCCGGCACCGCGTTTCGCGACGGCGAGACATTACCGGTGATGCGGATTCTGCCGAAAGGCGCATTCCTGCTCGGCTCGCCGCCGAGCGATCCGGATCACACCGCGGTCGAGGGACCGCAAAAGCGGGTCGAGATTCCGACCCCGATCGCGATCGGCGCCTTTCCGGTCCTGGTGTCGGAATACCAGGCCGTCATGGGCACGCTGCCTGCGGTTGCCGCTCCGCAGGCTTCGTCGCCCGGTTTATTCGGCGCTTTCAAACGGCCAGCCGCGCCGGCCGCCGCGCCCGTGGCGCCGAACCAGTCGGCGCCCGTCACCAATATTTCCTATGACGATGCTTCGGCTTTCCTCGCCCGCCTGTCGGGGTCGTCCGGCGAAACCTATCGGCTGCCGTCGGAAAGCGAATGGGAATATGCCTGCCGCGCCGGCTCGCACAGCCGCTATTCTTTCGGCGACACAATCGATGCGACCCGGGCGGCGTTCGCTCCCACCACCGGCCCGGTCGCGCCGGGGTTGTTTCCCGCGAACCCGTTCGGGCTTTACGACATGCACGGCAATGTTCGCGAATGGACCGACGATCTGTGGCACGAAACTTATGACACGACGCCGGCGGACGGCAGCGCCGCGATATCGGGACACGGCTCGATGCGGGTGGTGCGCGGCGGCGCCTGGTGCGACGGACCAGCGATATTGCGGTCGGCGGCCCGCATGCGGGCAACGCAATCGAGCCGCAGCAATGCCATCGGCTTTCGCGTGGTGCGGGTTCTGGCCTGATCTGGCGGCGGTTTGCTAGTTCAAGCCGCGCTTGCTGTGCGCCACAGCGCGAGCAGCGGTCCGTCGCGTCCGAACACCGGATCGGTTGCCGGCAGCGGCACTTTGGCGATGGTGGCGAGCGCCTTGGCGTGGTCGGCCTTGCTGCCGAGGCAGAGGTTGTATTTGCCGACCGGCGGATAGGCGCCGATCACGACCAGCGTCGGGGTTTGCTTGAGGCATTGGTGACCGGTGCCGGCCGGCAGGATGACGACGTCGCCGGGCACGATCTCGATCTCCTGGCCCTTGGCGCCGCCGAACCGCACCGTGGCGCGTCCCCGCGCGATGGCCATCGCTTCATGGATCATCGAATGATAGTGCGGATAGGGATAGATGCCGTTGCGCCACAAGTCGCCCCAGCCGCTCGCTGCGAATGCCTTCTCGACGACGGCTTCCGGATCGGGCGAGCCGGCCAGGCTAATGCCGCCGCGGTAGAGCACGAACGGCAATACGGGATTGTTCGGCATCCGGCCGTCGTCGGCGAATTTGTAGGTGACGGGGGCGGGTGCGTTCATCGCGGTTGGCACCGATTATAAGGCGGCCAGTTCTAACGAGGTCCTAACTCGCAAAACCCGGCGGTTTTAGCCGCGTTTAGCTCGGCGAGATCTCTTCAAGCGGCGCGTTTCTTGCCGGTAAGCGACCTCAGCCGGCGCACCGGGGTGTTCTTAAGCCGCTGGACGGCACGGCGTAGATCGTAGGCTGCCTGGAGCCTGAGCCACATCTCGGCGGGCGGGGCTGAGAACGCGCGCTCCAGCCGCACCGCGATGTCCGGCGTGATCGACGCCTTGCCGTTGACGACCTCCGAAAGCGTCTTGCGGCTGATGCCGAGCGCTTTCGCGGTTTCCGTCACCGACAATCCGAGAGGTGCCAACACATCCTCGCGCAGGTTTTCTCCGGGATGCGGCGGATTGAGCATGGGCATGTCATGTCCTCAGTGATAGTCGACCAGATCAACGTCGACGACGTCGATGTCATCGAAACGAAAGATAATCCGCCAGTTTCCCGAAACGGTCACGCTCCAGAAGCCTTTCAGATCGCCCCTGAGCGGATGCAGACGCAAGCCGGGAAAGTCCATGTCCCGTGGCGTTCGCGCAGAATCGAGATCGGAAAGAATACGAGCTATTTTCTTCCGATAGGCAGCGTGAACTTGCGACGCGTCGTCCCGCTCGTAAAGGCGCTTTAGTCCGCGATGCCGGAAGGTGCGGATCATTCGCCACAGTAGGGTGTAACCCTATGGGTGTCAACGCAGTTCTTTACGCTCGTTTGAAATCGCGCATCAGGCCGACAAAGCGCTCGAAGAGATAATGGCTGTCGTTCGGGCCGGGCGAGGCTTCGGGGTGGTATTGCACCGAGAAGACCGGCCGGTCGTTGAGCGCGAGGCCGCAATTGGAGCCGTCGAACAGCGAGACATGGGTCGCCACGGCATTGTCCGGCAGCGTAGCGCCATCGACGGCGAAGCCGTGGTTCATCGACGTGATCTCGACCCTGCCGGTGGTCAGGTCTTTGACCGGATGGTTGGCGCCGTGATGGCCCTGATGCATTTTCATGGTTTTGGCGCCGACCGCGAGGCCTAGCATCTGATGGCCGAGGCAGATGCCGAACACCGGCTTGTTCTCGATCAGCGTGCGGATCACCGGCACGGCATATTCACCGGTCGCGGCCGGATCGCCCGGACCGTTGGACAAGAAAATGCCGTCCGGCTTGAGCGCCAGAATGTCGGCGGCCGACGTCGTCGCCGGCACCACCGTCACCTTGCAGCCATTGCCGGCGAGCTGGCGCAAAATGTTGCGCTTGATCCCGTAATCGATGGCGACGACGTGAAACTCCGCTTCCGCCGGATTCTGCCGGCCGTAACCTTCGCCCCAGCGCCACGGCGTTTCGTCCCAGGTGAAGCGCTGTCCCGTCGTCACCATCGGCACGAGATCCATGCCGACGAGGCCGGGCCAGGCTTTCGCCTCGGCCTTGAGCGCGTCGAGATCGAAGCGGCCGGACGGTTCATGCGCGATCACCGCGTTCGGCATGCCCTTCTCGCGGATGAGGGCTGTGAGCGCGCGGGTGTCGAGCCCGGCAAGTCCGATGACGCCGCGGCTCTTCAGCCAGGAATCCAGATCGCGCGTGGCCCGATAGTTCGACGGCTGAGTGATCGCGCTGTGCAACACGATGCCGCGCGCGCCGGGCGTCGCCGCGAGGTTGACGGTCTCGATGTCTTCTTCGTTGGTGCCGACATTGCCGATGTGGGGAAACGTGAAGGTGATGATCTGCCCGGCATAGGACGGATCGGTGAGAATCTCCTCATAGCCGGTCATCGCGGTGTTGAAGCAGACCTCGCCGACGGCATGGCCGGTGGCGCCGAAACCGAAACCTTCGAGCACGGTGCCGTCGGCCAGCACCAGGAGCGCTGTCGGCTTGGGATCGTCCCAAAGCTGTCGGGTGTGCGGTTGTGTCTGCATCGGCGAGGGCCTACATCTTGCGTTCAGCTATTCCTGCACAGCCCCAATTGCGAGAGGCCTTAGCCGTGTTGCGCGATGATATCAACAACGACCTCAAAACGGCGATGAAGGCAGGCCAGGCGCGCCGCGTTTCGACGCTCCGCCTGGTCAATGCCGCCATCCTGGAGCGCGAAACCAAAGGCGCCGAACGGCTGAAGCTTGGCGAAGCCGAAATCGTCGACGTCATGGGCAAGATGATCAAGCAGCGCCAGGAATCGTTCGGCATTTACGAAAAGGCCGGCCGCGCCGAGCTTGCGGCCCATGAGCGCGAGGAAATCGACATTATCTCCGCCTATCTGCCCAAGCAGATGTCCGACCTCGAAGCCGCCAGCGCGATTTCCACGCTGATCAAGGAGATTGAAGCCGAGACGCTAAAAGACATGGGCCGCACCATGGCAGCGCTCAAGCAGCGCTTCGCCGGGCAGATGGACTTCGGCAAGGCCGGCGCGCAGGTGAAGAAGCTTCTCGGCGGGTCATAACAATGTCGTCCTGTCTCGTGCGCGGCGTACGCAGCGTCGAACTCGTCGCCAGCAATCTCGAGGAAGCGAGCCGCTTCTACGAAAGCGTATGGGGGCTCAAGCCCATCGAATTGCGCAACAATGCGCAATATTTTCGCGGCACCGCGCGCTATCACCACGTCCTTGCGCTGCATGCCGGCGCGCAGCCGGCGGTGGTCCGCATCGTGTTCGATGTTGCCGACCAGGCGGCGGTCGATGCGTTGCACCAGAAAATTTCGGCGGCCGGCGGCAAGCCGAACGCGCCGGCCAAGCTGACGACGGCGGGCGGCGGTTATGGGTTCGGCTGCAAAGATCCCGATGGCCGCAACCTCGCTTTCGTCTGCGCCGCCGCCGATCATGGCGATGCCGCCGACGAGCCCGACCGGCCGCGCAAGATCGTCCACGTCAATCTCAACGCACGCGATTTCGATGCCAGCCTCGCCTTCTTCACCGGCGCGCTCGGCTTTCGCGTCATCGACGATAATGCGCCGTTGTGGTTTCTGCATTGCGCCAACACCGATCACTGCTCGATCGTGCTGTGCAAGACCGGTCTGCCCACGCTCAATCACATCGCGTTCGATATGCCGGAATCCGATTCGGTGATGCGCGGCATCGGGCGGATGAAGGACAACGGCTATCCGATCGAATGGGGCCCGGGCCGCCATGGGCCGGGCGACAATGTGTTCGCCTATTTTTGCGGACCCGACGAAGTGCCGCTGGAATACGCCGCCGAAGTGCTGCAGGTCGACGACAGCTATGAGCCGCGGCCGTCGGCTTACTGGAAATACGCGCCGGGCCGCTCCGACCAATGGGGGATCACGCAGCCGCGCTCGGCGCGCTATTATCGGGTACAGCGGCTGTTCGGTTTTACCGCCGACGGCGACCGGCTCGCCTGACCGACGCGGGCCTGGCTTAAATAACGTCTGCCTCAAGGGAGACTGCCCGTGCGCCGTTTAATCCCGCTCTTGCTCGCAACGCTCGTTGCGTTCCTCGTGTCCGCCTTCGGCGCAGCGGCGCAGGACGCTTGGCCGACGCGTCCGATCCGCGCGCTGACCACCGCGAGCCCCGGCGGCATCAGCGACGTCTTCATGCGCGCGCTCGGCCAGAAATTGCAGGAGCGGCTGGGCCGGCCGATCGTGGTCGAGAATCGGCCCGGCGGCATGCAGAATGTCGGCGCCAGAGCGTGCCAGGATTCGGCGCCGGACGGCTATACGATCTGCATCATCAACGCCGATCCGATCATCTACAACCAGTTCCTGATCAAGGAACTGCCGTTCGATCCGGTGCACGGTCTGCAGCCGATCACAAAACTGTTCGATCTGATCCATGTCATGGTGGTGAACGCGGATCTGAAAGTGAAGAACGTCGACGAACTCGTCGCGCTGTCGAAGGCCAAGGCCGGCACGCTGTCTTATGTGACGCCCGGCGCGCCGATGGTGCTCTATATGGAGACGCTGAAAAAAGAGCGCGGCGCCGATTGGGTGCGCGTGCCGTTCAAGGGCGGCGGCGAAGCCGTGACCGCGATCTTGAGCGGCTTCACGCCAATCGGGCTCATCGGCGAAGGCAACGTCATCGGCCAGATCAAGGCCGGCACGATGACGCCGCTCGTGATGATGAACAACATCCGCTCGCCGAATTTTCCGAAAGTGCCGCTGTTGAAAGACACCGGCTATAACGGCCCGCCGTCGCGCGGCTGGTATGGCCTGTTCGCGCCGGCCGGCACGCCGCGCCCGATCGTCGACCGGCTTGCCAAGGAAATCGCGGCCATCGTCGCCGATCCCGATTTTGCGCAGACGCAGTTGAAGGACAAAAGCCTGGTCGGCGCCACCGACTCCCCCGACGAGTTCGCCAAGCTGATCGCCGACGACCGGGTCGTCGCCGAGCAAGTGGTCAAAGCCGCCGGCATGGGGGCGGAGTGAGGCAGCCCCGCATCCCCTGTGGATAACTAGGACAAGACCGCCCCGGCGGGGCGTTGGCGCCGGCCGCCATATATTTGGGGCGCCGCTGCGCTACGCTTGCGAATCACCATGCGATTTACGCCGCAATTCCTCGACGAGCTGCGCGCGCGGCTTCCGGTTTCGGAAGTCGTGGGCAAGCGCGTGAAATTGCGCAAATCCGGGCGCGAATGGAAGGCGCTGTCGCCGTTCAACAAGGAGAAGACGCCGTCGTTCTTCGTCAATGACCAGAAGGCGATGTGGTTTGACTTCTCCTCCGGCAAGAACGGCAACATTTTCGACTTTGTCATGGCGACCGAGGGCGTGAGTTTCCCGGAAGCCGTCGAGCGGCTCGCCGCGCAGGCCGGCGTGCCGCTGCCGGTGATGACGCGCGAGGCCGCCGCCCACGAGGAGCGGCGCAAAACGCTGCACGACATTGTCGAGCTCGCGGCGCAGTTCTTCCAGTCGACGCTGGCGTCAAGAAACGGCGCGCGCGGCCGCGGCTATCTGCTCGACCGCGGCATCCATGCCGCGACCCAGCTCAAATTTCGCCTCGGTTATGCGACGGGCGAGCAATATGCGCTCAAGGAGCATCTTGGCGCCGCGAAAATCTCGGTCGAGGACATGACCGAAGCCGGCCTCGTCGTCGCCGGCGAGGACATTCCGGTGCCCTACGACCGCTTCCGCGACCGCGTCATGTTTCCGATCGAAGACTGGCGCGGCCGCGTCATCGCCTTTGGCGGCCGCGCGCTCGATAAAGAAGTCTCGGCGAAATATCTCAATTCGCCCGAAACGCCGCTGTTCCACAAAGGCGCGACGCTTTACAACATCGCCGCCGCGCGCAAGGCCGCCCATGGCGGCGCACGCGTCATCGCGGTCGAAGGCTATATCGACGTTATCGCCATGGTGACGGCGGGCTTTGAAGGCACCGTGGCGCCGCTCGGCACCGCGCTCACCGCCGAGCAACTGGCGCTGTTGTGGCGCCTGGCCGACGAGCCGTTTCTCTGCTTCGACGGCGACGACGCCGGCCGGCGCGCCGCTTACCGCGCGATCGATATCGCTTTGCCGCTTCTCAAAGCCGGCAAGAGCCTCAAGCTCGTCACGCTGCCGGACGGCCAGGATCCCGACGACCTCGCCCGCTCCTCTGGCCGCGAGGCGATCGAGGATGTGCTCTCGGCCGCGCGTCCGCTGGCGCATGTGCTGTGGGCGCGCGAAAGCGAAGCCGGCCCGTTCGACACGCCGGAGCGTCGCGCCGCGCTCGAAGCGCGCATCAACGAAGTGACCGCGACCATCGCCGACGAAGTGGTGCGGCGTTATTACCGGCAGGATTTTTCCGGCCGGCTGCGCCAGATGTTCGCGCCTGTCGAGGTCCGCCGCCGCACCTACAACGAACGATCCTCCGGCGAGCGCGGCGAACGCAGCTTTGCCGAGCGCAGCGGAAAGGGCTTTGGCGAGCGCGGCCGCCCCGGCAATTTCGCGGCGCGGCCCGCGCCGTTGCGCAACGGCGACCGCTACACCGCGACAAGCGCACAGCTTACGGCAAGCCCGCTGCATCGCGGCCATCGCGCCGCGATCCCGAGCCGTGAAGCGCTGATATTGCAGGCGGCGATCAACCATCCCTGGCTGCTGCACGAGCATCTCGAGGAGCTCGCCGAGGCTGAGTTCCGCCATGCCGACGCACAAAAGCTCAAGGGCGCCTTGATCGACGTCTTCGCCCATCATTTCGCCGACGAGTTCGCCAAAGACGAAGGCGGCGAAGCCGAGCGATCGGCGCTGGCGGCGGAGCTTGGCAAACGCGGCTTTGCCGACCTCCTCGACCGCATCGAGCGCTCGATCACCACGCCCTCGGTCTGGGGCGCGCGGTCGCCGGCCGCCGCGGACGATGTTTTGCTGACCTGGAAGCAGCTCATCGCCTTGCATCGGCAATGGCATTCCCTAACTAGGGAACTGAAGGACGCGGAAACGGCGCTTGGTGCGGACAATACCGAGGCAAATTACGCCCGGTTGCGCGATGTCAAAGCCCGGCTGGCCTCGCTCGATGGAACCGAGGCTCTGATCGAGGGGTTCGGCGCCTCATCGGGCCGGCCCTCAAGGTCGATGTAGTTTTACCTCCCCCTGAAAGGGGGAGGAGGCGGCCAACGGCCGCAAGGTGGGGGTCCGCGGCGCTCCGGCTGAATTATCGGCGCCGGGGCTCCACGGACCCCCACCCAACCCTCCCCCTTTTAGGGGGAGGGAGAAGAGCAAGAGGCTCCCCCTTTTGGGAGGGGGACTAGAGTTGCGAGGAAAGTCGCGAGGGAATATGAGGCGGCCCTCGCGGTATCAGGGTTAGTCGGAGCTTAACGGAGTTCCGACAAATTGGCCTCGATTTGGGCGGTGCAGCCGGGGATGTCCCTGACGGCGCTGCCCTTTTTGGCCGTCGGGCACTCGCCTGCGGCCCAATAACAGGGGATTTGGGCGCTTTGCCCCGGTCCCGGCGCCAGTTCGGCGCGGGTGGCGAGACTCGCAATCGAGACTCACACCATAGGGTAGGGGCCGTAATGCGCCCTTGGAGAATGAGCATGGCGACTAAGAGCGTGGCCCAGAAGACCGTCCCGGCTGGCAAGGCCAAGATGCTTCGGCCTGCCGTAGTGGCCGCCCCCAAGGACAAAGACGGCGAGACCCCGGAAAAGGAAGCCCCGGAAGCCTCCGACGCGACGCAGCCGGTGCTCGATCTGTCCGACGCCGCCGTCAAGAAGATGATCAAGCAGGCCAAGAAGCGCGGCTACGTCACCTATGAGCAGCTCAACGCCGTGATGCCGTCCGAGGAGGTCACCTCCGAGAAGATCGAGGACGTGCTGGCGATGATGAACGAGATGGGCATCAACGTCGTCGAGACCGAGGAGGCCGAAGCCGACGGCGAGGAAGCAGCCGAAGAAGCCGAGGAGGAAGAGCCCGAGTCAGGCGGTGAGCTGGTCGAGGTCACCCCGAAAGTCCCGGCCAAGTCCGAGGCCAAGGAACCGTCCGAGCGCACCGACGATCCGGTGCGGATGTACCTGCGGGAGATGGGTTCTGTTGAACTTCTATCGCGAGAAGGCGAAATCGCCATCGCCAAACGCATCGAGGCCGGCCGCGAGGCCATGATCGCGGGGCTTTGCGAAAGCCCGCTGTCGTTCCAGGCGGTCATCATCTGGCGCGACGAATTGAACGAGGGAAAAGTTTTCCTTCGCGACATCATCGACCTCGAAGCGACCTATGCCGGCCCCGACGCCAAGCAGATGGCGCCTCCCGTGGTCATTGGTCCCGACGGCTTGCCGATCGCGCAGGCTGCCGTGCCTGGTGGCATGCCCGGCGCCGTGCCGCCCGGTACACACGGTTTTGGGCCGCAGCCGGTGCAGGCGGTGGCGCCGCCTTCGGCGCCGCCCGGCGCCACGCCGTTCAAGCCGCCGGGCGCTCCCGGCGCTCCCGGTGACGGCGAGGAAGCCAGCGGCGAGGCGCCGCTGAGCGATTCCGATCTCGACGAGGACGATCTCGAAAATTCGATGTCGCTTGCCGCGATCGAGGCCGAGCTCAAGCCGAAAGTGCTGGAGACCTTCGACAACATTGCCGACAGCTTCAAGCGGCTGCGGCGGCTCCAAGAGCAGGACATCAACAACAAGCTGCACTCGACCGGCTCGCTCACTCCGAGCCAGGAGCGCAAATACAAGAAGCTCAAGGAAGAGATCATCCAGGAAGTCAAATCGCTGCGGCTTAATCAGGCCCGCATCGATGCGCTGGTCGAGCAGCTCTACGACATCAACAAGAAGCTGGTCGGCCACGAAGGCCGCCTGATGCGGCTTGCCGAAAGCCACGGCGTCATGCGCGAGGGCTTTTTGCGCCAGTATCAGGGCTCCGAGCTCGATCCGCGCTGGCTCAACCGCGTCTCCAAGCTCTCCGAAAAGGGCTGGAAGAATTTCGTCGCCCGCGACAAGGACCGCATCAAGGAACTGCGCACCCATATCCATACGCTGGCGTCGGAGACCGGGCTCGAAATCGGCGAATTCCGCAAGCTCGTGCACATGGTGCAGAAGGGCGAGCGCGAGGCGCGCCAGGCCAAGAAGGAAATGGTCGAGGCCAACCTGCGGCTCGTCATCTCCATCGCCAAGAAATACACCAACCGCGGCCTGCAATTCCTCGATCTGATCCAGGAAGGCAATATCGGGCTGATGAAGGCGGTCGATAAATTCGAATACCGCCGCGGCTACAAATTCTCGACCTATGCGACGTGGTGGATCCGCCAGGCGATCACACGCAGCATCGCCGACCAGGCGCGCACCATCCGCATCCCGGTGCACATGATCGAGACCATCAACAAGATCGTGCGCACCTCGCGCCAGATGCTCAACGAGATCGGCCGCGAGCCGACGCCCGAAGAGCTCGCCGAAAAGCTCGGCATGCCGCTCGAGAAGGTGCGCAAGGTTCTCAAAATCGCCAAGGAGCCGTTGTCGCTGGAGACCCCGATCGGCGACGAAGAGGATTCGCATCTCGGCGATTTCATCGAGGACAAGAACGCCATCCTGCCGATCGACGCCGCGATCCAGTCGAACCTGCGCGAGACCACGACGCGCGTGCTCGCTTCGCTCACGCCGCGCGAAGAGCGCGTGCTGCGCATGCGCTTTGGCATCGGCATGAACACCGACCACACGCTCGAAGAAGTCGGCCAGCAGTTCTCGGTCACCCGCGAGCGCATCCGCCAGATCGAAGCCAAGGCGCTGCGCAAGTTGAAGCACCCGAGCCGGTCGCGCAAACTGCGCTCGTTCCTCGACAATTGATCATCCGCCCCCGCGATAACGGGGGAGGGGGACCGCGCTCTTGCGCGGTGGAGGGGGCGTCTGAGACGACGCTTAGTTGCCGCTACCGAAGCATTCCGAATAAAACACGCCGTCATGCCCGGGCTTGACCCGGGCATCCATCTTTTTCGTCGTCATCGCCGGGCTCGTCCCGGCGATCTCGTTTTCACGGGCGCGATCCAAGCAGGCACGGCAGTCGTCTCCCTCTCCCCAAGGGGGAGAGGGCGGGGTGAGGGGGCTCGGGCCTCTCAATCGGAACTCTCTCGCCAAAACCCTCACGGCCGGAACCCCCTCACCCCAACCCTCTCCCCGCCGGGGAGAGGGAGTTCGCCTGCGCAAGTCCGATCGCGCCCGTGCTAAAAAACGAAAATGCCCGAACCCGCCTGGTCGCTCCATCCCCAGCTCGAAGCCGACACAACGCCGGTCGGCGATCTCGCGCTGTCGCGCCTCCTCGCGATCAACGACGCCGACTATCCGTGGCTCGTCCTGGTGCCGCGGCGCGCGGGTGTCACCGAAATCGCCGATCTCGGCGCCGACGCCGCCCGCCTGATGGAAGAAATCATGCAGGTATCGCGCATCCTCAAAACCATAACCCGCTGCGACAAGCTCAACATCGCCGCGATCGGCAACATCGTGCCGCAGCTTCACATCCACGTCGTCGCGCGCCGGAAGGACGATCCGCTGTGGCCGAAGCCGGTGTGGGGTATGGGGCCGGCGCGCGCCGGGGAGGCGGCGGCGTTTACGCGGTTCATTGCGGCGGTGCGGGAGGGGTTAGGGATTCCTTGATCATCCGCCCCCGCGAAAGCGGGGGAGGCGGACCACGCGAAGCGTGGTGGAGGGGCCTCTGACTTTCTCACCGTCACCCTGAGGAGCGCGCCAAAGGCGCGCCTCGAAGGGAAACGTCCCCGGCGTTTCGGCAGCATTTCGGCCTTATAATGAGACACTATGCGGCACGGTGAACTAACATTTGAAGCCGTTGATGATCTCGTATCGGCGAACGCGCGCGGCAAACTTGGTCGCCCTCCCGAAGGCGAATGCTTTGCGCCGTCGTCGATAGCGCCCCTAATTGAATTGGCTTTCTCCTCAGCGCACGGCCAGCCAAATTCATTGCTTAATTCCGTTTGGCTTGATTCGACCATGCGCCCCCTGTTTTGAACTCGAAAGCGACGTCCGTTACTTCTGCACGTTGCGATACAAATTGAGTCAGACGCTCATACAGCTGGCACATCCAGCAACGTCTCGCGACGATTGCGATGAAAGATTAGCGGAACGTAGAGAGGCAAATTTGGTGGAAGACATGGCTTAGCTCGGGGAATGTTGGTGAGGTCGAACCCATCCACTTCACGGTAGCGATTAACATAGGCTTCGAAGTTGCGCGGGCAGACATTGTCGCAGGTTGTGGGGTTCTCGCAGCAGTCGCCTAGGCAGTCATAGTCAAGCTGCTTCTTATGGATTCCGCCGCAGGGCTCGCGGTAAGCGCAATCAAAACAACCTAATGGTAGCGTGTGCTTGTCGGCGTTATCACAGCGTTGTCGCTCCCGCCTGATATTCCTTCCGTCCCTTTTCTCTGTAATTTGTTTGATCATTCGCAAAATCCGATCTCGACGGTTTTGCTGATGTCATGGACCGCCTTGACGATACCTTTTGCAATGCCGGCGCCGGATTCCACTTGATTGAGGAATTCAGCTGGAGGTATTCAGTATTGAGGCGAGGCGAAGCAACGGCCGTACAGTGGCAGCGGCCAATTCTTTGTACTCCTATCACCAGCCGTACACCCCATCGCATTTTACCTTGGAGGAGCGTACTCGGGCACAGAAGAAAATTCGCGCAAATATGGAGCGGCACCACGATCAGACCGCACGAAGCCTTGGATTTACTCCTGAGATACACTGGTACAGGTGGCAAAACCCAGATTTTGCTCCCTTATTGGGAACTCGGGATTCCTGAACCAACAAACGACGCCACGTCCGCTTTGGGTCATTAGCTGCCGCGACCGCCAACTGCGACCGTGTCCGCTTTACGCCCGAAAGCTGCCGCGACACTCGGCGGCGGCCGCGTCGGCTTTGGGCCACAAGCAGTCATTCTTCAGGCTCATTCTTCAGGCGTTCAAATGTCAGGGATATAGAAGACGAGACCGACGCAGTTGACCGACAGATATTATCTCCGTTCGAGTACTTCGACAGCAAGTATCGTTGGCAAATGACGCGCGATCTCCTGCCAATTCTCGCCTTCATCGAAGCTCGCGAAGACCGAACCACTGTTTGTGCCGAAATAGATTCCCGCTGGATCGCGCTCGTCGCCAGCCATCGCTTGACGGAGCACAGTGAAGAAACAGCCCTTCTGCGGCAGGCCTTGGCGCATCGCGTGCCAGCTTTGGCCGCCGTCGCGTGATCGCCAGACCGCTGCGGCTGCATCGGGTGGAAAACGTCCGGCCATGTCACCGTTGAGTGGCAGCGTCCAGATGGTATTCGGATCGCGCGGATGAACGCGAATCGGAAAGCCGAAGGTCGACGGCAAGCCTTTGGTCCGGTCGTCCCAGCTTCGACCGCCGTCGGCCGAGCGCCATACACCATAGTGGTTCTGCTGGTAAAGCACGTCGCTTGTACCTGGCGCACGCATCATGTTGTGGATGCAGTGCCCGGTGTCACCATCGCGTGGCGCGGCGGGGTGGTCGCGGTGACCACATGCTTCGGCGTTCGAGAGGCGATTGCGGCGCTCCCATGTCGCCCCGCCGTCCTCGGTCGCGAAGACGCCGGCCGCCGAGATTCCAACCCAGAGCTTTTTTGGGTTGCCTGGATCAGAAACGATGGTGTGCAGCACCAGCCCGGCAGCACCGGGGCTCCAAGTATCGGCAGAGGGGTGATCCGTCAGAGCATGTATCCGTACCCAATCTTTACCGCCATTCTCACTGGCCAGAAGGTTCGCTGGTTTGGTGCCGGCATACAGCGTACCGTTCGCGTAGCCGAGCGACCAGATTTGAGCGAATGCGTTGGTAAACGGTAGCGGTTCGTCGATCCAGCCGATCATCTTTGCGAAATCGGGATCGTTGGCAGCCCAATCGTCCATCTTCCCCTTTGTGAGACGGGTGACCTTCCAACTCGTGCCGCCGTCGTCGCTGCGCCAGATACCTGCGCCGTGCCATTCGCCGCCGCCCCCCGCCCAAAGGGTGCCGGTCTCAGGGTCTCCAATCATGTGATTGATTGGCCAACCGTCACAGTAAGGACCCTCAATAGCCCAGCCGCTGCGGTCATTGCCGCCAGAAATCAAAAACGCGCCCTTGGTTGTGCCGACTAGAAGGGTCATGCGAGTAAAAAACATCTAATTTTCGGTCCATCCCGGAAAAACAATAGTGCACTATATATTTTGGGCAGCGTGGAGCAATGCGCGCAGCGCAGTGGAATCCGATTGGCAATTTTGGCTCATCCGCGTCTTAGCCGATTATGGCTTTTAGCGCGGCTTGTCGGCTGCTAGTCCAATGGCGACCTTTCACGGCGTGACCAATGAGGCTGGCCGCGGTGTAAAGCGCTTCCGCAAAGTCATTCATCCCGCATTACTACGGCGTGTGCGGTCAAATCGCCAAAGAGCGTGCATGTCCGCTATGGGTCATTAGCTGCCGCGACCGCCAACTGCGACCGTGTCCGCTTTACGCCCGAAAGCTGCCGCGACACTCGGCGGCGGCCGCGTCGGCTTTGGGCCAATAGCGGGCATCCTCTGCTTGGAAATCAGGGTCGGGATATCGCCCGCCCATCTGCGGTCTGGGCTTTCAGCCAAATTCAAAAACGCCTACCATTCACCGAAGTTTGAGGTCTATCCGAGGAATGTCACGACGTATGAGAGGGAATTGGTGAGCATGCGTGCGATTGTTAAGATATTGGTCACGGCGGCCACGATCGGATTATGCGCGGCCCCATTACAAGCTGCAGCAGCTAACGACGCGTGCCCCTTCGGCTACAATCCCTCCGGCTACAGCTATGCTTGCTTAAATGACCATGGCTTACGGCATTGCGGCTGTTGGCCTAACGACGCTCTTCCCGCGTGTCCGCGCGGCACTCAATTGACCTGTAGGTACGGACTATTCGGCAACAGGTATTGCGCCTGCGACTGATCGAGGTAGCCAAGCCGATCCCCGATCTTATTAACTCAGATGGACTTCGGGCGCTGGTCGTTGAGTGCCTGGTCGATGTCCGCTTTGGGTCATAAGCAGACATCGCTAGCCGTTTGGCCCATGTCCGCTTTACCCCCGAAAGCGGACATGACTTGGACATCGCGCGATTTCCGCTAAGTGCCATAAGCGGACACGGCGTAGTCTTGTGGTGCGATAACGTCCCTAGTCCATCGCAATCCGTGTCCCGGTCGCGCCGTTCAAGAGCCGCTTGAGGTGGAAGCTTGCAAGCTGATCCTGAGGGTGCTTACCGATATGGGACGCAAAGGCCGCGATCGCGCCGGGATCGCTGGCCTCCAGTTTGGCAAATGCATCAATGTAATCCTTCGTTTCGGCCTCTTCATATTGATCGACCCGTAGCGGTTCCAAAGCGCGCATGGCTTCGCTCCGGCCTCGCAGCATCAGGTCGCCGATCGGTCGGCCGCGGAAGTCCTTTACTTTGCCGGCGAGCGTTGCACTCACGCAGATGCGGGTGCCGAACTGCTTGTTGGCGGCTTCGAGCCGCGCGGCAACGTTGATGGTGTCGCCATAGGCGGTATAATCGAAGAAGCGGCCGCCGCCGAAATTGCCTACAATCGCCCGGCCGGCATGAACGCCGATCCGTGTGACACCGAGCGCGATGCCTTTTTTGTTCCAGCGTTCACGGAATGATTGCGCGTATTCGTCCAACGCCAAGGCGCAATTGACCGCGCGGGCGGCGTGGTCCGGCTGCTCGCCCGGGGCGCCGAACAGCACGTGCAAAGCATCGCCGACGATTTTTGCCACTGTTCCCTCGTGGGCGAATACGAGGTCCGTCATCCCCGTGAGGTAGTCGTTGAGCAGCGGTCCAAGCACGTCGGGTTCCAGCGTCTCGACGAGCGCGGTGAAACTGGCAATGTCGGTGAACAGCGTTGCGATCTCACGGCGCTGCCCGGCAAGTTCAATGGCGTCGGTATCGCCGGCAAGTTGCGCCGCCAAGTTGGGCGAAAAGTACCGCGACAACGAAGCATGAGCGCGTTCGGCCTCCGCTTGGCGCCGGCGCGCGTCCCGCAAGGTTTCGATATGCCGCATGGTCTTGGCAATGGTGGTTTCGAGATCGAGGAAATCGATCGGCTTGGTCACGAAATCGAACGCGCCGCGGTTCATTGCGGTGCGGATATTTGACATGTCGCCATAGGCCGACACGATGATGGTCGATATGTTTTCTTCGCTCTCCTGCAGCTTCGCCAGCAGCGACAGTCCGTCCATCCTCGGCATATTAATGTCGGTGACCACCAGGTCGATGCCGCCGCCCGACTTGAGCGCCGCGAGCGCCTCGACGCCGTCGCGCGCGAAGCGGAAGCTTACCGTTCCGTCCCGGATCTGATGCCGAAACTTCTGCAGGATGAGAGCCTCCAGGTCCGGCTCGTCGTCAACGACCAGGATTTGTGCAGTCATGCTGTACGTTCGACCCGCGTGTCGATCTCGTTGCGCAGCATCAGAAAGTCGATGGGCTTGGTGAAAAGGGCGTCAGCGCCGCTTTCCAGCGCCTTGCGCTTGGTTTCGGCGTCGCCATAGGCGGTGATCATGATGATCGGAACATCCGGTCGCATGGCTTTCGCCTTGGGCAACAGTTCAAGGCCGCTCATCCCTGGCATGTTGATGTCGGACAGGATCAGGATGAGAGAAGCGTCGCCCGCCGCGCCGATGCATTGCAATGCCGCCGGGGCCGACTGGGCGAATTCCATGGTGAAACGGCCGGCGCGCAAATCGCGGCGGAACTGCTGGCGAAACAACACCTCGACGTCCGGTTCGTCATCGACCACCAGAATCAGCAGACTCATGCCCGGCCTCCTGACTTGGCGATGGATGCCGCCGCCCGCGGCAGAACGATTGTGAATTCGGTGAATTGGCCGGGCTCGGTATGGACCGCGATGGTGCCGGCATGTTGTTTCACGATGATGTCATGACTGATGGAAAGGCCGAGTCCGGTGCCTTCGCCGGCCGGCTTGGTCGTAAAGAACGGGTTGAACATCTTGTCTCTCACTTCGGGCGGTATGCCGGTGCCGTTGTCGCGGATTCTGATCTCGACGCGGTCGCCGAGGTTCTTGGTCGCTGCCGCGAGCGTGGGCTCATAATTCTCATTGCCAGCCTGTCCTTTACGTTTGGTCGCGGCATAGAAACCGTTGGAAATCAAATTGAGCAGAACTCGCGTGATCTCCTGCGGGAACAGGTCGACGTCGCCCGCGGCCGGATCATAGGACCGCTGCAGCGTGATGTTGAAGCCTTGCTTCTCCGCCCGCGCCCCGTGATAGGCGAGATTGAGGCTTTCCTCGACCACGGCGTTGACGTCGACTGGCCGATGCTCGCCGGAGCCTTCGCGGGAATGCAGCAGCATGTTCTTGACGATGGAATCGGCGCGCTTGCCGTGCTGCACAATCTTCTCCAGATTGCCGCGCAAAGTGCCCGCTAGTTCGGCAATTTCGGCGTGGACCTTGTCGTCGGCCTTGACGCCTACGAGGACCTCTTGCAACTCGTCGATCAGTTCGACGGAGACCCCTGAGAAATTGTTGACGAAATTGAGCGGGTTCTTGATCTCGTGCGCGATGCCGGCGGTCAATTGGCCGAGCGAAGCAAGTTTTTCCGTCTGCACCAGGCGGTCCTGCGCGGTGCGCAGGATTTCCAGCGATTCGGTGAGCTCGCGGCTACGCTGCTGCTCCGCCTCGAACAGCCGCGCGTTCTCGATCGCGATCACCGCCTGGTCGGCGAAAGTGGTCAACAGTTCAATTTGATTTTCGGTGTAGGGCCGGACCGAAGACCGCGCCAGTGCCAATACCCCGATCGGAGTGCCCTCGCGCATCAACGGCACGCCAAGCATGGTGTGAAATCCGCCTGCTTGTCGCGCCTCGGACAGTGTGTAATCCGGATCCCTCTCGGCATCGAGGATGTGGACGGGCTTGCCCTCCAACAACACGCGCCCGATCAGACTGCCTCGCTCCGGCTTGAATCGCAGCCTTTCCAGGCCGTCCCTGTGCGCGCCGGACAAGCCGCACGTTGCCGCGACGTGAAAGAATCCCTCGGCTTCCGGGCGGGCGATATTTGCCATTTCCGATTCGCACAGCCGCGCCGCCGACTGCACCAGCGTATCGAGCACGGTCTGCAGGTCGAAGGTCGACCGGCTGATGACCTTGAGCACGTCGGCGGTGGCCGTCTGCTGCTCCAGCGATTTCCGCAATTCGCTGAGCAGCCGCGTGTTTTCGATGGCGATGACGGCTTGGGCAGCGAAATTCTGCACCAGCGCGATCTGTTTGTCGGTGAACGGTTTCACTTCTTGCCGGTAGATGCCGATGACGCCGATCAGTTCTTCGTCCTTGACCATCGGCACGGTCAGCAGCGTACGGGCGCGACCGAATTTGGCGATTGGCACGTCCGGTTCCTCAACCGCCATATCGAGCGTGTGGACGACCTGCCTGGTTTCGAGCATGCGATCGAAACTCAATGACGTGCCAATAGGCAGGACGGGATTCCTTTCTATGAAAGCCGCGTACTCGGCAGGCGCATTGTGACGTGCGACGCGGCGGAACACGTCTCCGTCGCGCAACAGCATCGTGCCGAACGCGGCCTCACATATGCGCGAGGCGTTTTCCAACATCGCATCGAACACGGGCGCCAGCTCGCCCGGCGACGAGCTGATGACTTTCAGCACGTCGGCGGTTGCCGTCTGCTGTTGGAGCGATTCGCGCAATTCATTGAGCAGCCGCGTGTTCTCGATGGCGATGACGGCTTGAGCGGCGAAATTCTGCACCAGCGCGATCTGTTTATCGGTAAACGGACGCACCTCTTGGCGATAAATTGAGATAGCGCCAATAAGCTTGCCTTCGCTAAGCATGGGCACAAGGAGAACCGTGCGCGCACCTCCAAGATCGGCAACATCGACCACGGCCTTGTCTCCATCCAGGTAGGGTTGACCGGCTCGTAGGTCTTCGATGTGCGCGATCTGTCTGGTCCGGGCGACCTGGGCAAGACCACTTTCTGGATGGGGCCGGATGATCTCGCCAAGCCGCTTCGCGAATTGGGGCGGCGGATTATGTAGCGCAACATTGCGGAAGGCGTTTCCGTCATAGAGATTCAGCATGCCGAATTGGGCTTGGCAAATTCGCGTGGCGTTTTCCAGCATTGCATCGAAAACAGGCTCCAATTCACCAGGCGAACTGCTGATAATGCGTAACACCTCCGCCGTGGCGGTCTGCTGCTCAAGCGATTCCGAAAGCTCGTGCGTGCGTTGCTGTTCGGCCTCAAACAGCCGTACATTCTCGATCGCGATCACCGCCTGGTCGGCGAAGGTGGAGAGGAGTTCGATCTGTTTGTCGGTAAATGGCTTCACTTCGGTACGACGGACGTTGAGTGCCCCGATCGCCTCATCCGCCCTCAGCAACGGGACAGCCAATATCGTTCGGGTTCCCATGCGAAGCGCCATCTCGCTGCCGTCTGGGAACTCGTGGGCGGAAGCCTGGAGGTCGTAAGTGTGGACTGGTGCTCGATCTAAGAACGCGCGCCCCGTCACCCAGCCGGGGCTGATTGGCCAGTCGCTGATGTCCATTGGGACTGGGCCATAATGTGCTCCGACATGGAGCCGTTCACCTTGGCGCAGGAAGATAATGGAATCGTACGCCTCGCAAAGGCTAGCCGCCGATTCTACCAGCGTGTTGAACACCGATTGTAGATCGAAGGCCGAACGACTGATGACCTTGAGCACGTCCGAGGTAGCTGTCTGCTGCTGTAGCGATTGCCGCAGCTCATTCAACAGTCGCGTGTTCTCTATGGCGATGACTGCCTGCGCGGCGAAATTTTGCACCAGTTCAATCTGCTTATCGGTGAAAGGCCGCACCTCCTGGCGATAGATCGAGATGACGCCGACTAGCACGCCGTCCTTGAACATCGGTACGTCGACGGTGGAGCGCGCGCCCCCGAGTCTCGCCGGTGGTGCGTCGGGAGCAAGGGCGGCATAGTCGTCGGTGTGGCTCACCGCTTTTGTTGCCAGAACGCGATGAAGCTGGGTGTTCGGCCCTGGCAGGAACCGCCCGCGCTGGCGCACGAATTCAGCGAGTGCCGGCGGCGTGCCGACCTCGGCGGCAAATTCGTAGGCCTCGCCGTCATAGCGGAACATCACGCCAAATCTGGCCTCGCAGATGCGGGTGGCGTTCTCCAGCATGGCCTGGAATACAGGCTCCAGTTCGCCGGGCGATGAGCTGATGACGCGGAGCACATCGGCTGTGGCAGTCTGCTGCTCCAGCGATTGGCGCAATTCATTGAGTAACCGCGTGTTCTCGATCGCGATGACCGCCTGGGCGGCGAAGTTCGTTACGAGTTCAATCTGCTTATCGGTAAAGGGGCGTACCTCTTGACGGTAAATGCTTATGACACCAATCAGCGTATCGTCCTTGAGCATCGGGACAGTCAGAAGGGTTCGAATTCCCCCGAAATCAGCTCCAACCTTGATGATCGGATCCCCTTTGGCGTAGCCTTCGAGTTCTCTAGTGTCCCGGATGTGGATGGTACTATGCGTGCGAACAACTCGCGCGAGGCCGCTGTCGGGGCCGGGATGGATGGGACCACTTCTGAGGAATTCATCAAGAGCCGCTGGCAGCTTATGCGTCGCAACGTTGTGAAAAGCTTCCGCCTCATACCGAAACAAGCCGCCAAAGTTTGCTCCGCAAATTCTGGTTGCGTTCTCCAGTAGTGCGTTGAAAACGGGCTGCAATTCGCCGGGCGACGAACTGATGATGCGAAGCACATCCGCCGTCGCTGTCTGCTGCTCGAGCGACTCGGTAAGGTCAGTCGTGCGCTGGCGCAATTCGTTGAGGAGCCGCGTGTTTTCGATGGCGATGACCGCCTGAGCGGCGAAGTTCTTCACCAGTTCGATCTGCTTGTCGGTGAACGGTCGAACCTCCTGCCGGTAGATACCAATCGTACCTACTACCTCGTTCTCCTTGAGCATCGGTACCTGTAGGAGCGTGCGGGCACCGCCAAGTTCGACGAGGCCGACCATCCCCGGATAGCGCTCAATGTAGGCCTGATCCGCCAATACATCTGCGATATGGACCGGCTGCTTCGTCATCACAGCCCGGCCCATGGGGATCATTGGATCGAAACGGATTGGGTTTTTCCCTCGAAACTCAGCCCAAGCGGGCGGCAAGTTCCACGTTCCGACGGAGCGAAACTGATTGTCTTCATACAGAGACAACATGGCAAATTTCGCCTCGCTGAGGCGCGTAGCGTTCTCCAACATGCTCTGGAACACCGGCTCGAGTTCACCGGGCGAGCTGCTAATGACTTTCAGCACATCAGCAGTGGCGGTCTGCTGTTGGAGCGACTCGCGCAGTTCGTTTAGGAGGCGCGTATTCTCGATGGCGATGACGGCCTGGGCGGCGAAGTTCTTCACCAACTCGATCTGCTTGCCCGTGAACAGCCGGACTTCTTGACGATAAATGCTGATCGCGCCAACAAGTTCATCTTCCTTAAGCATTGGCACGCAAACGAGTGTGCGTGCTCCAACCAGCTCCACAAGAGCGACGCGCAGCGGATCGCGCTGTGTGTACGCGGGATCCTTTGCGAGGTCCTCGACTTGTTCGACTTCCTTGCTGGTGATTACACGACTGACGGCGGTGTTTTGACCAGCGGGGACCACACTTTGACGTCTCGCCTCAGCAAAGGCGGGGGGCGCGTTATGAACGGCGACAGCCCGGAGGCCCTCGGATTCTGCGAGCCAAAGCGTGGCGAACCGAGCCTCGCAGATGCGCGTGGCGTTCTCCAGCATGGCTTGGAATACCGGTTCAAGGTCGCCGGGCGACGAGCTGATGACCTTGAGAACTTCGGAGGTCGCTTTCTGCTGCTCTAGCGACTCGGTGAGATCATCCGTGCGCTGACGCAATTCGCTGAGCAGCCGTGTATTCTCGATGGCGATGACGGCCTGTGCGGCGAAATTTGTCAGCAGTTCGATCTGTTTATCGGTGAACGCCCGCACCTCCTGGCGATAGATCACAATCGCACCGATCAGTGCGCCGTCCTTGAGCATCGGTACGGCGAGGAACGTGCGCGCTTTCAAGATCTCTACTGCCATGACGCGGAGCGGATCGCGTGCCGCATAATCCGAATCCGCCATCAGATCGATAATGTGCACGACGCGCTTGGTGGCAAGGATGCGGCCCAAACCCGTGTGCGGGCCTGGTCGAAGAACACCCCCCTTATACAATTCGATGTAGGCGTCCGGGTAATTATGGAATGCTGCGGAGCGAAAGCCTTCATCATCGACGAGCAGTAGATTTCCAAAATGCGCCTCGCAAATGCGCATCGCATTAGCCAGCATCGCCTTGAACACCGGCTCCAGTTCGCCGGGCGACGAGCTGATGACGCGCAGCACCTCCGTCGCGGCTTTCTGCTGTTCCAGCGCCTCATCGCGTTCGCGCTTGAACCGCGCAACTTCCGTCTCCCGGCCAGCCGCGGATGAGCTGCAGCGGCGCGCGTCCTTTGGTGTATTTCGACGCTTTAGCGATGCCGTCTTGCGGCGTCGCGTTTTGGCTGGTTCACCGCCTGGTCTGGAGCGCCGTCTCATGCCTTCCTCGAGGCTTAGGACGACGCATCGTATCGGCTCAGACCAATACTCCGGAAGGGGCTCGGACAGGTTTTGTGCAACCGCTCAGTAAGGCACGCTCAATGTCCGCTTTGGGTCATAAGCGGACACGACGGCCCTCAGCGACCGCATCCGCTTTACCCCCAATAGCGGACACGGAGGCTAACGCCTGTCGAGGCAGCTAAGGGCCAAAAGCGGACTCATGCACCGTAACATTATCGACAAGGCGCAAATTGAAAACCGTCTCGCGGCGGTCTCTCCCAAATCAGATTGGTTGTTTTAGTCTGGCTGCGATAGCGGAGGCTTTGCAGCCTTTAAACATTTGTCATTTTCAGACAAAAATTTGACTTTCCGTGCCAAAGCACAAGCAAACCGGTGCACAAGGCTTGCCTTTGAATAAGCTTTCAATTACGCGCGCCAGCTTCTCATTGGAGATGCTTATGAAAAATGGATCAAAAAGACGCGCTTGGACATCCGTACAAGTTCGCGAACTAAAAACGCTCGCTCGAAATAAAGTGCCTGCTTCAACGATTGCACGACGTATAAAAAGGTCTGAAGGAGCAACTCGGCAAAAAGCATTCAGCATCGGGCTCTCGCTAGATTCCCGCCGGTAATTTCCTGGTCAAGATAAGTTTTTGCAACTCGCCTCCTAGTGGGATTTTTGGCCCACCCGGTAGGCTACTTAACCATCAGCAACACCGCGCAAAACTCGACGCATAATCCGCAGCGGGAGCAGTCGTGTCCGACGAGCAAAAAGACTTGGCGTACTACCTCGGCAAGGCCGAAAACTATCGCAAAAAGGCTGAAGCAGTTAGTGAACCCGGCCTGAAGGCCGCGCTCGAAGCAGTCGCTCGGAACTACATGGCGAAAGCGCGCGAGCTTGATCCGGCTCTTCCCTCAAATGGTGCGAATTGAACCGCACGGTGACACTCATGTGTGGTCAGAAAGTGCCGAGTTCCCGCCCACGCCGCCGCATTGTCCGAGCTGCGCTCAGAAGATGAGACTCGTCCGAAGAACATCACGATTCGGAGAACTACCCGATCTTTATATCTTTGAATGTCGAGCATGTGGTGTTTCGCATATCGAAGCATCATGACCGCGATTACTATAATGATGGTTGCGATCATAATTGTCGCGGGCGTCGCTTGGCACGGGCGTGGCCGCTGGTACTGACCAGATGGTGGCTGTACCGATCCGGTGTCCGCTTTGGGTCATAAGCAGACACGCTACGGCCGACAGCGGCCGCGTCCGCTTTACCCCCAATAGCGGACGCGGCGGCCGCCCGAGGGCGCGGCAGTTAAGGGCCAATAGCGGACTCATGCGCCGCAGCAAATGGGGCGCTTATTCGATCACCTCGTCGGCGGCAACGAGCAGCTTGTCCGGCACAGTGAGCCCCAGGGCCTTGACGGTCTTCAGATTGATTACGAGCTCAAACTTGGTCGGCAGCGTGACCGGCAAGTCGGCGGGTTTTGCGCCCTTCAGGACGCGACCAGCGTAGACGCCGACCTGCCGATACGCGTCTGTAAGGCTCCCACTGTAGCTCATCATACAGCCGGCGGCGACGAATTCGCGCAGAGGGCAAATGGTCGGCAATGCATAGCGCGCCGCCAGCGCGACCAGTCGATCGCGTCGACCGGTGAAGAGCGCGTTGCCGGCGATGAGCAGCGCGCCGGCCCGCTGTTGGGCGAGGGTTGCGAAAGCGGCGTCGAAATCGCGTTCGCTGCTGGCGTTCACGGTGAGAATCTGCTGCCCGAGGGCATGCGCCGCTGCTTGCGCTTCTCTTTGCTGCGACTCGACATCGGCAAAATCAGTGTTCGGGTTCACGAGCAGGCCAATCATGGCTACGCTCGGCACGACGTCTTGTAGGAACTGCAATTGCTTCGAAATCAGGTCGGCGCTGTTGTAGAAGGAAATGCCGGTGAGATTGCCTCCAGGCCGGTTGAGGCTAGACACGAGGCCGACTTTGACCGGGTCTGCGCCGGTAGCAAACACGATGGGTATCGAGCTGGTCGCCGCCTTGGCGGCGTGCGCTTCAGCGTCGCCGCCGGCTATGATTACGGCGCACCGATCGCGAATGAGATCGGCTACCAATCCCGGCAGTCGCTCCCCTTGATCCTCCGCCCAGCGGAATTCGATCGCGAGGTTTTGTCCCTCGGTATAGCCGGCTTCAGCGAGGCCGCGTCGTAATGCCGCCACGAGGTTGGCCGAAGCATTGGCTGATGTGCTCCTGAGGAATCCGATCACCGGCATCGCCGGTTGCTGCGCACGCGCAGCGAACGGCCACGTTGCTGCCGCGCCACCGATAAGCGATATGAACTCCCGCCGCCTCATGCCTTAGCCCTCAGGTCGAGGCGTAAATCTTAGCAGCCAACCGCGACGTTGTGCATCACAGCAGATTGTGGCCGCCGATGTCTGCTGTGGGTCATTAGCTGCCGCGCCGGCTGACGGCGACCGTGTCCGCTTTACCCCCAATAACGGACACGAAGACGGACAGCTGGCGAGTCCGCTTTGGGCCAATAGCGGACTCATACACCGCGACAAACACCATCTCTATTCCACGTCAGCGCGATCCGCGCGGTTACCCCACTGACGTTTGCCTTGAACGACTCTCTGTTCACGTGGTGAGGTAGCTAGAATCGTCAGCGGGCCCGAATTGGACATTGCCCGTACATGTTTGGAAACCTAACACGGTGGTCTGGCTGCATGAACGATGTACGTATTTTGCGCCGCTGAACGCGATCGCCACAAACGTGAGTCCGATCGCCAAGCCGATAAGTTTCAAGAGCTTCGACATGGATTGCCTCCATCGGTTCGTGTCGCTGCCGCGATGGTCCCTGAGCTACGCGGGGATCACCCATCGTGTTTCAGTACGCAAAAGGGAAAGTCAAATACTGGCTCTTCATTCGTGCTTCGCTCGGACGATCGACGAACCGCGCGATTACGTTCGTTCGCTCGAAATGCCTCTGCTCTGTCGGAACCTTTGTTCGAATGGTGGTTGTGAACATGGAACCCTCCCAATGTTGGTTCCAACTTATCAAGAGCCCCCAATGTGGCTGTGTTGCGCAGCACAAAATGTCACTTTGTCCTTATCGCTTTGAGTTTACGAGGCTTTCTTCGCTACTACACCCAATTCCAAAGAGCCTAATACTTCGTCCCTACTCGTTACTGCCTTGAAGCGGATTTCCGATCGCGACGGATGTTGCACGTCCGCTTTGGGTCATAAGCAGCCGCGCTGGCTGAAGGTTGGCGCGTCCGCTTTACCCCCAAAAGCTGCCGCGGTTGTCGCCGACCGGGGCGGCAGCTAAGGGCCAGAAGGAGACATTGGCGGGCCCATCCACTCACATCGCCTGTTTGCGCAGGAGCGTTGGTGGCACGTTAATCGAAGCGCTTTGGGGCACTAGATTGATGACAAAATCGAACTTGGTCTATCTCATTGAATTTGTTTGATCCGCGCGATCGTCTCTTCGACCCAGGCCAGGTACTTCTTCCAAACGGCGCTGTCCGGCGCCAGTCGTGAGAGGCGGATTAGAATAGCGCGACACCGGTGCAACGCGTCTAGTGCATTGGCTATTTCCCCCATCTTTAGATATACATCAACGATTATTATATACAGCTCTGACCGATCGCGCTGCCAGCCGGCGTCACTTGGATCCGTTTGTGTTAACCGCTCTGCAACAGCCAGACCGACGCGGTAGGATTTCAGCGCAGCAGCGAGATCGTTCTGTGACAACTGCACATTGCCTATATTACGGTACGCTACTGTCCGCCCGGCATGAAGACCGGCGATCAGATTTCACCGCCCGGCGGGTACGTTGGTGGCGGACTCCAGATGCAAGTCGATATCGATATCGATCCCGCAGGGAACGTCTGGGTGACGAACAACTGGCAGGACATTGATAGCTGTATTGGTACGCCAAAGGAGGCGCTCTCGACCCGCTGCGGCGGTCAGGGCGTCGTGGTTTTCTATGGCATGGCCAAACCGGTGCGCGCACCACAAATTGGACCGGCGCAACCACTGTAATTGACACTTCTGATCTGACGAAAATCAGAACCACGCCATTTCCGACCCGTTCGATTGCAGCCGCAATGTCCGCTTTGGGTCATTTGCTTCCGCGAACGCGTTGACATTTAGTGTCCGTTTTACCCTCGAAAGCTATCACCGTTCGGCGCGTCCGCTATGGGCCAAAAGCGGACGTTCTCTGCATCTCCGGATGAAGAACTACGTCACGTGTCGCTCCGTCGAAACGTGCTATCGTCCGCAATGATCCAACGGTCGTCATTGATCTGCCCCCTTTGAAGTGGTCCTCCCTGAGGTATGTTTTGACCATGGAGGATGAGATCGATGGCGAGGAAGCGGCATACGGCCGAAGAGGTTGTCGCGAAGCTTCGGCAGGTTGATGTTCTGATGGCACAAGGCGGGCTGGTTACTGATGCGGTTCGAGCGATAGGGGTGACGGAAGTAGCTGCGCGACGAGCTTCTAAACGGTGAGATCTTCTACACATTGAAAGAGGCGCAGGTCATGATCGAAATCTGGCGGCAGCATTACAACAAAGTGCGGCCGCATTCCTCGTTGGGATATCGACCGCCGGCGCCAGAGGCACTCGTCTGGCCGGCAAAGCCCATGGCGCAAATCCCAGCTCTAAACTAACATTCCAAACGGACCACTCGCAGGGGGCCGGTCACGCGGCGCTGAAATTCGAGGGCGCCGGCGATTGCATCTTCGATTCCCGCCGCAGCCTGTTCTGGCTCGGCTGCGGCTTTCGCTCCGACGCCGCCGCGGCGCACGTGCTGGAAAGCTATTTCGGCCTGCCTTGCGTGACGCTACCGCTGGCGGATGCGAACTTTTATCATCTCGATACCGCGTTCTGCGCGCTGCCGTGCGGGGAGGTGATTTATTATCCGGGCGCGTTCACGCCGGCCGCGCTGACGGCGATCCATGATCGTGTCGCGCCGCAAGACCGCATCGCGCTCGAGCCTGCCGACGCGGCGCGCTTTGCCGCCAATGCGGTGTGTGTCGGGCGCACCGTCGTGTTGTCGAGCGCTAGCGCGGAGCTGCGGCGCGCGCTCGAGGAGCGCGGCCACGCCGTGGCCGAGACGCCGCTCGATGTTTTCCAGAAGAGCGGCGGCTCGGCCTGCTGCCTGACGCTCCGGCTTGATCGTGCGCTACCGGCGGCGAGCGTGGAGTCCGGGCTGCGGCGACGCCGGCGCGGCGAAGACGCAATTTCCCACTTTTATGACGATCGTCTGACGCCAGTTATGCGAACGCGACGCGTGAGTGCCGCCCTTTTCACCTCTCCCCGCCGCGCGGGGAGAGGTCGAGCGAAGCGAGGGTGAGGGGGCCTCTCAGCGAGTTCTGAGCGCCGAAATTCCGGGCCAGCGGATAGGCCCCCTCATCCCGACCTTCTCCCCGCGCGCGGGGAGAAGGAGGTGCAGGCGCCGCGACCGTGCTAGACTTTCGCGCGCCTGAAGCATGACCAATGCAGGTGGCAAACATGCTCACCATGCGTCTTACCCGTAACGCCGCGGCGCTCGCGGTCGCCGCGCCGGCGCTGTTGCTCAGCGCATCCGGCGCGCTGGCGTTCTCCGCGTCGTTTTCATGGTGCCCGGCGAGCTCGCCGAACTTTGTCTTGAGCGACGTGCCGGAAGGAACGGTGAATGTGCAATTCGCCATGATGGATCTCGACAAGCCGGGCTTTCATCACGGCGGCGGCACTGTCGGCTATCGCGGCCAGCCGGAAGTGCCATGCGGCGCCTTCGCCTCGGGCTTCGTCGGCCCCTCGCCGCCGCCGGGCGAGGTGCACACTTACGAGTTCACCATCCACGCGCTTGGCCCCGGCGACACGGTACTGGCGACGACCAGAGCGCGGCGCAAATTTCCGGAATAATTTTTAATCCGCCCCCGCGAAAGCGGGGGAGGGGGACCATGCGAAGCATGGTGGAGGGGGTGTCTGAGACGCCGCCTCGTTGCCGTTGCAGAAGAATGATCCGCAAGGGAGCTGCGCACAAAGCTCGGAGGTCAGAGAAAATTGGAAACCTACGCGCAGCGTCGATGCCCGCGTCCCTTCCACCGCGCTACGCGCGGTCCCCCTTCCCCGCTATCGCGGGGCAGGATGAAAGATTATAGCGCCGCGACTGCGCTCACTTCGATCAGAAACGGCTCCTGCACCAGGCGGTCGACGATGAGGAGCGTGTTGGGCGGATAGGCGCCGTTCTTGAACAGTTTGGGAAATTCGCGCGTGCGGTAGGCCATGAATTTGGAGATGTCTTGGGAATGCACGAGATAGGTCGTGAACTCGACGATGTTGGCAAAGTCCGCGCCCTGCGAGGCAAGCGCCGCGCCGATATTGGCGAAGGCGAGCGCGCATTGCGCCTCGAAATCGGCCGGCGCCTTGCCGTCCTTGCCGGCGCCGACTTGCCCGGCGATGAACAAAAACTCCGACGCCTTCACCCGCGTCAATTGCGAATATTGCCCGAGCGGCTTGCCGAGACTTTCGGGATTGAGGATTTTGATGTCGGCCATGGGGCGTCTCCGCGGCGGTTGAGGTGGGCCCGGCAGACTAGCGCAGCGCGCGCATCGGAGCACGCGCCCTTGCACTTGCCCGCGTCCTTCCCATCTGTCGCATCGGGGCGCGAAACGGACGAACGGAAATGGCCTTCTCACGCAGCGGCTTTGCCGGGGTCTATTCGGGCGCAGGGACGTATGACGCGGCCTCCCGCCGCGCCGCGCTCGACCGGCTCGACATGCTCGCCACCGCCTTCGACACGGCCTTCATTGTGCCGGGAACGAAGGTGCGCTTCGGCGTGGAATCGCTGTTGCGCCTCGTCCCCGGCATCGGCGATGCCGCGGCGTCACTGCTGTCGTGTTATCTGCTTTATGAGGCGCACCGGCTCGGCGTGCCGCGTTTGCTGTTCGCGCGCATGCTCGCCAATGTGCTGCTCGAAGGTACGATCGGCGCCGTGCCCTTGGCCGGCGATGCGTTCGACGTGTTCTTCCGCGCCAACCGCCGTAACGTCGCGCTGTTGCGCGAGCATTTCGCGCGCACCGGCTATCGATAGAAAATCAGCCGGTCTGCGCCCAGGACAGATCGCGCGACTTCTTCTTCGCGCCGGAGCGCGTGATGTTCTTGATCTTGGCCGGCGGCCGGCCGGATTTTTCCGCGATCTCGCGGTCCTGCTCGATCAGAAAGCCGTGCGCCGGCTTGTCGCCCTCGAGCCCGCCGGTCAGTTCGCGCGGCACCTTGCGGTTGGAGCGCTGCGTGCCGTCCTCGTAGACGACGTCGAACATGACGAATTCGGAATTCAATCCCGGCTTTCTAGGCATTGTTGTTCTCCTTATTATTGTTCCAGACGCATGATCGTGCGCCGGCGGGACGGAAACAAAAAACGCCGGCGCCATTATGACGCCGGCGCCCTATATAGGTGTCGGTTAGACCGCCTGCAGATTGGTCGCGGCGGATTTGCCGCTGCGGCGGTCGGCTTCGACATCGAAGGTCAGCTTCTGGCCTTCGTTGAGATAGCTCATGCCGGCGCGCTCGACCGCGGAGATGTGAACGAACACATCGGGTCCGCCGCCATCCTGCACGATGAAGCCGTAGCCCTTCTGGGCGTTGAAAAACTTAACAGTACCTTGAGCCATATGGCCCTCCATGTGAAAACGCATCATGCGTTTTGGGGCCGCGCGACCATTCGCGCGGTCGTCAATCCGGATTTTGCGTGGTCTTGAGAAAGGCCCGTTAAGGCGAGACAGCAAGGCAGGCTAAATCGCGAATGGCGCGTATATAGGGGCGTTTACCCCATTTGGCAATCGCGCCCCGCCGTGGCACTCGCCGCAATGGTTACTCCAAGCCTTCGATGATGCGGATATCGCGCACCGCCCCGTCGCCGAGCGCCTTGAGCGCTTCCTGATAGGCCGGACTTTTATAGGCCGCGATCGCCTTTTCCAGGCTCGGAAATTCCGAGATCACGATGCGCTCCTTCTGGCCGGACTCGAAGGCCTCGGCCGCCGCGCCGCGCGCGATATAGCGGGCGCCAAACGGCGTGACCGCGAGCGGCGCGAGCTTGGCATAAGCCGCGACTTTTTGCGGATCGGAAATCGAACGGTAGCAGCTCACCCAATAGGCTTTCGGCATTTTCGGACTCCGTGACAGGGATGCATGGTGACAGAGGGATGCACGCAGTGCCGTTGAGGAGTAACATTCCCCGCTGGCGCATGAAAGACGCTAACGAACCGGGAGGCCGACGATGTCGATCTGGCGCACGCTGTTCGGCGGCGGCACTGGCGGCGCAAAAACCGCAAAGCCCGCCGAGCCGGTCGAGTACAAAGGCTACATCATCCGCGCCGCGCCCTATGCCGAGAACGGCCACTACCACACCGCGGGCACCATCGAGCGCGAGATCGGCGGCGTAACGAAGGAGCACCGCTTCATCCGCGCCGACGCCTACGCGTCCTACAACGACGCGGTCAATTTCACCATCAACAAAGCGCGCCAGATCATCGACCTGCAGGGCGAGAAGATTTTCCGCGACTAGCGGCGCGCTCCCGTCAGGCGAGCCCTTCGACGATCCGCAAGTCGCGTTCGACGGCGTTGCCGAGCACTTTCAGCGCGGCCTGGTAGGCGGGGCTGTCGTGGGCGGCGGCGGCCTTGTCGACGCTGTCGAATTCGATAAGCACGGTGCGCTGCTTCAGCCCCTTCTCGTAGGATTTGGCGGCGGTGCCGCGGGCAAGAACTTTGCCGCCGGCGGCAGCGAGCGCCGGGCCGGCAAGTTTGGCGTATTCCGCAAGCGCGTCCGGATTGGAAACCGAAAAATAGGTCGCAACCCAATAGCCCTTGGCCATGATCATCTCCCTTTAGGTGTTGTCGGGGGAGACTATCAGGCCGGCGATGGCGAAGGCGAGGGCGGTTGCGCGAGGTCTGGCTTAAGCGACGGCTTCGTCAAAACCGTCGGCATTTTCGGCCTTCATGCGCTTGAGCATGGTGCGCAGCGAGACGATTTCGGCTTCGAGCATGGCGACGCGCTCGGCGATTTCGCCTGCCGTCGGCGAAGCCTCCACCGCGCGCTCGATCTCGGTGAAGCCAAGACCGATCTCGTCGTTCTTGCGCCACTGCACCCGTGCGCGCAGCGTCTGCTCGCGCTGCGGGATGTAGAGATCGACGACGTCGCGCAGCGTCACCTGGTCGGAAAAGATGATGCGGGCGCCCTTCTCGGACAGATCGCGGACTAGGCAGGCGAGCGCGCCGCGCTTGTGGCTGACATAGACGAAGCCGCGCAGAAAGCTTTTCGACCGTCTGGAATTGCGGCGTTCGCTCATCTTCGCCCCTCGTCCGCGCGCATGGAGGGGGCAAGATTACGCCCGCCACAATTAATGTCGTGTTACTTGGGGTTTGCCGTGGAAACCGGCCGGAAATCCGAGCTTTGTCAGCGCCGTAAGGCGGTCGCCGGACAGAGAATTTTGGCCGTATCTACCAGAGCGAAGTCTACCAGAGCGAAGTCTACCAGACCGAAAACCAACGGCCGACGTCGTAGATCACGGCGCCTATCGCGCAGGCCACAAGGCCGCTGCCGATCAGACCGAGCATGATGCCGGAATTCACCCGGGCGAGCGTCGCTTTGTCGAGGTGGGCCTTTTCGGCGAGATGGGCCATACGATGAGCCATAACGTAATCCTTGGCAGTCGTTGCTGCCCCCGCTCCGGCGCATCCCCCGTTGTTTATTACACGACCGACTCAATCATTCAGTATGGTGCGCCGCAGCAGGGCAGCTTTGCAAGAGCCGCTTGGCTTGCCGCAAGCCTTGCCCGTAACCGCCAAATAAATCGGCGCCCACACACCCTTAGCAAAGCCCGCCGATATGGCCTAAAACTCGCCTAAGTCCGACATGGCAAAACCCTGCAAAAAACGTGCCCAAACGATGTACAGAGACGGACAAGGAGACGAGCGATGCATGTGTTCAGCCTGCCGCGTGAGGCGCAATTTGACCCGCACAAGCACGTCGAGAAAATCCTCGGCTCGATCGAAGGCGGCGACTTCACCGTGGCCTGCTGGGAGCCGGGCCAGATCAGCCCCTACCATTGCCATCCCCAGGCCACCGAAATCTATTTCTGCTTCGAAGGCGGCGGCTTGATGCGCACGCCGACCGAGACCATCGCCGTTAGCCCCGGCGCCTTCGTCGTCCATCCGCCGGGCGAAGTGCACGAATATGCCAATGGCCTGCAACGCACGCTGTTGTTCCGCGTCCGCTACGGCGCCGACATGGCCTCGCGGCACGTCGCCTGGCGCGGCCGCGAAAGTTTCAAGCAAAGCGCCGATGACGCCGCCTATTACCGCGCCCATCCGATTAGCGCCTGAGCGCCGGCCCCCGGCACCGCTGTCGCCGGATCAGCCGGGCGAGCGCAAATTCGCCGGGCCGGAATAGGTATTGTTCGGCTGGCAGAAGTCGGTCGTGCCGCGCCGCGACGCCATGCATTGCTCGATTTGGTTATAGGCGCATTCCAGCCCGTCGTCGGTATGCAGGCAATAGCGGTAACTCGACGAGGATTGCGCAAACGCCCCCGGCCCGGTAAACGCCGCCGCGAGCAAAATCGCGGCCAAAATCGCACGCATCGTGTTTCTCCATCGCTGTCGCCCACCAACCCGGCGCCGATCCGATCGTTCCCGGACCTTGCCATCAATTATGAACGCTTGCGCCGCGGTTTTATTCCCGCCTGTCGGTGCGATCGCAGGTGACACTTTTTACCCGGCTTGCTAACACCCACGGCCGATAAAACAGGGAGGCAGAGGGTAAAGTCATGTTCAAGAAACCGCATTGTGCCGTGATCGCGCTCGAGGAGCATTATTGGGACGACGAGCTCGCCAAGACCTACACCGGCGGCGAGGCCGGGCGGCCCGGCGATCAGATGACGCGGCTCTACGATCTCGGCGCGCTGCGGCTCAAGGAGATGGACGAGGCGTCGATCGACATCCAGGTGATCTCGCACGGCGCGCCGTCGACGCAAAAGCTTCCCGCCGAGACCGCCGTTGCGCTCACGCGCCGCGTCAACGACCGGCTCCACGCCGCGGTCGCCAAAAATCCCAAACGCCTCGCCGCCTTCGCGGCGCTGCCGACCGCGGTGCCGGACGCCGCCGCCGACGAGCTCGAACGTACTGCAAAGCTCGGCTTTAAGGGCGCCATGCTGCATGGCCTCGCCAACGGCACCTTCCTCGACGACAAGAAATTCTGGCCGATCTATGCGCGCGCCGAAGCGCTCGATCTGCCGGTCTATTTGCATCCCGGCCTGCCGCAGCCCGACGTGCTGAAAATCTATTACGGCGACTACGCCGCCGACTTTCCCTCGCTGACGCGCGCCGCCTGGGGCTACACGGTGGAGACCGCGACGCTTGCCATCCGGCTCATTCTCTCCGGCGTGTTCGACAAGCACCCGAAGCTGAAAATCATCCTCGGCCATCTCGGCGAGACGCTGCCGTTTCTGGTCTGGCGGGTGGATTCCGCGCTGGCGCGGCCGGGCCAGAAATCGATGAGTTTCCGCGACGTGTTTTGCAACAATTTCTACATCACCACGAGCGGCAATTTTTCCAATCCGGCGCTGCTGTGCTGCGTCATGGAAATGGGCATCGACCACATCCTGTTCGCGGTCGACTGGCCGTTCGTGATGAACAAGCCCGCGACGCAATGGATGGAATCGGTGCCGCTGTGCGACGAGGACAAGGCCAAGATCCTCTCCGGCAACGCCAAGCGGCTGTTGAAGATGTGAGGTTCCATCCGCCCCCGCGATAGCGGGGGAGGGGGCATAGGCGGTCTTCGGCCGCCGTACTTTACGTAAAGAACGCCGATGCAAGGCATCGGCTATGGCGGAGCGCGGTGGAAGGGGCGCCGCCCTCAACGTGGCACAGCCGCTTCCGATTTGCTCCGGCATCCGAGCTTTGTCCTTCCTTGCTAATGGTCCTTCTGCAGCGACAACGAAGCGACGAGTCAGACGCCCCCTCCACCATGCTGCGCATGGTCCCCCTCCCCCGCTACCGCGGGGGCGGATAAAGCAATCTCGTTCTCGCGACGCATCCGCGCCCGAGTTTTGTCAAACAGCGAAGTGTAGGATGGGTAGAGCGCAGCGAAACCCATCAACTTTTATCAAGCGGCGGTGGGTTTCGCTGCGCTCTACCCATCCTACAAGAAGAAATAAGGGAAGCGGAACGCCGACAGACGCATTCCAGATGTCCCGCACGCAAGCGGCGTGCGGGTCGCGCCACGGAGCAATCGGCTTGCGCCGACCCTCCGCTTGCGGGCGCGCTCGCCTGTCGGCGTTCCACCACGGTTCTCGCCAGAGGGACTTTCGTCCCCAAGGCTCAGCTTCAGGCCACGCTTCCTGGGACGTGGCGGAGCGCTCGATCCTGTACGCCCGCCCCAACCTGGGGGCGGAGACTTTGCGCCGTTTAAGCGGGTGTTACCCGCCCCAACCTGTCCCAGCCCAGCGAGCACCTCGCGCCCCGGTCATAGTGCCGGGAGGGTGTGATGCCCGAGCCGCCCGAGAGCGGGGATGATGAAGCCCCGCCCGCAGGCACCGCACTCGCCCCTGCCGTCCGGCATCACCCGGACGGCGTCCCTGAGGGCGAGATTTGATTCGTTCGGGAACGTAACCGAAACGGTGACGAATGTCAAGGGCTAGGTCACTTAATATGCGACCATTAAAAAGTGCCCTAGACCTGGAACACCTTCTGCACCTCATCGCCAAAGTGGTTGATCACCCTGACGCAGATGCGGCCGTGCTCGGGACGGGGAAATGGACGGGAGATTGTGGAATTCAGCTCAGCCCAGGCCGCGTCATCGATTTCGGCCTTGAGGGCGCGCTTGAGTCCTTCGTAGGGGTCATTGCCGACGAAATATGCCCGACGCACGAAAAAACTCTCTTCGTCATAATCGTTGTCGATGAACCACGCGGCGACATCGTTCATCAGTTCCTTGCCGCCGGAAGAGCGAACCTCGCCGGTGGTCGGATCAAAAATATCCATGCCGCGGATTTCGACTTTCAGCATATCGTCCTTGAGCTTGTGAATGACGATGTCCGGCTCGCCGAACACCACGAAAAGGTTGCCCGCGCCAGTAGCTTTGAGCTTGTCGGCCATGCGCAAGTCCTGGTTCATGCGCGCTTTCAGTATAGTGAGATTGCCGAAACTGAGCCGCGTGTCGTCAACCTCCGGCGCAAACGCAAAGCCGCACACGATCAGCATGTCGAACATATCAGCAGCCTCGCGGGCAGCGCGGCGGACAAGGTCATAGCCTACCGTGTCGTACTCCGGGCCGATGCAAACCGCAGCGCGTTTGCTCGCGCCTTTCTCCATGTAGCGGCCCTCGAACTGGATCATCCCGGTGCGCGAGGCGAATGGCCGGAGATTCTCCAGCGTCAGCCGCTCGCCCTTCTTGGTGTTCTGCACACCGGAGGCCTTAAGGTTCTCGTACACCACCTGCGCGAAGTCAGTCTGGACCATGCCTCCGTCGTCATGGCCGGGCCTGACCCGGCCATCCACGTCTTCCTTTGCCGCTCCCGGTTTGATTGTGGACGGATCTTCGCCCGCCGCCAACAATTCCTCTAAATATGGGTCCTCGCCCATCGGCAGCACACGATGCGGCGACAGGCTCTCCACAGTGAACGGCCCGGCCACGCGTACGACGCCGCGCGCCTTGTAGGGCCGGTCGTAGAGAAATTCGACATCGGCGTTGCGCGCGATAGAGTCGTCGATCTCCTTCTGCCTCGCCCGCCGCGCCTCCCACCACGCGGCATGCGTTTCTTTGACCGCGGCCGGCCATGTTTCTTCAGCCTCGCGCGGAACCTGCCACTCTTCCCAAGTCTGCTTGAGTGCCTTGTTGAGCTTGTCGCGCAGCGGCTCCAGCGTCCTCTGCAAGCGTCCCCAGATTACGTCGATCTCGGCATTGTTGGTGATTGATTTGAGCGTCACGTGCGGAGCGCGCTCATATACGAAACTATGACGGATATTGTTGGTGAAAGGACCGTCCGCTGGCGGCTTACCGGTGATCTCGCCTTCCTGCTCTGCGCCCTCCCTACTGTCCTTGAGGAGATAATAATCGTACTTCGCACCCATCAGCCGACCGCGGGCGAGCGTCAACGCCACGCGACTGGTGTCGGTCGTGATCCATCGGCGGCCCCATTGCTCGGCGACATAGGCCGTTGTGCCTGATCCGCACGTGGGATCGAGTACAAGGTCTCCGGGATTTGTGCACATTAGAATGCACCGTTCGACCACCTTTGTATTTGTCTGCACCACGTAAATTTTTTCATCGGCAAATGCACCGGTCTGAGTATCGGTCCAAACATTCGCAAACGGGGTGACACTGAAATCTTCAAGGAATCGAACGTATGCAAGCGAATTCGGGGTGGGGTAGCTGACTAACGAGAGTTGAGGTAGCTCGCGTCTCGCTGGCACTCCACGCCCCGGTGCCGCATGGATTGCCGGGTCAAGCCCGGCAATGACGAAGTAAGAGAAAGCGAAATTCGGCCGAATTTCTTGCGGAATTACCTCTTTTCCTGCCGCCATCCGCCCCCATATTTATTGCTGGTGGATCGCCTTCGGGGGTTCACCGCAAGTGCCGGTTTTCCCTGATTTGCCTCATGGAATTGCCGGCGAAATCAACCCAATGACGATGGTCCGGCCGCGCCGTAATCTATCAGGGCGACCGGAGCAGGCCGAGGGAAGGGTGTCGTTATGGATTTCGAAAAATATACCGACCGCAGCCGCGGTTTCGTGCAGTCTGCCCAGTCGCTCGCCCAGCGCGAGGGACACCAGCAATTCGCCCCCGAACATCTGTTGAAGGTCCTGCTCGACGATCCCGAAGGGCTCGCCGCGGGGCTGATCGATCGCGCCGGCGGCAATTCGCGCAAGGCGCTGGCCGATGTCGAGGCGGCGCTGGCCAAGCGGCCGAAAATTTCCGGCGGCGGGGCGGGGCAGGTTTATCTCGATCCGGCTTTGGCGCGGGTGTTCGATACCGCCGAGAAGGCGGGCGGGAAGGCCGGCGACAGTTTTGTCACCGTTGAGCGGCTTTTGCTCGCGCTGGCGCTGGAGAAAAACAGCGAAGCCGGAAAGATCCTCGCCAATGCCGGCGTCACGCCGCAGACTTTGAATGCGGCGATCGAGGCCTTGCGCAAGGGCCGCACCGCGGATTCGGCGTCGGCGGAAAACGCCTACGATGCGCTGAAGAAATATGCCCGCGACCTGACGCAGGCGGCACGCGACGGCAAGCTCGATCCGGTCATCGGGCGCGACGAAGAAATCCGCCGCACCATCCAGGTTCTTTCGCGCCGGACGAAAAATAATCCGGTGCTGATCGGCGAGCCGGGCGTCGGCAAGACCGCGATCGTCGAGGGCCTGGCGCTGCGCATCGTCAACGGCGACGTGCCGGAGACGCTGCAAGACAAGAAGCTTCTCGCGCTCGACATGGGCGCGCTAATTGCCGGCGCAAAGTATCGCGGCGAATTCGAGGAGCGGCTGAAAGCCGTATTGCAGGAAGTCACCGGCTCGGCCGGCCTCTATGTGCTGTTCATCGATGAGATGCACACCATCATCGGCGCCGGCAAAGCCGACGGCGCGATGGATGCGTCGAACCTGCTCAAGCCCGCGCTGGCGCGCGGCGAATTGCATTGCATCGGCGCCACCACGCTCGACGAATACAAAAAGCACGTCGAGAAGGACGCCGCCTTGGCACGGCGCTTCCAGCCGGTTTATGTCGACGAGCCCACCGTCGAGGACACGATCTCGATTTTGCGCGGCTTGAAGGAAAAATACGAGGCGCACCACAAGGTGCGGATCACCGATGCGGCGCTGGTTGCGGCGGCGACTTTGTCGAACCGCTACATCACCAACCGTTTCCTGCCCGACAAGGCGATCGACCTGATCGACGAGGCGGCGGCGCGGCTGCGCATGCAGATCGATTCCAAACCGGAAGAGCTCGACAATCTCGACCGCGAAATCGTGCGCAGCAAGATCGAGCAGGAGGCGCTGAAGAAAGAGCGCGATCCGGCCTCCAAGGACCGGCTCAAGCGGCTGGAGAAGGATCTCGCTGGCCTGCAGGAAAAGGCCGACGCGCTGACGGCGAAATGGAAGTCCGAGAAGGACAAGCTGTCGTCGGCGGCCGAATTGCAAAAGCAACTCGACACCGCGAAGAACGATCTCGCTGACGCCATCCGCCGTGGCGATTATCAGCGCGCCGGCGAATTGCAGTACAGCGTCATTCCCCAGCTCGAAGGCAAGCTCAAATCGACCGAGGCCGCAACCTCAGGCGCCGTGGTCGCCGAAGACGCGGTGACCGCGAACCATATCGCGCAGGTGGTGGCGCGCTGGACCGGCATTCCGGTCGACCGCATGCTCGAAGGCGAGCGCGAGAAGCTTCTCAAGATGGAGGAGCAGATCGGCAAGCGCGTGGTCGGCCAGGCGGAAGCCGTGAAATCGGTCGCCGCGGCGGTGCGCCGGGCGCGGGCGGGCTTGCAGGATCCGAACCGGCCGATCGGTTCGTTTATGTTCCTTGGGCCCACCGGCGTCGGCAAGACCGAACTGACCAAGGCTCTGGCGCAGTTTTTGTTCGACGACGAGCATGCGCTGATCCGCATCGACATGTCGGAATATATGGAAAAGCATTCGGTGGCGCGGCTGATCGGCGCGCCGCCCGGCTATGTCGGCTATGACGAAGGCGGCGCGCTCACCGAAGCGGTGCGGCGGCGGCCCTATCAGGTCGTGCTGTTCGACGAGATCGAGAAGGCGCATCCGGACGTGTTCAACGTGCTGTTGCAGGTGCTCGACGACGGAAGGCTGACCGACGGCCAGGGCCGCACCGTCGATTTCCGCAACACGCTGATCGTGATGACGTCTAATCTCGGCGCCGAATATCTGGTGGCGCAGGCGGAGAACGAAGATACCGATAAGGTTCGCGACGTCGTCATGGCCGAAGTGCGCGCGCATTTCCGGCCGGAATTTTTGAACCGCGTCGACGAGATCATCCTGTTCCACCGGTTGAAGCGCGACCAGATGGGCCGCATCGTCGATATCCAGATGGAGCGTCTGCAAAGACTTCTCGACGACCGCAAGATCACGATCACGCTCGAGCCCAAGGCGCGCGACTGGCTCGCCGACAAAGGCTACGAACCGGCTTACGGCGCGCGGCCGCTCAAGCGCGTGATCCAGAAGGCGGTGCAGGATCCGCTCGCCGAGCTCATCCTCGCCGGCAAGATCAAGGACGGCGAGAAGGTGAAAATCTCCGCCGGCCGCGACGGCCTGGTCTTCAACGGCGCGGCGGTAGCAGCGGCGGCGTAACGCTTTTTCATCCGCCCCCGCGAAAGCGGGGAAGGGGACCATCCGAAGGATGGTGGGGGGGCGACTGAATTGACGCTTAGTTGCCGTCGAAGAAAAGTTTCGGCGCCGACATTACCTTGCTGCACCTGAGGAGCGTTGAGGCCCGCGCCCCTTCCACCGCGCAAGTGCGCGGTCCCCCTTCCCCGCTAGCGCGGGGCAGGAGAAGACGCGTTGACCCGCTCGCGTACATTGTCGACGAAAGTGCGCGCTTGCGATTTCGGCAGGCCGAACACCCGCAGCGGATTGAGCCCGCCGGAGCTCTCGACGCTGATCGCGTCCCAGAAGAAGCCGCGGACATGGCCGATCTCGGCGATGTGCGACATCGGCAAATGCTCGTCGACGCGCCGCCACGGGGTGAGCCAGAAGTCGACGATGTTGGTTGAGACGCCGACCGGGTCGGCGGTCATGCGGGCGGGGAATATCAAGCGCGTCAGATTGAAGTGAAGCAGCGCCCAAAACCGGCTCGAACGCACTTCGATGCGATCGTCCGCCATCGGATTTTGCGCCATCTAATCTCTAATGCGCCTGCGCGACATTATTATTGTTACTTTGTCCCTGATTGCTTTGGCCCTGAGCGATATGCGGGCCCGGCGCGTGCGACAGCACGGCATCGAGCTGGTCGCGATCGTGGCTGAAGGCGGCAAGCGTGTCGCCGTCGAGCACGCGGCCGCGCGGCAGTTTTATGCGCATCGGATCGACGAAGCGGTCGTTGACGATGATCTCGAAATGCACGTGCGAGCCGGTCGAGAGCCCCGAGGAGCCGACAAAGCCGATGATCTGGCCCTGGCGCACATGGCTGCCGACGTCGAGCCCGCGCGCGAACGCGGTCATGTGGCCGTAAGCGGTCTCGTAACCGTTGGCGTGGCGGATGCGGACATATTTGCCATAACCGCCCTTGAGCCCGATCTCCTCGATATCGCCGTTGCCGGCGGCGAAGATCGGCGTGCCGAACGGCGCGCCCCAATCGACGCCGGTATGCAGCTCGCTGATATGGAGAAGCGGATGGGTGCGCCAGCCGAACGGCGACGTCATCATCCCGGTGGCGACGGGCTTGCGCACCAAAAATTTCTTGGCGCTCTTGCCGGTCTCGTCATAGTAGTCGAAGACGCCGTCGTCGGCGGTCTGGAAGCGGTAATATTTCTTGGTTTCGCCGCCGACCGACAGCGCTGCATAGCGCACTTCGTTGTGGCCTTCGCCGCTCTCGTCGTCGGCATAGAGCACGTCGAACGAGTTCGCCCGGCTGCACTTTGCGCTCGAAGTCGACGTCGTAGGAATAGATGCGGACCAGATCCTCGATCACCG